>NZ_CP078145.1:2982691-5965382 GCF_019222765.1 Nocardia iowensis | reverse complement strand
ACACGGTGTCCTCGTCCGCCACTACGCTTTCCCTCGGACCCGACGGAACTCGACCGTCGTCGGATATCCGGAAACCGTCGAATCGAATGAATCCTGAGTCGCCTGCACCTCATCGGTGAGGGTGCGTAGTACGTGCCAGCCGAAGCTGCGTTGGTCGGGTAGGCCCGGCTTGGCGGCGATCCCGCTGACTCGGACCAGCAGTTCGGTCTCACCGACGGTGAACCGGCAGTGCAGGCTGGTGTCGGGCCCCGCGACCGCGATCAGCGTCGAGCACACCTCGTCGACGGCCAGCCGGATGTCGGCCACCTCGTCCAGCGTGAAATCGCTGAGTAGGACGAGAGTTTCGGCGAGCCCACGCACGATGGGCAGCTGTGTGACCGATGCGGCCACCCGAATCTCCACCGGGGTGCTGTAAAGCCCCTGTTCCGCCGAAATGTTGATCACGCTATGCAGGCTACCCACTCCCGCGCTGGACAACCCCACTACCGATAGACTCCGACGTTGTGTCCACCCCGACTTACACCCGCCCGGCCGTCCCGATGATCGCCCCCTCCATCCTGTCCGCGGACTTCGCACACCTCGCGGACGAGGCCCGAGCGGTGGCCGGTGCCGACTGGTTGCACGTCGATGTGATGGACGCGCACTTCGTGCCGAATCTGACCCTGGGGCTTCCGGTGGTCGAGAGCCTGCTCAAGGCGACCGACATCCCGCTGGACTGCCACCTGATGATCGAGGACCCGGGTCGTTGGGCGCCGCCGTACGCCGAGGCTGGCGCGCACAATGTGACCTTCCACGCCGAGGCGACCGACGATCCGATCGCGGTGGCCCGCGATATTCGCGCGGCGGGGGCCAAGGCCGGTCTCTCGGTGAAGCCGAACACACCGATCGAGCCGTACCTGGAGATTCTGCGTTCGTTCGACACGCTGTTGGTGATGAGTGTCGAGCCCGGTTTCGGTGGGCAGTCGTTCATCGCTGAGGTACTGGAGAAGGCGCGCATCGTGCGCAGGCTGGTCGACGCCGGTGAGCTGCGCCTGCTGGTGGAGATCGACGGCGGTATCAACACCGACACGATCGAGGCGGCCGCGGCGGCGGGCATCGATTGTTTCGTCGCCGGGTCCGCGGTCTACAACACGGCCGATCCCGGGGCCACCGTCGAAGCGTTGCGCAGGCAGGCCGCCGCGGTGCGGGTCGGCTGATCAGTTCCGCGAAATCGCTTACAGCGCGCGGACTTTTCGAGTTCCGACAGCGCGTGCCGCCTCGATCACCGCGTTGAGCGGTGGCCGGGTCGTCGCGGTTTCCGGCCTGCGGATCCAGGTGCGGTAGCCGGTGTGTTCGTCGTCCGGTGAGGGCAATACCACCTGGCTGCCGGTGCAGGCGACCGTCGCGTACATCCGGAACAGCTCGGCGGAAACCGCGGCGCTGAGAGTGTCAGGGCGGTACGGCCCGGTGAGGAATGTCCAGCGCTTGGCGCGGGGGTGATCGACGACGGGGCCCGCCATGCCTGCCTGCTCGAGCCGCTGCTGCACCCGCTCGCCGATATCGGCGGGCATCGTGATGGCACCGTAGTGGGCACCGATGTGTATCAGAATGCGACGCGAGGTCGGATCGATCGAAGCGGGCAGCTGGAATTCGCGCCGATACTGCACGCAGCGAACTTCCAGCGTCGTATCGAGAAAGGTGGTCACGCCGTGCCCCCAAGTGTGTAGAACCTGATTTGTCCCACTGTGGTTTTCTGACTTCCTCGAGTGGTGGATGGTCCTGGGTTGAACTTCCTGGGGCGCACCTGCGTCACCAGGTCGAACTGTTCTGCTTCGAACGGCTCGGGCTAGCAGTCGAACGTTAGGAATCAGCTACATAACAATATTGCTTCCATTTTGGTCACGGCGCAAGCAAATGTTAAATATGCGGGGCAACTGGGTATGGGTTGGATTTGTGGGTTGCTGACGTTATGCCGTCGTTCGGTACTAAAACCGCGTTTGAATAATCTTGCTGATAAGTAATTAAAGCTATTTCCGTATCCTTGAACATAATTCGGTAGCGATTCTTTGTCGAGTGCTTGTTCCGGCCCGTCGCGACCGGCTGGCGGTCTTCTTCCTCCGGCGGTTGCCGGGACACGGTTCGATGAGCCCCGCAACCGGCCGCGCTGTCGCCTACGACCAGCCGTCGTTAGGCTGAGCCCCATGGCATCGACCGGCGGGAATACCCGCTGCGCCGGGGCTGTTCCGCAACCGAGGGCAACGACGCGACAGGGAGTCATGGCATGTTCACAGGCATCGTCGAGGAGCTTGGCGAGATCGTCGCCACCGAGCGGTTGGCCGACGCTGCCCGGCTGACGATCCGGGGCAAGCTGGTGACCTCCGATGCCGGGCACGGTGATTCGATCGCGGTGAACGGCGTGTGCCTGACCGTCGTCGAGGTGATCGGCGGCGACTCGTTCACCGTCGACGTCATGCAGGAAACTCTCAACCGCTCCAGCATCGGCAAGCTGGACACCGGATCCAAGGTCAACCTGGAACGGGCCGCCGCGCTGAATAGCAGGCTCGGCGGACACCTCGTGCAGGGACACGTCGACGGCACCGGCACCGTGCTCTCCCGCACCCCCTCGGAGAACTGGGACGTGGTGCGCATCTCGCTGCCCGACGCGATCGCCCGCTATGTAGTGGAGAAGGGCTCGATCACCGTCGACGGCATCTCGCTCACCGTCTCCGGTCTCGGTGTCGCCGACCAGCCCGCGGAAGCGGGCAGCCGGGATTGGTTCGAGGTCTCGCTGATCCCGACCACGCTTGCCCTGACAAATCTCGGCTTTGCCACCGTCGGCACCACCGTCAACCTGGAGGTGGACGTGATCGCCAAGTACGTCGAACGCCTGCAGCAGCGCGGGTGAGCGACTTCGCGCAAGCCGGGCCCGGCCTGCCGACCAGCTTCGTCGCGCCGCGCCCCTTACGCGGCCGGGCGCGGAACACCCGCGGGCGACGCCGTACTGTAGGGGCGGACCTATTTCGAGATGGAGCACAACAGACGTGACCAGGTTCGACACCATCGAGCGCGCAGTCGCCGACATCGCCGCCGGTAAGGCGGTTGTCGTCGTCGACGACGAGGACCGCGAGAACGAGGGCGACCTCATCTTCGCGGCCGAGAAGGCCACCCCCGAGCTGGTGGCCTTCATGATTCGCTATACCTCCGGTTATATCTGTGTGCCACTGACGGGTGACGACTGCGACCGGCTCGGCCTGCCGCCGATGTACGCGTTGAACCAGGACAAGCACGGCACCGCCTACACGGTGTCGGTCGATGCCCGCGAAGGCATCACCACCGGCATCTCCGGCGCCGACCGCGCAACCACCATGCGGCTGCTCGCCTCCGACGAGGCGAAGGCGGACGACTTCACCAGGCCCGGGCACGTGGTCCCGTTGCGCGCGAAGGACGGTGGCGTGCTGCGCCGCCCCGGCCACACCGAGGCCGCGGTCGACCTGTCCCGGATGGCCGGGTTGCGTCCCGCGGGTGTGATCTGTGAAATCGTCAGCCAGAAGGACGAGGGCCACATGGCCCGCACCGAGGAGCTGCGCGTCTTCGCCGACGAGCACAACCTCGCGCTGATCTCCATCGCCGACATGATCGCCTGGCGGCGCAAGCACGAGAAGCACGTGGTGCGGGTCGCCGAGGCGCGAATCCCCACGGCGCACGGCGAATTCATGGCCGTGGGTTACCAGAGCATCTATGACGAGGTCGAGCACGTCGCGCTGGTCCGCGGCGATCTCGCCGACGGCGACGATGTGCTGGTGCGGGTGCATTCCGAGTGCCTCACCGGTGATGTGTTCGGCTCGCTGCGGTGCGACTGCGGTCCGCAGCTGGACGCCGCGCTGGAAATGGTGGCCGCGGAAGGCCGCGGTGTGGTGCTCTACATGCGCGGGCACGAGGGCCGCGGCATCGGGCTGATGCACAAGCTGCAGGCCTACCAGTTGCAGGATTCCGGCCACGACACGGTCGACGCGAACCTGGAACTCGGCCTGCCCGCCGACGCCCGCGACTACGGCACCGGCGCACAGATCCTGGTAGACCTCGGGATTCGCTCGATGCGGCTGCTCACCAACAATCCGGCCAAACGCGTCGGCCTCGACGGATACGGGCTGCGGATCACCGAGCGGGTGCCGATGCCGTTGCGCGCCAACGCCGAAAACCTACGGTACCTGCGGACCAAGCGCGACCGGATGGGCCACGATCTGATCGGGCTCGACGACCTCGATCTGGGCGAGACCGCCCGCTGATTCCGCTGATTCACGGAAAGGCAGACATTGATGAGCGGTACCGGCGTACCGACTTTCGCGCTCGCTGATGCCAAGGATCTGAAACTCGGCATCGTCGCGTCGCGCTGGCACACCACGATCTGCGACACCCTGGTGGCGAACGCCGAACAGGTGGCCAAGGACGCGGGCGTCCTGCACGTCACGGTGGTTCGCTGCGCGGGTGCGATGGAGCTGCCGGTGGTGGCTCAGGAGCTGGCTCGCACCCACGACGCCGTGGTCGCGCTCGGTGTGGTGATCCGTGGTGGCACACCGCATTTCGAGTATGTCTGCGATGCGGTGACCGCCGGGCTCACCCGGGTCTCGCTGGACGCCGGTACCCCCGTCGCGAACGGGGTGCTCACCACCAACGACGAGGAGCAGGCGCTGGACCGCGCCGGACTTCCGGGGTCTGCCGAGAACAAGGGCGAACAGGCTTGTGCCGCGGCGCTCGATGCCGCGCTGACGCTGCGCTCGCTGCGGCAGTCCGCATGATGGGTGCAGCTCGGAGTCCGTTGGCGGACTGTGCGATGCCGCGGCGAACGCGGAGGTAAGTCGATGCCGGTCGTCCGTATCTTCCGCAGGAACGCCGAACCCGCTGCTACGCCCGAGTGGGAATTCGAGGTGCGTCCGCGCCGCGCGGTCCGCAACTGTCGGATCATCGCCACCCTGATCGCCGCCGCATTCCTCGCCGGCGGCATCTGGCTGCGCACCGGTTCGACCGGCGTGAACTTCCGAGTCGCCGACCAGATCGCCATGATCGTCATCGGCATCCTCATCGCCAGCGCCGTCCTGATGCTCACCCGGCCCCGGGTACGCGCTGGCGCCCAAGGCGTCTCGGTACGAAATGTCCTGGGCGACAACGACTTCCCCTGGGAAACAGTCCGTGGTGTGTCCTTCCCCGACCACAAATCCTGGGCCCGCCTAGAACTCGTCAACGACGACTACGTCCCCCTCCTCGCCATCCGCTCCAACGACAAACACCACGCCGCCCAAGCCCTAGACCAACTCCGCGACCTGGGCGCGAAATACACCACCACCCACGACTGATCGATGGCGTAACCACAGTTTCCGCCACATCCGGGCATATTCTCGAGCCATGACACCGGAAGCCGGAGTCCTCGCACAGGCCTTCGCCGACGATCCGCTGATGACCTACTTCTGGCCCGACGCCGACCGGCGACGCCGCGCACTGCCCTACTTCTGGGAATCCCGCGTCGAGTCGAGGCGGCGAAACGGCATCGTGGATACGGTGCGGGATGACACGAACGACATAGTGAGCGTCGTCCTGTGGGACCCGCCGGGTGTCACCTCGATGGCGGCGAAACCGGGAAGTCTGCTGCGCGCCCTGGGACTTGCGCTACCGAGAGTCCTCGCGACGTCGCGACGCATGGAGCACCTCAGACCGAAACAGCCGCACCTATATCTGGCGGCCGGCGGATCGCTGCCCCACGCCCAAGGCAACAGCCGCGTATCCGACATCGTCCGGACCCGCGTAGCGACCAGCAACGTCGACTGCTTCGTGGTAGCCACGAACCAAACGAGCAGGTCAATGGCCGAGCACGTCGGATTCCGCTTGGTAGCGGAGCTCCCCATAAACAAAGGCCCCATCATCTACGGCCTGCTCCGCCCCGTCTGACCACCAGGCCACCCGACCCCATCGCCAGTTCATGATCAACGGGACATGAGTCTTGGGCTTTGCCTCGACTCTGTTCCGTTGAGGACGGGCGGGCGACGGCTCAGCGGGTGTCGCCGAGGACTGCTCCTTCTCGGCGGGGGTCGGCGCCGCCGGTCCACCAGTTGGTGCTGTCGCGTTTCAAGGCGCTCAGGCCGCTGGATTGGGGGGCTACGGAGACCTGGTGGCCTAGTTCGCGTAGGCGGAGGACCAGGGCGTCGTGGTTGCCGTTGTCGGTGGTGTTGATGCTGGGGTGTTCGCCGCCGAGGCCGGTGGTGGGGGTGTTGCCTGCGCCGAAGGAGAGGGCGGAGACGGCTTGTTGGGGGTCGAGGCCCCAATCGAGCATGCCGATGAGGGTTTTCACGACGAACTGGATGATCACCGAGCCGCCGGGGGAGCCGGTGAGGTGGGTGAGGGGGCCGCGGGTGCCGTCGGGGGCCTTGTCGAAGACCAGGGTGGGGGCCATCGAGCTGCGGGGGCGCTTGTTGGGCTGGATCCGGTTGGCGACCGGTGCGCCGTCGGTGCCGAGCGGGTCGGCGGAGAAGTCGGTGAGCTGGTTGTTCAGCACGAATCCGTTGACGAGGTGGAATGAGCCGAAGGCGGATTCCACGGTGGTGGTCATGGCGGCGGCGTTGCCGTACTGGTCCACCACGGAGATGTGGCTGGTGCCGTGTTCGGGTGGCTGCGGGCCGACGCCGAGCGGGACGGGGCCGAAGTCGCCGGGTTGGGCGGTGCCCATGCTGCGGCCGCGGTCTATGAGTCCGGAGCGCTGCTTCAGGTAGTCCT
Source organism: Nocardia iowensis (assembly GCF_019222765.1). Lineage (NCBI taxonomy): Bacteria > Bacillati > Actinomycetota > Actinomycetes > Mycobacteriales > Nocardiaceae > Nocardia > Nocardia iowensis. The sequence continues at coordinate 5,958,641 of NZ_CP078145.1, read as the reverse complement.
TGTTCAGCAGGGTGTCGGGCGAATTGCCGGGCAGCGGAATGAAATCCGTGTCGGCGACGTACTTGTTGCGGTCGGCATAGGCGAGGCGTTCGGCTTCCGCGATGAGGTGGACCGCCTCGGCCTTCGGCTTGCCACCGTTGCGGGCGTCGGAACCGGTACCGAGGTTGTCCGGCGGCAGGGCGGCCAGGTCGAAGTTCTCCAGAATGCCGAGGGTGGCGGCGACGGTGCTGCCTCCGGAGGACGGATTCGGCATGCCGCAGATCTCGTGCGCGCGGTAGGTCGTGCAGAGGGCGGTGCGCTTCTTCGCCTGGTAGTTCGCCAGATCGGCGGTGGTCATCAGACTGGGCGTGCGCCCGCCGGAGGCGGAGGTGGCCGCGTCCACGATGTCGCGCGCGATGGCGCCGGTATAGAACGCCTGGGCGCCTTCGGAGGCGATGGCGCCCAACGTCTTCGCCATTGCCGGGTTGGTCAGCATGGTGTCCGCGGCCTTGGGTGTGCCGTCGGGAGTCAGGAAGTACGCCTTCGCCGCCTCGTCCGTAGCGAGATCCTTGGCCGATTCGGCGATCTGCCCGGCGAATCGCGGACTGATCGGGAACCCGCGATCGGCCAGCTCGATGGCCGGGTCGAACAGTTCGCGCCAGCCGGACTTGCCGTGGTCGCGGTGCGCCATCTCCAGCATCCGCAGCACCCCGGGCACGCCGATGGATCGGCCGCTGGCCCGGGTGTTCGGCTTCGGCTCGGTCCGGTCGGCGTCGCTGACCCAGCGCAGATAGTTCTCGGTCGCCGCCGCGGGCGCGACTTCACGCCCGTCGTAGGCGTCGATGGTTTTGGCGGTGGCGTCGTAATACATCAGGAACGAGCCGCCGCCGATGCCCGATGCCTGCGGCTCCACCAGCCCGAGCACCGTCTGCGCCGTGATCAACGCGTCCGCGGCGGTACCGCCCGCACGCAGCACCGCGCACGCGGCCTTCGTCGCCACCGGATTCGCCGTCGCCACCGCGTACGTTTTCGTGCGCACCGGTGTCATCCCCGACCGGTATCCGGTGGAGATCTCCGGGTTGGTGCTGATGTCCTGCGTCTTGCCCCCGGTGGCACCCGGAGTCGCGGCCACGGGTGTCCCGTTCGGGACCGTCTCGCAGACGCCTCCGGCCGTGTCCTCATCGGAAGAACAAGCCGTGACCGTCCCTAGCGTGAGCAGCATCGCCGCCGCCACACCGGTCCAGGTTCGTCGCGCGCGCCTCATGCTGGGACTCTAACTGTCGGCACCGGTACAGGGTGAGCGTTTTTGGCACCACGCCGGTGTCGACCGGCAAGCAGTGGATCGCAAGAATGCGGCACTGGGTGGATCGAGATGAACGCGACTGCGCGCCACCGTTTGTCGCCCAGGCCCGACCGGACCGCGCACCACCTGCGCTGACCGCACCGCACACCGACCCGTCGGTAGGCTGGTCCGGTGACCATCGAGGCGGTGCTCTTCGACTATTCCGGGACCTTGTTTCGACTGGAGGAGGACGAATCGTGGGGTGAGGCGCTGGTAGCGGCCGACGGCCGCCCCTTCGACGTGCACGAGAAGGCCGAGATCCTGCGCCGGATGACGGCGCCCGTCGATCAACTCGTCCAGTTCGACGCGGCGGGCCAGCACGCCTGGGACAACCGGGACCTGGACCCGAAGCTGCACCGACGGGCGTACCTCGAAGTCCTTCGCAAGTCCGGCGTACCGACCGACGACCAAGCGGCCGTCCTCTACGAGCGCTTGATCGACCCGATGGCCTGGACGCCCTACCCCGACGTCGAAGAATCGCTGACTCTGCTTGCGGCCCAGGGCATTCAGGTCGGCGTGGTAAGCAATATCGCCTTCGACATCCGCCCCGCCTTCACCAGCCGCAACTGGGACCGATATGTCGAAGCCTTCGCCCTGTCGTTCGAAATCGGCGCGGTGAAACCGGATCCCCGTATTTTCGCCGCTACCCTCGACAAACTCGGCGTCGATCCCGAGGCCGCCTTGATGGTCGGCGACAGCGCCGAAGCAGACGGTGGCGCAACCACACTCGGCTGCCGATTCGCCCTGGTAGAACCCCTGCCGACCCGCGAGCGCCCATCCGGCCTCCTCGATGCCCTACGCCAGCACGGACTTTCGCAGCGCCACTGATCCCACCGGTTACCCCGAACTCGACCGCCGATATCAGCGCCGGATCATTCCCGGCGCACCGCCGCAGCGCCCGAGTTGTCCGACTCTCCCGGGTGCTCTACCGTTCTGCCGGCGCGCCCGTTGATTCGGGCCGAGAGTGTCGACCTGAAGTTGGGGGAGCGCCGTGCGCGCGGAATTTTCGGACGAGGATTGTGCTGTCGCCGAAACCTGGGAACCGGACGACATACCCATACCTGCTCGTGAAGCAAGGGAAGCCGCCTGGGGGTTGGCCGGATTCGGTCTCGCCTATCCGGTGATCATGGGACTGGCGTTCGGTGGGGAAGCCGCGGGCGGCGCCGCGATCCAGTTCCTGTTCAGCTGGCTACTCGGCATCGTCGTCTGCGGGTTCACCCGAGGCGCGACCGGCGTGCGCGTCCTGGCGATCATCTTGGCCGCCGCCCAGGCGGTGGTCGGCCTGCGCACCCACCCCATCGACATCCCACCCGGACTGTGGCTGGTGGCGGTGGTCTATTCACTCGCGACCACCCCCGCCATCGTCTACCAGTTGTGCCGCCCCGCAACGAAGGCATGGTTCGCCAGCCCTGTCGGACCTCCTAGTTAGGCTTGACAGGTGGCAGATCCAGCGACGTACCGGCCCAAACCGGGCACGATTCCCGTCGAACCAGGGGTATACAAGTTCCGGGACGCGCATCGGCAGGTCATCTACGTCGGCAAGGCAAAGAGCCTGCGGAGCAGGCTGAACTCCTACTTCGCCGACGTCGCCTCGCTGCACCCGCGCACCCGGCAGATGGTCACCACGGCGGCGAGTGTGGAGTGGACGGTGGTCTCCACCGAGGTGGAGGCGCTGCAGCTCGAATACAACTGGATCAAGGAATTCGACCCGCGCTTCAACGTGCGCTACCGCGACGACAAGTCGTATCCGGTGCTCGCGGTGACGTTGAACGAGGAGTTTCCCCGGCTGTTCGTCTACCGCGGCGCCCGCAAAAAGGGCGTGCGCTACTTCGGCCCCTACGCGCATGCCTGGGCGATCCGGGAAACCCTCGACCTGCTGCTGCGGGTATTCCCCGCGCGCACCTGCTCCAACGGAGTGTTCAAGCGGCACAACCAGATCGGCCGCCCCTGCCTGCTCGGCTACATCGACAAGTGTTCGGCACCGTGCATCGGCCGGGTCAGCGCCGCGGAGCACCGCCAGATCGTGGAGGACTTCTGCGACTTCCTGGCCGGGCGCACCGACCGCATGGTCCGCCAGCTGGAACGCCGCATGCAGGACGCCGCCGAGGACCTGGATTTCGAGAACGCCGCCCGCCTGCGCGACGACGTGCAGGCGCTGCGCCGCGCGCTGGAGAAGCAGGCGGTCGTGCTCGGTACCGGCACCGACGCCGACGTGATCGCCTTCGCCACCGACGAGTTGGAGGCGGCGGTGCAGATCTTCCACGTCCGTGACGGCCGGGTCCGCGGCCAGCGCGGCTGGGTGGTCGACAAATCCGGTGATGCCATCGACGCACCGGAGGCGGGCAGCGAGATGGCCGTGCTGGTCGAGCAGTTCCTCACCCAGTTCTACGGTGAGCAGGTGGCCGTCGCCGAACTGGGCGAGGCCGAGCAGCCCACCGCCGTGGTGCCGCGCGAGGTGCTCGTCCCCGAACTCCCCGCCGACGCCGACCAGATCCAGGAGTGGCTGGCCAACCTGCGCGGCTCGGCCGTGCGCCTGCGGGTGCCGCAGCGCGGCGACAAGAAGGCGCTCGCCGAGACCGTGCAGCGCAACGCGATGGAGGCCCTGCAGCAGCACAAACTCAAGCGTGCGGGCGACCTCACCTCGAGATCGGCTGCGCTACAAGCCATTCAAGACGCGCTCGAACTCGACAGCGCACCCTTGCGGATCGAATGCGTCGACATCAGTCACGTGCAGGGCACCGACGTGGTCGCCTCGCTGGTGGTGTTCGAGGACGGCTTGGCCCGCAAATCCGAGTACCGCCACTTCACCATCAAGGAGGCCGCGGGCGAGGGCCGTTCGGACGACGTCGGCAGCATCCGAGAGGTGACCAGGCGACGGTTCTACAAGCTGCAAAAAGAGCGTGAGCTCATGGCGAGCGAGGACCTGGCGGCGTCGGACTCAGCGGCCGAAAACGGTGATGACGCGGCCGAACTCGTGTCCCGCCCTGGCATCGATCCGCAGACCGGCCGCCCGCGCAAGTTCTCCTACCCGCCGAATCTCTACGTCGTCGACGGTGGCGCACCCCAGGTCGCCGCCGCCGCGGAGGTGCTCGACGAGCTCGGCATCACCGACGTCGCGGTGATCGGCCTGGCCAAACGGCTCGAGGAGGTGTGGGTGCCGGGGGAGAGCGACCCGGTGATCATGCCGCGCAACAGCGAGGCCCTGTTCCTGTTGCAGCGGGTCCGCGACGAGGCACACCGGTTCGCGATCACCTTCCACCGCAGCAAACGCTCCCGCCGGATGACCGCGTCCGCGCTGGACTCGGTGCCCGGGCTCGGCGCGGCGCGCCGAACCGCGCTGGTTACCCATTTCGGTTCCGTCGCCAAACTGAAGCAGGCCACGGTGGACGAGATCACCGAGGTCCCCGGCATCGGCCTGGCGACCGCCAAGGCAGTGCTCGCTGCCCTACGGGAGGACTGAGGTACATCGGAATCGTCGGCTTTGCTCCCTTCCACCTATATCCTCGGTACCGTTCCAACACATGTTTGTGACCCGTCCTTGTCACCACGGAGGGTCATCGCGCATGTCTGCGCCCGATACCGGAGCCGGTGCGGGATGATTCGAGAGGTACCAGAGAGCGAGCGCAGCGAGTGAACCAACGACACAGCGTGCCACGGCACACGGCGGAGCCGAGCGCCAGCGCGGCGCAGTCGTGTGACGGATCCGGTAGGACATGACACGCGTCGAATCGAACAACACTGCGGGCAATCCGCGACAGACCGAGGGGCGGGCCGGCCCCTCGAGCGCTGTCTCAGCGGCGAACCCGCAGGTCGAGGTTGTAATCGTGACCGGACTATCCGGCGCGGGCCGCGGCACCGCCGCCCGGGTGCTGGAGGACCTCGGCTGGTACGTCACGGACAACCTGCCGCCGGAGCTGATCGGCCGGATGGTTGAACTGGGCGCCTCGGCCGACCCGCCGATCCGCAGTCTTGCCCTGGTGATGGACGTGCGCAGCAGGTTCTTCACCGGTGACCTCTCGGTGGTCACCGAACAGCTGCGCAAACTCGGCATCAAGACCAGGGTGCTGTTTCTCGAGGCATCCGATGACGTGCTGATCCGGCGCTTCGGCTTCGCCCGGCGCCGCCATCCGCTGCAGAGCGAGAGCAAGGACGGCACCCTCTCGGCGGGCATCGCCGCTGAACGGGTCCGGCTCTCGGCCGTGAAAGCGGCGGCCGATCTGGTCATCGACACCACCGAGCTCTCCATCCACCAGCTGCACCGCAAGCTGGAGGAGGCGTACGGCGACGGCGCGCCGAGCGCGCTGCAGCTGACCGTGCAATCCTTCGGCTTCAAGCATGGGGTTCCACTGGACGCCGACATGGTGTTGGATGTGCGTTTTCTACCTAATCCACATTGGATTCCAGAATTGCGGGAACACACTGGTCAGGAATCAGTGGTGAGCGAGTACGTGCTGTCGCGCCCCGGCGCGGACGATTACCTGCGTACCTGCCACCACCTGGTCGAACTGACGATGAACGGTTACCGCCAAGAGGGGAAGCGATACATGACCGTGGCAGTGGGCTGCACCGGAGGCAGGCACCGCAGCGTGGCGATAGCCGAGGCTCTTGGTGAACTGATGAGCGAGGTCACCGACGTGACCGAGGAACCAGCCGATGTGGTGCGGGTCGTCCACCGGGATCTGGGGCGCGAATGACAGGTTGGGAATCCGATCCCGGCATTGTCGCGCTGGGTGGCGGGCACGGCCTATACGCGACATTGACCGCCGTCCGGCGGCTGACCAGAAAGATCTGCGCGGTCGTCACCGTCGCGGACGACGGCGGTTCGTCCGGTCGGCTACGCGCCGAACTCGGCGTACTGCCGCCCGGCGATCTACGGATGGCGCTGGCCGCGCTGGCCGCGGACGCCGACGGAGTGTGGACGAAGACCGTGCAGCACCGCTTCGGCGGCACCGGCGCGCTGGCCGGACATTCGGTCGGCAACCTCATCCTGGCCGGACTGGCCGAGGTGCTCGGTGACCCCGTTGCCGCGCTCGACGAGGTCGCGAAGATGTTGCGCATCACCGGGCGGGTGCTTCCGATGTCCCCCATCGCGCTCGATATCGAAGCGGATGTGGCTGGGCTGGAAGCAGATCCGCGGGTCAGCCGCTGTATTCGCGGCCAGGTCGCCATCGCGACCACTCCGGGAAAGGTCAGGCGGGTGCGGTTGATTCCGTCCGACCCGCCGGCCAGTCCGGAAGCCACCTCGGCCATCGAACACGCCGATGTGGTCGTTCTCGGACCAGGTTCCTGGTTCACCAGCGTCATCCCCCATGTGCTCGTCCCCGAACTACGAGAGGCGCTGGTGTACACCCGAGCCAGGAAAGTCCTCGTGCTGAACCTCGCCGCCGAGCCCGGCGAAACGGCGGGTTTCTCCGCCGAACGGCACCTGCATGTATTGTCCCAGCACGCACCGGAATTCGTGGTCGACGAAGTATTGGTCGATTCGGGGTCGGTGCCCGAGGGTCGCGAAAGAGAACATGTGGCGAGAGCTGCCGAACAGTTGCGGGCACGGGTAACCTTCTCCGATGTCGCCGAAGCGGGAACGGACCGGCATCATCCCGGAAAGCTTGCCGCCGCACTGGATCAATTGATCCGGCAACCTCGGCCGCAAATGGCAGGGCTTCGAGTCGAGGGACGGCACATGGGTCAGGATGTGCGTTCCGGGTTGGGTGGAAAGGAGCGCGTCTCGTGGCGATGACAGCCGATGTGAAAGACGAGCTGAGCAGGCTCACCGTGTCACAGGTGAGTTCCCGCAAGGCCGAACTGTCCGCGCTGCTGCGGTTCGCGGGCGGCCTGCACATCGTCGGCGGGCGGGTGATCGTCGAGGCCGAGGTGGACATGGGTTCCATCGCGCGCAGGCTGCGCCGGGAGATCTTCGAGCTATACGGCTACGGCTCCGATGTGCACGTGCTCGGCGCGGGCGGTCTGCGCAAGACCTCCCGCTACGTGGTGCGCGTGTCCAAGGAGGGCGAGGCGCTGGCCCGGCAGACCGGGCTGCTCGACGTGCGTGGTCGTCCGGTGCGCGGCCTGCCCGCCCAGGTGGTCGGCGGCAGCATCGCCGACGCCGAAGCCGCTTGGCGCGGAGCGTTTCTCGCGCACGGCTCGCTCACCGAACCAGGTCGCTCCTCCGCCTTGGAGGTCAGCTGCCCCGGTCCGGAGGCGGCGCTCGCGCTCGTCGGTGCGGCCCGCAGGCTGGGCATCACCGCGAAGGCGCGCGAGGTGCGCGGCACCGACCGGGTCGTGGTCCGCGACGGCGAGGCCATCGGCGCGCTGCTCACCAGGATGGGGGCGCACGGCACCCGCATCGTCTGGGAGGAGCGCAGGCTGCGCCGCGAGGTGCGGGCCACCGCCAACCGGCTCGCCAACTTCGACGACGCCAACCTGCGCCGTTCGGCCAGGGCCGCGGTCGCCGCGGCGGCCAGGGTGGAGCGGGCGCTGGAGATCCTCAGCGACGACGTGCCGGACCATCTCGCCGCGGCAGGCAAGCTGCGGGTGCAGCATCGCCAGGCGTCGCTGGAGGAACTCGGCCAGCTCGCCGAACCGCCGATGACGAAAGACGCTGTGGCGGGACGGATTCGGCGATTGCTGTCGATGGCGGACCGGCGGGCCAAGGAGCTCGGCGTGCCCGACACCGAATCGGCGGTCACGGCGGAACTGCTCGACGAAGCCTGATCGACCCGGGAAGCTGTCATCCGGCCGGTGGGCCACCGCGTCCACCGGCCGGATGATCCCGGTTGTCGGCTGGATGTCACCGCGCGTCCTCCCGGCTGACGTCGGAGAGTCCTCCCGGCTGACGCGTAGAGCCGGAGCTTCCAGCGCGAACTCGCCACTCGATTCCGGCGCATATCGGAACGAGGGCTGAGTGAAAGCTTGTTAGACGGCCGAGTGAAAGCCTGCTAGATGGCCGAGTGAAAGCCTGTTGGACGGCTGAATGGATCCTGTTCGGCGTCCGAGGGAAAGTTCGAACCGGCGCGTGTGTGCCGGAACAACAGCGGGGTAACCCCACCGGCGAATGCGTCGGAATGACCGGTGTGTCGGATTGCCAGGACTCTTGACGATGTTCCTGCGCTGGTCGGCGCGCCGGACTGTGAGGAAACAGACCAGTCGGTGATTGATTTCCCTGGTTACCGTAGTGATGTGGTGACTCGGGAACGTTCGCACCCTGGTGACCTGATAACCGCAGCGAGACCGCCAGTTCACAACGGACAGGTGCATGTCGGTGGGGTTACAGGCGGGCACTACTGTTACTAGACATCGGAATGATCCGCTTGAAAGCTGAGGAGCGATAACGTGACTGTCCGGGTAGGCATCAACGGCTTCGGTCGTATCGGACGTAACTTCTTCCGGGCGGTGGAGGCGCAGAAGGCGCTGGGCACCACCGACATCGAGATCGTCGCGGTCAACGACCTCACCGACAATGCGACGCTCGCGACCCTGCTCAAGTACGACTCGATCCTGGGCCGCTTGCCGCAGGATGTCTCGCTCGACGGCGACGACACCATCGTGGTGGGTGACCAGCGGATCAAGGCGCTGGCCATCAAGGAGGGCCCGGCGGCACTGCCGTGGGGCGACCTGGGCGTCGACGTGGTCGTCGAGTCCACCGGCATCTTCACCGACGCCACCAAGGCGAAGGGGCACCTCGCCGCTGGCGCCAAGAAGGTCATCATCTCCGCGCCCGCCAAGGGCGAGGACCTGACCGTCGTCATGGGCGTCAACGACGACAAGTACGACGGCAGCCAGAACATCATCTCCAACGCCTCGTGCACCACCAACTGCCTCGGCCCGCTGGCCAAGGTGCTGAACGACAGCTTCGGCATCGAGCGTGGTCTGATGACCACCATCCACGCCTACACGCAGGACCAGAACCTGCAGGACGGCCCGCACAGCGACCTGCGCCGCGCCCGCGCCGCCGCGCTGAACATCGTGCCCACCGGCACCGGTGCGGCCAAGGCGATCGGCCTCGTGCTGCCCGAGTTGCAGGGCAAGCTGGACGGCTACGCGCTGCGCGTTCCGGTCCCGACGGGTTCGGTCACCGACCTCACTGTCACCCTGCGCAAGTCGGCCTCGATCGACGACATCAACGCCGCGTACAAGGCCGCCGCCGAGGGCCCGCTGAAGGGCATTCTCAAGTACAACGTCGACCCGATCGTGTCGAGCGACATCGTCACCGACCCGCACTCGTGCATCTACGACGCGCCGCTGATCAAGGTCATCGACGATCAGGTGAAGGTCGTCGGCTGGTACGACAACGAGTGGGGCTACTCCAACCGTGTCGCCGACCTCATCGGCCTCGTCGGCAAGTCGCTCTGAGGCCATGACAGTCAAGACACTCCAGGATCTGCTGAACGAGGGTGTCGAGGGTCGGTGCGTGCTCGTGCGCTCCGACCTGAACGTCCCCCTCGACGACAGCGGACAGATCACCGACCCCGGTCGCATCATCGCGTCGGTGCCCACCATCAAAGCGCTGGTCGAGGCCGGCGCGAAGGTGGTCGTCACCGCGCACCTCGGCCGACCGAAAGGCGAGCCGGAGGCCAAGCTTTCGCTGGCGCCCGTCGCCGCGAAGCTCGCCGAAGAGCTGGGCCGCAATGTCCAGCTCGCCGGTGACGTGGTCGGCCAGGACGCGCTCGCGCGGTCCGAGGGGCTGACCGACGGCGATGTGCTCCTGCTGGAGAACATCCGCTTCGATCCGCGCGAGACCAGCAAGGACGACGCGCAGCGTGGCAAGCTCGCCGCCGCCTTGGTCGAGCTGGTCGGTGACGATGGCGCGTTCGTGTCCGACGGATTCGGTGTGGTGCACCGCAAGCAGGCTTCGGTGTACGACGTGGCGAAGCTGCTGCCGCACTACGCGGGCACGCTGGTCGCCGCCGAGGTCGAGGTGCTGGCCAAGCTGACCAAGGACCCCGAGCGGCCGTACGCGGTGGTGCTCGGCGGTTCGAAGGTCTCCGACAAGCTCGCGGTCATCGAGGCGCTCGCCCCGAAGGTCGACACGCTGGTCATCGGTGGCGGGATGTGCTTCACCTTCCTTGCCGCACAGGGTCTTTCGGTAGGCACCTCGCTGTTGCAGGAAGAAATGATCGACACCTGCAAGGACCTGCTCGACCGGTACGCGGACGTCATCCACCTGCCGCGCGACATCGTGGCAGCGAACAAGTTCGCGGCCGATGCCGACTCGAAGGTTGTTCCCGCGCACCAGATTCCGGACGGCTGGATGGGCCTGGACATCGGCCCCGAGTCGGCCAACCGGTTCGCGGCGCTGTTGACCGAAGCGAAGACGGTGTTCTGGAACGGCCCGATGGGCGTGTTCGAGTTCGAGAACTTCGCGGCCGGTACCCGCGGGGTGGCCGAGGCCATCGTCACCGCGACCGGTAAGGGCGCGTTCACCGTCGTCGGCGGTGGCGACTCGGCCGCGGCCGTGCGTGCGCTCGGTCTGCCCGATGACGGTTTCTCGCATATCTCCACCGGCGGCGGCGCGTCGCTGGAATACCTGGAGGGCAAGGAACTTCCGGGCATCGCGGTGCTGGAAGATTGAGGAGTGGTACGGCTGTGACAAAGTCCTTCGCTGCCAGGAAGCCGCTCATCGCGGGCAACTGGAAGATGAACCTCAACCACCTCGAGGCCATCGCCCTGGTGCAGAAGATCGCGTTCGCGTTGCCGGAGAAGTACTTCGCCAAGGTGGACGTGGCGGTGCTGCCGCCGTTCACCGACCTGCGCAGCGTGCAGACGCTGGTGGAGGGCGACAAGCTCCTGCTCACCTATGGTGCGCAGGATGTCTCGAGGTACGACTCGGGCGCCTACACCGGTGAGATCAGTGGTGCCATGCTGGCGAAGCTGGGCTGCACCTTCGTGACCGTCGGTCACTCTGAGCGGCGGCAGTACCACCACGAGGACGACGCCACCGTGCTCGCCAAGGCCAAGCAGGCGCTCAAGCATGGGCTCACCCCGATCGTCTGCATCGGCGAGGGCCTGAACGTCCGCGAGGCGCAGACGCACGTCGAGTACAACCTCGAGCAACTGCGTGGATCGCTGAAAGGCCTGACGGCGGAGGAGATCTCGAAGATCGTCATCGCCTACGAGCCGGTCTGGGCCATCGGCACCGGCAAGGTCGCCACCCCCGCGGACGCGCAGGAAGTCTGCGGTGCGATCCGTGCGGAGCTCGGCGTGCTCGCCTCACCGGAGGTTGCGGCGGGCGTCCGCGTGCTCTACGGCGGCTCGGTCAACGCCAAGAACGTCGGTGAGCTCGTCGGGCAAACCGACATCGACGGCGCACTCGTCGGTGGCGCCTCGCTCAAGGGTGACGAGTTCGCCACCCTGTCCGCGATTGCCGCGGGCGGTCCACTGCCGTAACGGTTTTCATGACGAAGGGCCGGATGTCGCACCAGCGATGTCCGGCCCTTCTTTGTTGCGGGGCTCTGCGCGCACATGGCCCGCGGGATTCACTCCGCATGCAGGGTCAGGCCGCTGCCGTTGGTGTTGCGCAGGGTGAGGGTGTCCGCGTCGACGCTGGCGGTTGTCTTGCCGTCCAAGGCTTTCAGCACCGCCTGCTCGACCTCCATCACCTCGGGGGCGCACATCATCTTGGTGGTGCCCACCTGGAAGGTGAGTTCGGCGTCGCTGCCGGTGGCCTTGCCGGTCATCCGGTTGCAGCCCGCACTGCCGGAGACGCTGCCGTCGTCGGCGATGGTGAGGGTGGGTTTCACCTCGTCGAGGGTCTGCGACCGGATTTGCGCGTCCGGGGTGATGAGAGCGGTGACGATCCAGGTGGTGCCCTTGATCGGCTTGTCAGGCTTGGCGACCTTCTTGTCCAGCATGGACACCGTCAGCTTGGCACTCTTCAAGGTCAGCTTCGCGCCGTCGAGCTGCCAGCTCGGCTCGGAATTCAGTAGCGCACTGAGCCATTCGTCGGCGCCCTGGCGGTCACCCGGGCACGCCATCAGGGTGCTCGCCAGGCCGGACACATGCACCTTGTGGTCGTCGAGCTCGACCGATCCCGAATGCGAATTGCAGCCTGCGTCCGCGGCGACGCGGCCGTCCTTGAACGTCAAGGTCAGCGGCCCGCCGCCGGGAATCGGCGCACCCTCGACGCCGGTGGAGACGAAGGTGCGGCCCATCAAGGTCTGCTCGGTCGAGTTCGAATTCGAGTCGCCGTTCGAGCAGGCCGTGACCGCGAGGAGCGCCAACAGAATGATCGGGCCGAACCGCACGAATTTAGCCGACATGAGGGCGATGCTACCGACGTCGTGCGGCCCGGCCGGGTTTTCGGCCGGTCAGACCGGCATGCCGAGGGCGGAGGCGAGGGTCTGGCCGATGGCGTTGGCGAAGGTGGCGAACGCGCCGGGGTCGAGGATCTGCGACGGCACGTCGCGGTTGCTGCATCCTTCCGCCGCGGGAATCCCGTTCAGCCGGTCGTTCAGCCACATCGCGGTCGAACCGGCCCCGGAGACGGCGGCGATGCCGTGCTCGCTGAGCAGGTCACGGGTGTAGAAGACCTTGGCGTTCGGGTCCTTGCAGTAGGTGTCGTAGAGCTTGTTGACCGCGTTGATCGGCATCACCTCGTCGAGTGGCGCCTCGTAGATGAACAGCGGGGCCTTGGGTACGCCCCGGCGGCCGAGGCTCAATTCGTCCAGTACCGGCTGCATTTCGGGTGCGCGCATCGGATCGCCGGGATAGTCGAACAACCCCTTGATGTTCACGAACGGGAAGCCCGCGAATTGCAAAGCGACACATTGCCCTTCGTGAACGACCCGGATCGCCTTGCCGAACGGGTTCATGTACTGATCGATGAACCGCGCGACCTCCGGGTATTCCCTTGCCACACCGAACAATCCGCCGAGCACCGCACCGCCGAAGGTCGAGGTGCCGTTGTTGTAGTCGACCGCCGTACGGATGTCGGCCATCAGGCCGCCGGTGGCGGAGCCGATCAGGTTCAGCTCCGGCGCGTACTCGGGTTGCAGTTCGGCGGCGTGCGCGGTGGGGATGGCGCCGCCCGAATAGCCCCACAGGGCGGTCCGGGTGGCGGCTCCAGGGAGGTTTGCCGGTTCGAAGTTCTGGGCGGCGCGGATGGCGTCCAGGGTGATCCGGCCGCCGAGCGGGCCGACGGCGTAGGCCGCGTTCGGTCCCTGATGGTCGGGCACGACGACCGCGTGGCCGAGTTGCAGCATGGCCTGGGCCTCGACGAACTCCAGCCCGATGACGGTATTGGTCGGGTTGGGCAGTGAACCCATCTGCAACACGTAGGACGGTGCGCAGTTCTGCGACAGGGAGTCCTCGGCGAACTGGAAGGAGACCAGGCTGCGGTCGGGCGTCGGAGAGGGCCGGTACGGCACGATCACGGTGGCCACCGCGGGTATCGCCTCGCCGCGAGTATTGGTGCTGCGGAAGGACAGTTGCCAGGCCCGCACGTTGAGCGGGATCAAGAAGAAGTTCGCGAGGTTCACCTGCCGTGCGGCCAGGATCTCGCCGGGCTGCGCCGCGGCCACCTTGGCTGGATCGGGGTGGTAGAACCCCTGGTCCAGGTACGGCGGGGCGGGCGGAAGGGGGAACGGTAGCGGCGGCGCCACCGGCACGGGTTCCGCGTGCGCCGCCCCCACCAGCACGGGGCACACCGCGACGGTCAAACCCGCGGTCAGTGCCAGGCAAGTTTGCGCGACCACCCTCTTGGTGCCCCCGACAGTGCCCATCTTCATAGCGACTCCTCGACATCTACGCAACGCTGCGCGCCACGGCCCTCGGGCAAAAAGAGAGCGATTGTTTCCTAATTGGCGCGTTGACTGTAAAGTGCGTCCCGCCGCTGTGTCAACGATCACGCTGACCCGATGACCACTGGTGCGGGACCGACCGGGCAGGATGGGGAATCATGACCGGGAGCGCCGAAACATCGCGTCCACGCCGGACGCAACAGGAACGCCGCGCCGCCACCGTCGCGAAGCTGATCGACGCGACCATCGCCGCGATCGGCGAGGTCGGCTACCAGCGCACCACCGTGCAGGAGATCTGCGGACGCGCCGGACTGTCCGTCGGGGCCATGTTCCGGCAGTTCGACAGCAGGCTCGATCTGATCGTGCGGACCGCCGAGGAGATCGTCACGCGGCAGCTCGCCGCTTTCACCGTGATCATGGAACATCTTGGGGACCAAGCGAATCCGCTCGACACCGCGCTGCGCTTCCTGCGCGCGGCCCAGTCCGACAACATTACCCACGCGCTGCGCGAGATCTACCTCGCGGCGCGCTCGGATGCGGAGCTGCGCACCAGGATCGCGCCGACGGTCGAGAACTACTACGACGAGATCGTCGCCGCCGTCGAGCGCACCGGTGTGCTGCACCGCTATCCGCAGCGATTGCGCGAGCCGCTGTTCTTCCTTGTGCTGCACCTGTTTTCGGGGCAGGCGGTGGTCCGTGGCGTGTATCAGCGGCCCGAGCTCGATGATGCGGTCCTCATGTTGATCGAGGACATGCTGCAGACGTACGCCGACGCGGTCGACGGATAGGCCGGGCGGATGCGGTTGTGGACGCTACAGGCGCCCGAGGTGGTCGCCGCGGTGCGGTCGAGCGGGTTGTACCGCGCGAGGTGGGATCTCATTTCGCCGAACTGGCACCCGGCCTTCCGGACCATGGCCGCCGAGATGACGCGGCGCGGCATCGACTGCGGGGACGCGCCGCCGGTGTGGTGCTGGCCGGGGCGCGGGCTGCGCGGCTCCACCGTTCGTCGTACGGCGAATGCCCTTCTGGGAGACCATGAATGGGCGCACGGCAGGTGGTTGTTGAAACTCGATGTGCCGGACGCGGTTACCTTCGCCACGTCGTATGCGGTGTGGAACGACTATCTCGGCTACACCGGCGGCTTCCTCGACGGACCGGAACAGATGGATTGGTCCGGTCAGCTGACCTCCGAGTGGGACGAACTGCAGGTGACGGTGCCCGAGCTGCGTCGCGAGTGGATCATTCGCGCCAAGCCCTATCAGCCCGATGCCGAGACCGCCGCCCGCATCGCGGCCGATCCGGCCCTGCGCGCACTGAGCGCCGCCGGGCGGAGCCCGTCCGGAGGCGGCGCGTGGCCGTGACGGAGGTACGCGCTCGCCGGTAACCGGGGCGACAGATCATGCCACCGGACATTAAGATCGGCCGCGTGCACCGATGCTTTCCGATCACACCGCCGCCCGCCTCCTGAGCGAGGTGTAACAGTCAGCGCGCCATCCATCGGGTGAGCGCGCCCCTTCGGCATTCGTTGTGCACCTCGCTTCCGCGACCCCATCCCTCTCTGTCGCAGGAGCGCGAACCTTCATGTCTACAACTCTGTCCACCGCGGGCCGGTCCGGCCTGGTCTATCTCGTCGGCGCCGGAATGCTCTGGGGCACCGGCGGTTTGCTCGGCACCCTGCTCGGCCGTGCCACCGGTTTGTCACCCGTTGCGGTGGCCACCTGCCGACTCGCTGTCGGCGGTCTGCTGCTCGTCGCGTTGCTGGCGGCGACCCGACGGCCGCTGCCACGGAATCCGTTGGCGTGGCGGCGAATCGGTGCGGTCGCTGCCCTCGCCGCGATCTTCCAGGCGAGCTACTTCGGTGCGGTCGCCGCGTCGTCGGTGAGCGTCGCCACCTTGATCACCATCGGGATGTCGCCGGTGGTGGTCGCGTTGTTGGAGCAGGTCACCGGGCGCCGGGCGCTGGACCGGCGGCGGGCCGGGACGATCGGGCTCGCACTGGCCGGGCTGGCCTTGTTGGTCGGGGTCCCGTCCGGCGACGTGGGCACCACTGGCCTGCTCGTCGGGGCTGCCCTTGCGGCCTTGTCCGCCAGCGCGTTCGCGACACTCACCGTCATCGGCTCGCGGCCGGTCACCGGCCTCGACCCGATGACCACGACGGCTCTGGGCTTCACCGGCGGCGCACTGCTGCTGGCGCCGCTGGCCCTGACGACCGGAATCACCTTCCAGCCGAACGCCGTCAGCATCGCCCTGCTGCTGACGCTTGGCCTGATCCCGACCGCCATCGCGTACACGCTGTACTTCCACGGGCTCTCCGACACCGCCGCGGGTACCGCCGCCGTCCTCGCCCTGCTCGAGCCGCTGACCGGTGCTGTCCTCGCCGCCTTCGTACTCGGCGAACGCCTCACACCCCTGGGCATGATGGGCGGCGGGCTCCTCAGCTTGGCGCTGATCCTCGCCAGCACCCAGCCGCGCACCGGGGACCGGGCGTAGCACCGGAATCGCACCTTTCAGCGCCCGCGCGCACTGATCGACCGAATCCGCACACCGGTTGTCACAGCCGCACACCCAGTACTCCGGGTGTGCGGCTGAGGGCCGGAGTGTGCGGTCGTGCGGTAGCGATCCGCAGCGCTCAGCGCTCTCGTGATGGATCCGGTCGCATCCGGCCCGCATCGATCAGGGCTTGCCGCGCCGCCGCCTTGCGCGGGCAGTCCGATACTCGACACCCGCGGTGCTGCTGCATGATTCGGTGCGCTTCAGACACGCTCAGCGGATACTCGGGTGCCGCGTGCGGCCACCGATGCGGCCATAGTCCAGCATCCTCGGCCCGAACGCTTCGGCGCTCAGCTCGCCATTCAGCCTGCACCCGGTCCACAATGTCCTGAACCGACGTGCCATCCGACTCGCTGTCTCGCCACCAGTTGAACCCCACCGCTTCACCCCTGCCGTTTCGCTGTCGTTGGTGGCACCCGCCGCCCGAGGCGGTGCTGCCGTTGACGTTGACCCACATCAGCCAGCGCAGAGGCACACAATGTGTCCCTGTTCGGAATTCGAAATTCCGCGCTGCCGAGTAATCTGGACAAAGAACGTCTGTTCGACAGTGGGTTAGGGAGCCCGTCATGGTTCACCCCGGAGACTTCGGTCAGCGATTGCAGCGTTTGCGCCGGCGAGCGGGCATGACGCGTTCGGTACTGGGGGAGCTCGCTGGTCGTTCGGCGAGCTGGGTGAAAGCCGTTGAGACGGGACGGCTTCAGCAGCCACGGTTGCCGATGCTGATCCGACTGGCGGAGATCCTCGACATCGGCGACCTCAGGGAGCTGACCGGGGAGCAGGCGCTGTCGCGAGCCAGCTACGGCAAGACCGTTCATCCGGCCCTGGCGAAGGTGTCGGAGGCGTTGGTTTCCTACCCGGTGGCGGCGAGCAGCAATGACCCCGACCTGTCCGCAGCGGCGCTGGCGGCCCGCACCCGACAAGCGTGGGCGCTGTGGCATGGTGCCGCCTGCCAGCGTTCAGCCGTGGCAACGGTTTTGCCCGGCCTGCTGTGTGACGCTCGCATCGGCGTGCGTCAGCTCGATGGGAACGAGCGTCGAATGGCACTGTCCACCTTGGCTCAGGTCTACCACTTGACCCAGTTGTATCTGTCGTTCCAACCCGCGGCCGCGCTGGTGCTGATGTCCGGCGATCGTGCGATGACCGCCGCGCAGGACGCCGACGACCCGCATGCGATGGCCGCTGCCGCCTGGTATGTGAACCACATCTACCGGGACGCGGGCGAACAGCACGAGGCGCGCGTGGAATTGGCGCGCGAGGTGTCCGATCTGTTGGCGCCCGAGCAATCCGACAACGACCGCGCGCTGTGGGGGCTGCTGCAACTCGCAATGTCGCTGTCCTATGCGAAGGTCGGACGTGAAGGGGACGCCCTGCGGTATTGGGACAACGCGGACAGGGCCGCCCGCTCCCTCGGCGATGCCTACTGCCATCCGTGGTTGATCTTCGGACGGCAGATGGTCCAGGCGTACGCGATCACGGTCCAGCTCGACCTGATGCACAGCGGATACGCGATCCGGCAAGCAAGCAAGGTCGATCTGACCAAGATGCCGTCAGCCACGCGCCGCAGCTTCCACACCGCCGAGATAGCGCGCGCACACCATATGCGGGACGAGCCGATGGCAGCGGTGGCGCTACTCGGCAAGGCGCACAAGGAATCACCCGATACCTTCGGCTTCTCACTGTTCGCCCGGTCGGCTGTGCCGGACCTCGTCGCGCACGGCGGCGCAACCGTGCGGCCCGACGCCAAGCGGCTCGCGTCCGTCTTGGGGCTGGCGCCCTGAGCCAAGTGGGCGGCGGGAATCTCCGATACGTTGCCGCTCGGCCTGCTGGTGGAGGCTGTCGGGCAGCGGCGTGGCCGTTGCTCCAGCATCCGCGGCGTGCACACCTCGACTAGCTAAGCTTCGGCGAGTGACCATTGCCGCCTCCACCCCGATCTCCACTTGGGCGCCACTGCGGTCGAAGGTGTATCGCGCATTGTGGATCGCGCAGCTGGTATCCAACCTCGGCACCTGGATGCAGACCGTCGGCGCGCAGTGGATCCTGGTCGACGAGCCGAATGCGGCCGTCCTCGTCTCCTTCGTGCAGACCGCGATCACGCTGCCGGTGATGCTGCTCGCTATACCGTCCGGCGTGATCGCCGATCTGGTCGATCGACGAAGGCTGCTGCTCGGTGCGCAGTCGACGATGGCGGTGCTCGCCGCGGTGCTTGCGGTGTCGACGGCGACCGGGCACACCACTCCGGCCGTGTTGCTCACCCTCCTGTTCCTGCTCGGCTGTGGGCAAGCGCTCACCGGGCCCGCGTGGCAGGCGATTCAGCCGGAACTCGTACCGCGCGAGCAGATTCCGTCGGCGGCGGCACTGGGCAGCATGAGCATCAACATCGGGCGCGCGGTGGGTCCCGCGATCGCGGGGGTGCTGGTGTCGCTGTCCGGGCCGACCTTGGTGTTCACCCTGAACGCGGTGTCGTTCGTTGGCATTGTCGTGGTGCTCGGCCTGTGGCGCAGGCCCGCGACGGACCGGCAGCTGCCGAGCGAACGTCCGTTGGCGGCATTGCAGGCCGGAACCCGATTCATTCGAGCGGCCCCGGCGATCCGACGGGTACTGCTGCGTTCGATTCTGTTCATCGCCCCGGCCAGCGCGCTGTGGGCGCTGCTGCCGGTGATCGCGCGCGACGAACTGGGGCTGTCCTCGTCCGGCTACGGGCTCATGCTTGCCGCACTCGGTCTCGGCGCGGTACTCGGCGCCGTCGGGCTATCGCGGCTGCGCACGCTCCTGACACCCACCCAGCGGTTGACCACAGCGGCGGTGCTCTTCGGGCTCGCTACGGCGGCTACCGCGGTGCTGCACGTCGTGCCGGTCGTGCTGGTATTGCTGGTCTTCGCCGGTTTCGCCTGGCTGCTCGCGATGTCCACGATGAACTCGACCATGCAGTTGCTGTTGCCCGCGTGGGTGCGCGCCCGCGGCCTTTCGGTGTATCTGCTGGTGTTCATGGGTGGGCAGGCGATCGGCTCAGTGGTGTGGGGCGTGGTCGCCGGTGCGGCCGGGCCGGTGTCCGCGCTGCTGATCGCCGCGGCGCTGCTCGCGCTGTGCGCGGTCAGCACGGTGTGGCTGCCGATCAGTCACAATGCGGAGAACCTGGACCAGACGCCCTCGGCGTTCTGGCCGGAACCGCAGCTGGTGGTCGAACCAGATCCGGCGGACGGGCCGGTGCTGGTGCTGCGCACCTACGACGTGCCGCCCGAAAACGTGGACGAGTTCATGACCGCGATGGCGTTCGTCGGCCGGTCCCGGCAACGCACCGGCGCGATGGAGTGGCGGCTGTATCGCGACGTCGGCGTGCTCGACCGCTACGTCGAGGCGTTCGTCGTCCGGTCCTGGGCCGAGCACATGCACCAGCACCAGGTCCGGCTCACCGCGCAGGACCAGATCCGCGAGCAGGAGGCGTCGAAATTCACCATCGGCGACGACCAGGTCACCCACCTGGTCGCGATCTCGCCACGTTAGGCAGGCAGAAAGCGCCCGCTGAAGCCGAGTCCGAGCCACGGCTTGCGCCCCCAGGTGATCACCCGTCCGGTCAGTGCGGGACGCCACGGTCCGATCCGGCCGTAGTTGAGCAGCAGCGCGACCACCGGGTCGGCGCTGATGTGCACGTCGACGGGACCGGGCTCGGCCGGGTTGATTGTCAACTGTCCGTCGGTGAATCGGTACACGTATCGCGTCAGACCGCGTAACCGCAGTTCGTAGGTGGCGGTGTGACCATCGGCTTTGGCCGCGTCGACCCAACCCGGCACCACCTGGTTCAGCCCGTCCAGAATGATCGGTACGTGCGACGGCTCGATCGGCCAGCTCCGGCCGAGCGTGCGCGCGATGTCGTACCCGTGCACGACGAATTCGCCGAGCAACGTGCCGCGCGACCGGTCGACGCGAATACGCTGGTCGCCGTCGAACATCATCGTGCGATCGGCGTCGGCGTCGGCAACCGTCGCGAGGAACTCATCGGTGTCGGCCACCAGCTTCGCGGCCAGTTCGCGCGGGTCGCGGGTCGGCAAGGTCGCGATCTGCTCGGCATTGAACGCGGGCAGGTCGGCCGCGCGGGCTGGCCACCGACCTCCGCCGAGCGCCAGTTCCCGATAGCGTGACGGCTCCATCGCGACGTGACCGAGGACGTCGACGATCGACCAGTCCGGCGTGGCGGTGACCGGCTGGTCCGGTGCCGACGACGCCAGATCGGCGAACCTGCGAGCCATCGTCCGTACCGCTTCCGCCACGACATCCATGTCACGCGCTCCGTTCTTCATGATCATCCGAACGCCCCATTGTCGGCGGAACCGCGCCGTATCGGCTTGAACGAATCGGTCGTGGTGACCGTCCGTGGTGCCTGATTCGGTGGGATTCGATCGCCCGCATACACTGTCGGGCATGCGGATGTTTCTGGATATCCTCCTGATCATCACCAGCGTGCTGCTGGTGCTGCTGGTGCTGCTGCACCGCGCCAAGGGTGGAGGTCTGTCCAGCCTGTTCGGTGGCGGTGTGCAGTCCAGCCTCTCTGGCTCGACCGTCGTGGAGAAGAACCTCGACCGCCTCACCGTCTTCACCGGGCTGGTGTGGGTCATCGCCATCCTCGGCATCGGCCTGGAGATCAAGTTCGCCTGATCAGGCGCGTCACCATACCGGCCGCGATCGTCGCAGCCGCCAGCACGACGGCGGCGATGGCGAACGCGGCCGGATAGCTGTCGCCGATCACCGGCGCCACCACCAACGGACCCAACATCTGCCCCGCGCCATAGACGGCGGTGAGTGGTGCGGCCGCGCCGCTGTCCGACAGCTCGCCGCCGACCCGTATCGCCAGCATGACGATGCCCATGAAGGTCGCGCCGAACAGTGTCGCCGAGAGCACGGCAGGCCAGACCGCGGTCGAGACGGCGGGCAGCACCGCCGAAACGCATTGCGCCAGTAACGCGATCGGCAAGGCCACGGCCGGCGCCCAGCGGCGCGCGGCAACGCCCCACAGCACAGTTGTCGGCACCGCGACCGCGCCGACCACCACCCAGATCGCCGAGCCGACCACCTGCCCCCGCTGATCACTGACCGCCGCTACCAGGAACGTTCCGATCACGATGTAGCCGAGGCCTTCCAGGAAGTAGGCGACGAGCAGCGCCCGCCACGCGCCCGTCGAGCGGATGGTGGCCTTGCCAGCGCGACGACCCGGCTGGATATCCAAACCCACCGTGGGCAGCAGCAACACCGCCGTCAGCACCGCCGAAACGAGCCACATGCTCTGCCAACCCAGGAACGGCCGCACCGCCAGCACCAGCAACCCGGTGAGCGCGATCCCGAATCCGACTCCGCTGAAGGCGATTCCGGCCGCGTCCCGACTGCTGCCGTGTCGTGCGGCCACCCCGGCGCACGCGACGAACACGACCGCGCTGGTGACACCGGCGATCAGGCGCAACGCGGCACCGAACAGCGCGGGCGCGGGCACGGCCATCAGCGCCTCGCTGACGATCAGCAGCGCGGCTGAAAGACGAAAGATATTGCGGCTGTTCAGTTCCGGCCATCGAGTGAGCAGAATCGCGCCGAGCAGGTAACCCGCGTAATTGGCGGTCGCGATTACCGCACCGTCGTGCGCGCTGATCCGGTGCGCGTCCGCCATGATCGGCAGCAGCGGCGTGTAGATGAAACGGCCGACGCCAACCGCGGCGGCCAATCCGGCGGCGGCCGCGAAGGCGGGGGCGAGACTGCTGCGTGGTGCGGGAGCGAGGGTAGCGGTCACCCCAGCGACCGTACGGACCTTCGCCGCACCTGTGAAATGCTTTCTATGCACCATGTATACGCTGGACGCATGGACGTTGAGCTGCGGCACCTGCGGGCGTACCTCGTGCTGTGCGAGGAGGCGAA
Organism: Nocardia iowensis; assembly: GCF_019222765.1. Lineage (NCBI taxonomy): Bacteria > Bacillati > Actinomycetota > Actinomycetes > Mycobacteriales > Nocardiaceae > Nocardia > Nocardia iowensis. The sequence goes on along the minus strand of NZ_CP078145.1, from coordinate 5,936,141 downwards.
CTACACCCGTGCAGCGGCCCGCCTCCACCTGAGTCAGCCCGCGCTGACCAGGACGATTCAGCAGTTGGAGCGGCTGGTCGAGTGCAGGTTGATCGAACGCACCTCGCGCCGCTTCGAACTGACCGACGAGGGTGCGGAGCTGCTGACACACGCGCGGCGGATCCTCGCCGACGTCGACACGGTCACCGCGCAGCTGCGCTCGCGGGCCGCCATCGAGGTGGGCTTCGCGTGGCTACTACCCGCCACCTGGTTGGCGGCCACCCGCCGTCGCTATGAGGCCATCGGCGGTCGGATCACGCTGCGCCGCATCGATGATCCGCTGGCCGCACTCGAGGCCAGATCGATCGATATTGCGCTGTTCCGCAGGGCGACCCGGCTACCGAGCCATCTCGAATCCCGGGTCATCGCGACCGAACAGCGGGTGCTCGCCGTCGCCGCGAATTCCCCCCTCGCCGAGGCCACCGACCTGCGCTGGGCCGATCTGGCCGACTATCCCCTGGTGGTGAATGTGGTGTCCGGCACTACCCACGCCGGTTCGTGGGAACAGGCCGACCCGGATCGGCCGATCATCACCTGCCGGAACTTCGACGAGTGGATCGAACTGGTCGCGGCGAACCGGGGGATCGGCGGCGTACCCGCGTTGGCACGCAGCCGCGCACCCCACCCTGGCGTTGTCTACCTGGACATTCCGGACGCCCCACCTTCCCACGTTTACCTCGCGTGGCACTCCAAGCCCGCGCCGTCGCGCACGGTGCAGCGCTTCCTCGGCGTCGCGTGAGGGGAAACTGGTGGCGGTGGGCTCTCGCGCGACTCGGCCACCGGTTCCCCGTGCTCATCCGACCAGCTCAGTCCGCGCGCGGGACGCGGCCGTCGACGTCGGTGAAGGCGTAGGACTCGGCGAGATCCGCGACGCGCCAGGCCGATCCGGTGCGGGAGCGGCGGTCGGGGTCGGTGGCCAGCGCGACGACCGCCCGGCCGGGAAAGCGGGGTGTTTCCGCCGCGGCTAGGTCGAAGGTGCCCTCGCCCGGCAGGGTGACCAGGCGCTGACCCTGTGCGTCGGCCGGAACCAGTTGCAGCAGTTCGGTATCCACGATGCCGGGCCACAGTGAGACCACGGTGACCTCGGTGTCGGACAGGTTGTGTGCCATGTCGGCGGTGAGCCGGTCCAGTGCGGACTTGGCGACGCCGTACACCGCGTTGTGCATGTACCGGCGCGCGCCCGGCGAGGAAATGTTGACGATCAGACCGCCCGACTCGATCAACAGCGGAGCCGCGAAAACGCTTGCCACATAATGCGATCGGACGCCGATATCGAACGTCTCGTCCCATGCCTTCGGCGGCACCTCCCAGAACGGCTTGCCGAGCCAGCGGGCCGCGGCGGGGGAGTTGTAGACATTGTTCACCAGCACGTCGAGGCGGCCGCGCTCGTCGCGGATCAGCTGGAACAGCCGCTGCACCGCGTCGTCGTCGCGGTGGTCGCAGACGAACGGGATGCCGACACCGCCCGCCGCGTCGATCGCGGCCGCGGTCTCGTGCACCGTGCCCGGCAAGCGACCGGGCGTTGCCGAGCGGCCGGTGACGTACACCGTCGCACCGGCCGCCCCGAGCTCCAGCGCGATGCCCTTGCCGATGCCGCGGCTCGCGCCGGTGACCACCGCGATCTTGCCATCGAGTGCCTTTGGTATTCCGCTCACGACTTCGGGACACTACCGTGAAACGAGAACACGTTCTAGGTCTTGGAGGCCGCAGTGGAGTTGACGCATCGGTTCGTGACGACCAACGGCGTCCGGATGCACGTCGCCGAACAGGGTGCGGGGTATCCGGTGATCTTCTGCCATGGCTTCCCGCACACCTGGTTCATCTGGCACCACCAGCTGGCCGCGGTCGCCGCGGCCGGGTACCGGGCGATCGCTCCCGACCTGCGCGGCTACGGGCAGACCGACATACCGGCCGAAGTCGATTCGTATACGAACGAGGCGGTGATCGGTGATCTGCTCGGCCTGCTCGACGACATCGGCGCCGAGCAGGCGGTGTTCGTCGGCCTCGATTTCGGCGCGGCGCTGGTGTGGGAGTTGGCCTTGCGCGCACCGGAGCGGGTGCGCGGCGTCATCGTGTTGAACAACCCCTTCGCGCCGCGGCCGCCGCGGGCTCCGTCGCAGCTGTGGGCCAAGGCTGCCGCGCGACACTTCCTGCACCTGCACTACTTTCAGGCCCCCGGCGTGGCCGACGCGGAACTGGGTGCGCGACCGAGGGAGTTCCTGGCGCGGGTGTACTACTCGCTGAGCGCCGACTACCACTACCTCGACACCTGGCAGTTTCCGGCGGAGGGCACCGGATACCTCGATGTGCTGCCGGCAGCCCCGCCGCTGCCGTGGCGTTGGCTTTCCCAGAACGAATTCGACGTTCTGGCACAGGATTTCGAACGCACGGGGTTCACCGGCGGCCTGAACTGGTATCGGGCACTCGACCGCAACTGGGAGCTCACGGCGGATTACACCGACGCGTCCGTCACGGTCCCCGCCTACTTCCTCTACGGCGATCGCGACCCGGACATGGAGGGATTCAGCGGCCGCGACCCCCTGGCGACGTTGCGCCGCTACGTCCCCGAGTTGCGTGAGGTGACGAAGATCGCCGACGCCGGTCACCTGGTTCAGCTGGAGCGCGCGGCGGAGGTCGACGCATTGCTCACGGCCCACCTGCGCCAACTCGTCCCGAACCCGTCCGACGTGCCCGCGTAGCGTCAAACGCCTTCCGCCGGTGTGGCGTTCATTGTCGGTGGGCACCGCTAATGTTCGCTCATGAGTTACAGCCTGAGCGTTTACGTCGTCGAACTGGATAGGGTCAGGGCCGCCGTCGGCTCGCGGGACGACAAGCTCCGGCGGATGATCGGCGGCCGGTTCAAGGCCCAGCTCGCGCATGCCGACGACTGGTTCGCCGACGAGATCGGCAACGGCGCTCCGACCCGCTACGACGCGGTGCGTGCCGTCGTCGACGGCGGCCCGTTCGATCCGTCGCACGGCTTTCAGTACGCCTATGCGTACCAAACGATCTGCCAGTTCTACGGCAGATTCCTGGATAACCGCTACTTCTCGCCGTTCCGCGGCAGCTGGCTGGAACAGGTCGACGAGGGCCTCGCCGAACTCGGCATCAAGGCGATCAGCCTCGCCGACTTCGTCTACCATGCCTTACCAGCCGCACTACCCGAACCCGACGAGCTCCCCGGCTACGGCGAATGGACCCCGGAACAATGCGCGGAAGCGTTGGTGCAGTGGGAATCCACCACTCCGAAGGACCGCGAGGAGATCGACCACGAGGTGCTCGCGGCCATCGAATCGTGCATGGAGTGGATCCGCGAGGCGCAGGCGCGGCCGGGCTGGGGGATCGCGGGGTTCTTCTTCTGAAGCTGGTGCGGCGCAAGCATGTGAACGGCGCGTGCGGACGGTCGTCCGTCTAGAGACCGCGCCTATCGGGAGCGAACGCGGACGCCTCAGCGGTATTCGTCGGCCAGTTTCGGGTAGTCGGCCCACTGCGGCAGCGGCTGGAAGTCCAAATACGCGGTCAGCCGATCAAGGAGGTATTGCCAGCGGGGACCGATCGCACCCGCCTCATCCGGGCACACGTGGCGGCGCACCAGTTCCACGGTGGTGACAACGCCGACCTGGGTCATTTGGATCTCCAGCAGGCAACCGTCGATGTGCACGACGAGCTCGTGCGGCGCCTGGCAATGGTCGACGCGGACCGCGAGGGGACCCGGTACGGGTCCGTCGATCGGTTCGATCGTCAAATTGCCGTTGCCGCCGGACACCGTGCCGAACCACCGCGCCAACTGCCCGCGCTCGGTCGCCGCCGACCACACCTCGAGCACCGGCTTGCGGAAAGAGCGCAAATAGTGCAATAGCACCAAACCGCCGTCATCCGGGTGGTCGTGCTCCGGCCGAACCTCACCGAGCATGGACATCATGGTCATCGCCGTGCCCTTCGCTGCTGGTCACCGTCATTGCCACTGTATTTCCAGTATTCCTCGGCCGAATCCGAATCGCTGGAATCCCGGTACGGCGCGGCGCTCGGCGAGCGGGTTGCGGACGACGGCGGCGGCCCGGCCGCGGGGTGCGGCGGAGCGGCGTTCGAGAGCTACCGGCGAGTAGCCGATGCGCTGCCGGGAGTCATTGAAAAATAAAGTAGCGCAATACAATACAACTATCGCGTGGCTCGCGGAGGATGCGTGCTGCCGAGATGCGGAACTGCTCGGCGATCTGTACATTGTGTGCAGCCCGAACAGGCAGGAGGGGCCGGGGGATCGGCGGAATGCCTTCTTGGTGAACGTGAGTGCGGAAGTACGGAACTTGTCACAGTCATTGAACGCGCCGGAAGGCGAGCCTCGGGAACCCCTCTTTCGCCGTCTGCGAATACCTCTGCTAGCCCTGCTGACCTGCGCTGCCATCACCTCCGTTGGGGTGGTGATCGCGGTGTTCCTCGCCCCGACCGACTTCCGCGTCCCGCTGACATTGGGTGCCGTGCTATCGGCGATTGCGTTGTGCGCCACGGTGACCGCGGCGGTGTACTACCGCGGCGAAGCCGTGCGGGCCCGACGAGCGGCTGCGGCCGTGACCGCTGAGGCGAGCGCCCGGATTGCGGCCGCGAGTGAGGCCGCGGCCGCGCAGGCGTGGGAGTCGAAGAACAGCGAGAGCCGCCGGTCCGCGGCGATGGCCGCCTTCGCCGGTGCCGCCGGCCGCATGCAGGCGATGACCACCAGCATGCTCGCCGAGCTGCGCGAGATGGAGCACCGGCACGCCGACCCCAAGGTGCTCGCCGACCTGCTGCTGCTGGACCATCGCACCGCGCAGGCCGGTCGTCTCGCCGACAGCATCGCGGTGCTCAGCGGTGCCCGATCCGGGCGGCGCTGGGCCAAACCCATTGCCATGGAATCGATCCTGCGTGGCGCCATGGGCCGGGTCGCGGGCTATCAGCGGGTCCGGCTGCGCGCCGTCGCCGAAATCGCCATCGCCGGTCACGCGGCCGAAGGCGTGATGCACACGCTGGCCGAACTCCTCGACAACGCCTGCAATTTCTCCCCGCCCACCACCGAGGTGCACGTCTACGCCGCCGAGGTGCCCGCCGGTGTGGTGATTACCATCGAGGACAGCGGACTGGTGATGAGCGAATCGGCGCTGCGCCGCGCCGAACAGACGGTATCGAGCGCGGGCCCGGACGGTCGCCGCCAGCATTCCGCGGACCTGTCCTCGCTCAGCGGCACCCGGCTCGGTCTCGCCGTCGTCGGACACCTCGCCCGCAAGCACGGCCTCACCGTGTCCTACCGCCCCTCCGCCATCGGCGGAACCGCAGTGGTCGTGGTCGTGCCCCGCGATCTCACCGCCCGCCTTGATCGTTCGCAACCGGCCTCGCTCGCGACAAGCCCGTCGCTGCGCATCGCATCACCCCCCTCGGCCTCGCTACCCACCCCCAACGCGTCAGTTGCCACCGCACCGGCAACCGCCCCCAACCCAGCCGCTGCCACCAACCCTGCCGCCGCCAACCCTGCTGCTGCCGCGAACCCTGGTGCCGCCGCGAACCCTGGCGCCGCCGCGGACCCTGCTGCTGCCGCGAAGCCTGCTGCCGCCGCCACGTCTGCTGCCGCTGCGTCGCCCACCACCACCACCACGCTGCCCGCAGCCGCCACCCTGCCCGCCGCTACGCACGCTGCCCCCGCGTCGCCTGCCGCCGCCACGCTGCCCGCCGCCACACCTGCTGCTGCGTCGCCCGCTGCCGCAGCGTCGCCTGGGGCCGCCGAGGCCGCTGCTGCCACCACGCCCCCTGGGTCACCTACGGCTGCCACGCCGCCCGCCGCCACGTCTGATGCCTCCGTATCGCCGGGTGCCGCCACGCTGCGCGCAGCCGCTGCCATGTCTACTGACGCCGCGTCGCCGGCTGCCGCCAAGTCTGCTGCGGCCGCCAACCCCGCCACTGCCGCGGAGCCCGCCCCCAGACCTGCTGCTGCGTCGCCTGTCTCGGCCACCCTGCCTGCTGCTGTCGTCACGCCCGTCGCCACGCCGCCCACAGCTGCCACGCCGCCTGCCGCTCACCAGTCGCAGCCCGTTTCTCAACCGGCGCCGACCGTCGAGGTCACCAGCATGGGGCTACCGAAGCGGCGCCGCGGCAGCACACTGGCCGCCGTCCACCCTGCGGGCCTTTCCCTACCCAAGCCCGACGCGCCCGCGGCGACCCCGCCGGTGGTGACCGCTGCCTCCTTCGGCGCGTTTCAGCGCGCGTTGGCGGGCCGGGATCCCGAGAGTCCCGCTGCCGCAACACCTTCCCCGTCCCCTACCGTTGCCGTGGAGAATGATCGATGACCACGTCTGTGCCGTCGCAGCTGAGCTGGCTGTTGGAGCAACTGCTCGCCCGTACCCCACGCACCCGCCACGCGCTGCTGCTCTCCGGTGACGGTCTCAAGATCTGCCACACACCGGAACTCGGCATGGACAAGGCCGATCAGCTCGCCGCCATCGCCGCGGGCATCCAGAGCCTGTCGCACGGTGCTTCCGTCGAGTTCGGTGACGGTAGAGGCGGTGTGCGCCAGTCGATGACGGAGTTCTACGGCGGCATCCTGTTCATCGTCGAGGCAGGTCTCGCGGCACACATCGCGGTTGTCGCCGCCGAGGACGCCGACGCGGGCCTGGTCGGCCACAACATGCGGGAACTGGTGGAACAGCTGGGCCATCATCTCGCGTCCACCCCGCGCGTCGGGGGAGCGAGCGTGCCGTGACAGAGCGCAGCGAGCGAACCACGGCTTTGCCGAACGTCAGCGAGGCACAGCCGTGAACAGGCCAGGCCGCGACGACACCCCCGACCGCCTCTACACACTGACCGGCGGACGCAGCAAACCGGACTCGGACAGCTTCGACCTGGTCACCCTGGTGGTCAGCGAGTGCGCGCCGACGCAGGGCATGCAGTCCGAGCATGTGGCGATCCTCGACATGTGCCGGGCCCCGACCGCCGTCGTCGAGATCGCCGCCGAACTGCGCATACCGGTCGGCATCGCCACGATCCTGCTGTCGGACCTGCTGCACGCGGGCAAGATCACCGTCCGGCATCCCAATGTCGGCCTCGATCCCGACGCGCCGTGGAATTCGGTGCCCGACTCAACCACCCTCGAGAAGGTGCTCGTTGGACTCCGCAACCTTTGACGCTCGGCCCACCCGAGCCGACGCACCACTGAACAGCGCCACCCGCCACGGCCTGAAGATCGTCATCGTCGGCGGCTTCGGCGTCGGCAAAACCACCATGGTGCGCGCGGTCAGCGAGATCCGCCCGCTCGACACCGAGGCGACAATGACCAACGCGGGCATCGGGATCGATGATCCGAGCGGTGCGCCGGGCAAGTCCACGACAACGGTCGCCTTCGATTTCGGCCGGATCACCATCGACGCCGAAAACGTGCTCTACCTCTTCGGTGCGCCAGGGCAGGAGCGGTTCTTCTTCCTCTGGGACCGCTTGTTCAGCGGCGCGCTCGGCGCGATCGTGCTGGTCGACCAGCGCAGGATCGCCGACTCGTGGTACGCCATCGATCGGCTCGAAGCGCAGCGCACCCCATTCATCGTGGCCTGCAACAACTTCGGCGCACCGTACCGGCCCGCCGAGGTCCGCGAGGCCCTCGATCTCGATCCCCACGTACCCCTGGTCGACTGCGACGCTCGATCGCGCGAATCCGGCAAGCGCGTTCTGATCAGCCTGGTCGAGCACATCTACGCCGATGCCCCGCGAGCGGAGACCGCTTCATGACCACCTCGAGCGCCATGTCGGACGCCACGGGCGGCTGCCCGGTCCATCCGGACGCCCGAGCGGTGCCGTTGAGCGGCCCGCGCTTCCACACCGATCCACAACATCTCTATCGCGAGATGCGTCGTGAACACGGGCCCGTCGTCGCCGTCGAACTGCCGGGCAATGTTCCGGCTTGGTTGGTCATCGGGTACCGCGAATTGCACCAGGTCACCAGCGATCCCGAGCTGTTCCCGCGCGACGTCGGCCTGTGGAACCAGTGGCCCAACATCCCCGAGGACTGGCCGCTGCTGCCGATGGTCGGGCAGCCGCGACCGTCGATCTACTTCACCGCGGGCGCCGAGCATCGCAGGCACGTGGCGATGGTCGAGCCCGCGCTGGAATCGGTCGATCCCTTCGAATTGCGCCGCACCTGTGAGGAATTGGCCGATCGGCTGATCGACGGCTTCTGTGGCCGGGGCGAGGCCGACCTGGTCGCCGAGTTCGCCGTGCCGATGCCAGTGCTCGCGCTCGCCTGGGTGCTCGGCTTTCCCGACGAGGACGGCGCGCGGCTGGCTTGGAGTATGAAGGCGCTCGCTGACGGTGGCGCCGACGCGCAGGCGGCGTACGGGCGTTTCTACGAGCAGATGCAGCACGTGCTCGCCAGCAAAAAGGCAAGGCCCGGTACGGATCTGGTATCGCGGATGCTGGCGCACCCCGGTCAGTTCACCGACGAGGAGTACGTGCAGGACCTGATGGCGGTCACCGCCGCCGGGCATCTGCCGACCGCCGACTGGATCGGGAACTCGGTGCGGCTGATGCTCACCGACGACCGGTTCGCCGCGGCACTCGGCGGTGGGCGGCGCAGTGTCGGCGAGGCGATGAACGAGGTGTTGTGGGAGGACACACCCACGCAGATCCTCGCGGGACGCTGGGCGGCCCGCGATACGCGATTGGGCGACAAGGTGATCCGGGCAGGTGACATGCTGCTGCTCGGCTTGGCGGCCGCCAACGCCGATCCGCATGTGCGCCAGCATCTGGTCGACGGTGCCGAACCGGCGCACACCGGTAACAGCGCGCACTTCGCGTTCAGTTACGGCGAGTACCGGTGCCCGTTCCCCGCGCAGCAACTGGCCGAGATCATCGCGCGGACCAGCATCGAGGTGCTGCTGGACCGGCTGCCCGATATCGATCTCATGGTTCCCGCGCAGAACCTGGTCCGGCGGCCGTCGGCATTCTTGCGCGGCATGACGTCCTTGCCGGTTCATTTCAGCCCAGTTCGTGCAGTCGGAGGTACCCCGTGACTGAAACATGTCCATTCGCCGAGCCCATCGCGATCGACCCGATGGTCGGTGACCTCGCCGGGGAGACCGCCCGACTGCGCGCCGCCGGTCCGCTCGCCCGGATCGAACTGCTGGGCGTTCCCGCCTGGACGGTCACCGAGCACGCACTGGCCAGGCAACTGCTCGTCGATCCCCGGCTGATCAAGGACATCAACGGCTGGTCGTTGTGGACGTCCGGCGTGGTGACGCGGCAGTGGCCGCTGATCGGGATGATCGACGCGGGCCGGTCTATGTTCACCGTCGACGGCGCCGAGCATCGGCGGCTGCGGATCAAGACCACGCAGGCCCTGTCGCCGCGCCGACTGGCCGATATCCGCCCGGCGATCGAGCGCCTGACCGCCGAACTCCTGGACGATCTCAGCGTCGCGGGCAGCGGTGGTGCTGTCGTCGACCTCAAAGAAATCTTCGCCTACCCGCTGCCCATGCGCGTCGTCAGCGAGCTGATGGGCGTCGACCGCGCCGACCACCCGATGCTCCTCGCCTGGTACAAGGCGTTCTTCTCGCTGCTCACCCCGCAGGATGAGCGACTACGCGTCATCGACGAAATGGACGTCTACTACACCGATCTGGTGCGGAAGAAGACCGCCGATCCGACCGACGACCTCACCACCGCTCTCATCCACGCCACCGACGGCGGCGAGCCGCTCACCGAAGAAGAGGTCGTCGGCAACCTGAAGGCCCTCGTGGCGGCGGGCCACGAAACCACGGTCGGTCTGATCCTCAACGCCGTCCGTGCCCTGCTGACCAAACCCGAACAGCTGAGCAAGATTCGCAGCGGCGACATCGAGTGGAAACAAGCAGTCGAGGAAACGCTGCGGTGGGACAGCCCCGTCACCCACCTGCTCATGCGCTTCGCCACCGAAGACATCGCCATCGGCGAGACCGTCATCGAAAAGGGTGAGGGCGTGGTCATGTCCTACCGGGCGATCGGCAGGGACACCGCCATTCACGGCGAAGACTCCGACAACTTCGACATCACCCGCTCGACCTCGCACCGCCACCTGACCTTCGGCTACGGCCCGCACATCTGCCCCGGCGCCGCCCTCTCCCGCCTGGAAGCCGGAATCGCCCTCCCCGCCCTCTTCGAACGCTTCCCCGATCTCCGCCTGGCAGTCCCGGTCGAGGAAATCCGCAACCTCCCCGTCCTCACCCAAAACGACTTGGCCGCCTTCCCCGTCCACCTCGGCTGACAATTACTCCGCCATGAGTTTTCCTGCGGCGGTTTCGATTTTGGCTTCGTCGAGCAGGACGGTGTCAGCGGCGGGGCCGAGGGGGACGAAGCTGTCTTCGCTGGTCACTCGGGAGATTCGGCCTTCGAAACCCGCGTCGATCAGTGCGGCGCAGAGGGATTCGGAGACGCCGCCGCTGTGCCGGGTTTCGTCGGCGATGAGGACTCGGCCGGTGGCGCGGGCGTGTTGGAGGAGGTCGTCCAGGGGGAGAGGCGAGAGCCAGCGGAGGTCGAGGACTCGGGCGTGAATGCCGCGTTCAGCTAGGCGGCGGGCCACGCGCAGGCTCATCGGGACGCCGTTGGCGAAGGTGACGATGGTGAGGTCGGCGCCAGTGCCGTAGCTGCGGGCGCGGCCGATTTCGACGTGGCTGGTGTCGGAAGTTGCTGCGAGCCAAGCGTTGTCGCCCGGTTCGTGCAGATCGCGGGTGTGGTAGAGGGCGATGGGTTCCAGGTAGATGCAGACACGGCCGTCTACCCGGGCGGCGGAGACGCAGGTGCGCAGGAGCGCGGCGGCATCGTCGGCGCGGGACGGGGAGGCGATGACCAAGCCGGGGATGTCGCGGAGGGCGGCGATCGAATTGTCGTTGTGGAAGTGGCCGCCGAAGCCCTTCTGGTAGGCGTAGCCCGCGATCCGCACGACCATCGGATTGCGGTAGCGCCCATGGGAAAAGAACGCGAGCGTGGCGGCTTCGCCGCGCAATTGGTCGGCGGCGTTGTGCACGTAGGCCAGGTACTGGATCTCCGGAATCGGCACGAAACCGGCGAGCGCGGTGCCGAGTGCGGTGCCGAGCACGCTCTGCTCATCGAGCAGGGTGTCGAAGACCCGGCGCTTGCCGAACTGCTTCTGCAGCCCCTTGGTCACGCCGTACACGCCGCCCTTGCGACCGACATCCTCGCCGAAGACGAGCACATCGGAGTCGCGGGCCAGCAGGCTCGCCAGGGTGCGATTGATCGCCTGGCCGAGGGTCATCGGATCAGTAACCGCCGCATCGCGATTCGTGTCCGCTCCGCGCTCGGCGATATCCCGCGGTTGGCCAGAAGTCGCTGTCGTGCTTTGCGGTGCGCCGACACCGCCATCAACTGACCCCTGTGCGTCTCGGAGCACGTCGGCTCGCACCTGCGCGGGGTGGGACGGTGCGAGCGGGGCGATCACCGCGGCGGCGGACGTCAATTTCGGTTCGCGCCAGACGAGTTCGGCCATGGTGGTGACCCGGTGGGCGATGTCGTCGTAGCGGTCGAGCACCTCGGCGGGCGTCGCCACGCCGGTGTGCACCAGCAGCCGGGCGGTCGCGGTCACCGGGTCGCGAAGCAGGTCGGCGGCGATATCGGCGGGCCTGCGGTAGGCGGCTTCGACATCGGAGCCCGCATGACCCATCAGCCGGACCGTTCGCAGGTGCAGGAAGGCCGGTTTGCGGTGCTCGCGAACCCAGGCGGCGGCAGCGGTCGAGGTGGTCAGCGTGTCAACGGGATCGCAGCCGTCGGCGCCGAAGTATTCCAGGCCGGGCCGGGTGCCGTAAGCCTGCTGGATCCAATCCGCGGGCGTAGGGACACTGATGCCGATGCCATTGTCCTCGCAGAGGAACAGGATTGGCAGCGGAACCCCTTGGCGGGCAGTGTGAATCGCCGCATTGATCGCACCGGCGGCGGTGGAATGATTGGCCGAGGCATCGCCGAAACTGCACAGCACCACCGCATCCGACGGCCACTCACTCGAAACACCCAGCCGTGCGGCACGATCGATCGCGAAGGCCAGGCCCACCGCGCGCGGCAGGTGGGAGGCGATGGTCGAGGTCTGCGGAATGATGGCGGCGGCCTTGCTGCCGAAAACCTTGTGCCGCCCACCGGATATCGGATCCGCCGCCGCGGCGACGACACCGAGCAGCACGTCACGGATCGGATCGAGATCCGCCACCCGCCGAGCGCGCTGCACGAAGAACGCCCCCGACCGGTAATGCAACAACGCGGGATCGGTCACCCGCAGCGCCAACCCGAGTGCCGCATTACCTTCATGCCCGGACGACCCGATGCTGTAGTACCCGCGCTTGCTCGCCCCCAGCTGTCGCGCGGCCAGATCCAAGTGCCTGCTCGTCGCCTGCGCCTCGAACAGCTCCAGCAGGGTCGCGCCGGTGATCCCCGGTGCGATGTCGTCGGCTGCGCCATGCTCGGGTCCGGGTGTCAGCGCACTGACCGCCGCACGAAACCGATCGTCAAGAACCTTCGCCGGGCTGGATCCGGGGGTCGCGTCCCGCTCGCTCATTCGCGCCAGCTTATCGGTCGTCCGATGATTTTGCGCGCCATCGCCGATCTGACCGGACTATTTTCCGTCCGACGATCTCATTCCGTCTGAATGGTCGGCACGGCTACTTCACCGCGCTGGCCGCCTCTTGGTCGAGCAGCCAGGTGGTGGATTCGAGGCCGACCGCGCCCGCGGCGGGAATGTCGACCGGGTCCGCACCCGCGATCGCCGAAGCGACCGCCTCGGCCTTGGCCGCCCCACCGACGACGAGCACCACGTGGCGGGTGCGGCGGATGGCGGGGATGGTGAGGGTCACCCGGACCGGCGGTGGCTTCGGCGAATTGGTCACAGCGACAACGAGTTCGTGGTCTTCGCGAACCGCGTCGGTATGCGGGAACAGCGAGTTGATGTGCCCTTCGCCGCCCATGCCGAGCAGGTGCAGGTCGAAGGCGCCGTGTTCGGCGAGGTAGGCGTGCACGGCGGCGGAGTATTCGGCGGCGGCCTCGATCGGGTCGGGGTATTCGCCGTCGGAGGTGGCTACCGGGTGCACCCGGGCCGGGTCCACCGGGACATGGTCGAGCAGGGCCTGGCGGGCCTGCCGGTCGTTGCGTTCCGCGTCGCCAGCGGGAACGAAGCGCTCATCGCCCCAGAAGACGTCGAGGCGAGACCAGTCGATGTCGCCGGGTGCCTTGCGAACCTGCTCGAGCAGGCCGATGCCGGTGCCGCCGCCGGTCAGCACGACCGACGCGGATCCGCGTTCGGCCTGGGCGGCAACGACAACGCTGACGAACCGGGTCGCCGCGGCGGTAACCAGCGATTCGGTGTCGAGGTGGACTTCGACTGTGTCGCTGGGGAAGTCGGTAGGGAACTCGGCGGCGCTGCGCTCACTCATACGTCACCTTCTCGATTCCGGCGAGTGCCTCGGCGTAGATCTCATCGGCGTCGAGCCTGCGCAGCTCCTCGGCCAGGCAGTCGCGAGTTTCCCGGCGGGCCAGCGCGATTCGCTGGTCCGGGTCGCCGGTGCGGGTCAGCGTCGCGGTGCGGCCGGTCTGCGGCCGTTCGATCGCGACCGACACCGACGGTCGATGCAGTTCCACCTTCAGCGCACCGGTCCGGCGCGTCACCGGGCAGTCGAGGCGGATGGCGAGCCAGCCCGCCAGGATGTCCAGCGCGGGCTCGTCGCGCAGCCCGGAGACCAGCGCCGATTTCACCGGCTCGAACGGCGGTTCGTCCAACGCGGCGGCGAGTAGCGCACGCCAGTAGGTGATCCGGCTCCAGGCCAGATCGGTGTCACCGGACGCGTAGGAGTCGAGCCGCTTCTTGATCGCGGCTTGCGGGTCGGCCGCGTAGGTGGCGTCGGTGATGCGCCGAGTTGCCAAGCGCCCCACGGAGTCCTTGGACGGGAACTCCGGTGCGCCGCGCGGCCACCAGGCGACCACGGGGGTGTCCGGCAGCAGGAACGGGATGACGACGCTGCTTTCGTGGTTCACCAGCTCGCCCTGCAACCGCAGCACGATCACCTCGGCCGCACCCGCGTCACCGCCGACCCGGATCTGTGCGTCGAGCCGAGTCTCGGCCTCCCGGTCGCCGCGGGCCAGAACGACCACCCGGCAAGGGTGTTCGCGGCTCGCGTCATTGGCGGCGTCGATCGCGTCCTCGGCCTCGGAGCTGTCCAGCGTGCACACCACCAGGGTGAGCACCCGGCCCATGGTGATCACGCCGTTGCTTTCGCGCAACTGCACGATGCGCTTGGTGACCTCGCCGGTGGTGGTCTGTGGAATGTCGATGATCATGGCCGCCGCCATTCGCGCCCGGTGCGGGTGAGCATCTCGTCGGCCGAGGCCGGACCCCAGGTGCCCGCCTCATAGGGTTCGGGTTTACCTTCGGTCGCCCAGTATTCGATCACCGGATCCAGGATGCCCCAGGACAATTCGACCTCCGCGTTCACCGGGAACAGCGACGGCACCCCGAGCAGCACGTCGAGGATCAGGCGCTCGTAGGCCTCGGGGGAAGACTCGGTGAACGCCTCGCCGTAGCTGAAATCCATGTTGACGTCGCGCACTTCCATGCTGGACCCCGGCACCTTAGACCCGAACCGGGTGGTGATGCCCTCGTCCGGCTGCACCCGGATGACCAGCGCGTTCTGCCCGAGATCCTCGGTCATGGTCTGGTCGAACGGCAGGTGCGGAGCGCGCTTGAAGATCACCGCGATCTCGGTGACCCTGCGGCCAAGCCGTTTTCCGGTGCGCAGATAGAACGGCACACCGGCCCAGCGGCGCGTGTCGACCGCCAGGGTGATCGCGGCATAGGTTTCGGTGCGCGACTCGGGGTCGAAACCCTCCTCGTCGAGCAGGCCGACCACATGCTCGCCGCCCTGCCAGCCCTCCGCGTACTGTCCGCGCGCGGTGGTTTCATCCAGCGGCTCAACGAGTTTCGTAGCCGAGAGCACCTTGATCTTCTCGGCCTGCAACTGCTTGGGCTGGAAGCTGATCGGCTCTTCCATCGCGGTGAGCGCGAGCAGCTGCAGCAGGTGGTTCTGGATCACGTCGCGGGCCGCGCCGATGCCGTCGTAATAGCCCGCGCGACCGCCCAATCCGATGTCCTCGGCCATGGTGATCTGAACATGGTCGACGTAGTTGGCGTTGAAGATCGGGTCGTAGAGCTGGTTGGCGAAGCGCAGCGCCAGGATGTTCTGCACCGTCTCCTTGCCGAGATAGTGGTCGATGCGGAACACCGTCTCTTCCGGGAACACCCGGTTGACCAGCGCGTTGAGCTCCTGCGCGCTCTCCAGGTCGTGGCCGAACGGCTTCTCGATCACCACCCGCCGCCACGGCTTACGGCCCGCGGCGTCGGTGACGTTCGGCTGAGCGAGCCCGTGCTCGGACAGCTGATCGAGCACCACCGGGAACATGTTCGGCGGAATCGACAGGTAGAAGGCGTGATTGCTGCCGGTGCCGCGATCCTTGTCCAGCTTCGCCAGGGTGTCGGCGAGCGTGGCGAAGGCGGTGTCGTCGTCGAAACTGCCCTGCACGAACCGAATTCCCTCGGCAAGGTGGTCCCAGACCTCTTGCCGGAAGGGCGTGCGCGCGTGCGCCTTCACCGAGTCGAGCACGACCTTGGCGAAGTCCTCGTCGGCGTAGTCGCGCCGCGCGAAGCCGACCAGCGCGAAACCCGGGGGCAGCAGCCCCCGGTTCGCCAGGTCGTAGATGGCCGGCATCAACTTCTTCCGGGACAGGTCACCGGTGACTCCGAAGATCACCATGCTGCACGGGCCCGCGATGCGCGGCACCCGCTTGTCCCGCTCGTCGCGCAGCGGGTTCTGCCAGGTCGGGGTTTTGGGGCCGGCCATCGTCGTCAGTTGTTCCCGGCCGCGGTCAATTCCTCCGCGGTGGCGGAAAGCAGTTCCGCCCACGACTTCTCGAACTTGTCCACGCCCTCGCGCTCGAGCACCTGGAACACGTCGTCCAGGTCGATGCCGACGGCGGCGAGCTTGTCGAAGACCTCCTGGGCCGCCGCGGCGGTGCCGCTGACGGTGTCGCCGCGGATCTCGGCGTGGTCGGCGACGGCTTCGAGGGTCTTCTCCGGCAACGTGTTCACCGTGTTCGGCGCCACCAGCTCGGTGACGTACATGACGTCGGAGTACTCCGGGTTCTTCACACCGGTCGAAGCCCACAGTGGCCGTTGCCGATTCGCGCCCGCGGCGCCGAGGTGGGCGTAGGTGGAGGTGTGCGCGCCGCCGTCGAAGACGTCCTGGTACGCGGCGTAGGCCAGCCGGGCGTTGGCGATACCGGCCTGCCCGCGCAGCGCGAGGGCTTCGTCGGAGCCGATCGCCTCGAGCCGCTTATCGATCTCGGTGTCCACCCGGGACACGAAGAACGAAGCGACCGAATGGATCTTGGCCAGGTCGTGGCCCGCGGTCTTGGCGCTGCGCAGACCGTCCAGGTAGGCGCCCATCACCGAAAGGTAGCGCTGGACGGAGAAGATCAGCGTGACGTTCACGCTGATGCCCTCGGCGATCACCTTGGTGATCGCGGGCAGACCCGCCTCGGTGGCCGGGATCTTGATGAACAGGTTCGGCCGGTCGACGGTCTTCCACAGGTCGATGGCCTGCGCGATGGTCTTCTCCGCGTCGAACGCGAAGCGGGGATCGACCTCGATGGAGACGCGGCCGTCCACGCCGTTGGACGCCTCGTACACGCCGGCGAAGACGTCGCAGGCGGCGCGCACGTCATCGGTGGTGATGGTGCGGATCGCGGCGTCGGCGTCAGCGCCCTGGGCGGCAAGCTCTTTGAGCTGTCCGTCGTAGGCGTGGCCCTTGCTCAGCGCACCCTGGAAGATCGTCGGGTTGGTGGTCACCCCGACAACGCCGCGGGTGTCGATCAGCTCGGCCAGGTTGCCGGACTGGATGCGGTCCCTGGACAGGTCGTCGAGCCATACGGAAACGCCTGCCGCGGTGAGGGCGGCGGTATTCGCGTTCTGTGTCATGAGCGCTTATCCCTTCACGTTTTCGACTGCGCCGCTGTTCTCGAAGGTGGTGAGCGCGGCGGCGACCACGGCTTCGGTAGTGAATCCGAACTCGCGGAAGAGGGTCTTGTAGTCGGCGGAAGCACCGAAGTGCTCGATCGAGACGATCTGGCCCGCGTCACCGGCGAACCGGTGCCACGGCATCGCGATACCGGCCTCGACGACGACGCGTGCGGTGACGGTCGGCGGAAGGACCTCGTTGCGGTAAGCCTGATCCTGCGCGTCGAACCATTCCACACACGGCATCGACACCACCCGGGTTCCGATGCCCCGCTCCTCCAGCGTAGTGCGGGCCTCGACGGCCAGCTGGAGCTCCGAGCCGGTAGCGATGAGGATCACTTGCGGAGTGTCGGTGGAGGATTCGGCCAGAATGTAGCCGCCCTTCTTGACGCCCTCGAAGCTGGTGCCCTGCTGGATCGGCAGATCCTGGCGGGTCAGCGCCAGCGCCGACGGGCCGTCCTGGTGCGGCATCTCGGAGACGGAGAAGTGCGAGGTGTGCTCGGCGCTGTCACGCTCCAGGATGGTCCGCCACGCGTAGCTGGTCTCGTTGGCGTCACCGGGGCGCACCACGTTCAGACCAGGGATCGCGCGCAGCGCCGCGAGGTGCTCGATCGGCTGGTGCGTCGGGCCGTCCTCACCGAGGCCGATGGAGTCGTGCGTCCACACGTAGATGGCGGGCACGCGCATCAGCGCGGCCAGCCGCACCGCCGGGCGCATGTAGTCGCTGAACACCAGGAAGGTGCCGCCGTACGGGCGGGTCGGGCCGTGCAACGCGATGCCGTTGAGGATCGCGCCCATGGCGTGCTCGCGCACACCGAAGTGCAGGGTGCGGCCGTACGGGTTGGCCTTCCACATGCCCGTGGAGATCGACTCGGGGCCGAAGCTCGGGGTGTCGGGCATGGTGGTGTTGTTCGACTCGGCGAGGTCGGCCGAGCCGCCCCACAGTTCCGGCAGCACCGGCGCCAGCGCGGCGAGCACCTTGCCGGACGCCTTGCGGGTCGCCATGCCCTTCGGATCGGCTTCCCAGGTGGGCAGATTGGCGGCCCAGCCCTGCGGCAGATCGCGCTTGGCGAGACGATCGAACAGCTGCTTGCGCTCCGGGTTGGCCTGCGCCCACCCGTCGAACTGCTCCTGCCAGGCGGCATGCGCCTGCTTGCCACGGTCGATGGCCTTACGGGTATGCCCGATCACCTCGGAGTCGACCTGGAAGGACTGTTCCGGGTCGAAGCCGAGGATCTTCTTGGTGGCGGCCACCTCGTCGGCGCCGAGCGCGGCACCGTGCGCGGCGCCGGTGTTCATCTTGTTGGGCGCCGGGTAGCCGATGATGGTGCGCAGCACGATGATCGACGGCTTGCCGGTCTCCGCCTTGGCGGCGGCCAGCGCCGACTCGATGGCGACGACATCCTCGCCGCCCTCGACCACCTGGACATGCCAGCCGTACGCCTCGTAACGCTTGGCGACATCCTCGTTGAACGCGATGGTGGTGTCGTCCTCGATGGAAATCTTGTTGTCGTCGTAGATCAGCACGAGGTTGCCGAGCTGCTGGGTGCCCGCCAGCGACGATGCCTCGGAGGTGACGCCCTCCTCCATGTCGCCGTCGGAGGCGATCACGTAGATGAAGTGGTCGAACGGGCTGGCGCCTGGCGCGGCGTCCGGATCGAACAACCCGCGCTCGCGGCGCGCGGCCATCGCCATACCGACCGCGGAGGCCAGACCCTGGCCGAGCGGGCCGGTGGTGATCTCGACGCCGTCGGTGTGCCGGAACTCGGGGTGGCCCGGGGTCAGCGAACCCCACTTGCGCAGGTTCTTCAGATCGTCCAGCTCCAGACCGAAACCCGCCAAGTAGAGCTGGATGTACTGGGTGATGCTGGAGTGACCGCAGGACAGCACGAACCGGTCCCGGCCGACCCAGCTCGGATCACTCGGGTCGATCCGCATGGTCCGCTGGTACAGGGAATACGCCAACGGGGCCAGGCTCATCGCGGTGCCAGGGTGACCGTTTCCGGCGTTCTGCACCGCGTCGGCGGCGAGCACCCGTATCGTGTCGACGGCCTTGGTGTCCAGATCCGTCCAGTCGTCCGGGTGATTCGGCTGAGTGAGGGCGCGGATGTCGTCTGTGACTGACACGACCGAGGTTCTCCTGACATTTGGTTTCGTCGACGGCGGCTTTTACTGGCGGCGATGAACGCACAACAGCGACGGCGTGCATACCGGGTGTGTACCCAACCACCCTAGATGTGCCCGCTGAGCGGCAACATAGGAACCCTGTGTTTATTGGCCGCGTGGCCGCGGCGTGTTCGCGGCCCCGGGAAGTCTCGCGTCCGAGCGGTCGAGACTTGCGACTTCGTCGCGTGCGCTTCGACCGCTCGGGCGCGAGACGGGCCGCGAACGCGCTCGTAAGACTCGCTTTGTGGGGGTTGGGTTGGGTGGGTATGGGGCGAGGAGGGTTTGCCGTAGCTGGGGTCGGACGGCTTGGTCTGATGGATCACATTCTCAATGTTGTTGTGTGGGGCTATGTGAGGACGGGGGTTGGCGGGGTCTACCATCCTCTGTAGTAGTAGCCGCGCCGCACCGGCTGAAGGGGCGCCGAGGCGGGCGAAGGTCCAGCTCTCGCGCATCCAGCTCAGTGGGACCGAGCGTGCTGCTTGGTCCATGCCGGAGGCGATGCACAGCGTGCGAGGAGAAACAGTGCGGATTGGGCAACAGCCGGGTGGCAATGGCGCGCACGGCTCCTCTCCGACGGCGCTGGCCGACCGGTTCACCGGGCCTGGCCTGCCGTCCAAACTGATGCGACGGGTGCTGGCGTATATCGCGCTCACCAAACCTCGGGTCATCGAACTGCTGCTCGTTGCCACGATTCCGACAATGCTGCTCGCCGATCGTGGCCACATCGACATCCGGCTCATTCTGGTGACCCTCTTCGGTGGGTGGATGGGCGCGGCGAGCGCGAACACGCTCAACTGTGTCGCCGACGCCGATATCGACAAGGTGATGAAGCGGACCGCGAAGCGACCGCTGGCCAGGGAGGCGGTGCCCACTTCGCACGCCTTCGTGTTCGGTGTGCTGCTCGGTCTGGCCTCGTTCGCCTGGCTGTGGTGGCAGGCGAACCTGCTCAGCGGCCTGCTCGTGGTCGCGACGATCTTGTTCTACGTCTTCGTCTACACCCTCGGCCTGAAGCGTCGCACCTCGCAGAACGTGGTGTGGGGCGGCGCCGCGGGTTGCATGCCCGCGCTGGTCGGCTGGTCCGCGGCGACCGGTGGCATCGGCTGGCCAGCGATCGCGCTGTTCGGTGTCATCTTCTTCTGGACGCCGCCGCACACCTGGGCGCTGGCCATGCGCTATAAGGAGGACTACCGCGCGGCGGGCGTGCCGATGCTGCCGGTGGTGGCCACCGAGCAGGTGGTGACCAAGCAGATCGTCATCTACACCTGGCTCACCGTGCTCACCACACTGGCCTTGGCCCCCGCGACCGGCGTGGTCTACACCGCCGTGGCGCTGGTGGCCGGAGCCTGGTTCCTGCTCATGGCGCACCAGCTGTACTCGGGTGTGCGGCGGGGCGAATCGGTGAAGCCGCTGCGGCTGTTCCTGCAGTCGAACAACTATCTCGCCGTGGTGTTCTGCGGTCTCGCGGTCGATTCCGTGCTCGGCTGGGACACCATCGGCAGCTTCTTCGGCTGACCGTCAGTCGCATCCGCCGACGTATCCGTCCGGTCGGACAGTGACCCGGGTCCCGTCCGTCGCGTGATACACGGCGAACGCGTGACCTTCGACGTCGATGACGTGCCGTCCGGATGCTTGCGTGCCGGGCCGGACCACCGCGTACGCCTCGGGTTCGGCTGGTAGTTCTCCGGTTTCGCCGAAGCACAGCAGCGTCGCGTGCGGGCCGCGGAACAGGTCGAACAAGCGAATCGGGTTGCCTGCCATGTCCTTCAACGGCGCGTCGGGGGCACGATCGCCCGGCGCGAGCGGCCTCGGGTCGGCCGGATCGCGGTAGCTGATGTCCAGCTGCTGGGTCTCCGGGCCGCGTGCCATCGCGTCCTCGGCGCCGTCGACCAGTTTGTCGAGCAATGCGGAGCTGATGCCGAGCACGCGGGCGGCGACTGTTCTGCGTTCGGATTCGTAGCTGTCCAACAGTGATTCGTCCCCGTGGACGGCGGCGGCCAGTTTCCAGGCGAGGTTGTACGCGTCCTGGATGCCGGTGTTCATCCCCTGGCCGCCGGTCGGCGGATGCACGTGAGCCGCGTCACCGGCAAGGAAGACCCGGCCGTCCCGGAACCGTTCGGCCAGCCGGACATTCGGGCGCCAGACTGTCACCCAGGTGAGCTCGGTCAAGGTGATGTCGGTGCGGCCGGAGTACCGGTTTACGTACTCCTGTAGGACCACGAGTGTCGGTTCGGCGTCGCCGGTCAGCGGCGCCGCGAACTGGAATTGGCGCCCACCCGGCAAGGGGGACAGGGCGATTCCCTCCATCGGCCGCTCCGCCGTCGCGAACCAGTAGCCGACTTCGTGATCGAGGGCGTCGGCCCGGACGTCGCCGAGCAGCATCCGCAGCGATTCGTCCGTTGTGCCCTCGAACGCGATGCCGAGCGCCTTGCGCACCGTGCTGCGGCCGCCGTCGGCGCCGACCAGGTAGACAGCGCGCACGATCTCCTCGGCGCCGTCGCGCGTCAGAGTGGCGGTGACGCCGGTGGCGTCCTGAGTGAACGCCGACAGCGCGGTGCCGAGTTCGACCCGCACGCCGAATTCCGCGAGACGATCGCGCAGGATCGCCTCGGTGCCGGACTGCCCGAGCACCCAGGTATTGGGGTAGGGGACCGCGGGCGTCGGCTCGACCGGCTCGCTCATCCTGCGTTCGCCGACGAACTCGCCATCGAAGTAGGCGCGCAGCACCGGCGTCGGCGCGCCCGCGGCTCGCACCGCTTCGAGCACCCCTAGGTCGTCGAATACCTCCAAGGTGCGGGGCTGGATGCCGTCACCGCGCGACCCGGCGAAGAACGCGGTCGCCTGGTCGACGATGCGCACCGGGATGTCGCGGCGGGCGAGATCTAGGGCGAGGGTCAGGCCGGTGGGCCCGGCGCCTGCGATGAGTACCTGGTCTTGCACTGTTCCTCCAATTATGAATCTATATTCAGTGAATGCTAATTCAGTATGGAAGTTGGTAGTTTGCCTGTCAAGGAGGTGGGTGCGGGTGTCGATGAGTCGCAAGGAGAAGTCGGCCGAGACCGAGCACGCGCTGAAGGCGGCGGCCCTGCGGCTGTTCGCCGAGCGCGGCTACCTGAACACCAAGATCGCCGACATCACGACGGCGGCCGGTCGCGCGGCCGGGTCGTTCTACAACCATTTCGCGGGCAAGGAGGAGCTACTCCAAGCACTGCTGAACGACGTCGCCGCCCAGGGCGACATCACGGCGGAAGGGCCGGACCACAACCCGGACTTCACCGATCCGGACGCGATCCGCTTCCATGTCGAGCAGTACTGGATCTCCGCCCGGCAGCACTGGGCCGTCTACCGCTCGATCCAGCAGGCCGCCCTCGTCAACGACGAGTTCGCCAGGCAGGCAGGGCAATTCGCGATCCAGCAACGCCGCGATATCGCCGATCACCTGGACGGCTTCGGACCCAGCGGATTGACGCTACCCAGCACCCCCGACGCCAGCCTCGCCATGATGTTCCTCCTCACGACGAGCCTGCTCCAGGCGGTCGAGGACGGCACGGTCGAACTCACCGACCGGCAAGCCGTCGACGGCCTGACCCGCTTCATCTACCGAGGCTTGACCGGTCAGGACTACTGACCTTCGCTCAGGGGAGCAGGACGATGGACCCGGTGGTTTTGCGAGCTTCGAGGTCGCGGTGGGCCTGTTCGGCGTCGGCGAGGGGGTAGGTGGCGCCGATGCGGATCCGCAGGGTGCCATCGGCGATGGCGGTGAGGATGTCTGTTGCGCGCCAGAGGAGTTCGGCGCGGTCGCGAGTGTAGTGGGCGAGGCTGGGCCGGGTGACGAACAGGGAGCCCGCAGTATTGAGGCGCTGAAGGTCGAACGGGGGGACGGGGCCGCTTGCGGCGCCGAAGAGGGCGAGCGTGCCACGGACGCGCAGCGAGGCGAGGCTTGCCTCGAAGGTGGCGGCGCCGACGCCGTCGTAGGCAGCCGCGACACCGACCCCGTCGGTGTGCGCACGTACCTGAGAGGCGAGGTCGTCGTCGTAGCGCAACACTTCGGCCGCGCCCGCCTCGCGGGACAGCTTTTCCTTGGCGTCGGAGGACACCGTGGTGATCACGCGGGCACCCCGGGCCGCGGCGAGCTGGGTGAGGATCAGGCCCACGCCACCCGCGCCCGCGTGGACCAGCACGGACTCGCCCGGCTGCGGGGTGTAGATCGATTCGAGCAGGTAGTGCGCGGTCATGCCCTGCAGCAGCGCCGAGGCGGCGACCGGCGGGTCGACACCGTCGGGGACCTTGATCGCGACCGCTGCGTTCACCGCGATCCGCTGGGCGTAGCTGCCGGGCCCGCCCGCCCAGGCGACCCGGTCGCCGACCGCGAACTCGGTCACGTTCGCGCCGACCTCGGCGACCACGCCGGTCGCCTCGGAGCCCGGGATGTAGGGCACCGCCTGCGGGTAGCGTCCGGTGCGGATGTAGGTATCGATGAAATTGATCCCGATCGCTTGAATGTCGACCAGCAGTTGATCGGATCCGATCTGCGGATCGGGCACCTCGACGTACTTCAGGACTTCGGGACCGCCGTGTTCGGATACCTGAATCGCGCGCATGAGATCTGTTCTACACCCGAGGGGACTGGACCGTTTCCTACTGGTCGGTAAACTCGCTGGCATGAGTGCTCATGCCGCCACGGCTCCAGTGAAGTTGTCGGGCACCCTCGTGGAGTCAGTCAAGGGATTCGTCGCCGATCACGGCGGCTCGGCCACGGCCGTGCTGCAACCGCTCGGCCGCATCGGCGTCCGAGTGACGCTGGTGGGTTCCGATGGCATCCTTGGCGACCGGGTCGTCGCAGACCTGCCTGCCGCGAAGGAACTCGTCGCCGCCGTCGAGGGCCTCACCGAGGCCGACGAGTGGGACCGCGAGCTGACCTCCGTCGTCACCCCGCGCAAGTCGCACTGGGCACAGATGGCGGGCTGGGTGGCCCGGCAGAAGCGATTCCCCAAGGCGCGCAACGAGAACTGAGCACATGCGACTCGCGCGGCTGACCGGTCGCCTCGGTGCGGTACTGCTTGCCGGTATGACGGTCCTTGCGGCACCGGCGATTCCGGCGGGAGCCGACGAGATCAACGCCCTGCGCGTGTGCACGCCGGGGGACTATCCGCCGTATTCGGTCGCCGAGGGCGGCTACCGCGGCGTCGATATCGAGTTGGCTCGCGGCTTCGCCGATCTCTTGCGCCGGCCAACCCACTTCGTTCCGGTCACCTGGGCGACCCTGAAGACCGATTTCGCTGAGCGGCACTGCGATATCGCCGTCGGCGGCATCTCCGACTCGCCTGCCCGCCGCGCCTTCGCCGACTTCTCGATCACCTACGGGACCGATGGCAAGACGCCCGTCACACGCCGCGGGAACGACACCGACTACTCGACCATCGAGCAGATCAACCGTCCCGAGGTGCGCGTGATCGCGAATCGCGGTGGCACCAACGAGGAATTCGCGCGCAAGAACTTCCCCGACGCCCAACTCACCCTCTGGCCCGAGAATCTGACCATCTTCGACGAGGTCGAACAGGGCCGCGCCGACGTCTTCGTCACCGACGCCGTCGAGGGCCGCTACCGCGTCCGCCAGCACCCCGGTCTCCAGGTCCTGCACCCCGACAAGTCTTTCGACTCGTTCGGCAAGGTTTTCCTGATCCGCAAGAACGACCCGGTCCTGGCTACCGCCCTCAACGGGTGGCTGGCCAGCCAACTCGCCACCGGCGCGGTGGACCGGTTGTTCGACCGCTGGATCGGCCCCGACGCCACCGAGAACTAGCCCGCGCGCACCCAGTCGAGGAATCGGTCCATCCAGGTATCGCACGGCAGCCCTTGTGGTTCCATTGCGAAACCATGGCCGCCCCGTGCGTAGACGTGCATCTCGACGTCGTGGCCCGCGGCTTGCCAGGCCTGGTACAGGGCCAGGTTTCCGTTCACCACGTTCTCACCGGTGTCGTCACTGGCGAAAGCGATGAACAGCGGAGGCGCGTCCGGCGGGACGACATACTCGTGCCACGGTGGGCCGTAGATCGCCGCGGCGAAATCGGGACGGCTGTGCTCGTCGTATGTCGTTGCGGCGCCGATGGTCAGCAGGCCGCCAGCGGAGAAGCCGAGGACGCCGATTCGGTGCGGATCGAGGTCCCAGGTCGATGCCTGTTCCCGGACCACTTGCACCGCGCGCACCGCGTCCGCCCCTGCGACGCGGGACTGCGACTTGATCTCGTCCATGCGGTAGTCCGTCGCCCACTGTTTCGCGAAGTCCTCGTCGCGGGGAGCCGAGGGCAGCAGCCGATACCTGAGCACGAACGCGGTGAAACCGTACGCGGCAAGCGCTTTCGCGATGGCCGTGCCGGTGCCGTTCGTCAGAGTGACGAAACTGCCTCCTGGACAAACGATGACAGCGGTGCCGGTAGCGCGCGACGGATCAGGACGGTGGACCGTCAGCGCGGGTTCGGTGACATTGCGGATGAGGGTGACGTCCTTGTGGCCGACGACCGCGGGAACGGTGGTCTCCTGGCCATACGGATTCGGTTTGCCCGCAGCCGATTCGGGCCATAGCGGGATGATCTCTTCGGTCATGTTGATCGTGCCTCTCGCGGTGATTCGGGTCAGGCGGTAGCGGGGGTCACTGTTCCCGCGTCACCATCGACGGTGACCGGGGCGCCGTCGCGCAGCCGCTCGGTCGCCACACCCGTGCCGAGCACGGCGGGAATGTGGTACTCGCGGGCGACGATCGAACTGTGACTGAGCGAGCCGCCGACATCGGTGACGACTGCGGCGGCCAGCGCGAACAACGGCGTCCAGGCCGGTGTCGTGATCTTGGCGACCAGCACGTCGCCGGGACGCATGCGATCGAACTCGCTGGGTCCGTGGATGATTCGCGCGGGAGCCGTGATCCGCCCCGGACTTCCCGGCACACCCTTGACGACCGCCGAGTCCTGCTGCGCGTGCGACGGCATGAGCTTGCCGAAGTCGATGCCGAGCAATTTCGAGCCACCCGAGACCGGTAGGACAGGCGGTGGCGCGACCTTCTGCTGTGCACGCCAGGTCGCTTCCCGCTCCGCCACGACGGCACGCGAATCCGCGGGCCCGCGCCCGGAATCCAGGGCGCGCACCGCCTCTTCGAGCTCATCGAGTTGCAACAGGAACACCTCGTCGATCGCGGTGATGGCTTCGGTGGCGACGAGCCGCCTGCCCAGTTCGTGCAGCAATGTGCGGACGGCAGGCCAGCCGAGGCCGACGTCGGCGAGAGCGTCCTCGCGCAACGGAGCCATGGTCTGCGCCCAGCGCAACAGTCGTAGCGCCAGGCCACGCCGCACGCCGAGCCTGCGTGCCGCGAGGTCGCGGGCCGCCTGCTCGCGAGCGGTCTTCGCGGTGCGCTGCCGTGCGTAGGGGTCCGGCGCATTATCGGTTCGGAAGAATGCCAGTGTCTGCAGCATCGGTGCCGGGTTCTCGGCGGGCAGCGGTTTGGCGAAGTCGAGGTCGTAAACCGTGTTGCCGTAGGCAGTCAGATGTTGCGTGAACCGAGAACGGAACTCCGCCAGCGCCTCCTCGTCGGCGGAGTTGTCCTCGCCTCGAAGCAATTCGAGAACGTCGGCACCGGAAAGTGTTTCGATGCGATCAGCGAGTTTCGGGTGTTCACGCAACCACCGCGCAAGATCGTAGAGGGACTTCTCCGCACGCACCGGCTTGCTGTCGAAACCGAGGAGAAATGTCAGTGCCGGTGGATCGTTATGGCGGCGCATGCTTTTGTACACCGCGGTGAACATGGCCTCACTGATGTATGCCGCGGGCAGCACGCCACTCTGCAAGGTCAGGTAATAGCGCGCCGCTTCGTCGACGATCGCACGCACGCCATCGAGCAATTCGGCGGCTGTCGCGGCGACCGGGTCCGTCGCCTGCCAACGCGCGGTGAGCTCGGCGTACCGTTCGTGCGCCGTGCGCCAGCGCTGCGGTGACGTCCGCAGTGCGCGCGGCAGCGTCGACGCGAGAAACCGCGGCTGTGCCAACGCCATTCGGCCGAGCAGTCCGGGCGTGTAATCAACGTCGTAATAGCCGTATCCATTGATGACGGCCAGCGGGTCGTCGAAATACGGCAGCCCGAGGTCGTGATAGCGATCGACGGTGGCACGGGCCAGTGCCGGGATGCCGAGCGTCGCGAACAACGGCGACAACGGATCGGGCAGTAGCTCCATGACGCTGGCCCGCATGTATTTTCCGTGCGGGTCGGGCAGCTCCCACTCGACCGGCTGCCGATGCTCAGGCGGGTCGGGTAGTGCGGTGATCGGCCGTGCTTGCACGATGAACAGGCTCGTGCCGTGCATCGCCCACTCGATATCCATCGGCGTGCCGTACAGCTCCTCGATCCGTATCGCGATGCGGGACAGCTCGGCCGCCTGGTCCGGGCCGAGCACCGGCTGGTGCCGTTTGGCGGCGGGCACCGGCTCCTCGTGCGTGCCAGTGGCGGTCCGCACCGTCATGACCTGTTTGTCGCTGATCTCCTGCCGGACGATCGCCGCGTCGGCTTTTGCGACGAGAATCGTGTCGGGCGTGACGTTTCCGCTCACGATCGCCTCGCCCAGGCCCCAGGCCGCGTTGATCAGCACCTGATCGCGTGCGCCGGTAACCGGATCGGCGGTGAACAGGACGCCTGCCGCGTCCGCGGGCACGAGTTCTTGGACGACGACGGCCAGGTTCACGTCGTCGGCCGCAACGCCCTGGCGAGCCCGGTAGCCGATGGCTCTGGCCGTCCACAGGGAGGCCCAGCACCGTTTCACCGCCGCCACGACGTCGTCGGCGCCGCGGATGTTCAGGTAGGTCTCCTGTTGCCCGGCGAAGGACATCTCCGGTAGGTCCTCGGCGGTGGCGGAGGAGCGGACCGCGACCGCGACGTCGGGACCGAGTTCGGCGTAGGCCGATCGCAGTGCGGCCGAGATGTCCTCCGGCACCGGCTGTTCGGCGAACCACGCGGCGATTTCGTCGGCCACCGTGTCCACCGTGGCCGGCCGATCAGGGTCGGCCATCGCGGCTGAGTCGAGAATCCGCTCGTGCAAGCCCGCCCCGCGTACGAACTGCCGGTATGCGGCTGTTGTCACGTGGAATCCGGGCGGCACCGGCAGCTTCGCCGCGGCCAGGCGGGCCAGCGACGCACCCTTGCCACCGACGAGTTCCAGGGTGGCGGCCGAGTCGGCCAAGGGCAGGACGAGTGGATCTGCGGAGGTGATCATGAGACTTCTTCCTGCGTAACGGTTTCGGTGGACATGTCGGCGCGGGCTTGGTCGAGTCCGGCGAGCAGTAGCGTTTTGCCTCGGTTGAGGTCGGCGCCGTCCGGTGGGGTCAGGGCACGCTCGAGCAAGTCGGCAAGCGTCGCGAGTAGTTCGTCCGCGGACGGCCGATCGGGATCGGCTGGCAGCGCCCCCTCCGTCGGCAAGGTGGCCCGGATGGCGGGCGTCAACGCGTCGAGAAGGTAAGCGGTCGTGCGGGTATCGACGTCGGGACGCACGGTGCCCGCCTCCTGCATGCGGAGCAGGAATTCGCGCGTGCTGACCTGCGGTAGCCGTTCGAAGACGGTGCCCGGCTTGCGGAGGTACCTACCGAAGACGTCCTCGTCCCGTGCGACGATCGCCGCGGCCAGGGGCAGCCGCGTCAGCGTGTGCACCATCGCCCGATAGACGCTGGCCACGCTGCCCGCGTGCGGATCCGCCTCCAGATGCGCCCGCCATACCTGCGCGTACCGGCCCAGTTCGCGGAGCACAGTCGCTTCGACGAGCTCGTCTTTGGACTTGAACTGTAGATAGACCAGACCTCGATGCAGCGCAACTGCCTCGGCGACATCGCCCATCGTCAGCTTCTGATAGCCGATCCGGCACAGCAGTTCGGCGGCCGCATCGAGAATCGCTTGTTCGCGCTCGACCTCATTGACGCTCATAGCCTCGACATTCGTCAGTTTGACAAGATTTGTGAAAGTGTCAAAACCGACGGTACGCCCCGGCTCGGACTCGGTCAACCCTCGTCGAACGTGATGGAGCGATCACCCGCGCGGGGGCCGTGCCCGACTCAATACTCGCCGCGGACCAGGTTTTTCGGATCCTCGCCTGCGACGAAGCGGGTGATCTCGGCGCGAGCGACGGCATAGCCGCGTTCGCGCCTGCCGGAGCTGTTGCCGCCGACGTGCGGGGTGAGCAGGAGGTTGGGGGCCGTCCACAGCGGATGGCCCGGCGGCAGCGGTTCGGGGTCGGTGACGTCGAGGGCGGCACGTAAGCGGCCCGAATTCAATTCGGCCAGTAGGGCATTCGTGTTGACAATGGGGCCGCGGGCGATGTTCACCAGGACGGCGTTGTCCTTCATCGCGGCGAGGAAGGCGGCGTCGACCATGCCAGTGGTGCGGCTGG
The DNA here is from genome assembly GCF_019222765.1 of Nocardia iowensis. NCBI lineage: Bacteria > Bacillati > Actinomycetota > Actinomycetes > Mycobacteriales > Nocardiaceae > Nocardia > Nocardia iowensis. The sequence goes on along the minus strand of NZ_CP078145.1, from coordinate 5,906,480 downwards.
TGACCGGGACGGTCAGCACCACGACGTCCTGGCCGCCGAGCAGGCCGGGTAGTTCATCGATGCTGCGCACCCCGTCGCGGGCTCGCGTGCCGACGAGCGTCACCACGGTGTCGAAACCGGCGAGCCTACGGACGAGTTCGCCGGCCAGGTCGCCCGCGCCGACCACGAGAATCCGCTTGCCCACGAGGGTATCCGATTGGTGCGACAGCCAATGCTGCGCGCGCTGGGCGTCGACGAACCTGCCGAGCTCGCGATAGATATGCAGCAGCGCGGCCATTACCCATTCGGCCGAGCTGGCGCCGTGCGCGCCGCGACCGGTGGACACCCGAACTCCGTCGGGAAGCTTGCCGATCCAGCCGTCGGCGCCCGCAGTGAGCAGCTGCACCAGCCGCAGTTTCGGCAGTCGGTTCAGGTCGACCGTGTCGGCGCGGGAAAGGAGCTGCGGTACCAGCACTTCCGCGTGCTCGGACCCGTCCGGCAGCGGCTCGCCCGGGTGGTATCGCATCGGGCGCACGCCGTCGATTCCGGACATGGCCGTGATGCCGTAGTCGTCCGGCACCAGAACAATGACCGCCATGCAGGCCAGGTTAGCGGTCTCGTCCACGGCTTCCGTCCGGACATTTTCCGGCAAACCGACCGAGTGGCACGTATTTGTTCATTCCGCTGCCCGGCTGTCTCAGTCAGTGGAATGATTCGGTCGAATCCACCACAGAGTGACATATCAGTCGGCTAAATTGTGCGGCGTCGGGGGTGGAGCCGGCGGAATCGAGGTAGCGGTGGTCGTGGACAGGGTCGCGCGGATGTCCGAGCCACTGGCGCGCTGGGGATTTGATCTGGTTCTCACTAGTCTGCGGACCTTCGGCCGGACACTGCAACTCGCGGTCGCCGCGTTCAACTACCTCGTCACCGACATCATCAAGCTGCGCCATCCCTGGCGGGACACCCTGCAGCAGGGCTGGTTCATCGTCAGCGTAACCGCGATTCCCGCTGTGCTGGTGGCGATTCCATTCGGCGTGATCGTCTCGGTGCAGGTCGGAAGTCTGACTCAGCAGGTGGGAGCCACCTCGGTGGCCGGTGCGGCGGGCGGGCTCGGTGTCATCCGGCAGGGTGCGCCGATGGTCACCGCGCTGCTGCTCGGCGGTGCGGCCGGGTCGGCGATCGCGTCTGATTTGGGCGCGCGCACGATCCGCGAGGAGGTGGATGCGTTGCGCACCATGGGGATCGATCCCGTGCGCCGGCTGGTCGCGCCGCGGTTGGCGGCGATGATCGTGCTGACGCCGCTGCTGTGCCTGCTGGTCATTTTCATGGGGGTGTTCACCGGTTATGTGGTGGCGGTCGGGTTCCAAGGCGTGACTCCGGGCAGCTACCTGTCTTCCTTCGCGGCATTCGCGACGATGGCCGATCTCGCGGTGGCGATCGTGAAGTCGGTCATCTTCGGGGTGATCGTGCTGATCGTCGCGTGTCAGCGTGGATTGGAAGCGACGCATGGGCCGAAGGGCGTCGCGAACGCGGTGAACGCGGCCGTGGTGATCGGGGTGATCGCCGCCTTCGGCGTGAATCTCGTGATCACCCAGCTGGTTTCGATGTTCCTGCCGCAAAAGGTGGGCTGATGACGGAAGTTCCCGCCCAGTATCGGCCGTTCGGCCGGGCCGGTCGCCTCGTCGAGCGCGGCACGCGCGGGCCGCTGGCCCTCTTCGAATCGCTCGGTCACCAGCTGACTTTCGTCGTTCATGTGCTCGCCGCGGTGCCGCACACGCTGCGCGCCTACCGCAGGCAGACGATGCTCACCCTCACCGACATCACCTGGGGTAGCGGCAATATCATCGTCGGCGGCGGCACGGTGGCGGTGCTGATCTTCCTGGGCATCGCGGTCGGCGGCTCGATCGGCGTCGAGGGATTCACCGCGCTGAACATGGTCGGCATGGGTCCGCTCACCGGCTTCGTCTCCGCCTACGCGAACACCAGAGAGATGGCGCCCATGGTCGCCGCGATCGGCTTCGCGGCCCAGGCAGGGTGCCGGATGACCGCCGAGATCGGCGCGATGCGCATCTCCGAGGAGATCGACGCGCTGGAAGCCATTGGCATCCGGCCGATTCCGTTCGTGGTGACCACCAGGGTGATCGCGGGCATGATCACCATTGTCCCGCTCTACCTGCTGACGCTGATCCTGAGTTACCTCTCCTGTGCGGTGGTCGTCAACGTGCTGCACGGACAGTCCTCGGGCACCTACTATCACTATTTCGACGCCTTTCTGCAACCCGGCGACGTGATCGCGTCGCTGATCAAGGCGACGGTCTTCGTGGTGATGATCATCCTGATCCACGGCTACCAAGGGTTCTACGCGACCGGCGGGCCTGAGGGCGTCGGCCGCGCGTCCGGCCGGGCGATCCGAGCGAGCCTCGTGCTCGTGGTGGTCGCGGACATGATCATGACGATCGTCTTCTGGGGTCTCGACGTCGGAATCAAGATCTCGGGGTGACGCATGCCGATATTCGTTGATCATTCGGGACGGACCGCGGGGCGGTGGATGCTACGGCTGCGCGGGGTGGTTGTCGCCGCGGTCATCGTGGTGGTGGCGGTGTTCACCACGCAGTACGCGCAAGGCAAGTTCGCCGACCGGTTCACCCTCACCATCGACGCCGCCACTCTGGGCGAGGGCCTCGCGCCGGGCGCGGAGGTGAAGTTCCGCGGCTTCGCGATCGGCACCGTGCGCGCGGTCGATACCGTCGGCTACGGGCACCAGCGCATCGAGCTGGAATTGGATCGCACCCAGGCCGCGGCGCTGACCGACGACGTGTCGGCGCGGTTCACCTCGTCGAACATCTTCGGTTCCAGCGCAATCGAATTGGTGAACACCGGCAAGGGCGGCCGGTTGCCGGAGAACACCACCCTGTTCATCGGCGCCAACGCGAGCAACGCGACCGTGTCGAGCGTGTTCCGCAGGGCGGCGCGGCTGACCCAGGTACTCGATTCCGACACCGTGCGCGCACTGTTCGATCTACTACTGGACAACACCGCCTCGCTCGGGCCCGCGGTGCAGTCGTTCTTCGCCACCGCCAGGGTGCTCGCCGTGAATCAGCGTGCGCCACTTGGTCATTACCTGGGTATCGGCGCCGACGTCGGCACGGGTGTCGCGGAGACGACGCCGCCGGTCATCGACGTGATCCTCGGAGTGCTCGACAACAGTGAGTATTTCGGCACCGTCGAGAACCGGGAGCGGACGAAGCATGCGCTGTCGGCGTTGGACACCGCTCTGCTGCTGCCCGTGACCGATATCTTGCGCAGGGACAACCCGGAGTTGGCCGCCATCATCGGCGGAGTGCTGGATCTGGTCGTGCCGATCAGCGCGTCGATCGGCACGGTCGCGCCCGCGTACAACCGGCTGCCCGCCTTGCTTGCCCGCATCGACAGCGCGTTCCCGGTGATCGACGGCCGGGTGCAGCTCCAACTCGAGGTGATCGTGAAGAACATGCCCTACCTCGCGGATTCGATCATTGGAGTGCCGCGATGAACAGTGTCACCGCCGCCGCCATCAAGCTCGGTGTCTTCGTCGCGATCGTCGCGGTGTGCTCGGCTTTCATTGTCGCCGCGCTGAATACGCCGGTGCCGGAGGACAAGGTCTCGTATGACGCTGTCTTCACCGATATCTCGGGGCTGTACGCCGGAGATACGGTTCGGATGTCGGGGGTGGCCGTCGGGAAGGTCGAAAATGTCGAGTTGGACGGCACCCATGCCCGGGTCCGGTTCACCGTCGATCGGCAGCGTCCGGTATACGACAACACCGAAGCGGCGGTGCGATACCAGGATCTGATCGGGCAGCGCTACATCGAACTGTTGACCGCGAAGTCCGGCGGCACGCGCCTCGCGGCGGGCGCCACGATTCCGGTGGAACGTACCATCCCGAGTTTCGACGTATCCAAACTCTTCAACGGCTTCAAACCATTGTTCGAGACCCTGGACACGGCCCAGCTCAACCAGTTCGGCATGAACATGTTGCGCGTGCTGCAGGGCGACGGCAGTGGAATCGGCCCCGCGCTCGCCGATCTGGACCAGCTCACCGAACACGCGAAGAGCAGCGAGGCGGTGATCGTGTTGCTGATCCACAACCTCGGCGAGATTTCTCGCTCGATCGGTGGCAAGTCCGCGGCGGTGGGCGATCTCGTCAAACAGCTCAACGGAGTGCTGAACCAGTTCGGCAGCCGCACCGCGACGATCATCAAAGCCATCGAGCAGGCGAACCGCACGTTGGTGCCGATCATCCCGCTGATCGAAGAGGTGCAGGCAGCCTACGACGACAGCTATCTGCCCTTGGACGGGTTGTTGCGCAGGCTGCTGCCGCAGACCGATCAGCTGGTCGAAATCCTATCGCTGATGCCGTCTTTGATTTCGGGGCTCAACCAGAACCTCCCGGCCAGTGGCGAGGCGAAGACGTATTCGTGTGCGGGCGGTGAGCTCGGCGTCCCTGGCATCGGCAATGTCGTGCTCGGCAATCAGAAGCTGGTGGTGTGCAAATGACCGGTGCGGCAACACAACTGGCCGGAATACCGGTTCGGTTGCTCGGTGCGATCAAACAGCTGCGGGCCGAGAAATCGGACTCCTGGTCGCAATTGCGGTGGGGGATCGCCGGTGTGCTGTTGAGCGTGCTCGGCCTGCTCGCCGCCGCGGTGCTGTATGTCGTGCCGTTCGGGGAGCAGTCCTATATCGCGGACTTCCGCACCTCGGGTGGCGCCCGCACCGGCGACGAGGTGCGGATCGCGGGCATCAAGGTAGGGCAGGTCCGCTCGGTGGAGTTGGTCGGTGACCACGTGGAGGTGCGTTTCGGGGTGGATCGCGAGGTGCACGTCGGTGAGAGTTCGTCGGTCGAGGTGAAGATGCTGACGCCGATCGGTGGGCACTACCTGTCGCTCGCTCCGCAGGGGGAGCGAGCGCTGGGCGGCAAGCACATTCCGCCGGAACGCACCACCACCCCGTTCGAGCTGACCGACATCATCGACGTCGCCACCCCGGTGCTGAGCCAAGTCGACGGCACCACCCTGCGCAGCACCATTGCCGAGGTGAACGCCGCGCTGGCCGGTCAGCCGGACGCGGTGCGGTCGATCATCGGTAACTTCAACGACTTGTCCGGTGTGCTGGCCGACCGGTCCGAGCAACTGGACTCGGCGGTGCGGGTATCCGATGAATACGTCGGCGCGATCGCGACCGACCGGGCGGTGCTCGCCGACTTCGTGCGTGAACTCGGTGGTGTCGCCTTGGTGCTCGGGCAGCGCCGGGGCGAGGTGATCCAGGTCTTCGAACTGCTCAAACGGTTGTTCGCGGTGATCCATCGACCGGTAATGGCCTACGGTGACTCGATCGAACCGTCGGTGGCCGAATTCGAGGAGCTGTTCAACAAGCTCGTGCAAGACCCCGGGCGGCTCGACACGGTCGTCGCGGGGATCAAGGACTTCATCGGGAAGATCTCGGCCATGCTCGGCGCCGATGGGGTGACCATCGATCAGTCCGCCAGCGTGGTACGCGGTCCGGCACTGTGCATTCCGTTCGAGGGGAGGGCGTGCTGATGCGGGGCTGGGGCAAAACCGGGTTGATCGTCGGCGCTGTGTTGGTCACCGTGGCGGTGGTTGTCGGGGTGAGCGGCGCGACCTGGATCGACCGTGTGCAGCCTGTCGAACAGACCATGTGCGCCGAATTCACCGACACCGTCGGGCTTTACGAAGGCAACAGCGTCACCATGCTGGGCGTCGAGATCGGCACCGTCTCGGGGATCGAGGCGCGCGGCGACCGCATGCGGGTGACGTTGACTATCGACGGCAAGCTCGAGCTGCCCGCGGATGTCGAAGCGGTGACCATGTCGAGCTCGATCGTCACCGACCGGCACGTCGAGCTGACCAAGACCTACACCGGCGGACCGAAATTCGATACCGCGCGGTGCCTTCCGCTGGAGCGCACCAGGACACCGGTCGGCATCAGCGACGCACTCGATGCGCTCGGGCGACTATCCGGCGACCTGCTCGGCGCACAGCAGTCGCCGACACCGGGCGCGCCGTCCGACACCTTGCTCGACCAGACGATCACCGGCGCGGTCCGCACCCTCGACGGCACCGGTCCGCAGTGGAATGCCCTGCTGCAGCGCTTGTCTCAGGTGATCGGCGATCCGGCCGACCGAGATGTGGTGATCCGCAGGCTCATCGACAACTTGGATCTGCTCACCACGATGTTCATTACCAACTGGCCGGATATGCAAGTGCTGCTGGACAACCTGAAGAACGGCATACATCTGGTGGAGGGCTTCTCCGCGCAACTGTCGAGGGCGGTCGATCTCGGGCTCGAGTTCTTGCCGGTGATCGCTCGGAATGTCGACAAGTACGACCAGCAGTCCTACGAGTTCCTCGACGGGATAGTGCCGCAAGTACACCGCTACGCGGTGCTGGCGGGCAGCATCGTGGATCTGCTGGTGCAGCTGCCGCCGCTGGCCGGGCAACTGGTTCAGATGTTCGACCCCGCTACGGGTGCGGTGCGGGTGAACTATCGGCCGCCGCACTACGAGTCGGCGGACGGGAGCCAGCCGGGGCTGGTCCAGGTGATCCTCGGATCGTTGGGGGCGCCGTGAAGCGTGTGCTCCTCGTGCTCGCCGCCGTGGCCCTGCTGCTGACCGGCTGCGGTATCCGCGCGACCGACGTCCCGATTCCCGGTACCTACCTGGCGGGGGACACCTTCTCGATCAGGATCGAATTCGGGTCCGTACTCAACCTGCCCGACCGGGCCAAGGTCATCGCCGAGGGCGTCGAGGTCGGCATGCTCGACCGCATCGAGCTGATCGGCGATACCGCTGTCGCCACCGTTGATCTGAAAGCCGATGTGCGACTGCCCAAGTCGGCGACGGCGGAGCTGCGGCAGAGCACGATCCTCGGTGACATTCACATCGCGTTGCAGGCACCACCCGACACCGGTCCGCCGTTCTTGGGGAACGGTGATGTCATCCCGCGTGCGCGTACCGTGCCCGCCGCGAATGTGGAAGACATCCTGCGGGCGATGTCGAATATTGTCACCGGCGGCCGGTTCGGCGAAATGCAGGAGCTCGTCGCCAGTGTCAACGCCTCGTTCCCGACCGACCCCGCCGATCTGGCGCGGATCCTGGCCGGTGGGCGCAACGCCCTGCACGATCTCGCCACGCACACCGACGATCTCGACCGGATCCTCGCCGCGGCCGCCAGCGTGACGACAACGCTGGAGGCGAACAACGACAACGTCGACCGCACCCTCACCCTCGGACCCAGTCGCGCCGCAGGCCTGTCCGAGGTGCTGTTCGGCTTGGTCCAGCTGATCATCGACGGCGGTGAATTGGCCAGCTACGTGGCCGATCTCGCGCTGCCGATCCGGGGCGACCTGCATGACATCATCTCCATCCTCGCCCCCGCGGCGCTCACCATCGCCAGCGCCGACAGCACGGTCCCGATGAACGTCGACGTGATGAACCGGTTGTTGCGCGACAAGCTGATCCCCTTCTTCAGTGCACCACCGAACATTCGGGTGCAGCGAGTGACGGCGGAGGCGATCGCCACCGACGCCTCGGCGCGCTCGGACGAGATGATCCAGGTGCTGCGGTCGATAGGAATGGTCCGATGAAGCTCTCCGGTCCGGTCTCGCTGGTACTGCTGCTGGTGATGACGGTGGTGTGCGCGGCTTATATGGCCGTCGGGGTGCTCGACATCGATCCGCGGCGCACGACGAATACCGTTACCGTGCTGATGGATTCGTCCGGTGGGCTGATGCAGACCTCCCAGGTGGACCTGCGCGGTATGCGCATCGGCAAGGTGCGCGCCATTACCGCGACCGGCACCGGGCTCGCGGTGCGGATCGAGCTGGACGCGAAATATCGGGTACCGATCGGCAGCGAGGTGCACGTGCGCAACCTGTCGGCGGCGGGGGAGCAGTTCATGGATTTCCGCCCCACCGGCTCGGCGGGCCCATATCTCACCGACGGCAGCGTCATCCCCGCGCATCAGGTGCGCATCGCGACGACGGTGAGCGAGGCGCTGGCCAAGATGGATGTGCTGAACTCGCAGATCGACCCGGTGAAGATCGAACAACTCGCCGCCATCCTGTCCCAGGGTTACGCCGGGCGCGAAAAGGAGATCGCCAACCTCACCAGGACACTGCGGATGACAGCGCAACTGCTGCACGACAAGCGGGACGCGATCACCCGGCTCTATCTGACGGGGCAGGAGCTCGCCGAAAACTTCGACGGGTACGGACCGGTGATCGGCGACTGGGCCGACGATTTCACCAGGGTGCTACCCGAGGTCGTGCACCTCATCGAAGGATTTCGGAGTTATTCCTATGCGGGTGAACATGTCTGGGACGAGCCGCTCGGGCCGCTGGTGCGGCAGATCGATCAATATCTCGCGGTGCTGGGACCGGACTTGGCGCATATCGCCACCGCGTTGAAACCCGCCACCAGTGTGCTGAAACCCGTTCGGGTGGACGCGGGTTCGATCATCGACTTGTTGTCGGCGACGTTCCCGGAGAGCGGGACCGCCCGTATCACGCTCGACGTTCCGAAGTAGAGAGTTGAGGACATCATGACAACGACCGAGCCCGCCGACGCGACCGAAACCGTAACCGACCCACCGAAAGTACTGCAGCGCAGCAGCATCGGCTATATTCTCGGTGGCCTCACCGTCCTGCTGACGGTGCTCAGCGTCGCGCTCGGCCTCTCCTGGCAGTCCACTTCCGACGACCTCGACGCGCTGCGGCAACAGAACGCCGACCGCGACAAGGCGGCAGAGGTAGCGAAGGACTACACGCTGCGCTCGCTCACCTACGACCACAAGAACCTGCCCGCCTTCTTCGACGGCGTGCAGCGCGACACCTCCGACGCCCTGCGCAAGCGCTACGACGAGGTGCACGACACGCTGGCGAAGATCATGACCGAAGCGCAGGTTGTGGCCACCGGCCAGGTGCTCGGCACGGCGGTGGACCCGCAGGGCAACGGCCAGTATTCGGTGACGGTATTCGCGACGCAGAAGACCCAGAACGTCCAGCAGCCCACGCCGGCGACCGTGCCGAACCTACTGGTGGTGACGGTGGCGAAGAACGGCGGCAGCTGGCAGGTGGTGGACTACGGCCCGAAGGGCGAGGCGCAGGGGCGTTGATAAGCTGACAAGTCCTGGTTGCGTCGAGAAGGAGTGCTGTGCCGGACCAGCCCCGCGCGGCCCGCCGCGGTCGGCCACCGCTTGCCGGTCTGCCGGAACGGCGCAGGCAGCAGATCATCGAATCGGCGTATGCCGTATTCGTCGACCGCGGTTACGAGGGGACCGCGATCTCCGATGTGGCCGCGCACGCCGGTATCGGGCAGGGGACCGTGTACCGGTACTTCACCAGCAAACGTGAAATACTCGACCACGTAGTCGATTTCGGCATCGAGAAGCTCGTCGACGCGTTGCAGCCGCATACGTTGCTGAGTCGGCCGACGTCGGCCGACGAGCTGCTCGCGGGCGTGCACGGGGCCATCGACCGGCTGTACGCGATGCTGGAGCACGAGCCGGACTTCGTGCGGCTGTTGCTGGTCGAGGCCAGTGCCATCGACAGGGAGCTCAGCGATCGCCTGTTCAGCCTGGAGCTGCTCGTCAGTACCTTTGTGGCGCAAGAACTTCGCCGCGGTATCGCGGCGGGCTGGATCCGCGCGGGCATCGATCCGGAGGTCACCGCGCACGCTGTGCTGACCCTGGTGGTACCCGGACTGCTGCAAGAGATGCGCGGCGATAACACGCCGCAGGCCCGGGAACGGGCCACAGCCGGTGTGCTCACGCTGCTCGAAAAGGCATTGCGGCCACGTGATTCCACCGCGGCCGGATCCGCTTCATGAACGCCGCGGATCGCAGCGCCAGACGCCGCGCCGAGCTGATCCTTGCGGCCTATGAACTGTTCGTCGACAAGGGATATCGCGCCGTCGTGGTCGCCGACATCGTCACCCGCGCCGGAGTCAGCCACGGCACGTTCTACAACTACTTCGACAACAAGCGTGACATCCTCGACGCGGTCATCGACCACTATTTCGCGCTGATCCGCGACCGGGTCTTCGGTCAGGCGGTCACCGGGCAGCGCCCGCAGACACTCGACGAGTTCTGCGCGCTGTTCGGCCGCATTGTCGACCACTGCTACGAATTGGTCGAAGACGAACCCGGTTTGGTCAGCTTCATCCTGCTCGAGGCGGCGTCGATCGATGATCGCGTGGCCGAACGCTCACTGCAGAACCTGCGCGTCTACGGTGACGAGGCTACTGCTCGAATCAAGAAGGGCATCACCCTCGGTTACATCGATCCCTCGCTCGATCCGAGACTCACCGGCGAGATCCTGCTCTCGATCCTGTTGTCCGCCATGCTGTCCGCGATTCGCGGTGGCGCCGACGGGCTCGACCAGACGCGGGTCAGGACGGACCTCGTCGAGTTCGTTCGTGCGGCACTCGAACCTTGATGGGCGGTGCCCAGATTGGGTCGCCCAAGGCGCTCTGGCTCCGGATGAATGCGCCCACTTGGAGAGGGTGGCGGCCCGTTCGAGCCGCGCCGAGTCCGAGGGGAGTGCATGCAGGGTTTGTCGCTGTATGCCCCTGGGCTGCCGAGAGATTCGTGCGCGATCACGGCGTCTTCCCACGCGCACCAACTCCGCGCGGCCGCCGCACGCACCTCGGGATCGGCGTCATTGACCAACCGGCTATACCCGGCAGCCACGCTGGAGCCTCCACCCCACGCACCTGACCGGTAAAGAAGGCCGGGCACGGCACCCGACCGCCCAGCACTGCTCAGTAACACGGTGGTAGGTACACCTTTACGGACGTCTCTGGCGTATTAGCCCAGGACAGCGCGCATTCCCACCTCCGGCGGGGTCGACTGGCTGTGGTGCTGATTTCGAGAGGCTTTGGGATTCGGAAAGCTTTGGGGGCGATCGTCTTTAGGCGGATTGTTTCGCTGCTTGTGATGCCGGAACGTGTTCGCGGGTGCGTAAGGATGCCCAGAGGGCTGCTGTTGCGGCGACGCATGCTGCGGCTCCGCCTACGTGGATTACGACTAGGGCTGCTGGGACGTTGGTGAAGTACTGCACTATGCCGACCAGAGCCTGCGAGCACACCAGGGCGAGAAGTACGAACAGGCGTTTGCGGACCGGTGGGGTGATGCCGACTGCGAACAGGCCGAAAGCCAGGCCGACCAGCAGTGCCAGGTAGCCGACGAGCAACTGGGAGTGCAGGTGTACCAGGGTGACGATCTCGATTTGCAGGCGGGCGACCGGGCGTTCGATGCTCTTGTCGCCTGCGTGCGGGCCAGCGGCGGTGACCAGGGTGCCGGCGATCAGCACGCCGCTGAGTGCGACGCCGCTGAATGCCGTCAGCCAGCGCAGCGGCGCGGGGGCCTGCACGATTTCGAAGCCGTCGTCGGGTTCGTTGATCTTCGCGTAGAGCACCACGGCGAGCCAGACCATGAGCATGGAGGCCAGCAGGTGTACCGCGACGGTCCACCACAGCAGGCCGGTGCGCACGGTGATGCCGCCGATGATGCCTTGCAACAGGGTGCCGCCGGGCATCAGCCAGGCGTAGATCAGCACGTCGCGGCGACGGCGGGCGCGGGTGACCGCCAGCACGATCAGAGCGGCGCACAGCGAAACGACGAAAGTGAGCAGCCGGTTGCCGAACTCGACGGTCTGGTGCAGCACCGGGACCTCGGAGACACCAACGGGAGTGAAGCTGCCCGGGAAGCACTCCGGCCAGGTCGGGCAGCCGAGACCGGAGGCGGTAACCCGGACGACGGCACCGGTGACCGCAATGCCCGCCTGCGTGAGGATCACCGCGATCGCGATCCCACGCTGCACCCCCAGCGAGGGCAGCGGCAGCTTGTCGACGAGTCGCAGAAAGGCGCGATACAGCACGTCACGATGGTAGAGCACGGTCAACTACACACTGTCGTTGGTACCACCCCCGCACCCCTCACAGCCCCGCTGTTCCCCGCGCCTTCACCGACCAACCCGCACACCCGCTGTGTCATCCGCATACTCAGTTCACCGGGCGCGCGGCTGATACGCAGGGTGTGCGGTTCGGGAAAGGGGGTGTGCGGTCGGGCCGGATCGTTACTGGAAGCGGAAGTAGCGGGCCGCGAGGGTGCCGGAGACGACGCCCCATGCGGCGAGTACGGCTATGCCGAACCAGTCGATGCTGGAGCGCATCGCGTCCTCCAAAGTGACGGCCAGTGCGCCCGAGGGGACCAGGCGGGCAAGCACATTCACGATGGTGGGCAGGTCGTCGGAGGCGAACACAACGCTGGCGATGCCGAGCATGACGAACCACAAGATGTTCGCCAGAGCGAGCACGACTTCCGCCTTCAGGGTGCCGCCGAGCAGCAGGCCCATGGCCGCGAAAGTGGCCGTGCCGAGCGCGATTACGACCGCGCCAACGGCAAGTCCGGCGGGTTCGGGCCGCCAGCCGAGGGCGAAGCCGATGGCGCCGAGCAGAACCGCTTGCAGCACAACCACGATCAGCACCGCCGCACTCTTGCCCGCGATGATGCCCCAGCGTGGCAATGCGGTGGCGCCGAGCCGTTTCAGCGCGCCGTAGCGCCGGTCGAAGCCGACCGCGATGGCTTGCCCGGTGAACGCGGTCGACATGACGGCCACCATCATCACCGCGGGCACGATCTTGTCCACCCGGTCGGTGCCGAGGTCGCCGAACGGCAACAGGCTCAACCCGACCAGCAGCGTGATCGGAATGAACATGGTGAGCAGCAACTGTTCCCCGTTGCGCAGCAACAGGATCAGCTCGAGCCGGGTTTGCGCGATCATCATCGCGACGCGCGAACTCGGCCGGGGATCGGGCGCGAAGGTGCCCGGCGTGAAGCGGTTGGCGGTCAGGTCGGGCTGGGTCATCCGCGTAGGTCCCGTCCGGTGAGTTCCAGGAAGACGTCTTCGAGTCTGCGCTGATCGATCCGGATGTCGGTGGCAAGCACGTTGACTCGCGCACACCACGCGGTCACCGTGGCGAGCACCTGCGGATTGATCTCACCCTCCACCAGATACGTGCCCGGCGTGGTCTCGCGTGGTGAGAAGCCTTCCGGTAGCGCGGATTTCAGCAGGTCCAGATCGAGTTTCGGTGGGGCGGAGAAACGTAGCTGCCCGGCGGCGCCGTGCGCGGTCACCTCGGCGGGCGTGCCGGAGGCGACGATCCGGCCGTGATCGATGATCACCAACTGGTCCGCGAGTTGCTCGGCCTCGTCCATCAGGTGCGTGGTGAGCACAACGGTCACGCCGTCGCGGCGCAACGCGTCGATCAACTCCCACACGATGAGCCGGGCTTGCGCGTCCAGCCCCGCGGTCGGTTCGTCAAGGAACACGATTTCCGGCTTGCCGACCAGCGCACACGCCAGCGCCAGCCGCTGCTGCTGCCCGCCGGAGAGCCGCCGGTAGGGCGTCCCACGGTTGTCCTGCAAACCGAGCGTCCGCAACAACCAGGCCGGATCGAGCGGATCAGCGGAGTAGGCGGCAACCAGATCGAGCATTTCCCCGGCCTTGGCCCCGGGATACGCGCCGCCACCCTGCAACATGACCCCGATGCGCGGCCGCAACCGATCCGAATCAGCGATCGGATCGAGCCCGAGCACCCGCACCGACCCCGCGTCGGGCGTCACGAACCCCTCACACATTTCGACCGTCGTCGTTTTGCCCGCCCCATTCGGACCGAGCAGCGCGAGCACCTGCGCCCGTTCGACATCGAAGCTCAGACCATCGACCGCCGTGGTCTCGCCGTAGCGCTTGACGACACCGTCGACGCGAACGGCGGGTCCGGCGGTTGTCGTCACGACAGCGCCTCGCCGTCGCTCGGCTCCGTCGTGCCCGAGGGCGCTCCGCCTATGGTTCGCTCGCTCCGCTCGCTCCGCTCGCTCACGATGTCACACCGTAAGAGGTGGGCACTTGTGACGGAGCCGACACCCCCTGCTGGCCGCGCCACGGCAGTTTGTTACGGGTGATGACGATGAACAGCACCGTCACGATCACGGTGGCGATGGCGGCGCCGACGATCTGGAAGACCTCGAGATCGGCGCCGCGTGGCATGAGAATGACGCTGACAACAGCCGAGAACGCCACGGCGGGAACGCGGAACACCGGTCGGGTCGCCCACGCGGCCAGCGGCACGATCGCCCACAGCAGATACCAGGGCTGGACCACCGGGAACAGCAGCACGATCGCGCCGAGCGCGACGCCGAGCGCGCCGACCGGATGCAGGCGTCCGGTGCCGGTGGCGACGAGCATGCGCACGGTGAGGAATCCGGCGATCACCGCGGCGATCGGCCGGGTGATGCTCAGCAAAGCGGTGGTGTGGTCGCCGAGTCCGAGCAGCACCCCACCGAACCCGGTGACGATCCCGAGCACGGTCGGTACCGACATCCAGCTTCGCACCGCGTTGGCGACATTGAGGGTGTAGATCCAGCCGAAGCCGAGCCCGCTCGCCGAACCGATGAAAAGTGTTGTGCCGATGGCGATCGCGCCGAGCATGGCGGCCGCGACGGCGATATTGCGCAGACTGAATCCCCAGCGCCGAGCCAGCGCCATGCCGACGAACCCGAGCGCGACGATCGAGGTGAGTTTCACCGCCGACGACATGCTGACGACGATCGCCCCGCCGATCAACCACGCGTAGGCCCGCCCGTCGAACGGATGGATGTCCTCGATGGCGCGCAGGCAGAATTCCATTCCCGCCAGCATCAGGCCGAGCATCAGCGCGTCGTTGTGCACACCGCCGACCAGGTGGAACAGCACCAGCGGGTTCGCGGCACCCAGCCACAGCGCGCTCACCGGGGCCACCCCGCAGCGCACCGAGAGCCGGGGCAGCGCCCAGACGATCAGCGCGACACCGGCCAATGCGAGTATCCGATGAACCCACACGCCCGCGATGATGTTGTCGCCCGTTATTTCGGCGATCCCACGGCCGATCCAGAGGAATAGCGGCCCGTACGGTGCCGGAGTGTCGCGCCAGATGGTCGGCACATTGTTGGTCAGTACGTTATCGATGCCGAGCCCGGCGACCGGTCCTTCTTGATAAGGGTCGATGCCGCGTGCCGCGATTTCGCTTTGCGCCAGATAGGAATACACGTCGTTGCTGAACAGCGGCGGCGCGATGCTGAGCGGAATGATCCAGAGCAGCAGGGTGCGATCGAGCTGGGAGCGGGTCAGGCGGTGCAGCGGCGAGCCGCCGATGCCGCCGACCGCGAACCGGCCGAGCAGCAGCCAGGCCAGCACCACTACGACGGTGCCGGTCATACACATGGCCAGTGAGCCGGTGTGGGCGCGGGCGAAGATGCCGAGGACGCGGACACCCGAGGTCGGGTTCTGGTGTACCGGCTGCGCGCCGATGCCAAGTGCGCTGATCGCCATCAGCACCGTTCCGGTCGCGCCCATCAGCCGGATCCGGTCGAGCTGGACCAGTTCCTTGCGGTCGAGGCCGGGTACCTCGGATTCGTCCTGGTGCAGGACCGCGATCGTGTGATCGGCGGCCGGCACATCCAACCCGAGTGCCCGGCGCCCGAATGCCAGTGTTCTGCGCCGCGCGCCCTCCAGTACCGCCACGAGACGAAGCATAAGGGGCGCGGGCGGACGGAGTCCGGCTACAGACCACGTACCAGCCCTGCTCGTTCCGATCGGCAGCGTCGCCGAGCGGGGCACAATCAGACACATGGTTTCGGAGTCCAGGCGGCGGATCGAGGTCGCCGCGTGCGGGCTGCTCGCTCGACACGGGTATCACGGGTTCGGTTTGAAGGCGTTGAGCGAGGCGGCCGGATTGCCGTATGGCTCTATCTACCATCACTTTCCGGGCGGCAAAGAGGAGATCGCAGTCGCCGCCATCACCGGGACGGGGACAATGGCCGGGCGGATGATCCGGCAAGCGCCGACCGATGTTTTCGCCACCACGACAACCCTGTTCGACTTCATGATCGGCAAGCTGGCTGGTTCGGAATGGGTCGACGGCTGCCCGATCGGCACTCCCGCGCTGGACGGCGGCAGCGACGTCGAGGCGGTACGCACCGCCTGCGACACCGCCTTCGACACGATGGAGCAGGCGTTCGCCGGACTGCTCGCCGAGCTTGGCCTGTCCGCGCAGGAAGCGGGGGACTTGGCCACCACGGTCGTCGCCGCGTACGAAGGCGCGACCATTCTGGCCAGGGTGCGGCGCACCGAGGCTCCGCTGCGCACGGTAGCGGCGGCGATGGAGCATCTGATCCGGGTCACCTTCACCGCGGCGGCGCTGCCCAATGCCGAAGCCAATGCGGCGGACGCCGATCCATCGGGCACGGGCTCGTCGGACATCGACGCCGGAATGCCGGACATCGACGCGGGAATCGCGGACACGGCACTACTCGATGTCGAAGCACGGGTGGTGGCGGCCGCGGCGGACCCGGACATCGGAAATGTTCCGGAGGTTCTTCCTGAGCAGCCGAATTCGCCAGAGAAGGATTGACTAGAAAGAACGTTCTACCGGCCCCGGCGGGATGCGCTGGAACAACACCCCGAACCCGAGCTCACCGGGCCGGATCAGACGCGGGGGCAAGGCGCTGCGCACCGCCATCGACACCACCGCCTACGACGGCTAGTGCACCTGGGGTTGGTCGCTGCGGGCCGGTTCGATCCGTCGCTGCTCACCGCCGGACAGCAAACTGGGGCGAGGCTGTGAACGCTCTGTCGGCGACGCCGATGAAGCTTGTCGCCGTCCGCTGACGGACTCGGGGTGGGGTTCGGATGACCACGTGTGACGTAACACACTGCACGTAATCGGTGCGAGCGTGATCATCCAGACGACCACCGCCGAGGCAGCCGGTGTACCAAGAGCGAACAGCCCGCAGTCGTGGATGCTCCACGGTCGGTTCTTAAATCGGCAGGTCAGAACCGGGTTGCGCAGTCGATCAACCGCGAGACCGAACTACCGCGCTGCTATTAAGCCGAACTGCAACCCCATGGCACCACCGATTCCGCGCGAACCCGCCCCTGAGCAGCGGTCCATGCAGGTCATGAGGGCCGAGAACTCAGGGCACCCTTATTAGATTTCGGGAAGGAATTCCGCCACACTGATGTTGTGAAAACCGTGGGTTTGCGGAATGAGGACGAACGGGCTGGTCGCAAGACCGGCACCGAGTCTTCGGCTGCGCCCGCGGCGGTCACCGAGGGACACACCCGCGCGGCTATCGTCCAGCTGCTGCTGGAGGAGGGCCCGATCACCGCGACCGCCATCGGGACCACCCTCGGGCTGGCCCCGGCCGGGGTGCGCCGTCACCTCGACGCGTTGATCGACTCCGGTCAGGCCCGGGCCAGCAGGTCCGCGCCGTGGCAGCAGAAGGGCCGCGGCCGCCCCGCCAAGCAGTATCAACTCACCGCGGCGGGACGTGGCCAACTGGGTCACGCCTACGACGACTTGGCAGGCGCGGCGATCCGCCAGCTCGGCGAGATCGGTGGCGAACAGGCCATCACCGAGTTCGCCAGGCGACGGGCCAGGACTATCGTGGCCGGGATCGCACCGGTCGAGGAGCACACTCCGCAACACACCGAGGCCAAGGCCGAGGAGATCGCGGAGGCGTTCACCGAGGCCGGTTTCGCCGCCTCCACCCGCAAGGTGGGTGCTGGTGTGCAGATCTGCCAGCACCACTGCCCGGTCGCGCACGTCGCGGAGGAATTCCCGCAGTTGTGCGCGGCGGAACTCGACGCGTTCCGTGACCTGCTGGGCACCCACGTGCAGCGGCTGGCCACAATCGCCAATGGCGACTGCGCGTGCACGACGCACGTGCCGCTGCTCGTACTGCCGATCACCAAAAAAACTTCACCAGAAATCGCTGCACAGCCCGCAGCGGTACGAACGAACGACTCCGGAAGGAGTGCCGAATGACGACAACCACCGACCAGGTGCAGCCGCTCACTCAGGAAGAGACCATTGCTTCCCTGGGCAAATACGGCTACGGCTGGGCCGATTCGGATGTGGCCGGAGCCAGTGCGCAACGAGGTCTGTCCGAGGCGGTTGTCCGCGACATCTCGGCGAAGAAGAGCGAGCCGGACTGGATGCTCGACATCCGGCTGAAGGCCCTGCGCATCTTCGATCGCAAGCCCATGCCGAACTGGGGCTCCAACCTCGACGGCATCGACTTCGACAACATCAAGTACTTCGTGCGCTCCAGCGAGAAGCAGGCCGCCACCTGGGATGACCTGCCCGCCGACATCAAGAACACCTACGACAAGCTCGGCATCCCGGAGGCGGAGAAGCAGCGCCTGGTCTCGGGTGTCGCGGCGCAGTACGAGTCGGAGGTCGTCTACCACTCCATCCGTGAGGATCTGGAGAAGCAGGGCGTGATCTTCCTCGACACCGACACGGCGTTGAAGGAGCACCCGGAGATCTTCCAGCAGTACTTCGGCTCGGTGATCCCCGCGGGCGACAACAAGTTCTCCGCGCTGAACACCGCCGTGTGGTCGGGTGGCTCATTCATCTACGTGCCGCCGGGCGTGCACGTCGACATCCCGCTGCAGGCCTACTTCCGGATCAACACCGAGAACATGGGCCAGTTCGAGCGGACCCTGATCATCGTCGACGAGGGCGCCTACGTGCACTACGTCGAGGGTTGCACCGCGCCGATCTACAAGTCGGACTCGCTGCACTCCGCGGTGGTCGAGATCATCGTGAAGAAGGGCGGCCGCTGCCGCTACACCACCATCCAGAACTGGTCGAACAACGTCTACAACCTGGTCACCAAGCGGGCCAAGGCGGAGGCGGGCGCGACCATGGAGTGGGTCGACGGCAACATCGGCTCCAAGGTCACCATGAAGTACCCGGCGGTCTGGATGACCGGCGAGTACGCCCGCGGCGAGGTGCTCTCGGTGGCGTTCGCCGGCGAGGGCCAGCACCAGGACACCGGCGCGAAGATGCTGCACCTGGCGCCGCACACCTCCTCGAACATCATCAGCAAGTCGGTGGCGCGCGGCGGTGGCCGGGCTTCCTACCGCGGCCTCGTGCAGGTGAACAAGGGTGCGTACGGCTCCAAGTCGACCGTGAAATGTGATGCGCTGCTTGTCGATACGATCAGCCGCTCGGACACCTACCCGTACGTCGACATCCGCGAGGACGACGTGACGATGGGTCACGAGGCCACCGTGTCGAAGGTGTCCGAAGATCAGCTCTTCTACCTGATGAGCCGCGGCATGACCGAGGACGAGGCAATGGCCATGGTGGTGCGCGGCTTCGTCGAGCCCATCGCCAAGGAACTGCCGATGGAATACGCGTTGGAACTGAACCGGCTCATCGAGCTGCAGATGGAAGGGGCCGTTGGCTGATGGCGACTGGTGACAGTAGTTTGTTGGGTCGCTCCGCGGGCTCCGCTCTGGCCGAAGCGGTCGAGGGCGAAAACCCTACGGCCAAGCCGATTCAGAACCCGGGCGCAGGAGCCGCGATCAACAAGGGCGAGGTCTTCACCTCGTTCGACGTGAACGCCTTCGAGGTGCCGTCCGGCCGCGACGAGGAGTGGCGGTTCACCCCGCTGCGCCGGCTGCGCGGCCTGCACGACGGCACCGCCGTCCGGGACGGCCGCGCCACCGTCGAGGTCAGCTCGGTCGAGGGTGTTCAGGTCGAGACGGTCGATCGGTCCGACGAGCGGCTCGGCGCCGCGGGTGAGCCCGCGGATCGTGTTGCCGCCCAGGCGTACTCGGGCTTCGAGTCGGCCACCGTCGTGTCGGTCGGCGCGGAGACCGAGGTCGCCGAACCGGTCGTCGTCACGGTCACCGGACCGGGGCAGGACAAGACCGCCTACGGCCACCTGCAGATCCGGCTCGCCAACTTCGCCACCGCCACCGTGGTCATCGACCAGCGCGGCAGCGGAACCTACGCGGAGAACGTCGAATTCGTGCTCGGTGACAGCGCGAAGCTGACCGTCGTCGCGGTCCAGGACTGGGCCGACGACGCCGTGAACGCGACCGCGCACCACGCACTGCTCGGCCGCGACGCCACGCTGCGGCACATCGCGGTGACCCTCGGCGGCGACCTGGTTCGGCTCACCGGAACCGTCCGCTACGCGGGCCCCGGCGGCGATGCCGAACTGCTCGGCCTCTACTTCGCCGATGCGGGCCAGCACTTCGAGCAGCGCCTGCTCGTCGACCACTCGCAGCCGAACTGCAAGTCGAATGTGTTGTACAAGGGTGCGCTGCAAGGTGATCCGCAGTCGCCCAAGGGCGACGCGCGCACCGTGTGGGTCGGCGATGTGCTGATCCGCGCCGCCGCGGAAGGCACCGACACCTTCGAGGTGAACCGCAACCTGGTGCTCACCGACGGCGCCCGCGCCGACTCGGTACCCAACCTGGAGATCGAGACCGGCGAGATCGCCGGGGCCGGGCACGCGAGTGCCACCGGCCGTTTCGACGACGAGCAGCTGTTCTACCTGCGCGCCCGCGGCATTCCGGAAGATGTGGCGCGACGCCTGGTGGTGCGCGGCTTCTTCCAGGAGATCATCCAGAAGATCGCGGTCCCCGAGATCCGGGAGCGGCTGGAGTCGGCCATCGAGGCCGAGCTCGCCGCTGTCGGCGTCTAACCCGAACCACACACCTTCACAAAGGAACTCGAATTCGATGACCACCCTGGAAATCAAGGACCTGCACGTCGAGGTCGCCAACCCGGACGAGTCCGGCGAGCCCATCAAGATCCTCAAGGGCGTGGACCTCACCATCAAATCCGGTGAGACGCACGCCATCATGGGCCCCAACGGCTCCGGTAAGTCGACCCTGTCGTACGCGATCGCCGGGCACCCCAAGTACACGGTGACCTCCGGCTCGATCACCCTCGACGGCGAAGACGTCCTCGCGATGTCGGTCGACGAGCGTGCGCGCGCTGGCCTGTTCCTGGCCATGCAGTACCCGGTTGAGGTGCCTGGCGTCTCCACATCGAACTTCCTGCGTACCGCCGTCACCGCCGTCCGCGGTGAGGCGCCCAAGCTGCGGCACTGGGTCAAGGAAGTCAAGGAGTCGATGAGCGAGCTGGAGATCGACCCCGCCTTCGCCGAACGCAATGTGAACGAGGGCTTCTCCGGTGGCGAGAAGAAGCGGCACGAGATCCTGCAGCTCGGCCTGCTGAAGCCGAAGATCGCGATCCTGGACGAGACCGACTCGGGCCTGGACGTCGACGCGCTGCGCATCGTCTCCGAGGGCGTCAACAAGTACAAGGAGCGCGAGAACGGTGGCGTGCTGCTCATCACGCACTACACCCGGATCCTGCGCTACATCGAGCCGGAATTCGTGCACGTCTTCGTCGGCGGCCGCGTCGTCGCCGAGGGTGGTTCGGAACTGGCCGACGAACTCGACGCCAACGGCTACGTACGTTTCACTCAGACAGCTACTGCGGGAGCCTGACATGACCGCCACGGTCCGTACCCTCGACGTGGCCCGCATCCGGGCCGACTTCCCGATCCTGAGCCGCACGGTTCGGGACGGGAAACCGTTGGTGTACTTGGACTCCGGCGCGACTTCGCAGCGACCCCTTGCAGTGCTCGACGCGGAACGCGAGTTCCTGGTCACCCACAACTCGGCGGTGCACCGCGGTGCGCACCAGCTCGCCGAGGAAGCGACCGACGCCTACGAGGACGCCCGCGCCGCCATCGGCCGGTTCGTCGGCGTCGACGCGGGTGAGATCGTGTTCACCAAGAACGCGACCGAATCGTTGAACCTGGTGACGTACTCGTTCGCCGACCGCCGATTCCCGTACCACGTCGGCCCCGGCGACGAGATCGTGATCACCGAGCTGGAGCATCACGCGAATCTCGTTCCGTGGCAAGAGCTCGCGCGCCGGACCGGTGCGACATTGAAGTGGTACGGGGTCACCGACGACGGCCGGATCGACCTCGATTCGCTCGAATTATCGCCCGCCACCAAGGTTGTCGCGTTCACCCACCAGTCCAACGTGACCGGGGCCATCACCGATGTCGCCGAAATAGTGCGCCGCGCTAAGGCGGTCGGCGCGCTGACGGTGCTCGACGCCTGCCAGTCGGTGCCGCACATGCCGGTGAACTTCCGCGAGCTCGGCGTCGACTTCGCCGCGTTCTCCGGACACAAGATGTTCGGCCCGTCCGGTGTCGGCGTGCTGTACGGCCGCCGGGCGCTGCTGGAGGAGACCCCGCCGTTCATCACCGGCGGTTCGATGATCGAGACCGTCTTCATGGAGGGCAGCACCTACGCGCCGCCGCCGCAGCGGTTCGAGGCCGGCGTGCCGATGACCTCCCAGGTGGTCGGATTGGGCGCTGCCGTGCGGTATCTCGAAGCGCTCGACATGGAAGCCGTTGCCGCGCACGAACATGCGTTGGTCAGTGCCGCGATCGATGGTCTGCACGCGATCGACGGTGTGCGGATCATCGGTCCCCTCGAGAACGTGGACCGCGGTGGCGCGGTGTCGTTCGTGGTGGACGGGATCCACGCCCACGATGTCGGGCAGATTCTCGACGACGAGGGCGTCGCGGTGCGGGTTGGTCACTTCTGCGCGTGGCCGCTGCTGCGCCGGCTCGGCGTTCCGGCTGCCGTGCGCGCTTCGTTCGCCGCCTACAACACACTCGACGAGGTGGACGCACTGGTTGCCGCCGTGCGGAAGGCTCAGAGCTTCTTCGGAGTTGTATAGAACATGCGCATGGAGCAGATGTACCAGGAAGTGATCCTGGACCACTACAAGCACCCGCACCACCGCGGGCTGCGGGAGCCGTACGGTGCCGAAGTGCACCACGTGAACCCGACCTGCGGTGACGAGGTGACCCTGCGCGTCCAGCTCGACGACAACGGCGACGTCGCCGACGTCTCCTACGACGGTCAGGGCTGCTCGATCAGCCAGGCCGCCACCTCGGTCCTCACCGACCAGGTGATCGGGCTGCCGGTGCAGCAGGCGCTGAAGGTGGTCGACTCGTACAACGAGATGATCTCCAGCCGCGGCACCATCGAGGGTGACGAGGACATGATCGGCGACGGCATCGCCTTCGTCGGCGTCTCCAAGTACCCGGCGCGAGTGAAATGCGCATTGCTCGGCTGGATGGCGTTCAAAGACGCGGTGGTCCGGATAACCTCGGCAGAAGAGGCAAAGCGTTCGATGGGAAATGGGGACCAGGCATGAGCGACACACCGGCAACCGAGACAGCCGAGCAGGTCGAGCTGTCCGCCGAAGACATCAAGCGCCTCGAGGACCTCGAGGAGGCGATGCGCGACGTCGTCGACCCCGAACTCGGCATCAACGTGGTCGATCTCGGCCTCGTCTACGGCCTGTCCGTGCAGGACGAAGTGGCCATCCTGGACATGACCCTCACGTCGGCGGCCTGCCCGCTCACCGACGTCATCGAGGACCAGTCCCGCAACGCCCTCGTCCGCAGCGGCCTCGTCGACGACCTCAAGATCAACTGGGTCTGGATGCCACCCTGGGGCCCGGACAAGATCACCGAGGACGGCCGCGAACAACTCCGCGCCCTCGGCTTCACCGTCTAGCACGAACCACCCAATCGGCCCGGCTCACCCCGGGCCGATTTCGTTTTAGCCCAGGGCGGGCGTCTCGGCGCCTCAAACAAGCCTTGAGTGGCGCAAGGCTGCGGCGAACGCCGACAAGGTGTGCCACTCGACGCGATTGCTGGGCGACCGCCGCCATTTCGCGGACTGGTCGACGCTCTGGCAGGCGTCTGCGGCAACTCTGAACGGAAACCAATTCTGTTACGATCCAAGCTGATTCGCTGAGCAGAGGGGTCGGGGGTTGTTAAAAGCTGACGTAGACCAGATCCGCGCCATGGCAGACAAACTGTCGCGTGTCGGCACGGAGATCGACAGCCTCGATGTGCGTACCGGGGCAGCGGGATTGCATGTGGCGCTGCCGGGATCGGACATTCCACGGGCCATCGAGTTGGCTGCTGAGTTCGTCGAGGGTGCGTACCTGCGCGTCGCCGAACGGATGCGGGACGTCGCGAACAAGTCGGCGGCGGCGGCCGACAATCTGCAGGTTACCGACACCCAATTCGCCGACCTGCTGCACGCGATGGACGTGCACCGTGCTTAGCCCCGGCGATGTCGAACGGTGGGATCTCGGGGCACTGGCAACGTGGGTGGCCCAGCTCGGTGCTTCGCGGACAGCCATGATGGAGCGACTGGACTTCGCCCGCAGCCACTTCGACGGGGTCCGCCAAGATTGGCAGGGCGTCGCCTACGAGGCCGCCTACAACCGGATCGGCCAAGACCACGAGCAGGGCAAGAAGCTCGCATATGAGGTCGATGAGCTGGTCGATCTCGCGACCAAAGGCGCCAGCACGGTGGCCGCGCACCACGCCGCCTTGCTGGCGAGGTTGAATGATGCGCGGGCGGCGCAGTTGTTTGTCGACGACGCCTGGAAGGTGTTGGACAAGGAGGGCGTCGACGCCGAAGTGATTCGGGCGCACCAGGAATCTATCAACGGCGCCTATTTCCCGTTCCGGGACGCGGTCGAGAACCTGGCGAAGCAGATCGGCGACCAAGCGCTGGAGATCAGGTCGGCCGGTGACCTGCTCGGTTCGAGTCTCGACGTCGCCGACGCCGACAACCAAGCCGCTCGGTTCGGCAGTCAAGACGGCAAGGCGCTCTCGGAAGCGGCCCGCACCCGGGATACCGCGATGCTGGATCAGATCGCCTCTGATATGCCCGAACATGTGCTCAGTCCGGAAGAGTTGCGCCGATTGGCTGCGGGTGAAGAGGTCAGTACCGTTCCGGCCAGCGTGCAGGATTACTACAAGGCGCTGTATCAGGAGGCGGGCAAGGAAGGCGTCCTCGCGCTGAACGAACGCCTTGCGGCGCGAGAACAAGCCGGCGACCCCGTCGCGGCGATGAAGCGCGATAACCTCGCCAACTCGTTGATGGTGGTGTCGAACGAGCGGATCGGCTCTGGAGACAAGAAGGG
The DNA here is from genome assembly GCF_019222765.1 of Nocardia iowensis. NCBI lineage: Bacteria > Bacillati > Actinomycetota > Actinomycetes > Mycobacteriales > Nocardiaceae > Nocardia > Nocardia iowensis. The sequence goes on along the minus strand of NZ_CP078145.1, from coordinate 5,881,549 downwards.
CTCCTACGCCGATTTACCTGCTGGATTGCGTGAGCTGGTCTCGGGCCGGTACGAAGAGCGCGACGACACTGTGATCGACGGCCAAGTCCCGGTCCGGGAACAGATGCTGCAACAGGCGGCACTCGCCGAATTGCTGACCCAGGCCAACCCCGGCTACGAACCCGGCCAAACCATGGGCATCGAACTGGGCAGGCAGAGCGCCAGCCTCGCCGAATACGTCGAACACGGCAAGTCGGACTGGGACGGCTATCCACCCGGCTTCAACACGGGCGATCTCGACAAAGTGGAGGACGCGAGTCGGCAGTTCCTCGAATCGAGTACTCGCAACACCGAATCCAGCTACGCCCTGCTGACGGGGAAGGATCCCAGTACCCGCCAGGACATCCCGGGCGACCTGTCCTTCGGCGCGGGGGAGGAGCGATACGACCCGGAGCCGTTCGATCGGGACAAGTTCGCCGCATCAATCTTCCAGCACGAATGGTCCGACGACGGTAAAACCGCTGCGGGACTGTATGAGTGGATCGCGGACGGCACCGACAAGCCCGGGCAGGAGGGGGTGCTGGCCAAGCAGGCGCTGGCGGAGTTGCCGGATGTCTTCGCGCCGGAGGAGAAAGACGACGACTCCGGGAGGCCGAAGCTGAAGGAGGGGGAGAACGGCACGATATTCGAGGATAATGCGAAGGCATTCGTCACCAATCCAAAGCTCGCGGACGGGCTTTCGCATGTGCTGGCGAACAATATGGAGACATTCGTGAATCCGCTGACGAGGGACACCGGGATCCTCGACGATCCGATGTTGCAGGGCGATCAGCACAACGTTCGTTTCGAACAGTTGGATGCCGACCGACTACTGTTTCTCTCCAGCCAGTCCGAGGGCGGACGATTCAATCTCGAATTTGCCCGGCAAACGTACGAAGCCGATATGTTGCAGCGCGCAGTCACCGAAGTTGGTGGCGACCCGCAGAAATGGCTCGGTATCAACGCACCCCACCTCGCCGACCTGGACGGGCGAGTCACTTACGCTTCGGTGAACGCGCTCACCTATCAGGCGGAAAATGCCAGTGAAGACGCGTTCAACGAGAAGCAGAACACGTATGAAATGCGGCAGAAGGTCGGCGATATCGTCAAGTCGCTGACCCTGGACAACTTGGAGGTTCCTGGGCGGACGCCGGTCAGTGTGATCGGTAACCAAGTACTCGAGGTCGCCAAGGACGCGGGTTATGACGCGGCGATGGAGAAGTTCAACCCCGAACCCGAGAAAGAATACCCCGTCTACCCGAATCCTTCCCAGGCGACGGGGGAAGCCAACCAGCAGATCATTCAGCAGTTGTTCACCACGCTGCATGCCAATGGGCAATTACCCCCGGAGTTCGTGGGCTCCGACGGTAAACCGCTCGACGTTGCTCCCTTCATCGGCACGCCACGGGAGCCGACCCTGAATCAGTTCCTCAGTGACCGCAATCTGCTCACCTTCACCGATAGCTACGCCGACGATCACGCTTTCACATCCCTTGTCGGCACAGCTCAACGGCCCGGAGATCTGACCTACCTGGTGACCGGCAAACCCCCGGAGCCCGCGAAATGAGCGGTGCCGTGCTGCGGGGAGTCAGGGGAGTTATCTGCGCCGCGCTGCTGTGTACGTCACTGTTCGGCTGCTCGCGCGATGAAGCGCCCGCCGATACCAGTTCGACGAAATATTTGTATGATGAAGTGTTCAACCCGTGCCGTGAGATGCCGAGCAAGTTTCTTTCGGAACACCAACTCGAAACCACGCCAGAACCCAATGACAACCTTATCGATGGCTACATTTATTGGGGTTGCGAGTATCCCGGCCAGGCTTACGATTTCGGGGTTTACGTCAGCAACATGCCGCTGAGTGCGCTCGGTCATACGCACGCAGTTAAACCTGCACAGATTGCCGGGCGGGCCGCGAAAATACAATCGTTACCGCTCGAAAAGATTTCCTGCAATCTGTATATCGAAATGACAGGTGGGCTACTGGCGTTAGGGCTTACGCTCAAGTCCCCGATCGAGGCGTGCCCGACACTCAGCACCGTGGCCGAGGACCTCGTACCCCTCCTCCCGCCTGGTGTTTAGCGGGCGGAGCGCCCGGAGGTGTTGCTCCGCGAGTCGTAGCCCCTGGCGACTCGTGTTCAGAGGTCGAGGCTGGATTGGGTCAGCTGGTTGGTTGTGGTGGCTCGGGATTGGTCCTGGGACTGGAGGGTGTTCGCTGTGGTGGTCAGCGATTCCGAGAGTTCGGCCAGGTTTTGTTGCAGCGTGGTTCGGCGCGTGTCCAGGTAGGTGGTGAACCGGGTGAAGGCGCTCGACGACGCTTCCTTCCAGCCATCGCGGCTGTTGGCGATCGCTTGGTCGGTGGCTCGCAGGGTCGCACCCGCGTCGTTGTACAGCAGATCGAGCCGACCGGCCGCACCGCGGAGGATCTCCGGATCGATCGAAACGGAATCACCCATGGAAGCCCCCTGTGCGCACGGAATTGCTGTGGTCGTTCGCTACGATACCTATAGTCGCTAAGTAGTTCTGACTCTATGGGGGGACGCCGGTCGATGCTGCTACCGGACATTCGTTGGTGGAATGAGCTCGCTTTGGAGATGCTGGAGACCTCGCTGTCTCGCCGCATCGCCACGGTCGAAGATGTCACCAACCAGCTCGCTGACATCGGCAAACTCCCAGGTTGGGAGGGTGATTCCGCGAATGCGGCGAGGCGCAGGTTCGTCGTGACCGCGGACCAATTGATCGATGAAGCCGCCGTGCTCGGCGCCGTCCGAGAATTGGCGAAGCAGACCAGGGAAGCCGTCAAGCACCTCAAGGAAACCTTGGCCACGATCGAACAGACCGCCGCGGCGAACGGACTCGAAATCTGGGACGCCGGGCACGTCACGATCGCCGACGCGCCCAACGCGCCCGACGCGGCGTCGGTAGAGGCCTTGCGGGTGGAACTACAGGACGCCGTGCACGCGGTGATGCGCCAGGCCGACGACATCGACGCGGACGCTGCGGCGGTACTGAATAAAGCCGCCGACGGCCAGATCGACGACAAGGGCGCTACCGACGTGGCGGCGGCCTCCGCTGCCGGTGCGTCGCAAGGCGGATTGACCGCTCCCGCGCCGCCGGAGAACGGGACGCCGCAGCAGAACAAGGAATACTGGGATGCAATGGACGAGCGGCAGCGTCGTGAGGTCATCGAACAGCATCCCGAGTGGGTTGGTAACCGGGACGGGATACCGTCCATGGCGCGGCACGAAGCGAACGTCAACCGCATCGATGACGAGCGGGCCCGGTTGACGCAGGAACGTGACGCCCTGCAGGAGAAGTTGAAGGACGCGCCCGCCGGGTCGAGGTATCCGAACGCACCGGATCCGTATGGCGAGGAGAAAGCGGAACTGGCCCGGGTTGAGGCGAAGTTGAAGGATCTCGACTCGATCGACCAGATCCTGAAGGACCGCCCGCTCGATCCGGCCAACCCGGACAACGGCGCACGCCTGCTGTTGCTGGACATGCAAACGGGGGACAAGGGGATGGCCGCGATTGCCGTCGGTGATCCCGATAATGCTGACCATGTCTCGGTCACCGTCCCCGGTGTTTCGACGACCGTGCAGTCGTTGGACGGCATGACCCGCGAGGCGGAGGCGCTGCAGCGAGAGGCGAAATTCCAACTGAACGAAGAGGGCCGTCCTGGCCAAAGGGTGGCGTCGATAGCTTGGCTAGGGTATGAACCGCCGCCGGAAATCGGGCCGGAGGCGGCGAGTGCCGATCGAGCCAAAGACGGCGCACCCAAGCTGGCGAACTTTTTCGAAGGTCTGGATGTGGCATCGAACAAACCGGATCCGCACATCACGGCGCTGGGGCACTCCTACGGGTCCTACACGACGGCGCTGGCATTACAGGATTCCGGCCGAGGCCAACCCGTCGACGATGCCGTCTTCTACGGCTCACCCGGTATCAACGCCAACGACGAACCGGATCTCGGACTCCCACAGGGCCGCGGCTACGTGATGCGGGCACCCGACGACCCGATCACCTTGGCCGACGGCTTCGGCACGTTTGGCCCCGACCCGGTGACCACGAAGCTGGAGCAACTCTCCGTCGCCGAGACCACGACGAAAGACGGCGTACATCGCGAAGACTCCAACGGGCACAGCGAGTATCCGCGGCCGAGTGCTGACGGCACACTGCGCACCGCCGGATACAACATGGCAGTAATCATCGCCGGACTACCGGAACTGGCGGTGCGCTGACATGACGAAGAAGACGGCCGTCCGAATACTTTTATCGATCGTCGCAGCGGCGGTCCTGAGTGGATGTGGAGACAGTTTGAAGGACCCCTACCGCCCGGCGCCGAAGGAGGACATCGCGCACGCCGAGGCCAAGATGCGGGAGTTGCCGTCTGTCGAAGCCACTGAGCGAGAACTCGCGGCGACGATCCAGCAGATCGCGGACGGTGCCAAAATCGTTGCGCCTGAACTCGACTGGCGCACTGAGGTCAATCGCGGGCAGGGCACCCTCGGCTGCCCGTCGCCGTACCTCGAGACCGACGGAGTTTCGATGACCACCGACTCCCTCGTATCGTCGGTGCCGATCAGCGACACCCAGTGGCCCGACGTACTGAAGGTCGCGCGCGACATCGCCGCACGGAACGGCATAACTGCGCTCACCGTTCGCGCGGACACGCCCGGACACCACGACATTGTTCTGCACTCGCCGGATCACGGCAACGAGATCAAAATCGGCACCCGCAAGGCCGCCATTATCACCGGACTAACCGGTTGTCGCTACCGGGAAGAAGACCTACGGAAGCAACCCGGGAACTGAGCGCGGGCGGCTCGTCGGCCTTTGTGTGGCAAGGCCTGGTGGTCGGTGCAACATCGGAACCCACTGGGCCGCAAACCAATACTGGACATAACAGGCACCGCTCGGCGATGATCAGCTCCGCGTTACTTCTTTGAACGGGGAGGACCATCGTGTCACTTCTAGGTAGAGCCGCGCTCGGTGCTGCTCTGACATCCACCGCGGCACTCACCATCATGGGGGCGGGCTCGGCCGCTGCGGCGAGCAAATACTATGGGACGCTGGCGGTTTCGCCGGGCACTGGAAAGGTGGTCGAGGCCACCGATCACCCCACCTGGGTGGCGGCGGACGCGGCGGCGATCCGGGACTGCGGCGTCTACGACTGCCAGATCGTGGTGCGGTTCTCCGATGGTTGTGCGGCTGTCGCGCGGGGCGCCGACGGAAGGTTCGCGGCCGACTCGGCGTCGTCGCGGGCGGACGCCGAGCGGCTGGCGGTCGCCAAGCTCGGCGAGAGTGCGCCGCCGTTCCCCGACCTCGGCAGCGCATCGCCGCGGGCGGCGAGCGTCGTGCTGTCCTCGTGCACCAAGAACGCGAGCTGAACCTCGTCACGATCCGTCACCACCCCATCATCGGGGTGAAATTTGAGAGATTCGTTTCGAAATCCTCTGTGTATGAATATGTTTCATAGGGCAGGCGGATCAATATGATTTGGACAATCCGGACGCGGTGCACCATGATCTGACCCGGAAATATTTCTTTTCTCGGGGAGATCACAATGTCTTTGTCGCGCAAGGCCGTCATGTGCCTGGTCGCATCATCCGCCGCCACCCTGGTCGCAGCGGGCGCCGCACAGGCCGAGCCGGGTGGGGACGGCAGGTACTACGGCTCGATCGCACTGAACTCCAAGTCCGGTGCGACCGGCGCGGCCTGGAACTACCCGAGCTGGGCGGAGTCGGATACCGACGCACTCGCTGAGTGCGGCAGCTGGGACTGCTTCGTCGTCGTGCGCTTCGCCGATGGGTGCGGTGCGGTCTCGGCGACCTCGGACGGCAACTGGGCCGTCGGCACCGGCAGCAGCCGTGCCGAGGCGGAACGGGCGGCCATCGCCAACCTCGGACCGTTGGCGCCGCCGTTCCCGAACTTCGGCAGCTCGGCGCCCAAGTCCGCCGAGATCCTGCACTCGGCGTGCACTCCAGAGTAGTCGAGCCATGAAGTACTCACCTGGCCGGGGAACCATCGCCATGTTCGCCTCGGCGGCAGTAGCTTTCGTCATCGCGGGTACTGGGCAGGCCGACGCCGAACCCGGCCCGGACGGCTCCTACCATGGCTCGCGCGCGATCTCGGTTGATTCGACCGGCGCGATCACCGCGGTGGCATTCAACTACCCGAACTGGGCGGAATCCGATGTCGACGCCATTGCGACCTGCCGCCGCAAGGGCGGGTCGAACTGCGAGATCATCGTCCGTTTCGTCGATGGGTGCGGAGCCATCGCGGAGCGCGACGGTCGCTACCTCGGTGCCGTCGGCGCTACCCGGTCCGAGGCGGAGCGAGCGGCGATCGCCGCATTCGGGCCGCCACCACCGAGTTTCGGCAGTTCGGCACCGAGTGCCGCGCGGATCGTCGACTACACGTTCTGCACCACGAGTCCGGAATAGCTCCGCCGTTGGTGTCCGGATCTTCCGTCCGGACACTCAACGAGCGTCCCATCAACTCAGCGGCGCAACACCTTTCGGGCCAACCAGTTCCCGAAGAACTGGATCCCCTGCACCCCGGCGATGATGATCAGCGTGGCCACCAGGGTGACCTGCCAGTCGAACCGCTGATAGCCGTAGACCAGCGCGAAATCACCCAGCCCGCCGCCGCCGACGGTGCCCGCCATGGCGGACATGTCCACGATCGCGATCACCACGAAGGTGTAGCCGAGCACCAAGGGGCCGAGTGCTTCGGGGATCAACAGGGTCAAGATGATTCGGAGCGGGCCCGCGCCGACCGCTCTGGCCGCCTCGATCACGCCGGGGTCGACGGTCACCAGGTTCTGCTCCACGATCCGGGCGATGCCGAACGACGCCGCCACGATCATGACGAACGCCGCGGCCTCCGTGCCGATGGTGGTGCCGACCACCTCCAACGTCACCGGGCCCAATGCGGCGAGCAGAATGATGAACGGGATCGGCCGCACCACGTTCACGATCACGTTGAGCAACAGGTTGATCGGGGCGTTCGCCAGCAGGCCGCCCTTGCGGGTGGTGTAGAGCATGGTGCCGAGGAACAGCCCGATCAGTCCGCCGACCACGAAGGTGAGCAGCACCAGATAGATGGTGGTGCCGATCGCCTCGTTCAGGACCGGCCGGAGTTTGTCCCAATCCGTATGCATCGGTACCCCTTTCAGTCCGTGCTGGTCTGTTCGAGCGGCCTGCGCACCGGCACCGGCAGGTGATCGAGCTCATCGATCACCTTGTCGATCGCGTCGTCCGCGCCATGCAGCGCCAGGGTGACGCTGCCGAATGTCTTGTCCTGCAACGTGCTGACCCCGCCGTAGACCACTTCGAAGCGGACGTCGGCGTGCGCCGCGGTGGCCAGCGCCGCCCCGATCCCGCGCCGATCGTCGATGTCCACCGTGACGAGCCTGCCGCCGTGTAGTTCGGCCAGCCTGCGCAGTTCGTTCTCGGACGGCCGATTGTGCAGCACGGTTTCCACGAACGACCGCGTCGGCGCCGCCTGCGGGGTGGCGAAAACCTCGAAGGTGCTGGCAAGTTCGACGATCCGCCCCTCCGCGAGCACGGCGACTCGGTCGGCCACCGCGCGGATGACATCCATCTCATGGGTGATCACCACGATGGTGACGCCGAGTTCGCGGTTGATCTTCTTCAGCAGCCGCAGCACCTCGCCGGTGGTTTCCGGGTCAAGTGCCGACGTCGACTCGTCCGCGAGCAGTAGCGACGGCGAGGTCGCCAGTGCACGGGCGATGCCGACCCGCTGCTTCTGGCCGCCGGAGAGCTGATCGGGGTAACTGCGGGCCTTGTCGGAGAGCCCGACGAACTCCAGCAACTCGGCGACCCGCGCCTTGCGTTCGGCCCGCTTCCACCCCGCCACCTTCAGCGGATACTCGACATTGCCTGCGGCCGTGCGCGATCGGAATAGGTTGAACTGCTGGAACACCATCCCGATGTCCCGCCGCAGCCGCCGCACCTCGGCCTCCCGCACCCCGGTGATGGGAGTGCCGGAGACCTCGACGGTGCCGCTGGTCGGCTTCTCCAACGCGTTGATCAACCGGACCAGCGTGCTCTTGCCCGCGCCGGAATAGCCGATCACGCCGAAGATTTCGCCGTGCTCGATCCGCAGGTCGATACTGTCGAGCGCGACCTGAGCGTCCTTACCCTTGCCGAAAACCTTGGTGACCGAACGGAACTCGACCGCAGGCGGCTGCTCGCTCACTTGCCGTCGCGGATGGTCTGCTGCACCCGCTGCAGGATCTGTTCCAGCTCAGCGCCGGTGCGTCGCACCTCGACGGCGGTGCCCTTGGTGACCTCGCTGTGCGCCTGCTGCACCGCCGGGTCGTGCCAGAGCTCGACCAGCTGCAGCAACTTCGGATCGTTCTTGTCCTCGGCCCTGGTCACCAGCGCGTTGATGTACGGCTCGGCCGCCGGGTTGTTCGGATCATCCTTGTACAGCGCCGAATTGGGGTCGATGCCGGAGCGGTCGAGGAAGGTGTTGTTGATCACCGAGCCGTCCACCGAGGCGAGCGAGAGCGCGGTCTGCGCCGCGTCGACCGGGGTCACCCGGACCTTGGACGCCCCCTTGTCGATGTCGGCGGGGGAGGGCGCCTTGGTATCCGAGGACAGCTTCAGCAGGCCCGCCGCTTGCAGCACGAATAGCGCCCGCGCCTGGTTGGTCGGATCGTTCGGGATCGCGATCTCCGCGCCCTGCGGAATGTCGGCGACCGCCTTGTGCTTCTTGGAATACAGGCCGAGCGGCACGATGTAGGTGGAGCCGATCGGGGTCAGGGTGTCGTTGTTGGCGACGTTGTAGGCACCTAGGAACTGCAGATGCTGAAAGAGATTCACGTCGATCTGCCGCTGCGACAGCGCGAGATTCGGTTGCTGGTAATCGGAGAAGTTGGTGATCTTCAGCGTGATGCCCTTGTCCTTGGCCCGCTGCTCGAAGACGTCCCAGGCTTTGTCCTTGTCGGTGGTGCCGATCCGCACTACCGTGTCGGAGGATGCTTTGTCGTCGGAACCGCACGCCGTCAGGGTGAGGGCCGCGGTAGCTACCAGGACCGGGATCGCCAGTACCCGATGGAATTTCACTCGTGCTCCCGAAACGCTTGTCGCAATATGAACCCGGTAATCCAAGCGATCCGGCAACCGGTGCGGCAACGGTTCGAATTGTGGTGAGCGAAACCCTTTTCAAAACCTGGACGGTCGTCTAATTTGCTCGCAATGCGCTTGATGTACCGCCTACTGCTGATTCCGATCCTGTCCGCGCTCACCGTCGCCGCCGTTTCCTGTGGCGCGGAACACCGCGGCGACGAGATCCGGATCGGTGTGAACGATCTCGCACTGCCGCACTGGGACGTCTACAAGAAGAAGGCCGCAGATCAGGGCATCACCGTGGAGTTCGTCAACTTCACCGACTACAACCAGCCCAATCCCGCACTGGCGCAACGCCGCATCGATCTCAACAAGTTCCAGCACGTGCGGTACCTGGCCAACTACAACGCGCGCAACAACGACACGCTGGTGCCGATCGGCGCGACGGAGATCTTCCCGCTGGCCTTGTACTCGCGTAAACACAAGTCGGTCGCCGACATTCCCCGGGGTGGCCAGATCACGTTGAGCAACAACCCGGCCAATCAGGTGCGTCCGCTGCTGAGCTTGGCCGCGGCCGGGCTGATCGTGCTGAAGGGCGGCGCCAGTTGGGATTCGAGGCTGGAGGACGTGGACGCCGACGCCTCGAAGGTGCAGCTGACCACCATCGACCCGACGCTGACCGCGCAATCCCTCGGCAGCGTCGACGCCGCCTTCGTCGACGACACCTTCGCCAGGCCCGCCGGTTTGACCGCGAACGAGACCATCTACACCGACGATCCGGAACGGCCGGAACTGAAGCAGTACATCAACATCTTCGCCGCCCGCGCCGAGGACAAGGACAACCCGACGTTGCTGAAACTGGCCCAGCTGTACCACGATCCGGAGGTCGAGGCCGCGGTCCGGGCCGAGACCGGGTACCAAGGCATCTTCAAGACCAATGACCCGGACGACCTACAGGCCACGGCGGTCGAACTGGAAGCCAGGTTCCGCAAGTAGTTCTTCTCAGGGGCGCGCCGAGGGCACCCGCAGCCTCCCGCTGCAGCGGTTGTATTCGGTTGCGGTTGGCTGCGTCGGCGGGTCGTCGGCAAGCCGGTCTGCGAGGTAATTTTCGCCCCAATTTCCTGGTGTTCGTGGCGTTGCCCGGCTCTACACTGGGGCCTTCATTCGAGGTGACAGGGGGCTCTACATGTCAGCGACGCTGCAAACACTGGAGGTGCGGGTGACCAGTTTGGAGACCAAATACGGGGTGCTGGACGAGGACCGGCGCGCGTACGAGGACGCGATCTTCCAGACGAACAGGAAGGTGAAGAAGATCCGCCGGGTGGTGCGGGGGATCCAGCAGGAAGTCTGGGAGGTCCGGGAGGACTTCGGGGTGTTCCGGCTGGAGATGGGAGCCTTCAGGCAGGAGATGGGGGTCTTCAAGCGGGAGATGGGGGCTTTCAAGCAGGAGATGGGGGTCTTCAAGCAGGAGATGGGGGTCTTCAAACAGGAGATGGGGACCTTCAAACAGGAGATGGGGACCTTCAAACAGGAGGTCCGCGACGAATTCGCGGCGGTCAAGCGGGATGTATCGGGACTGAAACGGGACGTCTCCGCTTTGCAGCAAGACGTGGCCGAGTTGAAGCATGACGTGGCCGAGTTGAAGCACGACGTGTCAGGGTTGAAGCGCGGCGTCAGTGCCATTGCGGCGCACTTCGGGATCGCGATTCCCGAGGTCGACGGCTAGTAGTAGTCGAAATCCCTGCGGGTGGCGTCCACACCGGCCATGATTCCGGTGTGGACGAGCAGACGTACATGCGATCGCGGGTGGGGTTGCATGCGGCGGCGGAGTTGTTGGTGGCGGGGCCGCAGTATCGGCAGTACGGGACGATTCGGTTACGGGTTGTGCATCGAGGATTCGGGGGTGTGCAGTGGCCGGTTTCGGTGGTGGGGACCGAGTTGGTGTGGCCGGAGGGCCGGGCGCCGTTGCGGGGGTCTTATCGGGATGTCGGGAAGGCGGCCGGGTTCGAGGCGGAGGCGCCGAAGGGGTTGTACAAGGACACCACAGGGGTCGATCCGGATAGTGAGATCGACATCGATCCTGCTGTGGCGCAGCAGATAGGTGCGTGGTTTGCGCTGGGGGACAAGGCTTTGCGATGTTTGGCCCCGGACGCGACGCCGGTGTTGTGGCCGGAACATTTCGATCTGTCCAGCGCGGCAGGCGAGGTGAATTACGGAGTGTCGCCGGGGGACGCAAGTCACCCGGGGCCGTACGCCTATGTCGGTCCGTGGACGCCCCGCACCGGGGAGTTTTGGAATGCCTCGTTCGGGGCGTTGCGTCCGCGCGACGAGGTGAACACGGTGGCGAGCCTGCTGGCATTCTTCGAGCAAGGACGCGCGGCAGCGGCCTGACCTAGCCCTCCACCGCGGTCGGCTCGGCCGCGGTCTCCCGAGCAAGTGCGTATAAGTAGTCCGAAGTCGTTGCGTCGGAAGGAAAGTAGGCTTCAACGGCGATCTCATCGAGGGTGATGTCGAAGGGCGCACCGAACGTGGTGATCGTGTTGAAGAAGCACAAATCGGTGCCGCCGTGCCGAATCCGGATCGGCAGTGCGACTTGCGCGGGGTCGATCGGAATCGACTCGGCCGCAGGATAATACGAGCTCAATTCGTCGTACAGGGCGCGCAGGTCGGGATCGCCGGTCTGTGCGGCTTGACGAGCCAGGCGCGGCAACAGGAACCCGCGCACCTGGTCCAGGTTGCGCAAGCGTCGCGCGAACCCTTTGGGGTGCAACCCGAGCCGCATCATATTGGTCGGTTTTCGCAGCAGAGCCGGATCGACATCGTCGAAGAAGACGCGCGTGGCCGTATTCGCGAACAACAGATTCCACCGGCGATCAACGGCCAGCGCGGGATAGGGCTCGTGCACGTCGAGCACCCGCCGGATGGCGGCACGTGCCCGGGTCAACTCCGGATCGTCCGGTGCCCGTTCCCGGTAGACGGGCGCGTGCCCGGCCGCGACCAACAACCGATTACGTTCGCGCAGCGGAATATTCAGCTGTTCGGCGAACCGCTCGACCATCACCGCACTCGGGATGGTTCGCCCGGTCTCGACGAAACTCACATGCCTGGTCGAGATGTCGGCCTGAATGGACAGCTCGAGCTGGCTCAGCCCGCGCCGAAGCCGCCACTCCCGCAGCAGCTCACCCACCGGACGATGATCGTGATCCACCCGACCAGTATCGCCGCGCAATCGGCAGGCGGCCATTACATGCCTGGTAATCGACAGTCCGCAGCCCCGACTGCGACGGTGGCCGCATGACCGAAACCCTCGCTACGCGCAACAAGAACCTCGTCCTGCACGGCCTCGCGGAATTCGCCAAGGGCAGCCTCGACGCAATGCGCGAGCTGCTACACGAGAACTTTGTCGAGCACGCTCCCGGAAACCCTTCCGGCAGAGACGCTTTCCTAGAGTTCACCGCGAACTCCCAGGTCGCGTTAGCGCGGCTCGACATCAAACGAGTGATCGCCGACGACGATTACGTCGTCGTGCATTATCACATGATTCCGCGAGATAACCCGCGCGGCATTGCCGTCGTCGACATCTGGCGGTTGATCGATGGCCTGATCACCGAGCACTGGCATGCGGCGCAGCCGGTGCCGGACGAGGACCAGATCCCGAATGGAATGTTCTGAGAATCCGTCAGCGAGCCATCCGGTTGTCACCGGCCAGGCGACCCCTGCGGATGAGCGCCCGCTTGGTGCCGGGCGCGATGGCCGCCGGGGTGAGCTGGGCCTCCGGATCGGGATCATCGGGATTCGGCCGGACGAACAGTGTCACCGTCGCCGCGGGGGTGAATCCGCTGCGCGTCATCAAGGCTGTCGAGGCGGCGTTGCGGTCTTCCACATCGGTGACGATGCGCCGGGCGCCGCGCGCGAACAGCGCCTCCGAGCAGACATCCACCAGCCGCCGGGCGATGCCGTGGCCCTGCATGTCCGGCGCGACCGCGATCCACTCGAGGTAGGCCCAGTCGTCCCGGTTCTCGAATTCCATGGACCCGAGTACAAAACCGACTACTCGGTCGGAATCGAGGGCGACCCAGCACGCGTTGTCGGGGCTGTCGAGGTGCTCGGCTACCGAGGTCAGCGACCACGAGGTGTACGGCTTGGCGGTGACGTCGAAGACTTCGTGACCGAGGTCCAGGACCTGGCGCAAGTGGCCGAGACCCATCGGGACGATCACAACGGCAGAATCCATGCCGACAGTTTGCCAGCCGGAAACGTTCCCGCCCTCACGCGCCCTTGCGCGCCGCCGTCTTCTTGGCCGCCTTTTTCGCCGGTTTTGCGGCGGCCTTGGCGGCGGTCTTCTTGGCGGGGGCCTTTTTCGCCGTCTTCTTCGCCGGTGCGGACTTGCCGTTGTCGTCGCCGCCGCCCGAGGCGCGGCGACCGCTGGCTTCCAAGCTGCGTTGCAGCGCGGCGACCAGGTCGACCACCTCCGCATCCATCTCGGCGGGCGCGGCCTCCGGCTGTTCGGGCACTTTGCCGGTGCCACTGGCGATCGCCTCGTCGAGCAGGCGCTTGAGTTCGATCTGGTACTCGTCGGTGAACTGGTCCGGGTCGAAATCATCCGACATGGTCTCGACCAGCGTCTCGGCCATCTTGACTTCCTGCGGGCGCGGCTCGGCGACCCCGTCGAGGGATTCGAAGTCGACCTCGCGCACCTCGTCCGGCCACAGCAGCGTTTGCAGCACCAGCATCCCGTCGCGCACCCGCAGCGCCGCCAGCCTGGTCTTCTGCCGCAGCGTGAAGTGCACGAGCGCGGTGCGATCGATGCGCTCCAGCGTCGTCGCGAGCAGCACGTACGCCTTGGGTGTGCTGGAATCGGGCTCGAGGTAGTAGCTCTTGTCGAACAGGATCGGGTCGATCTGCTCGGACGGGACGAACTGCAGCACCGGGATTTCGTGCTTCTCGGCGGCGGGCAGTTTGGCGAAGTCCTCGTCGGTCAGAATGACCTTGTCGCCGTCGGGTGATTCGTACGCCTTGTCGATGTCGGCGTATTGCACGGACTTACCGCACACCGTGCAGACACGGTCGTATTTGATCCGACCTCCATCCTTGGCGTGCACCTGATGGAATCGGATGTCGTGGTCCTCGGTCGCGGTGTAAACCTTGACCGGGACGTTAACCAGCCCGAATGCGATCGAGCCCTTCCAGATCGACCTCATACCTCCATGATGGCGGAAGGCATTCGAATACGCGAGCGAATCGGAATCCAGAGTGTCGCGGCCGCGACGCGCCGACGCAGTGGGGGCGGGAGTGTGGTGAAAAGCCGCCGCATCGCGGTCACGGTGCCGCTCAGGTCGGTCCGCCCCGAAAGATAGGCGCGTTGCGAATCAGCGGGCAGGGCGAAAAATGCGTCGAAGAAGACGGGGACATCGGCGGGCGGGAGCGCGAGCAACGCACGCAAGCCCGCCGCGCGGAGGCGGTACACGGCACGCGCCGATATCGGCCACGCCGGTGTTCCCGCGGCGACCATGTCGGCGGCGGCAAGGGAGGCGGCCACGCTGTAACCGGTGGCCGGATGAGCGAACCCACCTGCCGCGCCGAATGTGTGTCGCCCCGGTCGGCCACCCTCGACCGGAAAACGCACCCGCTCGATCCGTTCGTCACCGGTGAATTCGATTCCGCGGGACCGCAATCGGTGATGCAGCCGGTCACGCAACGCCGTGCCGTCGAGCGCGGGTCGCCCCACCAGGCAGGTTTCCTCCAGCAGCATCGCCCCGCCGCCGAGCGGCACTGCGTAAAGAAACGAGCGCGGCGCGTCGGCGGGTGCGCCGTTGTCCGTCCGCCAGTCCATGAACAGCGGCTCGATCCCGGCGCACTGCCGCTCATCGAGGACGAGCCCGTAGGCCGTCTGCTCGGCCAGTGCGGGGGACCGGGCGATGCCTCGTGCGTCGATGACCCGTTGGGCCGTCAGCGTCCGACCAGAGGCCAGCGTCACCGTCTCGGGCGTGAGCTGCACCGCGCGATCGGCGATCACCTCGGCACCGGCCAGCTTCAGCGACGTCTGCAGGCGCGCCGTATCGAATACGACGTACCGCCGGTCGATCCGATGAGCGCGCGTTCCCCAGGCCATTGGCTGTTCGACCGTGGCCGCTATCGCCGCAGGGTCCAGCCATCCGGGCAACTCGTCGCCCCACGCCGCATAGGTTGCCGACCACAACCGATCCGGTACCGGATCGACGGCAGTTACGGATAGTCCCCGTGCGAGGCAGCGATGCGCCAGCGCCCTGCCCGCCGGGCCGAGGCCGCAGACAATGACGTCAGCGCTCCCGCCGCCTGGCGAATCCCGGACGGCCATGGTCGTTTCGGCAGTCTCAGAGACCACCCGTGGACAGCAAGCCGCCGTCCACCCGCACGGTCTCACCGGTGATCCAGGCCGCCTCGTCCGAGACCAGGAACCCGATCAGCCGCGCCACATCCTCCGGCGAGCCGAGTCGCTTCATCGGATACACGCTCGCCGCCCGCTCCTCGTCGGCGGAGTACAGCGCGTCGGCGAACTTCGTCTTGATCACGCCCGGCGCGACCGCGTTCACCCGGATCTTCGGGCCGAGTTGCCACGCCAATTCGTCGGTCAACCGGATCAGCGCGGCCTTCGACGCCCCGTACGCGGCGATTACGCCGGACGAGCGGATACCCGCGACGCTGGCGACATTGACCACCGCGCCACCGTGCTCACCCATCCACGCCTTGAACGCCTCCTGGATGAAACCGAGCGCCGCGACCACGTTCACGTCGAAGATCTTGCGCACCGCGTCCAAGTCGGCGTCCATCAGCGAGCCGAATACGGGGTTGATGCCGGTGTTGTTGATCAGCACGTCCACCGAACCGAATTCGGCCATCATCCGCTCGATCGCCGCCGCTCGATCGTCGGCGTTTCCCGCGTTTCCCGCCAGCGCGACGACCTCGCCCTGATGACCGAGAGCGCGCAGCTCCGCGGCGGTCTCGTCCAGCGGGTCCTTCTTGCGCGCGACGATCAGCACGTTCGCGCCGCGGCCGAGCAGCTCCGCCGCCACCGCCTTGCCGATGCCCCGGCTGGCCCCCGTGACCAGAGCGCTCTTGCCCAAAAGATCGTTGCTCATGTAACGGCAGGTTACCCGCCGTTCAGTTAGTGCCGTCACATACAGATCGCTGGGTGTAAAAGCGGTGGCCGAACCCAGGTAAAATCGGTGGTTCTTGTGCGTATCGCGTCGCACAATCGAGCAGCGACCGCCCAGTACCACTGATCCGCGAGGAGAAATCTGTGATCACCGCGACCGACCTGGAGGTCCGGGCCGGAGTCCGCACCCTGCTGTCGGCCCCCGGACCGGCCCTGCGGGTGCAGTCCGGCGACCGGATCGGACTGGTCGGACGCAACGGTGCCGGTAAGACCACCACGCTGCGCATTCTGGCGGGCGAGGGCGAGCCGTATGCCGGAAAGATTCTGCGTTCCAGCGATATCGGCTACCTGCCGCAGGATCCGCGGGAGGGCAACCTCGATGTGCTCGCCCGCGACCGGGTGCTTTCCGCGCGCGGCCTGGACACGCTGATCCGGGACATGGAGAAGCAACAGGCGCTGATGGCCGAGGTGGCCGACGAGGCCGAACGTGACAAGGCGGTGCGCAAGTACGGTCGCCTCGAGGAGCGGTTCTCCGCGCTCGGCGGCTATGTCGCCGAGAGCGACGCCGCCCGCATCTGCCACAGCCTCGGCCTGCCCGATCGGGTGCTCGCCCAGCCGCTGCGCACCCTCTCCGGTGGCCAGCGCCGCCGAATCGAGTTGGCGCGCATCCTGTTCGCCGCCTCCGACGGCAGCGGCGGGCGCTCCGACACCGTCCTGCTGCTCGACGAGCCGACCAACCACCTCGACGCCGACTCCATCACCTGGCTGCGCGGTTTCCTGCAGAACCACGACGGCGGCCTCATCGTGATCAGCCACGATGTGGAACTGCTCGGCGACGTGGTGAACAAGGTGTGGTTCCTGGACGCGGTGCGCGGCGAGGCCGACGTCTACAACATGGGCTGGCAGAAGTACCTGGACGCCCGCGCCACCGACGAACAGCGCCGCCGTCGCGAACGCGCCAATGCCGAGAAGAAGGCGAGCGCGCTACGCGTCCAGGCCGCCAAGCTCGGCGCCAAGGCCACGAAAGCCGTTGCGGCACAGAACATGGCCAAGCGCGCCGACCGGCTGATGGCCGAGCTCGATGACGTGCGCGTCGCCGACAAGGCGGCCAGGATCAGGTTCCCCGAGCCCGCTCCGTGCGGCAAGACGCCGCTGATGGCGGAGAACCTGACCAAGGTCTACGGCTCGCTGGAGATCTTCACCGGCGTCGACCTCGCGATCGACCGCGGCAGCCGGGTCGTGGTGCTCGGCCTCAACGGCGCGGGCAAGACCACCCTGCTCCGGATGCTCGCCGGGGTGGAACAACCGACCGCGGGCAACCTGGTGCCCGGCCACGGTTTGAAGGTCGGCTATTTCGCGCAGGAGCACGACACCCTCGACGACCAGGCCAGCGTGTGGGAGAACATCCGACACGCGGCCCCGGACGCGGGGGAGCAGAATCTGCGCAGCCTGCTCGGCGCGTTCATGTTCACCGGCCCGCAGCTCGATCAGCCCGCCGGCACGCTGTCCGGTGGTGAGAAGACCCGCCTCGCGCTCGCCGGGCTGGTTTCCTCGGCCGCCAATGTGCTGCTGCTCGACGAACCGACCAACAACCTGGATCCGGTCTCGCGGGAGCAGGTGCTGGACGCGCTGCGCACCTACGCGGGCGCGGTCGTGCTGGTCACGCACGATCCGGGGGCCGCGGAGGCGCTGTCGCCGGAGCGCGTGATCTTGCTACCGGACGGTACGGAAGACCATTGGTCCGCCGATTATTTGGAACTTATTCAGCTTGCGTGAGTTTCATCACAAGAATCCGTTGATCACGGACCCTCGAGTGCTTAGCCTGGAAAGAGCTGCTCGGCGACTCGGAGGAAGCCATGAGCGACAGGCCCACGCAAGTCAAAGCCACCCTGGGTAAGGGAACACGCGTCACGGGGAAGTCCCGGGACCGCCTACAGACCCAGCTGAAGAAGCAGTACGAGGCAGGTGCGAGCATCCGCTCCCTCGCGCGAGCGACCGGTCGCTCCTACGGCTTCATCCACAACGTGCTGGTGGAGTCGCATGTGCAACTCCGCAGCCGCGGCGGTGCCAACCGCCGTAAGAGCCAGTAGCGGCCCAGGGACCGAAATCGGTTTCGGCGGTATGTTTTTCGCCGGAACCGATGAGTTCGGCTGACCTGCGCCGTCTGCACTATCGAGGCACGACTCTCGGAAGGAGCCTCGAGTGCGGACAATGCTGCTGCAAATGATGGTCACGCTGGACGGCTACGCCGCAGGCCCGGACGGAGCGCTGGACTGGATCGAGGTCGACGACCCCGAACTGGACGCTTATCTGGCCGAGCTGCTCGGCGCGGTGGACGCCCAGCTGTTCGGACGCGCCTCCTACGAGCTGCTCGCCCAGTATTGGCCGGGCGCGCAACAGGATCCGGCGACGCCAGGCGATGCGATGCTGGCTCCGCTGGTCAACGCGCTGCCGAAGATCGTGGTGTCCACCCGGCCGGATCTGGATCTGCCGTGGCAGCCCGCGCGCCGCATCGGCGCGGACCTCGCCGCGGAGGTCGCCGAGCTGAAGAACGAGCCGGGCAAGCCGGTCGTGATCTTCGCCGGTGCGCGCACCGCGCAGGAGTTCCTCCGTCTCGGCGCGGTGGATGAGCTTCGGCTGCTGGTCTTTCCGGTATTGCTCGGTGCCGGGCAGCGGCTCTTCGATGCGGTGCCGCCGCAGCCGCTGCGGCTGGTCGAGGTGGTTCCGTTCCGCACATCGGGTGTCGTGCTGCAGACCTATCGCCGTCAGTAGCCCTCGACGGCGCCGTCGCCGTCGACGAGGAGGTTGGCGAGGCTGCGGAAGATGGGCAGGCCCGTCTTGATCTCCAGGTACGCGAATTGCCCCTGCGGGTTGACCTCGAGGAAGTAGTACTCGCCGTCGAGGCCGAGCCGAATGTCCAAGACACCGAAGGACAACCCGAGCGCACCCATCAACGTGGCCAGCGACTTGCTCACCGAGGCGGGCAGATGTTCGGGCACGAAGTCGACCGAAGTGTCCAGGCGGGAATCGACACGGCCGGCACCGGCCTGCGAGTCGATGCGCACCGACCATTCGACGCCGTCCACCCAGACGACCCGCAGATCGCATTCGGCGTCGACATAGTCCTGGAAGGTGGTCGGCGCGGAGCGGATGCCCGCCAGCCTGCCGTAGTCGGCCTCGGTGATGATCCTGGTCTCGGCGAATTCGGCGCGGCTGGTCCCGGTGCGCTTGTAAACGACTGGGCCCGGCCGTGATTCGACGAAGCTGCGGGCCTCGTCCGGATCGTTGGTGATCAGCGTTTCCGGTACCGCGAACCCGGCTCGCAGCGCGGTCTCCAGCTGCACGATCTTGCGGCCCGCGGTGCGGTCGGCGCCTGGGTCGTTTACCCAGTTGGCCGGGATGGACCACAGCAGGCCCTGGATGAACCCGTCGCATTCGGCCTGGCGGAAGTCGTCGTCGGTGGCGCGGACCCCGGCGGGCACCTGGCAGGGATGCGGGCGGCGCCACCAGACCGAGCGCACATCGTCGAGTCCGATCAGGTGCGAGAGCGAGCGCGCGGTGCCGAGCCGGTCCAGCCGGAAACTGCCCGACTCACGCGGGAAGTCGCGTAGGTCGAGGTGAATCGCGCTGAGCCCGTGGTGTTCTCGCAGCGTCGCCGCCATGGCGGTGCCGTGCAGATCGTCGGCTTCCGACACGATGAGGACCGAACCTGGCCGACGTGCCGCCATGCGTGGGCCGCTCAGTCGAGACTGTCGCAGTTGATGCCGTCATCGCTGGTCGCGAACGACTTGGTCTGGCAGTAGGTGAAGGTGGCGCCGTTGGAGCCGGTCAGGTCGACGAGTTGCAGCCGGTCGGCCCAGGTTTCGGTGAGTCGCCGCAGCTGCTCGTCGCCGAGCGCCGCCGACGGGGCCTCCGGGATCGTCATCGGCCGGTCGACGAGATCGATGCGCAGGCGGCGGGTGAAGTCAGCGGTGGCGCCCGCGCGGATGTCCACCAGCACGGGGCGGCCGCGATCCGGTGCGAGGCCGTCGGGCAGCGCCGAATCGAGCACACGCAGGACATCGGACCGACGGAAAGTCCACGTTCCCTCGGCGACCCGCACGGTGATATCTCGTTCCGACTCCGCTACCAGCAAACCCTGCAGCGGCGGGACGCGGTTGCCCTTCGGCGCGGTTCCGGGGAGGCGGAGTGCGTCGGTCATTGCTGTTCTCCGATCTGCTGCTTCCGATCTGCTCGCGATTTGCCACGACCCCCGAGCGTGAGTTGGATCATATCGCGCAGAGTGAGCGGATCGGTTCGGATCGAGAGATTTCACGGCCGGTGGCAAACCGGATTTCGGTGCCGGATGCGCTAGCGCCGAAAGTTTTTCGGTGGACCAGGGATAGTTCCGGCGCAATCACTTAGCTACTTCCAAATGGCAAGGATCTGGGAGGTATAGCCCGGGATTGGCGGCTGTGCATCCGTACGTACCGCTTCAAAGACCGAGCAGGTCGGGCCGCTCGGCCAAGGCCGCCATGCGCTCACCCGGCGCGGCGACGAGCTTGCGGGCGCTGAGATCGAGCAGGCCGGTGAGTACCGATATCTCGGCTGCGACGGTGCCGTCGAGTTTGCGGATCTCGTGCCGGAAGCGGAAGGTCTTGCCGGTCTGCCAGGCGAACTCGACCGAGACGGTGACCTCGTCGCCGCTGCGCAGTTCGCGGAGATATTTGATGGTGGTCTCCAGTACTACCGGCCCGACTCCGCTGGCGATCAGCTTGTCCTGGGGCAGCCCGGCCGCGCGGAGCAGTTCCCATCGGGCGTGTTCGGCGTATTGCAGGTAGACCGCCTGATTCAGGTGCCCTTGCGTATCGAGCTCGTAACCGCGGACGACAACGGGGACGGAAAAGGTCATCTCCGGCGAACCTCCTTCGAGGGCGGAATTGTTCCCGACCTGAATCGATGGGTTGGTCACAGCCGAATTGTGCACGAGATTCAGCGACGGTTCGCGTTGCGCTCGGTCCACCAGCGCGGCGCGTCCACGAAGTGGTTGTCGAATTCCTCCTGCGCCGCCGCGAGGTCGGCCATGGTCGATTCACCCTTGGCGATCCGGTCCAGTAGGCGGAAGTACTCGAAGCGCTCCGTGCCGGGCATGAGGGCGATCATGATGCGCGCGCCGCTGTCGGGGGTGGCGCCGAAGGCGTGCGGCATGAACTTCGGCACGACAATCGAGCCGCCCGCGCCGACCGTGACGATCCGGTCGCCGGCCAGCAGTTGCAATTCGCCGTCGGCAACGTAGAACAACTCGTCCGAGGTGGTGTGGTAGTGCGGTGCCGCGCCATCGGCCCCCTGAGCCATGGTGACCTCGAGCGTGCTCAGCGCTCCGCCAGCCTCCTCGGCGTCGAGCAGCAGCCGCACGGTGACTTTGTCGGTCCGCAGCGTCTCGGCGTCCTGCGGCTGCCGGATCGCGACGTCCATGCGCGGGGTGGTGATCATGGTGGCTCCAACTGATTCGGTGATTGATAATTCGCTACCGAACTATATATCAGCGAATAGAATTCTGTCCATGGCAGAGCACAAACCGGATCACGTCGACGCGATCGTGGACCAGTGGCGGCGCGAACGCCCGGATCTCGAGCTGGACGCGATGGCGATCCTCGGCCGCCTCGGCCGCCTGCTCATCGTGGCCCAGCGGGTGATCGAGGCGGTCTTCACCGCGCACGGCTTACACCGCGGCGAGTTCGATGTGCTTGCGGCGCTGCGTCGTTCGGGCGACCCGTGGGAACTCAACCCGTCTGTCCTCGCCGACACGCTGATGCTGTCCCGTGCGGGCATGACGGGGCGGCTCGACCGGCTCGAATCGGCCGGACTGGTCCGGCGGATCGCCGATCCGGACGACCGCCGTGCCGTGCGCGTCGCGCTGACCGACGACGGCCGCACACTCATCGACAAGGTCGTCACCGCGCACACCGAGAACGAAACCCGCATGCTGTCGGTGCTTTCCGCGAAGGACCGCCGCGAACTCGACCGCATCGTCCGGGCGCTGCTCGGCAGTCTCGAGGAAGACGCCTGACCTGGTGCCGAAGTCATTGCGGCCCAGTCGGTTACCTTTCATCGTAGACTGCGGTCGAGCAACGGGGAGGTGGGCGTGCGCGAGATCGACCGCAGTGAATTCCTGGCCTGGATGGCCAAAGGAGCCGTCGGCGCGATAGCGGGCGGCGTTCTTTCGAGCCTGGCCGGCCGTGCGGCGGGTGCCGATCCAGGACCGTCCGCGCCGGTGACGGTGCTGGCCGGGGCGACGGTGATCGATGGAACCGGAGCGCCCCCGATGCCCGACACTACGGTCGTGCTCGTCGGTGACCGGATCGTGGCGGTCGGACGATTCCCCGAGATCCCGCTGCCGCCAGAGGTGCGAATGCTGGATCTGGCGGGCAAATTCGTCATCCCCGGACTGTGGGACATGCACACGCACATCGCGGACGCCGAACGAACCTTTCTGCCGTTGCACGTGGTTCACGGAGTGACCGGGATCCGGGAGATGTGGGGCTTCCCGCACACCCGGGATCTGCGTCGGCGAATCGACGAGGGGCAGCTGCTCGGCCCTCGGATGGTGTTCGCGGGCAACATCATCGACGGCCCACCCGGCATCTGGCCCGGCTCGGAGGTGGTCGCCACCGAGGCCGAAGCGCGGGCCGCGGTGCGGCGGACCAAGGAGAGTCAGGCCGACTTCGTCAAGGTCTACTCGCTGTTGTCCCGTGAAACCTTGACCGCCATCGCGGACGAGTCGCGAAAGGTGGGCCTGCCCTTCGCCGGTCACGTGCCGCACCGCATTCCGGTGGCCGAGGCGGTCGAGCTCGGGCAGCACACGATCGAGCACATGTACGGCATGCAGCTGTCCACGTCTACCCGAACATCGGAGTTCTACGCCGAAATCGAGGCTAACTGGTCGGATCCGAAGGTGGAGATGGCGCGCCGTGGCTCGATGGAACGGGAAGCGGGGGAGACGTACAGTCCGGAACGCGCTGCGGCCCTGTTCGATCGGATGATCCAGCAAGGCACCTGGCAGTCACCGACCATCACGGTGGAGCAGCGATACCTCACGGGCGCACCCACCCAGGGGCCGGACGCATCGGAGATGCTGCGCTACATGCCGGGTTTCATCCAGCAGTTCTGGACTGCACGCGGAACGGGTGAGGGGCAGCCCTCCGATGCCGAGATCGCCATGGCACAGCAGAACTTTCAGGCGCGGCTGCGACTGATCGCCGCGATGAACGCGGCGGGTGTTGGCATCGTGGCGGGTACCGACGCGGGCAATCCCTTCGTGTTTCCCGGTGCCTCGTTGCATGAAGAGCTGGCTTGGCTTGTGCTGGCCGGCCTTTCGCCGATGCAAGCCTTGCAGGCCGCGACGGTCAACGCCGCGCGGTGTGTGGGTCTGGAGCATGTGTCCGGCACCATCGGGGTCGGCAAGTACGCGGATCTGGTTGTCCTGGACCGTGATCCGTTGGCCGATATCGGTAATACGCGCCGAATCCATGCCGTGGTATCGCGTGGGCGGTATCTGTCCGATCAGGACCGGGCACGTATCTTACGCGAGGTCGAGGTGGCGGCCGCGGAAGACGACGGTGCGGTTCTGCCGAGTGGTGGGATGCTGCCGCACTGCTGTTCGCACGGTAGGTGAGCGCAGCTGCCGCGGGGGATGTGCTCGCGCTAAGGAACCGTCAAATCGGGTGCGGATTACTTGCCCCTGATCACGGTGACCGGTTTGGATCACGGTATGACCGCAACTTCCGGCCTTCGTCGCGCGCTGCGCGGACTGCTCGGTGTTGCCGTGTGCCTCGATGCAGAACTTCCCTCCGCCCTGGAGCGTGTCGGCTTCGGGAGCGAGGACGAGCCGCCGAGTCCGGTCTGATCCACTAGGCGCGCAGCCGATTTGTGCTGCACGGCATCATGTCGCGCACGTTCTTGCGCGGAACCTTCACCCGCGTGCACGGCCCGTGCCGTGCCGCGCGGGTTCATCACCCCGCGACCTCTGACCGCGGATCCATTCTTCGCGTGCGTCTTTCGCGACCCTGAGCCGAGACGCACGCTCATTCGATGGGAGAGCTATGTCCGAATTCTCGTCCGGCGGCCGGATCGTTCTGGTGACCGGCGTCGACGAAAGCCTCGGTTACGCGACGGCGAAGCGCTTGGCCGCCGACGGTGTCACTGTGATCCTGCACGCCCAGGACAAGGAACTCGCCGACGCCGCACTGGAACGACTGATCGGGGACGGTGCGGACCCGAACCGCCTGCGCATGATGCACGCCGATTTCACCAAGCTGTCCGAAGTCGACGAGCTGGCCGCGACACTGACCGCGACCGTGCCCGCGCTCGACGCGCTGATCAACGCCGCGGCTATCCCCGGTCCGCAGCGCCGGTCGAACACCGCCGACGGCTACGAATTGACCTTCCAGGTCAACTATCTCGCACCGCAGCGGCTGACGATGGCGCTGGCCGCCGCGATCGCGGCCGCGCGGGGACGGGTGGTCTCGGTGTCCTCGCGATTGCACGTCGGCGGCAATATCGACTACTCGGACATGGATCGAAACCGCGGCCTCTATACGCCGATGGCGGTGTACGCGCAGGCCAAGCTGGCGTTGACGATGTTCACCCGCACACTCGCCGAGAGCGGGCCCGCCGGGCTGACCGCCATCAGCGTCAGCCCCGCCGATTTCGAAATCGACATGCCGCAACTGCGCAGCCACGTGGGCGCACCCCGCGATGCGGCCGCCGATCTGCTTGCCATCCTGAGCGATCCGGCGACACCGGTCGTCAACGGCGGTTACTACGAAGGGCTCGAGCAGGCCAAGTCGGCCGCACTGGTGCGTAATTCGCGGGCCCGCGCCCGGCTGGCCGCCTGGAGTCGCCAGCCAGCGCACGCCGCGTAACTCCTACCAACGAAAGAAGACCCACCAATGTCCAAGCGCGCGAACAAGAAACGCGCCCGCCGCAAGAACAAAGCCAACCACGGCAAACGCCCCGGCGCCTGAATCTCGCTGTCCCTCCCGGACACAGCGAACCGGACCGCCGCGACACGATCGAGTCCCGGCGGTTCGATTCGCGGCTCAGCTAGCGGATTCGCTGGGGGACTGCCGTCGGTCGCCCCACCGTGGGACCATTTCCCTATGACTGACGGGGTGGGTAGCGGCTTCCTGAGTCTCGCTGCCACTGTCGTGAGAATGTTGTTCGGGGGACCCCGAACAGGAGTGCCGAAGCTGACGGCGTTCGTCGTGGCGGAACCCGTGCGCGGCAGGAAACTCGAGGTCCGGGCGCGGGTCACCAATGCAGGCGACGCCGGGGTGACAATCGATATGGTTCTGTTGATGGTCGAAGGTAGGGAGTGGCGCAGGGGCGACGTCGCGACGCTCGAATTGCGGTCTGGCCCAAAACCTCCGTTCCGCCTGGACGCCTATGACTCTGCGGCGTGGAAATCTACGATCAGGCTTCAGGATTGGATGACGCAACGGGGCGCCAAATGCACGCTGTCCGTATATGGCGCTGGAGCATCCGCGCACACCGAACGCCGGATCCCGGTGCGGGCCTAATCTCGCCGACGAACTGACGCTTCGACGAGATCCAGCACTGCCGTGAGGTTTTCGTTGGTGTGCCCCGAGGCGATGCGGGCGATCAATCCATCGAGGACCAAGTCGAGGTAGCCGAGGAGGACGTCGGTGGGGACGTCGTCGCGCAGGGCGCCCGCGGCCTTGCGGCGTTCGAGGCGGGCGAGGGTGGCGGCGGTGAGTTCGGCGGATCGTTGGGTCCAACCGGCGCGGAATTCGGGGTCGGTGCGCAGGCGGCGGGCGATTTCCAGCCGGGTGCCGAGCCAGTTGAATTGTTCGGGGTGGGCGAGCATGTCGCGCATCACCTGCACGATGCCCTGGTTGGCCGCCACGTCGGCCATCCGTTCTGCGTCTTCCTGGGCGAGTGCGAGGAACAGCGCGTCCTTGTCCCGGAAGTGGTGGAAGATGGCCCCGCGGGACAGCCCGATCTCTTCCTCTAGCCGCCGTACGGTGGCACCCTCGTACCCGTATTCGGCAAAGCAGCGCCGCGCCCCGTCGAGAATCTGACTGCGCCGGGCGGCGAGGTGATCGTCACTGACTTTGGGCATGGCGGGCGGACTCCTCCAAGAGGTGCGCGAAGTCCGCGCACCGCGAAAACGCGGTGCGCGGACCCTCGACGTACGGCGAGTGCGTGATCAGCCGCGAATCATGTTGCGCAGCACGTACTGCAGGATGCCGCCGTTGCGGTAGTAATCGGCCTCACCGGGGGTGTCGATCCGGACCACCGCGTCGAAGGTGATCTTGTCACCGTTCTCCTTGGTAGCCGTGACCTTCAAGGTCTTCGGAGTCGCACCCTCGTTCAGCTGGGTGATGCCTTCGATGTCGAAGGTCTCGGTGCCGTCCAGCTTCAGCGACGCGGCCGACTCGCCGGCCGGGAACTGCAGCGGGATGACGCCCATGCCGATGAGGTTGGAGCGGTGGATGCGCTCGAAGGACTCGGTGATGACGGCCTTCACGCCGAGCAGCGAGGTGCCCTTGGCGGCCCAGTCACGCGAGGAACCGGAGCCGTACTCCTTGCCACCGAGCACGACCAGCGGGATGCCCGCGGCCTGGTAGTTCTGCGAGGCGTCGTAGATGAACGCCTGCGGGCCACCGTCCTGGGTGAAGTCGCGGGTGTAACCACCCGAGACGTCGTCGAGCAGCTGGTTGCGCAGCCGGATGTTGGCGAAGGTGCCGCGGATCATCACCTCGTGGTTACCGCGACGCGAGCCGTAGGAGTTGTAGTCCTTGCGCTCGACGCCGTTGGACTCCAGGTACTGCGCGGCCGGGGTGCCCGGCTTGATGTTGCCTGCCGGGGAGATGTGGTCGGTGGTGACCGAATCGCCCAGGTAGGCCAGCACGCGCGCACCCTTGATGTCGGTGACCGGCGCGGGGGTCTGCGGCATGCCGTCGAAGTACGGCGGCTTGCGCACGTAGGTGGACTTGGGATCCCAGTCGAAGGTCTTGCCCTCCGGGGTGGGCAGTCCGCGCCAGCGCTCGTCACCCTTGAACACGTCGGCGTAGGACTTGATGAACATGTCCTGGCTGATCGACGCGTTGATGGTGTCCTGGATTTCCTTCGAGGAGGGCCAGATGTCCTTCAGGAAGACGTCGTTGCCGTCCGCGTCCTGACCAAGCGGGTCGGTCTCGAAGTCGAAGTCCATCGTTCCGGCGAGCGCGTAGGCGATGACCAGCGGCGGCGAGGCCAGGTAGTTCATCTTCACGTCGGGGGAGATGCGGCCCTCGAAGTTGCGGTTGCCGGAGAGCACCGCGGTGACCGAGAGGTCGTTGTCGTTGATCGCCTTCGACACGGCGTCCGGCAGCGGGCCGGTGTTGCCGATGCAGGTGGCGCAGCCGTAGCCGACCAGGAAGAAGCCCAGCTTCTCCAGGTAGGGCCACAGGCCGGCCTTGTTGTAGTAGTCGTTGACGACCTGCGAACCCGGCGCCATGGAGGTCTTCACCCACGGCTTGGAGGTCAGGCCCTTCTCGACCGCGTTGCGGGCGAGCAGCGCGGCGCCGAGCATGACCGACGGGTTGGAGGTGTTGGTGCAGGAGGTGATCGACGCGACCACCACGGCACCGTGATCGAGCACGAAGTCGCCGTACTCCTCCGAGGAGACCTTGACCGGCTTGCTCGGGCGGCCGACCGCACCGTTGGCGGCGGACGGGATGAACTCGGCGTCGTCGTCGGCGAAGGACAGCACCGCGGGATCGCTGGCCGGGAAGGACTCCTCGATGGCCTCGTCCAGGTGCGTGTGCGGGGTGACGGCGGCGGGGCCGCTCTCCGCGTCGTTGGTGTAGTTGTGAATGTCCTTGCGGAAGGCGGTCTTCGACTCGCTCAGCAGGATGCGGTCCTGCGGGCGCTTCGGGCCCGCGATGGACGGCACCACGTCGCCGAGGTCGAGCTCGAGGTACTCCGAGTACGCGGGCTCGTGCTCCGCGTCGTGCCACATGCCCTGTTCCTTGGCGTAGGCCTCGACCAGCGCGAGCTGATCTTCGCTACGTCCGGTCATCCGCAGGTAGTCGATGGTGACGCTGTCGATCGGGAAGATCGCGGCGGTGGAACCGAATTCGGGGCTCATGTTGCCGAGGGTCGCGCGATTCGCCAGCGGAACCTCGGCGACGCCCCGACCGTAGAACTCGACGAACTTGCCGACCACGCCGTGCTTGCGCAGCATGTCGGTGACGGTGAGCACCACGTCGGTGGCGGTGACGCCGGGCTTGATCTCACCGCTCAGCTTGAAGCCGACGACGCGCGGGATCAGCATCGAGACGGGCTGGCCGAGCATGGCCGCCTCGGCCTCGATACCGCCGACGCCCCAGCCCAAGACACCGAGGCCGTTGACCATCGTCGTGTGCGAGTCGGTGCCGACGCAGGTGTCCGGGTAGGCCTGGCCGTTGCGGACCATGACGGTGCGGGCGAGGTGCTCGATGTTGACCTGGTGCACGATGCCGGTGCCAGGGGGGACGACCTTGAAGTCGTCGAACGCGCCCTGGCCCCAGCGCAGGAACTGGTAGCGCTCGCCGTTGCGGGAGTATTCGATGTCGACGTTGCGCTCGAAGGCGTCGGCGCGACCGAAGACGTCGATGATGACGGAGTGGTCGATGACCATCTCGGCGGGCGCAAGCGGGTTGACCTTGTTCGGGTCACCGCCGAGGGTGGCGACGGCCTCGCGCATGGTGGCCAGGTCGACGATGCAGGGCACGCCGGTGAAGTCCTGCATGATCACGCGGGCCGGGGTGAACTGGATCTCGATGCTCGGCTGGGCCGACGGATCCCAATTCGCAATGGCGCGAATGTGATCGGCGGTGATGTTGGCGCCGTCCTCGGTACGGAGCAGGTTCTCCGCCAGGACTTTGAGTGCGTAGGGGAGTTTTTCGGTGCCGGGCACGGCGGAGAGGCGGAAGATCTCGTAGGAGTTGCTTCCGACCTCGAGGGTGCCCTTGGCGCCGAAAGTATCGATACTTGTCGTCACGTCAGCTCCACTCGTCTGTGAGGGTTGGCCGTCGGCGGGGCTGTGCCGGCGACCGATCTTTTCGAGCGACCTGCAAGCAGTCGCTACGGGTGTCTTTGCAGGTGCTCCAGCGCCGGAAGGCGCCGGTTCCTCGCGCTACGACCTTAACAGTACGCTTGTCCTGTGAGCCAAGTGGGGCTCGCCGGGACCCTGGGTGCGAGGACGGGTGCCGCTCGGCGTCAAGGCGCGTCGCGTGCCGTGTGCGCGTACTACGACTGGCGGTCGCGTACTGTGCATTCGGAGCCAGCCCGGGGAGCCCCGCGCTCGCCTGCAGTGTTGGATGCACGTCGCTTCGGATGCCGATGCGGCTCGACAGACCGGATGGAAGATGACCGTCTCGCACACCTCGGTTTTCACGCCCATGGCCGCCGAACTGCCGCCGAACATCACCGAGGACACCGTCGCCACCATCAATGCCGATCTGGCCGACAATCACGTCGCCACGGTGGGTGGTAAGGATCAGACGGAGTTGGCGGCAGTCGCCGCCGACGCGAGAGCGCACGGAATCCCGCTGAGCATCGTGGTTGTTCCCGGCAATCCAGGCCACGACTCGAGCTTACGTGACCTGGCCACCGAGGTCGGCAAGACCCAGCACGGCACGGTCGTGGTGTTGAGCGACGACTGGGTCGGCACCTACAGCGACTCGATCAGCCGGGTCCGCCTCGAGTGGGCCGAGGACAAGGCGAAGTACAAGGGTGGCCATTCCGCCGAGTCGGCACGGCTTTTCGTGGACAAGCTGGAGCAGCCGGAGGCCGTGTCCTGGACGGTGATCGCCAGTGTGTTGCTGGCAGGTACGGCTGCCGTGGTCGTCGGGCTGTACTTCGTGAAGTCGCGTCGGCGTGCCGAACCTGCCACGCCGGTGGGGGTTTCCGGCACCGAGGGTGACCGGGCTTCCACTTCATAGCTGGTTTCTACTCAGCTACTTTTCCTGACCGTCGGTATGTTCTACCGACTGGAAACCTTTGCGGTATCCGGCTAATTACCGGCAACGGGCAAATTACCTGCCTGTCATTCTGTTGCTGGAGTTCCTTTGGTGACGGAAGTGTCGTACGGTCGTGTAGTTGCTGATGGGGAAGAAGTGCTGTCAGGGGCATCTGCTGGCCATTGTGCTTGCTGGTTCGGTCGGTGCTTACGGGGTGTTGCTGGAGTCGGGTCCTTGGGAGGTGCGATGCGCAACAACGGCGAGGCCGCCCTTCGGCGTCCGATGGGGGTCGCCCTGGGGTTGCTGGTGTCGGTCGTCCTGGTGCTCGCCGGACCCGCCGTCGCGGTGCCGCCCGCCCCGCCGAATCCGAGCGACGGCCAACTCGCCGACGCCGGAGCGCAAGTCGACGCGGGGGTGACCGAGGTCGGCGCGCTGATCAATCAGGTCGCGGTGGTGGACCAGCAGTTGCAGCAACTCGACAGTGAGGTCGCCCGCAAGCGCGAGGAAGTGAACAAGGCACTCGTCGATCTGCAGAACGCGCGTGACGCCGCGGACGCGGCCGCGGCGGTCGTCGTCGAAACCCAGCGCGAATTGGCCGACGCCGGAACGCGAGTCGGCGCGGCGCGGCGCAACTTCGATCAGTTCGCCGCTCAGGCATACACCCGCCCGGCCGCCGATTCGATGGTCGTCTACCTCGCCGCCGCCACCCCGGCCGCCGCCCTCGACCAGGCCCAGTTGCTGTCCCTCGTGTCGAAGAACCAGCAGCAGGTGCTGGACCGACTACGCCGCGCCCAGATCGACCAGGGCAACAAGAATTCCAGTGCGCGCCAAGCGAAGTCGGACGCCGACGCGGCCGCCGCGGCCGCCGAGCAGAAGAAGATCGACGCCGAGCACGCGGTCGCCGCCGCCAAGGCCGCGCTGGACCAGCAGACGGTGCAGCGCGACAACCTGCTCCGCGAGCGCCAGGATGCGCAGGGCCGCTTGGATTTCGCGCGCCAGCACGTGGCGGGACTACAGGGCCAGCGCGAGGCCTACCTGAATTGGGATCAGCAGCGCAAGGCGGAGGAGGCCGCGGCCCGCGCCGCCGCCTCGGCCGCCGCCGCCAGGGCCGCCGCCGATCAGAACGCGCAGGGACGCGCCGGGCAACTCGGCGAAGGTAAACGCCCGCATACGCAATTGGAGAACGCGCCGCCGCCGCGGCAGAGCACGCCGCGGCCGAGCTTGCCGTCCATCGGCGGCGCCGCGGCGATCGAGACGGTGGTCGACCGTGCCATGTCCCAGTTGGGCGTCATCTACGCCTGGGGTGGCGGGGATGAGAACGGGCCGACCTACGGCATTCGCGACGGCGGCGTCGCCGACAGCTTCGGCGACTACAACAAGGTCGGCTTCGACTGCTCGGGTCTGATGATCTATGCCTTTGCCGGAATCGGGGTTTCGTTGCCGCACTACAGCGGGTACCAATACAACGCGGGCACGCGAGTGCCGGTGGCCGAGCGGGCCCGCGGCGACATGCTGTTCTGGGGGCCGAACGGCAGTGAGCACGTCGCGCTGTACCTGGGCGGCGGGCAGATGGTCGAGGCGCCCCAGTCGGGTGAGGTGGTCCGGGTGTCGGCGGTGCGTGAAGGCGGCATCATGCCGTACGCGGTGCGGATCGTCAGCTGACGCTGACGGATGCCCGCCGAACCGACATACTTGCCCAACCGGACACCCGAACCGTCGAATTCCCTTCATGTCGGGTCCGGTTGCGGCACATACGGCCATTACCTGGAATAGTTGTGGCAGCACGCACAGGACCAAGGCGAAAGCGGGGATGTTGGTGACTTCGACAGATGGTGTGAGCGGGGCGAATTTGGCGAAAGATGCGCCTGCGCCCGTGGCGAGCACCCTGGAGCGTGACGTCCAGACCCTGGAGAAGGCGATCTACGAGGTCAAGCGGGTGATCGTCGGCCAGGACAGACTGGTCGAGCGGCTGCTCGTCGGTGTGTTGGCGCGCGGCCACGTGCTGCTCGAAGGCGTGCCGGGTATCGCGAAGACGCTGGCCGTCGAGACCTTCGCCAAGGTGGTCGGCGGCTCGTTCTCCCGGGTGCAGTTCACCCCGGACCTGGTGCCGACCGACCTGATCGGTACCCGCATCTACCGGCAGGGCCGCGAGGAATTCGACACCGAGCTCGGCCCGGTCGTCGCGAACTTCGTGCTCGCCGACGAGATCAACCGCGCGCCCGCGAAGGTGCAGTCGGCGCTGCTCGAGGTGATGGCCGAACGGCACGTCTCGATCGGCGGCAAGACCTACCCGATGCCGAATCCGTTCCTGGTCATGGCGACCCAGAACCCGATCGAGAGCGAGGGCGTGTACCCGCTGCCCGAGGCGCAGCGCGACCGCTTCCTGTTCAAGGTCGTCGTCGACTACCCCTCGGTCGAGGAGGAGCGCGAGATCATCTACCGGATGGGTGTCACCCCGCCGGAGGCGACGCGCATCCTGGAACCGGAGCAGGTTGTCCGGCTGCAGCAGGTTGCTGCCAATGTGTTCGTGCACCACGCGTTGGTCGACTACGTGGTCCGGGTGATCGCGGCGACCCGCAAGCCCGCCGACTTCGGCATGCAGGACGTGGCCAGCTGGATCGCCTACGGCGCCTCGCCGCGCGCCAGCCTCGGCATCATCGCCGCGGCCCGTGCCGTCGCGTTGATCCGCGGCCGCGATTACGTGGTGCCGCAGGACGTGGTCGAGGTGATCCCGGATGTGTTGCGCCACCGGCTCGTGCTGTCCTACGACGCACTCGCCGACGAGATCAGCCCGGAGGAAGTGATCAAGCGGGTGCTGCAGACCGTCGGCATGCCGCAGGTCGCCCCGCAGGCCGTCGCTTCGGGTGCACCCGCCGCGCCCGCCCTCGGCTCCGGTGCGCCGCAACAGGGTTCGGCCCCGCAGCAAGGTCCCGCGCAGCATCCGCAGCAACAGGGCGTTCCGCAGCCCGTGCCGCAGCCGCCGAACGGGCAGCAGTCCCAGCCCGCCGGCAACGTCCAGAACAAGTGACCGCGGCGCCGGAACCGCTTCCCCGAGTGGCCAGGTCTTCCCACGCTCCGCCGTCGTTCCAGGCGGGCGAGCTGACCGACCCGCGGCTGACCGCGGCGCTGAAAACGCTCGAGCTCACCGTGCGTCGCCGGCTCGACGGCGTGCTGCACGGTGACCACCTCGGTTTGATCCCCGGCCCCGGCTCCGAGCCGGGGGAGGCGCGCACCTATCAGCCGGGTGACGATGTGCGGCAGATGGATTGGTCGGTCACCGCCCGCACCACCCACCCGCACGTGCGGCAGATGATCGCCGATCGGGAGCTGGAAACCTGGATGGTCGTCGACCTGTCGGCGAGCCTCGACTTCGGCACCGCGTACTGCCAGAAGCGTGATCTCGCGATCGCCGCCGCGGCCGCCATCACCCATCTCACCAGCGGTGGCGGCAACCGGATCGGCGCGGTCGTCGCGACCGGCGAACAGCTGGTTCGGATACCCGCGCGCAGTGGGCGGGTGCACGCGCAGTCGCTGTTGCGCAGCATCGCGACCACGCCGCATGCCCGCGACGGTGTGCGCGGCGATCTACGCGGCGGCATCGAGTCGCTGCGCCGCCCGCAGCGCAAGCGCGGACTCGCGGTGATCGTCAGCGACTTCCTGGGTGACATCGACTGGCAGCGTTCGCTGCGCGCCATCTCGGCGCGGCACGACCTGCTCGCGGTGGAGGTGCTCGACCCGCGTGATCTGTCGCTGCCCGACGTCGGCGATGTCGTGCTGCACGATCCGGAGACCGGGCGCACCCGCGAATTCAGCGTGACCCCCACGCTGCGCGCCGATTTCGCGGCCGCCGCGCAGCGGCACCGGGAACAGGTCGAACAGGCTTTGCGTAGTTGCGGCGCGCCGGTGCTCACCCTGCGAACCGATCGGGACTGGATCGCCGATGTGGTCCGGTTCGTGTCCACTCGGCGCCACAGCTTCGGCGCCCCGACCGGGCGGGTGCCACGCCAGTGAGTATTTCGCATTTCACCGCGCAGATCTGGCTCGGCTTTCTTGCCATCATCGCCCTGATCGCGCTCGGCTACATTCTGGTGCAGCGCAGCAGGCACAAGCACATGCTGCGGTTCAGCAATATGGAGCTGCTGGAGAAGGTCGCTCCGGCGCGGCCGAGTCAGTTCCGGCACGTGCCCATCGCGCTCATGCTGGTCGGCCTGGTGTTCCTGACCGTTGCGGCGGCGGGGCCGACGGCGGTCAAGAAGGTGCCGCGCAACCGCGCCACCGTGATGTTGGTGATGGACGTGTCGCTCTCGATGGAGGCGACCGACGTGCCGCCGAGTCGGATCGAGGTCGCGAAGAAGGCCGGTAAGGAGTTCGTCGACGGTCTTCCGGTCGGCCTCAACATCGGGTTCGTCACCTTCGCGGGCACCGCCTCGGTGATGGTGACGCCGACAACGAACCATGAATCGGTCAAGGCGGCCATCGACAACGCGAAGCTCGCCGAGCGCACCGCAACGGGCGAGGGCATCATCACCGCGCTCCAGGCGATCGACACGCTCGCCTCGGTACTCGGCGGCGCCCAAGACCCGCCGCCCGCCCGAATCGTGCTGATGTCGGACGGAAAGCAGACCGTCCCGGCCTTCGACGACATGGACAACCCACGGCACGAGTACGTCGCCGCTCGACTCGCCAAGAACAAGAACATTCCGATATCGACGATTTCCTTCGGCACCAAATGGGGTGTCGTCGAGATTCCGCGCGAAGACGGCGGTCGCGATCAGGTGAAGGTGGAAGTCGACGACGAAGCGATGCAGGAAATCGCGCGACTGTCCGGCGGGGAGTTCTATACCGCCTCGTCACTGCAGGAGTTGACGAAGGTATACGACACGTTGCAGCAGCAGATCGGTTATGAGCTGACCAGAGGCGACGCCAGCCGCCCGTGGTTGCTGCTCGGATTGCTGCTGACCGCCGCGGGCGTCATCACCGGCCTGCTCTACCGCCAGCGGATCCCGTAGCCCGAAAGAGG
Source organism: Nocardia iowensis (assembly GCF_019222765.1). Lineage (NCBI taxonomy): Bacteria > Bacillati > Actinomycetota > Actinomycetes > Mycobacteriales > Nocardiaceae > Nocardia > Nocardia iowensis. The sequence continues at coordinate 5,846,287 of NZ_CP078145.1, read as the reverse complement.
TTGCGCGCCCGCCGTTTCGGCATGACCGAACGGCGGGCGGTTGCCGCGCCGGCCGGTTCGGTGTCGGCTGATCCGATGTGTGGCACGGCGGAGAAATGTGAGAATTGTCCGACTGTATCTGTTGCCACACTGGGCTGCACCGCCACCGTCCTACAGTGGTGTCCTAGCTGCTGACGATGCGTCCCGCCGTACGGAGACATCGGGTCCGCGGGTCCTGCGGGGCCGCTGATGCTCGACGCTCCGCACTGCGGCTCGAAGAAGGAGCGCACGTGACACTTCCCCCTGGCCAACGCGCCGTCGACGGATTCCCCCGGTTCGGCACCCATCTCCACCACCCACCTCCGCCTGTCCCCGCCGACCCGGTGATCGAGCTCGGCGGCGCCATGACCGAGGGCGTCACCCTGTCCTTGACCGAGCTCGCAGAGCTGCCGCGGCGAGAGCTCCGAGCCGACTTCCACTGTGTCGCCGGATGGTCGGCAACCGACCTGCTGTGGGAAGGAGTCGCGTTCGAGACCGTCTACCGCACGCGGGTCGAGCCATTGCTCGCGACGGGTGCGTCGATCAGCCATGTCGTCTTCGAAGGTCTCGACGGCCACCGGTCGATCGTGTTGCTCGAGGACGCCCGCGCCGAGGATGTGCTGATCGCAGACCGGCTCGACGGGCGACCGCTCGACAGCGACCACGGCGCTCCGGTGCGGCTGGTCAGCCCCGGCCAGTACGGCTTCGTCAGCACGAAGCACCTGTGCCGCATCGAATTCCATACCGCCGAACCGCCGGATCCGGAGCGCTGGTCGCCGCTCGCGGCGCACCGCAGGGCGCGGGTCTGGCAGGAGGAACGGCACCGCTATCTACCCGGCCGGTTGGTGCGGCCCTTCTACCGGGCGCTCATCGGGCCGATCCGCAAGCTGAGTGCCCGCGGCAGCCGCAAACGGTAGCGGGCGCGGGGGCCGGGCCGGTCGTGACCGACGGATCGGACCAGGTAGGTTGATGCCCATGTCGAACATCACATCCCGGTCCGTCCTGGTGACCGGCGGTAACCGTGGCATCGGTCTCGCAGTCGCACAACGCTTAGTCGCCGACGGTCACAAAGTGGCCGTCACGCATCGCGGTTCGGGCGCGCCGGACGGCATGCTCGGCGTGAAATGCGATGTGACGGACTCGGAGTCGGTGGACCGCGCGTTCGCCGAGGTCGAGGAGAAGCAAGGTGCGGTCGAGGTGCTCGTCGCCAACGCGGGCATCGTCGACAACACGCTGCTCATGCGGATGAGTGAAGAGCAGTTCACCCGAGTCATCGACGCCAATCTCACCGGCGCTTTCCGCTGTGCCAAGCGGGCCAACCGGTCGATGCTGCGCGCGAAATTCGGCCGCATCATCTTCCTCGGCTCGGTGGTCGGCCTCAAGGGCGGACCCGGGCAGGTCAACTACGCCGCCTCCAAGGCGGGCCTGGTCGGTATGGCGCGTTCGATCACCATGGAGATCGGTTCCCGCAACATCACCGCCAATGTCGTCGCGCCCGGCTTCATCGAAACCGACATGACGCGCGAAGAGGTCACCGAGGAAATGCGCGAGCTGGTGCTGAAGTACGGCATTCCGGCGAAGCGGATGGGCCAGCCGGAGGAGGTCGCCGCGGCGATCAGCTTCCTGGCCTCCGACGACGCGGGCTACATCTCCGGCGCCGTCATCCCGGTCGACGGCGGCCTCGGCATGGGCCACTAGTAACCTCCTTCCGACACCCTCGAATTCAGGAGAACCGAAAACCTATGGGCGGACTGCTCGAAGGCAAGACCATTCTGGTCACCGGCATCATCACCGACTCGTCGATCGCGTTCCACGCGGCCGCTGTCGCGCAGGAGCAGGGCGCGAAGGTGATCATCACCGGCATTCCGGAGCGGCTGCGGCTGATCGACCGGATCGCCAAGCGGCTGCCGCAAGAGGTCCCCCCGGCCATCCCGCTCGACGTCACCAACGAGGAAAACCTCGGTGAGCTCGCCGACAAGGTGCGCGAACTGGCGCCAGAGGGCGTCGACGGCGTGCTGCACTCGATCGCGTTCGCGCCGCGCACGCTGATGGGTCCGGAGGCGCGTCCGTTCCTCGACGGTCCCGGCCCCGACGCGGCCAAGGCGTTCGAGATTTCCGCCTGGAGCTACGCGTCGCTGGCCCGCGCCGTGCTGCCGGTGATGAACGAGCGTGGCTCGATCGTCGGCATGGACTTCGACCCGCGCACCGCGATGCCGTACTACAACTGGATGGGTGTGGCCAAGGCCGCGCTCGAGTCGGTCAACCGATACGTGGCGCGAGAAGTGGGCGCCGCCAAGAAGATTCGCTCGAACCTGATCGCCGCGGGCCCGATCAAGACGCTGGCCGCCAAGGCCATCGCGGGCACCGCGACCGACGACGCCGCCAAGCTCAACCAGCTCAACGAGTACTGGGACGGCGCGTCGCCGATCGGCTGGGATGTCGACGACCCGACGGTGGTCGCCAAGTCGATCGTCGCACTGCTGTCGGATTGGCTGCCCGGTACGACGGCGTCGATCATCTACGTCGACGGCGGGGCGAGCCACAACACCTGGTTCCCCGAGGGCATGTCGATCAACTGACGCGAGGAGGGCACTGTGGTTCGGGCTGCCGACGCACTTCTGCTGCTGTCCTTCGGCGGTCCGGAACGCCCCGAGGACGTGATGCCATTCCTGGAGAACGTCACTCGGGGTCGGGGAGTGCCGCGCGAACGCCTCGAGGCGGTCGCCGAGCACTACCTGCACTTCGGCGGCGTCTCGCCGATCAACGCGCTCAACCGGGACATCATCGCGGCGGTCGAGGCCGAATTGGCCGGTGCCGGAATCGATCTGCCGGTGTACTTCGGTAACCGGAATTGGGATCCGATGGTGGAGGATACCGTCGCGCGGATGGCCGCCGACGGTGTCCACTCCGCCCTGGTGTTCCCCACCTCGGCGTGGGGCGGCTACTCCGGGTGCCTGCAGTACCACGAGGACATCGCAAGGGCCCGTTCCGCTTTCGGCGACGGCGCACCGGACCTGGTGAAGCTGCGCCAGTACTTCGACCACCCCCTGTTGATCGAGGCCTTCGCCGACGCCATTCGGGCCGCCCGGCAAGCACTTCCGGCCGACCGTCGCGACGACGCCCGCCTCGTCTTCACCGCACACTCCATCCCGCTCTCCGCCGACACCAGCGCGGGCCCGCCCGCCGACGGCGGGCACCTGTACAGCCGTCAGGTCGCCGAGGCCGCCCGATTGGCCGCCGCGGCAACCGGTTTCACCGATTACGACGTCGTTTGGCAGTCTCGTTCCGGCCCACCGCAGGTGCCCTGGCTCGAGCCCGACATCGTCGACCACCTCGACGACCTCGCCGCCAAGAATGTCGAGGCCGTCGTCATCTGTCCCGTCGGCTTCGTCTCCGACCACCTCGAGGTGATCTGGGATCTGGACAACGAAGCGACGGAAAAAGCCGCCGAACTCGGCATGGCATTCGCCCGCGCCGCCACCCCCGGCACCGATCCTCGCTTCGCCCGGTTGGTCGTCGAACTCATCACCGAGCACCTCGCCGACCTCGAACCGCGCCGCCTCGGCGAGGTCCCGGGCTATGGCTGCACGCTCAACGGCACGCCGTGCGCCGTCGGTTGCTGTGCGCCGCCGCGGCGGGTCGCCGCCGAAAAGTGACGTGAATCGGGTTGCGCTAACATCTCATTCGCCTTCGGAGAAAGCCGAAGCGGGGTGAAAGATGAGATTCGATGACGTATACCGACATGCTGACAACCACCGGACTGCTGGATCCACAGCTCTGGTCCGACAATACGGTCTGGACGGCCGCGCTGGAGTCCAACGAAGCCAGGCGCCGAGGTAGCAAGGGGCGGGGAAAAGGCGGCGGGTGGATAGTCGGGTTGATCTGTATCGGGCTGGTCGTGGTCGGAATCGCGGTTCTCATCTGGGCCTCGGCCCGCAAGAAGCGAAACGCCAACCCGCAGGGACAGACGCAATTTCCGCAGCAGCACAACGGGCAACAGCCGTATCTGCCGCCGCAACCTTATGCCGGACAGCAGCCGTACCAGGGACAGCAACAGGCGTATCCGGCGCAGCAGCAACCGTATTCGCCGCAGCAGTCCTATCCCGGCCAGCAGCCGTATCCCGGACAGCACCAGGCGTATCCCGCCCAGCAGCAGTCATATGCGCCGCAACAGCAATACCAGCAGCCATATACGCCGCAGCAGCCGCATCCGGTGCAGCAGCAGTACCCGCAGCAGCAGTACCAGCCGCCTGCGCAGCACTGAACACGGAGGGCTGACGTACCGCTGTCCGTCGATCAGAACATGACGGCGGACAGCTTGGTATGAACACCCGGAAAGTTGGGGCGGGCAGCGTCTTTGCCCCACGAGGTGCGGCCGACCAATTCGACGTCGACGAGAAGTGGAGCGCCGCTGTCGAATTGGTCGGTGCTCGGGGTATTCAGGAAGTGCTTCGGGCCGCCGCGTGGATCGCCACCAGCCGAGCGGCGCGGATCGCGTCCCAGAGCGGACGCAGCAGCGATTCCTGGGCGCCGATCGCACTGGCCGAGGTGGGGGAGGAAGCCGGTTCCCGTTGCGCCACCGTGAGGATGGCGGCGACATGGTCGGCGGTATCGAGAATTCGCCTGGCGCGCAACGGGATCGAGTCCGGATAGTCGTGCCGCGAGTAGTCGGCCAGCTCGGCTTCGATGAGTTCCCTCGGGTCCGAGTCGGCCGAACCGACCGACGTCGTGTGCAGCCGCATCAGCGCGTCGGCGGCATCCCGGACCGCTTCGCGCATCGCGTATTCGGCCTCGCCGAGCGACATGTCCTGGCCCGGCGCCTGGGGAATCGGGGTGCTGTACACGGCCCACTGGAGCGTGTCGTCGTCGGTCCACTGCGGAATCAGGCCGGTGCCGTCCGTGCCGGGCACGCCGATGAGCAGACCCTCTTCCGCCTCGATCGCGTCGGCCGCGAAGGCGGTACCGGTGGGCAGGCCGCGCACGTCGCCCGGCACCGGAAGCACCAGCCGCAGCTGCGCGCCGGGCTGCGCCATGGTTTCCCGAATCACCTTGAGCAGCGCCATCATTCCGGTGCCCGGCAGGTTGCCGCGGGACGACCACGGCAGGTCGGTGCGGCCACCGGTCACCGGATCACCGGCGGCGATGGTGTGCGTGGGCGCCCACGCGTGCAGCGCCTCCAATACGTCGTCGGGCGCGCTACAGCCGGCCAGCCATGAGCCGGCCCACACCGTCAGCGTGGCACTAGGAGAGCACATAATTATCGAGCATAAAGGGTGACGGTTATTCGCGGGCATTCCCGCGAACGGCATTGCTGAGCAGCGGCGCGAGTCCGGCGCACGGACCTGCTATCGCGGTTCGGTCACGAAGTCGATGAGGCGTTCGACCGCCCCGATGAGCGGCGCCTCCAAGTCGCGGAAGGATTCGACCGCGCCGTACACCCGCCGCCAGCCGTCCTGCGGGGTGCCCCAGCCCAGCCGGTCGCAAACGCCGGTCTTCCAGTCCTCGCCGCGCGGTACCTGCGGCCAGGCGGAGATTCCGACGGCCGCCGGGCGCACCGCCTGCCAGACGTCGATGAACGGATGACCGGTGACCAGGACATTCGGGCCGAGCCCGGTGGTGAGCTGCGTCTCCTTGGATCCGGTGACCAGATGGTCGACCAGCACGCCGACGCGACGGCCGGGCCCCGGCGCGAAATCGGCGAGCCGCTCGGCCAGATTGTCCAAGCCCGCCAGATGTTCGACGACCACGCCCTCGACCCGAAGGTCGTGCCCCCAGACCCGCTCGACCAGTGCGGCATCGTGCACGCCCTCCACCCAGATCCGGCTGGTCCGCGCGACCCGGGCGCGTAGACCGTCGACCCGGGTCGAGCCGGACGCGGAACGAGTTTCCTTCTTCGGGGTGGCGGCCGTCGGCCGGATCAGCGTCACCGGTTCGCCGTCGATGAGGAACGCGGCCTCGCGCAGCGCGAACAGTCGCACCGCCCCGCGCGCGTCCTCCAGTTTCACGAACTCGCCGTCGTAACTGCGATCGAAACCCACGACGGCGCCGCAGAATCCGCTGGCCGCGTCCTCGACCACGAGGTCGCGTTCGGCCGTCACGCGCGGTACCGCCCGCTTTTTCGCCCGGGAGTGTCCGGTGAAGATGTCGCCGCCATAGCTGTCATGCCCGTTCACCCGCCTGAAGCTAGCACCGCCGCTGGCGATTTCGGTACAGCGGCGCGGCCGAGTCGCCGCGGGCGGATTCGTGATTCACCCGAGATCTACAGTCGCGTCAGTGCGGCCCGCGATCATGAACCGCACACTAGAGTGGTCGGCGTGGCCGCAATAGTTTGGCTGGTCGCGGGCATCTTGCTCGCGGCGGCGGAGATGCTCACCGGGGACCTCACACTGCTGATGCTCGGTGCCGCCGCGCTCGGTACCGCGGGCATCAGTGCCGTCGCGGGTACCTCGATCGTGCTGGACGCGATTGTTTTCGGGGTGCTGACGCTGGTGTTGTTTCTCGGTGTGCGCCCGCTGCTGCGGCGCCGCTTCGGAACTCCGCCGCCGATCCCGACGAACGTGGATGCCTTGCAGGGTAAGTCCGCGTTGGTGCTCGAGCAGGTCGCCGAGCACTCCGGCCAGGTGAAGCTGGATGGCGAGGTCTGGACCGCGCGGCCGATGGACGACTCCGAGGTGTATGAACCGGGAACGAAGGTGTATGTGATGAGGATCGAAGGCGCGACCGCCGTCGTTTGGAAGGGGCCGTAATGACTGTACTGATCGTTGCCGCTGTGCTCGTGCTGCTGGTCGTGGTGGTGGTCTTCAAGTCGATCGCGCTGGTACCGCAGGCGGAGGCGGCGGTGATCGAGCGGCTCGGGCGGTATTCGCGCACCGTCTCCGGTCAGCTGACATTCCTCGTCCCGTTCGCCGACCGCATCCGCGCCAAGGTGGATCTGCGCGAGCGGGTAGTGTCCTTCCCGCCGCAGCCGGTGATCACCGAGGACAACCTGACGCTGAACATCGACACCGTGGTGTATTTCCAGGTCACCAGCCCGCAGGCGGCGGTCTACGAGATCAGCAACTACATCGCCGCGGTCGAGCAGCTCACCGTTACCACGCTGCGCAACGTGGTCGGCGGCATGACCCTGGAACAGACGCTGACCTCGCGTGACCAGATCAACAGCCAACTGCGCGGCACGCTGGACGAGGCGACCGGCCGCTGGGGTCTGCGGGTGGCGCGGGTCGAGCTGAAGAGCATCGATCCGCCCGCGTCGATCCAGGAGTCGATGGAAAAGCAGATGAAGGCCGATCGCGAGAAGCGCGCGATGATCCTCACCGCGGAGGGCACTCGCGAATCGCAGATCAAGATGGCCGAAGGTGCCAAGCAGGCGCAGGTGCTGTCCGCCGAGGGCGCCAAGCAATCGGCGATTTTGGAGGCCGAAGGTGAGCGGCAGAGCCGTATCCTGCGCGCCCAAGGTGAGCGGGCCGCCTCGTATCTGCAGGCGCAGGGCCAGGCCAAGGCCATCGAAAAGGTCTTCGCCGCAATCAAGAACGGCAAGCCGACGCCGGAACTGCTTGCCTACCAATACATGCAGACGTTGCCGATGGTCGCCCGCGGTGACGCCAACAAAGTGTGGCTGGTGCCGAGCGATTTCGGTAAGGCCCTGGAGGGCTTCGCCACCAGCTTCGGCAGCAAGGGCGAGGACGGTGTCTTCCGCTACGAACCGCCCGCCGCCGACAGCGAACCGGCCAAGGTGGAGGACGACTCCGACGTGGCGGACTGGTTCGATACCGCTCCTGACCCCGCCATCGAACGTGCGGTCCGCGACGCCGAAGCGACCGCCCGCACGCCGGTGGAAGGCTTGATGACCCCACCGCCCACCTTGCCACGCCAGTCGTCGCCGCATCAGTCGGTGTTACCCGCGCAGGAGAAGGCTTTCCCGCCGCCGCAGGAGGAGGCACCGGAGCAGCAGCAACCTCCGCAGCAACAACAACCGCCCTACCGCCCCGACGACCCGCACGGACGGCCGTGGCAGCCGCCGGAGAACTTCTCGAAGTAAGCGGTCACTCGAAGTAGGCGTGGCGGCACGGGGGGATATGCGAACCAGGCGGGAACTGCTGCAAGTGGCCCTGGTGGGGCCGCTTGCCGCCGCCTGTGCCCCGGATCTGCTGCTCGGCAACCCCGGTGTGGTCCGAATCGGCGTGTCCTGGAGCGGATCCGAACTGGCGGCGTTCCGCGCGGTGCTCGCTCGCCTCGGCTACGACAACCGGCGGGTGGATGTCGTTCCGCTGGGCGACGAGATCGAGACCGCGTTCACCGCGGGTGGCCGTTCGGCACCCGATATCGTGATGCTGCCGCGGGCGGGCCGGGTGCGCGAGCTTGCCGAACAGCGCAAGCTGCGGCCGGTCGCCGAGACACTGTGGAAAGACGAGCTCGGCTGGCGCTATCCGGATGTCTGGCGGCAATTGTTGTGGCACAACGAAAAACCGTACGGAGTGCCGTTCAAGGCGGCGGACAAGTCGCTGGTCTGGTACGACCGGCAACTCGTCGAGCGGTACGGCCTCGGTGACCCGGGCCGGTGGACCATCGCCGACTGGGTGAAAAGCATGGAAGTGCTCGCCGAAACCCCGGTCAGGCTGCTCGCCTTGGGCGCGGCGGACGGCTGGGTATTGACCGACGTGTTCGAGAACGCGCTGCTCGCCCAGTCACCCCCGTTCTACGGCGAGGTGGCGGCCGCACGCGACGATCGGGCCTGGGATGACGCGGCCGTGCGGGCCGCCTTCGGTCACCTCGGTGCGCTGTGGGGACGTCGGCACGCGTTTCCCGGTGGCGTCGCCGCCGCGCTGACCCGCCAGTTCCCGGACGCGGTGCGCGAGGTATTCGAGCACCGGCGGGCGGTGATGGTCGTCGAGCCGGACTTCGCCGAGCCGATCGTGCGCGCCGCCGTGCGCCGGTCCGGACGGCGCACGCAGGACGTCGTCGGTGTCGCCGGGTTCCCGGCAGTCGATCAGCAGAAAGTTCCGCCGCGCATTGTCGGCGGTGACGTAATGGTGGTGACCGAGTCGGCGACCGATCGCGCCATGGAATTGGTTGCGGCACTTGCCACCCCGGCGGCGCCGCTGCCGTGGATCGAAGACTACGGCGGCTTCATCGCCCCGAATCTGCGGACGAACGCGCGGTATTCGGAACTGCTCGCACCGTCGGCGGACACGCTGTGGGAGCACAGCGCGTTCGATCTGTCCGATCGAATCGGTGCGGTCGGTGGTCGAAATGGGCTGTGGCGCATACTGACCGACTTCCTCACCACCATCGGGGACGGGGCGACCGAACGGCTGGACGACGCGACCGACCACGCGATCGCCGCCCTCGACGCGGTGGATCGGCGGCGGCGATGACGGGACCGCCCGCTTATCGGGCCCACGGGCTGGAGCTCGAACTCGCCACCCGCCGCATGCGCGGGCCACTGATCGCGGGCAGTCACCCGCGCCGGTGGATCGGCTGGGCCGCCGGGCTGCCCGCCACCGTGCTGACGGTGTCGCTGGTGGTCGTGCCGGTGGTGTGGACGGTGCTGATCGCGGTGCGGGCGCGGCCGTTGGTGGTGGCTTCGTGCGTGTTGGTCGCCTTCGGTGCCGTCGGTGTGACGCAACTTGTCCGGCACCGTCGGTACGGAGGGATTCGGCTGCTGCTGTGGCCGCCGCTGCTTGGCGTTGTCGTCGCTGGTCTGTGGCTGCTCGGTGCCGCGCTCGGCCGGGACGGGAGTTGGGCGTATCTGCGCACGCTGGTCTGGGTGCTGGTCGGGATGGTGCTGTTGCTGGCCGCGCTGGGGATCGCCTGGTGGGGGCGGGACTCGCGGTGGCTGTGGCGGCCGCTGATCGTGCCGTTCGGGATCTCGGCGGTGGTGTCCGGCGTCGCCTTCCGGCTGATCTTCCAATACCTCGGGGACCGGCTCGGCATCGACAGCGTCGGCGGTTACCGAGTGTGGTTCGCGGTCATGCTGGGTTCGGCGTTCCTGTGGACCTGGTTCGGCTTCGTCACCGGGCTGTTCCGGGCGGGCATCCGCGCCATCGAGACCGATCCGGTCCGCACCGGCCACCTGCATCATGACGACGGCCGCCCATTGGCATTGCGGCTCTACGAGTTACTGCGCCCGGTGGTGCTGATCGTCGGGCTGGCCGTCGGTGTGGCCGCCGCCAGGATTTTCGACGTGGTGTTGATCGGCGTGCCGGGTTCGATGCAGTACCAGATCGACAGTGCGACCGTGCACTGGTGGCGGTTGGCCGTCGACTCCGAGGTCGACGCGGGCGAGGCGGCGGCGTACGGGTTGCCACTCGCGGTGCTGGTCGGGTTCGTGGCGTGGCTGCTGCAGACCGATGTGCGCAGACACCGGACCAGTTGGTCCGCACCCGCCGAACCAGTCGAGATCGAGCCGAGGCAACGGTTCGGATTCCGTCGGGCGCTGGGGGTTTCAGCGGTGTCGGCGTTGGCGCTGGTCCCGATCGGCGTGCTGGTTCTGGCCTGCCTGCAAGACCGGGACGGCTTCGGTTTCGGCGCGATCGCCCGCGTGTGGCGGGATCCGGCATTGCTGCGGTCGCTGGAGACCTCCGCGTGGGTAGCGGGTCTGACCACCATCGTCGTGGTGGCCGCGGCGGTGCCGGTGGCGTATCGGCTCGCGGCACTCCGACCGAACCGGCCTGCCGCGAGCATCGCGGTGGTCTCGCTGGTGGTGCTTTCGGTGCTGCCGGTGCAGAGCTACCTGGGTCCGGTGAACACCTTCATCGACACTTATGGGTTGTCCGGCACCCGAATCCCGTTGATCCTGCTGCACGCGGCGGCCGGACTGCCGATCGCGATCCTGGTGCTACGCGGTGCCCTGCTTGCCGCGCCGGGCAGTTCGGCCGCCGACGCATTGCACGGGCTGGCCGGTCCCGGAACGATCGCGCGGCGCGTGCTGACCTCGGCGGGCCCGGCGCTCGGCGCGGTGGCGGTGCTCGAATTCATCCAGGTGTGGAACGATTTCGTGATCGGGCTGCTGATCAGCGGGGCGGGCGCGACCCCGTGGTCGCTGCTGCTGTGGGGCGAGGCACGCCAATTCAGCGAGAACTCGGCGCAATTGGCGGCCGGGTCGCTGATGTCGGCGATCCTTCCGGTGGCGTTGCTACTGGCGACCTGGCGGCGGTGGCTGGTACCCGGACTGACCGGTGGAGCTTTGCGATGAGCCATCCCGAGGAGCCGCGCGACGGCGCGGCTTCGACGCAGCCAGGAACGCCGAGATCGTCCATCTGGCAAGGGTTTCTGGGCACGGCGTCGGTGGTGGCCTACGCGCTGCTGTTCGAGCTGGCGCGCAACCTGGTGGTGAACTCGTTCGGCGAGAGCACCGCGGTCGAGGTGCTGGCGGAGACGTTGCGCTGGCTTTCGGTGCTCGTCGTCGCGGTGGCGGCGATGTATGTCGGGTACCGGTTCATCCTCCGGTATCGCGAAAGGGTCCGGACCGCAAGGGAACTCGAGCTGATCGCCGACCTCGTCGAGCCGGGCCCCCAGGTGCTCGCCCCGGCGGCGAACCCGTGTCCCCTGGCGCCGAGCAGTGATGATCGACTGAATGACGAGATGATCTGCGCGGTGTTGCGGGATCTGCCGGTACGCGAATTCGAAACGGCCGCGCTGCTCGCCGTCTTGACCGCCGCGCTCGACGCGCCGGCCCGGCTGCCGCTGGAGCAGGTTCCGCCGCAATCCACCGCGGCCGTGCTGCTCGCCGACTTGCGGCACCGGGGGATTGTGACTTTGGTTGGCGGGCAACGCTATTGCCTGCGCCGGGTGCCCAGGTTGCCGCGTCGCGCGGAGGTGATCGCGAAGCCCGAATGGCGGGCGGCGTCGACCGCGCTGGTGCACTACTACGCCGACCGTGCCACCCGCTGGGCGCTCGCGCTGGAATCGGTGCGCTTCGCCGCGGGCGCGCGGCTCTGGTTCGAGGCCGAGGAGCCGTATCTGCGCGAACTCGTCGCGGGCTGCGCGGCGCTCGGCGCGGACATCCCGGTCACTATGGTGCCGGATCTGGTGCGGATCGGTGATGCGCTGGACGGGTGGTACGCCCGAATCGGAATGGGGGAGAACGAGTCCGGCCTGGCCGCCGAGCTGTGCGGCGTGCACGGACTGGAAAACCTTGTGCTGCATCGGGATCTGGCATGGATGCGGGCGGAACGGTTGGGTGACCGGCCGCAGCGCTATCGGCCCCGCAATCTGTCCACCAGTCTGGCCGCCCGCTGGGAACACCGTGCGGCGCTGCGTCTGCTGGCCGCATCGCCCACCGATCTGCCCGCGGTGGCGGCCCGGTTGGCGGCGGCATGGTGGTTGCTGCCCCGCGAGGACGTGGCGGGCGAGGTGTGCGCGCTGATCAATCTCGCCGTCGTGCATATCCACCAGGGCAGGCTGGATGCCGCGCAGGACCGCCTGGAACTGGCCGAATCGTTGACCCGCACCGGTCGGGACCCGGACGGTCGCGCGCACATCCACGAGACCATGGGCATCGTCTGGTGGGCGCGCGGCGAGCCGCGTCGCGCGCTGCGCTGCTGGCAACAGGCGCTCACCGGCTACCGCACATTGGCCGACGACCTCGGCACCGCCCGCTGCCTGCGCCACCTCGGCTCCGCCATGGTCGTCGCCCCTGAACACGGCGGCACCCTGCTCGGCGCCGACCCACCGCTGACCCGCGCCGAGGTGCACCGCCAGGCCGGCGGCTGGCTCGCCGAGGCGCACCGCCTGCACCCCGCGCCCCGCTACGCGGAAAACTATGGGGTCGAAGCTCGTTCGGCGCTGAGTGCGGGCCGTCGCTGGAACGGAGTGCGCGGCTTCCTGCCCCGGCCGGACGGACCTGTCGTGCTCTACCGCTGGCCGCTGCCCGTCCGAGATCCCGCCGCATCGCGCTAACCAGCCCGCGGGACACTGACGGCCCCCGGAGCGGCGGCGGACCGTCGAGTGCCGACCAGGAGCAGGACGGCGGCGACCCCCGCCACCAGCCACGGGGCCGGTTCGAGGATCACGGCACCCACGCCGATCCAGGCGAGCAACGCCAAGGCCAAGAAGGCGGGCGGCACGATGTCGCGCCGGTCCATCCATTCGACCAGCAGGCCGATGAGTAGCAGCGGCAGACCGAAACTGCCCGGGCCCAACCAGAATGCGCCGACGGCCGGGCGCAGTTCGGTGACATCGGTGCCGTCGAACCACAGCTGGAACGACAGCCACTCGCCGATGTAGCGCGAGCTCAACAGTGTCCCGACAGCGAGGTGGAGGGCGCCGAGGAAGGCGAGGATGCGGCCGGACCAGGTGATCATGAGTTGCTCCGTGCTCCGTCTAGATACGAGACGGTTAGTTCCGATACTGATGGTCTCGTATGCTGCCAGCATGTCGACCGTCAAACAAGCCGGAGGACGTCCCCGCGAGAGTCGGGTGGATCACGCGCTCGCCGAGGCAGTCCGGGCGCTGCTGTCCGAGCACGGCTACGCGTCGCTCACCGTCGACGCCGTCGCCGCCCGCGCCGGAGTGAGCAAGGCGGCCATCTATCGGCGGTACGCGACCAAAGAGGAGATGACGTTCGCGGTGCTGGTCCACGATCTCCGCGAAGAACCGCCCGCGGACACCGGATCGTTGCGGGGTGACCTCACCGCGCTCGCCGCACGGATCGGCGACCAGATCGGCCGGTCCGCCGCCGACGTGATGACCGGGCTGCTCGCCGACGTCCGTGCCGACGCGGCGCTCGGTGCCCGCTTCGCCGCGACCTACCTCGCCGTCGAACGCTCCGTCATCGCCACCCTGCTGGATCGCGCCGTGACTCGTGGCGAACTGCCGGAGCGCCCGGACTCCCCGGTTGTGCACGCGCTGCTTCTGGGGCCGCTGTTCACCTGGCCGATCGTGCTCGGCGAGGATCCTGATCGCATACCGAAGCTCGCCCCCGTGGTTGCCCGGATCGTCGCCGACGCGCTGATCGCAGGCGCTCTGCCACCCGCCGCCCAGGACGGACTGTCGGGCGGCTCCTGATTGTGACGGAGGCTACCGATCGTGCAAGCCCGGTGGGGCGCGTCACGGTGGCAGACTTCCTGGTATGACAACAGCTGAATGGGCCGACGTGGACCGCTACATCGTGGACACGCTGGTGCAGGACGAGGAGACGGCGGCAGCGCTGGCGGCGAACGCCGCGGCGGAGTTGCCCGCGATCGATGTTTCACCGCCGCAAGGGAAGTTCCTCTATCTGCTCGCGCGGACCGCACGGGTGCGGCGGGTGTTGGAAATCGGCACTCTCGGCGGATACAGCACGATCTGGCTGGCTCGGGCGGTGGGCGAGAAGGGGCAGGTGGTCACCCTCGAATTCGAGCCGAAGCATGCCGAGGTCGCGCGCGGCAACCTCGACAGCGCGGGGGTGGGCGATCGCGTCGAGATCCGGGTCGGCGCGGCCCTCGACACACTGCCGGTGCTGGCCGGGGAAAGCCCCGACCCGTTCGACTTGGTGTTCATCGACGCCGACAAGGTCAACAACCCGAACTACGTCCAGTGGGCGCTGCGCCTCACCCGTCCGGGCTCGGTGATCATCGTCGACAATATCGTCCGCAACGGTGGTCTCGCCGACGCGACTTCCGACGATCCGGCCATCACCGCCAGCCGGGCAGTGCTCGAACTGCTCGCCGCCGAACCCACCCTGGACGCCACCGTCCTGCAGACCGTCGGCAACAAGGGTTGGGACGGCTTCGCCTACGCGGTAGTGAACGGCGACCCGACCGACTGACTCAATCTCATTCCGGAATCAGGACGACCTTGCCGATGGTGGCGCGGGTCTCCAGGGCCCGGTGGGCGGTGGCGGCTTCGGCCAGCGGGAAGCGTTGTACCGCGGGGCGGAGCCGACCGGCGGCGGCCTCGGCGAGCGAGCGGCTTTCGAGGACGCGGATGTCGCCGCCCGCGCGCTGGAGCATGGGTGGGCCGAGGACGAATTCTGAGGTGATGCCGCGGTCGGCCAGCTCCTCAGCGGAGAAGGTCAGGGCGGCCGCGTCTTTCGGACTCTGGCCGGATGCGCCGAAGACCAGGTGCTGTGCGCCCTTTCCTAGTAGATCGAGGGTGGCGCGGGCTGTTTCGCCGCCTACCGAGTCGAACAGGACAGTGGCGGCGCGGTCGCCGAGGAATTCGCGGACCTGATCGGGCCAGTCCGGGAGTAGGTAGTCGACGGCCAGGTCGGCGCCATTGCGTTGCACGAGTGCGACTTTCGCGGGGCCACCGGCGAGCCCGATCACGGTCGCGCCCGCGTTCTTCGCGAATTGCACCAGTAGCGTGCCGATTCCGCCCGCCGCGGCCGTCACGATCGCGACGCTGTCCGGGCCGAGCTCGGTGAACTGCAAGATGCCCATGGTGGTGCGGCCGGTGCCGATCATCGCCACCGCTTCGGCCGGTTCGAGATTCGCCGGAATCTCGTGCAGCCGAGCAACTTCGGTCACGGCCAGCTCGGCATAGCCGCCCGGCGCCATGCCGAGATGGGCCACCACCTGCTTGCCGACCCAGTCGGAATCGACGTCGGCACCGACCGCGTCGATGGTTCCGGCGACCTCACGACCCGGCACGGTGGGCAGCTCGGGAACCGGGTACGGCCCTGGCAGTCCCTTGCGGAGCGCGGTGTCGATGAGGTGAACGCCGGAGGCCGCCACGGTGATTCGCACCTGGCCCGGCCCCGGCGTCGGGTCGGGCAGGGTTTCGTAGCGCAGGTTTTCGGCCGGGCCGAAGGCATGAAGGCGAATCGCGTGCACGGTAGCTCCTCTTCGTGGTGTGGACGCCAACCACCGTGCGACATCAACTTAGGTTCAGGTCAAGTCGGCCTTCTGCTGCGCCCTGGCCTCGAACCCGTCGCAGAGCGCGGCCAAGCCCGCGTAGAGCAGGTCTTCCTGCGACAGGTCGTTGATCCCGCTGCCTTCCAGATCGGCGAGCGCGGGCGGCACCGGGAATTGTGATCTTCCTTTCAGCATCGTGCGCAGTCCGTTGTCACCCTCCGGGTTCATCCCCTTGCGTGCCATCAACGCGGCGCTGATGTGCGGCAGCGTCGCGCCGGAGATGTGGTTCCACACGGTGAACGCCATGGTCGTCGCCTCGCGCGTGGAGACATTCAGCTCGGAAAACCCCTCGACCATCCAGGCGAGGCAGGCCAGACTCTGCGGGCCGAAGCTGTAGCGCGGCGTGGCGAAGGTGAGGAGCACCCACGGATGTTGCTGGTAGAGCGCCCAATCGATCTCGGCGGCGATGCGGACCCGGTCGCGCCAGGTCCAGTGCTGACCCTCCGCCGACGGGTAGGGATTGCGCCGCGCCACCTCGTCGGTCATCGCGGCGAGCAGTTCGTCCTTGTTCGCGACGTGCCGGTACAGCGACATCGCGCCGACGCCCATCTTGTCCGCGATCCGCCGCATCGACAACGCATCGAGACCCTCCTCGTCGGCAAGCGCTATCGCGGTGTCGATGATGGCGGCTCGGTTGAGCTTGAGCTCAGTCATCCCATGACTCACTTTCACTTCCGGGGGAGCTTGCGTACACTGTACTCCAGTTGTGCGTACGGCGTACGCGAGATGGAGAGGAAATTTCAGGATGACAGACGTTGAGGCCACGCGGGCCACACCGGCGGCGCCCGCTGTCGGCTCGCGCCGTGCCTGGCTCGGCCTTGCGGTGCTGCTGCTCCCGGTGCTGCTGGTGTCGATGGACATCTCGGTGCTGTTCCTGGCGATGCCGACGCTCACCCTCGACCTCGATCCGTCGGCCGCGCAGCAGCTGTGGATCCTCGACATCTACGGTTTCCTGATCGCCGGCCTGCTGATCACCATGGGCAACCTCGGTGACCGGATCGGTCGGCGCAACATCCTGCTCGCCGGCGCCGCGATCTTCGGCATCGCGTCGATTGTCGCCGCCTTCGCGCCGAGCCCCGCGGTGCTCATCATCGCGCGTGCGCTGATGGGCGTCGGCGGTGCGACCCTGTTGCCGTCCAGCCTCGCGTTGATCTCCACCCTGTTCCCCGACGCCCGCGAACGGGCCGCCGCCATCGGCGTGTGGACCGCGTTCTTCGCCGGCGGCTCGGCGGTCGGCCCGATCATCGGTGGCGTCCTGCTGCACCACTTCTGGTGGGGCTCGGTGTTTCTCATCAACATCCCGGTGCTGCTGATCCTGCTCGCCTTCGGTCCGTTCGTGCTGCCCGAGCACCGGGCCGGCGTGCACGGACCGCTGGATCTGCCGAGCGTCGCGCTGTCCATCGGCGGCATCCTGCCGCTGGTGTACGGGATCAAACACGCCGCGGCCGAAGGGATCGACGCCGAGTCGATCATCATCGCGCTGATCGGTGTGGTGCTGCTGACCGTCTTCGTGCGCAGGCAGCGCCAGCTCGCCGAGCCGCTGCTCGATCTGCGGCTGTTCACCCGCGCCGGATTCTCGGTGGCCATCGGGTCCAGCCTCGTCGGCATGATGTCGCTGGCGGCGCTGAGCTACCTGACCAGCATCTACTTGCAGTCGGTCACCGGACGCGATCCGCTCGCCGCGGCGGTGCTCGGCATTCCGATGGCGGTCGCGGTGTTCATCTTCTCGATGAGCGGCGCGCGAGTCGGTCACCGCTTCGGGGCGCGCAACACCTTTGTCTTCGCGTTGACCGCTTCGGCCGTCGGCAATCTCATGTTGTTCGGGGTGGGCGTGCACAGTGGGCTCTGGTGGTACCTGGTCGGGTCCACCATCGCCGGAGTCGGTTACGGCCTGGCCTTCACGCTGGTGTCGGATGTCGCGGTGTCCTCGGTGCCGCCGGAGCGCGCCGGTTCGGCGGTCGGTATCTCGGAGACCAGCTTCGAGCTCGGCAACGCGCTCGGCCTTGCATTGCTGGGATCGCTTGCCGCACTGGTCTTCCGGTCCGGCGGCGACTACGCGTCGACGCTGGGGGAGACCATCCAGCAGGCCGACGGGAACGCGGCGGTGATCGAGTCGGCGCGCGAATCCTTCGTCTCGGGCATGCATATCGCGACCGCGGTCGGTGCCACAGTGCTGATCGCGATGGCGATGATCGCGCGATTCGCCTCGCCTCGGCACATTCAGGTGAACCCGGGCGCCGGTCACTAGGCGCGCCCTGATCACCGGCGGCCCCTTCGCGAGGCCGTCGGTGATCACGCGCCCGGAATACCACGAGTCAAATTGGCACTCTGCTAATAAAGTCGGAAGGGTGAACCAACCTCCGGCGCAGAGCAATGGGCGGCCGATCGCCGAACGAGTGGCGACCCGACTGCTGTATCCGACCTCACGTCCGCGCGAAAAGACGCTGCGCGAGGCCGTGGACGGCAAGGTCGTCCTGGTCACCGGCGCATCGCACGGCATCGGCAAGGCCAGCGCCCGCAAGCTCGGCGCGGCGGGTGCGATCGTGCTGCTCGTCGCCCGCTCCGCCGAAGACCTGCACCAGGTCGCCGTCGAGATCGAGGCCGACGGTGGCACCGCGCACGTCTATCCCACCGACCTCACCGACATGGACGCCGTCGAACGGCTCGGTCGGCAACTCCTGGCGGAGCACGGCCACCTCGATGTGGTGATCAACAACGCGGGCAAGTCGATTCGCCGTTCGATCAGCAAGTCCTACGACCGCTTCCACGATTTCACCCGCACCATCGACATCAACTATCTCGGCCCCGTGCGCCTGTTGCTCACCCTGCTGCCGGATATGCGCGAACGCAAACAGGGCCACATCGTCAACATCTCGACCTGGGGTGTGCTCATGCCGCCCGCCCCGCAGTGGGCTGCCTACGGCGCGTCGAAGTCGGCCTTCGACGTCTGGCTACGCAGCGTCGCCGCGGAGGTCTCCGGCGACGGTGTCACCACCACCTCCATCTACATGCCGCTGGTGCACACCAGAATGAGCGCGCCCACCGACTTCAGTCGCGTCCCCGGCCTCACCGTCGACGAAGCCTCGGATCTGGTCTGCCACGCGGTGACCGCCAAGCCCCGCGAAATCGCACCATGGTGGTCGGCCCCCGTCCAAGCCTGGACCGACCTCACCCGCAACCAGGTCCAGCGCTTCTTCGAACGCGCCTTCCGCCGCTGACCGCGCCGCCGCGCAGGACATGACGAAGCCGCCACTCAACGTTCGCCGCCGTCATGTCCCGTTCGCTGTCGCGGTGTGCCGGCCGGGACATGCTGGAGGCGCTACTCGATGTTTGCCCTCTTCATGTCCCGCTCGCTGACCGACGGGCGGCGGCGCCACCCAGACACGCCCGCGACACGCCGGGGCTTAGGATTCCTCGGTGGGTGAAATCGGTCCGACGAGTCTGGCGACGCTGTTCGCGCTGGCGGATTCGCGGTTGCCGATCGGCGGGCACGTGCACTCCGGTGGGGTGGAGGAGGCGGTGGCGTCCGGTCTGGTGCGCGATGTCGCGACGGTCGAGCTGTACCTGCGCCGCCGGATCCGGACCTCGGGACTGGTCGCGGCCTCGCTGGCCGCCGCGGTGTGCGCGGGCGCGCTGGAACCGGCGCTGGCCGAGGCCGAGGCGGACGCGCGGACACCGGCGCCCGCCGCGCGGACGGCGTCGCGGGCGCAGGGCCGTGGCCTGCTGCGACTGGCCAAACAGCTGTGGCCACACGATGATTGGTCGCCGCTGGGCACCCGGCCGCACCTGTCGACGGTCTTCGGCATGGTCGGCGCCGCCTGTGCGGTGACGCCGCAGGAGATCGCGGGCGTGGTCGTCTACACCACCCTGACCGGCGCCGCCACCGCCGCCCAACGGCTGCTCGCGCTGGACCCGGCCGCCATCGCCGGATGCACCGTCCGCCTCGCCGACCTCTGCGACCGCACCGCGGCCGAGGCGGCCGACGGTCTGGCCTGCCTGTCCGACCCGTTGCAAGACGTCCTCGCCCAGCGCCATCTGCGCCGCGATATGCCCCTGTTCGCCAGCTGAGTCCCCGAAAGAAGGAGAGCGCCACCATGCCCCCGCACCTGATCGACGGTGAACCGCACGACCACACCCACGATCGGCCGAAACGCGAGCGCACACCGGGTGAAGCGCTGCGCATCGGCATCGGCGGGCCGGTCGGTTCCGGCAAAACCGCGCTGGTCGCCGCGCTGTGCCGGCAACTGCGCGACGAACTTTCGCTCGCCGTGCTGACCAACGACATCTACACCACCGAGGACGCCGACTTCCTGCGCAGGCACGCGGTGCTGCCGGACGAGCGGATCACCGCGGTGCAGACCGGTGGCTGCCCGCACACCGCCATCCGCGACGACATCACCGCGAATCTGGACGCCATCGACGATCTGATCGCGGCGAATCCGCCACTGGATCTGATCCTGGTGGAATCCGGCGGTGACAACCTCACCGCGACGTTCTCCTCGGGCCTGATCGACGTGCAGATCTTCGTCGTCGACGTCGCGGGCGGCGACAAGGTGCCGCGCAAAGGCGGTCCCGGCGTGACGTTCTCGGACCTGCTCGTGGTCAACAAGACCGATCTCGCCCCGCTGGTCGGCGCGGATCTCGGGGTGATGGAGCGGGACGCGGCGAAGGTGCGCGAAGGCCGCCCGACCGCGCTGATCTCGCTCACCGACGACCCGGCCGCCACGCCGGTGCTGGCCTGGGTGCGCGAGCAGTTGCGTGCCATGGCGGAGCAGGACCGGCGGACCGGCGCCGAATCCGCTGTTGCGCACTGACCTACGGATCGTCGCGACCGCCGCCGCGCTGCCCGAGATCCACGCGAGCGGCGGGCTGTCGGCCCGCCGCACCGGCCCGCACGCGGTGCACCTGATCGGCACGGCCGCGACCCCGCTGGGCGGGGACGAACTCGACATCAGCATCGTGGTCGGTCCCGGTGCGCGGCTGGTGGTCCGTTCGGTCGCGGCCACCCTCGCGTTGCCGAGTGTGCGGACGCCATTGTCCAGGGCGCACTGGCGGTTCCAGGTCGACAGCGGAGGAGAGCTCGACTTCGACCCGGAACCGACGATCGTGGCGGGCGGCGCACACCATCACACGATCACCTCGATCCTGCTGGCCGCGGACGCTCGACTGCGGCTGCGGGAACGCGTGCAAATCGGACGTTCCGGCGAGGACAGCGGCGGCTGGCGTGGGGACTTGATCGCCGATGTCGCCGCAACCCCGTTGCTGCGGCATCGTCTGGAGTTGGGTGCGGGCACCGCCGTGGACGACGCGCTCGCGGCCCCGCGAGCGTTGGAGAGCGAACTGCTCTACCCGGACGATCGCCCGGTGGACACGACCGGCCTGACCGAGACGCGCTTGCCACTGGCAGCAGGGGGAACCTTGCTCACCCGGACGAGCTCACTGCTCGTCGCTGCCCATTGATCGGGATGGCCCAGAAGGGCGTCGGCGCCACCTGCGGACCAGGAATGCGGCCAGCACGCCGACTATCCCGAAGAAAGGCACCGCGCCCAGCAAAACGACCATCCAGTCGCCCGTTTCCATGGCACCCCTCTCGCCAATTGCTGTCGTGTTGCGCTGATCTTGACAATAAAACGACTCGCCCATGGCGACTCGCCGAGCCCGATCCGCGCCTCGGTGGCGGCCGTCACGTTGAGGTGTGGCGGCCCCGGAACCGGAGATAGAGAAAGGGTGGGAACTCGACAGTGTCGTCGGGCTCCCACCCTTTTTCGGACTGCACGCACTAGCCACTCGAGTTGGTCAGTCGCCGACGACCCGCGAAGGGGCGTTGAACGCGTTGACCGCACCGACGGCCGCACCGGCCGCCGCGCCGATCGCCGCCGCGGGGACGGTGATCACGGCAGCGCCGAACGAGGCGCCGAGCATTGGCCCCGCAACAATGCCGACCGGCACGAACGGCAGCCCGACTACCAGGCCAAGCGTGCCGCCGACGAGCCCGGAAATCGCCGCGAACGGCGCACCCGATGCCGCACCCGCCATCGCGCCCATGGCGGCCGTGCCGACGGTCTGCCCGGCGATCCGGTCCGACCTGCTGCGTTCCATCCCGATCGAGTCCAGGAAGGTCGCCAGGTTGGCCTCGACCATGGCCGAGTTGTCGTTGATCTGGATGGCCTGTTCCGGGTCGATCCAGTCCGGCGCGTCGACCTGCACGTCGCCGAAGCGGAACTTGCCCGGCGGCGGCGCGATCGGCGGCACCGGGGCCACCGGGACGGGTGCGTGCAGCACACCGACCGGCGCCAGGTACTTCTTCTCCGGCAGCGGCCGCGACCACTGCAGCGAGCTGCGGGTGTTGTCCGGGATGTTCAAGCCCTCGTACGGCAGCGCGTTCGGCGGCTCGGCCGCGGGCCACTGTGCGGGCATGTCCTGTGCCGCCGCATTGGGTTGTGCAGGCTCGGCATTGGCGGTGCCGGTGCCGACCAGTGCGAGGACCAGCGGTACCGCACCTGCCGCGACCATCGAGCCCACCTTTTGCCGCTGTGGGTTGGGGGCTCTGTGCTTGCCTGTGCCCATAGGTAGATCGCCTTTCGTCAGGTCAGAAGAGATGTCACTTTCGACGTCCCACATTCGGACCCGCTGGGCACCTGGATGGGTTCATTTTCGGCCGACTCGCGCTCAATGCCGTTGCCGACGAATAGCTACGTGTGGGTTGCGGATGCGCGCCCAGGCAGCTGTCCGGACACTTCCGACATCCCGCCAGACCGCCTCGGCAAGAAACGACCGAAGGCGTCCTTCGGCTCTGTCGGACAGAACGAAGAACGCCTCCGGTTGGATCAGGCGGTACGGCGGTGGGGCTAGCTCACTCTGCCTTCGATGGCGGCCTTGGCCTTCTCGGCGAGCTTGCCGTTGTCCGCGGGCGGTGCGCCGAGCGCGGCCGCGAGTTCGTCGGCCTCCTCCTCGTCGGAGTTGACCTGTTCGAGCGCGAGCCTGGCGAACACCCACTGCTCGGTGGCGGCCATCTGGCCGCGGCTGCGGCCGAGGAAGGTGACGAACCACTGGATGACGGTGATGATCCGGCTGCGGTAGCCGATCAGGTAATACAGGTGCAGCGCGAGCCAAGCCAGCCAGGCGATGAACCCGCTGAATTCCAGCTTGCCGACCTGGCACACGGCGTTGAACCGCGACACGGTCGCCATGCTGCCCTTGTTGAAGTACTTGAACGGCTTACGGTCCTGCGGCGCTTGGCCGTGCAGCCCGGCTTTGATCGCCTTGGCCGCGTAGGTGGCGCCCTGGATCGCGCCCTGCGCCTGTCCCGGCACGCCAGGCACCGACATGAGGTCGCCGACGACGAAGACGTTCGGATGTCCCTTGATGGTCAGGTCCGGCTCGACCACGACGCGTCCGGCGCGGTCCACCTCGGTGCCGTCGGAGCGTTCGGCGAGCATCTTGCCGAGCGGGCTGGCCTGCACGCCGGCCGACCACACCTTGCAGGACGACTCGATGCGCCGGATGGTGCCGTCGGCGTCCTTGACCGTGACGCCCAGCGCGTCGATATCGGTGACCATGGCGTTGAGCTGGATCTCCACGCCCATCTTCTCCAGCCGCCGCTTGGCCTTGTTGCCGAGCTTCGGGCCCATCGGGCCGAGCACCGCGCCCGCACCCTCGAGCAACACGACGCGGGCGTCGCGCGGATCGATGTTGTGGAAGGTGCCTTCAAGGGTGCGATCGGCGAGTTCGGCGATCTGCCCGGCCAATTCGACTCCGGTGGGTCCGGCGCCGACCACCACGAAGGTGAGCAGCCGGTCCCGCATCTCCTGGCTGGTGGCCAGCTCCGCACCCTCGAACGAACCGAGGATGCGGCCGCGTAGTTCCAGTGCGTCATCGATGGTCTTCATGCCGGGGGCGTAGGTGGCGAACTGGTTGTTGCCGAAGTACGACTGCTGCGCACCGGTGGCGACGATCAGGCTGTCGAACGGGGTGACGGTGTTCTGGTTGAGCAGGCGCGAGGTGACCGTCTTCGCTTCGAGGTCGATGTCGATGACATCGCCGAGCAGCACCTGCGCGTTCTTCTGCTTGCGCAGCACCAGCCGGGTCGCGGGCGCGATCTCACCGACCGAGAGGATGCCGGTGGCGACCTGGTAGAGCAGTGGCTGGAACAGGTGCGAGGTGGTCTTGGAGATCAAGGTGATGTCGACGTCGGCGCGCTTGAGGTGCTTGGTGCCGAACAGGCCGCCGAAGCCGGAGCCGATCACCACCACCTGGTGACGACGGTTCTCGACAGACTGAGTGCGCCCACCCGTCTCCCGGCCACCGCCCCTCACCGAATCGCTACGCGATGCTGTGAGACCCGTCTCCCGGCCACCGCCCCTCACCGAATCGCTACGCGATGCTGTGCTCATCGTCCTGCTCCTCGACAGACCTGGGGTTTGTCCCCCGCGAACGGTTGTTGACAGGTCCCAACCGTAGTCGGGTCGATCTCGACCGTCACGGCGACATCCCTGTTCCGGGTATGTTGCGCCGGCGCTGCCTCGGTACCGCCGGGCCGCGTTCGCTGTCCTGCGTTGCGGCGAACCGACCGAATGAATGCGCAAAAGAGAATACGATAAACGCTGTCGCTCAGGGAGGTTTGCCATGGTCGCCGGGGACCGTGCAGTCGGCCGAAAGCCCAGCGTGCGCGGGCAATCCGAGGGCATGACCGAATCCGAGAACAGCGCGCTTATCGACGTACCGCACGACCATCTGGTCGATCGGGCGCTCGGCCTGCTACCGGAACGCCACCACGTCCTCGCAACACCGCCACCGGGCAGCGACACCGCCGCGGTGCACGGTGACGCCGGACTGCCGTATCTGGGTCGCGCGTTGCAGTACATGCGCTGGGGTCCGGCCGAGATGGTGGGGCGGTATCGCAAATACGGACCGGTTTCGGTGAGCACCTCGCTCGGCGTCGACCGCGTGCTCGTCGCCGGTCCCGAGGCGCTCGACGAGGTACTCGGTCGACGTCGCCGCGACTTCGGCCAGGGCTGGGACTATTTCATCGGCCCGTTCTTCCGGCGCGGACTGCTGTTGCTCGAATTCGACGAGCACAAATTCCATCGCCGGATCATGCAGCAGGCGTTCACCAGGGACCGCCTGGAGGCCCACCTCGCCGCGCTGACTCCCGTGGTGCGCGCGAGCGTCGAGCGCTGGGTTCCCCAGGGCGGCAACGCCGAACGGACCGTGCGCCTGTATCCGACCATCAAGGAACTGACCCTCGATATCGCGGGCGAGACCTTCATGGGCGTCGATGTCGGGCCGCGCAGGCGTGAGCTCATCGACGCGTTCGTCGATTGCACGCATGCGGGTCTGGCGATCATCCGGCATTCGGTGCCCGGCGGCAACTGGCGGTCCGGGCTGCGCGGCCGGAAGGTCCTGGAGGAGTACTTCACCGCGATGCTGCCGGAGAAGCGGCGCGTCGAAACACCGGACTTCTTCTCCGGCCTCTGTCATGCGCGCAGCGAGGACGGTGGTGTGTTCGGTGACGCGGATGTGGTGAACCACATGATCTTTCTGATCATGGCCGCGCACGACACCACCACGACAACGGCCACCGCCATCGCCTACTACCTGGGCAAACATCCGGAATGGCAGGAACGGGTGCGGGCCGAGGTGCTCGCGCTCGACGCCGAAATCGACGGCGCGGCACCGACTATCGCCGACCTGGACCGGCTGACCGACCTCGATCTGGTGGTGAAGGAGAGCCTGCGGCTGATGCCGCCGGTGCCGGGACTGTCGCGTCGTGCGGTGCGCGACACCGAGATCGCCGGACATTACATCCCGGCAGGCACCGCGATCGACCTCGCCTACCAGGTCAATCACCTGCTGCCGGAGTTGTGGACCCATCCCGAACTGTTCGATCCCGGACGCTTCGGCCCGGACCGGCATGAGGACAAGTCGCATCGCCTGGCCTGGCTGCCCTTCGGCGCGGGCGCGCACAAGTGCATCGGCATGCACTTCGGCACGTTCGAGGTGAAGACGGTGATCGCCGCGCTGGTGCGTGCGTACGCGTGGCAGATCCCGGAAAAGTACCGAATGCCGTGGGGGTTCACCACGATTCCGTTCCCGAGGGACGGAGCGCCGATGGTGCTGCGCCGGCGCTCCGCCTGAACCCAGTGTGCGTAAAGGGCGGTTAACGCCCGGCGAACAACATCTCGGCGACCTTGGTGTCGGTGTCGGCGCCTTCGGTGTAGCCGCCCGCGCCACCGAGCGCGGTCATGATGGCCAGCGTGTACCGCTCGCCCGGACCGGCGAAGCCGACCGAATTCACGACCCAGCCGCCCTGTTCTTCGGACCAGCCGTTCTTCAGGCCCGGTCGCATCTTCTCGCCCGCGCCCCACACACCCCAGTGCTGGTTGCTGTCCACCGAGCGCATGCGGTCCAACAGGTAATCGCGATCATCCGGGTGCATGTTGGTGAGGATGTTGTCCATCAGCCGGTCCAGGTCGGCGGCGGTGCACTTCTGGAACGACCAGTCCGGGAACAGCGCGGTATTGGTCGGCTGCGGCACCAGGGTGCTCATGCCGTTGGCGCGGAACGCGTTGTTGAACGCCATCCGGTCCAGACCCGCGTACTTGGCCCACAGCCGGTCGGTCGCGCCGTCATTGGAGGTGGCCAGCATCGCCTCCATCAACCCGCGATCCTCCGGTGACAGCACGATCGCGCCCACCCTGGCCCGGTTCAGCAGATCCTCGGCGATCGCCAGTTTGATCGTGGAGGCGGTCCATACCGCGTTCTCCGCGTTGGCATTCGCGTAGATGCCACCGGTGACCCGGTCGCGCACAACGTAACCGGTGACGCCGGGACGAGTGGTCAGGTAGTTGTCGACCGCGTTGATCCGTCTGCTCATATCGCAGTCGAAACCGGACAGGCACGCGCTGGTATGCGCGAGGGGTACGGCGGCCGCGCTTGGCAGCAGGGTTGGCGCGCTGGGGATGAGGATCGCCGCAGCGGCGAGGACACAGGCGGATGCGGCCACGCGGGGAACGGATCGGGTGGCGGGCGAGGGTTTACGCACGAGGGATCACGATCGCACATCGGCGAGCTCGGCGCACGTCTTGAGCTCGGGTGTGCCTTGTGCTATCGGAAACGTTGCGCATTTGCGTCCCAGCGGGTTTCGGCCACCATCGGGTGGTTCAGCGAAACGCGGCCTGCAGTTCCTCTACGGTGCGCCCGTTCAGGCGATAGCAGTGCTCGAACGCCTCGGTGTGCCGATCGCGCGGCCAGGAGTGTAGGACGACGGTGCGGCCGTAGCCTCGCGAGTTGACGAGCTCCCAACGATCTCCTACGCGGCGGACCGTGAACCCGCCTCGCGGAACCAGGGGAATCACCATCGCATTCATGAACGCGAACCAGCCTTTCGGTGCAGCTCTCTCGTCCTCCCCGGTTCAGCACTGTCGCACATCGGGCGCGTAGATCCGAGCGGACACGGCGTAGGAATGTGTTCTTGTGTGGTTCATTTCACTCCAGTCACACTGGCACCGTTGCGGGGCGGCAAAGTTGCGTAAAAGTCGCTGGGCGTATAAACGTGCACGAGGCCCGAGGCGTCTCGCCGCCACCGAGCGATCAGCGAGCGCGAACCGCGCGGTTCGATGAGCCCGGCGCAGTCCGATACCCACCGACCGAGAGGGCGCAGATGCCGCTGCACATCCACCGTGCCGAGCGCGCCGATGTCTTGGCGGACGAACTGGCCGGACTGTTGGCTACACCACTGTCGGACCCGTTCGCGGCGGAAGTGGTCGCGGTACCGGCCAAGGGTGTCGAGCGATGGTTGACGCAGCGGTTGTCGTCGGTGCTCGGAGTGTCCGTGGCCGTGGCATTTTCCGCGTCGTTCGATGCCGCGCCGACCGACGGCATCGCGGCGAATATTCAGTTCCCCTCGCCCGCAAGCCTGGTCGCGGAGGCGTTGGCCGCGGCAAGTGGGGTGCGGCCCGAGGATGATCCGTGGGCTGCCGAACGCGTCGTGTGGACCTTGCTGCGAGTGATCGATGCCGCACTCGGGGAGCCGTGGTGCGCGGTGCTCGCCCGGCATCTCGGCGCGAAGGATCCGGCCGGACGGGATCACCGGATCGGTCGTCGCTATGCCACCGCGGCGCACTTGGCCTCGCTGTTCGACAGTTACGCGGCGCAGCGACCCGGACTCGTCACCGAATGGGCCGCGGGGTCCGACACCGACGGTGCGGGCAACCCGGTGCCCGACGATCTGCTGTGGCAGCCCGAACTGTGGCGGCGGTTGCGTGCCGAGGTGGACGCGCCGAGTCCGGCCGAGCGCCTGGCTGCCGCGTGCGCGCGGCTGCGGGCCGAGCCTGAACTTGTTCCATTTCCGTCGCGTTTTTCGCTCTTCGGCGCGACCAGAATGTCGACCGATCAACTCGCCGTGCTTTCGGCGCTGGCCCAGAACCGCGAGATCCATCTGTGGCTGCCGCATCCGAGTCCGGTGATGTGGACGGAACTCGCCGGTACGCCCGCGGCGGGCGCCCGCGCGGCCGACCTCAGTGCGACGGTCCTTCGTCATCCGCTGCTCACCGGGCTGGCCCGCGATGTCCGGGAACTGCAGCAGCGGTTGGCCGAGCCCGCGAGCTCGGACACCTATCATCCGAGCCGCGCCGCCTCGGATGATCTTGTGCTGGACGGGGATCCACGAGACGACGGCCGCACGTCGACCTTGCTCGAGGCGCTGCAAGCCAATATCCGCGATGACCGATGGCCACCGGCCCAGGTGCGTGCCTGCGACGGCACGGTGCAGGTGCACGCGTGCCACGGACCCGCGCGGCAGGTCGAGGTGCTGCGGGAATGCCTGCTCGGATTGTTCGCTGAGGATGAGACGTTGGAGCCGCGTGACGTGCTGGTCATGTGCCCCGAGGTCGAGTCGTTCGCGCCGCTGGTGCGGGCCGCGTTCGGCCAGCGGGTGCCGGGATCGGTGGAGACGGCGCCGGATTCGGCGCATCCGGCGCACCGCCTGCGGGTGCGGCTCGCCGATCGCGGGCGAGGCATCACCAATCCGCTGCTCGCGGTAATCGGAGTGCTGCTCGAACTGGCCGACGGCCGGGTCACCGTGACCCAGGTGCTCGATCTGGCGGCGGCCGAAACGGTCCGGCGGCGTTGCGGATTCGACGACGACGATATCGAACGGCTGCGCGAATGGGCGGCCGAGTCCGGCGCGCGGTGGGGGATCGGGCAGCGCCAGCGACAAGCATTCGGGCTCGCCGATTTCGCGCAGAACACGTTGAACGCCGCGGTGGATCGAATCCTGCTCGGCGTCACGGCGGGCGAAACCTCCGAAGCTGGAGTCGATGGCGGGTCCGCAAACTCCGCCGGCTGGCTCGATCTCGCGCTGCCCCTGGACGACGTGGACAGCAACGACGTCGATTTGGCCGGGCGATTCGCCGAATTCATCGACCGGCTCGCCGTCTGCCTGCGCGATCTGCGCGGCCCGCGCCCCGCGCACGACTGGGCGGCGGTGCTCGGCCGGGCACTGGATCTGCTGACGGATGTGCCGGATTCGCAGGCCTGGGTGCGCACCGAGGCGCGCCAGGAACTGGCCGCCGCCACCGAGCACGCGGGCGATGTGGCGCTGCGGCTGGCCGATGTCGGGGTGCTGCTGCATTCCCGGCTGGCGGCCCGGCCGACCCGCGCCAACTTTCGCACCGGTGAGCTGACCGTGTGCACCATGGTGCCGATGCGTTCGGTGCCGCACCGCGTGGTGGTGCTGCTCGGCCTCGACGACGACGTGTTCCCGCGCACCAGCGGCGTGGACGGTGACGACGTGCTGGCCCGCAATCCGCTACTCGGCGAACGGGATCCGCGCAGCGAGGACCGGCAGCTGCTGCTCGACGCGATCCTCGCGGCCAGGGACAAGCTGCTGGTATTCCACACCGGCGCCGACCCGGTCACCGGCGCGCATCGCCCACCGGCCATCCCGGTGGCCGAACTGCTCGACGTGCTGCGCGCCCATGTCGGCGCGGCGGGCATGGATGCGGTGCTGACCCGACATCCCTTGCAGGCCTTCGATCGCCGGAATTTCCGCGCCGAGAATCCGTTCAGCTTCGACACCGTCGCGCTGGCCGGTGCCCGGTCCGCCGGGCAGCCGCCGATGCCGAGGCCGGCGTTCCTGCCGGAGCCGCTGCCCGCACCGGAACTCACGGATGTGGCACTGGCCGACCTGATCTCGTTCGTCGAGCACCCGATCCGCGCCTTCCTGTGGCAGCGGCTCGGCCTGCGCGTCCCCGAACACGAAGAGGACATCGCCGACCGGCTGCCCATCGAGCTCGACGGACTGGCGAAATGGGAGCTGGGCGAGCGCCTGCTCGCCGCCCGACTGACCGGCGCCGACCCGGCCGCGCTGCGCGCCGCCGAGTGGCGGCGCGGCACGTTGCCGCCCTTCGGTTTCGGCGCCGCGGTGCTCGACGAGGTCGAGCACACGGTGGACAAGCTGGTCCGCGCCTCACAAGGCGACTACGAGGGCGCCGTGCGCGCCGTCGACATCGCGGTGGATCTCGGCAACGGTCGCAGGCTCACCGGGACCGTGCCCGAGGTGCGCGGCGAGACCCTGGTTCGCACCACCTTCTCCCGGCTCGCTCCGAAACACCGGATCGCCGCGTGGGTCTCGCTGCTGGCCCTCGCGGTCACCGAGGATCGCTCGTGGCGTGCCGTCACTACCGGTCGCGGCCAATTCGGCCGCCCCGCATGGCGTTCGGAGATCACCGCGCCGGATATGCCTGCGGCGCGGGCCATCCTGCGCGAACTCGTCGCCCTTCGAGATGCCGGAATGACCGAGCCCCTTCCGGTCGCGCCCGGTGCCACGGCGGCCTACGCCGAACGCCGGTTTCGCGGCGCCAACACCGACGAGGCCATCGTGGCCGCCGAACGGGAGTTCAACGGCGGCCCGAACGGCCCCGGCCCGTTCGGTGACCACACCGACCGTCACCTGCGCTATGTCTGGGGACCGGCGCCGCGCCTGGAACACCTCATGGCGATTCCCGCCCCGCCCGGTGAACCGGGGGAGACCACCCGCTTCGGCGCGCTGGCCCGCCGGATATGGGTGCCGTTGCTGAGCGCCGAAAGCCAGGGGCAACCGTGACGGAGCCAGGGGCAACCGTGACGGTCGGCACCGTCACGCGTGTCGGTGGCGCGGGGTCGCGCGTCGGACCGGCAGAATGGCGGTTTCAGCGGGTCGAAAGGCGGGTGTTCGCGTGACCGTGCAAGACGCCTCGTTCGTGGTGCCCGACATGGACGCACCCGACAGCTTCGAGCCACACGGTCCGCTGCCCACCGGGACGACCGTGCTGGAGGCGAGCGCGGGGACCGGCAAGACGCACGCGATCGTCGGGTTGGCGGTGCGGTACGTGGCCGAGACCGGGATCGATGTCTCGCAGCTGCTGCTGGTCACGTTCAGCCGGGCGGCCACGCAGGAATTGCGCGAGCGCACCAGGGACCGGTTCGTGACGGTCGCGGCGGGGCTCGGCGACCCGGAGCTGGCCCGTGCGCACGCCGATGACCTGATTCGCTATCTGGCGCAAGCGGATTCGGACGAGGTGCGGCGCAGGCGGGCTCGGTTGCTTGCGGCCCTTTCGGATTTCGACGCGGGCACCATCGCGACCACGCACAGCTTCTGCCAGCGCATGCTGGACGAGCTCGGGCTGGCGGGCGAGCACGATCCCGGTTCGCGGCTGGTCGAGACCGTCGACGAGCTGGTCGGCACGGTCGCCGACGATCTGTACCTGAACCGGTACGCCCGTACCGAACCGCCGTTCTCGGTGAAAGAGGCGCACACGCTGGCGCTGGCCGCCGTGCGCGACCGGCACGCGGTGCTGGTGCCGAAGGGCGACTCCGCGGCCGGCGAACGGGTGGCCTTCGCGACCGCGGTCCGCACCGAAACCGAACGGCGCAAGCGACTGGCCGGGTTGCGCGACTTCGACGACCTGCTGGTGCTGCTGCACGACGTGCTGGCCGATCCCGAGCACGGGCCCCGTGCCTGCCGCCGCATCCGCGAGCGCTACCGGGTCGCGCTGGTGGACGAATTCCAGGACACCGACCCGCTGCAGTGGGACATCCTGCGCCGCTCCTTCCACGGCCACGCCACCCTGGTGCTCGTCGGCGACCCGAAGCAGGCCATCTACGCCTTCCGCGGCGCGGAGGTGCTCAGCTATCTGGACGCGGTCGCGCACGCCGACACCCGCAAGGAACTCACCACCAACTGGCGCAGCGACGCCGGTCTGCTGGCCGCGCTGGACCACCTGCAGGGCGGTGCGGCCTTGGGGCACAAGGAGATCACCGTCTATCCGGTGGCCGCGACCAGGCCGTGGTCGCGGCTGTCCGGGCCCGACGAGCTCAGCACTCCGCTGCGCATGCGCTGCCTGACGCGGACCGGGGCCGGACCGTTGAACAAGTCCGGCTTTCCCGCGGTAGGTCGCATGCGTGCGAAGGTCGCGGACGATCTCGCCGCCGACATCGTTCGTCTCTTGGAGTCCGGAACCACGTTGGCCACCAACGCGCAGCCGAGTCGCGCCGACCAGAATGCGGCTGTGCCGGATTCGGGCGAGCGGGTCCCGGATGCCGTGACGTGCAGGCCGATCAGCCCTGGCGATATCGCGGTCCTGGTGCGGACGCGGTCCCAAATCGACGTCGTGCGAGCGGCGTTGGATCGGGTCGGCGTCGCCTCCGTGCTGGCGGGCGGCACCAGCGTATTCGCGACGAGCAGTGCCACCGACTGGCTCTGGTTGCTGCGGGCGTTGGAGCAGCCGCATCGCGCCGACCGGGTGCGGTTGGCGGCGTGCACGCCGTTGATCGGGGCCACCGCCGCCGAGATCGACAGCGGCGGTGCGGATCTGGTCGGCCGGGTCAGTGCGCAATTGCGTGATGCCGCCCGGTTGTTCGCCCGCGCCGGGTTCGCGGCGGTCTTCGAAAAGATCTCCGCCGAGGCCGATTTGGCACACCGGCTGCTCGCCGTCGAGAACGGGGAGCGACAGCTCACCGATCTGCGGCACATCGCGCAGCTGCTGGACCAGGTGGCGCTCACCGAGTCGCTCGGGTTGACGGCGTTGACCCGCTGGCTGGCCGATCGGGTGCGTGACCCCGCCTCGGGCACGGTCGCCGACCGCAGCCGCAGGCTGGACCGCGATGCCGCGGCGGTGCAGATCGCCACCGTGCACGCCAGCAAGGGCCTCGAATTCCCCATCGTGTATTTGCCGTTCGCCTGGGACAACGCGAAGAACCCCTACCCGGCGACGCTGCTCTTCCACGACGACAACGGCTCGCGCGTGCTCGACGTCGGCGGTCAGGACGCCTCCGGTTACGCGGAACGCAAGCTGCGCAGCGAAACCGAGGAGGCGGGCGAGGAACTGCGCCTGCTGTACGTCGCGCTGACCCGCGCCATGTGCCAGGTCGTCGCATGGTGGGCGCCCGCGATCACCACCGCGGCGTCGCCACTGCACCGGATGATCCTCGGGCGGCCGGACGGCGGCGACACGGTGCCGCCGCGAGCCGCGGTACCGGCGGATGCGGTTGCGCCAGGCCTGCTTTCGGCGTGGGCCGGGGGAGCGGGAGCGGCGATCTCGGTGACGGCAGTCGCCGGGACGGACGACGTCGCGCTCCGGCGGGTGCGCACCGAACCGGTCACCGGTGAGCTGGCCGCCGCCCGCTTCGACCGCGTGCTCGACCACCAATGGCGGCGGACCTCGTATTCGGCGCTGACCGCGTCCGCGCACGGCCCGGTTACGCCGGAACTGGACATCGAGCCCGAGGCAACGCGCGGTCCAGCGGATGAGCCGAGCACCCCAGTGGCCGCCGAAATCGAAGAGGTGTTCGCCGGTCCGCCGTCGCTGATGAACTCGCTGCCCTACGGCGCGGAGTTCGGCACCCTCGTGCACGGTGTACTGGAGCTGATCGACACCGACGCAATGGATCTGGCCGCCGAGGTGGACAATCGGTGCCGGGCCGCGATCGACGAACTCATGGCCGAAGCCGATCCGGCGGTGCTCAGCACCGCCCTCCTCGCCGTGCTGCGCACCCCACTCGGCATCGGCTCGCTCGCCGACATCGCCAACCGAGACCGCTTGAACGAGTTGGAATTCGAGCTGCCGCTGGCCGGTGGTGACGCGCCGGGCGCCGAGTCGGCGACCTTGCGCCAGATCGCGGACCTGCTGCGCACCCACCTGCCCACCGACAACGACCTTTTCGTCTACGCCGACCACCTGGCCACCCTCGACGACATCCCACTGCGCGGTTACCTGACCGGCAGCATCGACGCGGTCCTGCGGGTCACCGACGGCCCCGACCCGCGATTCGTGATCGTCGACTACAAGACCAACCGGCTCGGCACCGGCGACCTCACCGTCGAGCACTACACCCGCGACCGGATGGCCGCCGAGATGCTGCGCTCGCACTACCCGCTGCAAGCTCTGCTGTATGCCGTTGCCCTGCACCGCTACCTGCGCTGGCGGCTGCCCGGCTACGACCCGGCCCGCCACCTCGGCGGCGCCCGTTACCTGTTCGTCCGCGGCATGATCGGTCCCGAAACCCCCAGCGGCTGTGGCGTCTTCGATTGGCATCCGCCCGCCCCGCTGATCGTGGCCTTGTCCAGGCTGCTCGCCGGTGAGGTCACCCGATGACCTCGATTCAGTTGGCGCAGCGGGGAACCGGGCTGTTGCGGACGTTCAACGAGGCGGGGGTGCTGTCCGCCGCGGACGTGCATGTCGCGGTGCGGTTGGGACGCCTCGGTCGGGAGACCACCGAGGAGGTGCTGTTCGCGGCGGCGCTGGCGGTGCGGGCGGTGCGTTCCGGCTCGGTGTGCCTCGAGCTGCATCGGATACGGGAGATCGGTATCGATGCCGACGAAACCTGGGACACCGGAGAGCGAATCGACCCGGCGACGCTGCCGTGGCCCGATATCGAGGCGGTGGTGGCGGCGCTGCGAGTCAGTCCGCTGGTGACCGGTGGTCCCGCGGGGCCGCTGCAACCGTTGCGGCTGGTCGAATCGCAGCGCCGCGACGATACCGGGCCGCTGCTCTACCTGGATCGGTACTACCAGCAGGAGCAGACCGTCCGCCGCGTCCTCACCGAACGGTCCGGTCACCATCCGGTGGTCGACCCGAATATCGTTCGCCGCGAACTGGATCGACTGTTCGACGCGCCCGTCGGCGGGGTGCCCGACCGGCAGCGGCTCGCGGCCGCGCTCGCCGCGACGCACTGGACCACCGTGGTAGCGGGTGGCCCCGGCACCGGCAAGACGCACACCATCGCGCGCATCATCGGCCTGCTCGACGCGCACCGCAAGGCCAATCCCAAACTGCCCGCGCTGCGTATCGCCCTCGCCGCGCCCACGGGCAAGGCCGCGGCCCGGCTGCAAGAGGCGGTGCGCGAACAAGCCGACGCGCTCGGCCTGCCCGACCTCACCGCCGCCACCCTGCACCGCCTGCTCGGCTGGCAGCGCGGTCGCACCACCAGGTTCAAGCACCACGAATTCAACCGGCTGCCCTACGACGTGATCGTCGTCGACGAAACATCCATGGTCTCGCTCACCATGATGAGCAGGCTGTTCGGCGCCCTGCGGCCGGATACCCGGCTGGTGCTCGTCGGCGACCCGGACCAGCTCGCCTCGGTCGACGCGGGCGCGGTCCTCGCCGACCTGGTCGCGGGACCCGTTGCGGGCACACCGAATCCGATGCTCGACGAGATCCTCGGCTCGGATTCGCCGGAATCCGCCGCGCCGGAACAACATCCGGCCGCGCTGACCGCGCTGGAGCGAACACGCCTGCGCGGCGGCATCGTTCGGCTGACCCGCGGCCGCCGTTTCGGCGGCCGGATCGCCGACCTCGCGGTCGCGGTTCGCGCGGGCGATGCCGACACCGCGCTCGAACTTCTTCGCGCGGGCGGTGACGAACTGTCGCTCAGCGCTCCGGACGAGATGGCCGCTGTCCGTGCGGATGTCGTGCGCGCCGCCCGCGAGGTGACCGCGGCCGCCCTCGATGGCGACGCCGCGGGCGCGCTCGCCGCCCTCGAATCGCACCGCCTGCTGTGCGCGCACCGGCAAGGCCCGTTCGGTGTCGAACGCTGGGATCGGATGGCCGCCGAATGGGCGGCCGCCGGTGGCGCGGGCCCCGACTCCCACCAGGCCCCCTGGTATCCCGGCCAGCCGCTGCTGGTCACCGCCAACGACCACGAGGCCCGCATCTACAACGGCGACACCGGCGTCGTCGTGCGCATGCCGGACGGTTCGTTGCGCGCGGCACTGCAACGCGGCAGCGAGCCGTACCTGGTGCATCCGACCCAGTTCCCGGCCGTGGTCACCGTGTTCGCGATGACCATCCACCGCAGCCAGGGCAGCCAGTACGACACCGTCTCGGTGGTCCTGCCCGAGCCGGAATCGACCCTGCTGACCAGGGAACTGCTCTACACGGCCATCACCCGCGCCCGCCGCCACGTCCGCGTCATCGGCACCGATGAATCCATCAGGGCCGGTATCGCGCGCCGGGTGTTGCGCGCCAGCGGGCTGTCCCGGCGCGCGGACGACAGCCGATGACCAGGCAATCTCACGTTTCCGACGTCCCGCGCGTCTACCCAGTGTGAGATTGCCTCCGTTCGAGGAAGTGGTGGCCGAGTACGGCCCGATGGTGCTGCGCGTCTGCCGGGCGGTGCTCGGTCCGACGGACGCGGCCGACGCGTGGTCCGAGACATTCCTGTCCGCCCTGCGCGCGTATCCGGACCTCGACCCCGGCGCGAACATCGAGGCATGGTTGGTCACCATCGCGCACCGGCGCGCGATCGACATCGGCCGCGCGCTCACCCGCGCTCCGGTCCCGGCCGAGACACTGCCCGAGCGTCCGTCGGCGGCGCCCGACCCGGCCGACTACGACCACGACCTCTGGGCCGCCTTGCAAGCGCTGCCGCCCAAGCAGCGCCAGGCGGTCGCCTACCACTACCTGGCAGGCCTCCCGCACGCCGAAATCGCCGCGCTGCTCGGCAACTCCACCGATGCCGCCCGCCGCGCCGCCGCCGACGGTCTCAAGACACTGCGCAAGCTCTACCCGAAGGATGAAACATGATGGCCACCATCGACCGTGGCGACCCGGACGGTCTGTTCGACGGCCTGAGCTCGGACAGTGCCGATCTCCTGGCCCAGTTGCGCCGCCGGTTGGCGGCCGAGGCGCAGTCCGCGGGGTTGCTCGACGTCGCGTACCGCACCGTGGACACCCCGGTCGGCAGGCTGCTGCTCGCGGCCACCCCGGCGGGCCTGGTGCGTGTCGCCTATCCCATCGAGGATCACGACGCCGTCTTGACCACGCTCGCCGAGCGGGTCAGCCCGCGCGTGCTCGCCGCGCCCGCCCGCCTCGACGCCGCGGCGCGCGAGATCGACGAGTACTTCGCCGGTGTCCGAACGCATTTCGACCTGCCGCTGGACCTGCAACTGACCGGCGGATTCCGCCGCCAGGTGATCGAGCACCTGACCGATATCGGCTACGGTCGCCGGGAGAGCTACGCCGCCGTGGCCGCCGCCGTCGGCAATCCGCGCGCGGTGCGCGCTGTCGGGTCGGCCTGTGCGCACAACCCACTGCCCGTGGTGGTTCCGTGCCATCGGGTGGTGCGCAGCGATGGGTCGATCGGCCAGTACGTGGGTGGGATCGAAGCCAAGTCCACGCTGCTGACCCTGGAAGCGGCATAGCCCACCCAATAACCCGCTGGCTTGGAGGCGGTATGAGAAACACGAAAAGCACTGCTGCACTGACCGATCGAGTGAACGCCCAGCCGTGGCCGGAACTCATCGACGAGATCGATGCGTACGGTTGTGCGCAGACCGGCCCACTCCTGACGCCGGACGAATGTGCCGAGTTCACCCGAATGTGGGATGACCTACCGAGATTCCGCTCGACCATCGACATGGCGCGCTACCGATTCGGCCAGGGCACCTACCGGTACTTCGCCGACCCGGTGCCCGAGCCGATCATGGCCATGCGCGCCGCGTTCTACCGAAAGCTGTTGCCCGTCGCCCGTTCCTGGGCCGAACGGCTCGGTGATCCGGCACCGTGGCCGAATGATTTCGCCGACTGGCTCGACGCCTGCCATGGCGCCGGGCAGGTCAAGCCGACGCCGATCCTGTTGCGCTACACCGAGGGTGACTGGAATGCCCTGCACCGCGACCTCTACGGCGAGCTGGTGTTTCCCTTGCAGGTCGTGATCGGGTTGGACCGGCCGCGCATCGACCACACCGGCGGCGAGTTCCTGCTCGTCGAGCAGCGGCCGCGCGCGCAGTCGAAAGCGACGGTCACCGTGCTGGAACAGGGCCACGGCCTGATCTTCACGACGCGCGACCGGCCGACCCCGTCGAGCCGCGGCTGGTCTCGTGCCCCGGTCCGCCACGGCGTCAGCCGAATCCGCGGCGGCATCCGGCACACCCTCGGTCTCGTCCTGCACGACGCCGAATAGCGTGTACACGCTGCTCGACGCCGACGGTCGCGCGTATCCGAGCCCGACACCGGGCCGATACGGCGGCCACCGGCGCGGTCGAATCTACGGCTGTCTCGACTGCCCGTCCGCTCTGCGCGCCCTGGCCCGTGGCGCCTATCGGAACCACCGCGTCTTCTTCGCCGACGAAGCCACCGCGGTCAGCGCGGGCTATCGCCCGTGTGCCGTCTGTCTGCCGGATCGGTACGCGGCCTGGAAAGCGGTTCAGTGCAATAAGTCTCAGTGATCTCACGTTCGCGGCTCGGTCGGCGTCTACCAGGTGACAAGATCGCCGAACAGGAGCACATCATGCAGATCCCCGCCGCTCGCACAGTCCACGCCTCGACACTGGGCAACCTGCGCATCGAGGCGAGCCCGAAGGGCATCACCATGGTCGTCTTCACCGACGACGCCCCGTCGCCGCCGATTGCCGAAAACTCTTGCGCGCTCGAATATCTCGTCACCGCGATCACCCAGATCGACGGCTACCTCGCGGGTGCTCGCCACGAATTCACTGTTCCCACCGATCGGTCTGCGATGAACGCCTTCGACCGCCGAGTCCTCGAAACTCTGGAAACGACAACTCCGCACGGCCACACGATCACCTATGGCGCGCTCACCCGTGCCCTCGGTCGTGGCCCGGCGGATGCGCGGAAAATCGGCGGCGCACTGTCCCGTAACCGGCTGCTCATCCTGATCCCGTGCCACCGAGTCGTCGGTGCGGACGGCTCGCTCACCGGCTATGCGGGCGGACTCGCCGCGAAACGGGCCCTGCTGGACCTGGAGTCCGCCGAACTCCTTCTGCCCCTGGGAATCTGAGCTGCGAGAACGCGACGAGACAGCTCGCCCGGTCGTCGACCAGAGTTTGTCAGAGGAGAATACACAATCATGTGAGACAACTCACACGCAAAGTGTTGTGGCTGGAGGCAATGACCGTCTCGCGCCTGCATCGGCAGGTGTGCCCCTCCCACCCGAAAAGTGGGAGGAGCGTCAATCCGGCCTGATCAGATGGCGCGGACGTCCGTGGCCTGCGGACCCTTCTGGCCCTGGCCGACCTCGAACTCCACACGCTGTCCCTCATCGAGGGACTTGAACCCGGACCCGCCGAGAGCCGAGTAGTGGACGAAGACGTCGGGACCGCCGCCGTCCTGCGCGATGAAGCCGAACCCCTTCTCCGCGTTGAACCACTTGACGACGCCCTGTGTCATATTTTCTCCTCTTACTCGGTGATTGTTCAGTCCACAGAAATGTTGCAAAAAAGAAGGACTCAGTGGACAGCATTCCATGCGCGCTCGCCGCATGGTTAACGCGGGCGGGCGGATTGTGTGCAAAAGCATTCTCCGCTCACTGCTCTACCGGCCTACAGCCGACAGCACTAGCGCGGCGCAAGCCTACCTTTTTCCCTTCGATTCCGGGCGACGCGCCTAGGCGGCTCGACGCGCAACCCGGTGTTGATCGTTCGGCGCGCCGCGAAACGGATCAGGGGCTGCCGTCGGCTCCGGCCTTCGGCGCGCATCCGTTTCCGCTGCTCGTGTCGCTTCATCGAAATCCGGCGGCGACGACGAGGCGAACGCTACCCGTCGAGACCTGGATGGCTGTCCTGTCAAGACCCGAAACTTGGTCCTTTGCTTAAGGTTTGATGTTGATCTTTGGGCGGTATAACGGAATTGTGGCGGCTTCAAAATATTTGGTTTCGTTGGTCGGTGCGCTGGTGGTTTCTGTTCTGTCCGTTTGTCCCGCGGCGGCGAACCCGGGCGGTGCGCGGGTGGTCGAGGAGGCGTCGCTGGGGGGATCCGTATCGCGGATGGATGTCTACTCACCCTCGATGGATCGGGTGATCACCAACCGGGTGATTCGCGCCACCGGGGGTCCCGCACCCACGTTGTATCTGCTGACAGGCATCGGTGGTGGTCAGGACGGCATCTCCTGGTGGGATGACACCGATGTCCGGGAATTCTTCGCCGACAAGCACGTCAACGTGGTGATGCCGGTTGGCGGCGCGTACAGCATGTACACCGACTGGATCGCCGACGACCCCGCGGTCGGCCGCAACCGGTGGCAGACCTATCTCACCCGCGAACTCCCGGGTGTCCTCGACGCGGAGCTCAACTCCACCGGACGCAACGCAATCGCCGGAGTGTCGATGAGTGCGGCCTCCGCGGTCGACCTCGCGATCCAAGCGCCCGACGTGTACAGCGCCGTCGCGGCGTACAGCGGATGTCCGTGGACCTCGGATCCCCTCGGGGTGGCGATGGTCAACGCCCAGGTTGGGCGCGGCGGGGGCAATACGATGAACATGTGGGGCGCCCCCGGCGACGCGATCTGGCGCGCCCACGACGCGTTCGCCAATGCGGGTGCACTGGCCGGAAAGACGATCTACCTGTCCGCCGCCACCGGCACGCCGGGCGCGATCGACGAGGGCGGGCTGCCGTTCCCGCCGATCGAGGCCATCGCGAGCTCGTGCACCGCGGCGTTCGCGGGCAGACTCGCCCAACTCGGGCTCCCCGCAACCCACATCAACCGCCCCGAAGGCGCACACACCTGGGGCCAGTTCGAGACCGATCTGCACGACTCCTGGCCGCACCTGGCCCGCGCCCTCGGTGCCTGAACCCGAAACGCGACCATAGCCACTGCTCTACGCTGCTCTTCCGGAGCTCGGCAACCGGAGGATGCATGACGAGTGAGAACGAACCGGTGGGCCGAAAACGAGATTCGGTGACTACCAGGGCCGCGATCCTGGCGGCGGCGCAGGAATTGTTCGCCGAGCGCGGGTTCGAGCGCGCCACGGTGCGCGACATCGCCGGCCGGGCCGGGGTGAATCAGGCATTGCTGTTCCGGTACTTCGGTAGCAAGGACGAGTTGTTTCGCGCGGCGATCGCGGATCAGGGGCGGCGGGTGCTGGACGAGGGGCCGGTCGACGGGTTGCTCGGCAGGCTGCTGGCGCGGGCGCTCGAGCCGACCGGAGCGGAGGCGCAAGGGCATTGGTTGCAGGCCGCACTGCGGTCCAGCGGACACGATGAGGGTGCGTCGGCGATCCGTCGCGAGTTGGGCGACGAGTATGTCCGCGCGCTTTCCTCGCTCACCGATGATCCCGATAGCGAGTTGTGTGCCGACCTGCTGCTCGCCTGGCTGCTCGGCATCGGACTGATGCGCTCGGTGCACCGCAGAGAGCCGCTGGCCAGCGCCGATCCGGCGACGGTTGCCCATCATGTGCTGCGTGCGGCCCAGGTGCTGTTGGCCGATGTGGACGTGAATTTCCCACCGCCGTAACGGAATCCGGCCGTTGACGAGGCGTTGTGACCTCCCTAACATTGAGACTTGTAAGCGATTGCTTACATCGCTACCACGCCAGTCGGCGTCGGCGAAGGGAACTCGCATGACCGTGAAAACCGAGGTGCGCCAATATCCTTTCGGTGAACCCGTCCGCCTCGATATGGACCCGCTCTACGCGAAACTGCGCCGGGAGGAACCGATCTCCCGGGTCCGGCTGCCCTATGGCGGCGAGGGCTGGCTGGTCACCCGCTACGCGGACGCCAAACTGGTGCTCGCCGACCCGAGGTTCAGCCGCGCCGCCACCGTGGAACGCGAGGACATCCCGCGAACCACGCCACAGCCCGCTGCGCGCAACTCCCTGCTGAGCATGGACCCGCCCGAGCACAGCAGGCTGCGCAAGCTGGTAGCCAAGGCGTTCACCGCTCGCCGGGTCGAGCAGCTCCGCCCGCGCGCCCAGCAGATCGTCGATCAGCGGCTGGCCGAGATCGAAGCGTCCGGCCCGGTAGCCGATCTGGTGCAGAGCCTCGCGCTCCCGCTGCCGGTCACGGTGATCTGCGAGATGCTCGGCATTCCCACCGAAGACCAGCACCGGTTCCGTGAGTTCTCCGACACCGTGCTGTCCACCACCGCGCACACCCCCGAACAGATCACCGACGCGCGGACCGCCCTGGAGACGTACCTCGCCGAGCTGGTGGCGCAGCGCAGGCAGCAACCGACCGACGACCTGCTCGGCGCGCTGGTGGCCGCGCGGGACAACGACGACCGGCTCAGCGAGGACGAGCTGGTCAACCTCGGCATCGGGCTGCTCATCGCGGGCCACGAGACGACAGCCAACCAGATCGCCAACTTCACCTACCTCCTGCTCACCGAGCCGACGCACTGGGAACTGCTGCGCGACAAGCCGGAACTGGTGCCCGGCGCGGTCGAGGAACTGCTGCGCTACGTCCAACTCGGCTCCGGCGGCGCGTTCGCCAGGGTGGCCACCGAGGATGTCCCGATCGGCGATGTCACCGTGCGGGCGGGTGAAGCGGTGATCGTCAACACCCAGGCCGCCAACCGCGACGAAGGCGTCTTCGACCACCCCGAAGAGCTGGACCTGACCCGAAACAGCAACCCGCACATGGCGTTCGGGCACGGCGTGCACCACTGCCTCGGCGCCCAACTGGCCAGGCTGGAGCTTCAGGTCGCGCTGAGCTCGCTGCTGCTGCGGTTCCCGACGCTGTGCCTCGCGGTGCCGGCCGAGGAGGTGCCGTGGAAAACCGGTCTATTGGTGCGCGGCCCGAAAGCTCTTCCGGTGACCTGGTAGGGGGAAACTCGCATGGCTGAGCAACACTGGCGAATCGAGGTCGACCGAAGCACCTGCCTGGGCTCAGGCATGTGCACCGGTCTGGCCCCGGAACACTTCACCCTGATCGACGGCCGTTCCAGTCCCACAGCGGAAATCGTCACCCCGGACGATCTCGTCATCGACGCCGCCGACTCGTGCCCGGTCGAAGCAATCCTCGTTCGTGCCGTCGACACCGGAGAAATCGTCGCCCCTGAGCAGTGAACTGCCTCCCCGCGCGCCATTCCTCAGGGCAGGGTCGCCGTCTCGAGCAGTGCTTCCGCTTCGATAACCGCGTGCTGCAAGGAGCTTGGGTCCGAGCCCATTTCGGCGACGATGGTGTCGATGCCGCGCAGTCCCGCTCGGTGCAGCAGGCGTTTTTCGTTGGTGGTCCATTCGCCGCGGGCGGCCAAGACCGCGTGGGCGGTTTGCATTGCGGCGATGGCCAGCGAACCTGCCACTTCGGTGGCTTGGCCGCGGGGAACGTAGGTGCCCTTGGCGTAGTGGAGTGTCATGGCTGCTCGGTTCCGCCAGATCGGTGGGGCCGACTCGCGTAGCGCCTCGGGGTAGGTGGGGCGCGGAAGCGTGCCGTGCAGGACCTGGTTGATGGCCAACTCGGCGACCAGCAGGTAGCTGGGGATGCCTGCCAGGTGGAACATCAGTGGCTCCCAATGGAAGCGGCCTTGTTCGGATTCGGCGAGTTCGTGTTC
The DNA here is from genome assembly GCF_019222765.1 of Nocardia iowensis. NCBI lineage: Bacteria > Bacillati > Actinomycetota > Actinomycetes > Mycobacteriales > Nocardiaceae > Nocardia > Nocardia iowensis. Next base: position 5,802,662 of record NZ_CP078145.1, on the reverse strand, counting down.
GACTACGTCGAGGTCGCGGTAGTGGATGTCGACGTGGCGGTTGTCGATGGTGAGCCAGGCTCCGCCGTTGAAGACGCCACCGCCCCAGTCGCCGAGTTCGGAAACCTCCCCGGGCCAGCCGATTTCGCGTAGGTCGGCGGGGTCGAAATCTTTGCGGTAGTAGACGGCGAAATCCCAGTCGCTGTCCGGGGTGTGGGTGCCCTCGGCGCGAGATCCGCCAAGGGTGACGGCGTCAACGCCGGGGAGAGCGGCCAACTGGTCGGCGACATGGGTGAGAAAGTTCTTGTCGGTCATGGGTTCTCCTGGGTAGGAGCGGATGGTGGAAGATACGGGCAGCACCGCTGGCCGCTGCACCACAACGGGGGCAGCGTTATTCGGCGGGCGCACTCGGCATCGTCATCACTCCACGACAGCGACCCTACCGAGACGCCGCGTCGAGCTCGACCGATTTTCGGCGAGGGTCAGTCGAGCTCTTCGGGTTGGCGCCGCGATTTCGGGCGGGCGCGCAGGTGTGCGCGTTCGCCCTGTTTGCCGAAGAGGCAGAGTAGTTCGACACCGTCGGTGCCCGCGGCGCCGAACCAGTGCGGTACGCGGGTGTCGAACTCGGCCGCTTCGCCGGGGGCGAGCACGAGGTCGCGCTCGCCGAGGACGAGCCGCAGTTTGCCGTTGAGGACATAGACCCACTCGTAGCCCTCGTGCGTTTGCGGGGTCGGCTCCTTCGGGCGGGGAGTGGCTGGAATCACCATCTTGACCGCCTGGATGCCACCGGCGCGTCGGGTCAGCGGCACATGGGTCATGCCGTGCCGAGTGACGGGGCGCAGGTGGATCCGCGGGTCGCCGGTGGGTGGGGCGTCGACGAGTTCGTCGAGGGTGACGCCGTGGGCTCTGGCGAGGGGGAGCAATTGCTCGAGGGTCGGCCGGCGACCGCCGGACTCGAGGCGGGACAGGGTGCTCACCGAGATTCCGGTGGCCGCCGACAGTTCGGCCAGCGTGGTTTCGCGTTGTCGGCGCAGCGCGCGCAGGCGCGGCCCGACCGCGTCGAGTGCTTGATCGAGGTCGTCGTCCATGAGAACAGCTTGCCAGATCGGCAACAAAGTTTGCACATACGACCGGCCCACCCGCATGGTGGTGGCGGAGGTGGTCAACGTGACCGAACAGCTGAAAGATGGCTATGACGTGGTGGTGGTCGGCGGTGGCGCCGCGGGATTGAACGGGGCGCTGATGCTCGGCCGAGCTCGCCGGTCGGTGCTGGTGATCGACGCGGGTGCACCGCGCAACGCCCCGGCCGACGGCGTGCACGGACTGCTCGCCCGGGACGGGATCCCGCCGGGCGAGCTACTGGAACGCGGACGGGCAGAGGTCCGCGGGTATGGCGGCCAGGTGGTTTCCGGCGAGGTCGACACGGTAGTTCGCGCGGGCGATGGATTCGCCGTGACGCTGGCCGACGGCCGGTCGGTCCGCGCGCGTCGATTGCTGGTCACCACGGGGCTGGTCGACGAGCTACCCGAGATACCGGGATTGCGGTCTCGATGGGGACGCGACGTCGTGCACTGCCCGTATTGCCACGGCTGGGAGATTCGCGACCAGGCCATCGGCGTGCTGGCCACCGGGCCGATGGCGGTGCACCAGGCGTTGCTGTTCCGGCAGTGGAGCGCCGACGTCACACTCTTCACACACACCATGGCGGCACCGACCGGCGAGGACGCGGAGCAGCTGGCTGCCCGCGGCATCACCGTGGTGCAGGGCGAGGTGGCGGCGCTGGAAGTCGCCGACGACCGCCTCGTAGGTCTGCGGATGAGCGATGGCCGGGTGGTTGCCCGCCAGGCGCTGGCGGTGGTGGCGCGGATGGCGGCGCGTGCCGGTTTCCTTGCGGCGCTTGGACTCCGGCCTGTCGAACACCCCTCGGGGATGGGGCAACACATCCCCTCGGAGGTGACCGGCCGGACCGAGGTGCCCGGCGTCTGGGTCGCGGGCAATATCACCGATCTGTTCGCCCAGGTCGGCAGCGCCGCGGCGGCAGGCGCTTTCGCGGCAGCCCAGCTCAACGCCGACCTGATCACCGAGGACATCGACCGAGCAGTCGCCGCATACCGGAACCCGTTCTCGTCCGAAAACGAGGCCAGGCTCGCCGAATTGGTGGCGGCCGACCGTCGCCACGGCCTGTGAACCCGTACGGCTACCCCGTACGAATCATCCTTCGGGAAGCGGAATCAGCTCCAGGTGCTCGGCCACCGCCGCTGTGCCGCAGGCCCGCCGACCGGCCACCAGATGCACTCCGCCGCCATGTGAGACCAGGAATCTTCCGCACACGCAGCGCAAATAGCGCACCGCCCCGCGCGAGGAGACGAGCATCGGCGATGGCCAGGAGCAGGAGGGGCAGGCGGCGGACATGGGAGCTAAGCCTGGGTAGTGGTCCGAGCTATTGCAATCTTCACGGCGGCGTGGCGACCGATCGGTATGAAAATTATTCCGCAAATAGGACATTCGCGGACATTTAGGAAATCCGGGCCGCCTGGTCCACGTGTTCGACGGTGGCGGGGATCAGGCGGCGGCGCGGGCCCGGGGTCCACCAGTTGGCCGGGCCCATGAGTTTGACCAGGGCGGGGACCAGGAGCATGCGGACGAGGGTGGCATCGATGAGCAGGGCGATGATCATGCCGAGGCCGAGAAAGCGCATGGGGGTCAAGGGGGAGAGGGTGAAGGCTCCGGTGACGATCACGAGCAGGGTCGCGGCGGCGGTGATCACGCGGGCGGTCTTCAGCGTGCCGACGCGGACGGCGGTCGCGGTGTCGGCGCCCGCGTTGTGCGCCTCGACCATCCGGGAGAGGAGGAAGACCTCGTAGTCGGTGGACAGGCCGAAGACGACGGCGATGATCAGGACGAGCATGCCCGCGGCGAGCGGGCCGGGGCTGATGCCGAGGGCGCCGGCGAGGTGGCCGTCGTTGAAGATCCAGGTGAGGACGCCGAAGGTGGCGGCGAGGCTGAGGAACGCCATCGCGACCGCCTTGAGCGGCAACACGATCGACCGGAATGCCGCCGCGAGCAGCAGCACGGTCGCCGTCACCATGGCCAGGATCATCCACGGCATGGCATGAACGATGGAGTGGACGCTGTCGACGGTGGCCGCGGTGTCGCCGCCGATCCGCAGCATCGTGCCGTCCGGGGGAGTCAGGGCACGGATGTTTTCGACGGTCGCCGTGGCCTTTTCACTGCGGTCGGTGGCATCCAGGAACGCGTGGAAGACGACGAAGTCCTCGGCACGGCCCACCTGGAGCACCTGCCGGACGCCGTCGACCCGGCCGAGGGCGGTGCTCGCGGCGTCGACGGCCCCCGACTGTGGTGGTCCGTCGACGCCACGCAGCACAGCGGTGACACCGCTGCTCGCCGCGGGGAACCCCGCGGTGAGTTCCTCTACCGTGGTGCGCATTTCGTTGCCCGCGGGCAACGCCCGATGGTCGATGTCGCCGAGTCGGACGCCGGTGAGCGGCGCGGCAAGTAGCAAAAGCGCCGCGCCGACCACGATGGTGACGGTGCCCGGCCTGCGCAGTACCGCGTCCACCACGCGGCTCCAGAATCGCTCGGTCCGATCCGTGCTGCCCGCCTTGCCGATTCGAGCGCCGAACAGCGCCAACATGGCGGGTAGCACGGTGAGCGAGAGCCCGGCGGCGAGCGCGACCGCGGCGATCGCGCCGAGACCGAGCGACCGCAACACGGCCTGCGGGAAGACGAAAGTGCCTGCGAACGCGCAGATCAGCAAGAGCGCCGAGAAGGCGACGGTGCGGCCCGCGGTGGCGCAGGTGCGTTCGATGGCGGACTCGACACCGCGCCCACCCGCGAGTTCCTCACGGAATCGGGTCACCAGGAACAGGCCGTAGTCGATCGCCATGCCCAGCCCGAGCAGTGACGCGATATTCACCGCGAAGGTACTCACCTCGGTGATCTCGGTGAGGAGCCGAATGGTGCCCATCGAGCCGAGCACCGCGAGCACGCCGACCGCGACCGGCAGTGACGCCGCGACCACGCCGCCGAACACCAGCACCAGGATCAGCAAAGTGAGTGGCAGCGAGAGGGATTCGGCGCGCACGAGATCGTGCTGGGACTGACCGTTGATCTGGGTGGCCAGCGCACTGTAGCCGGAGAGTTTCGTCTCGACGCCCGGAACCTTCAGCGCCGCTTGGATATCCGGGTAGGCGGTGACCCGCCGATTGTCGTCGCCCGCGAGGAACACCGCGGCAAGTGCCTGCCGGTTGTCGGCCGACCGCAGGAACTGCTTACGCGGCGGCACACTGTTCCAATAGGTTTCGATCGGACGCTGCAACAGCGCGGGATCGATCCGGGCCAGCGACTCCTGAACGCGTGGACCGATGTCGTCGAGGGTCTGGCCTTCCGGCGCGGTGTACAGCGCTACCGCGTCGGGGGTTTGCGGGCCGAAGTGTTCGCGGACCAGCTGGTCGACCGCTGCCGATTCACTGTGCGGGTCAGTGAATCCGGCGGCGCTGACCTTGTCGGCGGTGTTCACCCCGAGCAACCCGAACAACAGCATGACGCCGACAACGACGGCAAGTACCGTGCGCGGGCGGGCGATGACGAACCGTGCCCACGCAGTCATCGGGCGGGCGAATCATGCGGCGCGAGATCGGCCTCCAAGGTGGCGGCGATCTTGTCGAGCAGGGCCTCCAGTCGCGGCTCGACACCCGCACCATTGCGACAGGACACGGTCAGCTCGATCTGACCGCGCGACTCCACCATCCCGAACAGCAACGGCATCGCGCCGCTGTGCTGCGGCAGCACCCGCATCGTGCTCGGTGTCCACCCGGGCACGGCCATCTCGTCCAGATCGAACTTGCCCATGTGCGACACGGTGGCGGACACCATGTTCCGGTTGTACCTGGCACCGAGCCAGTTGCTCGCCCGCAGCACCGCGCGCACCGCGGCGGGCGGGAACTTCGATAGGCGGCCGTTGTCCAGCTGGTTCAACTCGGTCTTCTGCTGCAGCCCGGCCCGCATGCGGGCACTGACCGTCTCCCAGTTCTCGCCGGGCGCGACGTCGAGAAACAGTGGCAGCGCGAGATTCCCGGTCGACCGCAGCGCGGGGTCGTGCCTGCGCAGGTCCACCGGAACCATGAAACGGGACTTGGTTCCGGCCGCCTCGGCGAGGATCGCCGAGACCCGCGCGACCATCCCCTTACCGGTGGCGTGAATGGTGCGGTGCCGCAATAACCATCGCGACGCGTTCGGGTCCTGGCGGCCACGTCCGGTCGCCGCCGGATAGACCGGAAGCACCAGCGTCTGCTTGCCCGGCGCACCCACCCGCGCCACCAATTCGGCGTCGGCGATCGGATCGGGGGCACCGACGGGCGCCACGCCGCGCAGTGCGCGGAACACGTCGTCCGCCCACATCCGCATGCCCATCCCGTCCATCACGCCGTGGAAGACCCGGAAGACGACGGTGGTCTTGGCACCCGTCAGCAGCAGTACCTCGGTGGTCCGGTCCGGCGTGGGGCCGATCGGACTGTTCAGTACCGCGTCGTCTTCCAGCGTGGCGTAGTCGAGCGTCCATCCCGGCACCACCCGCACCTTGGCGGCGACACCGCTGTCCACCCAGTACCGGCCGTCCCGGACAAGCCGCGCGCCGGGATTCGCCGCGGCGGCCACCTCCACGGCGCGCTGCAACGCGTCCGGGTCGAGGATGCCGTTGCCGTGCACGACGAGGTGCATCAGAAACGGCGGCGACACTTCCCTGGTGAAGAAGTACAGGCGTTCGGTGGGCGAGATCTTCCGGCGGAAGACGGTGTCGGGCAAGCCCGTATCCCGGCCATCATCCCGCACGGGATTACTGCGCGATGCTGCGTTCATATGGGCCTCCGGTAACGACTGGTGCTGGAGTTCAGCGCAGATTTCGAGTGAGTTCGACGGCCCCGCCTTGCGTTTCGAGCCACGCGAGGAAGGTGGTCAATCCGCTGTCCCGGTCCACGATGGGGCGGTAGCCGAAGTCGCGGGTGGCAGCGGTGGTGTCGTAGGTCGCGCTGCGCGTCATCAGTGCGACGGCGTAGCGCGACAGCGGCGGCGACCAGCGGGTCGCGACGGCCGGTATCCGCCAGATGGTTTCGATCACGGCCACCACCGCGTTGATCACCTTGGGATTCGGCTTCCTGGTCGGCGGTTGATAGCCGAGACCTGCCGCCACCGAACCGAGAAATTCCCACACATTGGTCTTTTCGGCGTCCGCGACGAAATAGGCCTTGCCGCCCACCGCATCCGAGGCGGCCGCCTTTACGCACGCGTCGACGATGTTGTCGACGTGGCACAGTGACGCGTACACCGTGCGACCGAACGAGATATCCGGCAGTTTCCCGGTGCCGGTCCGGCCGAGCAACCGCACGATCGGCCCGGACCGGTCGCCCGCACCCCAGATCGCCCGCGGCCGCAGCGCGCAAGTGGTGAAACCGGTGGTGTTGGCGGCCAATACGGCGCGTTCCGCGGCCGCCTTGGTTTCCGAATAGAGGTTCAGGTAGCGCTGCGGATAGGGGATCGATTCGTCGACGTCGAGCTGATCGCCGCCGTCGCGGTCCATCAGCGCGCTCGGGCTGGAGATGAAGACGAACCGGGAAGCGCCGCCGCGCCGCGCCGCCTCCAGCAGCAGTTCGGTCGCTCGCACGTTCTCGTCCCAGAACTGTTGGCGCGTTCCGCGCTCGTCCACTCGGGCGGCACTGTGGAACACGATATCCACGCCATTGGTTGCCTGCACCAGCGACGCCTGATCGGTGAGATCGCCGTAGACCAGCTGCACCCGGTCGACGTCGGCGCCGAGGTCGGTCAGATTGCTGGTGCGCCGCACCAGAATCGACACATCGTGCTCGCCGTCGCGGACCAGCCTGCGCACGAGCGCGCCGCCGAGAAACCCGGACGCACCCGTTACCAGCACCTTGCTCATCGCTTCTCCTGCGTTCGCCACCAGGTCATTCCGAAGATCTGCGTCAATACGGCGGTCTCGATGGGGGAGCGGCCGGAACCCGCCGCCGCACGGAGCGCGGGCCGGATCTGGGCCGCGTGCACCACGACACTGAGGAATGCGTCGATCCACCACGCGGCGCGCAGCACCCGGCTTTCGGGCACCCGATCCGTCGCGACCGCCACAATCCCACCGACCAGGTACAACCAGCCGAGAACGGGAATCGCCCGCAATGCCGTTGTTTTCATCGCTGCGCGTCCGTTCCGATCTGCTTCGCCGCCCACTGCGACAGCTGCTCCCGCCCGATCTTGGCGTTGTGCCGGATATCGACCGGGAACGAAGGATGAACCAGAAAATCGGCGATCCGCCGGGTGAGATCGAACTCCGCACCCCGAGCCCGCAATGCGGCTTCGACGGTCGCAGCGTCGGCATCGGGCTTCAGCTCGACGCACAGCACCGGTCGCTGCGCCCCACGCGCACCGACGCCGACCAGCGCCGTCCGCGCCACCCCCGCAACGGTATTGAAGATCTGCTCCACCTGGACGGTGAACATCGGGCCGTTCGCCGTAACGACTCGCTGACTCTTGCGCCCGCAGAACCAGATTCGGCCCTCGGCATCGATCCACGCGAGATCGCCGGTGCGATGCCAGATCCGGTCCCCGTCGACAATCTTGCCTTGCCGGTTCGCCTCCTCCGGCCAGTAGTAGTGCGTACTGACGTTCGGGCCGGAGACGACGAGTTCGCCGATGCCGCGTGAGTTTTCGAGCTCACCGGCCAGCTCCGCGACTCGCGTCCAGGTGGGGATCGGGTCGTCGGTGATGGCGACGATTCGCGCCTCGATCTTGTCGGCCGGACGTCCGATGCAGGTGCCCTCGCCGCGGTGCGTCCGATCGACCAGACCGTCGAACAGTTCCCGGGATTCGATGAGCGACATCGGTAAGGCCTCGGTGGAGCCATACCCGGCATAGATCCGCACGTCCTCGGCCAGCACCTCGCGCAGCCCGGCGATGCACCAGTCCGGCACCGGCGCGCCACCGGAGTAGATGCTGCCCAAGGTTTTCAGCTCGATCGGGTGCTGCTCGAGATGGCGCAGCAGCGGGATCAGCAGAGCGGGCGAGGCGAACATCGTCCGCACACCGAACTTCTCGATGGCGTGCGCGACATGCGCCGGATCGGTGGAGCCGACCTTGCTCGGGATCAACGGCGGTAGCACACACCGCGATCCGAGCAGTAGATCGAGAATCCCGACCAGCGGCAACGTGATCAGCGACGTCTCCGGCGCGACCTCGCCACGGGCCATATGCACCTGCTCGACCATCGATGCGAGGTTGCCGTGGGTCAGTTCGACCGCTTTGGCTGGTCCGGTACTGCCGGTGGTGAATCCGATGACGAGCACATCGTCCGCGGCGGCGGGCACGCGCTCGGGCGCGACGCCGGTCGGCCGGGTACCCCAGGCCGCCAGCCGCTCGCCGCGCCAGAACCAGCGCCTGCCGACGGTCACCGTGGTGCGCACCTTGCGGAAGCTGCGCCGGAACAACACCCGCACGGCGTGCGCGGGCGGAATGCCGATGAACGCTTCCGCCTCGACCGCGCGCAAGCAGTGCACCATCTTGCGCAAGCCCATGCCCGGGTCGATCACCACGGGCACGGCGCCGATCTTCAACAGCCCGAACAGGATCGCGTACAACTCCGGGCTCGGCAGCACCAGCACGATGGTGCGGGTGCCCGCCCCGACGCCGGCCGCGGTGAGCCGCTCGGCGATCGCCTCGGACCAGTCATCGAGCTCGCGGTAGCTGACGTGCCGATAGGTCGGCAGGTCAGCGGATTTCGTCGCGTCGGGATAGATCACCGCTTCCCGATCCGGTTCCGTGCGCGCGAACGCACGGAACCGGTCGATGGCCGCCCAGTAGGTTGCCGACGTCACGCAACCGCCCCGGCGAACGCGGGCAACCGGTACAACACCGCCGCCGCCGACGGGCCAGCGCCCGCCGCGACGAACAGCACATGGGTGAACTCTTTCATGGTGTCCGCCACGACCGCCCGGTCATAGGCCTGCGGCAGCGCCGCGGTGTGCGGGTCGCCGTCGGCCAGGTCCGGCGTGCGCACCGAATTCTGGCTGATGCCAAGGGCATCCGCAAGCTGCTTCGGGAACTCGGCGGTCGGCGTCGAGGCGATGAGCGCCGTACCGGCCAGGTCGCTGTGCCCGGACTCGGCGAGCGCGGCCCGCGCCGCCTCGATCGCCACGCTCAGCAGCCGATCCGCGAAGTCCGGCTCGCGCACGACCGTCATCACCCCGCGTCCGACGCTGCCCATGGTGGCTGTGTCGACATAGGCCTCGACCGCGGGGGTGCCCTCGCCGTTCACCGTGTGCACCCGGCCGAAGCCGTCCGGCTCGTCGGTGTGCTCCAGCAGCAGCGCGGCTCCCGAAGTGGCGTAAGGGAAGTCGTCGGTGGCGGCCGAGCGGGTCATCGACGGGTGACCGTCCCCGGCGACGATGAGCACGTGCTCGGCACTGCCGGTTGCCAGGATGGCGGTGGCCACCTGGACCGCGTTGAGCACGCCGGTGGCACCGTTCATCAGGTCGAAGGAGAAGGTCCGCGGGTCGTCCTTGGCGTATTCGAGGCCGATGCCCGCCGCCTTCTGGATCAGCGCGGAAACAGCCGGTTCGACGGTGTTGGAGTCACGGAAGACACCGGCGTTGATCAGCACGCCGACCTGGTCCGGACGAACCCCGGCCCGCTCCAGGCTCTGCTTCGCGGCACGACCACTGTTCTCCACACTGCTCTGCGTGTCGCGACTGATACCGACCGATTTGATGCGAACGCCCATGGCTGACCTCAGACCTTCAGAGACGAGATGGTGGTGGACAGGAAGCCGGTCACGATGCCGGAGGCGGCGGGAATCATCAGCAGTTTCGAGCCCGCCGGGATGTTCTGCTCGCTGAGCTGATCGTGCAGGACGATGAAATGCGAAGTGGTCGAGGTGTTTCCGTACTTCTCGATGACCCGCAGATCCGGCGGCATCGGGGTGCCGAACTCGCGCTCACAGATCGCGTTCATCCACGGGATCGCGGCCGCGCCGAACTGGTGGTGGATGACGTAGTCGAACTTCTCGTCGGCGAAGGTGCGGCCCTGTGCCTGGAGGTAGTTGATCTGGCTGTTGGTGCCCAACAGGAACCGGTCCTCGTTGTGCATTTTGCGGTTGTCGGTGTACAGCGCAACACCCTGGCTCTTGTCGCTGGGCATGCCGAGGCACAGGTGCGAGTACTCCGAGGCTGTCATCATCTCGATGTAGTGGATTTTGTCGTTGTCGTCGACCGCCTCGTCCAGCACGACCGCGGCGCCCGAGTCGCCCACCGACAGCGACGCGAACTGCAGATCGTATTTCTCGGAAATCTCGGCAACGGCGGTATCGGCAATGGGGGTAATGGCTTCACCACTGACCACCATGCCGTTGCGTACCGCGCCGGAGCGGATCATCCGATCCAGAATGTAAGTGCCGGTGAGCATTCCGGCACAGGCGTTCGAAACGTCGAAGGTAATGGCGTTCTTCGCCCCGATAAGGCGGCTTATCGAACCCGCGAAGGACGGCTCCATGTACATGCGGGTGGCGTGGTTGCTCCGCGTGATCGAGGTGGAGATGACCACGTCCAGCTCCGCTGCTTCGTAGCGCGACCTGGAAAGACAGTCTTCGGCGGCCTTCATGGCGATCGCGAACGAGTCTTCGTAGTTCTCCGGGCTGGTGTCGTGCACCCGGCGTTCCTTGACACCCGTGATTTTTTCGAGATCGAAAGACGGAGGTTCCTTCAACCGGGAGAGCAACTCCTGGGTGGTGACGATATTCGAAGGCAGATAGGCGCCGATGGATTCGAATCGAGAATGCGACACGCGCGCTCCTGGAAATCGTGGAAAGAAACGTCCCGGATCGTCTCTGATCGTCGGTGCGACGGACACTACCCGACGGTAACTAGAAACGCCTATGGCGCAGAAGTTGCACTGATCGACTGTGCACAAGTACATGTTTCGTGAGGTATCACTAACTGGTGATCGGCTGGCTATGGGCTGCTCGAACCGGCGGGTTCGGTTGAATACGACGGGTTGCCAACGGGTTTCAGGTCTGGCGCGCGCGCAGGGCGGGCGGGCGGGACTGACGCTCCGGCCCAGAGTTGGCGAATCGGTGGCTAACAGAGCGTCGCGCGGGAACAATGGGTGGCGCGCCACGGTGATGTGAGTGAGTTCACTGCGAGTCGTGCACTGGAATGTCGTTCGTTACCGCTCGGCGCGGCCATTTCGTACAACACTCAACTATGTTGCGGGCGAATCGAACCCGCGCGGACCGGGCGATCGGGCCGGTCGACACGACGCGGTCGGCCACGCGGCTACGTCCGAATACCGCCAGGGTCGATAAGCTGGGTCAGCCTGCCGACGAGCCGAGGAGAGAGCGATGACTACCGCTGTCGAGCACACCGATGTGCTCATCATGGGGGCCGGGTTGTCCGGCATCGGCGCGGCCTATCACCTACAGCGGGCCTTTCCGCGACGGACCTACACGATCCTGGAGAGCCGCGAGGCAATCGGCGGCACCTGGGATCTGTTCCGCTACCCCGGAATTCGCTCCGACTCCGATATGTACACCCTGGGTTACCGATTCAAGCCGTGGCTGGGCGAGAAATCGATCGCCGACGGCGACACCATCCTCGACTACGTGCGGGAAACCGCCGCGGAGAACGGCATCGACCGGCACATCCGCTTCCGGCATCGGGTGGTGCGCGCCGAATGGTCCTCGGCCGATAATCGGTGGACCGTGCTGGCCGAGCGCACCGACACCGGCGACACCGTCACGCTCACCGCCGGATTCCTGCTCTCCTGTGCTGGTTACTACCGCTACGACGAGCCCTATGTCCCCGACTTCCCCGGCACCGACCGATTCACCGGACCCGTTGTGCACCCGCAGTTCTGGCCCGCGGACCTGGACTACGCGAACAAGAAGGTGGTGCTCATCGGCAGTGGCGCCACCGCTGTCACGCTCGGCCCCGCGCTCACCGAACAGGGCGCGCACGTGACCATGCTGCAGCGCAGCCCGAGCTACATCATTTCCGCGCCGGCCCGCGACGATTTCGCCTTGAAGCTGCGCCGCCGCCTGCCGCCCCGCGCCGCCTACGCACTGGCCCGCGCCAAGAATGTGGCCGTGACCACCGCGTTCTACCAACTGAGCCAACGCTATCCGGCGAGCGTGCGCAAACGCATCCGCGGCTGGCAGGAACGCTGGCTGCCGCCGGGCTACGACATCGACACCCATTTCACACCCAGCTACAACCCGTGGGACCAGCGATTGTGCCTGGCGCCGAGCGGTGATTTCTTCCGCGCCATCCGCAAGGGCAAGCTGGCGGTCGTCACCGACCGGATCGAGACGTTCACCGAGACCGGCCTGCGGCTGGCCTCCGGTGCCACCCTCGACGCCGACATCATCATCACCGCAACGGGATTGAATCTGGTCGCGTTCGGCGGCATCGACCTCGTGGTGGACGGCGAGCCGGTGCGACTGGCGGAGCGCATGGCCTACAAGGCGATGATGCTGTCGGATGTGCCGAACTTCGCCTACATCTTCGGCTACACCAATGCCTCGTGGACGCTGAAGGCTGATCTGGTGTCGGAGTATGTGGTTCGCCTGCTGCGGCACATGGACGCGCACGGTTATGTGCGCTGTATGCCGGTGCGGGACCCGTCCGTCGGCGTCGAATCGTTGTTCCTCAACTTCAATCCCGGCTACGTGCAGCGCGCCGCGAACCAGTTCCCGATCCAGGGTGACCGCGCGCCGTGGCGACTACGGATGAACTACCTGCGCGACCTGGTCACCTTGCGGCACGGGTCGATCGCCGACGACGCGATGAGCTTCGAGCGGGCCGGGCAGATCGAGCGAGTGGCCGCGCGGGACTGAGCGTCTGGCTACGCCGCCTAGGCTCCGGTGTTCACCGAGGAGCGGGCCCGGGCAATGTGTTCCAGCACGGTCGCGGCGTGCTCGTCGAATCTTTCGCGGGAGACCGGGATCTCGCCGTCCAGCCAGGGCCGGTAGAGGTAGGCAAGCGCGCCGAAGATGGCGCTGGCATTGAGGGTGTTGTCGTGCTCGTCCGGGGTGGGATTCGAGTAGTCACCGGCGCCGATCGTCAGGGCGATCGGCGCCGTGAACAGCCCGATCAGTTCCATGGCGCGCGGCATGAGCACCGGCGTCGCTTGCGATTCGACGAACATGATCCGGCCGCGACGGCGATCCGCCACGAGGTAGTCGGTGAAGACGCCGACGAGGTGGCGGAACATGGCGTCGCGTTCGATCGGCGCCGTGGGTAGCGCATCGAGTAGTCGGTCCCGTGCACCGAGGACGACAGTGTCCAGCACGGTGATGAGCAGTGCGTCCAGGTTCGGGAAGCTCTCGTAGAAGTAGCGTTCGGTCAGCCCGGCCTGCCTGCACACCCCGCGCATCGAGGTCTCGGCGGCGCCGACGGTGCCCATCAACTCGGTGCATGCCTCGATCAGCTGCTCACGGCGTCCGGCGACCCGATCGGCGGGTGACCGTCCGCGCCAGCGGCGCATGCCCGGGATGGACCCGTCCTCTTCGGCGACCATGGCGCCATCTTCTCACAGCGCCGATGTAGACATCGGGCGATGTTGACAGCAGCTGATGTCACCAATAGATTGCCAGGATCTGGGCTTCGCCGAGCAGAGATGAGGATGCGAGATGGGCTCTACTGTCTATGCCGATCAGACGCACGCGATCAACCCGCGCGACGTCAGCTTCGACTTCGACACGGTGCCGATGCACTACATCCCCGGCGAGGTGATGGCGACCCACATCATCAACGTGATGCACCTGGTGTTACCCGAGGGGGAGCGGGCGATGGCGCAGGCGCTCGCCGAGGCGTTACCGCTGATCGAGGACGAGCGGCTGCGCGAGGAGGTGCGCGGATTCATCGGCCAGGAGGCCATGCACGCGAGTTCGCACGAGCAGGCGCGACGGCAGCTGGAGCGGCTCGGTCTCGACGTCGGCCCGATGGTGGAACGTGTTGCGTGGCTGGTCGATCGGGTGCTCGGCGAGCACGGTCTTTCCGGTCGGGCCGAGCACGCCTGGCTGTGCGAGCGGCTGGCCCTGTTCGCCGGGATGGAGCATTACACCGCCGTGATCGGCGAATGGCTGCTGACCAACGACACGCTCGCCGAGAAGGGAATGCACCCGGCCATGCTGGATCTCATCCGCTGGCACGGCGCGGAAGAGGTCGAGCACCGCAGCGTGGTCTACGACGCGTACATGTACGTCGACGGTGGGTACGTGCGCAAGGCGCGGCAAGCACTGATCGCGAGCACGGGATTGCTTGTGCTGTTCGTCATTTCGGGCGGATACCTGTTCCACAAGGACCCGTCCCCGCACAAGGGACGATTCTGGCCACTACAGTTGGCCAGCGCCTCTTTGCGCGGAGTGGTGCCGAACTTCACCACCTTCTTCACCGAGATCCCGCGGTACCTTCGGCCGGGGTTCCACCCCTCGCAGCTGGGTCCGATGGACAACGCACTGCGCTACCTCGCGCAGTCGCCCGCGGCGCGGACGGCGGTCGCATGACGGCCGCCGAGGCGGGTTATCGGCCGGGCCCTGGGTTGCGGTTGATCGCCTCGGCGGCCGACGCGTACAAGCGCGTCTTCGCCGAAGGTGATGCGGCGCAACTGCTTTCGCCGCCACAGCCGGTCCGGCACACCGGGTACGAGTTCGCGGTCGTGATCGATCGGATCGAGTCGGAAGCCGACGAGGTGGTCAGCCTGATCCTGAGCGACCCGGACGGCGGGCTGCTGCCTGCCTGGACGCCGGGTGCGCACCTGGACGTGGTGCTGCCATCGGGACGCCAGCGCCAATACTCGTTGACCAGCGATCCGGCCGATCGTCGGCAGTACCGGATCGCCGTGCGCTACATCGCCGATGGGGGTGGCGGATCGCGGGAGGTCCACGAGCGGTTGCGGGTCGGTGACCGGCTGTCGGTTCGCGGGCCGCGCAATGCCTTTCCGTTCATCGAGGCGCCGCAGTACCTGTTCGTCGCCGGTGGTATCGGGATCACGCCGATCCTGCCGATGGTCGCCGCCGCTGAGCAGACCGGAAAGCGTTGGCGGCTCATGTATTTGGGACGTTCACGGTCGCGGATGCCGTTCCTCGGCGAGTTGGCGCGGCTGACCGGTGGCGACGTGGTGGTGCGTCCGGACGACGAATTCGGCATGCCGGACCCGAGGATGATCTTCGAGCAGACACCGACCGGCGCCGCCGTGTACGTCTGCGGCCCACCACCATTGGCCGCGGCGGCGCGCGAGGTGTTGTCGCTGCACGACCCGACGGCATCGCTGCACACCGAGCGGTTCTCGCCGGTCCCGGTGCGTGACGGTGCCCCGTTCCGTATCCGACTGCGCCGGAGTGGGATCGAGGTGGATGTCGCGTCCGACGAGTCCGCGCTGGCCGCGATCCGGCGGGTCCTGCCCGGCGTCGCCTACTCCTGCCAGCAGGGTTTCTGCGGCACGTGCCGGGTCGACGTCCTCCGCGGCGAGGTCGACCACCGAGACCGGTTCCTCCTCGACGCCGACCGCGACCACGGGATGCTGACCTGCGTATCCCGTGCCTGCGGTACGGAACTCGACATAGACCTGTGAACTCGGCGACCAACGTCGCTCGCCGAGTCCACGTGCGGAAAGGGTGTGCACACCCCTTCTGGCAGCCGCACACCTTCGTGAACGGGTGTGCGGCTGAGGCAGTGGGTGTGCACACCCTTTCGGTAAGGCGTGCGGCTGACTTCAGGGAGCGGGGAAGATGCCGGGGAGGTTCATCGCGTATTCGATGTCGGTGCGGGTGCCCAAGGTGGTCAGTAGTACGCGGATCATCGTGAGGCGCGCTGCCGCAACGGTTTCCGCGTCGGGTTCGACGCCGGGCTCGGTGCCCGCGGAGATCCGGTAGACCACGTATTCGCAGACGTGCAGTGCGGCATCGAGATCGAGCGGGCTCGGGACGGGGCGGCCCAGCTCGGTGAAGGTCGAACGGACCAGGGCGCGGATATCATCGAGCGCCCGTTCCCGGTACGCGGAGACCGGCGAGGCGGGGTCGTGCAGTTCGGCGAACAGCGGGCGCAGCATGGCGCCGTGCCCGCCTGCCCACGCCAGGTAGGCGTCGATCAGCCGGATGCCGAGTTCGACCGGTTCGTCGGTACCGGTCAGCGCCACCCGGATGCCGTCGACCAAGCCGTCGTTCGACGTGTTGAGCAGCACGTGCAGCGGCTCGGTCGCATTGCCGAAGTAGCGGTAGAAGGTCGGCCGCGCCAATCCGGCCTGCTCGATGATCTGCGCGACGCTCAGCCCGCGCGAGCCGTTGCGGGTGAATACCGCCGCGGTGGCGAGCACGATCCTGGCGCGGACCTCGTCGGCCTGCTCCTGGGTCTGCGGCGGCCTGCCCCGCCGGGTGGTCGCCTCGGTCACCGCGCCGCGCCGCAGACATGGTGCTGCCTCACAGCGAGCAGCCGGTCATGTCTGTGTTCCATGACGAAGAGCTTGACACGAGACGTGGCACGCCCATTAATCTAACACTAGTGTTCAGTTAATGGACGACGTGCTTCCGGCCCGTCCGACCGTCCGATCGAGAGGGCCGACAATGACGACCGCCTCCCAGCTCACCACCGCAGACGCGTTGCCGTCGTCGCTGGTCCAGCCGCTCCTGGACCGGGCGGTGGCTGGTGGCGCGCCTTCCGTGGAGGTGTTCGCGCCGGCCACCGGGCGCAAGATCGCCGACCTGCCACAGTCCGCGACCGCCGATATCGAGCGGGCCTTCGCGACGGCACGCGCGGTGCAGCAGGAGTGGGCGCGCCGGCCGATGCGCGAGCGCGCCGCCGTGCTGCGCCGCTTCCACGACATCGTGCTCGCCGAGCAGGACACCATCCTCGACATCGTGCAGACCGAGACGGGCAAGTCCCGCGCACACGCTTTCGACGAGGTCGGTGACGTCGCGGTCAATGCCAGGTACTACGCGCAGGTCGCCGCGAGGCTGCTCGCCACCCGGAAGCCGCGCGGCGTGCTGCCGGTGCTCACCCAAGTCGACGTGCGGCACCGGCCGAAGGGTGTCGTCGCGGTGATCTCGCCGTGGAACTACCCGCTCGCGCTGGCCGCCTCCGACGCACTGCCCGCCCTGGTCGCGGGCAACGCTGTGGTGGCCAGACCGGACAACCAGACCGCGCTCACCGCGCTGTGGGCGATCGACGCCGCCGAACGCGCTGGGCTGCCACGCGGGCTGTGGCAGGCGGTACTCGGGCGGGGCTCGGTGATCGGTCATGAAGTGATCGGACGCGCGGACTATGTCGACTACACCGGTTCCAGCGCGACCGGCCGCACCATCGCCCAGCAGGCGGGGGAGCGGCTCATCGGCTACTCGCTCGAACTCGGCGGCAAGAACCCGCTCGTGGTGCTCGCCGATGCCGATGTGTCCCGGGCCGCGAAGATCGCGATCCGCGCCTGCTTCGCCTCGGCCGGGCAGCTGTGCGAATCGATGGAGCGAATCTATGTGCACGACAAGGTGTATGACCAGTTCGTCACCGAATTCATCGGGCACGTCGAGGGAATCGCGCTCGGCGGCGGGCTGAACTACGACAGCGACATGGGTTCGCTCACCTTCCCGCGCCAATTGGCCACCGTCCGTGCACATGTCGACGACGCGGTGGCCAAGGGCGCGACGGTGCTCGCCGGTGGCCGGGCTCGACCCGATCTCGGCCCGTACTTCTACGAGCCGACGGTGCTGAGTGGCGTGCGCCCCGGTATGACGGTGTATCGCGAGGAGACCTTCGGTCCGGTGGTCTCGATCTACCGGGTCGGCAGCGACGACGAGGCGGTCGAGCAGGCCAACGACACCGCGTACGGCCTCAATGCCAGCGTCTGGACCAAGGACATCGCCCGTGGTCGCGAGGTCGCGGCGCGGATCAACGCCGGTTCGGTGAACGTCAACGAGGGCTTCATCGCGGCATGGGGGAGTGCCGACGCGCCGTCCGGCGGGCTCGGCATTTCCGGCACCGGGCGCAGGCACGGACCCGAGGGACTGTTGAAGTACATCGACACCCAGACCATCGCGGTGCAGCGGGTGCTGCCGATCGCGCCGCTGCCCGGCATGTCCGAGGAACTGTGGGCCAAGACCATGACCTTCTACTTCGGCCTGATGAAAACACTGCGGCAGAAGTAACTTTCAGCGAATCGACAGGGATAGGGACGGATGAAACTCGACACGGTTGCGGGTAAGAAGGTTCTGGTGACGGGTGCCGCGATGGGCCTCGGCAAGTTGTTCGCCGAGCGCGCGGTGCGTGAAGGTGCGGCCGCCGTCGTGCTGTGGGATATCAATGAAGCCGCGCTGAAGGACACCGCCGCCGAGCTCACCGGTCGCGGCGGCAACATTCACCACTTCGTGGTCGACGTATCCGTGCCGGAGGCCATCGCCGAGGCGGCGGAATCGGTCCGTGCCGAGGTCGGCACCATCGACATCCTGGTCAACAACGCGGGCATCGTGCGCGGCAACAGCTACTTCTGGGAGACCGAGAACCGCGCCGACATCGAGAAGACGATGGCGATCAACGCGCACGCCCCCATGTACGTCACCCTCGAATTCCTGCCTGCCATGGTGGCCGGTTCGACCCAGGCGAGGGTGCTGACCATCGCCTCCTCCGCGGGTCTGGTCTCGAACCCGCGGATGAGCGTCTACGCGGCGTCGAAGTGGGCGGCGCTCGGCTGGTCCGATTCGGTGCGCATCGAGTTGGAGCAGGCGGGCCACGACCACGTCACGGTCACCACGGTCTGCCCGACGTACATCAACACCGGAATGTTCGACGGCGCAAAGGGTTTCCTGTTCACTCCGATCCTGGATCAGGATGAGGTGGTCGATACGTCCTGGCGGGAAATGAAGAACGGCACGCCGCTGGTGATCCTGCCTTGGACCTCCCGCCTCAACAAAGCGCTGTCCGGAATCCTGCCCATCAAGCTTCGCGACCTGTTCCTCAACAGCGTCGGCGTCTACCGCTCGATGGAAGAATTCACCGGCCGTAAGAAGTAGTTGAGCGACCGGGTGGGCCGGGTGCCGATGACGACCGTGGCGTGGTGCTCGTCGGATTCGGCGATCCGGCCGATGAGCCCGTGCTCTGCCAGCACCGCGACCGCCACCGGCGCCTGCGCCTCGCTGGATTCGACCAGCAGGTGACCGCCCGGCGCCAGCCAGGATTCGGCGCCCTCGACGACGCGGCGGAAGATGTCCAGGCCGTCGGGTCCGCCGTCGAGCGCGGTGCGCGGTTCGTGATCGCGGGCCTCCGGCGGCATCCGCGCGATCATCTCGGACGGGACGTACGGGGTGTTGGCGAGCAAAATGTCGATACAGCCGCGCAGCTCGGCGGGCAGCGGGTCGAACAGGTCGCCCTGGTAGACCGGCGCGCCGAGCGGGGTGAGGTTGCGGCGGGCGCAGTCGACGGCGACGGGGTCGATGTCGGCGGCGGCCAGGGTCACCGGGGTGTGCTCGGCGGCCAGGATCGTGGCCAGCGCCAGGCCCAATGCGCCTGTGCCGCAGCACAAGTCGACCACCACCGAATGGCGGTCGCGGGCGCGAGCCAAGCCCGCCGCCTCCGCGACGAGGAATGCCGTGCGTTGACGTGGCACGAATACGCCCGGCGCGACCGCGACCCGCAGGCCGTTGAACTCGGCCCAGCCGAGCAGGTACTCCAGTGGCGTACCGGAGACACGCTGAGCGACCAGGGTGTCGAGATCCGCTCCGGTCTCCGTGGCAGCGGCGGTGAGCAGTCGGGCCTCGTCCTCGGCGAAGACGCAACCCGCCGCGCGTAGGGTCGCGACCACCTCGGTACTACCTGCTGCCATCATCGCCAGCCATACTGCCGTGCCCGCACCCGGCACTGCCAGCGGATTTTCGGGTGACGTCGGTCTCGGCGGTCGCCACTCACCCGGAATCCGCACGGTCGTCGGGCGGATTCCGGGCACCGAACTCAGCGCGAAGTGGCCAACTGGAACGTCCGGGTGGCGTCCAGATAGATGCCCCGCTGGGATTGCTTGGCCGGCGGCGGCAACTGGGAGACCAGCTGTTCCAGCGAGGTCGTCGCGCCGACCACCGTGGTGCCCGCCACGATGAAGTCGGCGACGGCGCGCCGGATGTGGTTGGGCGAGGTGACGACCACCGCGCTCGTCGCCCCGACATCACGCAGCAGCTTGGTGCTGAACAGCGCGTTCTGCACGGTCGATCCGGCCCGGCTCTCCACGCTGATCCGGGATGCGGGCACCCCGTGACCGATCAGCCAGCCCGCCATCGCGTCCGCCTCGGTGATGCCGTTCTGCGGATTGCCGCCGGTCACCACGATCGGCGACATAGGCGAGGCGATCGATTGCAGCCACGCGGCCGTCAGCCGGTTCACCAGTTCGGGCCGCAGTGCGCCGTCCGGCAGCAAGCCGTAGCCGAGGACGACGATGCCGGTCTGCGGCCCGACCAGGGCGGGCAGCGGATTCGGCAGGGTGCCGACCGCGGCGCCGATCGCGTTGAGCACGTGCGTGGTGCCCGCCGCCATGCCGGGGTCCACGGCGTTCAGCCGCGCCATCGCGTCGGCGAGGGCGGGCAGGTCGCCCGCGTAGTGCGACCAGATGGCCTGGAGTGAAAGCGCCTCGGCGTCGTTGGGGTCGGCGCCGATCAGGTTGCGCAGGTCGGCGCGACCGGCGACATCATTGCCGTCGGTGAAGTTGCGCTGGGCGGAGTTGTAGAGGGCGTCGGTTTCCCCGGCCGCGTGGGCCGGGACACCGGCTAGGCCGGTCAGGGTGAGCGCCGCGAACACGGTCGCGGTTAGATGTTTCCAGTGCCTCGAGATCTTCACTACAGTCGACACCTTTCCGCGATGCTGATACTCGGCATGAAACGGGTTGGGCACGTGCTGGCAGTTAGCCGTGGGCAAGCAGTCATCACCATACGGCCGAGTGATCTCGAAATCACGTATTAGCCGGGGGGATTCTGCGGCCTATTTGCCGCATCGGGACAAACCGGGCGGAGCCTGGTCGGGCCCAGGTGCGGTCTGCGAACGGATCACGGCCGCGGAGCCATTAATGTGTGACAGCGTGGATACCGCTTCGCTGACCGGCAAGGAACTCGCCGCCGCCATCAACGCCGACACCAAGCAGCGCGCCGCCGCGCGTACCGAGGCTGGCGCCGCGCCGCGCCTGGCCCTGATCGTGGCGAACGACGACCCGGCCAGCGCCTGGTACGTGAACTCGCTGCGCAAGGCCGCCGAACGACTCGGAATCGCTTGCGACACGGTCGATCTCGGTGCCGACGCGACCGCGGATACGATCCGCGCCGAACTCGAAGCGCGCAGCGCGGACAGCGCGACCGACGCGATCATGCTGCAGACACCGCTGCCCGCGGGCATCACCCTCGACGATGTCAGCTCCGCGATCGCCGCCACCAAGGACGTCGACGGGGTGAGCCCGCTGTCGCTCGGGCTGCTTGCCTCCGGCCTCGACGGGTTTGTGCCTGCCACCTCCGAGGCGGTCGTCGAGTTGCTGAAGCACCACGACATTCCGCTTTCTGGTCGGCATGTCGCCGTCGTCGGCCGCTCCAACGTCGTCGGCAAGCCGCTCGCCCAGCTGCTGCTCGCCGAAAACGCCACGGTCACCGTCTGCCACTCGCGGACCACCGATCTGCCCGCGGTCACCTCGGCCGCCGACATCGTCGTTGCCGCGGCGGGCCGCATCGGCCTGGTCACCGGCAAGCACGTGCGCGAGGGTGCGGTCGTCGTCGACGTCGGCACCAACGAGTCCGCCGACGGCGGCATCGTCGGCGATGTCGAGGCCGACTCCGTGCGCGGCAAGGCCGCCGCCCTGAGCCCCGTCCCCGGTGGCGTCGGCCCCGTCACCACCGCCCTGCTCATGCGGCACGTCGTCGTGGCCGCGGAGAACGCTCGACGCTGACCCTCTGCGGGGGAGAACCTCGCACCCGACTACGGCCGGTCCGGAAGTTATCCGGGTCGGCCGCACTTTTCCTCTCCTTGCCACCTCCGCGAAGCCCTTGTGCGCCGCGTCACAGCATGAGTAGCATGCCACTCATTAAGTGGGACATGTTACTTACACGGGTGACATGCCATCACAGCTGGCTCTGTGCTGTGGAGGAAAGAGATGGATCGTTCGATTCCCCGTGCCGAGGGGAACGTGCTGCAGGCGAACACAATCCGGAAGATCACCCGCCGGATCGTCCCGTTGCTGATGGTCGGCTACATCGTGAGCTACATCGATCGGATCAATATCAGCTTCGCCAAGTTCGGCATGGAGGAGACGTTCGGGATGAGCGCGACCCAGTACGGGTTCGCCGCGGGCATCTTCTTCGTCGGCTACGTGCTCGCCGAGGTACCCAGCAACATCATCATGACGAAGGTCGGCGCCCGGATCTGGCTCAGCCGAATCCTGGTGACCTGGGGCATCATCGCCACGCTGACCGCGTTCGCCGCGAACGTCGAGATGGTGTACGTGCTGCGCTTCCTGCTCGGCGTCGCGGAGGCGGGCTTCTTTCCCGGCATCCTGGTGTATCTCACCCGCTGGTACCCCAATGCCCAACGCACCAAGGTCATTTCGACGGTGATGATGGCGATCCCGGTGGCCAGCGTGCTCGGCAGTCCGCTCAACGGGTGGATCCTCGACACCTTCGACGGCGCACTGGGCGTTGACGGCTGGCGATGGGTGTTCATCGTCGGCGGACTTCCCGCGGTAATCCTCGGCGTCGTCTTCTTCTTCGCGCTCACCGAAACACCCGCGCAGGCAAAGTGGCTCAGCGAGAGCGAGCGGGCGTGGCTGATGGCGACGCTCGAGGCCGAACACGCCGAACGCGCGCGCTCGGCCCCGGCCGGTCATCGGGCGGCACTGCGGAACAAGCGGGTGATCGCGCTGTGTCTGGCCTACTTCCTGCTGCTGTGCGGGGCGTACCCGCTGGCCTACTGGATGCCGACGGTGGTCAAGGAGGTCGGAAACGGGTTGAGCAGCACGCAGATCGGCTGGTTGTCGGCGGTGCCGTTCCTGTTGGCCGCGATCGGTATGTACGTCACCGGGCGCCTGGTACGCACCGAAGGTTCGCCGCGACCGGTGCTGGTCGCCTTGGCGATCTCCGTGGTCGCGTTCCTCGTCACGGCGCTCGCCCTCGGCTCGCCGTTGCTGGCGTTCGCCGCGATCACCGTGGCCACCATGGCGGCGCAGACGGCCAAGCCGCTGTTCTGGTCGGTGCCGACGGCCTATCTGGCCGGTGTGGGTGCGGCAAGCGGTATCGCGCTGATCAATTCGCTCGGCAACGCGGCCGGGTTCGTCAGCCCGTACGCGTTCGGCTGGATCAAGGATTTCTCCGGCGGGCGCACCGGTTTCGCCATTGCCGTGATGATCCTGGCGAACGTGGGCGCACTGATTGTGATCGGCGCTATTGCCGCGCGGTCCAGGCAGCGCCGCGCCTCGTCGGTATCGACCGCCTGAGCGACTATGCTGGGGAATCGCCCGGGGACGGTGTGCCACGGGCGATTTCCCGTCGCTTTTCGGTCCATGAAGAGGTGCCTTGTCGCAGGATGCGGTAGACAGCAAGTCCGAGCAGATCGCCGCCGAGATCAGGGACGCGATCCGGCAGGGGCGGCTCGAGCGCGGCATCCTGTACTCGTCCCGTGAGCTGGGCGAACGGTTCGGTGCCTCGCGGACGCCGGTGCGCGAGGCGCTGCTGAAGCTCGCCGACTTGGGCTTGGTCAAGATCGAACGCAACCGCGGCGCGCGGGTACTCGGGCAGGACGGTCGCGGCATCGTCGACCTTTGCAGCCTGCGGGTGCTGCTGGAACCGCCCGCCTGTCGCAGCGCCGCGGCCGTGATGACCAGCCGCGACGACGAGGCGATGCTGGCCGAGTACCGGATCATGGAGCGCACCGCCGACGGCGGCGCCGAATACTTCGCCGCCGATGAGCGCCTGCACGAACTGATCCTGCAGGCCAGCGGCAATCGCCGGCTGGCCAAGGTGGTCAACGAACTACGGCAGACCTTGTCTCTCGACGGCAGGCACAGTGTGCCGAGATATCAGACGGTGGACACCGCGCTGAAGGACCACTGGGACATCATCGACGCGCTGCGTAAACGTGACGGCGTCGCGGCCGAGCGGGCCATGCGCAAGCACCTGGTGCGGTCGGGTGATCTGCTGGTCGCGCACAGCAGCGACGACAATCGCGGCCTGGTCGCGGAATGGCGCCGGTGGGTCTCGGTGTCCGTTCCCGAGGGCGACCAAGTCGTGTACTGACAGTCCCGCTGAATCCCATCCCTCTCGACCATATTTGAGTGTTGCATGCTACTAGCCATGGGTAGTATGTTTCAGACACCAAGTGGGCTGTCACTAGACAGCTGGTCCGGCGAAGGGACATTCGGTGAATTCCAACTCGTATGCGACGTCGGTCGCCAGAGGAATCTGGGCGGCGGAGGTCGATCTGGTCGGGTACGTGCCATCGGTCAGCGTGGCACCCGTCATCGCCGCGCTGGTCGACACCAGCGGCGGCGACGCGGGCATCTCCGAGCGGGTGTTTCCGCTTTCCAGGGAGGAAGAAGCGGCCGGATTGCTCGGCGCGCTACCGCTGACCGGAAAGCTCGGCGCGATCGTCATGCAGGACAACGGTTTCGGTAATGCGCTGACCGCGCTGACGACCTTCAACGTGGCCTATCAGCTGCCGATGCTGATCGTGGCGAATACCCGCGGCGGGCTCGGTGAGTACAACTCGATGATCCACACATTCAGTCAGCACGTGCCTGGCGTACTGGAGAAGTTCGGGATCCCGTTCTTCGAAATCGACCGGCGCAGTGGGCCCGCCGACTGGGCGGCAGTGGTCACCGAGGCGGGAGTGCACGCGCGCATGACCTTTCGGCCCGTGGTGGTGCTCGCGCATTTCTGGGCGACCGACGGTAAGGCGGCGTGATCGTGAAACGCATTGACGCACTGCGCATTATCGCCGCCCAGACCGGCGACTTGCCCGTGGTGGTGACCTGTGCCGCGTCGAGCAGAGAACTGGCAGCGGTAGCGGATGGTCCGAATCATCTGTATCTGCTCGACGCCATGGGCTTGGCCGGTTCCGTTGCCACCGGGGTCGCGCTCGGTATCGCCGACACGGACGTGCCGAAGGTGGTGGCGATCGAGGGTGACGGTTCGTTGCTGATGAACCCGAATGTGCTGGCGACAGGAGGGTTTCTCCGGCCGTCGAAGCTGGTGCTGGTGTTGCTGGACAACGGTGTCTACGGCGCGACGGCCAATTTGCCGACCTACGGTTCTCGAATTGATCTGGGCGAGCTGGCGACGGCGGCGGGTTGGACCGTGCGCCGCGCCGCCGATCCCGAGGAACTCGCCGCCCGGCTGACGGAAGTGCTGTCGCTGGATGGGCCGGTGTTCCTGCATGTGCGCATCGCCGTGGGGAATGCCACCGGCGTGCCGAAGCTGCTGGAGAACCCGGTGATCATCGGACGGCGCTTCCAGGATTGGCTGGCGTCGCGCGCCACCGAGGTGGCGAGTCGATGATCACGACGATCAATCCCGCTGACGGAAACCCCATCGAGACATACCCTTTCACTCCCGATCACCAGTTATCCGCGCTGCTGAACCGCGCTGTCGTCGCGGCCCGCCGAGCCGCTGACGAACCCGTCACCGACCGCGCCGACCGGTTGCGGTTGCTGGCCGCGCGACTGCGTGCCGACGCTCAGGCGCTGGCTTCGCTGATCACCACCGAGATGGGTAAACCGATCGACCAGGCCGTCGCCGAGATCGAGAAGTGCGCGTTCACCTGCGACTACTACGCCGACCGTGGCGCCGATCTCGTTGTGCCGCAAGCGGTCGATGTGTTCCCCGACGGTGGACAGATCCGAATCCGGCCGCTGGGCGTGATTCTGGCGATCATGCCGTGGAATTATCCGTTCTGGCAGGTGTTTCGGTCGATGTTGCCCGCGGTCGCGATCGGCAACACCGTGCTGCTCAAGCATGCCGACAATGTCACCGGTTGCGCGTTGGCGGTGCAGCGGCTGTTCGACGAAGTATGCGGCACCGGGGTGCTGACCAGTGTGCTGCTGTCGCCGGAGCGGATCGGCCCGCTCATCGATGATCCCCGCATTGCGGCGGTGGCGTTCACCGGCAGCAATCGCATCGGCGCCGTCGTCGGTGCCAGGGCCGGGCGGGCGGTCAAGAAGGTCGTGCTCGAACTCGGCGGGTCCGATCCGTTCATCGTGCTGGCCGACGCGGACGTGGGTGAGGCGGCGGCCGCTGCGGTGCGTTCCAGGTTCCTCAATACCGGACAGAGTTGTATCGCCGCGAAACGAATCATCGTCGAACAGAACATCTTTTCCGATTTCACCGAGGCGATGATCGCCGAGCTCGGCAAGCTGGTTGTCGGTGATCCGGCACTGCCAGGCACCGACATCGGACCGATGGCGCGCGCGGACTTGCGCGACGAGTTGCGCAGGCAGCTGACCGCGACGATGGCCGCCGGAGCCGAAGTACTGGTCGGTGGCGCAGCCGATTCCGGGCCGGGCGCCTGGTTCACGCCGACTATCGTCCAGGTGCCGGACACGTACTCCGTTGCGTTCCAAGAGGAAACATTCGGACCACTCGGCGCGGTGCTGCCGGTCGGTTCGGCGGCTGCCGCGCTGGCCGCCGCCAATGCCTCGGCATACGGCCTCAGCTGTTCGATCTGGGGTGGTGACCTCGGCCGGGTCGAGCAACTCGCGACCAGGGTCGCCGCCGGATCCGTCTTTATCAACCGCATCTCCGAATCCGACCCGCGCCTGCCCGTCGGCGGGGTCAAAGCCAGCGGGCACGGCCGGGAGCTGAGCAGCTACGGCGCCACCGAATTCGCCAATATCCAGGCGGTACGCACCGCCCGAGCCGCGAGGAGCAGTCGATGACCATCACCCGAATCCGAGCCCGCGTCGTCGGCATCCCGGTCGACAAGCCGACCCGAATGTCCAACCGCGACTTGACCGATCGCCATTACGTGCTGGTCGAGGTCACCGACGACACCGGCGCGACCGGCCTCGGCTACACCTACGCCGGAACCAGCGGTGGGACGCTGACCAAGTGCGCGATCGACGACGTGCTGGCACCGGTCTATCTCGGCGCCGACCACAACGACGTGCACGGACTCTGGAGCCTGGCCTATCAGGAGGCACTGCTCGCCGGCCGCCGCGGCGCCGTGATCCGGGCCCTGTCGGCGATCGATATCGCGCTGTGGGACCTGCGCGCGAAACGTGCCGAGCTGCCGTTGGCCAGCCTGCTCGGCGGCGCGACCACCCCGCTGCCCGCCTACGCGTCCGGCGGCTACTACCGCCCGGACGACGGCGAATGGACCGATGCCGTCCGCAAGGAAATCGAATTCAATGCGGGCCAAGGCTTCACCGATCACAAGATCAAGGTCGGTGGCCTGAGCGTGGCCGAGGACGCGCGCCGCGTCGCCACCGCGATCGAGGCGATCGGCGACACCGGCAGGCTCGCGCTCGACGCCAACAACGCCTACCGCTCGGTTCCCGAAGCACGCAGGGCCATCGAGGCTTTCGAGCGCGCGGCGGGCGAGCGCGGCCTGTGGTGGTTCGAAGAACCGCTCACACCGGACGCGATCGCCGGGCACGCCGAACTCGCGCTGCAGATCCGCACGCCGGTCGCCACCGGCGAAATACACCAGACCCGTTGGGAATTCCGGCAGCTCATCGAGGCGGGCGCGGCCCCGATCCTGCAGGCCGACGCCGGTGTGGTCGGCGGCGTCACCGAGTGGCTGCGGGTCGCGCACACCGCCGACGCCTTCGGCCTGCGGATGGCGCCGCACTGGCACCACAATCTGCACGTCCACCTGTGCGGTGCGGTCGCCAACACGCTGGTCGTCGAGTATTTCGCGCTGGAGAAGGGCATCTACAACTTCGAACAGCTGCTCACCTCCGAGACCCGGCTGCGCTACGAAAACAACCAGGTGCTGGTGCCGTCGCGTCCCGGGCTCGGCATCGAACTCGACGAGGAAGCGGTCGCCAAGTACGAATTCGCCTGAGCGCCGGACCTATTGGCCGGGACTGATGGCGCTGATGAGCGTGCGGTCGCCGTCCTGGGTGGTGGTGACCAGCTGCGGGTTGTACGTGACCGGTGGGCGGCCGGGCCGGTTCTCGGTGACCACGACCATGTACTGACCGGCGAACGCGCCAGGAGTGATCGCGACGCAGTAGGTGGTACCCGCCGGAATGCTGTCGATGCCGCGCTGGATGGCGTCCGCGGGCTCCACCGCCGCGTCCGGGGTGGTCGCGGCGCGCGCCTCGTCACCGGATCGCGCGACGTAGTACGCGTGCTGAAAGGCGAAGATGGCGGCGGGGCCGGAGTCGAAACCGCCGGGGTCGTTGCCCTTGATCCGGTTCCCGACCCGTTCGGCCGGGCACGGTGCGGGGGAGGAGGCCGCGGCGCCGATCTGGGTCGGCGTGTTCGATGCCGCGGGCGGTTCCGAATCACCGCCGAACAGCACGAAGGCCGCAGCGCCCACGGCGGCGATCCCGAGCGCGCCGAGCGGCACCGCCCATCGGCGTGCCGATCGGCGCCGCTTGGACCGATCGATCAGCCCGCTGAACTCGTCTTCGAAGTAGTTCGGTGCATAGTCCGGTTCGGGTTCGTAGTCCGGTTCCGCCGCGGACGGCCGGTCGACCCAGTCGGAATAGGCCCCTTGATACCGCTCGTCGGGTGCGTACTGCTGTTCCGGCGCACCACGTTTCATCATCTGCGGCCCCCGCCCGTAGTCGTATCCAGGTCGTGAGCCCATCTCCGGTCGATCCATCGCCCCACCTTCATCAGGTCATATCGCCAGGTTATCCGCACCGTTCCTGAAATGCAGCAACGCGTAGACGCGTATGTCCAGCCGACTTCGCTGTCGCTCCGGGCAGAATACTGCCCGTTTGCCGAGAGTCGGGTACGCCCTAGGGATACCGGGCGGTAGCGCTGCCGATGGGGATTGCCAAACGGTCGAATCGGTCTAACAGGCGGCGGAATCGAGGGTGGCCAGCAGGTCTCGCAGCGTTTCGCGTTGCTCGGCGGATAAGGTGGCGAACAGTTCCTCGGCGGCCTCGCGGCGCGCGTCCGACATGCGGGCTAGAGCGGCCCGCCCCGCTTCGGTCGGCGTCACCAGGGTGGCGCGCCGGTTGTCGGGATCGGGCGCGCGAGTCACCAGGCCCGCGCCCGCGAGGGCGTCGACGACCGTGGTGGCCGAGCGCGGGACGATGCCGAGACGGTCGGCCAGCGCGGTCATCCGCAGCGGTTCCTGCTGGTGGCCGACGATCCGCAGCGCCCGTGCCTGGGCGGGGGTGAGGCCGAGCGGGGCGAGCCGGGCGACCTGGTTGCGCCGGATCCGTTTGGCCGCGCGCAGGAACAATTCGGGCAGGTCGGTCTCGGCGGACTCCATGATTCTGAGCATAACTCATTGTTTTGGGAACAATTATGAGCCATGCTCAGTTTCATGACGTAGTTCCCTCGGAAGGAGGCGCCTTTGCAGCCCCCACATCAGCTTCGCCGGATCGTCCGGCTCTTCCGGCCCTATCGGGCCCGGCTGGCCCTTGTGGCCGCCCTTGTCGGTCTGTCCTCGGTCGTCGCACTGGCCACGCCGTTCCTGCTGCGTGCGGTGCTCGACGACGCGCTCCCGCACGGGCGCACCGGCCTGTTGACTCTGCTCGCCGCGGGTATGGTCGCCGTTGCCGCGCTGACGAGCGTGTTCGGCGTGCTGCAGACCTACATCTCCACCACGGTCGGCCAGGACGTGATGCACGATCTGCGGTCCGCCGTATACGCGCAGTTGCAGCGAATGCCGTTGTCCTTCTTCACCAGAACGCGCACCGGTGAGGTGCAGTCGCGCATCGCCAACGACATCGGCGGCATGCAGTCGACGGTCACCTCGACCGCGACGTCGCTGGTCTCGAACTTCACCACGGTGGTAGCGGCGGTAACCGCCATGATCGTGCTCGACTGGCGGCTGACCATCGTGTCGCTGATCATGCTGCCCTTCTTCGTGTGGATCAGCCGCCGCGTCGGCAGCGAACGCCGGAAGATCACCGCGCAGCGGCAGGAGAAAATGGCCGGAATGTCGGCGATCGTGGAGGAGTCGCTGTCGGTGAGCGGCATCCTGCTCGGCCGCACGATGGGGCGCTCGCCCGCACTGGTCGACGGTTTCGCGCGGGAGTCGCGCGGGCTGGTCGATCTGGAGATCCGCTCGAGCATGGCGGGGCGGTGGCGGCAATCGACCATCACGATCGTCATGTCGGCCATGCCTGCCGTCATCTACTGGGCCGCGGGCCTCACCGTCGCGACCGGGCAGCCGCTGGTTTCGATCGGCACGCTGGTCGCGTTCACCACGTTGCAGACGACGCTGCTGCGGCCGATGGTGCAGCTGCTGTCCACCGGCGTCGAGGTGCAGAGCTCGATGGCGTTGTTCGGCAGAATCTTCGAGTACCTGGACCTGAAGCCCGATATCGAAGAACCCGCGCGGCCGGTCGCGCTCGGCACGGTCGCGGGGGAGGTGCGGTTCGACCATGTCGGCTTCTCGTACGGCGCGGGTAATCGAGATGTGCTGAGCGACATCGACATCACCGTGCCCGCCGGGTCGAGCCTGGCGATTGTCGGCGAAACCGGTTCCGGCAAGACTACGTTGGGGTATTTGGCAGCGCGGCTCTACGACGTGAGCTCCGGTGCGATCAGGATCGACGGAAAGGACGTGCGCGACTTGTCCTTTGCCGATCTCGCCGCTGCCGTCGGTGTCGTGTCGCAGGAGACCTACCTGTTCCACGCGACGGTCGCCGAGAATCTGCGTTTCGCGAAACCTGATGCGACAGAACAGGAATTGCACGACGCGGCCCGTGCGGCCCAGATCCACGAGCACATCATGAGCCTGCCCGACGGCTACGACACCCGCGTCGGCGAACGCGGCTACCGGTTCTCCGGCGGCGAGAAGCAACGGCTCGCCGTCGCCCGCGCTGTCCTGCGCAATCCGCCGATCCTGGTGTTGGACGAGGCGACAAGCGCCCTCGATACCCGCACCGAGCAGCAGGTGCAGCAGGCCATCGACGCGTTGTCGGTCGACCGCACCACGATCACCATCGCGCACCGGCTGTCCACCATCCGCGACGCCGACCAGATCGTGGTGCTCGACCACGGCCGCATCATCGAACGCGGATCGCACGACGAGTTGATGGAACTCGGCGGTCGCTACGCGTCGCTGCTCTCCCGCGACGAGGCGCTGATCGCGGCTGCCTAGGCCCGGCTCGGGTCGAGATGCCGGACGAGGAAGGCCGTTTCGTCGGCCACCACCTTGTCGAAATCCGGGGACACGTAGATGTCGAAGTGGCCTGCCGGATATTCGTGCACCTCGACATTGGGTCCGGCGGCCGCCGCGTAGCGCAGGGTGCGGCGGGCCGGGGCCACGCTGTCGTCGAGGCAGACGCCGAGGAATACCGGGGCCTTGATCTTCTGGAGGCTGCGACCGGGGCGGTAGAGGGGGAGGGTGAGCCCGATCCGGGCAGCGACTTCGTTCGGGTGGGTGAAGTCCGCCGGTGCGAGGGCGGTGTAGCCGGGCTTGGCGTCAGGCGCGTTCATCAGCGCCGTCTGTCCTGGCTCGGCGGTGAGCGGCACGGTGACCGGCGGCCTACGCAACGCCGTCGCGAGGAGATCCAAGCCCGCGCGTACTCCGATGGTGAGCAGCGGTCGCAGTCCGACCGTCGGCGCGGACGAGGGGCCGTCGGTGAACGGGCACTGGGACACCACCGCGGCGACCCGCTTGTCCTGTGCCGCTACCCGTAGCACGTGGCCGCCGCTGAAAGATGTTCCGAACAAGGCGATTCGAGATGGATCGATGCCGTCGAGGGTGGCAGCGTAGTCGATCGCCGCCGACCAGTCGGCGAGCTGGCGGCCGATGCTCAACAGCTGTCGGGGTTCGCCGTCGCTGGCACCGAAATGCCGGTAGTCGAAGACCAGAGCGGCGAACCCGGCTGCGGCGAATTGCTCGGCAAAAGCGTCCAACCGCATTTCCTTGACAGCGCCGAGCCCGTGCGCCATGACCACGATGGGCACCGCTCGGCCGGTGGTGGACGGCCGATACAGCCAACCCCGCACCGTGGTGCCGTTCGAATCGAAGTCGATGTCCGCGCGAGGTGTAGTCGTCATCCGTCAGCTCCTACCGAATCTCAGCGATAGAGACTTGCTGTCCCATTCGCTCGATCATGTCATGAATGGGAGCTGCGGGGTGATCTTAGTGATGCCAGTGGCACCGCCGACGATAACTTGCCGGGCGGTGCCACGCGGGTGCTGTTACCAGTGCACGGAGACCGGGTCGCCGACACTGATGGTGTTGTAGACCCATTCAGCGTTTTCCGGGGCCAGGTTGATGCAGCCGTGGCTGACGTTCGCCCGGCCCTGGTCCTCGACCGACCACGGGGCGGAGTGGATGAAAACGCCACCCCAGGTAAGGCGTTCGGCGAATTCACCGTTGATCACATAGCCCTCGGGGGAGCTCAGCGGGATGCCGATGGTCCGTGAGTCGAAGACGACGGAGCGGGCCTTCTCCAGCACGGGGAAATTGCCCGACGGAGTTTCGTAACCCGGCTTACCCATGGAGGCGGGCATCGTCCTCGGGATGCCGCCGACGGTCAGGGTAAAGGTGTGCGTCGACATGTTGGCGTCACCGAAAACGCCTACGTTGGTATGGAATTGGGTGCGGGTGTTACCCACGCCGACGGTGATGTTGGCGTTGGCGGGCAGGAAGCCGGTCGGCGTCCACACCGCCTCCCGATCACTCGTCCAGGCGAAAGTGCCGTTCAGTGGTTCCGCGGCCTTGATGTCGATGGTCTGCTCCGCGGCGGCCCGATCGGCGACCGGAGCGGCGAATCGGATGGTCACCGGGTGGGCAACACCCACCACCGCGCCGTTAGCGGGTCCGATCGATTCGACGGAGTTCGTCTGTGGCGTGCCGACCAGCGTTGATGTCGCGGCACCCGCGCCGAACACGCCCAGCGCAACGATCAAGATCGCGAAGAAGAGATATCTCATTACGTGCCTCATGGCTCCACCCCTCCGAGATGGTGTGGGTAGGCAGTTGTCATGCCAGGCCTGCAAGATCAGCCATCTGCCGGCTGACCAGGCCTTCTGTGGTCGTATCGACCACCATTGCCTTGTCTATGCTGCCTACCCGCCCCACCCCTGAACAAACCCCACCCACCCCCGCCCCCCGATTGCGGCCAAGGAGATTCGGAGATATCAGCGCTCCGCGATGACCGTCAGGCGTTCACCGTCTTTCGGGGCGTGAGCTGGCGGATCCGGGGTTCCAGGTCTTGCTGGAAGAAGTCGATGAAGCCGTCGGGGTCCGGGCCCGCGTTCTGCATGACCAGGTGGTCGAAGCCCGCGTCGACGAATTGTTGGGCGACCTCGATGTAGCGGTCCGGGTCGGGGCCGCAGGCGAACTGCTCGAAGATGTCATCGATGCGGACGGTGCGGGAGGCGGCATCGAAATTGACGGGGTTGGGGAGTTCGCTCATCACCTTCCAGCCGGTCAGTGCCCAGCGGGTGGTTTCGTGTACGGCCTTCGCGGCGGTCTGTTCGTCCGGGGCCCAGGCCATGGGGACCTCCGCGTAGCGGGGCCCGGCGCCGCCGGCCGCGCGGTACCGATCGACGATGTCGGCTTTCGGTTCGGTGGCGAACAGTCCGTCGCCGAGTTCGGCGGCGATTCGGGCCGAGGGCGGACCACTGGCGGCGACGGCGATCACCGGCAGTTGGTCGGGTAGGTCGAAGACACGTGCGTCCGACAGCGACAGGTGACGCCCGTCGTAGGACTGGTATCCGCCGCGCCACAGCAATCGAATGATCTCCAGCGCCTCACGCAGCATTTCCTGCCGGATGCGCACATCCGGGAATTCCTTCGCCACCACGTGCTCGTTGAGCCGCTCGCCGGAGCCGATACCGAGGGTGAAGCGTCCATCGGAGACCAGCGCCAGCGTCGCCGCGGCCTGCGCGATGATCGCTGGGTGATAGCGGACCGTCGGGCAGGTGACCCCGGTCGCCAGGCCGATCCGCTCGGTCTGCGCTGCGATCGCGCCGAGCACGGTCCAGGCGAACGGCGAATGTCCCTGTACGTCGAGCCAGGGATGATAGTGATCACTCATCTCGACGAAGTCGAAACCGGCGGATTCCGCTCGAACCGCTTGGCGCATAAGCTCTTTCGGTCCGAATGCCTCCGCGGCCAGCTTGTATCCGATCTGCACGGCTACCTCCTCGGCTCGGTCAGCTACTTTCGCCGACATACCCGGCCGCGCGGCACGGAAACACGCCGAATGGGACCTAGCCGCGCACCGCGTGCACCACGTCGGCGTGCAGGCCGTCGGCGCGCGCGACGATTTCCTCGATACGCAGCAAAACGGCGGCGAACCGGTCACCGTCCGCAGCGGGCAGCGAGGCGACGTTGATCTCGATATTGAGCTGGGAGCTGGCGGCCGCGGCGCGGCAGGCGTCGGCGGCGGCGCCGATATCGGTGACTACGTTGGGGTTTCCGATCGGGAACAGCTCGGTCGCCAGCGAAAGCACCTCGTCGGCCTCGTCGACCACGGCGGCGGGCACGCGCGCGGCCTCGATCAGGGCGCTGTTGATGGCCGCGGTGCGCGCGTCGGTCTCCTCCGGCGTGGTCTTCGGCAGCTTGTAGGCGGCGCCGACCGCGGTGAACGCGGCGGCGTCGGCCTCGGCCAGGGCCAGCGCCCTGGCGCGGGCGGCATCGGCGGCCTCGATGATGCGGTCGATCACCGGCCGGTTCTCCGCGTCCTTGGCGCGCGTCGTGTAGCGCCCCACCATCGCGACCAGCGCGGCGCCCTGCGCGGCATGCAGCGCGGCCACGGCGCCGCCGCCCGGTGCGGGAATCTTGGCGGCCAGATCCGACAGGTACTGCGCGAGCGTGGCCCCGCCGAAGGTGGACGCAGTTTCCTGGGACGGTGTGCTCGGCTGCGACACGGGTGCGTGGCCTTTCCTAGTGCGGCGAGGGTGGGGAGTGCGCGGTCAACGCTACCGGTTGGCCGCCGACCGGCCGGGCGGGACCGGTCCGCTGGGCGCACTTGCGCCTCCGCTCGGGCCGAGAGCGGAGCAACGGCCCGGTCCGGTGCGGCGTTTGCCCGTAGTCGCCGTTATGTTGAGAGCTATGCGGATCGGATTGGGCATCAACTACTCGGGTGGTTTCAAAGAGGCGGCGGCGGAGGTGGCCGACCTCGAACGGGCCGGTCTGGACATCGTGTTCGTCCCCGAGGCGTACTCGTTCGACGCGGTGAGCGCGCTCGGCTACCTGGCCGCCAAGACCTCTCGCCTGGAACTGGCCTCGGGCATCCTGCAGATCTACACCCGCACGCCCAGCCTGACGGCGATGACCGCGGCGGGCCTCGACTTCGTCTCCGACGGCCGGTTCATCCTCGGCCTCGGCGCATCGGGCCCGCAGGTGATCGAGGGCTTCCACGGCGTGCCGTACGACGCGCCGATCGGGCGTACCAGGGAATTGGTGGAGATCTGCCGCAAGGTGTGGCGCCGCGAGAAGTTGGAGTACCACGGCAAGTACTACCAGATCCCGCTGCCCGAGGGGCAGGGCACCGGCCTCGGCAAGACCTTGAAGCTGATCAATCATCCGGTGCGCGAACGCATTCCGGTGCTGCTCGCGGCGCTCGGTCCGAAGAATGTGCAGCTGGCGGCCGAGGTCGCCGAAGGTTGGCAGCCCATCTTCTTCCTGCCCGAGCAGGCGAAACAGGTGTGGGGCGAGTCGCTGGCCGCGGGCTTGGCCAAGCGTGATCCGCAGCTCGGCGACCTCGAGGTCTACGCGGGCCCGGCACTGGCCATCGGCGACAATGTCGAGCCGCTGCTGGAATTCGTGAAACCGCACCTCGCCCTCTACATCGGCGGCATGGGCGCCAAGGGTAAGAACTTCTATCACACGCTGGCCACCAAGTACGGCTACGGCGCCGAGGCCGACCGCATCCAGGAGCTCTACCTGGCGGGCAAGAAGGACGAGGCGGCCAAGGCGGTCCCGGACGCTCTGGTTCGCGACATTTCGCTGGTCGGCCCGGCGGGCTACGTCAAGGAGCGGGTCGCCGCGTTCGCCGAAGCGGGCGTCACCGTCCTCAACGTCGTGCCGATGGCGGCCACGTCGGCCGAGCGGGTCAAGCTGGTCGAGCAGCTGCGCGAGCTCTGCGACTGAGCCGCAGCACCGGAAAATACGAGTGGGCGGGCCGACCAGGCCCGCCCACCGTCACATTCGAGACCATGACCCATTCAGGTCAGCGATTGCGCAGCCCGGCGAGGGCCTCCTGCAGGGTGGAATAGACGGCGAAGACCTGATCGAGGCTCGTCATCTTCAGCTGCCTGCTGGTGGCGGGGCCGTCGGCGACGACGGCGATCGCGGTGGCGTCACCGGCGCGTTGATGCGTCGCGACCAGAACGGCCATGCCCGCCGAGGCCAGGAAGCTGACCGCGCTCAGGTCGATGATCAGGGCCGATGGCTTGCCATTGAGGATCGTTTCGATCGAGCTCTCCAGCGCGGGGGCCGTCGCCAGGTCGACCTCGCCGGCCACCGTCAGGACCGTCGCACCGTCCTGTGCAGCGACGGTGGTTGTCATCGTGTCCGCCAGGGGATACGCGTCTCCGGAAGTATTGGTCACAGCAAAACACTCTACAAGTGACCTTTCCCGGATTTCCCTGCAACGACCGGGATAACGCTCGACCGTCACCTGTCCGCCCGGCAACCGCTGTCGATGGCGGGCCGGTTCATCATCCGGAAATGTGGCGATTCGTGCCGCGCAACGGGTTGGCTACCGGGAAGGTGATGGCGGGCAGGGTCACCGACATGCGCACGCGGGTACCGGGTCCGGTGTGGTCGATGTCGAGTTCTTCGGTGAGCGCGCGCATCATGTCGATGCCGCGGCCGCGGTGTCCCGGGTCGGCCGAGCGCGGCTTCCAGCTGCCCGCGTCGGTGACGGTGATCACCACCGTCTCGATATTGCAGGTGGCGGTCAGCTGGACGCGGTCGGCGTCGGCGGCGGGGTCGCGCAGCGCCTTGGTGGTCCGGCCCATCGAGCGGTCGGTGCTCGCGGGACGGCCGGTCGGCACCGCGCCGTTGCGGTAAGCGTGCTCGATGCTGTTGCTGCACGCCTCGTTCGCCGCGGCCACCAGGTCGGACGCGAGATCGTGCGGCACGGCGGCGGCGGCCAGCCAGGCCTTGAGCGTACGGCGCAGTGCCGCGAGCTCATCCGGGTGCGCGGGCACCTCGAGCCGCAACGGGGCGGGCGGCTGGCGATACACCACCATGGCGACATCGTCGTCGTACCCTGCGGCGGGCCGCAGCCGGGAGAGCACCGCGTCGGCCACTTCGCGCGGCAGTTTGGCGGAGGTGTCGGCGAGCACGGCGGAGATCTTGGCGAAGCTGTCGTCGATGTCCACGCCACGCTGTTCGACCAGCCCGTCGGTGAACAGCACCAGCGTCGAGCCCGGCGTCAACGCGGTGGTCGCTTCCGGGCGGCGCGGCGGGTCGAAGGTGGCCAGCGGAACCGAACGCCCACCCTCCAGCAGGCGACCGGTGGCGGCGACGTCGGCCAGGATCGGCGGCATGTGGCCAGCGCTGCTGTACCGGACCAGCCCGCGCACCGGATCGAGCACCGCGGCGCACACGGTCGTGCACATCGCACCGGGTATCCGGCCCGCGACGGTATCGAGTTCGGCGAGCAACTGCGCCGGACCGGCCCCGCGCAACAGCAATGCCCGTGCGGCCGTGCGCAATTGGCCCATCACCACGGCGGCGGACAAACCACGGCCGACGCAATCGCCGACCACGACGCCGATGGTGCCGTCGCGCAACGGAACCACGTCGTACCAGTCGCCGCCGATTTCCAGCGGCGGCAGCGCGGGCTCGTAATGCACCGAGAACCGCGGCGGTAGCTCGATCGGGCCGAGCATCGCTCGCTGCAGCGTCAGCGAGGTCGAGCGCGCCTGGTCGAAGTTGCGTGCCCGCTGCACCGCGAGACTGAGGTGACCGATCAGCAGCGAGAACAGGGTCCAGTCGGCGGCGCTGATCGCCCGCGGCGCGGCGAACCGCAACCACAGTGCCGCATCACCGGTTTCGCCGAGCGGGGCGACGATCCCCTCGGAGCTGTCGGCGCCCTCCGGAATCGCGAACAGGCTGCGGCCGGGTCTACGCCTGGCGCG
Organism: Nocardia iowensis; assembly: GCF_019222765.1. Classification (NCBI taxonomy): domain Bacteria; kingdom Bacillati; phylum Actinomycetota; class Actinomycetes; order Mycobacteriales; family Nocardiaceae; genus Nocardia; species Nocardia iowensis. Next base: position 5,764,426 of record NZ_CP078145.1, on the reverse strand, counting down.
CTCGAGCATGGCCCGTGCCCGCGCGTCGAGTTCGGTGCTCTCGCGTCTGTCCGACGAGCCCTCGGTGCCGGAGACGTACACCTCCGGCTCGACGTGCCTGCTCGGCCACACCGACACCACCGCGGTCTGCGCGCCGACGGTGCGCCGCAGCTCATCCAGGCCGACCGCGAGTACCTCGACCACGCTGGTCGCCGCGCCGACGGCGGTGGCGAGCCGGGAGGCGGCCTGATCGCGGGCCTGTGCGTCGTGCTCGGCGGTGACGTCGCGGATGGTGCCGACGAAGATGCGTTCGTTGTTCTCCGGTTTGATCAGCGCGCTGGTACTCACCGCCAGCCACACCGAGCGGCCGTCGCGGTGCCGGATCGGAATGACGAAACGCTGTGCCTCCGTACCGAGATCGGGATAGCGCGGCCCCTCCGGCATCGACCACGGATGCGGCAGCGGGTACGGAACGTCGGCGGCGCCGTAACCGGTGAGCGCGCCGAACGCGGAGTTGACCTCGACGATGGTGCCCTGCGAGTCGGCGACGAAGAAGCCGTCCTGCAGCGACTCGACCAGCGCGGTGCGGAAGGCATCACGCCCGGCGAGATCGTCTGCGCGGGAACGCTGTTGCTCGTAGCGGCCGACCCCGTCGAGATAGCCGCGGGTCGCGATGTCCAGTGCGGCAAGGGTTTGCAGCAGAAACTCCAGCGCGGTCTCGGCCAGCCGGGTCCCGGCATCACCGTCGCTCGCCGCCTGCTCCGCGAGCTGGGCCACCCGGAAGTGGTTCTCGGTCAGATCGAGCAGGCTGATGCCTTCGACCAGCGCCCGCCGACCGAGCTCGTACCCCTCGGCGAGGGTGGCCTGGGTCGGTGCGTCCAGGTGTCGCCGTAGCGCTTTCGCGTAGGCGTCGAGGAAGTCGGCCAGCGGTCCGGTCATCGAGCCCTCACGACTCCGGGCCCTGCGCCGAGCCGCGGTGGCGGGCGGCGAGCACCAACGCGTCGTCGGTGTCCTTGGCGTGCCTGGCCAGGATGTCGGCGGTGATCTCCGCGGTCGACTTGGACAGGTCGATCGCGTCGGCGGATTCGCTGACGATGCCGTCGGTGGACATCAGGAGCAGGTCGCCGGGGCGCACCTGAATGGTCTGCGGTTGCAGATTCTGCGGTAGTCGATAGCCGACGATCCCGGCGGTCAGCAAGATGGTCGCGCGGACGGCGAGGCCACCCGGACTCACCGTGAGCACTTGGGATTCCACATTGCCGACGCCGAGCCAGCGCACCGTGTCGCTGGGATCGAACAGGGCGAGCGATACCGCGGCACCGCGGGTGTCGGCCATGGCTCGATGACACAGCACCATCAGTACGTCCAGCGGTTCGGCGCGGTTCTCGGAGAGCACCTGGGCCGCCCGGTCGGCGGCGTCGGCCGCGGGTGCGCCGTGCCCGAGCCCGTCCAGGACGGCGAAAAGGACTGTGCCGCCGCCGGTGTCCAAGATGACGCCGCGATCACCCGAGACGCGTTGCCCTGGCAGCGGGCGACCGGCCACCGCCCACTCGATTCGGCCGATGAACCCGTCGTCATGCACCGTTGGGTACCCACTTCCACATCTCCACCAACGTGCCGCGGCCAGGTGCTGATTCGACGGTGAGCCGGTCCATCAGTCTGCGGGCGCCGGGGAGACCGAGGCCGAGTCCGCGCCCGGTTGAATAACCGTCCTCGAGCGCGCGGGGGATGTCGTGGATGCCGGGCCCTTGGTCCTCGGCCTGAACCACCAGTGCCTGACGGCCTTCCCGTTCGTCGACCATCAAACGGATCTCGCCGTTGCCCGCGTAACTGGTGATGTTGCGGGCGATTTCGGAGATCGCCGTCGAGATCATGGTGCGGTCTGTCAGTGAGAATCCGAGCTTCGCTGCCAGTTCGCGTCCAGCCTGACGTGCGATCACGATGTCGCCCGACACTCTGACCGCAATCACCAGGTTCTCAGCGGCCACTGTCACGACCATCTCGCTGGCGTGGTGAGGCGGTCTTCCGGTTGAGCCAGGCGAGTCCCTCTTCCAGATCGAGGGCCGTGTGCATGTCCTCGAACGTCAGGCCGAGTTGCACCATGGCGAAGGCCACTTCCGGTTGCAGTCCGACGATCACCGTTTCGGCGCCGCGCAACTGCGTCATGTGCGCGATGGTACGCAATGATCTCGCGGCGAAGGAATCCATGATGTCGATCGCGGTGACGTCGACGATGATGCCCTGCGCCCGATATTTGCTGACCTGTTTCATCAGGTCGTCCTGCAGGCGCTCGGTATCGGCGTCGGTCAAGGCGGATTGAACCGACGCGATGAGATAGGTGCCCTGTTTGAGAATCGGTACCGGCATGGTGCCCGCCCTGGTCTAGCGACCGTCGCGTTCGGTGACCCGCTCGGCGACTCGGGAAACCTCGTAACCCAGTAGCCGTTCCGCTTCCTCGATGCCGCCTTGCAGGTCGCCGACCGCGTTCATCTTGGACAGGTCGAGACCGATGGTGACCAGGGTCAGCGCGATCTCCGAGGACAGGCCGGTGATGATCACGTTCGCGCCCATCAGGCCGGAGGCGTCGACGGTTTGCACCAGGTGGTTGGCCACGGTGGAGTCGATTTGCGGCACACCGGTGATGTCGATGACGACCACCTTGGCGCGGTTGGCCCGGATCGCGCGCAGCAGCTGTTCGGTGAGCTGGCGGGCGCGCTGGCTGTCCAGCACGCCGATGATCGGCAGGATGAGCAGCTGTTCACGCACCTGGAGAACCGGGGTGGACAGCTCGCGGATCGCCTCCTGCTGCTGGCGGATGACGCGCTCGCGCTCCTGGACGAAGGAGACGCCAACGGTGTTGGCGATGCGGTTGGCGGCGGGCTCGTAGGCGTCGAGCACGGCGTTGAGCAGCTGGAAGTCGGCCTGGTACTTCTCGAACAGCGAGCGGGCGAGCACGTCGCGCAGCAGCAGCACGATGCCGAGGATCTCGTCGGTCTCGACGCCTCGCGGGATGATGCGTTCGGACAGGTCGCGTGCGTAGGCCTGCAGCGCCTCGACGCTACCGGTCTCGAGCACCTCGACGTAGTTGTCGTAGACGGACGTCGCCTCGGAGAAGATCTCCTCCGGAGTCATCGCGGTCAGCAGCTGTGCGTCGGTGATGCGCCGGGCCCATACCTCGCGCAGCGCGGTGCGGTTCTGGCGCAGATGTTCGACCAATTGCGGTAACAGCTTGTCGACCGGTCCCGTGTTCAGCGAATCCGCCGAAAGGCTCATGGACACCTCGGACATGGAAACTCCTGCCCCTTTCGACGGTTTGAGTCGGGATCGTCGTACGTTCCGGCCGTGAGGCCGACACCGAGCCTAGTCATACCCCAACCGTGTCGCGGATGAAACCTGCCGGTTGTTCGCCCGCGATTCACGGTGCGGGCGCGAAGCCACGTTCCAGTCCGAGCAGCACCTCCTCCAGATAGACGGTGAGATCGGCGTCGGCGCGCGCCAGCCAGGCGTCGAAGGCGGCGCGGGCCGCGGCCAGCGTGGTGCGCCCGACTGCTAGGGGGATCAGGCCGTCGGCCGGTTCCCCGAGCCTGCGGGCGGCGAAGTCGCTGACCGTGCGTTCCCAGGCGTCGTAGTGCGCGCCCGCGGTGGCCGCCAGGGCCGGGATGGTGGCGACAAGGTGCATGCGAGTGCGTAGCTCGGGCACGTCCTCGGCCCGATACCGATTGGCGTTCACGACAACTCGACGCACCGCGGTCATCATCGGAACATCGTCCGGCACGGTGGCGAAGGCGGCACGCAGAGCGGTGACTTCGTCATCGAACTGGTACCAGAGCACCTCCGCCTTGCTGGGGAAGTAACGGAAGAAGGTGCGGCCACTGATGCCCGCCGCGGCGGCGATCTGCTCGACGGTGGTGTCCTCGAAGCCCTGCTCGGTGAACAGCCGCATGGCGATCAGTTCGAGTTCCCGTTTGCTGGTGCCGCGCGGGCGACCGCGGGTGGTCCTGGCTGTCACGGCTATTGATTATGTCAGTGACTGACGATAATCTCCGGACATGTCCGAAAGTGTCACAGGCCACAGTCGCGCGGCGACTGGCTGCCTGGTGGCGGACCTCACCTGGCCGCAGGCGGGCGAGCGCGCCGCCGCCGCTGCGCTTCTCGCCGTCGCGGTGGGTGCGACCGAACAGCACGGTCCACATCTGCCGTTGTCCACCGACACCGATATCGCCGCCGCACTGTGCGCCCGGCTTGCCGCGCTGCGACCGGATGTGCTTGTCGCTCCGCCGATTCCGTATGGCGCGAGCGGCGAGCACGCCGGATTCCCCGGCACGCTGTCGATCGGACAGGCGGCGCTCGAGCTGCTGATCGTCGAGTTGTGCCGCTCGGCCACCGATACCTTCGACCGCATCCTGCTGGTCAACTGGCACGGCGGCAACCTCGAACCGCTGCGGCGCGCGGAGACGCTGTTGCGCGGCGAGTCTCGCGATGTGCGCGTGTATCTGCCGCGCTATCGCGGCGACCTGCACGCGGGACGGTCGGAAACCGCCGTTCAACTGGCACTCACGCCGGATCGCGTCGCGCTGGACCGCGCCGAAGTGGGTGACGTCCGGCCGTTGGCGCAGCTCATGCCGCTGCTGCGTGGTGCGGGCGTGCGCTCGGTCAGCGCCAACGGCGTGCTCGGCGATCCGACCGGAGCGAGCGCCGCCGAGGGTGCGGCGCTGCTCGACCACCTGACCACCGACTTGCTAGAACGAACCCGGCTGTGGTGGCCGGTGACTTCCCCGGAAAGGACCGGAACATGAACCCGTGGTTCGAAACCGTTGCCGAAGCGCAGCGGCGTGCGAAGAAGCGACTCCCGAAATCGGTGTACGGCGCGCTGATCGCCGGATCCGAGCGCGGTCAAACCATCGAGGACAACCAGCAGGCGTTCACCGAACTCGGTTTCGCCCCGCACGTCGCCGGCCCCATCGGCACCCGCGACCAGTCGACAACCGTTCTCGGCCAGCAGCTTTCGATGCCGGTGCTGATCTCGCCCACCGGCGTGCAGGCGGTGCACCCGGACGGCGAAGTGGCCGTCGCCCGTGCGGCGGCGGCGCGCGGGATCGCCATGGGGCTCAGCTCCTTTGCCAGCAAGCCGATCGAAGAAGTCATCGCGGCCAATCCGGCGACCTTCTTTCAGATTTACTGGTGCGGCAGTAAAGACGAGATCTCGCAGCGCCTGGCGCGGGCGAAGGCAGCGGGCGCGGTGGGGCTCATCCTGACCCTGGACTGGTCGTTCTCGCACGGCCGGGATTGGGGGAGTCCGGTGATTCCGGAGCAGCTCGACCTGCGCACCATGCTGAAGTTCGCGCCGCAGACGCTGGCCAGGCCGCGCTGGCTCGCTGCTTATGTGAAGTCCGGGCATATCCCGGATCTGACCGCGCCGAACATGGCGATCGGGGACGGCCCGGCACCCGGGTTCTTCGGCGCCTACGGCGAATGGATGGGGACACCGCCGCCGGACTGGGCGGACGTGCGGTGGATCTGCGAACAGTGGGATGGGCCGGTCATGCTCAAGGGCGTTATCCGGGTCGACGACGCGTTGCGGGCGGTGGACGCCGGTGTCGCCGCCATCTCCGTGTCCAACCACGGCGGCAACAACCTCGACGGCACCCCCGCCGCGATCCGGGCGTTGCCCGCGGTCGCCGACGCGGTAGGTGGACAGATCGAGGTGCTGCTGGACGGCGGCATCCGGCGCGGCAGCGATGTGGTGAAGGCGGTGGCCCTCGGCGCTCGCGCGGTGATGATCGGACGCGGATATCTGTGGGGCCTGGCCGCGAATGGTCAAGCGGGCGTCGAGAACGTGCTGGACATCCTGCGCGGCGGGATCGACTCGGCGCTGCTCGGATTGCGCAAGACCAGCGTCGCCGAACTCGATCGCGACGATCTCGTGGTGCCGGAAGGGTTCGAGCGGGCGCTCGGCGTGCCTTCCCGTCCGGCCCGCGAATTGGCAGACGTCACAGTCGAGTTGGTGGACGCGGCGGGCACGCCCGCCTGAACCGTCAGTTCTCGCTCGTCGTTTGCCGATGATGGGCGAGCAAGGTGTCGTAGATATCGGCGAGTGCGGCCAGTTGCTGACGGTCCAGCACATCGATCATGTGCCTGCGCACGCTGAGCACGTGCGCGGGCGCCGCGCCGGTCAGCACCTCGGCGCCGCGCGCGGTGAGCCGGGCCGCGGTGCGGCGTGCGTCGTCGGGGATCGGCTCGCGGACGACCAAGCCGCGCTTCTCCATTCGGGTGATCTGATGCGAGAGCCTGCTCTGCGACCATTCGAGATTGGCAGCGAGTTCGGCGAAGGTGCAGCGGTGTTCCGGTGTCTTGCTGAGGAAGGCCAGCACCGAGTATTCGACGTAGGTGAGGTTCGACTCCCGCGTCGAGTCCCGCCCGACCGCCGCGGCGATGAGGTCGCGGGTGCGCACAAAGCCCACCCAGGCGCGCATTTCGACGTCATCGAGCCAATGGGGATCGGTCACGATAGCGCTCCAAACTCTGGCGTGTCATACATTGTCGCGCGTCGTTGTGCGTCGCGCGACGGTGTTGCGGCGGGCGGACGCTTGGACGTCCGATCGCTTTTGTCTGAGACGACAGGTAGCACTACCGGGGTTGAACGTGCAACCTTTTGTGGCAACTCCTAGAGATAAGCCTTGCCTAAGCACGGCGTGACGTTGCCTGCTGGATAGGCTCGCTGTGCTTGTGACCAGCCCGGCTCACCTCGCCCGGGCCCGCCCGAAGGAGTGCGTCCCGTGACCGCGCCGGAGTTCCGCTATTCAGACCTGCTGCCGATCGGCGCCGATGACACCTCGTACCGGTTGCTCACCACCGAGGGCGTCCGCACCTTCGAGGTCAACGGCCGGACCTTCCTGCAGGTGGAACCCGAGGCGCTGCGCCTGCTGACCGCCGAGGCGATGCACGACATCAGCCACTACCTGCGGCCTGCGCACCTGGCCCAGCTGCGCAAGATCATCGATGATCCGGAATCCAGCGGCAATGACCGCTTCGTCGCGCTGGACCTGCTCAAGAACGTCAATATCTCGGCGGGCGGCATCCTGCCGATGTGCCAGGACACCGGCACCGCGATCGTCATGGGCAAGAAGTCCGAGGGCGTGCTGACCGGTGCGGACGACGCCGAATGGATCAGCCGCGGCGTCTACGACGCCTACACCGAGCTGAACCTGCGCTACTCCCAGCTCGCCCCGATCACCATGTGGGACGAGAAGAACACCGGAACCAACCTGCCCGCGCAGATCGAGTTGTATTCCACGCCGGGCGATCCCGCGCATCCGGCGTACAAGTTCCTGTTCATGGCCAAGGGTGGCGGGTCGGCGAACAAGTCGTTCCTGTACCAGGAGACCAAGGCCGTGCTGAACCCCACGCGCATGCTGGAATTCCTGGACGAGAAGATCCGTTCGCTCGGCACCGCGGCCTGCCCGCCCTACCACCTCGCAGTCGTAATCGGCGGCACCAGCGCCGAATTCGCGTTGAAGACGGCCAAATACGCCTCCGCGCACTACCTGGACAACCTGCCCATCGAGGGATCGCTGGCCGCACACGGGTTCCGGGATCTGGAGCTGGAAGAGGAGGTCTTCAAGCTCACCCAATCCTTCGGTATCGGTGCGCAGTTCGGCGGCAAATACTTCTGCCACGATGTGCGCGTCGTGCGGCTGCCCCGGCACGGCGCCAGTTGCCCGGTGGCGATTGCGGTTTCGTGCTCGGCGGACCGGCAGGCGCTGGCCAAGATCACCCCGGAGGGCGTGTTCCTCGAGCAGCTCGAGCGCGAGCCCGCGCACTATCTGCCGGAGCAGACCGACTCGATCCTCGGCGGTGACGTGGTGCGGATCGATCTGAACCGCCCAATGTCGGAAATCCGCGCGGAATTGTCGAAATACCCGGTGAAGACCCGGCTTTCGCTGACCGGGCCGCTGGTGGTCGCCCGCGATATCGCGCACGCCAAGATCAAAGAGCGCCTCGACGCGGGCGAGCCGATGCCGGAATACCTGCGCGAGATGGCCGTCTACTACGCGGGCCCGGCGAAGACGCCCGAGGGGTACGCGTCCGGCTCGTTCGGGCCGACCACCGCGGGCCGGATGGACTCCTACGTCGACCAATTCCAGGCCGCGGGCGGCTCCTTCGTCATGCTGGCCAAGGGCAACCGCTCCGCCCAGGTGACCAAGGCGTGCCAGCAGCACGGCGGTTTCTACCTCGGTTCGATCGGCGGCCCGGCCGCTCGCCTCGCACTGGACTGCATCAAATCCGTCGAGGTGCTCGAGTACCCCGAACTGGGCATGGAAGCCGTCTGGAAGATCGAGGTCGAAGACTTCCCCGCCTTCATCGTCGTCGACGACAAGGGCAACGACTTCTTCGCCGAAACCCAGAAGCCCATTGCCCTTCGGGTGCGCACCCGCTCCGCGGAACGCGTCTGAACCAGGGTCAGCTGGTGGCCCGGCGGTATGCCAGGGTGGCGCGTAGCCGTCCCTGTTTGGGGGGTTGCACGTTGGCGAGGCTGATGTCGCCGCCGTAGTGGGCGAGGACGCGATGGTCCATCACCGTGCGCCACAGCGGTGGGATGGCGGCGAGCACCACCATCGTCGCGTAGCCCGCGGGGAGTTGCGGTGCCTGCGCCGAGCTGCGCAGGGTCTGGTACCGGCGTCCCGGATTGGCGTGGTGATCGCTGTGCCGCTGCAGATGGAACAGGAAGATGTTGGTGACCAGCCGGTCGCTGTTCCAACTATCCCGCGGCGAGCACCGCGCGTAGCGGCCGTTGCTGCGGCGGGCCCGCAACAAGCCGTAGTGCTCGACGTAGTTCACCGTTTCCAGCAGCGCGATCCCGATCACCGCCTGCAAGGCGAGCCACGGCACGATGGTCACGCCGAACACCGCGATCAACACACCGAACAGGACCAGGCTCATCGACCAGGCCTGCAGAATGTGATTGTCCACATCCCACCAGCGCCTACCGTTGCGCGCCAGGCGCTCGCGCTCCAGCTGGATCGCCGACCGGAAACTGCCGATCACACTGCGCGGCAGGAACTCCCACAACGACTCACCGAGCCGCGCACTGGCCGGATCCTCCGGCGTGGCGACCCGCGCATGGTGTCCACGGTTGTGCTCGACGAAGAAGTGCCCGTACCCCGACTGGGCGAGCGCGATCTTGGCCAGCCAGCGTTCCAGGTGCTCGACCCGGTGCCCGAGTTCGTGTGCGGCGTTGATGCCGATACCGCTGACGAAGCCGAGCGTCACGGCGAGGCCGAGCTTGTCCACCACACGCAGTTCGTCGCCCGACCACAGGTAACTGGCGATCACCAGCCCGGCCAGCTGAATCGGCAGGAAAAGATAAGTGCACCAACGGTAGTAACGGTCGCCGGAGAGTAGCTCGTAATCCTCGTCGCGCGGGTTGGCGCCGTCCTCGCCGACCACCCAGTCCAGCACCGGGATCACGATCAACACGATGATCGGGCCGATCCACCAGAAGACGGGCGCACCGGTGTGCAGCACGAGCTGGGAGGGCAGGAGCGCACACGCGGGAGCGATCAGGCCGAGCACCCACAGCGGGCGCTTGCGGTCCTGGCCGCGAGGAGGTCGACGGATGATCTTCATGCTTCTTTCGATGCGATTCCGGCGACGCGCGACCGTAATCAGTTGTGACGGGTCAATATCTACTACAGCTGCGATTGTCTGTGTTAGCTGAGTCGCCGAGAATACGGCTCCCGTTACCGATCTGGAGCGAATGTGTTCCGAATCGTGACCAGCCGCTCACCTCGATAGCGCGGATCCGCGGGGGCACGACCGCTACCGGTCGGCACCGCGACCGCGCCGCACCGGAATCGCCAAGGACGGTGTGTCAAACTGGCCCGCATGGCTGGAGGGGATGCACCGATTTCGAATGTGTCGGACACCGCTCGCTGGGTGGCCGCCTATCGTGCGCGCGAATCCGCGCGGCCCGATGCGCTGTTCTCCGATCCACTCGCTGATCGGCTGGCCGGACCCCGGGGACATTCGATCATCGACGCGGCACCACGTCTCATGCGCAGCGGTTGGCCAGTCGTCACCCGGACCAGGCTGATCGATGACCTTGTCGCGAAAGCAATCGGCGAGGGCTGCGATCGAATCCTCAACCTGGCGGCCGGATTGGACACCCGCCCTTACCGTCTCGCGCTGCCAGCGGACTTCGTCTGGGTCGAGGCAGATCTGCCGCAGATCCTCGCGGAAAAGGAAAGCGTGCTGGCCGGGGAAACCCCGAACTGCACGTTGATCCGTCGCGCGGTCGATCTCGCCGATCCTGTCGCACGCGACGAGTTCCTGGACGACGCGATCGGCGCGCTCGGGTCGACCGGTGCACCCGCGACCACAGCGCTCGTACTCACCGAGGGATTGCTGTTCTACCTCGATTCGGACACGGTCGCAGAGCTGGCGCATGCCTTGGCGCGGCCAGAAATCGCCTGGTGGACAGCCGATATTCTGCTGCGGATGGACCGCATGCGCACCGGTTCGCTGTTCGCGAACGCGCCGATGAAGTTCGATCCGCCCAACGGGCTCACCTTTTTCGAGGAACTGGGCTGGCAGCCGGTCGAGATCGAGAACATCCTGGTGCACGCGCGAAAGCTGGGCCGCGCTCCGTGGTATCTGCGCCCGTTCACCTACTTGCCGGTGCCCGATCCGCGCAAACCGTTGCGCAACCCATGGTCGGCCGTGATCCGCTTCCAGCACGAATAGGTAACCCTCGGACCCCACCGAACTGATGTTTTGGCTAACAATGGGATACACCGGCGCGAGCCGGATTTCCTGCGTGTTAGACGTGTGACTCGATGGCACCGTTGGCGGGCCGGCGACGGCCGAACAATCAGGGGGTCGTGGTGGAAGAGACCGAACGGACTTCGCTGGCGCATGAGTGGTGGCACGCGCTGTCCGCCGTGTGCCGCATGCCGGTGCCGCCCCACGAGACGCTGCGACTTCTCGCCAGTCTGGTCAGTGCACTGGAAACAGGTCTCCATGCGGATCCTTTCGACGCGGTTGCCGCCGCGGACGCGGGAGCCGCGCTGGTCGCCGCCGGAGTGATGGGTCGCGAGGTGCCTGCCGTTTCCGCGCAGGTGCTGTACAGGATGGTCGAGCGATGCCATCGTCCGGATTCGGGCGGTCGGCTCGCCGCGCTGCTGGCGGCATTCGGCCAGGGATACGGGGCGGAACTGCATCGGCAGTTCTTCCTCGAACGGCAGTCTGTCGAACAAGCCAGGGAAGAGGCCAGGCGTGCGGCCGACGAAAGATTTCGGGCGGTCTTCGACAACGCGGCGGTCGCGATCGCGATCGTAGACACCGATTTCGCCCTGCTGGATGCCAACCGCGGCCTTGCCGACGTGATCGGTGTGTCGGTCGAAGATCTGCGCGGAGTATCCGTCTACGACTTCGTTCACCCGGACGACCGGGACAACATTCGAACCCTGGTGTACGGGCAGCTGGTGCCGAACGGGAAAGGGACGGTCAAGTTGGAGCAGCGGCTGGTGCGCGCGGACGGGAGTTACGGATGGGCCTCGTTTGCGATCACCTTCGTCAAGGGGGTTGGCAGGCAGGCGGACTATTTGCTGGCGGTGGGGGAGGATGTGACCGAGCAGCATCGGTTGCGCGATGAACTGCATCGGCAGGCGCGCCATGATCTGCTCACCGGGTTGCCGAATCGGCGGCATCTGCTCGAGCGGGTCGAAGCGATGATCGCCACGGCGGACCTCGGCGATCGGGTCGGGCTGTGCTTCATCGATATCGACGGGTTCAAGAGCATCAACGACCGCTACGGGCATGGCACGGGTGACCAGGTGTTGGCGGCGGTGGCGGGCCGGTTGCGCGACAGTGTGCTCGACTTCGGGTGTCCGGTCGCGCGCATCGGCGGCGACGAGTTCGTCGCGGTGATCCCGCCACCCGCGGACAACTCCAGCGTGAGCGCCGTGGCGAACAGCCTCCAGTCGGCGCTGGTCGACCCGGTCTCGATCGACGCGCTGCGGCTACGCATGTCGGCGAGCATCGGAGCGGTGCTGGCGGCGGTGTCCGGCACCCAGGCCGAGTCGCTGCTCGACGCCGCGGATACCGCGCTCTACCGAGCCAAGGCGGACGGCAAGGATCGCTGGGTGCTGCACACGCTCGAGCCGCACATCGATCGGCGGGCCACGGCGGATGGTCTGGGTGAATATCAGGGAATTGCGGCTACGTAGCGGTTGCTGCCGCTCGCGCCCTTGCGCCGGGTAGGCCCCTGAACTGGGTGTTCGGCTTTTGATGAGGCTTCTGTGCGGACAAAGCAGTGTCACCCCGATCGCCGGGGTGGCGCTGCCGATTTGCGAGGCACCCTTAGCGATGTACGTCGTTGATTCCAGGTGCCGTTCATCGCAGATGCCATTGAAGGTCAAGGAGGGCAATGAGTACGTCCAGGGTTGTCACCAGAACACTGCGTCTCTCGCAATCCGCCAGCCGCCGGTTGGCCGCACGTGCCGCACGCGAAGGAACTACTGCTACCGCATTGCTCGACCGCCTCATCCGGGAGGGCGTCGATCAGCTGGATCATCCCGGCATTGTTTTCCGCGGACCGATGACCGACCGTCGCGCCGCACTCGTCGCGGGACCCGACGTCTGGGAAGTCGTTGCGCGCCTACAGGAATTGGATGGGCCGGTAGATCGGCGCATCGAACTGCTCAGCGCCAAGTCGAGTCTGCACACCGCCAAGATCAAGATTGCCATCGAGTACGCCCGCGATCACGGCAACGAAATCATCGAGCGGATCGGGCGCAATCGCGAAGCGGCCGAGGCGATTCGCCGCACGACCACGATGCGGGCGCCCAATCTCGAACGGGACCACCTCACGCTGGTCACCCCGTTGCGCGAGTGATTCGGCCGAATTGTCCGGTATCGTAGTCGAATTGTCCGTTGTAGTGGCTGTTCACATGACTGGGGAGCAAATGTGAACGCTTCCGCCGCCTGTGCACAACCCGCCCAGCCTGCGGACGAACACCCGTCGAGTCAGCCAGGGTGCCGTCCGCGGCCTGCTCGGGGCACATCGGCGGCGGTGGGGGGAGTCTTGCGGAAAACGGTACGGTCGTGAAACTCAAGAAAACACCGTAATTTTCGCGAACCGGACTGGTAGCAGCCGCCCGCACACTGTGATCCACAGCACTGGGATAGATTGTGGACAACGTGCGTTCCTTGTGGATGAAGCATTTGCCACGCAAGGGAATTCGGGTAAGCATGGGCCATGCCCAATGACTATGACCCCTCGTCACTCGCGCGCTTCCGCCGAACGCTGTCGTTTGCCGCGCGGAGTACTCGTGCCCCTGCGGCAAGCCGCGCTCTTCCGATGAAGGGCGCGAGGATCGTATGATGCTCAGTATGAAGGCCCGGATGACGTTGAGTCTCGAGCAGGCCACGGCCGACTACATCACCAGGCAGGCGGCGGCCGCGGGCGGGAATGTCTCCGCCTGGGTCGAGCGGCACTTCCGCGAGCAGGCGCTCCGCGAATCGGTCGCGTCCTACGTCGAGTGGGACGCCGCGAACCCCGGCTACGCCGAGGCGGCCGCGGAAGAAGCCGAGGCGGCGGCGCGTGAAACCGGCCTCGCGTGAACCGCGGCGAAGTCTGGACCTATGAGCCGATCATCAACCGGCCGGGGGTGTCGACCCGTCGGCTGATCATCAGTGCCGCGCCGATCAACGAGAACCCCCACCTCAAGGTCGTGTTGACCTTGCACATTCTCGAGTCCGACCCCGGTGGGTTGCTGGCCGTCGAGATCGGGTCACACGGCTGGGCCTCGGCATTGCATCCCGAGGCGACTGTGCGCCGACGGCTAAATGAATGCGTCGGCGTCGCGGACGCGGAGATGATGGACCGGGTATCGGCAGCTCTGCGGGCCGCGCAGGATCTCTGAGCCCAGTGGTCCATGGCTGCGGGCTCGGCCGCGCCGAGGCATTACCATCGCGACATGGTTTTGCGGAGTGGTGTGCGGACTCGGATGGTGCTCGGTCTACCGGTGGCGGTGCTGCCAGCGCTGGTCGCGACGGGGCTGATGGCGCCGCAGGCAGTGGCCGGGCCGGGGGTGCAGATCGATCAGCGGGAGGCGCTGGGGTCGGCGGCCGGGGCCGAAGGGTTGGAGCCGAGGCTCGCATTGGCGTACACGTTGGCGGAGACCGAGGCGCATGCGCAGGGGGTGCCGTTGTCGATTACGTCCGGGTACCGCTCGTTCGAGGAACAGCAGCAGATGTGGGACAACGGCGTAGCGACCTACGGTGGTCCCGATGCGGCGCGCCGGTGGGTGCTGCCGCCCGAGGAGTCGACGCACGTGTCGGGTCGTGCCGTGGACGTCGGGCCGATCGAGGGGGCGCAGTGGCTGGAGGCCAACGGAACCCGGTGGGGATTGTGCCGGATGTATGACAACGAGTGGTGGCATTTCGAATTGGCGACTACACCCGGCGGGGTCTGCCCGCCGACGCGGCCGGACGCGAGCACCCGGTAGTTCCGGCGAGCATAACAGTGACCCAGCCCGATTCGGGCTGGGTCACTTTCGTATGCCCATTGTGCCGTAGGCCACTTCCGAGTAACCTCCGAAATGCGAGACCGAATGGTTTCACTATCGAATGAAGTGAGTCCGGCGACGCTGCCGGATGGATGAGGGAGCCCTCGATGATGAGGTATGTCGCCGGAATGCGCTCGGGGGCCGCGGTTTTCGCGGCGACAATGGCAGTGTCGGCCGCCGTGCTCGCGGCGCCCGCCGCGGTCGCGGACCACCTGGAGCCCGGTGCCACCGCGCAGAGCGTGTTCAACAAGCCCGGCCCGCACCCCGTCGCGACACCCGTGCAGACGAATCCATGTCAGGAATCCGTTTTCGGCATGTTCGAGCACATCGTTGTGCACATGTTCGGCAACCGCGACGATATGACCTGCACTCAAGCATTTCCCAACGGTCTGGCGTCACCGATCGGGGTGAACACCTACTATCCGGCCGATATCGCCGAACTCCCCGCCGCACCGCTGCTGGTGTTCACCTCAGGGTTCGGCGCGAATCCCGGGATGTACGACGCGCTCGCAAGGCAGTGGACCAGTCACGGATTCGTCGTGGTGATCCCGTACGAGTTCTTCAACTCGCTCGTCCACGTGCCTGCCCTCGGCGTAGCAACCGCGGTCGTCGCCAATCGCGACCCGAATTCCCCGCTGTACAACAAAATCGACTTGGGCCGGACGATCTTCGGTGGTCACTCCGGGGGTGGCCAGGCGGCATTGCAAGCGGGAACGGTATTTCCCGGCATCGCACCGATCATCGACCCGGCCATGCGGGTGCTCGGCGTGCTGGCGATCGAGCCGGGACCGCTCGCGGTGGGTGCTCTGGTGACGGTGCCGACGCTGTTCCTCACCGGCTACAACGATTTCGTGGTGCCCGACTTCGCCTGGGTGCGTTGGTGGCAGTACAACCTCACCTTCCAAGCGCCCGCATGGATCGCCAACGCCCGTGGAGTGAGCCACTTCTCGCCGGTCGACGGGCTCGACAACTACCTGTCCGCGGGCACCGCGCTGGCTTGGCTGCGCTATCGGGCGTTCGGTGACGACACCGCCGAGGAGTACTTCGTCGGCCCGACCTGGCGGTTGCCCGCCGACAAAACGTACTTCAGCGTGCAGCGCAACGCGCTCGCCGACGCACTGAACTAGCCAGGCACGAAACAGAAATGGGTCGAGAATGAAACTCCGTCGGGCGTGGGCAGGTGGGCTCGGAGCCACCGTCTTGGTTACCCTTTCGCTGGTTGGCCCCAACGCTGCGGCAGCACCTGACGCCGCGGCGGCATCCAGCGCTGCGACCGCGTGTGCCGAACCAGCCGCGGGCCAAACGGCCGAGCGCGTCGACCCGGCCACCGCCGGATTCGATACCGCCGCGCTGACGGACGCGCTGAACTTCGGTTCGGCCAAGGGCGCGTACGCGATTCAGGTGTACCGCCACGGCTGCCTGGTCGGTGACCACACCGGCACGGGCAACCTACCGGTGCCGTTGGCCAGCTCCACCAAGGGCGTCACGTCGGTCGCGGTGGGCCGCGCGATCACCCTGGGCTACTTCGGCCTGGACGATCCGCTCGGCAAGTTCTTCCCGCAGGCCGATGCCGCACACGCGGCGCTCACCGTGCGCCAGGTGCTGAATCAGACGACCGGCCTGCGCTTCTCCTGGGCCGCCGATATCGCGGGAATCGCCACCGACGAGGTGCTGCAAACGCTGAACACGCCACCGGTATTCGAGCCGGGCACCACCTTCCAGTACGCGCAGGCGGTGCTGGCGCTGTTGCCGAAGATCGTGGAAATCAGCACCCGGATGGACTTTCAGGACTTCGTCCAGCGAGAACTGATGCAGCCCTTGGGTATTGCCCGCGACCAGTGGGTGTGGCTGCGTGACCGCAGCGGAAACACGGCCGTCAACGGCGGTCTGGCCATGCGTGCCGACGACCTGGCCCGGCTCGGTCTGCTCCTGCTGCACGAAGGCCGTTGGGGCGATGCCCAACTCATCGATCCGGACTACATCCGGCAGGCCCGTCAACCCACGGCGGCGAACGGCGGCTACGGATTCCTGTTCTGGCTCAATGCCGGTGACTCGTACAAGACCGCGTCGGTGCCCACCGCCAGAACCTACGACCATCCGATGTTCCCCGGTGCGCCCCGCGACCTGTACGCCTTCGTCGGCGCCCTCGGCCAGTTCAACGTGGTGATCCCCAGCCGCGACATGGTGATCGTCCGGCTCGGCGTGCCCGGCGGCATCGACACCGGCAATGTGCAGACTTCGCTGGCGGCCGAATCCAACCCGGACAACAAGGAATTCCTGCGCCGCGTCGTCGCGGCCGTCAACGATGTACCCGCGGAACCGATCGATGACCCCTACCGCTACAGCGACAACTTCGGCCCGATCATCAGCGGTCTGGACGACCTGGCCTTCTGGGTGGATCCGGAGCACACAGCCCAGATCCTGTTCGGTGTCGGTCCATACGCCCCGTCGAACTGCAATGTCCTCTGGTGCCACGGAAAGCTGGTGCCGCAGGACATCTTCGCGGCCATGCTCGATTCCACCGGTCAGATCGTCGCCGCGCTGCTCGGCCTCGGGCACGGCCCCCGCTGAGTCGTCAGTCGAGGATTTTGCCCGGATTCAACAGTCCGAGCGGATCCAGCGCGCGTTTGACCGCGGTCATCAACTCGACCGCGGCGCCGTGCTCGGCTCGCAGATACTGCTTCTTGGCCAGTCCGATGCCATGCTCCCCGGAGGCGGTCCCGCCAACCGAGAGCGCATGGCGGACAACCTGATCGGAGAACTCCCGAGCTCGCTCCGCGGATTGGGTGGTGTAGGGAACGACCACGTGCACATTGCCGTCGCCGATGTGGCCTGCGACCGAGATATCCAGGTCGAGGAGTTCGCCGAGCCGCTCGGCCGTCGCCACCGCGTCGGCGATCCGCGAGTACGGCACGGCGGTGTCGGTCACCAGGAACCGGTGGCCGGGATGGCGAGCCTTGAGCGCGAAGAACAGGTTGTGCCGATCCTCCCAGAGGCGGTGCTGAGCGGTATGGGTCTGTGCGGCAACAATTTCCAGCGCCTGATGTCCGACGCACAGGTCGCGGATCTCGGCTTCGTCGAGCTCGGCCGCCGCCTCGGAGGTGGCCGTGACGTCGAGGAACAATGCGGGCGCCACCGGATGCCGAGTGCCGCGATAGGCATTGATCGCCGCCATGCTGACGGCGTCGACGAGTTCGGCGCGACTCACCGGCAGCGCCCGCCCGAGCATGTCCACCGCCGCGGCCACCGCGTCGCGCACGGTGCGGAACGAGACGCGCAGCGAACGTTGCCATTCCGGGATCGGATGCAGCCGTACGGTGAGCTCGGTGATGATGCCGAGCGTGCCCGCCGACCCGATCAGCAGATCCTTCAAGTCGTAGCCGCTGCTCGACTTGCGCACCGCACGACCGAGCCTGGCCACCGTGCCGTCCGCGAAGACTGCTTGCATGGCAAGGGTATTCGCGTGCATCCCGCCGTACCGGACGGTGGTGGTGCCGCTGGCATTGGTGGCGGCCATACCCCCGAGGCTGGCATCGGCGCCGGGGTCGACGGTGAACTGCAACCCGTACGCGGCGGCGGCCGCGTTGAGCCGGGTCCGGGTGACACCGGGCAGCACGGTCGCGGTGAAGTCGGTGGGGGAGATGTCACGAATCGCGTCCAGCGCGGAGAGATCGAGCACCACCTCGTCGCCGCGCGCCAGCAGATGACCCTCCAGGCTGGTGCCCGCGCCCCGGCAGATGATCGGAGTGCCGGTGTGCCTTGCCCATTCGACGGTGCCGAGCACATCCTCGAGGTCGGCCGCCCGGACGATGCCGCGCGGGCGCTGTCCGGAACGGCCGGTCTCGTCGACGGTGTATTCGTCCAGTGCCGCCGCCCGGATGTCGATCCGGTCGGCGACCGTGGTCACGACCGCTCCAGGATCGAGGTCACCAGCATGGTGTGGTCGTCGAAGGTGCGGGCGACGGTCCAGCCCAGGTCCGCGAACGCCGCCTCGTACTCCTCTTTCGTCCACAGCCGCACACCGGTGATGGTGTGGTAGATCTCGTAGGTCGGCGAGAACCATGGCTGCCCCGACCACTGCGGTGCCGCCAGCAGGTACCCGTCGCCGATGACGAGTCGCTCCAGATTCGGGAACCAGCGCATCCACTCCCGTAATACGGCGATGATGCCGCCGCCGTCGCTGGCCAGCTGATGCAGCAGGAAGAACGACATCGCGGTGGTCACCTTGCTCCGGTCGAGCACCGCGAGCCATTCGGGATCGGTCGCTTCGGGTTGAACGGAGCCGGGCAGCAAGGTGATTCGGTCGGCGTAGCCGGACTGCGCCACCTCGGCGGACGCGGCGGCGATCACCTTGGCCTCGATATCGACGCCGATGAACTGCTCCGCGGGCGCCACCTGGGCGAGTGCGCGCACCCGGCCCGCGTCCGCGCAGCCGAGGTCGACCGTGCACCCGGGACCGCTTGCGGCAATGGCTTTTCCGATGCCTTGCAGGATCTCCGGCCGCCGCCGCGCGATATCCGTGCAGCCGCGCGCCACCGCCCCGGCATCGGTGGCGGCGGGGATGAACGCCCGATCGGCGCTGTCGGCCAGCTGCCGGAAGGTGGGTTCCCAACCGCGCGTGACCATTCGGACGAAGCCGCGGTTCTTGGCGACATCGTGGCCGGTGTGCGTCAATTGGAACCGGTGCCCGCGGCGGGTGAGGAACCCGGCGCGGACCAGCCCATCGCTGACGGTCTGCTGAATGCCGCTGGTCGGCGCGATGGAGTCGCCGTTCAACAGTGTTGCCCACCAACCCCAATCGTCGGCGGCGACCACCAGTTGCGCGGCGGTCTGCCCCTCGACGACATCGCGGATGGTGAGTCCGGCAGGCGGTGCGTGGTTGAACAGCGCGACGGTGGTTGTTGCAGCGGTCATGGCGGATCCTCCTGATACACGGCTAATCGGCGAGCGCGATTACCTGGATTTCGATGAGCAGCCCCTCGATGGGCAGGGTGGTGACGGTGGTGGTGCGAGCCGGTGCGGTGGCGCCGAAGAACTCGGCGAACGCGGCGTTCCACTCCGGAAACCAGTGGCGGTCCGCCAGATAGCAGTCCAGCTTCAGTGTCTGTGCACGGGAGCTGCCCGCCTCGGTGAGTGCCTTGTCCAGCTGGTCGAGCACCGATTCGAGCTGCTCGGCGAAGGTGGTCGCGTTCGGGGTCAGCGTGGCGGGGTCGATCGCGGCGAGCCCCGAGGTGAACACCAGCCCGGAACCACGGCGAGCGGACGGAAAGGGTGCACTACTCATGGTTGCGCTCCGATCAGTCGGGTGGCGTCGATTCGGTCGATGGTCGCGGCCCCGGACAGAGTCATCAGGGTGCGGAGTTCCTCGGTGAGCAACTCCAGTACCCGGCTCACCCCTGCCTCACCCGCGGCGGCGAGGCCGTAGATCGCCGCCCGGCCGATCACCACGGCGTTCGCGCCCAACGCCAGCGCGAGGAAAACGTCGCTGCCGGTGCGTATTCCGCTGTCGAACAGGATCGGCAGCTCCGGGCCCACCGCCGCCCTGATGCGCGGCAGCATGTCCAGGCTGGCCGGCGCCGGGTCCAGTTGGCGGCCACCGTGGTTGGACACCACGATCGCGCAAGCGCCTGCGGCCAGCGCCTGTTCGGCCGCATCGGGGGTCAGCACGCCCTTGGCGATCCACGGCAGCTGGAACAGTGCGGCAGCCTCCCGCAGATCGGCCCAGTTCCAGGCCGCGGCACCGTGTTTGAGCAGTTTCCCGAACACCTCGGCGACACCGGGAGCGCCGTCGCGGCCGGTGAGGTTCCCGCCGAACTGCCGCATGTCGGGCGCGAAGCGGTTGGCCATGTTGCGGGTGCGGAAGCCGCCGACCGGGCAGTCGACCGTCACGCACAGCGCGGCATAGCCCGCGCGGTATATCCGTTCGGCGACGTCGGGCGCGTGCGCGAACGGATGCAGCTGAGCAATGCCCGCCGCATCGGGGGCGGCCGCACGGATCTGCTCGTAGGAGTAACTGCCCGCTTCCGGCACGATCGTCAGCGTCCCGTGCCGCTGCACCGCCCGCGCCACCGCCAGATGACCCTCGGCATGGAACATCGCATCGCCCCCGAACGGTGCGGTGAGGATGGGCGTTTCGAGCGTCCTGCCGAGCAACGAGGTACGGGTGGACGGATTCGCCACCCCGCTCATCGGGTCCGGCAGAATCCGCCACCGGTCGAACGCATCCCGATTGGCCCGCAACGTGATCTCGCGCCCCGCACCACCTTCCACGAAGTCGAACACCGCCGCGGGCAGCACGGCGCGGGCGGCCCGATGGATCTCGTCGAGCGTGCCGAAGTCGACCGTGGTCGGATACATGCTGTCGAGCTGTGCGGTCACCGGAAGCCTTCCTGAGCGGCGACAAGGGAATGACGACGGCCGTAGCCGAAGTACACGGCCGCGCCGACCGCGCTCCACAGGGCGAAACGCACCCAGGTGAGGCCCTCGAAAGTGGTTGCCAGCCAGATACATCCGGCGATCGCGGCGAGCGGCACCAAGGGCACCAGCGGAGCGCGGAACGGGCGCGGCCGGTCCGGCGCGCTGCGGCGCAGGATCAGCACCCCGAGCGCGACGATGACGAACGCGAAGAGCGCCCCGATATTCACCAGCTCGGCGACCGTCCCGATCGGCAGCAACGCCGCGACCAGGGCGATGGCCGCACCGAGCAGCAGGCTCAGGCGAACCGGCGCGCCGCGGGGGCTGGTGTGGCAGAGCGCACGGGGCAGCATTCCGTCTCGGCTCATCGCGAAGATCAGCCGGGTCTGCCCGTAGCACAGCATCAGCAGGCCCTTGGTCAGCGCGATCACCGATGCCACCAGGATGACCTGGCCGATCCAGCCCGCGCCGATCGCGCCGAGCGCGGTGGCAACCGGGGCGGCGTTGTTCAAGCTCGGATAGGGCGCCACGCCGGTGAGTACGGCGCTGACAGCCGCGTACAGTCCGGTGGCGACCACAACCGAACCGATGATGCCCCAGGGCAGATCGCGCGCCGGGTCGCGGGTTTCCTCCGCGGACGTGGCGACGATATCGAAACCGAGGTAGGCGAAGAAGGCGAGCGCCGCGCCCGCGGCGATGCCATGCACGCCGAACGGCATGAATGGCGTCCAATTGGCCGTGTCCACCTGCGGTGCACCGATCGCGATCACCAGTATCAGAACGGCGATCGTCACCGTCACCAATGCCTTCACCACGGTCGCGGTCAGCTCGACACCGAATATCAGCACAGCGATTATCGCGGCGGTGATGAACAGAGCGGGCAGATTGACGATGCCGCCATCGGCCGGGCCTGCGGTTATTTCACGTGGAAGGGTCACGCCGAAAAGGGAATTCAGCATCGCGGTGAACAATCCCGACCAGCCGATGGCGACGGCGGCAGCGGCGACGGCGTATTCGAGCAGTAGATTCCAGCCGACCAGGAACGCCGGTGATTCACCGAGCGTCGCCCTAGTATAGGTGTACGCGCTGCCGGAAAGCGGTGTCATCGAAGCGAGTTCGCTGTAACAGAGGGCGACCAGCACACAGATCGCCCCGGCCAGCACGAACGACAGCACGATCGCCGGGCCCGCCTTGGTAGCGGCGGCAACGCCGGTGGTGACGAAGATGCCCGCGCCGACAATGGCGCCGACGCCCATCGCGATCAGGTCGAAACGGCCGAGCGTGCGTTTGAGCGGCTGAGTTTCGGCCGTCTTCGTCGCACGGGGTGCGGTGAATCGAGACGGGCTGAAGCGGCGGTTGGTAACGGGGCGAAGCTGTGTCGGTGCGGCCATGTCAACGGTCCGTTCGCTGTGCGAAATATGAATTACACCGGTACTTCTCGGTGGTTGTAATTCAGTAAATCAGCCGTCCTTTGTGTTCTGGTGAACTCAGGTAACGTGTCTGTTTCGCCCGGTCCGTGAAAATGATTGTTTATCAAGTAGTTCGGCAACGTCGAAATGCGCAGCGGTCCGCTGCGCTGAATCGAGTGGTCGGCGGAAAATTCGGTGACGAATATCCGGCTATGCGGTTGTCTTGGTTACTGCGGTGGGTGTGGCGGTAATGGCGTGCGGCACTGCACGTCTGCGGACGAGAACGGTGGCCGCCGCGACCGCGAGCAGCACCAGCGCGGCGGCGATGACGGCGTCCTGCATCGTGCCGAGGGTGGCGACGACACCGAAGCCGATGGTCGCGACGGCCGCACAGAGATACGCGACGGCGGCGTAGCGCGACGCCACCCGCGCGTGCTGATCGGGCGGAGTCGCCGCGCTGACGATGCGCAGTCCGGTGCGATAGGCGATACCCTGCCCGCACCCCGCGACCACCGCGCCGGTCAACAGCACCGCGAGGCTCGGCACCGCGGCCACGGTCGCGGCCAGCGCGAGACCGACGATGATCGTCAGCTGACCGAGGATCGGTTCGGCGGGCAAGGTGCCCGGCGGCACCGCGCGCTGGACGACCCAGGCGCTGACGAGATACAGCGTGACCGGCAGCGCCAGCAACGGCAGGCTCGTCGTGTCGAGCAGTTCGGCTCCGTAGCTCGGCAGCAGCGCCACCACCAGCCCGGCCGACACCCACGCGGCAATTCCGTTGAGGTACCCCGCGATCGCGGTTTCGGTCGGCGGCTGCGCCGGTCGGTGTGTGCCGACCGAAACCCGATCCCGCACGGCTCGATCGAGCAGCACGACCACCGCGACGACACCGAGCAACACCGCATGACCGAGATAGACCGTGACACCCGGCGCGGGAAGATACTGAGCGACCCACGCGGCCGCGAGGGTGCCGAGTGCCGAACCGAGCACGGTCGCGGTGGCCATCGCGGTCCGGCCCCCTTCGCCGGACCGCTCCAGGATCAGCCCGGCCAGCGACCCGGTGACCAGTCCGACCGAGAGTCCCGCCAGCACCCGCGCCACGCAGGCGGGCCCCGCGGAATCGGCCAGACTCATCGCGATGTCCGCGCCGATGCCGCAGGCGCTGCCAAGTCCGATCCGCCACCACCAGGCCGCGCGCGCGGGCGGGGTGCCGATGAACGAGAGGGTCGGCGTCAGCGCGAACAGGTACGCGGCGAAGATGACGGTGATCAGCAGCGGCGCCAGGTCCCAGGCATGGCGGTAGTACGGCATCATGCCGGTCGCCATGTTGGGCTGAGCCATGATCAGCACGAGCAACATGCCGGGAGCAGCTGAGCGCATCCACCCTCCCAAGTGAGGAGATCTTCTCGGTTGATAAGGTAGCAAACTGAGAAGATCTTCTCTACTCAAGCGTGTCGATCTGGATGGACGGCAATACCCGCTGTACAACGGGCAGGATGGAGTCGTGCCAACGGTGAACACCCGAAGCGATGCCCAGCGCAGTAGAACGGTGCTGGTCGACGCGATCGGCAACCTGCTGGACGAGGGCAGGGTCGGGTTCTCGATCCCCGAATTGGCCGGCGCGGCCGGTGTCGGTGTCGCCACCGCGTACCGGCACTTCCCGACACCGCAGGACGCGATGCAGGCGTTCCATCGCCGCGCGATCGAACAACTGCTGGAGGCGCTCGGCGCGATCGACCCGACCACCGACCCGGTCGAGCGGTTCCACCGGTTCTGCCGCACCTGGGTCGAGCAGGCGCGGCAGTGGGGTCCCGCGGTCCGCTACATCCGCAGCCACAAGGGCTTCATCGAACGGCTCGCCGCGGGCGACACCTCGATCACCGCGCTGCACGACATCCTCGCCGAAGTACTGGATGCGCTTGTCCGGCAAGGCAAGACGGCACTGAGCGATCGCACCTTCGCGGTGCTGATGTGGATCACCATCTTCGATGAACGGGTCGTCTACGACCTCACCGTGCACCAGCACTGGTCGGCCGACCGCGTCACCGCCCAGCTCACCCGCGCCGCCGCGGGCGCCCTCGCCATCCGCGTCTAACCGATCGGCGTCAGCTCGATCCCGCCTTCGATGGTCGTCGGGACGCGGCGGCGGTTGGGCGAGCCGAGGGCAGCGGTCAGGTCGGTGCCGTCGTGTTCGGCGAGCAGGTCGCCGCTATCCCAGACCAGAAGCGTTGCGCTGACGGTGTTCTCGGCGGCGGCGTGCGCCAGGTCGTAGTGTGCGCAGCCGGGCACGTGCGGGTAGGTGATCCACAGATCGTAGCCGGTCATGAACAGGTCGAGATCGAATTGCACACTGAGCCCGAGCAATTCGCTGCGGCCGTTGTCGTCGACACCGGCGAACGCCTCGTCTAGGGCGAGCAGGCGCGGCGCCTGCGGGTCGGCCGAATCGAGCATCACGTGCGCGGCCGCGAACAGCGGCAGGTGCAGCGACACCGACTGCTCGCCTCCGGACAGCGCGCTGTGCCTGGCCACGGTGAGCTTGTCCTCGCTTCCGTCGGCTGAGATCAGGGTGAACGAGAACACCCGCCAGGTGCGGTAATCCAGGGTAGCCGCGAGAATTTCGGGGTAGGAGCGTTCCGGGTGCGCGGCCCGGGCCGCCCGGATCTCGGACGCGAAATGCGCACGGATGGTCGCGAGTTCGTCCGCGCCCAGCGCCGACGCGTCCCGGTCGAGCAGCTTGCACATGGCCCGAGCCGGGTCGGAGAGCGTGTCGGCCAGCACCCAGTGCACGCCGATGGTGTTGCCGGAGGACATCCGCCGCTGCTTCATCTCCGCACCCATCCGGGCGATGAGATCGCGTGCGTCGCTGGTGCGTTCGTAGATCTGCTGGGCGAGCCCGGTCAGCAGTGCGTCCTCCAGGATGCGCCGCTCCGCGTCGGTGAGCAGCAGCTCCTGATCCTTGCGGGCGCTGTCGATGCGGGCGGCGAAATCGGCGAGCGCCGACATGCCGTCATCGTCCTGGACCTGCACGACGGTCAGCCCGTCGGCGGCGTCCCACTGCAACCGGTAGTCGCGCCCCGACCCGGCGAGGGCGGCATCGAACTCCTGCAGCGCCGCGGTCACCGCGCTGCGGGTGGACTTGCGGGTCGCCTCACTGGCCCGCACCGAAGCCGTTGCGGTGCTGAGGCTTTCGAACAGTTCGGCGACCTCCTCGGGCAGTACCCGCGGTTCGGCGTCCGGTCCGGCCTTGGCGATCCGGTACAACAGCTGTTCGGGGGTCGACCAGGCGGCCTCGCTGCTGGGCCAGCGGCCCTCGGTCGAGGCGCCGAGTAGCCGGAGCAGGTCCGGCCGGGCGTACGGGGCAAGGGCTTTCACGTCGGCAAGCACCTCGGTGAGTGCGGTGCCCAGGGATTCGTGTGCGGTGCGGTAGGCGGCTTCGGCGTCGCCGATGGCCTCGATCGCCTCGTTGGCGGCCTTGCGTGCGGCCTTCTGTTCGGCCTTGGTCGCCTCGATCTTCGCGCGCGCTCGGTCGAGTTCCTGATCGATGTCAGCGGCGCCCGCACCCAGTGCCTCGCGCAGGGTTTCGAGTTTGCGCAGCTGCTCCTGATAGCCGGACTCGGCCGCCTCGGCTTCCTCGGCGAACGCTTCGGCCAGGTCCTTGGCCTCGTCGTAGCGGTCGCTGCCCTCGCGTTCGCGTTCGCGCTCCCGGTCGTGTTCGGTGCGCAATCGCAGCAGGCCGGTGCCGGTGTTCTCGAAATGCCGGATGGCCGCGGCCAACGCGTCGAGTTCACGGGGATCGCGCGGGGTCCGATGTTTCGTTGCGGCCGCGCGCAGCTTCTTCTCGACCGACGTTACCTCGGCGACCGCCTGATCGAGATCGCGCTCGGCCTGCGCGGCGGCCTCGGTGCGCGAACGCATCATGCCCGCCGTCTCCGAGACCGCGCGCAATGCGGCGCTGACCGCTGTCGCGCGCGGCAAGGCCTTGGCGGCGGCCGAGATTCGGGCGAGCTCGGCGGTGGCGGCCGCCTCCTCGTTCTGTGCCACCCGATGGGTTTCGGTCGCCGCTTCGAGCGCGGCGGCCAGTTCGGTCAGCCGGAGTTCACGGCGGCGCGCACGGGCGGTGGCGCCGATGAACTCGGCGTCGTCCTTGTGGTGCCTGCCCACCTGGACGCCCTGCCGGAAGCCGCCCGCGGTGCTGACCGCGATTCCGGCCGCCGGATCACCCTTGCCCTCGTGCAGGGCAATGGAGGCCAGTACGTCGGCGACCGTCTGTCGCGGCACCGTGAGCTCATCCGAATCCTCCTCGACAACAAGGACATCGGCGAGCGTGCGGCCCTTCGGCCGTTCCTTCGCGGGCAGCGGGACGAGGAATTGGTCCGAGTCGTATGTCGACGGCGGTTCCGCGCAGACCCAGCCGTCGAGCAGATCGGCGGCGTGCAGCGCGGCCTCGATACCGGCGGCCGCCTCCGGTGTCACGTCGTCGGCGAAGCGGACCAGGCGCCACAGCGGGGCGCCGGGCCGGTCGTCCGACTGCCGCGTGCGTGCGGCGAAAGGCGGTGGCGCGTCGTCGCTCTGGGCGGCCACCCGGTCACGTTCGGCGGTCAGCTCGGCGATCTGTTCGGCCGCCGTCGCCGCTCGCCCACGGGCTTCCTGGCGACGGTTGCGAATTTCGTCCAGCAGCGGCTCGGTGCGCTCGGCCAGCACCTCCGCAACGGTCGCTTCCTCCGAACCTGCTTGGGCGAGCGCGGTATCCAGCGCTTCGAACAGTCCGTCTCGAATGGAGGAGTAGACCTCGCGGTGCTCGTCCCACCAACTGCGCAGTGCGCCCGCGGCTTCGGTGCGGGCCAGCACCACCGCCGCTTCGGCGTGCGCGACCTCGGCGGCGGCCGCCTCACTCAACTCGCGGGCGCGTTCGGCGAGCCGTTCGGCCCTGGTGCGTTCGGCCGCCGCGGTCTCCATGACGCCAAGGGCCTGCCGCACCGCGCGCACGTCGGCGTCGCGTTCCTCGGCATGCCCGCGCACCGTCGCGGTGAGCTGTTCGGCGCGGGCGGTCTCGGACAGCGCCGTCCAGTTGATTCCGGCTTCCTCG
Source organism: Nocardia iowensis (assembly GCF_019222765.1). NCBI lineage: Bacteria > Bacillati > Actinomycetota > Actinomycetes > Mycobacteriales > Nocardiaceae > Nocardia > Nocardia iowensis. Next base: position 5,736,968 of record NZ_CP078145.1, on the reverse strand, counting down.
GCGGCGGACCGCAATTCGTCCTCGCCGCGGGCCAGTGCCGCGGCGGCCGTCCGCACCCCGGTACGCGCCCGCTCCGCCTCCTGCGCCCGCTGATCGAGCGTCTGCCTGGCCTTCATGGCCTTGTCGCGGTGCACGCCCGCGGAGGTCTCCAGGCGACGGACCGCGTCGGCCAGATCGTCTAGCTGCTGTTTGCCTTCGTAGGCGCTGGAGCGTTGCAGGTTCTCCCGGTCGCCGAGCGCCTGCTCGTAGGCGCGGTCGGCGTCCTCGGCGCGCGCCTCGGCGGTGGCGCGTTCGGCTTCCCGGCGCTCGCGCAGTGCGGTCGCGGCGAACAGCGCGGTGCTCGCGTGGGTGACCGCGTCCAGCCTGGTGCGCAGCTGGTCGACATCGGTTTTAGCCTGCACCGCAAGATATTTGCGATAGACGTCGACGAAGGTTCGGGTGGCGCTGTCGGCGTGCACCAAGCCCTCGAGCGTGCGCCCAACCTCCTCCATATCGCTGAAGGACCGGGCCGCGTCGAGGATCAGCTGCTCGTCGAGGGGACGCAGGCCGTCGGTGAGTGCTTGCGAAAGACCGCGCGGGTCCAGGTTTTTCGCCAACTGCGGGCGGCGCAGCGTGAGAATCAGGTTGATCAGCTGGTCGTAGCGCTGGGTGCCGAGCCCGAACATCCTGGCGTCGATGGCGTTCCGGTATTCGACCGGGCGATCCACGATGGCATCGGTGCCGATCTGCTCGGCCAGCTGCTTGCGGGTGAACGGCCGGTCGTCCGCCCCGATGAGCGAGAAGTCGACGCCCACCCGGCCGTCGGCCACGAAGTACCAGCGGGTCACCTTGTCCGAGGACCGGGTGGCCCGCATGCCGATGCCGACGGTCACCGCCTCGGGGTCGTCCCACTGGCCGCGCGCGAACTCCATCCAGACATAGGAGTAGGCCGATTCCTGCTTGCGGTACAACAGGTTCGACTTCATCGTGCGTTCCTCACCGGCGAACGGGTTGAGCCGGCGCGGCTCGATCCGCCCGTCCAGCACGAACGGGAACAGCACCTCGAGTGCCTTGGTCTTGCCGGACCCGTTGGGGCCGCGCAGCACCAATCTGCCGTCCGCGAAGCAGAATTCCTGGTCGCGGTAGTCCCACAGGTTGACGATTCCGGCGCGGGTCGGAATGAACCGCACTCCGCCGTGGATGAGCGACATCGCCTCAGTTTCCTTCCGTGCCAGTGCTGTCGGACCCATAGGTGTCGGCTGCGGTGACGAACAGTTCCTCGGTGCGCTTGGCGCGGACCGTAACGACGGCGCCGCGATAGCGAGCGAGGGCGGGCAGCACCAGCAGCCCGTCGTCGACCGCCTGCACCAGGCGCAGCCGCTCCAGCAGCGCCACCACCTCGGTGGTCAGGCCGGGCACATCGGCCTGCCACTGGGCGGCGAAGGTGGCGCCGTACCGATCGGTGAGCGCCTGCACGGTCTCGCGCACCCAGGCGGAGTCGACGAGCGGATACGTCGCCTCGACCGGCTCCGCCTCGTCGGTGTCGCCGTCGGAAGCCGAATCTGACTGTGCCGGAAAGTCATCGAGTGCCCGGAGCTCGGCAAGCGGTGCGAACACCGTCGATTCCGGGATCGCGCCGTCCAATTGCGCCGCCAGCGCCGCGCCCGCCTCCGGCGCCCCCGGCCTGCGCGGCACCGGGTTGTCGATATCGAGCACCCGGTCGGCGATCTCACCGGCCAGCAGCAGCCCTACCTGTGCCAGCGTGCCGGTGCTCGGGAAACGGATGTCCGACAACCGCCCGGACGTGTCGATCAGCGCGACCCCCTCCGCCCGGCGTTCGGCCCGCAGCCCGGTGAACAGCTCGACATCGGCGACGATCCGATCCTGTCCGAGCACCGGCCGTTCTTCCGGCGTCAGGTCCGCGAGGTACACCACGGGCCGCTCCACCAGTGCTCGGCGCACCCGCCTGGCCAGGTCGGCGGCGGTCGGCGCGTGCGCGGGACCGGTTGCGGCCGAGGCTTCTTCGGTGAGCAGCCCGCGCACGCTGTGCAGGTGTTGCAGCGCGCGTGGTGGCCGGAACAACGCGAACACCACGGGCCGGTCGATGTCGTAGAGCGCCTCGCCCGCCTCGGGATCGCTGGCCCAGCCGCCCGCGTCGCCGTCGGCCAGGGTGAGCGCGCCGCGGTGGGTCAGCCAGCCGACCGCGTCGACGAAGGCGTCCCGGTCGGCCGCGCGATCGGTGGACAGTTCCAGTCCGTCCACCCGGCCCGCGTAGGCCGCGACCTGATCGGCCAACTCCGACAACGTGATCTGGTCGCCCGCCCGGCCGAGCGCGGCGATGCAGAGCGCGAGGTAGGCGTAGCGTCGACGATCGAAGAGTCGGTCGGCGGGCGTGCGGGCAGGCTTGCCCGCATCCAACCGGTCGATGATCGGGAACACCCGCGCGGTGGTTTCGGTGACCTCGAGCCGGTAACCGAACAGCTCGACCAGGTCCTCCCGTAATTCGGTGGCCCATCGGCGGATCAGCGGCAGCGCGATCCGATCCGGATAGGTCCTGGTGACCAGGTGGTTGGCGAGGACGACCCGGGCGGCGCGCTGATAGTTGTCCAGCGCGAGAGAGTCGATCTTGCGGCCGTGCATCATGGGCGGCCGCCATTGCCACGCGGCCGGGTCTTGGTCGTCTGGCGTACCTCGAGCCTGCGGTTGTTCAGGTGCAGCAGCCCGTGCGCGGTCTGCACCACCGTCGAACCGTCGTGCTCCGAGACGGTCAGGGTGACCCCGCTGTCGGATCCGGTGGTCCCGGCGACCCGGCCGCTCACCGGCACCCACGCCGTGGAGGCCGCGTCCAGCAGCCGCAACAGCACCTCGGTCTCCCGTTCGTCGAGCACCCGGTCGTGCACATCGGCGGCGGCCAGGGACTTTGCCGCCTCGGCGCGCGCCCGCTGCGCAGCCAACTGCGCCTCACGCAACCGCCGAATCCCCGCGTCGTTGCGATGGATTCGGGCGGGCGCCCCGGCCGACGGCGGCCGCCCGGTCTCGGCCAGCGTGCGGGAGATCTCCAATGGCGGCGCCTCCCACCAGGAACGCTGCGCCGGAATGAGATCCGCGTCGGGATGCTCCATCGCCAGGTGCCGCGGCCGGCCGAGGCCGAACACCGCGTCGAAGAGGGCATGCGCGCTGTCCGCGGTCGGCGCGGCGGTGAACCAGCCCGCCAGGTGGCGCAGCGCCGACTCCCTGCTCACCCCGCCGCGCCGGGTCTCGGTGACCCGGCGCAGCAGCGAAAGCACGGCGGCGATGGCGCTCATGGTGGCCTCGCGCAGCCGTTCCGCCTCGGTCGTCCCCGCGGTCTCGCCGCTGCCGGACGCGACGAACCAGGTCCGCAACCCGTCCCAGCGCGCCTGCCAATCCGCCTGCCGCTCCGCGAAACTGAGCAGCACCCGCTCATCGCACCCGGCGGCGCGTTCGATCAGTTCGTCGACGCCGGTCTCCTCGATCTCGGCGATCGCACCGGCCAGCCGTGGGGTGAACCTGGCCAGGTCGAGGCTGAACTCCCGCATGTGCGCGAGCAGCGCGTCCTTGTGCGCCAGAAAGGATTCCGGGGTGATCTCGGTGGTCCGCACCAGGTCGCCGAGCGAGAGGTAGAAGTGGGCGGCGCGGGCGGCCATGTCCGTCAATGCGGCGTCGAGGCGGCGCAGCGTGCGGTAGACCCGTTCGGCATCGCCGTCGCGGTTGGCCGCGGCGAGGGTGTGCAGGTCGGCCAGCAACTCCGGCAGCACCAGCCGCGACAGCGATGCCTCGTCGAGCCGGGCGTTGAGCACGCCCGCGACCGCGCGGTAAGCCTGGAACCCGGCTTGGGAGAACTGGTAGACGAAGTGCCGGTTGCGATATTCGGCCAGGGTGGCGGCGCGCGTTCCGTCGTAGCTGCGCTCGAGCACGCCCCATTGATGCAGTTGATCGAGCAGCGGGCCGATCTCGGCGGCGGTGAGCCGGGGTGCGTTCGGACGGCCGCCGTGTTCGGTGGACCAGGCCGCGGCGCTCGCGGGACCGTCGTCGGCGGGCGGTTTGTCCGCTGACATGTTGTCCTCTATATGTTGCTGGCTCTCGACGTCAGCCGCCGGTGCCTGCGGTGGCTCTGCCAGGTCCAGCAGGTCAGGCGTGCGCGGGCGATGGCCGTTGCGTTCGATCCACTCCGCCACATCGTCGGCGTGCAGCAGCACTACATACGCCGCCCGCGCGCTGTCGAAGGCGCGCAGCACCCACAGATAGTCGGCGCGGCGCTCGGCGGTGGCGAAGGAGAACAGCCGCAGCCGATCGTCCCAGCGGACGGAGGCGGCACTCGCGGAGCCGTCGACGGAGTCGGTCACCGGGAACAGGGTAGTAGCGGGCCGGTCGCCGACAACGCGAACGTGCCCTGTTCGGCGTGGCTGTGTCCTGTTTGCCGGGTGTTCGCCGTCGAATCGGCCTGCGCCGGTACGGTACCGGTCACTCGTTCGACAACGAACGCAGCTGGTCAAAGTACACGCGGGTGCGCGGATCGCCGGGGTAGCGGGCGATGATTTCGCGCGCGGCCTCGCCCGCGATCCACATCAGCGAGGGCAGTGAACGGCGTTTACCCGCGAACGCGCGCAGTCCTTCATCGACGGCGAGTTCCAGATCGCGATTGCGGACGGCGACCACCGCGAGGGTCAGATGCGCCTCGGACACCCGCATCGGATTGCGGACCGTGCCGTCGGCGCGGGTGGCGTTGCGGATGACCTCGTTGGCGTAGTTCTCGGCGCGCCGATCCTCGCCCGCGACCCGGCAGCAGTCCATCGCGTAGAAGTCGAACTTCTGTGGGTCGACTACGAAATGGTTATCCAGATTGATCGGATGGTCGATTCGCTCCAAAATTGCTCGGCCCTGGTCGAGCGCCGCCTCGACCTGGTGGCGGTCGCCGAGCCGGGCCCACGCCTTAGCTCGTTGCGCGGCGAGTTGCACGCCGACGCCCAGGTTCTGGCTTACCCCCAGCACTTGGTCGACCGCGTCGATCGCGCCGCGATAGTTGCCCTGGGTCAACGCGAACCAAGCGGCCATTTCCACACTCCAGCCGGTGATTTCGGCGTTCTCCGCCTCCACCCCCAGCGAATACGCGGCGCGCCGGGTCGCTTCGGCGGCGGTCCGCCGGCCGAGGTCGTAATCCACGCAACCGACCAGTAGCGCAACCCATCCCGCGAGGACGAGGATGTCGCGATGCTGCGCCAGTGTCAGTCGGCCGTCCAGTAGCGAGGTAATTCGCCGCAACCACCCGGTGCCCTCGGCGTGCAGTTCGTGCGGATCGGCATAGGAGTACTCGCAGCACAGGCGTTCCGCGGTGATACGGATGGCGTCGAGGGTGGCGGGGGAAACGTCCGACATGCGGAGTCTGCCAATGAACTCCAGCGTGTCCATGCCGGTTGCCGAGAGGACTTCGTCGTCTCGATTCGGCCTGGCTTTGGGGAAGAACGCGGCCGTGACAGTGTCGAAGGCGGCGGCGATGATCGGTGCGTAGAAATCATCCGGCCGCGACTCGCCCGATTCCCAGCGGCGCCAGTTACGCAGCAGTGTACTGTCTGTCGGCAGGTTGTGGGATGACTTGGCGCGCATCACGCGGACGGCGTCGGCTTGTGACCACCCCCGCGCGTCGCGCTCGGAGCGCATCCGGACAGCCCAGACGGGTCGATCGTCTCCAGCGGCCACGTCAGTAGTATCGCACCAGTTAACGCCCGGTGGCCGAGATAGGGCATATAGGTGTCACTGGGTTGACATCTGCATTCGCAGTTTGGCGTTGTGCATGCTGGACATGGGAGCGGAAAGTTTGCCGGACCCATCTTGCTCGAGCCAGATGCAATTGCATCTGTCCTTGCAGGGCGCAGTACCCCACAATGGGGTGATCCACATAAGAACAGCGGTACCCAATCCAACGGAGGTTCGGGTGGAAGCGTTGATCTATGGATACGTGCGTGACGATTTGGCCGACGGCCACAGCGAAGAGCTCGAGGATGCGATGACCAGCCTCGCCCGCGAGGAAGGGCTCTGCTTCGCCGCAACGTTCCATGAATCGACTTCCGGTGATGGCACGGCCTTTGCCGAGCTGACCCAGGAGCTCAAGCGAGCCGACGCGCACCACGTAGTGGTTCCGTCACTCGATCACCTTGCCGGCCAGACGATCCCGCGAGACATCCTGCTCGCGAAGCTGGCGCAGGAAGCGGCGGCCCAAGTCTGGACCATCGACAGCTGATCGAATCGACGGCACGCGCAACCGCCGTCGCGCCCCCGCCACCATCCTCGTCGCGGCCACACCGGCCATCAGCGAGGCGAGCAACGCCGCAACATGGTGTTGCCCGAACGGTGGATATACCTGCCAATGCAGCAGATACGCGAACAACGAGCTGTCGGCGAGCACCGCGGCCGCGACAGCCACCAGGGCGGGCACCCGGATCGCGGGCAGCCAGATCAGCAGGAGTAGCCCGGCCATGACCAGCCGCTCCCGATCGGGAACCCCGAAATAGCCCGGCACACAAGCCAGCAGGACGGCGCTCACCAGCAGCCGCTGCCACCTCGACGTCGCCTTCGCGGCGGCCCAGCCCATGGCGAAGAACCACACGGCCAGCGGCGAGAACCGCACATCCTGCGCCGAATAGAGTCCGAACGGCTGGTACCGCAGCACCAGGGTGATCGCGAGCAGGCCCATCGCGAACCAGAACGGTTCGCGCCGCTCCAGCGCGTCCACCAGTGGAATCCGCAGTAGTAGCGCGGCCGCGATCGTGAAATAGACGAGCACCTCGATGAACCAGAGGTGCCCCGCGGTGGCGCTGTCGTGCGGGCCCAGAATCTTGTTGAGCAGCAGCACGTTCTGCCACCCGTAGTAGTCGGTGAACAGCAACGTGATGGCTACCCAGGTGGCAGTCGGTACGGCGATCAGCGCGACCGTGCGCAGCGCGTGCCGCAACCGTTCGGCGCGCGGCGCGGCGGTCACCGCGAAGCGGGCGAAGTTGAATCCGGCGACCGCGAGCAGCACGTGCGCGGCACCCCACAGGACGAAAAGACCGATGTGCGAACCCGCGATCAGCACGATGGCCGCGGCGCGCAGCAGCGTGCCCGTGTCCAGGGTGCGGCCGAATCGCCTGCCGCCGTGCGGTATCCGTTCGAGCTCGGCGATCGTCATAGTCGGCCAGTCGGCGGGCAGCCGGCCCAGCGCGTGTTCCACTCGGGCCGCGGTCGTCACATAGGTCAGCGAATTGCCGCCGAGATCGACGAAGGTGCTGTCCGGGCGGATCGCCGCCGGGTCGATGCCGAGGGCAAAGGCGTAGAGCGCGCGGATGTCTCGGTTCTGCGGCGCGGGCGCGGCCAACGTGCGGACGGCAGGGTAGTCCGGCTTGCCGTTGGCCAGCCGCGGCAGGTCCTCGACCGGGCACACCCGCACCGCCGCGGCGGGCAGCCCGGCCAGGCGGGCGGCGGTCTCGGTCGGATCGGTGTCGGGGTGCTGCACCGCGACGACAAGGTGTTCGTCGTCGTCGGTGCAGCAGGCGGTGAAACCCGCTGCTGCCAAGCCGGACTCGAGCCGTTGCAGATCGATGCGCAAGCCGAAGATCTTCGCGAACCGGCTGCGGCGTCCGATCACCTGGTACAGGCCGTCCGAAGTGCGGCGCGCGAGATCGCCGGTGCGCAACGCGGTGACGGTGCGGCCCAGCGCCAGATCGGACGAGGACGTCGCGTAACCCATCATGACGTTGGGTCCGTGGTAGACCAGTTCGCCCGCCTCGGCGTCGAGTTGCTCGTGTCCGCAGGGGTTGACGCTGTGCCAGTCGGCGTCGTCGACCGGTTCCAGGCTGAACTCCCCGCCAGGGATCGGCACACCGATGCAATCGGGGTGCTCAGTCGCCAGATCCGGCGGCAGATAAGCCATCCGGGCGGTGGCCTCGGTCTGGCCGTACATGACGAAGAAGTCCCAGCCCGACCGTGCGCCGAGCCGCGCGTATTCGACGACTCGCTCGGCGGCGAGCCTGCCGCCCGCCTGGGTGACGTAGCGCAGGTGCGGCAATTCCATGCGGGAGAAGCCGATCCGGTCCAGCAGGTCGATGGTGTACGGGACGGCCGCGAAAGACGTTGCCCGGTAGGCGCGGAACTCGTCCCAGAAGGTGTCGTCCAGGACCGACCGTTCGGTGAGCAACAGGCTCGCGCCGCGCACCAGGTAGCTGTGCACCACCGAGAGCCCGTAGCAGTAGAACATCGGCAGCGTCGTGGCCGCGCGGTCGCCGGGGGTGATGGTCAGGTATTCGGCGATGGCGGCGGCGTTGGCCAGCAGGTTCGCCGACGAAAGCCGGACGAGTTTCGGTGACCCGGTGGAACCCGAAGTGCTCAGCAGCAGCGCGAGATCCGGATGCAGGGTATGCGACGACGTCTCGCGCCGCACGTGGGTGGCGCCGTCCTCGATGACGACATCCGGATCGTAGGTCGTCAGTAATTCGGTGGTGACTTCCGCGGTGAGCAGGACAACGCAGCCCGCGCTGAGTGCGCCGAGATACGCCACGAGCGAAGCGAGGTCGTTCCTGGCCGGGAGCGCGACGAGCCGCCGGTTCGGTCCGAGCGCGGCCGCGAACTCCTCGACGAGCGTCGCCAGTTGCCCGTAGGTGACCTGCCGCAAATCTTCCGCCACCGGCACCGCCGCCGTGCTGTTCGCGGTGGCAGATCGGGGGCAGAGGACGGCGATCCGGTCGTCAAAACCGCGCAGATGCGCGACGATCGGGAGAAAGGTCACCCTAAAAAGAATAGGCGGCAGCCGCTTCGCGGCCGACATGCGGCCCCTCGGTGAACACTGGGCAAACCAATGTTATTCGGGCTCAACCACTTCAGAGTCCGAAGCTGCCCGGACCCCGCCTGCGCAGATACTTCTCGAACTCGGCCGCGATGGCGTCGCCGTCGATCTTGGCCATCGCCTCGTTCACGTCGACCGCCGCGTCGCCCCGCTCCTCGAGCGACCGCACGTACTCGGTGACCTCGTCATCGCCCGCGGTCATCTCGTTCACCGCGGTCTCCCAATCCTCGGCCTGCGAGGGCAGTTCGCCGAGCGGCACCTCGATGTCGAGCACATCCTCGACCCGATGTAGCAGCGCGATCGTGGCCTTCGGGTTCGGCGGCTGGGAAACGTAGTGCGGCACGGCGGCCCAGAACGACACCGCGGGCACACCTGCCTTCACACACTGGTCTTGCAGCACCCCGGTGATCCCGGTGGGACCCTCGTACCGGGTTTGCTCGAGGTTGAATCGCTCGGCGGCTTCCTTGCTGTACGCGGACCCCGTCACCGGAACGGGACGGGTGTGCGGCGTATCGGCGAGCAACGCGCCGAGGATGACCACGGTCTGCACGCCCAGTTGTTCGATGAACTCCAGCAGGTCGTCGCAGAAGCTGCGCCAGCGCATGTTCGGTTCGATCCCGCGCAGCAGCACGATGTCGCGGTCGCTGCCCGGCGGCGAGCACACCGAGAGCATGGTGGACGGCCACTGGATTTCCCTGGTCACGCCGTCCACCTGGCGCACCGTCGGGCGGTTGACCTGGTAGTCGTAGTAGTCCTCGGAATCGAGTTCGGCTAGCGGCTCGGCGTCCCAGATCAATTCCAGATGCTCTACGGCGCCGCTTGCGGCGTCGCCCGCGTCGTTCCAGCCTTCGAAGGCCGCGACCAGCACCGGTTCCCGCAACGTCGGCAGTTCCGGATCGGGAGTTTCACTGGGGTTCACTCGGTCAGCATAGTGCGCGCAGCCGGACGAAGTCCGTCATCAAACCACGCACGGCCGCCGCGAAGGGCGAGGTACGCCGGATGTGTGCGGAACTGGGCGGCCGGACGCCCGGCGTGTTCGGCAACGGCGGCGGGGGACAGGGCTGTCTCACCCGACCATTACGCTTGATCACATGTCTGCGTCCATCCCCGCCGAGTTCGACACCACGCTACTCGACACATTGCGCCGCCGTGTCGTGATCGGTGACGGTGCGATGGGCACGATGTTGCAGGCGGCGGACCTCACGCTGGACGACTTCCTCGGCCTCGAGGGCTGCAACGAAATCCTCAACGACACCCGCCCGGACGTGCTGCGCAGCATCCACCGCGCCTACTTCGAGGCGGGCGCGGACGCGGTCGAGACGAATACCTTCGGCTGCAACCTGCCCAACCTGGCCGACTACGACATCGCCGATCGCATCCGCGACCTGTCCGAGCGCGGCACCAGGCTGGCCCGCGAGGTGGCCGACGAGATGGGCCCGTCCGCCGATGGCACGCCGCGTTACGTGCTCGGCTCGATGGGGCCGGGGACGAAGCTGCCAACGCTGGGCCATGCTCCTTATATCGCGTTGCGCGACGCGTACACCGAATCCGCGCTCGGCATGCTCGAGGGCGGCGCTGACGCCATCCTGATCGAGACCTGCCAGGACCTGCTGCAGGTCAAAGCGGCGGTGAACGGCAGCCGGGAGGCCATGCGGCTGCTCGGGCGGCGCATTCCGATCATCACCCACGTGACCGTGGAGACCACCGGCACAATGCTGGTCGGCAGCGAGATCGGCGCGGCGCTCACCGCGCTGGAGCCGCTCGGCATCGACATGATCGGCCTGAACTGCGCGACCGGTCCGGCCGAGATGAGCGAGCATCTGCGGCATCTGTCCCGGCACGCGCAGGTCCCGGTGTCGGTGATGCCGAACGCGGGTCTGCCGGTGCTCGGCGCCAACGGTGCCGAATACCCGCTGTCACCGGAGGAACTGGCGGTCGCGCTCAGCGGCTTCGTCTCCGAGTTCGGGCTCGCGCTGGTCGGCGGCTGCTGCGGCACCACCCCCGAGCACATCAGGCAGGTGACCGAGGCGGTTCGCGAGATCGAGCCGAAGTTGCCGCCGCTGGACGAGCGCCGCGCTCCGGCCCACGAGCCCGCGGTGTCCAGCATGTACACGGCGGTGCCGTTCGAGCAGGACGCCTCGATCATGATGATCGGCGAGCGCACCAATGCCAACGGCTCCAAGGCATTCCGGGAAGCCATGCTGGCCGAGGACTGGCAGAAGTGCCTGGACATCGCCAAGGACCAGACCCGCGACGGCGCGCACATGCTCGACCTCTGCGTCGACTACGTCGGCCGCGACGGCGCCAAGGACATGGAGGCGCTGGCCAGCAGGCTGGCCACCGCGTCGACGCTGCCGATCATGCTCGACTCCACCGAAACTCCGGTGCTGAAGGCGGGTCTGGAACACCTGGGCGGCCGCTGCGCGGTGAACTCGGTGAACTACGAGGACGGCGACGGTCCCGAATCCCGTTTCCAGCAGACCATGCAGCTGGTCGCCGAACACGGCGCCGCCGTGGTCGCGCTGACCATCGACGAGGAGGGCCAGGCCCGCACCGCCGCGAAGAAGGTGGAGATCGCCGAGCGGTTGATCGCCGACATCACCGGCAACTGGGGCTTGCTGGAGAGCGACATCATCATCGACACGCTCACCTTCACCCTCGGCACCGGTCAGGAGGAGTCGCGCCGGGACGGCATCGAAACCATCGAAGCCATCCGGCTGCTCAAGAGCAAGCATCCCCAGGTACAGACCACCCTCGGCCTGTCGAACATCTCCTTCGGCTTGAATCCCGCGGCCCGTCAGGTGTTGAACTCGGTGTTCATGCACGAATGCGTGCAGGCCGGACTGGATTCCGCGATCGTGCACGCCTCGAAGATCCTGCCGATGGCGCGTATCCCCGACGAGCAGCGCGAAACGGCGCTGGACCTGGTGTACGACCGGCGCGGCGAGGACTACGACCCGCTGCAGAAGTTGATGGGACTGTTCGAAGGCGTATCCACGTCGTCGTCGCGGGCCTCGCGCGCCGAGGAGATGGCGGCGCTGCCGCTGTTCGAGCGGCTGGCGCGGCGCATCGTCGACGGCGAACGCAACGGCATGGAGGCCGACCTCGACGAGGCGATGCAGCAGGTGCCGCCGCTGCAGATCATCAACGAGACGCTGCTCTCCGGCATGAAGACCGTCGGTGAGCTGTTCGGCTCCGGACAGATGCAGCTGCCGTTCGTCTTGCAGTCGGCCGAGGTGATGAAGGCCGCGGTCGCGTACCTGGAGCCGCACATGGAGGCCACCGACGACAGCGGCAAGGGCCGCATCGTGCTGGCCACCGTCAAGGGCGACGTGCACGACATCGGCAAGAACCTGGTCGACATCATCCTGTCCAACAACGGCTACGAGGTGGTGAATCTGGGCATCAAGCAGCCCATCGCGACCATCCTCGATGCCGCCGTGGACAAGAAGGCCGACGTCATCGGCATGTCCGGGCTGCTGGTGAAGTCGACCGTGGTGATGAAGGAGAACCTGCAGGAGCTCAACGCCAAGGGTGTGGCCGAGCAGTTCCCGGTGCTGCTCGGTGGGGCGGCGCTGACCCGCGGTTATGTCGAGAACGACCTCACCGAGGTGTACGAGGGCGACGTGCACTACGCCCGCGACGCCTTCGAGGGCCTGCGGTTGATGGACGACATCATGACCCGCAAGCGCGGCGGCGGCATCGATCCCGACAGCCCCGAGGCGATCGCAGAGCGGGAGAAGGCGGCCGAACGCAAGGCCCGCCACGAACGGTCCAAGCGCATTGCCGAGCAACGCAAGGCGGTCGAGGTGCCGATCGAGGTGCCCGCGCGCTCCGATGTCGCCGCGGACGTGCCGGTGCCGGTGCCACCGTTCTGGGGCACCCGGGTAGTGAAAGGCCTGGCGCTGCACGAGTATTCGGGGCTGCTCGATGAGCGGGCACTGTTCCTCGGTCAGTGGGGTCTGCGCGGCCAGCGCGGCGGCGAGGGGCCGAGCTATGAGGAACTGGTGGAGACCGAGGGCAAGCCGCGGCTGCGGCTCTGGCTCGACCGGCTGAGCACCGAGGGTGTGCTCCAGCACGCCGCCGTGGTGTACGGCTACTTCCCTGCGGTGTCCGAGGGTGACGACGTTGTCGTGCTCACCGAACCGAATCCCGGTGCGGCCGAACGCTATCGGTTCACCTTTCCGCGCCAGCAGCGCGACCGCTTCCTGTGCATCGCCGACTTCATCCGGTCACGCGAGCAGGCCGAGGCGACCGGTCAGGTGGATGTGCTGCCGTTCCAGCTGGTTACCATGGGCCAGCCGATCGCCGACTTCGCCAACGAACTCTTCGCGGCCGACAACTACCGCGACTACCTCGAGGTGCACGGCATCGGCGTCCAGCTCACCGAGGCACTGGCCGAGTACTGGCACCGCCGCATCCGGGAGGAACTGACCCTGGACGGGCACGCGGTCGCCGACTCGGACCCCACCGACGTCCTCGACTACTTCAAGCTCGGCTACCGGGGCGCGCGCTACTCCTTCGGCTATGGCGCCTGCCCCGACCTGGACGACCGTGCCAAACTGGTCGACCTGCTCGAGGCCGACCGCATCGGGGTTGTCCTCTCCGAGGAACTCCAACTCCATCCGGAACAATCCACCGACGCGTTCGTCCTGCTGCACCCCGAGGCGAAGTACTTCAACGCCTGACCGCGTGCCCCAACGGCTTCGTCGTTGGGCTGTCACAGAGCGTCCAGACGCCGCACAGGGCTTACACCCCCTGTGGGGCTTATAGACGCTCTGTGAGTCCTCGCAACCCGTCCTCGCTACGCCACCGCGGCCAATGGGTGGCGTAGCGATCCGTTATGCGTACCGTCGGCCGGTTGTGATCGTGATCACGCTGTGGCGGAACAGTGTTCGCGTGCCGCAAGGGCCTTGGCTACCTGCTCGTATGCCATGATTTGGGCAAATCCCGACGCGCCGAGTGGATTTCGTGACTCGGCGTGGCGCAGCGCTGACCTGGGGGATCGCCCGGGCGTTCACGGTGAGGTGGATGTCGGTCGGGTGGGTATGCCATTGTCGGAAGCGTTGCAACTGCATCCGGAGCAGTCGGCGGATGCGTCGCCATCGCTGCTTACGGGTGCAAAGGACTTCGGCGCGTGGCAATTTCGGGGATTTCCCGGCGTTGCGCGCCAGTGCAGTACCGGCTCGGCGCGTAAGCAGGAAGGCACAACACCATGACGGCGGACCGATTGATCGCGGGACGGTATCGACTCACGGATCCGATCGGCACAGGTGCCATGGGCGTTGTCTGGCGCGGCACGGACGTCCGGCTGCGGCGCACCGTCGCCGTGAAGCAGTTGATCCTCGGGCCGGGCCTGTCGCGCGAGGCGGCGCTGGAGGCGAAACTGCGCGCCATGCGCGAGGGCCGGATCGCGGCGCGGCTGCACCACCCGAACGCGATCACCGTCTTCGACGTCGCGGAGGAAGACGGCCAGCCGTGGTTGGTCATGGAATACATGGACGCGCCGAGCCTGGCGGCCAAACTCTCCGGCAAGCGCACCCTGGCCCCGGCGGAGGTCGCGCGCATCGGCGCGCAAGCCGCGGGCGCACTGGCCGCCGCGCACAAGGCGGGCATCATGCACCGCGACGTGAAGCCCGCGAACCTGCTCGTCGGCGACGACGGCACCGTGAAGCTCACCGACTTCGGCATCTCCCGGGCCGTCGGCGATGTCACCGTCACCGCCACCGGATTCCTCGCGGGCACCCCCGCCTACCTGGCACCGGAGGTGGCGCGCGGGGAGAACCCGGAACCCGCCTCCGACGTATTCGCCCTCGGCTCAACGCTGTACGCCGCGGTGGAGGGCCAGCCGCCGTTCGGTGAGGGCGACAATCCGCTGGCTGTGCTGCACGCCGTCGCGCGCGGCCAGGTCCCGGAGCCGAAGCAGGCCGGTGTGCTCGGGTCGGTGCTGATGCGGCTGCTCGCCCCGACGATCGACGCGCGCCCGACCATGCGGGAGGCGCAGCAAGCTCTCGAAGCCGTTGCGGAGGGCCGGGTTCCGAAGCTGGGGACACCGTCGCTCACCAAGGCGCTGCCCGCGCCGGGAGCGGATGCGACGACCGTGCTCCCGCAACCGGGCACCGATGCCGCGAGCAGCACGGCGAACGCGACCGCCGCGACGGCACTGGTGCCGACCGCAGCGCTGGCCAACGCCGCGCCGCAGGCGAATCCGGCTGCGGCCGAATCCGTTTCCGCGCAACCGCCGATCCCGCCACGCCGTGCGGCGACCACCATCCCCGGCGGCGCGGGCGGCGGGCCGCAACGTAACCGCGCCATGGCCGTCGGTGCCGCCGCGTTCGTCGCGGTGCTCCTGGTGATTGGACTCGTCGCCTACATTGTCAACGGTGACCGCAAGGACGAGGGCGGCACTGCCGCACCGTCGGTGACCACCGTGTCCGCCGCACCCGAGGGCCCGCCGCCCCCCGCCAACGCGGCGAGCACCGGCCAGGAGGCGCCACCGGCTCCGGTAAGCACCCCAGAGCCGTCGCCCCCGCCGAGCCCGACGCCCGCGCCGTCCTCGACGACGCCCACACCTACGCCCACGCCGAGCCCCACCCCGAGCAAGGCACCGCCCACGACCGTCACCGCGACACCCTTCGGCCCGCCCCCCGCGGCCAGCGTCGCCCAATTCATCCAGGGCTACTACAGCATGCTGCCCGGCAACACTTCCGCTGCCTGGTCGCAGCTCACGCCCTCCTATCAGGCGCAGACCGGCGGCTACGACGCCTACGTCCGGTTCTGGAGCGCCATCCAAGCGGTGAGCGTGGGGAGTGTCACGCCGAGCGGTGAGAGCCGGGCGACCGCATCGATCACCTACACGATGAAGTCCGGTGAAAGAAGGTCGGAGAGCCGCTGGTTCCAGGTCGTGTCGGAGAACGGGCGCATGCTGATCGCCGGGTCCGGGGCCTAGGCGCTCTGTCGCGATGCGGTAGAGCGCTGCCGGGATGCGCAGCGCCTTGCCGGACAAGATCCGACGCGAACTGTGCCGCCGGTGCACCACGCAGCCGAATGCCGGAGAATAGCTCGGGGCGGCGACCGTCATCGTGGCCTGGGTCGACCGTTAACCAATGAGGAGATGTACCGCACGTGACTGCGCGACTAGCCGCCGTTCTCTGGGATATGGACGGCACGTTGCTGGACTCGGAGAAGCTCTGGGACGTCGCCGTGCGCGAGTTGGCTCGCGAGCACGGGCACGAGATGACCGACGAGCTGCGGCACGCGTTGATCGGCGCGTCCGGGCCGGACGCGCTGCGGTTGATCTTCACCGGTCTCGGCATCGAGTCGACTCCGGAGGCACTGGGGGCGGCGGGGGACTTTCTGGAGTGGCGGGTGACCGAGTTGATGACCGGTCCCATCCCGTGGCGTCCCGGTGCGAAGGACGCGCTCGCGTTGGTCAAGGAGGCAGGACTCGCTTCGGCGCTCGTCACCAATACCAAGCGGTCGCTTACCGAATTCGGATTGGACACGCTCGGCCGCGATTTCTTCGACGTGTCGGTCTGCGGTGACGAGGTGGCACGCGGCAAGCCCGAGCCGGACGTCTATCAGCGGGCCGCTGAGCTGCTCGGCGTCGATCCGCGTGACTGTGTGGCCGTGGAGGATTCGCCGACTGGCACCCGCGCGGCGCGGGCGGCGGGTTGCGCGGTGATCGTGATCCCGTGCGAGATTGCCGTTCCGGACGGACCTGGCCGAACGTTCCGTGACTCGCTGGTCGGGCTCACGATCGAAGACCTCGAACAAGCGCTGAAGCTGCGCGGCTGACCGGCCACCGTTCGACACTCCCGACCGCGCTCTACCGAGAGTTACTGTGCCGCAACGGTAGTGAGTGCTGCTGGGAGCTGTGACGGCGATCACCGGCAATCTCGCCGAATCTCGGGCGTGTCGGCGGTGCGCTCCACCAGAATGTCGCCATGGCAGCGTTGGGTGTCCTCGACGAGATCGTTGATACCGCACGGTATCCCCTCGCCGAACCGGAGGACCCCGGCCGGCGCAGCGCGGTGCGGCGAGCCCGCACGGAACTGGACGAGAGCGGCTGCACCGTCCTGCGCGGTTTCATCCGGCCGGAACTGACCGAGACCCTGCGGGCACAGGGCGAGGCGATGGCGCCGCACGCGTACTACGAAGTCGAGCGGGTGAACGCCTACAACATCCCGCTGGACACCGAGCTGCCCGCGGATCATCCGGGGCGTATCGTGCTCGAGCGCGGAAACGCCTTCGTGCCCCGCGACCGCATCCCCGGCGACGCGCTGATCCACCGGCTCTATACCGACAGGCGCTTCCAGCGTTTCGTCGCGGACTGTTTCGGCCTGGCCGAACTGCACGAATTCGCCGACCCGCTGGCCGGACTGTGCCTGAATGTCGTCGCCCCCGGCATGTCGCATCCGTGGCACTTCGACACCAACGAATTCACCGTCAGCATGCTGACCCAACCCGCGGAGTCGGGCGGAATCTTCGAGTACTGCCCCAACATTCGCACGCCGGAGGCCGAGCGCCTCGATGACGTCCGCGCCGTGCTCACCGGCTCGGGTGAGCGGTTGATCCAGCGGCTCGACCTGCGCCCCGGCGACCTGCAACTGTTCCGCGGCCGCTTCTCGCTGCATCGCGTATCGCCCGTCGCCGGTGCAGGCCAACGGCATTCGGCGATCTTCGCCTACACCGACCGGCCGGGCGTGATCGGCACGGTGGAGCGCACCAGGCAACTCTTCGGCCGCGTACTACCCGATCATCTGGCCGCCGCGGCCGACGTTGTCCGCGGTGACCGATTGCTCGACTGAGCTGAACACCCGTTCGACCCAGTGATCGGGAGAAACCGCTCGACCCGAGAGGAACGACTGTGGCAGTGCCGTTACACGAGACCGGGAAAGCCTCCTTCGACGACATCTACGACCGTCCCGATCCGCGCGACTACTACGCCCGCATGTCCGACCTCGACTATCGAATCCCGGAGCTCGCGAAACCCGTTTTCCAGCAACAGATTCGGGAATACCGCGCCTCGGCCCGGGTAACCACGCCCACGGTGCTCGACATCGGCTGCTCCTACGGCGTCAACGCCGCGCTGCTGCGCTTCGACACCTCCATGAAAGAACTCGCCGAGCACTACCGCAGCGCGGACGGGGACCGTGCGACCCTCATCGCCCGCGACCGCGCGGACCTCGGCACCCGAGACGAACTTCCCGATGTCCGGTTCCTCGGTATGGACGCCTCCGCGCCCGCGCTCGCCTACGCCAAGGAGACGGGGCTGCTGCACGACACCGTGCACGCCGACCTCGAGTCCGGCGAGCCCACTGATGCGCAGCGGGAGGTGCTGGCCACCGCCGACATCATCATCTCCACCGGCTGCGTCGGCTACGTCACCGAGAAAACGCTGGCCCGCGTGGCCACCGCGCATCCGCGTCGGCGGCCCTGGATGGCACACTTCGTGCTGCGCATGTTCGACTTCACCCCGATCGCCGCGGAACTGGCCGCGCTCGGCTACCGGACCGAACAGGCGCCCGGGCTGTTCGAACAGCGCAGGTTCGCCTCCGCGGCCGAGCAGACCCAGGTGCTGAACACCCTGTCCGCCAAGGGAATCGACACCACCGACCGGGAAGCGGACGGCTGGCTCTACGCCGGCCTGTATCTATCGAGACCGTTGCCGAAGCACCACGCCGACACCGAGGACCAGCATTGACCGAACGCACCTTCGCCGCCGACGACCACCTGCCCCGGGTGCCCCTGCCGACGCTGGAGGACAGCTGCGCCCGATTCCTGCAGTGGTGCGCACCGCTGTTGACCGCGGCCGAGCTCGCCACCACCGAAGCCGCGGTCGCCGACCTGCTGCGCCAGGACGGGCCCGGTCGCACACTGCACGCGGCACTGGCGGAATACGACGCCGCCGCGGGCGTCGGTAGCTGGCTGGACCTGTTCTGGCCGTCGCGGTACCTGGGCAGGCGCGACCGCATCGCATTGAACGCCAACTTCTTCTTCCTCTTCCGCGACGACACCACGCTGGCCACCTCGACGGCCGCGACCCAGGTCGATCGCGCGGCCGGAATCATCTCCGCCGCAGTGGATTACAAGCTGTCACTGGACGCCGAGGCGATCCCCGCGGTGACCCAGCGCGGGCAGACGTTGTCCATGTGGCAGAACAAATATTTATTCTCCGAGACCCGCATCCCGGGGGAGCAGCAGGACAGCGTTCGCGTCCCGTACAGCCCGGAATGGCCGGGCCCGTCCACGGCCAAGCATGTGGTGGTCTTCTTCCGCGGCCACATGTTCCGGATGGACGCGATCGGTCCCGACGGCGCGCCGTACTCGCTGGACGACCTCGCCGACGGACTGCGAGCGGTGCTGAAGGCCGGTGCGCGGTCGACCCGAACCGATTCCGCCGTCGGGCATCTCACCACCAAGGCGCGGGCGGAATGGGCGGCGAGCAGGCAGGCGCTGCTCGCCGAACCGACCAATGCCGCGGCGCTGAATACCATCGAGACCGCGCTGTTCTGTGTTTGCCTGGAGGACTTCGCCCCGCGCGACGAGCTGCACGCCTGTGATCAGCTGCTGCACGGCGACAGTGCCAACCGGTGGTTCGACAAGTCGGTGTCGTTCATCGTCTTCGGGGACGGTCAGGCTGGCATCAACGTCGAGCACTGCGGGCTGGACGGCACCACCATCCTGTCCTTCGTGGACACCTTGCTGGAGACTCCGGCGCAGGAGCACGCCGCCCGGTCGGGGGCGAAGGCGCAGGGGATGCCCGCCGTCGAGCCGATCGACTTCGTGCTGGATGCGGCGCAGCGCAACGATATTGCCGAAGCCGGTGCCGATTTCGCCCGCTACGCCGCCGAAAATGCCACGCAGACGGTCTCTTTCCCGGACTTCGGCACAACGCGCGCCAAACAGCTCGGCATCTCACCGGATGCCTTCGCGCAGTTGAGTTATCAGCTCGCCCACCGGCGCAGCAAGGGAATCACCGGCGCCACTTACGAATCCATCGCCACCCGCCAGTACCGCAACGGCCGCACCGAGGCCATGCGGGTGGTCACCCCGGAAATGGTGGCGTTCGTGGACGCGATGCAGGACCCCACGGTCGACCAGCAGGGCAAGCTGGCCGCCGCGCGCACCGCGGCCGCCGCGCATGTCGAACGCGCCAAGCAGTGCCAGGCGGGCGCGGCACCTGAACAGCATCTGTGGGAACTGCAGTGGATCCAGCGTCGTCGCGGCGCCGAACTCGGTGTCACCGAACCGATCGCGCTCTTCGACAGCCCGGGCTGGCTGATCATGCGTGACGACTACCTGAGCACCAGCTCGGCGCCGTCGATCAACATCCGCTACTTCGGTTTCGGCTCTACCAGCCCCCGCTGCATCGGTGTCGCCTACGTTCTGCTGCCGGACCGGTGGAACCTGTATCTGGCCACCCCGACCCCGGTCGCCGACCAGATGCACGCCTTCGCCGACCATCTGCGGACCGCCGTCGCTGATCTGGAGGCGTTGCTCGCGCGGGGCTGACCCGGCCCCACCGTCGCCGCCCGCTGCGGCGCTCATTCCCGGCGCGGCCGGTGCGCTGACCGGCACCCGGTTCGAGGCCCCGCGAGGCCGCGCGCCACGAGCACCGCGTGGGATGGGCTGCGGCGAGCTCACCGTCCGGCCCCATCGGGGCCGGACGAGGTGGCACAGGGCGAACAATCGGTCGGCGCGGCGCGAACAACCGGCCTCAGGACGCCCGGCATGTTCGCCGCTGCGAGTGCCGCCGAAACCCGGAATGGGCCGGAGCAACGGTCCCGCACACGGGTCTGAAACAATGGCTCATCATGAAGAACTTCGAAACCCTGTTCGCCGAGCTGCAGGAACGTGCGGTTACCCGCCCCGAGGGGTCCGGAACCGTGGCCGCGCTGGACGCCGGCGTGCATAGCCAGGGTAAGAAGGTGCTCGAGGAGGCCGGCGAGGTGTGGCTGGCCGCCGAGCACGAGAGCGACGAGTCGCTCGCCGAGGAGATCTCGCAGCTGCTGTACTGGGTTCAGGTGCTGATGGTGGGTCGTGGACTGAAGCTCGAAGACGTGTACCGACATCTGTGACGGCCGCGTCTTACTCCGCAGTTTCTCCTTCCGAAAGGACCCCATCCCATGCTGCGCGTCGCAGTCCCCAATAAAGGCGCCCTGTCCGAAGCCGCCACCTCCATCCTCAGCGAGGCCGGTTATCGCAGGCGCACCGATTCTCGCGACCTGACCGTACTCGACCCGGCCAACCAGGTGGAATTCTTCTTCCTGCGGCCCAAGGACATCGCCATCTACGTCGGGTCCGGTGAACTCGACCTCGGCATCACCGGCCGCGACCTCGCGCTCGATTCCAGCGCTCCGGTCAGCGAACGGCTCGCCCTCGGCTTCGGCCGCTCCACCTTCCGCTACGCCGCCCCGGCCGGGCAGGCATGGAAGGTCGAAGACCTGTACGACAAGCGCATCGCCACCTCCTACCCGAACCTGGTGCTGGCCGATCTGCAACGGCGCGGCATCGAGGCCGAGGTGATCCGGCTGGACGGCGCGGTGGAGATCTCCATCCAGCTCGGCGTCGCCGATGCCATCGCCGACGTGGTCGGCTCCGGGCGCACGCTGCGCCAGCACAACCTGGTCGCCTTCGGTGAGTCGCTGTGCGACTCGGAGGGCGTTCTGATCGAGCGCACCGGCTCGGACCAGCAGGAACGGGCCCGCAACCAGCTCATCGCCCGCATCCAGGGCGTCGTGTTCGGCCAGCAGTACATCATGCTGGACTACGACTGCCCGAAGGAGCTGCTCGATCAGGCGGTCGAGATCACCCCTGGTCTCGAGTCGCCGACGGTGTCCCCGCTCGCCGACGAGGGCTGGGTCGCGATCCGCGCGATGGTGCCGCGCAAGCAGGGCAACGAGGTGATGGACCAGCTCGCCGAGCTCGGCGCCAAAGCCATCCTCGCCTTCGACATCCGCTCGTGCCGGGCTTTCTGAGCCGGATTATCGCGCCTGTTTTGTCTTGTATGCGTGAATAATTCACGCTGAACGCAACCGGTGCGCCTGGTGACCGGGTGTTGCTACCGTGCGGCCTCTCGATGAGGAACGCAAGGAGCACACCCGTGTCACAGACATCGCCCGAGGAACGTTCGGGTAGCACATTCGCTTGGAGCGAGGACTGGCTGGCGGCGATCGTCGGACTGGCGCTGATCGCGTTGGTTCTGCTCGGCGTGATTCCGGATTGGCTGGTGCCGTGATGCCGGATATCGAAGCGCGTGACGGCAATACGTCCGGTGGGTCCGCTGTCGAGGGTGGCGTGGTGACCGCCACGTCCGAAACAGCTACGGGCGCGGACTCTTTCGCGCCGGTGAAGTCGGAAACAGCGGCATTGCAGGCGGTCTCGCGTCCCACGGTGGGTGCCGTGGTGGCGGGGATCGCGGTGGTGGTTGTGCTCGGCGCGCTGACCCGCTACTTCGACACGCAAGTGCCGCGCTGGGCGGCCGATACCCCGTTCACCAGGGTGGCGAAGTCGATCGAGTTCCCGGTGTACGCCATCGCGATCGGGTTGCTCGGCAATGTCATTCTCGCCAAACTCGCACTGCGTGACCGACTTTCGGCCGGTTTCCGCACCGAGTTCTTCATCAAGACCGGGGTGGTGCTGCTCGGTGCCTCGATCAACCTGAAGATCCTGGTGACCGCGGCGGGTCCGGCGATTCTGCAGGCGCTGCTGTTGATCACCGTGGTGTTCGGCTTCACCTGGTGGCTCGGCGGGCGGCTCGGGCTCGACGACAAGCTGCGGGCGCTGCTGTCCTCGGCGGTGTCGATCTGCGGCGTCAGCGCGGCCATCGCGGCCGCCGGTGCGGTGCAGGCGAAGCGTGAGCAGATCGCCTACGCGGCCTCACTGGTCATCATCTTCGCGCTGCCGTCGATCTTCGTGTTGCCCTGGCTCGCCGATGTTTTCGGACTTTCCGATGCTGTCGCGGGCGCTTGGATCGGCGGCAATATCGATACCACGGCGGCGGTCGCGGCGTCGGGCGCCATCGCGGGGGAGAAGGCGCTGCAGATCGCCACCATTGTCAAGACCACGCAGAACGCGCTGATCGGCATCGTCGCGATCGCGTTGACGGCGTACTTCACGGTGAAGGTGGAACGCGCCGCCGGTGCGGTACGGCCCTCCGTGCGGCAGTTCTGGGACCGCTTCCCCAAGTTCGTCCTGGGTTTCCTCGCCGCCTCCGTGATCGGCACGCTGTACCTGCAGTCCGTCGACAAGAAGTCCGGCACCGCCCACATCGCCATCATCAACGACCTGCGCACCTGGTTCCTGATCTTCGCGTTCGTCTCCATCGGCCTCGAGTTCTCCCTGCGCGGCCTACGCGAAGCAGGCTGGCGCCCAATAGTCGTCTTCGGCTCCGCGGTACTGGTGAACCTGCTCGTCGGCCTAGGCCTCTCGATCGTCCTTTTCCGCACCTTCACCCTCTGATCTCGCGCCGCCGCGCACGAATCCTCGCGCTGCGCACGAAATCGCAAGGGATTTCGTGCGCGGGGTGAGGTTTGGTGCGCGGCATTGTGTTTCGTGCGTGGTCGAGGCGCGCTGCTGGGTGTTGGGCGTATGGCGGATGGCGGATGGGCAAGGGTGTCCGCGTGCCTTGGCCGGGGCGTGCTCGTCGTAGTGCTTGCCCCGCCGCAGATCAAAGGGGACCAGGAACACCAGGGGTCAGTCGGCTACCGCATCGGCGAGGGTTTCGTCCGGCGATTCGGTGGTTCCGCCGTCGGGCCAGCCGGGGTAGGGGGGTGGGGTGCCGCCGAATTCGGGGCAAAGGGGTTTGTAGTCGCAGTAGGAGCAGAGCCAGCTGGTGTTGGGCTGGAAGTCGCCGGTGCGGCCTGCCTCGAGGATGGCCTGCCAGAGGGCGGACAAGGTGCGCTCGAAGCGGAGCAATTCCTCCTCGTCGGGCGCGTAGGTGAGGATCTGCTCGTCGGCCAGGTAGATCAGGCGCAGCTGAGTCGGCACGATGCCGCGGGTGCGCAGCACGACCAACGCGTAGAACTTCAGCTGGAACAGCGCCCTGGTCTCCTGGGTGGGTCCGGGGGAGCGGCCGGTCTTGTAATCGACGACGCGCAACTGTCCGGTCGGCGCGACATCGATCCGATCGACGAAGCCGCGCAACAGAACTCCGTCATCGAGCTCGACCTCCACCCGCGCTTCCCTTGACTCCGGGTCGAAGCGCGTCGGGTCTTCCAGCCGGTAGTAGGTTCGCACCAAGGTGCGCACCTCGCCGAGGAAACCGGCCAGCTCGTCGTCGCTGATCAACTCGGCCACCTCGGCCCGCTCCGCCGACACCCGCGCCCACGCGGGCACGATCAGGTCCTCTGCCTGCTGTGGCCGCCGTTCGCTCGCGGGCAGCCCGTACAGGTCCTCCAGCACCGCGTGCACCACCGTGCCGCGGACCGCGTGCCGGGTCGGCGCCTCGGGAATCCGATCGATCGCCCGGAACCGGTACTTAAGCGGGCACTGCTTGAAATCTATTGCCCGCGAAGGGGAGAGCGCGGGTCGCGAGCGACCCGCCGCCGCACCGGGATCGGGCACTGGCGCACCGTCGGCAGGGGGCGTGGACACGGGCGAGCTCATACCTGGCAGGCTATCCGGCGGCACCGACACGCCGGTGCGCTACCGATCAGAGCATTGCTCGACCAGCGAACGGAGATTCATGACGGCCAGACGGACCGGGCCATTCACCCTCGGTGACCGGGTACAGCTGACCGATGCCAAAGGGCGCCTGTACACGGTGGTCTTGGAGGAGGGCAAGGAGTTCCACACCCACCGCGGCGGTATCAAGCACGACAGCTTGATCGGCGCCGACGAAGGCACCGTGGTGAACTCGACCAACGGCACCCCGTATCTGGCCTTGCGCCCGTTGCTGATCGATTACGTGCTGTCCATGCCGCGCGGCGCCGCTGTCATCTACCCGAAAGACGCCGCGCAGATCGTGCACGAGGGCGACATGTTTCCCGGCGCGCGCGTGTTGGAGGCGGGCGCGGGCTCCGGCGCGCTGACATGTTCGCTATTGCGTGCCGTCGGGCCGCAGGGCGAGGTGATTTCGTACGAAATTCGCGAGGATCATGCTGAGCATGCGATTCGCAACGTGGAAACCTTCTATGGCGAACGACCGGCAAACTGGTCGCTGACGGTGGGGGACGTCGCGGACTTCGACGGCGAGCCGGTCGATCGCGCGGTGCTGGACATGCTGGCGCCGTGGGACGCGCTGCCCGCCGTGGCCAAGGCGCTGGTGCCTGGTGGCGTGCTGATCATCTACGTCGCGACGGTCACCCAGTTGTCCAAGGTGGTGGAGGCGCTGCGCGAACAGGAATGCTGGACCGAACCGCGCTCGTGGGAGTCGATGGTGCGCGGCTGGCACGTGGTCGGTCTCGCGGTGCGCCCCGAGCATCGCATGCAGGGCCATACGGCGTTCCTGGTGAGCGCGCGCAGGCTTGCTGAGGGCACGGTGACCCCCAAGCCGCAGCGCAGGCCCTCGAAGGGCTGACGCGCGCGTTGCGCGCCGGGCCGAGGGTGCCCGCAACACCCTGGGCCTCCGCTTCGGGTCAGGCGGGAACGCAGGGCGCCTGCGCGAAGCCGAGCATCAGGCAACCGCTCGCATCCGAGAGCTTCCAGGTTCCGTCGACGTTCTCCCAGGTGAGCGGCATGGGAGGAACCGCGCCGTGCGGCGAGGTGATGGTCACTTGAGCGGTGGCCGTATTGCCTTGCGTTGTGATGTCGGCCACTGCGTAGGTCAGTGTGTAGCCTGCCAGCCCCTTGTTCATCTGATCGATGTTCGCCGTGCGCTTTTCGCCGTCGACTATGAGCTTGGTCTTGTCAGCGGTGGGTACAGCGGGGTCGGACAATTTGACGAGCACGCCCTGCAGTGTTTCGGCGGTCGGCGCCGCGACGGCGCCGGTCGCCGCCGTGCTGCTCGAGGCCACTGCGCTGGAGGAAGAGACCTTGTCATCGGATTTGTTGTCATCAGAACTACAGGCCGCGAGCCCGACGGTAGCGGCAAGCGCGGTAGTAGCGATAGCAACGGAAACGCGGAGAATCCTGGCGGGAAGGAGCATATTCAGCAACCTTTCGGCTCGGTCGGCGAGTGGGCTCACCGAGTGCGGGTTAGGGCAGGCTAACATGGTCATCCGCCCGTCGATCGCAGCCCAGATGTGATCACGACGAAACCATGTCGGAAAGCGAGAACGGTTCGCGCCCGGTAGCGTTGATAGACCGGGACTGGGAGGAGCAGCACATGAGCCCCATCGAGAATTCGGATTCGGCGGCCTGGAGAGAGCTCGAGGCGGTACGCGCCGAAGCGGCTGCACTCCGCAGGCAACTCGCCGATTCGCCGGATCGTGCACGGGAATTGGAAGCCCGCATCGATTCGCTGACCATTCGCAACACCAAGCTGATGGACACACTCAAGGAAGCGCGGCAGCAGCTCGTCGCCTTGCGTGAGGAAGTCGATCGGCTCGGTCAGCCGCCGAGCGGATACGGGATCCTGATCGGGGTGTACGACGATCAGACGGTCGACGTGTTCACTTCGGGTCGCAAGATGCGGTTGACGTGTTCCCCGAACATCGAGACCTCGACCCTCGAATACGGTCAGACCGTCCGCCTCAACGAGGCGCTCACGGTTGTCGAGGCAGGCATCTACGACGCGGTCGGCGAGATCGGCACGTTGCGGGAGATCCTCGATGACGGTCGCCGCGCGCTGGTCGTCGGTCATGCCGACGAGGAGCGCGTCGTCTGGCTGGCAGGCCCGCTCGGCAAGCTCGCGGAGGCCGACGATCTGGAAGACCCCGACTACCCGATTCGCAAACTGCGCCCTGGTGATTCGCTGCTGGTGGACACCAAGGCCGGGTTCGCGTTCGAGCGCATCCCCAAGGCCGAGGTCGAAGACCTTGTGCTGGAAGAGGTTCCGGACGTCGACTACGGCGACATCGGTGGTCTCGGTCGGCAGATCGAGCAGATCCGCGATGCCGTGGAATTGCCCTTCCTGCACAAGGATCTGTTCCGCGAATACGCGCTGCGCCCGCCCAAGGGTGTGCTGCTCTACGGTCCGCCCGGCTGCGGTAAGACGCTCATCGCCAAGGCGGTGGCCAACTCGCTGGCCAAGAAGATCGCCGAGGCGCGTGGTGAGGATGCCAAGGAAGCCAAGTCGTTCTTCCTGAACATCAAGGGCCCCGAGCTGCTGAACAAGTTCGTCGGCGAGACCGAGCGCCATATTCGGATCATCTTCCAGCGGGCCCGCGAGAAGGCGTCCGAAGGTACGCCGGTGATCGTGTTCTTCGACGAGATGGATTCGATCTTCCGCACCCGTGGCTCGGGCGTGTCCTCCGATGTGGAGACCACGGTCGTGCCGCAGCTGCTGTCGGAGATCGACGGCGTCGAGGGACTCGAGAACGTCATCGTGATCGGTGCCTCCAACCGCGAGGACATGATCGACCCGGCCATCCTGCGGCCAGGCCGGTTGGACGTGAAGATCAAGATCGAACGGCCGGACGCGGAGTCGGCACAGGACATCTTCTCCAAGTACCTCACGGAGACGCTGCCGCTGCACGCCGACGACGTCGCCGAGTTCGGTGGCGACAAGGCACTGTGCATCCGCGCGATGATCGAACGGGTCGTCGACCGGATGTACGCCGAGAGCGAGGACAACCGCTTCCTGGAAGTCACCTACGCCAACGGTGACAAGGAAGTCCTGTACTTCAAGGACTTCAACTCCGGCGCCATGATCCAGAACATCGTGGACCGGGCCAAGAAGTACGCCATCAAGGCCGTGCTCGACACCGGCAACCCCGGCCTGCGCATCCAGCATCTCTACGATTCGATCGTGGACGAGTTCGCCGAGAACGAGGACTTGCCCAACACCACGAATCCCGATGACTGGGCCCGCATTTCGGGCAAGAAGGGCGAGCGGATCGTCTACATCCGCACCTTGGTCACCGGCAAGAACGCCAGCGCCAGCAGGGCGATCGACACCGAGTCCAACACCGGCCAGTACCTGTAAGGGCTTCAGCCGAACAAAAGGCCGCGCTTCCCTTGGGAGCGCGGCCTTTTCGTGTTCAGCTGCTTCATGGAGCTTCATTGACCGGTGGTTCCCGGAGGAGATGGAGCTGCAATGCGACCATCTCGGTGAGCAGATCGTCGTCGCGGTGAAGCCGGTGGAGGTCGGACAGCAACGCTCCGAGATCTTCGATGGCACCGGCGGTGTCGCCGCTCGCTCCCCGAAGTACGGCAAGCCGATATCGAGTATCGAGACTGGAGTCATGGTCTGGACCCAGTACTTCGACCTGCTCGGCGTGCAGCTCTGTCAATCGGCCTATGGCTGAGAGGGTTTCGCCGCTCCGCCAATACCAGTCCGCGATCTCGTAGCTCAGCTGTGTGCGCTCCTTATCGGCACCGCCAAGCAGACGGCTGCGGTCGGCGAGCAGCTTGTCCAACTCCGCGGCAGCACGCCCTGGATCACCGGCCTCGCCGTGGCAATGGGCGAGCGCGCGGCGTGCGGCGTGTGTGTCGGGATGATCGGGGCCGAAGACCCGCAGGTGCTCTGTGAGGACGCGGTCGAGTTCGGCGGCGGCCCCGACGGGGTCACCTAACTTGCCTCGGCATTGGGCGAGTGCGCCGCGGGTGGTGAGTGTGTCGGGGTGGTCGGGGCCGAGGACGCGGAGGCGCTCGGTCAGCAACTGCTCGAATTCGGCGGCGATCGTCGTCAGATCATCGTCTTCGTCGATTCCTGGTATAGAGCCCATCTCCGGCAGGTGACGGCCGCGTTCTCTGAGGCGGGCGGTCAGCGCTTGCGCGAATTCGACGATTTCTCTTCTGGTCTGGTAGTTCGCGGCCCGCCAGACGGCCAGGTTGTGTCGTGCGGCCAGGGTGGCCGGTGCGTCGAGGCCGAGCACGGTGACGAAGGAAGGCAGCCACGCCGCCCAAGTCTCCCGGTTGTCCTCGACAACCTTCGCCACCGTGTTCTCGAGATAGGCGACGGCCGCCGCGCCGTCACGGTAGGCCAAGTAGTGGCGGACCGCTGAGTCGCGGGCATACTCCGCGGCCTGATCGGCGGAGTCGGCTTCGATAGCGGCGGTGATCGCCCGATGCGCGTCTTCGACTTCGATTCCTAGCCTTGACGTTTCGGTAATAAGCGCGGGCAGCAGCGCGCCGTGGGTGACACCAAGCGCCTCGCTTGCCGCACCCGGTCGACTGCGACTGACCAGCACCCCGAGCCCAACCACTAGGTCGCGGATCTGCGCAGTGCTCAACTCCGCGCCGAGCTGCGCCATCGCGGCCGCCGCGAGTTCGATCGGCAGCACCGGTCCCGCGCCGGCGGCGACCAGCACCCCCAGCAGTGGACCGATTGCCGTGCGGATGGCCGGATCCGCGGCCACGATCGCATCGCCGACCCGGTGCGCTATCAGCGTGTCCAGCCCGATTCCCTGACTGACCTCCGCGGGTGTGACCATGGAGTCGACCTCGATCAGCAGCCGCGCCACCAACCAGCCACCCGCAACGGCATGCGAGCCGCTGAACACGCTGGTAGGTGTTTCGGCGAGCAGGGCATCGATCCACCTGACCCACGCCTCGGAGTGGTAGCGGGCGAGTTTGGAACGCGTGGATCCCAGGAGGATGTCGGCAATGTCCCGGGCAGACGGCTCCGACAACGTAATCCGGTGCATGTGCGCCAGTTCCGGTGCGTCTTCGACCCCGGTTCCGGTGCGGATGCTGATCACCAGGCGGACGTGGGTGAATTCAGCACTGGTCGTGAGGTCCGCGATCGCGCGGATAAGCAGATCGCGGCTGCCCGTTTCGGGCTGGTCGAGCCCGTCGAGCACGATCGTGACTCGTGTTCCCGGCGACGCGAGGCGGGCGAGCGGCAGCCTGACCTCGATGTCGAAGGTGTCCGGCTTGGGATCGCTTCGCTCGGCGAGCAATCGGACTTCGCGCAGCGCGTCATCGAAACCGCGGAGGCGGCTGCTCAACTGGGCCGAAAGTTCGGCCGCGACGGCCTCCATCGAGCTGTTGACCGTCAGAAAGACTGCCGCAGTGACGTATTCGGGCGCGATCGGCAAGCCATCCACGATGGTGGGCCGAATCAGCATCGCCATCACGGTCGATTTCCCGGCGGCAGGCGGTCCTACGACCGCACGCAGGCGGTGACTGCCACTCTCGACGATTTCGGTAAGTCGTTCGCGGATGGTGCCGGTCAGTCGGAGCCGACGAGTGAGGTGATCGACGAACCCGGCGGCTGGTCGGCCTGTCAATGCATCGCGGCGGCGAGCCATATTCGGGACCAGCCAGAGGCCGGGGTCGCCGCCGGGGGATGCGGATTCGTTGCCCATAGCGTAGGAAAGATGTTGCGGGCGTTGCTGAACGCAGCGTGCGGCAATCGGGTCGACCAGATCCGAGGGGAGCAGATTTTCGCCTCGTGCCGCGAGGCCTTCTTCGAACGCGCCGAGCATCGTTCTGGTGAAGCAGCCTTCGTAGGCGGGGCCGTCGTCGGAGGCGACCAGCAGTTCCACCCGTCCCGCCGATCTGGCGAGCAGGTCGGTCCATCGTCGCGCCGCGCCGCGCACACCTTCCTCGGCCTCGCAGGCGTCGATCAGGACGACAAGGCCGTCGAGCGCGGACCGATTCAACCGTTCCCGGATCGTCTGGGTCAGGTGCACAGCCGTTCGTGAGTCGGGCAGCGCGGGCGAATCATAGGCGAGGAGGTAGAAGTCTTCGGGACCGGTAGTGATGCCGTGTCCGATGAAGGCCACCAGCAAGCTTGCCTGCCGGTCTCCTGCCGTGTCGAAGGCCGTGCCGATGACGTCTGCGAGTTCACTTGCGCCAGGATTGATTACGGGTCCGGCGTGCGCGGTCGCCGGTGCCCACGCGCCGACGCTGGTGAGACTGGCGTACAGGTCAGTGGCCAGGCGATGGACGAAGCCCAATTCCGGTAGTGCCGCGCACTCCGACCCGACGACCAGGGCCAACCGTCCTCCCACGAAGGGAAACATACCCCGCTCCGCTGGCGCGCGGACAACAACGAAGGGCCGCGCTCTCGACGGGGCGCGGCCCCTTCGTTCGCTGCTCAGCGCAGGCGGACGTCGGTGAGGATGCCGAGACCCATATTGGGATAGCCGCCGATGCAGGGGACGGTGACGCCCTGGGAGAGGTTGCCGAAAGCCCACTGGTTGTAGGGGCCCAGGCCGGGGCCGAAGCCGTAGGTGAGGTAGGGGCCGACGCAGGTGATGTCGACGATGCCCCAGCGGGCGGGGTCGGCCGGGCAGGTCACGGTCGCACCGGTGAGTTGCCGGTTGAAGGTGCAGTCCTGGGCGTTTGCGGTGCCGGTGCTGCCGAGGACCGTGACCGCTGCGGCACCGAGGGTGACGCCGAGGGCCGCGATCATGCCGCGTTGGCGCATCATCATGTTCTCCTCCTAGGTTGGAATCACCTGAGCATGGCGGCCGGTGGTAGGCGCGGCGTCCTCCGAACGGAGGATCTTGCAGGTGTAGTTCGGTGACCGAATCCGTTGTGACGGGTCGGGGAGCGGCGCGTGGTGGCTCGGTGGACCTGGGCGGGGCAGACTCGAACGCATGACCAGTGAGCTCAATCGTTCGATGATCGTAGAGACCGCTGCGGGCAAGGTGCGCGGCGTTGCCGACGGTCCGGTGACCATCTTCCGCGGAATTCCGTACGCGCAGGCTGCGCGCTTCGGCGCACCGCAGCCGGTGCGGCCATGGCACGATGTGCGCGACGCCACCGAATTCGGTCCGGCCGCACCGCAATTGCCGTCGCGGCTGGAACGGGTGATGGGGCCGTTCGAGGTGCCACAGGCGGAGGATTGCCTCTCGTTGAACGTGTGGGCACCGCCGGGAGCGGGTCATCCGGTGCTCGTCTTTCTGCACGGCGGCGGATTCTCCAGTGGCGCAGGCCGACTCGACTGGTACGACGGGGCAGAGTTCGCGGCGCAGGGTGACGTTGTCGTGGTGACGGTCAACTACCGGCTCGGTGCGCTCGGGTTCCTTCGGTTGCCGGGGGTGAGCGACGGCAACCTCGGTCTGCTCGACCAGATCGCCGCGTTCACCTGGGTGCGGGACAACATCGCCGCGTTCGGCGGTGACCCGGACCGGGTGACCGCGGCGGGCCAGTCCGCGGGCGCGATCTCGCTGGTGGCGATCTTGTCGGGTGAGGGGGGCAGCGGACTGTTCCAGCAGGCGATTCTGCAGAGCGCACCGCTCGGCATGCTGCCCGCGACGCCGGATGAGGCGGCGCGGACCGGCGCGATGTTGTTGCAGGAGTTGGGCATCGAGGCGGACCAGCTCGGCGAGGTGCCGGTCGGTGCGTTGCTGGCCGCGCAATTGGCTGTCGCGAGCCGAGCGGCCGCACCGTCGCGGGTGATACCGCCCTTTCAACTGGTGGGGGACGGGAGGGTAGTTGCCGCCGACCCGGTGGACACGGTGAGCCGGCGCGGGGACGGTATGCGGATCCTGCTGGGCACGACGTGGGACGAGGCGGCAGCGTTCTTCTCCGACGACTGGACCGCGATGCAGGCGGTGTCGGAGCAGTTGTTCCGCGCGCCAACCCGGCAGTTGGGCGAGTCGCTCATCGAGCACGGCGGCAATGCCTGGAGCTACGAGTTCGACTGGCATCCCGGGCACAGCGAGTTCGGTGCGTGTCACTGCCTCGAACTGGCTTTCCTGCTCGGTAGCGCGGCGGCGTGGCAGCACGCACCCATGCTCGGCGGCGAGCGGCCGCAGGGCCTGGTCGACGAGATGCGCCGCAGCTGGCTCGGGTTCATCAAGGATGGCGATCCGGGGTGGGAGCAGGGCAGCACCACGCACTTCACTGGCTGATCGTGCTAAAATCTGGCCATGCGGTCAGAAAATGGTTCGGATGGCCAACCGAGGTCGTTCATCGAGGAGGCGCGGCGTCGCCAGATCATCGCGTCCGCGGTGGAAGTGATCTCCGAGGTCGGCTACGGCAATGCGTCACTGGCGCGGATCGCCGAGCATGCCGGGATCTCCAAGGGGGTCATCTCCTACCACTTCGCGGGCAAGGACGACCTGATGACGCAGCTGGTGATTCAGCTGTACGTGTCGGCGGCGGAATACATCGGGCCGAAGGTCGGCGCGGCGGTCGGGCCGCGAAACATGTTGCTGGCCTATATCGAATCGAATCTGGGCTTCATCGATGCGAACCGGAACTATGTCGCGGCGCTGATGGACGTGGTGCTGAATCTGCGTGACGCGCAGGGGCATCCACGGTTCGCCTCGGCCGACGGGGAACGGGAGATCATCGAGCCGCTGATCCAGATCCTGCTCGAGGGGCAGCAGGCCGGGGATTTCGGTGAGTTCGACGCGGAGCTGATGGCCAAGTCGATACGGGACGCGATCGACGGTGCGGCCGGTCGCGCCGTCCGCGGCGAAGACTTCGACCTGGATGCGTACGCGGTGCACGTGTGCCGCTTGTTCGATGTGGCGACCCGGAAGGTGGGCAACGATGACTAGTATGGTGGGAACCGCTGTGCCGCAGGCAGATACGCGAGATCCGCTGCCTCCCTTCGCGCTGGCCGGGGTAGGCGCGATCGCTGTTGTCGCCGCCGTCGCGCTGCTCGCGTCGCTGGGCCGGTACGGGTTCTTCGGCGACGAACTGTATTTCATCTCCGCGGGGCGCAGGCTGGCCTTCGGCTACGCCGATCAGGGTCCGCTGGTGCCCGCCATCGCCCGACTGATGGACCTGCTCGCACCGGGATCGCTGGTGGCGCTGCGCATTCCGGCGGCACTGGTCACGGTCGCCGCCGTGCTGATCAGCGCGCAGATAGCCAGGGAATTCGGCGGTTCACGCGGCGCGCAGATGCTGACCGCCACCGCTTACGCCACCTCGCCGTTCCTGTTGGTGCAGGGAACCCAGTTGGCTACCAACACCATCGACACGGCGCTGTGGGTGCTGATCAGCTGGCTGCTCATCCGCTGGG
Source organism: Nocardia iowensis (assembly GCF_019222765.1). NCBI lineage: Bacteria > Bacillati > Actinomycetota > Actinomycetes > Mycobacteriales > Nocardiaceae > Nocardia > Nocardia iowensis. Next base: position 5,703,177 of record NZ_CP078145.1, on the reverse strand, counting down.
TGCGGACCCGGCAGGACTCGCTGCTGCTGTGGGCGTCGCTGGCCACCGCGCTGGATATGCAGGTGAAGTGGTTGATCCCGTTCTTCTGGATGGCGGTCGCGATCGGTGTGCTGAGCTACGGTCCGCGCGATCTGCTGCGGCGTCCCGTGCTGTGGCTTGGCGCGGTGCTGGTCGTCGTCGTGACGCTGCCGAGCCTGGTCTGGCAGGCCACCCACGATTGGCCGCAACTACGGCTCGGTGCGCAGATCGCCGAGGAGCAGGCCACGGTCGGGGGTCGCTACACCTGGCTGCCCTTCGCCGTGGCCGCCGCGGGCGTGCTCGGCGGGGTGCTGCTGATCTACGGCATCGTAACGCTGTTTCGGTGGGAACCGTTGCGTCCGTGGCGATTCCTTGCCCTCGTCCCGCTGCTCCTCGCCGTTGCCTTCATCGCCACCGACGGCAGGTCGTACTACGCCGCCGGGTGCTACGCGGCCATCATCGCGGCGGGCGCGGTCCGCTGGACTCAGCATCCACCGCGCTGGCGCAAAATTCTCACCATCGCGCTGATCGTGGTATCCGTTGCGGTCGTCGCGTATTCGACGCCATGGCAGTCCGAGGCGGACATCGCCCCGCCGAAGGACGAGGTGGAGGCCGGACTCGCCCTCACCGTCTACGGCAGGTTCGGCTGGCCCGAACTCGCCGACGCGACCGCCACCGCCTACCTGTCTCTCCCCGAATCCACCCGTGCCGATACCGTCATCGTCACCGACTCCTATTGGCAGGCAAGCGCACTCGACGTCTACCGCACCCGCTACGGCCTCCCCGCCAGCTACAGCCCCAACCGCGGCTTCGGCTACTTCGGCACCCCACCCGACTCCGCAACCACCGTCCTATGGGTCGGCAACGACCCCGCCGACGTCGCCCCCCTCTTCGCCTCGATAACCCCCATCGGCCGCGCCGACGCCCGCCTCGGCTTCCCCGGCGCCACCCGCGACGTCACCATCTGGCGCTGCGACCAACCCCACGCCCCCTGGTCCCAAACCTGGCCCAACCTGCTCCGCCTGTGAGCGCATACCGGGTGTCCTAGCGTTCGGTTACGTCACCCCGCACCGGCCGGGATCCGGCGGGTGCGGGGGTGAGGGGGAAATCGGGTCGCGGAAGGGGGTGGTCTTTGGCACTCTTCGATCATGGTCGACAGGGTGTTCGATGAGGTGCGGCTTGCTGCGTTGTACGACAGGTTCAGTCCGTGGGAGGGGCGGGGGGATTTCACGTTCTATCTGCCGTTGGTGATGGGGGCGCGGTCGGTGCTGGATGTCGGTTGTGGGACGGGGGCGTTGCTGCGGCGGGCGCGGGTGGACGGGCACAGCGGTCGGTTGTGTGGGGTGGACCCGGCTCGGGGGATGTTGGAGGTGGCGCGGGAACGGGGCGACATCGAGTGGGTGCTCGGGGATGCGGGGGCGATACGGGGGTGGGACCGTCAGTTCGACTTGGTGGTGATGACCGGTCATGCGTTCCAAGTGCTCGTCGGCGACGATGAACTGCGGACCACCTTGGCGGTGATCGCGGCGGCCTTGACCGACGCCGGTAGTTTCGCGTTCGAAACCCGCAATCCGGCTGTGCGGGAATGGGAGACGTGGCATCGGCGGTACTCGGGGGAGGTGTCGGACGAGGAGGGTGCGGTGGTGCGATGCGTGTGCCGGGTCGCGGAGCCGGTCGAGGGCGACCTGGTGTCGTTCACGCACACCTTCACCAGCGACAGCTGGGACGAGGCCGAGGTCAGTCACACGACATTGCGATTCCCCGACGCGGGCGCGCTGGCTACCTTCCTGGCCGACGCGGGCCTGGTCGTCGCAGAGCAGTTCGGGGATTGGGATCGCAGTCCGTTGACGGAGTCCAGCCCGGAAATCATCACCGTCGCGCGCCGCGTGACCGGTTGTCCGATTCGTTCAAGACCACCTGACGCCGCGAGGAGTTGACTAGATCTGCACAGACAATCGGTCCGAAGCAGAGGAGTGCAGGTATGAAAGCCCACGTCAACGCGATCACCCTGGCTGTGAGCGACCTCGAACGCTCGTTCCGTTTCTACAGCGATGGCCTCGGCTTGTCCTCGCCGGGCATCATCGGCACCGAGCACGTCGGCGACCGCGACACGCCCGGCGGTGCTGCCGCAATGTTCACCCTCGACAACGGTCTCGTCCTAGCGCTCTACTCGCGCACCGATCTCGCCAAAGACGCCGCTCTTCCCCTCGACCGAATCGCCGGATCCCCCGTCAGCCTCGGCTACTTCGTCGACACCAGGGAAGACGTCGACCGTATCCTCGCGCAGGCGCATCAGGCAGGCGCCACCATCGTCCGCCCGCCCCTCGAGCGCCCCTGGGGCATCTACTCGGGCTACTTCACCGACCCCGACGGACACCTCTGGGAAGCCGTCTACTTCCTGGACGGACAGCGCCCCAACTGACTGACGGCGCAGGCATCGAGAGGCGCGATTCGGGCGAGCCGGAGTGGATGTCGGGACGCAATTCATGGGAGGTATGTTCGTGTTCTTGATAGCATCGGCTCGACGGAGGCGTTCTCTCACCGCTGGGTGGCACGCGTCGAGTGTCCGGTAGCGCCTCTCCGGGAGGTGTATCAGCTTGTCCGGTCAGGGTATTGGCATCGGTCGCTTGCTCACCGCAGTGGTATGCGTCGGCGTGTTGGTCGGCGGATGCACGTCGGGCTCCGACACCAATGACGCGTCGACCACGCAGCCGGGAGCCCCGGGCCAGGTGGGGGCTTGGCCGCCGAAAGAGGGGCGCGGGAAATGCGAAGTCGCGAAAGAGACCGATGTCCCGGGCGCGATGCGGGACGGAACGGTACTGCGGGCGGATGTGTATCGGCCCAAGACCAGGGATCCCGTTCCCGTCATCCTGATGCGCACCCAGTACGGCAAATCGGCTGCGCAGGTACAACCTTCGCGCTACCAGACACCGGACTGGTTCGCCTCGCACTGCTATCTGGTGGTGATTCAAGACATTCGGGGGATCGGGAAGTCGGACGGGACGTTCACCGAGTTCGACAACGACCTGAAGGACGGGTACGACTCCGTCGAGTGGGCCGCCCAATTGCCCGGCACGAACGGCAAAGTGGGCATGTACGGCTCGTCGTACATCGGCGCGACCCAGTGGCTCGCCGCGGTCGAGACCCCACCGCATTTGACCACCATCGTCCCGGCCAACACCTCATCGGATTACTACGACGGCTGGACCTACGAGGGCGGCCAGTTCCGCCTCGGCTTCGTCGAACCGTGGGCGGTGAGCACCATCGGGCTCGCCGCGGCCGAGCACCGCCGCGACACCGCCGCCGTTGAGCAGATCCGCGCGGCCATGCAGAACGCCACCTCGTGGATGAATTTCCGTCCGTACAAGGACTTTCCGCCGCTGCAGCCGAATAATCCGGCGGTCGCGCCGTGGTACTTCGACTGGATCCGCAACTCGACCTACAACGACTACTGGAAGAAGTGGAGCATCCGCGAGCGCTACCCGAACGTGAAGGTACCGGTGCTCGACATGCAGGGCTGGTACGACTCGTTCCTGGCCGGCGGCATCGAAAACTTCACCGGCATGGTCGACAAGGGCGGGACGCCGGAAGCGCGGCAGAATCAGCGACTGGTGATCGGCCCATGGGACCACCTCGGTTGGGGGCGGCCCACGTCGACGATCGCTCCCGAACTGGATCAGCTCGGCCCGGTGGGCAACAGCCCGATCAACGAACTGATGCTGGCCTGGTACGACCACTTCCTCAAGGGCGTCGACAACGGCGTCTCGGGTAAGCCGCGGGTCGACTACTACGTGATGGGCGCCAACCGGTGGAAGTCGGCGCCGAGCTGGCCGCTGCCGCAAACCCAGTGGAAGACTTACTATTTCAGCGGCGACGGCGAGAACGGCGGCGCGGGCCGCACCGGCAAGCTGGTGGAGCAGGCACCGAGCGGACCGGCCGAACCCGACCGCTACCTCTACGACCCCACCGATCCGGCGCCCAGCGTCGGCGGCCACTCCTGCTGCGGTGTGGGTACCGGACCGCAGGGACCGTTCGATCAGGCCGCGGTGGAACAGCGCACGGACGTACTCACCTACGACACCGAACCGCTCGGCACCGACACCGAACTCACCGGCCCGATCACGGTGCAGCTGTGGGCCGCCTCGACGGCCGTCGACACCGACTTCGTCGCACGCCTGGAAGTGCTCGCCCCCGACGGTTCGGCGATCAACCTCAATAACGGCATCCTGCGCGCCGCGTTCCGCGACTCGCTCACCAACCCCACCCCGATCGTGCCTGGCCAGCCCTACCAGTTCACCATCAAGATCTGGCCCACCAGCTACCAGTTCAAGGCGGGCGACCGCATCCGAATCGCCCTGTCCAGCAGCGACTATCCGCAATACGCCCCGAACCCCAACACCGGCGAACCCTTCGGCGAGAGCACCCGCACCGAAACAGCCACCCAGTCCATCTACAAGGACCCCGAACACCCCTCCTCGGTAACCGTCCCCATCATTCCCGCCGGGGACAACGGCGCCACCTCGTTCGAGCTCACCCCGCACAAGTAGGCGACGAGTGGCACACCACGGCGGGCGACTCTCGACGTCTGGGTAGACCGATGGCGGCGTCGAGGACGCCGCCATCGGGGTGGGAAAGGGTTAGTTCTGGACGGTGGTTGCCGAGTTGATGACTACGTCGTTTCGGGGAGCGCCGTCGGGGCTGCCGTCCTGCGTGCCCGCGGCGGCGATGGACTCGAGGACGTCCATGCCCGCCGCGATGCGGCCGAACGGGGTGTAGCTCGGGGGCAGCGGGCTGTCCTTGTAGACGAGGAAGAACTGGCTGCCGTTGGTGTTCGGGCCAGCGTTCGCCATCGCGACGGTGCCCGCCGGGTAGGTGGCGCCGGCCAGGTTCTCGTCCGGGATCTGGTAGCCGGGACCGCCCATGCCGGTGGCGGTGGGGTCACCGCATTGCAGGACGAAGATGCCGTCGGTGGTGATCCGGTGGCACTTGGTGTGGTCGAAGTAGCGCTCGCCGGACAAGAAGGCGAACGAGTTGACCGTCTGCGGCGCCTTCGGTTCGAGGGCGATTTGGATTGCCCCACAGGTGGTTTCGAGTGTGGCGGTGTACGTGGCACCGGGCTGGGTCACCTGGGCAGGTGCCGGATAGTCGGTGCGGGAGGCCGGTGCGCCCGCCGGTGCGTTGCACTGCGCGGGCGCCTGTGCGCGCACACTCCACGAATTGGCCGAAACACCACCGGTCGCGAACGCCGCCAGCGCCGCGGCAACCGCCGCCACGCCGACCGCCCGTAGGACTCCTCGCGGCACCCCGAGCCGCCACCCTCGCTTGCTGTTGTCGAACTGCCGCCCCTGCACTTCGCTGCTCACCGCTAGGAATCTCCTTCATTCGGATTGCGCACCGGACGATGCCGTGCCGAATCATTCCATCTCCCGGCCTACAGCGGGCTGGGACCGCCTCGATCACTACGAAAACCGCACTCGCCGCGGCCGATCAGCCGCGGCGGATCCGGCGGTAGGTGGGGACGGCGGTAGTCGCGGCGGCGAGTTCGGTGGCGAGCCAGTCGAGGTCGGGATCGGTGACGGGGGAGATGGTGATGCGGAGGTGATCGGTGGGCGGGTGCTCGCCGACGACGAAGGGGCCGCCGGGAGCGGCCTTGATGCCCGCCGCGGCCAGCGAGATCATCGCGGCGTTCTCGTCGGCGACCGGCAGCCACAGGTTGATGCCGTCGCCGCGCGCGACGGCGACACCGCGCCGGGCCAGTGCGCGCCGGAGTTCGGCCGAGCGCCTGCGGTATTCGGCGCGTGCGGTGGTGACGGCGTGCACCGCGTTCTCGTCGTCGAGCATGCTCAACAGGACGCGCTGCAGCAGCCTGCTGGTCCAGCCCGCGCCGAGCATGCGGCGTTCGATGACGGGATCGAGCAGGTCGGCCGGGCCGCCCGCAACGGCGAGGCGCAGGTCGGCGCCGTGCGATTTGGAGTAGGAGCGGATGTGCACGGTGCGCCGGGGCAGCCTGCTGCCGAGGGAACGCAGTGGGGCGGCGGCGATTCCGGCGGAGTGGTCGTCCTCGATGACGAGGGTGCCGGTGTCCTGGAGGATGTCGGACAGTTCGCGGATGCGCCGCGCGGTGATGGAGACGCCGGTGGGATTCTGGCCGCGCGGTTGCAGGATGAGCGCGGTGGCCTCCTGTTCGGTGACGGCGCGGGCGAGTTCGTCCGGCAGTAAGCCGGATTCGTCCATCCGGACCGGGATGGGCCGGGCACCGAGGCCGGCGAGCAGATCGAGAAACGGTGGGAAACAGGGATCTTCGACCGCCACGGCGTCGCCGAGCCGAACGTGCGCGGAGAGTAGTCGGTCGACGGCGTCCAGCGCACCGTCGAGTACGGCGAGCCGTTCGGCGCGAAACGGCCAGTCGGCCCGGACTTTAGCGGCCAGTTCCGGCAGCACCGCCTCGCCGAGGTAGTCGGCGGCGAGGTCGCTCGCCCCATCCTTGGTGAGGTCGCGCAGCGCGGCACCGAGGTCGGGCAGCAGCTCGGGATCGGGTGTGCCACCGGACAGGTCGATGCGAAAGGCGCTGTAGGACGGCGGATGCAGCCGCTGATAGCGTCCGACGGCGGTGGCGGGCCTGGTGGCGACGGGTGCGCCGACGAAGGTGCCCGCCCGCCCGCGCGCCACGATCGCCCCGGCCGCGGCGAGCGCCCGCCACGCCTGGTTCACCGTCGCGGGCGAGACCTTCAACTCACGGGCGACCTCGCGGACGGTCGGCAGCCGGGAGCCGGGCGTCAACGCCCCCGAACGAATCTGCCGACTGACCGCTGCGGCGATACCGGCGGGTGTCCGGTCATCCAAGTCCGCGATGAACTGGCCCGATCCATTGTCGGGGACGGTGGCCTCGTCTGCGGGTGCGCACTGTGTTGTCACAGGCTCGATCGTCACAGCTCTGCCTCGCCAGCCCGCGAGGCGGCCCTGACCTTTGCCTGTTGTGGCCGGTGAGGGGCATACGGAGGCCTCGTGCCCAGGGGCGCCGCGTCTCCGGTTCGCTCGCTCACACCGTCATTCTGCGTCGGGCGCGGGGCCAGGACTATGGCCTGCCGCAAGGTTTACGGCTACGAAACTGTTTCCGCATTCTTGTAACACAACCGAATTGGTTCGGAGTGAAGTATAACAAAGCATGGGAATCGTTCGAGCGGCGCTCGTCCAGACGAACTGGACCGGCGACAAAGAGTCCATGATCAAAGCGCATGAGGATTACGCGCGGCAGGCCGCAGCGCAGGGCGCGAAGGTGATCTGCTTCCAGGAGTTGTTCTACGGCCCGTACTTCTGCCAAGTACAGGACACCAAGTTCTACGAGTACGCGGAGTCGGTGCCGGGCCCGACGACGGACCGATTCGCCGCGCTGGCACAGGAATTGGGCATGGTGATGGTCCTGCCGGTGTACGAGCAGGAGCAGCCGGGCCTGCTGTACAACACGGCGGCCGTCATCGACGCCGATGGCACGTACCTCGGCAAGTACCGCAAGCACCACATTCCGCACGTCAACGGCTTCTGGGAGAAGTTCTACTTCCGGCCGGGCAATCTCGGTTGGCCGGTGTTCGACACTGCGGTCGGCAGAGTCGGCGTCTACATCTGTTACGACCGGCATTTCCCGGAGGGCTGGCGCGCATTGGGCCTGGCAGGTGCGGAAATCGTGTTCAATCCGTCCGCCACCTCGCGTGGGCTGTCGGGTTACCTGTGGAAGCTGGAGCAGCCCGCGTCCGCGGTGGCCAACGAGTACTACATCGGCGCGATCAACCGGGTCGGCATCGAGGAGTACGGCGACGACGACTTCTACGGCACCAGCTACTTCGTCGACCCGGAGGGCAAGTTCGTCGGCGAGGTCGCCTCGGATCGAGACCCCGAACTGGTGATCCGCGACCTCGACCTGGACCTGATCAAGGTGGTACGCGACCGGTGGGCCTTCTACCGCGACCGCCGACCGGACGCCTATGGCCCGCTGGTGGCTCCCTGAGGCCGGTGACGATCACATGACATTGACATTCATCCATGGCGGCACGGTGGTCTCGGCCACCGGCTCGCAACCGCTCGACGTGCTGGTGGACGGCGAAACCATTGTCGCCGTCCTGCAACCCGGCGCCACCGCCCTCGGCGCGGACCTGACCGGCACCGCCGAGGTGGTCATCGACGCGACCGGCAAATACGTGATTCCCGGTGGCGTGGACGGACATACGCACATGCAGATGCCGTTCGGCGGCACCGAGGCGTCCGACACCTTCGAGACCGGCACCCGCGCCGCCGCCTGGGGCGGCACCACCACGATCGTCGATTTCGTGGTGCAGAAGCCGGGGGAGCGGGTGCAGGACACGCTGGGTGCCTGGCATCAGAAGGCCGCGGGGAAGTGCGCGGTCGACTACGGATTCCATCAGATCATCGGCGAGGTCAACGACGAATCCCTCAAGGGGATGAGCGAACTGGTGTCCGAGGGCGTCACCAGCTTCAAGCTGTTCATGGCCTACCCCGGCGTCTTCTACTCCACCGACGGCCAGATCCTGCGCGCCATGCAGTCGGCGGGCGATCTCGGCGCACTGCTGATGATGCACGCGGAGAACGGTATCGCCATCGACGTGCTGGTCGAGCAGGCCATCGCCCGCGGCGACACCGCGCCGTACTTCCACGGCACCAGTCGCCCATGGCAGTTGGAGGAGGAGGCCACCCACCGCGCGATCATGCTGGCGCAGGTGACCGGTGCGCCGCTGTATGTGGTGCATGTGTCGGCGAAGCAGGCATTGGAACAGATCGCCACCGCACGCGGCAACGGCCAGAACGTCTTCGGCGAGAGCTGCCCGCAGTACCTGTACCTCTCACTCGAAGAGCAGTTGGGCGCACCAGGTTTCGAGGGCGCGAAGTGGGTCTGCTCCACGCCGCTGCGGTCCAGGGCCGAGGGCCATCAGGACGAACTGTGGCGCTACCTGCGCACCGGTGACGTCACGGCGGTCAGCACCGACCACTGCCCGTTCTGCATGAAGGACCAGAAGGAAATGGGCATCGGCGATTTCAGCAAGATCCCGAACGGGATCGGCGGCGTCGAGCACCGGATGGACCTGATGTTCCAGGGCGTCAAGAGCGGTCAGATCTCGCTGGAGCGCTGGGTGGAGGTGTGCTGCACCACGCCCGCCAGGATGTTCGGCATGTACCCGCGCAAGGGTGTGATCAGTCCGGGCGCGGATGCCGACATCGTGATCTATGACCCCAACGGGCACACCAGCATCGGCCTCGGCAAGACCCACCACATGAACATGGACTACTCGGCCTACGAGGGCTTCGAGATCGACGGTCACGTCGACACCGTGCTGTCGCGGGGCCGGGTGGTCATCGACGACGGCAAGTACCTGGGTAGCGCCGGGCACGGCCGGTTCGTCAAACGTGAATTGTCGCAGAACCTGATCTGACCGCACAGCTTCCGCACAGCTGTATCCGACTCGAAACGGAGAGTGCCGCATGGACATCGGTGTGGTGCTGCAATGCACACCCCCCGCCTCCCGCGTGGTCGAACTGGCCAGACAGGCCGAGACACATGGGTTCTCGCACGTCTGGACGTTCGACTCGCACCTGCTGTGGCAGGAGCCCTACGTCATCTACAGCCAAATCCTCGCCGCCACTCGCAAAATCGTGGTCGGCCCGATGGTGACCAACCCGGCCACCCGCGACTGGACGGTGACCGCGTCGACCTTCGCCACGCTGAACGACATGTTCGGCAACCGCACCGTGTGCGGTATCGGACGCGGTGACTCGGCGGTGCGCACGCTCGGCGGCAAGCCGACCACCCTGGCCACCCTGCGCGAAGCCATCGAGGTGATCAGGGAACTCGGCAACGGCCGCAGCGCCCAGGTGGATGACACGATCGTGCGGTTCCCGTGGGCCGCTGATTCCCGGCTGGAGGTCTGGATGGCCGGGTACGGCCCGCGCGCCTTGGATCTCACCGGGGAGGTCGCCGACGGCTTCATCCTGCAACTGGCCGATCCGGATATCGCCGCGTGGACCGTCGCCCGGGTACGGGCCGCCGCCGAACGCGCCGGTCGCGACCCGGCGTCGGTGAAAATCTGTGTCGCCGCACCGGCGTACGTCACCGACGGCACGGATGCCGCACTGGCCCATGCCCGCGAGCAGTGCCGCTGGTTCGGCGGCATGGTCGGCAACCATGTGGCCGATATCGTGGCGAAATACGGTACGGGCAGCGACGTTCCGGCCGCGCTCACCGAGTACATCGCGGGCAGGCAGGGCTACGACTACAACCAGCACGGGCGCGCGGGCAACACCCACGCCGAGTTCGTGCCCGACACCATCGTGGACCGCTTCTGCCTGCTCGGCACCCCCGATGACCAGCTGATCCGATTGCGGGAACTGGAAAAGCTCGGCGTCGACCAATTCGCCGTCTACCTGCAGCACGACGCGAAAACCGCAACCCTGGAAGCCTACGGCGAATCGGTCCTACCCCGTCTCGCCCACCCTGTCACCGCGACGGAGGGCGCTTGATGGCGCGCCGGCTGACCGGTGCGCTCCGGCAGCCCCCGCCGCGCATGAGTTGTTCCGCTGCGCATGGAATTGCTAGCTGTTTCGCGCTCGGCACGACGGAAGGTGCGCGGCGGGTGTACGTGGGGGGCCGATGAGGGTGAGCTTGGGGACGGCGCGGGTCGGTTATGCCGTGGCCGTTCTGGTTTCGGTGCTGGCCAGCTGGGAATTGGTGAAGCTCGTCGTCCCGGAAAGCGGAGTGAGCATCGGGGAGCAACGCATCCTGCCGCGCACCGGCGATGGTGCGCTGCCGCACGTGTGGTCGGTGGTGACGGTGCTCGGTGAGCGGGACGGCACCGGCACAGTGGGCGAAACCCTTTTGCGGACCGCTGGATTCACGTTCGGCCTCGCACTGCTGGCGTTGTTGATCGGCACCGCGGTGGGAGTCGCGCTGGCCGTGCTCATGCAGCGGTTCGCCTGGGTCGAACGCGGGCTGTTGCCGTACATCATTGTGTCGCAAACGGTTCCATTGATCGCGCTGGCTCCGCTCGTCGCCGGGTGGGGCGGCAAGATCGTGATCGCGGGCGAGCCGTGGCGGCCCTGGATGAGCATCGCGGTGATCGCTTCGTATCTCGCTTTCTTCCCGGTCGCGGTCGGTATGCTGCGCGGCTTGCAAGCACCGTCGAAGGCGTCGGTCGAACTGCTGTACAGCTACTCCGCCGGTTGGTGGGAAACCTTGGTGCACCTGCGCCTTCCCGCCGCGGTGCCGCACTTGCTTCCGGCCTTGCGATTGGCCGCGGCCGCCTCGGTGATCGGTGCCGTGGTCGCCGAGATCTCCACCGGCACCGCGGGCGGAATCGGCCGCCAGATCATTGTTTTCGCCCAGCAGGCGACCGGCGATGCGTCGCGGCTCTACGCGGCGGTCCTTGCCGCCGCACTACTCGGCGTCGCGGTCACCGCCGTCGTCGGCCTCGCCGAACTCGCGCTGCGTCGGTACAGCCGTCCCGCCGGAGCGGCGCGCTCCTCGGGAGGCGACCGATGATCGCCCGTCAGATGTTCGCTGGTCAGACTCGCTGTGCTATCAGCGCGCCCAACGCGGGGAGCGCCGATCCCGAACGCGCGCTTCATCATTACCGCCGCCCGCGCGGCAGCTCATCAGGAGGTATCCGTTGACCGCCAAAGGACGACCTGCTGTCGCCACGGCAACCGCAGAGGGAGAACAGGTTTCGGCCGACGGGCAGTTCGGATCCGCCGACGTCAGCGCGGGAAACATCCGCACCGACGCAACAGCAGCTCTAGAGCGGACCGCCGCGGTGGAGCTGGCCGACGTCGGCAAGATCTACGCCGCCGGTTCGGTCACCGCGCTCACGGATGTGTCACTCACCGTCGCCCCTGGCGAATTCGTCTCGCTCATCGGCCCTTCCGGGTGTGGCAAGTCCACCTTGCTGCGCATCATCGCCGATCTGGAACAGCCGACCAGCGGCACCGTGACCGTGCACGGGAAGACCGCGCGACGGGCCAGAATCGACCAGGACTATGGCATCGCCTTCCAACAGTCCGGTCTGCTGGATTGGCGCACCGTGCAGGCGAATGTGGAACTGCCGCTCGAGTTGCACAAGGTGCCGAAGAGCGAACGCCGCGCGCGCAGTGCGGAACTGCTCGAGATGGCCGGACTCACCGACTTCGCCAAGCGCTATCCGGCCGAACTGTCCGGTGGCATGCAGCAGCGGGTCGCGATCGTGCGGGCGCTGGCGCCGAAGCCCTCGCTATTGCTGATGGACGAGCCGTTCGGCGCGCTCGACGAGATGACGCGCGAGCGGATGCAGGGCGAGCTGCTGCGCATTGCCGGGGAGACCGGGGCTGCCGTGGTTTTCGTGACCCACTCCATTCCCGAGGCGGTGTTCCTGTCCGATCGGGTGGTGGTCATGTCGGCGCGGCCCGGTCGGATCACCGACATCGTGCCGACCGGCGGCTGGGGCCGTGACGCAGCCTTCGCGGACGACGATGTGCGTTCCAGCGCACCGTTTTTCGAGGCTGTCGCCGCCGTCCGCGCCGCATTGCGGAGCGGTCATGGCGACACCGGCACGGCAGCGGGGCGGGACGTTCGATGACGTTACCGTGGAAGACGGTGCTGCCGCCCGTGGCGTTCGGCATCGGCGGGCTGGTGCTGTGGCAGCTGCTGACCGTCGCCGCCGGTGTCCCGTCCTTCCTGCTGCCCGCACCCACCGCGATCGCGACCGAATTCACCGAGAATTTCGACCGCATCGCCGACGCTGCCACCGCGACCGGAACCAATGCGCTGATCGGGCTACTGATCGGCGCGGTGCTCGGCATTGTCGCCGCGATGCTGGCCGTCCGGTTCCATCTGGTCGATGGGCTGCTCAGCCCGCTCGCCGCCGCGGCGGCCGCGGTGCCGATCGTTGCCCTTGCGCCCCTGTTGAATTCGATGTACTCGACCACCACGGACACCCCGCGCCGCATGGTCGTCACCATCGTCGTGTTCTTCCCGATGTTCGTCAGCACGGCCCGGGGGTTGCGCCAGGTGCCGCAGGTCCATACGGATCTGATGACGTCGTACGCGGCGGGCGGCTGGCAGGTCACCCGCACCGTCCGGCTGCCCGCGGCACTGCCGTACCTGTTCACCGGCTTGCGGATCGCCGCACCGGGCGCGGTGATCGCGGCCATCATCGCCGAATATTTCGGCGGCCTGCAGAACGGCCTCGGCAGCCGCATCACCTCCGCGGCAGCCAACACCGCCTATCCCAGGGCCTGGGCCTACGTGGTCGGCGCCATGCTCGTCGGCTTGCTCTTCCTGGCCGCTGTCCTACTCCTCGAACAACTCACCCGTAGACCCCGCACCACCCTCTGGAGATCTAGATGAGAAAGCCCACCAAGCGATTCCGGGCGAGCCTAGCGCTCGTCGCGCTGGCCGCGGCCACGCTGACCGGTTGCAGCACCACCGACAGCACGTCCGGCACGACGGCCGATGGGCTCACCAAGGTCCGCCTGCAATTGCAGTGGTTCAAGCAGGGACAGTTCGCGGGCTACCTGGCCGCGGTCGATCAGGGTTTCTACAAAGAGCAGGGCCTATCGGTCGAAATCCTCGACGGCGGAACCGATATCGTCCCGCAGACGGTACTCGCGCAGGGGCAGGCCGATTACGCCATCGCCTGGGTACCGAAGGCTTTGGCGTCCCGCGAGGCGGGTGCGGGCATCACCGACGTGGCGCAGATCTTCCAGCGTTCCGGCACCAAGCAGGTGTCGTTCAAGTCGGAGAACATCACCGGTCCCGCCGCCCTGCGCGGCAAGACGGTCGGTAACTGGGGCTACGGCAACGAATTCGAGCTGTTCGCGGGCATGACGAAGGCGGGCATCGACCCCGCAAAGGACGTCAAACTGGTGCAGCAGCAGTTCGACATGAACGCCTTCCTCGGCAAAGACATCGCCGCCGCGCAGGCCATGTCCTACAACGAGTACGCCCAGCTGCTGGAGACGAAGAACCCCGCCACCGGAAAGCTCTACACCGCGGAGGATTTCGCCACCATCGACTGGAACGACGAAGGCGTCGCGATGCTGCAGGACGCCATCTGGGCCAACAGCGAGAAGCTGAACGACACGAAATACCAAGAGCAGACCGTGAAATTCATCGCGGCCTCGCTGAAGGGCTGGGCGTTCTGCCGCGACAACCTCGACAAGTGCCGCGACATCACCGTCGCCGCGGGCACCACCCTCGGCGCGACCCATCAGCAGTGGCAGATCAACGAGGTCAACAAGCTGATCTGGCCGTCACTCGCGGGCATCGGCATGATCGACACGGCCGCCTGGGCGCGCACCGTGCGGATCGCCAAGGACACCAAGAACCAAGAGGGCGCCACCGTCCTGACGAAGGACCCCGATGCGAGCGCCTACACCAACGAATACGTCACCAAGGCACTGGAACTGCTGAAATCCGATGGTATCGACGTGACCGGTGCGGGGTTCGCACCGCGCCAGGTCACCCTGACCGAAGGCGGTAAGTGATTTGACCGACCACGTCTTCTATCCGTGGAGCGCCCAAGCCGGACTGAACGCGCCGACGATCGTCGGCGCGTCCGGCTCCCACTTCTGGGACGACAAGGGCAACCGCTACCTCGACTTCTCCTCGCAACTGGTGAATGTCAATATCGGCCACCAGCACCCGGATATCGTCGCCGCGATCATCGCGCAAGCCCAGCAGCTCGCGACCATCTCGCCGACCGTCGGCAACGAGGTGCGCAGCGAATTGGCTCGGTTGATCGTCGAACGCGCACCCGGTGACCTGAACCGGATCTTGTTCACCACCGGCGGCGCGGAAGCGGTGGAACATGCTGTGCGCCTGGCCCGTAGCTTCACCGGCCGCACCAAAATGCTCGCCGCGTACCGCTCCTATCACGGCGGCACCGGCGTGGCGATCGGGCTTACCGGTGAACCGCGCCGCTGGGGCGCCGAGCCGACCAATGTCGACGTGGTGCGCTTCTTCGGCCCCTATCCGTACCGATCACCTTGGGAGACAAGCACTCCCGAGGAAGAGACAACGGCGGCACTGCGCCATCTGCGTCAGGTGATCGAACTGGAGGGGCCGCAGAACATCGCGGGGCTGATCCTCGAAACTGTCGTCGGCACCAACGGAGTGC
Organism: Nocardia iowensis; assembly: GCF_019222765.1. Taxonomy (NCBI): domain Bacteria; kingdom Bacillati; phylum Actinomycetota; class Actinomycetes; order Mycobacteriales; family Nocardiaceae; genus Nocardia; species Nocardia iowensis. The sequence goes on along the minus strand of NZ_CP078145.1, from coordinate 5,688,007 downwards.
TCGTCCCGCCGCCCGGCTACCTCGCCGGGGTGCGCGCGCTCTGCGACGAATTCGGCATCGTCTACATCGCCGACGAGGTGATGGTCGGCTTCGGCCGGGTCGGACAGTGGTTCGCGGTGCAGGAATTCGGCGTCGCACCGGATCTCATCACCTTCGCCAAGGGGGTGAACTCCGGCTATGTCCCGCTCGGCGGGGTACTGATCGCCGAACGCATCGCGCAGCGATACGACCACACCGTGTATCCCGGCGGCCTCACCTACGCGGGGCATCCGCTGGCCTGTGCGGCCGGTGTCGCCTCCATCGAGGTGTTCGAGCGCGATGGCATCCTCGACCACGTGCGCTCGGTGGGTGCCGATGTGCTCGGAAAAGGCCTGCGCGAGTTGGCCGCCCGGCATCCGAGTGTCGGCGAGGTGCGTGGGCTCGGCTTCTTCTGGGCACTGGAACTGGTGCGTGACCCGGAGACCAGGGAGCCGCTGGTCCCGTTCGCCGCCGCCGGTGCGGCGGCCGAGCCGATGGCGAAGGTGACCGCCGCCGCGAAGGCGCGCGGGGTGTGGCCGTTCAACGTGGGCAACCGTTTTCAAATCGCGCCGCCGCTCACCACGTCGGCGGACGAGCTGCGCACCGGGCTGGAGATCGTCGACGAAGTGCTCGAGGTCGCCGACGAGTACGTGACCTGAGGTAAGTCCCCGGTCGGCTCCGCGAGCGTGTCTCGCGGAGCCTCAGCGCGGCGTCAGCGCGATGACGACGCCACCCTGCTGCCACGTCTGGTACAGGTCGGCCTTGTTCGGCGAACCATCGGCGGTGAAACCGATCCCGTTGAACTTCGCGTTGGTCGCGTTGTCCCTGGCGATGACCTCGTAGAGCCGCATGACGTCGCGTTGCTCGGTGTGCACCACCGGGTCGAAGGTCCGCGGCTTGCCGCCCATCGACACCTGGACCGGGCCGCCCGCCTGCAGGTTCTTCACCCACGGCCGCAGGGCGGTGCCGATCAGCAGGGTGCCGTTGTGCCTGGTATAGGCCACCGGCACGTCGTAGACCTTGCCGGACTTGCGCCCGACGACGTGCAGCGTCAGCAGGCGTTTGCCGACGAGGCCGGAGACCGCGGGTACGCGCAGTAGCGTCCGGACGATTTTGTTGGTCACGGCCTGTGCCGAGGGGATCGGTTGCGGTCCGGTCGTGGACGGTGTGCCATAAGGGTTTTCGCCCGGTACTGCGTCGCTCATGACCTCAGTATCGAACGCGGCACGGATCGAAACCAGACAAGTACCTGCCGGTACCGCGAAACGCCGGGTCGGACGCGCCCGGCGGGTGACCGGGCGCGACGGCCGTTTCCCGCTACATTCGAGCAGTCCCGTCCCGGAAGTCCTCCAGGAGCTGGCGTGACCCACACCGCAGAACGCCCGGAGCTCGACACCGGAGCAGACCTTCGCCCACCCCTCGCGACCTCGGGCATCACCGTCGTTGCCGCGATCTCGGCGGCGGTGCTGCTGTTCTCCGCGAGCCGCTACGACTACTTCGGCGACGAGCTCTACTTCCTGGCCGCCGGACGGCACCCCTCGTTCGGCTATGCCGACCAAGGCCCCGTGCTGCCGATGCTCGCCCGGTTGATGGACATCCTCGCCCCGGGTTCGTTCTTCGTGCTTCGCCTGCCCGCCGTGCTGCTGACCGTGCTGGCGATCGTGCTCACCGCGCTCATCGCCCGCGAACTCGGTGGCGGTCGTGCCGCCCAGCTCGTCGCCGCCATCGCCTACGCGACATCGCCGTTCCTGTTGTTGCAGGGCAAGATGCTGACGACCAACGCGGTGGACACGGTGTTGTGGGTGATCATCACTTGGCTCGTGGTGCGCTGGGTGCGCACCCGCCGCGACGGGTTGCTGCTGTGCGCGGCGCTGGTGACGGCGGTCGACATGCAGGTGAAGTGGCTGATCCCGTTCTTCTGGATCGGTGTCGCGGTGACCTCGCTGGTGTTCGGGCCGCGTGAACTGGTGCGCAGGCCGCTGCTGTGGCTGGGTGGCGCGATCGTGGTTCTCGCGACGGTGCCGACCTTGATCTGGCAGGCCGAGCACGACTGGCCGCAGTTGGCGATGGGCGAGGTGATCAGCGGCGAGCAGGGCGTTCTCGGCGGCAGGCTGATGTTCGTGCCGCTGGCGGTGCTGACCGCCGGGTACCTCGGCGCGGTGGTGCTGCTGTACGGGGTGTGGGCGCTGCTGCGCAATGCCTCGTTGCGGCCGTACCGGTTCCTCGGCTGGACGCTGCTGGTCCTGGTGGCGATCTTTCTGACGATCGGCGGGCGGATCTACTACGTGGCCGGAATGTACGGCGTGGTGCTGGCCGCGGGCGCGGTCGGGCTGGTGGAGCTGGTGCGGGGTCTGCGGGGCATCGGTCGGCGCGTGTGCACCGGAGCGGGGGTTGTGTTGGCGCTGGCCGCGACGGGGTTTGTGTTGTGGGCCACGCCGTGGCGGGACGCGTCCACGATCGAGCCGCCAGCCGACGACGCGGAGGCCACCATCAATATCGGTGTCTACGGCGAATTCGGCTGGCCGGAGCTGACCGATGCCGTCGAGCGGAGCTACGACACACTGCCTCCGCCGCAGCGGTCCGGTGCGGTGATCGTCACCGACACTTATTGGCAGGCAAGCGCTTTGGATCAGTTCGCGCGCGATCGACTGCCGCCGATCTACAGTCCGAGCCGCGGCTACGGCTACTTCGGCGCACCGCCCGACGCCGCGACGGTGGTGATCGCCGTGGCCATGAACGAGGCGTTTCTGCGGTGGGATTTCGAACGCGTCGAGCCGGTCGGCAAGGTGGATTCGCGCATCGGCTATCCCGGCAACACTCAGGAAGTGGTCATCTGGAAGTGCGCCGGGCTGCGCCATCCATGGTCGCAGGTGTGGCCCGCGCTGATGCACCTGTAGGCGGTCGCGGGTGCTGCCCGGCTCGGCCAGTGTTGTTGGTAGGAAAGGAAATTCGTGATGGTCTGCGCTGCGCTCGATCGACTATGCTCGGGGTGCTGCTGTGGCGGGGATCCAGGGGGATCGGCCACGCTCCTCGTATCGACATGATCCACACGCTGCGCCGCTGACTTTCAGCTCGCCGACTGATGGGGCAAATCATGACGCCACCTGCCGCTCCCGCGTTGCCCAGCCTGACCGAGGCAGCAGCCGCGCTGCGCCGCCGTGAACTAACCGCGACCGACCTGGTGGACCGCGTCCTGGCCAACGCCGACAAGCACGACACCATCCTGGGCGTATACCTGGCCCGGTTCGACGAGCGGGCCCGTGCGCAGGCTGAGGCGGTGGACAACAAGATCGCCGCCGGTCTACCCCTCGCACCGTTGGACGGAATCCCGCTGGGAGTCAAAGACATTCTCGCCCACTCGCACGCCCCGACCACGGCGCAAAGTCTCGTGCTCGACCCGGCATGGGGCACCTCGGTCGGTGATTGCACCGTCGTGCGCAGGCTCGAGCAGGCCGGTGCCATTGTCACCGGCAAGACCACCACCATGGAGTTCGCCATCGGAATTCCGGACCCGGGCAAGCCCTTTCCGGTGCCGCGCAATCCGTGGGATCCGGCACGCTGGGCGGGCGGATCGAGCTCCGGATCGGCAAGCGGCGTCGCGGCAGGCATGTTCCTCGGCGCGATCGGCACCGATACCGGCGGCAGCATTCGAATGCCCGCCGCGCACACCGGAACCACCGGCCTGAAGCCGACCTTCGGCCGGGTGCCGAAATCCGGTGTGGTGCCACTGGGTTACACCCTCGACCATGTCGGGCCGATCGCCCGCAGCGCGGCCGACTGTGCCCTGCTGCTCTCGGTGCTCGCCGGACCCGATGACACGGACCCGTACAGTGCCCGCGTGCCGATCGACGACTACGTCGGCGCACTCACCGGCGACCTGCGGGGGATCACCATCGGCGTCGACAATCTGGACCGGTACGCCGGCGTGGGCATCGATCCCCTCCAGCAACAACGGTTTACGGCGGCAATCGATGTTCTCCGGGAGGCCGGGGCCAGCATCGTCCCGGTGGAGCTGCCGATGTACCCCGAGGTGAACGCCGTTCTCGCCGTGGTGATGCTCGCCGAAGCGCACGCCTACCACCGGCGCACCCTGCGTGCCCAGTGGTCGGACTACGGTCAGGCCACCCGCATACTCCTGGCCGGTGGCGCAGCGGTCACCGGTGCGGATTACGTTCAGGCGCAACGAGTCCGGCGGCTCGCCAAGGAGCGGATGGCGGAACTACTCGGCCAGGTCGACCTGGTCGTCACGCCCACCTGCCATCTGAGTGCGCCCGCGCTCGACTCCTTCGATCAGCTACAGCCGCTGACCTTTCTCGACTCCCTGCACACCATGTACTGGAGTCCGCTGGGTAATCCCACGCTTGCCGTGCCCATCGGCCTGTCCAGCACGCACACCCCGCTGTCGATGTCGATCTCCGGCAGGCACTTCGCCGAGGCGGCCGTCCTGCGCGCCGGTGACGCCTATCAGCGCCGCACCGACCACCACACCCGAATCCCCACTGCCGTCCGATGATCGGAGAATGTCGATGACCGTCGAAGACCCGTGGTCGACCAGTCCGGAGGAGAACGCGGCGGTCGCCGCCATGTACCAGTTCGCGCAGGCCGCGGCCGCGTTGCTGCACGATGTCGAGGAGGCCCGCTACACCGACCCGAGCGGCGGATTCACCGGCTGACCGGTCACTCGGTCTCGTCCGGCAGCGATCGGAAGACGGCCAGCGCGGCGGGCTGGCTGGCGAAGTCCAAGGTCATTGCCTGGTGGTTCACCTCGCCATCGGTGGCAAGTGAGACGGGGGCGCCGTCGACCTGGACGCCGAGCTGCGCGACGCGCCGATGCACGTAGGTCGCCGAACGGTCCAGCGTCCCGGTGAAGGTGGCCCAGATCAGCCGGGTGCGCGAAAAGCGAAGGTCCGCACGCAGATACCGGATGTCGAGGGTCCCGTCGTGCAGCCGGGGACGCGACATCGGGATCTGGTCCGCCGGGTGGTACGCGCCATTGCCGACGAACAGCATCCACAGATCGGCGCGTTCGCCGTCGATCATCGCGCGCAGCGGTTGCGCGCGAAACAGCACGCACAGCATGGCAAGTCCCGCCGCAGGCCACTTGCCCACCCGCCGCTCCCACCGTTCCCGCAGCCGGACGAAGTCCGGGTAGCCGCCGAGGCTGGCCGTATTGACGAAGACGCGCTCCTCCGTGCCGTCCAGCCGCACGAGGGCGGTGTCGACCAGCACCAGCTGGCCCGAATCGAGCGCGGCGAAGGTCGTTCCTGGCTCCTCGACGCCGATATCGCGCGCGAAGTGATTGAGCGTCCCACCCGCGAACACTGCCAACGGAAGATTTTGCCGCACAGCGGCTTCCGCGACACCCGACACCGTTCCGTCACCGCCGAGCACACCGAGAGCCACGATATCGTCCCGGCGCACGCGCGCGTCGATCTCGGCGCTGAGCTCGAGCGAATCATCGAGCTCGAGGATTTGCGCCGCGGGCAGCCTGCCTCGCAAGGTGGCCAGCTGTTCAATGCCTTCGCCACTGCCCGAGGACGGGTTGACCACCAGCAGCAGTCCGCGCCCGTCCGGCAGCGGATCGGTCAGCTTCGCGGCCCCGAGCGTGGCGGGTTCATCATCGCGCACCGCCCACCAGCGCCGGGTCCCCAGCGCGACGCCGGAACCAAGCGCGGCCCCCACCACCACATCGGAGGGCCAGTGCACGCCGATGTGCACCCGCGAATAGGCGACCGCCAGTGCGACCGGCGCGATGGCCGCGGCCGTCGCCGGGGACTCCAGCGCCACCGCGGTGGTGAACGCCGCCGCCGATGCGGCATGGCCGGATGGGAACGAGGAGGACACGGGTGGTTTGACCAGCCGCCGCATCAGCGGCACCGCCTTGGCCGGCGGTCGGCGACGCGGGAAAAGCGGTTTGGCCACACCGTTGGCCAGCCCACTCGCCAGGCTCACCGCGGCGAGACCGCGCACCGCGCCACGCCGCTGCGCGCGACCGCCTGCCACGAAAAGGCCTGCGGCGACCGCCATCCAGAGGCGGCTGTGGTTCGCGCTCATGCTCAGCGAACGCAGCAGTTGATCGGCGGGCGACGGCCGCAAGCGCGCGGTGCGCTCTACGAGTCGGCGATCCAGGGCATTGGTCGGACGAAGTCGGTTACGCATCGAGTCGAGTTTAGCCAGCGAGCCGGTCCTCAAACCGGGACGGCGCGGGCGCGTCGGCCGCGGCCGATCCGCCGCTCGGTACCCTGCCCGCATGACATCTGGGCAGACCGAGATCTGGCACAACCCGCGGTGCACCAAGAGCCGCAACGCCACCGCGTTCCTGGACGAGGCGGGCATCGAGTACTCGGTGCGCCGCTATCTCGACGAGCCGCCGACCGCCGCGGAACTGCGTACCGTGCTGCACCGGCTCGGCGCCGAACCGTGGGACATCACCCGCACCGGTGAGCGGATCGCCAAGGACCTCGGGATGTCCGGGTGGGGCCGCACGCCCGCCGACCGGGACCGGTGGATCGAGGCGCTGGCCGAGCATCCGAAGCTGATCCAGCGGCCCATCGTGTTGACCGCGGACGGCGGCGCGGTGGTCGCGCGCGACGATGCCGCGCTGCGGTCGCTCGGCTGACCCTCGGTCGGCCCACCCGGTGCCGGATCGGGAACCCGTAACATCGGACGATCGATTAGTGATGTAGATCACGTCAGCGGGACTCGGTGTCCCGATCGATTAGAGCGTGGAGCCTGTCAACGGGTCGGGGCGTCGCAACCCCACGCGGTTGGAGGTCGTCATGAACTCGGTCATGAAGAGGATGGTGGTCGGCGTGTCCGCCGCCACCCTGATCGGTGCGTCCACGGTGCTGAGCGCGGCTCCCGCGCAGGCACAGCCCGCGCCGCACTGTTCGGTGAATCCGGTGGCGGGCACCGGCGCGTATTCGCAATGCGGAGCGCCGGTCTGGCATCAGGTCCGCATCACCTGCTGGGCGTGGTGGGCTTGGTTCAGTAGCTATGAGCGTTGGGGCAACCCGGCTTTCGGCGGATGGCACTCGGAAACAGCGTGTGATCTGCCCTTCACCATGCAAACCTGGGAGGTGATCACCTACCCCTGACAACTGGCGTCGCCGTGCCGTCCTACCGCCTCGAATCAGGCGGTAGGGTCGGCGAATATGAAGGTACAACTGCGCCACAATCCGGCCTCGACCATCGCGCGGTGCTTCCTCGCGGGCGGCGAGCCGATGCGCGTCGAGAGCGGCGCCATGGTCGCCCACTCGGCCGGAGTCACGTTGGCGGCCAAGGCCGAAGGCGGCATCCTGGCCGGCTTGAAGCGGTCGGTGCTCGCCGGTGAATCGTTCTTCGTCTCCACCTTCACCGCGCCGCAGCAAGGCGGCTGGGTGGATGTGGCGCCCGCGCTGCCCGGCGACATGCTCAATCTGCAGATCACCCAGGACCGGCCGTTCTTCATCAGCCGCGGCGGTTGGATCGCGAATTCGCATGGGGTGCAAATAGAAAGCAAGTGGGGCGGCTTGGCGAACCTGTTCGGCGGCGAGGGCGGCTTCGGCCTGCGCGCGCACGGCGAGGGCGAGATCGTCGTCGGCGTATTCGGCGCCATCGACGTCATCGATCTGCAGCCGGGGGAGCCGATCACCATCGACACCGGGCATGTCGTGGCATACGACCTCGCGATGAACTTCGCCATCCGGCGCGCGGTGTCCGGCCGATCCATCCAGTCGCTGAAGTCCGGTGAGGGCTTCGTGTTCGACTTCGTCGGGCCCGGCCGGGTGCTGCTGCAAACCAGGAACCCCGGCGCTTTCGCCGCCTGGGCCAGTTCGGTAGCCTCCTCCGGGTAAAACCGGCGCGGCGAGGATCGATGCCGGTCGTCAAAGTTCCGGTGCCCCATCGATACCCGACAAATGGAGAACCATGGAACTGTTCGATGTCGTCGTCAGTATCTTCACCACCATGCTGCAGGCAGGCAGCGGCAGCGCGGCCTGATCGCGTCGCCGAGTAAGCCGAGGGCTCGCGCGTAGCGCGCTCAGGTGAGCAGATCGTCGACGAGCACCCGGGTGTCCGGCACGAACGGCCAGTCCGGGTCGGCGAGGTGGGCGCGCAGTTCCGCGTCGGTCCACCACCAGCCGTCGACGATCTCCTCCGGCTGGTGGCGGATCGGGCCGTCGTAGCGCAGTTCGTAGCCGAACAGGTGGCAGCGCATGGGTTTGCCCTGCCATTCGCCATCCCACGCGACTTCGGCCACCGGCCGGGGTGCCGGATCGGCGCCGGTGAGCGTGATGCCGAGTTCTTCGGCGAGTTCGCGCAAGGCCGTCTTCCTCGGGGATTCCCCCGGGCCGACCACGCCGCCTGCCAGGCAGTCGTGCATGCCCGCGAAGACCATCTTGGTGTCGGTGCGGCGGTGCACGTAGATCCGCTCGCCGTCGCCGGATCGGACCAGCACACCGGCACTGGCGTGCCACAATCCGTCGCGGTAGACCGCGGCCCGATCGGCCGCGCCGACCACTCGACCGGCCGCGTCGTAGACGGCGATCATCTCGGACTTCTGCTGGACACGTTCCGGCTGCGCTGACACCGCTCGAGGGTAACGTGAGCTCAGCACGCCATCTCGAGAGAGGACCGCGCCGATGGTGCTTCCCCGCGCACTGGCGAAATTCAACCGGCATGCCACCAATCCCGCGGCGGGCCTGTTCGCGGGTCGTGCTCCCGGCTTCGCCATCTTGCGGCACAAGGGCCGAAAGTCCGGGCGGGACTATCGAACTCCGGTCGCCGTGTTCGAACGCGATGGCGTATACCGCATCTCGCTGACCTACGGTCGCAATGCCGACTGGGTTAAAAACATCTGTGCCGCAGGCAGTTTCATTCTGCATACGCGCGGTCACGCAATCGAACTTGGCGATCCCGCGGTGCGGCACGACCCGTCGGTGCAGTGGGCGCCACCGCTCGTCCGCCCGTGGCTGAAGGCATTGTCGGCCGAGTACTACGTCGAAGCCCGGCCTGTGCGCGAGTAGGGCCGATGCGGAGGCCGAGCGGCTACAGATCAGTTGGGCCGATGCCACCGCCGCCCACCCCGCCGACTGGCGGATCACCTGGACCCTGCACCCGGAAGGCTGCGGCACCCGGGTCCTGTTGCGGCACAGCGGCTTCGACCCCGACGACCCGGTCCAGCAGCTGTCCCGCAGCATCATGGGCAGCGGCTGGCCCACCGTCGTCCGAAACCTCGGCAAGGCACTCGACACCATGTGAAGCGGGTTGACGCCGCCGTCAACCGCTAGCGGCGGCGGACCGGCTTGGCGCCGGGTTTCGGGGCCGATGCCGCGCGGACGGCGGCCGTGCGTTGTGCTTCGGCGGCGGCTTCGGCGTCGAGACGGTGGTAGACGAAGTGTTGTTGGGCCAGGGTCCAGGCGTTGTTGGTGACGAAGTAGAGCAGGATCGCCACCGGGAGTAGGGCGCCGCCGACGAGGGCAGCCGCCGGGAACGCCCACAGGGTGAGCGGGCGCATGAAGGCGAACTGGGTGGGGGTGTCCTGCCGGGACAGTGACGCCCGGGCGGTGAAATGTGTTGCTACAGCGGCGATCAAGGTCAACGGGATGGCGATGACGGCCACCGTTGCCAGCAGGTCGCCAGCGCCCGCGACGGTGGCCGACAGCGGTGCACCGAAGATTTTCGCCTGTAGGAACGACTGGACATCGGTGGCGCCGAACACGTAATTGGGTGTCGCGGCGTTTTGCTCGGGTGTCATCGGTGTCGCGATTGCCTGGAACGGCAGGTGTCCGAGTGCGGCGGTGCGGTCGAACGAGCGCAGCACATGGAACAACCCGGCGAAGACAAATAGCTGACCGATGAGCGGAATCAGTGTCGCGAAGCTATTGATGCCATTGTCTTTATACAATTTCTGTAGCTCGGTCGCCTGGCGGCGACGATCGTTTGCGTATTTTTGTTTCAACCCAGCGACCTTCGGCTGCAATTTTTTAACAATCGCTTGCGTGCGAGCCTGCTTTAGAAATGGCACAAAAAGGGCAGCGCGAAGAGTGAGGACGAGAAAAGCCACCGAAAGCACCCAGGCGAGTGCACTGGCGGGTCCGAGGACGGCGGCGAAGGCGTAGTGCCAGAGCCAGAGAATGGCGGACACGGGGTAGTAGACGAAGTCGAGCATGAGAGCACCTGACTGTGGGCGTGCGTGCGCGCACGAGAACGGAAGGGTTCGACGACAACGCCGACGGCACCCCGCAGCAGCTGCGGAGTGGACGTCAGGCGGTCGCGAACCCTGGTGCTCGTGGGCGTGGACGCCCGGGGGTGTCGGGATTGCTCTGGCGCAGGAAAGAGCCACGTCGGCGCCGTTGCGCGGACGGCGGCGGACCCGAACCGACCTGGGGGAGCGGCAGACCGGCGGCGGTGTGCAGCGTGGCGAACGCGACGAACAGCGACGCCGCGACCATGCCGACGACGGCCACCGATCCCGGCTCACCGGCCGGTATCGCGAACAGCACGAGCGCGGGCAGGACGAATGCGACAACCGCATACGTCATCAGCCGAGCGCGCGTGATCATCCTCCGAGCATACGTCCTGTCAGCTCAGAGTCCGATATCCCAGTCGACCTCGCGGCTCATCATCGACGGCGGCAGCCCGAAGGTGCGCCGACAGGTGCGGGTCAGGTGGGCGCTGTCGGTGAAACCGGCCGCGGCGGCCGCGGTGGTCACATCGTCGCCCGCCATCACCCGCGTCATCGCGATGTGCAGACGTAGCCAGAGGATGTAGCGGCGCAACGGAATGCCCACCTGTTCGGTGAACAGGTGGGTGAGCCGGGTCGCCGAAATGCCCAGTTGGCGTGCCACATCCGAGCCGCGGACCGAGCCGTCCCGGACCAGGTCGGGCAGCAACTGCAAGGCCGCGGCCACCACACCCTGCCGATCGTCGGTGGACGGTGCCGCGTTGTCCCGCAGGAGATCCGCGAGGACGTCGGCCACGTGCCCGGCGAGTTGGCGCTGTGTTCGATCGACGCCGGGCGTGTGTGTTCGATCGACGCCGGGCGTGTGTGTTCGATCGACGCCGGGCGCGTCTGCCGGATCGACACTTAGCGGCTGCGCCCAGCCGTGCAGGTGCGCCCGCCGGTCGGCGGCCGCACCGGCGACGGTTTCCGGGTCGAGGTAGACGGCGATGCCGTGCGTGGCGCCGACACAGACCCGGTGCGGCGCGTCGGTGGGCACGATGATGTGCGTGCCCTGCCGCCGCACCCCGCTACCGTCCACGATGACTACGGGGGTGCAGGCGGCGACGACCTGCACGGCGTGGTGGGCATGGAGTTCCGTCGGCAGGATTTCCCCGGCGAAGGCCAGGATGCCCGGCCGCAGTAGTGCGCTGCCCTGCCACTGCGGTCCGTCGGGGGCTTCGGCGTCCGGTGACGTCGAGAAGTCGTTGCTGACCAGAGCCTTCATCTTCGGACGCTCCCGGCTTTCACGAGAAATCTCTCGCTGGTTCCTGCGCTGAGCCTAACGGGTCGGGCTGAAGCGCAGTTGTGCTTTGTGGATGGTCGAGGAGTCTTCATACCCGAACCGAGATCGCGGTGGACAAGGTCGCGGCGACCTTGTCGAGGAACTCGGCGATCAACGGCCCGGCGGTGGGTGTCGCGGGGAAACGGGTGCGCAGCGCGAGCCCGTCGTCGGTGCGGGTGAACCACATCTGCACGTCGTCCAACGGCGCGCAGCGGCTGAGCTGGGCCGGATTTCGGGGCACCGTGCGGGTGGTGTCGCTGCGCGAACCGCCGGGTAGTCGCCGGTAGTCGGTGTAGGAGACGCTGAACAGATCCTGCCTCGTCCGCTTCAGGTCGCTGCCCATCGCGGCGAGTACCCGGTTCGCCGGGACCTGCGCCAAGCGCTGTCCTGCCCGGACCGCGTCGTCGGCGGCCTGCGCGGTGGCGCAGAAGTCGTGCGCCACCGGCACATGCGCCGGCGCGTTCGACACCAGCCAGCCGAAGGTGTTGTGGTGCCGCGGCTCTCGCCGGGTATGCACCGGGAACACCAGGTCGGTCCCGGTGCGCCCGCCGAGCTCGGCCGCGGCCATCGCCACCGCAGCGAGCAGCGCCGCGAACATCGAATATCCGTCCGCCCGCGACTTGCGGTGCAGCGCATCGGTGGCCATGGCGCCGAGCAGCAACCGCACATCGCTGCCGAACGGGGCCACCGACCCGGCGGGCAGGCCCAGATCGAGCGGGAAGTGCGGCAGATCGTTGCCCGCGGCGTGCAAGAAGTCACGCCACGCACGAATCAGCGGGCCGGTGGCCGCCGCCGGAATGGCGGCTTCCCGGGTCGAATAGGACAGGAAACTGCCCGGTTCGGGCAGCCGGTCGGCGGCCGCGACGGCACCGTCGTGGCCGTCTTCGCAGGCGGCCCGGTACAGCTCGTCCAGTTCGGCCACCGCGATGGTGATCGACCAGGCATCGCACACGGCATGGTCGAAACCGCAGACAATGGTGGACGTTTCGGGCCTGCTGACCGCGCCGAGGAAATACGGCGCGAAACTGAACGGCGAGCAGGCCTGATCGAGCCGCGCGCCGAGCACCGCGCGCAGCTCCTCGGTGGACGCGGTTTCGACGGCCTGCTGGGGGACCAGCCGGATGTCGGTGTCCATCACCACGTGCACCGACGGCGGCTTGCCGTCCCGCGGTGGTTCGAAGCTGCAGTGCAGCGCGTCGTGGCGCGGCAGCCACGCCGAGAACGCCGTCTGCAGTGCGGATTCGTCGATCGGACCGGCCACGTCGAAGGTGGCGGCGAGCCAGGTGGTCGGTCCGGCCGAGGACAGATGGATGGACTGGTTGGCGGAGGGGGGCGTCGCGTCCGGCGTGGGGCCGGGCTCGGCGAGCGCGGTCCACTCGAGCAGGGTGCCCGGCGGCGCGCTCAGCTGGTCGAGAAACAGCAGCTGCATTATGACCTCGCGAAATCCGGTGTGGTCGCGGTGTACTCGCCGGTGGTGGCGATGGCGCGCAGGGCGGTGCGGATCGAATCCAGATAGGCCGCCGCCGATGTCGCCGCGGCCGGGGTGTCCGGGAACATCATGCTGACGTGCAGGCGGTCCAGCTCCCGGCTGAACCACATGGGCGAGGTCTGGCCCATCCGGGCGCGGGAGCCGAGACCGTTGATCCCGTGCACGTTGGGCAGCGCGTTCTCCAGTGCCGCACCGGAAATCGCGCGCACATCCATGTACGACACCCAAGGCCAGTCCGTCGTGGCGGGCACCGATGCGCCGGTCAGCTCGGCGGCCCGCTCCAGTGCGGCGTGAATCGGCACGCTCGCCAGGGGTTTCACCCAGTCGAGCGCGACACCGGCGCGGCCGATGAGATCGGTGAAGTGGTCGGTCGGGTCGACCTCGAACGAGATCGGCAGCAGGTTGATGAACCAACCCTGTGCGAGCTGATACTGCGGCTCCTGCCTGGTGCCGACCACATTGAGGCCGAGATAGTGGGTGCGCCCGGCGAATTCGAGCTCGGCCAGGGCGATCGCGGCGAACAGGCCCGCCGAGAACGAACCACCCGCGGCCTTGCACGCCTCCGAGAACGCCTCGCATTCGGCGGCATCGAGCAGATCGACCTTGGTTCCCCTGCTGTCGGCGAGCTCACCGGGGGCGAGTCCGAGGTCGATCGGCAGCGGCCGCACCTTGTCCAGGCTGTCGGCGATCAGGGTGGCGAGCTTGTCCAGTTCGGGCGGATTGGCGGCCACCGCGGCCCGCTCGTTCCGCGCGAACTCCACGTAGCTGCCCACCGGGAGCAGCACGGGCTCCTGACCGGTCGAGTAGGCCGTGTAGAGGGCGTGCAATTCGAAGATCGCGGTGACCAGCGACAGGCCGTCGCTGAACGCGTGGTCGGTGTTGTAGACCAGGGTGAAGCCGTCGGCGCCGTGATCGATGGCGCCGCAGAGGAACGCCGGCCACTTGATCGGCTCGGCACTGGCATGGAACTTCTCGACCAGCAGGTCGCGCAGTTCCTCGCCGGAGTCGAAGGCGCCGACGGTCGTCGTCTCCAGCTCGACAGCGCCGGGTTCGAGCAGGTAGCGGGTGAGCGCGAACTTGCCTGCGGACTCGTCTAGCTCGAACCACGACCGCAAGCTTTCGTGACGCTGCAGGAACGTGGTGAAGGCGCGCCGCAGCGCGTCCGCGTCCAGCGGGCTGGCGACGGAGAAGCACAGCGACAGCTCGGACGCGAGCGGATCCGCGGTATGCCTGCGCGCGGCCCAGCGGCGGATGTGCGACTCCTGCACGTAGGTCGCGGGCGCGTCGGACGGCGTGGCCGCCGCGGTGGCCGCCCGGCTGGCCGCGGTGGGAGTGAATTCCAGCAGCACGCCCGGCTTCGGCAACCAGTCTTCGGTGAGGGTCATCTCCATGACAGCGGCGCTCCTTCGATCGGACGGATTCGGGCGTCTCCATAGCGGGTGAACTCGGCGAGCAGATCGCGCATGCGCAGGACATGGCGGTGGATATCGCGCGTCGCCTTGGTGGTGCCGGGGTAGCGCATGTTGAGCGTCACGCCGTGTGGCGTGCGAAGGAACCAGAAGAAGAACTCGTCGGCGGACACATTGCGGCTGCGCAGCCACCGGGTGTCGGTATCGGCCCAGGTGGCGGCGGACGCTGCCGCCCGAACATCCATGTAGGACACCATGAACGAGATGCGCGGCCGAGTGCCGAGCAGCTCGCAGACCCTGGCGAACGGCACCGTTGCCGCGCTGCGGGTGCGCCGCAGCTCCTCGCCCGCCGGGGTGATGAGGTCGGACAGATTGCGGGCCGGACCGCAATCCAGCTGGAACGGCGCGAGCCCGACGAACCAGCCGAGGGTGTCAACCCACTGTGGCTCGGTACGGGTATGCAGCGGGATCACTGTGCGGAAATCCCGTCCCGCACCGAGTTCGGTGGTCGTCACCGCGAACGCGGCGAGCAGGGCGGCGAACAAGCCCTGACCGTGTTCCCTGGCGACCACCGACGCGGCATCGGCCGCGTCGGCGTCGAGCACCTCCACCGACAGGTTGCGCTGCGCCACCCGCCGCGTCGGCGCCTCCGCGGGACCGTTGAGCTCGATCGGTGCCGCGGCGACCTTGCTGAGCGTGCCGCAGGGCAGGTCGTTCTCGGTGTTCTCCGGAAAGAACGTGCGCCAGGTCTCCACCGCGGGGTTGTCCGCGGTGGCCGTGGCGGCGCGGACGCGCTCGTCCTGGGAGAAGTCGACGTAGCTGCCGGTCTCGACCAGCTGTGCCGTTTCGCCCGCGCGAGCCGCGTTGTAGAGCGCGTGCAGCTCGCCACCGGTGGAGATGGTCGAGTAGCCGTCCATGATCGAATGGTCGGCCGCGAATACCACGGTGAAGCCGTCGCGACCGGCAATGGTCACGCAGACGTAGGACGGCCACCGCAGCGGTGAGGTGCCGTCGTCGAGCAGGCCGTGGACCAGGCGGTATGTCGCCATGGTCGAGGTGGGCGCGCCCGCGTCGACCGGCTGCACCCGGATCTCACCGGGCGGCAGGGTGTACCTGGCCGGCTTGCCGCCCTCGATGGCGACATGCGAGCGCAGTCCTTCGTGCCGGTCGATCCAGGCATCGAAGGCGCTACGCCAGGCCTGCGGATCCAGCGGTCCGTCGATGCGGAACGCGTGTCCGAGCCAGTAGTGGCGACGGTCTCGTATTCGACTGTGCTCCACCGCATCTCGAAGATGATGCTCGTGGTTATAAGAAACGGCGCGAGTATCTCGTGGCCAGTCGGCCCAGTGTGAAGTGGCAGTCGGGAGCCACTCGATCACACGGCCGCTCGGCAACGGGTAGTCGGCCAGTTCGATGAATTCCATGACACACCTTCAGCTGCCCATCGGTAATTCCCATGCGCGGTAAGGGAATTGCCGATCCGAATAGTGACAAGAATATCGGCCTGCATCCGAGAAACTTTGTCGGAACCGGTCCCGGGACGTCATCGTCGAACCGGAACGAGAGAAACTGTAGAAGAAATTCTCGGTGAATGTGACGGTGAGCTCGATCACCGGTATTTGCCCCCCGAACGCGGACAACGGCGTTGCGGGCCATGCAATGGGCCAGTGCAACGCCGCTGCCAGCGACAATGTGAAATGCTTAATGTTCAGGTAGCTGATAGATTGCCGGACAGTGTGTCTCAATGCACCTGGAATTCATCCCAGGTTTGCATGATCTTTACAGGTCCTGACGCTTAAGGAGCGCTAAACGTGACCTGAGACACACCTGAGTCGGATCTTTCCGGCGCGGGCGCCCCTGCTGTCTCAGCCGCCGAAGGCGGATGCCGGTGCGAGCGGCACGACCAGGCTGGACGGGCGGGCGGCGTCCCGGTGGATCTGCTGGGACGAACCGAGCAACCGCGGCAAATCAGTCGGAATCGGTATGGTCGACGGGAACGTGCCGCTGGTGATGCGAAGGCGCAGGGCGTGTCCCGGCTCCAATCGGTAGAAGGTGGGGCGGATCTTGACTTCCAGTTTGGTCACCTCGCCGGGCGTCAACAGCTGTTCGGCATCCTTGCGGATGACGTGTTCCGGCGCGTAGATCGTGCCATCCGTTGCGCGCCAAGTCTTTTCGTCGTTCAACGTGCGCTGGCTGGCCAACTGGGAGCCGCCGGTGATGTTGACCGCCGAACCGTCCGGCGCGACATCGTCGAGCCAGACCTGGAAGGCGGCATCGTTGCTGGTAGAGGACGCGTAGAGGGTGACGCTGCTGGGTCCGGCCAGCACGGTCGGCTCGGTCACCGGGTCCATCGTGTAGCGGCGTCCGGCCACCGGTTCCTGCACCCACTCCGTGCACGGGTTGTAGGCGTTGAACAGGCGGAACAGGAAATCGAACAGGCCCGCGCTGTACTGGCCGAGGCTCTGCCGGTTGCAGATGGTGTCGATGCCGGTGTAATCCAGCCGATCCGACGCGTCCTCGACCGCGGGCGGCTGCGCGACCAGTCGATCACCGTCGAAGTACCGCTGCTGAATCCCCGCCTGCTCGAACGGATATCGCGCGGTCGCGACCGCCATGTTGTTCGGATCGATCACGTGCAGCGGTTTGTCGGTTTTGTCGATTCCGTTCGGAATGTCCTTGAGCCAGCGGTCGAACCAGGCCACCGTGATCATGTCGGTGTCCAGCCGCGAGCCGGGCCCGAAGCCGAGGCCGACGTGGTACCACGGGCCCATCAGCAGCTGGAACCGTCCGTCGGTGGGCTGCCCCGGCGCCATCGGCGCGAACTGGTCCTTGCCCGCGGCGAGGTTCTGCAGCTGGGAGTAGTTGCGCCACGGGCCTTCCTGGTACAGATCCCAGAGCCCACCGACCTGGTACATGGCGATGTCGTTCTCGACGACCTTGTGCAGATCGGTCTCGAACCGGCGGTCCTGCCACCACTGGCCGTCGTAGGCCAGTGGGCCGCCCGCGTACGCCTCGAGCAGCAGCTTGATCGTGCTGTCCGAGGACACCACCGCCTGCAAATGATCGACCAGGGTCTTGATGAACAGCTGCGGCGAGACCACCGCCGTCATGAACGGGCCGATCAAGCTCAGGTACGGCACCAGCACCGAGATGGCGGTGAGCAGGATCGGGCTCATCATGCCGTCGTGGCCGAGCACCTCGTTGAAGATGTTGTTGGGCATGGCCATCGGCACAATCGCCTTCAACGGCGAACCGGGCGAAACGGATTCGGCCGTGCGCAATGCGGACAGCGCCGGGAACGAGTACCCGAACATGCCGACCTTGCCGTTGGAGCCGGGCAGCTTCGCCGCCCAGTCGACCAGTTGGGCGCCGTCCAGGCCGTCCTGCTGGGAGGCAGGGTTCCAGGCGCCGGTCGATCCGCCGGTGCCGCGCACGTCGGCGATCACCTCGATGTAGCCGCGCCGGACCAGCATGTCCTGAGCGCTGGTGGCCTGGTTGATGATTCGGCGCGCGTCCTTCAGCTGGTCGGGCAGCGGGATGTGCAGTGTGTCGATCACGCTGGTCACCGCGGCCGTCAGTGCGCTCGACAGCGCGCCGTAGGTAGTGAAGTTGACGACGACCGGGAACTCGCCCGCGGCGCGCGCTCCGGTGGCGGGATCGGTCGGGTAGCGCACCTCGGTCTGCAATTGGGTGCCGTCCGAAAGTGGGACGATATGTCCCAGTTCGTAGGCGATGCCGTAGCGCTCCGGCGTGGGCTGATAACCGGCGGGCAGGCCGAAATTCGCGGGCGCGTTCGGCACCGGTCCCGCGGCGGGCACGGCGTTCGCGGCGGGCGTGAGCTGGAGGATCAAGCCGATGGCGGTGATCGCGGCGGCGACCGTCACGGTGCGGCGGGGAGCCCGTGCCCGGGATGCAATTCTCAACTACCTGAACCTTTGCTGGCGGTGGTCGAAGTCGGGCTGGAGGCTACCCGTCCGCGGCGCTGCCGGGGATCGAGTGCCGTCGACCGGGCGAGTTGATTCCGGATTGTGTCCGGACGTTCAGGGCCCACGCCTGACCTCATCGTCGCTACTCAGCACAACGCATAAGCGGGGTGCGGCGACACCGGCAATTCGCAAGAGAGAACGACGCGTCTTTGGGAAAGTGCCTAAAAGTGGGTCCGATTATGGGGCGAACCCGGCGGATTCGAGTCGCCTGGCCAGCCGTGCGGCGGACAGGGTCATCGCGTCGGCGGGACGATGCGGGTCGAGTCCGGTCAACTCGTGCACCCGGGAAAGCCGATAGGTGACCGTATTTCGGTGCACATTGAGCTGCCGTGCCGTCGCCAGCTGGTTGAAGCCGCTGTCGACGAACACCTCCAGGGTCTCGGCGAGCATCGGCTGCGCATCCAGTGGCGCGAGCACCGAGGCCAGCCCGGGGCGGGCCGCGTCGCTCACCGCGACGGTGTATTCGAACTGCAAATCCTGTCTGCGGCACAGGATGTCGCGCCGGAGCAGGCACCGGCCGAGCTCGGCGAGTACCCGCGCCTCGGCGTACATCGTCGGGATCGCGTCCTTGCTGCGCGCCGCGCCGACGCCGACCCAGTACGGCGGCGGCTCGGCGGGCTCCTGCGCGGGCAGCCGGGCGGTGAGCCCGGACAGCGTGGCCGAGCCGTCGTCACCGGTCTGTAGTGGAATCAACGCGGTCCAGCCGCCCGCGTCCAACCGCAGGAAGACCCCAGGTATCGCCTCGACCCGGTGCCGCAGCGCCGACGCTGGCCCGCCGCGGGTGCCGCACAGGCGGAACACCGCGACGAGGAACGCGTCGGACACCGGAATCACCGGATCGTTGGCCCACTCCACCGGGTCACGGCCGGTGAGCAGCGCGTCGGCGATGCCGCGCCGGCGCTCCAACAGCTCCCAGCGCGGGTCGTGCACGCGCTGGGTGGCCGCGGTGGCGATCCGCGAGGTGACCAGCGTGACGTACTTCAGCAGCACCAGCGAGGCGTCGAGCAGCAGTTCGCGCTCCGGCGGGCTGGCCGTCGCGCGCAACCGCTCCCAGATGAACGCCGCGCCGAGCCGGTAGCGCTCCAGCACCTCGGGCAGCGGGGTGCCGTCGCGCAACCGGTCCATCGCGAGCTCGACGAGTTCCCTGGTGTCCTCCTCCGTCGGCTCCTCGCCGCGGCGCAGGTACTCGAAGAACAGGTCCACGTTGAGCTTGGTGCCCCGGGCGAAGTCGGTCTCCACCAAGGATTGCGGCAGCCGCTGGTACGGCGGCAGCGCGGCGTAGAACCCGTCGAGCATCGACGCGGTCCGCCGATGGAGATCGTCGAACACCCGAGTCCGCGATGGCATCATGCTGGTTCTTCTTCCCGGATTCAGGTCGAGTACAAGGCTTCGATCGTATCCGTGTAGCTGCTGGAAATGGGCTTGCGCTTGAGTTTGCCAGTCGCGGTCAGGTAGTCGCTGCCGTTCTCCCATACCTCTGGGAGCACGATGTACTTCCTGATCTGCTCGACCCTGGACAGTTTGCTGTTGGCCGCGGCGATGCCCTGCTCGACCACCCTCAGGATCTCCGGGTCCTTCGCCAGCTCGGCGACGGTGGTCCCCGGCAGGTTGTGCCGCTGCGCGTAGGCGGCGGCCAGGTCGGGATCGAGCAGCAGCAGCGCGGTGTTGAACGGTCGCTGCTCGCCGATGACGACCACCGTGCTGATCAGCGAGCAGTTGTCGGTGACCGTGTTCTCGATGTTGGCGGGCGACATGTTCTTTCCCGTCGCGTTGATGATGAGCTCTTTTTTGCGGTCGATGATCGACAGGTAGCCGTCACTGTCGATGGTGCCGATGTCGCCGGTGTGCAGCCAGCCGTCGGCGTCGATCGTCTCCGCGGTCTTTTCCGGGTCGCCGCGGTAGCCGCGCATCACCATCTTGCCGCGGATCAGCACTTCACCGTCGTCGCCGAGCTTGACCTCGGCGCCGGGCAGCGGGGTGCCGACCGTGCCGATCTTGACCCGGTCCGGGCCGTTGAGCGTCGCGCCCGCGGTACATTCGCTCATCCCGTAGCCCTCACACAGCGGCAGGCCGAGCCCGAGGAAGAACTCGTGCACCTCCGGCGGGATCGCGATCGAGCCGGTGACCGCGACCCGGACCTTGTCCAGGCCGAGACCCTGCCGAATCGTCGCCAGCACAAGGCGATCCGCCAGCCGGTGCTGGAATCGGTCGATCGCGCCGAGGGGGCGCGCGTCGGAGGCGGCGCGGGCCCGCTTGCGGCCGACGCCGATCGCCCAGTGGATCAGGCGGCGCTTGATCGGGGACTCGTTGGCGAACCGTTCCTCCAGTGCGCCTTTGACTTTCACCCACACTCGGGGGACGCCGAGGAACACGCTCGGATGCACCTCGGCCAGCGCCGCGGCGACCTGTTTGAAATCGGGGACGGTGGTGATCTGACAGCCCTCGAGCATGGTCAGATAGTGCGCGAACCAGCGGTTGGCGGCGTGTGCGTCGGGCAGGTAGGAGATCACCCGGTCGTCCGGCCCGCCACCGCCGAATTGCTCTAGGACGCGGGCGTTTTCGATGAAGTTGGTGTGGGTGAGCTCGACGCCCTTTGGCGGGCCGGTGGTGCCGGAGGTGTAGACGATGGTGAGCAGATCTTCGGGCCGTACCTTGCGCCAGGTGGCGTCGAAATCGAACCCGTCCGCCTGGGCCTGCTCGACGTCGGCCAGTGCGATGGTGCCGTCGGGCGCCTCGTCCACGCAGATCACGTGCTGGACGTGAATGCCCTGCTCGGCGGCCTTGGCCACGGCTTCCAGGATCTTCGGGGCGAACTGGCGCTCGCAGATCACCGCCTTGTTGCCCGAGTTGCCGAACTGATAGGTCAGCAGGTCGACCGGGTTGGTGTTGTACACCGAGAACGGCGTGGCGCCCGCGTGCAGCACCGCGGTGTCGCAGAGGTGGAACTCCGGCCGGTTGGTCAGCATCAGCGCGACCGTGTCGCCGGGCTGGATACCAAGCGCGGCGAGGCCGGTGGCGATGGACCGGACCCGCTGGCCGTATTCCCGCCAGGTGATCGAGACGGCGCCGCCGAGGGTGCGCAGCGCGACCGCGTCGGGGTACTTCGCGACGTTCGATTGGAACGCCGCACATAACGTGTCCGGGCGGAGCTCCGCCGGGACTGTCGATGAAACCAAGACCTAACCTCTGCTAGCGAAGGGCTGAGGCCATGCCGGTCGCCGTGGGGGACGCGGATGACCTCATCGTCACCTATCAGCAGAACGCATGAGCGAGTGTGTGCGCTAGCGGCAAACGCGCAGAGTGTGGCGCACGGCATTGTGCACTTGACCAAATTCGCGCCTCCTGGGTCACTCGTGCACCGCGGTGCCGGTCAGCGACAGGTGGGCCAGGATCCCGAATGTTCGACCGGTAGGTTCGGCGCCGCGAGCGCGGTCTCGGTGGTGGGGGCGAAACAGTTGTTTCCGGCGCTGCCGAGGCGGCCGCCGCCGAAGTCGATGACCGAGCCGGCGCCAAGGTTGCCGCCACTCTGGGTGAGCACGACGTCGCCGCCGAATCGGGAGCGCTCGACCTTGCCGGTGAGCGCGGCCAGGTCGCCGACGGTGTGCACGTGCAGGTCGGCGATGGCGGCATCGGCGACGGTGGTGTCGGCGATGTCGAAGCTCATGGTCGCCTTCGCCGGGGCGGGGCCGCCGGGGGAGTAGGCGTAGATGCCGATGCCGTCGGCGCTGCACTGACTGAGATGGGCATTGCGCAGGGTCAGCGCGGTGGTGTTGTCGCGGCCGAAGCTGGCGGAGAACAGGCAGCTGCCGAGGTTGCCGGGCACCACCGGATTCAACACCGCGGCGAGGAAGCTGGACCGGGCGGCGGTAAGGCCGTCGATGGTCATGCGGTGGCTGGCGCCCTCGGCACTCAGATTGAGGTTCTCCACGATATCGCCTGGGACATCGATGAATTCGCTGTTGGTAAGGGTTACTTCGCTGTCCGGCGTGCCGTTGCTGGTGACGAATTCGATTCCGTTGGCGGAGAAGTGGCCGCCACCGTGCCGATAACTGTTGCGGTCGATAGTGATTCGCATACGGGCGCGGTCGGCGGCATTGACGAAAATGCCCTCGCTGTCGGCGGCGGCGTTGAGTGGGTCGTTCGCCGGAATGGCGATATTGCGCTGGGTGTTGCCGCGCAATGTGGCGGTGAGCGAGGAGGTTCCGGTGCTCTGCATGCCCACGGCGAGGACGGAGAGTTTCGCGATGCCCTGATTGATGTTCTCGGTCAGGTTGTCGGTGATAGTGGCGGTGGCTTGCGCCGCGCCGGTGGTGCGGACATCGATGCCGTCACCACATGCGGTGTCGCGCACAGTATTGCGTTCGATGACGAGGGTATGTGCGCCCGCATCGGAGTCGATCATGATGCCCGCCCAGCCGTTGTTCAGCGCGATCACGTTCGGGGCCGCCGGGAGCGACGTGCCGAACGGGACGCCGAGCATCGGCGGGAACGGCTGGACGAGGAAGCCGTCGTGGCAGGCGCGGTTGCTGGCGGCGACCGTGTTACCCGCGAGGACCGCCGCGCCGACATTGCGGCCGTAGATGCCGCCGCGCTGAGCGCTGGTGATGGTGAGATCGCGGACTTCGGTCTTCGGTGCCAGGCGGACCGCGTCACCGTCGTTGGCGGTGGTCGTGTTGGCCACAGCCGGAACACTTCCGGGAGTCTGGCGGCCGAGCAGGCGCTGGCCCGGTTTGAGGGCGATGCCGCCGTCCAGCGGTGGTGTGCCGACGGGCGCGGCGAGGACGACGATCGTGTCACCGTCATTCGAAGCCTGCTGGACGCCCTGCAAGGTGTTGAAAGGTGCTGTTTCCGAACCGTTTCCGCCCGCTGGGGCCACCGCGCTCACGTACCAGGTCTGTCTAGGGTCGGCGGACGCGTACATCGGAGCCGTGCCGACGGCGAGCGCGCAGCACAGCGCGCCCACCACGGCCAACCGCGGCGAAGACAATTTCATGGCGACCTTCCGGATCGAGCCGGCGGTGCCGCGCACCACCGTGTGGTCCAGCCCACCCCATGCGCCTGGCGCGTGGTATCGGCAGAATGCCGAAGCTCACGGCGGTTCTTTGTGCCGTTGCCCGGAGTGAACGCGCAGGACACGCCGAACCGTGGTCGGGCCACCGCGATTCACCTCCGGCGCCGAGCGCGGCGTCGTATGGTGGATTCGGCGAGCCGGACCTGCCACGCCCGCTCGGGCGCGCCGCGGGATGCGCCCGCCTCGCCGATCCGCGGATGCCGCGAGTGCGAGGAGTGAGTCGTGTTGAAGCCGACTACCGAGGGAGTTCTGGAGTACATCTGCGCCGAGGAAGTCACCTACGTCGACATCCGATTCTGTGACGTTCCCGGTGTGCAGCAGCACTTCTCGATCCCTGCCCAGTCCTTCGGCGCCGATCTGGTGGAGAACGGGATCGCGTTCGACGGCTCGTCGGTGCGCGGGTTCCAGTCGATCCACGAGTCGGACATGCTGCTGTTCCCCGACCTCGATACGGCGCAACTGGATCCGTTCCGTGCGGCGAAGACGCTGAACATGAACTGCTTCGTGCACGACCCGCACACGCACGAGGCATACAGTCGCGATCCACGCAATGTCGCGCGCAAGGCCGAGGATTATCTGCGCAGCACCGGCATCGCGGACACCGCGTACTTCGGTCCGGAGGCCGAGTTCTATATCTTCGACGCCGTCCGCTACGACACCAGCATGAACGGCGCCTTCTACGAGGTGGATTCGGGATCGGCGAGCTGGAACACCGGCACCAAATACAACCCGGATGGCAGCCTCAACCGCGGCTACAAGGTTCGCCCCAAGGGCGGCTACTTTCCGGTCGCACCGTATGACGCCGACGTCGACCTGCGTGACCGGATGTGCACCAATTTGCAGAACGCGGGCTTCGAACTGGAGAAGGGGCACCACGAGGTCGGCACGGCGGGCCAAGCCGAGATCAACTACAAGTTCAACACTTTGCTCTCCGCCGCGGACGACCTGCAGCTGTACAAATACATCATCAAGAACACCGCCTGGGCCGAAGGCAAGACCGTCACCTTCATGCCGAAGCCGCTCTTCGGCGACAACGGTTCCGGCATGCACGTGCACCAATCTCTGTGGAAGAACGGCGATCCACTGTTCTACGACGAGGTGGGCTACGCGGGACTTTCCGACCTGGCGCGGCACTACATCGGCGGGCTGCTGCGGCACGCGCCGTCGCTGCTCGCCTTCACCAACCCGACCGTGAACTCCTACAAGCGCCTTGTTCCCGGCTACGAGGCGCCGGTCAACCTCGTCTACAGTCAGCGCAATCGATCAGCGGCGGTCCGCATCCCGGTCACCGGAACCAGTCCGAAGGCGAAGCGGCTGGAATTCCGCTGCCCCGACTCCTCCGGCAACCCATACCTCTCCTTCGCCGCCATGCTGATGGCAGGCATCGACGGCATCCGCCGCAAGATCGAACCCGCCGCCCCCATCGACAAAGACCTCTACGAGCTGAGCCCCGAAGAATCCGCCGAGGTAACCCAAACCCCGCCCAGCCTCGCCAGCGTCATCGACCGCCTGGAGGCCGATCACGACTACCTCACCGAAGGCAACGTCTTCACCGACGATCTTCTGGAAACCTGGATTCGCCTCAAGCGCGACACCGAAATCGCCGAGATAAACGTCCGCCCGCACCCCTTCGAATTCGAGCTCTACTTCGACGTGTAGGCCGGTTCCAGGGGATAGGGCGGCTCGCCGATGCCGACGATACGCAGATTGCCCCAGGGGTCGCGTTCCTGGAGGCGGCCCGCGGTGGGGTAGCAACCCGGGAGGGTCAGGAATACTTCGGCGCGGCCGGGGTCGGGCAGCTCGGTGCCGGTGGTGGGGGTGATGCGGCCGTACCAGTGGTAGCGGCCGTCGGTGGGGTCGGCGTGGCCGCTGAGGGTGACGGTCACCGGGAGCAGTGCGCCGGGGGCGTCGAGGGTGGCGGGGCCCGAATATTCGTGGGCTGGTTCGCGGTCCGCGGGGACGGTGAGGTCGTAGTGGCCGGGGTCGAGATGGCGCATGGTGCGCCAGTAGGAGACGCTGGAGCCGGGCCAGGCGGCGCGGTTGAGGCCGTGCTCATCGAGATACCAGCTGTTGCAGCCGCCCGAGTTCCAGACGGTGCCAGCCAGTTTCGCTTGGGTGCGGCGGTTGAATTCGTGCTGGGTGGCGGCGCGCACTTCGATGCGAGTGCTGGAGGTCTTGCGGTGCAGCTCGACGCACTGGCGGATGTAGCGGGCCTGCGCCTCGATCATGAACACGATGGATTGGTGTCCGCCACCGGAATTCGGGCCGACGATGAGGAACAGGTTGGGGAAGCCGTGTACCGCGACGCCGAGGAAACCCTCCATCCCATTGCGCCACGCGTCTTGCAGAGCAAGGCCGTTGGCGCCGACGATGTGCTGGTCGGCGAACCGGTCGGAGATCTTGAAACCGGTGCCGTAGACGATCGCGTCGAACGCCTCGGCGGACCCGTCCACGGTGGCGACACCGGTCTCGGTGAGGCCCGCGATGGGCGTGGTCACCAGATCGACATTGTCGCGCTGTAGCGCGGGATAGAAGTTGTTGGACACCAGGATTCGCTTACAGCCCAGCCGGTAGTCCGGGGTGAGCCGTTCGCGCAGTTCCGGGTCGCTGACCTGGCGGCGCAGATGGCCACGGGCGACCTTTTCCACCTGACGCATCAGTTCCGGATTCATGAACGCGGGGATCAACGACTCGTAGCCCCAATAGATCGCCCACCGGTAGAGCCGTTGCGAGCCGGGCAGATACCGGAACATTCGGTGCTCCAGCGCCGACAGCGGACGGTCCGGTTTCGGCACGATCCAGTGCGGGGTGCGCTGGTACACGGTTACCTGCGCGGCTTCCTTGGCGATTTGCGGCACGAACTGCACCGCGCTGGCGCCGGTTCCGATGACAGCGATGCGCTTTCCGCTGACGTCGAAGTCGTGATCCCACTCCGCTGAGTGGAAGCTCGTGCCGCGGAACGTGTCTCGACCAGGAAAAGCCGGAATCGAGGGTTCGTGCAGCGGGCCGGGCGCCATCACGACCAGCCGCGGCCGCAAGTGCCGCCCGTCCGCGAGGCCGACATCCCAGCGATCGTCCGCGTCGTCGAAGTCGAGCGAAACCACCTCCGAACGCAACCGGATGTGCCCGCGCAGGTCGTACTTGTCGACGGTGCGGCGCAGGTAGTCCAGAATCTCCGGCTGGCGGGCGAACATCCGCGTCCACCGCTTGTTCGGCTCGAACGAGTACGAATACATCAGCGACATCACGTCGCAGCCCGCGCCGGGATAGGTGTTCTCCCGCCAGGTGCCACCGATCTCGTCGGCCTTCTCCAGCACGACGAAATCGTCGATACCCGCCTTGCGCAGCTCGATGGCCATGCCGAGGCCACCGAAACCCGCACCGACAATGACGATTTCGGGTTCGAGGGTCATGCGAGCAGTCCCCGCCGCCGCCAGATCCACTCGCCGATCGGCCCGATGAGACCCTGCTTCTGCAGGAACACGCCGAGATTCGCGGCGCCGATGCCCAGTGCCTTCTTGGCGTCCGGGTTGTTGGTCGCGATCCGCCGGGCGGCGCGCCCGTCCAAACCGGCGCGGGTGTACATGTGCCGGTTGGTCAGCAGGTAGACGAACAGCGGGGCGGCGATCGCGACACACAGTCTGGTGTAGGCGAGTTCGGCCCGCGACATGGTGGGCACCCGCCGGGCCAGCGCGTCACGGGCGAAACCGATATGGCGCGCCTCCTCGGTGACGTGAATGCGCATCGCCCGAGAAACCAAGGGCTGCAACTCCGGGTCGTCCAGGGTGCGCCGCTGGATCGCGTCGAAAATCTCCTCGCCGACCAGCGCGCCGACCCAGGTCATGGAGCCGCGCAAGAAGAGCGGCAGCACGCCGATCACCAGTCTGCCCGTGCGGCGCGGCCAGTACGGACGCGCCTCGATGCGATCGATCAGCTTGCCGAACATCATCATGTGCCTGCACTCGTCACCCATTTCGACGAGGGTGTAGTGCGAATGCCGGGTGGTCGGGTCGTCGGCCAGCAGTTCGCGCAGCAGCAGCCGGTTGAGCAGGTTCTCGAACCAGATGCCGACGGACAGGACGTTCGCCAGTTCCTGCCGGGACAGTTCGCGGCGCTGCTGCGGGGTCATCGACTCCCACAGGTCGGTGCCGTACAGCGAAACGACCTCCGCGGGGAGGAAGAGTTTGTCCGGGTCGAGCGGTGCGTCCCAGTCCATGTCGACCACCGGGTCGTAGGACTTCTTGACCGATCCGGTCAGCAGGCGCTGCGCGAAGGACTCTTGCGGGATCAGTGCGGCGTCGTTGCCCATGACTGCTCTCCAACATGTCGACTAACCGATACAAGCTGTCACAGTCAGATTAGTGAGACAGGGTGTCGCAGTCAACCGTTGTGCGAGTATCGTGATTCTGTGACCACGACCAGCGGAAACCTCGAGCCTCCCGCCACCGACGGCCGTGCCACCCGCTGGATCGGCCACAAGGCACAGCGTCGCGCCGACGTGATCGACGCCGCGATCACCGTCATCGAGGAGCACGGCGTCGAGGTGTCGGTGCAGCAGATCGCCGACCAGCTGAAGCTGCCCCGCCCAGTCGTGTACCGCCACTTCGACGGCCGCACCGACCTCGACGAGCAGATCCGGCGCCAGATCCTGGAATCCCTGCTGGCGCAGATCATGCCGACGCTGCATCCCGACGGCACCGTCCGCGATGCCGTGCGCGGCGCCGTCGGCACCTACGTCCGATGGGTCGAGCGCCACCCGAACCTGCACCGCTTCATCGGCGGTGCCGCGCCCCAGGGCGATTCATCGCTGGCCGGTGCCAGGGACCGCATCGGCGGCCGGCTGGCCGACCTGTTCGCCATCTGGTTGTCCCGCTTCGGCATCGACCCCGGACGCGCCCGGCCGATGGCCTTCGGCATCATCGGCTTCGTCGACGGCGTGGTGAACAGCTGGCGCGCCGACCCGGCCACCACGCTCTCCTCCGACCAGGTCGAAGGCATCCTCACCGAATCGGTCCTCGCGCTCTTCGAGGGCAATGCCCGCAGCCTCGGCGTTCCCCTGGAGCGCGACGTGATCGTCGGCGATCTGCTGGCCCGTCCGGAAGCACTGCGCGTCAAGTAATTCGACTACTCGACAGCCGCGCGTCGGGTAGCCGGCCGTGCGCGAGCGTTGACTACGCTATGCCGGTGTCCGAACCTGTGCCCTTGACGAGGCTGCTCGACGACGCGGGGTTGCTGTCGCTCGAGCACCGCCTACACGTCGAAGAAGTGCTGGGTACGCACCGGTGGCAGGCCGACATGGAGGAGCGTCGGCTCGAATTCATCGGTGCCGAGCACACATTCGTGTGCACGGACTTTCACCTACTTGGCACGGCCGACGCCGAGTCGTGGCTGTGGGCCTGGGCGAATCCCTGGGGCTTCGCGCCGCCGCTGATCGCGGTCGCGCAGATGGTGCGCGAGTTCGGCTTCCGCTACGGCGTCGCCGAATTGTCCGTCGCGGAGCTACCCGTCGCGCTCGGGCGCGCCGCACCGGAACCGCATCAGGTGGCGGGCCTGCTGGCGGACGCCGCGAAAGTGATTTCCGGGCATTGGAGTTCGTACTGCGGTGTCACCGACGGCACCTGCGTGGCGTTCCTGGTCGAACATCCGGCCTTTCTGCTACCACCGCCTACCGCGGCAGGCCTTGCCCGGGTTCTCGCGCATGGCATCAACGCATTGCCGCTGGCCGACCATCGACGCGCCGTGCAGAGCTATTTGAGCAGGCGGGGCCTGGTCACCGGGTTCCTCGAGGACTATCGGCTGCTCGAATTCAGCGGTTCGGGCGTGGCGGGGGCGGTCGAGTTCGACGATGACGGGCAGGTCGCGAACCTCGATGTCGGTATGGTCATCGATCGCATCGAACTCCCGGCGGAGACGAAAGCGCAATCGGCGAACTCTCTTTGAGCGAGGGCGCGGCGAATCAGGCCTTTTCGCGGGCCAGTGCCTGGTAGCTCCGATGCCAAGCCCACTCGACCGGACCACGCTCGAACCGCCGCAACCACAGGTGCGCGCCGGTCACGATGATCAGCGAGACCAACAGGTACATGCCGACGGTGAACGGCACCCGCGCGTCGGCGGAGAAGCGGGCGGCGAGGCCGAAACCCCAGCCGTAGCAGAAGATCGACGCCACCAGGTTCTGCAAGATATAGCAGCTGAGCGCGGTGCGCCCGACCTCGGTGAGCCTGCGGCCGAGGAACCCCACGTGCGACTTGCGCAGATAGAACTCGGCGACCAGGGCGAGAATGCCGAGGGCGACGAAGGGCGCGGTGCCGTAACGGGTGAACAGGAACAGGTCACCGCCACCCGCGACGCCCGCGACGAGGTCGATCGGCGCCGCGACGCCGAAGCCGATGAGCATCAGCCACTTACGGATCCGCGCGCCCTCGGGCCGGAAGACACCGGCCCGGAACAGCCTGGCACCGAGCAGGAACAGCGCGACCGACATGGCGAACACGAAGATCGTCTCCACCCGGAACGGGGCCGCGTTCTGCACGCGGAACACCACGAGATCCCAGAACGACCCATCCGCAAAGGGATTCGGGTCGAGCGGTGGGCGT
Source organism: Nocardia iowensis (assembly GCF_019222765.1). NCBI lineage: Bacteria > Bacillati > Actinomycetota > Actinomycetes > Mycobacteriales > Nocardiaceae > Nocardia > Nocardia iowensis. The sequence continues at coordinate 5,657,955 of NZ_CP078145.1, read as the reverse complement.
GGCTTCGAATTCTGCTGCGGCGCGAACACCATCGCGAGCGCGATGGCAGTCAGCACCGCGACGTGGATGCCCGCCATCACGATCATCCAACGACGTTGCGCGCGGTCACTTGTCGCGAGGACGAAGGCGACGACCAAGCCGGTGACCGCGTACCCCATCAACACATCGAACTCCGCGATGAACACGAAATTCAGCAGACCGTCCAGCAGCAGCAACCCGGCGCGAATCGGATACTTGCCGGGCCAGCGCCGCCCGCCGCGCTGGGCCGAGGCCTGCTGGATCGCCAATCCGATGCCGAACATGACGGTGAGTAGGCCGAGGAACTTGCCCTGCGCCAACTGCTGCAACACCCGCTCGGCCCACATCCAGCCGGTTGCCGGTCCGTTCAGTTCATCGATGTAGCCGATGATTCCCTCGCGGTTGGTCATGATCCAGATGTTGGTGCCGAGGGTCCCGAGAATCGCGATACCGCGCAGCACATCCAGCGCGATCACGCGCGAGCGTCCGCCCGGGGCCGCCCCCTTCACGGCCCCGGGCCGCTCCGCGGCGGCGCGCGTCTCGGCAATTGATTCGGTCATGTCTCGACTATCGCGTGTGGCCGCACTCGGGCAGATCCTCCGGAAGTACCACTGCGGTATGAGATCGACGTCCACACCGGCTCGGCGTCCGTCGCGCGGCCCGGCGCAGGCTGCGGACGGACTTCGTCCGGCGGTGCCCGTTAGGCTCGACCTATGCAGCGCATCATCGGAATCGAGGTCGAGTACGGCATTTCGACCCCAACCGAGCCGTCGGCCAACCCGATCCTCACCTCAACGCAGGCCGTCCTCGCCTACGCCGCCGCCGAGGGTGTGCCGCGCGCGAAACGCACCCGCTGGGACTACGAGGTGGAGTCGCCGCTGCGCGACGCGCGCGGTTTCGACCTGAGCCGGATGAACGGCCCCGCGCCCGTGATCGATGCCGACGAGGTCGGCGCGGCCAACATGATCCTCACCAATGGCGCCCGCCTGTACGTCGACCACGCCCACCCCGAGTACTCCGCCCCCGAGGTCACCGATCCGCTGGACGCGGTGATCTGGGACAAGGCGGGGGAGCGGGTGATGGAGGCCGCCGCGCGGCACGCGTCGAGTGTGCCCGGCGCCCCGCGGCTGCAGCTGTACAAGAACAACGTCGACGGCAAGGGCGCCTCCTACGGCACCCACGAGAACTACCTGATGAGCCGCGACACCCCGTTCAACCAGATCATCCTCGGCCTCACGCCGTTCTTCGTGTCACGCCAGGTGATCACCGGTTCCGGCCGGGTCGGCATCGGCCAGTCCGGCGACCACGCCGGGTTCCAGCTGTCCCAGCGCGCCGACTACATCGAGGTCGAGGTCGGGCTGGAGACCACCCTCAAGCGCGGCATCATCAACACCCGCGACGAGCCGCACGCCGACGCGGACAAATACCGCAGGCTGCACGTCATCATCGGCGACGCCAACCTGGCCGAGATGTCCACCTACCTCAAGGTAGGCACCACAGCGCTGGTGCTCGACCTGATCGAGGCGGGCGAGGACCTGTCCGACCTGCAGCTGGCCCGCCCGGTCACCGCCGTGCACACGATCAGCCACGACCCGACGCTGCGCGCCACCGTCGCGCTCACCGACGGCCGTGAGCTGACCGGCCTGGCACTGCAGCGGATGTACCTGGACCGGGTGATCAAGTTCGTTGACCGCACCGGCAACGACGACAAGCGCGTCGCGGACATCATCGAGAACTGGGCCATGGTGCTCGACCTGCTCGAGCGCGACCCGATGGAGTGCGCGAGCCTGCTCGACTGGCCGGCCAAGCTGCGCCTGCTCGAGGGCATGCGCCAGCGTGAGGGGCTGAGCTGGGCGGCGCCCAAGCTGCACCTGATGGACCTGCAGTACTCCGACGTGCGCCTGGACAAGGGCCTGTACAACCGCCTGGTCGCCCGCGGCTCGATGAAGCGGCTCGTCAGCGAGCAGCAGGTGCTCGACGCGATGACCAACCCGCCCACCGACACTCGCGCCTACTTCCGCGGGGAATGCCTGCGTCGGTTCGGCGCCGATATCGCGGCGGCGAGCTGGGATTCGGTGATCTTCGATCTTGGCGGCGATTCGCTGGTCCGGATCCCGACGCTGGAGCCGCGCCGGGGGACAAAGGCGCACGTCGGCAAGCTGCTGGACGGCGTGACCTCGGCCGCCGATCTTGTGGAACAGCTCACAACCTAGCGACGTCCGTCACAGCTCGGCCACCACGCGCGAGGCTTTCGAGCGCCGTTCGTGGCCCGGCTCGCGTCCGAGTGGCCGCAGCGCAAGCGACGAAGTCGCAAGTCGCGGCCGCTCGGACGCGAGCCATAAAGGGGCCGCGAACACGCAGCGCCGTAGGCGCTGCAGATCTCAACACAGTCCACATCGGCACGGAATACCTCATCGGGTCGGTTCGGCTGGGTAGTGTTGAAGAACGAGCACGGACATTGCTCATGATCGGGGCCGTGCTCAGAATTGAGCTCCGGTCATGATGAGGACAGAGGAGGTCGGCTGCCATGGCACAAGAGCAGACCAAGCGCGCCGGGGGCGGCGACGAGGATGAGGGTCCGGACGGCGTAGACGCCGCCGGTCAGGAGCGCCGCGAAAAGCTGGCGGAGGAGACCGACGACCTGCTCGACGAGATCGATGATGTGCTCGAGGAGAACGCCGAAGACTTCGTCCGTGCGTACGTTCAGAAAGGCGGCCAGTGACAGTAGGTGACCCCTCGCGTCTCCACTTGGGGTACGCCCTCTCGTCCTTCTCCGAATATCTCCGCATGCACGCTCCGGACATGTTGCCCGGCAACAAGTTCGGACCGATTGATGGCGCGGGTTTGAGCGCCACCAGTGCTAAGGATGTCGCGCCGCATGGCACCACCATCGTCGCGATCAGCTACCGCGGCGGCGTGCTCATCGCGGGTGACCGGCGGGCCACTCAGGGAAACCTGTTGGCCAGCAGGGACATCGAGAAGGTCTACATCACCGACAGCTACTCCGCGGCGGGCATCGCAGGCACCGCGGGTATGGCCGTCGAGATGGTGCGGATCTTCGCGGTGGAGCTGGAGCATTACGAGAAGCTCGAGGGCGTGCCACTGACCTTCGACGGTAAGTCCAACAAGCTGTCGAAGATGGTGCGCGAGAACTTGCCCGCGGCCCTGCAGGGTCTGGCGGTGGTGCCGATTCTGGTCGGTTACGACCTGAATGCCACCGATCCGGACAAGGTCGGCCGCATCGTGTCGTATGACGTAGTGGGTGGACGCAGCGAGGAGCGGTTCGGTTACGCCGCGGTGGGATCGGGTTCGGTCTTCGCCAAGGGATCGCTGAAGAAGCTGTACAGCAAGGGAATCGATCAGGAGCGCGCGTTGCGCGTCGCCGTCGAGTCGCTGTTCGACGCGGCCGACGACGACACCGCGACGGGCGGCCCCGATCTGCTGCGCGGGATCTACCCGACGGCGATCGTGATCGATGAGGAAGGTGCGGTCGAGGTGACCGAGGACCGGCTCGAGGCGATCGCCCGTGGGATCGTCGCCGATCGCGAGGCGGCCGAGGAAGGGAGTGCCCGCGCATGACACTGCCGTACTACGCGTCGGCCGAGCAGATCATGCGCGACAAGACCGAGCTCGCCCGCAAGGGCATCGGTCGAGGTCGCAGCGTCGTGGTTCTGGTGTACGACAAGGGTGTGCTGTTCGTCGCGGAGAACCCGTCCGCGACGCTGCACAAGGTGAGTGAGCTCTACGACCGGGTCGGGTTCGCCGCGGTCGGCAAGTACAACGAGTTCGAGAATCTGCGCCGCAGCGGGATCCTGCAGGCCGACATTCGCGGTTACCAGTACGACCGCCGCGACGTGACCGGCCGTGCACTGGCCAACGCCTACGCCCAGGTGCTCGGTTCGATCTTCACCGATCAGCTCAAGCCCTACGAGGTGGAGATCTGTGTGGCGGAGGTGGGCTACCCGGAGCAGCAGCCGACGTCGGTGCTGTACCGGATCACCTTCGACGGGTCCATCGTGGACGAGCGCGAATACGTGGTGATGGGCGGCACGACCGAGCCGATCCTCACCGCGCTGAAGGCGTCCTACCGGCCGGGCCTGGATCTGGCCGCCGCGATCAAGGTCGCGGTGGAGGCGCTGCAGGCGGGCGTCCCCGAGGGCGCGGAGAAGGAAAAGCGGGTGCTCGGCGTCAGCTCGCTCGAGGTCGCCGCGCTGGAGCAGGCGCGGCCGCGACGGGCCTTCCGGCGGGTCACCAACTCCGCGCTGGAGCAGTTGCTGAGCCCGGCCAAGAAGGGCAAGGCCAAGGCCGCGGAACCCGCAGCGGAGGAAACTCCGGAGGCGGAGTAACCATCATCGAGAAGTCCGGGCCCGGATAGGGGCGTGCTACGGCCGCCCGTATCCGGGCCCGAACTCTGTCCGCCGCGAGCACCCGTGGCACCGGGCGCACCGGATCGGACACGTTGATCAGGGTCGACAAGAATTTCCGCGGCTTCGTCGATGGTCCCGCCTGCCCGTCGCGTCGGGGGTGAAATGGTGTCCAGGGGTGGCGGGAGCTGCAGGGAATAGGGCAAACCGGGCCGAATCGTTGTGAAGACGTATGCGTTCTCGTTGTCCGCAGCCCCACGCGCTTGCATGACATGGCTGTAATGTCGATGGTGTGCAGCGACGAATCATGGGAATCGAGACCGAGTTCGGTGTGACATGCACCTTCCACGGTCACCGTCGGCTGTCCCCCGACGAGGTGGCCCGGTATCTGTTCCGCCGGGTGGTGTCCTGGGGCCGTAGCTCGAACGTGTTCCTCCGCAACGGTGCTCGGCTCTACCTCGATGTCGGGTCGCACCCGGAGTACGCGACCGCCGAATGCGACAGCCTGCACCAATTGGTGACCCACGACCGAGCGGGCGAGCGGGTCCTCGAAGAGCTGCTGATCGACGCCGAGCAGCGCCTCGCCGAAGAAGGCATCGGCGGCGACATCTACCTGTTCAAGAACAATACCGACTCCGCGGGCAACTCCTACGGCTGCCACGAGAACTTCCTCGTGGTCCGGGCCGGGGAATTCTCCAGGATTTCCGATGTGCTGCTGCCGTTCCTGGTGACCCGTCAGCTGATCTGCGGTGCGGGCAAGATCCTGCAGACGCCGAAGGCGGCCACCTTCTGCCTGTCGCAGCGCGCCGAGCACATCTGGGAGGGCGTCTCGTCCGCGACCACGCGTTCCCGGCCGATCATCAACACCCGCGACGAGCCGCACGCGGACGCGGAGAAGTACCGCCGCCTACACGTCATCGTCGGCGACTCGAACATGGCCGAGCCGACCACCATGCTCAAGGTGGGCACCGCCGCGCTGGTGCTGGAGATGATCGAGGCGGGCGTCTCGTTCCGGGACTTCGCCCTTGACAATCCGATTCGTGCCATTCGCGAGGTCAGTCACGATTTGACCGGTCGTCGTCCGGTGCGTCTCGCCGGTGGCAGGCAGGCCAGCGCCCTCGACATCCAGCGCGAGTACTACGCCCGCGCCGTCGAACACCTGCGCAACCGGGACCGGGATCCACAGATCGACCAGGTCGTCGACCTGTGGGGCCGCACCCTGGACGCGGTGGAGGCACAGGACTTCGCCAAGGTCGACACCGAAATCGACTGGGTGATCAAGCGCAAGCTGTTCCAGCGCTACCAGGACCGCTACAGCATGGAGCTGTCCGACCCGAAAATCGCCCAGCTCGACCTCGCCTACCACGACATCAAGCGCGGCCGCGGCGTCTTCGACCTGCTGCAGCGCAAGGGCTTGGCCAAGCGGATCACCGAGGACGAGGCCGTGGACGCCGCGGTCGACACCCCGCCGCAGACCACCAGGGCCAAGCTGCGCGGCGACTTCATCACCGCCGCCCAGGAGGCCGGTCGCGACTTCACCGTCGACTGGGTGCACCTGAAGCTGAACGACCAGGCGCAGCGCACGGTCCTGTGCAAGGACCCGTTCCGCTCGGTCGACGAGCGCGTGGATCGTCTCATCGCCTCCATGTAGAACGGGGCGACCGGACCCGGGGACCGTTCGGGTATCGGTCGCCGTCGGGTTCGACTCGCCGCTCGGTCGTATTACCGGATACGGTACGCGCTTATAGCGCCCTGAACTGCACGGATGTCGATTCCCGAGTCTTTGCCTACCGTGGAACGTATGGCTGATACAGAACTCCTGAACGAGCTGCTAGGCCTCGAGCGTGCGGGCTGGGACTCGCTGTGCAAGAGCGCGGGCGCCGACTTCTACGGCTCCATGATGACCGGCGACGCGGTGATGGTCCTCGCCCATGGCATGGTGCTGGACCGCGCCGAAGTCATTGCCTCCCTCAACGATTCACCGCCGTGGCGGACCTACGAGATCCGCGACCCGCGCGTGATAGACGCCGGAGTGGACAGCAAGATCCTCGTCTACACCGGCGTCGCCTACCGCGAGGGCGATAAGCCTGCTTTCCGCGGGCTCATGTCGAGTGTCTACGTGCGCGCGGGCGGCGAATGGAAACTGGTGCTCTACCAGCAGACGCCTATCCCGGACTAACCCTCGGCGAGATACCGCTCGACCGACTCGACCTTCGACGTCATCGCATCGGTGACGCCGGGACGGATGTCGGCCTTCAACACCAGGCTGCACCGCGGCGCGACCGCGAGGATCGCGTCGGTGGCCTGCTTGACGACGCCCATCACCTCGTCCCATTCGCCCTCGAGGGTGGTGAACATGGCGTCGGTCCGGTTCGGCAGCCCACTGGCGCGGACCACTCGGACGGCCTCGGCCACGGCGCGACCGACGTCGACACCGGCGCCGAGCGGACTCACGGAGAAAGCGATGATCATGTGTTCCATAGTGCCGTCCGGGCGGCCGTCATCCGGTGCCGACGCACATGTGATCGAATGAATCGCGCGCCGACGCGCACGCGCGGTGCGCGGCCCATTACCCTCTATCGGGTGGCGATATCCAAGGTCGAGCGGCTGATGAATCTGGTCATCGCGCTGCTGTCGACCCGGCAGTTCCTGACCGCGGAGCGGATCCGGGACAGCGTCGCCGGATACGAGGATTCCGCCAGCGACGAGGCGTTCAGCCGAATGTTCGAGCGGGACAAGAACGAACTACGTGACCTGGGCATACCCCTGGAGATCGGGCCGGTCGGCCGGTACTCGACGGTGGAGGGCTACCGGATCAACCGGGACGCCTACGAGCTGCCCGAGATAGATCTGACCGACGAGGAAGCCGCCGCCGTCGCGGTCGCCGTGCAGATGTGGGAATCGCCGGAACTGGCCGCCGCCGCGGAGGGCGCGCTGCTCAAATTGCGCGCCGCGGGCATTCACGTGGAGACCGACGCCGCGGTGGCCTCGGTGCCCGCGGTGCCCGCGCGCACCCGTGGCTCGGAACCGGTGCTCGGCAAGCTGCTCGCCGCGATCGACGCGGGCCAGGCGGTGCGGTTCGAGCATCGTGGCGCGATCAACGCGCCGTATCTGATGCGCGACGTGGAGCCGTGGGGTGTGGTGACCCACCATGGTCGCTGGTATCTCGTCGGGCACGATCGGGACCGGGACGCGGTGCGCAGCTTCCGGTTGTCCAGGATCGGCGACGACGTGACGCCGTACGGCCCCGAGAACGCGGTGAGCAAACCGGACGGTATCGACCTTCGCTCGATCGTCGACCACGTCACCAGCTCGGCGCCGGTCAGTGGCACCGCAACGGTGTGGGTGGCCGAGGGACGCGGGCGAGAACTCCGCAGAATCGGCCAGGTGACCGGCGAACGCACCATCGGCGGCCGGGCCGGCGCCGTGGTGGAGCTGCCGGTTCGCTCTCGGGACTGGATAGCCAGGCTGATCACCGGCCTCGGCCCGGACGCGGTGGTGCTCGCGCCGGAAGAACTGCGCAATGATGTCGTCGCCCGGCTGCGCTCGGTTTTCGATCGCACGGAGGTCAGGGCGTGACTTCTCGGCTTTCCGTTCGACTTTCGCGGCTGCTCAACATGATTCCGTACTTCATCGCTCACCCCGGCATCAGCGCCGCCGAGGCCGCCGCCGACCTCGGCGTGACCACCAAGCAGCTGATGAGCGATCTGAACCAGCTGTGGATGTGCGGCCTGCCCGGCTACGGGCCCGGCGACCTGATCGACCTGTCGTTCTCCGAGGAGAGCATCGAGGTCACCTTCTCCGCGGGCATCGACCGTCCGCTGCGGCTGACCTCCACCGAGGCGACCGCGCTGCTGGTCGCGCTGCGGTCGATCGTGGACATGCCGGGCATGGTCGATCCGACCGCGGCGCACGCGGCCATCGCCAAGATCGAATCGGCGATTGTCGGCGGTTCCGGCGCCGAGCTCGACGGCGCCCGCACCCCGCCGACCGAGGCGCCCGCCGTCGCCACGGTGCGCTCCGCACTGGCCAGGCAGCGCGCATTGCGACTGGTCTACTACTCGGCGAGCCGCGATGTCGTCACCGAACGCGTCGTCGACCCGATCCGGATCGTGCTCGTGGACAACAACAGCTACCTGCAAGCCTGGTGCAGGCAGGCCGAGGGCGTCCGCCTGTTCCGGTTCGACCGGATCGAGGCGGCCACCGAGCTCGACGAACCGGCCAGGCCGCCGAGCCACGCCACCGAAGAGTCCGCCGCGCTCGACCTGTTTCAGGATGATCCCGCGGTTCCGTTGGCGCGCTTGCGGATTCACGGCGACTACGCGTGGGTGCTCGATCAGTACCCGATGCATCGGCTCGCGGTGCACCCCGACGGCAGCCTGGAGGCGACCATGCGGTTCGCCACCCTGGACTGGATGGCGCGGCTGCTGCTCGGCTTCGGCTCGGGCGTCACGGTCCTCGGACCGCCGGAACTGGTCGCCGCGGTGCGCGAGCGCTCCAATGCGGCGCTGGCCGCCTACGCGGCAGCGGGATTCGAGGAAGCGGTATGACGGATACCGCCCACCCGACGGTGGGCCGATCAGCGGAAGTCGAGCCGACGTGACACACCGCGTGATGGTGATCGGTGCGGGCAGTATCGGCATCTTCGTCGGCGGCAAGCTGGCCGTGGCCGGTGCGGACGTCACCTTCGTCGGCAGGCCGCGGCTGCTCGACGAGATCACCGAGTCCGGCGTGCGGCTCACCGACCTCGACGGCGGTGACGACGCGCTGCCTGTCGGGCGATTCCGGGTGGCCACCGAACCGGACGATATCGGCTCGGCCGATCTGGTGCTGGTCACCGTGAAATCGGCGGCGACCGCCGAGTCGGTGCGCGAGCTCACCGGCAAGATCCGCCCCGGCACGGTGGTGCTGAGCCTGCAGAACGGCATCGGCAACGACACCGTCATCCGGGAGATCCTGCCGCACTGCGTGGTGCTGGCGGGCATGGTGCTGTTCAACGTCGTGCACCACCCGGGCGGCCGGTTCCACCGGGGCACCGAGGGCGGGCTGGCCGTCCAGGACGATCCGGCGCTCGCACCGTTCCTCGGCGTCTTCCAGCAGGCCGGACTCGCGCTGCGTCGCTACCCCGACCTGCGCCCCGTGCAGTGGGCCAAGCTGCTGCTGAACCTGAACAACCCGATCAACGCGCTGTCGGGGCGACCGCTGCGCGAGCAACTGGCCGATCGCAACTATCGACGCTGCCTGGCACTGACCCAGCGGGAAGCGCTCACGGTGATGAACAGGGCGCGAATTGCCCCCGCCCGGCTGACCCCGCTGCCGCCCGCCGTGATGGCCAGATTGCTGACCGTCCCCGACGGGGTTTTCCGCCGTGTCTTCGGCCGGGTGCTCGCCATCGATCCGATGGCCCGCTCGTCCATGGCGGACGATCTCGAGCTCGGTCGCAAGACCGAAATCTCTTGGCTCTGTGGCGAAATCGTCGGTCTCGGGGCGATGGTCGGCCTGCCGACACCGGTGAATCAGCGACTGATCGAGTTGATCGTGGCCGCCGAGCAGGGTGACCGGCGCACCTGGACCGGTGCGGAACTGCTCGAACAACTGCGCGCCGCCCACGCGAGCGGCCGCTGAGCAAGCGCGCGCGGCTCGGCTGAACGCCGGGCCAACGAGGCCGGATGGTGGCGTTGGCGCACGTCACCCTCCGGTAGCATCAGAACCATCACCAGTCTTGGGAGGTAAAAATCATGGGCAGTCTGAGCATCTGGCACTGGCTGATCATTGCGGTCGTTTTCGTGATGTTCTTCGGTGCCAAGCGGATGCCCGACGCGGCCCGCAGCCTGGGTCGGTCGCTGCGCATCTTCAAGAGCGAGGTCAGCCAGATGCAGAACGAGGGCAAGGAGTCCACCGACGCGTCGGCCCCGGCTCAGCAGCCCGCGGCGCAGCTGCCGCCCGCGCAGCAGGTGACCCCGTCGGTCACCGAGCAGCCCCAGACGCAGCCGAAGACGCTCTGAGCGGAATCTCGCGTCCGGAGTGAGCCGAAACTCACTCCGGGCATAGTGCTGTTGCCGAGCTGAGCGAGGCACTCCAACCCAGGGGCAATCACCAACCATGCGAATCCCGTTCGATCCCCGGCGCAGCAAGCGCAGGACCAACCCCGACGGCACGATGTCGTTGGTCGAGCATCTGCAGGAACTGCGCTACCGGTTGCTGGTCTCGATCGCCGCGGTCCTGCTCACCACGGTGCTGGGGTTCATCTGGTACGAGTACGGGTTCCTCGGCATCAAGAGCCTCGGCGATATCCTGCGCGGTCCCTACTGTTCGCTGCCGGACTCGTCGCGCGCCTCGATCAGTCCCGACGGGTCGTGCAAACTGCTGGCCACCGCGCCGTTCGAGCAGTTCACGTTGCGTTTGAAGGTCGGCATGACCGCGGGCATCGTGCTCGCCGCGCCGGTGTGGCTCTATCAACTGTGGGCGTTCATCACACCGGGTCTGTACGCGAAGGAGCGTAAGTACGCGGTCAGCTTCGTCTCGGCCGGAACCGTGCTGTTCGCGACCGGCGCCGCACTGGCCTACATCGTTGTCGCCCATGCATTGAGCTTCCTGCTCACGATCGGCAACAACGTCCAGATCACCGCGCTCAGCGGTTCGCAGTATTTCGGCTTCATCATTCAGCTGCTGGTCATCTTCGGCGTGAGCTTCGAAACCCCGCTGCTGATCATCGGATTGAACCTCATCGGGGTGCTCACCTACGCGCGGCTCAAGGCGTGGCGGCGCGGAATCACCTTCGGGCTCTTCGTCTTCGCGGCCATCGTCACCCCGCAGGACCCGTTCTCGATGCTCGCGCTGGCGTTCGCGCTGACGGTGCTCTTCGAGGTCGCGATCCAGTTCGCCCGGCTCAACGACAGGCGTAAGGCGCGCAAGGAAGCCGAGAGCATGGCCGCGCTGTCCGACGAAGAGGCGTCCCCGCTGACCGGGCCCGACCCGATCGACCCGGCCGACTCGATCATGACACCCCCGGATAAATCCGCACGCTCGATGTCGGACTACTCCGATACCCTCTGACGGTGACACATCACCGGTCGCATACGGGCGAGCTTGCGAAGTTTTCCACCGAGCTGAAATTCAGCCTGGATCCTTTTCAGCGCACCGCCTGTGCGGCACTCGAAGAGGGGCACAGCGTCCTGGTTTGTGCGCCGACCGGTGCGGGCAAGACCGTTGTCGGCGAGTTCGCCGTGCACCTGGCGCTCGCCGCGGGCGGCAAATGCTTCTACACCACGCCGATCAAGGCGCTGTCGAACCAGAAGTTTGCCGATCTGACCGAGCGCTACGGCCGGGACAGTGTCGGCCTGCTCACCGGTGATCAGTCGATCAACCCCGGCGCGCCCGTTGTGGTGATGACCACCGAGGTGTTGCGCAACATGCTCTACGCGTCGTCCGACGCATTGCGCGGGTTGTCCTTCGTGGTGATGGACGAGGTGCACTACCTCGCCGACCGGTTCCGCGGCGCGGTGTGGGAGGAAGTGATCCTGCACCTACCGCCGGACGTGCGGCTGGTCAGCCTATCGGCGACGGTCAGCAATGCCGAGGAGTTCGGCGCCTGGATGGAAACCGTGCGCGGCGACACCGCGGTGGTGGTGGACGAGACCAGGCCGGTGCCGCTGTGGCAGCACGTCATGGTCGGCCGGCGGATGTTCGACCTGTTCGACACCGACTCCACCGACCAGAAGGTGCTCGTCGACGAGGACCTGGTGCGGTTCATCCGGCAGCGTGAGGCCGCCGACCGGGCGAGCAGCTGGGGTGGCCCGCGCAACGGCCGCGGTGGCCCGCGACGCGACTTCCGTCCGTTGCCGCGTCCCGAGGTGCTGGCGAAGCTGGACGAGGAAGGCCTGCTACCCGCGATCACCTTCATCTTCAGTCGCGCGGGCTGCGACGGTGCGCTGGCGCAGTGCCTGCGTTCCCGGCTCGACCTGAGTCGCGAGGACGACCGCGAACAAATCGACGCCATCATCGAGAAGCACACCGGCGATCTGCCCAAGGCGGACCTGGAGGTGCTCGGCTACTGGGAGTGGCGCGAGGCGCTGCACCGCGGTCTGGCCGCGCACCACGCGGGCATGCTGCCCGCCTTCCGGCATACCGTCGAGGAACTGTTCGTCAAGGGTCTGGTGCGGGCCGTATTCGCTACGGAGACACTGGCTCTCGGCATCAACATGCCCGCGCGCACGGTGGTGCTGGAGCGGCTGGTCAAGTACAACGGTGAGTCGCACGCCGAGCTCACACCCGGCGAATACACCCAGCTGACCGGTCGTGCCGGACGGCGCGGCATCGATGTCGAGGGACACGCGGTGGTGCTGTGGCAGCCCGAGGTGGACACCAGCGCGGTCGCCGGTTTGGCGTCCACCAGGACCTATCCGCTGCGCAGCTCTTTCAAGCCCGGCTACAACATGTCGATCAACCTGATCGACCGGATGGGCGCCGACGAATCGCGGGCGCTGCTGGAGCGGTCGTTCGCGCAGTTCCAGGCCGACCGCTCGGTGGTCGGGCTGGTTCGCGGCATCGAACGCAACGAGGCCGCGCTGCGCAAGCTGCGTGATCAGCTCGGCGGCACCGATGGCGACTTCCTGGAATACATTTCCCTGCGCGAACGGATCAAGCAGCGGGAACGGCAGCTCGAACAGCAGGGCCGGTCCGACCGGCGCGGCGTCGCGGTCGCCGCGCTGACGGCGTTGCGCCGCGGTGACGTGGTGGCGATTCCGTCCGGGCGGCGCGCCGGGCTCGCGGTCATCCTGGAACCCGACGCGACGCCGGGCGATCCGCGGCCGCTGGTGCTCACCGAGGACAAATGGGCAGGCCGGGTGTCGGTGGCCGACTTCCCGGTGCCCGCGGAACCGTTGGGGCACATGCGGTTGCCGCGCCGGGTGGACCACCGCACCGCGCAGACCCGCCGCGATCTGGCCTCGGCACTGCGCAGCACCGGGATCTCGGCGCCGGGCCGACCCCGGCGCGGGAAGCGGGCCTCGGCCGCCGACGACCGGGAACTGTCCACGTTGCGCCGCAGCCTGCGTTCGCATCCGGCGCACACCCGCGCGGACCGGGAGCAGATGGCCCGCGTCGGCGAGCGCTACAACCGGCTGCTCCGGGAAACCGAGACCATGCGCCAGAAGGTTGCCGCCACCACGAACTCGCTGGCCCGCACCTTCGATCGGATCCTCGGGCTGCTGGAGGAGCGCGGGTTCGTGCACGAGTCCGAGGTGACGGCGGACGGGCGCAGGCTCGCCCGGATCTATTCGGAAAGCGATCTGCTGGTCGCCGAATGCCTGCGCCAGGGGCTGTGGCGCGGGCTCGGACCGGCCGAATTGGCCGGGGTCGTGTCGATTCTGGTCTTCGAATCCCGCCAGGACGGTGGATATCTCGGCGTATCCGGTCCGACGGCGCCGATCCGACGGGCGGTCGGCGAGACCATCCGGGTGTGGACCGAACTGCGTTCCGACGAGGCGCGGCACAAGCTCCCGCCCACCAGGGAGCCGGATCTCGGCTTCGTCACCGGCGTCCACAAATGGGCCCGCGGCGACGGGTTGGCCGAGTCGTTGCTCGCCAGCGGTGACCAGGCCGCGCCGCTGTCCGCGGGCGATTTCGTGCGCTGGTGCAGGCAGGTGATCGACTTGCTCGATCAGATCCACGGCACCGCCGACGATCCGGAGGTCGCCTCGACCGCCGCGAAGGCGGTGCGGGCGATCCGGCGGGGTGTCGTCGCGGTGGACGCCGCTTAGCGGATTCGATTGTGATTTGATTTCTTTCGCGTACCGACCGTGGCGGAGGAATCGCATGAGTGAGCGCAGCGAACGGATCAATAGTGCTTGCACGTCGGTTCCCACGCGGGGGGCTACCGTGTGTACAACGATGCGAGTGGAGGCAATCAGATGAGCGGCCCGTTTGGACCCAACGAACCCGGGGAGGGGCGCAACGATCCCACCCAGCAGTGGGGCGGCCAGCAGACACCCGGCGGCACCGGACCGGCCCAGCCCTGGGGCGGTCAACCGCAGACGCCGGCTTCGGCGCAGCCGACCCAGCAGTGGGGTGAGCCGACGCCGCCCCCGCAGCAACAGTGGGGCCAGCAGCCGCCGCAGTGGGGGCAGCAGCCGAATCCGCAATGGGGCCAGCAGCCCGGCCAGCCACAGTGGGGCCAGGGGCAGCCGCAGGATTGGCAGCAGGGCCAGCAGCCCCAGTGGGGTCAGCAGCAACCGCAGTGGGGCCAGCAGCCCGGCCAGCCGCAACAGTCGGGTGGCAAGGGGAAAGGCCTGGTCATCGGCCTGGTCGTGCTCGGTGTCGTGGTCATCGGTGCCATCGTCGCCCTCGTCCTCGTGCTGACCTCCAAGGACAAGCTGGACCAGTCCGCCGTCCAGGACGGCGTCAAGAAGGTACTCACCGACTCCTACGGCATCCAGGACGTCAGCGACGTCGCCTGCCCGTCCGGCCAGGAAGTCAAGGTCGACGCCACCTTCAACTGCGACCTCAAGGTCAGCGGCGAAGCCAAGAAGGTGACCATCAAGATCACCAAGGAAGACGGAACCTACGAGGTCGGCCGCCCCAACTAGGCCCCGGCTCCCTTGTATCCCCGGTCGGCCCACTCCCAGTGGGTCGACCGTTGGTCGTTGCGCCACCTGATCCGCGCGCACCCCCACCGGTACCGATCACGATCAACGGGACGTAGTGGTGGATGCTCTCGGGCGATGCCACCACCATGTCCCGTTGATCATGGTGGCTATCGGCCGACTGGCCGATTCGGGTGCGTTCTTCCTCTGCCGCACGGAGTTCGGTGCGGGTGCGGTGCCTGTTGCTCGGCTCGCGACTATTGCCGGGGGGTCAGGCGGTTCGGGTGGTGAGGGCTTTGATGAGCCGGGTGACGGGGCTTTCGGCGTTGTATGCGGTGGCTAGTTCGCGGAGGCGGTCGGGGTCGGCGGGGGTGGTGGGGAGGGTGTCGGGGCGGGAGAGTTCGACGTCGGCGTCGCAGACGACGCGGACGACGGGGGCCGCTGCCTTCAAATAGTCTTCCGCGGCACGGAGTTTGGCGCGGATGCCCTGGGACAGGTCGGTTTCCGGGTCCTCGACGGCGGCGACCAGCGCCTCGAGGGAACCGAATCGGGAGATCAGCATGGAGGCGGACTTCTCGCCGATGCCCGCTACGCCGGGCAGGCCGTCCGAGGCGTCGCCGCGCAGGGTGGCCAGGTCCGCGTAGGCGCGGCCCGCATTCTCCAGCGGCACACCGTATTTGGCGGCTACTTCGGCGGGTCCGTACAGTTCGGCCTTGGCCAGTCCGCGGCCTGCGTAGAGCACTCGCACGGGCGGCGACGGCGTGTCACGGACGAGCTGCAGCAGGTCGCGGTCACCGCTGACGACGATCACCTCGTCGGTGCTCTCCCGCGTGGCCAGCGTGCCGAGCACGTCGTCGGCTTCCAGCCCCGCCGCGCCGCCGGTCGCGATCCCGGCGGCCGCGAGCACCTCGAGGATCATGTCGACCTGCGGGGTCAGCGTGTCGGGTACCTCTTCGGCGCCGGGGCCCGCGTCCGCGGCGGTGTCGAGCCGGTGCGCCTTGTACGACGGCACCAGTTCTACGCGGAAGGTCGGGCGCCAGTTCAGGTCGAGGCACACCACCAAACGGCTCGGCGCGTGCTTGGTGATCAGCGACGCGACCATATCGGTGAACCCGCGCAACGCGTTCACCGATCGCCCGTCGGGCGCGGTGATCTTCTCGGGGATCGCGTGAAAGGCACGGAACCACAAGCTCGCCCCGTCCAGGAGCAACAGCGGTCCACCGGGAGTCGCAGCAGAAGTCACGCGCTGAGGCTACCTCCCTGCCCCGACAGACCCCTGCTGATCGGACACGAGGTGCGAACAACCGCCGTGCGATGAAGGGGTTCAACCCACCCGCGTCGGAGGGATGTGCAAGGAAACGAATGTGCGAAGACCGGTGGGCGAAGGGGAGTGGAGAAGTTCGGGTTCGCCTGGGCGGGGCGGCCAGGTAACGTCGGACGAATGAGCTCGCATACGGATTCCAGGTTCGCGGCGGACGTTTACGGGGAGCGGTTGGAGCGGGCGGTGGAGCTGATGCGGGCCGCCCATCTGGACGCCTTGTTGATCACTCCGGGCCCGGATCTGCGCTATCTGATCGGATCGGCCGCCGAATCCTTCGAACGGTTGACCTGCCTGGTGATCCCCGCCGACGGTGCGACACCGTCGGTGGTGATTCCGAAGTTGGAACTGGCCTCGCTGGAGGGATCCGCGGCCGGGGAACTGGGTTTGCAGGTGCTGGACTGGGTCGATGGGACCGATCCGTACGGAGTGGTGAAATCCGCGCTGCACGTCGGCTCCCGGGTGGCCGTCGCCGACGCCATGCCCGCCCTGCACCTGATCCCGCTCGCCGCGTCGTTCACCGGCCTGCCCGCCTCCGCCACACCCGTCCTGCGGGAACTGCGGATGATCAAGGACACCGCGGAGATCGACGCGCTGCGCCGCGCGGGTGCCGCGATCGACCGCGTGCACGCCAGGATGGGTGAATTCCTCCAGGTCGGCCGCACCGAGGCGGAGGTCGGCGGGGATATCGCCGCCGCCATCGTCGAGGAGGGCCATACCGAGGCCGCGTTCGTCATCGTCGGCAGCGGCCCGCACGGCGCCGACCCGCACCACGGTATGTCCGAGCGGCGCATCGAGGCCGGCGACGTGGCGGTCATCGACATCGGCGGCCCCGTCGACCCCGGCTACTACTCCGACTCGACCCGCACCTATGTGCTCGGCGAGCCGGACCCGAAGATCGCCGCCCGGTTCGCGGCGCTGGAACGCGCCCAGGCCGCCGCCGTAGCCGCCGTCCGCCCCGGCGTCACCGCCGAGTCGGTGGACGCCGCCGCGCGAAACCCGTTGACCGAGGCCGGTTTCGGTGCGGCATTCGTGCACCGCACCGGCCACGGCATCGGCCTGTCCGTGCACGAAGAGCCCTACATCGTCGAAGGCAACGACCTGGTACTGCAACAGGGCATGGCCTTCAGCATCGAGCCCGGCATCTACTTCCGCGGTGACTGGGGCGCCCGCATCGAAGACATCGTCGTAGTCACCGCGGACGGGTGCGAGTCGATGAATCAGCGTCCCCACTCGCTGACGGTCCTGTAGCGGACCACAGTCCCACCGCGTTAGCTCTGCCCCCGCGGAGTTATTGCTGGGGGGCGTTATCGTCCGGGGCGGCGAGGGTGCGGCTGGACATGACCCGCTGCACCTCGATCGCGATGACCACGCGGGTCGGGTTCTCGCGCGGGACCCGGTAGCGGTCCGCGTAGCGCCGTTCCGCCTCGGTGACGTCGTCCGGAGCGTCGAGGATCGTCGCCGGGCCTTCCAGGGTGAGCCAGCGCGCCCCCGCCACCTGGCTCACCGCCGCGTAACCTCCGCGCCGAACGTTGCGTACCTTCGCCGACGCCCCATCGGTGATCACCCTGGCGATCCGGGCCGTCGGATCCCAGGTGAAGCCCACCGCCACCACATGCGGTGTCCCGTTCGCCCGCAACGTGGTCAACGTCGCGAGGTGGCGCTCGTTCACGAACTCGAGCGCGGCGGGGGAGAGCGCAGTGGTCATCGTCGGCATCCCTCGACCGTAGCGGCCACCCTGGCCCACGTCCCACAAGGACCCGCCCGCACCATGGTCAACGGGACATCACCGAGCCCGCACTCGGGAAATCACTCGGCCATGTCGCGTCGATCATGCGGCCGCCGGGTCGGCACAGGTGGGTGGGGCGGGAATGACAGACTGGGCGGATGGGATCGCGCGGGATTGCGGATGGGACGGTGCTGCTGCTCGGCGGGCGCAGTGAGATCGGGGTCGAGGTGGCGCGGCGGCTGGCGCCGGGGGAGGTGGTGATCCTCGCGGCCCGGCGCAGCGGCGAGCTGGCGGAACAGCGCGCGGAGATCGAGTCGGCCGGCGCGGCGGCCGTGCACTGCGTGGAGTTCGACGCCGACGACACGGCGAATCATCCGGCGTTCCTGGAGAAGGTCACGGCCGAGTACGGGCCGATCGGAGTGGCGGTGCTCGCGTTCGGCATCCTCGGCGATCAGGCACGGGCCGAACGAGATCCGGCGCACGCACTCGCCGTGGTGCACACCGACTACGTCGCCCAGCTCAGCGTGCTCACCACGCTCGCGAATCTGCTTCGCGCCCAAGGCGATGGGCAGATCGTCGCGTTCAGCTCGGTGGCCGGTGTCCGGGTCCGCCGCGCCAACTACGTCTACGGATCGGCGAAGGCCGGACTCGACGGTTTCGCCAGTGGGCTCGCGGATGCGTTGCACGGCAGCGGTGTTCACCTCCTGCTGGTGCGCCCAGGTTTCGTCATCGGCCGGATGACCGAGGGCATGGAACCGGCACCCTTTTCCAGCAAGCCGCACCAGGTGGCCGATGCTGTGGTCAAGGGACTGCACAAGCGCTCGGGAACGGTCTGGGTGCCTCGCATCCTCCAGCCGGTCTTCTTCGTGATGCGCTTACTGCCCCAAGCGATCTGGCGCCGGATGCCACGGTGAGCGGTCAGGGCTGGGTGACGCTGCTTCGGCACGGTACGGCGGGCGCCGATTTGATGTGCGCCCCCTCGGCACCGCATGCTCTGCCAGGCGGCCCCAGGTGACGATGTCGTGGTCCGGGCCGCCGGTCGTAGTCGCCGGGATCGGAGCCGACGGGTGGGACGGACTCGGTCGATCGGCGCGGGAGGCGATCGCGTCAGCCGAGGTGATCTTCGGCTCGGCGCGCCAGCTTGCCCTTGTGCCGGAACAGGTTTCGGCGGGGGAGCGGGTTACCTGGCCGTCGCCATTGCTGCCTGCGCTGCCAGGGCTGTTCGAACGGTATGCCGGGGCCCGGGCATGTGTGCTGGCCAGCGGGGACCCGATGTTCTATGGGATCGGCGTGACGCTGGCGCGGTTGCTGGGGGCCGGTTCGTTGCGGGTGTTGCCGCAGCCGTCGTCGGCGTCGTTGGCGTGTGCGCGGCTGGGCTGGGGCGTGGCCGAAACGCCGGTGGTCAGTGTGGTGGGTCGGGCTTTGGAGACAGTGCTTCCGGAACTGGTGCACGGGCGAAGGGTGCTGGTGCTCAGCGCCGATCAGCACACTCCGGCGCGACTTTCGGAGTTGTTGTCGCGCAACGGCTTCGGTGATTCGGCGCTGACGGTGCTCGAACAGCTGGGCGGTCCCGCGGAACGAATCGAGGCGGGGATGGCGAAGCAGTGGCAGCGGCCCCCTGGAGATCCGCTGAACATCCTGGCGATCGAGTGCGTCGCGGACGCGGGACAAATTCGCGCGACCCGCCTACCCGGCCTGCCGGACGAATTGTTCAGCGGCGACGGCCAACTCACCAAGCACGAGGTCCGGGCACTGACGTTGGCCGCACTGGCGCCCGCGCCAGGAGAACTGCTGTGGGATATCGGCGGCGGCTCGGGCAGTATCGCGATCGAATGGTGCCGCACCCATCCCAGTTGCCGGGCAATTACTTTCGAACGGCTCGAGCACAGGCGGCGGCACATCGCCGACAATGCCGCCGCCCTCGGTGTTCCGCACATCGATGTGCGCGGCGAGGCGCGCGCGGAACTGGGCCGGGCAGCGCAGGCCGACGGTGCCGAAGTCGCCCCTCCGGACGCCATTTTCGTCGGTGGCGGCCTCACCCAGGATGGCCTACTCGAGACATGCTGGTCGCAGCTGCGACACGGCGGTCGGCTCGTCGTCAACGCGGTGACCGCGGAATCGGAATCATTGCTGCTCAGCTGGGCGTCCGCGCACGGGGGCGGATTGCGGAAGTTTCAGATCTACCGCGCGGAGGCACTGGGATCATTCACGACTTGGCGCCCGCAGCTGCCGGTGACGCAATGGTCTGTTGTGAAGATGCACAATGCGGCGCCGCGAAACGAGGTCCGCGGATGAAACGGGTTCGGCCCAGCAGGTAGGGTCGGGGCCGATATCCGATCATGATCGGAAATCCGGTTCCTGATGGGGAGATAGATGAAATACAAGAAATTCGCCGCAACCGCACTGTTGGCCATCGCCGCTACCGGTGTCACCGCCGGTACCACGTACGCTGCTCCGGTGCCGCCCGCGGTGCAGGATCAGACCACCACCGCGCCGACCGTCAAGGGTGAGGACCAGGGCGTCAGCTACGCCCTGCAGCTGGCCGACGCGGGCAAGTCCGTCGTCACCAGCGTCACCGGCGGCGCGTTCAGCCTGGCCGGTGACAAGCAGTCGGTCACCCTGAAGAATTCCGCGGGCGAGACCGTCACCACCATTCCGCTCACCGCGACGGCCAAGGGTCAGCCGGTGCAGATCGCCGCGGCTATCGCCGACGACGCCTCGCAGCTGACGCTGACCCCGCAGGTCACGCCGACCGCGAGCGCGCCGACCACCGCCGAGTTCATCGGCGCGCAGGACTGGTTCTTCGCCGAGTTGCAGCGTGCCTCGCTCGGCGCGCTGGTCGGCGGCCTGATCGGCGCGGCGGTCGGCATCCTGTTCTTCGGCGTCGGCATCCTGCCCGGTGCCGTGCTCGGCGCGATCATCGGTCTTGCCGTCGCGGGCGGACCGTCGTTGCTGAACGCGGGCATCGCCTACTTCAGCGGCCAGCCCTGAGAATACTGATTCTGGGCGGTACCCGGGAAGCCAGGGAACTCGCTCACATCGCTTCCGGCGAGCAAGGATTCGACATCGTCTCCTCGCTCGCCGGTCGCGTTCGCGACCCGCTGTTGCCGGTCGGTGCGGTGCGCGTCGGCGGCTTCGGCGGCGTCGACGGGCTGCGGGAGTGGTTGCGGACCAACGAGATCGGTGCGCTGGTCGATGCCACGCATCCGTTCGCGGGTGTCATCAGCGCGAATGCCGCTGCGGCAGCGACGGATCTGGGTCTTCCGCTCGTGCATGTGCGGCGGCCCGGCTGGTCCGCGCAGCCCGGCGACCGGTGGATTCGGGTACCCGACCTCGCCGCAGCGGCAAAGTCCGTTGGTGAGCTCGGTGAGCGGGTGTTCTTGACCATCGGACGTCAGGGTGTCGGCGCTTTCGCCGGACTGACCCGCCCTTGGTTCTTGATCCGTGCCATCGACCCACCCGAAGGCGCGCTTCCGGCGAATCATGAACTACTGCTTGCCCGCGGGCCTTTCACGCTCGAGGACGAATCGCGGCTGCTGGCGGACAAGCGCATCGATGTACTCGTCACCAAGGACAGCGGCGGCGATCAGACCGATGCCAAGCTCATCGCCGCCCGTTCGGCGGGAATCCCAGTCGTCATGATCGACCGCCCGCCACTGCCTGACGCCGCCGTGGTGATGGAAACCGTTGCGCAGGCGTGGGATTGGCTGCGCGAGCGGTCAGCGGCCGAGTAGTTCGGGCAACCGGTCGAACCAATCGAGTACGGCGCGTTCGTATCCGATACCGAAATCCAGGGTGGCGCGGGCGTAGGGCGGCAGGTCGGTGGGGTCCTCATCGAGGTACTTGGTGAGCCGCGTCTGATGAATCTCCCTGTTGGCGGCGATGATCCGGTCCAGATGCGCGCGATCGAGGTGGTCGCCGAAGGACAGCGTGAGCAGCAGGGGGAAGCGGATGTTCTCGCCGCCGGGATCGCGGGCGATCCACTCCAGGAAGGCTTCCCGGCCGGTATCGGTGATCAGATAGGGCGTGCGCTCACGGGCCCCCGGCGCGCCTTTCTCGACCAGCCCGGCCGCGTCCATCGCGTTGAGTTCCCGATAGACCTGGCTCTGCGTGATCGTCCAGAAGTCGCCGATCCGGTCCTGGGCCTTGGCCACTAGGTCCCAACCGGACATGGGGCCTTCGTGCAGAAATCCGAGCAGCGACGCGGCCGTGGAGTTCAACGGCTTGTGGCTGGTCGCGGTTTTCGTCAACCGACTGCTCCCTTCGCTGTCAACCTTCCATAGTGGAATGTTATACGAACGCGTGCGCCGGGTTCGCGAGGTGACCTATTTGCCGTCGACCAACTGATCGAGACGGGCGAGTACCAGCGCCATGCCTTCTTCCAACCGCACTTGACTCAGGCGAAGTTCGACGAGGTCTTCCTCGATCTTCTCGGTGCGCTCCTCGATCCGGTTGATGCCGTCGAGCGCCTTTCTGGTCAGAGCCGCGAGCTCGCTGAGCACATCGCCCTGTTCGTCGAGCGCTTGTTCGCTTGCGGGGCCTCCAGGGCTCGGGCGCGCAGCGTCAGCTCCGACAGTGTCGCGGCCAAGATCCCTCCATTCGTCAGTGCGTCAGCAGATCCTACGCGTCGGCCGGCGCCGCGTCGCCCGTCCCCGCGTAGCGACGCGAGGTGTAAACGCGGACGCCCTGGTCGGTGTGCATTGCCACGGTGGTCGACGCGCCGATGATCAACAGGGTGCGCATGTCGACCTCGGCCGGGTCGAGGTCGCCGAGCGACACCACCCGGACGGACTCGGTCGGGCCGCCCACGTCGCGGCCGAGCACCACGGGCGTGTCGGGCTTCCGATGCTCCAGCAGCAGATCCCGCATCGCACCGACCTGCCAGGTGCGCTGCGAGGAGGCCGGGTTGTACACGGCGATCGCCATGTCGGCGGCGGCGACCGCGGAAAGCCGTTGGGCGACAACCTCCCACGGCTTGAGTCGATCCGAGAGGGAGATCATCGCGTAGTCGTGCCCGAGCGGCGCACCGGCCCGGCTGGCCACCGCATTGGCCGCGGTGAGGCCGGGCAGCACCCGCACGGGCACCGCGCGCCACTGCGGATCCGCGGCTTCCTCGAGCACCGCTGCCGCCATCGCGAACACACCCGGATCGCCCGAGGACACCACCACGACCCGGGCGCCCCGCCTGGCCAGATCCAATGCCATGGCGGCGCGCTCCGACTCGACACGGTTGTCGCTGGCATGCCTGCGCTGTCCCGGCCGGGCGGGGACTCGATTCAGATAGGTGGTGTAGCCGACGAGATCCGTTGCGTCGGCGAGTGCTTCGTGCACCTCGGTTGTTGTCCACTCGGGTGCGCCAGGGCCGAGCCCGACGACGATCACTTGACCGGGGCGGTCGGGTGCGCGATCGAGAGGCGCGTCATCGGCGAAAGAGGGCGCAACCGTGCTGGTTTCGTGGTGCTCGACGGGCGAATCTCTCGTTGCGGCGGGTGCATTTGCGCGAGATCGAGTGGGTGAACTCGCGCGAGAGTGATCGTTGGCCGAGACATGCAGCGCTGCATCAAGTTCCGTGGCCGCTCGGGGGAGCGGAGTGGTCGGCGTCGGGCCTGGCACGAGGGTGATGGAGAAGTACGGGACATCCGCGTCGTCCACCTCGGCGGCGCGCAGGACGCGTTGACGGGTGCTGCTCGCGCGTTCCACGTAGTAGGCGTCGTCGAGCCGACCGGAATCCGAAAGTGCTTGGCGCACATGGGGGTAGGTGCGGCCGAGCTTCATGATGGCGGCAGCCTCGGTGTCGCGCAGGCGGCGGGTGAGCTCGTCGACGGGCATGGTGCCGGGCAGCACGGTCAGCACCTGCTCGCCCTCGACCAGCGGGGTCCCCAGCGCCGCCGACGCGGCGCTGACCGAGGTGATCCCGGGGATGATCTCGGCCTCGAATCGATCCGCCAGCCGTCGGTGCATGTGCATGTAGGAGCTGTAGAACAGGGGGTCGCCCGCGGCGAGCAGCGCGACCGAGCGTCCGGCCGCCAGGTGTCCGGCCAGCCGTTGCGCGGCCTGCTCGTAGAACTCATCGATCGCACCCTGATAGCCACCGGGGTGGACGGTGGTCTCGGTGGTCACCGGGTAGACGAGATGCTCCTCCAGTTGTCCGGCCCGCATATACGGTGCGGCAATAGCTCTGGAGATGCTGCGCCCGTGCCGCGCGCTGTGGAACGCGATCACATCGGCCGCGGCGATCACCCGCGCCGCCTTCACCGTGACAAGCTCGGGGTCGCCCGGTCCGAGTCCCACACCCCACAATTTGCCTGGCGCGGTAGCTGTTTCGCCGAACTGCACGTCGCCCTCCTGCGGCAGGTGACGCTGGTCACCTCGGGTGGCGTGCTGACTCGGCACCGATCCGCGGTCGGGCGGCCGAGTCGCATCGTCCGCTTGCCTGGCACCAGCCGTGCTGTCCGTCATTCCTGTTCGCTCGCAATCGCATTCAGCGCGGAGGCGGTGATGGCGCTGCCGCCGCGCCGACCGCGAACGGTGAGGTACTCGACACCGCCGAAACCCACCAGCGCGTCCTTGGATTCGGCCGCGCCGATGAAGCCGACGGGGATTCCCAGGATGGCGGCCGGGCGAGGCGCACCCGCATCGAGCATGTCCAGCAGATGGAACAGCGCGGTCGGCGCGTTCCCAATGGCGACGACAGCACCGTCGAGATGCTCCCGCCACAGCTCGAGCGCCGCCGCGGAACGCGTATTCCCCATGGCCGCAGCCAGTTCTGGCACCCGAGGATCGGCAAGCGTACAGATCACCGCATTATCGGCAGGCAACCGCTTACGCGTCACCCCCGACGCGACCATATTGGCATCACACAAAATCGGCGCCCCCGCCCGCAACGCCCCCCGCGCCGCAGCCACCACCCCCGCCGAAAAAGCCACATCCCCCGCCAAATCCACCTGCCCACACCCGTGAATCATCCGCACCACCACCCGAGCCACATCCGGCGGAAACCCACTCAAATCCGCCTCCGCCCGAATCATCGCAAACGAGCGCCGATAAATCTCGGCCCCATCGGTCAGGTAACTGGCACGCACATCGGACATGCGCCCCACCCTAAGAGGTCCCTCCCACCCCAGGTCGGCGCGGGTAGCCAGTGGCCAGTACCCCCACCGCCCGCCGAGCGGGACATGAGAGAGGCGACTCGCCGCTCGGCGCTCGGTGAGGTCCCGCTCGGAGGCAGCGTCGGCGGTGGGATGCCGGATTACCGCTCGGACTCTCGATTCCCGGGGCGCGAAGTCCCTGTGGTGAAGACGGCGCCTTCTCGCTAGCCAGCCATGGCGATGTCGACAGACAGCCGCCAAGTGGGACATGAGGAAGGCGACTCGCCGGTTGGGGTGCGGTGAGGTCCCGCTGGGCCGGTTAGGTGCGGGGGCGTTCGAGGATGCGGGACATGACGATTGAGCTGCGGGTGCGGCCGACTCGGGCGTTTTCGCGGATTCGTTCGACGGTTACCTCGATTTCGGCCATGTCGGTGGCCATTACGTGGACGAGTGCGTCGGCCTCGCCCGCGATCGTCCACACGCCGACGACCTGCGGGATCGGTTCCAGGCTGCGGCGGAGTTCGGCGGGGGAGATGTTGTCGCGGTAGTACACCTCGACGTAGGCCTCGGTCTTCCAGCCCATCGCCGCCGGGTTGACCAGCGCGGTGAAACCGGTGATCTGTTTGTTCGCGACCATCTTGTCGACACGCCGCTTCACGGCGGGGGCGGTCAGGCCCACCGCGCTGCCGATTTCTTGGAACGAGGCACGCGCGTGTCTGAGCAGGTGCTCCAAAATGCGCCGGTCGATGTCGTCCACGTCACACCCGCTTCCGTATCGCGCAATTATTCGGTGCTCTAGCGCTGATATGCGCAACGATTCGTTGTTCCTGGCGCAATAGTAGGCGAATTACCGTCGTGTGAGCAGCAAGATCGCGCCGACCTCCGGGAGACACGTTGACGTCAGTAGCCACCCTCCGCGCCGAGACCACCGCCCGTCAGCCGTTGCCGCGACGGTTCGTCATGTGCCGTCCGGACTACTTCGAGGTGACCTACTCCATCAATCCGTGGATGGATCCGACCGAGCCGGTCGACCGGTCCCTCGCCCTGCTGCAGTGGGAAACGCTGCGCGCCACCTACGAGGAGTATGGGCACAAGGTAGACGTAGTGCCCGGCGTGCCCGGCCTGCCGGACATGGTGTTCGCCGCGAACGGCGGCCTCATCATCGGCGACCGCGCGATGTCGGCCAAGTTCACCCACCCCGAACGCGCCGCCGAGGGACCCGCCTACCACCGCTGGTTCGCCCAGCACGGGCTGGCCGGACTGGTCGACGCCAAGGAGGTCAACGAGGGTGAAGGCGACTTCCTCCTGGTCGGTGACCGCATGCTGGCCGGGATGGGATTCCGCAGCTCGCTCGCCGCGCATCAGGAAGTGGCGCAGCACTTTTCCCGCCCGGTGGTCTCATTGGAGCTGGTCGACCCGCGCTTCTACCACCTCGACACCGTCCTGCTGCCCCTCGACGACACCACCATCGCCTACTTCCCACCCGCCTTCAGCCCGGCGAGCCAGGCAGTGCTCACCGAGCTGTACCCCGACGCCATCGTCGCCACCGACGCGGACGCCGAAGTCCTCGGCTTGAACGGCGTCTCCGACGGTTTCAACGTCTTCCTCAGCGACAAGGCCACCACCCTGATCGAATCGCTGCGCACCCGCGGCTACAACCCAGTCGGCATCGACATGTCCGAACTCCTCAAGGCCGGCGGCAGCGTCAAGTGCTGCACCTTGGAAGTCCACGAGTAGACAGCGGGTACATGGTCAACGGGA
The DNA here is from genome assembly GCF_019222765.1 of Nocardia iowensis. Taxonomy (NCBI): domain Bacteria; kingdom Bacillati; phylum Actinomycetota; class Actinomycetes; order Mycobacteriales; family Nocardiaceae; genus Nocardia; species Nocardia iowensis. The sequence goes on along the minus strand of NZ_CP078145.1, from coordinate 5,631,094 downwards.
CATAGTGGCGGACCCTCTCGGGCGATGCCCCCACCATGTCCCCTTGATCATGGGCGCGCGGATTCGGGCTGGGTGGGGACGGTCAGTCGATGCGGTAGCCGGTGTCGGTGGCGGTCACGTCGGTGACGATGCCGCGTGGTCGGCCGCAGCGGCGGTCGCAGCCGGACCAGTGTTGGCGTCCGGCGACTACCAGCTCGTTTGCGGGTAGCGTGGGGATGTCTTGGCGTGCAGGGGGTTTCGATTCTGGCGGCAGGACTCGGCCCGTTTCGACGGCGGCTGTGACGTCCGCGCGGACGTCGGTGCGTGACTTTGCGCAGCCTGGCCGACCCGCGCAGGCGCTGACCTGGAGCCAGGGGGAGTTGGCGTCGAAGATTAGGTCCATCGGGGCGAGCACGCGGACAACTTGCTCGGCGGCCCATTCGGCCAAGTCGGCGATGATAAGCGTGCGCCACGGGGTGATGAAGACGGGACGGTCGACGGCGGCGATGAATTCGGCGGTGCGGGCGGGTAGGGAGCCAAGGCGGACGCCTGCGCCGAGGCTGACCAAACCGTTGTCCTGATCCAGCCAGCCGATCGGAATGTCTTGGGCCGCAGTGAAATCGACCCGTTCGGCAGCGGGGGTGAGGCCGAGGTGGTCCGCTACCCGCGCGGCGCCGTCCTCGATGTCGTGCAGCCGCCACCGGCCCGCCTCGTCGCCACGCAGGTCGAGGAAGGTGTGCGCGGCGGCGAGCATGACATCGACCGCGTCGGCGGCCGAAACCCGGATGCCGGAGTCAGTTCCCGCCAGCACGAGCGCGAATTCGTCTGGGCCCGTGGCATGTACGCCGATATCGCCGTCGAGGCCGCTGATATCGCCACGCCCGTCGTCGAGGGTGAACAGCACTCGGCCGGGGAGTTCGGCCAGGCGCGGCGCGGCAAGCAGTCCGGCGTCGAGGACCGGGACGAGTGGATGGACATCCGCCGCGCCACCGATCCGACCGGACAGCGGCGAAGCGATAATATTGCGCACCCGCTCATGCGTCCGACTCGGCAACAACCCCGCCGCAGCCAACCGCCCGGTCAGCTCCGCGGCATCTCGCACCTGCCGCAACTGAACATTCCCTCGCGACGTCAGCTCGATATCCCCACCCGCGAGCTCCCGCGCCGCCTCAGCCAACACCTGCACCTGCCCCGGTTCCAACCGCCCACCGGGCACCCGGATCCGCGCCAGCGGCCCATCGGCCGCCTCATGCAACCGCAGCACACCGGGACAGGAATCCGGAACACGTCGACTCATAGTCCACCCAGCCTACGTACCCCCACCAACCAGCCATCCAGCGAGCAGGCACCCGAACACGGCCCCGCGAGCGGGACATCACTGCGGCATCGGCCGAGTGAACGCTCCATGGTGTCCCGTTCGGTGAACCGACGGGGCGCGGGGCAAGAAACCGGTTGGGAGGCGAGAGGGGGTGCGGGCCGATAGGGTGGGGGTATGTCCGAAATCTCTACCCTTGCAGACCGTCTCGCGATTGCTGACGTGGTTACTCGGTTGTTCGTCTTTACCGATCAGCGGCGGTGGGGGGAGTTGGTTGATGTGGTTTTTGCGGCGAAGGTGGATTTTGATGGGGGATTCGGGGGGCCGGTGGGGGAGCGGGATGCGGTCGATATCGTCGAGGATTGGCGGGTCGGGCTCGGTGAACTGGATGAGGTTCACCATCAGGCCGGGAATCAGTTGATCGATCTTCAGGGGGATGTGGCGACCGTGCATGCTGATGCGATCGCGGTGCACGTGAAGAATTCCGCTGTCAATGGCAAGACCCGCACGTTCGTTGGCAGCTACGCCATCGGTACCGAGCGCACGCCGGACGGCTGGCGGATCAACCGGTTCCACTATCACCTCAAGGTGATCGACGGAAACGCCGACCTGACGTAGCGATCGCCGTGTCGTTCTGGCGTTGTGGTCGCGGTGTCGTTCTGACGTAGCCATCGCGGCACCGTTTCCTTGCGGCGCGGACCGGGCATCAACTGTGCCCCGCAACCGTCGGCCACTTCCGCGCCGCCCGCAGCCCCGCCCGCGACCGCATGAATCGAACCGCACAGAGCGGCAGGTAGCATCTGGATGCTCGGCGGGCGATGAGGAAACCGGTGGAAATCCGGTGCGGTCGCGCCACTGTGAAAAGCCAGACCCTCTGGGCTTACCCACCCGCCGGCTCCGCTGGCTGCCGACCCCGGTGGCGAGCAGCAAACCGATGGGCGCGTAACCCGAGGAAGGCCGTCACCTGTGATTCTGCTGCTGTCCACGTCCGACACCGATCTGCTGAGCGCCCGCGCGAGCGGCGCCGAGTACCGGTGGGGGAATCCCGCTCGGCTGCTGGTGGACGATTTGCCCGCGCTGCTCGACGGCGCCGATCTGGTGATCGTGCGCATTCTCGGCGGCAAGCGCGCCTGGGAGGACGGTCTCGAAGCGATCCGGGCCAGCGGCGTGCCGATGGTGGCCCTCGGTGGCGAGATCGCGCCGGACGCGGAGCTGATGGAGTGCTCGACCGTCCCCGGCGGTGTCGCCGCCGACGCGCACAACTACCTGGCCGCGGGCGGCTCGGCGAACCTGCGGCAGCTGCACAACTTCCTGTCCGACACTGTCCTGCTGACCGGCCACGGCTTCGAGCCGCCGGTGCAGTTGCCGAGTTGGGGTGTGCTGCAACGAGCAACGGACGCCGAGCAGCCGACTTCGGCTGACGCGGTCGACATTCCGACCGTAGCGGTGATCTATTACCGCGCACAGCATCTCGCCGGGAATACCGCCTATATCGAAGCACTCTGTCAGGCGATCGAAGACGCGGGTGCGCGGGCCCTGCCGCTGTACTGTGCCTCGCTGCGCACCGCCGAGCCCGAACTGCTCGCGACCCTGCGACAGGCCGACACCCTGGTGGTGACGGTGCTCGCCGCGGGTGGCACGAAGCCCGCGACCGCCTCGGCGGGCGGTGAGGACGAGGCCTGGGACGTGGGAGCACTGGCCGACCTCGATGTGCCCATCCTGCAAGGCTTGTGCCTGACCAGCGGCCGCGCGCAGTGGGCGGCCAACGACGACGGCCTGTCCCCGCTCGATGTCGCCACCCAGGTCGCGGTTCCGGAATTCGACGGCCGAATTATCACGGTTCCCTTCTCCTTCAAGGAGTTCGACGCCGACGGCCTGTCCACGTACGTGCCGGACGCCGAACGCGCGGCCAGGGTCGCGGGCATCGCGGTGCGCTACGCCCGGTTGCGCCATATCCCGGCCGAACGCAAGCGCATCGCCCTCATGCTGTCCGCCTACCCGACCAAGCACGCCCGCATCGGCAACGCCGTCGGCCTGGACACCCCCGCCAGCGCCATCCGCCTGCTCACCGAAATGCGCAGTGCCGGTTACGATCTCGGTGCACCCGGCGAGATCCCCGGCCTCGAAGAACGCGACGGCGACGCGCTCATCCACGCGCTCATCGCAGCGGGCGGCCAGGATCCGGACTGGCTGACCGCGGAACAGCTGGAGGGCAACCCGATTCGGATCAGCGCGGCCACCTACACCGCGTGGTTCGACACCCTGCCGGAAGACCTGCGCGAAGCGGTGACCGAAGCATGGGGCCCGCCGCCCGGCGAGCTCTACGTCGACCGCTCCGCCGATCCGAACGGTGAAATCGTCATCGCCGCATTGCGATTCGGCAATGTGGTGCTGATGGTGCAGCCGCCACGCGGTTTCGGCGAGAACCCGGTCGCCATCTACCACGACCCCGATCTGCCGCCCAGTCACCACTACCTTGCCGCCTACCGATGGCTCAGCGCGCCAGAGGGTTTCGGCGCCGACGCGATGGTGCACCTTGGCAAGCACGGCAACCTGGAGTGGCTGCCCGGCAAGACCCTCGGCATGTCCGCTTCCTGCGGTACCGACGCCGCCCTCGGTGACCTGCCGTTGATCTACCCGTTCCTGGTGAACGATCCGGGCGAAGGCACCCAGGCCAAGCGCCGCGCTCACGCGACCCTGGTCGACCACCTCATCCCGCCGATGGCACGCGCCGAAAGCTACGGCGACATCTCACGTTTGGAGCAGCTGCTCGACGAGCACGCCAACATCTCCACCCTCGACCCGGCCAAGCTGCCCGCCATCCGCCAGCAGATCTGGACGCTGATGCGCGCGGCGAAAATGGACCACGACCTCGGCTTGGCCGAACGCCCCGACGAGGATGTCTTCGATGACATGCTGCTGCACGTCGATGGCTGGCTGTGTGAGATCAAGGACGTGCAGATCCGCGACGGCCTGCACATCCTCGGCCAGGCTCCGGCGGGGGAGAGCGAGGTCGACCTGGTGTTGGCCATGCTCCGTGCCCGCCAGCTGTGGGGCGGCGAGCGGAACGTGCCCGGCCTGCGGGAAGCCTTGGGGCTGGACGAATCCGGCACCGAGGCGCGCGGCCGGGTCGACGTGGTCGAGAGCCAAGCCCGCGGACTGGTCGCGGCCCTGCAAGCCGCCGACTGGTCGGCAGACGCGGTCGACCGACTGGTCGACGAGTTCGCCGCCGCGCTCTTGGCCCCCACGACGGTTGTCGCGCAACCCGATACACGACAGTCCGCCGCCGAACACGCCGACACCAACGCACCGGCTGACTCCACCCCCGACCCCCGCCTGACCGCCGTCCGCTCCGTACTCCGATTCGCCGCAACCGAAGTCGTCCCCCGCCTCCGCCAGACCGGCATCGAGATCGACCGCGTCCTGCACGCCCTGAACGGCGGCTTCATCCCCGCGGGTCCTTCCGGCTCACCCCTGCGCGGCCTGATCAACGTGCTGCCGACCGGCCGCAACTTCTACTCCGTCGACCCGAAGGCCGTCCCGTCCCGGCTGGCCTGGGAAACCGGTCAGGCCATGGCGGATTCGCTGCTGGCCCGCTACCTGGCCGACCACGGCGAGTACCCGCGTTCGGTGGGCCTCTCGGTGTGGGGCACCTCGGCGATGCGCACCTCCGGCGACGATATAGCCGAAGTCTTTGCCCTGCTGGGTGTCCGGCCGGTGTGGGACGAGGCGAGTCGCCGCGTCACCAGGCTCGAGGTGATCTCGCTCGACGAATTGTCCCGTCCCCGTATCGATGTGACGGTCCGCATCAGCGGCTTCTTCCGTGACGCCTTCCCGCACGTGCTCGCCCTGCTCGACGACGCGGTGCGGCTGGTCGCCGAACTCGACGAGCCCGCCGAGTCGAATTACGTTCGCGCGCATGCCGAGGCCGACCTGGCCGAGCACGGCGACGCCCGGCGCGCCACCACCCGCATCTTCGGTTCCAAGCCGGGCACCTACGGTGCGGGCCTGCTGCAACTCATCGACTCGAAGAGCTGGCGCACCGACGACGACCTCGCGCAGGTCTACACCACCTGGGGTGGCTACGCCTACGGCCGCGACCTCGACGGCGCACCCGCCGCCGACGACATGCGCACCGCGTACCGGCGAATCGCGGTGGCCGCCAAGAACACCGACACCCGCGAGCACGACATCGCCGACTCCGACGACTACTTCCAGTTCCACGGCGGCATGGTCGCCACCGTGCGCGCGCTCACCGGCAAGAACCCCGAGGCCTACATCGGCGACAGCACCCGCCCCGACGCGGTGCGCACCCGCACCCTCTCCGAGGAGACCTCGCGGGTTTTCCGGGCCCGCGTGGTGAACCCGCGCTGGCTGGAGGCGATGCGCAGGCACGGCTACAAGGGCGCGTTCGAGATGGCCGCCACGGTCGACTACCTGTTCGGCTACGACGCCACCACCAACGTCGTCGCCGACTGGATGTACGAGAAGCTGGCGGAGAGCTACGTTTTCGATGACGTGAACCGCAAGTTCATGGAGCAGTCCAACCCGTGGGCGCTGCACGGCATAGCCGAGCGGCTGCTGGAGGCCGCCGAGCGCGACCTGTGGGAGCACCCGGAGCAGGCGACGCTGGACCGGTTGCGTCAGGTCTATCTGGAGACCGAAGGGGAATTGGAATAACAAAAAAATCAACCCCCCAATTGTTGGGGAGTTTGAAACCTATGATCTTGCAAGGCAATTCAATTCGCTGAATTCTCTCGACATGCTCTTGTCAAGGGAGCATGATCGAGGGTGTTCCACGGCCGTTTCCGGGGAAACGTGATCGAATCGGCTAGCAGATTGGAAAGCCTTATGAGTATCAAGAAATTGGTAGCGACCACGGCGATCACCATTGCCGCCACGGGTATCGCTGCCGCCACCGCACACGGTCAGGCAGAAGTGGCCGACGCCGCGATCAGCGGGGTCGACAAGGGCGTCGCGTACACGGCGGCGGTCGCGCCGGACCACTCGAGTGCGACGGTATCGCTTGCCTCCGGCAAGTTCGTGCTGACGCCTGATCAGGGCATCTCCGTGGTGGCGCCGGACGGTGCGGTGGTGGCCAGCGTGCCGACCACGATGCAGACGGTGTCGGGTCAGCAGGTGCAGGTCGCGCCGGTAGTAGACGCCAGCGCAACCACTTTGACGCTGACACCGGTGGGTGCGGCGGTGCCGGAGCCCGGTGCGCCGCAGTTCATCGGTGATGCGGGCACCACCGTGGCCGGTGTGTTGATCGGCTGCGCGATCGGGTTCCTGATCGGCCTGATCTTCCTGGTAATCGGGGCCGTTCCCGGTTGCATCATCGGCGGGATCATCGGCGGCATCGCCGGCGCAAACCAGCCGACGTAAATCGGCGGGTAATACCCACCGTGGCCGCCCGGCCCCGATCGGCGGAAATTCGCCGGTCGGGGCCGGGTTTCTGTTGTCACCGAATTCCGCTGCTCCGCCGTTTCATTCGTGACCGGCCGCCCTGCGGAATCGATCGGCGGTCACCAGCAGCTGTTCGGCGAGTTCAGGCGCGTCGAGTACCTCGAAATCAACATCGGCAAGGCCGAGATAGAACGTGAGCAGCTGCGGCGTATCCGAACCCACCTGAACCACACAGTGATCGGGCCCGTCCGGCTCGACGGTCACCGCCGCCGGAAGCTTTGCTCGAATCTCGCTCGCGGGCGCCGCCATCCGCACGGTCGCGCGATACCGCCAGGTTGCCGCGCCGACGCCACGCTGCACCCGCTCGGCGATCTCGGCCTCCGGCACCACGCGCGGCGTGAACCGCGGACCGTTCGGCGTCTTCGGCGCCATCCGGTCGACGCGGAAGGTGCGCCAGTCGCCGCGTCCGGGATCCCACGCGGCCAGATACCAGTGGCCGCGCCAGTGCACCAGCCGATGCGGCTCCACATCGCGACGCGACGGTGTGCCGGAATGTGTTTCGTAGTCGAAGCGCAGCCGCTCGCTGGCCCGGATCGCACCGGCGACCGCGGTGAGCACCGCGGCGTCGACCGTGGGCCTGCCGACGCCGGGCACGTGCACGGTGGCCGAGGTCAGCGCTTCGACCCGGTGGCGCAGCCGGGAAGGCAGCACCTGCTGCAGTTTCACCAGCGCGCGGACCGATGTCTCCTCGATCCCGGTGACCGCGCCATTGGCCGCGGTGGCCAGCCCGACCGCCACCGCGACGGCCTCGTCGTCATCGAGCAGCAGCGGCGGCAACGCGGAACCAGCGCCGAGCCGGTAGCCGCCCGCGACGCCCGGCGTGGCGTGCACGGGGTAGCCCAGGGTCCGCAGGCGTTCGATGTCCGTGCGGACCGTACGGGTGGACACCCCGAGTCGCTCGGCGAGGACGGGTCCGGTCCAGTCGCGATGCAGTTGCAGCAGTGAGAGCAGTCGAAGCAGCCGCGCGGAGGTCTCCAGCATTCCTCGATCATCGCAGCAATCGCGGAAGGTTATCTTCCGCGATCGAACGCCGACCCGGTCAGCCGACGATCGCGTTCATGATCGTGCCCGCGCTGGTGGCGACGACGCCGCCGATCATGGCTCCGGCGAGCATCTTCGGCGAGTCGAGCGGGCCGCCGCTCCACTTCTCCCAGGCGAAGCGGCCACCGGCGTAGGTGATTCCGGCGACCCCGGACAGCAGGACCAGCCAGGTGAGGTAGCGGACCATCTGCAGGATCTTGTCCGAGACCGGCGGTGCCTCCGGGGTCGGATTGCCGATCTGCGCGAGGAGGGCGTCGTGCACAGCGATGATTACCATGTATACGCTCGCTTCGGGTCGATGTGACACCTGCGGGAGGCATCACGGGCGCGTTGTCTGGGTGATAGCCATGCCTATACCGGACAGTATGTGCGGCGCCGAAGATTTCGTGGAGCGTACGAAAGAACCTGTCCGAAATGTCCGATCACTGATTCAGTGCGGGGTTCTGAACAGGCAGTAGTTCAACACCGTTCGCGGTGCGCTCACCGTGGCGTCGCCGACGCCGTCCTCGGCCCACGGCCGTCTGCTCGGTTTGCTGCCGAAGCCAGTGCGACGTCCCAGGTCTGGCCGGAGGACAGGGTCTTCTCGGTGTCCTCGACGCGGACGCGGATCGGTGCGGCGGCGCTGGGATGCAGGCGCACGGTGACCCGGGTATGCGTGAGGGTGATGGTGAGCGGCTGGCCGCGGTAGTTGAGCGTGAACGACGCCTGCGGGAGCTCGGTGGGCAGCACCGGGTGCAGGCGCAGTACGTCGTGGCGGGTTTCGACGCCGCCGTAGCAGCGCAGCACCATGTCGGCCGTCCCCGCCATCGCCCCGATATGCACGCCTTCGCGGGTGGTGCCGCCCTGGGTGTCGGCCAAGTCGGCGTCGAGGGCCTGGGTGAACAGCCGCCAGGACAGCGCACGGTCGGTCCGGGCCAGCACCCACGCGTGCACCAGGCGACTCAGCGTGGATCCGTGGCTGGTACGGGCCAGGTAGTAGTCGACGGTCCGGGGGATGAGCTCCGGTGGCAACGCGTAGCCGAGACGATCGAAGATGTCCCGCAGCTCCTCGGCGGAGAACAGGTAGAACAGCATCAGTACATCGGCTTGCTTGGACAGCTTGTAGCGGTTGGTGGTGTCGCCCTCGGCCTGCAGGATCAAATCGAGACGGCCGATATTGCCGTAGCGGGATCGATACCGGTCCCAGTCGAATTCGGCCAAGTCCTCGTAGCCGTCGAACTGGCTGATAATGCCGTCGGCATGGAACGGGATCCGCAGACGTCGGCTGATTCGGTCCCAGTGCGCCGGTTCGTCCTGCCGCAATCGCAACCGATTCCACAGCAGATCGCAGTCCCGCCCGGTGAGCAGTTCCACCACGTCACCGGCCCGCGCGAGGATCCAGGCGGTCAGCACATTGGTGTAGGTGTTGTTGCGCAGGCCCAGGCCCGGCGCGTCCGGGTAACCGTCGTGATACTCGTCCGGCCCCATCACCCCGCGGATGTCGAAGCGATCCTCGACCGGGTCGTGCTCGGCGAGACCCGCGAACAGCCGCGCCACCTCGATGAGGATCTCGGCACCGTAGTCGGCGAGGAAACCCAGGTCGGCGGTGGCCTCGTAGTACTGCCACACGCTGTAGGCGATGGCGAGTCCGATGTGGCGCTGGCGATGCGAGTTGTCCGGCATCCATTGGCCGTTGCGAATATTGAACAGCGTGCTCGGCGTCTCCTCCCGCCCGTCACTGCCGCTCTGCCAGGGGAACAGCGCGCCGTCGAGCCCTTCGGCGCGGGCCGCGGCGCGAGCACGCGGGAGCCGCCGGTACCGGTACAGCAGAAAAGCGCGGGTCAGCGCGGGCCGCCGCAGCGTCAGCATCGGATAGACGAACAGCTCGTCCCAGAAGATGTGACCGCGATAGGCCTCGCCGTGCAGTCCGCGCGCGGGCAGCCCGGCATCGATATCGGGACCGGCGGCGACGGTGGCTTGCAGCACGTGAAAGACGTGCAGGTTCAAGGCGAGTCGGTGCGAGCGGCCATCGCTCAGCCGGATGCCGAAGCGCTCCCACAGCTGCGTCCACGCATCGACATGCGCCTCGAGCAGGGCGGCGAAGTCGGGTGTTTCGCCGATCCGGTTGGCAACGTCCGAGGCAGCGGTGGACAGCCCGCGGTCGCGGGAGGTGGCCGCGGCCGCGATCTTATCGATGGTGACCGGCCGACCCTGGTGCAGTTCGAGCGTGAATTCGTGTCCGGGGCAGGCGTTCTCGGCAAGAAACCGGCGATCCGTCACCGTGGCGCAGGTACGGGTGCGGGCCGCCATGGCAATCGTGAGGCCGGATTGGTTGGTGATCGCCTCGTACAGCACAGTGTCGCAATCGAGTTCGGCATTGCCGCCGGGGCGCAGATGGTTGTGCGCCAAGCCGCGGTCGGCGACCACATTGCGGTTGGCCACCTGCCCGTTGATCGCCGACGCCACGGTGATCGTCCCGGTCCAATCCTCGGCTTCGACAGTGAGTTCCAGCGCCGCGAGGTGCGGATCGGTCACCGACTGGAATTGCCGTGAGGTGATCCGAGTGGTGCGGCCCGCGCTGTCGCGGTAGCGGTTGCTGCGGGTGAGCACACCGGCACGCAGATCGAGATCCTGGTGGTGGCTGAGCATTTCGGGCGAACCGGGGCGCAGCACGGGCCCGTCGGTGGGCCGAATCGTCAGGAACGCCCAGTCGGGAGCGTTGACTAGATGCTCGGTCTCGAAGGGATGACCGTGGAGATCGGACGTGACCCGATTGTAGATACCGGCGAGGTAGGTTCCGGGATAGTGCACCGAATCTGCCGTGGTGCCGGGTACCGCCGCCCGCGTGCCCCAATATCCATTGCCCAACGTGCACAACGCTTCCCGGGTACCTTCCTGGGCCGGGTCGAATCGGTCGTAGACCAGATCCCAGCCGCCGGGGCCCGCCGTGGTCGCACCGCCGCACCAGCGGGCTTGGCCGTGGCCGTCCGCGGTGGCGTGCGCGTCCGCGGTCAGCGGCAGGGTGGTGAGGTCGCTGACAACGATGTCGGCTCCGGCGGCTTCGAGTTGTGCTGCGGTGTCGTCGGCGGTCCCGGTATGGTCGACCCCCACGACGAGGCCGAAGCCGCCCGCGGCGGCGGCCTGGACGCCCGCGGTGGCGTCCTCCATGACCACGGCATCGATCGGATCGACGCGCAGGCGGCGCGCCGCTTCGACGAACATGGCGGGATCGGGCTTGCCGGGCAACCCCATCCGCACCGCATCGTTGCCGTCGACGCGGGCCGTGAAGTATCCGGTGATACCCGCCGCGTCGAGAACCGCGATGCTGTTGCGACTCGACGTCACCAGCGCGGTCGGCACCCGCGCCGACCGGAGCCGTTCGAGCAACTCCCGCGCGTCGGGAAACACGTGCACCCCGACACGGTCCAGCTCGGTCGCGAACAACTCCTGCTTACGCGCCGAGAGTCCGGCGACGGTCAGCTGGTCCGGGCCGTCGTCCGGCTCGCCCTCGGGCAGCTCCAGGTCGCGAGCCTTCAGGAAGGCGCGCACCCCGTCTTCCCGGCTGCGGCCGTCGACCCACTTGCGGTAGTCCGCGTCGACATCGAATGGTGCTGCCGCACCGTCGAGTTCGGGCAGCACCTGGTCGAACAGCGACTTCCACGCGGCGGCGTGCACCGCGGCGGTGTCGGTGATCACGCCATCCATGTCGAAGATGACCGCACCGTAGTCGTCGGCGGTCCGGCCGGGCGTCGCGGGTAGATTGTCGAGCCGCATCGCCAAGCCCGCCGTCGGCTTCGAATGCGGCGGATCAAGGGGACGTCGCCATGCGTCGCACACCTAACCGATCGTGCATGGGACCGCGCGGACGAGCAAGTGCGGTGGTCAGCGCCGGTAGATCAGGGCACGATCGACCGGGCGAGGCGCAATCCCACGTCGTCCAGGTGCAGGGTGGGGTGGCTGCGGCGGCGGACCGAAGCCCGGCAACTCCAGTGCTCGTCGAACCAGCCGCCGCCGCGCAGCACCCGGTAGCTGCCGTAGACCTCGGCGTCGTAGATGTCCCAGCACCAGTCCCAGGTGTTGCCCAGCATGTCGTACAGGCCCCACGCGTTGGGGCGCTTGCCGCCCACCTCGTGCACGTGCTCGTCCGAATTGCCGCGGTACCAGGCGATTTCATCGAGCGGGCCGTAGCGCGGGCCGGTGCTGCCCGCACGGCAGGCGTGCTCCCACTCGGCCTCGGTCGGCAGTCGGTAACCGTCGGCGGCGGCGTTCCACTCGGCGTCCTCGTCGGCGAGGTGATACGCGGGTGTCATCCCCTCCTGGATCGACAGGGTATTGCAGAACCGCACCGCGTCCCACCAGGAAACACTGTCGACAGGCAGATAATCGCCGTGGCTGCTGCTCGGTCGTTCGCCGGTGACCTGCGCGTACTGCTCCTGCGTGACCGGAACCGCTGCCATCAGCAATGGCGCGACCTCGACCGGCCAGCTGCGCTGCGTGCGCCGGTCCGACAGAGTCACCTGTCCCGGCGGGATGGCAACCAGCACGGTCAGGCTCGCGTCTCGGCAACCGGTTCGGCACGTTCGATGGCAGGCTCCATCGAATCGGGGAAAACGAATCTGCGCATGGCCCACCAGCGGAAAACGGTGGCGAGCAGGGTGCCGATGATGCTCGCGCTGACGAAGTCGGCGATGTTCTCCACCAAGACCGACACGTGCGGTGTGCGGAGCTCGAACAGGTAGGCCGAAACCGCCAGCGGCAACTGGTTGATCACCATGCCGACGCCGGCCACCAGAAAGAACAGTGCCGCTTCGTGACGGCGCTCCCGACCGCCGCGCGCGGTGAACGCCCACTCCCGGTTCAGCACATAGGACACCACGGTCGCGATCAGCACGGCCACCACGTTCGCGGTGACCGGCTTCCCGTCCAGCACAGTCCATTTCAGGCCGAAGAAGAGCACCGAGGTCGTCACGAAGGCGATCGCGCCGACGGTCAGGAACTTCAGCAACTCCGCATTCCGCACGAACACCGACAGCATTCGGCTCGGTACCCGCGCGGCGACGATCTGGGCCAAGAACATCGGAACAGGCTAGCCCAGCGGTAATTCGGTGGTAGCGGGCGGACCGTTAGCGCGAGGTGGCTCATCGGCGAATTCTTCGCATGCGACGGTTGACAGCGAAGCGAACAGTTTGGGCACGACGGGCCGGTGATGTTGCTAATTCGTTATCTATGAACAACTTTCGGACGGTAATTCCGGTGGAAGAACGCGGCCCCGTCGCTCGTGCAAATGCACGGGCGCATGAGCTCACCGATCGCGTCTTCGCTCGGTGCGCCGAACGGCCGGAAGTGTGAGAGCCTCATGTATCGAGGCCGGGGCCCAGAGGAAATTACTCGGACACTGGTCGGCACGACCGCGGGGCCTCAGCTATCTGCTGAGGTCCCCGCTGTGCATTCGGTGCCGAGGGGATTGGGCCGCTCCAATATTCGGGATCACGCCCGTAGTCGCGGGTGGTGTACGCCCGATCCCACGGTGCGTCCGGTGCCAGCAATTCCCGCCATGGGGCGACTTCGACGTAAAGGACGCGCATGGCATTCAGTGAGCCGTAGTGCAGCGCCGGACCGTCGGTGGTGACGGCGTCGTCCGGCACGCCGACCTCGAAGTTGCGTTCCAGGGCGGCGCGCACGGTGGCTTCGATGCAGACATTGGTCTGCAGGCCCGCGACCACCAGCCGGTGCACGCCCAGGTTGCGCAGCAGTGGCTCCAGTTCGGTGTAGGCGAAGAAGCTGTGCCGGGTTTTGAACAGGACCAGGTCGCCCTGCTGTGGCGTGACGGCATCCAGGATCCGGGTCTTCCATTCGCGGTGCTCGGTGGCCAGTTTCGGCACCAGATGCCTGCGATGTTGGAGATGGCGGCGTGGGCGCGGACCGATGCCGACCGACCCGGCCGGAGCGGGGACCATGCGCGAGTAGATGATCGGAAGTTCCCGGCGGCGCGCGTGAACGGCCAGGTCGGCGCATTCGCGGACCACCTCGTCGAGTCGCCAGATCGGCGGCCAGCCCAATGCGTCGCGGACACCGTCGTCGGCGATGTAGGTGTTCTGGAGGTCGATCATGAGGACCGCGGTCTCGATCATCGGTGTCCTCCGCGTACGTCGAGGGAACCCTTGTCCTCAGGGTAAGGACTGGGCCGGGGCCGACGTCGGGAAATGGGCGTCGCGCTCGCGGTCGGTGGGCAAGCGCGACACCACGGTGGCGGGTCTGTCGTTGCCTTCGGTGGCGACCTGGCCCGCGTAGATTGTTCTCGGATCTGGACGGGACTCCGGGCGACCGGACCGACGCTCAGGAGTTCGGTGACGACCACCTCGGAGAAGCTCTCGTCCTGGCTGCTGGCCGGCGCCGACGACGAGCAGCACGCCCGCCATCCCGGCCCGCACCGCCGGGTCGACGCCCCCGATCAGCAGCGGCCCTGGTGGAAGGTGATGTGCCTGACCGGTGTCGACTACTTCTCGACACTGGGCTATCAGCCGGGGATCGCGGCGGTCGCCGCCGGCGTGCTCTCACCGTTGGCGACGCTGGTGCTCGTCGCCCTGACGTTGCTCGGCGCGTTGCCGGTGTACCGGCGGGTGGCCGGGGAGAGCCCGCACGGTGGTGGTTCGCTGGCGATGTTCAGCCGGTTTCTGTCCAAGTGGACGGGCAAGCTGTTCATCCTGGTGCTATTGGGTTTCGCGGCAACGGATTTCATCATCACGATGACGCTGTCCGCCGCCGACGGCGCGGCGCATATCGTGCAGAATCCGTTCACGCCCGCGCCGCTGCACGATCATCCGCTGCTCATTACCTTCATCCTGCTCGGGCTGCTCGCAGCCGTGTTCCTGAAGGGGTTCGGTGAGGCGATCGGCATCGCGGTCGCGCTGGTCGGCACGTACTTGGCGCTGAACGTGGTGGTCGCCGCGGTCGGGCTGTGGCAGGTGTTCACCGCGAGCGGGCTGATCGTGGACTGGACGCACGCGATGACCACGCAGCACGGTGATGTCCTCGCCATGGTCGGTATCGCGCTGCTGGTCTTTCCGAAGCTGGCGCTCGGCTTGTCCGGTTTCGAGACCGGGGTTGCGGTGATGCCGCAGATCGCCGGCGCACCAGGGGAATCCGAGGACGATCCGGTCACCCGGATCGCGGGTGCGCGCAAACTGCTGACCACCGCGGCGCTGATCATGAGTGCGTTCCTGATCGTCTCCAGCTTCATCACCGTCGTGCTCATTCCGGAACGGGAATTCCAGAGCGGCGGTGCGGCGAACGGCCGTGCGCTCGCGTATCTGGCGCACGAATACCTGGGCAACGCCTTCGGCACGATCTACGACGTGAGCACGATCGCGATCCTGTGGTTCGCGGGCGCCTCGGCGATGGCCGGGCTGCTGAATCTGGTACCGCGATACCTGCCCCGGTTCGGGATGGCGCCCGAGTGGGCGCGGGCGGTGCGGCCCCTCGTGCTGGTGTTCGCGGTGATCGCGTTCGGCATCACCTGGTATTTCGATGCCGACGTCGATGCGCAGGGCGCGGCGTACGCGACCGGCGTGCTGGTGTTGATCACCTCCGCCGCCGTCGCGGTGACCCTGTCGGCGGCGCGAAAGGGGGAGCGCGCCAAAGTGTTCGGGTTCGGCACGGTTGCGGCGGTGTTCGTCTACACGACGATCGTGAACATCTTCGAGCGACCCGAAGGGGTGCAACTGGCGTCGCTGTTCATCGTCACGATCATCGTGGTGTCGTTCGCGTCCCGGGTCCGGCGCGCCTTCGAGTTGCGCGCCATCGAGGTGACGTTCGACGAGACCGCACGCCGGTTTCTCGATGAGGCGGCGGCGGCCGGGGTGATCCGGATCGTCACCCACGACTTCGAGCACCGCGGGCCGGACGAGTACGCCCGGAAAGAGGCGCAGCAGTGCTGGGAAAGCCACATCCCGAAGGGTGATCGGATCCTCTTCCTCGAGGTCATCGTGCAGGACCCCTCCGAGTTCAGCACCGATCTGCGGGTGACCGGTGTCGAGGTGGGCCGCTATCGGATTCTCCGGGTCGAGGCGGCGGCCGTCCCCAACTCGATCGCCGCGATTCTGCTCTCCATCCGTGACCACACCGGCCTGCAACCTCATGTCTATTTCGAATGGTCCGAAGGCAATCCGATCGTCAACCTGCTGAAGTTCCTGTTCGTCGGCGAGGGCGAGGACGCGCCGGTCACCAGGGAAATCCTGCGCCGCGCCGAGCGGGTCCCGGGCCGACGGCCACACGTGCACGTCGACAGTTAGCGGCTCGCCGCACCACTCGAGCTCCGCTCGCGAGAGAACGCTCGCCGTTGACATGTGACCATTTGGTCACATATTGTCGTGAGGTGGCAGATGACGACCTGGCGTTCAAAGCGCTCGCCGATCCGAGTCGCCGGTTCCTGCTCGACCTGCTGTTCGCCCGCGACGGTCGCACGCTGGGGGAGTTGGAGTCGGAGCTGGCGATGACCCGATTCGGTGTCGCGAAGCATCTACGGGTGCTCGAGGACGCGGGGCTGGTGGTCACCCGCCGCTCGGGCCGGGAGAAGTTGCACTTCCTCAATCCGGTGCCGATCCGGCTGATCCACGACCGGTGGATCGGCAAATACACCGAGCGGGCCGCGGCAGCGCTCGTCGACCTCAAGTACGAACTGGAGCAAGCCATGACATCAGGAGCCGACACCACGGCCCGCACCGTGAACGTCTATCGGGTCTACATCAAGGCGACCCCGCAGGCGATCTGGGACGCCATCACCAAGCCGGAGTGGACCGTGAAATTCGGTTACCAGGCACCGGTCGAATACGACCTGCGTCCGGGCGGCGCGTTCCGTGGGCTGGCCAGTGCCGCGATGAAAGAGCTCGGTGCGCCGAATGTGGTGATCGACGGCGAGGTGATCGAGGCCGACCCGCCGCGTCGGCTCGTACAGACCTGGCGCGCACTGTTTCTCGGCGAAGACTTCACCCGGCTCACCTACGAGATCGAAGAAGGGGGTGACGGCGTCTCGGTGCTGACCGTCACCCACGATGTGACCGGGGCACCGCAGACCGCGGCCCAATGCGGCGGTCAGCTGCCGGGCGCGGGCGGCGGCTGGAACCAGACGTTGAGCGATCTGAAGACCCTGCTGGAGACCGGAAAGTCCCTGTACGCCTGAGCAATTGATAGCTGCCGTGCACCCGGACGCCCATGTGGCGCCGGGTGCACGGGCTGATTGCCGACACCCGCTACGCGCGGCTGGGCGGTCGAAGGTTCCATAAGGCATGCTCTCACGTAGATATGCGCATCTAGGAATGTATCACTAGAAAGCGATCGGGTTCAGCGCAACCGAATACGTTGGATACCGGAAACCAAAAAACTTGCCTGGACCGGGCTAATGCGGAAGTAGGTCTTCCGCGATTGCCGCGAGAGTAGTTCTCATGACGAACACAGCGATCCGCCCCTTCCGCATCGACATTCCGCAGGCCGAGCTCGATGAGCTGCGCGATCGGCTCGCGCACACGCGGCTGCCGCATGCGGTACCGGGGACCGAAAACGATTGGCGGCGTGGCATAGCGCCTGCCTACCTGGCGGAACTGGCCGAGTACTGGCGGGATGGGTTCGACTGGCGGGTGCAGGAGGCGAAGCTCAATGCGCATGACCAGTTCACGACCGAAATCGACGGGCAGACGATTCATTTCATTCATGTGCGGTCGGCGCAGTCCGGGGCGGTGCCGCTGCTGATCACGCACGGGTATCCGAGTTCGGTGGTCGAATTCCTCGATCTGATCGGACCTTTGACGGATCCGATCGCGCACGGTGGCGATGCGGCGGACGCGTTTCATGTGGTGATTCCGTCGCTGCCGGGGTTCGGGTTCTCCACACCGCTGGCGTCGACCGGGTGGGAGTTGGCACGGACGACAGAGGCTTTCGCGGAACTGATGACGCGGCTCGGTTACGAGAAGTTCGTGGCGCAAGGCGGCGATGTGGGGGCGGGAGTGACCGGCCGGCTGGCCGCGAACTATCCGGAGCGGGTCATCGCGACGCATGTGAACAGCGACCAGGGGATGCTCGGTCTGGTGGGTGAGCAACTGCCGATGCCGGACGGTCTCACCAATGCCGAGTTGGCGCAGATCAAAGCCGCGCAAGTGCAGTGGTCGGAACAGAAGGGTTACCTGGTGCTCCAGTCCACCCAGCCGAACGCGATCGCCGCCGCGTTGACCGACTCACCGATCACTCAATTGGCTTGGATCGCTGAGAAATTCCAGGTCTGGACCGACCCGGCTCGCTCGGGTGGCGAGGCGGTGGACCGTGATCTGCTGCTGACCAATATCAGCATCTACTGGTTCACCCGCAGCGGCGCTTCCGCCGCCCAGTTCCTCTGGGAGACCGCGCATTCCGGCATGGCCTGGACTGCTCCGTCGGGCGTGCCGCAAGGGTGGGCCGTCTTCAACACGAATCCGTTGATGGCGCGGGTGATGAACCCGGGCGGGTATATCGAGCACTTCACCGAGTACGCGGAAGGCGGGCACTTCGCCGCGCTGGAGCAGCCGCAGCTGTTCGTCGACGACGTGCGCTCCTTCTTCCGCGCCTATCGAGGTTGAGTCGTACCGGCGGGCGCGGACCGGCCGGTACGTCGCCGCGCGTACTGCGAAATTGAGTCCGTGGACGGATGCTGCGCCCGACCCGGCGGCCTACCGTTCTCGATATGACATGGAACGAGCTGGGCGCGAGCAAATTCGCGCTGCTGACGACCTACAAGAAGGACGGCACCCCGGTGGGCACGCCGGTGTGGGTGGCGCCGGACGGCGACCGGATCGTCGTCTGGACCAACTCGAAGACCTGGAAGGTCAAGCGCATCCGGCGCACTCCCGACGTGACATTGCAGCAGTCGGACGCGCGCGGACGCCCGAAGGGCGACGAGGTATTCACGGGCACCGCAACGCTCCTCGACGCCGAGGGCACTCAGCGGGTCCGCGATCTCGTCTCCCGCAAGTACGGCATCATCGGCACGGTCCTCATCAAACTGCACAAGCTGTTCCGCGGCCTCGACGGCTCCGTCGGCCTCGCCATCACCCGGCAGCCGAACGGCTCATGATCACGATGCCACCACCACGTCCCGTTGATCATGGTCAGGCGGATTGGGCGAGGCCTGCGGCGCGCCAGGTGTCGGCGAGGTCTTGGAGGGGGAGGCCGAGGACGAGACTGAGCGCGACGACCGTGCCGAAGGCGGGGGAGGGGAGGCGGCCGGTCTCGATCTTGCGCAGTGTTTCCGGCGAGATGCCCGCCGCGCGGGCGACGTCGGCGAGGTCGCGGTCGGCGCGGGCCGCGCGCAGGGCGGTGCCGAGGCGACGACCTGCGTCGATCTGAGCCGGGGTCAACGGGAGACGGACCATGTGATCAGAGTATGGCTGGTATTTAAATACCGCAAGCGCTACGGTGGTATTAAAATACCGAGATAGGGGAAATTGATGGTGGAGTTGAAGACGCCCGGTGAGATCGAGCGGATGCGGGTCACCGGGCAGTTCGTTGCCGAGGTGCTGGGCGAGCTGCGCGGGCTCGCCCAGGTGGGGGTGAACCTGCTGGAGTTGGAAGCCCATGTGCGCGAGCGGATTCGGCAGCGCGGCGCGGAGTCCTGCTACTGGGATTACTCGCCGTCGTTCGGCCGTGGCCCGTTCCGCAATACCGTCTGCCTCTCGGTCAACGACGCGGTGCTGCATGGGCTTCCGTTCGACTACCAGCTGCGCGACGGTGATGTGCTCACCATGGACTTGGCTGTCGGCATCGACGGCTGGGTCAGTGATGCGGCGACCACCGTCGTGGTCGGCGCCGCGGCCGAGGAGGACCTGCGTCTGGTGCGGGCCACCGAGGAGGCACTCGCCGCGGCAATCTCGGTTGCGGTGCCGGGCAACCACATCGGCGACATCTCCGCCGCCATCTCCGCTGTCGCACGCGACTACGGCTACCCGGTGAACACGGAATTCGGCGGTCACGGACTGGGCCGGACCATGCACGAGGATCCGCACGTGCCCAACTATGGCCGCCCGGGCCGCGGCTATCGACTGCGCCCCGGCCTCGCCATCGCCATCGAGCCCTGGTTCGCCCGCACCACCGCCCGCATCATCACCGACCCGGACGGTTGGACCCTCCGTTCCGCCGATGGCTCCCGCACTGCCCACTCCGAACACACCGTAGCCATCACCGAAGACGGTCCGGACGTGCTGACCCGCGCGGCGTAGGTCCTTGCGGATGGTGGCCGAGGGGGCCACCATCCGGGTCGGGACTACTCGGAGTCGTCCAGCCACTGCTGCAGGTTCGTGGCAATCTCGAGGTGCTTCGCGATCTCGGCCCGCTCATCGTCGGTGAGATCGAGTCCCGCTATCTCGCCGCGCAATTCGGCGGCACGGGCCGAATTGCCCATCGCCACAGCCAGTTCCGCGAGCTCGGCCAACGCATGGGCTTTGTCGAGCGTCGACGCGGTGGCGGCGAAGCGGCGCAGTCCGGACTCGATGGTTTTGCGGGCCGCCTCGTCGTCCTCCTTGGAGAAGCGCAGGATCCGCGCGTTGTCCAGAACCCGTTGCAGCCCTTCTAGTTTGCGGGAACCGCCGTACTCGTATTCCGGTTCGTCGCGTTGGATGTAGGTGATCGAGTTCCCGCCGGGATCGACCACGGTGAAGCGTGTCTGGCCCGGACGGAAGCGGCTGATGCGCGGGATGCCACGCGCGGGGATTTTGCCGTAGTGCTCGCGCAATGCGGCGCTGAATTCCGCATGCAAGGTCGCCACCTCGTCCACGTAGACCAGGCAGCCGTAATCGATCTCCTCGGCGCTGCGGCCGTCCTTCTTGTCGCGGTAGAAGTTCAGTTCGTAGCCGTTGCGTTCCACCGAGCCGTAGACGTAGGGGCTGGTCTGCTCATAGGTCTTTTTGTAGCCGAGTACCCGATAGAACTCGAGCGTCTCGGTCAGGTTGCCGCCCCACATCACCGGTACCACCGTGTCGCCCATGAAATCCTCCCACTACCTGCGGTAATCAATTTTGACTACCCGAGATTAGAGTCGGTGCGGCGCGGAAGTCAAGTTTGACTACTGTAGAAATTTCCTATCTGAAGGAGGTCGTCCATGTCGGCTGTGCGCCTGTTGGTGCTGGGGGTGATGCGCCTGCGTCAGCCCACCTACGGCTACGCCGTGCGGCGCGAATTACTGTCCTGGCGTGCCGAAACGTGGACGAACGTCAAACCGGGTTCGATCTATCACGCGCTGAAACAGCTGACCCAGGAAGGCAAGCTGAGCGCGTACGGCACCGAGGGCAGTAGCGAGGGGCCAGGCCGCACGCTGTTCCAGCTGACCGAGGACGGCGAAGCCGAGTTCCTGAAGTTGATGGACGAGGCGCTGGTCAGCATCGACATGGAGGAGCTCGGCGCGGGCATCGCGTTCATGGACGCACTGCCCCGCGCGCACGTGATCGAGAAGCTGCGGGAGCAACGGCGCCGCAGCGAGGAGGTCCGCACCGGACTGCTCGAGATGATCCCGAGTTTCCCCGGTCGCGACGAGCCGCCGCACTCGACGGACCTGCTGGAACTGTGGAGCAGCGTCTTCGGGAACCTCGCTGGCTGGACCGACGGTGTCCTGGAACGGCTCGAGGCGGGGGAGTACCGAATGTCCGATTGACCGGGCAAGCCGCAGGGCGAGGACCCCGTCGGGTGATCAGGTCGCCTGGCTGACCGAGGACATGTGGAAGTCGGGGATTCGCAAGGGCGGCATGGCCGTTCGAGTGAACCAGTCCTTCCACTCGCGGGGGAGAGTGATCTCGGTGGCCCCCGCCTCGGTGGTGCGGCGCAGCAGGTCCAGCGGACTCTCGTTGAAGCGGAAGTTGTTGACCGCGGCGGTGACTTCGCCGTTCTCGATGAGGTAGACACCGTCGCGGGTCAGCCCGGTGAGCAGCATGCTGGCCGGGTCCACTTCGCGGATGTACCAGAGCGTGGTGAGTAGCAGGCCACGTTCGGTGCGGGCGATCATCTGGTCGAGCGAGGCGTCGGAGCCGCCGGTGAGTAGCAGGTTTTCGCCGGGAACCGTGGTGGGAGCGTCGAATTCGGCGGCGGTGGCGCGCGGGTAGACCAGCGATTGGATGACGCCCTCGCGCACCCAGTCGACCCGCTCGGCACGCAGGCCGTTGTCGAAGACCGACATCGCCTGGGAGGACGCGGAAGTCGCGACGAACGGCTGATATTCCAGCCCGCTCGCGCTCGGGTCCGAGTAGAGCGTCAGCGGAATGTCGGTGAGCCGCTCGCCGATTCGGGTGCCGCCCGCGCGGGAGAACGCGGTGTGACCCTCGTGCGCGCCGCGACCCTCCATCTCCCAGTTCATGTAGATCATCAGGTCGGCGACGGTGGAGGGCGGCATGAGGGTTTCGTAGCGGCCCGCTGGCAGGTCGACCTTGCGCTTGGCCCAGTCCAAGCGCCGGGACAGCTCGGTGAGCATGCCCGGCACGTCGACGTCGGTGAAGTCGGCGGTGCCGACACCGACCCAGGCGCTCGCCAAGTCGGCTCCCTCGCCACGCTTCCCGTTGATCTCCACCGACCCGGTGGGCTGGACGAAGCGCCGCCGAAGTCCGGTCGAGGTGCCCAGCCAGGTGGTGTGCATCGTGTGGTGGGCGAAACCGTAGAGACGGTCGCTGTTGTCGAAGCCGGTGGACAGGTCGCGGGCGAGGTCGGTGAACACTTCGATGCCGGTGCTGCCCGGCGGGTCGGTCCAGTCGTCGACCGGAGCGTCCGGTTCGAGCAGCGGCATCGCGTCCCTGGCGGGTTCGGCGGTGCGGGCCGCCTGCTCGCTCCGGCGCACCACCGCTTCGATTTCGGCGGGGTCGACGCTGGTGGAACCGATGGTGCCGACGCGCGCCGAATGCGGGCCGTCGCGGAATATCGAAACGACGGACCATTCCCGCGACACCGACGACCCGTTGGTGGTCATCGAATTCCCAGCCCATCGCAGCGACGCGTCATATGCGTCGGTGACGATGACCATCGCCTCGTCGGCGCGGGACAGGGCGAGCGCCCGCTCGACGACCTCGCCCGCGGCAATAACGTGCACGCTCACTGTCCCGCCTCCGTCCGGGTGTTCAAAATGTTGATGCCGCGCACCAGGACCGACGGGCAGCCGTGACTGACCGCCGCGACCTGGCCGGGTTGCGCCTTGCCGCAGTTGAACGCGCCGCCGAGCTGCCAGGTGGACCGCCCGCCGACCGCCTCCATGGCGCCCCAGAAGTCGGTGGTGGTCGCCTGGTAGGCGACGTCACGAACCTGGCCGTCCAGCTTGCCGTCGCGGATCCGGAAGAACCGCTGGCCGGTGAACTGGAAGTTGTAGCGCTGCATGTCGATCGACCAGGACTTGTCGCCGACGATGTAGAGGCCGTTGTCGACCCGGGAGATGAGTTCCTCGGTGCTGGTGTCGCGCTCGGGGTCGGGTTGCAGCGAGACGTTCGCCATCCGCTGGATCGGGACGTGGTGCGCGGAGTCCGCGTAGGAGCAGCCGTTGGAGCGGTCAAGGCCGAGGCGCGGGGCGAAGACCCGGTCGAGTTGGTAGCCGACCAGGATGCCGTCGCGCACCAGATCCCAGCGTTGTCCGGCGACGCCCTCGTCGTCGTAGCCGACGCTGGCCAGGCCGTGCGTCTCGGTGCGGTCGCCGGTGACGTGCATGATCGGCGTGCCGTACTGCAGGGTGCCGAGCTTGTCGGGGGTGGCGAACGAGGTGCCCGCGTAGGCGGATTCGTAACCGATGGCCCGGTCGTACTCGGTGGCGTGGCCGATGGACTCGTGGATGGTCAGCCACAGGTTGCTCGGGTCGATGACCAGGTCGGTCGGGCCCGCGGTGACGGTCGGCGCCTTCACCTTCTCGGCGAGCCATTCCGGGATGCGCGCGAGTTCGCCCTGCCAGTCCCAGATTCCGTCGGCGCCGGTGACGTACTCCCAGCCGCGGCCTGCCGGGGCGGCCAGCGTGCGCATCGTTTCGAATACGCCCGCCGCGGAGTCGACCGTGGTCGCCTCGAGCTGCGGATGCAGCCGGACCCGCTGCTGGGTGATGGTCGAGCCCGCGGTGTCGGCGTAGAAGGTCTGTTCCTTCACCTGCAGCAGGCCCGCGGTGACGTGGTCGACGCCGTCCGCGCCGGACAGTCGTTCCGAATAGTCCTGCAGCAGTGCGACCTTGTCGGTGGTCGGCACGGTGAACGGGTCGAGGTCGTAGGCCGATACCCAGAACACGTTGTCGTAGATCGGCTCGTCGGCGAGTTCGACCCGTTCGCGGTTGAGTGCGCGCAAGGTCGTCGCCACCGTCACCGCGGTACGGGCCACCTCGACGGCCGTGTCCGGGGTCAGCGCGGCGTGCGAGGCGAAACCCCACGTCCCGTCGACGATCACCCGGACCGCGAAACCGAGCTCGGCGTTGTCGGAGATCGACTCGACCCGCCCATCACGCAGCCGGATCGACTGGGTGACCAGCCGATGCACCCGAAGGTCGGCGTGCTCGGCGCCCGCCGCCTTCGCCGCGGTCAATGCGGCGTCGGCGAGCGCGGCCAGTGGCAGGTCGAGGAACTCGGCGTCCACATCCTTGGAAGTCGCGATGCTCACTCGGTCCAACCTAGTCGGTCGGGTGGTAGTGCACCTGCGCCTGCCGCGAATACACGCCGTGCCATCTTGCATCGAGTGCAAACCAGCATGAAATGCACAGTGGCACAGAATGAACCGCAGGCCGGTGGGCGGGGTGAACGGCACGCGCGGAACCTGCGCTTACCGCGTCTGCCTCGCGAAATGCCGTACTGTGCCCGCGTGCCGCCATCCGCCCTTCGTGACCGCAAACGCGAACGTACCCGCCGAGCCCTGCTCGAGGCAGCCGTAGAGCTTTTCGAGACGAGAGGCTATGAAGAAACGACGGTGGCCGACATCGCCGCGGTGGCCGATGTCGGGACCCGCACCTTCTTCAACTACTTCGCCAGCAAGGAAGAATTACTCTTCCCGGAGACGGACGAACGGGTGCGCGCCGCGGTGGCCGCGATCGCCAGCCGGCGGCCGGGGGAGCGGCCGGTCGAGGTGTTGCTGCGGGCATTGCGCGCGGCCGGGGACAATCCCGGCGAGCATCTGGTCGACGACCTGAACGCTCGGATCGCCGCGTTGCGCGCGCAGGTGTCGCGCACCGTGCCATCGGTGAGTGGCCGGGCCGCGCACGCGCAGCTGGTCGCGCAGCGGGAGATTGCCCGTCAGTTGCATGTGGCGTTTCCGGCCGAACTGGACGAGGTCGGTGCCGCGGCATTGGTCGGTGCGGTCGTCGGCGCGGTATCCGGTGCGCTCACCGTGCTGTTCCAGCAGCCGCTGAACGGTACGGAGGACGGGGAGCGGCTGCACAAGCGGATCCACGAGACGACCTCCCGGGTGCTGAAGCCGTGGCTCGCGTCGCAGGTCGAAACGCGGGCCTGATCAGCCGAACTGCTGCCAGCCCAGCCGGATCACCATCCCGACGACCACCACCAGCAGCACGACGCGAACGAACTTCGCGCCATTGCGCAACGCCATGTGCGAGCCGACGATCGCGCCCGCCACATTGCCCACCGCCATGGCCGCGCCGAGCGCCCACAGGATGTTGCCGGTGGCGCCGAAGAAGATCAGCGCGCCGACATTGGAGCCGCAGTTGATCACCTTGGCCATCGCGGCGGCGCGGACGAACTCGGTGCCGAGCAGGGTGGCGAAGGTGATGATCAGGAACGTGCCGGTGCCGGGACCGAGCAGGCCGTCGTAGAAGCCGACGAGGCCCGCGGCCAGCGCGATCGTGAGAATGAACTTGCGCCGCGTCGGCGGATGGGTGGCGAGGGTGACGCCGATCGACGGGCGCAGCGTGACGAATACCGCGACCGCGACGAGCACCACCATCACGATCGGAATGAACAGGTCGCGGTCGATCAACGACACCGCGGCGGCACCGGTTCCTGAGGTGACCGCGGCGATCGCCGCGGCCGGTAGCAGCACCCGCCAGCGCATCGGGACCTTCCTGGCGAAGGTCACCACCGAGGCGCCGGTGCCTGCCACCGCGGCCATCTTGTTGGTGCCGAGCGCGGTCTGCGGTGTGATGGTCGGCGCTACCAGGAACAGCGTCGGCAGGATGATCAAGCCGCCGCCGCCGACCACCGCGTCCACCCAGCCCGCGGCCGTCGCCGCGGTCAACAACACCACCCAATCGCCGATCTGCACGCGGTCAGCCAACCAGATCGGGTGTCCAGGACCAGTTAGCAGTCCAGTGCGGGCGCACTCGGTGCATGACCGCGGCTCGACCGGACGCTGATGTGTGCGGCACACACTGCCGAGTGCGACCGTGGCGGAAGCGGCACGCGGCGGGTGCGCTGGGATACCGGACGGTAGACCTAGGCTGAAGTCGTGCGTCGGTTCAGTCTGTGGCTTCGCGGGAAGCCCATCGTTGCGGATTCGATGCTGGCGTTCGTCCTGTTCGTGCTCGAAGTCTTCGGGGTCACCACCGCGGAGAGCAAGGTCGCGTTTCTCGCGATCGGGGTGTTCTTGCCGCTGCCGCTGGTGTTCCGGCGGATATACCCGAAGGCGATGTCGGCGGTGACGCTGCTGCTGTCGTTCACCGCGACCGCGGTGCAGTATGTGACCGACGACCACAAGGCCGAGCACATCACTTTGTTCAGCCTCGGCATCATGCTCTACACGCTGGTCGCCTACGTCGGGCGGCGGGACGGGCTGTGGTTCGCGGCCGGTCTGGTGGTCGACAGTGTGTTGTCGTACGCGGCGGTGGCGGACAAACCGGCCAGCGACGGCATCTTCACCGTGATGTTCTTCGCGCTGTGCTGGACCTTGGCGGAATTCATCGGCGCGCGGCATGCCTACGACACCGAGGTCGCGGCGCGGCTCGCGGTCGCCGACTACGACAAGGAGCGCCGGGCGCACGACGCGGTCTCCGCCGAGCGAACGCGCATCGCACGGGAATTGCACGACGTGGTCGCGCACGCGGTGAGCGTGATCATCGTGCAGGCCGATGGTGCGCGATATGCGCTGCGCCGCGATCCCGACGCGGCCGAGCAGGCGCTCACCACCATCGCGGGCACCGGGCGGGAGGCGCTGCGCGAATTGCGCCGGACCGTCGCACTGCTGCGCACCGAACACGCGCCCGACCAGTTGCCCCAGCACGGGACCGCGGGTCTGGCGAAGGTGGTCGAGATGATGCGCGGCACCGGCCTGGCCGTGGAACTCGAATTGACCGGCGAACTCGACGACATCGCGCCGGAGGTCAGCCTCGGTGTGCACCGCATCGTGCAGGAATCGCTCACCAACACCTTGCGGCACGCGGGCCCGCACCCCAAGGCGTGGGTGCGGATTCGCCGCCGCGACACCGACGTGACCGTCGACATCACCGACACCGGCGGCGTCCCCCTCGACGAGCCCGCGATCCGCATCAAAGGCAGCGGCATGGGTCTGGTCGGCATGCGCGAACGCATCGCCGTCCTGGGCGGCACCCTGGAAACCGGCCGTTCCCCCGACGGCGCCTGGCAAGTCCAAGCCACCATCCCCCTCAACCCCGGCTTCCCGGAGTAGCCGCGGCGGGCAAGCAGAGGTGCGGGGGTAGGCACGTTAGATTAGGGGCGTGCCGATCACCGTTCTCGTTGTGGATGACCAGGAACTCATGCGTATGGGGTTGAAGATGGTGCTCGGCGCGCACCCGGACATCGAGGTGATCGGGGAGGCGGCGAATGGGGCGGCCGCGGTCAGCCGGGCGGCGGAGTTGCGGCCCGATGTGGTGTTGATGGATGTGCGGATGCCCGTGGTGGACGGTGTCACCGCGACCAGCCGGATCGTCGAAGCGGGGCACGGTTGCCGCGTGCTCGTGATGACCACCTTCGACCTCGACGAACACGCCCTCGGTGCGTTGCGCGCCGGAGCCAGCGGCTTCCTGCTGAAGGACACCCCGCCGGAGGACTTGATCTCCGCCATCCGCAGCGTGGCCGGCGGCGACGCGGTGGTGTCCCCGAAGGTGACCAAGCGCCTACTGGACCGGCTCATCGCCGAAGACCCGGCCCGCATGCGCGACCCCGGCGTCCTCGACGTGCTCACCGCCCGCGAACGCGAAGTACTCGAGCAGATCGCCGCAGGCCGCTCGAACGCCGAAATCGCCGAGCAGCTCTTCCTTTCCGAGGCGACAGTCAAAACCCACGTCGGCCGCGTACTCACCAAACTCGGCCTCCGCGACCGAGTTCAGGCCGTAGTGCTGGCCTACGAAACCGGCCTGGTCCGCCCCGGCGGTTAGCAGGTCTCAGCGGGCTCTCAGGCGGAATCGGGAGAAAAACGGGGGCGTCGGGCGTTGCAAGAGGTAGATCGTCCGAAAGGATCGCCATGCCCGCCCTAGTATTCGTCCTCTATGTGATCACCGAGATCGCCGCGCTGGTCGCCGTCGGCCAGTGGCTCGGTGTGCTGCCCGCCATCCTGCTGTTGATCGCCGGATCGACCGCGGGCATGCTGCTGGTCGGTGCGCAGGGGCGGCGGGTGTTCGAGCAGTTCCGGCGGGCCGGGCGTGGCGAGATTGCGCCGGGTACCGCGGTGGCCGACGGCGCGCTGGTCGCGGCGGGCGGGGTGCTGATGTTCGTGCCCGGCCTGGTCACCTCGCTGTTCGGGCTGCTTTTGCTGTTGCCGCCGACGCGGTTCCTGGTGCGTCCGCTGGTCACCGCGTTCGCCGCACGCCGGTTCGGCAAGCTGGCCGCCGCCGTCCCGTATCGCGGGGTGGTGATCGACGGCGACGAGGTGGTGGACGGCGTTGTCGTGCAGCAGTGGTACGACGACGGCCAGGGCAACGCCCACCGTGCGATTACCAAGCCGTAGTGTCCCGATTACCAACGAGTAGTAAAGGTCCTCGCGAACGCTAGGGTTCCGGGCAAAACAGGACTATGGTGGCGCGATGGCCACCGAGCAACTCACCATCACGGTGAGCGAGGAGCTAGCCGCCGCAGTGAAGAAAGCGGCGGCTGCTGCCGGACAATCGATTTCCGGATTCACCGCCGCCGCATTGCGGCTGGAACTGATCGCCGTCGAAGCGGGATGCAGGCCCGGACCGGGTCGCGGGTCCGGCGGTCCGTCGCAATTCGCCGAAGTGATGACGGTGCTGGCATGTCCGGAGGACGTGGCACCGCAGCCGATACTGAACGGCTGACCTGAACGCCTGAATCGGGCGTACGGCAGACTGGTCACTCGTGAGTGAGCGAACCATCGGCACAGTGGGCGTACGCACGACGGAACCGAGCGTCAGCGAGGTGGAGTCGTGAGTACCCAGTTGCTGATCGGCGGTCGCTTCTACAGTTCTAGTTCCCCCGACGCGACGGCGATGGCGGTAACCGACGGAACCGTGGTCTGGCTCGGCGCCGAACAGCCGGGCCGGGCGCTGCACCCGGACGCCGAGATCATCGATCTCGATGGCGCTTTCGTGGCACCCGCGTTCGTCGACCCGCACGTGCACGTCACCGCGCTGGGACTGAAACTCACCGGACTCGACCTGTCGGCGGCCCGCTCCCTCGACCACTGCCTGGCCCTGCTCAGCGACTTCGCCGCAGCCCACCCCGATGGCGCGATTCTCGGCGACGGCTGGGACGAAACCACCTGGCCGGAGGGCCGCCCGCCCACGATCGAGGAGATCGACAAGGCGGCGGGCGCACGGCACGTGTACCTGGCCCGGGTAGACGCGCACTCCGCCGTGGTGTCCTCGGCCCTGCTCGACACGCTGCCCCGGGTCACCGCCACCGACGGATTCACCCGCGGCGAGCCGGTGCGCGCGGCCGCCCACCACCTGGTGCGGACCGCGGTGCTCGCGGAATTGGATCGGGCACAACGGGATCGGGCCAGGACGGCCGCACTGGACCACGCGGCCGCGCACGGCATCGTCGCGGTGCACGAATGCGCGGGCCCGGAAATCGCCGGGCGCACCGACATTCGCGAACTGCTCGACTTCCGGCACGGTGTGGAGGTGCGGGCGTACTGGGGCGAAGCAGTGCACAGCGCGGACGAGGCGCGCGCACTGGTGGACGAACTCGGCGTGCACGCGCTCGGCGGCGACCTGTTCGTCGACGGTTCTTTCGGCTCACACACCGCCTGGCTGCGCGACCCGTACGCCGACGACCCGGGCATCGGTCGCGCCTACCTCGACGCCGACACCATCGCCGCCCACGTCCGCGCCTGCACCGAGGCGGGCATCCAGGCCGGTTTCCACGTCATCGGCGATGCGGCCATGGACGCGATCATCGCCGGATTCGGCCGCGTCGTCACCGGATTCGGCGGCCCCGCCGTCGCCGCTCGCGGCCACCGCATCGAACACGCCGAACTCCTCGACGCCGACCAGATCGCCAAGCTCGCCTCCTGGGGCGTCATCGCCAGCGTCCAACCAGGATTCGACGCGGCGTGGGGCGGCACCGACGGCATGTACGCCGCCCGCCTCGGCGCCGAACGCGCCGCCGCGCTGAATCCCTTCGCCGCCATGGCTGCCGCGGGCATCTCGCTGGCCATCGGCTCCGACGCCCCGGTCACCCCGCTCGACCCCTGGTCCGCGGTCCGCGCCGCCGCCAACCATCGCACCCCCGGCCACGCCCTGTCGCCACGCGCCGCCTTCGCCGCCGCCACCCGTGGCGCCTGGCGGGCCGGTGGCGTCCGGGACGGGGTTGCGGGCACCCTGGTCCCCGGCGCCCCCGCCTCCTACGCGGTGTGGGACGCCGACCAACTCGTCGTCGCCGCGGCCGCCGACTCCGTCCAGCGCTGGTCGACCGACCCGCGCTCGCGCGTGCCCGGATTGCCTCCGCTGGAATCGGATTCGCCGCTGCCGACCTGTTTGCGTACCGTGCACCGTGGAGTGACCATCCATGAGGCCTGAACGCGCCGCCCCAGGCAGCCGACCCGCGCGGCTGCGCGATTCAGGAGTCCTGACTACCGCGACGTGCGCGCCGCCGAGAGGCACGCCTCCTGCCGATTTCGGTAGCGCCGAACAGGCTGTGGCCGGAAGCGTCGGCCCGACGAACCCGCACGGGAAGGCGACAACCCGTGCTGCGTGAGCGACTCTCGTCCTTCGCCGACGGGCCGACCCGGTATCCGGTGCTGTGGCGCTCGGTCTCGGCGGTGCTGGCCGGCCTGCTGCTCTTCGGCAGCTTCCCGCCCCGGCCGTGGTGGTTCCTCGCGCCGCTGGGTATCGCGGTACTCACGTTGACCGTGCGCGGAACCGGACGACTGCGCGCCGGGTTCGGGTATGGATTCCTGGCCGGGCTCGCGTTCTTCGTACCGCTGCTGCCGTGGACCGGGATCTACGTGGGACCGCTGCCGTGGCTGGCGCTTTCGGCGGTGTGTGCGGTCTACATCGGGTTGTTCGGACTGGTGACGCGGCTCGTCGGGGCGTTGCCCGGCTGGCCGCTGTGGGTGGCCTCGGCATGGGTCACCGCGGAGTGGGTGCGATCGAGTTTCCCGTTCGGCGGATTTCCGTGGGGCCGTTTGGCATTCGGGCAGGCCGACGGATGGTTCCTGGCGCTGGCCGCGATCGGCGGTGCGCCACTGGTCAGCTTCGCGGTGGCGCTCACCGGAACCGGCGCGGCGGCGGTGCTCCTGCTGGTGCGTTCGACGCTGCGTACCCGATCTTCGGCCGCACGTCGATCCGCGAACCCGCGCCTCGGATTCGCCACCGCGGCAGTCGCCTTGGCGATCATGCCGATCGCGGGCCTGGCGCTCGGGTCCGCCCTGCCCGATCCGGACCACGGCGACCGGACGATCACCGTCGCAGCGATCCAGGGCAGCGTGCCGCGGCTCGGCCTCGACTTCAACGCGCAACGACGGGCCGTGCTGGACAACCACGTTCGACGCACCATCGAACTGGCGCGGGCGGTCGAGGCGGGTCAGGCGAAGCGGCCGGATGTGGTGATCTGGCCGGAGAACTCCTCCGACATCGATCCGTTGCGCAACACCGACGCCGCGGCGCTGATCACCCAGGCATCCGCGCAGATCGGCGCGCCGATCCTGGTCGGGGCCGTGCTGGTGAACAGCGATCGCACCACGACGAACTCGGTGATCGTGTGGAACGGCGCCGCGGGCCCGGGGGAGCGGCACGACAAGAAGATCATCCAGCCGTTCGGCGAGTACCTGCCGATGCGCTCGTTCTTCCGGCTGTTCTCCGAATACGCCGACCGGGCCGGATATTTCGTGCCCGGCCACGGCGACGGGGTGGTGCGTGCCGACGGCATCGATATCGGCGTGGCGACCTGCTACGAGGTCGCCTTCGACCGCGCCTTCGAGGACGCGATGCGCGCGGGCGCCCAACTGCTCACGGTGCCGACGAACAACGCGACCTTCGGTGACAGCGAGATGACCTACCAGCAGCTGGCGATGTCGCGGATCAGGGCGGTCGAGCACGGCCGCGCCCTCGTTGTCGCGGCAACCTCGGGCGTCAGCGCGATCATCGGCGCGGACGGCACTGTGCGGCAAGAAAGTCCACAGTTCGTGCCCGCCGCCTTGGTCGCCGACCTGCCGCTGCGCACCAGCAACACTCTCGCTACTCATGTCGGGCCCGCGCCGGAGCGCGTTTTCGTGGCCATGACCGTCGCCGCCATGGCGGTCGTGATGGTCCGTAAGCGATCATCGAGGGCCGCAAAAAAGACCGACCGGCTCGTACAAAGTGCCGATATTCCGGGCTGAAGGTCTCGGGAAGATAACCTGTCTTCCGGTTTTTTCTGTGGTTGCTGTGGCTGACTCGTCATGTAACGAAGCGTTCGCAAGCGGGCGTTTGAGTGGCCGTAAGCGCTTGTCAGCGCACAATTTCCCGCGCATTTCCGCTGAGCAGTCTGGGCGGTTTGCGTAGTTAGCTAAAAGTTTGCTGGTCAAACTTTGCTGTCGCCGTTAGCGTGCGATGTGAAACAAATCCACCACGTTGGCAATCCGGCCGATCAGACGCTCCGAATCATAGGGCGTGGATCAAGTTCCACGGTCGGCCTTGCGCGCCTGCTGTGGGGCATAGCTCGGTGAGTTGCGTCGAACAGCGGCAGAACGGAGTGATTGATGAGTTCATTGGCCACGGACAGCGTCGACCAATGTTCATCGGGCGAATCTTCGGCACAACCATTCGTCTTGTCGCCGGCCCAGACGGCCCTCTGGTACGCGCAGCGGATTCGTCCGGATGTGCCACTGACGATCGCCCAGTATGTCGAGATCCGCGGTGACCTGGATGTCGGCCGCCTGCTCTACGCGATCGAGCGCTTCGGCGCGGAGACGCAGGTCGGACAGGTGCGGCTGCTGGAGATCGATGGAATCCCGCATCAGGTGGTCGATTCCACCCGGCGGCCCGGCTGGGCGCGGGTCGATCTGCGCGCGGAGGCCGATCCGCACGCGGCGGCGGTGCGCTGGATGAACGAGCACGCCAGCTCGCCGATCGATCTCGAGCGCGACCCGCTCACCACGAATGTCGTACTGCGGACCGGGGATTCGGACTACATCTGGTACGCCCGTGCCCATCACATCGTGATCGATGGATACGGTGCGATGAACGCGCTCACCCGCACCGCGGAGATCTACACCGCGGTGGAGAACCACACCGAGCCGGTGGCCTCCCGGGCGACGCCGCTGGCCGAGATGTACGCCGACGAGCTGCGCTACCGGGATTCCAGCCGGTTCCGCGCCGACCGCGACTACTGGCTCGAGCAACTGGCCGGCGCGGGCGAGCCGATGAGCCTCAGCGGCGTCACCGTCACCGCCGCCACCCACGACGGGGGTAGGCGGACCGCCACCGGTGTGCTCGACGACCGGTGCCAGTCCGCGATGGACGCCGCGATGGCTGCGTTCGGCACCACCAATTCGGCACTGTTCGTCGCGGCGCTCGCCGCGTATGTGCGCTCGGTGACCGGCAATCCGGACGTGGTGCTGAGTTTGCCGGTGTCCGCGCGGACCACCGTCTCGCTGCGCCGCTCGGCCGGTGTGGTGTCCAACGTCGTGCCGATCCGGCTGAAGTTCACCGCCGAGACCACCCTCGCCGACGTGGTGAAGGCCACCGAACTGCAGATCACCGGTGCGCTGCGGCACCAGCGCTACCGGCACGACGACATCCGGCGCGATTGCGGCTACTCCCGCGACGCCCGCGGCTTCTTCGGCCCGATGGTCAACATCATGTTGTTCCACAACGAGCTGAAGTTCGGCAGCCTGGTCGGCTCGCTGAACGTGCTGGCCACCGGGCCGGTCGAGGACCTGTCGGTCAACCTGTACAACGGCGTCGGCAACCGCATCCACGTCGATTTCGAGGCCAACCCGCGGCTCTACGACGAGACCGAGGTCGCCACCCATCACGAGCGCTACCTCGACTTCCTCACCCGCTTCCTCACCGCCACGCCGGACACCCTCGCCGAGACGCTCACCGCGATCACCGACGTCGAACGCGACCGCGTCCTGCATGACTGGAACGCCACCCGGACCGCGCCGCACAACGGCACCCTGGCCGGTCTCTTCGCCGACCGTGTGGCCCGCTGCCCGGAGGCCGTCGCCCTCGAGTACGCCGCCGAGTCACCGGCCCACCCGTCGCCCGACCACCACCCCTCAACGAGTCGCTCCGCGACGCTCGCCCACCCGTCACCCGACCACCACCCCCCGACGAGTCGCTCCGCGACGCTCGCCCACCCGTCACCCGACCACCACCCCCCGACGAGTCGCTCCGCGACGCTCGCCCACCCGTCACCCGACCACCACCCCCCAACGAGTCGCTCCGCGACGCTGACATATCGCGAACTCGATGACCGCGCCAACCGGCTGGCCCGGCTGCTGATCGCGCGTGGCGCGGGCCCGGAGACGGTGGTGGCGCTGTGCCTGCGCCGCAGCCTCGACCTGGTCGTCGGCATGTACGCGATCGTCAAATCGGGCGCGGCCTACCTGCCGCTGGACCCTGAGCATCCGGCCGAGCGGATCGAGCAGATCATCGGGCAGGCCGCACCGGTCTGCGTGCTCACCGCCGACCGCGACGAGCTCACCCTGCCCATCGACGCACTCGCCATCGACACCGTCGACCTGTCCGGCTATGCCGCCGATCCGATCACCGACGCCGACCGCACCACCGTGCTGCGCGAGGACCACCTGGCCTACGTCATCTTCACCTCCGGTTCGACCGGAAAGCCCAAGGGCGTCGGCGTCACCCACCGCGCGATCGTCAACCGGCTGCGTTGGATGCAGCACGAGTATCCGCTCGACGCCGCCGACGCGGTATTGCAGAAGACACCGGCCACCTTCGACGTGTCGGTGTGGGAATTCTTCTGGCCCTTGCAGATCGGCGCGCGACTGGTAGTCGCCGAGCACGACGGTCACCGCGACCCGGCTTATCTCGCGCGGGTCATCACCGAAAAGAACGTGACCACGGCACATTTCGTGCCGTCCATGCTGTCGGTCTTCGTCACCGACACCGACGTGCGCGGCTGCTCGGCCCTGCGGCAAGTCTTCTGCAGCGGTGAGGCGCTGCCCGCCGCGACGGTCCGTGACTTCCACGCCGCACTGCGTTCACCCACCCCGCCGGCTGCCGTCCCCCGGCACGGGCCCGCGCTGCACAACCTGTACGGCCCGACCGAGGCCGCGGTCGACGTCACCTACTGGCCGTGCCCGGCCGATCCGGCGACCGTGCCGATCGGCTCGCCGGTGTGGAATACCCAGACCTACGTGCTGGATTCGCGGTTGCGGCCGGTGCCGCCCGGCGTGGTGGGCGAGCTGTACCTGGCCGGTGTGCAACTGGCCCGCGGTTACCTGGGCCAGCCCAAGCTGACCGCCGATCGCTTCGTGGCCAACCCGTTCACCGCGGGCGCGCGGATGTATCGCACCGGCGACCTGGCCCGCTGGCAGCTCTCGACGGATCGGCGCGGTGTCCTGGAATACATGGGCCGCAGCGACTTCCAGGTCAAGATCCGCGGCCTGCGCATCGAACTCGGCGAGATCGAGGCGGCGCTGCTGGCCGACGACCGGGTGGCCAGGGCGGTCTGCGTGGCACACGCCGGACGCAACGGTGACGAACTGGTCGCCTACGTCGTCGCTGCGCCGGACGCCGGGAAGTCCCGCTTGGACACGGCCGCGCTGCTGACCGTGCTGCGCCGCACCCTGCCCGCGTACATGGTGCCGTCCGCGCTGCTGGAACTCGATGAGTTGCCGCTCAGCGCCAACGGCAAGATCGACCGCAAGGCGCTGCCCGCGCCCGCGATGGGTGTTCGCGCGGTGAGCAGCACCATCGCCGAGCCGCGCACCGAGGTGGAGCGGGTGCTGGCGGGCATCTTCGCCGAAGTGTTGGGCACCGACGACGTCGGCGTCGAGGACAGCTTCTTCGACCTCGGCGGCAACTCGCTGATCGCCGCGCGCGCGGTCGCCCGGATCAATGCCGCGCTTGGCACCGCGCTGACCATTCGCGATCTGTTCGAGGCGTCGACTATCGCCGCGCTCACCCAGTGCTTCGCCACGCACACCCTCGACGTCGCCTCGCCGAAACTCGTCGCGGCTGCCCGGCCGGAGCGCATCCCGCTGTCGCTGGCTCAGCAGCGGCTGTGGATTCTCAACCGGTTCGCCGAACATGCCGCGGCTTACAACATGCCGCTGGCCGTCCGGCTCGAGGGTGCGCTCGACGTAGAGGCATTGCGCGCCGGTCTGGTCGACGTGATCGAACGGCACGAGAGCCTGCGCACCACCTTCCCCGAATCCGCGGACGGGCCGTGCCAGCTGATCCACCCGGCCGCCGAGATCCCGCTCACCCTCGACCCGATCGACGCAACCGGCGCCGATGTCGCGGCGCTGGCCACCGAATTCGCCGGATACGGTTTCGATCTGCGCACCCAGGCCCCGATCCGGGTCGCGCTCTACACCACCGGACCGGACCAGTGGGTGTTCCTGCTTGTGCTGCACCACATCTGCGGTGACGGCTGGTCGATCGCGCCGCTGGCCAGGGATTTGATGACCGCGGTGTCGGCCAGGACCGACGGTGCCGCGCCGCAGTGGTCACCACTGCCGGTGCAGTACGCCGATTTCGCGCTGTGGCAGCGCGAACTGCTCGGCGCGGAATCCGATCCGGCGAGTGCGCTGAGTAGCCAACTGACGCACTGGCGTTCGGCGC
Source organism: Nocardia iowensis (assembly GCF_019222765.1). Classification (NCBI taxonomy): domain Bacteria; kingdom Bacillati; phylum Actinomycetota; class Actinomycetes; order Mycobacteriales; family Nocardiaceae; genus Nocardia; species Nocardia iowensis. The sequence continues at coordinate 5,594,195 of NZ_CP078145.1, read as the reverse complement.
TGGCCGGGCTGCCGGACCAGCTCGACCTGCCGCTGGACCGCCCGCGCCCGCTGCGCCGGTCGACCACCGGCGGCCGGGTCGAGTTCACCATCGCACCCGAAATCCGGCGCGCCGCAGGCGAACTCGCGGCCAGCCGGGGCGTCAGCATGTTCATGGTGTTGCACGCGGCGCTGGCCACGTTGCTGTCGCGGCTGTGCGCGAGCACCGACATCGCCATCGGCACGCCGATCGCGGGCCGCTCCGATCCGGCACTGGACGAGCTGGTCGGCATGTTCGTCAATACGCTGGTACTGCGCACCGAGGTCGACCCGGCCGCCGGTTTCGATCGCATGCTCGATGTGGTGCGCGAGACCGACCTCAACGCCTTCGCGAACGCCGACGTGCCGTTCGAGCGGCTTGTCGAGGTCGTCAACCCGGAACGCTCGGCCGCCAGGCATCCGCTGTTCCAGGTGATGCTGTCCTACGACCGGGCGCCGGACCTGCGCATCGAACTGTCCGGCCTGCGGGCCGAGGTGCTGCCGATCGTCTCCGACATCGCCAAGTTCGATCTGCAGCTGGTGGTGCACGACGACATTTCCGACGGCCCGCTCACCGCCGAATTCGGCTACGCCACCGACATTTTCGACGCTTCGACGGTCGAGTCGTTCGCCCGCCGGTTCGTCGCGGTGCTGAACGCGGTGGTGGCCGCGCCGAGCATGCCGATCGGTGACCTGACCATCCTTGATCGCCGCGAACTGGCCAACCTGGTGCCGATCGCCGGCTCGCCCGCCGAACCGTTCAGCACGCTCGCGCAACTGCTCTCCGATACGGCCGAACGGGTGCCGGACGCGGTCGCCGTGCGTTACTTCGGCGTCGACACCACCTACCGCGAGCTGGACGAGACGTCGAACCGGCTGGCGCGCGTGCTGATCGAACACGGCGCCGGTCCCGAGGTGGTCGTCGCGATCGCGCTGCCGCGCGGCCTGGACGCCATCACCGCCGTATGGGCGGTCGCGAAAACCGGTGCGGCATATGTGCCGATCGATCCGAGCTACCCGGGCGAGCGGATCGCGCACATGATCGGCGACTCCGGCGCCATGCTCGGCCTGACCGATGCCGAATGCCTTGCCGCCATGCCCGAATGGCCCGCGCCGCGCGGTAAGCACCGCAAGACCTATGTGGACTGGCTGGTGCTCGGCTCCGACGAACTGGCCGCCGAAGCCGTGCACTACGCCACCGAGCCGATCACCGACGCCGACCGGCACCACCCGCTGTGCGCGGTGCACCCGGCGTACCTGATCTACACCTCGGGCTCGACCGGCACGCCGAAGGCGGTGATCATCACCCACGCCGGTCTCGCGTCCCTCGCGCACGAGCAGATGCACCTGTTCGGTGTCTCGGATTCGGCTCGGACACTGCACTTCTCGTCGCCGAGCTTCGACGCGTCGGTCCTGGAACTGCTGCTCGGTTTCGCCGCGGGCGCGACCATCGTGGTGGCCCCCGCCGGGCTCTACGGCGGCGCCGAGCTCGCCGCGCTGCTGCGCGACGAACGGGTGACTCATGCCTTCGTCACCCCGGCCGCGCTCGGCACCGTGCCGACCGACGGGCTCGACGAGCTCGAGGCGGTCATCGTCGGCGGTGAAGCGTGCTCGGAGGAGCTCGTCGAAACCTGGTCGGTCCAGCACCGTATGCACAACATGTACGGGCCGTCCGAGGCCACCGTCGCGGCCACCGCGACCGGCCCGATGGTGCCGGGCCGTCCGGTGCCACTCGGCATGCCCATCCGCGGCATGCGGTTGTTCGTGCTCGACAGTCGACTGCACCCGGTGCCACCGGGGACACCGGGTGAGCTGTACCTGTCCGGGCCCGGCCTGGCCCGCGGCTACCATGGTCGTTACGCCCTTACCGCGCAACGGTTCCCGGCCAACCCGCACGGCAGGCGGGGCGAGCGCATGTACCGCACCGGCGACCTGGTGGTGGTCGAGCCGGGCGGACAATTGCGCTTCCTCGGCCGCGCGGACGACCAGATCAAGATCCGCGGCTTCCGCATCGAACTGCGCGAGATCGACCATGTGCTGCGCGGCCATCCCGGGGTGAGTTTCGCGCTCACCGTTGTGCACACCGACGAGCACGGCCAGCCGCGACTCGCATCCTATGTGACCGCGGACGAGCCCGTCGACGCCGCCGAGCTCACCGAGACGGCGCGCCAGCGGCTGCCCGGCTACATGGTGCCAGCGTCGGTCACCGTGCTGGCTGAACTGCCGGTCACCCCGGCGGGCAAGCTGGATCGAAAGGCCTTGCCGGAACCCGTTTTCGCGGCCGTCGGCTGCTCACGGGCGCCGAGCACCGATCTGGAACTGCGCGTCGCGGGGGTCTTCGGCGACATCCTCGGCCGCCCGATCACCGGTGCCGAGGACAGCTTCTTCGACGTCGGCGGCAACTCGCTGCTCGCCACCCGGCTCGCGGCCGCGCTGCACGCGGAATTCGGCGTCGATCTGCCGGTGCGGGCGATCTTCGAGGCGCCGACGGTGGCGGGCGTCGCCGAGCGGCTTACGGAAGCGCCCCGGACGCAGCGGCTGGCGCTGGCTGTGCAGACCACGCGTCCGGGACGCATTCCATTGTCGCTGCCACAGCAGCGACTGTGGTTCCTCAATCGATATTCTCCCGCATCGAGCGCGTATAACATCGCTTTCGTCATCCGGATCGCGGGCGATCTGGATGTGACGGCGCTGCGCGCGGCGCTCACCGACGTCGTCGAGCGGCACGAGGTGCTGCGTACGGTGTTCCCGGAGGACAGCAACGGGGCACAGCAGGTGGTGTTGCCGACCTCGAAGGCGCTCCCGACGATCGATCCGATCGATACCGACGACGCGGGCGCCAGCACGGCGCTGCGCACCCTCGCGCACACCGGGTTCGACCTGGTACGCGAAACGCCCCTGCGAATGACCTTGCTGCGCACCGCATCCCAGCGCTATCTGCTCGGCATCGTGGTGCACCACATCGCCGCCGACGGCTGGTCGCTCGGCCCGCTGACCAGGGACCTGGCCGCCGCGTATGTGGCAAGGCACGAGGGTGCCGCGCCGGCCTGGACGCCACTTCCGGTGCAGTACGCCGACTTCGGTCTGTGGCAGCGCGCCTGTCTCGGCGACGAGAACGACCCGGGCAGCCTCGCGGGCAACCAGCTGGAGTACTGGCGGACCGCGCTGGCCGACCTGCCCGAGGAACTTCCGCTGCCCTACGACCGGCCGCGTCCCGCGGCACCGACGCAGCAGGCGGGCGCGGTGAAATTCACGGTGCCAGACCCGGTCCAGCGCGCCCTTGCCGAACTGGCCAGGGAGCAGGGCGTGAGCATGTTCATGGTGCTGCGCTCGGCGCTCGCGGTGCTGCTGCGCTGCGTGACCGGCGGTCGCGACATCGTGATCGGCACGCCGGTCGCCGGGCGCACCGACACCAAGCTCGACGAGTTGGTCGGCATGTTCGTCAACGCTCTGGTGCTGCGCTCCGACGTCGATCCGGACCGGACCTTCGCGGGGCTGTTGCGCGCCGACCGGGACACCGAGCTGGCCGCCATGGCGCACGCCGATATCCCGTTCGAGCGCATCGTGGAGGAATTGGGCCGCGACACACGCGTTCTGTCCAATGGCCGCTCCGCGGTCCGCGGCAGGCACCCGCTGTTCCAGGTGGCGCTGACCGTGCAGGACGGTCCCGTCCCGACGCTGGAGTTGCCGGGGCTCGCGCTGCGCGCCGAGGAACTCGACATCGCACTGGCCAAGTTCGACCTGGAACTGCGGGTCGCGCACATCGGCTGCGACGCCGGTCCGGGCGAACCCGGGCAGGCATTCGAATTCGTCTACGCCGCCGAGCTTTTCGATGAATCGACGATCCACATCCTGGCCGACCGGTTCCTGCGGGTGCTCGCGGCAGTCACCGCCGACCCGCGAGTCCTGGTGCGCGACATCGACGCTCGCACCGAGCGGGAACGGCGCCTGTTCGCGCCGGCGACCGGCGGACCGACCACACCGCAGTGCACGCTCTCGGCGTACTTCACCGCGACCGCGCACATGCATCCGCATCGCACCGCCCTGCGGTCGGGCACCAGCACGATGACCTACGCCGAAGTCGACCGCCGCTCCAACCGGCTGGCGCGCGCCCTGATCGCGCGGGACATCGGGTCGGGGGATCGGGTCGCACTCGGATTGACTCGCTCGATCGAGTCGGTCCTCACGGTGCTCGCCGTCGTCAAGACCGGCGCGGCGTTCGTGCCGGTCGACCCCAACTATCCGACCGACCGGGTCCGGCACATGCTCACCGATGCGGGATGCTGGGTCGGCGTCACCGTCACCGCGCACGCCGACCGGCTGCACGCGGCCGCCGACGACGGCCCGGTGACCGACTGGCTGCTGCTCGACGACCCCGAGTTCGCCGCCGAACTGGACACCCACGACGACGCGCTGGTCGACGACCTGGACCGGCTGTGCACCATCGAGCCCGACGACCTCGCGTACCTGATCTACACCTCCGGTTCCACCGGCAAACCCAAGGGCGTCGCGGTTACCCACGCGGGCCTGTCCAACTTCGCCGACGAGCTCCGCGACCGCATGCGGGTCGGGCGGGAGTCGCGCACGCTGCACTTCGCCTCGCCCAGCTTCGACGCCGCGGTCCTCGAGCTGCTGCTGGCGATCGGCTCCGGTGCCGCCATGGTGATCTGCCCGCCCGACATCTACGGCGGCGACGAGCTGGCCGCGCTGCTGGAACGCGAGCGGATCACGCACGCCTTCATCACTCCGGCGGCGCTGTCCACCATCGACCGGGATCGCTGGCCGCTGCCGCACCTGCGTTCGCTGATGGTCGGCGGCGAGGCGTGCACCCCCGACCTGGTGGCGCGCTGGGCGCCGAATCGCAACCTGCACAACGTCTATGGACCCACCGAAACCACCATCGTCATCACCATCTCCGATCCGATGGCGGTCGATCGGCCCATCACCATCGGCACGCTCGTGCGTGGCGCGCGGGCGCTGGTCCTCGACGAGCGGCTGCGTCCGGTGCCGGTCGGCGTGCCCGGCGAGCTCTACCTCGGCGGGTACGGCGTTGCCCGCGGGTACTTCGACCGCTTCGGGCTCACCGCACTGCGTTTCGTCGCCGACCCGTTCGGCCCGGCCGGTGCCCGGCTGTACCGCACCGGTGACGTGGTGCGCTGGAACGACGCGGGCGAGCTGTGCTACCTCGGCCGCAGCGACCATCAGGTGAAGGTGCGCGGTTTCCGCATCGAGCTCGGCGAGATCACCGCCGCGCTCGGTGAGCATCCCGGGGTGCGGTTCGCGCACACCGAAGTCCGGCAGATCGCGGGCGCCGACCGGATCGTGGCGTTCGTGCAGCCCTCCGACGAGCACGCGGGTGTGGATGTGGAGGCGGTGCGCGCCCATGTGGGCGCGCAGTTGCCGTCGCACATGGTGCCCTCGAGTATCACTGTGCTGGAACGCATTCCATTGACGCCGGTGGGCAAGCTGGACACCGGCGCGCTGCCCGAACCCCAGCTCACCGCGGACGTCGCGGCGCGCGCGCCGGAGACCGAATCGGAGCAGCTGGTCGCGAAGGTGATGGGGGACCTGGTCGGCGTCGACGCCGTGCGCGCCGACGACAGCTTCTTCGACATCGGCGGAAACTCGCTGCTGGCAACGCAACTCGTCGCCCGGCTGGCCGCGGCGACGAACATCCGGCTCGAGGTGCGCACCGTGTTCGCGGCGCCGCGGGTGGCCGAGCTCGCGGCACTGCTCGACTCGGGGCCCGCGGGTTCGGACGCGCGTCCGGCGCTGGTGCGGCGCAACCGTCCGGCGCGGATTCCGTTGTCGGCGGCGCAGCGCAGGCTGTGGTTCCTCAACCGCTTCAACGGAACCGGCGATGCCGACCAGTCGGCGGGCGCTTACAACGTCCCGGTCGTGCTGCGGATGACCGGCAAGCTCGATGTCGACGCGCTGGTGATGGCGCTGCACGCGGTGCAGGCCAGGCACGAGACGCTGCGGACGGTGTTCCCCGAGACCGACGGCGAACCGGCCCAGCGGGTGCTCGATCTGGCCGCCGCCGCGATCACGCTGTTCGTCGCGACGGTCACCCCGGATGAGGTCGACGACGCCGTACGGCGGTTCGCCGCACCGGGATTCGATCTCGCGGGCATGGTGCCGATCCGGGCCGCGCTGATCTCGGTGTCGCCGGACGGCGATACCGGTGTGCAGAACCCGGCCGAGGTGTCCGACGAGCACGTGCTGGTCCTGGTGGTGCACCACATCGCGATGGACGGCTGGTCGCTCGAGCCGATGGCCGTCGACGTGGCGACCGCCTACCGGGCGGCCTGCGCGGGCAAGACGCCGGAGTGGACCGAGCTTGCGGTGCAGTACGCCGATTACACGCTGTGGCAACAGGACATGCTCGGCGCCGAGAACGATCCCGACTCGGTGCTGAGCCGTCAGCTCGGCTACTGGCGGCGCACCCTGGACGGCATCCCCGAACTGCTCACCGTCCCCGCGGACCGGCGCAGGCCACCGGTGCCGTCCTATCGCGGCGGGCTCGTCGAGTGCGCGGTCGACGCGTTCACGCACCGGGAACTGCGCACGGTCGCCACCAGCAACAACGTCAGCATGTTCATGGTGCTGCACGCCGCGCTCGCGGTGCTGCTGCACCGGATGACCGCGACCGACGACATCACCGTCGGCACGCCCATCGCCGGTCGCGGCCATCCCGCGCTGGACCGGCTGGTCGGCATGTTCGTCAATACGCTGGTGCTGCGCACCCGCATCGACCCCGATGCCAGGTTCACCGATCTGCTGCACACCGTCCGCGACACCGACCTGGACGCGTTCGCGCATGCCGACCTGCCGTTCGAGCGGCTGGTCGAGGTGCTGAATCCGGCTCGGTCCCAGGCGCATCACCCGATGTTCCAGGTGATGCTCTCGGTGCAGAACCAGCCGGTGAGTGCGCTCGAGCTGCCCGATCTGCGGATCGAGGCCGCCGATATAGATACCGGCATCGCCAAGTTCGATCTGCAGTTCACCCTCACCGAATCGCAGACGCCGGAACGGGATCCGGCGGGCATCACGGTGTCGGTGAACTACGCCAGCGATCTGTTCGACGAGCAGACCGCGCTGCGGCTCGGCAAGCGGCTCACCCGGCTGCTCGCCGCCGTCGCCGCGAATCCGACCACCGCCGTGGGGGATCTGGAACTGCTCGACCCCGCCGAATGGTCCGGGCTGGCCCCGGTGCGTGGTGCGGAGGCGGACCGCCCGGTCACGCTGCCCGAGGTGTTCGAGGCGGCGGCGAATATCGATCGCTCGCGGATCGCGTTGCGCGCGGAGGGCACCCAGGTGAGCTACGACGCGCTGGACCGGTGGACGAACCGGCTGGCGCGGGTATTGATCCGGCGCGGTGTCGGCCCGGAAACACTGGTGGCGCTGGGTATTCCGCGGTCGGTCGAGTCGGTGGCCACGGTGCTCGCGGTGGCCAAGGCCGGTGCCGCGTTCGTGCCGGTCGACCCGTTGTATCCGGCCACGCGGATCGCGCACATGCTGTCGGATTCCGGTGCGGCACTGGGCATCACGCTCGGTGACTACCACAATGAGCTGCCCGGCGGGGTGGAGTGGATCGTGCTGGACGACCCGCACTTCCGTGGACTCGTGCTGGACGCCTCCGACACGCCGATCACCGCGGCCGAACGGATCGCGCCGCTGCGGATGGACAACCCGGCCTACGTGATCTACACGTCCGGCTCGACCGGCACGCCGAAGGGTGTGGTGGTCACCCACGGTGGTCTGTCCAATTTCGCCGCCGAGACCGCGCAGCGGTTCGACGTCCGGCCCGGTTGCCGCGTCCTGCATTTCGCGACACCGAGCTTCGACGCGGCGATGCTCGACCTGTTGCTCGCACTCGGTGGCGGGGCCACCCTGGTGATCACGCCGCCCGGTGTGGTCGGCGGGGCCGACCTGGCCAGGGTGTTCATCGATGAGGCGATCACGCACGCGTTCATCACCACCTCGGCGCTCGGCACGGTCGACCCGACCGGCGTCACCGAATTGCGGCACGTGCTGGTCGGCGGCGAGGCCTTGCCGCCGGACCTGGTCACCCGGTGGGCGCCGAACCGCAACCTGTACAACGTGTACGGGCCCACCGAGACGACCATCGTCACGGTGATCTCTCAGCCGATGACGCCGGGCGGGCCGATCACCATCGGCGGGCCGATCCGCGGCGTCAGCGCGACCATCCTGGACGCGCGGCTGCACCCGGCCCCGGTCGGTGTCACCGGCGAGTTGCACCTGTCCGGTTCCGCGCTGGCCCGCGGCTACCTGAATCGGCCCGGCCTGACGGCGCAGCGGTTCGTGGCGAATCCGTACGGCAAACCGGGCGAGCGGATGTACCGGACCGGTGATCTGGTGCGCTGGTGGTCCGGGCAGGGTTCGCTGGCCGCTGGCCGCTGCACCGGCTCCGGGCGGGAGATCGAGTACGTCGGTCGCACCGACCATCAGGTCAAGATCCGTGGCTTCCGGATCGAACTCGGCGAGATCGACGCGGCGCTGGCACGGCACCGCGGCGTGGAGTTCGCCACCACCATCGGGCATCGCACGCCCGCGGGTTCCACCGCGCTGGTGTCCTATGTCAAGGCGCGCAACGGAACCGAGCTGACCGCGGCCGAGCTCACCGACCACGTGGCCGAGCTGGTGCCGAATTACATGGTGCCGCAAGCGATCATGCTGCTCGACCAGGTGCCGCTCAGCCCGGTCGGCAAGCTGGACCGAAAAGCGCTGCCGGAACCGATGTTCGCCGCCGCCGACGGCTACCGGGCGCCGAGCACCCCGACCGAGGCGGCACTGTGCGCGGCCTTCGCGACGGTGCTCGGCGTGGAATCGGTGGGCGCCGACGACGGGTTCTTCGAACTCGGCGGCAACTCGCTGCTGGCGACGAAAGTCGTTGCGCAGGTGCGGGCCAACGGTCTGGACCTGCCGGTGCAGTCGATGTTCGGCGAGGCGACCCCGGCCGCCATCGCGGCTCGCCTCGACGGTGCGGGCGCGGGCATCGCCGCGGCGCTGGGACCGGTACTGCCGATCCGGCCCAACGGCGCGGCGGCACCGCTGTTCTGCATCCATCCCGCGATCGGCCTGGCCTGGTGCTACTCGGGGCTGCTCGGACACCTCGCGCCGGACCGTCCGGTGTACGGATTGCAGGCGCCGCACGTGGCCGGCGAGGACGGCTTCGCCTCGATCACCGAGGCCGCCGGACAGTATGTGGCACATATCAAGTCGATCCAGCCGACCGGGCCCTACCACCTGCTCGGCTGGTCGTTGGGCGGGTTGATCGCGCACGAGGTGGCGGTGCGATTGCAGGCGGATGGCGATGAGGTCGCACTGCTGTCGATGATGGACAGCTACCGGCTCTCCGACGCATGGCTCGAGCACGCGATTCCGAGCGTGGCCGAGATCATCGAGGAATTCGGCAGCGACCAACTCGACGCGCCCCTCGATCCGGCGATGAACCTGCGCGACGCGGCGGAGCTGCTGCGTGCCAGGCCCGGTCCGTTCGCGGCGCTCACCGTCGAGCACCTCGAGCGGCTCTACGCCGGCTACACCAACGGCACCCTGCTCGCGCACGGCTTCCGGCCTCGCGTCTTCCACGGCGACCTGCTGTTCTTCACCGCCGCGGCGGACGCGATCAACCGGGCCGACCCCGAGCGCCGCGCGGCCGCCTGGCAGCCGTTCGTCACCGGCGAGATCCACGACCACGAACTGCCGTGCCGGCACTCGGCGATGACCGCCCCCGAATCGCTCGCCGCGATCGGGTCGGTGCTGCGCCGCGCGCTGGACGGTGAGCTGGTGCAGCAGACCAACGGGACGGTACCGGCGAAGTGCGCCGAGAACGGTGCGCACCTCGAGACGACCGCCGTCGGTACCAGAAAGAAGGAGAAGCAACGGTGAGTGGGCAGACGGGGGAGTGCGCGGAGGTGACGAGGTGAGCTTGGCAGTGGAAGTACTTGGCCTGGTCAAAAATTACGGCAAGATCCGGGTGCTCGACCAGATCGACCTGCAGATACCGACCGGAACGGTAATGGGTCTACTCGGACCCAACGGTGCGGGCAAGACCACGACCGTCCGCATCGTCACCACCCTGCTGCGCCCGTGCGCGGGGTCGGTTCGGGTGGCCGGGGTGGATGTGCTGCGCAATCCCGGGGCGGCGCGGCGGCGGATCGGCCTGTCCGGTCAGTACGCCGCGGTCGACGCGAACCTGTCCGGCTACGAGAACCTGCGGATGGTCGCCCGCCTGTACGGGATGTCGCAGCGGCAAGCCGCCGCGCGGGCGACGGACCTGTTGACGGCGCTCGGGTTGGACCACGCGGCGCACCGCAGGGCGGGCACCTACTCCGGCGGCATGGCGCGGCGGCTGGACCTGGCAGGCGCGCTGGTGGCCCGGCCCGCGGTGGTGGTGCTGGACGAGCCGACCACCGGACTCGATCCGCGCGGCCGACTCGACATGTGGCGCGTCATCGGCGAGCTGGTCGACGACGGCACCACCGTGCTGCTCACCACCCAGTACCTGGAAGAAGCCGACCTGCTCGCGGACCGGATCACCGTTATCGACCGCGGGCGGGTGATCGCGCGCGGCTCCGCGGACGAGCTGAAGATGTCCATCGGCGGCGACCGGCTCACCGTCACCCTCGCCGCCGGACAGGACGTCGAGCCCGCCCTGACCGTGCTCGCACAGGTCGGTATCGGCGAGCCGAGCCACGAGGCGGGCACCGACGAGGCGTCGATCGTGGTCGGTGACGGCTCGCGCACCATGGTCGAGGCACTGCGCAGGCTCGACGACGCGGGTGTCTGCGTGGTGGACGCCAATGTGCACCGGCCGAGCCTCGACGACGTATTCCTGTCCCTCACCGGTACCACCGCCCACGCGGCCGACCGGCAGCCAGAAACCGATGACGTACAAGAGGAGATTTTGTCGTGACCGCTGTGGTGGATGTCCCGAAAACGCAAGTGGTCCAGTTCGATTCGGGGCCGCGGCTGCGGATCTTCCGGGACAGCGCGATCGTCGCCTACCGCAATCTCCTGACCATTTTGCGGGTGCCCACCTTGCTGGTGACCGCGACGATTCAGCCGCTGATGTTCGTGTTCCTGTTCGCCTACATCTTCGGGGCATCGCTGGGCGGCAGTCAGTACCGGGAATTCCTGCTGGCCGGAATCTTCACGCAGACAGTCGCTTTCAATGCGGCGTTCACCACCGTCGGCCTGGCCGGTGACTTGCAGAAGGGCATCATCGACCGGATGCGAACGCTGCCGATGTCGCGGCTCGCGGTGCTGATGGGGCGCACCCTGTCCGATCTGGTGGTCAATGTGCTCAGTGTCGCCGTGATGGTCGGTTGCGGTTATGTGGTGGGCTGGCGGATCAACGGCGGAATCGCCGACGCCGCACTCGCTTTCGGTGTGATCCTGCTGTTCGCCTTCGCCATGTCCTGGGTCGGCGCGTTGACGGGGCTGCTGTCACCGAATGTCGAGGTGGCGCAGAGCGCGGGCCTGATCTGGCTGTTCCCGCTGTCGTTCATCTCCTCGGCCTTCATCTCCGCCGAGACCCTGCCCGGCCCACTGCGCACCATCGCGGAGTGGAACCCGATCACCGCCGTCTCCGCCGCGGGCCGCAAACTCTTCGACAACAGCGCCCCACCCAGCTTCGCCCCCGCCACCGGCTGGGCCGCCGACCACTGCGTCGAATACGCAGTCGGCTGCTCCCTCGCCATCCTCGTCATCGCCGTCCCGCTGGCCCTACTGCGCTACCGCAAGGTCGCCAGCCACTAGCGATGCAAAAGGCCGCCTTCGTCGAAGGCGGCCTTTTCGGGTCAGCTAGACGCGGCGGCGGGTCTTGAGGAGGTCGAGGCGCTCCTTGAGGAGTTCCTCGAGCTCTTCCTTGCTGCGGCGCTCCAGCAGCATGTCCCAGTGCGTGCGCGGCGGCTTGACCTTCTTGGTCTCGACGGTGGTGCCCTCGATCAGCATGCCTTCCTGACCGTTGCGGCACAGCCACGTCGGGGGGATCTCGGCGTCGTCGGCGAACGGGACGTCGAATTCTTCACCGTTGTCGGTGCGGTACCGGGCGATCCGACGCGGAGCCAGGTCGTGGTCGCGATCGGTCTCGTAGCTCACCGCTCCGAGCCGACTGCCCCGGAGTACGCGATCTGCCATGGTGTGCCTCTCCCTGTGTGCTCGAGTCTTGTTGCTGCGACCGTACGAGCGTCTGGTGCTCGCTGGACCTTATGTGCAACGAACGGGCCTGCGCCGATAGTTCCCGACGGGCCGCGGAACCGTTCCATTGTAGTGCCAACGGCGCGCCGATCTCGCCGCGCCCGTCGTCCGGCGGTTCGCGGGGGTCGCTGAGCCGCTTCGAGCCGTCGAAGCATTAAGGTTCTGCGTCATGTCGCGGCGCTTGCTGTCCTGTCTGTGGTGTGGCCGGGAGATCGTGGAGTCGGAGGCCGGGCGTCGTCGCCGATACTGCCGCCAGTCCTGTCGCCAACGCGCCTACGAGCATCGCAACAGTCTGAAGGGAACCGGGATTCCGGACGACTCCGTCGTGCTCAGCGCCCAGGAGGCCGCCGACCTGGCCGACCGCTGGTTCGCCGCCCGCTGCGCCGCCGAGGATGTCGCCATCGCCATCGAAGAAGGCGCGAGCACCGAGGAACTGGCCACCCTCGGCAAAACCTTGGTCGAGCTCACCCGCGACGCCGAACGGCTGCGCTGACCCGGGTAGTCACAGTTCCGACTCGTGGCGCACAGCGGCGCGGCCTTTCCAGTACACGGAACCGAGCAGCGCAGCGACCCCCGCGGTGAGTCCGGCGAACGCGGCCAGGGTGGTGCTGTCCGGGTGGACGAGGGACTGGGCGCGCATCGCCTGGAAGAACACGATGGCCAAGAGACCGGTGTAGCCGAGGCCGAGCACGCCGATGACGGCGGCGCGGGTGCGTTCGGCGCGCAGCCAGGGGTAGCGCGGGGCCAGCCAAGCCAGTACGACAACGGCGAGCAGCAGCACTTGAATGCCGTGCAACCCGACGAAGTGGGGCACACGCAGGTCGCCGCCGATCGTGCTCCAGTGGGTGATCGGCATGCCCGGCGCGGCGTCGCGGGGTGAGAGGTCGCGGCTCGCGGGGTCGAGGACGGTGTGGCCCGCGACCAGCTCGATCACCTTTCCGTCGGCGTCGCGCACGAGCTGCTTACCGGTGTAACCCATCAGATAGCCCATAGCCATTCCTGCGACGGCCAGGGCCAGCCCGAAGTGAATCGCGCGCGTCGTCGGCCGGTCCACCAGACGCTGCCACGACAGGATCACCACGATGACCAGATTCGCGAGGAACAGCCCGGGCACACCGGACATGAAGATCTGCTGCCCGATCGCATTGACTGGGTCGGCATCGAAGTTGTTGAAATGACTGAACGTGCCACGCGCCGCTTGCACGGCGATGAAGCCGACATCGAGAAAACCGGTCACCGCGAATACCGTGCCCAACCACCAGGTCGCCCGGCTTCCCTTGTGCGGCAACGACAACAGCCACGCCAGCGTGAGCCCGTAGAGCGCGAACGCGAAACCGAACTTCATCGGTTTCAGCCAGACCGACTCGCCGAGCAGCATCCGGTCGTCGACGAACATCCCCACCAGGGCGCAGCCGGTCAGCGCGGCCATCGTGAACGTCATCCAGGCCAGCGGCCGATGCAGGCGGGTAGCCGCGCCGCTACGGCGATGCCGCGCCGAAGGCGGCTCCACGAGCCCCGCACCGAATTGTGTTGTGAGCATGCCCCGACGCTAGAAACCGCCACCCACGGAACACCTCCCGCCGCAGCACTATCCGCGCCTAGCACTCCGGTACTGAAGTCCGGTCGGCGACTGGCACGTCATGGTGTGTGCCGCGCTGGGCGAGGGGTCGGTCAGACGGCGGGCAGGCTGGCGTCGGGGAACGAGTGGTGCTCGTGCGCCACGATCCACCGGCCGTTCTCCTTGCGCAGGCCGAGGGTGAGCCGCAACCGACGTCCAGGATCCTTCGCGAAGTCGTCGGCCGTGCCACACAGCAGTAGGGCGTGCGCGAATGCCACATCGGCACCCGCAGTGACATCCAGCGAGACGATCTCGAATGTCGCGCCCTGCGCCTGCCACTCGAAGAAGCCGGGCCAGGCCGCCTGGTAGGCGTCGATGCCGCGCAGGCCCTCGTCCGGCGGCGGCACGTCGAACATGACGATGTCGGGCGCGTGGTCGGCGAGCACGGTGTCCAGGTCGCCCGCGTGCACGGCGGCGGCCCACCGTTCGATCAGCACCCGGATCTTCTTCTCGTCGTCCGACATCGTTCATCGTCCCTTCATATGGCCTCACCCAGTGCGTTCGGCTGCTGTGAGCCTGCCGAAGACACGCATGGGACGCAATGGATTCCATGTCATATGTGAGATATCCCGACCGCGGCGGGCCGGTTTCGCTGCTAACTGACGGCAGCCGGGGCAAGCGTGGAGCGTTTGCGGCCGTATCCGAAGTAGACGGCCAGTCCGACCGCTACCCAGATCGCGAAGCGCACCCAGGTCAACCCGTCCAATGTGGTCGCGAGCAACACGCATCCGATGAGCGCGAGCGCCGGAACCACCGGAACGAACGGGGTGCGGAACGGCCGCTCTCGATCGGGCTCGGCCCGGCGCAACACCAGCACGCCGACGCACACCACCGCGAACGCGGACAGCGCACCGATGTTCACCAGCTCCACCACGATCTCGATGGGCAGCAGCCCGGCGATCGCCGCACCGACCACGCCGAGCAGCAGCGTCAGCCGCACGGGCGTTGCCCGCTTGCCGGTCTGCGCGAGACCGAAGGGCAGCAACCGATCTCGGCACATCGCGAACATCAGCCGCACCTGCGCGTAGACGATCATCAGCAGACCCTTGGTCAACGCGACGATCGAGGCGAGCACGATGACGTTGCCGATCCAGCCGATGTGCAGCCCCTCGAACGCGGTCGCGATCGGCGCCCCGTTGTTGAGCGTCGCGAAGGGCGCGATACCGGTGAGTACGGCGCTGACCAGGGCGTAGAGCACGGTCGCGATGAGTACCGTTCCGATGATGGCGAACGGAATGTCCCGGCGCGGGTTGCGGGCCTCCTCGGCCGAGGCGGCGACCACATCGAAGCCGAGGAACGCGAAGAACGCGATCGCCGCACCGCCGATGATGCCGCTGACACCGAAGGGCGCGAACGGAGTCCAGTTGCCGACGTCGATATGCGGCGCACCGACCGCGACCACCAGCACCAGCACGCCGATCGTCACACCGACCAGCACCTTGGTGATCCGCGCGGTCAACGACACCTCGCCGACCAGCACCGCGACGATCACGCAGATGATCAGCATCGCAGGCAAATTGACGATGCCGCCCTCGGTCGGACCCGCCGCGATGGCCTTCGGGATCGTGATGCCGAACATCGAATCCAGCGCCGACACCGTGGTCCCGGACCAGCCGATCGCCACCGCGGCGCCCGCGATCACGAACTCCAGCAACAGATTCCAGCCGACCAGGAACGCGGGCCCCTCACCGAGCGTCGCATACGTGTAGGTGTAGGCGCTGCCGGATACCGGCACCATCGCCGCCAGTTCGCTGTAGCAGAGCGCGACGAGCACGCACACCGTCCCCGCCAACATGAACGACAGCACGATCGACGGCCCGGCCTTCTCCGCCGCGGCCACACCGGTGATCACGAAGATGCCCGCGCCGACGATGGTGCCGACACCCATCGCCGTGAGGTCGATCCGGCCGAGCCTGCGCGCCAGCGTCGGCGCTCCGTCGGTCATCGCGGTGTCGGGCAGGCGGCGGCGCCATCGCTGAGCGGCTGGGGTGGTCATGACTCCCTTATGAACTCGTCCAGGGTCCCGCCTGAGGGCCGGACCGACAGTCCATTGTTGTCGGAGTGAGTCAATCGCCGTTAACTGGGGGGTGAACTGGGGAAACCGACGGTAGCCGCGGTGTTGCGCGCGTTCCCCAACGCGAAATCGCAGGTGAAGCCGGGTGCAGGGGCCCCTATGGTCTGCCGGCCAGGTGGCTCAGCTGCTGGACGAGGCCGCGAAGGGCGTCGAGACCGGTGCGGCGACCGGACGGGACGGATGCCGCCACAGCCCCTTGCGTTCCAAGATCGGCAGCACACCCTCGCCGAACCAGTACGCCTCCTCGAGATGCGGATAGCCGGACAGGATGAAGTGGTCGATGCCCAGCTTCGCGTACTCGACCAACCGCTCGGCGACCTCTTCGTGCGAACCGACCAGCGCCGTGCCCGCGCCGCCGCGCACCAGGCCGACCCCTGCCCACAGATTGGGCGCGATCTCCAGCCGGTCGGTGCTGCCGCCGTGCAGTTCGGACATGCGCCGCTGCCCCTCGGACTCGCTGCGGGCCAGGCTCGCCTGCACTCGCTCGATATCGGCGGGATCGATGCCATGCAGCAGCCGGTCGGCCTCGGCCCACGCCTCCTCGGCGGTGTCGCGGCTGATCACATGGATGCGCAGGCCGTAGTCGAGGATGCGACCCTGGTCGACGGCGAGGCGGCGGATCCACTCCAGCTTCCTGCTCACCGCGAGCAGCGGTTCACCCCAGGTCAGGTAGGTGTCGGCGTAGCGGGCCGCGACCGGTCCCGCGGGTGCGGAGGAGCCGCCGAAGAACACCGGCGGGATCGGGTCGGGCCGGTTGCTCAGCAGGGCGTCGCGGACGTGGATGTGCTCGCCCTCGAAGGTGATCGGCTCGTGCGAGTTCCATAGTTCGCGTACTACGTGCAGGAATTCGCCGGTGCGCGTGTAGCGCTGTTCCTTGTCCAGGAAGTCGCCGTAGGCCTGCTGTTCGTGCGATTCGCCGCCGGTCACCACGTTCAGCAGCAGCCTGCCCTGCGAGTGCCGTTGGAAGGTGCCAGCCATCTGCGCCGCCAGCGTCGGGCTGACCAAGCCGGGGCGCAGCGCCACCAGGAACTTCAGCGTCTCGGTGGTGTCGACCAGCATCGCCGTGGTGAGCCAGGCGTCCTCGCACCAGGCGCCGGTCGGGGTGAGCACCGCCTCGAAGCCGTTGTCCTCGGCGGCCGCGCCGATCTGGTTCAGGTAGCGCAGCGTCGCGGGCCGGTCGCCGGACATGAAGGTGCCGTGTCCGCCCGCGACCAGGCCGCGCGAGTCACCGTAGGTGGGCAGGAACCAGTGGAATGACAGGGTCATGGAGAGCCAACTCCTCAGGAGGCCGGGGGAAACAGGTCGTTGAAGCGGGTGTCGGTGTAGTCCGAGATGGTCACCTTGCGCGGGATGAGCCCGGCGTCGGCGAACGCGTCCGCGACACCCTGCTCGGCGGCGATGGTGGCGGCGTCGAGCTGATGGTCGTGGTACGGGCCGCGCTTGACGACGGCGAGGATGACGTCATAGGGCAGGCCGGTCAGTTCGGCGTAGGTTTTCGCCCACTGCTCGGGGTGCTCATTGACCCAGGCGTGCGCCCGTGCGATGCGGGCGAGCAGGTCGCGCAGCGCCGCGGCGGTCGCCTTGTTACCGAGTGCCTTGGCACCGGCGACGTAGAACGCATCGCCGGTCACATAACCGTTGCCGTCCACCAGGATTCGCGCGTTCGACTGCTGCTCGGCCTGCGCGGTGTACGGGTCCCAGATCGCCCACGCGTCGACTCGGCCGGTGGACAGCGCCGCCAGCGCGTCCGGCGGCTGCAAGTATTGCGGCTCGATCTCGTCCCATGTGATCCCCGCTTTGCTCAGCACGGCGAGCAGGTGGGCGTGCGCCGAGCTGCCCTTGGCGACGGCGATCTTCTTGCCGCGCAACTCTTCCGGGGTCCGCAGTGGTGAATCCTTTGGCACCACGATCCCTTGGCCTTCCTTGCCCGCCTGGTAGGCGCTGACGATCTTGATGGCGGACTTGGCCGCCGCCGCGAAGACCGGCGGTGCGTTGCCGACGCCGCCGAGATCGACCGCGCCCGCGTTGATCGCCTCCAGCATCGGCGGGCCGGATTGGTACTGCGACCAGGTGATCTTGTAGGGCGTTGTGGCCAATTCACCCGCAGCGGTGAGCAGCGCTTGCAGGCCGGTGCCCTTCTGATCGCCCGCGCGCACGGTGACCTGGGACAGGTCGATCGAACCGTCGGCGCGGACCGCCGCATCGTCGGACTTGTCGGACCCACAGGCTGTGCCGACCGTCGCGACCAACGCGAGAGTCGTTGCGAGCAGCAGCCTTCTGGCTTTCATTCGGTTCCTTCCGGTGCCACGCCGAGTTCGGCGAGCAGGGTGTCGCGCAGGGCGAGCAGGTGCGGATGGTCATTGCGGCGCGGGCGCGGTAGATCGATGCGTGACTCGTGTGCGATGCGGCCCTCACCGAGCACCAGCACTCGATCGGCCAGCCGCAGCGCCTCGTCGACGTCATGGGTGACCAGCAGGACACCGGGGCGGCGGCGCTGCCACAGGTCGATGACGAGACGGTGGATGGTGATCCGGGTGAGCGCGTCGAGGGCGCTGAAGGGTTCGTCGAGCAGCAGCAGGTCCGGCTCGCGGACCAGGGCGCGGGCCAGGCTGGCTCGCTGGGCTTCACCACCGGAGAGGGTGAGCGGCCAGGCGTCCGCGCGTTCCGTCAGACCGACCTCGGCCAGCGCGGCACGGGCCGCGGCCTTGGGGTCGGGGTGCCGTAGGCCGAGAAAAACGTTGGCCAACACACGCTTCCACGGGACGAGGCGTGGTTCCTGGAAGGCGACGGCAATCGTGCCCTTGGTGATCAGCTCGCCCTGGACGCCGCGATCCAGACCCGCGAGTGCGCGGAGCAAGGTGGACTTGCCCGAGCCGCTGCGACCGAGCAAGGCGACGAATTCGCCTGGTGCGATGTCGAGATCGAGACCGTCGAGGACGCGGCGGCCGTCGAAGTCGCGGACGAGGCCGCGCACTCGGGCGACTGCGGGGCCTACCGCTGCGTCCGCGGAAATCGTTGCCGCCGAGAGGCGTTCAGCTGGCCCCAGTGCGGCGTCGTCGGGAGTCGCTGTGGCCGTTCGTGGTTCGGTGATCACTGTCCCAGGAATCCGCGTCGCCATGCCAGCGCCTTCCGCTCGATCAATCGGACGAATGCGTCGGTCAGCAGGCCGAGCACGCAGTACACGAGCAGGCCGACCACGATCACGTCGGTGCGCAGGAATTCGCGGGCGTCGTTGATCAGGAAGCCCAGCCCCGCATCGGCATTGACCTGCTCGGCGACGATCAGCGCCAGCCAGGCGATGCCCAGCGACTGGCGCAGGCCGACCAGGATCTGCGGCAGCGCACCCGGCAGCACGATGTGCCCGATGAGGGCGACTCGGCCGAGCTGCTGCACCTCGGCGAGCTCGGCGAGCTTGCTGTCCACCCCGCGGATACCGGCAAACGTATTGAGGTACAGCGGAATCGCCGCGCCGAACGCGACCAGCACCACCTTCGGCAGCTCGCCGATCCCGAACCACAGGATGAGCAGCGGGATCAGACCGTAGAACGGCACCGTGCGCAACATCTGCATCGGCGGATCGACGATGTATTCGCCGACCGTGCTCAGCCCGGCGAGCACGGCGAGGCCGATGCCGAGCACGGCGCCGATCACGAAGCCGGTCGCGGCCCGGCCGAGCGATACCGTGATGGCCTCCTGCAGCGTTCCTTCCTGGATAAGTTCCCAGGTGGTCCGCACAATCGTTACCGGCGAGGCCAGCAACCGTTCCGGCAGCACGCCGCCGGCGCTGGCGAGCTGCCATGCCACGACGATGACCAGCGGGCTGACTATCCGCAACCACGTCTTGCGTGGTCGCCATCGGGCCGCCGATCGAGCCCGAACGGGCATCGGCTCCAAGGCAATTGATGACACGCAACACCTCAGGTAGGGGACAAGATCCGCGGGCGCCGCTGAGTGCGCCGCAGTTATCCATGGTGTGCGCGCGGGCCGCGGGAGTCACCGTTTGGAACCAGTGCGGTTTTAATTGGGCGTCGCCGTCCAGCATGATGTGAGCAAACCCGACTAGACGTAACCTGGAATAACACGTAACCTCGACGGAAGCTCTCGATCGAAGGTGATCGAGGCGTGACCAGACGAAACGAGTTCCTCAATGACGCGGCATGTCGACGTACTGATCATCGGCGCCGGGCTATCCGGAATCGGTATGGCCTGTCACCTCACCCGCGAGCAGACCGGGCGCAGCTACGCGATCCTGGAGCGGCGCACCGCCATCGGCGGCACCTGGGACCTTTTCCGTTACCCCGGCATACGGTCCGACTCGGACATGTACACCTTCGGCTACGGCTTCCGCCCGTGGGTCGGCACCAAGGTGCTCGCCGACGGCCCGCATATTCGCCAGTACGTCGAGGACACGGCCAACGAATACGGCGTCACCCAGCACATCCACTTCGGCCGCAAGGTCACCACCGCCCGCTGGTCCAGCGCGGCAGAAATCTGGACCGTCGAGGCGCTCGACGAGCAGACCGGCGCCACCGAGACCTTCACCAGCAACTTCCTGGTCGGCTGCACCGGCTACTACGACTACGACAATGGCTACCGGCCGGAATTCCCCGGCGAGGCCGATTTCGGCGGGCAGATCGTGCACCCGCAGCACTGGCCGGAAAATCTCTACTACCGCGGCAAGCGGGTGGTCGTGATCGGCAGTGGAGCCACCGCGATCACCTTGATTCCCGCGATGAGCGAGGACGCCGCGCACGTCACCATGCTGCAGCGGTCGCCGACCTACATCACCGCACTGCCCGCCGACGATCCGGTCGCGGTCGGCATGAAGCTGGCCAGGGTGCCAGCGAAGCTGGCCTACCGGGCCGGTCGTGCGCGCAATATCGCGTTGCAGCGCGCCAGTTTTCAGCTGTCCCGCACCAACCCCGATGCGGCCCGCAAGCTGCTGCTCGGCGCGGTGCGGATGCAGCTCGGCAAGGACATCGACATGCGGCACTTCACGCCGTCCTACAACCCCTGGGACCAGCGACTGTGTGTCGTGCCGAACGGTGACCTTTTCAAGGTGCTGCGCAGCGGCAAGGCGTCCATCGTCACCGACCGCATCGACACCTTCACCGAGACCGGCATCCGCCTGGCCTCCGGCGAGGAACTACCCGCCGACATCGTGATCAGCGCGACCGGCCTGCGCGTGCAGATGCTCGGCGGCGCCACCCTCGAGCTGGACGGCGAACCGGTGGTCACCCGCGACCGCGTCGTCTACAAGGGCGCCCTGCTCGACGGCGTCCCCAACGCCCTGATGGTGCTCGGCTACACGAATGCCTCCTGGACGCTGAAGGCAGACCTCGCCGCCGAATACTTCTGCCGAATCCTCAACCACATGAAGACGCACGGCTACACCCGCATGGTCGCCGTCGCCGAGGAAGGCGACCGCTCACCCGACTCCGTCATGGGCGGCGCCCTGACCTCCGGCTACATCCAACGCGGCGACGCCATCATGCCCCGCCAAGGCACCCGCGGCCCCTGGAAGGTCATCAACAACTACTTCCGCGACCGCAAAATGCTCCGCAAGGGCCCCATCGAAGACGGCGTCCTCACCTTCACCACGCCCACCACCGCCGCCGATACCACCCGCCCCCTGCAGGCCACCCGAACCGCCTGACCCGTCCAGCGGGACATGGTGGAGGGGTCGCCCGGCGTTTCGCTCAGCGATGTCCCGTTCGGCCCGCGCACGGCGGTGCGGGAGACTGGCTGGATGCGCGTGGTTGTGGTGAACCGGGGTGAGGTGGCGGTTCGGGTTTTGCGGGCGGTTCGGGAGCGGGGGTGGGGGACGTTGGCGGTGTGTACTGCTGAGGAGCGGGATGCACTGCATGTTCGGCTGGCGGATGATGTTGTCCAGCTTCCCGGAGTTGGTGCTGCCGCGTATCTGGATGTGAACGCGGTCGTCGCGGCGGCGGGTAAGGCCGGGGCGGGGGCGTTGGTGCATCCGGGGTATGGGTTCCTCAGTGAGAGTGCGGATCTCGCTTCCGCCTGTGCCGCGGCTCAGCTGGTATTCGTGGGGCCGGGGCCGGAGGTGCTGCGGACATTCGGTGACAAGGTTGCCGCCCGTGCGGCGGCGGAGCGGGCCGGGGTGCGGGTGTTGGCGGCGACGTCGGCGGGCGCGGAGGTGGCCGAGATCGCCGGACTGCTTGCCGCGCATCCGGATGGGGTGATGGTGAAGGCCGCGGCTGGGGGCGGTGGGCGTGGAATGCGGGTGGTGCGGGACCCGGAGGCGCTGGGGGAGGCGTATGCGCGTTGTCGGGCGGAGGCACTGGCGGGGTTCGGCGATGACACGGTGTATGGCGAAGCGTTGGTGGCCGATGCGCGGCACATCGAGGTGCAGGTGGTCGCGGACGGCGTGCGTGCGGTTGCCGTCGGCGACCGGGATTGCAGTGTGCAGCGGCGGCACCAGAAATTGATCGAGGTGGCACCCGCGCCGAATCTTGCTGCGGCGCTGCGGGACCGGCTACATGCCGATGCTGTTCGGCTTGCCGAGTCGGTCGGCTGTCGCGGCGTGATCACCGTCGAGTTCCTGGTGCGTGCCGAGGATGCCTGGTTCCTGGAGGTGAATCCGCGTTTGCAAGTCGAGCACACGGTCACCGAGGCGGTGATGGGCGTCGACCTCGTGGCCATCCAGCTGGATCTGGCGCGCGGGTGCACTCTCGCGGACCTCGATCTTCCCGCCGGTGCACCGCGTGGCCATGCCGTGCAGGCGCGGGTGAACGCCGAAATCGTCACCGCGAGTGGCGATGTGCTGCCGAGTACCGGGACTGTCGCACAGTTCGCCGCGCCGACCGGCGTGGGCGTGCGGGTCGACACCGCCGCGTACACCGGGATGCGGCAAGGGGCACAGTTCGATTCGCTGCTGGCGAAAGTGATCACCCACGCGCCGTCGTATGGGGCGGCCCTGCGCCGTTGTTCGGATGCGTTGGCCGAAACCGTGGTGGTCGGCGTCGATACGAACGCGGCGTTGCTGCGGGCGGTTATCGATGGACTCTCGGGCGGCACCACCGTATCGACCTCGTGGTTCGAACAGAATCTGAACGAAATCGTCACTCGGGCAATTGATTATGTGCCTGCTCCGCACCTGGAGCAGCCTGCCGACGCCGTCATCGCGGAGTCCGTTGTCCTGCAAGACGATGAACAAGCACTGCGGTCACCCATGGGTGGCACGGTGGTCAGCCTGGTCGAACCGGGCACCGTCGTCGCGGCAGGTGCCGAGGTCGCTGTCCTGGAAGCGATGAAGATGCAGCACGTGCTGCGTGCCGAACAACCGCTGCGTATCCGACGGCACGTCGCGGCACCTGGTGACACGGTGGATCCGCATGCACCTCTGCTGGTGTGGACCGAGGCCGACCACGACGGACTGGTCCCCGACGTCATGGCAATCGACCTCGACGTCGTCCGCCCCGACCTCGCCGAGGTGCGCGACCGCCATCGCATCGGTCTCGACGAATCCCGCCCCACCGCCGTCGCCAAACGCCACCGGCTCGGCAGGCGCACCGCCCGCGAGAACATCGCCGACCTGGTCGACGACGACAGCTTCATCGAATACGGCGCACTGGCGGTCGCCGCACAACGACTGCGCCGCAGCCAAGAGGACCTGATCGCCAACACCCCGGCCGACGGCTTGATCGGCGGAGTCGCCACCATCAACGCCGACCGCTTCGGCGCCGACCGTGGCCGGGTAGTCGTAATGTCCTATGACTACACGGTTTTGGCGGGCACCCAGGGCATGCGTAATCACGTCAAGACCGACCGCATGCTCGAACTGGCCCGCGAACAACAGCTTCCGGTGGTCTTCTTCACCGAGGGCGGCGGCGGCCGCCCCGGCGACACCGACTACAGCGGCATCTCCGGCCTCGACGTCACCACCTTCCGCGCCATGGGTGCGTTGTCCGGCCGAGTCCCGTTGGTCGGCATCGTCTCCGGCCGCTGCTTCGCGGGCAACGCCGCCCTGCTCGGCATGTGCGACGTCGTGATCGCCACCCCCGACGCGAATATCGGCATGGGCGGTCCCGCCATGATCGAAGGCGGTGGGCTCGGCGTCTACGCCCCTGAGGACATCGGCCCGATCGACGTGCAGCGCCGCAACGGTGTCGTGCACATCGTGGCCGCCGACGAAGCCGAAGCCGTTCGCGTTGCCCAACGCTCTCTCGCCTACTTCCAAGGGCCAGTGGATGATTGGAGTGCCCCGGATCCACGCCTGTCGCGCCACGTTGTCCCGGAGAATCGGCTGCACGCGTTCGACATCCGCACCGCCATCGAGGCCGTCGCCGATCTCGATTCGGTGCTCGAGCTGCGCCGCGACTGGGCGGTCGGCATCGTCACCGCCCTGATCCGTGTCGAAGGTCGTCCCTACGGCCTCATCGCCAACAACTGTCATCATCTCGGCGGCGCCATCGATGCCCCCGCCGCCGACAAACTCAGCAGCTTCCTGCGCCTCTGCGACGCCAATGGTCTACCCATCGTGTCTCTGTGCGACACACCGGGTTTCATGGTCGGTCCGGAGGCGGAAAAGGACGCCACCGTCACCAAGTTCAGCCGCCTCTTCATCGACGCGGCCGCCCTGTCCGTCCCGTGGGGCACCATCATCCTGCGCAAGGGCTACGGCCTCGGCGCCCAAGCCATGGCCGCGGGCTCCTTCCGTGCTCCCCGCTTCGTCATCGCCTGGCCTACCGGTGAAATCGGCGGGATGGGCCTGGAAGGTGCGGTCCGCCTGGGCTTTGCCAAGGAACTGGCAGCCATCGAAGATCCGGTCGCACGCCAGGAAGCCTTCGACAACCTGGTCGCCCTCGCCTACGCCAACGGGAAAGCGCTCACCGCCGCCACTGTCCTCGAACTGGACGACGTGATCGACCCCGCGCACACCCGCCGCTGGATCACCACGCTCCGCTGACCGCCGTTGCTTCGTTGGGGCGAGACGTCCACTGGTGCATGGTTACTCGACGCCCGTGTCGAGGGCGTCGACCAGGTTGCGGGCGCGTAGGTCCAGAGCGCCTTCGACTATGTGGTTGGTGACGTAGGCGAAAGCGAGGTTGCGGGTGGGGTCGGCATAGGCGAGGGAGCCGCCACGGCCGGGGTGGCCGAAGGAGTCTGGGCCGCCGAGGGTCAGGTCGGCGATCGGCAGCATATAACCGGTGGCGTACCGGTCGGGGAGCATGATCACCCGGTCGATGCCGCTGGTTTGTTCGCGGATGGCGTCGGCGAGGGTTTCCGGGGTGAGCAGGCGGCGGCCGTCGACCTCGCCGATGAGCGAGGCGTACAGGCGGGCCAGGCCGCGGGCGGTGCCGATGCCGTTGCTCGCGGGAATCTCCGCGGCTTGAACGGTGGGGGAGTTGAAGTCGATGTCGGGTGGGTCGGTGATCTGGAAGGCGCGGTTGGTCAGCGATTCCGGATCACGCATCGCGGCAACCATCGGTCGGATCTGCTCCGGGATGAGTTCGTCCGGCATCGACTCGAGATCCGGTTTCGGCGCGAAGACCAACCGGCTGACGCGGTGCTGTTCGGCAGGTGGCAGACCGATGAAGAAATCGACGGCGTAGGGCCCCGCGATTTCCTCGGCAACGAACTGCCCCACGGTGTGCCCGGTAATCCGGCGGATCACCTCGCCGACGAGCCAGCCAAAGGTGCGGCCGTGGTAGCCGTGGTCGGTACCCGGTAGCCAGTTCGGCGCTTGCGCGGCCAACGCGTCGACCATCGGTGTCCAGGCCAGCGCGTCGGCGAGCGGCACCGGCTTGTCGAGCGCGGCGAGACCGGCCTGATGAGTCAGCAACCAGCGCACCGGAATCTCGGCCTTGCCCGCGGCCGCGAACTCGGGCCAGTACCGCGCGACCGGCGCGTCCAGCTCGAGTTGCCCGCGCTGGACCAGCAGATGGGCCGCGGACGCCACCACCCCTTTGGTCGCGGAGTAAACCAATTGCAGAGTGTCGCGCTCCCACGGTTTCCCCGTGTCGGGGTCGGCGAGCCCACCCCACAGGTCGACCACCGGTTGCCCGTCCCGATATATGCACACGGCAGCCCCGATATCACCCTGATCAGCAAAATTCGCGGCAAACGCGGCCCGAACCGCCTCGTACCCGGGAGCCACCGTTCCATCGATCCGCATGCCGCCCAGCATGTCACGGCGCACCACCGGCCCACCTGTGACCTCGGCGCGCACGACCCGGTCGACCCGCTCCGAAGCCGATGTCCGGGAACATGCGTTTGATCCGTGCCGCCCCGAACGCCGTTCCGCGTCGATATGCCCGATATTCCATGCGGCACCGATGAATTCGAGCTATACGGTCGGTCTACCAAGGAAAGCAGCAACGATCGAACGGAGAAGTCGCATGTCGGAGAGTGCACCCACCAAGGCGAGCCGCAAGGTCGCCGCTGACGTTGTCGTGTCGATGGACGGATACAGCAGCACCGGACCCGACGACGACATGAGCTGGGCGATGGAACACATCCTCAGCGAGCAGACCGAGATCTACTACGAGGGCATCTGGCGTGGAGCCAGCACCGCGATCGTCGGCAGGACCAACTGGGAAGGTTTCACCTCGGTCTGGCCGTCGATGACCGCCGACCCGAACAGCTCGGACCGCACCCGCGACCTCGGCAATTGGCTCGCCACCGTCGAGAAGGTCGTCTTCTCGCGAACTCTGGAGCAAGCCGATCTCGGCAAGACCGAATGGCGCAACGCCAGGATCGGAACCGACCTCGAAACGGAGGTCCGCGCACTCAAGCAGACAGCGGGTCGCGACATCCTCGTCCTCAACAGCGCAAGCATCATTCAAGCTTTGCTGAAGGCCGACCTGATCGACGATCTCTATCTGACCATCGTCCCCGTGACGCTCGGCGGCGGATTGCGACTGCTGCCGGACAACTACACCTCGACCTGGCGCATCGCCGCTGCCACGACCTTCCCCGCCACGAGTGCGGTCGCACTGCACTATCAGCGCCCGTAACCCCGGAGAGCAACCTCGGAATGAACCTGTCGGTGCCGCACGGAATACTCGATCGCTGTCGCACCACGAACCGTCACCGGGAGGATCAACCGCATGCCAAGCGAGCTCGAAGACCTGTCCTACGCGCGTTATCTCGCGGCTTTGGCGGGTGACCTCGAGCCGGAAGGGGACTACGACTGCGTGCACGTGGACGGCGGCGAGCGCGACGACGTCGACGTGCAGAACGCCCGCTTCAGCGAGTGCGCCTTCACCTCGGTCGCGTTCAACCGGGGCAGCATGCGGCACACCAGGTTCACCGATGTCTGGCTGCGCAATGTTCGCTGGGTGGGGACCGAACTCGCCGACACGGGGTGGCTGGATGGCGAGATGATCGCCGGAGCCATGTCTGGGGTGGATCTGGCGGGTTCGAGCCTGCGCCGAGTGCGGTTCGAGGGCTGCAAGCTCGATTCGGTCAACTTCCGCACCGCCCGGCTGCGGGACGTCTCGTTCGTCGAATGTGTCTTGCGGGACTGCGATTTCGGTGACGCCGCACTGACCAACGTGACCTTTTCCGGATCGACCCTGGAGAGCCTGGTGCTGAATCGGGTCAAGCTGACCAAGGTCGACTTCCGCGGCGCCCGCGCCCTCGACATCACCGACGGTTTCGACTCGCTGCGTGGCGCGACGATCGACAGCGGTCAATTGATGGACTTGGCCCCTGCCTTCGCCCGCCACCTCGGCCTCGTGGTGCGCAATTCTTGATCAGATCGTCGCGGCCACACCGTCCAGCACGATCTCCAGCCCGAACTCGAAATCGTCCTGACCCGGGTCGGCCGTTGGCGGGGGTGCCGATTCGAACAAGCCGGAAGCGAAGAGTTGCGCCGCGTCCGGAAAGCGTTCCGGATCGACCAGCCGAGCCAGCTGCCGACCATAGGCGCGGTTGGTCTGGAATTCATCGAGACCTGTTGCGCGCCTGCCTTGTTCGAGCTGCTGCGCCAACAGATCGGCTTGCCGCACATACCCGCTGACCACCATCACCACACCGACCTTCGTGCCCGCGTCGAGGCCGGTGGGACGCAGCGCGCGCAAGCCCGCGTCCATCCAGCCGATCGCGCCGGGCCCCCGGGGCGGTCCCGCGATCGGCAGCTGGGCGAGCCACGGCCGCTGCCGATGGACCAACCAGAGCGCGCTGGCCCATTCGCGCAGCGCCGACCGCCAATCATCGACTGGCGCAGCGAAATCCGGGGGAGACCCGGTGGCCGCATCAGTCATGAGGACGAGTAGCTCCTCCTTGGAACCGATGTGGCGATAGAGCGACATCGGTGTGACGCCGAGCGTTTCGGCGATCTTCGGCAGCGTCGCACCCGGCAATCCGCCCCGGTCCGCCAGTTCGACCGCCGTGCGGACGACACGGTCGACATCGAGTCCGGCCGGGCGGCCCAGTCGCGAGGCGGTGGGCAGTCGCCATAGTCGAACCAACTCGTCCGGTGGGTTGTCATCGACCATGGTGCGGTTTGCCTCCTCAGCGCTTGTGCTCGAACGGCCGAAACGTTAGCATTCACCATATAGTATAAGGCATATACTAACTAGCGACGGCTTGGACGCCGCACATCGGCGCCATTTCACCGAAAGCGAGAGTCGATGGACAACACCGTGATCCGACGCACCACCGGCGCGGCAGGCCTGGCCGCCACGCTGCTGATGCTCGTGGAGCTACCGCTCTATTTCGTCTACGGCGGCCCACCGCCGGACTGGAATATCTTCACCCGCAGCATGTTCGGGCTCACCGGCACGATGCTGCTGGTGGTATTCATGATCGGCATCCCGCACCTGGTGCGGGCGGCGGGCCCGAAATCGGTCTGGATAGGGTCGATCAGTGCGGCCGCTGGATTGATGTGGCTCACGGTCGCCGCCATCTCCACCAGCCTCGAGGTCGGTGCGGCGATCGCCGCACCGGACCCGATCGACCCCACCATTGCCGTCACCGGCACCTACATCCTCTACGGGTCGCTGTCGAAATTGCTGATCGCGTTGTTCTTGGTGGCCTTCGCCTTCGCGATTACCGACACCGGCCTGCTACCACCGTGGACGAGGTGGTCGGCATTCGGCTTGGCCGCGATCCACCTGGCTTTCGTGCCGTCGATGTACTGCGGGAACGACCCGGCGAACTTCTACGCGGCCAACGGCTGGGGCACCACGGCAACCACGGGCGGGCTGACCATACTCTGGCTGCTCGCGGTGAGCGTCACCCTGCTGCGCACGCCGGCCGATCAGTTCGTCATTTCGCCCATATCCCGAGCCGCGCATTGATACATTTCGCCAAGCCGTCCGTACGGCGAATTCGATGAGGAATGCGAGTACATGTTCGACCGGGACTATCGCCGCAGCGCTGCCGGCGTCCGCGTGCTGATCACGATGGCGGCGGAACGCGGAATGTCCGCGACGGACTGCCTGTCGGGCACCGCGCTAGCATTGGCGGATGTCGACTGCACGGCACGGCAGGAACTGCTGGTCGTGCGTAATCTGCTGGCCCGCTTCGGTACCGAGCCCGGCCTTGGTGCCGAAGCGGGCAGCCGTTCCGACATTCCGCCGTACGGGCCATGGGGTCTCGCCCTGCTCAGCAGCCGCACCCGGCGCGACGCGGTCGACGTAGTGGTGCGCTACCTCGACCGTGCCTGCGTTTCCGGTCGGCTCACCGCCGAGTCGACCCGCGGTGCGCTACGTCTGCGATTCGTCGATTGCGAAAGCCCGCCCGAACTGCGCGCCTTTCTGGCCGAACGAATCCTCGCCGGTGTCACCTCGACCGGCGGCGAGCTGTTCGATGCCCGAATTCCGGTCGAGCGGATCGAATTCCGGCATCCAGCGCCCGTCAGCAGCGTCCGGCACCGCGAGATCTATGGTGTGGAGCCGATTTTCGGCGCGGATGCCGATGTGGTGGTGTTCGGCAGACGCGCTCTCGACCTGCCGATGCCGAAATCCAGCGAACGGGCGCGCGGCATCTGCGCGCAGCTCTGCCGTGACCTCCTGGATCGGCACCGCACGCGGTCCGGCGTCGCGGGGGCGGTCCGCGATCTGCTCGTCCGCAATCCCGGGGAGATCCCCGATCAAATCGCGGTCGCCAACGAATTGTTCATGAGCCCGCGCACCCTGTCGCGCCGACTCAACGAGGAAGACACCTCGTTCCGCGGCTTGCTCGACGAGGTCCGGCAGCTGCTGTCGGAGCAACTGCTCGCGCACACCGATATGACCACCGAGCAGGTGGCCGCCCGCCTCGGCTACGCGGAGGCGGCCTCGTTCATCCGCGCTTTCCGGCGCTGGAAAGGCTGCCCGCCGCAGGAGTTCCGGCTGCACGAAACTCGGTCGCTCACTCCGCAGGTGGCCCCCGTACCGGCAGGTGCCCACTAGCTCGCGCCGCCGACGACTGTTGGGCACCGAGCGTGTTCGAACTTGCGGGCAGTCCGTTTGCTCGTGTCTAACTGTGCGAAACGGATGGATGCTGTAAGTATGCTGGAATGTCGATCAGCGCTCCTGTCGCGCCGAATGTGCCGAGGACGATCCGGCAGGCCACCGTGTTGGCCGTCTGCTGCGCCGCTGTGGTGATGGCCAATGTGGACACCACTGCGGTCAACGTCGCCCTACCGGCCATCAGTCGTGGGCTGGGCGGTTCGCTAGCGGGGGCGCAGTGGGTGGTCGCCGCCTACACCTTGACCTTGGCGTGCCTGCTGACCTTCTCCGGTTCGCTGGCCGACCGGATCGGCAGGAGGACCGTCTTCCAGCTCGGCCTCGCAATATTCGCCGTAAGTTCGCTGGCATGTAGTCTAGCGTCCTCGGTCGGCTGGCTCATTGCGTTCCGGGTGATCCAGGCTGTCGGCGGCTCGATGCTCACGCCGGTGGCGATGGCCATCATCTCGTCCGTCTTCGCCGATCCGGCTCGGCGGGTCCGGGCAATCGGTGTCTGGAGCGGGTCGATCGGGATCGGCATGGCGGGCGGCCCGGTGGTCGGCGGCTTTCTGGTGGACGCGATCGGGTGGGAAGCGGTGTTCTGGATCAATGTGCCGATCGCGGTGGTGGCATTGGCCCTCACCTTCTTCGTCGTTCCGCAGTCGAAGTCGGATCGGCCGCGGGCGCTCGATCCGGTGGGGCAGTTGCTGGTGATCGGTCTGCTCGGACTGCTGGTGTTCGCGATTATCGAAGGGCCGCACCGGGGTTGGCTGTCCGCGGTGACGGTGGGCTGCTTCGCCGGGTCGGCGGCGTGCCTCGCCGCGCTGCTGCGGTACGCGCCGCGGCACCCGCAGCCGCTGATCGACCCGCGCGTGTTCCGGTCGGCATCGTTCACCGGCGCGTTCGTGATCGCGATCCTCGCATTCGCCGCGATGGGCGGGTTCCTGTTCCTGAATACGTTCTACCTCCAGGAGATTCGGCACGACTCTCCGCTGACGGCCGGACTCGCCCTGCTGCCGATGGCGGCGGCCATGTTCGTGTTCGGGCCCATGTCGGGCCGTCTGGTCGCGAACCGCGGCGCTCGCAGCGCGCTCACGGCTGGGGCGGTGCTGGCGACCGCCGCGGCGGCGATACTGACGGTGACCTTCGACGGCAGCGGAAAACTGTTGCTACTCATCGGCTATGCGCTGTTCGGCGCGGGCATCGGCCTGCTGTACACACCGATCACCGCGACGGCGGTGGCGGGCCTGCCGTCCGCGCAGGCGGGCGTCGCTGCCAGCTTGGCAACCACGTCACGACAGATCGGACAGTCGCTCGGGGTTGCGGTCATCGGCTCGCTCATCGCCAGCCATCCCGGTGCCCTCACCGCCGCCGCGGCCTTCCGGCCGCCCGCCCATCTCGGCTGGCTGACCATCACCGCGTTGTGTGCCGCCGCACTGGTCGTCGCCCGAATCAGCACCGCTCCCAAGATGGTTCGCGCACACGTCTGAAACTCCGATTGTCCACTACCTGGGCAATCGGTCGGCGCACCGAATCCTCCTCCCGTACTATCGCGATCGGGTACACCGGCCGGGGAGATGTTAGGAGGACGGTGTGGGAACTCGCATCCGCAACGGGACCTTGTGGTTGCGACGCTTCGCCGGAACGACGCCGGGGGTGGTCGCGGTTGTCGTCGTCGTTTCCGTTGTGCTGTGCCTGCTCGCCGGGTTGGCGTGTGTGAACCAGATGAGCGGCAAGAGCGCGCGCCGCGACGTCGCGCTCGAACGCACCGAACCGCTCGCCTTCGCCGCGCAGCGGCTCTACGTCGCGCTCTCGGCCGCGGACGCGACCGCGGCCACCGCGTTCCTGTCCGGCGGCATCGAGGCGCCCGCCGTGCGCGGGCAGTACCAGCAATCGCTCGCCGACGCCGCGGCCGCGCTGTCGGAGGCGACAGTGGGCGTGTCCGACGAACGGACCAGGCAGATCGTGGCCAGGATCGTCGCCGACCTGCCCGTCTATGCCGGGCTCGTCGAGTCGGCCCGGACAAATCATCGGCAAGGCTTCCCGGTGGGATCGTCGTATCTGCGCGAGGCCTCGGAGGTGATGCAGACCTCCTTGCTGCCCAATGCCGAACGGCTGACCGCGGACAGGTTCGCCGCGGTGCGGGCGGATCAGCGCGCCATCGCCGCGATGCCGATGGTGAGCATCGTGCTGGTCGTCCTGGTGCTGATCGCCTGTGCGGTGGGGTCATGGATCCTGTTGCAGCGCACCAACCGCCGGGCGAACATGGGCGTGGTGGTGGCCGCCGGGCTGGCGGCGCTCGCGCTGCTGTGGCTGATCACCGCGACGGGCGTGGCATCGAATGTGCTCGATACCGGTGCGTCCGGTGCGAGCAACCGCTTCGAAACCCTGGCCAAAGCGCGCATATCGGCGCAGCAGGCGCGCACCGACGAAACCCTGCAACTCGTCACCCGCGGCGACATCGCGGCCGGTGAGGAGCTCTACAACAAACACGCCACCGAACTGCGCGACCGCCTCGGCGCTGTCGTCGGCCCGGATTCGGTTGCCGCGCAAGAGCTCACCAAGTGGACGGCCGGACACCGCGCGCAGGTGGAGGCGTATCAGGCGGCGAACTATCGGGCCGCTGTCGCGCAGGCGATCGGCACCGAGCCCGATTCCTCGGCCACTCGGTTCGCCGCGCTGGACCGCTCGTTGAACGACAATATCGCCGAGGCGCGCCGCGACCTGCGCGACGGACTGCACGCCGCGGGTACGGCCTTGCTCCTCAGTCCATCCGGCACGCTGGTGCTGCTCGTCCTCGCCGCGGCCGCCGTGGTCGTCGGGGTGTGGCCGCGGCTGAAGGAGTTCCTGTGAACACACGCCTGCTGCTCACCGCGCTCGTGGCGGCGACGGCCTTGATGACGGGCTGTGGGTCGGGCGAACTGCCCGCACCGAGCACGCTGGAAGCGATGAACCCGAAACCCGCGGGCGCGGCGGAGATCACCGCCGTGCCGCCGGCCGAGGGTGCGGACACCTGCGACGACGAGGCGACCCTGCGGCCCGGCCCGCTGCCGAGACCCGGTGCCATGCCGCCCGGTTCGGCGATGGCGAAGATCGTGGCGAACGGCAGGCTGCGCGTCGGCGTGGATCAGAACACCTACCTGTTCGGCTTCCGCGACCCGAGCACCGGCGAACTCGTCGGCTTCGACATCGATATCGCCCGCGAAATCGCCAAGGATCTGTTCGGCGACCCGAACAAGATCGAACTGCGCTCGGTGACGGCCGCCGAACGCATCTCCGCGCTGCGCGACAAGAAGGTCGACATGATCGTGCGGACCTTCTCGGCGACCTGTGAACGGCGCAAGGAAGTCGACTTCTCCGCCGTCTATTACCGTGCGGCGCAACGCGTTCTGGCACCGCGCGGCTCCGGCATCGAATCCGGCGCCGACCTGGCAGGCAAACGGGTGTGCGTGGCCCGCGGTACCACCGCGGCTGCCCCGCTGTTCGCTATCCCGCAGCGCCCCACCGTGATCGGCGTTACCAACTGGACCGACTGCCTGGTGGCGCTGCAACAGGGGCATGTGGACGCGATCAGCGGTGACGATCCGATCCTGTTCGGCCTGGCCGCGCAGGACAACAATCTCGCGGTGGTCGGCAACCCCATCGGTGACGGCGCCTACGCGGTCGGCCTCCCCAAGGGCAGCGACGAACTGGTCCGCTTCGTCAATGGCGTGCTCGAGCGGATGCGGACCGACGGCACCTGGCAGCGCATCTCCGCCGAGCGGCTCGGTGCCCTCGGGCAGGCACAGAGCCCGCCCGAGCCCCGGTATGTGGGATGAGCGGGACCACCATGCGGCTGCTCACCGTCGTCGAGATCGACCGCGAATTATCCCGGCGCGCAACCGAAGTCGACTCGATCGTCGCCACCATGCTGGAGCTGGACAAGCACCAGGGGCTCACCCTGGTCCGCCGCTTCCCGCCATCGGGGCTGACCGAGGCGCGCTGGCTGCCCGTGCGGGACGCGCTCGCGCTGATGTGGGAGGACTTGGGCCGGATGCGGGCGATCCTGGATTCGGCGCGCGCGGCGCGCGGCAACCGGGCCAAGCTGGCCGACGGGCAGCGGGCGGAGCTTACCGAGCTGCTACGCGGCCGCCCCTATGAGGTGTCGCGCACGCCGATTCCGCTTGCCGAACGTTCGCTCACCGGTCCGCGCGAACACGTGCTGTTCGTCGGTCTCGCCGATACGCTTGATCGTATGCGGGCGACGTTCCCGATGATCGCCGAATTCCTCGACGCGGTGGACCGGGTGAACACCCGCGTGATGTCCGGACTCGCCCCGCTACAGGACAATCTGGACAAGGCCGGGGCGGCGACCCCGGAACTGCGCGCCATCGGCGCCGGCATCGCCGACCTGCTGAGCCGTTCGGCCACTGACCCGCTTGCCCTCACCGCCGCCGAAATCGACGCACGTCTCGCCGAACTCACCACCGCCATGCGACGCGAGGCGGCCGTGCTCGCCGAAATCGGCGCGATGGTGGCGAATTGGCCTGCGGCGATCGCGGGCGCGCGCACGAAGCTGGACGCGCTACGGGCAACGCGGGAGCGGGCCGCGCAGGCCAGGGCGAAAGTCGAGGCCACCATCCTGTCGGGGGCACTGCCGGTGTTCGCCGACGATATCGCGCAACTGTGCGCGCAACTGGATGCCGTCGCGGCCGATCCCGGTGCGGCAGCGACGCTGATGGAACTAGAGCGCCGCATCGACGCCGCGAGTGTGGCCGCCGCCGCGGCGGAGAACCTGGCCAAGGGCCTGCTCGATCGTCGCGGCGAACTGCGCGGCAGGCTGGCCGCCTACCAGGCCAAAGCAGCTCGCCTCGGCGTCGGCGAGGACCCCGACCTGCTCGCCGCCCACCAGATCGCAGCCGGGCTGCTCGCGCGGACACCCTGCGATCTGGCGGCGGCTACCCGCGCCGTCGCCGACTACCAGCAACTCGTCGCGGAGAAATCGGGGAGGCGACCATGAGCGAGCGAAGCGTGGCTGTGCGCATGGCAGCGCCGAGTGCGGTGGCGTCATGAGTACCTGCACCGAACCCGGCTGTACGGGCACCATCGAAGACGGTTACTGCGCGGTGTGTGGGACGGCCCCGGCGGAGGCTACGACGCTGCGGTCGGAGACGCAGCAGGCCGAGGCGACCCCGGCGGAGGCGCCGACAGTCGAGTCGGCGCCCCAGCAGTGCACCGAACCCGGTTGTGGCGGAACGGTTATCGATGGTTACTGCGAGGTGTGCGGCACGGCGCCCGCGCCTTCGGCAGCTGCCGCGTCCGCGTCCTCGACGGCCGCTGCGCCTTCGCCGGAGACTGCCGCGATGGCGTCCGGCAGCACGCGCGGCAGCCGGGGTAGCTCGCGCTCGGTGCGCACCGGCCGATCCTCGTCCAGGTCGAGTCGCCGCGGCCGACTTGGCGCGGGCATGGTCGAGGTGCCCCGCGTTCCGCGCATCGATCCGACGACCGCCGTGCTGACCGATCCGCAGGTGCCGGAAAACAAGCGGTTCTGCGGTAAATGCGAGAAGCCGGTGGGCCGGGGTCGCGACGGCAAGCCCGGCCGGGTCGAGGGATTCTGCGCCAACTGTGGCACCCGATTCTCCTTCGCTCCCAAGCTATCCAAGGGCGATCTGGTCGCGGGCCAGTACGAGGTGGCGGGTTGCCTGGCACACGGCGGGCTCGGCTGGATCTATCTGGCGGCCGATCGCAATGTCAGTGACCGCTGGGTGGTGCTGAAGGGGCTGCTGAACGCGGGCGACACCGACGCGATGCTGGCCGCGGTGGCGGAGAAGCGCTTCCTCGCCGAGGTCGAACATCCGAGCATCGTCAAGATCCACAATTTCGTCGAGCACGCGGGTGCGGACGGGGTCGCGGTCGGCTACATCGTGATGGAGTACGTCGGCGGCACCTCGCTCAAGCAGATCCTGCGCCGCCACCGCGACACCGTCGGCGGATTCCTGCCGCCCGCCCAGGCGATCGCCTACGTGCTGGAGATGCTGCCCGCGCTCGGCTACCTGCACTCCCTCGGCCTTGCCTACTGTGATTTCAAGCCGGACAACGTGATGCAGACCGACGAGCAGCTGAAGCTGATCGACCTGGGCGCCGTGATTGCCATGGACGATCAGGACAGCCCCATCTACGGCACCATCGGCTATCAGGCGCCGGAGATCGCCGAAACCGGCCCCACCATTGCCACCGAGGTCTATACGGTCGGGCGCACCCTGGCCGTGCTGCTGATGAATGTGCCGCAGCAGGGCGGGTATTTCGGCGAGTTGCCCGGTCCGGACACCGAACCGCTGCTGGCCACCTACGATTCGCTGCACCGTTTCCTAGTGCGCGCGACCGACGACGACCCCGACGCACGCTTTTTCTCGATGGAGGAGATGGCCGACCAGCTGACCGGTGTGCTGCGCGAAGTCCTGTCCATCGATGACGGCGTACCGCGCCCTGGTATGTCGACCTACTTCAGCCCGCCCCGTGGCGTCTTCGGTGTCGGCGCGCCGGTGGGCGCGGCGAATATCATTGCCGCCCTGCCGGTTCCGCTGGTGGATCCGACCGACAGCGCGGCCGCTCTGCTCGCCACGACCAGCGGAACCGACCCGGCGGAATTGGAACAGGCCTTCGAGGCGGGCCTGCGCTCGGTCGTGACCGGGCGCGGCGCGTCGACCGAGATTCCGTTGCGACTCATCCGCGCCGCGCTCGAGGTGGGTGACACCGCGGCAGCCGAACGGCGGTTGACCGAGGTCGCCGCGACGATGCAGGGGGATTGGCGGCTGGCGTGGTATCGCGGTGAAACCCGGCTGCTCGCCGGTGATTTCCCGGCAGCCGCCGCCGAATTCGACGCGGTATATGGCGCGCTGCCCGGGGAGGGAGCGCCCAAACTCGCACTGGCCGCCGTCGCGGAGCTGGCCGGTGCCGAGGCCCCCGATGCCGCAGGTTTCGATGCCGCGCAGGAAAAGCGCAGGGCGGCACGCTATTACGAGACGGTGTGGCGCACCGATCGCAGCTACCTCAGCGCGGTCTTCGGCCTGGCCAGGCTGCGCGCGGCGACCGGTGACCGGGACGGCGCGGTGCGCGTGCTCGATCAGGTCGACGCGGGTTCGTCCCTGTTCACCGAGGCCGCAATCGCCGCGGTGGAGACGATGCTGGACGGCCGGTCGCCCGCCGACCTGACCGAGCCGATCCTGCGCGACGCGGGCGAGCGGGTGGCGCGGCTGCGGCTGGATTCCAAACGCCGTGCCGCCCAGGTGCGTTTGCGGGTGCTGAGCGCCGCCCTGGACTGGCTGCGCGCTGGCCACGTTCCGGCAGCACCGGATCCGTTGCTCGGCGCGAACCTGGATCAGGACGGGGTTCGGACCGGATTGGAGCGTTGCTATCGAGACCTGGCCCGGGAGACCGACGACATGTGGGAGCGATTCGCATTGGTAGAGCAGGCGAACACCGTCCGGCCGAGGACCACCTTATGAGTGCGCCGGTCGGCCTGCACTGTCCGGGTTGCGCCGAGGAGGTGCACCGGCAGGATCGTTTCTGCGAGAACTGCGGTCATGAGTTGGGCGGCAGGCGAATCGCGTTGCCGAACCACGATCCCGGTCCGCCGGCCGCCTGCGAAGGATGCGGCGGCCTGCGCTACGACGCCGACGGCTACTGCGCGGACTGCGGGCAACTGCGCGGGGTGCCGGATCGGTTCGAGGCCGACCTCGGTGCCGTCGCGGTGGTCACCGATCGCGGAATCGCGCACGCGCGCAACGAGGATGCCGTCGCGGCGGCCGTGCTGGAGGGTACCGGCGGGCTGCCCGCGACCGCGGTGATCGCAGTCGCAGACGGGGTGTCGACCTCGGCGAATCCCCAGGCGGCCTCGGGTGCGGCGGCCAGGGCGGGCGTCGATGCCTGCCGCGCCGCACTGCTGGACGGACTGCCCGCGGCCGAGGCGGCCATGGCCGGACTCGCGGCGGCGGCCGAGGCGGTCCGCGACGTCGCGGTGACCGACGGCCACGCACCGTCGTGCACCTATGTGTCCGCCGTGGTGCAAGCGGGCCAGGAGAGCACCGAGATCACCGTCGTCAATGTCGGTGACAGCAGAGGCTATTGGTTGCACGCCGACGCACCCGACGACCCGCGCAATCCACCGTCGCAGCGGCTGACGGTGGACGACTCCTGGGCCCAGGCCTTGATCGACGCGGGCGCGATGGACGAGCAGGCCGCGATGAACGACCCACGGGCACACACGCTCATCCGCTGGCTCGG
This sequence comes from Nocardia iowensis, assembly GCF_019222765.1. NCBI lineage: Bacteria > Bacillati > Actinomycetota > Actinomycetes > Mycobacteriales > Nocardiaceae > Nocardia > Nocardia iowensis. The sequence goes on along the minus strand of NZ_CP078145.1, from coordinate 5,555,594 downwards.
CGCGGACAGCCCGGCGAAACCGTGGTCCGACAACTGCCTTCGGACGCTGCGCACCACCGGGCCCGGTGTGCTGCTGCTGTGCAGTGACGGCCTCTGGAACTACCTGTCCGACGCGACCGCACTCGCCGAAGTCGCCACTTCGACCGCCGCCGCGGTCGCCGCCCGCGAACTCGTCGAGTTCGCCCTGCGCTGCGGCGGCAGCGACAACATCACCGTCGCGATCGTTCCCGTTCCATGGTCCGGAAAGCCAGGAGAAGTACAGTGAGTTCCGTTGCAAGCAATGGCATTTCGGTAGCTGTCGACCAAAACGAGTATCTGGCCGACGGTGTCGGCACGGTCGACGCCGTGCTGACCGTCGAGACCGCGGCCGACCTGGTGGTGGCCGCCGCGCCGCAGGAACGGCTGGAGATTCTCATCCTCGACTGCTCGGGCTCGATGGCGACCGGCCGCAAGTTCCCCGGCGCCCGCCAGGCCGCGCTCGCCGCGCTCGACGTGATGGCGGACGGCACCAAGTTCGCGATCATCGAGGGCACCTCGATGGCGAAGCTGGCCTTTCCCTCGGATGTGCCGTCCATGCCCGCGAATCAGGACTCCCGTGCGGCCGCGCGGCGCGCGCTCGACAAGCTGAAGCCAGGCGGCGGCACCGCGATGGGCACCTGGCTCGGCCTGACCAGGCAGCTGGCCAAGAAGCATCCCGGGGCGATGGTGCACGCCATTCTGCTCACCGACGGCAAGAACGAGCACGAGCAACCCGAGGCGCTGGCCGCGGAGATCACACAGTCCGAGGGCATGTTCACCTGCGACTGCCGTGGCGTCGGAACCGATTGGCGGGTCGATGAATTGCGCGCCATCGCCTCGGCCCTGCACGGCACCGTCGACATCGTCGCCGACCCGGCCCGGCTGGCCGAGGACTTCGCCGAGATGATGCAGGGCTCGATGGCGAAGGCGATTCCGGAACTGACGCTGCGGATATGGACCCCGGCGGGGGCCGAGGTCCGGTTCGTCAAACAGGTCGCACCGACCATCGAGGATCTCACCGCCCGGCGGGTGGACACCGCCGCGCAGGTGGGGGAGTACCCCCTCGGCGCGTGGGGTGCGGAGGACCGCGACTACCACGTGCAGGTCCGGGTGGAACCGGCCGCGCCCGGCCGGGAGAAGCTGGCCGCGCGGGTCAGCGTGGTCAGCGGCGACGAGGTGCTCGGGCAGGGTCTGGTGAAGGCGGTGTGGACCACCGACACCGAGCTGTCGGCCCGAATCAGCAGGCGGGTAGCGCATTACACCGGTCAGGCGGAATTGGCGCAGGCGGTGCAGGAGGGACTGGCAGCGCGCAAGAGTGGCGACACCGATACCGCGACGGCGAAACTGCGGCGCGCGGTCGAACTCGCGGCGGAGTCGGGCAACGAGAGCACGGCGAAACTGTTGCGCGGCGTCGTCGAGGTCGACGAGCGCCATGGGACGGTGCGCCTGCGCGCCAGTGTTGCGGCAGCCGATGAGATGGCCCTGGATGCTCGCTCTACCAAGACGGCCAGGGTGCGGAAGGAGGGATAGTGGGCGTCACCTGTCCCGAAGGGCATCAGTCGAACTCGACTGATTATTGCGATCTCTGCGGGGCGCCGATCGGGGAGGCCGCGGCGACCGTGGCCGGGCCGGTCGCGCTCTGCCCGTCGTGTGGTGCGCCCAGCACTGGGCGCTTTTGTGAAGTCTGCGGGCATGATTCGGCGCTGCCTGCCCCGGCTGCTCGGCCCAGTCCGGTGGCGGTAACCGCCCCGGTGTCGGGCGAGCCCGCGCCCGTACCGCCCGCCGTCACCTGGGTGGCCACTATTACCGCGGATCGCGAATTCTACGACCGGGTGATCGCCCGCAAGGGCCCCGACGCCGATCAGGTCGGGTTTCCCGCGTTCTATCCCGAGCGCCGAATCATCTTGCGCGGCAACGACATCTTGATCGGTAAGCGCAGCGTCTCGCAGGGCCTGACGCCCGATATCGATCTCGGCATCGCACCCGCCGATGTCGGTGTCTCCCGAGCGCACGCGATGATCCATATCGATGACAACGGGCTCACCGTCACCGATCTGGGCTCCACGAACGGCACCAGTATCAACGGCAGCGACGACCTCATACCCGCCAAGGTGTCGATCCCACTGCGCAGCGGCGACCGCATCCATCTCGGTGGCTGGACCACCATCGTGTTCGCGACCGAGCCGCCCGCGCCCGAACCGGCCTGAGCGCCAGCCGCTTTGCGTCTGGGACAGCCTTGCCAGTTCTATAGACACCGGTGTTCATTTGCGCCTATCGTCGTGAGTTATGACGAAGTTCGGCGGCAAGAGCTGCCTGATCACCGGGGCGGCCGGCGGTCTCGGCCGCAGCACCGCCCTCGCGGCCGCGGCCAACGGAGCCTCGCTGATCCTCACCGACATCGATGCGGAAGGACTGCAGCAGACCGCGACGCTGGCCCGCACGGCGGGCGCGACGGTGCATCTCGCGGCGACCGCGGACGTCAGCGACCACGAGCAGGTGGTTGCCCTGGCGGCCAGGGCGCACGACGAGGTGGAAAGCGTCGACATCGTCATGAACGTGGCCGGGATCGCGACCTGGGGCACCGTCGACCGACTGACCCACACGCAGTGGCGGCGCACCATCGACATCGACCTCATGGGCCCGATCCACGTCATCGAGGAATTCTTGCCGCCGATGATCGCGGCGGGCCGCGGCGGTCATCTGGTGAATGTGTCCTCAGCGGCCGGACTGTTCGGGCTGCCGTGGCATGCCCCGTACAGTGCGGGCAAATTCGGCCTGCGTGGCGTTTCCGAGGTGTTGCGGTTCGATCTGCGCCAGCACGGCATTCGGGTGAGTCTGGTCTGTCCCGGTGCGATGGCGACGCCGATGGTCGATCGCGTGGACATCGCGGGCGTCGACCGCACCGCCGAGGCGGTGCAGCGTGCGATGGCGTTGTTCATGCGGACCGCGGTGACGCCGGAGGCCGCGGCGCGCTCGATCGTGCGCGGGGTCGAGCGCAACACCTATCTGGTCTACACCTCGAACGACATCCGCATCGGGCACTGGGCGCAACGATATTTCCCGCCGTCGTACCACCTCGCCATGCGCGGTCTGAACTGGGCTATGAGCCGTTATATAGATCAACCGGCTACGAGAACGACCGTGCGCTGACGTCGAGAGGACCCGCCATGGCCCTGCCGCTGAGCTCCACCGCGGTGCCGGTGCCGCCCAACCATCGATTCGATATCGGGCCCGCCCGGTATCCGAAGTTGTTCGGCGCCAACACCGTTCCCATTCCGATGTCGGACGGCGCCGTCCTCACCGCCGATATTCTCCGGCCCGGCGACGGGGCCGGGCCCGCGCGCGAGCCGCTGCCCGCCATCATCAACTTCACCCCGTACAACAAGATGTTCAGCCGCCGCGGCATGCGCTGGAACAATCCGCTGCGCGCGCTGGGGGAGCGGGTGGGTTCCTCGGATCGGCAGCGGTTCACCGCGCGCGATGTGCTGCACACACCCGCGGGCGGGATCTTGGAACCGTTCGCGATCAACCGGACCGCGGTGCGCCGCGGCTACGTCGGGCTGATGATCGACGTGCGTGGCACCGGCAGCTCGACCGGTAGCTGGGACTTCTTCCAGCCGCGCGAGCAGCAGGACTATCTGGAGGCAATCGCGTGGGTGCGTGAACAGCCCTGGTGCAACGGTGAATTCGCGGTGACGGGGGTGTCCTACGGGGCGATCTCCGCGCTGATCACCGCAGGTTTGCGGCCGCAGGGGCTGCGCGCCGTCTTCGCCATCGAGGCGGGCGAGGACCCGATGCGCGAACTCGGCCTGACCGGCGGCGTGCCGACGCCGGGGATGCTGCTGTGGATCCTCGCCGTCAACGGTTTCAAATGGCTGCCGTCGTTGCCCGGCCTGCTGCGGGCCGGGATCACCGAGCAGTTTCTGCGCGACCGGATCGCCGACCCGGCCAGCTGGGTGCGGCACGCGATCGAGATCGGGCTCACCGAGCAGCATCCCGATGGCTTCCTCAACCCGATGTGGGCGGGCAAGCTGGCCCGTTTCGAGAACATCACGGCGCCGACCTGGATCCACGGTGGCTGGCACGACGTCTACAACCGGTCCAACTTTCGTATGTTCGACCGAATCCCGTTGTCGGGCGGGGCGAAACAGGTGCTGGTGGACGACTCCTATCACCTGACCATCGGTTCGGGTTTCGGGGCATCGGACAGTCCGCAGGCGATCGATGAACTGCAATGCGCCTGGTTCGACCGGTGGGTCAAGGACATCGACAACGGTATCGACGGCTACGGCCCGATCACTGTCCGTCGTCAGGGTGACGGCCGGTGGCTGCGGCATCCGGTGTTCCCGGACCCTGTCGCCACGCTGCAACGTTTCTATCTGAACGCCGAAACCTCCGGTGCGGCAGCGCATGCCGGTACCGACGCCGGACTGGCGCCCGAAGCCACCGAGGTCGCCTCTCGACTGCCGCTACCCCCGGGCCGAATCAGCATGGCGTCCAACAACACCGGCGTGCTCAGCATGGGCGTGGCCCTGCTGTTCGGGCGCCGCTTCGGCACCGATGACCGGCGCGCCGAGGCCGGGGCGATCACCTTCACCAGCGCGCCGTTCACCGAGGACACGGTCGTTTCCGGCCCGATGAACCTGCACCTGAATGTGGAAGTCGAAGGTACGGACGCGTTTTGGTCGGTCACTGTCTGTGATGTCGAGCCCGGCGGAGCGTCGGTACCGATCACCCGCGGCGCGCTACTTTCCAGCCTGCGCGCGATCGACACCGAGGGTAGCGAATACGTAGACGGTGAGCTGGTGTTCGCCTTGCATACGCTCACCGCCGAGTCCGTGCTGCCGGTGGTGCCCGGCGAGCCCTTCGTCATCGACATCGAGATCAACCCGACCGAAGCGCTGCTGCGGACCGGCCACCGATTGCGGGTCGCGGTGAGCCGCAATAGTTTTCCGCGTCATTTCATCGCGCCATGGCGGCAACGGATGATCGGCGGGCAGGCGATCGCGCTGGACCCGGAGCGGCCGAGCTATCTGACCCTGCGGGCGCGTCGCGCCGTCCTAAGCAGATGATCTGCTTTCCCGCAACACCTTCGGGCTGTGGCATTTGGCACCAATTGTCGGGATTGTCCCCCGAGCGTAACTCGCTACTGTTTACTACAGGACGTAGTAGCTGTTGAGGGGAAGCAATGGACAAGCTGCAGAGCAAAGTAGCTCTGGTTACCGGATCCAGTCGTGGCATCGGCCGTGGCATCGCCTGTCGCCTGGCACAGGACGGTGCACTGGTCGCGGTGCACTATTCGAGCAATGAGCAGGCGGGTAAGCAGACCGTGCGCCAGATCGAGGAGGCGGGCGGCCAAGCCTTCCTGTTGCACGCCGAACTCGGTGCGCCAGAAGCGGTCTCGGAACTCTTCGGAGCGTTGGAGACGGAACTGCGCGCCCGCATCGGCACCCCGAGACTGGACATTCTGGTCAACAACGCGGCCTACGCGGGGTTCACCGGCGCGATGCCAGAGGACGTCACACCGGAAATGTTCGATCGACACATCGCGGTGAACGCGAAGGCGCCCTTCTACCTCACCCTGCGCGCACTGGACCTGATGCCGTCCGGTGGACGCATAATCAATATCTCCTCCGGCATGACACGAACCTCTCTGCCCTCGCAGATCTGCTACGCGATGAGTAAAGGCGCGCTGGAACAGATCACCTTGCAACTGGCGCTGCACATCGCTCCCCGTGGCATCACCATCAACACCGTCGCCCCAGGTGTCACCAACAATGGCGACCCCGTCTTCGACGACCCCGCTACCGTCGCGGAGATGTCCGCCTGGTCGGCGTTCAACCGCGTAGGTGAGGTCTCCGACATAGCCGACGTCGTAGCCTTCATCGCCTCCGCCGACTCCCGCTGGATCACCGGCTCCTACATCGACGCCTCCGGCGGCACCCTGCTCTGACCAGCCGAGCTACCGAGCGCCGAAACTCGCTTGCGTCGGGTGGGATCATGATCAGCATGGCTTCTTCGGTCTACCTCATCACCGGCATTCAGGCCGCAGGGAAATCGACTGTGGCGCAAGCGCTGGCGGAGCGATTACCGCGGTCGGCGCACGTGCGTGGGGATACCTTTCGCCGGTTCGTCGTCGGTGGGCGTGAGGAGATGAGTCGGGAACCGTCGCAGGAGGCGCTGGAGCAGCTGTGCCTGCGGCACCGGCTCGCCGCCAACACCGCGGACGCCTACGCGGCGGCCGGGTTTACGGCGATCCTGCAAGACACCGTGCTCGGCGAACTGCTGCAGTACACCGTCGATCAGATCGAAACGGAGCCGCTGTATGTGGTCGTGCTCGCACCACGACCGCAAGCCGTCGCCGCACGCGAGGCGGGCCGGGGCAAGGTGGCCTATGGTTCATTCACGGTGGAAGACCTGGATACGGCCTTGCGGGAAAGCACGCCACGCCTCGGATTGTGGCTCGACACTTCCGATCTCACCGTCGAGCAAACCGTCGACCAGATACTGAGCCGCGCGGAGCCACTGTCCCGCTGACTGCACGCGGTGCTACGGCGTCCGTGGCATGTTGAGCGGGGTCAGCGACTTGGTGGCAGGCCCTTCCAGGAGGGTGCCGTCGGGGGCGAAACGGGAACCGTGCAGCGGGCAGTCCCAGGAGCGTTCGGCGTCGTTCCAGCGGACGATGCCGTAGAGGTGCGGGCAGACGGCGGACAGTTCGGTGGTGGTGCCGTCGACCGTGCAGGTGGCGGTGGGGCGCAAGCCGTGCCGTTGCACGGTGCCGCAGCCCTCCGCCGGAACCTCGTCGGAACTGTGCGCGGCCACGCGCAGCCACCCGGCCGTAAGTTGTTGGGCGACTTCGGCATTCGCGATGGTGGCGGACGGCAGCGCCTTGAGCTCGCCCGGGCGCCAGCTGGCCAGCGCGCCCGCCCACTGCGGCAACTTGCCGGTGATCCGACCGGCCAGCGCCAACGCGGCGGCGACCCCGTTGGTCATGCCCCACTTCGCGTACCCGGTGCCGAGCAGGATGTTGTCCTGCCCTGGCAAGAGAGGGCCGACGTACGGGAGTTGTCCGACCGGCTGGTAGTCCTGCGCCGACCAGTCCTGCAAAGGCTCTGCGGTCGGGAACCAGGTGCGGGTCCAACTGATCAAGTCGTCGACCTTCTTGCGCGCTTCGCTGGTCCGCCCGACCGCGTGGCCGTTGCCGCCGACGAGTAGCAGATCGCCATCCTGGCTCGGTGCGTAGCGCAGCGACCGGGTCGGTTGACCGGCACTGATGTACATGTCGTGCGGAAACGCCTCGTTCATCCGGAAGGCGGCCAGGTACGAGCGCTGGGCGGTGAGCCGGGCGAAGAAGCCGCCGCGATCGAGAATCGGTGTGCCGGTGGCCAACACGACGGTGCCAGCGCCGAGATCACCGTGCTCGGTCTCGACGGTGAGGTCACCGTCGGAGCCGTGGTGCACACCGCGCACCCGGGTGGATTCATAGATCGGCGCGGCGTGCGATTCCACCTCGGCGGCCAGCGCGGCGAGCACGGCCATGGGATCGACCTGTGCTTGATCGGCCAGCCGCACCGCGCCGTACGCCGGGAACGGCACGTCGAGCTCGGTCACGAATTCGGTGGGCAACCCCGCCTCCTGGGTCGCCTTCTGTTCGGCGCGAACCTGACCGAGGTCGGCTTCGGACTGCGCGTAGGTGACGGCGGCGACGCGCTGCACCGGCACGCCGCGCTCCGCGCAGAAGCGCAACAACCACTCCTGCCCGTCCCGATTCGCCGCGACGTAGTCGCGCAGTGTCGCGACGCTGTGGCGTCGCCGGATCTGCTGCGCGCGGGTCCCTTGGAGCAGACTGATCTTCGCGGTGCTCGCCCCGGTCGTGCCCGCGCCGACCCGCCTGGCCTCGACCACCGCCACCTGGACGCCGCTCTCGGCGAGCAGCAGCGCGGTCACCAGGCCGGTGAGCCCACCGCCGACCACCACGGTGTCGAAGCGTGAGCCGGGGGTGAGTCGCAGCCGCGCCGGGACCTCGGCGTCGGTCGTCCATAGTGACGTCATAACTGGGACATAACCGATGCGCCGGTGCGCAAACGCACCGGTTGTCGGGCGGAAAACAGGTATATACGCGGTGCGGCTACCTTCCCTAGGCTCGACACATGAGTCTTCGCGCGAGGGAGCACGGCGTCGAGTTCCCCGGAGCCACCGGGGAGTTGAACGCGATCACCGACGTACCGGGGGTCGAGGTCGGATACACCACGCTGATCCGCGGCGAGGACGTGCGCACCGGCGTGACGGCGATCCTGCCGCGCGGCCGCGAACGCGTGTTCACGCCGTGCGCGGCGGGCTGGTATTCGCTCAACGGCAATGGCGAGATGACCGGAACCACCTGGCTCAGCGAGACCGGCTCGTTGTCGCTGCCCGTGCTCATCACCAACACGCACGCGGTCGGCACCTGTCACCGGGGGATCATCGATTGGCTGGTCGGCGCGTTTCCCGAACTGCCGGACGACTGGTCGCTGCCGGTTGTCGCCGAGACCTGGGACGGCTACCTCAACGACATCAACGGCACGCACGTCACCGCCGCCGACGCGGTGGCCGCGATCGACGCCGCGGCGGGTGGGCCGGTTGCCGAGGGCAGTGTCGGCGGCGGCACCGGGATGAACTGCTACGGCTTCAAGGGCGGCAGCGGCACCGCATCCCGGGTGGTCGGTTACGGCAAGGACCGGTACGCGGTAGGCGCTTTCGTACAGGCGAATTTCGGCTCGCGCAGGGAGCTGACGATCCGCGGTGTCCCGCTGGGCGCCCGGCTGAGCGAGGACGACCCGTTGGGCGAGTGGTCCGCGCCGTCGGGTTCGGGCTCGGTCATCGTCGTCATCGCGACCGACGCGCCACTGCTGCCGGGGCAGCTGACCGCGCTGGCCAGGCGGGTGCCACTCGGCCTTGCCCGCACCGGCACCACCGGCTCGCACTTCTCCGGTGACATCTTCCTCGCCTTCTCCACCGCCAACGAAGGGGCGCTCACCAGCACCTACCCCGCCGGTGAAACTCCTTATGAGCAGCTGAGATTCATTCCGTGGGGTCAGCTAAACCCGTTCTACGACGCGGTCGTCCAAGTGGTGGAGGAGGCCGTGGTCAATGTGCTCTTCGCCGGCGAGACGATGGTCGGACGTAGCGGCCACCGCTCGCCGGCGATGCCGGTGCAGGAGGTGCTGAAGTTGCTCACCGCGAACTGACGGTGTCCTGCATCAACTCCGCTTCGGTGGCCTCGTGGACCGCGAGCCAGCGCGCGAACTCCTCGAACGACTCCCTGCGGTCGGCGCCCGCCGTCGAAAGCATGTCGTCGAGTAGTTCGCGCATCCGATTGTGTTGCAGAACAAGGAGTTCCACGACGTTTCTGTGGTGACTCGATGTCATGTGCTACCTCGTTCGTGCCGCAAGGGTGGATCGGTTATTTCGGGACCAGGATGCCGGTCAGATCGGCCTTCTTGATCGGGGTGTCCGGGTTCGCCTGTGCCGCGCACATCAGCTTGATCGAGGCGATGGCCGCGTCGACCGTCCGGTCTTGGGTGGGCGGGGCATCGCCGCCGCGTTCCTGCTCCAGGAACTTGGTGACGGTGATCCGCTGCTTGTCGGGATCCTGCGCGCTGAATTCGCTGCAGGGCGTGTCACCGCCCTTGTTGACGAGCTTTTCCGGCTCGTCACCGCAGCCGCCGACGAGCAGTAACGCGGCGGCCGACGCGAACACCAGTAGTTTGCTTGTCTTTGTCATGATCAACCACCGAATCCGGCGAGGGCGGAGGCGAGATCGGATGAGTCGAGCACGTCGATCGCCTGCTGGCGCACGTCAGGGCAGGCCTGCGTGGTGATCTTGTCGATGACGCTGCGGTCCTTGAGCACGGTGTCGTTGAGGCCACCGTTGCGGGCCGCCCAGTTGTGCACGGTGCCGTTGAAGGCCACGCGGCCGAGCGCCGCGCCCTCGGTGCGCCACTTGTCGATTTCCGGACTCATCATGTCGCACAACTGTTTTGCCGCTGCGGGCGAGACGTCGTCGTCGGGGTCCGGCACTTGAGCGGTAGTGGACGGCATCGACAGCGAGATCGTGCTGTCGCCTGGCGTTGCCGGGGTCGCCGGGTCTGGGTCGTCGGTGTCCGAACACGCGGCGAGCAGCGGAGCAGCAGCTAGCGCACCGGCGATCAGCAGGGTGCGCAGCACGGGCCGATGGCGATGATCTGTCATGTCTTCTCCTCCGGAGGGGGACCGCCGGACACGGCGGCATCACGATCCGCATACCCGGGTCCCCGATGCCCAATCAGTGACCAGCGGGATCGCTGAGGCCTCGGCCTTCCTTATTCTTGACTCGGCGATGTTCCAGAATCACCCAGGCAAAGCCGACCACCAGGCACACCACGGTCGTGATCCCGCCGATCAGGGCCCAGCCTTCGAAGCCGTAGCCGGCCGCGGTCAGGGTCAGGCCGAGACCGACCAGGCCAAGGCCCACCAGAATGATGCCCGGCCAATTGCGGGTGTCCTCGATGGATTCCCCGACGTGGCTGCGGGAGGTGCGGGTGTAATCCGGGAAGTTGTCTTCGTCGGGACGTCCGTGGTGCTCGGCGCCGCCGTGTCCCGAGGTCGTTTCGTTCGGTCCGGGAAGCATAGGGATCCTTTCTGGTCCAACCACCGGAAAAGGGGTCTCTCATTCGAATACCCGGTCGAACAGGGATCAATCGGCAGCCCGAAGCAGGTGTTCGGTGGCCGAGACGATCGCGGTATCCGGGATGGCGTCGAGGCCGTGCCTGCCGCAGGGCGTGGTCGGATCGCCGAGCACCACGGTCGGCACCCCGTAGGGCGCCCAGCGCCGGGCCGGGACGACCGGTGCGAACAGCGAAACGACCGGCGTCGCCACCGCCGCGGCCAGCGGTGCGGTGCCGGTGTTCGGGGCGACCACGGCGTCGGCGTCGCGCAGCACGGCGGCGAAGCAGGCCAGATCGGTGGCACCGCCGAGATCACGGGCGTGACCGTCGGCGACGGCGCCGGTGAGCTCGCGTTCGGCCGCGCTGCCGGTCACCACGACGCGATGGCCCGCGTCGACCAACGCCGCCGCGACCTGCCTGCTGCGCCGCGCCGACATCCGGCGCGCGGGTTCCGCGGCACCGGGGTGCAGCACCACATAGCCTGGGCCGCCGGTCAATTCGGTGACCTCGGGCAGATCTTCCCGCACACGCAGCTGATGCCCGGCAGGCGGGTAACCGGCCGCGACGGCCAACGACAGTGCCCGGATCTGCTCCGGCATGGCGTCGGGTACGCGATGGCGGACATCGAGTAGCGTGCCCGCCTCGTCGGTGCTGATCGCACTGATCCGCGGCACGCCCGCCATCCGCAGGATCAGGGCGAGCGGCAATGGGGACTGATGCAGCGAGGTGCTGATGATCGCCTCGTCCGGTGCCAGCATGCGCAGGCATTCGATCAAGGCGCGCACGGCGGCATGGGTCAGCGGCGGCGGATCGGTGTCGACCCAGGGTGCTCGGAATTGCAGCACCCGGTCGACGCCGGGCAGCAGCGCGGCAGCCGAACTGCCGCGCGGCCCCGCGAGGTAGCTGACCGTCCCGGCTACCCGCGCGACGGCGCGCACCATGGGTCCGGTGAGCAGGACGTCACCCGCGCTGTCCAGCCGCGCCACCAGTACGTGGCCGGTCATCGGGTGGGCAACGCTCGGTGCGTTTCGACGCTGTCGGCGAGTATCCGGTCCCAGCGGCTCAGGAATTCGTCGATGCCGAAATTCGCCTGCGCCCAGTGCCGCGCGGCCTTGCCGGTGAGCTCGGCGAAGCCCGGTTCATGGATGAACTGCCGGATCGCCTCGGCGAGGATGTCGGGCTCGGTCGAGACGATGCCAGCGTCCGCGGGAATCGATGCGGAGGCCTCGGTGGTGCCGAGCGCGACGATCGGCATGCCGAGATACATCGCCTCGATCACCGACAAGCCGAGCGACGTCCAGCGCGGCGTGTGCACGAACACGCGGTGTCGCGCCAGTTCGCCGTGTAACCGGCCCTGCACGAAATCGCCCGCGCCGCAGACTCGTTCGGGCGGAACCTGGAGCGCGGTGTGCACGCCTTCGGTCCCGGTGCCGTACACGTCGATCGGGGCGGCCTCGGACAACGGCGCGAGCAGATCGGTGCCGGTGATCCGCCAGCGCGGCACCGGCTCGTTGATGATCGTTGCGGCCCTGGGGAGTTCGCCCGTGTACAGGTAGCCGGGGTCGAGCACGCCGTGCGGGATCACCGTGTTCGGGCAACGACCGTTGTCCCACATCAGCCGGTTGAAGGAGGTGACGTGGACCAGCGGGATGTCGGTGCGCTCGGCCAGCGGGTGCTTGGTGAGTGCCGCGTGCTCGCGCGGAGTTTCGTGCTCGACGTACACCGCGGGCAGGTCGGCGCCGGGTGATCTGCCCAGCCAGTGCGACACCAGGTCGAGTTCCTTGGGGCGTTGCAGAACTACGACATCGATATTCGCGTCGGCGAGATCGGCTGGTGCGATGTCGATCGCGTTGGGCCAGGGTCGGTCGCATCGGCCCCGCGCCCATTCGCTGCCCGGTGCACCGTCGTGGCCGTCATAAGGCACCAGGTACCGATGCTTGCCCTGGACGAACGAGGTCATCCAGGGGCCGTGCACATGCCAGACGAGAACGTTCAGCGGTCCGGCCGCCCCGTTCGGATCAGTCGTCGGAGCTTCCATACGGACCGGGTGCCCGCATGGTCGAATCCGAAACGCCCGGTCTGGACCGACGTCCGATTACAGTGTCGCGGGCTGCAATTCGTAGACCGCGTAGGCCGCGCGGATGACCGGCTGGGCGACATTGCGGACGCGGGTGCCGCCCGGTGTCGTTCCGCGTTCGGCGCCCGCGTGGGCGTGGCCGTGCAAGGCCAGTTCGGCGCCGTGTTCGTCGATCACCTCGCCGAGCAGGTATGAGCCGAGGAACGGGTAGATCTCGCGCGGCTCGCCGTGCAGCGTGTCACTGACGGGGGAGTAGTGGGTGAGCACGACCGTCATGTCGGTGGACAATTCGGCCAGCGCCGAGCCGAGCGAATCCGCCAGATCCACCGTGTGCCCGGCGAATTCGCGCATCAACCGCTCGCCGAAGATGCTGGCGCACTTGCCCGCGAACCCACCGCCGAAGCCTTTCGTCCCGGCGACCCCGAGCGTCTGCCCATCGATGTCGAACGTGACAGCCGTGCCCTCGAGCACCGTGATGCCATGATCGGTGAGCAGTTTGGCGATATCGTCTTCGAGGTCACTGTGGTGATCGTGGTTGCCGAGCACGGCGACGACGGGCACGCCGAGATCGGCGAACTCCGTTGCCACCACTTGCGCTTCGTCCAGGGTGCCGTGCCTGGTCAGGTCGCCCGCCAGCAACAGGACATCGGCCCGCTCGGGCAGGTCGCGCAGCGCGGGCCGCAGCTGACCGCCCGACTCGGCGCCGAGATGCACATCCCCTACCGCCGCGATCCGCATGAGGTCAACTCCTTCGTTCTTCGGCAGGGCCGAGATCTTCGCACTCCGCGGGCGCGGTCGGCCGGGTGACGTGCACGTCATTGTGAATCCGGGCCTGCGGAAGCTGCTCGCGCACCACGGTTTCCATCTGCTGCTTGCGCTGCTCGCTACTCACTTCACCGCCAAGCACCACGACATCGCCGCGAATGGTCACGTGCACACCGAGTTCGGCGGTGCGCGGATCTTCGGCGAGTGCCCGGCGCAGATGGGCGACGAGGTATTGCGGTTGCTCCATCTACTTCGCCTTTCCGATATCGGTGACGCCGAGATCCTCGAGCAGGCCGAGGAACGCCCGCGCGTAGGGCGACTCCTTGGTCTTCTCGCGCACAACCGGCCAGTCCACCTGCTCGCGCAATGCGCGCGCGATGTGCAACAGCGGGCTCAGGTCCAGCCGGTGCGCGTCGAACACCAGCAGTTTGTCCACCATCAGATCGGTCGCGCTGACCACCGGCGCGGTGGTGGGGCCGACCCGCATGATCTCCGCGCGGTCGAGCAGGTCGTCGGTCACTTCCCGATTGTTCGGCCGGAAGATCACGTCGATCAGGACGTCGCGGTCATAGACCTTGCGCAGCCAGTCCTCCGGCGGGTCGCAGGCGCGTAGCCCCGCCTGAATGAGCGCCTTGACGGCCCGGTCGGTATCGGCCGGTTTGACGAAGATATCGACATCGTGTTCCGTGGTGGGCCCGCCACGTGCGTACACCGCGCAACCGCCGGCCACCGCGAACCTGATGTCGGTGTCGGACAGGGTGTTCACCGCGCGAGTCAGCGCGTGTAGCAGTTCTTCCATGGTCGCCACCATGCTGCGGTGGTACCCGGCGCGCACCTGGTTAATCGTGGCCGAATGGGGTAACCGAACAGGTACCGGAATCGCCCGTAGGGCCAGGTCGGGGGCGTTCGTACGCTGAGTAGCGTGTCGCGCGCCGGTTGGATCAGGAAGAGGCAAGACGCGGATGGCCGAAGATGGGGCCGTCTCGGCAAGCGAGAGAGTCGACCGGAAGGCTGCTCGGGCTCGAAGTGACGAGGCGTGGAATCGGGAAGCTCGTGGTGAAACCGAAACCGAACGGCTCGACCGCAATTGGAGCAATCTCATCCAGGAACTGCGGGTGGTGCAGACCGGTGTCCAGTTCCTGATTTCGGCGCTGTTGATCGTGCCGTTCCAGTCGTCGTTCGCGGCACTGTCGCAGACGCAGCGGGTGCTCTATCTGATCACTCTCGTCGCGGCCGTCGGGGCGACGGTGTTTCTGGTCGCGCCGGTCTCCTGGCATCGCATTCTGTTCCGCCGACATCGCCTCGGCAATGTGGTGGCCGCGGCGCACCGGTGCGCGATGGCCGGAATCGGCTTGCTCGGCATCTCGCTGACCGGGGCCTTGGTGCTGGTGATGAGCATGGTCGCCGGGACGGTCGAGGGCGTGATCGCCGGGGTGGCCGCGGCCGTGTTGTTCCTGGCGGCCTGGCTGGTCACCCCATGGTTCTGGCGTGGCCCGAGCCGGACCGACGCCGGGGACACCTGAGCGGGCCGTCCTCGGTCACTGCGCCGAGACGACTTCCCCGGCGTGTGCGGGCGCGGCCCGGTGGTAGGCGGTCAGCGTGTCGATGGCGATCTGATCCCAGGCGTAGCGACTCGCGGCACGTTGGTACCCGGCCGCACCCCAGGTGTCGCGCAGTGTCCGGTCCGCGAGCAGCGGTCGCACGGCCCTGGCCACGGCGACCGGGTCCGGCGGCGCGATAAGCCTGCCGGTGACGCCGTCGACCACGGTGTCGAGCATGCCGCCGACCGCGGTGGCGATCACCGGCTTGCGGCACGCCATCGCCTCCAGCGGGACCATCCCGAACGGCTCGTACCACGGGGTGCTCAGCACCACATCCGCGGACCGGTACCAGCGCGGCAGCTCACTGCGGCGGACCTGACCGAGCATCCGAACCCGTTCCTGCACACCGCAATCCACTGCGACCCGGCGCAGTCGCCGACCTTCGCTGTCGTCGGCGACATCGTCGCCGACCGGTCCGCCCGCGATCACCAATTCGGTGTCCGGCAGGTCCGGCAGCGCCTTGATGGCGACATCGAATCCCTTGCGCGGCACCAGCTTTCCCACCGAAAGCAGGCGATGCCTGCGGTGTCGCTGTTGGCGTTCGGCAGCTGGGCCCTCTGGCGTGAAGGTCGAAAGGTCAACGCCGCTCGGCACGATCGAGATCCGGAACCGGGGAACTCCCATCCTGGTCAGCTCCACCACCTCGTCCGAACAGGTCGCCACGATGTGCGCCGCGCGCCCGGCGATCAGCCGTTCGAAGCGGATTCGGGAGCGTGGACTGGTGTCGGCGAGGCCTTGGTAGCGGCGCCGCACGGTGCCGAGGGCGTGGAAGGTGACCACCACCGGGATACCGTGTGCCCGGGCGGCCAGCTCGGCGGCGAGGCCGGACATCCAGAAGTGCGCGTGCACGATGTCGGGCGTATCGAGTCCCCACTGTCGTTGCAGGAAGCTGCCGAAATCGCCGAGATGCGGCAGGCTGTGGTCCTTCGGCAGCGGTTGGGCAGGCCCGGCGGGCACATGCACTACTCGATAGCCCGCATCGGTGATCAACTCCGGCAGCAGATTCGGCGCATCGCGGCGGGTGTACACGGTGACCTCGTGCCCGCGCCGCGCGTAGGCCGCCGCCAACTCCGCGACATGGATGTTCTGGCCGCCCGCGTCGGTTCCGCTGAGCCCCGCCAGTGGGCTCGCGTGCTCGGAAACCATGGCAATCTTCACGATCTGCTCCGTTCTCACCACGGGTGACGGACATGCGGCAGCGCTGCGCGGTGCCCGCGACCAGGCATCGCGTGACATGTTCTGCATTCGGATATGTCCCAGTTATGCCCGTGCGCCGGCGAACGAAACCCTTGACCCCACTTCGTGATACGCGGCGGTGGTCAGATCATCGACACGATGATCCCGATCGCCACCGCGGTGAACACCGCCACGAGAAGCACCGTCGCGATGATCGCGGCGACGCCGGTGCCTGGGAAGTGATGGCTGGTCGATGGCTCGGGCGCGGACAGCCCGGACGTCTGTGCGGTCTCCGGCGGGGTAGAGCCGGGCGGCACCCCGCCGCCCTGCTCGAGGTCCGGTGTCGTGGCGGGGTCGGGATCCATGGTGGCCATCGCGCTCACTCCCCGTCGTTGCCCGGTGATTCCGGGGCATTCGGCCGGCTGCCGTTCTTTTTGCGATAGAGGACGACGGCGCCGACGAGCACCGCGATCCCGATGATCACCAGAATTTCCATATGCAGGGCGTACCCGGTCTCGAGACAGTCAATCCGCGATGGTTTGCCCGCCGAGATTGCGGGCAGTCGGCTACCTAAGACTTCTGCGGGCCGCCGAACAGCAGCGGGGGACCTGCGGTTTTCGGCTGAATTTGTGACATCGACGACGGGCCGTGCCACACTGTAGGAGGTTGAGACTACAGCCGACCCCGGTTCGACGCATGGCGCCCCACACCCGCCGGAGAGCCGGTCGATGGGATCCGTAGTGACAGCCGATTCGCAGCGCTGCGACAGCTGCTCGCTCCCTTCCCTCGTCGACCGTCTGTCGCGTAGAACTGGATTCCCCCTCTACGGGAGGTCAGTTATGTCCGCTAGTTCCGCTCTGCATGAGCACGCCGAGGGCGTGCACCGGAACGGCTCGAGGCCGGGACCTCACGACAGTCAGTCCTGGGCACAGCGCGTCGATCGCCGCCACGAATGTGTGGTGGTCCGCGTTGAAGGCGAATTGGACGCCGTCGCCTGCCCGGATTTCTTCGCCACGGTCGAACAGGCGGTCCGCTCGAACTGCCACGCCGTGGTGATCGATCTCCGCGCGGCGAGATTCCTGAGCTTGCGAGCCGCTTCGACACTGGGCGCGGTAAAACAACGAGCCGCGTGTGAAGGGACCGACGTGCGAATCGTCGCCGGGCGGCAGGCCATCGAGCGGTCGCTCGAGGTCTCCGGCGTACGACCGCTGTTCAGTCCCTATCCGTCGATGCGAGCCGCACTCGACGCCTGAGACACACCCGATCCGCCGGCGTCGCCGATCTCGGCGTGGCGCGGAGTGATCTGCTCGCGTGCCGCACGCCGACGACGGATACTTGCGCTGTGACTGAAATTGGGCCGGTCCAGCCCGAGGATGCTCTCGCGCTGGACCGGGTGATCGGATTAGGGACGCCGCAGAGTGTCGGTAGCTTTCGGTTCTGGTTCGCCGACCAGCGTTGGGAATGGTCCGACGAGGTGGCCGCGATGCACGGTTATTCGCCGGGTAGCGTGGTACCGACCACCGAACTGCTGCTGACGCACAAGCATCCCGACGATCGCGCCCAGGTGGCCAACGCGCTGGCCAAGTCCATCGACGAGGGCGACCCGTTTTCCAGCAGGCACCGGATCGTCGACACCGCGGGCCACATCCATCACGTCATCGTCGTGGCCGACCACCTGTTCGATGACGAGGGCCAGGTCGCCGGGACCGCGGGCTACTACATCGACGTGACCGACACCCTCGAACATCACCGGCAGGAAGCGCTCGACGACGCGCTGCCCGAATTGTGGGCCTCGCGCGCGGTGATCGAACAGGCCAAAGGGGCGGTGATGCTGGTCTACGGTGTCAGTGCGGAACAGGCGTTCCGGGTGCTCAGCTGGCGTTCGCAGGAGACCAACATCAAGCTGCGCGCCCTGGCCTCGCGGCTGGTCGCCGACCTCGACGCGCTGACCGATTCGACCGTCGGGTTGCGTACGAAATTCGACCACTTGTTGCTCACCGCGCACGAGCGGATCCCGGCCGGCTGATTCCGCGCGGACGTTTCGCGAGTGCCGCGGCGGGTACGACGGTAGAGATGAGGAGCGTCGCGGCCTCGCAAGTTGTAGCCTGCCGCGGTGCTGGGCAGCGGGCGGCCCGCAATACCCCGGATCGGGCGGTGACGTGACGGCTCCGGGTCGGCTGCGAGAGCAAGGTGGTGATGGGCATGGGGGAATGGACTTCCCGATCCTCTACGGAAACAACGACAATCGGCGTCCGAATCCCCGCGCAGTTGGAACAGCTGACGATGCTGCGCGCGCTCGCCGAAACCGTCGCTCTCATCGCCGATTTCGCCCTCGATGAGGTCACCGATATTCGTCTCGCGTTGGACGAGGTCGCCACCTCATTGATTCTGGACGCGGTGCCCGGCTCGAACCTCGACTGCGAATTCACCTACGACAGCAGGCAAATGTTCGTCCACGTCGCCTCGGTGGCCACCTCGGAGTCGGTGGTGGGGCAGGCCGGTTTCGGCTGGCATATCGTGCGGACGCTGACCCATTCCATCGCGGCCGCGCAAGCCCCGTTCGACGGGGTGATTTCCGGGTATCCGACTGTGGTCGACTTCAGTTGGGTACGAGGGGCATCGGATGGCGGGTGAATCGAGATCACGCGGCGATAGCTACGACAATATCGAGCCCCTCTTCGAAAAACTCGCCGCCCTGGACGAGGACGATCCGCGCCGCGAGGGGATGCGGGAGGAGCTGATCGGCCGGTGCCTGCCGCTGGCCGAGCACATCGCGCGCAAGTTCGCAGGGCGCGGCGAGAATTTCGATGACCTGTTGCAGGTCGCGCGGCTTGGCCTGGTGCAGGCCGCGGACCGGTTCGATGTCACCCGGGGATCGTCGTTCCTGTCTTTCGCGGTGCCGACGATCATGGGCGAGGTACGCAGGCACTTCCGCGACAACACCTGGTCGGTGCGGGTACCGCGCCGCACCAAGGAGATTCAGCTCAGCATCGGTGCGACCGTCGAGGAGCTGTCGCAGCGGCTCGGCCGGATGCCGCGCGCCCGCGAAATCGCGCAGGAACTCGACGTCGACATCGTCGAGGTGACCCAGGCGCTGATCGCGGGCAACGCCTACCAGTCGTCGTCCATCGACGCGGTGGCGGGCGACGACATCGAGAACGCGCCGCTGCCGCTGCTGGAGAGCCTCGGCGAGGAGGAACCCTCCTACCATCTGGTGGAGGACTACCTCGCCGTTCGCCCGCTGATCGAAGAGCTGCCCGAACGTGAGCGGCAGGTGCTGATCATGCGGTTCTTCGAGTCCAAGACGCAGAGCCAGATCGCCGAGGTGCTCGGTGTCTCCCAGATGCACGTCTCACGGATTCTGTCGAAAACCTTGAATCAGTTGCGCGATCAGGCATTACGCGACTGATCCTGATCGCGTCGCGAGATCGCTTGCCGTCAGAGTGGATTCGGCGGGGTGGGGTCCGTCGGCGGGAACGGGCCGCCGGGGTCGGGGATCGGCGGGATCGGTCGCGGGCCACCCGGATCGGGCGGGGCGGGTGCTGGATCAGGGCCGGGCACCGGTGGTACCGGGTCCGGCGGGGCGGGTGCCGGATCGGGACCGGGTATCGGCGGAACGGGGTCGGGATTGGGGTTCGGGCGCGGCGGCACCGGGTTCGGAGTGGGTGGGACCGGGTCAGGGTTCGGGGTAGGTGGGACCGGGTCGGGGTTCGGGGTAGGCGGAACCGGACTGGGCTCGGGGGGCACTGGACTAGTCATCTGTATTCCTCCTCGGTTGGGCGTTACCCACCCGCGCCCCGGCGAATCAGCCGCGATCGCTGGCTCGTTGCGGGTGACTCGGCTCACAGCCGCACCGCTCGTCGGCATTTCCGGCGGCGATCTGCCGGAAATGGCAGTCGTGTGACCAACTGCCGGTTTGCACGAAGTCGAGGTCGGGTACGTGAAGAGAAGCCGGACATACGATGCCGATGGCTCAGGAGCTCGTTTATGAACGACCACCGACTACGCACCCGGAATCCGTACGCCGGATCGGGAAGCGCGACGTCGCCACAATTTCAATCGCTCGAGCGGATGGACGCCACGCGCCTCGGGACTTTGAACCGGACGCGCGTCACCAGGAATCACGACATCATCCGGCAGTGGGCGGAGCGGCGCGGCGCGCGGCCCGCCACCATGCCCGGCAGTGAATACAACGGGCGACTGGGCGTGCTGCGCTTCGACTTTCCCGGATACGGCGGCGCGGTGCTGCGACCGGTGGATTGGGACGAATGGTTCGCCACCTTCGACGCGCGCCACCTGCATTTCCGCTACCAGGACCGGCGCCCCGACGGGACACCGAGCAATTTCAACCGCCTGGAACGCCCGACTCGCGAGGACCACTGAGCGCTGGACGCGCCGAGCGTCGGGCTGATCTAGCGCCGGACTGACCTTTCGAAGGGCTCTGTGACCGAATGGACGGTCACAGAGCCTTTGCCGTGTGTACAGCCCGATTTATCCCTCGGCCGGGTTGAGGCTCGCGGGCAGCAGGCGCGGCAGCACCGCGGCGCCCGCGGTGGCCGCCACCGCCGAGCTGGTGGCGATGGTCCAGCCAACCGGGCCGAGCGGAGTGCAACCGAAGTAGTGGCAGAGACCGGGCGTCATGACCACCGCGCCGAGGACGGCGCCGCTCGCCGCGATGGTGAGCCAGACCAGCGGGCTGTGCCGACCGGAGATGAGCGTCTGGCCGAGCTGGGTGCCGATCAGCGCGACCAGACCGATCGTCTCGGCGCGACGCTTGGTTCCGGTGTAGCGGCCGAGCGTCCAGGCGATGGAAGCGCCGGTGGCCGTGGCGATTCCGCGCACCGCAAGGGTGCGGAGCAGGTCGCTGCCGAGCTGGGCGGGCGGGATCTCGGCGAGTTGGGCGGCCCGCTGTTCGGCTTGCGCCTGTGGATCGTCGGCGGTGTCCGGATCGAGCCCGGTGCCGTCGGGGGAGAGCGCCAGCGCCATCGCGGGGAACATATCGGTGAGCATGTTCACCAGCAGGAACTGCCGTGTTCCGAGCGGGGCCTGTCCACTCACCCCGGTTCCGTACAGCGTGAATGCCACCTCGCCCGCGTTGCCGCCGACCAGCACGCCGACGGCGTCGGTGACCCGCTGCCACATGCCGCGTCCCTCGACGAGCGCGTGCAGCAGCGCCAGCGGATCCGGCCGGGTGAGCACGAGGTCGGCGGCATTGCGTGCGGCGGCCGAACCGTGGGCGGCCATACCGATGCCGACGTCGGCGGTGCGGATGGCGGCGGCGTCGTTCGCGCCGTCGCCGGTCATGCCGACCACGTGACCGGCGCGGCGCAGCGCGGCGACGATGCGCACCTTCTGCTCCGGATCGACCCGCGCGAACACAGTGCTGCGCTCGATGAGGTCGGCCTGGGCGGATTCATCGAGCCGATTGAGATCCGCGCCGGTGGCGACCGAACCGACCTCGATACCGAGTTGCTCGGCCACCGCCGCAGCGGTCGCCGGATGATCACCGGTGATCATTCGCACACTGATTCCGTTGCGCTGCAAGGCGTTCACCAACGGGTAGGTCTGTGGCCGCGGCGTATCGGCCAGCCCGAGGAAGCCGAGCAGGGTGAGTTCTCCGACCGCCCCCTCCATGTCGGCGGGGGTCTCGGACAGATCGCGGCGGGCGACCACCAGCACGCGCAGGCCCTGCCGGGCCAGATCCTGGATCACCCGCTCGGCACGCTCGCGGATCTCGTCGGTCAGCGGCACCGGTTCACCCTGTCGCACCCGGGTGCAGCGCCGCAGCACCACCTCGGGGGCGCCTTTGACCACCAGGCGGAGCCGGTGGGTGGTGTGACCGAGTGCGGCGGCGTAGCCGCGGTTGGATTCGAACGGGATCTCCTCGATCGGATCCCATTTGTGGGCGTCGTCGCCGAGGATCTCCGCGGCCTCCAGGACGGCGCGGTCGGTGGCGTGCACGACCGGGCCCTCGGCCGGATCGGGGCAGGCGCGGGCGGCGGCGCGCAGCAACCTGCGGGCGTCGTCGGCATCGGCGTCGGGGTTCCACTGCTCGTTCAGGTCCGCCACCGTCACCAGGCGTAGCCGTCCCTCGGTCAGCGTGCCGGTCTTGTCGAAGCACAGGGTGTCGACCCGGCCGAGCGCCTCGACGGTGCGGCTGGCCCGAACCAGCACACCGTGTCGGGACAGGCGCCGGGCCGCCGCCAGCTGGGCAACCGTGGCGACCAACGGCAATCCTTCCGGCACCGCGGCCACCGCGACCGCGACTCCGTCGGCGATGGCGGTGCGCAGCAGCCTGCCGCGCAACATCCCCAGCACGGTGACGACGCCGCCGCCCGCCAGCGTGAGCGGCAGGGCGCGATCGGTCAGCTGCCGCAATTGTGCTTGTACACCACCCTTTTCGGGCGGCATCGCACCCGCGGTCGCCCGCCCGGCCTGGGTGTCGTCGCCGACCGCGACGACCACCGCGAGCCCGGTCCCGTTGACGACCGTGCTGCCCTCGAACACCATGCAGGCGCGCTCGCCGAGCACGGCGCCCGGCGTGGCGGCGGTCCGCTTGGACACGGTCACCGATTCGCCGGTCAGGCCGGACTCGTCCACCTCCAGATCTTCGACGCGCAGCAGGCGCGCGTCGGCGGGGACCACGTCACCGGCCCGGACCAGCAGCAGATCACCGACCGCGAGCCGATCGGCGGGCACGACGTTCTCGCCCCCGTCGAAGTTCTGCACCGCGTCGCGGCCGACCAGGCGACCGGTGAGCTGTTCACCCTCCAGCAGCCGATGCAACGCACCCTCCGCCCGCTGCCGTTGCCGGGCCGACACGACCGCGTTGACCGCGAGCACCGACGAGAGCAGCACCGCGTCCGACGGCGCCCCCAGGATCGCCGTGGCGACGGCGCCGACACCGAGAATCGGGGTGAGTGGATCGGCCAGCTCGCGGCGTAGGTGGTGCAGGAACGATGTCATCGGAACCAGTGGCGTCAGTGCGCCGATGCGGCCCTGCCCGCCCGGTTCCGGACGCTCCTCGACCGGACCTGGATCGGGCAACCGGCTCAGCACTTCGCCTGGCTCGAGCGCGTGCCATGGCAGCAGTGGTGCCAGCACCGCGGGTGGCCGCATCCTGGCGACCCGCCAACCGGTGAGCGCGCCGTTCAGCACGCCGGTGTACTGCGCGGCGGTCATCGGTGACAGCCGACCCGCCGCGCCGGGTGCGGCGACGAGCAGTAGGCCGCCGAGTGCGCACGCCGACAGCGCCAGTGACCGGCCCCGCTCACTCACCTGCCGGGCGGGCGTGATCGCGGCGAGTACCCGGTGCACCTGGGTCAGCTCCCGGCAGACCACATCGGCGCTCCACGGCACCTGTGCTTCGCCGTTGTCGCGACTCACCAGGCCGATGGCCACATCCGCCCAGAACATGGCCTTGTGCGCCCGCGGACTCAGCACGGCTACCGCATGCCCGTCCTGCTGCAAGCCCTGGACCAGTTTGCTCAGCGACACCCCGTTGGAAATGAATTCATCCGCCAGCGCGCACAATTCGGCCGCATCCTGGCCGCCGACCAGGATCACCCGCAGACCCGCGTTGCGCGCCTCGCTCAGCACCGCGTGCGCGCGGCGATCGAGCTCGCGGCCGACGAGCACCCGTCCGACGGTATGGTCGCCCTCGCGCAGCTCGCGCCACACCGGGCGCAGCGTGGCGCCGCGGTCCCGGGTTCCGGTGCCGGGGTGTACCAGGCGGAGCTTGCTCTGCCGCGCGTCCGGTTCATCGGCCGAGGCCCACAGCAATCGTTGGGCGGCGCTCCATACCCGCGCCGCGGGCCACTCGTCGCCGCCCTCCGCATCCAGCACCATCCGGCGGCTGGTCAGCAACGCCTCCCCGTCGATCACCAACGCGGACAATCGGTCCAGCCGCCGCCACATCGCCGGATGCAACGTCAGCACTCCGTCGCGGGAAAGGGCGGTGGACACGGTGGCGGCGAACACCTCCCGGCCCGCCCTGGCGGCCTTCGGCGCACCGAGTGCCAAGATATCCGCGGACCCGGACAGGCCGCGGCCGCCGAGTGCCGCGGCCACGGCACCGACGGTCGAGCCGGTCGCCGCTTCGTCCGCGACGCGTTCGACCGGCCCCTGCGGCAGGGTGCCCGGCCGGGTGTACGGCGGCAGCGGATCGGACACCGCGGCGGCCGGGCGCCGGCTCAGCGCGGGCTCCCACTGCTGCCACTGGAGGTGCCTGGCCACCGCCTCGGCCAGGGTGAAACTGCGTTGCGCGGTGTCCGCGACGAGATTCGCCACGCCCTCGGACGCCTGGGTACCGAACGCGTTGCCGACCGCGTTCGCGATGCTGAGCAGCAGGTCGGCTCTGGTACGTCCCAACCGGTGTTCCAACTGCCTGCGCAGCCGCGGCTGGGTATCGACGACGGAAGCGACCGATCGCAACATCCCGGCGGGGCCGCGCAGCGGCAGCACCGCCCCCGCCGTCGACAAGGCGATCGCGCAGATATCGCCCGCGACCTGAATTCCGGCCGCCAGCAACGGTTCCCGGTCGGCCGGGTATTCGACCGTGCGGCTCCAGTCCAGGTCGTCGACGTGGGTCTCGGCCTCGACCTCTTCGATGGCTTCGAGCAACTCGGGCAGGTCCTCGGCGCCATCGGCCAAGGCGGCGACCACCCGCCCGGTCACCGCGTTGACCCGCCACCAGCGCACATCGCCGCGGCGGTCCAGCTTCTTGGCCAGTGCCCGCGCGACGGCCGCGCTCTTGCTCGACGCCAGCCCGCGGACCTCCACCGTCGCCCGGTCGTCGTGCAGCGCGACCCGCCGCTGGGACCGTTCGGCGTGCGGATCGACCAGCGCGGCAAGTTCCTCGCGCAACGTCGTCTCCGGCCCGGGTTGCAGCAACGCCAATCCGTCCGCCGCGGCGTGCGCGCCGGACTCCAGTGCGTGCAGCGGCGCCTCGACCGCCTTCGCCCCGGATTCGAGTGCGTGCAGCGGCGCTTCGGCCACTTTCAACCCCACGCCGACGGTCAGCACCGCCCCGGTCTTCGCCGCTTTCACCATCGCGCTAGCGGGCGCCTCCAACCACCACGGCGCCCGTACGTCACCTACCGAAAACCCCATACCGGGCAGCTACCCAGGGCCGATTGCCGCAAACAGTTTCGAAAGAGACTGTGCCAGGGATTGTTTCATCGGCTCGGTGGCCGGAGCGTGACGTGCCCGACCCGGTGAGACAGATGAACAGCTCGCAAAGAGAATGTGTCGGACATCACGTAACGGTTGCGTAACGACTCCCGCGGGACCAGTGTGGAGGAGTAGCCAGCCAGACGCTGAACACTCGCTCGTCGCTCTCGCGGCGATGGGTGATCGGGCTCACCGGCTACTGAACGAGCGTCCGATCCACGTTTACCGAACGGTTTGTTCGGGTACCTGGGTGGTCGGCAAGGTGCTCGAACAAGCGGAATGTCGCGTCGGTATGGGGATGCGATCTCCGCACCGTGACGCGGGTCCGCGTGTCTGTAAAGGGATAGGTATTTGAGCGCGAACCTGATGATCGTTGAAGACGACGACCGGGTCCGTGGTGCGCTGCGGCTCGCCATGGAAGACGAAGGCTACGACGTCGAGGAGGCGGAGGAGGCCGAGGACGCGCTCACCCATCTGCGCAGCAATGGCGTTCCCGATGTGATGATCGTCGACCTCATGCTCGGCGGCATGGACGGCTTCGACTGCATCCGCGAGATCCGCCGCGAGCACGACGTGCCGATCATCGTGGTCAGCGCCCGCGACGACACCCACGATGTGGTGGCCGCGCTGGAGGCTGGCGCCGACGACTTCGTGACGAAACCGTTCGAGATCAAGGAAATCACCGCGCGGATGCGTGCCGTGCGCCGCCGCGCCCGCCTGACCGTCGAGCGGGACGCACCGCAGGAGATGGTGCTCGACGCCGACCCGCACGCCCCGCTGGTGCTCGCGCAGGACGGCGGCGTTGTCCGCCGCGGCGACGAGGAGATCCGGCTCACGCTCACCGAATTCCGGCTGCTGTGTGAGCTGGCCGAGGCCCCCGGCCGGGTGTTCAGCCGCACCGTGTTGCTCGAACGCGTATGGGACCAAGGATTTTTCGGTGACGAGCGGATCGTCGACGTACACATGCGCAGACTGCGCACCAAGATCGAACGGGATCCGTCCGATCCGCGCATCGTTGTCACGGTGCGTGGGCTCGGCTATCGCCTCGATGTCCAGCGCTGAGCGCTGGTTTGATCCGCAACGTTGGAGTTTGCGTAGTCGGGTGACGGCCATGTTCGCGGCGATCGCCGCGCTCATGTCGCTGGTACTCGTCGTGTCGGTGTTCACCATCAGCCGCAGCTATCTGCAACGCGCGCAGGTCGGCGAAACCGACCTGCAAGCCAATTTGAACCTGCTGCGCAATGTGCTGATCGGTTGTGCGGTGGTGGTGACCTCGATCGGCGCCGCAGTCGGCTGGTGGGCGAGCAGGCGCGTCCTGACCCCGCTGCACCAACTGGCCGGGACCGCGGCCAGGATCGCTTCCGGCGATCTCGACCAGCGCCTGCCCGCCACCCGTGACCAGGATCTGGCCATCACCGTCGAATCGTTCAACGCCATGGTCGACTCGCTGCAGCGCCGCATCGAGCGCGAGCATCGGCTGTTCGGCGATGTCAGTCACGAGCTGCGCACGCCGCTGACCACGCTGATGGCCAGTGTCGACGTACTCAACCGGCACCGCGAGGATCTGCCGGAACGATCGCAGCGGGCGCTCGGCCTGGTCACCGACGAGGTGGACCACCTGCGCCGCCTGCTCGACGATCTGCTGGCCTTGGCGCGGGTGGAGGCGGGCATGCATCGCGGCGACGTGGAACCGCTGTCGATCCGCGACCTGCTGACCCACACGCTGGCCGAACGGCGGTACCCGCCGGATCTGCTGACCGTCGACGAGGACGTCGTCGTGCTCGGCCGCAAGCTCGAGTTGGAGCGTGCGGTGGTCAACCTGCTGCAAAACGCCGACTTGCACGGCGGCGGCGTGGTGGCGGTGTCCGCCGATCGGCGCGACGGCGCGGCGGTGATCGTGGTGGACGACGCGGGGCCCGGCGTGCCACCCGCGGACCGCGTGCGCATCTTCGAACGTTTCGCGACCGCGCGCACCGGCCGTCGCTCGGCGACCGGCACCGGAATCGGCCTCGCGCTGGTGACCGAGACCGTCGCCAAGCACGGTGGCCAGGTGCAATGCCTCGATCGGCCGGGCGGCGGCGCCCGGTTCAGCGTCACCTTGCCCGGCGTCGACGCAATCGAGCCGTAACACAACCGTAATGAAGTCGACCGGGCCACCTCAAAGTTGGTTCGTAAGCCTGGATAAGTACTGCAACCGACCAGGGAGTTGTATGTCACCGTCAAACTCGAACACCGCGGAGATCGAACGATCCCGTGTCGAACAGGCCGCAGCCGCACTCGGCTCGTCCCCGGCCCGCAAACAGACCGGACCCGCCGTGGTCCTGCGCGCGCCACGCGTCGGCGACGGCGCCCAGATGTGGCGGATCGCGAAAGACTCCACCGTGCTCGACACCAATTCGAGCTACGCGTACCTGCTGTGGTGTCGCGACTTCGCGGACACCTCGGTCGTCGCCGAGCTGAACGGCCGCATCGTCGGCTACGTGATCGGCTTCATCCGGCCGCAGGCACCGGACACGGTGTTCGTCTGGCAGGTGGCCGTCGATCCGACGCAGCAGGGCAGGGGCACTGGCGCGGAGCTGCTGCACGCGCTGCTGGACAATGTTGCGACCCAGGGTGTTTCGGCGTTGGAGACGACGATTTCGCCGGACAACGCCGCGTCGATCGCCCTGTTCACCTCGGTGGCGCGCCGACGCGACGCCCGAATCACCAAGCGCCCCTTGTTCGACGCGGGCGTCTTCCCGGACAGCCATGCGTCCGAGGATCTCTATCTCATCGCACCGACCGCTCGCACCACGCAGGAGGACCACCGATGATCAACGCCGACACGAGCATTTTCGAGAGTCTCGAATCGAATGTGCGCGGCTACTGCCGCAATTGGCCGACCGTATTCACCAAGGCCAAGGGCAGCTGGTTACGCGACGAGGACGGCAAGGACTACCTCGACTTCTTCGCGGGCGCGGGCGCACTGAACTACGGCCACAACAACGACGTGCTCAAGCAGCCGCTGCTGGACTACATCGCCGGCGACGGCATCACGCACGGGCTGGACATGTCCACCTCGGCCAAGCGTGAACTGCTGGTCACCTTGCGCGACACCATCTTCGCGCCCCGCGGCCTGGACTATAAGGTCCAGTTCCCCGGGCCGACGGGTGCCAACGCCGTCGAGGCCGCGCTCAAGCTCGCCCGCAAGATCACCGGGCGGGAGACGATCGTCAGCTTCACCAACGCCTTCCACGGCATGACATTGGGCGCGCTGTCGGTCACCGGCAACGCCGCCAAGCGCGCGGGCGCCGGTGTGCCGTTGGTGCACGCGGCGCACATGCCCTACGACGGTTACTTCGACGGCACCACCGCCGACTTCCAGTGGATGGAAAAGGTTTTGGACGACACCTCGTCCGGCTTCGACCGTCCCGCCGCGGTGATCGTCGAGACCGTGCAGGGCGAGGGCGGCGTCAATGTGGCTCGCGCCGAATGGCTTCGGCATCTGGCCGGGCTCTGCGCGGCCAGGGAGATCCTGCTGATCGTCGACGACGTGCAGATGGGCTGCGGCCGCACCGGCCCGTTCTTCTCGTTCGAGCTGGCGGGGATCACCCCGGACATCGTCACCTTGTCGAAGTCGATCGGCGGCTACGGCCTGCCGATGGCGCTGGTGCTGTTCAAGTCCGAACTCGATCAGTGGGCGCCGGGCGAGCACAACGGCACCTTCCGCGGCAACAACCCGGCGTTCGTCACGGCCGGAGTCGCCTTGCGGCACTTCTGGTCCGACGGCGCGCTGCAGGCCGCGACGCTGGCCAAGGGTGAGCGGGTCGCCCGGACGCTCAGCGAGCTGGCCGACAACGTGCCCGGCCTGTCCACCCGCGGGCGCGGACTGGTGCACGGCGTGGTGTTCGACGACGCCTCGCAGGCGGGCAAGGTCTGCCAGGTCGCCTTCGAGCGCGGCTTGCTGGTGGAGACCTCCGGTTCCACCGACGAGGTGGTGAAGTTGTTGCCGCCGTTGACGGTTACCGATCAGGAACTCGAGCACGGTCTCGGCATCCTCACCGGCGCGGTCGACACCGTCTGCAGCGGCATGGGGGCGATCGCATGATCGTGCGCAGCACTGCGGAGATCACCGGCACCGATCGTGACGTGGCGGGCGAGGGCTGGCGCAGCAAGCGCATCATCCTCGGCGGCGACGGCGTCGGCTTCTCCTTCCACGAAACCACCATCGACGCGGGCACCGTGCACGAATTCCACTACCGCTACCACGTGGAAGCGGTGTGGCTGATCGAGGGCGATGGCACGCTCACCGATCTGGACAACAACGTCACCTACGCGCTCGCGCCCGGCTCGATGTACCTGCTCGATGAACACGAACGACACCGCCTCGAGGCGCGCACCAAGATGCGGATGATGTGCGTGTTCAACCCGCCGGTCACCGGGCAGGAGGTCCACGACAGCACTGGGGCGTACCCGCTGGTCGCCGCGACCATCGGGGGATAGGTAGCAATGGTTTTGCAGCACACGGAAACTCGGCAGGAAGTCAGCTCGACCGACCGTTACCCGACCCGGCTCAGCACGCCGGGACGGCACCTGGATCGGGTGGACCCGACGGTGTGGGGCTCGATCGAGAGCCCGGAGCTGGCGAGCTTCGACGCCGATGGTTTCGCCAGCATCGACGAACTGCTCACGCCCACCGAGGTCGCCGACTTCAGCGCCGAAATCGGCCGTCTCGCAGGCGATCCCAGCCTGCGCGACGACGAGCGGCTGATCGTGGAGAAGTCGTCGAACCGGGTGCGCTCGGTCTTCGAGGTGCACCGCCTCAGCGCGGCGATCGCCGATCTGACCCGCGAATCCAGGGTCGCCGGATTGGCCAGGCAGATCCTCGGCTCCGAGGTGTACATCCATCAGAGCCGGGTGAACTACATGCCCGGCTTCCGCGGCACCGGCTTCTACTGGCACTCGGATTTCGAGACCTGGCACGCCGAGGACGGCATGCCCGCGCCCCGGGCGGTGAGCCTGTCCATCGCGCTGACCGACAACTATCCGATCAACGGCAGCCTGATGGTGATGCCCGGCTCGCACCGGACGTTCGTGCCCTGTCTGGGCAGCACACCCGCCGAGCACTATCGGGAGTCGTTGCAGGAGCAGGAAATCGGCGTGCCGTCCCAGGAGGACATCACCGTGCTGGCGAATCGGTACGGCATCAGCCAGTTCACCGGCCGGGCCGGGTCGGCGCTGCTGTTCGACTCGAATCTGATGCACGGCTCGTCGAACAACATCACCCCGTTCCCGCGCTCGAACATCTTCCTGGTGTTCAACAGCGTGGAGAACACGCTGGTCGAGCCGTTCGCCGCACCCGCACCGCGGCCCGGCTACATCGGCAGCCGGGACTTCACGCCGCTGTCGGCCTGATCCGTTACCGAGGCGCCCTTCGGTCCACCTTGCCGGACCGAAGGGCGCCTTCGGTGTGCGGTGGTCGCGCGACGGACGCTGGCCAGTCGAGGCGCTGATGCTCGGCGCGCGGGGTGCGGCCATCGGCGGTACGATCCTGTCGGCCATCGCGCCGCGGCTGTCCACATCGCCGATTCGGGGCCGGGTCCCGTCAAGTCCCGCCAAATGTTCTTTTGGCGTGCGCAATATTCTGGCCAACATGCCGATCTTGGGGTTCGCCACAAGATCACTCAACTGCCGCGGGCCCGTCGGTCGGCGCAACAGAGGGCGTCCGCCATCGACCGAGGCTGTGCGCGTGGACTTCTCGGTCCACCGCGGCAACGGCGCTGGTCCCGAAGTGTTTTTCCACTGATTGTGCAGAGTGCCGCCGGGTATTGGTATCCGGCACAAAAGTGGTCGTTTGACCAATTCGATGGCAAATTATGGGCAATGCCGCGAGGGCTTGACCTAATTGTTACCGCTGGGTACAACTACGTAACCATGCCGACGCAGACCGCTCGGTCGGCCCATGAAGAAATGCACGCAGTTGGTAACGGACGTCATCACGATCGATGCGGAGTTCGCGGCCGCACGTAAAGCCCTGTGGGACTTTTTCATGGACCCACAGACCTACACCCGGATGTTCCGCGGAATCGGCGACTGTGTGCGCGCCGAGAACTCGGATACGCACCCCGTTCTCCTGATCCGTGCCAGGTACGCCGGGACCGACCTCGCCGTGCCCGCGCTACAGCTGGTGATCGGCAAGGAGCTGGAGACCTTCGAGCTACAGTGCCCCGGCCTGGGCAGTTTCGCCGCCGTGCGGCTACGCGGCGAGCAGGAGCAGACCCGGATCACCGTCACCTACTTCGGCGCGGGCCGGATCCATCCGTGGATCGCCGAGCGGGACAACGACGAGGTGATCGACTGGACCATGGCCGGTCTGGACCGCATCGTCGACGCCATCCTCGGCGCGCCGACGTCGGTGCTGGTAAACGGCGAGGAGTCGGCGGCGAAACAGCAGGTCGGCACGTTGAAGCAGATGGTGAGCACCGGCGTCGTGCGCACCTATCGCCCCGACCGCGCGCTCAAGCAGATGGGCGGGCTCGCCCGGTGGGGATTCACCCTGGCCGGTGGTTACGCGGCCGCCGCGGGGCACTCGCCGCGTCGGCTTGCCGTGGTGGACGACGTGTCCGCTTATACGTTCGGTCAAATGCACGATCGCACCCACAAACTCGCCTCGGCGTTGGCCGCGCTCGGCATCGGCGCGCGCGACAAAGTGGGGCTACTTTCGCGCAACCGGGTGTCGATGGTCGAATGCATGGTTGCCACCGGCAAACTCGGCGTGGACACGGTGCTGCTGAACACCGGCCTGTCCGCCCGGCAGGTCGAAGACGTGGCCGACCGGCACGGACTCTCCGCGGTCTTCCTCGATGACGAATACGAGCCGCTGACCAAATATGTCCCGTCCGGCGTGCCGCGTTTCGCCACCAGCCCGCACACCGGGTACGACCGTTATACCGTCGATGATTTGATCGCTATCGACGCGCCGACCTTCCCCCGGCCCGCACATCCGGGCCGGTTGATCGTGCTCACCTCCGGCACCAGCGGGACGCCCAAGAGCGCACAGCGTCCGCAGCCAAAGGGATTCGGCACGGTGGCCGCGCTGCTGTCCCGAATTCCGTTGCGGATGGACGAGACCATGCTCATCCCCGCGCCGCTGTTCCACACCTGGGGGCTGGCGGCATTGCAGATCAGCACCCCGATCCGGGCGAGTGTCGTACTGCCGGAACGGTTCGACGCCGAGGACTGCCTGCGACTGATCGAGCAGCACGGCGTCACCTGCCTGGTCGTGGTGCCGGTGATGGTGAACCGGATTCTCGATCTGCCCGCGCACATCCGGGACCGCTACGACACCTCCAGCCTGCGGGTGGTCGCGAGTTGCGGTGCGCCCCTTGCCGGTCCGACCGTGCTGCGTTTCATGGACACCTTCGGCGACGTGCTCTACAACGTCTACGGCTCGACCGAGGTCTCCTGGGCCACCATCGCCGATCCGGCCGACTTGCGGGCCGCTCCGACCACCGCGGGGCGCCCGCCGCTCGGCACGAAACTCGCTGTGCTGGACAAGGATTTGCGTCCGGTGCCGCGCGGGGTCACCGGCCATATCTTCGTGCTCAACCACATGCTCTTCGACGGCTACACCGACGCGAAGCCGCCCACCGAGTGGGGCGGCATGCTCGACACCGACGATCTGGGCTACCTCGACGCCGACGGGCTGCTGTTCGTGGCGGGCCGGGACGACGAGATGATCATCTCCGGCGGCGAGAACGTCTTCCCGCGCCCGGTCGAGGAGGCGTTGTCGCATCTGCCGCAGGTGAGCGAGGTGGCGGTGGTCGGGGTGCCGGACAAGGAGTACGGCCAGCGGCTCGCCGCGTTCGTGGTGACCCGCGAAGGGTTCGGCCTGGACCGCGACATGGTCCGCAACTACATCCGGCACCGGCTCAGCCGATTCTCGGTGCCGCGTGACGTGACCTTCCTGGACGCACTACCACGCAACGCGACCGGAAAGATCCTGAAGCGCACGCTGATTCAGCCGAGCTGAGCGCCGGGCTCAGCTCAGCCGATTCCTCAGTTCATCCGGCGGATCGCCGCCGGGCCCAGGTCCGCGATCGTCCGATAGCCGTCGACCGCCATCAGCAGATCCGCCTCGGCGAGCAGCGTGCGCAGCACATGCACGATGCCGTCGGCGCCGCCCAGCGCCAGGCCATAGGCGTACGGGCGACCGATGCCGACGGCGGTCGCGCCGAGCGCCAGCGCCTTGACGACGTCGGAGCCGGACCGGATGCCGGAGTCGAACAGCACCGGCAGGCCGTCGGCGGCCGCGACCACGCCGGGCAGGTGCTCGATCGCCGGGATGCCGCCATTGGCTTGCCTGCCACCATGATTCGAGCAGTAGATGCCGTCCACGCCCGCATCCTTGGCGCGGCGGGCGTCGTCCGGGTGACAGATCCCCTTGAGTACCAACGGAAGATCGGTCAGTGACCGCAGCCAGGGCAGGTCGTCCCAGGTGAGTAGGCTGCCGAACTGCGCGGTAAAGGTCAGGACGGCGGTTTGCGGGTCCTCCTCCGGGGTCTTCGCGAGCATGCCGCGAAACACCGGGTCGCTGAAGTAGTTCGCCAGGCAGTGGCCGCGCAGCTGCGGGAAGTTCGAGGTGCTCAGATCGCGGGGCCGCCAGCCGGGTACCCAGGTATCCAGCGTCACCGCGATGGCTTTGTAGCCCGCGGCCTCGGCGCGGCTGACCAAACTCTGCGCCAGGTCGCGGTCCTTCGGGGTGTAGAGCTGGAATATGCCCGGAGTGTCGCCGAAGCGGGCGGCGACGTCCTCGAGCGGGTCGACCGTCAGCGTGGAGGCCATCATCGGGACGCCGGTGCGGGCCGCGGCCTCGGCGGTCGCGAGGTCGCCGTGCCCGTCCTGCGCGCACAGACCGATCACGCCGACCGGTGCCATGAACAGGGGCGAGGGCAGCTTCATGCCGAACAGCTCGATCGAGAGGTCGCGGACCTTCGTGTCGCGCAGCATCCGGGGGACGATCCCGAGCTTCTCGAACGCCGTCACGTTGGTGCGCTGGGTGAACTCGTCGCCCGCGCCACCTGCCACGTAGGACCAGATGCCGGGCGGCAGCGCCGCCTGCGCCCTGGCCTCCAGCTCCGCGTATGTCATCGGCAGCTCGGGCAGCACCCCGCTCAGGCCCTTGAAGTAGATCTCGAACTGGTAGTCACCGAAATTGCTGGTCACATCGCTTCCTTCCGCGTTTGATACATAAATGTATCCGATACATTTGTGTAGCGGGGCGCGTTGCCCTGGCGATGCCCGATACGTAGTACCCGGTAGAGGGTCATCCAGCGGTCCGGATGAACAAAACCGACCGGTTCGTCCTGCATGATCCCCGCTGCGGTACACGCTGCCCGCACGGTGCGGGCAGGGAACTGGGTCCGCAGTGAGCTCGCCAACGAGCCGCCGACCCCTCGGAAGCCGAGCTTCACCACCCGGCGGTAATCGTCGAGTGCCGAGTGCGGCAGGAGTGGGTGGGGGCGCCGGTGCAGCCGCAAGAGCGCGGTGTCGACACTCGGTACCGGACGAAAACTGTGGCGTCCGATGCGAGTGCCCAATGTTGTTGCGACAGTGGGCCAATGGGTTACCGTGAGCTTGGTCCACCGGCCATAGTCGCCGGAATGTTTACGGGCGAACTCTAATTGGGTCAGCAAGGTCGCCGAGGTGAGCTGCCGGGCGGCCAGGCACCAGCGCACCACGTCGGTCGTGACGGCGAAGGGTACGTTGGCCACCACCGCGAACGGCTCGTCCGGTACGCGCACGGTCCGGAAATCTCTGTGGAACAGCATTATTCGATCGTTGCCTGCGTATCGCCTGCGCAGGCGTTCGGCGTAGTAGCCATCTTTCTCGTAGGCGAGTATCCGGCCTGCGGCACCGAGCAGTTGCCTCGTCAGCATGCCGTCGCCGGGACCGATCTCGAGCACGAGATCCGCGGCGGTGACACCGGACGAGCGCACGATCAACCGGGCGGCGCCGACATCGATGAGGAAATTCTGCGACAAACGCTGGCGAGTACCGGCACGCGAATCGCGGGCGCGCGGCAGCGAAGGATTGCGGGACATGGGTGTCCTCCGAACGGAGTGGTCGAATCAGAAAAAGTGATTCGCCCGGACCCATGCCAGGGCACAGAGATCCGGCGGTCTCATCGACCGCCGGCGCAGCTCCCGATCAGAACTGTCGGGACACCGTGGCCGTGCGGTGCGCTGGCAGAGCCCAGGCCTCCGCGCGCAGCCGAATGTAGTACGCGCCGATCGCGCACGCTCCGTTCATCCCTGAACCGCCCATACGCGCAAGCTACCGCAGCCCCACACCTCCCGCCACCGCATTATTCGCCCCTGATCAGCGGCGGGCGACCTCGTCCGAGTCGAGCAGGTTCCGCCGTAGGGCGGCGACCAAGTCGTCGCCGGTGCCGAGCAGGTCCGCCGTATACCCGCGCACCGATCCGTGTTCGGCCACGAGAGCCGCCAGGAACAGCCGCATCACCTCAGCAGGCGCTCGCCCGTATCCGGGCCAGTTCGGCTCCTTGCCCGCATTCGCCCTGCGCCAGTCCGCGAGCAGGCGTTCGGTGGCGAGTTCGGTGCGGGCGAAGTCCTCGATGATCACGTCCTCGGATACCCCGAGCAAGGCCAGTACGAGCGCGGCGAGCAGCCCGGTGCGGTCCTTGCCGGACGCGCAGTGGAAGACCGTCGGGCCGTCCGCGACGGCGAGTACCTCGATGGCCTGGCGCAGTTCTTCGACGCCGTCGTAGGCGACCTCCAGGAACCGCTCGGCGAGATAGGGGCCGACCTCGACGTCCTTGCCGAGCGCGGCCTGGTCGTAGGGGCGGTGCTCGATGCTGAGGTTGTGATAGGCGAGTGACTCGTGGTGGGGGACGCGACCTTTGGCATCGATCTCCCATGGGTAGCGCAAATCGATGACGGTGGTGACGTCCAGCTTCAGGAAGCGCTCCCAATCGTCGCCGTGCAGCTTGCCAAGCGAGTCGGAGCGATACAGACGGCCCCATCGCACCAGCTGTCCGTCTTCGGTCGGGTAGCCACCGAGATCACGGAAGTTGTGTAGCCGCTCGAAGAAGATGTGTCTGTTCACGACTCGGACTCTATGGCGGAGGAAACAACGCCGCCCGTACGCTGCCCCTCACCGATATTCAGCGGCGGGTGTGGCGGTCCGTAGGGCACACTCTGATCATGAGCCTGCGTTCGGTGAGCGACCTGGTCAGGGTGACAACTGCGGGCGAGAAGCTGGACTATCTGTTCTTCTGGGGGCATCAGCCGGAGCGTGGCGGGCGGATCGGGGCGAGTTGTTTGAGTCAGTGGTGGCTCGCATCGTTCACGGTGGACGGGAACACCTTCGCGTCGGCCGAGCACTACATGATGTGGGGCAAGGCCGTGCTGTTCGGTGACAAGGAGAATGCCGAACGGGTGCTTGCGGCGGAAACACCCAAGGCGGCGAAGGCGCTCGGGCGGGAGGTGCGCGGATTCGACGGGAAGGTGTGGAGCGCGCATCGATACGAGATCGTGGTGCGCGGCAATGTCGCGAAGTTCGGGCAGCACGCGGAGCTACTGGAGTATCTGCTCGGGACGGGCGAGCGGGTGCTGGTCGAAGCCAGTCCGGTGGACCGGGTTTGGGGTATCGGGCTGGCCGCCGACGATCCGCGGGCCGAGGATCCTGCCCGGTGGCAGGGGTTGAACCTGCTTGGTTTCGCGTTGATGGAGGCTCGCGCGCAGTTACGCGGTGGTCAACTCGACCCGACGGACTGATCGGCGTTGGTGGAGCGTTCTTCGTCGGCGCAGGCCCGCCAGACGCGTGCCTCGGCGTAATTGCCTTGCCGGTCGAGGAGTTCGGCGAGTCCGGCCATCGCGCGCGGTTCGCGTCGGTCCGCGGCGGCCCGCCACCACCGTTCCGCGTCCACCAGGTCGCCGCGGCGGAAGTGCACGACACCTAAGTCGTAGGCGGCGCCCGCGTGACCCGCGTCGGCGGCTTGCGCCCACAGACCGCACGCCTGGTCTTCCTCACCACGGCTGTACATAGCGACACCGAGGTCGTAGAGGGCGGTCCGATAGCTGGCGTCCGGGGCGGGCTCCTCGTCGGTCTGTGTGGCGGGTTGCACCATGGGTCGGGTAGGCGCCGACTGGACACCAGGACCGTACTGGGCGTCGGAGCCGAGGTAGGGAGTGGGACCGGGTTGCGCGGGCGGGTCCGCGACCGGGGCCGGATGCGGCTGCGTGACACGGGAATACGCGTCGAGCGGCACCGGCTGCGCGCTCGGCGCGTACCCGGGATTGGTCTGCGCGGACTGCATGGTCGGGGGATGGGCACTGTTCTGCGTCGCCGACGGGTAGGCGCCGCTCGGGTCGGTCGGTAGGTTCGGCGCCGAACGGAGTGGTGTTTCCAAGGCGGGCCGCGGCACCGGCTGCGCGTGCTGCTTGACCGGCGCGGTACGCACTTCGACGACGAGGTTCGCGAAATTCGCTGGACCCTCGCCGATGCTGCACCACAGGACGATCCGGCCGTCGGGCGTGTTCTCGATGACGATGCCGTAGTTGCCGACCCAGGACTTTTGTTCGCCGAAACTGTCGACCCAGACCGGTGTCAGGGTCACCAGGGTGCCGGGGGCGGTGCCGATGATGTCGAAGCTGATGCCGCCGACGAGGGCATCGGACCACACGTCCACCCCGGCCAGCCGGCGACCGTTCAGCGCGACGTAGCCGTCGACGACCGACAGCCCCATGCCGAGACCGCGCAGCCCGGTCGGCGGCGCCGCGGACAGCAGCGTCACGGTGACCGCCGTCGGCGCGGGCCCGACCTGCTCGGTGTACATCGGGTAGACCTTGCTGCCGCGCAGCACGATGGGGTCGGCGCTCTGGTAGCGGGCGGCGAGCGGTAGGTCTTCGGGCGAATTCCGCGCAGCCCATGACGAATACGGCTCGTTCATGCAATGCCCGCCTTTCCGCCGAAAGCGTCGTGCCGTCCCTGCGCTGTTGCGGCGGGGTATACCGTACTCGCCGCAGCCGGGAAAGGCGCAGCAAATCAAGCCGAGCGGGCGACGATGCGTTCCAGCGCGGCCAGATCCTTCTCCAGCATGCGGAAGAGCCAATACACGCCGATGAACGCGAGGGCGCTGCCAAGGCACAGCACCCGCAGGGCCACGATGACGGCCGGAATGTCCTCGGGCGGTATGAAGGTCGCGCCCGCGACACCGAGCAGCGGGACGGCGGCGGCGATGGCGAGGAAGTAGGTGCTGCGCCGGTCGAGTTGCTGGAGTCGCCGCGCGTCCTTGGCGCCGAGCCCGCCGTGCCGGAGGAACATCGGATACAGCGAGCGCACCGCGTAGAAATTGACCATGAAGTACGGGTACGCCATCGCGATGGCGCCGCAGACGATCTGCGTGATGAAGAAGTGCAGGTAGGACTCGGCGGTGAGGTGGTTTCCGGAGACCTGTACGGAAACCGGCACCGCGACCCCCGCGATGACCCATAGCATGAAGCAGGTCAGCACATTTCGCTTGCCGAGCAGTAACGTGTCACTGCGCGCACGGGCCAGAGTATCCGCGTCGTAGGACTTTCCGTTGCGCAGCCCGCGCGAAATCGACCACAGCTGGGCAACCAGCACGTTGGTGACCACGAAGCCGATCAGGAAGCACAGCCCGTAGGTGGTCAGCGCGATCTGGTCGAAGCGGTGTTGTGCCTGCTCGTCCAGCTTGCCGATGATCAGTGTCCGATTGTGGTTGTAGCTGTACCAGATCGCCAGCGCGTTCGGCACGGCGATGGCGAGCGCCATGATCGGATGCATGAGTACCCGGGCCCGCAGCCGCCAACTGGTCGGCGGGGGATCGACGAGGTCACGGGCCCTCGCGTCGAGGCAGACCTCCAACTGCTGGGCCATGTCCGCGCCACGCGGCCAGCGGTTGTCCGGGTCCGGGTCGAGTGCGCGCACCAGCGCCCGCCGCAGCGCCGCCGGACAGTCCGGCGGAAGATCTTGATACGGCAGGGCATTCGGGCCCGCCGAGCGGCGCTCCAGCATGCCGTCCAGCGCCGTGCGATCGCCGCCGGTCACCGAGTCGTCGTCGAAAGGTTTTCGGCCGGTGAGCAATTCCCACAGCACAACGGCGAGCGCGTAGAGGTCGCTGCGGGTGTCGAGATCCGCGGCCGTGCTCGCCCGATCGGGATGCACCGCCGCCAGCTGTTCGGGCGACATGTAGGCGAGCGAGCCACCGAAGTAGGCGACCGGGCTGTCTCCCGAAACGTTGCCGCTGAAGCTGATATTGAAGTCGGCGAGCTTGGGAATGCCGTCCGCGGTGAGCAATACGTTCGCCGGTTTGATATCGCGGTGCAGCACACCGGCATTGCCCGCGTAGTCGAGCGCCTCGGCAAGCCGCCGCCCCAGCCAGGCAATGGTTTCCGGCCACGACAGCGTCGCCAGTTCCGCCCGCAACGGTGATTCGCTCGGCCGGATCTCCCCCTTCCCGGCGAGCACCGAGTCGATGACATCGAGCAGCAGCGTGCCGTTGCGCTGTTCCGGTGGGGTCACCCGAACCCGCTCGAGCACGGTGAACAACGTCCCGCCCGGCACATACTGCATGTAAAGCAGCCGCAACTTGCGGCTCTCCAGGACTCGCTGATCGAAGACTCGAACGATGTAGTCGTGATCCAATTGCGCCAAAGTCTGCGGCTCGGAGCCCTTGTCGCGGGAGATCTTCACCGCTACCAGTCGCTGCATCGACCGTTGCCGCGCCAGGAATACCCGCGCGAAGGCGCCGCGCCCGAGCCCGGTCATCAGGTCGAAGTCGTCGATCTTCTGCCCGGCCTCGATATCGTCGAGCCGCACCGGCTCGGCGGCCGACATCATCGTGCTGTGATAGTCGTCCGTCGCCAGCATCTCCGAAAGTTGTTCGGCCTGTGCGGGATACGCCGCGGTGTATTCCTCGACCCGGACCGAGCTGCCCGCCCGCCGCCGGACGTGGAACTCCTCGTAGATCAGATCCGGCGGCAGCGGCCAGGTCCGCAGTTCCGGCAGGTCTGCCACGTACTCCGCCAGACGTTTCGGCGCCGCGCCCCGTCCCCAGCGATTGGCCAGATCGACCTTGATCAACTCGATCAACGACACCCGCCGAATAGCGGGCGAGTCCGGCAGATAGGCCCGCAGGTCCGGCGGGCTGGCATCCTCGCGCCACGCTTCGGCAAACCGTTCGACCACCTCGGTCACCCCGGTGCCGCGCGAACCTCCGGGCGAACGGTCCGATGCGACCGTCGCCCCCGGAACCGGCGGGGCGGGGTGCGCCATCTGCGCATCGTATCCCCGCCGCTCCCGCGAAACCGGGCGTTCGCCGGGAAAAATCCCGCGAAACGGGCGGTCAGCCGGAGGTTGTCAGGCCGTCAGGAGGTTTCTGCCGAGAGGCCTGACGGACTCGTCGACCGGTCCCGCAACATCCCGGTAGCCTCGGACCCGTAACCCGCGTCCCGGGCCAGACACATCACGACGATCCGCCCTTTGCCGCGCGAAACCCACAGTGCGGCAATATCTTGCGAGGTATCGTCGAATCGGTCCATGGACCCTGGGGCCGTGCACTCCTACGTCGAGGTGAGCAAGGACATGACGACCGCCGGTACCGAAAACGTGCAGCCACTCGATGACCAGGTACTGGTCCGGCCGCTCGATAAATCCACTACGGACAGCCAAGAAGGCCAGGTCATCGCGGTGGGCCCGCACGAGCCCGCCGACCTAGATATCCAACCCGACGACATAATCCGCTACGCGAAGGACCTCGGCACCCCCATCAACTACGGCAAGGACACCTTCGTGATGATCTCCCTGCGAGACGTCCTGGAAATCATCGACAAGTAGCAGCGAACGGGGCAGCTAGGCGGTTTGGGCTTGCCAGTCTCGTTCGACGGTGCGCATGAGGGCTGGGTAGACGAGTAGGTAGCGGAACGGCAGGATGGCGGCCATGTAGAGCTTGCCGAACAGGCCGTTGGGTTTGACGAGGACGGCCATTTGGCCGCGGTAGCCGCCGGATTCGTCCTGGACCCAGCCGATGTGCATTATCGCGTGCACGGTGCTGTTGGCGATTTCGGCGGCCCATTCGTCCTGGGTCAAAAAGACCGAGTGGAAGGGTTTGCTCTGGAACGCCGGGCCGGGTGGAGCGTCGCGAAGCTCCGCGGGCAAACGGTCGCGCAGCGATGGGACGCGGGTGGCGATGCCGGTGTCCTCCTTGTCCCAGCCGAGTAGCGCTCCGAGCTTCCAGCGGATCGCGAAAAGTATCCGGTAGGCAGGGGACTGGTTCGAATCGTTGCCGGTCGCTATGTGGTGGACCAGACGCGAGAAGTCGTCGGGACCCCCGGGCGTGGGTAGGGCCCACACGTCTTCGAGCTCGAAATCGCCTGCGAGTTCGTGAATGCGCCAGGGGCGCGAGGTGTGCGCGGTATTCGGCAGCTTCATGTGCTCGCTCCTGCTAGACGGAAAGCAGCTTGACGATGTGGCGCGGGCGGCATTCTCGTTCGTCGAACGCGACGTCCACGTCGGCGGACGCGACGGCGGCGAATGATGCCGCGCAGGCTTCCTCGGATTCCCACTGGCCGGTCGAGATCACCGCGTCGCCTTCGGCGCTGACCCAGCAATCGACGGCCAGGCATCCCGGCGCCGACCCCATCACCTCCCTGACCTTGCGCACCCGGTCGACGAACTCCTCGAAATGGGCGGGCTCGGGGTAGTGAAAGGCCACGAAACCGACGGTCATCTTGCGCTCCTGACGCTGGCGAGGGCACCGTTGCCCTCGCAATTCGCTTACTTCCCAATGGCTTTCAAATATACGGTGCCGTATACTTCGATCGTAACGTGCGGTGCGCCAGTGTCAACACCGTCGGCGATACTGAAGGTATGGTCGCCGTCACTCGCACACCACGGAGCAGTTGGATCGAGCAGGGCCTGCTGGCGCTGGCAACCGGCGGTCCCGATGCCGTCCGCATCGAAAGCCTCGCGCAGGCGCTCGGCGTCACGAAGGGCGGTTTCTACGGCCACTTCGCCGATCGGAACGCACTGCTGGACGAAATGCTGGACACCTGGGAGCGGGAAAGTACCGAGGAGGTACGGGCCCAGGTGGAACGTGAGGGCGGTGACGCGCGAACGAAGATCCGCCGCGCGGGACTGCTCACCTTCTCCAACGATCGGATGCTGCCGATCGACCTGGCCATCCGCGACTGGGCCCGTCGCGACGAAGCGGTCGCCGAACGCCTGCGCCGCGTCGACAACGACCGCATGGCCTACGCGCGCGAGCTCTTCGGCAGCCTCTATTCGGATCCGGCGGAGGTCGAAGCCCGCAGCATGCTCGCTTTCTGCCTAGCCGTCGGCAATCACTTCCTCGCCGCCGACCACAACGAGCACACCCGCCATGAAGTCGTCGTCCGCGCCGCCGATCTGCTGCTCGAATGTCCGTAGGTGCGGACGCGGCTCAGTTGTCGGCCTGGGCTCGGGGGAAGGCCCAGCGGGCGTAGGTATTTTCGGGGCGGACGGTGATCACATCGCACGTTTCGACCAGGGGGTCGACGGTGCCG
Organism: Nocardia iowensis; assembly: GCF_019222765.1. NCBI lineage: Bacteria > Bacillati > Actinomycetota > Actinomycetes > Mycobacteriales > Nocardiaceae > Nocardia > Nocardia iowensis. Next base: position 5,512,534 of record NZ_CP078145.1, on the reverse strand, counting down.
TCCAGGTGGTCGAGGCAGGGGGCTATCACCGCTTCGGCGCCACTGGTCCGGACGACGTTGAGCAGGTGCAGGATTCGGTGGTCGGTGTCCGAGCCGAGTACCACGGTGTCGACCAGGTCGTACCCGAGTCGCTTAGCGAGACTACGGATCTGGGTCTCGTCCCATGCTCGGTGCGCACCCGAGATGTCCTGCCGCAGGTACCCGAGCGCCATTGGTTTCGCCGTCATCATCATCACCACCCTTCTCGCTAGAAAACTAACGCACCACCACGCCTAATACCACCCACAGCGCATCCCCGAGCTCCCCAAATCTACCCGCGCCCACCTCGGAACGTTGCACACGCAAAGTTGGCCGTTGGGGCGGGTGTCAGGGGAATCGGGGGCGGGCGGTGGGCCGTGGCGGGCGGTAGGTTCGTGGCGGCGGTTGGTGAACGTTTCTGAAGGCAGGTCGGTCTACATGCTCGTTCGGATCGTCCGGGTGATCTTGGTGATGTGTTGTGCGATAGCCGGTTTCGGGGTGGGACCGGCCGGTGCCGTTCCCGGCGGCGCGAATCCGGTGTTGGTGATCGGCGGGATCGGCACCGATGTGGGTCCATTGGAAGTCTTGCGAACGTGGCTCGGTTCGCGGGGGTATACCGCCTACTGGATGGTGCTGCGCGCCCATCCGACCGAGAACGCGCCGTTCGGCAGCGCGCCGATCGCGGAGTCCGCCCAGGCGGTGGCCGAGCAGGTCGCGGAGATTCGGCGGGAAACCGGTGCGGAGCGGGTCGATCTGGTCGGGCATTCCATGGGCGGGCTCGCCCAGCGTCACTACATCAAGTTCCTCGGCGGTCTCGGGCAGGTCGGTACCTATGTCGATGTCGGGACACCTGAGCTGGGGATCGTGCTCGCCTTGGAGTGCGCCGACCGGTACCCGGGTTGCCGTGATCTGCTGCCGTGGTCGGAATTCATCCGCGATCTCAATGCCCCGCCCGCGATACCGCCGGGACTTCCCGCGTACCACCTGTACACCGAAATCGCGTTCGAGAACGTTCCGCTGCCGGGTGCGACCAACGCCAGTGTCCAATCGTTCTGCGCCGGGCGACGTGTTGCCCATGGCGACCAGCTCGTCGACGGCGCGGTGCAGCAACTGATCGACTCCGCATTGCGGGGTGGGCCGCTGTCGTCCACCTGTCCCTAGGTTGGTCAGGCGTCGCCGAATGGGCGATCTGCCTTGTCGACGGTGAAAACGCCACGTCGTGGGCATGTCGTCGGGAATGGGCGACTCGGGAGCGGCTAACGGATTTATGTGTAACCGACGGTTACAGATAACTTCGGGAGGACTCTGTGAGGAGGGGCGGTCGCGGATCGAATCACGCGGTACCGGAGATGTTCACAGCCTACCTGGTGCCGGAATCAGCCGCTACCGAGCCCTTGGCAAACGAGCGCTGAGCAGGTTCGCGATAACCAGGTCGACCCGACCAAGCGCTTGCTACGCTCGCCGCATGATCTCCACGGCGGTCTGGGGCACCGGCAATGTCGGCCGGGCGGCCATTCGAGCCGTCGAGGCACACCCGGCACTGAAACTCACGAACGTGCTCGTGCACAACCCGGACAAGGTCGGGCGCGACGCCGGTGAACTGAGCGGCCTCGACCACCACCTCGGTGTCGCGGCGACCGACGACGTCGACGCGGTGCTGGCATCGGGTCCGCGCGCTGTCGTGTACGCGGCGTCCGGTGATATCCGCCCGGACGACGCACTCGCCGACATCGTGCGGGCGATCCGGGCCGGAGCGCTGGTCGTCACGCCCGCGCTGTACGCGCTCTACGACCCGCGCAACGCACCGGCGGAGGTCCGCGACCCGGTGCTGGCCGCGATCGCGGACGGCGGCGGTTCCCTGTTCGTCTCCGGCGTCGACCCCGGCTGGGGCAATGATGTACTGCCGCTGTTGATCAGCGGCCTCGGCGGCACCGTGGACGTGATCCGCTGCCAGGAGATCTTCGACTACTCCAGCTACGACCAACCGGACTCGGTCCGCTACCTCGTCGGCATGGGGCAGCCGATGGATTATCAGCCACCCATGCTCGCGCCGAGTGTGCCGACCATGGTGTGGGGCGGGCAGATTCGACTGATGGCGCGTGCGCTCGGCGTCGAACTCGACGAGATCCGGGAGACCCTGGAGCGACGGCCGCTGGACGCCACGATCAGCACCCGGTCGATGGGCGAGTTCACCGCGGGCACCCAGGGCGCGGTGCGGTTCGAGGTGCAGGGCATCGTGGCGGGGGAGCCGCGCATCATCATCGAACATGTCACCCGCATCCATCCGTCCTGCGCGCCGGAGTGGCCCGCGCCCGCCGACGGCGACGGTGCGCACCGCGTGATCGTCGAGGGTCGCCCGCGCATCGAGGTCACCGTTGAGGCGACGGACGAGAACGGCAACCGCGCCGCGGGCGGAAACGCCACTGCGGTAGGTCGTTTGGTGAGTGCCATCGATTGGCTGGCCGCGGCCGAACCCGGACTCTACGACGCACTCGATATTCCGCTGCGTCCGGCAGTCGGCAAACTCGGAAGGAAACACCCATGATCATCGACATCCCCGAGGGCAAGGACCCGATCGGTTACGTCTGGGGCGAGATGGTGCCGGGCATCGGCGTCGCCGCCGCCCAGTTCTCGATGTCGGTGTATGCGCACAGCACCCTAGGATTGCGCGAATTCGAAGCCGCCCGCCTGCGCATCGCGCAGATCAACGGCTGCCTCTTCTGCCAGGATTGGCGCACCGAACGCGACGGCGTCAAGGTGGAGCCCGAATTCGCCGACGCCGTCACTGACTGGCGCAGCACCGAAGCCTTCGACGAACGCACCAGGCTCGCCGCCGAATACGCCGAGCGCTACGCCCTGGACCACCACAGTATCGATGATGAGTTCTGGACCAGGATGCTGGCCGAATACTCTCAGGTCGAAGTCGTGGAACTGAGCATGAGCATCGGCTCCTGGCTGGCCTTCGGCCGGCTCAATCGCGTCCTCGGCCTCGACACCGCCTGTGTGCTGCCAGGACATTCGGCGGCGTAGTCGATCGGTCGCGGCGGGAACGCTAACGTTTCGGCACCCACGCGGGTTGCCCGTCGACAAGTCCTGTCTCGAACAATTCCGGCGCGTCCAGGACGGCGCGGAGCAGGTCGTGCGCCTCCACGGTCGACAGCGAGGTGGGGTAGCGGAGGTAATCGAGGGTCGCGGTGATTTCGGCCTGGAATCGATGGCTGAATTCGATGTCGCCGACACAGGTGAGGGCGATGCGGCCGTGCCAGTCGATGTCGTGCCTGCCGTCCGGTCGGCGAGTGAAGAACACCTCCTGGTCGGCGACGGAATCGTGGCCGAGTAGATAGATATTGAAGGCCAGATATTCGAGTTGATCGATATCGAGGAGGGGCAGCGGATCGGCGGTCAAACGTTGCGGCGTCAACGTTTTCAGTTGAAATGGATTTCCGGGTGTGGCGGCGAGAAACCCGGTGCCGTCGTCCTCGCCCCAGTAGGTGGAGGACAACGTGCAAGCGCCGTAGTTCCGCCACACGTCCGGCGAGGACCAATCATCGGTCCCCGCAGCGCCTTTCGTGGACGCTTCGGCGACATATTCCGCCGACCGCAGGTGCAGATCGAACCATAAATTGCCGTTCTCGTCGATCCGCCCGGTCCAGGCGAACTCCTCGATCGCGTGCCCTGTCGGCCACGGGTTTCCCGGAAACACAATCCGTCCGATGGCCGGATCGTGTTCCGGGTCGATCCTTTCCATGCCGACGAACCTAGCGACCGACACCGACAAACCCCGCATCCGCCGCCGTTTCGGTTCCGATAATGCTGTTCACTCAGGCTTTGACCGTCGTCTCGTCGCCCGACGCACCGGCATCCGGCGCGTCCTCGACGGTGCGTTTCGGTCCGGTGAACCAGGTGCGGGCCGAAACCAGCCACCAGATGCCGATGGCGCCGACCACCCCGATCAACGCGATCGGGGCGTAATTGACCGTATTCCAGGTGAACTCGCTGTTCCATGGGTAGCCGCGGTCGTCCATCGGGAGGATGAACAGGAAGCTGATCAGCACGATCCACAGCAGCGCGACCACGCCGACCGGGCGATACCAGCGCCCGAGTTGCCAAGGGCCGGTCTGGAACCGGGAGCCGTGCAGCTGGCGCAGCAGGATCGGAATGCCGTAGGCGATGTAGAGGCCGATGGTGGCCACCGAGGTGGCGGCCGCGTAGGCGGTGGGTGCGTTCGCGGCGGGCACCAGCATGGACGGAATCAGCAGCACGAACGCGAAGAACGAGATGAACAGCACCGCGTTGACCGGCACCTTTCGCGCCGAAAGTTTCGACCAGAGCGCCGATCCCGGCACCGCGCCGTCCCGGGAGAAGGCGAACAGCATGCGCGAGGCCGAGGTGACCGAGGCGTACCCGCAGAACAATTGCGCGGTCGCCGCGATGATCAGCAGCAGCCCGGACCAGAACGAATTCAGCGAATTCTCCAGGATGTAGATCACCGGGTAGCCACTGTTCTTGGTCGGATCGAGCGCGTCGTCCAGATTCGGGATCGCGAAGGTCACCGCCATGATGAGCAGGTATCCGGCGATCGCCGACGCCACGATGGTATTGATGATGCCCTTCGCCGCCATCCGCGAGGCGTCGTGGGTTTCCTCGGACATGTGCGCCGATGCGTCGTACCCGGTGAACGTGTACTGCGCGTGCAACAGGCCGAGCAGGAAGCTGAAGGCCACGCCGCCGAACCCGACCGCGCTGTTGTCGACGGTTTCGGTGAACACGAATCCGACGCTCTGATGCTGGTTCGCACCGAAGGTCAGCACGAGCACGAATATCGCGACGCCGCCGACATGCCACCACGCGGAGATATTGTTGATCACCGCGGAAAGATGCGGCCCTATCGCGTTCAGCACGGCGTGCAACACCAGTATCACCAGGAAAACAAGGAAGATCGCGGTCCGGTCGGTGCCGATCTCGATGCCGATCACGTTCAGCACCACGGTGGTGAAGATCGCCGCCCCGTAATCGATGGCCGCGGTCACCGCGATCTGGCCGATCAGATTGAACCACCCGGTGAACCAACCCCAGACCGGCCCGCCGAGCTGAGCCGCCCACCAGTACAGCCCGCCGGAGGTGGGGTACGCGGAAGCCAACTCCGCCATCGCCATGCCGACGAACAGCACCATGAGCGAGACCAGCGGCCAGCCCCAGGCCATGGTGATCGGGCCGCCGTTGGCCAAACCGATTCCGTAACTGGCCAATCCGCCGGTCAGGATGGAGACGATGGTGAAGCTGATGGCGAAGTTCGAGAATCCGGACCAGGATCGGGCCAATTCTTGTTTGTAGCCGAGTTCGGCGAGCCGACGTTCGTCGTCGGACGGGGACGGTCGTTCACTCATGTACTGCTCCCGGGTGTAAACACTGCCCTCACACAGCGTTTGCCAGAAGATCAGTGTGGAGTAAACCTGGGTCAACCGCACGGCAACCAGGAATACCGTGGCAAATCGCTGCGACCCCCTCCGGCCGTGGCCGGGTGCGTCGCCGTAGCGTGGGACATATGAGCGATCGACTGGTTGTCATCGGTGGTGACGCGGCCGGGATGTCGGCGGCTTCGCAGGCACGCAGGCTGAAGGACGCGAGCGAGCTGGCGATCGTGGTCTTCGAACGCAGCCGGTTCACCTCGTACTCCGCCTGCGGAATCCCGTACTGGGTCGGCGGCGATGTGACCGAACGCGATGCGCTGATCGCCCGAACGCCCGCGGAGCACCGATCCCGCGATATCGACCTGCGGCTGCGCACCGAGGTGACCGAGATCGACGTCGCCGGCAGCCGGGTGCGCGCCCGTGATCTCGAGTCCGGCACCGAATCATGGACGGGCTACGACAAACTCGTGATCGCCACCGGTGCCAGGCCGATCCGGCCGCCGCTGCCCGGCATCGACGCGGCCGGTGTGCACGGCGTGCAGACCCTCGACGACGGACAGGCCCTCATCGATACGCTCGACCATACCGAGGGCAAGCGCGCGGTCGTGGTCGGTGCGGGCTACATCGGTGTCGAGATGGCCGAGGCGCTGATTCAGCGCGGCTACGACGTCACGATGGTTCATCGTGGCCCGCAGCCCATGTCGACGATGGATCCGGACATGGGTGCGCTGGTCCGGGATGCCATGTGCGGCATGGGCATCAAGGTGTTCGGCAATGCCGAGGTGACCGAGCTCCGCACCGACGAGCAGGGCCGGGTCAGCGCGGTGGTCACCGACAGTGCCGAATATCCCGCGGACGTGGTGGTACTCGGCATTGGGGTACGCCCGGACACGGAATTGGCTCGCGCCGCCGGCCTGCCGCTGGGGGAGTACGGCGGACTGCTGACCGATCTGGCCATGCGGGTGCGCGGCCACGAAAACATTTGGGCCGGTGGGGATTGCGTCGAGGTGCTCGATCTGGTGTCCGGTCGCGAACGCCATATCGCCCTCGGTACCCACGCCAACAAACACGGCCAGATCATCGGCGCGAATGTCGGTGGCGGGTACGCGACCTTCCCTGGTGTCGTCGGGACCGCGGTGAGCAAGGTCTGCGACCTGGAGGTCGCGCGAACCGGCCTGCGGGAGAAGGACGCTCGGGCCTCGGGCTTGCAGTTCGTCGCCGTCACCATCGAATCGACCAGCCGCGCGGGCTATTACCCCGACGCCGCGACGATGACGGTGAAGATGATCGCCGAACGGCACACCGGGCGCCTGCTCGGTGTGCAGATCGTCGGCCGCGAGGGCGCGGGCAAGCGCGTCGACATCGCCGCCGTCGCACTCACCGCGCACCTGACGGTCGACCAGATGACCGCTCTCGATCTCGGTTACGCACCACCGTTTTCCCCGGTCTGGGATCCCGTGCTGGTGGCGGCCCGCAAGGCGGTCACCGCGGTGCGCGAGCGCCGGTAGCGCTCAGGCCGCTTCCCGGTACACCGCGAGGACCGGGATTACCCGCGACGTCTTGGCCTGGTACTCCCCGAAACCCGGCATGATCTCGACCATCCTGGCGTACAGCGCGTCGCGTTCGGCGCCGGACACCTCCTCGGCTTTCGCCGCGTACCGTTCGGTGCCGATCTCGACGGTGAGCTCAGGGTTGGCCCGGAGATTGTGGTACCAGGCCGGGTGCTTGTCGGCGCCGCCGTTGGAGGCGATGAGCACGATTCGGTCGCCGTCGGGCAGATAGACCAGTGGATTGGTGATGCGGCGGCCCGACTTGGCGCCGGTGGTCGTGATCAGCACCATGGCCGCGCCTTCGAACATGCCGCCGACCTTGCCCGCGTTGGCGCGGAACTCGTCGATCACCTGCTCGTTGAAGCTTTTTCGGTCGAAGTCGGGGCTGTTGGGATCGGTCACGTCGTTGCCTCCAGTGGTCGGTTTTCATCCGGGTAACCATGGAGCGAGTGACGAAATTCCTGCGCGCTCAGTAGTCGGCGAACAGCTCGAGCAGGTCGGCCTTGCCGAACATGACGGCGGCGTCGCGGGCCGACGGGGTGCCCGCGTCCGGGTCGGCGCCGCACTCGACGAGTATTCGCGCGATCTCGGTCTCACCCTTGAAAACCGCACCGGCCAATGGGGTTTGCCCCTTGTCGTTGGCGCGGTTCGGGTCGGCGTCCCGGTCGAGCAGCGCCGCGACGGCATCACGATGACCGTGATAGGTGGCGAGCATGAGGAGGGTGTCGCCCGCGTCGTTGGTGAGATCCGCGGGGACGCCGGCATCCAGATAGGTGGCCAGCGCGGCGGCGTCACCCTGGCGAGCGAAATCGAACAGCTTGGTGGCCAGTTCGATGAGTTCCGGATCTATGTCAGCGCTCATTCGCCTTTCCTACCACGCCTCGGTGACACTCATCCGGAGCTCGCCCGCTTTCCCATCTCGGCGCTGACCTGCCGCAAATCGGCGACGAACTGCGCGTATGCCTCGGTACGGTCCGGTGCGCGCAGCACCGCAGACGGATGCACCGTGGCGATCACCCGATAGTCCGCCATCGAAATGACTTGCCCGCGTTGCTGACTGACCTTGAACGAGGGTCCGACCACCGCCTGCGCGGCGATCGCGCCGAGGCACACCACCAATTCCGGCCGCAGGAGCGACAACTCGGCGGTCAGCCAGGCCGAGCAGGCGACGATCTCGGTACGGCCCGGCTGCTTGTGGATCCGCCGCTTGCCCCGCTCGACGAACTTGAAATGCTTGACGGCATTGGTCAGATAGACGGTGGCACGGTCGATACCGGCCTCGTCCAGCGCGCGGTCGAGCAGGTGACCAGCGGGGCCGACGAACGGATGCCCCTGCCGGTCCTCCTGATCGCCCGGCTGCTCACCGACCATGACGACGGTCGCGTTGTCGGGGCCTTCGCCGAACACTGTCTGCGTCGCGTCCCGGTAGAGATCGCAACCCCGGCAGCCGCACGACGCCTCCTGGAGGGTCGCCAGATCCGCTCCGTCGGGGACGAATTCGGCGGCCCCCGGCGCCTTCATTTCGCCTCCTGAGCTTCCCGCGCGTAAGGGGGGTACGCTTCGGCACGCAGCAATCCGGCCAGGTGCGCGGCATTGCGGGCGACCGCGCCGTTCGTCCGCTGGACGTCCTCGGGGGTCTCGTACAGATCCTGATAGTCGACGGAGCCCATCGCCTGACCGTTCCAGTAGGTGCCGCCCTGTGCGGGAATGGTGAACCCGATGTCGTTCAACGCCTGGAACAGATCCGCGATGATCTTGTGCGCGCCGTCCTCGTTGCCGACCACCGCGGCGATCGCGACCTTGCCGACCATGCTCGGCCTGCCCTCGTCATCGGTCTCCGACAGCTCCGCGTCGAGCCGCTCCAGCACCCGCTGCGCCACCGATGACATGTGCCCCACCCAGGTGGGCGTCGCGACGAGCAGGATGTCGGCGGCCGCGATCTGTGCGCGCAGCATCGGCCACGCATCGCCGTCGCCCTCGTCGGCGCTCACCCCTGGACGCACGTCGTAGTCGACCACCCGGACCACCCGGCCGACCACCCCGTATCGTTCCAATTCGTCCAACACCTGCCCGGCCAGCAGTTCGCTGCTCGACGGCTCCGGGGACTTCTTCAAACTGCACACCAGCGCTACGGCTGTCAACGCGCTCATGACTGGGTCGACCTCCTTCGGGCGGGGGAAACTGCTGCCGAGTTACCCGTTTTGCCCGCGCTCACGCCGGACGCCCTCGAATGCCCTTCTCACCTGGTGTACCGGTATAGTCGCCGCGGATGAGTAGTGTCACCACCCGCGTTGAGCCGGAAGCCAAGAACCGTCGACTCGGCGTCGTGGTATGGCTGGCACCGGCGCTGTCCATCGCGTTTGCCGCGTTTTGTCTGCTGTTGCCCGTCTGGCCGCTCGACGAGATCACCGGCGGGTTCATCGACCTGCAGGTCTATCGCCTCGGGGTGGACGCATTGCGTCAAGGCAACGACATGTACGGCCAGTTGCCGCAGACCACCATCGGCGCGGGCTTGCCGTTCATCTATCCGCCGTTCGCCGCGCTGGCGTTGAGCCCGTTCGCTCTGCTGCCGTGGAATGCGGCCGCATTCACCTTCTTCGTCTCGTCCGTGGCCGCGCTCGCGCTCACCCTGTACCTGGTTGCCCGGCAGATTTGGCCCACGGCGGGGCAGCGCGGACTCGCACTGCTTGCGACCGCGTGCGCGACCCCGCTCGGCCTACTGCTGGAGCCGATCCATTCGACGCTGAACTTCGGTCAGGTGAACCTGCTGCTGATGGCGTTGGTCGCCGCCGACTGCCTCACCGAGAAGCCGCGCTGGCGGCGCGGCATGCTGATCGGTGTCGCCGCCGCCATCAAGCTGACCCCGGCGGCCTTCGTGCTGTATTTCCTGGTGCGCCGCGACTACAAGTCGGCGGCGACGGCCGCGGCGACCGGTGCGGCGGCCACCTTGCTCGGCTTTGCCGTGCTGCCGCACGACTCCGCGAAGTACTGGTTCGGCGGAATGGGCAATGTGTCCGGCTTGAGCGGTTCGGCGTTCCACACGAACCAGTCGATCCAGGCCATGCTGGCCCGGCTGAAGGTGCCCGAGCCCGCGTTCACCGGACTGTGGCTGATTCTCGGCGCCGCGCTGCTGGTGCTGGTGATCGCGGCCATGCGGCGCGCGACCGACTTCCCGCCGCTCGCGCTGGCCTTCAACGCGGTCTTCACACTGCTGTTCTCGCCGATTTCCTGGTCGCACCACTGGGTCTGGATCGCCCCGGCATTGCTGGCCGCCATCGGCTACGCCACCCGGTTGCCGCGCCGTCGGGCCATCGGCTGGTCGGTGACCATCGCCGTCATCACGGCGGTCTTCGTGTACGGCCCGCAGAACTGGCTGCCCGACGGCGAGCATCGCGAAACCGAGTGGACGCCATGGCAACACATCATCGGCAACACCTATGTGTGGTTCAGCGTGCTGCTCGTCGCGCTGTACTTCGTCGCAGGCCGCCGGGCCGCTCCCACGCGAGAACCAGTGCCGGCACTGGTGCCGCAACACCAATCCTGACCACCGGGTTGTTTGCTGCCGGGATCCCCGGGTAGGGCGTCAGTGACGGCACACCGCCGTCGCCGACAGAATTACCCGAGGCAAGGAGGGATGCACATGGCCGACGCCCCACGTGGCTTTGCCGCCATGGACGCAGAGCAGCAACGCAAGATCGCCAGCCAGGGTGGCAAGGCGAGCAGCGGCAGCTTCGACAACGATCCCAAGCGTGCCAGCGAGGCAGGCAAGAAGGGCGCCGCGGCGCAACCGACCGCCGCCAAGCGGCTCGGCGGCGAACACAGCCACCAGAACCGGTAATCCGAAAAGCAGCCGATGGGCGGGGCGTCAGCCTCGCCCATCTCCCGTCTCGAACCGAGGGGATGGCAGCCCGATGCGCTTGCGCCGCAGCACCATCTACGGCCCCGGCCTCACCAGGGTCCGGCGCGGCCGCGGTTTCTCCTATGTCACGACCGACGGTGCGGCGGTGACCGACGACGAAACGCTCGATCGCATCAAGTCTTTGGTGATTCCGCCGGCCTGGCGCAAGGTGTGGATCTGTCCGCACCCCAACGGTCACGTGCAGGCGGTCGGGGTGGACGTGGCGGGCCGTCGGCAGTATCTGTACCACGAGCAGTGGCGCAAGGAGCGGGACGAGGAGAAGTTCGACCGGGTACTCGAACTCGCCGCGCGGCTACCCGAAGTGCGACGACAGGTGCGCGCGGATCTGGCCGACCCGGGGCTCGGCAAGCACCGGGCCGAGGCGGTCGCGATCGAACTGCTGGATCGCGGCGTATTCCGGGTCGGCGGTGAGGAATACGCGGAGGAGAACGGTACCCGTGGCGTCGCCACGCTGCTGCGTGAGCAGGTGCGGTTGTCCGGCGACGAGATGCTGTTCGACTATCCGGCCAAGGGCGGTATCCGGCGACGGGTTCGCGTCACCGAACCGCTGGTTGCCAAAGCTGTTCGGGCGCTGCGGCGCTGCCGATCCGGCTCGCCGCGACTGCTCGTTTATCGCAACGGGACCGGTTATCGCGAACTACACGCCGAGGACATCAATCTCCGCTTCCGGGAACTGGCGTGCTGCGACTGCAGCGCCAAAGATCTGCGGACCTGGCAGGCGACGGTGCTGGCGGCGGCGGACTTCGCTTCGGCCGAATGCCCCACGTCGCAACGTGGTCGCAAGGCAGTGGCGAAGAAGGTGATGGAAGATGTTGCGGCAGCCCTCGGCAACACACCAACGGTGGCCCGCAACTCGTATGTCGATCCGCGGGTGGTGACGGCATTCGAGAACGGATCGACGATTGCCGCGGCATTGCGGCGCGCGCGACGGGCCGCTTCGGACGACGAGCGCCGCGAACTGGTCGACCGGGCGGTGATTCGGCTGCTACGCAAGGCCAAATGACCCGCTGCTCATCCCCTTGCCCAGCTCAGGAGGGCCGGAATCCCGTTGTCCCAGCCGTGATCCCGGCCTCCTTCGCCCACTTCACCTTGATGAAGACCTCTACGCTAACAGCGCACCCGGTCTGCCCGACAGCCACGAAAACTGGTGTCCCCGATCATGCAAGCTCCAGTAGTGGGCCGACATGTATCGCGCGGTACACCTCGTTGCGGATCGCGTTGGCTTCCTGGTCGGTGAGCGTGCGTGCCAACGGCCGGAGAATCAGCCGCACAACGGCATTCGTTTGCCCCGGCACGATGCCGAGACGGTCCCGCGCCTGCTCGGAGAGCTCGGCCCATGGTGTCCGAGCCGATACGAGCACGGACTCGATGTCATCGGCTCGATCGTGCAGTACTTTTCGCACGGTGTCGCCGAGGGTCTCGTCATCGGTGTCGTCGGCGATCACCACCGACAGGTCGCGGCGAATCGGCGGCAGCATCGAGACCGGCCGCCACGGCGAGAGGTCGCGCAGCTGGTCGGCGATGCGCGGGTTATCCGATCTGAGGTAGCGGATATCGGGAATTCCCTTGCACAGCATCAGGGCTCGGTCCAGGCCCATACCTAGCGCGGTGCCCGACCAGCGGGCGGGGTCCAACCCGGCGCCGACGAGGACGTGTTCGGCGATGAGGCCGCATTCGGCGAGTTCCAGCCAGTCGGCACCCAATCGCACGTCCACTTGCCGCCCCAGGGCGGTGTAGGGGTGTTGTGCGGGCGTCGTGCGCCATTCGGCGCCGGGCAGCACCGCCTCGACCAGGCGGGCGACCATCTCGTTCACCTCGTGGTCGCCGGTGTCCGGCCTGGACCGCAATCGCCATAGATCGACTTGGTGCGGTTCGCCCACGTGGATGCGATCGACGACGTCTCTGCGGTAGGTCAGCCCGGGCACGACGATGAGCTCGTCGACTTCGGTCGCCACACCGGCGTAGCGCCGCAGCGTCTCGGGGATGTCGGCGGTGGTGTGGCTGCGCAACATCACTGTCGGGCTGAGATATCGGGTGTAGCGCGTATCGCGGGTGATGTCGGACGGGTCGTAGCCGAGCTTGTCGTAGTTGTCGACGACGGCGACGATCGGCGAGTTGCGGACGATGTGCACCGTCGACGCCCAGGCGTCGGCCAGCGCGTCGATGGTCCGGTTCAGCAGAGCCTGCATGGCGTGCGGTCCCTGCGCGGCGTCGCTCAGGTCGCGCACGGCAAGCGCCCGCGACAGGTCCAGCGGAGTGAGATAGGAAGACATGTGAGTTCCTTTGGTAGCCAGTCGGATTCGGTGAACCCCCCCGAACCGCCGACGGCCACAGGAACTACGTGAGCGAACGCACGCAGCAGACCCCGCGGCCGACTGTCGGCCGGGGGCGAAGAAATCGCCTGCACGCGTTCATGAACCAAGCGTAAGGGATCACTCGGTCGCAAAGCCAGCGACAACCACTATTTTTGAACGATCGGTCCAAATGAAGTAGTCTTTGCCTCGTGGGCAGAACGAAGGAATTCGATCCGGACGCGGCACTGCGGACGGCGATGGAGCTGTTCTGGCGGCAGGGCTACGAGGCGACCTCCATGCAGGACCTGGTCGACCATCTGCAGCTCGGGCGCGGCAGCATCTACGGCGCGTTCGGCGGCAAGCGAGAGTTGTATCTCAAAGCGCTGGAACGCTACGCGGAAGACACTCGGGCGGGATTGCTCGACCAACTCTCCGTGCCCGGGTCGGCGTTGGCGGCGGTTCGCGCGCTGGTGCGCTGGTACGCCGAGACCTCGCTCGCCGACGAATCGCGAAAAGGCTGCCTGATGACCAACACCGCGGTCGAGCTCCCCTCTGATGAAGGCGCGCGCCGACTGGTCGCCTCCGGTTTGGAAACCATGGAGACCGTGCTCACGAGCGCTTTGCTGCGGGCGCGTGCGCAGGGGGAGTTGTCGGCGGATCGGGACCCGGTCGCACTGGCCAGATTCATCGTGACGCTCCTCCAGGGGATTCGCGTTGTCGGCAAGACTCCGGTCCGGCGTCGCTTTCTCGATGACACGGTTGAGCAGGCGCTGACCCTGCTCGGCTGAGCCGTCGGTCGTTCTGCACCACACCGCCGTTCGGGCACCACATTGTTCCGTCGGGCATCGCTATGTCCATTTACTGGACCGATCATTCAAGAAAAGGATCCTCCTGTGACACACAACGTTCCGACCGATGCCGAGCTGGCCGCCTCGCTGGACGGCGACTTCACCAGCGCCTACGCCGAGGTCAACGGCACCCGCCTGCACCACGTCACCGGTGGTGCGGGCGAGCCGTTGATCCTGCTGGGCGGCTGGCCGCAGACCTGGTGGCAGTTCCGGAAAATATTGCCGGAGTTGGCTCTTCGCTATCGGGTGACCGCCGTCGATCTGCGCGGCATGGGCGGCTCGGCCAAACCGGCCGCAGGCTACGACAAGAAGACCATGGCGCGCGACATTCACGAATTGATCCGGCAGCTCGGGCACCGGTCCGCGTTCGTCGCCGGGCACGATATCGGCGCGTCGCTGGGCTATCACCTGGCCGCCAATTTCCCGGAGTCGGTGCGGCGGTTGGTCACCGTGGACATGGGCGTCCCGGATGCCGCCTGGCAGGCCATCACCATGCTGCCGGGCAGCGACGATCAAGCGGCGGCACTCGAGCACGGGCGCGGCGGCTATCCCTGGTGGTTCGCCTTCAATCAATTGCGCGAACTCCCCGAACAGCTGCTGGCCGATCGCTTTCGGTTGGTGATCGATTGGCTGTACGGGCACATGCTGGTCGATCAGGCGTCGGTGGAAGAAGAGGCGCGGCGCATCTACGCGCACGCCTACGATTCCCCCGACGCCATCCGCGCGGGCAACGGCTGGTATCAGACGATGCGCCAGGACATCGCCGATCTCGCGGACTACGCGCCGGTGACGGTGCCGATCCTGACCTTGGCGGGGGAGGAGTCGTATCCGGCACTGCGCCAACAGATGTCGGCGGATAAAGGGACCGACATCAGGGTCGTCGAGATCAAGGGCAGCGGCCACTACATCCCCGAAGAGCAACCCGGCCAGATGGTGCGTGAGCTGACCGCGTTTTTCGAATCGAGCGCGGTAGCAAGCGCTTAGCGGTTCCGAGCGCCTGCTCAGGCGGAGATGGGCTCCAGGTCGTAGAAGGGGGGATAGGTCTCGCTGCCGGTTCGCTCGGCCGCATCGATGTAGTCGGCGAGAGCGCTACGGGATCGAGCGAGCCGGGCCAGCTGATCGTCCAGTCGGCGCAGGCGTGACCGCATCGCGGCCAGCAGTTCGGGGCACCCGGGCAGCTCAGGGGCCTCGCCGACCGCGCAGGGCAACAGGTACGCGATGTCCTCGGAGGACAGTCCGGCACCGAGCAGGTGCCGGATCTGCTGCACCCGCAGCACGGCGTGCTCGTCGTACTCGCGGTAGCCGTTCGCGCCACGGTCTGCCGCCAGCAGGCCGTTCGCCTCGTAGTAGCGCAACTGATGGGCGTTGACGCCCGTCCGGCGACTCAATTCCCCGATCCGCATCGAAACCCTCACTTGACCTTCACACCGGTATGAACGTTGATGATGCTGCCATGGACAACAAAGCACCCGTGACAGTCATCGGACTCGGCCTGATGGGCCAGGCGCTCGCCGGCGCGTTTCTGAAAGCCGGACATCCCACAATCGTGTGGAACCGGACGGCCGCCAAGGCCGACCAGTTGGTGGCCGAGGGTGCACGGCTGGCGTCAGCGGTCGGCGACGCTCTCCAGGCGAGTTCCCTGACCATCGTCTGCGTCACCGACTACCAGGCCATGCGCGAACTGCTCGGCGCGAGCGACATCGACCTGAACGGCACGATGTTGCTCAACCTGACCTCGGGCAACTCGGCCCAGGCCCGAGAAGCCGCCCGATGGACCGAGCAGCGCGGCGCTCGCTACTTGGACGGCGCCATCATGGCCATCCCGCCTGCCATCGGGACCGCCGAGGCGGTGATTCTGCACAGCGGCCCGCAGTCGGACTTCGAAGCGCACAAGTCGACGCTCGACGCGCTCGGCACCGTTACCTACCTCGGCGCCGATCATGGGCTGGCGTCCCTGTACGACGGGGCGGGCCTGACCATGATGTGGAGCGTCCTGAACGCCTGGCTCCATGGCACCGCCATGCTCCGAACGGCCGGTGTCGACGCCGTGACGTACGCGCCGTTCGCGCGGCAGATCGCCGCCGGGGTGGCCGAATGGCTGCCCGGGTACGCCGAACAGATCGACAGCGGGTCCTTCCCGGCCGAGGTGTCGGCCCTGGAGGGCGACGCGCGGACGATGGCGCACCTGATCGAGGAGAGTGAGGCATTGGGTGTCAACGCCGAACTGCCGAAGTTGATCAAGGCGATGGCCGACCGCTCGATCGCCGCCGGGCACGGCGCGGAGCAATATCCCGTGCTGATCGAGGAATTCGGCAAACCCTGAAACGCCCGATCCGGCACCGGAATCCAGTTGACTGGCCTATCCGGAACCGGCCGACAAGCGTCCGGCGACACCGGGGATCCGGTCGACCATCGCGATGGTGAAGTCGGCGAGCAGGTCGATCAGGCCGTCGCGATCCACGTCGAGACCGCCGTCGAGCCAGACGAGGACGAGTTCCGCGGCACCGCCGGTGATCAGTTGCGAGGTCGCGGCGACGGCGGTGTCGTGGCCCGCGGGCAGGGCGAGCACCAGCCGGGTTTGTTCGATGATGACGTCGGCGACCCGGCGCATGCCCGCGAAGCGGGTGCGCATCAGGGCTTCGTTGCCGTACGCCTGGGCAAAGATGATCTTGGCACGGCGTGGGTCGTCGGTGAGTTCGATGATGAGTGCGGCGACGCCTGCGCGGATCTTGTCGGCGGGCGCACCCGCGGTGTCGACGACGGCGGCGCGGGCCCGGTCCAGCGCGGCGTCCTGAATTTCCAGCAGTAGCTCGGACGCGAGGCCGTCCAGATCGGGGAAGGCCTCGTAGAAGAAGCGGGGACCGACGCGAGCCTGCTCGCAGACGCCGCGAACGGTCATCGCCGACAGGCCCTGGGTGCCGACGATATCGAGTGCGGCATCGAGCAACCGCCTGCGTCGATCTTCCCGGCGCTCGGCGGTCGACGTGCCACGGTAGGTGCCGCTGAATGCTCGGGTCACCCGAGCAGCCTCGCACAAGAGAAGTCGGGAAACAACTGTTTACGGAAACGTGCGTTTCCGATATGGTCGAGGGGTCGCAGCGTCGCGAAGGGACCACCGGCATGAGTCTTCTCGTTCCCCCGAAAATCACTGATGTCCATGGGGATGTCCGCCACCTGCGTGCCCGGATCGCGAAACGCGCGCAGGCCTTCGGCGCTCGGGTCGCCGACCGCTACCCGTCCAGCGCGCGTCCGCTGGCACAGCCGCCGCCGGGCAGTGGGTTACGACCGGTGCTCGGGGACTTCGGCGTGCCGGGCATCGGCTACACCCTGCACGCGTTGAGTGATCCGATCATCTTGTCGCGCAACCGGTTCGAACGTTTCGGACCGGTGAATTGGATGGGCATCCTTGGTCGCCCTGTGGTCTGCGTCGGCAGCCCCGCTGCGATCGAGGCCGTGCTGATGGACCGCGACAAAGTCTTCTCGGCGCAGCGCGGCTGGGAGTTCCTGATCGGCCCGTTCTTTCGCGGCGGATTGCTGTTGCGCGATTTCGACGAGCACCTGTTCCATCGCCGCATCATGCAACAGGCGTTCACGCGGCCGAAGCTGATCGGGTACCTGGCGTTGACGACGCCGCGCATCACCCGTGGCGTCACCGGATGGCGGCCCGCCGCGCACTTCCCGCTCTACGACGCGATCAAGCAGATCCTGCTGGAGCAGGCCACCGAGGTCTTCGCCGGAGCCGAGATCGGCCCCGAAAGTACGGTGCTGGCAAGGGCTTTCGAGGACGCGGTGCACGGCGCGACCGCGCTGATCCGGGCCGATGTGCCGGGCGGCGTGTGGTCCCGCGGGATACGCGGCAGGCGAATTCTCGCCGAGTACTTCCGGCGCGAGCTGCCCGCCAAGCGCGCGGGCGACGGCTCCGACTTGTTCAGCGTGCTGTGCCACGCCGAGACCGACGAGGGGCACGCCTTCTCGGATCAGGAGGTCATCGAGCACATGATCTTCGTGATGATGGCCGCGCACGACACCAGCACCATCGCCGCGTCGATGCTGGCCTACGAACTCGCCCGCCACCCGGACTGGCAGGACCGGCTGCGCGCGGAATCCCGCGCCCTCGGCAAACCAGCCCTCGACTACGGCGATCTCGACCGGCTGCCCGGACTGGATCTGGCGTTCAAGGAGACGCTGCGCTTGTATTCGCCGGTGGCCCAACAGGTTCGCGAAACCACCAGGGATACTGAGCTGCTCGGCTACTACGTGCCGAAAGGCACGCTGATCATGGTCGGTTCGTACCCGATGATGCGCACCGACGACTACTGGCACGACCCCGATGTGTTCGACCCGGAGCGGTTCGCGGCCGAGCGCCGCGAGGACAAATCGCACCGGCTCGCCTGGGCGCCGTTCGGCGGCGGCGCCCACAAATGCATCGGCCTGTACTTCGGCGGCATGACCGTCAAAGCCGTGCTGCATCAGATGTTGCTGCGCTACCGCTGGTCCGTGCGGCCGGGCTATCAGGTCCCGCTCGTCGCGGGCACTGGACCCATGCCCGCCGACGGCCTGCCCATCCGCTTGGAACGGCTGCCGTCGTGAGGATCGTCGCCGACCGCACCCGCTGCGACGGGCACGGTATGTGTGAAGCTTTGGCGCCCAATCTGTTCCGCGTCGGCGACGACGGAATCGTCGCACCGCGTACAGACTCCGTCGACGACAACGATCATGACCTTCTGCAACTCGCGATCGACAGCTGCCCCGTCGAGGCGCTGCGCCTGGCCTGACTCGCGCGTGCCTTTTCCGCTCGGCGCGGTCGGCGGTGGAAACGCCTGGGCATCGGGCGATCCCAGTGGATGACATCGAAGAGAGATCAAGAGTTTGGAACCTCGCCGCCGAGGCATTCCCTGTCCGATACGACCGGCTCGGCAAGGAGGTTCAGGTGTCGTCTGGGGTGTTGATCGCGGTGATCGTTCTGGTGGTCCTCGCAGTGGTGGCCATCGCCTTACTGGTCTGGCCGATGGTGCGCAGGCAGCGACTGCGGAGCCGGTTCGGGCCGGAATACGACCGGACGGTACAGGAACACGAGGACCGTCGCGCGGCGGAACGCGAACTGGCCGAACGCGAGCGGCGGCATGCCGAACTCGAATTGCGCGAGCTGACGCCGGAACAGAAGCAGCTCTACACCGCGCAGTGGGTCGAGGTGCAGGAACAGTTCATCGATGATCCGGCCGAGGCCCTGCAGGCCGCCGATCGCCTGCTGACCACGGTGATGGCCCAACGTGGTTATCCCACCGAGGATTTCGATCAGCAGGTCGCCGACCTGTCCGTCGAGCACGCGGAACCGCTCGGCCACTACCGGGCCGCGCACGAGATCGCGACCCGTCCGGCCGGCGCCGAGGTGTCGACCGAGGACCGGCGTACCGCCATCGTGCACTACCGGGACCTGTTCCAGGACTTGCTGAATGGCGCCACCGACGACAAGAAGACCGAGCACGACAAGAAGGCACTGTCATGAGCACCGAATACGAACGCACCGTGCACTCAGATAAGCCCACCGAGGATGTCCCGATGAGTGAGCGGGAAGCGCGGGCTTCGACGTGGGATGAAGGGCCGGGCCACGCCGAGAACGCTTGGACCGCAACAGAATCAGAGACCAGCGCCCGCTCGGAGAAGCAGGCTGACGACCAAGTGCATGCGTCGGAGAACGTTGCCGAATCGGAGCACGCGAAGACGACGGACTACGGTACCGAACCAGCGACCGCAACCGAGTACGGCGCGGAGACCGCGCCACAGCACGACGCCGAGCCGGATCACGTGATCGCCACCAGCGGTGACGCTGACGCGGATCAGGAGACCACCGCGACCGCGGACACCGAGCCGGATCAAACCGCCGTGGCCGCGAACGGTGCTGAGCAGCAAAAGGCTTCGTTGGATGACGTCGGCACGCCACTGTTCACCGACTCCGAGGTCGACCGCCTCCGCACGCAGTGGCGCGAGGTGCAGGGTGCCTTCGTCGACAATCCGCGCGACGCGGTGACCCAGGCCGACAAGATCGTCGCGGACGTCATCTATCAATTGACCACCGCCTACGCGGAACGCAAGCGCGTGCTCGAGGAACGGTGCGCCGGGTTGCACGAGGCGGATACCGAGGAGCTGCGCCAAGCCCTGCGCGGCTATCGGGGCTTCTTCCATCGGCTGTTGGTGATCGAACAATAGACGTCACCGACGGAAGGCGTTGCCCATGAATTTGTTTCGATTGCCGACCGACCGGATCGACCAGCTGACCGACTGGGTCGGCCGGCAGCTGAAGGCGCGGGTCCCGTCGCCCGACCCGGCCGACCGGGATCCCGAATTCATCATCGACACGGTGGGTCCCGGTTGGCTGTTCGCGCGGCTGTATTTCCGGGCGGAGGTCCGTGGCCTCGAGCGGATCCCGGACGAGGGCCCGGTCCTGTTGGTCGGCAATCATTCCGGCGGCAACGTCTCACCCGAGGTGCTGGTGGCGACCTTGGCGTTCGTGCGGCGGTTCGGCCCGCACCGCCCGTTCTATCAGCTGGCCCACGACATGGTGATGGCCTATCCGGTCATCGGCACGCTGCTGCGCCGCTTCGGGACGGTGGGTGCGAACCCGGACAGCGCTCGGCAGGTGTTGCGCGACGGAGCGGTGGTGCTGGTGTATCCCGGTGGCGACTGGGAGGTGCACCGCCCGACCTGGGAGGAAGACCAGATCGACTTCGCTGGCCGGACCGGGTTTCTCCGGTTGGCCTGGGACGAGAAGGTGCCCATCGTGCCGATGGTCAATATCGGTGCCCAGCAGACCGCGTTGATGCTGACCCGTGGGGACCGGCTCGCTCGGTTCCTCCGGCTGGATCAGATGATGCGGCTGAAGGTCTTTCCGATTTCGCTCGCCCTGCCGTGGGGCCTCAACATCGGTGATCTCGCCGGTCATATTCCGTTGCCGAGTAAGGTCACCGTCGAATTCCTGCCACCGATCGATCTGCGTGCGGAGCTCGGTCCGGAGTTGGATGTGGAGGCGGCCTACGAGTACGTCACCGGCATCATGCAGGAGGCGCTGAGCGGCCTCGCGGAGGAACGCGGGCTACCGATAGTCGGCTGAGAAGCAGTGGCCCGCAACCGATTCAGCTCGTGCCGGGAAGCGCCTGCGCGACGAACATGTAGCTCTTCTCCTCGACCCGCCGCGCGATGCGCCACTGGCCGTCGACGCGCGCGAATGTGTCGAGGTACCAGAGACCGCACAGCATGAGGCTCGCCGGTCCGTCCCCGCCGGACAGCAGCATCGGGTTGTGACACATGGTCCGTCCAGTGGCGGTGTCGCCGTCGAGGATGATCGATGAGTTGCTGATCAAATGTTGGAACGCGGGGAAATTCGGCAACATGGCGGCGAGGAATTCCTTCGTCGCCGCCACGTCGCCGGCCGGTCCGCCCATCGCCGTGTAGTCGATGTGCGCGTCGGCGGTGAAGATGTCATCCAGCCGATCCCACTGGCCGGTGTCAACGGCGTGGGAGTACCGGACCATGAGGTCCTGGATCTCCAGGCGGTCCGAAATCTCTTGCAGGGACAGCATGTTTGCCTCCGAATTGCGCCGATCCTCTTGGCGCTATGCCACCAGGGTCGAGCCCGGGAATCAATAGTCGAAGGCGCGCAGGGCGGCGGAGGCGAGAAGGGTCAAGCCTTGTGCGGGAGGATGGATAGTACGAGTGCGAGTCCGGCCGCGATGCTGGCGCACGCGAGGACCGTGGTGACCGCAGACTGCGTAAGAGCGGCGATGCCGATCGAAAAGGCAAGGCACGTAGCGAATGCCAGTACCGCGGTCCCCGGCTCCACGCCGGCGATCCGGGCTGGTCGGTGATCCGTCGATGTCATGCTTCTGTGATACCCACTGGGCGCCGTTACGAAACCGTGACGGGAAAATCGCCGCGTGCGCCCTTGGTTCGGGCGCCGTAGCCGTCAATACGCCTCGGTGGCGAAACCGGACGAGGTGGACATCACAAGACCGCGCCCGCATTGACAAACTTAGGTATCGCTAACTTAAGCTCTCGTCCCGTGACCTCCGCCGACACCACCCGCACGGCCGCAGTGCCGCGCCGAATCCCGATGCTGATGCTCGGGTTTGCCGCGCTGCTGCTGTGCGTTGTGTTGAGCCTGGCCCTCGGCGCCCGTTCGGTCCCGCTGGGCACCGTCGTGCAGGCACTGCTCGGCGACGGTGGCAGCCGCGACGCCATGGTGGTCACCGGCATGCGACTGCCGCGCACCCTCGTCGGTCTCGCGGTGGGCGCGGCGCTCGGGCTCGCGGGTGTCGTCGTCCAGGGCATCACCCGCAACCCGCTCGCCGCGCCGACTACCCTCGGCATCAACGCGGGCGCCGGGCTTGCCGTGGTCATCGCCATCTACGCACTGCACTTGACCCGCCCCGTCGAGTACCTGGGGTTCGCGTTCGTCGGGGCCGCCTGCGCCGCGCTGTTCACGCTGACGCTCGGGCGGCGGGCGGGGGACCTGGATCCGGTCCGCCTGGTGCTCGGCGGCACCGTCTTGCAGCTGGTCCTCGTGTCGTGGACGTCGGCGGTGCTGCTGTTCAGTGAACGCACCTTGGACGAGGCCCGCTTCTGGCTGGCCGGATCCATCGCCGAACGCGACGTCGACGTGCTCGTTCCGATGCTGCCCACGCTGCTGGTCGGCGCGGTGATCGGTCTGGCGATCGCGCCTGCCCTCAATACCCTCGCGCTCGGTGACGAAGCAGCTGAGGCACTCGGCATGCCGGTGGGCCGCATTCGGCTGGCGGGCATGGTGGCGGTGGTATTGCTCGCGGGTTCCGCGGTCGCCGTGGCCGGGCCGATCGCCTTCATCGGGCTGGCCGCGCCGCATTTGGTTCGGCTGGTGCTTGGCAACGACCATCGCCTGCTGGTGCCGGGGTGCCTGATCGCCGGGCCCGTGCTGTTGCTCAGCGCCGACATCCTCGGCAGGCTCATCGCCCGGCCCTCCGAGCTGGAGGTCGGCATCGTCACCGCATTCCTCGGTGCGCCGCTGCTCGCCGTACTCGCTCGGCGGACGGCGCGATGATCGACGACGCCCCGTTGCGGAACGGTCGAATGACAGTGCGTTCCCAGCCGTCTGAACTCGGTCCATCGGATGTCCGGGTGCGCCAGCGCAGGCGCGCGATCCTGATCGGCGCGGTGTGCGCGGCGGCGATTGCCGTGCTCTCGACCGTTGCCCTCAGCCTCGGCGAAGTGGACATGTCGGCGGCCACCGCGTTGCGCGCCGCGCTCGGCTTCGGCGATCAGGGCGAGGTGTACATCGTCCAGGAGTTCCGCGCCCCACGCTTGGCGGCTGCGCTGCTCGCGGGCGCGGGGCTGGCCACCGCGGGTGCCGTGCTGCAACGACTGTTCCGCAACCCACTGGCCTCACCCGACGTGATGGGAGTGACCGGCGGCGCGTCCTTCGGAGCGGTGCTAGTCCTCGCTCTCGGCGCGAGCCAGTCGTTCATCCCGCTGGGCGCACTCGGCGGTGGGATGCTCGCCGCCGTGCTGCTCGGCGTGCTCGGCTGGCGTTCCGGACTGCCGGTCACCCGCCTGGTGCTGGTCGGATTGGCCGTGCAGGCCGGGTTGGCCGCCGCGGTGAATCTGATGGTGGTGCGTTTCCCGCGGGAACTCGCCGGGTCGGCCGTGCAATGGACCACCGGCTCGCTCTACGGGCGCACGTGGCCGGAGATCCAGGGCGCGGCGGTGGCGTGCCTGCTGGTGCTGACGCTGCTGTATCTGCAATATCGGACGCTGGCGGTGCTCGATCTCGGGGACGAGTCGGCGGGCACCCTCGGGGTCCGCGTCTCCTACTCCCGCCTTGCGCTGCTGGTGTCCACCATCGCGCTCGCCGCCCTGGCCGCCGCCCTCACCGGGCCGATCGCCTTTGTGGCGCTGGCGGTTCCGCATCTCGTCCGGCGGCTGGTCGGCCCGCCCACCGCCGTCACGCTCGCCGTCACCGGCCTCGCCGGTGCGACGCTGCTGCTCGTCTGCGACTTGATCGTGCAGCACGCGCTGCCGATCGAGGGGTTGCCCGTCGGTGTCGTCACCGCCACCGTCGGCGCCCCGTGGTTGCTCATTCTGATGCTCCGCGAGAGCTCGCCCGTCGCCAGGAGGACCGCATGAGTGACAAGCGCGAAGCAGCCCGCGCGCAACGACCGGACGAACCGGACCGCGCGAGTGACGGCGTCGCTGGTAGCCCGCAGCGCAACGAATTGGCCGCGCAGGCAATCGATCTGCGTTACGGAGACCGAGTCGTGATCGATGGGCTCGACCTCGTGCTGCCCGGCAATTCGGTGACCGCCATCGTCGGTCCGAATGCCTGCGGCAAGTCCACCCTGCTGCGCGGCCTCACTCGGCTGCTGCGTCCGTCCGGCGGCACGGTCACCCTCGACGGCGCCGATATCCACCGAATGTCGGCCCGGACGTTGGCCTTACGGATGGGCCTGCTGCCACAGCAGCCGATCACGCCGGAGGCCATCACGGTCGAGGCGCTGGTACGGCTGGGCCGCTATCCGCATCAGCGGTTGCTGCGGCCCTGGTCGGCCACCGACCAGTCGGCCGTCGAGGATGCGTTGCGCCGCACCGGCACCACCGAACTGCGCGACCAGCAGGTCGATCGACTCTCCGGCGGTCAACGGCAACGCGCCTGGATCGCGTTGGCGCTGGCACAGGACACCGATCTGCTGCTGCTCGACGAGCCGACGACGTTCCTCGACCTGCGCCACCAACTCGACGTCCTCGACCTGGTCGCCGACCTGCACGCCGAAGCGGGCCGCACGGTCGTGATGGTGCTGCACGACCTCGGCCAGGCCGCCCGCTACGCCGACCACCTGGTGGTGCTGCACGACGGGCGGCTCGCCGCCGCCGGGCCACCCGCCGAGGTGCTCGACGCCGAGTTGGTCCGCACCGTCTTCGGTGTCGACTGCCTGGTGATGCCCGACCCGGAAACCGGTACCCCGCTGGTGATTCCGCGCAGCCGGACTGCCCGATTGACCGCCGCTCGCGCCTGAGCGGCCATCCACTGCGTCGCCTCGCTCGAGCTGATGCACCACTCCAAGAGATGAGGGACTGAACATGTCCACACGTCGATTCCGCGCCCGCGGGTTCGGTCGAATCGGTATCGCGACCTTTGTCGCGGCAGTGGGTCTGTCCGGCCTCACCGCCTGCGGAAACAACACCACCAGCACGGATTCCGCGGTGTCCGCGGCAGATTCGGCCAGCTTCCCGCGCACCCTCGACACCCTGATGGGGCAGGTGACCATCCCGCACGTGCCCAAGCGGGTGGTGGTGCTCGACACCGCCGAGTTGGACTCGGTCACCCTGCTCGGCATCAAGCCGGTCGGCGCGGTCATCCCGCACACCAAGACCAAGGGCGGGTTCCCGGAGTATCTGGCAGACAAGGTCGGCGGAGTGACCGATGTCGGTCCGCTGCTCGAGCCGAACCTCGAACGGATCGCCTCGCTGAAGCCCGACCTGATCCTGTCCTCCAAGGTCCGGCACGAGAAGATCTACAGCAAGCTCAGCGGCATCGCGCCGACCGTGTTCACCGAAACCACCGGTGGCCCTTGGAAAGAGAACCTCGCGGTGCACGGCAAGGCGCTCGGCCTCGACCAGCAGGCCGCGGACGCGCTGAAGAGCTACGAGGGCCGCGCTCGCGCGCTCGGCGACGCCATCAAGGCGAAGAACAACGGCGTGCTGCCCACCGTCTCGGTCGTCCGGTTCCTCGCCGGGCCGACCCGGCTGTACCAGAGCAACTCCTTCAGCGGTGTGGTGCTGGCCGATATCGGCCTGCCGCGCCCCGCTTCGCAGATCTCCACGGATCCGAAGAAGATCATGAAGGAGGTCAGCCCCGAGCAGATCGATCAGGCTGACGCGGACCTCATCTTCGTCGCCACCATCGATGATCCGGGCAAGACCGAGAAGGGTCCGGTGACCACCAGCCCCGTCTGGCGGGATCTCCGCGCGGTGAAAAACGGCAAGGCCATCGAGGTCCCCGATGAGACCTGGATGTCCGGCATCGGCATTCAGGCCGCCGATCAAATGCTCACCGACGTCGCCAAGGCCACCGGCGTCAACTAGCCACGAGCGGGACATCAAGCTCAGTGATGTCCCGCTCGAGGGGGGTTTCACGGGTGGCCCGGGAGAGCGGGCAGGCGAGCCAGGTCGAGGTGGTAGCGGGCGTACGTTTCGAAGGTGGCGATGCGGGCGAAACCTACGCGCTGAAGTACGGCGACGCTCTTGTGGTTGCCGTGGGTTACTCCGGCGAAGAGGTCGGTCGCAATGTGGGTGGATCGTGCGTGTCCGGCGGCAGCGTGCACCGCGAGGGTGGCGATACCGCGGCCGCAGGCGCTGTGGGCAAGTAGGTAGCCGAGTCCGAACTTCGGCGGGTCGTGCGGAACCAATTCGACACTGCCGACGAGGAGGTCGTTTTCGTAGATGCCGAAATTATGCCGCGGGTCGAGCTCGGCGAAGGCCGCTGCGTGGACGTCGGCGGGGGCCGCGACCGCGTCGACATAGTCGCCGTGTCTCGTGAGATGCTCGGCACTGGAACGGAGGAGATCCGCGTAGGCGGACCCGTCGCCGGGTAGGAGGGATCTCAGCTCCAGCCCTGAGCGGATCGTGGCAACCTGCACCACCGGCATGGTGGTGTAGACGGCGCAGCGGGGCAACCCATTTTCCGATGGAGGGCCGCGCCTGCGTTCAGATCGGCAGGCCGTGCCCGAGCCGGGTCACCGCGGTGACGATCGCCATCGATTGGATCGTGACCAGGCGGTGCACCGGAATGGGTCGGCCCGGCGCGTTGGTTTCGATGTCGGCGCACCATCTTTCGAAGATCGCGCCGAATCGGGCGCGCTCCGCGGCAACGGCGGCCGACCCGTCCCGGCCGGTTTCGTCGAGTAGTCGCAGCAGCATGCCGCCGGCGCGCAGCCGGGCCACCCCGACCCACACGTACTCTTCGATGAAGATCTCGCCGCGGCTCGCTTGCCGGGTCTCGGTGACGGATCGTTTGGCCGTTGCGTTCCCGCGCAGGGCTCGCACCATGTCGGTCAGTGCTCGCTCGAACGGACTGGACCCGTTCAGCCGGTCGGCGATTCGGCCGAGCGAGCCGCAGACGATGTCGGCGATCTCCTCGTAAGAGCGTGCGGTGCAACCCAACACGCCGGCCAGCGGACGCCCGCTCGGCGCGTGGTCGGTGACGCGCGGATCCACCCACAGCGGCAATTCACACACCAGCAGGGCGGTCCCGTAGGCGGCCGCGTAGTCACGAATTCCGCCGCCGTACATCATCGCCAACGGTTCGACGCCTTCGGCGGCCAATGTCTCGGCTATCCGCTGGAACAACGGCAGTTCGAAGACACCCGGCGCCCAGGTGCGCGCGCCGGGCACGTCGGGTTCGCCGTTATAGGTCGGCACACCCGCCGCGGCGAGCTGGTCGGTGAGCCCAGTCCAATATTCGCGATCGCCGCCGGTGGTGTAGAAGAACCCGCCGCCGAAATCGGCATTGTGCAGCGACACGATCAGTGCGGGCCGCGTCCGATCGATCAAGCGCATCAGCGCCAGCGTTTCGGGCATCGGCGCGCCGACGTGGGTGCCACGCCAACTGGTCGGGAAGCACCACTCCGGTTGCTCGGCGGCGGGTGGCCGGTAGAAACCGCGCGCCACGCCCGTTCTGGTCCGTTCCCCGGCGAACCAGCCTTCGTTGAGCCGGGTCCCGTCGGGATCCAGGCACAGCACGAAGTGCCACGTGGCTCCGAGGGTCTGCGCGTCGTCCCGGGTCAGCCTGCCGAGCAGGTGCCGAATCGTCGCCATCCCGATCGGTTCGTTCGGATGTGGATTCCCGACCACCAGCACCTGCCGGACACCGGACCCCACCCGTACATCCCGAATCGGGTCGCCGCCGCGAGATCTACCGATCTCGGTGACCGTCACCCGATCCGGCACTGCGTGGACCAACTTGTCGACAAATCCGCTCAGTTCGTCCACCGTCGGAAACGCGTCGATCCGCTCGACCAACCCGACAATATTGCTCACATCATCCACCGCCGCGACCTTCATCCTCCCGCCCGTATCAATAGTGAGCGCGCCAGGCGGTGCGCGGGCCAGATTGCCCTCAGCAGAAGGGATTCCGTAGCATCGACAACCCGTCTAACGTCCGATGACAGAATCAATCACCGGTGCGGGACGGCCTACTTGGGCAGGGAGAACGACGGCGGTGCGTCGGCGTCGGCGGTGCCGAACAGCGGGTCGGGTTCCGCGCCCATGGTGAAGTCGAGGCGACGACCGGAGCTGACGAAGGATTCGGGTAGCCAGGCCTTCGTGGTGTTCTCGCCGTCGACCCGCAATCCGCGAATGTAGGGGGCGTCCTCGGTGGCTTCGGGGGCGTTGATAATGATCTCTTCACTCGAGGAGCGGCGGATCACCGCCTTCGTGAAGGCCGGTCCATGGACGAATAGTTCCGCACGGCCCGGTATCACCGGATAGACGCCGAGCGAGGCCCAGACATACCAGGCCGACATGGTGCCGAGGTCGTCGTTACCCGCCAAGCCGTTCGGACTCGGACCGAACAATTCGGTGCGCGCCCGGCGGACGACGTCCTGGGTCCGGTCCGGCCGCCCGGCCCACGCGTACAACCACGGCGTTTGCAGGGACGGCTCGTTGCCGAGGTAGGCGTACGGCGCGTGCGGGCCCGCGTTCAACTGGGTGAAGAAGGTATCCAGCCGCGCGGCCGCCCTTTCGTTGCCGCCCATCAGTTGGAAGAGCGTGCGTACGTCGTGGAAGGCCATCCAATGATATTGCGCGCCATTGCCTTCCACATATCCGTCGGTGCCGGCCGGGTCGAACAGCAGGCCGAAGAAGCCCTCGGCGGAGCGGGGTTGCAGCCAGCCGGTGAGCGGGTTGAACAGATGTCGCCACCCCTGTGCGCGGCGCAGGAATTTGTCGTGGGTCGCGCGGTCGGTCAACCGGTCGGCCAGCTGGGCTATGCCGAAGTCGGCGATGGTGTATTCGAGGGTGTCGGACACCTGGCCGGGCACCCAGCCGAGCCGCTGATATTGGTCGTTGCCCGGTCTTTCGGTGTACCCGGACTTCTCGCCGACGCGCTCGGCGCCCGCGACCATCGAGGCCAACGCCCCCTGCGCATCGAAGTCGCGGGCCCCGAAGGCGTACGTGCTGGCGATGATCGAGTGGTACGGGTCGCCGTTCATCACCCCGGTGATGGTGTTCTGGTGCGACCAGCGGTCCCACACGTCGCCGAGGACGTGCGCGTTGTCGTACATCGATTGGGCGATGTCGGCGGCGACGTCGGGTGCCAGCCAGGCGAGCAACTGCGTGTGGCTGCGGTAGATGTCCCAGCCGGAGAAGGTGGCGTAGTAGTGGTGGCCGGGGCGAACCCGGTGTACCTCCCCGTCGAATCCGGTGTAGCTGCCGTCGACATCATCGAAGATGTAGGGCTGCAGGAACACGTGGTAGAGCGCGGAATAGAAGGTACGCAACCGATCCGGATCGCCGCCGGCCACCTGGATCTGATCGAGCCTGCGTCGCCAGGCCTCGCGCGCGTCCACGCGGACGGTGTCGAAATCCTTCTCGGCGATTTCGGCGGCGAGATTGCCGCGGGCGCCGTCGATGCTGACGTAGGACAGGCCGGTGCGCATCTGCACCGGCTGATCGGAGTCGAACTGCAGGAAGACGCCGGTCCCGTGGCCGTTGCTCGCGATCTCGCCGGAGTTCGTGCGCCGGGTCGGCGCCGCGCCGCGGGTGGTGGTCGTGCCCGGCTTGATGACGTTGTCCTGCCAGCTGCCGGACGCGGTGATCGGGCGGTCGAAGGTGGCATGGAAGTAGACCCGGTACCGGCTGCGCGCGCCACAGAATCCGCCCGTGTGCGCCCAGCCGGACACGGTGTTGCCGTCGATGGTGACCTCGGCGTCGTCGACGCCGTTGACCGAGCCGGTGACGTCGAGCAGCAGCGTGCCCGGCTTGCCCGGCGGGAAGGTGAAGCGGGCGATTCCGGCCCGGGTCGAGGCGGTCAGTTCGGTTTCCACGCCGCTGTCGGTGGTGACCCGGTAGTAGCCGGGGCTGGCCTGCTCGTTCGCGTGATCGAAGGTCTGAACGTAACCGGCGCCGTCGACGGCCGGTGAGCGGCCGATCGTCCCGGAGATCGGGAGGACCGGAAAGTCTTGTGCGCCGGTACATCCGGGGCCGGAGATGTGCGTCATCGAGAACCCGTACAGCCGGTTGTCCTCGTACTTGTAGCCGCCACCGGCGGTGCGCACCGTGTCCGGGCTCCACTGCATCATCCCGAATGGCGTGACCGCGCCGGGAAATGTCATTCCCGCGCCGCCGCCGTGCCCGAAATCGGGGCCACCGTCCTGCGTTCCGATAAAGGGATTCACGTGCCTACTGGAATCGGCCACCGTCTCGGCCTGCGCGACAACGGGAATCAAGGGAAGCAACAGGGGAACAACGATGCCGACAAGACGGCGACGCGACATACCTCTCCTCGGCGAGCGTCCGACAATGTTGCCCTGTGCTTGCCCATCCTGGCATCTCGCGCGTCCGCCGCAGCCGCCGACACGCCGCTGATCTGCGCTTTTCCCGCTCACCGTCGGCACGGCGGCCGAACCGGTTGGTGGTTTCCGGCTGCCCTCGCGTTGGCCACGAAGGGGAGGACGGTGTTTCGAGACCGCGAGGCCGGTTATGCAGGAGCAGTACAAGATCGGCTGCGTGCGCGCGGACGACTCGACCGGCCACGCTGAGAGGAATCGGATATGGGAGCGGGCGAGCTGCTGGCGTTGGCTTCGGCCGCATTCTTCGGCACGACGCATTTCCTGAGCGCGCTGCTCGCTCGTCGCGCCGACGCCACGGCGGTGGCGTTGTACGCGCAACTCGGTGGCAGTGTGCTGATCTTGGCGGTCGCACCATTGGTCCCCGCATCGTCGGTCACCGTGTCCGCGCTCGCGTGGGGTGCGTTGTCCGGGATCGGAACGGGGCTCGGCGTCACCTTCCTGTACCGCGGGGTCAGCCGCGGACGGTTGAGCGTGGTGGTCCCGTTGAGCGACGTGGGTGCCCTGATGCTGCCGGTGCTGGTCGGTGTGCTGTTGCTGGGGGAACGGCCGTCGTCGCTGAGCTGGGCGGGCATTGTCGTTGCCATGCCCGCGCTGTGGCTGGTCTCTCGGTCGGCGGGCGAGGGGGACGGCGAGGGGAGCGTCAGCGGAGGCAGCGTCGACGGGCTGATCGCGGGGGCCGGGTTCGCTTTGCAATTCATCGCACTGGCCAGGGTCGACTCGGCTGCCGGGCTCTGGCCGCTGGTCGCCAGCCGGTTCGCCTCGGTGATCGCGATCGTGCCGCTCGCGGTGGGCGCGCACGCGGCGCTGCACATGCGTCCTCGGGTGTTGCTCGGTGCGCTCGGTACCGGAGCGCTCGGCACCATCGCCATCGCGCTGTACACCTGGGCCACCTGGCAACAGCTGCTTGCCATTGCCGTGGTGCTGGCGGCGCTCTATCCGGTCATTCCGGTCGTGCTCGGGCTCACCGTGTTGCGCGAACGGGTCAGTCGCGCGCAGGTACTCGGGCTTGTTCTCGCCGCAGCCGCTATCGCGGGCATCGCACTCGCTTGACGAACGGGGGTGAAAGCCAGTGCGGCACTGTTATGTTGCGCCTTGGGCCCGTGTTTTCCGATCAGTAGTTGAGCGTGATTTGGTTGTCGCGCAAAATATTCCGGAGGTCGGCGAGTTCGAGGATTTCGTGGATCCAGGTGGGGGTGGCGAGCGGGTGCGCTACCACCGCCCGGACGGCCGCCGTCGCGACCACGGCCGTCGCCAGCGACTGGCCACGGCCCGCCGCCCAGCGCATGGAACCGTCCGCCGAGCGGGCGAGTGCGACCCATTTATCGCTGCCGGGCAGGTGTTTCGGCACGAGCGGACGGAGCACGGGCGCACGGGTGAGCAGACCGAGCCCGGCGGTGGCGAGGCGGGAGTCCAGTCTCAGATAGCTGCGTACCGGGACACCGAATTCGCGGGTGAGGCGGTGCTGGTCGGCGAAGTCGGCACGCAGGGCGCGGGCAGGCCGGTAGCCGGACTCTTTCGGAACCTCGAAGCGGACCGGCCCGGTGAAGTTGCGGACGGTGGTGCCGTCGGGGTCAGGGAAGCGTTGTCCGAGTAGGTGATACGTCCAGGCTGTCGCGGCGGGGCCGTGGTGCTCACCGGATCCGAGGCCGATCATGATGTCGACCGGGCCGTGGTTCCCGGACAAGGCGTCCACGGCGAGCAGGGTGGTCAGGCCAGGTGCCAACCCGACGCCGAGCAGCACCGGACCAGCGATCTTCTCCAGTCCCTGAACGTATTCGGTGGTTGCCGAGATATCGAGGAACGGAATCCCACGGCTCGCGCAGACCTGGGCGAGTCGAAGGTCCTCACCGCCCGCGCAATTGACCACGACGGCCGCGTCGTTCAACGCGGCCTCGTAACCGTTCACATCGGAGAAGTCGAGTACCACGTCCGCTCGCGTGCTGTCCCGTCCGGCGGCCCGCGCCACCATCCCGTCCGCCCGCAGTAGTCGCACCAAGTGCGCGCCGACCGCTCCATAGCCGCCCAGGACCAACACGTTCATGCTCTTTCGGGTCATGCCACGATACTACTTCACTAGAGCGGAGCTCTAGCGAAAAACGATGCAAGGCGGGCAGCATCGCCTCCCGCAGCCGGAGGACCCGGGGCTTTGGTCCCGAAACCGAGTGCCACTCGGCCCCTTGATGCCGTCGTGCAGCGAGCTGATGCTGGAAATGTGCTGGTCGGGACGAGAGAACAAGGCCGAGGCGGACAGTGGTTTCCGTGCGCGGCGATTCGGGAATAGCAAGCTGCGGCAAGGCTTCTCGGTAGCGGTGATCGCTTCCGCCGATGCTGTTCCGACCTCACGCGACATGGGAAATTGTGTGAGGAGGCCGGATGGGAACCGCATTCGCAGCGGGCAGCAAAACGACGACACGGCAATCGCGCACCGGTGGTGACAGTTACGACAATATCGAGCCCTGGTTCGACAAGCTGGCTTCGCTACCGCACGACGATCCGCATCGAGCAGAGGTGCGGGACGAGATCATTCATATGTGCTTGCCGTTGGCCGAGCATATCGCGTGCCGATATGCCGGGCGCGGCGAAGAATTCGACGATCTGCTGCAAGTCGCGCGAGTGGGACTGTTGCGCGCGATCAACCGATACGACGTCTCCCGCGGCTCGCCGTTCCTTTCCTTCGCGGTGCCGACCATCATGGGCGAGGTGCGCAGGCATTTCCGGGACTACACCTGGGGTGTGCGGGTGCCACGGCGGGACAAGGAGTTGCATCTCGAACTCGGGCCCGCCATCGAATCGTTTGCCCAGCGCACCGGCCGGACACCAACGGCCGAGGAAATCGCCGAGGCGCTGCGGGTGTGTCCGGACGATGTCGATCGGGCACTGATGGCAGGCAACGCCTACAACTCCGACTCGATCTACGCGGCCGCCGAGGACGACACCGGAAATGGGGCGGTGCCACTGCTCGAAACCCTAGGGGCCGTCGACCCGTCCTACTGTCAGGTGGAGGACACCCTCACCGCGCGGCCGCTGCTCGCCGACTTACCCGACGAGCAGACCCGCGTCCTCGTCATGCGATTCTTCGAATGGAAGACCCAATCCGAGATCGCGGAAATCCTCGGTGTCTCGCAGATGCAGGTCTCCAGAATTCTGTCGACGACCCTACTGGGATTGCGCGAGCAGGCGCTCGCCGACTGAGCTCGGCGCACGCGAAGAAGGCCCCGCTCTGTTGAATCGGGGCCTTCCGCGTTCATTCAGAGGAGCCAGGGATTGGCGGCGCAGACTTCGGTGGGGTGTGCGACCGGGTCGAGTGCGCGCAGGGCGATGGAGACCGCGCGGGGGGAGTAGAGCATCGAATTGTGATCGGAGATGTCCTGCGAGCAACCGTCTTGCAGGAGGACGTCGTCGACGGTCGCGTCGGGGCCTGCCGTCAGGTAGGTGCGGGTGAATGGGCTGGACACCTCGTCGTAGCGGTCGGCGACAATGGTGTAGTCGATGCCGGGCATCGTGTCACCGCCCTCGTTCAGCCTGGTCAGCACCGGCGATCCGATGAGCTGCTGAATACCCGCGTGGCCGATCAGCGCCTCGGTGGGCGTCGAAAGGTCCAGTCCCATCGTGTTCTTGAAGACGCCGAGCAGGCTGCCGAGACCGCTGAGCGTGGTGCCGTGATTGGTGGCGCCGTAGGTGATGAGCTTCTTCACCTTGTTCGCCGCGGGATCGTTCGCGTCCGCGCCGCCCTCGAACTTCAGGTACTGGCGTGCCACTACGCCACCCTGCGAGTGTCCGATCATGTCGACCTGGCCGGTGCCGGTGGCGGCGAGCACCCGATCGACGAAGGCGGCGAGCTGCTTCGCCGAATCCTCGATGTAGCCGGTGGCGCCGATCGTGGGTTGGTTCAGTCCGGCGCCTGCGACGTTGGCACGTCCGTAGTTGAACGTGAAAACGCAATAGCCCGCCTTGGCGAGCTGCGGCGACATGTAGGAGTAGGCACCGAAGGCACTGGCCCAGGTGCCGTGCACCAGCACAACCGGGCGCGGGTGGGCGTCGTCGGGCTTGCACGCCCAGTTGTTGGCGCCCTGCGGAGCCACGTCCGGATTGACGAGTCCGTAGGCGAAGGCCGCGGCCTCGTCGGTCAGCACCGGGCCGTACCCGACGGTGTCGGCGGAGTGCGTTTCCGAGACCGGCCCCGGATCCCCAATGGCCACCGCGGCATTCAGCCCTGATCCGACAATCGCGGCTGCCATGATCGCCACGGCGATGCGCGGCGAACGGAGGATGCTTCTCATTTGCTGGTTCCTAGGAGGAGGGGTGCATCGCACAGGTGTATGGGAGGTGACTGCCGTTATCGACAGAAACTGGTCGTACGACCAGTTGAGGGAAGAGTAAAGGCAATTCGCCAGAAATTTGCCGTGACTACTTTCACGCCCGTGACGCTGCTGTCGGCGGTGCGGAGTGCGCGGCCGGTCGGCGACCGGATCGCCTTGTCACGGCGGTGATTTCCTCACCCATAGTTCACGCAACGTTTCAGCTGTTCAGCAGTGTCGAATGCGCGTTGTTGCGGGGCACGTGCGAGGGCGTGAACGGGCGGTTGGACCGTCGGCACAAATTTGCCATCGGGTCGTTTGTGCCTGCGTATCAGCAGGTCATGAGGATGGGTGCGGCCAAGACGCAGGGTATTCACACGGTTGTATCGGCACGGTTGTGCCGAGGCGCCGGAAGCTGCGCGGGCCATCGTTCGTGCGCCGGAGTCGGCGCGGTAGTCAACTGGCGCGGTGGTGGATCGGGCGTACACCGGCGAGGGCGCGCAGCGCGTCGGCGCGGGAGATGGGCTGATCGTCGGCGAGGGCGGCGAGTTCGATAGCGAGCCAGTCGCGGATGAGTTCGCTCATGGTGATGCCCCGGGCTCGAGCTTCGGCCTTGATCGCCTGGTCCATGTCGAGGGGTATGCGCAGGGACCGCACCACCATGATGTCCTCGCCGGGCGTCAACGGGGGCGGCACGTCGGCTTCGGGCACCGGTGCGTCGTCGAAGACGAGGCTGTCCATCAATTCGTCCACGCCCCGGGGTGTGGACGGAAAGTTGTTGTCGCCCATCACTGGTTCTCCTGTTCCCACTTTTCGAACTCGGCCACCTGCTCCGGGCTCATCGTTCGGGCGGCGACGATCTGCCATTGCCAGGGCTCGGCCTGACGCAGGCCGACGATCAGCGGTCGACCCGCCGCCGTCCGCCCCCAGATCGTCAGCATCTCCATGCCCGCGGTACCGCGCCCACGCCGTGGCCACCGTCGCTGCTTGGTCAGCACCTGCATCACCTCGTTCGGAGAGATCCCGATGAGCATGTCCAGCGCCCAATCAGGCCACTCGAAACCCACAACTCCACATAATACGCGCGTATTACGCCAGATGGCGGTAGGGCCGGTGACTGGCCAGGCGCGCGATCAGAACGAGTACAACGGGACGATTGTGCACGGCGGTGTCACCGGGTGTCTCGCGTCGAGGGCGTTGCCGATCATCGCGACCGCGGTCGGTGAGTACGGTTGGGCGAAGTGCTGTGACAGGTCGGTCGGGCAGACGTCATTGATGTAGTGGGTGCTGGCGTTGCGAGCGCCGTCCGGTACCCGCATACCGCCGAAAAGCCCGAGCTCGTCGGCGGCGTCGGTGATTTGGATGTAGCGGAGAGTGGGTTGCAGCACTTGGGCCTTGCCCACCGACCATGGGTCGAGCAACCCGAGGCCGAGGGGCGGCACTGCGCCGTTGTAGAGGATGGCGTCGTAGAGCGGCTTCGGAATCGTCGAGCGGCCGATGGCGGTGAGGTCGAGCGGCGGGCCGGTGAGGGTGTACGGCGAGGAAAGCAGGACCACCTGATCGGCCTTGTGTACACCGCCGAGTTCATTGAGGTAGTAGCGGGTCACCACGCCGCCCTGGGAATGCGCGACGAAGTCGACCTGCGAGGTTCCGGTCGCATCGAGAACCTGGTCCACGAACCGGTCGACCTCGGTCGCCGACATCGGGATCGGGTCCATGCCATTGAGCCCTGGCGCGACGTTGTACATCGTGCGCCCGTAGTCGAGGGTGAACACGCAGTACCCCTGGTTGTGCAGGTAGGGAGCGATCGCGGTCCAGTTCACCGCGTCCGAAAGGAATGTGGAGCCGACGAGGATGATCGGCTTTGGATGTTCCGGCGTGGGCTTGCACCCGAAGTCGTTTGCGCCGGGAACCGGCCCATCCCAATCGGTTTGGGCGATCCGGACCATCTCACTGTTGCCATACCGGACGGGTAGCTGATCGGCGTGCGCCTGCGGCGCGGTGGCCAGCGCGAATGCGGCGGCAACCGCGGTCAGTAAGCGTGCGTGTCTCATGGTCGATCCACAACTTCCCCCGTGAACGATGCTCGAACCGGAGCCTAACATAAACATTGTTCATGTTTGGCTGATTCGTGACAGGATGACGAAGTGCCGACCGAACGCCGACTTCGCCGACGCGAGCCCGTTCAGGAACGCAGCCGGCAGCGGGTCGAGCGCATCCTCGCCGCCGCGCTGGAGCTGCTGACTGAGGGTGGCATGGCCGCGGTCAACACCCGTGCGGTAGCGGCGCGCGCGGGCGTCTCAGTTGCCACGCTGTACCAGTTCTTCACCAACAGAGAGGCGTTGCTCGAAGAGTTGGCCCTGCGCAGCACCGACCGGTTGGACGACGAAATGCCGGACCGGTTGGCGGCGGTTACCGCCGACACGATCGCCGCCGCGGTCGACCAGATCGTCGAACTGCATCGAATCCACTACCGCGCACATCCGGAACTGGTAGCGCTGTACTACGCCCGCCGGGCGCGCGGCGAATTCGCCGACGCGCGTGATCATCGAAAGCGGTTCGCGGACATGGTCCGTCGGATGCTCATCGACTGCGGGCTATTGCCGGACGATCTCGATCCGCTGGTCACCGAATTGGCGATGGAACTCGGCGACCGGATCATAGAGGTCGCTTACCGGTCAATGCCCGGTGGCGACAGCGCGGTAATCGCCGAAGGCAAACTGGCCATCGCGCGCTACCTCGAAGCACACGCCCGGTAGGTCCCGTCAGGCGGATCGGCACAGGGTTGATCCGCGGGCACATGCGTGTCGGAAATCGAGCTGCGTCCTGCTTGCCCGCGCTGGTAGAAGTTGACGCGTGGTTTATGTCGACATTCCGCTGACCGAGGACATCCGAGCCGCTGTTGCGGCCGAATGGGGATTCAAGGGCGACGGCGTGCGGTTGCACGGCGGGGAGGAGTCGGCGGCCTACCGGGTCGGTGAGGTGGTGGTGCGGATCGGTGCACTCGACCGGGACCCCGCCGAGGTCGAGTGGTGCAATGGTGTCGCCGTTGCGGCCGCTCGCGCGGTGCCGGAGGCCGTGGCACCGCTGCCGCGTGCGGATGGTTCGACGGTCGAGATGGTCGCGGGGCGCCCGATCACGGTGTGGCCGTTGATCGAAGGACAGTGGGTCAGTAGCGAGGATCCAGTGCAGTTCGGCGAGGCGGCAAGGCTGCTGGCGCGCGTGCACCGCGCGCTGGCCGATTACCGTCCGCCGTCGCGACCCGCGCGGTCGTTCCTGGAGATCGGGCTCGATGGCGAGCCGTCGGCGGAGCTGCCGGATCCCGAGTTGGACCGCTGGTTGGCCGAGTTCACCCGGACGGCCCGCCCGCAGCCACTGCACGGCGACTACTACGAAGGCAACCTGCTCGCTCACCACGGGCACGTCACGGCCGTACTCGACTGGGACGAGGCCCTGATCGGCCCGCCGGAGGTCGAACTGGCCTCGGCCGCCTTGGAATTCGCGGATGAGCTGGGATATGACCTCGGCCACGCGCGAACGTTCGTGGACGCCTACCACGCCGAGGGTGGCACAGCGGAACCCCTGGACGACCTCGCGCTCGCGCAGCTGATGCGACACCGATTGCGCCGGGAGGCAGTGTATTTCGGTATCGCGGTCGCTCGCGGCGTGGTGCACGACGAGGACGACCTCGAATACCACCGCGATCGGCTGGCGGCATTCCACCGGCTCAGGCCCTGAATCGGACCGGCGCGAGGCGGCCGCGCCCTCCGCTCCGTGGACCGGTCGGGCGAGGTAGCATTCGGCGAAAACGTAGAGGAGTCAGTACGATTCGCACGCTGATAACAGCTTTCAGGACTGCACGGTGTGCCGTGCTCGCCGCCGTCGCCGCGCTCGTCCTCACCGCCTGCTCCTCGCTGTTGACCGACTACCGCGCCGAAGCCGAAAGGCTCGAGAAGGAAATCTCGGCTATGCCGGGGGTGCAGAGTGTCGATGTGGCCTACGTCAGCGACTTCTTTCTCGGGGACCACTACTTCCGACTCGGCGCACACCTGCCCGACGCGACCGAGCCGCAGATCAGTGACGTCATCAACCGCATCAAGGAGCTCCTTCGCAATTTCGGCGGCTTAAGAGACCGAAGCATCGAATTGGTCGTCGGCGACAGAGCGAGGGTCGGCACCACCAAGTATTTCGAGGTCGCCCCTTTCCTCGATGCGATCCGAAACGTCCGCCAGTACACGGCATCAGTGCCCGATGGGGGGATCTTCTGGGATGTGCGCCCCACACCGGCGATCTCCGTCTCGGATGGGAAGACCAGCACGGCCGAACCGCTCGCTGCGATCCGAGCGATGATCGGCGCCACAACGGCCGCTCATGTCTCGATCGAGACGACCGAGCATGGACAGTGGAGCGTCGACCTACCGTTATCCGCCGAACGGGAGGCAGAGCTTCGCCGCCAGCTGTCCGAAATCCCCTTGGCCACCATGATGGTCGTTATCGAAGACAGCTACGTCAGCGAGCTGTCGGTGCGCAACAGGGTGCCGTCGACCTTCGACCCCGACCTCGCCTACGACCAACTCGCCGACACCGTAAAGAAATTGGGCCCGACCACCGACCACCCCCTGCGCCTGAGGTGGACATGGCTCTTCTTCTACACCGACGGAAAAGCCAACGAAGGCTTCGTCCACGCCGCTGGCTGCGACTATTCCATTCCCACCGTCTTCGACGACGCCCTCAGCGGACCGGCCCTCACCGTCCAGCGCAGGATGCGCGACGAGTTCGACACCTGCCAATAGGACCGCTAACGACGCAGCTTCAGTTGCGTCGGTCGATGTGCCGTCGGCGGAACATCGGGACGGGTTTGCCAGGGACGCGGCCCATCGACCGGGCGGTATTCGACGCCGAGCGCGTCGAGACGGGGGAGATGGTGGTCGCGCAGCCGCGGTAGGAACTCCGCGAAGTCCCGATTCGCCGGGCTCCAAGCGACTTCGGCGATAGCGCACAGCCGGGGAAAGGCGGCATAGTCCACCCGCCGCACCGAATCCAGATGCTCACTCCACAACTGCGCTTGGACACCGAGGACGCGTGGTTCGTCCGACTCGGGCTCGTAGCGGTACATGTCTTCGAGCGTCCGCAGATAGCCGACCGGGATCGGCTCATCGGGGTGATCCGACTGCCGATGGTCCAGGTAGACATGTTCTTCCGGGCACAACACGACATCGTGACCCGCCAGCGCCGCCCGAGCGGCCGCCGCTTGGTCGCGCCATGCGCCGATCACCATCGGCGGTAGCGCTCCGGCGTCGAGCACCTCGTCCCAGCCGAACGCCCGTCGGCCGCGCTCGGCCAGGTACGCCGCCAGCTCGGCGACCAGACGGCCGTGCGCCGGAGTCGCGCCGGGCACCTCGTCACCACCGATACCGATGACCGGCGAGGGAAACACCGTCAACACGTGATCGAAGACGCGGCGGAAGAAGTCCGTCGTATAAGCCGTCGGCTCCAGCAACGCGGTGCTGACACCCCAGGAAGTCCATACCTCCCAAGGCGTTTCGGGTTCCGGTCCGAGCTCGGGATACGCGGCGATCACCGCGCGAGCATGGCCGGGGACATCGATCTCCGGCACCACGGTGATCGACCGCTCGGCCGCGTACGCGACGATCTCACGCAGGTCGTCGGTGGTGTAGAAACCACCGTGCGGGCGACCGTCGCGTTCCGGACCGTCGTGCCGTCCGACCATCGATTCCCTTCGCCACGACGCGATTTCGGTCAGTCTAGGGAAGTCCGGGACGTCGATCCGCCAACCTTGGTCGTCGGTCAGATGCAGGTGCAGCACATTGAGTTTGTGCACCGACAGCAGATCGATGAATCGGAGGACCTCAGCCTTGGTGCGAAAGTTCCGCGCCACGTCGAGCAGGCAACCGCGCCAACGGAATCTGGGGTGATCCGTCACCACACCGCACGGCACAGTGTGCTCGCTCGTACCGATGGGTGCGGCACGGAAGGCGTCCGGCCCGGCGAGTTGGCGCAGTGTCTGCTGCGCGTGGGTCCGGCCCGCGAGATCCGCGGCGGTGAGCGTAATGCCGGTCGGCGCGATCTCCAGCCGATAGCCCTCGGGCGGCAGGCCGGGATCGGTGCGGACGTCGAGTTCGGCGGGCCAGGAACAAACACCGGGCAGCGGGGTCACCGAGACCGGACGGGGGAGCAGCGTGTCGAAACCCGGCATATCAGCCCTTCACCGCCCCGCCGAGCCCGGAGACCAGTTTCCGCTGTACCAGCACGAACAGCACCAGGGCCGGAATGGTCATCAATGTCGAGGCCGCCATGACCGCGCCCCAATCGGTGTCCTCCGGCTTGAAGAACACCAGGATCGCCTGCGGCAGTGTCTGATTCTCGGTTTTGGAGATGATGAACGTTTTGGCGAACAGGAAGTCGTTCCACGCGTGGATGAACGACAGCACGCTGACCGACACCAGCCCGGGCGCCACCAGCGGGAGCAGGATCTGCCACGCGAACCGAAGACGGCTCGCACCATCGAGTTTCGCCGCTTCTTCGAGCTCGATCGGCACCGCTGCGACGAACCCGCGCAGCAACCAGATGGCCAGCGGCAGGCTGAACACCAGATCCACCAGCATGATCGAGCCGAGTTCGTTCAGACCGAGCGCCGGGACGGTGCCGCCGATCGAGCGCATCAGGAAGAACAGCGGAATCGTCAGCGCCTCAACGGGAACCATCTGGGCAACCAGGATCATTACCAGCAGCACCGTCCGGCCACGGAACCGGAACCGGGTCAGCGCCACTGCGGACAGGAACGACAACACCAGCGAAAGCAGCACCACCACAACGGCAATCAGCAAGCTATTGAGGAAGAACCGGCCGAAACCGTTCATCGAGAGCACCCGGGTGAAGCTGTCCAGGCTCGGCGTCAGGGTCCACGGTTTCGGACCCGCCGATTGGATCTCGCCCGGCGGTTTGAGCGCCGAGAGCACCATCCAGTACAGCGGGAAGGCGACGAACCCCGCGATCACCACCGTAATCATCTCGGCGACAAGCCGACCGGGCTTGCGTGGGGTGCGGCGCAACGGTTTCACTGCCACGGCGTGCTCCTGCGCTGGGACCGGACATAGAGCCCGGTGATCGACAACAGCAACAGTGTCATCAGCACTCCGATCGCTGAGCCGAGCCCGTATTCCTGCCCGGCGAAGGCCTTTTGATAGGCGTAGACATTCAGCACCAGGTTGCGCCCGGCGACACCGCCGCCATTGGTCATGACGTAGATCTGGGTGAACACTTTGAAGTCCCAGATGATCGATTGAATTGTGGCGATCAGCAGCAGCGGCCGCAGCATCGGCAGGATCACCGAGCGCGCCGCCCGCCACGCCGAAGCGCCGTCCAGTGCCGCGGCCTCCAGCACTTCCTCCGGTATCGCTTTGATGCCCGCGTACATGGTCACCATGACGAACGGGAACGAACACCAGATCACCTCGGCGGCAACCAGTCCGAACGCGCTGAGGGTCCCGAAGGTCCACGAATGGCCGTCCATCGAACGGAACCCGAGACCGGAGAGCGCTTCATTGACGACACCGAAGTCGGCGTCGAACAGGAAGAGCCAGACGTAGGAACCCGCCATCGCGGGAGTCGCCCACGCCCCGAGCGCCGCGAGGAACAGCAGCATTCGCGGCACCGCGCGGACCCGAGTGGCGAGCACGGCCAGCGCCGTGCCGACCACCAGCCCGCCGACCACGCAGACCGCGCCGAACCCGAAGGTGTTGGCGAGCACGATCCAGAACTGGCTGTCGGCGAGGAGTTCGCGATAGTTGCCGAAGCCGATGAATTCCAATGGCGCGGCGCCCGTCGCCTGCGCCTGGCCGTAGTCGTAGAACGAGATCAGCACGATCTGGTAGATCGGATAGACCAGTACGGCGGCGAGCAGGATCCCCGCCGGGGCGAGGTATAGCCAGGCGGCAACCGTATCCCGGCGGATGCGCCGCGGTTTCGGTGTTATACGCGGTGCCGGGATGGTGACCGGCCGTTCCTGAATTGCCATGTGCGCCTACCTGAATGCCTTGTTCATCGCGGCGGCTGCCGCGGCGAGCGCCGCCGATGGTTGCTTGGCCCCGGTGGCGATCTGCTGCACCGCGGTCGGCAGCACGTTCTGGCTGTCGATCTTCGACCACGCCGGTGTGCTGGGTACGAACTTCGTCCCGGCCCTGAGCGTTTCGACGAACGGCGCGAGGAACGGGTCGTTCGCCGCGAGCTTCTGCTGCACACCGGACAGCGTCGGCAGGTTCCCCATCGCCAGGTACATTTTTTCCTGATACTTCGCGCTACCGAGTAATTCCACGAAGTCCATCGCGAGACCCCGCCGCATACTCGCGCGGAAGACTCCGAGCAGATTTCCGCCCGCGAATGCCGGTGCGATCGAACCTGTTTCGGTACCCGGCAGGGGCATCACCGCGTATTTGTCCTTGACCGCACCCTGATCCATCGCCTTGCGGCTGAAGTCGCCGCCGATGGTCATCGCGGCCTTGCCGCCCGCGAACGCTTGCACGCTCTGGGTGCCGGTGAAGTCGGCGCACTGTGCGGCCGGACAGATATCGTCGTGGATCAGCTCGGCGTATCGGATGATCCCTTCCGTCGCCCGATCCGAGTTCACCGTGGAGTTCCACATCGTGCCGTCGTATTCGGCGATCTCGCCGCCGTGCGCCCAGAGGAACGGCAACATGGCGTAGGTGTACTTGCCGCCGACCGAAATGCCGTACAGGTCAGGCCGTTTCGCGCGGATGCGGCGGGCGGTGTCGGTCAGTTCGGCCAGCGTGGCCGGTGGCCGCAAGCCCAGTTCGGCGAAGACGTCGGTGCGGTAGTACAGCGCGCGCATACCGGTGTACCAGGGCAATCCATAGATCTTGCCGCCGGATTTCGCGGTTTCCAGGACCGAAGGGTCGATGTCCTTACCCTCCGGCCAGGACGCGAGATCGTCGCCGAGATCGGCGAACGCGCCGGTGACGGCGTAGCCGGCCAAGTCGGTATTGCCGAATTCGGCGAGGTCCGGTGCGCTGGCCGGATCGTTGAAGGCGCCCGCGAACTTCTCCGCGCGGCCGGCGACGGGCACCCATTGCACGTCCACTTCGACATTCGGCCGAGTCGCCCGGAACTCCGCGATCGCCTCGTTGACCACGGTTTCCTTCGGCGCGCGGTTCGCTTCGTCGAAAAGCCAGACCCGTACGGTGCCGGTCCGCTCATCACCGCCGGACCCGGCCGGTCCGGATTGCACCGGTGCGCACCCGGCGAGCAGGAACAGTGCGGCTCCGAAGGTGAGTGCGCGTCGCACGGACCCGCCAACGGCTCTCGGCCGGAATTCACGATGCAGCATCAAGGTCCTTCGGGGTCCCGCCCATAGCATGTTGCGTATTGTGCAACGTGTATTGCGTTGCGTGCCACAATGTTTAGCATCAAGGCGGGCCACATTCAATAGGCAGATGTGATCCGCATCGCAGCGGGCGGTGGACGGAGAGTTACCCTCGAAGCAAGGAGGCCTCGGTGCGAACCTTCCGCTTGGCCTCGCCGAGCGAGCAGGAATGCGAGGGCCACCCACTGCTGACCGTGATCGGCGCACCGTTCAACTCCGCCGGGACAACCGGCGGGGTGGCGAAGGCGCCAGCTGGACTGCGCGCAGCCGGCCTCCTCGACGCGCTTCGCGCCCACCGTGGCGACGTACGCGATATCGGCGACGTCGATGTCGGCACGCCCAGTCCATCGCGCGACCCGGAGAGCGGGCTACTGGCGCAGGAATCCCTCACCGCGACAACCACATCCGTCCGCTCTGCGGTCGCGGCGAGCATCGAGGCGGGGGAGTTCCCCCTGGTGCTCGGTGGTGACTGCCCCGTGCTGTTGGGTGCCTTGCGCGGCGCCCAAGACGTGCTCGATGACGTCGCGCTGGTCTTCGTGGACGGGCACGAGGACGCCTGGCCGCCGAAGCGAAGCACCACCGGCGAAGCGGCGGACTGTGAACTCGGCCTCGCGCTGGCCGGTACCGACGCTCGGCTTCCTCCTGAGCTGGCCGATCA
Organism: Nocardia iowensis; assembly: GCF_019222765.1. NCBI lineage: Bacteria > Bacillati > Actinomycetota > Actinomycetes > Mycobacteriales > Nocardiaceae > Nocardia > Nocardia iowensis. Next base: position 5,467,546 of record NZ_CP078145.1, on the reverse strand, counting down.
ACTGCCCGCCCTCGACCCGACCCGGGTCGTCGCCCTTGGCCCACGCGACGCGGCCGAGTTGCAGGCGGACGGAGTGCCTTCGCTCGCCTCGACCATCGCCCTGCTCACCGACCGCGATCTGCACGAAAAAGCTGCCGTACCAACGGAAATCGCCGTAGGCCGGTTCCGTCGCCGAGGCTCTGCCTGGTGGCTGCATGTCGACCTGGACGTGCTGTCGACCGCCGCGATGCCTGCCGTGGACTATCCGCAACCGGGCGGTCTCGACTGGTCGGACCTCACGGCCATAACCGACGCCGCCATCCAACCCGGTTGTGTCGGAATGACATTGACCATCTACAACCCCGATCTCGACAGCGACCGGCGCCATGCTCACCGCATCGTCGACTATCTCGCGGAATCCCTGTCCGGCACTCCGGAGTCCGCTGATAGGTGAGTCACGGGTTCGATGGCGGAAGGTCGTCCATTTCGAGATCGAAGCGGACCCCCGAGTCCAGCATGGCGGTAGCGGACAGTCCGAATGTCTTGCGGAAGGTATCGCTGAAGTGCGACGGGGAGGCGAAGCCCGCATCCACCGCGCAGCGGGACAGATCGTGGCCCGCCGCGATGCCATGAACCACCTGCCGTAGGCGTGCCCACTGCTGGTAGCGGCGGAAGGTGGTGCCGGTGCTCCGCCCGAACAGGCGCAGGAAATGCGAGGCCGACAGTCCCAGTCGAGCGGCGGTCTCCTCGGCGTGGAACACCCGGACGGGGTCCCGCCGGATCGCCGCGGCCAGCTGGATGATCCGCGGGTCCACGCTTTCCGGTGCGGGGACTCCGGCACGCCGCAGTAGGGCTCCTGGATCGCAGTTGTTGTCGCACGCGGCAATGAGTTCGCGCTCGTGCTGGTGCTCGAAACCGAAGGGGCCGGTGAAGGAGCGCATCGCCGCGGCAACGGGGGCGATCGGCGTCCCGGCCGGGTCGATGAAGAGCAACATGATCCGCCCCTCCGATGCGAGCATCGAGTGCACGGCCCGTGCGGGAGCGAACGCGCTGCCTGTTGTCGTCGGCCCGTGCCCGGGCGCCCGGAAGACGAGCGGCGCGTCCAAGCCGACACCGAGGACAGCGACCGAGGTGGCGTGCGCGGCGACGGTCAGGTCCGGACCGATATAACAGACATGGCTTGGGCGGACGAACATTACCGGTCGTCGATCACCGCACGTTTTCGGAAGCGGCGCAACCGTCATGACTGAGAGGCTAGCCAAGGGACGTGGCTGCGTCGAGACATGGTGGGGGACAGAGGAGAACACGGTGCCAAGATCCGGAACTCGCACTCTCGACACTACTGTGGTCTGCGCCGGGGACAGTATCACCTCTGGTCAGTACAGTGCGGACTACATCGCGATGTTGCGGGCACGTAACGAGGGACGTCTGATGACATTTATCCGCGCAGGCGTCAACGGCGACCATTCCTACAGCCTGTTGGCCCGCCTCGACGCCATCATCGAGCAGCAACCGGATATCGCGACCGTGCTGATCGGCAGTAACGACGCCTGGTGCAGTCTGAGTGAAGACAACGCTTTGGCGTCGATGCGCCGCAGGAAGCTGCCGACCATGCCGACGATCGGCGATTATCGGGAGAACCTGTCCGCCATCACCCAGCGGCTGCTGGAGGAGACCAACGCCCGGATCGCCCTGCTGTCCTTGCCGGTGCTCGGCCAGGAATTGGACTCCCTGCCCGCGCGGACGACGCGCTTGTTCAGCCGGGTGGTCAAGGAAACCGCCGCCGCATACGGTGTCGCGTATCTGCCGCTGTACGAGCGGCAGATCGAGCATCTGCGATCGGTCAGGTCGCGTCAATGTATTCCATATCGCGACGACTCGGCTTTCCGTGCGCGCGTCTTCGCGCGGCACCGCTTGCTGATGGGGCGGTCCCTCGACGACATCGCCAGGCTGCACGGGCTGGAGCTGACGACCGACTTCGTCCACCAGAACAGCAGGGGTGCAGCGATGATCGCCGATCTGATCGGTGATTTCATCGACGCTCGCTGAGCCCGGCTGTGCCACAGGAATTATGGGCAATGGCAGATACTGGTCCTGCGGAAAAACGCCAGTCATGCGGGTAAACTATGATGTGCTCCGTTCAGCGGACTATACATACCGAGGAGGAGGTCCGTGGGGGATGGCGACGGCCGGGCCGCTCTGCGCAGTGAAATAGCCGCGTTCTATGCGGGCTTCGGTCAACCCGACGCCCTGCTGGCCGCATTTCGGGAGGCTGCCCTGCTGGTGCCGGTGACCGATGACGAGCGCGTGTATGTTTCGCAATTCGGTGGCATCGACTGGTTGTGCGCCTTCACCAGCATCGAGGAGTACGCCCGATACATGATGGCTCGTGGTTATCTGGCCGACGGCGGCATCGACGCCGACCGGGAGTATCGATATCATTCATTGTCCGGGTGGCGCCTGCTCGCTTACGCCGAAACACGCGATCAGCCGACCGGCGTCACTGTCGACGTCGTGGGGTCGGCGCCGATGGCATTTCCGCCCGATGTGACCGAGTAACAACAGAATCGGGAGGCCGGTCATGACACAGCAGGTGAAGGTGGACCCTGCGGTGCTGGTACAAGCCGCGAAGGGGATCGAGTCGACCATCGGTGAGCTGTCGAATATGGGCATCGGTGAAACGGGCAACATGGGGCGCGGTTTCTCGTTGTTGACCTTGTCGACAATGGAGGCAGGCAAGCACACGGTGCAGAAGACCTTCGAGGAGTTCACCGAGCGCTGGTCGTGGGGTGTGCGCGCACTCGTGCAGGCGGGCAACTCGATCGCGCGAACCCTCGGCCTCGCGGCAGGTCGCTATCACGAGATGGACTCCAAGGCCGAGGGCACCTTGAAGAAGATGTGGACGCACCTGGCCGGTAACCCACACCTGTCCGACGAACAGATCACCTCGCGGTCGTGGGGAGATACCTTCTCCGACAACGCCTTCAACCACATACGCAACGCGGACTACAGTGCGGAGTCGTTCCAGAAGGCGGGGCAGACGATGCAAACGAACATGAAGGTGATCGAGGCGGTCGGCCCACAGGCGTTGGCGAATGTCAGCCCGTTGAGTGGCCTCGCCACCGGCGAGACGCCCGGCTGGAACACCGGTGCCTCGAAGACGGCCGCCGACATCATGAAGGAGTCAGGGGGGCAATAGCTTTGGGGCTCGGCGATTTCATCAATGATGTCGGCGACGCGATCGAGAAGGGTGTCGAATCGGTCGTCGAGGGTGCCGGTCAGCTCGCGGACGCCGGGTTGGACGTACTCGGCGACGGGGCGAAAGCGATCGGCCTCGACAGCCTGGGGGAGGGCCTCGACGACCTCGGCGACAACATCGCCTCGGGCACCGGTGGCAATGTCGATGAGGAGGAACTCGGCGAGACGGAAGACCCCAAAGAGTTGATCCGCGGCGAACCCGCCGAAATCAGCTCCACCGCAGATACCTTGAAGAAGATGGCCAGTGCGATCGACTCCACCGGCCAGGCCCTCAAGCAGATCGACGCCGCCGACTGGGTCGGTGCGGGTGCGGACGCGTTCAACGAGGTCTACGACAAACAACCGAAGCTGTGGTTCGAGGGTGCCGACGCGATGACCGCGGCCGCCAAGGCCATGGATGCCTGGCACAACGAGGTGAAAACCGCGCAGAGCAAGGCCGCGGACGCGATCGATAAATGGAAGGCCGCCGACGCCGAGGAACGCAGGCAAAAGACCTGGTGGAACTCGCTTTCCGGGGAACAGCAGGCGCAGACCCCGCTGGTCGACACCTGGACATCGATGCGCAACCAGGCGCGCGAGATCCTGCGCGGCGCGCGAACACAACGTGACAACGGCGCTTCCGTCGCGGTCAGCGCGTTCGCGGCGGCCACCGAGAAGGCGCCGAAGGAGCCGCCGTTCACCGAACGGTGGATGGCCAACATCTCGGACTTGGGTGGGGTGCTCGAGCACGGGGCGTTGAACTTCTCCGCAGGTCTGCTCACCAGCCTCACCGGGCTCGTCCAGTTCGCCCGGCAGGTCAATCCGACCGACATCTACAACCTGACCCACCCGGCCGAGTACGCCGCTGGACTCTCCAACCTCGGCACGGGATTGGTTGTCGCAGCGGCCGATCCGGGTGCCACGGTGTCGGCGATATTGTCCGACGCGCGCCGCAATCCGTTCGAATTCCTCGGTGCGCTGACCGGCGACGCGCTGCTGACCGCCGCTACCGGCGGTGCCGGTAGCGCCAAGCTCGGGGTCAGCGCGCTGAAGAAGATCACCGACGCGTCCAGGCTCACCCGTTTCGCCGACGACGCCGGTGACCTCGGGCGACGGCTGCCCACCGAACCGCAGGGACGGGTGGGGCAGACACCAACGCCGGAGAGCCCGAGTGCCGGTCCGGCACCGCATTCCGATACCAGGCCGACGCCGACGAATCCGGTCGATGCGAGCAGTCGGCCGGAATCGCCCGCGCCGAGAGCCGACACGGGCGATGGTCCGTCGACGACGCCGGAGCAATCGAGTCCGCAACGCTCGGAGTCGCCGGCGAACAATCCGGACACGCGTGCCGAACCCGATCCGGCGCCGCGGCAGCGTTCGGAACCCGAACCCGAACCTGACCCCACGCCGCATTCGGACCCCGATCCGACGCCCAGTTCGCGTCCTGATCCAGACCAGGCGCCGCGTGCCGATCCGGACCCGTCGCCGCGGTCCGACCCCGATCCGTCGCCGCGCACCGAGCCCGCTGGTAACCGCGCGGATCCGGATCCGACGCCCACACCGCGTCCGGATCCCGATCCTGACTTGGCTTCTCGGCCGCAGTCGGACTCCACGCCGACGCCGCGTGTTGATCCTGATCCGACGCCGCGGGCTGATCCCGATCCCACGCCGCGGGCCAATCCTGATCCGACGCCGACCTCGCGTTCGGACTCTGACCCGACGCCGACGTCGCGTTCGGAGTCTGATCCCACGCCGACGTCGCGAACCGAGCCCGACCCGGCAACACGCACCGATCCTTCCCCCACCTCCCGCACCGACCCCGATTCCACACCGCGCACGGAGGCCGATCCGAACCCGACTGCCCGTCCGGATGCGGATCCGACACCGGAATCACGCCACGATCCGGGACCGGCTTCGCACGCGGATCCCGATCCGACGCCCACCCAACGGCCGGATGCTGATCGCCCATCGCCCGATTCGGACGGCACGCCGAGGACGAATCCCGATGCGGCACAGCCGGTTCGACCGGACCCCGACCACACGCCCGCTGGGCGCCCAGATCCGGACCAGTCGCCCGTCAATCGCCCCGACTCGGACCAGTCACCCGGCGGACGCGATGACGGCACGCCGACGCCGCGCACCGATCCCGATACCACGCCCGCGGGACGCACTGATCCGGCCCCGACGCCAGGGTGGCACAGTCCGGTCACCCACGCCGACAGTCCGACACCGCGCACACAACCGGACTCGTCGTCGCCGACCCGCCCACACGCCGACCCGTCGCCTGCTACCCGTCCACATGGCGACCCGGCGACCACCCCGCGCACGCAACCGGAATCCAGGCCGCACGTGCGCCCCGAACCCGCAACACGTGTGCATCCGGACCCCACGCCAAGGGAAACCCCCAGCCGCGAACCCGTGGCCGCCGTCCGGGCCGATCCGCAGTCGTCACCGGCGGCCCGCACGCAACCTCATTCGCCCGCAACCGGTCGTCCGACTCCGGACCATACGCCGCAACGCGCGCACGCCGATCCGTCCACCCGGTCCGACCCGGATGCACCGCGGCGATCGGATCCGGAACCTCGCCGAGGACCTGACGACGCGAATCCGCGTACCCCGCATCATGATCCGGACCGAACGCGCGATCGCGGTGATGGGCACGACCGTCCGCGGGGTCCGGAAGACCCACCACGGGATCGTGACTCGAAGTCTGATCGTGATCCGAAGTCCGATCGTGATCCGAAGTCCGATCGTGACCCTGAGTCGGACCGTGATCCGAAGTCCGACCGTGATCCGAAGTCCGATCGTGACCCTGAGTCGGACCGTGATCCGAAGTCCGACCGTGATCCGAAGTCCGATCGTGACCCTGAGTCGGACCGTGATCCGAAGTCCGACCGTGATCCGAAGTCCGATCGTGACCCTGAGTCGGACCGTGATCCGAAGTCCGACCATGACCCGAAGTCTGACCGAGACTCCGACCCCGATCGGGAACCACGACCCGACCACGACTCCGACAACCCGACGCCGCAAGACCGCGCAGTCGCCGACCGCAACGCGCACGAGCAGGCTCGCGAGTCGGGTTCGGAATCCGATCGCACGCCGGAGCAGAAGACCTGTTCCACCGACCCGGTAGATATCAGCACCGGCGAATTCCTGCTTCCCGAAACAGATCTCGCACTGCCGGGTGTGCTGCCGCTGGTACTGCGGCGCGCTCACCACTCGAACTACCGATTCGGTCGCTGGTTCGGCCCTTCCTGGTCGGCCACCCTGGATGTCCGGCTGGTCATCGAGGATGCGGGCGTAACGTTCATCGGTGAAGACGGCATGATGCTGGCCTACCCACACGCCGAGGTCGGGGTCCCCGTGCACCCGCTCAGCGAGGGCCAGCAATGGTCGTTGACCCGAACCGACTCCGGCGGCTACCGCGTATGGGACCAGCGCCGCGAATTGATCTGGCATTTCGCCCCCGAACTAGGCCTCGACGGCATCGAAGCCCGCCTCGGCAACTACGCGATCTCGGCCATCACCGACCGCCACCACAACCGCGTCCGCTTCCACTACGACGCCGACGGCGTGCCGACCGAAGTCACCCACTCGGGTGGATACCGCGTCCGAATCCATTCGGACCACGGGCGCATCACCGGCCTGTCACTCATCACCGACAATCCAGACCTCGGCGAATATGCCACGCCCATAATAGAATTCACCTACGCCGCAGGCCTTTTGGTCGCCGTCACCGACGCCGCGGCCGCAACCACCCGCTACACCTACGACGCCGACCATCGGATGACGTCATGGACCGATTCCAACGGCAACCAGATGGTCAACACCTACGACGAGTCCGGCCGCGTGGTCTTCCAACGCGGTACCGACGGAATCCTGAACTCCGACTTCGACTATCTGCCGCTCCCCGACGGCACCGGACGTTTCACCACCGTCACCGACTCCCGCGGCGCGGTCACCACCCACGGTTTCGACCGCGAATTACAACTCCGCGACATCATGGACCCCACCGGTGGCCGCACCCACATCGACTACAACGCCGACCGAAAACCGTTGAGCGTCACCGGCCCTGACGGAGCGAAGACCACCTACTTCTACAACGGCGCGGGTGATCCGGCGAAAATCACCCGCCCCGACGGAAACGCCACCCTCATCGAATACCTGTGGCGAAACCGCCCCACCAAGATCACCACCCCGGACGGCGCGATCTGGCAGCGCGAGTGGTCCGAGGACGGCAACCTGTCCGCGATGATCGACCCGGCGGGGGACCGCACCGAATTCACCTACCACGCCAACGGCGCCATCGCCACGATCGTCGAATCCAACGGCGCACGCACCGTAGTCCAGGTGAACCCGGCCGGACTACCGGTCCGAATCACCGCGCCACACGGCGCGATCACCCAGATCCAGCGCGACGCCGCAGGACGCCCGACACAGATCATCGACTCGATCGGCGCGGTAACGCACTACGAGTGGTCACCAACCGGAAAACTGCTCCGCAGAACCGATCCCGACGGCCACTCCGAATCCTGGACCTACGACGGTGAGGGCAACGTACTCGCCCACACCGACCGCGCCGGTGGCATAACCCGATTCACCTACGGCGCTTTCGATCTCCCGCAGACCCGCACCGACCCCGCGGGTTCGGTCACTCGGTTTACCTGGGACACCGAGCGTCGGCTCACGGCCGTGCAGAACCCGCTCGGCCAAAGTTGGAGTTACACATACGACAGGGCTGGGCGGCTGACCGCCGAAACCGACTATTCCGGTGCCACAACCCGATACACCCATGACAGGGTGGGGCGGGTCGCCACCGTCACACCGCCGACGGGCATCACCCGCAGCCACCGCCATGACATCCTCGGCCGCCTCACCGAGATCGCCGCCGACGACACCTGGATCCGCTACACCTACAATCCCGCTGGCGCAGTCCTGACAGCTGTCAATGGCATCGGCGCGGACACGACGCATACCCTCGAATTCGCCTACACCGCAACCAGAAAGATCGCCTCCGAGCAGCTGGACGGGCAGCAGCCGATGCTGTTCGAGTACGACCAGCGGGGCAATCGAACCCACCGAACTACCCCCTCCGGCGCCACCACTGCCTGGCACCACGACATCGTCGGCCGCCTCGACAGTCTCAGCACCGACAACCACGAGGTTTCCTTCAGCTACGACCCCCTCGGACGCCTAACCGGTTGGCGCACCGGTGAAGTCGCGGTTACCCGAAATCTCACCGAGGCCGGCCGCACCTTGGACCAAGCGGTAATCGCCTTCCCCGCGCAAGCCCTGTCCCTCGACATGGGCCAGTCCACCCGCCCGGCACCCTATCAACTGCGGCGCGACGAATTCACCTACCGCCCAGACGGATACCTCGTCGGCCACCGTACCGCCCGGCCCGAGGCCGATGTGATCGAACGGGCCTACGATCTCGACCCGCTCGGCCGCATCACCACTGTCCTGCGCAACAGCACTGTGACCGAGCAGTACGCCTACGACCCGTTGAGCAACATCACCGCGACCCTGTCCGCTGTCGATGAGCACCAGGGCGTTCACGACGACAGTCCTGGTGCGCCCCCTCAGCAGGGGACACTCGGGCAGCGGCGCGAGTACCGCGACAACCTGCTTATCCGTGACGGGCGAACCCGCTATTACTACGACGAATCCGGACGGCTGATCCGCAAGACCCGCACGCGGCTCTCGCGCAAATCCGAGACCTGGTTCTATCGCTATAACAGCTTCGACCAGCTCACCGATGTCTGGACACCGGATCGGCAGTGGTGGCACTACACCTACGACGCACTCGGCCGCCGCACGACCAAGCAGCTATTGTCCAACGACGGGGCTGTTCTTGAACGCGTCGACTACACCTGGGACGGCACGCATCTCATCGAGCAAGTCACTGCCGCCGCGGTCACCCGCTGGCATTACCAGCCCGACTCCTATACCCCGATCAGTCAAACCACCGATCAGAACAGCATCGATCACGAGTTCTACGCCATTGTCACCGACCTGGTCGGCACGCCCGTCGAATTGATCGAGCCCGATACCGCCCACACCGTAGCCACCGCGACCGCGGACCTGTGGGGCAACACCACCTGGCATGGCCCCGTCAGCACGCCGCTGCGCTTCCCCGGTCAAATCCACGACCCAGAGACAGGGCTGCACTACAACCTGCACCGCACCTACGACCCCGCAACCGCCCGATTCCTCACCCAAGACCCCCTCGGACTAGCGCCGGCCCCGAACCCGAACATCTACCCCCACAACCCCACCACCTGGAGCGACCCCCTAGGATTGACTCCGGAGAGCTGCGGCATTGCGCTCGGCTTCAGCGAATTGGACGGGGATCCACTCACACTGCAAAACTTCGCTGAGGCTGTCGGAGCCAAGTCCTACCATGATTGGCCGTCTGGCGGTGAAGACTGGGTCAACGAGTTCAAAGCCTACGTTCGCGATGGTCAGACGCCAATTCACTTCAATTTGGACGGCATGGACGATGCCCAATGGATCGCGTCCTCCCAGGCAGCTCGGGGGCTCGATCCTATCTTCGATGGACACGCAACGCCGTGGGAACTAAGCTTTATCCAAGATAATCGGAGCTCGTGGTCCAAGGTGTTCTTCTACAGAAACGGAAGTCGTTATGACAATCCATTCACCTCAGAATGAAGGTGAACGGTTGAATGAATCCCTGCCAGTTTTTTTCGACAGAAAGTTCAAGCCGTGGCGCTACTCGGTCAGTCATTCTGAACTCGAAATACGAAGCGTTGGCAGGAATTCGGATAGCGATTTCATAGTTCTGAAGTTCCACAACGTGATCGCGATGAAACTCAAAACACACTACGACCCACTCACACTCGCCATAGCCGATGAATCGCAGGCCGAAGATATTTTACGCTTTGCTGACCTGCCGGAATCGGATTGGAATCGGGTGAAATGCCTGGCGCTCAAATCGGACGGCGAAGACAGCCTCGTGGCGTGTGTTGGATACACAATGCGGACGCACTCGCGGAGGGACGAATAGTCACCCCATCACTACTCGTCGGCTGGTCCGTCAGTGCGCCGGGTACTTTGCTTGGCTGCGACTGATCGAACCCCGGGGGGTAGCGGCTCGAAACGTTGGGGCCACCGTGCGCGTGTATATCCGGCCCGTACTCGGCTGGTTGGCGACTTTCCCGCTCAGCAGGTGTGGCTGTTGCCGCTCAGCTCGACTCCACTGACGGCGGCACCCGGCGGTGTAAATACCTTCCGCCACAACCGTTCCACCGGGCACTGACCGCTGGCAGGGTCAGGTGGTCACCGGATGCACGCGGTTGGCGCCGATGCGCTCGATGCGGTCACGACCCCAGTCGCCGAGGGGTTCGAGGGCGCGGTTGAGGGCAGTGCCCAGCTCGGTGAGTTGGTATTCGACCCGCGGCGGCACCTCGCGATAGACCTCGCGTGTGACGATGCCGTCCTCCTCCAACTCGCGCAGCTGCTGGATCAGCATCTTCTCCGAGACGCCGGGCAGGCCGCGGCGGAGTTCGCCGAAGCGGCGGACTCCGTAGTTCTCCAGCTCCCACAGGATCAGTGCTTTCCATTTGCCGCCGATCACGTCCATCGCGGCGTCGATGCCGCAGAAGTATGGTCCAGATCTCTTTTCGCCCAACGCCCGACCTCGCTACCTGTTCACACACCCATTGGTAAGTACCGGACCAAATAGTAGGTACTTGTCGCCATCGCGGGCAACGAGCAGGGTTGGTTTCAGCGCGCTGACCATCCTGTTCACGAACTTCCAAGGAGTTGACCCCGCAATGGCGGAAACCACGAACACCCCGGTGACGGTCCTCGGACTAGGCGCGATGGGCCAGGCGCTGGCCGCCACGCTGCTGAAGGGCGGCCATCCGACGACGGTGTGGAACCGCACCCCCGGCAAGGACACCGACCTCGGCGCGGCCGGGGCGGTCAGCACCCCGTCGGTTGCCGAGGCGGTGCAGGCGGGCGGGCCGATCATCGTCGTCCTGTTCGACCACGCCTCCGTGCACACCACTCTCGACCCCGTGGTCGACGAACTGTCCGGCAGGCAGGTGATCAATCTGACCAGCACCGCCCCCAACGAGGCCCGCGAGCTGGCCACCTGGGCGGCCGAGCACGGCATCGACTACCTCGACGGTGGCATCATGGCCATCCCGCCCATGATCGGTCAGCCGGGCGCGTCCATCCTGTACAGCGGCTCCGAGGCGATCTTCAACGAGCACCGCACAGCCCTCGAATTGCTCGCCGCCGCAGAATATTTCGGCGACGATGCCGGACGGGCTTCCACCTATGACTTCGCCTTGCTCGCCAACATGTACGCCATGTTCGGCGGCTTCATGCACGGCGCGGCCATGATGCGCTCGGTCGGCGTCTCGGCGAGCGCGTTCGCCGAGCGAGCCGCGGCATGGGTCACCGCCATGGCCCAGATGTTTCCCGCCTACGGCGAGCTCATCGACAGCGGCGACTACACCCAGCCCATCCAAAGCCTCGCCTTCCACAAGGCCGCCCTCGACGCCATCAACCGGGCCAGCCGCGACGCCGGCGTCGCCACGGACTTCGTCGCCCCCATCAAAAACCTCATCGACCGCCAGATCGCCGACGGCAACGGTGCCCTCGAGTTCGCCCGAACCATCGAAGAACTGATCTGACCCAAGGAAAGGGCTTCCGACCCACCCCGCCGGAAGCCCTCCCACCCACCCCACACCCCCCGGCAAAACACGCGGTCAACCCGCGATTTGGTCCACGCGGCGACATCCGATAACCTTGCTGAGCACCACCGGTCCGGGTGGCGGAATGGCAGACGCGCTAGCTTGAGGTGCTAGTGCCCTTTAACGGGCGTGGGGGTTCAAGTCCCCCTCCGGACACACGTGTTAACCACCGGGATGCCGGCACTGACCACAGCAAGCTGTTGGCGGTGTCGGTATTTTATTTCCAGGTGCAGGGCTTCGTAGAGGGCTGCTTGGTCTTCGGTTGCGCCAGCTGTCAGTACCGCTCTGATGTCGCCGAGAGAATCGATGAGCTTCTCCAGTTCGCCTGCGGTCATCCGCCGGATCGTTGGGATCGCATCCAATTCCGCTCGGGCTATTGCTCTTTCAGCCTGCGCTTGGTTCATCGGATTGATCAGTGCTTGTACATCGACCCCGGCTTCGATCGCAGCCTGATACCGCCGCAGCTTCGTCTCCGCGGCGGAAAGTCTTTGACGGACGAGTTGGCGTTGGAGATCGCCGTCGCTGTCGGCCTGGGCGGCGATGAGCGTCGCGATCGTCTCGGCGCGATGGCGTCGATCGAAGACAGTCGCGATCCAGTTATTGACCGGCACGATGAGTCGCGACTCCGCCAGGTTCACCGTCTTCGGGTGACTTTCGAGTGCGGGGCTGCTGGGCGCGAGAGTGCTCGCCCTGCATCGGTACCAGACGGAGTTGTCTTTGATTCCGCCTTCCATCTTCCGATCGCAGTCGTCGCAGCGGATTCGGCTGCGAAACCGATACTGCTGGCGGCCGGTAACCCTAGTGCGTTCGAGTTTGGCGCGTCGCTGCAGACCACCGCCTCCTCGTGCTCGGCGCGCGAGTTGTACCTGGGTGTAGGTCTCGACGCTGATGATTGCGGGATGTGCGGGTTTGCGCGAGCGGATCACGCGGTCGTTGCTCGACCTGCGAAACCGGACGACTTTGCCCGCTGCGACGTCGTCGCGGTCGAGTAGTTCTTCGTGTTTGGTCCCCGATCAATCCGGCCAGTGCCAGCCCCGACCACGGGCCACCTTCGCGGTGCCGGATGCCCTTCGCTCCCGTCGTCGAGCAGGGTTGGGCACGGCCCGAGATACCGGCGCTCGACCGGCCGATCGACGACGTACCGAATCTGCGCGAGCGCGCCGGACACCTCGACGAGCAAGTCGTGCGCGGCTTCGTGCGCGCGCACCTCGCGGCGATGCTGGGCAAGCCACAAGGGGGCCTGTTCGAGCTGGCCCGGCGCGGTGATCGGCAGTGTGCCGGGCCGCCATCGCGCGAATCGCGCGGATTTCGGCGATAGCCGTCGACGCCTGCTCTGCCGATGAGGGCCGGGAACCAACCAAGAGTTCCCACATTCCGGTGTATTCGAGGATGCCGACGAACGCCTCTCGCGTCGCCTCGACTTGCCACAACTGGCGTTCTTCGTGGGCATTCGCCTCGTCCTCGGCAAGGCGTGCGCGTATGAACGCGTCGATCGTTGCGCCCTCTTCGCTCATGCGGCCGATCCTCCCGCCTACGCGTCTCGCCGCGCCAGTCAGTGCCAGCACGTCTTCGATACAAGTAGATCCGGTCAGACTGAGTCGCACGTGTTCTTTGGGCGTGGCACAACCCAACAAGCGCGGTACCCATCCTTCTGCTCGGTAGAAACGAATACCGACTGACTACAGGCCCGGACCACTCGCGGTGCGGGACCTTCCCGATCTCTAAGGACAAAGGAGGCACATGTCGATCCGACGCTGGATCAGCACAACACTGGTCACCTTCGTAGCAGCGATGTCCGCCGCCGCCGTTTACGCAGGCCCAGCAACCGCCGCCGACCCCACATGTGCCGAAACGGGCGAGTCGTACGGGGCGTACAGGAAGTGTGAATTGAAGAAGCAACAACAGGACCACGAGATGGACTGTGATAAGGGCGGAGACGAGGAGGCGTGTGCGGAGATTGACCGCCTTCAGAAACTGATCGACAAGATCAAAGACTGAAATCTGAACTGACACAGACGGACCGCAACCGTCGAGCATCACGCTGGCCGCTGTTGTGCCTCTCACCGCACCAGCGTGAGCGCGTCGCCGAGTCTGTAGACGTGCACAGAGGTGGCGTCGATCGGGTGATCGGTGATCCGGTCGCCGTGCTGCCATGCGCGAGGCCCGATCCGGCGTTCGCGAGCCCACCGCGGTACAGCGTCGATTTCGGCACCGCAGCACCGATGCTCTCGGTCACTCGAATAAGGTCGCTGAGGCTGTAGAGCATCTCCTCGGCCGCTGCGCGCACAGTGTCGAGGATCTCGGCGACTTCGTGCTGTGTGCGGCACCGGCCGCACCGGACCCAGCTTGCGCCGAGTTGGGCGCGTAGCTCCCACCGGCAGCGACCAGGATGGCGACCGCGGTCCCGGTCGCGGGATCGACTGACTTGATGCGTCCGGTTAACTGCACCGTTCCAGCGGAGGCAGCCTCGACGACCGTGTAATTCGACAGCCGAACGCCGTATCTGATCATCGCGCCCGGGTCGCCGAGCCATCCGGTGACGAATCCCGCCCCCAAACCCATGGTGAGCATGCCGTGGGCGATCGCATCCGGAAGACCCGCGAGCGCAGCGACCTCGTCATGCCAATGGATGGGATTCGGGTCCCCGGAGACCCCGGCGTAGTTCACCAGATCGCCGCGTGTCAGGCGCACAGACCGAGAGGGAAGTTCGTCACCGACGGCTATGTCCTCGAATCGGAACATGGTGCGCGGGACACGCGTTCGTGAGATCGCCGAAAGACATACAGCGGTCCCGTAATCCGGATCTGTCACCAGCGGGCCGCCCACATCAGTTCCGACCTAGGTTCGAGAGGCTGTGTCGAGCCCGCTCATGATGACGCGCTCGATCGTGTCGCTGATCTCGGCGTTGACATCCTCGCCGGTGAGGCCGACGACGGTCGTGTGCATGATCTGCACGACCTCACCGGTCTGGTCGCCGAAGGTGTTGGTGATGGTGAGCAGGTCCTTGCCCGCGATCCGACGCACCGAGGACAGTTCGACATCGCTGACCAACCGGTCGCCGGTGAGCACTGGCTTGTACATTTCGAAAACCTGATCGGTCTGCACGACCACGTCGTAGCCGGTCATGACAGTCTCGAGCAGCCTGCGGTTGGCCAGCATCGCGACGGTGGAGATGAACGTGGTGGGCGCGAGCAGACCGGCGTATCCGAGCTCACCAGCGGCGGCTTCGCTCCAGTGCGCCGGGTGGAAGTCCTGCACAGCTCGCGCGTACTCGCGGATCTTCTCACGCCCCACCTCGTAGTAGTCGTCTGTCCGGTAGCGATGCCCCACCAGCCCAGCCACATCGAAGTGCCGACGATCGCACAAGTCACGTCATCCAGGGGCCACCCTGACACGGCTTGGGGGACGGCGCCGGATGTGTTGGACGAACTCGCGGTTATAGCGTCGGCCTTATGAGGTCAACTACTATTCAACTTGCGACCGTCGGCGCGTACGCGACGGTCGCAAGTCTCGTTTTCGCGATCACTGTCGCCGAGACGATCTTCTTGTATCCCAACATGTTTCGAGGCGTGCCGGAGTCGCTGGCGTTGTCCGACGAGTTCATGACCGTGGTGGATATCGGTGCCGTGATGCGCCCGATGGGCATGGTGATGACACTGTGCGCGGTGATCGCGATCGTGGTCGCGCTGTGGGCACGGCAGGCGCGGGGTTGGATCGCCGCATCGCTGATTTTCCTGATCGGTGGTCAGTTCCTGTCGGTTCTCTACCAGTGGCCGCGGGCGAGCATCTTTGGCGAACGAGACCAGCACACCGTGGAGGAGCTCGAGCGCGCGGTGACGGAATTCCTTGTCGGACACGGATTCCGGATCGCCGCATCGCTCGCGGCGGCGGTATTGGCGATAGCCGCGGTGTTCTCGATCTACCGCGCCCGGGTCCTCGCGGGGGCGCGAGCGAATTCCGCGGCCGAGCATGCCCTCGTTTGTTGATCTTCACTCCCCGTTCTCCGCTGTTACAATGTGGAGCCACAGAGCTGCACACCCCAGAGAACCGTCGTACAACTCTACGGGGGGTGTCTTCGGTACCATGTCAGGCCACGGATTTGAAACCCCCTGAGAACGCCACTACGGCGAGCGCGGTTCCAGCGGACAGCTGGTTGTCCGGACGTGTCCGCCGCTTAGAGGACATTGCATGCCCGTGTAGGGTCTCAAAACTCATGTCGGAACTCAGAATGATTGACAGTGTCGTAGCGGATCTGTCGTAGTTTGAGATTCTGCTCCCGCTGCGGGCTGATGGGTGGATGATCTTCGCCAGTTAGCTTCCGTGGCGGGAGGTTTCGAGTTGGCGAGCGCAAGTGCGCGGAGGTCTCGGCGGTTGGTTGGCGTCGATACTATCGAGGTCGCTTTTCGGCGTGCTGGTGGATCTGGGCAGGTCCAGTCGCTGGGGGGTAAGGGCTGAGATGCTGAGCGGGGCGGCTCCGTGGCGGAGGTTCCGCTGGTATCACGGCCAGAAGCACTATTCGGGTTCGTATTGGTCGGCGACCGAGGCGCTAGCCAGGGCTTTCAGTTACGGCGACCGCTTCAGCTTCTTCATCTGCTCAACCCTTGTGGTGAGGTAGTCGCGGAGGCTGAGAAACTTCGTAGTTTCGCCGTTGAATTCCCATACTGGCGCGCTGTCACAGTCACCGTTGTCTTCGCAGCCGACGGTAAGCACGAAGCGGGTTTGGATGTTGTTGGTGCCGATCAGGATGAGGTCGTCGAACGAGCGCACCCCGAAATCGTCTGTGGTCGTGCCGGTTTCCTCGAGCATCTCCACGAAGATTTCGCGCTCTGGCGAGTCCTTGGCCAGCTGCTCTGTCGAGAACAGGCTGATGGTGCCGAAAACGACAGGCCAGCCGTTCGCGTGTTCGAGCCACTGCCGTAACTGGCGATCGAACCGCTTCTCGAGGCGTCGCTCGGCGGCACCGATCTGCTCCGCGGTGGCGGGCGGGTCGGGTCGGGTGAGCCTCCATGTCAGATCGTCGTTCTCACCGCCGTGAGTTTTGTCGTAGTCGTACCAGCGTTGCCGCTCACTGGTCAGGGCCGCGATCACGTCGGTGCACCAGTCGCCGGGGTGGTCTCCTGCTGGCGCCGAGCAGGCTGCGGCCGCGGCTAGCGCCACCATCAGTATCGTCGTGGTTCGAAATAACCTCATGTTCGGCTCCCTCTCGCATTCAGGTTCTCTAGGGCGCCTGCGTGTTCGGCACCGCGTCTAAAAGACCTGCCGGCGGATCGGCACGCGGCACGCACCCCACGCCATCCATCCATTCACCCGGAACGAACGCACGCACTTTGTAGTACTCCGGGTACGCCCTCGACTGTCCACCGATGGATCCGTTCAAGCTCAAGTCCATCGGCATCCAGTACTCCTGGGCCGGGTTCGGGTTTCCTGACCATACGGTATCGGGGAGATGACCCGCGACGATCTTTCCCGAGGGGTACCAAACGGTGTTAACCGTCGGAGGGTGGTAGATGGACCGGAACCTGCTGTGCTGATCATCTCTCGCATCCTCGGCAAGGTCCTCCTCCGCACCCGTGAGCTTGTTCCTGTCCAACGGAAGTCCGCGGTTTTTGTTGGTGAGCTCGTTCCCGGCCTTGATGTACTGGAGGAGCTGATATTCCAGAGCCCCTACTTGGGCGGGGGTCATATTGGCGGGGAGACGCTTGCTGTTCTTGCTGGGCAGGCAGACCGCGACCAATCCTTCGCAGTCCTTGTCGACGTCGGCGGGATAGCACGTCCTCTTACGGTCGCGGTTGATGTGGCGCCAGCGATACCTGCCGTACCAGTCGTCCCGTACCTCTTCCCAGGCCGTCTCCATGATCTCTTCCTTCGTGCCGTGGCACTCCGAGTTGAGTTGGTTGACGCGTTGGATGACCCTGGCCACGAGGGGATCGTCGGATCCGTCTTCAGCTTCCAGCGGGCCGGTGATGTTCCTGACGACCCAGTGCACTTCTTCGCTGCTCAGAGGACTCACCGGGCACGACTCCGGGCGGGCCGGCTCGCGCGGATCCCGCGGCGTCGGTGGCGGTTTCGTCGGTTGTTTCGGCGGTTGTTTTGGCGCCTTCTGATCCAACGAACAGGACGGATTGTCAGGATGGCCGGGGAGAGCGGGTGGCAGGTATCCGGGGATGGGGATGATGGCCTTGCACGGATTCGGTGCTGGGCTCGGTGGTGGCGGGGTCAGTGCCGCAGCGGGCGGTGGAGCCTGAGGTGCGGACGGAGGGCCGGTGGGTATCGATGGTTGGAGTGGAGTGGGTAGCAGCGTGGGGGCGGTTGGTTCTTCGATCTCGGGGAAGTTGCCCCAGCATGGCCAGCCGGGATGCATTTCCTGCCATTGCGGGCACGGCACATACGGATTGATCGGTTTCGCGCCCGCATCCGGCGTTCCGTTAGCGGCGACTATCAGGCCGATACCGGCGGCCAGCGCCGCGACCATGACGACGATGCCGAAGCCACGCCGGACCGACGCGCACCCCGTAGCTGTCCTGTTTGGTGACATGGGTTGTCTCACAGGTAGATCGGGTCGCCGTAGACGGCTAGTGAGTTGTCTGCGGTGGGGGTGGTGATGTTGACCTGGGCGTAGGAGCGCAGGCTCACCGGTCCCATGCAGCCGTCGATTTTGATGTGGACCTGGTCGGAGGTGATCGAGCCGTGGCGTCCGGTCAAGGGTTTGGTGGCAAACGGAATGGTGGTGATCGTGCCGGGTTTGAGGGTCACCGACGGCGAGATGCTCGCGCTACCACCGACACCGAAGTTGGTGAGGCCGATGCTGATGCTCGGGCCGATAGCCAAACCGATTGTGATGCCGTTGGTTACGTCGACCTGGCAGCCGATCTGATAGCCGAGTGAGATGGTTCCGGCGTTCACCGGTGCGGTGCCCATGCCGTCGATGTCGGTGACCGCCTTGAGGCTGACGAACCCTTCACGGGTGAACGGGGTGGCGGCGAGATTGGGGTACCTGTCGAGGTTTTCGTCGGTCTTGGTGATCCGCATCTGCCAGCCGTCGTCGGTGGTGACCTCCCGCGACTTATCCGCTAGCGGTTCGGCAGCGGCGGTGCCGCTGCCCATCGCGCTGACCATTACGCAGGTCAGCAATCCGAAAAGTCCTGCCTTCGTGCCACGAATACGCATGAATACCCCGCATGGAGACAACATCGAGCAATCGGATGATGACGAATTAGCCTGTACCACAGGCGAATTCGTCCAGTTGAACCCCCCTTCGGCCCAACGCCAGAACCATAACATGAACATGAATCAGGTTCATATTCTTGTCGTGTCAAGATGACCTGCGTGGCCACAGAACGTCAACACCGCCGACGAGAGCCAGTTCAGGAACGCAGCCGCGAACGGGTCGAGCGACTGCTGAGCGCGGCCCAAGAACTAGTGGACGAGCAAGGGCCGGAAGCGGTCACCACGCGCGCGATCGCCGAACGCGCCCAACTGCCCGTCGCCACGCTGTATCAGTACTTCGCCAATCGTGAAGCGGTGCTGGGTGAATTGGCGCTGCGCATCATCGATCGCCTCGACGAAGAGTTCCCCCAGCGCTTGGCGGCGTTGCCAGCGACCACCCTGCCGGAGATGGTGGAGCAGCTGCTGGAGTTGCATCGCCAGCTCTACCGCGGCGATTACCCCGCCCTGGTGACGATGTACTACGAAGGCCACTACACCGGCGACATCGCCGACGCCCGCCCCCACCGGCACCGTATGGCCCACATGATCCACCAAGCCTTCATCACGAGAGGCATGCTCCCCGCCACCACCGACCCGCTGATCACCGAACTCGCTGTCGAACTCGGCGACCGCGTGGTCGAGCTCGCCTACCGCCGCACCCCGGGCGGTGACCCCGTCGTCCTCGCAGAAGGAACCCTCGCTCTGACCCGCTACCTCGAAGCACACACGAAGACCGGGGACTGATAGAGCCGATCCACCATGCCAACTCGGTGCTCGGCCCGGGTCGCCGTGTGGCGCTTTTGGGTGGCGATGGGTGCGGGTTGCCTATGTTGGGGCGACGTTTTCGGTCGACTCCGCCCGTCCCGCCCGAACCTCAGCTCCCGCAAGTAATCGTCGGCGACCGCGACGCCATCGAGGATGGTCATCCACCACTGTCCAATACCGATCTGCCGATGGCATCCGGACCCGAAACGCACGCACCCTGCCTCCGCCCTCCGTCGGTATTGCCGATGTGCGAGCTGTCGGTATCGCGCGATTTCGGTAGGTGACCAATCTCGGGCCAGCTCTGGATCGAATACCTGGGGACCGATGTCTTTTCGTCGTCTGGGGGAGAGTTCGTGGGTGTCGGTGGTGGAGGTCGTATACGCGTTCTGTATGCGCCGCTCGCAGCTGTTGCCGTAGCAGCAGTGCTCTCTTTCGTCGGCCCGGTGGCGGGTCCCGCTCGGGCGCTGCCGAGCACAGGTGTCGGTATCCATACTGCTGCCGATTCCGGCGATGCTTTGATCGACCAGGCTCGCACCCGTGCTCGCTACGTCGAGGGTCGCACCAGAGTAGTAGCCTCCTTTCTCACGCCCAAGGAATGTGAGGATCCCACGCGCGAGACCAAAAAAGCTGTCAAAACCGCGGTCGAGGCGGCTGATTCGGCTAAGGACGCGTCATCGGCATCCCGCGCCGCTGCAGATGCCGCCAAGGCTGCCCTCCCGGCCTACACCTGCCTCGTCGGCGTCCTTCCTCAGATGATTTCACATCGGACGCAAAGACCGCGCCGCAAGGCGTTCGCCGATACCGTAAGGCCCGACCAGGAATGCGCGATCGGTGGGGTGCGACCCATCCACGGCGGGATACGCAACGAATCAACCGGTGGCGTTCCGGATGAGACCTCAGACCGATATTCGATACCCAGACACCCTCATGTGGCTGTGGGTTGACGATGGTCCTGGTCGTCTGGAGAGACGCTACTCGCAGTGCGCTGGTCGATATCCATTGGGAGAGGAGCACCTTAGTGCATTTACTGGTTCAGCCTGCAACATCACTCCGCGAGAAAACGCCTACAGGCCGCGCGATCGTGCTGCCGCTGCTCGTAGCTGCCACCACGGCGATCCCCATATTCATCACGCAACCCGCCCTCGCTGACTGGCCAGCCGAGACCGTGAAGATCACAAACAATTCCATGGGATACGAAGCATGCGTCGGAACATATGACGCTAAATCTCCCATAGGGGTTATAGATTGCCCCGCACCCGAAGAAGATCCTGAAGACGATCCTTTGCCGGATCTAGATAAATGGATCGCCATCGACGGCACCGGGCCAACTCGCCTCAAAAATGGAGAGATCAATAAATGTCTGGGTGTGGTAGTCAGCGCGGAGTTGTACGATTGCAACAGCAAGGATGCGCAACGCTGGACATATGATCCGGCTACCAAGAAGATCACCGGACCAATCCCCCGTGGCAAGAAAGGCCAGACACTGTGCTGGCAAACCAACAAGACGGGCGCGCTCGCAGGCAATCCGGATAATAACTGCCAGGGACCCCGCGGGACCTGGGTGGTCAAGCCCGTGAAATAACAAATCCTCTGTACACGCCCGACCCCCTGGAGGGAGGGTTCCACCCGGCCCCCTCCAGTGCCATGGTTTTCCATCCGGAACCGGAAATCGCAGGATTCGTGGTCAAACTGTGACCATGCATACCGACGGGTATGCATGGTCACAGTTTGCGAGCTCCCACCGGCATTCGCTCCCGTCGTCGAGGACGGCCGGGCAGGGGCCGAGGCACCGCAGTTCGATCGGCCGGTCAACGATTCGCCGAATCTCGGCCAGTGCGCGCGACACGTCGACGAGCAACTCGTGCGCGGCCTCATGCTCGCGGAGCTGGTGGGGGTGCCGTGCCAGCCACATTGCGGCCTGCTCAAGCTGGGTCGGCGCGATCAACGACAGCGCCGCAGGGTCTCGCCCGTCACCGCCGCATGCTGCCGAGCGAGGTCGAGCAAGCACGGGCTTCCGATATCCGGTGTCACGCCCAGGGTTTCGGCGAGGACCCGGTCCAGCCGATTACCGTGGTTTCGAGCTGGGACAGCGCACGGTCACCCTGCATGGTGGCGCGGTAACTCGTGGCCCGCACGGGCAGGGGCGTCTCGGCCGAACGTACGCGCGGCGAGCCTACACGTCGCGGCTCGCGTGATCGCCAGCTCGGCGAGCAGGCTCGGCACCTCGCGAAGGTCGGTCACGACGCCGTCGGTGCACGTCTGGCACAGCGACAGCCCGTCGGCGACCGGCCGCTCACACTCGGCGCGCGGCGCTGGCTCCGGGGCGGAATCTTCCAGAGGCACCGACACTTCCAGGTAGAGACCTTCGACCAGACCGGGGGCGTCGGCGTCGGCCAGGGTCAGATAGGACGTAAGGGGCCGAAGACAGCCAGAGACGGAGCAGAGGGCATTTGCCGCCACTGGCGTCCGAAAGACGCCCTGAGCCGCAACAGATTCCCCGCATGATGGGGCGCGAAGACCGCCAGCGGGCAGAGCAGGCAGACCCACGGCCGCGCGGGGCAGGGTTTGCCTTGGGTCCATGCAGCCCGGACAGTTGATCGCCGCTGGCTGCGGTGAACACATCCCGCTCTCCGCCGACCAGCTCCGCGAGTACGGTGTCGTCGAGACCGAGTTCGGCGACCAGTCGCGGATAGTCACGGCCCGTCCGCAGTGGTGGTTTCCTCGGTGACGATGGTCGGCGGGTGTGCCCGGCGGAGCATGCCTGCTGAACTATGGTCGCGGTTCGCGAACAACTGCCAGCAGGGATCGCGTCCAGATCCACAAACGTAGCCTCCGGTCGAGGTTGGTCGAATCAGGGACGGCGTGACCGCCTCTGATCAGGCGCTTGTATGCGGCGCGTTTGCGTCCGCAATTTTCAAGGCTGCATCGGAGGTGGCGCTGCATCTCCCGGTGCGCCTGCGCGATGGTGAACGGTTGTGTGGGTGGGCTGTGAGTGTGTCCGCAGGGCCAACTGCCGTGCTGTCGAACATGTTTGATTGCCGAGCGCCGTTCACGACGCGCAGCCGCGGCGCTGGGGATCCCCAGCAGCACCCGTGCCAGTCCGATGAGGCCGCCGATCGCCAGCGCAATAATTGCAATGTCGAATACGGGGCTCATCAGGTGCTCGCAGTCACCGGCTCGGCTGTTCGGCGTGCCCGCAGCGGTTGGTGCTTGCGGGGAGTGCACTGGTGTTTGGGCGACGGGCGTTCGCTACGCAGTGGGGCGGGAGGTTCGGCTGGTTCGTTGGTAAGCGCAGGCGGTGGTGGGCAGACGCGGCCGCGGACCGGCAACAGGTCTTGTGGATCAGCCGTAGCGTTCGAATCGTTACGTCTCCTCTCCAGCAGAGGCATCGAGATCCGGAGTTCGCGCGGAGCGCCGATTCATGCCGGAGCGATTCCAGATTGGGCACGGGTTTCGCCGGACGCGGAGGGCTGCGGTCGGAGCTGGGGCGCTCGCCGGTGCCTTCGTGGTTAGTCTGCGATCGTCGCCATCCAGCCGACGATGGCCTCGTGATAGTCGCTACGGTTCTCGGCGAAGTTCATGGCATGTCCGGCACGAGGAAGCACATAGGCTTGCAGCCTGGCGTTCTGGTGGAAGTATGGTGCTTCGGCGGCAGCGAGAGCGGCGGAGTCGACGCAGGCTTGGCGGGTACAGAGCGGATCGAGCTCACCATTGGCAATCAAAACCGGTACCTGGATGTCGAGCGTCATGGGGCCGACGGTGGTCGGCAGACCCGTCGTCATCTCGGCTGCGGTGAACGTACTGACAGTGTCGTCCGCGATCGGGATCAACGCAGGGTCGGCACCGGGTCCGAGGAAACTCGAGGCGCGGGTTCCCGGGGCGGTGGTCAGATAGCCTGCGTCATAGCCTTGACCCGTGAAACGCGGGTCGGTGTCAGCGCGCACGAATGTCGTCGCAATCCGTGCTGTACCAGCCGCGTCCACGCTGTGGGAGTAGCCCGTGAGGAGAAGGGCGTCGAGTTCGGCGCCGTTGATTGCGGCGATGGTCGCGATTGCTGAGCCGAGGGAAGCCCCGGCGAGGACGACTCGGGCGAATCCGTGTTGGTGCCGTAGTTGGGATACCAACTCGCCGACTGCGGTGGCTTGGACCTGGGAAGTGAGTGTCGCGCCAGGCGGCTTGCTGCTGCGCCCGCTGCCGAGGCGATCGATGGCCAGGGTCGTGGCTCCCGCGGCATTCATGGCGGTGCGGAAGCTGTCTCCACCGGCGTGATCCCCAGCGGGGTCCCAGTAGGAGCGGTCAATGCTGGCGCCTGGTATCAACACCATGACCGTGGTTGTCGGCTTCGCTGGTCGACACAATGTCGCACCGATCTGACCGACCGCGGTCGGCATCATCAAGTCCTCGCATCTGGGTTGCAGGACAATCCCATCACCGTGAGCAACGGCCGGGACGCTGAACGTCACTACGGCAACCAGGACAGTGAAAGCTTGAATCAGAGTGTGCGCAACAGGTATTCGCATATCATTCGACATTCGCGTCTACTCCCTCGAGATCGGTTCCGGATCGGCTGAGGGCCCGCAGTCCGGCGAGTACCGCGGGCAGCAGGGTGTGATCCGGAGTGGTAGGTATGTCAAAGGCGTTGTGCACCTGGGCGAGTGACGGAGCGGGTGCGGGTTCGCTGTCGGTGGCGCGGCTGCTGTTGTCCTCGGCGCGGTGTTGAGTGGGCGCCATCAGGAGACCGCGAACCGCACGACATAGCCGATGTGCTCTGCTATCGCGGCGCGTGAGACATCGAGGTTGTGGGCGTTGCGGCAGACGAAGCCGATGAGGGTCGACCACACCAACATCGCGCGGATCTCGTCCATCGCTCGGCCCTCCTCGGCGTTGGTGCCGGCTGGCGTGCCGCTGCGGACGGTGGCCAGAAGTGCGACGACGGCGGCGCGGAGTTGGCTTGAACGTTGAGCGGCTCGATGGTCACCGTCGTTGCCGTGTGCGGCGAGTTCGAGTTCGAGGCGAACCCAGCCCGGTCGCGCCATGGCGACCTCGGTCCACGTGACCAGCATGGCGATGAGGTCGTCGACATCGCGGGGGCGGAAGCGGTGGATTCGCGCAGTGGCCTGATTGCACACCGCGTCGGCGACGTCGTGGCCGATCATGATTTTGCTGATGCCGGACGGCCGCCGGACACCTGCACGTTCGATGATCTGCCTGATCGAGGTCGCCGAGAACCCGCGGGTGAGGAACGGTTCGGTTGCGGCTCGCAGCAGCTGTTGGCGGATCTCGGTTGGATCCGGCTGCTCGCTTGCAGGATTATCGTCAACTGCGAGTGGGGATGTGGTCACTGGACGGTGGGCTCCTCGATCACGGCTGCGGGTCAGTACTAGATGCGGGTGGACGCGGCGACCAGATCCCGGTCGTCGCCATAGGTGACGAGCGCCCCCTGTACAGCGTCCGGAGCGCTGCGGAGGGGAGCGGGTGCGAACGGTGCACAGCACAGGGCGTTCACCGGTATGTAGATCAAGTTGTTGCAGCGAAACGATTTATCGACACCGCTAAGGAAACGTTCAACGCGTTGATGTGTAGAAAGCCGTTGGCGCGCGGTAGTTTTCGGCCCGTGCAGGCAATGGCCCACGCTGGAGGCGGATTCGGGTGCGGTGTTATCGTGGCCGTCGCTTCGTGCGGGCGGCGATCCGGTGGCGTTCCTCCTCGGACAGGCCGCCCCAGATCCCGTGTGGCTCGCGTGTTTTGAGGGCGTAACCTCGGCACTGAGCCAGCACCGGGCAGGTGCGGCAGATTTCCTTGGCTCGTTTCGCTCGTGCAAGGCGTGCTTTGCCTCGTTCGCCGTCGGGGTGGTAGAAGACTGCTGGATCTTCTGTGCGGCAGCTCCCGCGCATCTGCCAGTCCCAGGCGTCGGTGGACGTCGACCTGACGGAGAACCCGGTCATGAGAGCCGCTGGCCCACATGGCGACGAGCGGCGTCGTAACACGAAGGATCCCAACGGGCGTCGAGAAACGCTGCGGTACAACCAATTGCCTTCATACGAACGGCATCCCTTTCCCGGTGGTGTCGATGGTGTGGGTGGATCGAGGTTTCGAATGCGGACAGGTGTGCTTCGCGGTCAGGGGCAACGCGGCGGTAAGCCAGGACAGGAAGCCGCTGTAGTCCACCTCGGCAGAGACCTGAATCGGGTAGCCGCCGGGGTCGCGATTCATGCGCGCGTCGGCTTCGATGCGCACGGTTTCGGGCACGAACTCCACGACCGGGACATCGAGGGCGGCGGCCAGGGTGAGCGGATCGTTCATCCAGCTACTCGGCACGGCCTGGGGCGCGCGGCGTGCCCGGTAGGCGAACCAGCGCGATGCGTTCTGGGCGATCAGGTCGAGCTCGGCAGGTGCGTTCGGCCTCGTCACACATGCGTACAGGTCAGAGGTGGGCGTGACGGCCAGCTCATCGACGTTGGTGTGGCTGCTCATCACCAGCCGAGGCTTGTGGGCCGTCCTCATAACGAGATCGAACGCCGCCGGGTCCATGCGGGGGTTGTGTGAGGCTCGGTCGGGATTTCTGTAGCGGTCGAGCCAGCCACCCATCATCGTCAGTCGTATCTGCGGACAAAGATCAGGCCGGGCGGTGAGAACATCGGCGAGATTGGAGGCTGGACCCATCCCCACCCAGATCACCGGATGAGTCGACTTCTCACAGATCGCACTGACGTAGCCGAGGACGTCGGTGCACGCGGGCCAGGTCGGCTGTACTAGTCCGCCCATGACGAAGCGCTGATCGGCGCCGGGGAGTCGGCGCCCGGCGATGACGGGCACGTCGGGGCGGCCGTGGCTGTTGAGGACCTTGCGTGCCAGATGTGCCCGTTGATAGTCCTCGGTCTCGTCGGTCGTGATCACACCGAGGTGGCGGACCAGACGTGTACCGGCCCACAGCGTGAGCATGTCGTCGAGGTCGTGACCGAGGTCGGTGTCCAGTACGACCGTTGGTGAATCCGGAGCGAGGTAGGGGGCAGCGTTCACAGACCCATCCCTTCTGGTGAGCTCGTCGAGGTGATTGAAAGATGTTGATTGGCAACGGATCTGCGCGACTGGTGTAACGGTGAAAGGGGGAGGTCAGCGGCCAATCGGTCGAGTGGGTCATCGCCTGCGGGTGCGCAGCATTGGCAGCTGCTCTACTGCGGTGTTGTAATCACGTTGGGCTTTCAGCAATCCCGCGATATTGAGGTCGCTAGCAAAGGCCCGATAGAGCAGCCACCGCTGCGCCATCCGAGACAGCAGTGCACCGATCTCGACGTCGTCGATCGGTATGTCGACCAGATCGGCGACCGCGTTGTCGACGGCGTGGACCAGACGGTGGACCTCGGTGTCGACGCCGCGAGGTGTAGTGCCGTGTGACAGCGTGCAGTGTTGGTGCGCGAAAAGGAATTTCACCGCATAGTCGGACCAAACCGGGCTATGGCGAACCAGATCGGCCGCGTTCTGCGGGTTCTGGCGCGGCAGCCACAGGACCCGGCGGCGGCACGCTGTGAGGAGGCGTTCACCAATGCCTGCCGAGGGAGAGATCGGCGGGCAGACCACGGCGAAATGGCGGACCCAGTCCGCGGCCAGTGGCAGTCCGGCCGTGGAGGTGTGATGGGTGTGCAGTGGTATCGAGTCCTTGGTCATTTCGACGGCCCCACGTCGAGGGGGCGCGCACCGCGCCATCCAAGCGGCAGCTGGACAAGGCCCGCAGCGACGTCATTGACGAGATCGACGTATCCTTCGACGACCTCAGCGAGGTGGAACCACGCGTCGTGTTTCTTCTGCTCCGTGCCGGACGGCGTTTCCTGCTGGTCGCCGGCGTGGCGAATCGTCCACCCGACGTGGGCATATGTCCGGGCGGCATGGCTGATCACCTCACCAAAAGAATGGGTGTGCCGTCGCGCACCAGAAGGGCGCGGCACATTGAACACGGCCCATGAGTTGATCTCGGCCTCGAGATCGGCGATCTGGGCGTGCACCGCAAACACGTCCACCCGCTGTCGGCGGTCCGGATCCACGGTGCCCGGGATCAGCGAGGCGTGCAGATCTCCCAATTCCCGGGCCCACCCGAGCAGCTCCGGTGCCTCGCTGAGCTGACCGGCGAGCGCGGTCAGCACCCGATCCCTCGACGGTAACGACTCAGCGGGAAGGACCGGGTAGCCGAACTCGGGGGATAGTGTCCCCTCGAGCAGCGACTGGATGGTGGTGTATGTATCCATCACTGCCTCGCTCCGGCATGTTCGAATGGCACCGCGTACTCGCGGCCGAGCGTGCATCGGGTGATCGTTCGCCCGCGCTCGGTGTACCGAATAGCGTTCGCGCACAACGCTTTCAGTGTGCCGCTGGGTGGATCGGGGCGCGAGCGGGTTTCCTCGAGTTCCACCACGAGCAGGTCGTCGGATCGGTGCAGCAGCCGGATGTATCCGTCGTTGCCGTCGGGGCCGAAGCCTCGTTCCCGCGCAGCGCGGGCGGCACGATTGGCATCGTCGACCAGCTCCTTGTAGAGCTGTTCAACGGGCACCATCTGATCGATCCACATCCGATCGGTCAAAACCTTGATCGCATCGAGCCGTTTGGGCAGCGTTTCCCCGTCGAGCCGCGACTGCACCAGCACCACTTCGTCGGTGGCGGGCAAGCGTGCAGGGATCGGCTGCCGGGGCGGGATTTGACGGCCGGAGGTGAGGTAATAGATATGGGCAGTTCTCATCGTGGTGATGCGATGGAGCACGGCGAGCCCTGAGGGGCCAACGCTGGTCAGATGTGCCCGTGACGGCACCACCACGTGACCACCGCCCTCGCCTTCTAGCTGCGCCATCAACTCCCACAGCCGGTGAGAGCTCGGTAGCTGCGGGTCGAGGACCCGTGCGAGCTCCAGATTCCGTGACCGTGCTACCTGCTCGAGACGTCCCCTGATGTTGAGACTGGGGACTCGGCGATCGGCCTCTTCAATCAGCGAATTCAGCACACACTCGGGAGCTCTGGGCTCGATGAAGACTCCACCCGGTCCGAAGTCGGACTGCATCGCGAACTCGCGTATAGCAGAGGTGACGGCATCCATGGACTGCTGCCCGATTAGATCCATTCTGAAGTATCCGAACCACATTTTTTTCACGCCCTTTCGGGTGCGACGCTGGGTTCAGCGTGGTAGGCAACGTACGCAATTGCCTGCGGATATCGGTCGGTCAGCGAGGTCTGCATGGTGTGCGCTCCCTGGGACGATTGGAGCACTCGGCTACGGCTACGACGGCCCCAGTGCGGAGAGGAGGGATGTCCATATCCGGGGTGAGGGGTCCAACGCGGAATGCCGGGTGCTCCTTCAGACTTCGCCCAAAGGTCGGAAGCGGAAAGGCAACGAACCGGCATTTTTCCGGAATTGTTTGATCACCGGCCTATGCGCCGGGCGTAGCCTGACACCACTATCAACCACCACACTCAGCGGAGCCGCCGATGATCGGTGTCACCTGGACCGGTTTTGAGGTCGCGTGCCTGCAAGATGCGATGCTGCTAGGCACCGACGAGTTCGGCCATCGGATCGGGTGTTCTCCGCGATCAGTACGGCTCTGGCTCTCGCAGGGGCCTCACGCGCGGATCAGCCCGAGCAGCAAACGCCTTCTCGAAGAGGCGTACACCAAGCTGGACGATGCCGGGAAGCAGCGATTCGAGAAAGCCCTCTATCAGCAAACGCGGGACAACAACGCACTGCTCGACTCCGGTGTCGCGCAAGTCCTGCCCGCCCGACAGCGCAGTGAAGGTCTGCTGTCGGAACTCGACAGCCTGCGGATGGCGGTCGACCAGACACTGACCAGATGTAGCGTTACCCCCGCCCGCGTCGAGTTGATCGGAGAACGTGTAGCAGAACGGGTACGCACCTACACGACCATCCCGCCGAGCACAGCCTTGGCTGCGATCGCGCCGGATCTGCTCGAAGTCCAGGCGATCGCGGCGGAGCGTCAACCGGCCGCGATCCAGGCACGCCTTTCGGAGGCGTCCGCGGTGCTGAGTCTGTTGACCGCCGATGCACTGATGAAGCTGGGCCAGATTCAGCGTGCGAACTACTGGTACGGCACCGCTCGGCTTGCCGCAGACGACAGTCCGAACTTCGAACTGCGGGCCGGGGTCCGGGCCCAGCACGCGATGCTGCCCTACTACTACGGCGATCTCGCGGACACTGTGACGTTGGCCCGGTCCGCGCAGGAATTGTTGCCTGATATCGCCTGTGACGCGACTGCACTGGCTGCGGCCGCCGAGGCTCGAGCCCTCGCAAGGCTGGGTGACGATCACGGAGCCGAAAAGGCGATGGCGAAAGCGCAGACGCTGACTGACGGGCTTGATAGCGCCCCCAGTGACGAAGCCTTTCGTTTCAGCTCTAAACGTCTGCTGCTGTATTTGTCTGGAACACTGACCTACATGGGGCGCCTCGCTCGAGCCCGCCGCGTCCAGGACGAGGCGCTACGGCTCTACAAGTCAACGCCGGCAGTTATCATCGACCCGGCGCTGATCCAACTGGATGCTGCAGTGGGCTACGCGATGGACAGATCAGCTGAAGAGGGCTGCCAGCTGGCGGTGACAGTCTTGGACTCGCTGCCTCCAGGGCACCGAACTCGACTCGTGATTGCCCGTGCGACTGACGTGCTCGAAGCACTGCCGGCCCGGAGGGCGGAACTACCCGCAGCAGGTGCCCTTCGAGAGCTGGTCACTGCCCAGTCGGAAGCGCAATGACACGCCAAGACGCCGAACCGATGCACCTGACCGAATCAACATTCACTCCGGAAAACACCCGCAACATCCTTGAGACGGCTTGCGGCATTGCGGGTTTCGACGCGGCGTCTGCGGTGGTGATGCGTCATCACACCAACGCTGTGTATCTGCTCGCCGCGCAACCGATCGTGGTGAAGATCGGCAGACCCGATCACCACGGCCACATCGACGTCGTCGGCCTCGTACGCTGGCTCCAGCAACAGGCGGTACCGACTGTGTCGCTGATCGACACCGAGCAACCGCTCCACATCTCAGGTTGTCCGGTCACCTTCTGGCGATACCTGGATCAACAAAACAGGATCGTCAGCGCGGCCGATCTCGCCGAGCCCTTCGCCAAACTGCACGCCTGCCGGGCACCCGTACCGGTGGCACTGCCTGACCAACAGATCACCTACACATTCGAAGCGATCTCAACGGCGATCGATAACAACACAATCCTGTCCGCCCAGGACCGCGCGATGCTCCATGAACGACGAGAACAACTGGCAGAGCATGCCGACAACATCCGATGGGTCCTACCGCGGGGACCGATTCATGGCGATGCGCACCACCTAAATGCCTTGTGGGACAAGCCAAATGAATGCGCCGTGCTCGCCGACTGGGAGAACGCAGCAATCGGGCCACCCGAATGGGACCTGGCCACGCTCGAGGTCCATTGCCGCCGTTTCGGCCACCCTGCCGATGAATACGACCGGTTCGCCACGTCATACGGATTCGACATCCGCGATTGGTCTGGCTATCGATGGTTGCGTGACTTGCGAGAACTACGCATGATCACCACGAACGCACGAAAATCAGCAAGGGGTTCCTCCACCGCGGCCGAGGTCTTACGCCGCATCGAAGCGCTAAAGGCGAATGCCCCGATCGGTTGGAACATCCTCTAAGAACCCGGCGTTGCACACGGGCAATCTCCCGCCGCCTGAAAAGTCCCCCAAACAGCGTCGGCGGCTCGGTCTAAGAATGGGAGCGAACTCATCCCGTGTGCCGAACGCACACTGAGACCGCCCGCGCCGTTCGCTTTCGACCCGACCACGGCGAAACCGACCGCTCTGCCCGACCCCACCCACCACCACGAGCCCGGCGTGCACTGGCAGTCGCTGCGTTGGGGCGGCCGCGCCCTGGGAATCCGACTGGAAGACAAGGGAACTCGCGACGATCCCCGGCGGCTACGACGAGGAGGCAATCCGCGCCATGGACCGCGCCCAGGCGCGCAAGGCGCTGCTGCGGTTGTATGGGATCGGCCCGGTCTCGGCGGGTTATTCGCTAGGAGTGGTGCCCGAACGAACTCAGGGCAACTTCTGTAGTCGCCGGGCGGGCACTGACATTTGTCATGGCCGATCCATGAGCAAGTCATAGGGATTCGGTGACTGCGCTTACTACTGTCTTCCAGCGGTCTCCGTGATCGTTGAAGCCATGAACAGCGCACTTCGCAAAGCCCCGAATCAGGTTGGCGGGGGGACGAAACCGATCGACGATGTCATCACCGCGCGTGGCCTGCGCCGGACCTATGGTCAGGGCAAGGACGCCTTCGAAGCGGTCAAAGGGGTGGACCTGGAGATCGTGGCCGGGGAGGTCTTCGCCTTGCTCGGAACCAACGGAGCGGGCAAGACCTCGACCCTCGACCTGCTGGAGGGGCTGGCCGCGCCGACGGACGGCGTGGTGCGGGTCTTCGGTCTCGATCCGCTCCGGGATCGTGCGCAGGTACGCGCGCAGGTCGGAATCATGTTGCAGTCCGGTGGGCTGCCCGCCGAGCTGACCGTCCGCGAAACGCTCGAGATGTGGCGCGGGACGTGCACCGACCCCACCACCGCCGAGGCGGTCCTCACCCAGGTCGACCTGCTCGACCGGGCCGACGTCCGGGTCGGTTCGCTGTCCGGCGGTGAGCAACGCCGCGTCGATATGGCGTGTGCCCTGCTGGGTCGGCCGCGGTTGCTGTTTCTCGACGAACCGACCACCGGGCTCGATCCGGAAAGCCGCCGGGCGACCTGGCGACTGCTCGCCGAGCTCAAGGCGGCCGGGGTGACGATGGTGCTCACCACGCACTATCTGGACGAAGCCGAGGCCCTCGCCGACCGGATCGCGATCATGCACAAGGGTGCGGTCGTCCGCACGGGCACACTGCGCGAGATCGTCGACGGGCACCCGGCCCGGATCGCCTTCGATCATCCGGGACTGTCGTTGCCGCCGTTGCCCACCGCGCGGATCGACGCCCGAGCTCGCGTCACCGTCACGACGAATGACCTGCAGAGTCATCTGTTCGAGCTACTCGCCTGGGCCCGCGAGCACGGCCTGCGACTGGGCGGTCTCGAAGCCCGCGCCGCGTCCCTCGAGTCGGTTTTCCTCGATATCGCGGGCGATCCGGCGGACGCGAGGACCACCACCCCCGACCTGATCGGAGCAGCCCGATGATCGACACCACCATGCCCGCCACGAACTTTCGCCGCCGCCCGTTGGCCGCGCTGGCGAGGGCGGAGTTCCTGCAGTTCCGGCGGAACAAGACGCTGGTCTATATGGCGACGGTCTTCCCGATCGGAACACCGCTGGCTCAGTATTTGATCGCTCGCAAGGACGAGCCGGCGACGGCCGCGATGGCGGCGACGACCTTCGAGATGCTGGCGTTGCTGACTTTGCTGTTCGTGCAGTACTACTCGGTGCTGTCGATGGTGACGACGCGACGGGGCGAGGGCGTGCTGAAGCGGCTGCGTACCGGTGAAGCCGCCGACTGGCAGATCCAGACCGCCCCGGCGGTGCCGGGCGTGCTGGTGACGCTCGCCTGCACTGTCGTGGTCGCCGCCGTGGTCTACGGCACGGGCGCGCCGGCGCCGGTGAACCCCGTGGCGATCGCGCTGGGACTGATCGGCGGCGTCGCCCTGTTCGCGCTGCTGGCGCTCGCGACCAGCGCGGTGACGAAGAACGCGGAGGCCGCGCAGATCACCTCGCTGCCGGTGATGATCGTGGCGATGCTGGGTCTCGGGTCCATCCGCGGTGTCCTGCCGGATCGGCTGGCCGCGGTGGCCGACTGGACCCCGTTCGCCGCGGTGTCCGACCTGGTCTCCCTCGGCGCGGCCGGTAAGCCGGCCACGGCCGCCGACGCCGACGTGGCCGCCGGCTTCACAGGTACTTTCGCCGATCTCGGCCGTCCGTTTGCCACACTGGCGCTGTGGACCGTCCTGGCAGTCGTGCTGACCCGCAGGAGCTTCCGCTGGGACGATCGGGGATGAACCGGTTGACCGGGTGGTGGCACGAGTTGCCGGGAGCCGCCAAGTTCCGGCTCTACACCCGGGTCACCCTGCAGTTCGCGATCGCCTTGCTGGTGCTCGTCGTGGTGGTGACCAACGGCATGGATGCGCTGTGGTCCGCCCTGGGGATCGTGATCGCCGGAATCGCGGCCATCCTCGCGCTGCACGCCCAACCCGAGTTCGCGACCGATGCGGTATCGCACCGCTGGGCTTTGCCCACCGCCATCGCCTTACTGGGCGGGGTGTGGGTCGCCTATGCGGTAATCACCCGGCTCGCGGTGAGTGAGTCCGTCGCGGAACAAGCGCGAATGGCCGGCAGCTATACGGCGATAGTCGCCGTCTTCTCGGTCGTCTCGTTTCTGCCGCGGCACAAGTGGTGGGTGGTCGCTGGTATCGGCCTCGCCACCGGTCTGGTCTTCGCCTCGTCTCTGAGCAAGGGCCTGATCGCGGCGCTGGTGGGTTCGCTGGCCGGTGCTTTCGCCGTCGGGACGACTTTGCTCACGGTGTGGGGATTGCGGGTGGTGGAGGAGTTGGAGCGGGCGCGGGTGGTCGAGACGGAGCTACAGGTGGCCGAGGAACGGTTGCGCTTCGCGCGGGACCTGCACGATGTCGTCGGCCGCGGCTTTTCCGCGATCGCGGTGAAAAGCGAACTCGCGGCGGTGCTCTCGCGAGCGGGCGACGCCGAGCGCGCGGCCGCCGAGATGGACGAGGTCAAGACCCTCGCCGTCGAATCGATGGGCCAGATGCGTCAGCTGGTGCGCGGTTACCGTGGCATCGATCTGCGGGCCGAGGTGGCCGGGGCCCGCTCGCTGCTCGCCGCGGTCGGATGCCGGCTGGTGGTCGAAGGCGACGCGGCCAGGGTTCCGGCGCGCTACCACGAGGTCTCGGCCTGGGTGGTGCGTGAGGGTACGACCAACATCGTCGAGCACTCCGCGGCGACCTCGGCGGTGCTGAGCCTCGGGGATGCCGGGATGTCGCTGCGCAACAACTGTCCGCGCGGCACGAGTGGGGAGCGCTCTGGGCTCCGCGGCCTCGCTGAACGGCTCGCGGCCACCGGGGCGACCCTCGAGGTGAACGCGTCGAGCGATGCCTTCGAGCTCGAAATCCACTGGGAGAAAAAATGATTCCGGTCCTGCTGGCCGACGACGAAACACTCATCCGCGCCGCGTTGGCGACCCTGCTCGATATCGAGACCGATCTCGAGGTGGTCGGCCATGTCGGTTCTGGCGAGGAGCTCCTCGCCGAGTGGCGGCGCCGGACCGCCGCGGGCACACCGGTCGCGGTAGCCGTGATCGATCTGCAGATGCCCGGCATGGATGGCATCGAAACCGCCGTGGAACTGCAGCGTCTCACCCCCGGCGCGGGCACCCTGATCGTCACCAGCCACGGGCGCCCCGGCTATCTGAAACGAGCACTCGCCGCGGGCGTGCGCGGCTTCCTGCCGAAGACCACCTCGGCGGCCACACTGGCCGAAGTGATCCGGACCGTCCATGCCGGCGGCCGCTACGTCGACCCCGAATTGGCGGCCGAGGCGATCAGCGCCGGCGACACCGTCCTGACCGGACGCGAGGCGGACGTGCTCGAGTACGCCCTCGACGGCGCGTCGGTCGACGATATCGCCCGCCGCGCCCACCTGTCGCCCGGCACCACCCGCAACTATCTGTCCTCCGCGATGGCCAAACTCGGTGTCGCGAACCGATACGAGGCCGCGCTCAAAGCTCGGGAAAAGGGCTGGATCTAGTTCCGCCCGAACCCCTTTCGCAATACATACAACGATGGAGTTCGACATGAAGTCCGCTACGGCCGCCGTAACGGTGGCCCTGTCAGTGCTGGCCCTGGCCGGCTGCGCGCAGCAACCGGAACCGTTGCAGCGCTATTACCACCAGCACCTATCCTTCGGAACCTGCGACGGGTATGCCACGACCTCGGGCGACGAAGAAGCCTTCGCCAGCAGCCCCGATCTCCGTTGCGCGCGCATGGAAGTGCCACTGGACTACCAGAATCCGGACGGCCGTACCGCGCGGATCGCGTTGCTCAAAGTGCCTGCCCGCGGGGAAAAGCTCGGATCACTCGTGCTCAATCCCGGTGGCCCCGGCGGCGCCGGGATGAGCCTGGCCGCCGCCGCCGCGAAAATCTGGGCGAACAATCCGATCACCGAGCGATTCGACCTGATCGGCTTCGACCCGCGCGGTGTGGGCGCCTCGACTCCCGCGGTCGACTGCTTCACCGACGCGGAGGTCGATACCGGCCAGGCCGTTTTCCCGACCGCCGCCGCGGTGGGCCGCTGGACCGCGACCGACACTCATGCCCTGATGAATCGGTGCGCCGAGCGTTCCGGTGGGCTGGATGTGCTTACGCACCTCGGCACCCGCGACGCCGTCCGCGACATGGACGTGCTGCGCGCCGCCCTCGGCGACGACAAACTCACCTTCGCCGGGCTGAGTTACGGCACCCGCCTCGGCGCGGTGTATGCGGAGATGTTCCCGCGCAATGTCCGCGCGCTGGTCCTCGACGGCGCCATCGACCCGGCCAGCGGCACGGTCGAGCGCCACCTGTCACAATTCGCCGCCTTCCAGCGATCGTTCGACAAGATGGCCGCCGACTGCGCCACCCGCCCCGACTGCCCGTTGGGCACCGATCCGACCAAAGCCACCGAGGTCTTCCAGAGCATCGCCCGCCCCTTGAACGACCACCCGGTGCCCGCCGGCGACGGCCGGAAACTGGATTTCTCCGGTGCGTTCAGCGGGGTGGGCGCGGGCCTGTACGTCGCTTCGGCCTGGCCGACGATCCTGCGGGGCATCGCCGAGATCGGCACCGGCCGCGGCGATATCCTGCTCGCCCTGAACGACGTGCTGCGTGGGCGCGACGCGAACGGGCGCTGGTCCAACTTCGGTGAGGCCAACTACGCCATCAATTGCCTGGACGAGCAGCGCCGCAGCCCTGCGGAAGAAACGGATCTGCGCCGAAGAATCTACGCGGCCGCGCCGTTCACCGACCCTGGCACCGGAGCCGACGGCGCCCGCGACGGATGCGAATTCTGGCCCGCAGAACCAACTTTGGGCTATCCCTACGCTACCGGTATCGAGAACTTGCCGAAAACCCTGACGATCTCGACCACCGGTGACCCCGCCACCCCCTATGCGGGCGGCGTCAGCCTCGCCCGAGCACTCAGCGGAGCCATGCTCACGGTCGAGGGTGAACAACACACCGCCGCCCTGTCCCCCAACCCCTGTGTCCACGGCGTCGTGGCCAACTACTTGATCGACCTGAAACTGCCTCCCGCAGAAGCCAAATGCGCGCTCTGACCGCGCGGGGTCGATCACGCCTTCCACCTGGCTCGGCCCAGATCACCGACTCGCCGCCGGCCCGATCACAGCTTCCAAGAGCGCGATGCCCTTGTCGTCGAGTCGATACGATGCCGCTACGATCCGCAACCACGGTCAATCGGTCAATCTTCAAACCCTGGCTACAAAATGCCTTCCAAGCCGAAGGCGGCAACCTCGGCGAGGACCCGTTCCGCGTCGCTTCCCGGCCAGCTGGGGGCGATCCGCAATCCGGCTCCCGTGAAGTCGAGTGCTTCCAGCAGTTGACGGCGCGCGAAGTAGGGCAGCTCGGTGGTGGGCTCACCATCGAGGGCCAGAAGATCGAAAATTACATACTCGACCTGTGTGGCCTGAATCGCCGCGGTGGTCGGGCGGTTGAGGTGGATGCGTCGCTGCAACTGCCGGAACGACGGTCGCCCATCGGCGGCCAGGGAGACGATCTCACCGTCGAGGATCCAGTCTCGGTCGGGTATTGCCGCAGCCAGGCGTTCGGCGACATCGGGGAAAGATGGGGTTACCTTGCGCTGGGCTCGGCTATAGATCCGCCATCGCCCACCGCGCGAGATGGCGATGCCCCTCATGCCGTCGAATTTCAGTTCTGTCGCCCAGGTGTCATCGCTCGGGGGCGGACCCGAGACGGCCAACATCGGAGTCGGCACCGGCACTCATGCAGCGTATCGCTAGTTTCGCCGCACCTTGGCAAGGAATACACCCACTGCCTGCAATAATGCGATTGCGTCACCGTAAGCGAGCGGAATACTTCCTAGATAGACAACATTGAGCAAACCAGGCTGTGTGGGGTGTCGGGCGCGACTGCCTACTCATCGGTTGCGTTCTAGCCGCTGTGCGATCGACAGGCACTAGGCGAATATCCGCTTCTGCCGCATGCCGAGCGTTCGGCCGACCATGATCACCGCATCGCTTGGTTGACCAACAATGAGCCGCAGAGCTAACACCCCCGAAGAACCGTTGGTCTACCAGTCCACAGATCAGCAGGTGCAACAGCTCGCTATAGGTCCAGAACCCCAGGGAATGACGCCCGCAGTGGCTACGTCCATCGATCTGGACGGCGTCTGTCCACGGATTTCGACGGCACCCTGAAATCGGACAGGGGTAGTGTCCACGAATTTGGACGGCATCTGTGGTGGGCTCAGCGGTGGGGTGTTGAGGCATAGTGGGAGGCCGTGGCCGACAACGAGATATGTATCGACGCCGCTAACGTTTTGGGGTTGGTGGAGCTGCTGGAGTCAGTGAACCTTGCTCGTTCCCGTGGCTCTGCCGGTGGCAGCGCCGGGGCGGAGAGATACAAGATCGGCTGTCTCTGAATTCCGGTAGCGTCCCTGCGGTGCGCCCCGCGCGGATTGACGCCACGACACCCCTTCTGGACGACCCGACATGACACACGACTCCGACATCGACGCGGCACTGGCTAGCCTCGACGGCAGGCGCGGCAGCATGGTTCCGTTCGCCGGCACCTGGTGGCGCGCACCGTATCCCCACACCCAATTGGCCGATGGCCACGCCTGCACAGTCCTCGCTGACGACGACGGGCTACAGACCCTGGTCGTCGCCGACGACGGCGAAGTCCTGATCGTGACCGACGACGGCACAGAGCTGGTCAACACCACCGTCGAGCGCTTCGCCGCGTGCGCCTGCGCCTACACCGAGGCCCGCACGCAAGCCCGCCACATCGACGAGGACGACGAGGAGACCTTGGAAGCGCACGGAGAACAGACCCTCGCCACCTTCCGCGGCATCGACCCTGCTGCCGTCGCCGGCGAGAACCAGTTCTGGTCCGTCGCCGCGGAGGAACTAGGCTACGGCCTCACCATCTGACAGTGAGGCCGTAGCCTACGGCGCGTCTACGCTCCGCCGGTCCCCAGCCCGCCACACAAGGTGCCGTCGGAGTTCACGGATACTCGATCTTGAAACCAGCCCCCGCTGCCGTCGAAATCAATGGATAAGCACCGTCCGTATCCATGGACGCAGCCACCCGCGGGCCGCCGGTGACCGGCGGTACCCGCGTCTGCAGATGTCCTGATGAGAACTGGGTCCGAGGTTTCAGTAGATGTCGTTGTCCAGGTGGAGGGTGTCGCGGTACCCGTGCCGGTAGTCGGCGACGGCATCGGCTAGGTAATGCAGTCGGCGCGCGACCACATCCGGTGGGTCGGCCATCTGCCACCCACCACCGTCTGCACGGAGTCCGTTGATGTTGGGCAGCGCGAGCAGGTTCAACGCCGCGGCGACTTCGTCGAGTGTCGGTGCTGGGTCGAGGTCACGGCGCACCACCCGATGTATCTCGGCGGTCGCGAAGCTGCCGCAGTCGCCCTCGTCATCGATGGCGGCCATCACCACCGAGAGCACGTCACCGGGTCGTTCCTCTCGTGCGGTCATGGGGCACTCCTGCGGTTCACTTCGGTTCGGACAATGCTCGCTGCGGGCACCACTGATACGCGAGGACATGGCCCTGCTGATTGGCAACCGGTGGAGCGCATGTATTCGTCTGTTGCACAATTCCTCCGTCTCCAGCGAGTGGGACTCTGGCTACCGCCCGTGTCGACCATGGAGACGATCGTCTTGGCCGGCGGAGTTGGGCGGCGGTGCTAGGGAGTGCTCGGGACACCAC
The DNA here is from genome assembly GCF_019222765.1 of Nocardia iowensis. NCBI lineage: Bacteria > Bacillati > Actinomycetota > Actinomycetes > Mycobacteriales > Nocardiaceae > Nocardia > Nocardia iowensis. Next base: position 5,427,666 of record NZ_CP078145.1, on the reverse strand, counting down.
TGGCGCAAGACGAGCTGGCCGTGGCCGTTACCGGTAGGGGCGGTGAACTCGACGAGTCCCAGCCATGCCCCGTTCCAGGCCCGGGCCCAGCCGTGCAGCAGTCCTGGCACGGTTCCGGTCAGGCGCAAGCCGCCGGATCTGACCCGCAGCGGTACCGACTTCTTCGGGCCGAAGGTTGAGCGTTGAGTTGAGATCGCTTGGCCGAGGTCAACGATGACAGGCGTCGGAGGTTCGACGACCCGACGTAGTGACGGGCTGAACTCCTCCGGCCATCATCGAACATAGGTTCGAACTATACCGCGTCTCCTGGATCAAGTCCGCTGACATCGACACGTCGAGAACGCGCGGCATGCGGCATGAGCGGACATCGCCGCTGGACCTGGACGGGCCACCAAGGTGAGATGTAACTGTCTCGCATCGCGATCGTCCGGCGACGCGATCGACGACGTCCGACCTACCTGCGTGCTGTTGTTTTCATTCGACCACTCGAGTCAACTGTCCGTCGATGTGATGCAGCTCGACGGGTCTTCCTTTAGTATCGTTTTTCGCCGCGGTCCCGCTGAACGTCACGGCGATAACGCGGGTTCCGCGGTCGCATTCCGGCGACTCCATCCTGCTGATCACCCTGACTTCGGCGTGCTGCGCCGAGGCGACGAGCGAGCGAGACTTACGTCGCAGCTCCGACGTGTTGGCCATCGCCGCAGGATTGTCCGGCGATATCGCCGTCGTCATCTTTCCGTCGGTGAGTGTCACGGTCACCTCGACGGGGCCGATCGGCGCGGGTTTTACCTCCGTATCCGGGCGGTACCTGGCATCGATGTTTCCTGTGTAGACCGCCGTGCCGTCGGCGTCGACCCAGTCCGACATCGTGAGCCCGCACTCCGGATGTGCGGACAGCAACCCGACCGGCCCCAACCGCTCGCCGTGCGAGGTGATCAGCGGCCCGACCGCGGACACCGCCACGAACAACGCGACAACAGCAATCCAGCGGGGGTAACTGCGGCTGGGCCACCGGCGCACGAAAACCGCCACAAGTGCGGCAACGCACGCGCCAGCAGTGCAGGCCAGACTCACGTCGACGTACCCGGGCAGGTGCGGCCGATGGTCGGTGAGGAAGGTCAATGTCGCGACGAATTGGGTGTATAGACCCATCGTCAGCCCGGCAACGACGAGCGTCCAGGATTCGACCCGGCTCCGCACCACCCGGACGCCGACGACGAGCAGGCCCGGTGTGAATACGGCGAACAAGGGTCCGTACACATAGAACACCGCGGCAAACAGTCCGTTCGTATCCAGATCGAACGCCGGATCCGGCGACGGCGTCGACCACAGTCCGAGGGTCACCGCGACCCACCCCGCGACCAGAAACGCGTACCCTACCCATTCAGCGGTGCGCGCGATTCGCATCGGCTCCCACCCTGCGACGGCTGTGGTCAGCTGGTCGCCGCCGCGCCGAGCGAAGCGCGGCCTCACATCTGACATGGCCGAACGATACCGCCCGGCATGGCGATAGACGACGCCCAGAATTTTGCTGACTACCGGTCAGCCGACACACCCTGTAGGACAACCGCGCCCGCGCTGCCGCCGAGTCGGCATCCTCTGATGACCCAGGTAAGACCACGCCGCTGTACCACATCGTGTAATCGGCAAATCCGGATGTTCTGCGCCGCAGTCGTTCTCGCCGAGGCAGAACGCCCGCACTGCGGCATTATCGTGCATTGCTCGTGGTTTCGTGTGGGTGCTGTTTCGCTGGCATGCGTGGCCTGCCGGCGCGCTGTATCACAAGCTCGGAGTACCCGCCGACCCGTTCGAACCGCTGCACGGGACATGGAAAGCCCTACAGCCCAAGCCATTTCGAATGATCCACACCGACCTACATCGCAAGAGCATGATTATCCGCAACGGCCGGACAGTGTTCTTGGATTGGGAACTTGCCCTGTACGGGGACCCGGTATGCGACGGCGCCATCCACCTCCACAAAATGGGCTACTGGCCCGAGGAACATCGGCAGTTCCTCACCGCGTGGGCGGCAGCCGAACCCGAGGCCCTCTGCGGCAACTGGGAACACGATCTCGAGGTGTACCTCGTCCACGAAAAGATCAAGTCCGCCGTCCTCGACACGGTCCGCTACGCCAAGGTCATCGCCGAAGGCACTCGCACCGCCGACCACGAACAACGCCTGGTACACAGCCTGACCGATAAACTCGCAGCAGCCGCACCACTCTGGGGCCAGAAGACCAGTGTTGATGCGGCACAGGTAGATGCTGCACTTCGCACCCGCCACGATCAGCCGGAGTGTCGAACCGCCGGAACCTAGGTCCCCGCGCGTAGTCACCAGTCCCGAGGTGTGCTGGCGGAACCGGCGGAGCCTCGCGTGCGTCAGATGGACATCCCCGATCACTGTGTGCCGCTGAGGCTTTCCCTCCGCAATGGCTTTGGGTGCGGCAGTACTCACGCACGCGCTCTTTCCGAGTCGGTGGTGACTGTCCTTACGGCAGGTCAGTCCTTACTTTTGCATGGTGGGCGAGGACCTGCTTCACGGCGTCTGTAACCGGCGGGTCCTCGGTGAGGCTGGTCCAGGTGTAGGCGTCGTGCTCGGTCAGCTCGACCGGGTCGGGGGCGGTGACGTCGATGGTGAAGTTGAATTGGCGGCTCTTCTTGCCGCTGCCAGATTGATAGTCGAAGTCACCGAGGTACTCCTGGATGTCGGCGACGTCGAGGCCGGTCTCTTCCTTGACTTCGCGGATCAGCGCAGTGCCGAGCGTCTCACCCGGCTCGACCTTCCCGCTGGGCAATTCCCAGATGCCTCCCATGAAGTCGTCGACGGGTCGTTGCAGCAGAAGCACTTTGCCGTGGTACTGGACGACCGCGCCGACGACGAGTTGTTGCACCCCGTCTCGTTCGGCGTCCTGAACGAGGTTCTCCAGCAGCATGGTGTCGATCATCAGTTCCTATCCTTTCAGGTCGGCGTGGTGTGCGATGACTTTGTAGATGGCTTCGATGTAGCGGTCGACCAGCGGTAGGTCCTCGTTTCGGTGCCAGACCGGCAGCTTGAGGGTCGCGTGGTGGATCCCTTCTGCCCGCGGATAGTCGCCAGGAGCGTAGGCCAGTTGCCGGTGAACGCCGGAAACAAAGGGCCAGGGTCCTGAAAGAGTGGCAGCAGGTTAAGCGGGCAGGTGGAGCCAGGGCGGTCCATTTCATCGCAGCCTTCGGCTTGAAGAGCGGCGTGAAAGCGTTCGACCGGGATATCGTCGAAGAATTCGGCGCTATAGCTCATGGTCAGCCCCTACCAGGATGGCTGCACCTCGGGTTCATGCCATGTCACGGCGAGACCGGGCTCTCGATCCGGTGTTTGCCGCTGACACCGAACCCGACGCTGTGGTCGCCGCTGGCCGCCACACCGGGCAGGTGGGATCACTCCTCGCGGAGGCCGAAGCTCATGGCCCGCACGGCGGTAGCTCATGGCCCGCACGGCGGTTCGTAGTCCATCTCCGGGAGGTAGCGCTTCCACTCCTCGCGGCTGATCCGCGGGCGCACCGTGGCGCAGATGCTTGCCTCGATGCGGGCGGTGTCGGTCTCCCAGACGCGGGCTGAGCGGTCTGCGGATGTGCTGGCCAGGAGGTGGCCGTCTGGGCTGAACACCACCGCGCCAACGTCGTCGCTATGGCCGGTTATGGTGCCGGCGTGCACCGGGCGGTCCGGTCGCGTCACGTCCCACAGCCGGATCGCCCCGTCGGTGTCGGCGGTGGCCAGCAGGCGCCCGTCCGGGCTGAACGCTGACATCCACACCATGCCGGGGTGGCCGGGAAGCGTGGTCACGGGCCGCGGGCGGCTTATGTCGGTCACGTCGAATAGCCGCACCGACTTGTCGGGGGCGTTCAGGGTGGCCAGGATCCGTCCGTACGGGCTGAACGATCGGGCGGTGACCACGTAGTCGCCCGGTGGGAGCTCCAGCTCTCGCGGGGATCGCGGATCGCCGACGTCCCACATCTGGGTCTTGCGCTGGCCGGCGCCGCTGGCGACGATTGTCCGGCCGTCTGGGCTGAACACCAGCGACCACACCAGTTCGGGGCGGTCACCGAGCCGGGCGACCAGTCGCGGACCGGTCGCGTCCCACAGGCTCACGCCCTGGTGCCCGCCGACCGCCAGCACGCGGCCGTCCGGGCTGAACGCGACCGCGACGACCTCGCCCGGCCCCGGGGCGATCTCGGACAGCCGGTGCGGCCGTCGGGGATCATCGACTTTCCACAGCACGGCGATACCGTCCTCGGACGCGGTCGCCAGCGTGCGGCCGTCGGGGGAGAACGCCACCGACCGGCTCGGGCGGGCGCCGACGGTGAGCGTGGCCAGCGGGCGCCGGACGCGGGGATCGCTGACGTCCCACAGGCGTGCGGTCCCGTCCCAGCTGGCAGTGGCCAGGACTCGGCCGTCCGGGGCGAACGCGGCGTCCGCGACGATGTCGCGGTGGCCGACCAGTGGGAGCGCCCGAAGGTCTTGCAGCCGAACAGCTTTGTCGTCGTCGACGGCGGCGACCGTCGCGCTGTCCGGGCTGAACGCCACCGCCGACCGGCCGCCGGGGATCGTGGTGACATTGCCGGGGCGCGCCGGATCGGTCACGTCCCACAGGATCGTGCCGCCGCCGGTGGAGGCCAGCCAGCGACCGTCCGGGCTGAACGCGACCGAGGTGACGGCGGCCGCGTGCCCGGAGAGGACGGCGGGCGCACCATCTGGGACCGGCCAGAGCCGCACGTCGTGGTCCCAGCTCGCTGTCGCGATGAACCGGCCGTCCGGACTGAACGTCACGCCGGAGACGAGCGCCGCGTGCCCGGTCAGAACGCGGATCGGACGGGGCGTGCGCGGGTCGGTGACGTCCCACAGCCCGACGGTGTCGCCGCCTGCGGCGGCCATCGTCCGGCCGTCCGGGCTGAACGCCAACTGGTGCAATCGATCCGCGTCACCGGAGAACGCGCCCAATTCCTGGGGCCGCCGGGGGTCGCGGATGTCCCAGAGCTGGACGGACTTATCGTTCGTCGCGGTCGCCATGACGTTGCCGTGGAACGCCACCGAGGCGATCGTGCTCGCTGGGGCGCCCATCCTCGCGAGTTCGGCCGGGGAACGCGGATCGGTCACATCCCATATCCGGGTGCCGCGCTCCCCGATCGTCACCATCGTGGCTCCGCCCGGCGCGAAACCCACCGCCATCAACCGCTCCCCGAGCTGAAGCGCCATGATCTCCCTCGGGCCGGCGGGGTCGGATGTGGCCCACAAACGCAGTGTCTGGTCCTCGCCGACGGTCGCCACCACCCGGCCATCCGGGGCGTACGCGAGGAAGATCTCGTTGCTCGCGTGGCCGGTGAGCCGGGTCGAGTGCGCCGTTCCGTATGCGCTGAGCAGGGCGTCGCGGGTCTCCGCGAGCGGCGCCATCCGGTGCGCGGCGAGGGCGAGCTGCGCGGCGAGCCCCGGGTTCGCCGACCGGAGCGCGGTCGCGTCGGTCAGCACCCGGCGGGCGATCGCGACGGTCCGCTCCCGCTCGGCGGCGCGTTCCGAGCGCACCGCGAACACGGTGGCTGCCGTCGCCAGCACCAGTAGTACGGCGAGCAGCGCGACCAGCCTGCGCAACCGGCGCGCCTGCCGGACGGCGGTGGCGCGCTCGGTCGTCTCCGCGTCCAGGCTCGTAGTGAGGAACCCGCGTTCGCGGGTGGTGAGCGCGGCGTCGTTGTCGGCCGCCCAGTCGCGGCTGACAGCGAGGCGGACTCCTCGGTAGAGCGTGCCCGGATCGCGGTCGTGCGCCTCCCAGGCGTCGGTGGCGTCGGTGAGCAGGCGGTGGATCCGCAGGCCGTCGCGGTCTTCAGCGACCCATTCGCGCAGGCGTGGCCAGCACCGGATCAGCGCCTCATGGGTGATGTCGACAGTGTCCTCGTCGACGGTCAGCAGCCGAGCCCTGGTGAGCCGTTCCAGAATGGCGAGCGTTCCGTCATCGGTGTCGAGCTCCTGGCGGCGGACGCGACGCTTGAGGTGATCGGCGGTCTCGCCGACGGCGGTCATGCGCAGGAACAGGTGGCGGGCGATGTCCTGCTCCGGCGGGGAGAGCGCGGCGTGGACCCGTTCGGCGGTCCGGGCGATCGCGTGCTCGATGCCGCCGACGGCCTCGTACCCGGCAACGGTCAGCGTGGCGCCGCTGCGCCTGCGCCATGTCTCCAGCAGCGCGTGCGACACCAGCGGCAGGGCCATCGGCTGACCAGTGGCGTCGGCGATCAGCCGTGATACCAATGCAGCCTCGACCATGCAGCCGGAACCGGCCGCCGGGCGGGTGATCGCCTGCCGCAGGTCCTCGGCGCTCATCGGACCGATGAGGAGCTGGCCGCCGCGCAGTGCGTCGATCAATCGGGGGTGGTCCCCGCACCGGCCGTAGAAGTCGGCACGGACGCCGATGACCACCCGGGGAAGCTCAACGAGCGCGTCGATGAACCGCCGCCGCTCGTCATCGCCGCAGAGGGTGAACACCTCCTCGAACTGGTCGACGACCAGCAGGTCGGCCCCTGCGGCCCGGGTGAGCTCAACCATCGGCTCCGGGCCGGGGGTGATCACCACGCCGGGGGTCCGCGCCAGCAGTCCCGCGCGCAGCACCGATGACTTGCCCGCCCCGGACGCGCCGAACACGCCGGTGAACCGTCGCTCCCGCACCAGCCCGACCAGTTCGCCGACCACCGCGTCCCGGCCGAAGAACCGGTCCGCGTCGGCCGCTTGGAACGCGGCCAGCCCGGCGTACGGCGCGGGACCGGTATCAGGTTCGGATTCGGATTCGGATTCAAGTGCCAGCTCGGCGGCAACCTCGCGCCACCGCTCGCGCCACAAGTCGACGTCGCCATCGCACGCCCGGACGTAGGCGACGGTGACGGCGAGGCTCGGCAGAGTCCGCCCAGCGGCTGCCTTGGACAGCGCAGCCACCGAGTAATCCACTCGCGACGCGAGTTCGCGGTAGGTCGGGCTGCCCGCCTTCTCACGCAGTTTCCGCAGGCCATCAGCGAACCGGCCGAGCGTCGTGTCGACCGTGTCCAGTGGCCGCTCCGCTCGTGGCACCTCAAGCTCCTTTGTTTCCTCAACCTTTCCCCGGCGGGAAACAACGGGACCGGGATAGACCGCTATTGTCATCCGTTTTCATCCGAGGGGAAACCATGAGATCACCCAACACGTCGGACACCGGCGACCTGATCGGCAACGGGGTGCCCGGCAGCGTCGTCGCCCTGGTCAAACAGGACACCCAGATCATCACCGGGGCCTACAAGCGCTTGGCCAGGCGAACGACAACTCGCTCACCGCAGCGTTCGTCGACAACTCCGGCACGCTGAACGTGGCGTCGGTGAACGGGACGGGAGCGTGGACGGCTCCGAAGCGGTGGCCAGGCAGAGGAGGTCGAGCCGCTCAGCGGTGGTCCGGTTAGGCCAGATCAGACCCGGCTTCGAGCACGGGCATCGAAAACATACAGGGGGCGGGCTTCGACCGCGTTCCTGTTGTAAGTGGAGGAGTAGTACATATGGGGACTTACAGATTCGGCATCGATAGTTTTCACATCGCATCGCTCCGATCGGCGCAGAAGGACACGCTGTACGCGTCCACAGGTCTGACGGTGTACAACGCTGCGGGTGGTCTGCACAAGCATTGGGGCTCACACGGAGGCGCGCTCGGTGACTGGGGGACGGGCGACGAGGGGCGGCTCTTCCTGCCCTGGGACGAGGTTTCGGTACCGGGCCCCACCCCGGACAATCCAGATGGCGGATGGGTCGCCTGGTCGTTCCTGCTCGTCAACGGCGGACACAAGGAAAGCGGCTTCGTAGACGTGCTCAATAAGGCGGCCGATTCGTTCGCGGGTGCGTTGGCAGGCAAGGTGGTCGAGCCTGGAGCCAGTGCGGGTGCGGCAAGTCTTGCCTATCTTGCCGGTTTCGGCGGAATCTTGGCCGCTCAGCAGGTGCTGAACATGCTCACGGCCGACTGTGACGGGCAGGTGGCTGGCGGCGCATTCATGTGGACCGCTGCCGAATTGGCCGTCATGACCGCCGGGGGCAAGGTCAATATCTTCAGCGAGGACAATCCTGGCACCAATAGCCCGCCGGGCTGTGGTGACAATTCGCACTATTGGATCTCTTATCGGGTAGGACCGTCCACCGCGGGCCTGCCCGCCGGTGCGCCGATCACTGCCGCGCGTGTTGACGACGATGTGAACGCGGTCGTAGTCGGGCTCGACGGATCACTCGAAGTAACGTCGGTCTCCGGCTCCGGCGGGGGCTGGACGCCCATCAGCACGATCGCCCCGTCGGGCACCGCGCGCCCCCGCACTCCCATTGCATTGGAAAGGCATGGGTCGCTGAAGCAGTTCGACGCGTTGTTCGCTGGACCAAATGGTGAAGTAAAGATCGTCTACGGGAGGGAGAGGCAGCAGGGTTGGACCGGCCCCGAAACCATCGCCCCGGCCGGAACGATAGGCTCGAACACGCCGATCGCGTTGGCGGTACAGGGCGATCATGACCAGCTGGATGCGGTATTCGCCGGACCCAACGGCGAGGTCAAGCTCATGTGGGTAGAAGGGACCGGCGGCTGGCACGGCCCCGAAACCATCGCACCGGCCGGAACAATAGGCTCGAACACGCCGATCGCGTTGGCGGTACAGGGCGATCATGACCAGCTGGATGCGGTATTCGCCGGACCCAACGGCGAGGTCAAGCTCATGTGGGTAGAAGGGACCGGCGGCTGGCACGGCCCCGAAACCATCGCACCGGCCGGAACAATAGGCTCGAACACGCCGATCGCGTTGGCGGTACAGGGCGATCATGACCAGCTGGATGCGGTATTCGCCGGACCCAACGGCGAGGTCAAGCTCATGTGGGTAGAAGGGACCGGCGGCTGGCACGCCCCCGAAACCATCGCCCCGGCCGGAACAATAGGCTCGAACACGCCGATCGCGTTGGCGGTACAGGGCGATCATGACCAGCTGGATGCGGTATTCGCCGGACCCAACGGCGAGGTCAAGCTCATGTGGGTAGAAGGGACCGGCGGCTGGCACGCCCCCGAAACCATCGCCCCGGCCGGAACAATCCGCCCGAACACGCCGATCACATTGGTTCGGCAAGGGTTTCGGGATCAGTTGGATGCGATATTCGTCGCGCCGGACGGTTCGATCAAGGTCATGTGGGTGGAGGGCACTGGCGGCTGGCACGTTCCGGAGGTGATCGCTCCGGCGCGACAGGGGGCGTTGGCTCACGCGCAGGCCAGGGTGCGGGCGCTCACCGACGAGGCAAGAGCACTCTGGTCGGCCGGCGACCGGGACGGTGCGATCACGCGGGCGCGGGAGGGCGAGTCGCTGGCCCGCGACATCGCCGAGTACGACCCGGCGTACCCGGGTCTCGGCGAGATCCTGGTGGACCCGTTGGCCACCTACCTGGCCGAGGCGGGCAGGCGCGACGAGGCGATCACCGCGCTGCGCGAGGCGGTGGACGTGTTCACCCGGCTCGGCGACGCGGCGAAGCTCGACACTGCGAAGCAGCGGCTCGCCGGGCTGGGGGTGTTCATCGGCCGGTGGACAATGTGGCAGACCAACGGCTTTCTCATTCAGCTGGACGTGAACCCTGCCGATGGTGCAGGTAACTTCGACGGCAGCGCGGCCTACGACGGAAGCACGGGAGCGATCCGAGCAGGCCAACTGGGTGCCCGCGACGTGGTGTTCGAGATCCATTGGATCGACGGCCGCAAAGGCCGATTGACCGGCCACCTCGATGACCAAGGGATATGGTCGGGCGACAGCGTCGATATGGCAGTCCCGGAGAGCACAGCACGCTGGTCTGCCAAGCCCAGTTAGGGGATGAGCTGGGCCGCCACCAGCGCGAAGTCATGGACGTCACTTGGACGGTTCAGGCAGGATTTCGATCCATCGCCTGGATCGTCCTCCCGCGCCTTCAACCCATCACCCCCGCCAGTGATTGAGATTAGGTAGCCGCAGGTTTACCGCACAGGAGGCCCGCTACGTGCGGTGACCCTTACTGCCGCGACCCGCGCGCTCGATCGGGACAAACGGTCCCCCTCCGGACACAACCATTACGCACACGGGTGGTGGTGGCTGAACTTCAGCCACCACCACCCGTGTTTCGTGGTTGTAGGTCATTTTGAGGCCGAGTTGTCGGTAGACCTCGAGTTTGTCGGTGGGATCGGCGGCTCGCAGGATCTTCATCAGTCCGCCGAAAGACTTCACGAGTCGGCGAATCTCATTGCGGCTCAGTGTGGGCCGGGCTTCGGTTGTGGCCTCCATGGCGGTCAGCTGGCCGGCGACTTCTCATTCGGCTCGGGCCTGTCGTGTCCAGGTCGCGATCAGGGGGGTCGGTGCCTGCCTCGAGCGCCGCGCGGTAGCTGTTGAGCTTGCGGTCGTATTCGTTCAGTGACTGCTGGATAGCGCGCATCGAGGTTACTGTCGCGCTGCTGTCTGGTTGGGCTTGTTCGAGCATGGCGAGGGATTGCTCGATCTGATCGCGGCGAAAGACTTGGGCGAGCCAGGAGTCGACGGGGCCGATGATTTGGTCTCCTCGCAGGTAAACCACTGCTGGATGGTCGATGTTGTTGGCGATGGCGTATTCGGCCGGGAAGCGGCAGCGGTGGTGGGCTTTGTCGTGGTTCCAGTTGCCTTGCATCCGGCGGCCGGTTGGGGCCGACGGATCGACCTGCAATCCCCATTTGAAGGGCCGACCGCGCCGAATACACCGCGACAAGCTCAGCGCGACAGCAAGGAAGGAACCTCTGTGAGGTCTATGGTGGGGAATTCGCGATCATGGGTGCGAGTCGGTTTGGTGATAGGCGTGTGTGCGACGGCCTGCGGTTTGATTCTCGCGATCGAGAGCGGACACGTACCCGCGCAGGCGCAATCGACATCGCAGTCGTGCAAAGATCAGGGCAAGGCGATCAAGGAAGCGCTGCCGGAAGACCTGCAAAGCGCGGTTGACGAGATCGAAAACGCGAAGGACGGCAAGGCAGTCGCGCGTGGGATGGACAAACTACTCACCGGCGTCGGGAACTTGGAAGAGGGCGCCGAGACGGTGATCGGCTTCAACCTGTACGCCAGCAAGGACGCCTTCTCCCCAAGCATCCAAGAATCGATGGATACTCTGGCCAAGAAGGCTGCTTCCAAAGAAGAGATAACCGACAAGGAAGCTGTGTCCCTCATATCTGCTGTGCTCGTCTCTCTTATGGAATGTGCGATCACCGCGTGCCACAACAAGGTTCGTCGCCGCGCGCCCCGTGGATGGGTCGGCTGAACGCGCTCCATGCGGCATTACCGCGCGTTCCATGAGATCGAATCGTCAGTGCGGCTCCGGCCTGGAGGTGCCTGGCGGCCGATCCGCTGCCGATGTGAAAGGTGCACTGCCGAGTCGCACACCTACAGTTCGGAGCGCGCTCGAGCGGATCGCAAATAGTACGCTTGGACCTGCGACCTGACCTGAGTGGTACCGGCGCAGTGCGTCATTGACGGCGACGCGCTCTCCGGACGATCACCTGGTCCCCATCCTCCATCGGATCACGATGTTGAAGGTGGCTCCGGCACTCACCGAGATGCCGCTTACGTCGGCATCTCGGTTGACCGGAGCCATCTTTGTGAGGGGACCGGGTTGACCTGGCCCAGGGCGATGGAGACCGTGCCGGGTGTTCGATCATCGAGCGCCCGGCGGAGGCGGACTCCCAGAGGAGTACACGACATTCGGCAGAGGCGAACGTTCGCGAACGCGCGGGTCGCGGCATGTGCGGACGTTGCGTTACAGCAACGGGCAGTATGACTGGCGTGGTCCCGGTCTATGGAGGCAGGATTGGGTCGAATCCACGCGGTGAGTTGGTGGTCAGGATCTGGCACTGAGTCGCAATCACACCGATTGGGTGTTGGGTCGAAGGCCGGTTTGCCCTGTCAGAGAAAGTGCTGAGTGGACGCCCTCATACTGGCAGTGTGAGCAGCTCCGAACCGGCTGACGCGTTGGCCGGACCCCTCCGTAGCGCTGGCCGCGGCGCGGATCCGCGATTGTCCGGCGATCTCGTGACGGCAGCCAGTGGCGAACAGCCCAGTGCTGCACTGGCTGTAGTTGCCGAGGCCGCACTATCGTCGGGAATCGCTCTCGCAGACGTTATCCGCGCCTGTACTGCCGCACGTCTGCAAATCAGAACGCGGGCAGGGGTTTTGCGGAACTACGAGGATCCTGCCGAAGAACATGTGCTTGATCTGATGGATCGTCTTACCGGGTGGTGCGCCCCCGGTAGTGAGCTGCCACGCGGCTCTGAAGTCGGCGACTGAGTTCGTCTGTCGAGTTGGTCCGGCACGCGGGGGCTTACGACGCGAGGAGCCTCGCTGTGCTGCGCCTATTCGGCAATAGTGGACGTTTCAGAGGTGTTGGTGGCCAACCGATACGCGGCTGGCCACCATCCGCTCGGAACGCGCGAGTCGCGGCATGAGCGTGCGTTCGGCATCCAGGCTCGACATCCCGCCGGAACTCGGGTATCGCGGTTATAAGCTTGGGGGACAAAGATTTCGAGTATGGACAAGCCGAGTCGCCAATCGCTCGAGCGGCTATGGGGCGAGCATCGACAAGCCCCATTTCCGCCACGTGCACGTGGCGTCGACATCGCGGGCGTGGACCTGGTGATGCTGGATGGGGCCACGGCGGGTTGCGTCCATACTGCCCTGTCTCACGCACTGGATGATCGCCGTCGCCGCGCTCTGGTCAAATGCATTGAGTCGCTGGGCAGGATCTTGCCGCACCTCGAAGATGAGTACGAAGCGGAGTATTTCGAGCGAGTGCGCGACATAGCCGTGGTGCTGGCAGCGCTCGAAGGGGTTGAGATCGACGCCAAGCCATCGCCCTGACATCGGCAGACGCAGACGTTCGCGAACGCGCGGGTCGCGGCATTACAGCACGTTTGCCGACGGACATCCGCGTCCGATTTCGAGCCGCGGCGAGCAGCGGGACGGGTCGACTGTGTCTTCGGATCAGGACGTTCGTCGCATCGGACTTTGATCTGGTGGCACAACAGCGTCGGTAAGGCTCAACCTCGAAACGGCCTTCCGCCGATGCCTGCACAGTCCGGGCCGGACTCTTCCCCCCGCGTCGCGCACCACTTCGCTGTGCTGAGAAGATGTCCGGTGCCGGGGATCGCCTCGGGAGAAGGGACATGCCCATGCGACGAACAGCTTTTGTCGTGTCGGCGCTGATGGTCGTCACTTGCGGACTCACCGCGGTTGCCGGTACTGCGGGAGCGGTCGACGACAAGGCGACATGCGCCGCCCTCAATGAGGCCTGGACCGATTTGAATAACCGGCTCGGAGCACTCGGCGGCGCGGGCTCGTTCTCCGAACTGCGGCAGATCTACCTCGACACCGCCGGGGACCTCCGCGTCGTGGCGGACGCCGCAGACCCGGGCGCGTTGAAAGACGCGCTCAATACTGCTGCGGCACAGCTGAGTCGGCTCGAGACCGCGACGAACCTCGACGACTTCGACAGGGTGATGGGGGATCCCGCTCTCACCGCTGCCTTGGACGCCGCCGGCACGCCCTGCGGTCTCTGATCTCGCCCGGCGCGCTCGGCGGCGCGACCGGCCCGCCGTCGCCGCCGGTCTCGTGAGTGCACGCTGCGTAGCGAGCTTCATCGTCGATCCGGTCAGCTCGGAGTCGACCGTCGAACAATCCCGAGTCGGCCGGTCCGGTCGGCGCGCCATGCGGCATGAGCGTGCATCGCGGGATGCGAGCAGCGAGTTCCGTTGATCAGGCTTGCGGCGAACCGTGGTTCACGCGATGTCTGATCTGATCGGCTTGATCAGGTTCCGGAGAGCGTGGTCGTATTGCTTGCGGTCGAATCGGAATGGACCGAACGTGCCATAGTCGCGTGCCCGGCGATCGGGTTGTTCGGCGCAATCCCAGAGCACAAGGTCGTCAGTGACGGTTATCTCGGCCAGCAGCGGCCAGCAGCCCCACTCACCGCATTCACACACGAGCACGGGCGTCTTGGATCCCGTTGCCATGGTGGACCTTCCATGGAAGTGGTCATCCAACCGGAGGCACCGAGAGTACGCCGGGATGAGACCCCCGTATGCCCCACCTGCCGGCCGCATACCTGCCTCTAGCTCGAATCTGTCGATCAGGTCGGTGAGTGGCACACTGTCGATACAGGGCATGATCCGGTCGCATCGCACGATCGGAAGCATGTCGGCGAGCAGCCAGCGGCGTGGGCGGCGGAATTCGACTTGTATGTCGAACTGAATCTTGTTGATGGCCATGCCGAAATCCGGTTCAGACAGCGCCTCGGTTTGCGGCTGCGGACCCAACGCGTCGGCACGAACAGTGGCCTGGTCATCGGCGTCGCCGGGATCCAGCCACTTGCCGGGGGTCACCGGCAGGGGCGCAGGACGCCCTTTCCACAGGAAAAGATCATGGCCTCACCATATGTGGCGCTCGTATCGCCCGCAAGATCCGCTCGAGCAGGTGCAGACGCAGGAAAGCGACGGACAGAGACATCCTGAGCCCGCAGGCATTTGCGCGTTGAGAAGGCGTGCCAGTCGACCTTCTGGATGACCGCCCAAACACGCGCCATGCGGCATTACCGCGCATTGCGGGTACCGAGATGTTCTAGCGGGTTGATCGTTGAGCGTGACCGGTTGCGGCTACGGATAGCGCGTCGGGTGCATCCCAGGTCCACAATCGGGTGTTGAGTGAACGTAGATTGGATTGCAGCTGCCGATAACTAGGGATTGCATGGCCCCGGCCTTCTGTATGCCGGTGTTGAATCCCGATGGCTATCAGTGGTGAAGAGCTAGCCCGCCTCGGTGGGGGTGTTGACGATGGATACAAATCGCCATCCGAGGTCGGTACGTGCGGCGAGGAACGTGGCTTGGTAACTTTCGATCACTTGGCCCTGGCGGTCGTTTCTGGTGAAGGTCGTTTCGATGACTGCTGCCAGGTCGTTGAGGACACGCACGCTGCGTCCGGATTCAATGCTGTCGGCATAGTCGTCGTCGCTCAGGCGCTGAAGTTCCTGACCGTATGCCTCGAGCAGGGAACGCTGGTCGGTGAACGCGATGTAGCCCGCAGGAGTCATCAGGGAAATCGGAACCCCATAGAACTCCAGCACCCACGCCGTGTCCTCGCGCTGTTGCGCGGGGGAGGTGTGGTCGTGCCACGCGGCGACGTAGCGATCGAAAAACGCCTGCACCTCGGCGCTGATGTCGCTGCTCACGGGCAAGGTCATAGCGCGATGTTAGCGATGGAATTCACGAGGCCCTGGTGAGACGCGCCGCGTCGCGAACGGCGGGTCGGCCTTCTCCTGCCGCAGCGGCGGTAGCGTCGCTGTCTACCGCTGTCCCGTAGTCGAACCTCTATTCACCCTGACGGGCCGGATTGCCAGCGCAAAGCGTCAGTCGACCCCACCCGGACGCTATCCAGCAAGGTGAAAGTGTCGCAATGACTAGCCGATCAACAGGCTGGCGCGCCGAACTGTAAGCACCTGAATTCGGCAGATCCCGAGGTCCATACTCGGTTGACTCGTCCCTGGCGACGAACCAGCCGGAGGCACTCAATTCGGCCTGTCAGTGCGTTCGTGCCATCCTCGGCTCGGCGAGCCTGAACCGAGCGGGCCGCGGCGACAGCAGATACTGCGGTCGCTCGCAGGAGGCAAGGATGGTTCCGGCCGTCGGCCCGGGATTCACCTGCCCCAACCTTGTCCGGGTAGGGGATCCAGCCGAAAGCTCAGCTGCGCACCGAGTTCGCGGAAGCCGAGCGCGGCGGCGATCCACTGGGATTCCGCCGTGCGGGCACGCCACTGTGGCACCAAACCCTGCGTGAGAGCGTGTTCTGCGGCGGCCGAGGCGACCACACCAGCCGAACACACGACAAACGCCGACGAGGACGTTCGGGGCCGAGGAGGTCCGCCCGCTCGTGTGAATCGGGTTCAGGCTTGGGCCAGGCGAGTTGAACCCCGCCCACGCGGACCCATGCTCATGCTCCGTGTGTCTGTGATCCACGCAACGCTGGACCTCGAGTGGGCTCGAGGTTGCACGATGGTTCCGAGACCGTAATCGAGGAGGGAAGCGAACTGTGCCGAAACTTGACCGGATCATCGAGTCCGCGTTGTATGTCGACGACCTCGGTCGTGCCAGAAAGTTCTATACCGATGTGCTGCAACTGAAACCGATTCTCGAAGCGGATCCGTTGTGCGCGTTCGACATCGGAGGCGACAATGTGCTGCTGCTGTTCCGCCGCGGCGGATCGCTCGAACCGAAAGTGCTGCCCGAACCGGGTCTGCCGAACGGCGAGATCCCACCCCACGACGGCAGTGGCCGGCTCCATGTGTGCTTCGCGGTCTCCGAGGACCAACTGACCGAGTGGGAAACTCACCTGAACGCGCACGGCATCCCGATCGAAGGCCGGACCAATTGGGCACTTGGCGGACGCAGCATCTATTTCCGGGATCCCGACGAGCATCTCCTCGAACTCATGACACCGGGTAACTGGCCGACCTACTGAACCTCCTGACCAGGGCGAGTGCCCAGCCTGTGCTCCAGACGTCAATTCAGCCTGTATCCGCTCATCGTCAAGAGCGGATGTTCTGCGCCGCAATTGATCTCGCCGCACAGAACGCCCGCCACGCGGCATTACAGGATATCGAGAGGTTCGATGACTTTCGGAATCGGTCGTGGCTGCTGTCTCGAGGTCGTCTTCTGTCGCATATCGTCGCCGATCACCGTGCCCTGCAATAGCTTCAGCGAGAGTGGCTGTTCGGCCGGTGCCCGCGGTTGTGCGAAGGTGGTGTGAAGCATGATCGTGAGGAGAATCCGTGGCATTGATCTCGGCCGCTGTATGCCCACATCCGCCGGGACTGATACCCGACGTTGCCGGGGAGGCCGCCTCGCAGTGGGACCAATTGCGGGCTGCCTGCGCGGAATCCGTTCGCCGGCTGGATCTTCCTCAGTTGGGCATCGACGGCAGGGCTGCCGTCTTCGAGGGGTTCGGCGCGCGCCCTGCGGATGAGACGACACCCGAACTCGTGGTGATTGTGGGTGGTGACGATACGACCAGGACGTTCCACCCCGCCGGTGCGTATCCGAGCCTGCGGGCGCACGGCATCGACTGGTGGGGCGGCTGGGGACAGGATCACGACGAGTCGGCGCCGTTGCCATTGTCTCTTTCCCTCGGCTACTGGCTTCTCGATTTCGGCCGCCCTCCTGGAGTGCTCATGGCACGGGTCGAGTACCAGGCCGTGTCGTTCGATGCCTCACCGCAGGACTGCGCGAGGCTGGGGTGGGAGCTGGCCGGGCGCGCCGGGCGGGTCGCGATGCTGGTGATGGGAGAAGGGTCGGCGGTCAGGGGTGTCACGGTGCGGCCACACCCGGATGAGCGGTCCGGGCGCTATGACGCCGAGGTGGCAGCTGCGCTCGGCGAGGCCGACACCGAGGGGCTGGGTTGGCTCGATCCGGCGTTGTCCAATCGGCTGAACGCAACCGGCCGAGCGGCATGGCAGGTCCTTGCCGGGGCGGCTGACGGACAGCGATTCCAGGCAGAACTGCTGGCAGGTCCGGCATCCAGCGGCGTGGGATATTTCGTGGCCACTTGGACCCAGGGCTCGTAGCGACACCCGCGATAGCAGGACAGCCGACACACGCATCTCGGCAATACCGGATGTTCAGCACCACAACCGGTCTCGATGCCTTCGATTTCGCCGTACCAGCCTCGTTTTCGGCTCGTTTGCGGCGCAGTAGAAGATCGTGTTCGAGTTCGTAGATGGGCGATGTGGTGCGGGCGCTCAGCATTCCATACGCGCGAGCGGAACGATTCTCTCCTCCCGTTCAGGTCGTGCGGTACGAGGCGCGGGTCTACGCGTTCGAACGGGCCCCGGCCTCGCCGCAACTGCCACCGAAATTGTTCGACAAACTGATCGGCAGCGACGATCTTCGTACGGATGAGCACTGCCAGCGCTTGTCGGTCACAGTGCCGGCCGATGTCGGCGACAACGAACGGCTGCCGGTGCTGGTCTGGATCCATGGTGGCGGCAACGTCGCTGGTGCCGGCGATCTCGCCCAATACGATCCATGCGCGCTGGTTGTCGAACAACGCGTGGTCGTCGTGACCGTGACCTTCCGGCTCGGAATGTTCGGCTTCCTCGGCAACGGGACCGAGGTGCCCGCGAATCTCGGTCTGCTCGACCAGCTGACGGCGTTGCGGTGGATCCGGGACAACATCGCCGCGTTCGGTGGCGACTATTGTTCGGTAAGAACGGTCATGGTGGTGTGCCCCTGATATCGACGCCTGCCGAGCGCAAGTCGGCTTCGACCAGCGCCATCAGTCGGCCCCAGGCGGGTGCGATCTGCGCCTGGTAATCGTTGATCAGTCCAAACCGGGCCGCCGTGTCGGTCTTGCCTTGGAGGCTGGTGGGTATCGCCAGCAGCTCGGGGTTGGCGAGAAGGTGGGTGGTGATGGCCGTGGCGAGTTCGGCGACCCGCGGATCGTCGGGTTCCCATCCGCTGGCCTCCCAGTTGCGCTTGAGCAGGGTCACGTACTGGGCGTCGTCGAGGGAGTGCTCGATCTGGGTGAGGAAGTCGTCGAAGTCCCACGGGACCAACGCCTTGGCCAGCACAAGGCTCTCTCGGGACTGTGCAAGGTAGTCCGGGGGGAAGCCGAGGTCGGCGGCGCGGTCCAACAGCGCGCACGCGCGGTCGGGCAGCAGGAGCCGGTTTCCGGCGGCGAGCCGGTCCACCATGTCACGGCGAGCGATCAGCTCCTGGATCCGATCGGTCAGCCGTTGTTTGACCTGGGCCAGGTCGGCGGCGAACTGCTGCGGATCGGCGCCGAGCATGGTGCCGATCTCGGCCAGCGGCACGCCGGCTTCGGCCAGGGTCCGGACCTGGACCAGCCGCAGCACGTCGGACGAACCGTAGCGTCGGTGATCGAGGCTGTCGCGGCGGGGTTCCTCGACCAGGCCGAGCCGGTGGTAATGCCGCACGGTCTTCACTGTGACACCCGCGAAGGCCGCCGCTTGGCCGATCGTCAGACCACTCGTCATGTTCTCAACGGCTCCCGCTGCCGACGGCGGCGACTTCGCGCACGGCGTTGGCGATGGCACGGAAGTCCTTGCTCAGCACCTTGGAGTGGTTGCTGGCGACGGTCGCGCTCACCTCGATGTTCGGATTGCGGGCGAGCACCGGGCCGAGGTTGGCCCGTTGTATCTGCATTTCATCGGCCTCGCCGCCGAGGTTGCCGCCTGAGGCGACCACCCAGCGCACCGGCACGGTGAGATTGTCCAGCACCGGCTCGATCTCGGCGACGACCTCGTTGAGCTCGATGTTGACTTCGGCGTGCTGATCGCCGGTCATCCGGGCGGCCATGCCCAGCCGGCGGGCCACCGGAAACGCCCAGCGCATTCGGCGGAACAGACGGCGGACATCGTCGCGGGTCATGCTGCCGCGGCTGAACAAGTCGTATGGGTACGCGCCGTCGACCGGGACCACACCCAAGGCACGGTGCGGGTTTCGGCTGGCCCAGTGCACCCCCACCACCGCGCCGTAGGACCAACCCACCAGAATTGGCCGGTCTACCCCCCGCGCCGCGAGAACGACACCGACGTCGCGAACGCACGCCTCGAAGGAATAATCCGCCGAACGCCGCGATCGGCCGCGGGCCCGCTCGTCATAGGTGATGTGCCGCCAGCCCGGACCCAGGTCGGCGATGACGCGGCGCCAATGCTTCTGATTGGCATACGAGCCATTGAGGTAGATCACCGGAGTACCGGTATCACCAGTGTCGGTCACGGCCAGCGCCGTGTCCTCGACCGGCACCATACCGGTCCAGGACGAATCAGTCTGGTGCCCACGGTTCATCTTTGTCATGCACCTAGGGTGCGCCCCTGCCCTTAGGTCAACGCCACCCCAGACTTGCTCCACCGGTAGGTGTTCTGGATCACCCAACCTAGCCGCTGCCTTCCTGGCGATGCTTACTCCGGCTGGAACCGGATCTCCTTGGGGTCGACGGCGGCCCGCCGTCGACCGCGCGCCGCGCTCGAGGGCCGTGCCTTCAAGACCTACAGGTCGGTGATATCGCCGTCAGCGTCCACCTCTACGAGGACGCCACGCACTTCACCCCGACCCCGCACCCCGGCTATGTCACCTGTGGTGACAGGGGGTCACTGCCGCTACCTTTGTTCGGCGCCAGATGGAGGGCATCGAGTGCGAAATCTATTGCGGTGACCAGCCTGGCCTGGTCGTGCCCGGCGCGCTCCCTGACTCGTAGCCCCAGGACGGTGGTGAACAGGGATTCGACCGCGGCGTCGATATCGAGGGCGGCTGGCAGCTCGCCCGCCGTGCGCCCGCGGCGCAGGACCGCGGCGAGTGTGTCACGGGTGGCATCGAAGGCGGCTTCGATCCGTTGTCGCACGTCGGTGTCGGTGGCACCGAGCTCGGTGGCGGTGTTGACCACGAAGCATCCGTCGGCGACATCCGCGTCGGCCGCACCGCTGATCATCCAGATCATCCAGTCGCGCAACACATCCCGGCACGTACCCGGAGCTTCGAGACGGTCGCGGGATGCGGCCGAGTCGTGTGCGCGGTAGTGGTCGAGCGCGCGCAGGAACAGCGTGTGCTTGTCGGTGAAGGTCCGATACAGGCTGCTGGATTTCAGGCCGAGTTCCTCGCCCAGGTCACGGACCGAGGTGGCGTGATAGCCGCGACGCCGGAACACGGAGACAGCCTTGGCGACCACCTCTTGCTCGTCGAATTCTCGCGGTCTTGGCACAGGGCCAGGCTACCACTGTTGTGGATCGATCGCTCCCGTATTATCGTCTGCCTTATGGGAACGATCGCTACCAAATCGAGGAGACAACATTGATCGAGACACAACACGCGGCTGAACCGGTCACACTTCAGACGAATCGCTGGTGGGCCGTAGTAGCGGTGGCGATCGGGACGTTCTTGCTGGTGACGGCCGAGCAACTGCCGATCGGATTGTTGTCCCCGACCGGGGAAGCGCTGCGCGTCTCCGCGGGTATGGCCGGGCTGATGGTGACCGTGGCCAGCATCGTGGCCGCTGTGGCGGCACCGGTGGTTCCGCTGGTGATCGGACGGCTTGACCGCCGGGTACTGCTGATCGTCCTGATGGGGCTGATGACCGCCGCCAATGCGATATCCGCGGTGGCGCCGAACTTCGGGGTCATGCTGGTTTCCAGAGTGCTGGTCGGCATCGCGATCGGCGGGTTCTGGGCGGTGGCCGCGGGGTTGGCGGTGCGGTTGGTGACCGAGGCGGCGGTACCGAAAGCCACGGCGGTCATCTTCGGAGGGGTCGGCGCGGCGAATGTCCTCGGTGTCCCGCTCGGGACAGCACTCGGCGGGTTCGCAGGCTGGCGTCTGGCATTTGGGGCACTCAGCGTTCTGGCGCTA
The DNA here is from genome assembly GCF_019222765.1 of Nocardia iowensis. Taxonomy (NCBI): domain Bacteria; kingdom Bacillati; phylum Actinomycetota; class Actinomycetes; order Mycobacteriales; family Nocardiaceae; genus Nocardia; species Nocardia iowensis. The sequence continues at coordinate 5,406,234 of NZ_CP078145.1, read as the reverse complement.
TTGGTCTCCGTGGTCCTGATCGCGGTCCTGCCGCCGCTGGTCGCCACTGAGCCGGTCAGCCTTCGCCAGCTCGGCGAACAGTTCCGCAACCCCGGCGCCCGAGCGGGCATCCTGGCCACATTCCTCCTCGTGACCGGACACTTCGCGGCCTATACCTTCATCGGGCCGATCGTGCAGCAACTATCCAGAATCGGCGCCGAGTTCGTCGGTCCGCTGCTGCTGGGCTTCGGCGTGGCGGGCATTGTCGGAAATTTTGTCGCCGGCGCAGCCATCGGGCGAGCCATGCGACCGACCGTGCTCGGGATCGCCGCAGGCCTGGCGGGGCTGGTGCTGCTCTACCCACTGCTCGGCGAAGGCCCGACCAGTGGGGTGCTGCTGGTGCTCGGGTGGGGACTGATTTTCGGCGGCGCGTCGGTCAGCCTGCAGACCTGGATGATCAAGGCGGCACCCACCGCGGTGGAAGCCGCCTCCGCCCTCTGGGTCGCGGTATTCAACCTGGCCATCGGCCTCGGCGCACTGCTCGGTGGCGTGGTCGTCGACCACCTCGCCCTACCCGCGGTACTGATATTCGCCGGCGCGCTACTTATCTTGGCTGCACTGGCCATCTGGACGACCCGTGACTTCGACGCCGACCCCACCTCGCCACCGGTCAACCCTTGAGCACCCCGAGGCAGAACCCGCTGCTCGTTATACAGCTCGCGAGCGCCTGACACCATCGGCTGTTGTTCACCCAGACCGGGTGAACAACAGCCAAGCCATCAACTCTCACCGCAGCATGTGACGCGCCACAGTCGATCCTCTTCTGACGCACTGACATCGGCACTATCGAATGTTCTGCGCCGCAGTTGATCTCGCCGCGCAGAACGCGCGCCCAGCGGCATTATCGCTCACTCGCTCTGACTGATGTCAGCCTCACGAATGCAGGAGCTTTGCGAACATTGCCCACCAGGGCGGTGTCAGTACCGGTCGCTATGGTCACCGCATGACCCATCCGGCTCCGCGTACCTTCGACCAGGTTTGGACTCGTTTCCTGCATCAGCTCGGCATGTACTCGCCCGCCTCCGCCGCGACCCTGCAACCCGGCGCCACCGCCGAACAGATCGCGCACCTGGAAACTGTCCACGGTTTCGCGCTGCACCCCGACGTCCGGGCGCTGCTCGAACATCACAACGGCACCGTGTATGTCGACGGGAATGCCGTAGAAGGCACCGACTTCCTGCCGATGGGGTACATGCTCGACTCGATCGACCGGATCCTCGCCGGTCACGAATGGCGAACCACCTTCAGCGCCGAGAATCGAGCAATAGGCATTCCCGAGGAGACTCTCTACGGCCATGCCCACCAATGGGTTCCGATCGCTCACTCCATCGACGCCGGTATCTTGTTCGTCGAGCACCGCCCCGGACCGACCTACGGTCACGTCATCGAATTGGGTATCGGCTCGGGCGCTTTCGAAGGCACCCTGTGGGCCAACACGCTGCTCGAATTCTTCGACGCCCTCACACACTCCCTCGACACCCGCACCCCCTTTCACGACCAGACCCCCGGCGTGCGGGAGTCGAACCTCACCGAGGAGATCTATTTGCACTGGGACTGGGACGAGTGACCCTCCCCGAGACTCGAACGAGCCCTGGTAACCCCACGACTACGCCCTATCCGTTGATTTCTCGGCAGTCCGGAACCCCTATCGCTGACCCTCGCGTCCACCCGCTCGACACGTGCACACTGCCCGGTGCTGCCGCGAAATCGTTCAAATCTCGATACCGGCGGGGTTCAAAGCCATCCTGTATTCGGCAATATCGAATGTTCTGCGCGGCAGTCGATCTCGCCGCGCAGAACGCCCGCCACGCGGCAGGAGCGGACGTTGGCGCTATTCAAGCCTGTCGATGTCCAGATGGGCTGTACCTCCAGCATTAGCGATCGCGGCGGCCAGGTCGTGTGCGAAGGTGCTGATGGCTTGGTAGCTCGTCGGGACCAGGAGACGAGTTTCTGTCACGGTAGCGGCGGTCGGAGAATGAGCATCGATATCGATCATCGCGAGATGAACCGCGACCGCAAGTTGACCACGGCCCGTCAGAACGAAGGCGGCCAGGTCAACAGTCTCGTGGTCGCCCAGATCAGCGGAAACGCGAATTCGAGCGTCCCGCTTCCATGGATAGATTTGTAGCGCGCTGACCCACTCCTGTAGGTCCGAGTCGTTGAAGTAGCCGACAGCGGCGCCCGCGAAAGGTGGTACGCATGCCGAGACATGTAGCTCACCCACGCCGATGATCTCCTCGGGTTGATAGGTGACGGCCAGCCCGTCGGAAACGTCGAACACAGCTCGAACAATACGTTGGACCAACACTTCCGCGTCGTCACCAGCGCATGGTCGAACGACCACGCATCGGCAATATGGTGCGTTGAGGCCGTCGAGATGATCTCGGCACGTTGATCTTTCGAACGTGCCGCATGGCCGCTTCGAACCGCACGCCCAGCGGCAAGAGAGTGCATTTGCGAGAAGTTCTCGAAGCGCTGAACAATTGAATGGTCTTGCTGTGGGCGACCTGGGCATACTGTGCGGCATGGAGGTGGAGAGGCGGCTGTCGTGCAGATCGCGCGGTGAGCCGTTCGAGATCGAATCGGATCGTGGGCTCGTGCTGGCGCTGGAGGCGCTCGACGGAGCCTTCGGCTCGATCCGGCCACCCGCGGCAATCGACTGCTGCCCGCATTGCGAGAAGGCGCACGACTACGCTCCCCTCCTCACACGCCCGCGTCAGCAGCTGACCGGAACCGAACTGGGTGCCTATGCCTTCAGCGTGTTGAACACCGTTGGGTCCGCCGCTGATCTGCACTACTTGACCGGACGGATTCTGCAACTACTGCACAGCGATGACAGTCGAATGCCCGACATCGAAGTGTTCTACGACAAACTTCACAGGGCGGGTTGGACCTCCTGGCCGCAGGCCGAGGCCATCGGCGCTGTCTTCGATGCCCTCTGGCACGATCTGCTGACCCGCGACTCCTCACACGAGTCCGTCGAGACTCTGTTGTGCGCATTGGGTTTGGCTGAGGACACGATTGCACCTCGGCTGTCGCGTTGGGCCGACCTCGACTGCGATATCGCAGTCCGCCGACTTTACGAGTTCGTCACGTGGGGCTGCCGACAGAAAGACGGACTTCTCCTTCCGTGCAACACTTTCTGGAACCGGGCGTTACCGACCTACCGCGAACTGGTCGTCTGGCTCAACGAAGGACCGGCGCTGTGCGCGGTCACCGCAGCCTTCGATCGTTACGACGACCCCCACCTGCTCGAGGTCGTCGCGGGTATCCACGGTCTCCTCGTGATGTCCGGCCACGAGCACGACCACATCGCCTAATCGGCAATATGGTGCGTTGCGAGCGCGAGCTGGTCGGCTGTCTGGAGCGGGCAATTTGACGGTTTGAGGCGTACATCGGGTTTGATTCCACGGAAGCTGGGGTGGCGTAGCGAGCCGTCTGCTGAGTTTCGGTAGGCGATGTCGGCGACGAGGATTGGCTCGACGAAGTGTCCGGCCCGCAGGATCTCGCGGGATATGGGTCCGGCGATCGCTGGGTGGGTCAGGGCGATCTGATCGAGTGTGGCGCCTAGGATTTGGCGGGTTTTCATGGTGCAACCGGTTCCTATGCATCCGATATAGTTCAGATAGCCCTGCGCGTCATGACCGGCCAGGATGAGTGCGCCGAAGCTGTCGGCGTGTGCGCCAGTGCCCGGGAGCCAGCCTATGATCAACGCGTCGGCGAAGCGGCGAATCGCGGTCTTTACCCAGCTGCGGTTCCGGGCGTGGCGGTGGAGGCGGCGGCCCGCCGCTGCGAAAGCCCTGCCATCCCAGCTTCCGTCGAGCGCCGAGCTCATTACCCCTTAGCGTCGTGAGCACACCGACCATGGCGGCGAACAGCTGGTCAGTTCTGGTCATCACCAGATGCAACGATGTTGCATCCGATACAACCGGTCGGTGACTGGTCCCGAGATCGGTTCGACGCCGATGTGGCTGGCTCCCAGCGCGGTCCATTTGAATCCGGAGTCGGCGGTTTTCGAGTCGATGATCGCGGGTTAGGCACGAGCTCGACGTAGGCGCTCGGGCGCCTGCACGCGAACAGCCTCGCAGCACATCCGCGGGGCGCCATGCAGAGCCTCCCATCGAGCGTTGTGCGATGCCGCCCATACGCTGGCCGCCCACGCGACCTCCCGCTCCTCCAGGCTGAACCGGCGGCCCCGCACATCCTGATAAGCCGTCAGAAACGCGGCAGAGCTTTCAATCGGTGCAAGGATCGGCGGCCCGACCGCGCGGGTGAACGCGCCAGAAGCCGCACCCGTCAACGCCGCCTCCGGCTGCCAGGCCAAGCTGTCCCAGTCGTGAACGGTCCACACCTGACCGTCGCGCCAACGGAGGTTCTGAGCTTCGAAGTCGGCATGACCCAGCACACACGCCAAGTCGGCGGCCGACAACCGCTCGCGGGACCGTTCGGCTGCGTCGATGACGTACTCAGGCACACCGCTCTGGTCGCGCTCATCAAGGAACTCGATGGCCGGCCACAAGCCGGAATCCGCGTGATCCCACCGCACCCAGCGAGGATTCGGCAACGGAGGCGAGACGGCCACGCCAACCAATTCGGTCATAAGCCGGGCGAAGACTGCCGCGTATTGCATCGCGACATCAGGGGAGTCGCCACCCAAGATTTCCCCCTCGGGGCGGTACTGCTCCGCATGCACCGCCAAGGCACCGACCTTCACTACGGGAGTGAGCGGTCGGGCGCACGGAAACCCCTGAGTTGCCAACGCGGCCTGCGCGGCAACACACGATGCCACGCGGCCGTCGTCTTCTCGCACCTTCACCACGACGTCCTGCCCGCCAGCCAACCTCAGCCCGAACACCTCTGAAATCGACCGCCACTCGAACAGCACGCAGACTGGCTCATCCGCCAACTGGTCGATACACCAGGCGGCTATCCAGTCCGGCAAGTCGTCCAACAGCACGGTATGCACTCTCTCACGCAACGAATGGCGCAACGTTGGAACATGTGAACACCACCAGTTGAGTGCGCGGCGATCCACTACCGACCGCGCCCCTCGACCAGCCTGAATGCAACTGTCAACGCCGATCCCGGCGGCGGCTACCGGCCTAGCCGCAACTTTGTTGGCTTTGGATGCATCGCGAGTTCTTGGAGCCTGGCCGGTACGAATTGCGCTACGCGCATGAGGGGCGTGCTCAGCCCGGTCCGAAGCAAACCCGTAAGCGGCAATACAGTGCGTTCGAAGCCGAGGCTCAGAGTGCTTGCGCAGCGCATCAGCGCAGTTCTCGTTCGGTAGCGGCGGTCGACGATGCGCGCCGAGCAAATGTCGCATTCTGTGAACCGCTTCAGCGTGTTCATGCGCCGAAGTTCGGGAGCTCCGTGTCAGTGGGCTTCTCTACGCTGCCGCCCATGACCCTTTCCCGAATCAGACCGCACCACACTCCTATTGCCCTCTTCGCCTTCGAGCTTGTCGGCTTCGATCCTGGCGAGATGAACGCGCCCTCGTCCTCTGGGGCCTCGCTGCCGGGCGATGGTGGGCTCTCGCCGGTGGGGATGGTGTGAGAAGTGTTCAGACTCGATGGCGAGGTGCACGTCTCCTACGGCCAGATCTATGTTGAGAGTGCCCCCGGGGGATCCGGCGCGCGCATGGACGAGGCGTTCGTCGGGCAGAACTCAGGACTGTGCGGCGCCGCGGTACCCGGCGAACTTTTCCTGAGGACCGGTTTGCACACCGGCAACGTCGGTTTCACCGTCGAAGTGCGCGGCCAGGCTCCCTCGCTGGATCCGGCATGGGAAGACGTCGTGGAGGTCTCCTTCTACCCGCTCTCGGAGCAGAGCTTCCTGGTGCAGTGGGCTGGTGAGGATTCCTGGGAACTGGACTTGAAAGAAGGGCTCGACTACCGGGTGCGGTACTGCGCTCAGGGCATGGACCAGGCACGGGAGAAGGACGTCAGGCTCGATGATGAGCCAGTACTGGACCGTTACCTCCTACAGCTCTGGCCCGCCCCGCCCGAACCGGACCGCATAGTGCGCCAGACCTCACAGAGGGCGGCCCGCGCCCACGACTATGCCCGCCAGCTACCCGATGACGGGTTCCGCGTGCGGGCCATCATGGCCCAACGACGGGCATACCTCACTCCTGAGGGCACCGAATCGTTTTGCGACGCCGAATCTCCACACGGAATAGCGGATATGGCCGTCATCTCCCGCGAGGCCGATCTCCAGTCTGTCCGCGAGCAGTTGACATCGCTGAGCTCCTATCCCACAGCGCTGCCCTGGGATTGGACCGCCACCTTCGTCGTGCCAGCCGACGATCGCGTCGGTTACATCGAAGCGTTCCTCGAACAGATCGGTGAGCACGCCTTCGCCCTCGGTACTGTCCTGGCGTCGCTGGAATCGGGGGAAGACTACTACCTGGCCTTCGTGACACCGACCGAGTTCGAACAGCTCTCGCGGCTTCTCACCGCACACAGGATGAGCGCTGAAAGCGTGCGGGATGGCCGCTGGACGCGGAGCGTGAGCTGGGAAGAACGCGCAGCGAGCAGCGTGATCAGAGCCTGGGCTATAGCCAACGGCCACAAGGGCAGTGCAGCCCCCGGAGCGGCGATCACGTGGTCGCTCGAGAGCCCCGAGGCACCCGAGGAGGCCGGGCAGGACCGGCCCGCCTGACGCGTTCGGCGCCCGGGAATCCGCGCCCGCTATCCCGTCCCCAGGGCGGAAGTGGGTGGCCGCGTTCCGCGCCCGTGCCACAGCCCAACCGCACACAGTAGAAGCGCCAGGGACAGCTCCACCCATCCTCAAATCGGCATGTGCGCGGGTTGGAAGACTCTGTGAGCCAACCATTCTGGACGGCTGACCACCGCGCGCCCAGCGGCATCGCGCCCAGCGGCATGAGGGTGCGTTCGCAAGCAGTTGGCCGGGCGTCCATAGCTGCGACAGCAGACCGGATAGCTGGTCATCTGATAGCTTCGGCAACGATGGCTTGCCTGCGGGCAGCATAAGGGGGATGGATGGATACCGCCGAGCGTTATGAGCGATTCGCCGACCACGAAGTCTGCGGATACTCGCCTTCCTCCGAGGAGTGGTCCCGCGGAATCGCCTGTGACCCTGAACTACTCGGCTTGATCAACCAACTCCCAGCAGACAAACGCAGGCCCAATCTTGTGTTGGCTGCGGCCCGCTTCCTCGGTGCCGAGCCGTCTGGCTACCCGAGTTTCAAAGCCTGGATGATCGAGCACTGGGACCGAGTCGCCGAGGTGGCGCTGGCTCGGTTAACACAAACGAACGAGCCGGGGAGAACAGCTAGCCTGCTGCCCCTGTTGGCTCAGTTTCCGGGGCCGTTGACGCTGATCGAGGTGGGCGCCTCGGCCGGACTCTGTCTATACCCCGACCGATACAGCTACCGCTACGACGAGCGTCTGAGCGTCGATCCAGCCGACGGGGTATCGCCGGTTGTGCTGCGCTGCACGACCGCTGGGGACCCGCCACTGCCCTCAGAAGTCCCTGAGGTCGTATCGCGCATGGGGATCGACCTGAATCCGCTCGACGTCAACGACGCGGGGGACATGGCATGGCTAGAGGCGCTGGTTTGGCCTGAACAGCAGCATCGGCTGCAGCGGCTGCGCGCGGCGGCCGACATCGCACGAGCGGACCCGCCAGCCTTGGTTGCTGGAAACCTGCTCGACACCATCGCAGATGTGGTGGACGCAGCAAACCCGGATACTACGGTCGTGGTCTTCGGCAGCGCCGTACTCACCTATTTGGACCCACCATCGCGGCGCGCCTTCGAAACGATGGTGCGCGACCTTCGATGCAAGTGGATCGCCAACGAGGGCACCGGCGTCATCGAGTCGCTCACCGCCCAACTGCCCAAGCCGCCCCACACAACTCGAGACAAGTTCGTTCTCAGTCTTAATGGGGAACCGATGGCATACACCGGACCGCACGGCCAATCGCTGGACTGGATCGCCGACATCGAGACGGCGCGATAATCGGCTACATAGGACTGGTGTCAGGACCCGATCCCGGCCAGGATCACGTCCGGATGCCCGGTGAGAAGCTCCCTAATCGGCTGCCCACCTGCGTCATTGGTGTGCACACCGTGATCGGGCGTCACCGCCGGACCACGACACAATTGAGCGCCGACCGCCCTACGGATGGGTCAGCCCGCATCCATGAAAGGCCGGAAGGGGTACGAGGGTGCGCCAGGAAGGCGATGGTCGGAATCCGTGTAACTCCGAGTCATCCGACTCCGCAATCGGTTCAGAATCGGCCCGCGGAGAGGAAGTCTCACCACTATGGTGGGATGCCGGAGTTTGCCACAGCGACCGCAGTTGAGGAGTTGCCATGCCCGTACGGTTGGACCTGGTGGCGATTACGCTGGACTGTGCCGATCCGGAGGAGATGGCCGAGTTTTATCATCAGGCCACCGGTTTCGAGTTGCATCCCAAGTCTGGCAGCAACTTCGCTGGTCTGAATCGTCCGGACGGGCTGTTTCTCGGTTTCCAGCGAGTAGACGACTATCGGGCGCCGCAGTGGCCCGCTCAAATCGTTCCACAGCAGATCCACCTCGACTTCAAAGTTGACGATCTCGACCGGGCGGAGGCGCTGCTATTGGAGTTGGGCGCGACCAAGCCGGAGCACCAGCCGGCGGGCGACCGGGCACGCGTCCTCATGGACCCCGCCGGGCATCCGTTCTGCCTGACCCTTGACTGAGAACAGCGATCTGAGACGGCCGCCAACCATCGAGCAAACATCCTCAATTCGGCATTACCGCGCCGTCCGGGTGGCGATGCTCGTGGGTCAGGAATTGTCGGGAAGGTGTACTGCTGTGGGAGGTATGTCTGCTCTGATGCCTCGAAAGCTTGGGTGCCGCAGGATCGCGTCGTGGCTGATTTCGCGGTAGTGGATTTCGGCGACCAGGATGGGTTCGACGAAGTGGCCGGCGGATAGCACTGTGTGCGGGATGGGGCCGGACGGATGGGGCGATGCAGAAAATCTTACGTTGATTTTCGGATGTTCGGGACGGCTGTATAAGCCCGGATTGTCGTATGGGGGGTTACCGGCTCTCCCCTCCAGACGGATCTTGTAGGTACGCAGCCTCGTGGGTCTGATCGCCGGAGAACGCGCGATATTCGAGGCGAGAGGGCACTCCACGGCTCGAGTCGCTAGGAGACAAACCCTAGATTCCACCACAGCCGCTACCGGTCACGATCCCTTTATTGTCTCCGGCGTCCACTGTGCGGCATCTCCCTGCATAATGCTTGAGCTTCTTCACTGATCCATCTTTCAGGGTGGCCTGGCCACCTTTTGTTGCGGAGATGAATCCTCCCCACTCTGAGCGTTCATCAGATTCTATTCGAAGAAGTTTACAGCCCGTCCCGATCACGTCGTAACTAGCTTCTATTGTGGTCCCGTATGTCGGGTGGTAGGAAGTCGTCTCCGAGGCCCACTGCGCGCTGATCAACTCGCAACCATAGACGGGGTCCATCCACAGCCCATGCCTCCGTAGGCGGCGAAATTATCAACGCGAAGGCGGAAATTGCGACGGTACTCGATACTTTTTTAAGGCTGTCACTGTGCACTCCTCTGAAGACACACTCGCATGTGGTCGGTTGGTATTCGGGGCGACGGACCGGCCGGATGGGTACTACCGAGCAATATCTCGTACTACGGCGGGTGTGTCGACACGCTCAACGGGCGTTCAGGTCGGGCGCTCTCAAGGTGCCGTGCCCCTTGAACCGTGCGATAGGCGGCATGAGAGGACATTTACACCAGCGGTTCGGCGGCCCTGGGCTGGCGGAAAACGTCAAGCACCTGCACCCATCCGGAAGCGTGCTCAGTCCGAATCATTGGACGGTGCGTCCCTGAATAAGCCTGTGGATGTACGCAGGACGTCAAGACGGGACGACAGACCGACGCACAGCCAGTCGCCTCGTCAACACGAACGCGTCGGATCCAGTTGTGCCGGAACTGTTGCGTTGTGGGTCAGATCGGTAGAGCGCCGCGGCGTAGGAGGTGTCGTAGTGAGTGCGGTATGGCCAGCACTCCCGCGCCTTCGACCGTGGTGTGCGGGCCGAGGCTCTCCAGGTTTATCGACATTCGCTGTGCCGCTGCATATGCACCGAATACCAGGTCCTGCGCGGAGTCTGCCGCCGGGAAGTGACCGTCGAGTTCCGCTGGATCCGGCTCCTGGTTTTCCGGAGGCAAGCGATCGTCCCCATTACGCTGATGCAGCATGGCCGCATACGCTGCTGCTCGATCGTGGTCCTCGTGCGCCGGGCGCGGCTCACGTTCGCGGTCGTTGGCCTCCATCCAAGCATTCAACTCGGGGAGTGAATCCATGGAATCGTGTTCCTCGCACCGATAGACATAGACGTCGTCGGAAGACACACAGTGCATGCGGATTTCGCCGTCTTGGGCGATGCACCATTGGCTCCACGTAGTGTCGGCATAGTCGTCGATGGTGAACTGTTCGTACCAGTGCGCGGTCCCGAACCGCTGGCTCAATTGCTCCATCCGCTGATACAGCTCGTACCGGCTCTGTGCCGAAGTCGAGCCTGGTGTGATTCCGCCGAGTGCCTCGTTGCGGCAGAAGACCAGGGTCCACCCGTCCAGCACGGGAGTGACGAATACCTCAGGGCAGAGGCTGTGCCCGTACAGCTGTGAATTCTCGGTCCAGAAATCGCCTTTCCGGCTCGTCCACATGTCGGTGGGCATACGCTCCGGTTTTATCCCCTGCCACAGCGCGAATCCCATACGCATCGTCGCGGGAACCGGATCAGTGAGATCGAGCGCGTCCAGGACCGCGGCCTGATCGGTGGTCGGCAGCGCAAACCACGCGCCGCCGAGTATGCCCATGGACAACGATTCAGGTGCCTCGCCTCGCTGCTTCATCCGGATCAACCGACGAAGCATCACCAGATCTTCCGCCGGAATGTGATTCCACCCGAATTCGGCAAGCATCACCAGCGCTACTCGCCGCGCAGCCGAGTCCCGGCGTACCAACCGCAGTGAGTCGATGATGCCCGTCCCGAATTCCTCCAGCTCCCGCATCGCCTGGTACCGGACCATTTCGAACGAACTGCCCAGTAGGGCGAGGAGAACGGGGAGGTGTTTGCATCGGTGTGCGGCAACGACTTCGCCACACCACTTCCAGAATGTGCAGCCGATCGGTGCAGAGGACTGTTGGGGCGAGAACTCAGGCATACGAGTGGCGGCAGGCAGTCCGAGCGTGACCAGCAGCCGCTCGCCCAACCCTTCGCTCGGCGCATCCACCAGCGCGCCGACCAGAAGTTTGAATTCTATCGGTCTGCGCAGCACCTCGATGCATTCCGGCCAGGCATAATCGAAACGCCCGTCAGCCAGCAGTTCCAGGGCCATCGTGACGCGCGGCACCCTATAAAGGGCATTGCGAGTGTCCACCCAGCACACCCGCGTGCGAACCGCCGGATCGGTGTCGGTCAGCAGCGTCCGGAATTGTTCTGAAGTGAGGCCGTCTATCAGCAGTCCATAAAAAGGGTCTCGATTGCTGTCATCGACAAGCAGATCCAACGCATCCCACGTCTGTCGCCGGATCCTCGGATCGGCATCGGTGGCCCGCATCCGTACGTCGTCCAGCAACTCCTCGCCTGCTGCGCCGCGAAACCTCCACCACTCCTGCGTCACCGAGTGTTCAGCAAGCAGGGCCCGCAGCCTGTCCGAGTCGACCTTCTTCACCGTCGCAACATAGCCGACCGTACCCGGCCATCGCGATGTTCGACGGGCCTCGACAGGCGGGCGTTGGCTGGATCAGAACAATGTGTCGCGGCCCCGTAGCGGCCGGTAGCCGGTCGGGCCGAGCTGAGCCAACTCGGCATCGATGTCGACCTCGATCGAGCCGAAGAAGTTGATGTTCTCGCTGTGTGCCCGGGGAGATGTGCGCCAGCACCTCGTCGTCGATGGGGCGACCTTGACGGCGCATCTGATCGACCGCCAGCCCGTAATACCCACTCGACCACGCGAACACCGCGTTCGTGGCCAGGGGTCAAGCACCACGCCTGTTCGGTCTGCGCTTCCAGATGCCGCGCCTGGAAGGCTCCTTCGTGGGCGTAGATGAGACCACGTTTGAGCGCGTGGATGGACTCGCCCTTGTTGAGTTGGCGGGGGGATCTTGCGCCGATAGTCCGGGTCGGTCAGATACCGGCAGGCGTAGACCGTGCGCGCATAGCGCCGTATTCCTTCAACGCCGAGGCCAAAGCGTTCTGACGAGTCGACGCGGACAGCTTGCCCACCAGCAGAGACGCGGTGGCGTGCCCGAACTTCAGCGATCCAGCCAACCTCAGCAGGTCGTCGTAGTGCTCGGCGATCAGATCCAGATTCAGCTTGCGAGTCAGGAGCGGTCCGCGAACACCCGTCGCCACGAAACCCGACCTCCAACACAACCGATCAGCCTCGTCGGCAGCCAGCCGATCATTAACCGAGCCCGTCCGCAGCCCGAACCGGAAACCCGACATCTCTGCTGGTCAAACCATTGTCGTTGTTTTCGCGCGATTACTACCGGGACCCCGACAGCTGCATGGTGCTACTGCGGGGATCTACGGCCGTGCTTGCTCACCGTTGTCTGGCGGTCAGACGGAAAGACGGCAGACACACGATCTTCGGCACTATCGGATGTTCTGCGCGGCAGTCGATCTCGCCGCGCAGAACGCGCGCACGGCGGCATTTGCGGACGTTCCGCGCCGCACTGATCTCGCCGTGCAGCCGCGTCCAAAATCACGCGGCAGCACCTCGACCGGCCGCGGGCGAGGAACGTCGAGCAGATCCGCCAGGTCCGCGATACTCGCCCCGCCCTGACGAACCAATTTCCTCGCTCGCCCGCATGCTCGGCGTCTGGCGGTTCATGCTCTACAAATACGTGCCCGAGCTCGGTGGCGGTGCAGGGCAGTGGGTAGACGCCGAGCCGCGCGTGATCACCTCCTCGTGATGTCGGAGGTCTCCATTTCCGGCCGATCCGAGAGCGTGAGCAGCACGGTCTCGCTGAGACACACGCTAGTGACGGATTGTTCGGAGTCTGGGTCTAAGGTGCCGTCGCGAGTGGTCAGACAGGCGCCCACCCGGGTATCACCGGGCTCTAGGCGGAGGTCCGCCAGCATGGCGGTCGCGGTGTGCTTCTTCCCGTCACAGGTCGCATCCACCAACGTATCGTCCGTATCGTCTCGCTCGTTCTGAATGATTAACCACAACTCCTTTACCCCGATCGAGCCCTTCGCGTCATCGGCGGCGCACAGCAACCAGCTCGAGTAACCGTCGCTGCAACCACCACGGCAGATGCCTGTTGAATGTGGCACCGAAGATTGGCCGCAGCAGAGCCTTGACAACCGCAGGTGGCAGAGCGATATCGCGCATGAATTCGTGCTCGCGGCTATGGAGACACGGCTGTCGGCCGCATCCGCTGATGTGCCAGACCAGCAGACACCTTGCCGCGACGGCACACTCAACCCTTGTGTTCGCGGAAGGTTGGGCTCAGCTCGCTCGACTCGGGCAGAACATCGTGGGTCGACCGAGGAAGCGATGATCGTCGGTCACAGTTCGGCCTGGTGATTCTGACCCCATCTGCACACCGACCGCGTCGGATGGAACAACGCACGCGGTCGTCACGCATGTACGGCAATTCGCCGCGAATTCGATGCGTCAGGAATTTCAGCAAATATCCGGGAATTCGACTACCATGGATCGAGCGGCGCATGAAATGTGTTGCATGCCAACCCAATTCAAGTATCTCACAGCGAGGTTGCTTTGTCAAATTTTGACTATGCGGCGGAATTATCGATCGAGCGCGAATACGTCGCATTTCTGTACGGGGAATTGGATGCGGTCCGGCAACAAGCGGTGGGCCGGCTCTCCGCCGAGCTGCGGGACACCGCCGCGGCGAGTCCGGAGGAGCGGTGGCGGCGTGAGGTGGCGGTCGGCGCGCTGCGTGGCCAGGTGAGCCGGTATCGCGCGGCCGAGAACGGACTGTGTTTCGGGCGGTTGGATCATGGCGCGGCGACCACCTATATCGGGCGAATCGGGCTGTTCGACGAGGCGCACGACTACGAGCCGTACCTGCTGGACTGGCGGGCGCCCGCGGCGCGGCCGTTCTACACCGCGACGGCCGCCCGTGCCGAAGGGGTGGCGCGGCGGCGGCATCTGCGCGCCCGCGGCCGGGAGATCATCGGATTTCACGACGACGTGCTCGATCTCGCTGCCGCCGGGGCCGATACCGACGCGGCGCTGCTCGCGGCATTGGCCGCGCCGCGCGCGCGGACGATGCGGGATATCGTCGCCACGATCCAGGCCGAACAGGACGAGATCATCCGGCTGCCGCATGCGGGGATCGTGGTGATCGAGGGCGGACCAGGCACCGGTAAGACCGCCGTCGCGCTGCACCGCGTCGCGTATCTGCTCTACTCCCGGCGGGAGCAGCTGTCGCGGCACGGTGTGCTGATGATCGGGCCCAACCCGGTATTCCTCGACTTCATCGGCGCCGTCCTGCCGTCGCTGGGGGAGACCGACGTCGTCTTCGCCACGCCCGGCGAGCTGATGCCGGGCGTCCGCACGGCGCTGGAAGATGCGCCGGAGGTCAAGCGGGTCAAGGGAAGTCGCGCCATGGTCGACGTGCTGACGGCGGCAATCGCGGATCGTCAGGAGCTGCCCGGCGATCCGATCGAGGTCGAATTGAGCGATGTCACCATCGATATCGATGCCGAGGTGGTTCGCGATGCGCGAAAAGCAGCCCGCGCTAGCGGATTACGGCACAACGATGCCCGTCGAGTCTTCTGTTCCGGACTGCTCGACGGGCTCGCCGAGCGTGCGGTGGACAAGATCGGCGCGGGGTGGCTGAGCGCGCGCGATACCGGTATTCGCGCCGAACTGGCGGCTGACGCGCGCGCCGAACTGGCCGAGCACGGGGTGGTGCGTGCGGCGATGGGTAGGCTGTGGCCGCCGTTGACCCCGCAGCGGTTGCTCGCCGACCTGTTCGGCTCGCGTGCGCGCCTCGCCGCGGTACCGCTGACCGATGCGGACCGGGCGCTGCTGTGGCGTAAAGGCGCTGCGGCATGGACGATTTCGGATGCCCCCCTGCTCGACGAGGCCGCCGAACTGCTCGGCGTCGTGCACACCGGCGCGCGGGCGGATGATCGGCGCGAACGCATCGACTATGCGCGGGGAGTGCTCGACATTCTCGACACCGACGACGATCCGGACGTGCTGCGCGCCGTCGACGTCATCGATGCCACCGGGCTGGCCGAGCGGCATGCCGAGCGGGACCATCGGACGCTGGCCGAGCGCGCCGCGGCCGATCGCGAATGGACCTACGGCCACGTCGTGGTGGACGAGGCCCAGGAACTGTCCGAAATGGATTGGCGGGTCATCATGCGCCGCTGCCCCGGCAAATCCATGACCATCGTCGGCGATCGTGCCCAGCGGCGCTCCCCGGCGGGCGCACGAACCTGGGCCGACGTGCTCGACTGCTACGTCCCCAACCGCTGGGCGTACCGCACCCTCACCATCAACTACCGCACCCCCGGCGAGATCATGGACCTCGCGGCTCGGGTCCTTGCCGAGGTAGATCCCGCGGCGATGCCGCCGAAGTCAGTGCGCCGCACCGGAATTCAACCGATCGCGGTCCATGTGGCCGAAGCATTGCCCGTCGCCGTCGACGAACTGGTGCGTACCGCGACCCTCGCCACCGGCTCCCTCGCCGTCATCGCACCGGACGATATCGAACTGAATCCTGAACTCACCGTACTGAATCCGGCCGCCGCGAAGGGGCTGGAATTCGATGTCGTAATCCTGGTCGAACCCCAGGTCATCCTCGAATCACCCTGCGGCGCCGCAGATCTCTACGTCGCACTGACCCGAGCCACCCAGCGCCTGTACCTTCTCCACTCCGAACCCCTCCCCACCCCGCTGACGGAGGTGCGGTCTTGAACTCGTCCGCGGGTAAGTGGTCCTGCGGCGAGCCTCGCATAGAGGATTGATGCTATGGCGCTGTGCGCGGTCGAAACCGAACTAGAGGTGGCCGATTGGCTACGCTCACTTTCGGACAGGGATTTCGGTCGTGTCTCGCGAGGGCATACTCACCGCCGACAAGGCATTTTGTAGCCAGAGTTTGAGATTGACCGTTCCCTAGTCGGCATCGCTGACGTAACCGCCGCCCACACCGAACCCGTCCGGAGCCCGGTAAATGCGGACGTTCCAGAGACGTTGGTGGCCGACCGTCCGAGGCGGGCCACCGTCCGCTCGAAACGCGCGCTCCGCGGCATGTGCGGATGTTCGTTCACGGTGGAACCTCGAGGCGTGGAGTAAACGCGCTGCCTCCGGTGTTGTAGCACCTGTTGTTGCAGCGATCACAGCGGGCTCGGTGATGGTCCGCCCGGGAAGGGACGGAGCCGATGAGCCTTCGTCAGTTCGAGTACGCGCTGGCCGTGGCCGAAGCGGGATCGGTGACGGCTGCGGCGGAGTTGCTGCATGTCGCTCAACCGTCGATGTCGCAGCAGATCCGCAACCTGGAGCGGGAATTGGGCGTGACGCTGTTCGCGCGGACACCGGCCGGACTGGTGCCCACCGTGGTGGGTCGTGCGTTCCTGCGGGAAGCGCAGGTAGCGGTGAGTGCGGCGCGGCGGGCGCGAGCGACGGCGCGAGGCGGTGCCGAGGAGCTGGTGGGGGAGTTGGTGGTCGCGGCACAGATGGGCTTCGGTACTCGGCAGCTGCCGGTCGTGCTGAGCGCGCTGCGCCGCCGCTTTCCGCGCCTGGAGGTCACTGTCTTCGAGGAGCCGAGTTCAGCCGAGCTGGAGCGGCTGTGTCGCCAGGGCGTGCTGGATCTCGCTTTGATGGCGGCCTGTGATCGTGGCCCCGCCGACGCCAAGCACCTCGGCTACGAAGAGTTTGCCGTGGTGCTGAGCGCCGGGCATCGGCTGCTCGACTCGGAGCGGGTTGAGCTGTGCGAGCTGGAGCGGGAATCGTGGGTGCGGTTCGACCGCGACAGCGCGCTCGACGGTGTGCTGACCGGCGTGCTGCGCGACAACAAGCTGACTCCGACCACGGCCGCCCGTGTGTCCCAGACGGTGACGGCCGTGCGCTGGGCCGCGTACGGACTGGGAGTGACGCTCGTCCCGGCCTCCGTGGTGCCCCACGGTTACGAGCACCTCGCTCGCCCGGTGGTCCCGGCCGTGTCCCAGCCCGTCGTCGCCGTGGTCCGCCACGACGCGGGTCCGGCGGAGGCGGCCCTGCTCGAACTCCTGCGTGAGGAGAGCTGGCACAAGCCCGCTCAGAGCTGGGTGACACCTCCGTCCGCAACGAACTCGGTGCCTGCCGCGTAAGTGGCATCGAAGGCGAGAAATGCTGCCGCCCTGGCAATTTCGTCGGGGGTGCCGAAACGCCGCATGGGATTGTCCGCGACCCGTTCCGCTTTGAACTGCTCGGCGGCCTCTGCGGTCATCGTGTTTTCCAGAATTCCCGTGTCAATGGGACCGGGGCTGATCGCGTTGACACGAATTCCGCGCGGAAGCAGTTCGCGGGACAGGGTGCGGGCCATCGAACGCAGCGCCGCTTTGCCCGCCGCATAGACGCTGGTGTCCGGCAAACCCAGGACGTTCGCATTCGAGGTCGTGAGGACAACGCCCGCGCCCGGGCTGAGCAGCGGGGCGAGCTTCTGCACTGTGAAGAATGCGCCTTTGACATTGATCGCGAACAGCTCGTCGAACATCTGCTCCGTTGTCGACTCGAAGGGCGTGAGGGAGGCGATGCCGGCGTTGACGAACAGGGCCTCGATCGTGCCGAGTTCGGCCGTTACCCGCTCCGCCAGCGCATCGAGGTCGGATTGTGCGGTCACATCGCCTCGGACGGCAATCGCGTTCTTGCCCAGCCGTTCGCGCGCGGTGTCGAGGCCGGCCTGCGAGCGGCCGGTAATCACTACTCGGGCTCCGCCTTTCACCAGCAGCTTCGCCAGCGCGAACCCCAAGCCGCTGCCGCCACCGGTGATCACCGCATTCTTGTCGTTATATGCACCCATGCCGGGATTCCTCCGTTGTTGTTTTCCGAACTTGTTCAGCCCCTGGGGAATTCGCCGCCGTCGACGACGATGCTGCTTCCGGTCAGCCAGCTCGTCCGCGGCGAGACGAGGAAAAGCACCGCGTGGGCGATGTCGGCGGGCCGACCATCGCGCCCCAGCGGTGGGGCGGTGTTGTCCTGGCCCGGCCCCACATCCAGGCGTGCCCACTGCTCCCGCGTCGCCTCGCCACCAGGGGTGGCGGTTCTGCCGGGAGATACGGTGTTGACCCGGATTCCGAACGGGGCCAACTCCGCAGCCAATCCGCGGCTGTAGTTCTCCAGTGCCGCCTTCGCTGTCGTGTAGTGCAGGAAAGGCGGTGCCACCGTGGGGACCGCGGCCGAGGAGATGTGCACGATCATCCCCGAACGCCGGTCCCGCATCCCTGGTGCCACCAGCGAGTCCAGCCGCACAGACGCCAGGAAGTTCAAGTCCAGCGCGTCCTGCCACGCTTGGTCCGGGATCGCCAGTGCGCCTTGGTAGGGACCCGCCCCGCCCGCGTTGTGGACCAGGATGTCCACCCCGCCGAACATCTCCTGCGCGGCTGCGGCGAGCGTCTCCGCACCGGCCCGAGTTCGCACGTCGGCCGCCACGAAGGCGGCCCCATCCGGTACCGGGCTCGTTTCCGATCGGGCGGCCGCAAGCACCTCGGCGCCCGCGTCCAGGAGTTGGCGCACAACGGCGGCTCCGATTCCGCGAGTACCGCCGGTCACCAGGGCCCGCTTTCCCACGAGTTCTCCTGTTCCCGAACCGTTCTCGACCGTACTCATGTCAACTGTCCTCTCGATTGCGATATTTGACGGCTCGACGAAAAGGAGCGCGACGTACCCCCGGGCACGAATCTTCGGAGAATCGCGGTCGGGCACCTAATCGAGCTATTTCACGGTATGCCGGCGAAAGAACGACAAGCAAAGACGAAAATTCAGTAGGCACCATAGGAAATTCCTATACAGTCCCAAACCTTCCGCTCGTGTCGACAAACGCCGAGCTCCGGCTGCGGTACCTCGCGCAGAGCTTCCACCCGTAGCGGAGGATCGGCCAAGCACGTTGTAGCTCAATGGTTCGACGCATACTGGTGCACGCCGGATCAGGAGTCTTCGCCCATCTCGCTACACGGGACGCCACCGATCCGGCGAACGGCCGTAAGAACATGGCCGACATGTACCAAGCACCAGTTGATATTCGGAACGCAAGGGCACCCGGGTAGGGTCTCAGAATCCGTGGCACACGGTGGCTGCGTGACCTGCTGGTTTCTTGGTTGTCTCACGGTGTGGCCAGCTGTGGTTGTCGCAATTCGCTGGCATTTCCTGAGCCGTCAGAACTGGCTAGTCGGACCCAGTGCCATGATCGCCTCGCTGAGCTCAGCCGCGGACTGGGCCACGGACTGGGAAAGGGTGGTGTCCGGCTCGGCCAGCCAGCGGGGCATGGCGTGCCGGTGGATCGCCAGCACCACGTCGATTATGAAGCGCGCCTTGCCGGGTTCGACGCCGCGACGTTCGATGGCCGGGACGAGTGCGTCGGCGATGGAGTCGAGCTTGATCAGCTCGCGCTCGGCCAGTGCCGGGTTGGCGGCGATCACTTTCCCCCGGCGTACCAGAAATTCGCGTGGGCGAAAGATCTCCTCGGCGGTTCCCAGTGCGGCCAGCAGCGCCTCGAACGGCGTGAGGCCCGGGTCTGCCGCCTCGAGCTGGGTGACGAGGTGCGCCTCGACCTCGTCACCGGCGAAGAGAACTTCCCGCTTGTCGGGGAAGTAACGGTAGAACGAGCGCTCCTTCAGACCGGCGGCACCTGCGATCTGCGCGACCGAGGTGCGGTCGAATCCCTGCGACTCGAATAGCTCGAGCGCCGCGCGCTCGAGCCGGCCCTGTGCGTCGGACTCCCATCTCGGCATACACACCAGCCTACGACAACAGCATCTGTTGTCATGATGTACGGTGGGCGACAACAGATGCTGTCATCACGAAGCGGGTGTCATGAAGGCTCTTCAATTCGACCGGTTCGGTTCCCCTGACGCGATTGTGCTCCGCGACGTCCCGCGGCCGGAGCCGGGACCCGGCCAGATCCGGATCGGCGTGCGAGCATGCGGCCTGACACCGGCCGACTGGCACCTCGTCAACGGTCTCCTCGCCGACCAACTGCCACCGCTGCCGCGCGGGCTCGGCCTCGAGATCGCGGGCACCGTCGACGCACTCGGCGACGGCGTCACCGGCGTCCGGATCGGCGACCGCGTGTTCGGCCCGGCCACCTTCGACGGCCCGACGGCCGGTGCTGCCGAGTACGCACTGATGCCGACCTGGGCGCACATTCCCGACGGCGTCACCGACGAGCAGGCCGCCGCGCTGCCGATGGCGGCCGAGACGGCATGGCGCGCGCTCGACGACCTCGGGGTCCGGCCGGGCGAGCTGCTGCTCGTCCACGGCGCGGGCTCTACCGTGGGCGAAGCGGCGGTGCGCTTCGCGCTGCACCGGGGAATCCGTGTGATAGCCACCGCCGGGCAGACCCGGGCCGCAGCCCTGGAACAGATCGGCGCCCGAGTAACCGCATACGGCGACGGCATGGCCGAACGTATCAGGGCACTGTCCGAAGGTCCCGTCGACCGCGCCCTGGACACGGCGCCGACCGGCGGCCGGATCGACCGCGCCGACCAGCCCAGCCCGGCCGGCGGCGCACTGCCGACCCTGATCGAACTGACCAGCGACCCCGACCGTGTCCTCACCGTCTCGGACTTCGCCGCCGCGGCCGATCTGGGCGTCCGGACCACCACCGAGATCCGCTACGACCAGATGGACGAGTTCGCCCGGCTCGCCGACGAAGGCATCCTGGTCGTACCGGTCGCCCGCACCTACACGCTCGACCAAATCCAGAAAGCGGCCGAACTCAGCCAATCCCGCCACCCCGGCGGCAAGCTCATGCTCGTCCTGTGAGGCATGACCGCCCGACAGTCCGAACCCTCCTGCCCCGGAACACAACTGGCGAAGATCATCAACCACCAATCAGCCGGAACAGGGAGCCGAATCTCAAAATCATGGCCAACTGGTCCACGCTATGGCCAATCGTTCTGAGATTTGGCCACGAGTTCCGAGACCCTACAACCCGGCTTTTGGTCACCTGATCCGAATCCTGTGACAGGTCAAGCGCAGGCGAGTCAGATCGCCTCAGCAACCGCACAGCAGGGTTGGGGGTTCTAGACCTGTAGCGGGCTGTTGTGCCTGCTGACCTGCGGGCCGGTTTCGCAACGGTTCCCTGGGGGTGTTCGCTCTGCGGCTCCGTGTGGGTCGACCGAGGGATGCGGTGATCATTGTGGCCGAACGCGCGCTCCGCGGCATGAGCGTGCGAAGGTCGTCTGCGGCGCGGTCGTGTGGTCAGGTGCTGTCGTGCCGAGCGGATTCCTGCGTCGTAGCTGTCCACCCGGTGTCGAGGAGGGTGAAGATTTGGTCGAGTGCCCATTCAGGGTCGTCTCGTCCGTGGACGAGGCTGACGGCTTCGAGGGCGAAGTGGGCCAGAGCTTGGGCGGCGGGGTCGTTTTCGGGTAGTCCGGTGTCGGCGACGATCGCTGCGGCCAGGGCGTTTTCGTGACGCAGCCATATGCGCCGAGCGCGCTCGCGCAGTACCGGAGTGGCCTCGATCAGGTGGAGGAACTCGGGGAAGTGAGGGTCGGTGCGGACCTGTCGAGAGCGCTCGTCGTGCAGCAGCGTGCGCAGCGCCTGGGGGATGGACTGGCCGGTCGGGCGCTCGCAGACGGCGGCGACGAGCGCTTCCTCACGGTCGGCGTCCTGGTCGAAGATCAGTGCTTCCTTGCCGTCGGGGAAGTGCTTGAACAGCGTGGCCACCGAAACGTCAGCGGCGTCGGCGATCTCCCGCACGCCGACCGCGTCGTAGCCGCGCTCCAGAAACAGCCTCAGCGCCGCGTCCGCCAGGGCTTGGCGGTTAGCGGCTTTCTTGCGCTCGCGGCGTCCTGGTTCGGTCATGTGCCCACCTTAGCGCATGGGTAGAACAGGTTGAAATGTAGAACCGATATACTTTTGGCACGGTTTCACCTAAGCTGGGTGAAGCGAGGTCGACCCGGCCTGCACCCAGCGGCGACAACCACACCGCCGCAACACGTTCGAGAGGAACCACCCTGATGACCACACCCCGTATCGCTATCGTCGGCGGCGGCCCCGCGGGCCTGATGTGCGCCCGTGTCCTGCAGGGATATGACATCCAGCCCACGGTGTACGACGCGGACGCCGCCGTGGACTCCCGTGACCCGGGCGGGACGCTGGACTTGCACGCAGACGCCGGCCAGATCGCGTTGGAGGACGCCGGGCTGATGGACGCTTTCCGGGCTTTGGCCCGGGTCGAGGGCCAGGCCAAAAGCCGCCGCGACCACCACGGCACCGTCCTGGCCGAGTTCACTCCCGCCGAGGGCGACGACGCGGCTCCCGAGATCGACCGCGGGCAACTGCGGACCATGCTCTATGAGCACCTGCGTCCCGGCACGGTCGCCTGGGGGCACAAACTCCTGCACGCGACCCCGCAAGGCGGTGGCACGCACCGACTGGAGTTCGCCAACGGCGCCAGCACCGAAGCCGACCTCGTCATCGGCGCCGACGGCGCATGGTCGCCGGTTCGTCGGTTGCTCACCGCCGCGGTCCCGCAGTATCTCGGGGTCTGCTTTCTCGACGCCCGATTCGATGACGTGGACACCAGACACCCCGAAATCGCCGCGATCGTCGGTGACGGCCACATGTTCTCCTCCGACGGCGACGGCCGCGCGGTGATCGTCCAGCGCAACAGCAACGGTGTGGTCCGCGGTTACGTCGCCTTCCGCGCCGAACTCGACTGGCACGTCACCGCCGGCGTGGACATCACCGACCGCGAGGCCGTCCGATCCTTCCTGCTGCGGGAATTCAGCCACTGGTCCGCGCTCATGCGTCCACTGCTCACCGACATCGACGGCGACTATGTGCCACGCAGCTTCTGGGCCCTGCCCGCTCCGCTGACCTGGAACCATGTCCCCGGCGTCACCTTGATCGGCGACGCAGCCCATCTGATGGCACCCTTCGGCGGCCACGGCACCAATCTCGCGTTACTCGATGGCGCAGAACTCGCGCACGCCATCCACAAAGAGAACAATCTCGACGACGCGATCACAAGCTACGAGACAGCGATGTTCCCACGATCCGCAGAACTGGCCGTGAGCTCGAACACCGCGCTCACGCGGTTCTTCGCCACGACATCCCCCGACACACCGCACCTTCCCCCAGACCACGCGCGCGAACACGAGAACTACCAGACCAGGGCCGCCGAATATCGACGCAGGCAACAGAAACCATAGCCACACCTCAGCGAGAAACCAGGCTTCGGCGACATGCCGTGAACAAGCAACCAAACGCCCGCAACTCGGCATTATGGGACGTCCGCTTAGTACTGCAACTGCGCGTGGGCTGAGGTTGTTTCTCATCGGTGCGGCGGGGTAGACGGGCCTCAGATGATCTTGTCCGTTTACCGCCAGCATGACGGGCGTGGATGCTCATAGTGTCGAGCAATGGCTATCGACAACCGGGCTGTGGTTCAGGCGGCGTGGCGGGCGTTCGCCAGTCACGACGCAGAGCAGATCGCAGCGTTCTTCACCGAAGATGCCGAATGGCTCGCTCCGGCGGGCAACGCGACCGCGGTCGCGCTCGACGCATCCAGCCACATGATCGGCAGGCAGGCCATCACGCACTTCCTCGCAGACGAGTTCTCGCGGTTGTTCGTCAGTGACGTTGCTGTGGATTTTCGCGGCTTCTACGTCGACGGAGACCGGGTGATTGTGGAGGAAACGATGAGCGCCACGCTGGCAACCGGAAATGCCTACAGCAACGACTACTGTTTCGTCTTCGAGCTGCGGGACGGTCTCATTTACAGGGTGCGCGAGTACATGGACACCACGCGCGGGCATCGCGACGTCTTCGGAGGCGTCGCCGCTGGCGCCAGCAGCACTACCGAGGCCGCGCACACGTCGGTCAGGTGAGGGGGTGGCCGCGGCGGCGGTAGTGCGACAGCCGGGCCTGGTGTTGTCGGCGTCGTCGCCATCGTGACCAGGCCCAGACGTGCTCGGCGGGATTTAGCCGTGTGAGCACGAACGCGATCAGCAGACGACGGATCTCCGATAAGGTGAGCGCGATCATGCCGTCGCCTCTGTCGGTAATTCCCCCTTTGCTGCAACGGTTTTCGTCGCAGCCAGCCAGGCCAGGGCGAGCATCGACAGGGTGATGTGGGCATACCAGGCCCGCCATTTGCGAACCTGGTAGTGATCCAGCCCGGCCTCGCCTTTGGCCTGCTGAAACGCCTCCTCCACATGCCAGCGTGCCCCTGCGATCCAGGCCAGGGCGACCAGCCGCGCCGAAGCCGGGCCGTAGCAGAGATAGTAGGCGATCTCAGTGGGGTTGCTGATCGAGCGTCGGGCCAGCAGCCAGTGTCCACGCCCGGACTTCCAGGTGCCGTCGATCTGGCGGCGTGCCCAGTCGTATTCGCGTGGCCCGTGCGCGCCAGCGCCGACCGACAACCGCTGCCACGACGGTGCGGCGAACTCGCCGACCAGGTCGTCGGAGCGAGTGGTGCGGTCGGCGCGAGTGGTCATCTGGTGGTCGCGACGGGTGGCCATGACGTAGAACACGTCGCGGTCTTCGAGCCAGCCCCGCAGGTAGCCTGCCTGCCCGTAGGCTTCGTCGGCGGTGAACCAGGCGAAGGGCACCTCCGCCGCCAGCGCACGCTCGAGCATGGCGATCATCTGCCGCGGCTTGGTCGCGAACTCGACCTCGTCGGGTATTCCGGCGTCGCGGCATCGCTCACGATCGGACGTCCACGACTCCGGGACGTAGAGTTCCCGGTCGATCAGGGCGTGCCCGTGCCGGGACGCATACGCCAGAAAAACTCCGATCTGGCAATTCTCCGTACGCCCGGCGGTGCCGGAGTATTGCCGTTGCACCCCAGCGGATTTCACGCCCTTCTTCAGGAATCCGGTCTCGTCGCCGGCCAGCACGGCTCCGGGGTCGCCGAGGTGCTCGACGACGTAGTCACGCACGTCGTCGCGGACACCGTCGACGTCCCAGTCCGCAGCGCGCAGCAACCGCTGCATTCCATACGGGCAGCCCTCACCAGCACGTTCGGCTACCGTCCACCCGTTCTTGCGTTCCAGACCCCGCGACCAGCCCCGACACGTACTCCCGCGCTCGCCCCCGCGGCTCAGCCCGGGTGAACCGTCTCCCGATACTCGCCATCAACGAATCCAGCTCCGCCACAACCCGATCCAACACCACCCGACAGGTCTACCAGCACCAAACGATGCGAGTGCAGTTGCAGTATTAGGCGGCCGGGTCACGGTTGGCCTGGAAGATACGGGTCACGTTCGGGGTTCTGGCCCAAATTTCGTGAAGTCGATGGTGCTGTTGCTTAGTCGCTCAACAAGATTCGCTTCCTTAACAGGTCCGGGTTGGCTCGGCCGAACATCTGCCGTTTCAACATCTTGATCCGATTGACGTGGCCTTCGCCCGCACCGCTGCTCCAGTGCAGGATCACGGCTGCCGCCGGACATCGCAGAACTCGTGGAACAACTGGCCGGGAACGCACACGACCGCTGGGCGGCATGCCGAATATCGGAGGGCCTGGCCCCCACATCCGTGCCGAGGCCGTGACGCCTCGAACAAGTATCGACAGAGTGCCGCCGCACCCGAGGTGTGGCGGCACTCGCGGTAGGCGGGTCGTGCCTATCATCGTTTCGCCGTAAAGCATCTTCGGGTCCGGTGGCCAGCGAATCACACTGCTACGAAACGCTTTACGATCACGGAATCCTCCTTGGAAGGGGTCGTGAAACATGGCGTAGCAGTAGTGCGGCGGCCGCGGCCGGGAGGGATCCTGCTACTCGGCGGGCACCTTGCCGGTGATTAGGTCGACGAAGCTGGCCGGGGTGTTGGCGCCGATGAGCAGGCCGTGGTTGCGGTCGGATTCGGCGGCGAACTCGGCACTGCGGGGGAAGAGTGCTTGCTCGTATTCCGAGAGTGCGGCCTCGGCATCGCCGGGGTGTGCGGCGAGGGCCCTGCCGAGTTCGGCGCCGTCGAACATGGCGAGATTGGCGCCCTCGCCCGCGAACGGGGACATGAGGTGCGCCGCGTCGCCGAGCAGGGTGAGACCCGCGACTCGGTCCCAGCGATGATCGATCGGCAGGATGTTGACCGGGCGTAGCACCGGCTCGGCGTCGGCGTCGGTGATGAGCGCGGTCAGCTCGGGTGCCCAGCCGTCGAACTGTGCCGCCACACGTTCGTAGGTGGTGACGGCATCGGTGACATCGAGGTCGGCGAACCACTCCTGCGGCTTCGACAGCGCGATGTAGGCGTGCAGGACGCCGTGGGCCTCGCGGTGCACGAGGATCCCCTTACCCGGCGCGATGGCCGACATCGAGCCCGCGCCAACGAGTTCGGCTGCGGCAGGGTGGCGTTCATCCACGTCGTAGAGGTAGGTCTCGACGAACGTCGTGCCGATATAGGTCGGCTGGGCGTCCGACAGCAGCGGGCGCACCCTGGACCAGGCGCCGTCCGCGCCGACGAGCAGGCTCGTCGTCACGGTCGTCCCGTTGGCGAAGCGCAGTTCGTGGCGGCCCTCGCCGATCCCGGCGACCCCGGTGACCTTGTGCCCCCACCGGATCGTGTCGTCGGGCAACGAGTCGAGCAGGATTCGGCGCAGGTCGCCGCGCAGGACTTCCGGGCGTCCGCCGGTGCCGTCGTCGGGTTCGTCGAGCAGGACCGTGGCGTGCTGGTCGAGGACGCGGGTGGCTTCGCCGCCCTGGTGGATGATCGCGCGGAATTGGTCGGTGAGCCCGGCGGCTTCGAGAGCGAGCTGCCCGTTGTATTCGTGCATATCGAGTTGTCCGCCCTGGGTGCGGGTGTCCGCGGAGGCTTCGGCCTCGTAGATCGTGGCGGGGATGCCGTGCAAGTGCAGGACGCGGGCGAGGGTCAGGCCGCCGAGTCCGGCGCCGATGATCGTGACGGGGGTGGTCATGATGCCTCTTTTCGGGTTGGTACGACGTACCAACAGCTTGGTACGACGTACCAGTTGTGTCAAGATGAACCATGGCCAGAACCACCGAACGTCGCGCCGACGCCCTCACCCGCGAGCGGATCATCGAGGCGGCGGTCGAACTGCTGGACTCCGCCGGGGAGAACGGGCTCACCTTCCGCGCCCTGGCCACCCGGTTCGAGACCGGTCACGGTGCCATCCAGTGGCATATCGCGAACAAGGCCGAACTGCTCGAGGCCGCCACTACCCGCGCCGTCGCCCGCGCCATCGAGGATGCCGATCTGCAGGGCTCGCCCCGAGATGCGCTGCACGCCTTGGCCTCGGGGGTGTTCGACGCCGTCGAGGCGCACCCCTGGATCGGTGTTCAGCTCGCGCGCCCGCCGTGGCGGGACGCCATGGCCGAGATCTTCGAACGCGTCGGACGACTGGTGCGAGCCCTCGGCGCACCCGAGTCCGTGCAATTCACCACGACCCAGGCCCTGCTGCACTACATGATCGGCGCCAGCGGCCAGAACGCGACCAACGCCCGCTTCGGGGCGGGCGGTGATCGGCAGCAGACCCTCGACACCGAGGCCGACCGCTGGCAACGCCTCGACCCCGACAAGTACCCGTTTACCCGGACCATGGCCGCCCGGCTACGCCGACACGACGACCGGGTCGAATACCTGGCAGGTATCGATCTGATCATCGACGGTATGACAACCACGGCCCACGGAGGCGAGCGATGACCGCTCCAGCGTCTGCACAACGCATCCGGCGCCGGAGCGATTTATTGTGTTCGTATGGCTGGAAGATTCGCCATCGCCATCGTCGTAAGTTGTGTTGCCTTGGTGTTCGTCGGCGCGCAGGCACCCGTTGCGAATGACGCCGACGATGTCGCTCCGCTCTATAACGCCGCGCAGGACAACTTCGTCCGTGGCGACGTGGCAGGCGGATTGGCCCTGCTCGAGCAGGCGGTGGCTGTCGATCCCGGAAATACCGATGTCCTTGCGCTGCGGGCATTCTGGGCCGACGAAGCGGGAGATGTCCGCGCTCGTGACGACTCGGTGAACCGGCTCTGTGAGCTCGCACCCACCGTGCGAACGGCAGTGCTCGACGCCCTGCGGGCCATTCACAAAGCGCTGGTTACTCGGGTCAATTTCACCCCGACGCCACAGGGCCCCGAGACGGCAATCGTGATCCCGGGCTACGGATTGCTGCCCGACGGCTCGATGCGACCGGAGCTGATCAACCGATTGCAGGCCGGGCACTACGGACCGTCCCGCCGCGACGACCTACGGTGCTGTCCCTGGGCTATCGAATCGTGCCGCCCGGCAAGAACAACGGCCCCACGGTCCTCTGATCTCCTCCGGCCGGTCTCGTGTCAGCCGACCGCGTACGAGCCCGCTGACGAGAGCAAAAGAATTAGCTTCCGCGCTGGTGGGGCTTCTGCTTTCACGCGCAGCACTTGTAGGCGCTCTGAGTGATCGTGTACGGTTCGCCCGGCGGCGGTGTAGTTGTGGGTTTCGTGAACACATCCGGCGGGCACGGCACCTGGTCGCAGGAATCCAATACTTCCGGATGCTCGAACAACCATGTCACTCCCCATAACAGGGCCGCCAGCAACAGCACCGACGTGAACGCAATCTTGAACTTCACCCATTCACGATAGAGGAGAAGCCCCGCCGATCGGCGGGTGCTATTCCTTACCGCACGGTGTCAACTCCGGTTCGATCGCGGATCAGGCGCAGTTTGCGTGATTGACCCGACCTGGATTGCCAACGGGCGCTTGATGATCGATCATGTCGCTGGTGTTCTGATCTTGGACCGCTTGCGGTCTTGTTCCCGCATCTGGATGGGCTGCAGATCGACGGCATGACCGCGGCCGGGCTTCGAGTGGACCTCGATGTGAGCACCCGTGACGAGGCAGCCGTCTGTTCGGGCTGTGGAACCTCGTCCCGTCGGATCCATAGTCGCTACCGGCGGCGATTGTCCGATACGGCGATCACCGGCCGAGAGGTCGTGATCCGGTTGCGAGTGAGGCGGTTGTTCTGCGACAACTCCGGTTGCGGGAGAAGGACTTTCGCTGAGCAGCTGCCAGGACTGGCGGAGCGGTATGCCCGACGCACGACCATCCTGCAGCGCTTGCTGTGTGCGGTCGCGCTGGCATTGGGCGGTCGTCCGGATGCCCGGATGACCCGGCATTTGGCAGCCACGGTCAGCCGGATGACGCTACTGCGGCAGATCCGGGCGCTGCCCGATCCGGACCAGGCGACACCCCGCGTACTCGGGGTCGACGACTTCGCCCTGCGTCGCGGCCACCACTACGCAACGATCCTGATCGACATCGAGACCCGGCGCCCGGTCGACGTGCTCGGCGACCGCACCGCTGACACCCTCGCTGCCTGGCTGCGTGCCCATCCCGGAGTCGAGATCGTGTGCCGGGACCGCGCCAGCGCCTACGCCGACGGCATCTCGGCCGGAGCGCCGAATGCTCTGCAGGTTGCCGACCGATGGCACATCTGGCACAACCTCGGCGAAGCGGTCGAACGCGTCGTGGCCCGACACCGAGACTGCTTGGGTGCCACGGCCGTCGCTGAGTGCGATGTCGAGCCAGTGGTCGTGCGCCAGCAGCAAACGCCGGTGACTTCCGAGGTGATCGAGCCGCCAACCGGCAGGACGGACAAGTGGGCTGTCCGGACTCGTGAACGCTACGCCGCAGTCCACGCACTGCTCGGCGACGGTGTGAGCATCCGGGCCGTTGGCACCCAGCTCGGCTTGGCCCGGGGAACCGTGCGGCGTTTCGCCCGTGCCGTCAGCGTCGAGGAGTTGCTCGTCAACCATGGCACCGGGCGGCGCCCGAGTCTGCTCGAGGAGTTCAAGCCCTATCTGCATCAACGATGGAATGAGGGCTGCACCAACGCAACTCAGCTATTCCGTGAGATCCAGGAACTCGGCTACCGCGGAGGCAGCAAGATCCTGCTGAACTACCTGCACCCGTTCCGCGCCATCGGCGACATTCCCCGCGCAGTCCGCAAGCCGCCGTCGGTCCGTCGCGTCGTCAGCTGGATCATGAGCGAGCCCGCCCGTCTCGATCCCGACGATCAGCAGCGGCTCGACGCGATCCTGACCATGAGCGCCGAACTCACAGCCTTGGTCGGTCACGTCCGGGCCTTCGCGACGATGATGGTCGAGTTGCGTGGTCGTGAGCTGGAGCGATGGATGGCCGCCGTCGATGCCGAGGACCTGCCCGCGCTGCACTCGTTCGTCCGCGGCCTGCGCCGTGACCTCGACGCGGTCACCGCAGGCTTGACGCTGAGCTGGAGCAGCGGACCGGTCGAAGGACACGTCAACCGCATCAAGATGATCAAGCGCCATGTGTTCGGCAGGGCAAAACCAGATCTTCTCCGGAAACGAATCCTGTTGAGCGACTGAACATCCCGATCCGATCGGATCACCAAATTTGTGCCTGATCCACGTTCGGGCCGGAGTTGACAGGTCTTCGCCCTACCGGGACTGTCGCTGGCACCTATAGTTTGTGGCATGTGGCTGTATGCCGTGTGGGGGTGCATCGGTGCAGCTGTCAACTGCGGGGTCGTTTTCGTTGAGGCCAGCACCAGAGTCAAAGGGTGGCCATGGGGCCAGCCCGAGGGACCGGGTGGAGGTGTCTACGCCGCGGCGGTCGTAGTCCAAATCTGTACGGGTGCTGCGACTTCTGCTGCCGTGCTCAGCAGTGGCCTGATCACGCCGAATATTCTCATCGCCTTCGGCATCGGGACGGGCACCCCCGTCGTGCTCAAGAAGCTCAGCTTTTACGTGCAGTCCCTGCTGCCAGGAGACGAAGAACCGCAGGACGGGAGGAAAGGCTATGAGCCGTAGCCGATTCGGGCGCCGGTTTCTTGCGGCGTTGGCTGGTTCCACTCCAGCGTTCACCCGCCCAGTGAGCGAGGAATATCGGGGCGCCGGACGACGGTTCCTGGCCGCGCTCGCTGGGTCGACCCCCGCATTCAGCGCCGCGCCCAGCGATCAATACCGCAGAAGCGCAGGCATTTCGGTGCGACCGGACCGCGATGTCCGTCCCACCTTTCGCCCCTTCCGCCGCGGGCCGAGCTTGGCCCCGGCCCGAATGCGCGCCTCCGGCGGGGGGTGGACGAGGATCGCAGCAATAGCGGGGATCGCGGGTCTCATCGTCGCGCTCTTCGTTTCCGCGAATACCGTGTACAGATCAGCTCCTCCCGACCAGGCGGTAGCACTGGGTCCTGCCGGGGAGGTGAGCTTTACCGATTTCAGCCCGGCAGGTGGGGTCCTCGGTGGTGTCGGCGCCCATGGCACCGTCCGACTGTGGGACCTATCGGGCAACCAAGTCCGCACCTTCGAGACAGGTGCCAGCTCTACCACCTCGGTGGCGTTCAGTCCGGACGGCCGTTCAGTCGCTATCGCAGCCAATGACTCCTCGATCCGATTGTGGGACACCACAACCGGGCAGGCATCGGCGGTCCTGGACGCTGTTGGCGGACCGGTGTTCGCGGTGGCGTTCAGCACGGACGGCCACGTCTTGGCCTCGGCGTCGGCCGACGGTGCCGTCCGCATCTGGGACGTTCTCACCGCTCAACTGATCGGCGTCCCCCTGACCGGGCACGTCAGCCAGGTGACCTCGGTGGCGTTCAGTCCGGACGGCAACCGATTGGCATCAGCGTCGGCTGACCACACCGTCCGCATCTGGGACTGGCGCACCGGTTACGCGATTGATGGCCCTTTCATCGGGCACAACGAGTCAGTAGCAGCGGTTGCGTTCAGCCCAGACGGCCACCGACTGGCAACGATCGATATCGTTGGCGTGGTCATCGAGTGGGACGCCGCCACCGGGCGTCCCATCCGTGTTACCGACACCGGTCTCGAGGGCAGGGTGGCTTCGGTGGCGTTCAGCCCGGACGGCAAGACCATACGGGCAACCGGCAACCAGGACAGCACGCTGCGATTAAAGGAACTGAAGGCCTGAACGAGTCAGTCCCCTAACCCAAAGCGGTCGACTTCACACCCGAGCCATGATTTTCCGAACCCGCCGGTAGTGATGACCCGGGCGCTAGATGAGACTGCTCAGTCTTAGCCTCAGTCGGTCTCGTCTGTGGAACGCGCGGGTCGCGGCAATGTCGGGTGTTCAGAAGTTGGCAGTCGTCGAATGGCTCTGCGCGTCAGCTGTTCGGAGCGAAGCGGTAGACCTGCGATTCGCGAGGTTGGAATCCGAGTCGTTCGTACAGGCGGTTGGCCGCAGTCCGGGATGGTCGGGAGGTCAGATCCAGCGTTCTGGCACCGGCAGCGCTCGCGCGCATCTTCGCCTGCTCGATCAGTACCGCGCCGATCCCATGACCGCGGGCGGCCTCATCGACGACGACGTCTTCGATCCGTGCCCGCAGCCCTGACGGGATCGGGTACATCACCAAGCTCAAGGTACCGACGATCTTTCCGTCGTCACGGGCGATCAGCACGGTGGTCGATTCGGTAGATGCCAACTGTGTCAATGCTTCCCGATCGAGACGTTTCGCCGACTGCGACAGCTGCGGTAGCAGCCGACCCACTGCCTCGACGATCTCGTCATCGACCACGCTCAATGCTTCCACCGTGACTGCCATCCAGGCACCGTACCGCTCGGCGGTCCGAAATGACCTCAGCCCTTTGGCCTTCCGGACTTTGACTGGGCTGTTTGAGCCGCTCGCGACGTAACATCACCGCGCGTTCACGCGGCGATTGTTGGTGTCGGGCCGGTACGTGTAGTGGATGAGTCCCTGCTGAAACTTGCCTAGGTTGTCGTAGAGAGCGCGAGCTGGGCTGTCTTCCAGGGAGTTCCAGTAGAGACCGGGGAAGCCGTGCTCTTTGGCGTCCTGCGCCACCCACTCGATCAAGGCCGTCGCCACACCCCGCCGCCGGACTTCGGCGTCGACGAACAGGTCCGCCAAATAGCATTTGCCGGAGTACCAGATACTGGCGTGGAACAGGTAGTGCGCGATAGCGACCATCTTGCCGTCGAGCCAGGCGCCGACCCCGCGTATCTGCTCGTCGTCGAGCAGACGTCGCCATGCACGTTCATAGTCTTCGTCGCTTCGTTCGACCGCGAAGTACATGTCCTTACCGCGTGCCAGCACTTCCCAACTGGCGCGGTCGGATTCGGTCAGGAGACTGATTTCTTCCACGGTGACCATCATTACGACGCACGTGCCTGCGTCCCTACTGGGTGTAGCGCCGACAGAGACGCACTGGATTCGGCAAGAGCGGCGTTCTGCGCCGCAGCCGATCTGGCCCCGCAGAACGCGCGCACCGCGGCATTACCGCGTTCCATGAGATCGAATCGTCAGTACGGCTCCGGCCTGGAGGTGCCTGGCGGCCGATCCGCTGCCGATGTGAAAGGTGCACTTCCGAGTCGCACACCTACAGTTCGGAGCGCGCTCGAGCGGATCGCAAATAGTACACTTGGACCTGCGACCTGACCTGAGTGGTACCGGCGCAGTGCGTCATTGACGGCGACGCCCTCTCCGGACGATCACCTAGTCCCCATCCTCCATCGGATCACGATGTTGAAGGTGGCTCCGGCACTCACCGAGATGCCGCTTACGGCGGCATCTCGGTTGACCGGAGCCATCTTTGTGAGGGGACCGGGTTGACCTTGGCCAAGGGCGATGGAGACCGTGCCGGGCGTTCGATCATCGAGCGCCCGGCGCCCGGCGGAGGCGGACTCCCAGAGGAGTACACGACATTCGGCAGAGGCGAACGTTCGCGAACGCGCGGGTCGCGGCATTACCGCTCACTCGTTCCGACTGAAGTCAGAGTCGACGGGTGCAACACAGAACGCCTCTGATCGGACCGTGCCCGCGGTCAGGTCAAGAGGGGGAGATGTCTATGCGGTCGGTCGGGTGGGCGGTGGTGCCAGGCCGAGGATCCCGGTGAGGTCGCGCAGGCATTCTTCGTAGACCGGTTCGAGGTCGGAGTACGCGAAGTCGAGCTGGTGCAGGACTTCCATGCACAGCAGGCCGTAGAGCCGAATCCAGCAGGACAGGAAGACATGCGCGGCCGCGGGTGGCAGCTGGTCGCCGATACTCGCCGAGTACGCGATCAGCTGCTCGTGTAAGGACGCGGGCAGATCCGTCAGCGCGGGGATCGGGAACGGGCGCGTCTGCCAGAGCTCGATCGTCAGATCCAGCAGGACCCGTTCGAATCGTTGCCCGGCCCGGTGGCGTTCGGAATCGGGTTGCCGGTTCAGTGGGGTGATGGGGGCGGCGAAGATCCAGCCGAACTCGGCCGGGTGGGCGATCGCCCAGGTGCGCATGGCGCGGCAGACCGTCAGGATACGTTCGCCGACAGGCGCTTCGGCGTCGGCGTCGCGGGCCTGTTCCATTGAGGTGGCCAGCTCGTCGAAGAAATCCGCGGTCACTGCGCCGACCAGCGCCTCGTGGCTGGCGTAGTAGTGATACAGCGACGGACCGCTCATCCCGACCTCCCGGGCTACCGCGTTGATCGTCACCGCGGCGGCCCCGTGCTCCACCAGCAGCGCGCGTACCGCCTCGTGGATTTCCTGCAAGGTCGCCTTGCGTAGCCGCTCGCGTCGCCCACCGGTCTTCGTCGCCATCGTCGCCTTTCCGCTGCACCGCCGTCGTTGACATCCTAGAGCATCTATGGTGTCTTAATGACTCTAAATTATCTATATACTCTAGGGAGTTGGTGTGAGACATTCGTGGTGGCTGGTCCTGGCAGCCGCGCTGGTCGTGACGGCGGAGTGGTGGCGGCAGTCCCGAGCTGCTCGGCTACGCGGCGGCCGGCCGGTCTGTGATCGCAGGAGCCGGCGTTGAAGGCGCTCGTCGTGGGTGGCGGTATCGGCGGGCTGGCCGCCGCGGTAGCGTTCCACCAGCAGGGCTGGACGGTGGAGGTGCTCGAACGCGCACCGGAAATCACCGAAATCGGTGCGGGGCTCTCGATTCAACCCAACGGGCTGCGCGCCCTGGACGCGCTCGGCCTCGGCGACCTACTCCGCGCCGGCGGGCCGGCCGGGCCGCCGCAGGGTATTCGAAATGCCGAAGGCGCCTGGCTGATCCGCAACGATATCGCCGACCTGGAACGGCGCTTCGGTCCGTGGGCGATCATTCACCGAGCCGCACTGGTCGACATCCTGCGCGCGGCCCTGCCCGCGTCTGCGCTGCGACCGGGAACCACCGTGCGAGAGGTGTTGCCCGACGGCACAGTCCATTACGACGATGGCACCGCCACCGCGGACCTCGTGATCGGCGCCGACGGCGTGCACAGTGTGACCCGGCGCTCGATCTGGCCACATGCCGCCGGTCCGCGTTACCTGGGTTACACCACCTGGCGCCTGCTCACCGCGCCTTACGAGGTGGCGGGCAGTATCGAAATGTGGGGTAAGGGTGAACGATTCGGCTATCTTCCGATGCCGGACGGCCGTGTCTACTGCTATCTGATGGGCAATGCCCCGGCCGGATCGCGTACGGGACTTGAACAACTGCGCGACCGTTTCGCGAGCTGGCATGACCCGGTCCCGGCACTCCTCGCGGCCGCTTGCCCGGACGAGGTGCTGCAGCACGACACTTACGAGCTACCGAATCTGCGCACTTACGTCCGCGGGAACGTCGCGATACTCGGGGACGCCGCCCACGCCATGGCACCGAACCTCGGGCAGGGCGCCTGCCAGGCACTCGAGGACGCCGTCACACTCGCCGCAACCGTGGGCACTCGCGGCATCGACGCGGGGCTGGCGCAGTACGACCGCCTGCGCAGACCACGCACCCAGATGATCGCCCAGCTCTCGCGCCGCGTCGGCGCACCCGCACACTGGGATTCAACTCTGGCCATCGCCCTGCGCAACACTGCCCTGCCCCTGCTGCCCAGCGCGTTCCTCGGTCGTTCGATCACACCCGCCTACTCCTGGACGCTCTGACACCCACCCGAAAGACGAACGATGCCCTTGCCTCGAATCGTGATCGCCGTTGTCGCGGTGATCACAATGGTCAGCCCCGTCCTCGCCGACTTGGTCATCCCCGACCTGGCCGCGCAGCACGCCTTCAACCCGAACTGGCCGCCGCACGCGAAGTTTCACGACGCTCAATACATGGTGATGACGGTGCTGCTGGGCCTCATCGGCCTGGCGCTCATCCTGCGGCCAGGCCGGGACGCACACCGCTCGACGCTGTGCGCGGCAGCCGTCGTGGCCACCCCATGGCTCGGGATGGCCGGCGCGCTACTGTTCCCCGAGACCGCCACCCACGACCCGGAGTTCGCCGCACAGACCGTCTTCATTCTCGGGCTGCACGGGCAACTATTCCTGGCGCTGATCCTTCTCGCAGCCCTGCTCGGCGCGCTAGTGGTGTCATGGCGGCGTGCGATTCGACCTGTCACCGACCAGCCGTCGAGCCGCTGAGGTCGAAGCGGCATCCAAGCAGAGGATGGGTCGTGACTCGGCAATATCGTGCGTTGGGAGACGCTGTCGGCCAACCGGTTTGGACGGCTGACCAACACGCGCTCCGCGGCATGTGCGTGCGTTGTTTGTCGGGTGAGAAGCGATGTCGTCTAGCTCCGCGACGGTGTGAGCGCGATCCTGCCGAACACCTCGCCTGCTTCCATTTTCTGGTGGGCCAGAACGGCCTGTTCCAAGGGAAGTGCCTCGTGCACAACGGCTTTTAGCTCGCCACGACTGGCGGCAGAGAACAGTTCGGCGGTCACGGCGCGTCGCGCGAGTGCGGGCACGGTGTCGGCGCTGAAAGTGCCGAACGACATCGACTTCCGGAACGCCGCGACCATCTCCATACCGAAGTCCGCCGGTGGCATGCCTGCCATCGCACCGACGGCCACCATGCGACCGTTCGGCTCGAGCCGGGCGAAGAAGGAAGGCAGATCCACACCGGCGACAATGTCGAGGATGACGTCGTAGCCTGCGGGAGCGTCCTGCCCACCCCGGCCGGCGCGGTCGAGCACGTGGGTCGCGCCCAGCTTGCGCAGGCGATCGCCACGCTCGGCCGAGGATGTCGTGACCGCCACCGCACCGGCACCGCCACGGGCTGCGATCTGGACCGCCATGACCCCGATGCCGCCGGCCGCGCCGCGCACCAGCACCGACTCACCGCGAGCGAAGTGGGCGTGACGCAGAGCGAAGTGGGCCACCATTGCCGAGCTGCCGAGCGTCACCGCAGCGACGGCCGAAAGGTCGGCAGGCAGGGGAACGAGCATCTCGCCCGATGCGAGCGCCTGTTCGGCATACCCGCCGCTCTCACCAGTGAGCGCCCACACACGCCGGCCGACCCAAGTGGTGTCGACGCCCTCGCCGACCTCGGTCACGGTGCCCGCGACCTCGCTGCCGAGGATGCGACCGGGCGTGGCGCCGTACGCGGCCAGCGCGCCGCTTCGGATCAGGGCATCGAGACCGCCGACGCCGATCGCCTCGGTCGTGATCGACACCTGCCCGGCGGCCGGATGCGGGTCGGGGAAGTCGACCACGGCGAGCGCCTCGGGACCCCCGAATGCCTGGACTATCACTGCCCTCACCGGTTTCTCCATGTTCTTCTCGATCGGAACCAACCAGCGGACCGTAACGGACGGACCCGTCCGTTTAGCTAAAGTGAGAGCGGTGACTGCTCATTTGCCTCACACACTGCGTTCGGACGCGCGTGACAATCGCGAACGCATCCTCGAGGCGGCTCGCACGGTATTCGGCAGCGCAGGTCTGGATGTGCCGATGCGGGAGATCGCCCGGAGTGCCGAGGTCGGGCCCGCGACCCTCTACCGCCATTTCCCGACCAAGGAGATGCTGGTCGCGGAGGCGTTCACCGATCAGATGCTGGCCTGCCGGTCCCTCGTGGACGAGGGGCTCGCCGACCCGGATCCCTGGCATGGTTTCTGCCTCACGATCGAGAATCTCTGCGAGCTGCAAGCACGCGACCACGGTTTCACCGCGGCCTTCATGTCCACCTACCCCCACGCGCTGGATTTCGCCGCGATCCGCACATCCTCGCTGACCGCCGCCGCGGAGCTGATCCGCCGCGCCAAGGACACCGGGCGCCTACGCCCCGACATAATGCTCGACGACCTCATCCTCATGATCATGGCCAACAACGGCATCCAGGCGAGCACGCCTGCAGCACGCCTAGCGGCCTCCCGACGCTTCGCCGCACTTATGATCCAAGCGTTCCAGGCCACCCCCGGGTCCGCGCCGCTGCCGCCGCTACCACGATTGATGCCCACAGTGCCGGTACCCCGACACAAATCCAACCAGTCGAAACACTCGGCGACCAGGGGATAACCACCCTGTCATCGGCACTATCGGATGTTCTGCGCCGCAGTCGATCTCGCCGTGCAGAACGCCCGCCACGCGGCAGTATCGTGCGTCTGTCCTTGTTGGGGCATGGTCGGACGGTGGGGAAGGACGACCATGTTGTCCACCCGCCGGGGATCAACTGCCGAAAGATGGCTCTGCATGGCGTCCTTCCCGCCCTCCATACGCTTATTTGCTGCGTCCTAGTGGGGGTCGATCGGCGCGATCGTGGCTACCGAGCGGTCAGCTCGAGCTGGTGGAAAATGATGTCTCGTAGTCGAGAAAGGCCTCGATAACGGCGGTTTGGGTGGTGTATCGATCATTGAAACGGTTGGGGCTCCAGTCGGCGGCGGAGGTCAGGTCGCTGGTTCCGTGCAGGAGTAGGTCGGTGAGGACCTTGGCGTAGCCGGGGCCGTGGGTGAGTCCGGCTTCGTTATCTCCGGTCAGGGCGTAGAGGCCCTCGACGGCGGCGACAGGCCCGACCAGTGCGCGCCAATCAGGGGTGTAGCAGGGTGCGCCGTGTTTGACCGTGATGCTCGATTGCCGGGCCAGAACCGGCATCACGGTGTCGGCGCGTGCGGCCACTCGCAGCAGTTCCCGCACACCGTCGTAAGGGATCTCGTCGAGCCGCTCCGGCATCGGGGCGTCGAGGAGGATGTTGCGCGGGTACGTATCGTAGGTGCCGCCCCACAGCAAGCCACCGGCGTGCCAGCGCACCCACAACAGTGTTCCGCCGTCGGTGTCCTCGGGAATCAGACCCGAAAGGAACAGAGCGGGCAGCGTGCTGGGCAGATCGAGGTTCTCGGTGATGATCCGTGAGGTGATCTGCGGTGCGGTGGGCAGGAATATGCCGAGGGGAGCGAGCAATTCATTGCTCCACGCGCCCGCAGCCACCACCACCGCCGCACAATCAATTGTCCCGGTGGCGGTTTCGACGCCGACGATACGACCGCCGCGGGTACGCAGCGCGGTAACCGGCCGCCGCGAGTCGACCACTCCGGGGTGACGGTGCAGCCGCTCGGCAAGGGCTGCCCCGACCTTCGGCGCGAAGACCTGCGCACCGCCTGGCTCGAACAGTCCGCCAGCTATTCCACTGCCCGCGACCAGGCCATGGGTCAGTGCCTCGACTTCGGCCGCATCCACAACAGTCGCTTGCTCGCCGTACTCCGCACCACTGTCGCTGATTTCCTGCAACGAGGACGCGCGGGCGTCCAACGACAGAATTCCGTTGCTACGCAGGTCGATGTCGTGGCCTTCGGCTTGCAACCGGGCATAGTAATCCAGGCTGTAGCCTGCCACGGCTTGCTCCGCCGCGAATGGCGTCCAGCTCGCCAGGAACCCGGCACCGGCTGCGCTGGTGCCCTGAAAGAGCCCGTCGCGTTCCAGCAGCCGGACACTTCCGGCCCCGGATTCGATCAGGTGCAAAGCTAGTGTGCACCCCAATATTCCGCCACCGATGACGACGACGTCGGCGTGGTCAGACATTATTCCTCCAGTAAGAGTCCGAGCGATATTCGAACCCGGGGCCCCTGGGATGAACCGACCCTAACCGACTCCCGAAATTTTCGCCTATGGCAATTTTTCAGACCAAATGCCAGCTCGCGGACGCTTCATCCGTAAGGTCGCGGATGCGAAAGTGACGGCGCTGGGCACGCTGGCCGAGAAGAGCGTCAAGCCGAGCGGCATGTCTGGCCGTCACCCCGACGAGTGTCCACTCCTCGGCAGCAGAGGATGTTTGATCCGCGGCGTACTACTGCTCGGTTGGTGTTGGGCCTGCCTGGACCCA
This sequence comes from Nocardia iowensis, assembly GCF_019222765.1. Lineage (NCBI taxonomy): Bacteria > Bacillati > Actinomycetota > Actinomycetes > Mycobacteriales > Nocardiaceae > Nocardia > Nocardia iowensis. The sequence continues at coordinate 5,366,022 of NZ_CP078145.1, read as the reverse complement.
CGCATTGCGGAGCGTGGTGTAGTCGATCACGACGATGCCTTCCTGATCGAGAAGTTCCCGGGCTTGCCTGGAAATCAGGAACTCGTAGTCGGTGCGGCGCACGCGCCATCCGCTGTCGATCGTCTTGGACTGCCCACCACCTGTGCTGGGATGTACCGCCCACTCAGTGAGCCCGGCGGGCAGATCGTGTAGCAGCTGGGTGTACCGAGCCGCCTTGTCCGCGATGTCGAGGGCGAAGCTGTCCAGGAAATCGTGGTCGACCACCGGCAGGCCCCGTTGCCGGGCCTTCTGCCGTCCTGGTTCGAGCCAGATCCTGGTGGCAACACCGTACTCGGCGGCCAGCGTCATGGTCAGGTCGAGGATGTCCGCGCGACCGCCGTCGGCCAAGCAGTGGAAGTCCAGATGTGTCGGCACGAGCCCGGCGTCCACCACGGCGTTGATCTGGGCCCGGAACTCTCTCTCGACCTCTGGCAGGCGGGCGCGCGCCAGCAACTCGGCGCGCCCTGTGGGGGTGAAGGCGCGCAGGAGGCCGGTGTCGTCGAGCAGAGAGGTCACCGCCGTCTTCGGGCTCAGCGGTTCCCACCGGTCTTGGGCGCAGTCGCGGACCAGCGTGAGGTGGATCCCGAACCGAACTTCAGGTCTGTCCTGCAACAGGCCCATGGCCTGTGGTGCTGCGGGACTCACCGGCATCAGGCTGCACGAGCTTGCGATCCCCTGTTCGATCCCTACCCCAACTCGAGGCCCCCGACAAAACCCTGTCGGCCTTCCTCGAATTCCACGACACCCGCATCGCCAAGCACACCGGCTGAGCTGGTCACGGCCGCCTGGCGAGTCTGACACCGCGCCGCCAGACTTCGGTGACCGCCGCGGTCGCGGAGATATCAGCAGTGGGATCTCCCTCCACCAGGAGCAGGTCGGCGCGCAGCCCCGGGGCGACGCGACCTCGATCCGCGAGCCCGAAGTACCGCGCGGGCAAACTCGTAGCCGCCGCGAGCGCCTCCTGGTTGGTGAGTCCCGCCGCGATGAGCAGCTCGAGCTCCCGGTGCAGTCCGGCACCGTGGGCCGGGACATAGGGGGTGGCGTCGGTCCCGGCCAGCAGCGGCACGTCGGCCTCGTAGAGGAGTCGCGCGACCGAGGCTGCGCCTGCCGCCGTGCCGGGCACCGAACGATCGGCGGCCTGCTCGGTGATCGCCTCGAAGTACACGAGCGTGCTGATGACGAAGATGCCGCTGGCGGCAACGTCGGCGACGAGATCGGTGTCGGAGGCGTCGGTCCAGACGTGGGCGAGTCCGTCGACGCCGCAGTCGAGAGCGGTGCGTACCTCGGCGGCGGTGATGGCGTGCGCGATCACCCTGAGGTCGGCCGCATGGGCCGCGACGACCAGCGCGCGCACCGTCTGCTCGGACAGCACCGGCAGTGTTGCTCCGTGCACGGCGCCGTCATCGATGACGATCTTGAGATAGTCGGCGCCCTCGGCGAGCCGGGCGCGCACGAAATCGACTGCCTGGTACGGGCTTTCGATCATGTCGAACGGCGCGGCGCCCTGCGTGTCGACGCCCGGCGCGGCCAGCAGTTGGCTGGGGTGCCCGCCCGGGGCCGTGGCGAGGGTGCCCGCGCTGCGAAAATCGGCGATGTCGTCGCGCCGGGCGGCGAGTTCGCGCTGGATGGCCAGGCTTTCGGGCAGGCAGAACATGTCCAGCTCGGTGGTGACGCCGAAGGCGAGGGCGGCGGCGAGATCGCCCTCCCCGAAGGTGTGCGTGTGCGCGTCGATCAGGCCGGGCAGCAGTGTCCGCCCGGTCCCGTCGATCTCGATATCGCCGGGGCCGCCGTCGTACTCGGCGATGCGATCGTCGATGATCAGCACGGTCGTGCGGGGTGTGGTCTTCTCACCGTCGAACAGCCGGACGTCGCGAATTACGGTGCGCATGGAATCTCCCGCGGGTTGTTCGATAGGGAAGAGCCGGTCCCGCGCGAGCCAACCCGCGGTGCCGACGGCGGCGGTGCCGAAAACGGCGCTCGCACGCAGGAACCCACGCCGGTTCATCGGGCGCTACGAACTACGAGGCGCATGGCTGACTCCTGGTGTGTCGGAGGGATAGGTATGAACAAGGAGGGGATCGGCTCGGGCGATGTCACGCTCTACCCAGCGCGAGTGAGATGGATCACGATGCGCCGCTTCGGCGTTACGTTCGGAACCGGCGCGCACTCTCGGGTGGTGTACACCGGCGAACAGAAAGGGGTGCGCGATGAGCGAGCCAGGACGAGCGATGGCGGACGCCGACACGGCGACACGGATCTTCGTCGAGCACCGGGAACTGTTGTTCTCCGTTGTCTACAACATGCTCGGCAGCGTCGCCGACACCGAGGACGTGCTGCAGGATGTGTGGCTGTCCTGGGCGCCGCGCACCGAGCCGAAAACCGTGGCGCAGGTGGAGAATCCGCGTGCATACCTGGTGCGGATGGCGGTGAACCAGGCGCTCGCCCGCCGGGCGGCGGTGACCAGGCGCCGGGAAACCTACGTGGGCCCGTGGTTGCCCGAACCACTGGTCGCCACCGCACCGGAGTCCGATGCCGAAGCCGAAGTGCTTCGGGTGGAGTCACTCTCGACAGCCCTGCTGGTGGTTCTGGAATCGCTCGCACCGGTGGAGCGGGCGGTATTCGTGCTCTCCGAGACCTTCGGGTACAGCCACGGCGAGATCGGCGAGATGCTGGATCGCAGCCCGGCGGCGGTACGCCAGCTGGCGTACCGGGCGCGTCAGCATGTGGCGGCCCGCCGCCCCCGTACCCAGGCCGATCCGCGGCTGCGCCGCGAGGTCACCGAGCGCTTTGTCGCCGCCACCATGGGCGGCGATCTGGAAGGTCTGCTCGCGGTACTGGCGCCGGACGTCACGCTGTGGACCGACGGCGGCGCGAAGGGACCCGCGCACAGCCTGCGACCGGTGCACGGCTGGGAGCGGGTCGCCAAGGTCTTCCTGGAGCTCGCCCGCGGCGGCGGGCTGCGCGGTTACCAGGTGCGGTGGCGCACGGTCAGCGGCGATCCGGGTGCCGTCGTCTTCGACGGCGATGCACCGCTCGCCGTTCTGGTGCTCGACGTGACACCCGACAACATGGTTCAGGGCATCTACTCGGTGACCAACCCGGACAAGCTGACCGGCGTCCGCTGACAGGCAACCGATTCCGCGAAGTCCTCTCGGGCGACCCGGTTCTGCATTGTCGGCCGCCGCTGCGGGTGCGCGACACCCTGTTCTGAGCGGCCGTTCACCAGGGATTCAGCAACCATCGCTCGACTGTTGTTCTGCGACAATGGTTCCGGTACGTGGTGAAGGAGAAGAATCCGTGACAAGCGCCTTTCCAGGCCAGCCCGCGTCGGCAAGGATGTGGCGGTGACTCCACGCCAGTGGCCCCTCGTGGCGGAGCAGGTCGTGCCCGCCGATGAGTTCTCGGCGTTCGAGTCCGCCTGCGCGGCGGTGACCCGCGACACGAACGGTTTCGAAGAATTCGACAGGTTCGAGGACGCCCACTGGAGCCTGCGAACAGCCGGGAACGGAGCTAGCCGAGGGTGGGTACTCACCTTCGTTGTTGGCAACGACCCGCTGTTCGGATTCGGAGTCAGCGACGGGCTCGAAGCCGCAGAGATCGTCGTGCGAGTGGCGGAAGCCTTCCAGGATCACATGGCTGGCTACGAGTTCATCCAATGGCCGTTGCACGGCCACCGCCCGGCAAAACCAGCGGTAGTCGAGGGCGGAGCCGTCTGGATCGACGGCTCCGAGATCACCGCCGCTATCGGCAGCCTCGATCCGAGCGGTATGGACTGATGCGCACGCTGATTCTGACCTTCACCATGTTCGGCACGCTGCTGGGCGCGATAGGGGCTGTGACATTCGCGGTGGTGGTCGGCAGGCCGATCGAGCTCTACACCGACCACGTCTATACCGCCAGCTACGAACCGATGCCGCTGGGCACACTGTCAGAGATTCGAGGACTGCTGAATACCGCGCTCATCACGGCCGGGCTGATCCTGGGCAGTGGCTTGCTCGGAGCGGCCATCGGATGGGGTTTGACAGCAACGGGTTTCAGGATGTACTTCAGGCCGACCTCAGTTCTCGGGGTCGAGGAGCATCCGGGAGGAAAGCCACGCTAAACAGACAGGGCGAATCCTGTTGCTGTGCTGGTGATTTCATACCGGCTTGACTGATGAGGGTGTGCCCGGGCTGGTTCATCGACATCGAAGCCGCGACCAGCCTCTCGGCCATCGCCGCCTACGCGCCGGCCAGTCTCACCGACCGCGGCATCCCCGAAGTCAGCGTCGCCGAACTGCGAGGCCGCGCCCGCGAACTCGGCTGTCAGAAGCACGCGTTTGCGTAGCGGTGGAAGCCCGGCCCTGCCGAACATCTGCCTGTGAGCATTTTGATGTGATTGACCCGGCCCTCGACCGGACCGGAGTTCCAATGCATGGTCAGACCGGCGATGACGGCGTTGAGGTCGGACTCGAGCCCGCGGATTGGGTGCGTTGTGGCGCGGCCAGATGAGCTGTTAGCTATGCCACGCAACGGCTCTGTCACAGACTTTCGTCCGTCGGCGTCTCATGTTCGTTCAACACACCCCACGAGTGAGGACGACACCATGACTACTCGAGAGCACGCAATCGCTCTGGTTACCGGAGCGAACAAAGGGATCGGCCGGGCGGCAGCCCAACAGCTCGCCACCTTAGGAATGACAGTGCTGGTCGGCGCCAGGGATCCCCAGCGCGGCGAGCAGGCCGCGGCGGCGATACGCGCGGCCGGGGGCACAGCGCATGCGCTCACCTTGGACGTCACCGATGCGGCGACAATCCGAGCGGCGGCACACTGGATCGAGGAACATCTCGGGCACCTGGACGTACTGATCAACAACGCGGGAATCAGCGGTTCCGGTCAGGTCGACCCCGGCGACGCCGTCGACCAAATCCCCAGCACCGTCGAGCTGGACATGGTCCGAAAGGTCTTCGAAACCAACGTCTTCGGCGTGATCGCGGTGACCAATGCCATGCTGCCGCTGCTGCGGCGGTCACCCACACCGCGCATCGTCAACGTTGCGAGCCATGCCGCTTCGCTCACCCTGTTCAGCGACCCCAATGGTCCGTTCGCGGCGTTGTTGCCCTCGGCGGCGTACTCGCCGTCGAAGTCGGCGCTGCTTTCGTTGACTGTCAACTACGCCAACGAACTACGTAAGGACGGCATCCTGGTCAACGCTGTGGCTCCCGGTTACGTGGACACCGACAGCAATAACCACACCGGCTTTCTCACCGTGGAGCAAGGAGCAGCGATTCTGGTGCGCATGGCCACACTCGGGGCAGACGGAACAACCGGTGGATTCGTCAGCGAAGACGGCCCGGTTCCGTGGTAGTCGATCGCTGCCCGCAACGCGATCATTCGGCGAATCGTCACCGCAGAATGTTCATGACCCGTCACGCGCTCCTGCCGCGGTACGGGCGTTCTGTGCGCCCAGATCGGCTGCGGCGCAGAACGAACGTCCGCATCTGCCGATGCGCGAGCCCTTTCGGCTCAACGACCCACTCCCACAGAAGGATTGATCAGATGCCGAACTGGCCGACGCTCGACCCGATCGAACAGCGCGACAAGCTCACCGAGATCACGAGCGAGGTGCTCCCCACCCTGCCGATCGGTTGGACTCGGCTTGTAATGCGCGCCAGGATGATCGGGCCGCATGCGGAATCCGATACCGGAGTGCGAATGCCCGACGGCACGATACAAGCCTGGTCGTTTCCGCCCGATGTCTGGCGGAAGTTCCAGCAACTGCGGAAGGGATGTATGTTCAGGGACTCGGCTCATGGATCGAGTTCGAATACATTCTGGATCCGCCCGACCGCTTCACCATTCGATACAACCGAGATCCGCCCCAGCCTTCTCGGTACCGCCGACGGCTGCGCACTTCGGCACCGAGAACAAGTGGTTTCCGCGATCGGATCAAGAGGTGCCGGAGTGGTTCCGCCAGGGGCTGAGTCCAGCCTGGCGCTGTTCGAACCGGCCGCGCGAGCTGTCCGGAGATCAACGGACACAGCACTTTACGGCTGTGCTCGTGTCGGTCCGCGTTGTCAGGTGATTGGTTCGGCCTCAGCATAAGCGGCGCGCCCCGCCCTAGCGCGCCGTGGCCATAGCCGATCGGTCCTCCGTTAACGTCACTGGTCGGTCAGTATCTGCCGATGTGGTGGCCACGAGACGAGTGCCGACTCCAGGTTGGCGGATAGGCTCGTTGCAGTTCTCGGTCTGTCCTAAGCGTGCAAATCGAGGACAAGCGTCGCGGCGGCCGATCTGACCGCGCCCTAACGTGATCTTTGAGCCGTGTGTGTCCGGTCGACGGGGGCCAGTGACGGGGACCAACCGCGGACGAAGGATGGTTCGTCCGCGTTTGGTCCGGCGCGGTGTGCTTGCGCTTCAGACCTGGGCGAAGCCGCCGTCCACGACGAGTTCGGAGCCGTTGACGTAGCTGGACGCGTCGGAGGCGAGGAACACGGCTGCCGCGGCGATTTCCTCTGGTTCGGCCAGTCGGCCGAGCGGAACCGCCGCCCCGGCCGCGGTGAGTTCGTCGGCTGAGACCAGCTCTTGCAAGCCCTGTGTGCGGGTGCCGCCGGGGGAGAGCACGTTGATCCGGTACTGGCGCTTGCCGGCGTCGTGGGCGAACCCGCGAGCCAGGTTGCGGATCGCGGCCTTGGTCGCCCCGTACACGGGCAGGTAGGACTGGGGGCGCGAGATCGCCGTCGATCCGGTGAGGATGATCGACGCGCCCGGCGAGAGCAGCGGCATCGCTTTCTGCACGGTGAACAGCGAGCCCTTGACGTTGGTGGTGAACATGGCGTCGAATTGCTCCTCGGTGATCTCGCCCAGCGGGGCGGCGATTCCGATCCCCGCGTTGGCCACCAGGACATCGATCCGGCCCGCCTGTTCGGCGACGGTGGCGTAGAGCCTGTCGAGGTCTTCGAGTCGGCCGACGTCGCAGCGGATCCCGGTGACCTTGGGGCCGAGTTCGGCTTCGACCTCGTCGAGCTGCGCCTGGCGACGACCGACGGCGAACACCCGCGCTCCCTCGGCGCGGTAGGACCGCGCGATCGCCAGCCCGATACCCGTGTTCGCCCCGGTCACGACCGCGACCTTGCCCTCCAGCACCTTCATGACAACTCCTATCCGCGTTATTGACCGTACAGTCCATAATTTTGCTTATATGGACCGAAAGGTCAATAACGCGAGAGGCGCTGTGCCGTACTTCACTGCGGCAGGAGTGCTCAGAACGCGGGCAGCAGGCCGTTGAGCAGAGCCTCGGCTGTGGCCGACAACGCGGCCGGATCCTGGCCGACTCGGCCGAGCACGATCAGCCCGAGCTGACCGGCCAGCACCGCCCGGGCGGTGACGTCGGGGTCCAGATGGGGCGCGAGGTCTCCCTCGCGTTGCGCTCGTCGTACCGCGTCGGTCAGCACGGCGGTGGTCGAGGCGTAGCTGCGCCGCGCCTCCGCGGCCACCTCGGCGGCGCTCACCGACAGTTCCATCGCAGTGTTGGCGAGCAGGCAACCCCGACGGGCTTGCTCGCCACTGGGATCACGCACGGGCCCGGTCACGAAACCCCGGATTACATCGATACCGCGCTCAGCTTGTTCGAGCCAGCTGCGTAGCATTTGATTATTGGCCTCGTCATACATCCGCAGCACGCGCAAGAACAGGCTCTTCTTGTCTCCGAACGCTCCGTACAGGCTCCCCTTGCCGAGCCCACTGGCTATCAGGAGATCTTCGAGCGATGTGCCCGCGTACCCGTTATCCCAAAACGCCGACTGCACAGCTGACAGCACGCGCTCTTCATCGAACTGTCGTGGACGCGGCATGGGGGCGATACTACCCATAGTGGACTGGCCGGTCCAGCATCCTCGCGAGGTGGCGAGGCCGGCAGCGAGCAACTGACCGTCGTCGATCTTCACGACCGTTCTGGGGTTGGGGGAGAAACGGCCAGGATTGAACGCTAAGGGCGTTTCTCCTGGTCAGAGCATATTCACCATCGACCACTTTGGCCGCGACCGTCCTGGCTGCCGCCGGGCTGGCCGCTATCGCGCTCGTACACACCCGTTCTGCACGTCCAGCATCGGAACAGCTCTGCACCCTCTCCGTGGGAGCTGCCGCCGGGCGCGACGGGTGTACCCGCTCGATGAACGAGTGATCGGAATTTGAAATCCCTGCAGCACAAACATGCTCAGCCGTTCATGATGTCGCGGACGCTGGGGGAGTACCTCCAGAACACCCTCTTCTGACTCGCCCCTTTGCTCCGGGCGCCTCTCATAATCCGCTCTTGCCGAATTGAGGGCGTTCGATCCGGCAACCGGCAGCTGTGCGGAATCTAGCGCGTCTGGTTCGCGGCTGCCGATTCCTGGAAGTCGACGAGCGCTTCTCCGTGCACCTGTGCCCACCGCGTCAGCATCGCTATCGGCTCTTGGAGCGTCTCGCCGAGCGGGGTCAGGCTGTATTCCACCCGCGGGGGCGCCTCGGCGTAGCGCCGTCGATCGACGAGGCCGTTGCGCTGCAGGCGGCGCAGCGTCTGAGTCAGCACCTTGTGGGAGATACCGCCGGACAAGGCGACGAGTTCACTGTGCCGCTTGGGGCCGTCTGTCAGCGCGTACAGGGTGACTACCGACCACTTGTTCGCGATGACCTCCATCGCTGTGCGCGCGGGACAGTCGGTCATGAACATGATTCCGGCAGGAGGACGCACGACCCGGAGGTTACCAAAAGGTACCTATCGGATTCCTAGCGTTGCCATCATGCACATCACAGCCCTGACCCTGTCCGCCCTGCTCGCCGTGGCGATGCTCCAGTCCGGAGTGATGAAATTCGTCCGCCCCGCGTGGATACGCCAATTCGCCGAAGCGGTCCACCTCACCACTTCCCAGCTCCATGTGCTCGGGAGCCTGCAGATCGCCGCGACGGTCGGGCTCATCTGGGGGATCTGGTTCCCGCCCTTCGCGATCGCCGCCGCGATCGGGCTGGTGCTCTACTTCGTCGGCGCGATCGTCGCCCACATCCGCACCGGCGACCGAAATATGTTGGGGGCCATGGTGTTCCTTACGTTCTCGATCGCGACGTCAATCGTGCTCGGTGTCGATGTGTTCCTCACCTGAGCGCAGAAGCCCCCGAGACGACAAGGAACATGTACTTACGAATCGGTCCGCGAACCATAGGCCAGTGCTGAAAGCCGAGCGCTCGTGCGCGACGCCTGGCTCGCCAGAGCCGAACATCCGATCTTGCGCCGTTGCCGCGTCAGGTGGGGCGGGCGACCTCCCAGGCGGCCTCGATCATCTGGAAGATTTCGTCCACCGTGGCCGGTGGATCATCCGCCGCACGGCCAAGCGAATAGGCGTCGATGACGAACCTCGCGAGCGCCCGGCATGCCGTTGTGGTCGGTGCCGGGTCGAGATCTGCGGCGATGGCAGTGGCCAGCGATTGCGCATAGCGCAGCCGCATCGACTCCTCGTACTCCCGTAGGGCGAGTGATTGGTTGATCATGCGCCAGATCGGAGCGGCGTCCTCGGATGCGCAGTGCCGCACCATGGCCTGGATCTCGCGCCGCAGCGCGGGGATGAGGGGCTCGTCCGCCGACCGGCCGGTGACCGCCCGGGTCAGTCGCTGTTCGAAGTTCTCTTCCTGCTCGAACACCAGGGCCTCTTTCGAGGCGAAGTGGGAGAAGAGCGTGGTGACGGCTACGTCGGCCTCGGCGGCCACGTCGCGGATGCCCACTTCGTCATATCCGCGTTCCAGAAACAGCCGCAGGGCGGTATCGGCGATCTTCTGGCGGGTCGCGGCCTTCTTTCGCTCGCGACGTCCGACGGTCGGCGCTGTCATGAGCTGATGCTATCAGGTGTTAATCAGTAACCGATGCAAGAAACTATCAGTTGCAAAACACTAACGGATAGGCTTATGTTCGAGGTATGAAAGCAGTGCGCTTCGCCGAGTACGGCGGCCCGGAGGTCCTGGAACTGGTAGAGGTGGCCGAACCCCATCCGGGTCCTGGTCAGATACGTGTCGCCGTGCGTGCGGCGGGGGTGAATCCGCACGATTGGCGGGTCCGCGAGGGTCAGTTCCAGCGGATCAACCCGATCCAGCTGCCCGCTGGCGTCGGCCAGGACGCGGCCGGTGTGGTGGACGAGGTCGGCCTCGGGGTCAGCGGCATTGCGGTGGGAGACTTTGTGTTCGGCCGCGGTTCGAGCACCTACGCCGAGTTCGCCGTCCTGTCCTCCTGGATGCGCCTGCCCGAGCAGTTGAGCTTCGCCGAAGCGGCCGGTTACCCGTCGGTGGTCGAAACCGCACTGCGGATCCTGCGCCTGGTCGGCGTCCAGCCGGGGCAGACGCTGCTGGTCAGCGGCGCGGCCGGCGGGGTCGGGTCGGCGGTGTTGCAGATCGCCCGCGACCGGGGAATCACGGTGATCGGCACCGCCGGGTCCGCGAACCAGGACTACGTGCGCAGCCTCGGCGCCCGCGCCACCACCTACGGCCCGGGCTGGGTCGAGCGGGTACGTGAGCTCGGCCGCGTCGATGCCGCACTGGACCTCAACGGCGCTGGCGTGCTCCGCGGACTGCTCGACCTGACCGGTGACCCGGACAAGGTGATCACCATCGCCGACCTCGAGGCCCCCATGCTCGGCATCCGCTTCGCAGGCGTCGGCGGCAACATGCCTGCGGCGCTGGCCGAGGCGGTCGACCTCATCACCCGCGGGAAACTCCGCATCCCGGTCGCCCAGTCCTACTCGCTCACCGAGGCCGCCGCCGCGCACGCGGACAGCCAGGCCGGACACACCCGCGGACGCCGGGTCCTGCTCGTCTGAGCCCGTCTCTCCAGGCGGGATGCCCGCCGAATACCTGCACACCTCAACCTATCGACCTGACCACTTCACCCCGCCGAGCCGGAACAACCGGCGCCGTCGCCTGCTCCAGGAGAAACGTGTATCGCCCCCGCATCGACACCGACATCGAGATGACGACCAGAGACGGCGTCGTCCTCGCCGGCGATCTATACCGCCCCGATGACGACGGCCGCTGGCCGGTCTTGCTGCACCGCACCCCGTACAACCGCAAGGATTCCTACCGGGTTTCCGGGATAGTCGCCGACCCGCTGTGGCTCGCCCGCCAAGGCTTCGCAGTGCTCGTCCAAGACACCCGTGGCCGGTTCGAATCCGGCGGCGAGTTCGACTTCATCACCCAGGAGTACAACGATTCCTCCGACGCGATCGACTGGGCCGCAACACAATTCTGGAGCGACGGCAACGTCGGGATCTACGGCTCGTCCTACCTCGGAATGGCCGTCCTGCAAGCCGTCGCCGCCCGCAACCCACACCTCAAAGCCGCTGTCGCGCTGGTCGCCACCGCCGACATGCACCACACCGCCCGACCGGGCGGAGTGTTCGAACTGGGCTTCCTCACCACCTACGCCCTCGTCTTGTGCCGCGAAGGCCTCGACCACACTTCCTTGGACGCAGGCGAGCAAGAGCAGGTTCGCAAGCTACTCACCGAAGCCTTTGCCGACCCCCGCGCCACCGTGAGCCGACTGCCGCTGACCGACATCAGCCCCCTCGACGACGACCGGATCGCGCCGTTCTGGACCGACTGGCTGCGCTCGCCCCACGACCCGTTCTGGGACCGGCCCACCCTGCTCACCGAACCCGAACGGGTCACCATCCCGTTCCTGCAGATCACCGGCTACCAGGACTTCACCAGCCCCACCCAGTTCCGGCTCGCCACCCAGCTGGCCGACAACGAGCACACCGGCCTCATCGCCGGACCATGGACCCACTTCGGCACTTACACCCCCTCCGGCCAGGTCGGTGCCCGCGTCCTGCCCAACGCCGGAGCCGGTGTGCCCACTTGGAATCCGGTACTCGCCGCGTTCTTCGACCGGCACCTGCGCGGCGGCGACGGCTCGGCCTACCCCACCGCCGACCGGTATCTGTCCGGACCAGGCCGGGTCACCTACTTCGTCGGCGGTTCGAACACCTGGGCACACGCACCCGCCTGGCCACCCGCGACGACCGTCGCGGAATGGGCCCTCACCTCCGGCGGCGACGCCCGCACCGCAACCGGCGATGGACTGCTCGCCCACCCAGGCGCGAAACACGAACCGACCTCCGCCATCTCCGACACCTTTACTGCCGATCCGCACGACCCGTTTCCCACTTACGGCGGAGCGATCACGATCGAAGGCGACGCCGCGGCGGCACCGCAGGGCATTCAGGACCAGCGCGCCGTCGACGGCCGCGTCGACCTGCTCGTCTACACCAGCGCACCGCTGACCGAGGACGTGATCATCGCCGGACAACCCGAGCTGGTCACCTTTCTCACCAGCAGCGCCCCGGATGCGGACGTGTGCGTCACGCTGGTCGACGTCGAGCCCGACGGTTTCGCGGGCAACGTGGCCGACGGCGCCCAGCGCGCCCGTTACCGCGACGGTGGCGACACCGACTGGCTCCGCCCCGAGCAGCCCGGTCGGGTGACCGTCACCCTCCACGACGTCGCGCACCGCTTCCGCGCCGGGCACCGCATCCGCGTGCAGATCGCCGGTTTCAGCTTCCCGCGCTACAGCCGAAACCTACACACCCGCACCATTCCCGAGTTCGGCACCCTCGATGAGGCCGTTGCCGCCCAGCACACCGTGCACCACGGTCCGACCGCCCCGTCCATGCTGCGCCTGCCGGTGCTCAGCTGACCGACCAGCTCAGAAAGAGCCCACGTTGTCCGAAATCGTCGTCATCGCCACCCTCCAAGCCAAACCAGGACGCGGCGCCGAACTACTCGCGCTGCTCTCCGCATTGATACCTCCGGTGCTCCGCAGCGAGCCCGGCCTAGAGCGTTACGCCTTCTATGTCGAACAAGGCTGCGACCCCCTCCGCGTCACCGTGATCGAGAAGTACGCCTCAGGCACCGACTTGACGGCACACAACAGCGGTGTTGTGGCTGGCTATCTGCCTCGGCTGCTCGATCTTGTCGACCCCGCACCCCACACCATCGAACTACGCCCGGCACCACTGACGTTCACCGTCAGCGAGACCGACGCCGCTCGGCTGACCATCTAGCACCGCCACCGACCCGACCGGCTTGGTGGGGGCGGACCCGCCGATCGGCGGGTCCGCCCCCGCTGATCGGCCCCAACACCGTCCCACCACAGCGGTTCGGAAGCTCGCGGTGGGACTGTGGGGTGAGCATCCCGTAGCTGAATGCCGCGTATTGTCGCGAGAACTTTGCCGCCGAGCCGCGTCCGGCCCGGAGAAACAGGAGTGAAACCATGCCCGGTATGAACCGGAACGGCGACACCCGCTCGACCGTTGTGAACCGACGCCGACTGCTCTTCGGCGTCCTCCCGGCCGCCGCCCTGATGGTCGGCTGCGGCGAGTCAGGTGCCGGCGCACGGACCGCATCACGACGGCTCGCGCTCATCTACAACGGCGCGCAGGGGTGCCCCGGATGCGCGCCCGCTGTAGCCGACCTGCTGCAAGGGGCACCGCACCCATTCGAGGTCAAATATGTCGGCCCCGGCACCGAGATACCCGTGAGCGCAGCCGCTTTGGCCGAAGCCCAACTCTACGTCCAGCCCGGCGGTGGCGCCGACCTCGAGGCGACCTGGCAGTCCCTGCGCGGCTCAGCCGGGCTGATCCGCGACTGGGTCCGCGACGGCGGCAGCTACCTTGGGTTGTGCTTCGGCGGCTACCTCGCTGGCCGCAACCCGGGCTTCGACCTGCTCCCCGGCGACACCAACGGCTACATCAATTCCCCAGGCGCCACGGTTCCCGACGCCCGCGACACCGTGGTACCGGTGGACTGGCAGGGCAAGCCCCGCCACATGTACTTCCAGGACGGGCCTGCCTTCTTCCTGGACGACGGCGCCGACGCCACCGTCCTGGCGACCTACCCCAACGGCACCGCCGCCGTCGTCGTCGCCCCCTACGGCAAAGGCAGGGTCGGGGTCAGCGGCCCACACCCGGAGGCCGACGAATCCTGGTATGCGGAAAAGGGATTGACCAACCCCGACGGCGTCCACTTCGACCTGGCCTACGAACTGATCGAAGCGACCGTCGGACGGCGCTGATCCCACCATTACCGGATCACGCACCGATCTCGATATCGGCGCTGCACCTCCGCCATCGCCGCGCCTGCCCGTGCGCTAGATCCGGTCGCCGCCTGCGCGGCAGCGGGAGGGCCGGGGCCGCCGCTCGCGTGCGGCGTACCAGGTCGCAGTACTGCTAGCCAGAGTGGCGAGCATCAGGGCCTCGATTTGGAAGGGTGTCGGCATCGCTCGGAAACCGGCCAAACCCGAAAACAACGCTGCGCACGCCGCAATCGCGACAGTGAGGGGTACGCGGCGGCGATGCAGCGCGGACGAATTATGCACCAGGTTCGCCGCATCCCGGTGCCGTATGCCGCCATACGCGTCGAGTTGAGCGTGCGAGAGAAGCGCCACCGCGGCGTGGTCCGGCTGGGGTGCCAGCGACCGCGACTCTACCAGCCACCGCGTTGCCGATCGTGGGACTACCGACGGTAGGCTATCTGCTGGGAGAACGTGTTTCAGATCTGGTATGCGGACCGATCATGGCGGCCACAGTTGACCGTCCGGTATTGCCGATTATTTGCCGTCAGAAGAGAGCGATGGTTGGGCCACGTCTTGGTTCGCGTACCAGGAATACATCCACCGGATCCTCGGTGCTTACGACGAATCCGTGCCGTTTGTACAACCGTCGAGCCGGGCTGCCCTGCAAGACATTTAGCCGCACCACGATGCCATCGCGGTCGCACTCCTCCAGCAGATGGCTCAGCACTGCCGCACCGATTCCGCTGCCTTGCAGATGAGACGCGAGGTAAAAGTGCTCGAGCCAGTGCGCATCCGCCGCCGGGCGCAACGCCACGCAACCGGCGAACTCACCACCGACTTCGATCACCCATGTGTGCTCCGCGACGAACTCATCCCGCAATCGCTGACGAACGCGCTGGCTGTCATATCGGCCGAGCCGGGTCAGATCCGCCCGAAGCACCACAGCCCGCAATTCGGCTATTGCCTCGACATCGGCCGATGTGGCCGGTCGAATCTCCCAGTCCGCCATGATCGCCAGGCTATCTCGCGCCGAAACGTACGCATCTGCCGCTGTACGCGCTAAGCGAAGCGGCCACTTCGCGGCGGTCGGCGGACCAGAGCTGTTGCAGCTCAGGACGTCCGCATCTGCCGATGTGCGGCTGACGGCACCGGGCGGGGCGGAGGCTTCGTAGTAGTCGACGGACAGAGCCAGTCCGCTTAGACCGTGTCTCACGTCGGTGTAGTTCGTTCTCCGTGCTGGCGCAGTTCTCGGGCCGTGTTGTCTTGGGCGGTGAGCAGGTCGTCGCCGTGGTCGAGAACCCAGGTGCCGAGCGCTTTCATGGGTCCGTCGACCAGACTTGCACCCAGACTGGTCAATCCGTAGTCGACGCGGGGTGGCGTCCGCGCGTACCTGCGGCGCTCGATCAGGCCGTAGCCGAGGAGGCGGCGCAACGCTTCGGTGAGGGCTTTGTCGCTGACACCGCCGATACCGGCCCGCAGTTCGCGGCGGCGGCGTGGCCCATCACGCAGCGCAGCCAACACGACGGGATCCCAGGTATGGGCGAACAGGTCGGTGGCTGCACGCAACCGGCAGTCCGCCACCAGCTGCTGGCGGTGGTCTTCGAAACCGCTCATCCCGCCATGATCACCCGTCCATTGTGCACCGATCGGTGCGTATCGGTTTCCCTACCGTAGCCGTCGTTCGGGCTACGAGATGAAGGAGCTACCGATGCGAATCGGGATTCTGGGAACGGGCATGCTGGCCAGCGCATTGGGAAGTCGCTGGACGCGGGCAGGCCATGAGATCGCTGTCGCCGGGCGATCATTGGCCAAGGCCCAGCAGGTCGCCGCGCGTCTGGGCGGCAGAGCACGAGCGTTGACCGTGCGGGAGGCGATTGTCGAAGTGGACGCAGTACTGCTGGCAGTCCCGTGGAGCGGTGTGGAAGACACTCTGTGCAGAGTCGAAGCCTTCACCGGGACACTGGCCGGCATGACGCTGATCGACCCGACCAATGCCGTGGACCACGGCGTCGGTGTCCTGCACACCCCACTCGGTAGGTCGGGTGCGCAGCGTGTTGCGGAACTAGCCCCTGGTGCGCATGTGGTGAAGGCATTCCACTTGTTTCCCGCCCAACAGTGGAGCGATCCAGCGAATCCTCCTGTGACGGTAGCGATCTGCGGAGACCACCCGGATGCCCTGCGCGTCACCGAGACCCTCGTCCGCGACGCCGGCGCTCACGCTGCCGTGCTGGGCCCGCTCGACCGCGCGCGGCAGCTGGAAGAAGCCGCAGGCTTTGTTATCGGCCTGGCCTTCAAAGGCTTCGACCCGCGTGCGGCAGTGCCACGCGTTCCAGCCACGCGATGACAGCAGCAGAGTAACCAGCGGATACTTCGCACCGGATTTCAACTGTTTGCCTCATCGGTTGTGCCGCATGATGTTCGAGTTGTGTCGAACAAGTTGTCCAAGTGTCTTGTGCCGGATGAACTGTGGCAGCTGACCGAGGCGCTGCTGCCGGAATTCTCCCTGCCAGTCGTGCGACATCTAGAGAACGACGAAAGCGCCCGACTCGCAAGACGAGTCGGGCGCTTTTAGCGCTTCGGGGGAACGCACTCTCATGCCGACGAGCGTGTATCCCGCGGGCACCCGGCTCGTCGGTCTGGTCGACCGGTTGGCAGCGGCCGACCAGCGGTCATCCGGCGGCGGTCCAGCCTCCGTCGACGGGGACGATTGCGCCGGTCATGTAGCTGGCGCGGTCACCGGCCAAGAAGGCGACCACCTCGGCGACTTCGATCGGGTCGGCCGTGCGGGCCATCGGCACCGCGTCACCCAGGGCGCGGATGGCGTCCGGGCTCACCACGGCGATCATCTTCGAGGAGCGCATCGGGCCGGGCGAAACGGCGTTGACGCGTACCTTCATGGGAGCGAATTCCGGGGCCCAGGCGCGAGTCAGGGATTCCAGCGCTGCCTTGGTAGCACCGTAGAGGGCCACGCCGGCCATACCGATCCCAGCGGCTGTCGAGGTGATGTTGACGATGCTGCCGCCGCCGTTGGCGGCCATCTTCGGTGCCAAGGCGGCGGTGAGGATGAAGGGCGCACGCACGTTGATGGCGAAGGTCTGTTCGTACACGTCCAAGTCCTGCTCGGCGGTCGGGCCGTTCGGCACGATGGCCGCGTTGTTGATCAGGATGTCGACGAGTCCGGCGTCGTCGGTGAGCTGGCGCACCGCTTGGCTGTCGGCCAGGTCGGTCTGGATGAACCGAGCCTGGCCGCCGAGGTCGTCGACGACTTGGGCACCGCGGTGCGGGTCGCGGCCGGTGATCACCACGTCCGCGCCGCCGGCCACCAAGATGGTGGCCACTGTGTGCCCGAGGCCGCCGATGGCGCCGGAGCCGGTGATCAGAGCCGTCTTTCCTTGGAAGTCCACGGGTGGGTCCTATCGTTGTTTCGGAGTGCGATGATCTTGCTTTGCCGCTGTCGGAGGTGCAGCGACACAACAACGCGGGCAACACCTTTCAACTCAAAGGCCGGGGGCACCTCTCATGGGCATGGTGCAGGATCGGGTAGCGGGGTGGCGGTGAAGACGTGCTGGGGGTCGTAGCGCTGTTTCGCGGCGATCGCGCGTGCCGCGTGCGAGCCATAGGCGTGGGCGACCTGGTCGTGCTGTTCTGGCAGAAGGAAGTTGGGGTAGCCGCCGGGCAGAGCATGCGGTTCCAGTGCGGTCCAGACGGTTGCGGCCCAGTTCCGGTACGCATCGGCGTCATCGCCGGGTCCGCGTCCGGCGGAGATCTCGATGACGACATGGTTGGTGCGCAAGCCGAAGGCGGTGTCGTCAGCGCCGACGCGGGTGGCGGCGCCGTGGAACTGCCGCAATCCGATTCCCGTTCCCGGCCCGGGGCGCTGCTCCGCCAAGCCGATGAGGAGATCGAGGATGCCGGGCGTCAGCGCCGCGACGGTACGAGTGCGCAGGTCCCAATGCAATCCGGTGGGGACAGCCTGGTCGAACTGCGTCAGCAGATCTTTCTGCGTGGCCGGGCCGACGGTGCTGGTGATCGGGGTACCGAGCCGCATGACCTCGGCGATAGCGGTTTCGGCGTGCCGTGGTTCGCCGGACCAGACGGGCACCGCGAGCAGACACGGCCCGATATCGGGGACGAAGGTGAATTCCAGCAAGACGGTCAAGCCTTCGGGAGCGTCCGTGACCAATTCCGCGTACCGGGTCGACACCGTCGCCGCTTGTTCCCAGGGGAACAGGATGATCCCGCCGACGAGACCGCGGTCGGGGTGGGTCCGGATGCACATTTCGGTGACGACACCGAAATTCCCGCCGCCGCCCCGCAGTGCCCAGAGCAGTTCGGGATCATCCTCGGTCGATACGAGTTGGCCGTCGGCGAGTACGACCTGTGCGCCGAGCAGGTTGTCGGCGGCGAGTCCGGCCGTGCCGAGTAGCAGGCCGTAGCCGCCGCCGAGGGTCAGACCTGCCATGCCGATCACCCCGGCGGTCCCGGTGGCGACATTCGCGCCGTGCCTCGCGACAGCTGCCACCACATCACCGGCCAGGCTTCCCCCGCCGGCTACCGCGTCGGCCCCGACGATCCGTACGTCGCGCATCGCTCCGAGGTCGATCACCAATCCGCCGTCGCGCAATGCCCGCCCGGCCCAGTCGTGACCTCCGCCGCGCACCGACACCCCGAGACCGAATTCCCGCGCCGCGGTGAGGGCTGTGGCGACCTCGGCGCTGCTGCGGGGCCGTACGACCAGGGCAGGCCGAGTGGTTACCGCGCCGTTCCATAACGTCACGGCCTCGGCATAGGCCGGATCACCCGGACCGAAGACGCGGTCGGCACGCAACCGCTCCCCGAGACGACGGGCCAGTTCATCGATCGCATTCGCGGAACGCACGGGATCCTCCCCGATGGTGTCGTAGTGACGGCGGCCTCACGGTGCCGAATGCTGTTCAGCCGCAGCCTGTTCGGCTGTTACAGACTAGGAGGTACGGTGCGGTCTAGGCTTGGACGGCAGTGCCATATCGATGGAAGATCCGTGCCATTCAGGAAGTGGGAAGAGCATGGCGGTCCCGAACGAGCCCGGATCCAGCGCGACGTTCGCCGCAGAGGCCACCGCTCCCGGCACCGCGGCAGCGCGTTTCGGCCGTTTCTGGCGCGAGTGGGAAGCACAACTGGGTAAGAAGCAGCCGACCCCCCACTTCGCACCAGGCAGCACCGGTGACTTCCAGATGAGCGCCCGTGCCGTCACGGCGCACGACGCGGTGATCGCCGATGTCCGCAGCGAGTCCCTCATCAGCACCTACACCAGCCCACCTCGCCAAGGCGACGAGCAGGTGCTGATGCACGTGGTCCGCCGCAACGCCTGGCGATTCGCCCGACCGCGCGAGGGTGAGCACACCGTCCCCGCAGGGCATTTCATGCTCCAACGCATGGGTCCACCCACCTTCGAGCAAGCGCGGCGCACCGCGGCGACGGTCCTGATCGTGCCCACAGCACCTCTGGCCCGTCTGATCCTGGACCGGCTGATCACCGGACCGGCATCCTCGGCCGAGATGCGGCTGCTGCTGGGGCAGTTGCAGTTGGTCGAGCAGACCGCCCGGGACCTCACCCCGGCTGGTGCGCTGGCCGCCCGCAATGCCCTGCTCGAGTTGGTCGAGGGGGTGCTGCGGCAGCAGGCGGACAGCACCGAGCCCCACCTCGGCCCCGCCCTGGCTCAGGCGGTGAAAGACCTCGCGGACAGCCGCCTCGCCGATCCGGACCTCTCGCCCTCGATGCTGGCTCGCGAACTCGGCGTCTCCGTGCGCACGCTGTACCGGGCATTCGCGGCGGTCGAGGACAGCGTCGCCGGTTACATCCGCCGCCGCAGGCTCGAACAGGCCAGCCTCGAACTCCTCAGCCCCGTGGGTCGACCGAGCATCTCGGAACTGGCCGCCCACTGGCACTTCGCCGACAGCAGCCATTTCATCCGCGCCTTCAAGAGTCAGTACGGCCGCACCCCCGCCGAGTTCGCCCAGACGGATACCGGCGATGAACCAGACACACACCCGTCCCGGAGAGCGTGATCCGTTCCTCGCCAAGCGGTTCGAACACGCCGAATCGCGGGCGGCGCCCCGGTCGAACCGCGCGCCCCGGCCGAACCTCTCGCGTGTGGTCCCTGGCTACTTGCTCGCCTCACGCCCACAGACACGCAACGAACTCGGCGACTACCTGGACCAACTACGACTCGACACCACCCGATTCGAAGAACAATGAACCCACGCCCGAGAAGCCGAGCGCCGCATCACAACCGATAGAAGACGAGGGCAGCACCCGGCCCAGACCTGGTATCCGGCAGATGCACGCCGGGGCCGAGCTGATCTTGCGAACGTCCTATATTGCCGCGACCGGCCGTTCGGAACCCAGGCCGCGGGCTCGGTCGGCGAGTGCACGCACGTGCTGCGGAGCGCGCGGCCTGCGGGTGAGATCTGCTGCGGCTCAAGACATCCGCGCCTGCCGGGTTGAGCCGCCAGCTGCAGCTGGACCAAGAGCGCCGAGCGCGCAGCAAGGTCACAGGGTCGGGCCGTAGGTCTCGATCAATGCCTACAGTGAAGAGGTGGCTGACTCTTTTCTCGCACCGGGGTCGCGAAATGTAGCCGGCCCGGGGTGGTTTCTGTGGTGGTTGGTGATCAGCCAGAAATGGCGGATCGCACTGGGGGCAACCTTGGGCACTATCTGGATGGTGTCACTCGCGGTCCCGCCTTATGTGTTGTCCCGGGCGATCGACGATGGACTGGTGGCCAGGGATCCGGTCGCGCTCGCGCGTTGGACCACAGCCGGTTTCGCTGTCGCCCTCGCGATCGCCGTTTCCGGCATCGCCCGGCATCGGACCATGACGAAGGTCAGCATGGACGCTGCCGATCGTGTCATCCGGGCGACGGTGCATCGCAGCGTATATCTCGGAAACTCGCTGGCGCGCACGCTGAGCGCGGGTGAGGTCACCACCATCGGTACAGCCGATATGCAGGTCATCGCGCAGTCGCTGACGATCACCGGGCCCGGTGTCGGCGCAGTGGTCGCCTATCTCATGGTCGCGGTTGTGCTGCTGTCGATCTCGCCGCTGCTCGCGCTGGTCGTGCTGGCCGGTGTGCCGTTGATCATCGGCACCGTGGTGCCGCTGTTGCGCCGGATCCAGCAGCGCGGCAGGGGATATCGGGACCATCAGGGCGCTTTGACCGAGCGGCTCGCCGACGTGCTCAACGGGCTCCGAGTTCTCAACGGACTGGGCGGCAAGGGGCGGTACGCGGCTCGTTTCCATCATGAGTCGCAGGTGCTCATCGCCAAGGGCGAGCGCGTCGGCGCCGTGGCCAGTTGGGTCGACGCCCTCGCCACCGGCTCGCCGATGTTGTTTCTGGCGATCGTCACCTGGCTGGCCGCCCGGATGACGGCCACCGAGGCGATCAGCGTCGGTGATCTGGTTGCCATCTACGGCTACACCGCCATGCTGATCGTGCCGGTCGGATTCCTCATCGAGGGTGGCAACAGCATTGCCCGCGCGCGGGTCGCGGCCGACCGGGTGGTCCGGCTGCTGCGGCTGAGTAACGAACACGACCATGATGAGATGACCGACACGGCACCGGAAGCTCCTGCGGCGCTGCGGGATCCGAGCTCCGGCGTGGCTGTACTGCCGGGCCTGTTCACCGCTCTCGCCTGCGCCACACCGGCGGACGGCGTCGGGATCGCCGACCGGCTCGGCCGGTTCGCACTCTCGAATGCGACCTGGGGCAGCGCCCGGATCGACGCGGTGGCGCTGAACTCGGTCCGATCACGAATCCTCGTCGCCGACAACGACGCTCACCTGTTCACCGGATCGGTCCGCGAGATCGTCGCGGGCCGCTACGACACGGACGACGAGCGTGTCTGCGCGGCGATCCATACCGCGGCCGCCGACGACATCATCGACGCGCTGCCGCAGGGGCTGGACGCCGTTGTCGGTCCCAAAGGCCACAACCTTTCCGGTGGGCAGCGGCAACGACTTCGGCTCGCCCGCGCCCTGTATGCCGCGCCCGAGGTGCTGCTCGCGGTCGAGCCTACCTCCGCGGTGGACGCACACACCGAGGCACGGATGGTGGCCAGGCTGGCCACCGCCCGCCACGGCACAACGACAGTTCTCGCCACTACCTCGCCGATCGTGCTGTACCGCGCCGACTTGGTGTACTACGTGGTCGGCGGCCGGGTCGCCGCCACCGGCACGCATCGGCAGTTGCTCGAAACCGAACCGGGTTACCGCCGCCTGGTCACGCGCGGCGCCGATGCCCAGGTGCTGCGATGACCACCCTGCTGCCGGTCGCAGCCGCGGCGCGCGTCCGGCGGGCCGCCTGGCAGGAAATACGCTCTGACCGAGCGCTTTTCAGCGCCGCCATGGTCGCGAATATCCTCGCCGCCGGGGCCGGACTGCTGATACCGCTGCTGCTTGGGCGCATTGTCGACGCGGTCACCGGCACGCCGGGGCGCGCAGTGCTCGCCGCGGTGGATCGGCTCGCCGTGGCGATCCTGGTCGTGACGGTGGTCCAGATCGTGCTGCTGCGTTACGCGCAGCTGCTCTGTTATCGCTTCGGCGAGCGCACGGCCGCCCGAATCCGCGAGCGGTTCCTCGACCGTACGCTCGCGTTGCCCGGCGCGCTGGTTGAGCACGCGACCACCGGGGATCTGATTACCCGCGGCACCGCGGACGTCAACGCCGTCGCCATCATGCTGCGCGGCATGGCGCCACAGCTCTTCCTGGCAGCCGTTCAGGTGGTGTTCCTCATAGTCGCGGTGCTGCTGCTCGATCCGATGCTCGGCGGTTTCGGACTGGGCGCGTTGGTCATCGCCGTTGTCGCACTGGGTGCTTATCTGCGTCGGGCCGAGGCTGCCTACCTGCGGCAGGCCACGGTCGCCGGGCAGGTCAACGAGGTGGTCACGACCACCGCGCAAGGAGCGCGGACCGTCGAGGCATTCGGGATGGCGCGACTACGGATCCAGGCGGCGGACTCCGCAATCACGGAGAGCCGGCAGGCGCGGCTGTCGACCCTGTGGCTGCGCACCCGGCTGTTCCCGGTGGTGGAGATCGCTTGCGCGCTACCGGTGGTCGGTGTGCTGCTGCTCGGCGGCTGGTTGCACCGCAACGACATGATCTCCCTGGGCGCCGTCGTCGCCGCAGCGCTTTACCTGCAGCGGCTGATCGATCCGCTGAACCTGTTCATGATGTGGCTGGACCAGATCCAAAGCGCCACGGCAGCATTCGCCAGAATCGAGGGTATCGCCGCAGCGGGAGGGCCGCGAGTCGAGCCGGATCCCGCGGTCATCGTCGAGCCTGCCGATGACCGAATCGTCTGTGCCGACGTGCATTTCGCCTACGAAAACGGCCGCGATGTCCTGCACGGCGTCGACCTCGATATCCGGCCTGGCGAACGGCTAGCCATTGTCGGGCCCTCCGGTGCAGGCAAATCCACCCTCGGCCGGCTACTCGCCGGGATCGAGGCACCCGACCGGGGTTCGATCACCATCGGCGGCGTGCCGATCGCCGGGCTCGCCCCGGATCGCCTGCGCCGTCAGATCATCCTGATCACTCAGGAACACCATGTCTTCCGCGACACGCTGCGCGAGAACCTGCGCCTGGCCGCCCCGACCGCCACCGACGCCGAGCTGGCCGCAGCGCTCGCGGCCGTAGGCGCGAGCTGGGCCGCGGAGCTTCCGGACGGTCCCGATACCGTGCTGGACGGTCGGCATCGGCTCGATGATGCGCAGGCACAGCAACTTTCGCTAGCCCGCGTGGTGCTGGCCGACCCGCACACGCTGATCCTGGACGAGGCCACCGCGATGCTCGATCCGACCACCGCCCGCGATACCGAACGTAGCCTGGCCGCCATCCTGTCCGGTCGCACGGTCATCGCCATCGCCCACCGCCTGCAAACCGCACACGACGCCGACCGTATCGCGGTCATGGAGAATGGCCGCATCGCTGAACTAGGCACCCACACCGAACTGCTCACCCGGGACGGTAGCTACGCCGCCCTCTGGCGCACCTGGCACGGCTGACCATGGGACACCACCCCCGACTCCTCGAAACGTCCTACTGCCGCAGGGCGCTCGGCCGGCGCTTGAGATCCGCCGTGGCTCAGCACATCCGCACATGCCGCATATCGCGTGTTCTCAGCCGGATTGATCGTGAAGGTAGGCGATCTTGGGGGTCCGGTCTCCGAGTGCCTGGTGCGGCCGCACGGTGTTGTAGAGGACACGGAAACGGTGGACCTCCATGTCCAAGGCATCACCGTCGGCGATGACACCGCGATACAAGTGCTCGTACTTCAGGGTGCCGAAGAACCGTTCGATCACACCGTTGGTCTGCGGGGACCGCACGCGGGTACGCACGTGCCGAAGCAGAAAATCGAAGCCGGTGAAGGCGGCCTTGAAGACCTCGCCACGGAAACACGAGCCGTTGTCGGAGACCACCGCGATCGGCGCCGATCCGATTGCCTGCCGAATCGCCGTCCGGCCCGAGGACCTCGGCCACGCCACGGTCGACGCGCAGGTCGTCCACACCGAGGACCCGCTCGGCTTCGGCGACGGCGAGCTGCAGGCATTTCAGGGCATCGTGGGCCACGCGCCGTGGTGGTCACGGTGATGGCCAGGCAGTATTTGGTGACGTAATCGATGACCGCGCAGATCCGCCAAATCCCTCCACCGCTGGTCTCGAACTCGCTGAATCGGTCTGCCACACCGCATTACGTCGCGTCGGTGGTTCCCGGAACACCTTGCGCCGCAACGCCGCCCACGACTTACGGTCCGCGCGAAAACCGCGCGGCAACAACAATCCACGACGACGTAGCGCCCGTTCGACCGTGGACGTCGACACCTCGAAACCGTCAGCGCGCATCAACGCCGCGATCTTGCGATGCCCCCACGCCGGCCACGCCTCGGCGTATCGCGCCGCGATCGCCTCGAACCGATCGAGTTGCGGTGACGGCCGCGGTCGGCGCCGCGGCTTGCCAGCACGGTGTCGGGCCAGGCGTCGGCGGTAGGTGCGTTCCGGGATTCCGGCCAGCGGCGCGAACCTCGAAACCGGCAACCGTTGTGCCGCTCTCAGGGCTTCGAGGTCGGTGAAGGGACACGCTCGACACCGCCGTACCGCTGGATCCGCAGCTGCACCGTGGCCTCGGCGAGGGCGAGTTTGAGCTGTTCGTTCTCGATCCGCAATCGCCGCTCCTCCGCCCCACCGCGGGCTCCGGCCGGACCGCTCGGGCGTGGTTCGAGGGCCTTCGTGCCTGCCTCGAGGAACGCTTGCTTCCACTTCGAGACCGCCACGCCAGACACCCCCGCCGCCGCGCGGCCTCGGACACGCTCATCTCCCCTCTGAGCACCGATAGGACGATCCGCACCTTGTCCTCGACCGGGATCCTCGACCTCGCCGACCGTGACATGGCGTCGCCTTCCTGGCTCATGGTTCGGGACCTTAAACCTGCCGAACCTGCCACATATGGTGACGCAGAAGACCGGGTTAGTACTCGAAATTATGTTCGAGTACTGGACCGACGAGTTCGCGTCGTCGTTGCGGCGGGTGGTTGATCCGCCGCAACGGGTGCTCGTTGACCTCGGTACCGCGATTCCCACCTACGCGCCGCTGCGCCGGGACTCGGTGCAGATGCGCGTCAAGGCTGCGGGCCTGAACACCTCGGAGACGGTACCGGGACTGCTCTACGCCTGGGCGCGCACCCGAGACGGTGCCTGGCTGGCGCTGGTCAGTTTCGCGGTCCCGACTGCCAACAACGCGGGGCGGATCGAGACACGGCAGTGGTGTCCAGCGCGGGCGCTGACGCGGGTGGAGTAATCGGCACTGCTGGACGGTTGGACCCGTTGAAGACATCAACCACGTCCTCGGCATCCTGCGCCTGCCCGCTGTCGGCTACCGCCGCGGCCATCACCCCGAAAAGGTGCTCGCGCGCATCACCGACATGTTGCAGGGGATCGACCCCGGCGAGCCCGACAGCGCTGAGATGTATACCGACCCTCGGGACTGAGAGCCGGACCGCCCGTACACTGCGTTGGGCGACAGCCGTTTCGGAAGCAGAGGGAGGCCGCAGTATGACCGCCACATCGAAACGACCCTTCCCCTTCCTGGGCCCGGCGTCGACCAGTGACGCCGAAGCAATCCGCGACAATGACTGGTCTGCCTTCCAACACCTGCCGACGGTCTACGACCATTGGTCGCTCAAACCGTGGTCGCCAGGCCAGGCAGGCTACTACTGGTATTTGACATTCTCCGATCCGGCGCTGGTCGAGCTGGCTTCCCACTGCCAAACTGAGCTCGCGCACGACGGCCTCGACCCCGTCCCCCTCGACGGACTGCACCTGACGATGCTCAACATCGGCCGGACCGACGACGTTACCGGGCACGAGCTCGCGCGCATCGCGGACGCTGGTCGTGTTGCCGTTGCCTCGGTCAAGCCGTTCCGGCTCAGCGTAGGGCCGCTGACTGGTTCGCGGAGCGCGCTGCGTTTCTCGGTCACTCCGTGGGACCAGCTGCTGGATCTGCACCGAAGGCTGCGCTCAGCCACCGCCCAACACCGGGACGGGAGCCGTCTGGCCGAAACAGCCGAGTTCAGACCACACCTCGGCGTCGGCTACCTCAACCGCAGACAGGACGCGCAGCAACTGATCAAGGACGTCAGCGAGCTACGTGAACTGCCGCCCGTCACCGTCCGCGTGCATGAGATCCATCTCGTCGAACTCCGGCGCGTCAATCGCGAGTACAAGTGGGAGAATCGCGCTGTCGTTGCGCTCGGGTGACTACAGCTCCGGCGCCGCGAATTCACGGGCTGCCGGTGCCCACTTCTCAAGCTCTTCGAGATACCCCTCTGATGCTCGTGTCGGGATAGCCCGCATTAGGGCGCCGAGGTCGTTCGCGCGCTGCCACACCGAGCGGATCGGGCGATCCTGAGACGCGGTCAAGGCCTCGATGCCCAGTTGCGCGGCCTGCTCGACGTCCCGGTTGTCTTCGCCGAGTAGCGCAGCCGCCATGTCCAAGCGAACCAGGGATCGACTCCATACCGAATCCGATTCGTCGATACGGTCCTGAACCTGCTGTCCGAAATCCAGCGCGCGGCGGTATTCACCGGCCGACAAGAACGCTGTGGCGGCGTTGGCCATCAGCCGAGCCTCGCCGTACGGCGTGAAGTCCAGCGCAGGGGTGAGGCCCAAACCAGTGCTCAATGTCCGAGCGGTATCCATCGCGGCGGCGATCGCTACTTCAACACCCGCGGTGTCCCCAACCTTGCCGAGGGCGCGCGCCAACCCGTTGGAATACAGCCGGATCGCCTGTGGCCCTTTACCCGCAAGGTCAAGTCCCTGGTAGGCGAAGCGGACGGCCGCAGCATAATCGCCTTCGTAGTAGGCGCAGAAGCTCTCTGTGCTGCGCACCCACGCTTGCAGGTCCGGGTCCCCGAGCATCTCAGCGATGGCGAATGCTTCACGGCAGTACATCTTCGCGTGCGCGAACCGACCTCGATTGACGGCCATATACGCCAGGACGCCGGACAGCCTCCCCGCCACCCCGTAGAGCTGGCGCAGTTGCATGGGGTGCCGCCGCTTCTGTAGCAGCGTTTCGATTTGCTGGCGTGAGGCGATCACCCCCGGCGCGAGCCGCCGCGGACCCTCTAGCTCGTACCGATCGACCACGTCATCCACAGCAAGGGAGAAGATCGTTACAGTGTCGCCGTCGGCATTCATCTCAGTAACGGACTGAAGCCGCCCAGCAATCTCGGTGGGGTTTTCGAACGGGTCCAATGCGACCGCCCTGTGCGCAGGTACTCCACCGCTCGCCAAGGCAGCCTGGAATCGGGCTAGCTGCGACTCATCGAGCCGGTTTAGTGTCGTGTCCATTGCCGCTGCGAAGCGGCCGCGCAGAAGGATCGTCTCGTGCCGGTTTTCCCACTTGACCACGGCTGCGAGAGTGACTCCGAGAATCTCTGCGAACTCCACCTGCGTGACGCGCAACGCAATCTCGCGCAGTAGTCGAACCTCTACGCCCGTCCAATGGGTCACGACCATTTGACCTACTCACTTTACGTGGCGAAGCGTGTGTGGAGAAGCGTATAAGTTCCGTATAACCTCCGTGGATTCATTGGGCAACCCACCGGCGCAATCGTTATGGGTGCACTCGGCGTCGGGGCGATGTCCGGGCCCCGACCAGGCAGGACCCTCCTCGACGCCGGGTGCGTACCAACCACACCACGCACCCGAGGGGTATCGCCCAATGCCCGTGACAACGATTGCCCTGGTCTTTGCTATCGCCTTCCCGTATCTGGGATGGCTGGTCTGGGCCATGGGACGACCTGCTCATCGACCGCCCGCCACGTCCGATGCGGCATTGTCCGCCGCTGATGAATGGCCCATCTGATGACCGCCGCCGGGCAGGGAGCCGACACCGTGGCCGACGAGGACACCCGTGTAACCGAACTCGATCGGGTCGCGGCGACCTGGTACGTGCGCGACGGCGTGATCCATGTTCTGCGGATACGCAGCGCCGACGTCGACACCGTCCTGCCTAACATTCCCACGCTGGGCCAGTGTTTCAACCTGATGCCGCGCACCCTGTGGGAGCGGGTTCGCTACGAGTACGAACAGACCCGTCCGCGCGGGGGTCGATGAAATCGGTCCGGCTTTCCCATTCTCGACACCCTCCCGCGCTGGTAGAGGGTTTCGCCTTCAGGAGCGAATCATGTTGCATATCACTTCAACTGAGCACGGCCAGGCATGCTGGCAGATAGCCAACAACCGTCTCTGGATGGAATCGTTCACCGACCATCACAGCCAAGCCATGGCATACCGGCTGCGGATGGATGGCACCGAAATAGATATCCCGAATGCCCTGTCTGGCGTGGTCTATTTCGGCGAAGCCGACCAGCGTCCGGAGTTGCCGTTCGTGGCGGAACGGTTCCCGAACCATCGTGCTCTGTGGGTCGCTGTCGAAGCCGCGTAATGGGATGTCGTTGAACCACTCGAACATTCGCGACTGGACAATCTTGATCAACCTGCCCTGGACTACACGACCGGCGAATGGAATGCCGCCGAAATCCGCGAATCAGCCTGCGGGACAAGGCGGTCGGCGTGACCCGCCCTGCCGCGTCCACGTCGGCCACCCGAATGCCGGGTGCATGGTGAAACCCGCGCCGAAACTTGACACGTCCCAGCCGAACGCGGCGTGGATCTGGAATTGCCTGCTGGGCGGGAAAGACAATTATGGGGTCGATCAGGAAGTCGTCCACCGCATCCGGAGGATCGCGCCGGACGCGCGGACGGTGGTGTGGTGGACCCGCCAATTCCTACTCCAAGCCGCCCGTAGGGCAGCCGAGGCGGGGGTGGATCAGTTCCTCGACCTCGGCGCGGGTATCCCGTTCTCGCCCGACGTGCACGAAGCGATCCATGAAGTCGATCCTTCGGCGCGGATCGTGGCCGTGGATTACGACCCGATCGTGGAAGTCCATTGCGACGCGATGTGGTGCTATGTCCCCGGTATGGCCGTGCTGCGGGCCGATATACGTGAGCCCGCCGCCCTGCTCGACCAGCTGCGTGAGTACGTGCTGATCGATTTCACCCGGCCTGTCGCGGTCCTGATGGGCGCGGTACTCGACCAAGTGAGCGACGCCGAAAACCCCGCCCAGATCATCGCCGAACTACGCGAAAACGCCGTCGCGGGAAGCTATTTCGTACTCACCCATCTCTCCGATGACAGCGACCCGGACCTGATGAACCAAACCAGCACCGACACCGCCGACACCCCGGCGCAGCTTTTCTCCCGATCCGCCGACACGATCGCCGAATGGTTAACCGGGCTCGACCTGATCGCCCCCGGTATCGCCCCGGTCCAGGACTGGCTAGACGACGCGCTCCCGCCCACTCGCCTCGCTGTGGTCGGTGGTATCGGTCTCACACCGAGCCCGGCACCCACACCCACGCAGGAGCAGCCGCGGCGGCGGTTGCGTCACTCGGAGGAGGGGACCTATGCCCGGTATTGAGGGCGAGCCCGCGCCGTGGATCACCACCGCGCACTGCGGGTGGTTCTGCGTCGACAGCCATGGTGCGGTGTGCACGGCGCGGTGTCCGGGGATGTTCTGCGGGCAACTCGTCGCGGTCGTAGACGGGGCACTGACCGAGCACAGCCACGCCAACCACGCCACGGCGTGCCCGTGGACCGGAGTCGGTGTCCGCGTCGCGGACGCCGCATCTCGAAGCCACCCGCCACAGCGCGGGTGATCACATCCCGTGAACAGGGAGGAACACATCATGGGTGCAACATTGAAGAACGCGGCAGCAGCGGCGCTTTTAGTCACCGTCGCGGCCTCAACCGCGAGCCCAGTCGCGCACGCAAGCTCCGAACCGACGAGGCTGTGTGCCTGGAAGTTCCAGCCGAACGAGCCGTTCCCGCAGCACGGGGCCGTAATCGTCGGCGGCTACGCCGAATGCCCCACCGCCCCGGAAGCCCTTTCGGTCCGCCTGCGGTTGTGGTTCCGCCCGAGCGGGGGCACCTGGATGCCGCGCGGTGATGACTCGACCAGCCTCCCGAGTCCCCACCTTCTCAATTTCGCGGTCCGATCATTGGACTGCGCTACCGGCCTTTGGCAAGGCGAGTACGACATGGCCGAGGTCGCGGGTGGCTACACTCGCCGGGAAAACGGCAAGAGCCTGCAAGCCATCATCACCTGCTGAAGGGGGTTGCTGTGAAGGCACGAAACATAGCGCGCGGTCGCCTGTATTGGGTGCTCAGCGACATACGCCACATGCTGCGCAACCTGCGTCCCCCGGAGGGCCAGAGCTATCCGGTCCGTTATGAATTGGGATGGGGCTGGACGGTTCGCTCCAACCACGGTTGGCGCAGGTTCCCGATGGTGACTCCGCCGCTGCACTGGACTCGGCGAATCCCCGCTGACGCACAGACGGCGGCCGAGGACTGGGCGATGGACTGTATGGGCATTTCGTGATGGTCGCGAATGGGTAGACACGTCGACCGCGACACCTGAAGAACGACAAAAGCGCCCGACTCGTCTTGCGAGTCGGGCGCTTTTGGTGCTTCGGGGAACGCACTCTCATGCCGACGAGCGTGCGTCTGCTCCGGAGGCAGACTCAGAATGGTTTCCGGGTCCCAGGACGCCGCTGGTCATGAGCAGGTCGCGGAGGTAGGCACCGATTTCGTCGGTGGATTCAGGCTGAGTGTCCACGGTCCCGAAGACCTCGAACACGTCGCGCGGCAACTCAACGACCGATCCGTGTGGTCGGTGGCAACGAATATGGGCTGATCAGCGTCCACGTCCGTGCGTGGGCGAGCTATCGCGTATCCCGTTGCTATTCCCGAATCATGGAGGTCGCGTGAGTGTTTCGCGTTGTGTGCTTGCTGGCGTCGTCTCGGTCGCACTGGCGGTGACCGGGATCGGCGTCGAAGTTTCGGCTCAGGCCGCTCCACCGGAGGAGTGCGCGGAGATTATTGCGTCCGCTGATAAGACGCCGAAGACTTTGCTGGAGCAGGCGAAGGTTCGTGCCTGCTCAGCCGCCGCCCGCGCCCGCACCGCCGCCACCGCCGACGGCGGCGCGAACTGGCGCGCCCGCGCCGCCGACGATGCCGATGACGCCGACGCGGCCGCCGCCCACACCGTCGAGGGCAAAGGTGTCAGCGCCTTCGGCGTCATCGGCGACGCCGCCGACGCCGCCGACGCCGCCCAAAACGCCGCCGGCGAGGCCCTCAACGGCTCCTTCAACGTCGACGACGCCGTCAAGCGGCAAAGCGCCCACGAGGCCGCCTTCAAGGCCGCCTCCGCCGCGAGGCAGGCGTCGTACGCTCCTGACGACGTCGACCGTGCGAACGCGGCGGCGCGGGCGGAAGTGAAAGCCGTGGAGGCTTCGAATGAGGTTTTCGGGGCTCCGGAGCCGTTGAAGATCGGTGAGGTACCGAAGGAGTAGCGGCCTTCAGCTTCGCTGAGCCGAGGAGCTCAACGACCTGCTACACAGACGCTCGGCCGGGGTTACTCCCAGCCGAGCGTGTTGTCTCGATGCCGCGTGGGGCTCGCCCCGACCTTTCCGCTCGACAGCCCGCCAGTCAGGCGGCGGTCGAGATCGTGGGTGCTGTGGTGGTGCCGTGGGTGGCGATGTGGGGGTTCCAGGGTTGTCGGGTGGTGACGACGGCGTGGAGCTGGCGCAGGATCGCCGCATCGATCCCCTGCCCGGCCTTATTGCTGCCGAGCCTGCGGTCCTGCCGAAGCCCGGACCCGCCGCAGTCAACAGCCCACACCTGCAGCGCTTTTCGCGGTCTCCTGAGAGGGCTTCGTGCCCAGGGCGTTCCCAGCGATTACGACAGCAGGACGAACGGCACGCAGCTGCCCGCTCCTCACCACAACTCTGGCAAGGCCACTACGGGCCAGAGACAGATCCGGGTAGCGGATGAGAACCGTTCGCCCATAAGTAGGACGTTCCCCACGTCCAGGCAACCGACGCACTAAACGTCTTTCTATGCCGCTGGGCGGGCGGCCAGCGCGGCGAGATCGACTGCCGCGCTGAACGTCCGCTCTTGCCGATGACCGCGCGCGGTTCTTTGTCTTCAGTACCGAGCAGCCACTTGACGCGACGAGATCCCCCCTGTTCGTGGGGTCTCGTACCAGTCATGATGGCGGACGCACGAGCTGTGTTACCTGCATCCGCTCTGCATCGAAGTGCGCCGTGATTTCCCGGCCGCGCGCATCGATGATGCTGATCGTGTTGTTTCCCGCGAAGGACACACGCTGTGGACATCGCTGACCTTCAGGTGCTATCCACACATCGGTCTGCCTGCTGAAGAGGCCGCCGCGCTCCCGCAGCCGGACGGCGCAGAGGGTGTCGATCATGGCGTCCACGTAGTGCGTGACGGCCTCGTGGCCACCGTCTGCGCTGACCTCGACGGCCACGGTCTTCCTGTCATCCGAATCAAAGGCTGCCCACAACATTGTCAGCGGTACGAGAGGAACCACCGCCAGCACCAGCACGGCGGCGGGCACAAGCCAATCCCGCGTACGCCGCCAACCCATCCTCGGCCCAAGGACAACCAGCGCCGCCAACCCGATCAAACACACCGGAAAAGCCCAAACGGGGACATCCTGAAACCGATAGAAGCGGCCCGACGACCAGATCGCAGGTGCTGCCGCGAGGGCCATCACCACCAGCGCGGAGACCGCGAGCAGCCAGGCAATCCGCCATCGGCGCGGCACCCTATCCGTCGCGCGCCCGTGCCCACTCGGCGCGGGAATCGTCTCGTCAGTCGTCTGCTTTGTCAACGATCGGCCCAACTCGTGCAATCCGAACTCACCGCCAGCCTATCGGCGTCGTCCGCCACACCCGATCCCGGTGAATGGTCATCTGTTTCGCGATCACCAACATCCCACGCAGCCCCAGCTCGCGTGATGCGGGCGACGAACCGCACGTCCGATAATGCCGCATGCCGCGCGTTCTCGACGTGTCGATGTCAGCGGACTTGATGCAGGAGACGCGTGTCTTGCGTCAACCCGGTGGCAGGCTGCGATGGTGAGTTCGGTTGTCCGGGCTGGCTCCTGAGAACGCGCGGTAATGCCGAGAAGCGTGCATCCAGATGGGTACGCGCTGCGGATTGCCCTGATCGCCTGACCCGGGGGAGCTTGAGGTCAGTGATTGCCCCGCCCCGCCTTGGCAGACCCACCCGAAGAACAGCTTCGGAGTGGGGCGGGGTGTCAGTGTGCTGTGGTGGGCGGGGTGAGCGCGGGGCCGGTCTTGCGGGTGCACCACCAGATGATCGCGGTGATGATGGTGACGGCGAGGGTCGGGATGAGCTGGGTGGCGGAGCCGGCCCCGGCGGAGCGGTCGGCGAGCTCGGCGCCGAAGTCGATACGCATCAGCGGGGCACCGAGGAACGCGACCGTGTTGAGGACGGCGTGGAGGACGACCGCGATCTCGAGGCCACCGGTACGCCAGGTGATGATCGCCAGGCACGTCCACAGCACGAAATACCAGGTGTTGATGTAGGGGTCGGTGGACCCGTGCGCGGCGGTGAATAGGGCGCTCGAGACAAGCACTCCGGCGATCAGCCCGGCCCGGGGGCTGCGGGTCCAGCTGCCGACGACCCGGAACAGTAGCCCGCGGACGCCGTATTCCTCCCCCGTTGTCTGCAGGGGTGTGAGCAGGAGGGTGCCGACGAGGATGCCGATGAGGTCCAAGCGCGACCACGGCGCCTCGGTGCTCGGGGCGAAGAATCCGATCACGTTGACAAGTACCCAGGCCGGGCCGAACGCGATGAGTGCCTTGCCGAATAGATCGAACCGGAACCGGGAGGTCACCGAATGCAGCGAGGCGCCGGGGACACCGTAGAGCCAGCGTTGGATGAGCATGCTCCACGGGATGAGCAGCCCGAGGGCGATCAAGGAACCGGCGTGGTAGAGGGGGGTGTAGTCCGTGCCGCCGAGGATGGGCGGCGTGTTTCCCATCTGCACGTCGATGAGTCCGAGCGCCCTGCCGATGCCGGTGGGAAAGAGGATGAACCCGGCGATCAGGAGCCCGATCGCGAGAATGCCGCGACCGATGCGGCGCTTGGTCCCGGCGAGGACTCGGTGGTACTCCACCCCGCTGGGAACGGATTTCGAGTGGCGCGGTTCGCCGGGATCGAGGAGCCACCCGGGGGTGGGCATCGTCGTTGTCATGGCGTTTTCTCCTTGTGGGGTCAGCTGCCTGCCATATCGAGCAGAGGTGTGTGGCGCAGGCGAACTACACGCGCCGACGTACTAACACACTGTGCTAGTACGCACGCTAACACACTGTGCTAGTAAGCTGAGAACGCAGACCATAGGTACCCGGCGAAAGGGATGACAGTGGGATCGCGGGAGAAGATCCTCCGAGCGGCGGCCGAGATGATCGCCGAGGACATGACGGCGACGCTGAGCGTCCGGGCGGTCGCGGCGCGCGCCGGTGTGAGCACGGGTTCGCTGCGGTTCCATTTCCCCACCCAGCGCGCGCTCCAGGACACCGTGCTGGCGCGGATCTACGAGCACGTGATCCCCGACGACCCGATCCGGGATCGGTCACTGCCCGCCCGGGACCGGCTGGTGAACTGCCTGCGGCAGGTACTCGCGCCCGCCGGTGTCGGCGAGGAAGCACGCCGAGCCTGGGGCGCGGCGTATGAGGCCTTCATTGCACCCGACCCGACGGAAGAACTCCGCACCGCGTACTTCGCCTACGAACGGGCGTCGGCAGGCCGTGTCGAGTACTGGCTGGGCGTGCTCGCCGACGAAGGCGTGCTTTCTCACGAGGATCGCACCCGCCAGGTGAAATTTTTACTCACCGTCCTCAACGGGCTCTCGATCGAGCGAGCGCTCCCGGCCAGCGAATCCATCCTCAGAACCGAAACCGAGACCCTCTACACCGCCGTCGACTGCGTTCTCAGTACGAGCACCACATGACCCCGACGTAGTTCGCCCCCTGCTCCGCGCCCGACCGGGGCTCGCCTCGACCGACCGCTCGACGAGCCGCCTGTTCAGGCGGGGTTCGCGATCATGGCGGAACGGATTCTGGTGCCGTGGGTTGCGATGTGCGAGCCATCTGAACCGCTACATGCCCGACGAGATCCGGGCCGGTCGGGAACGGGGCGGAGGAAGTCGAGCGGCCGGGCGTGGCTGTCGGCGTGCGGTGGGAGATGGTCGATCGGTAATCAGGTTGGCCGCTTCGACGGTCGGACGTGTCACAGGCTGCAACGCGCGCCGACGGGCGGTGCTTGGAGGTCGAGTAGATACGCGTCCACCACGCGGTCGACGCACTCGCTGCCGCCCAGGAGGTAGGCGCCGTGCTGCTTGCCGTCGACGGAAAGCAGGCTTGCGCCCAAAGCGTCAGCCATCGCGATGCCGCCCTCGTGTGGTGTCGCAGGATCACCGATGACTGACACCACGAGAGTCTCGGGAAGGTCTTCGATACGGGCGAGCCACGGTTCGTCGCCAGTGGGCGGCGCGGGCCAGGCCTCGCACTCGCTGTGGTACTCGCCTGCGGTGAATACATCGAGGTCGAACATCGGCGCCACCTCTCCGAGCCTGCGCGCCAGCGCGGTGTTTTCCTCGGGTGTCAGGCGGGGCCAGTCCATGCAGCGCACAGCGATGTTCGTGTCAAGGTCGAGCGCGTAGCCGCCATCGGCGGTGCGACCGTAGAATCTGTCGCGCAGGGCGAGCATCTCGTCGGCCCGGCCTGCCTCGAGGGCAGTCAGCGCTGCGATGACGTCGGGCCATTTCGCCTGCGAGAACAGGCCGCCGGAGATGCCGACGTAGACGTCCCAGATGTTCACCTTTCTGCGGTCGGCGGTCGGTGGCGTCTCGATGAGCGGTTGGACGATCTCGTGGAGGCGATCGCTCGCTGCTGTGGGATCGGTGCCGAGTACGCAGTCGGCTGTTTCGGCGCAGAATGCGGCGAGGTCGTCGAACCGCGCCTGCAGGCCGGCGAACTGAGAGAAGCGGAACTCTGGTGCCGTCAGGTCGGGCGCGATGGCCCCGTCGAGCACGATCGCGCGGACCTTCTCGGGGTAGGTCGCGGTATACATGGCGCCGAGCTGGGAGCCGTAGCTGTAACCGAGGTAGGTCAGCTGGTCGTCGCCGAGCACCTCTCGCAGGATATCCATGTCACGCACGACGTTTGCCGACCCGGCATTCACCAGGTTCGCGACCCCGCCAGAGCCCTCGGCGCAACGTGCTGCGAGCTCGGCCGCCTGTTCGGCGCTGGTGATGTCGTACACGACGCCGAATCGTGGCGCCGCGCCCGCGTCGTACTCGTCGTCGGTGTAACAGTC
Organism: Nocardia iowensis; assembly: GCF_019222765.1. NCBI lineage: Bacteria > Bacillati > Actinomycetota > Actinomycetes > Mycobacteriales > Nocardiaceae > Nocardia > Nocardia iowensis. The sequence goes on along the minus strand of NZ_CP078145.1, from coordinate 5,329,106 downwards.
GAGGGCCGGGGTGGACGACCCGATGCCCCGAGGATCGAAGCCGACGATGTCGAAGCGCTCGGCGACGGGGCTGGCCTGCCACAGGTCCACGGTCGACGCGACGAAGCTGGTGCCGGAGCCTCCGGGACCGCCCGGGTCGACCAGCAGCGAGCCCTCGGCCTCACCCGTGGCGGGCAAGCGCAGGAGTGCGACGTGCGCCTTCTCGCCCTTCGGTTCGTCGTAGTCGAGCGGCACCTCCACCGATGCGCACTCGAGCGCCGGGTTCGCGAACAGCTCGGCGTCCGCTGTGCTCGTCGCGGTGCCCTCGCACGCGCCCCAGTCGAGCTCTTGCTCGAGGTAGGGGCCGAGGCCTGCATCCGTCCTGGAGTCCGGTGGGGAAGATGCGGCTGTATAGCCGGTGAGTAAGAGCAGTGTTGACGTGGCGGCGGCGAGCACGGTCTTGGACCGTCGAGATCGATTCAGGAATCGAGGATGTGATCGCATGCGCACTTCCTTGGTTGAGCCGCAGTGGTACGAGACGCGGCGGTGTGACGGGGCGTTCGTGGCGGAGCGCACTGAGACGCTCGATGACCGAGGAAGCTTGTCCGGCTGGAGCGGAGGCGTCAGCTCTCGATCCCATCCGCCTCGGCGTCCAGGAGGCGATGGTGTCGGAAGGTGAGTGCTCGCTCGATCCCCGCGAGGGCCGCGGCGATCGTCAGCGCCGTGTTCGCCCATACCGGCAGGTCGATGGGCGAGACGAACGGCGTGAAGCGATCCGCCCAGAGCGGCAGGTGGGTGACCATCTCGAGCAACTGCGGAGCGAGCAGGATCAGGTTGACCGCCAACACGATCACCGCACCGGCGGCCAACGCTCGCCCAATTCTCGGGCGCCGCCGGGAAAGTTGAGCTCGCCAGTGCTCGGGCGTCCCGGGCGCGGGATCAAGACGTCGTTGGCTGCCGTTCGCGCTGATCAGGTGAATCCGCTGCATGCCGTACCGGCTCGCGGCGACCTCGATGCCGTCTGATCCGAGCGAGAACCGTACCGGCATGTCGGCGGTCTGCACGTGGCGGTCGTCCCGGTAGAGCGACGCCCGGCCCGCCATGTGATCGATATCGACCGTCGCCGTCGACGCATCGGGGAGGTCGACTGCAAATCGTGTGCGCTCGAGCGAGAGGGATGGGCGGAACGGTGGCAACGGTGAACCAGGCTCTGGAGCGGGCATCGACCACGCATCCGTATCGCCGTCGAGGTCTTCGAGCCCTCCGAGGCCGTAAAGGTCCTCGCCCGTCGAGCCGGGCCGGGGGTTGTACCAGCCCTTCATGTCTCGCGCTGTCCGGAGCCGTCACGGGAAGGAGGACCGCCTCCAAGCATTTCTAGCATGTCCATGCTAGAGAATTTAGCATGCCGATGCTAGAGATCGCTATCATGGGGCCATGCCCAAACGAATCGACCCGGATGTCCGCCGGGAGCAGGTCGCCGACGCCGTGATCGATGAAATCGCCGCGCACGGGCTGCGTGCGGTTACTCTCGCCCGGATCGCCGATCGCACCGGCTTGACTATTGGGAGCATTCGCCACTACTTCGGCGACACGATCCGCGAGGTCATGCGCTTCACGCTGAGCGTGCTCATGCAGCGCGCCGTGCGGCGCGCGACGGCGATGTCCGACGATCCGGTGGCACGGATCATCGACGTCATCGTCTTTGCCGCGCCAACCAGCGATGCGGAGCGCCGGGAGAACATCGCCCTCGTCGAGTACCGCGTCATGGCGCGCACGGACCCGGAGCTTGCGGCCGACATCGCCGCGATGTCTCTCGAGGGCGCAGGAGTAATCCACTCGCTGCTGCGCGACGCGCTGGCCGACCGCATGATCGACGAGGAGGCGCTGCACCGCGAAGCGCTACTGCTGCTCACCCTGGTTGAGGGCTTCTCGTGCAGTGCGGCGCTGTTCTCCGCCCCACTGCACGAGACGGACGTCCGTGCCGTCGTGGCGGCGACCATCCACCGTCTGCGCGACGCCTACCCACCCGTCGAAGTAGCCGCCGAGGACGCGGCGGCGCCGGTGCGCTGACTGTCGGCACCCGCGCGACCAGAGGTTGCCTCGGCATGCCAACCACATGGATCGAGTTCGATCCCCGCATCAAATCCCCACGAACGATGGCAGGCGATCAACGACTTTGTCTCCAGCGCACCGGTTGTCCCTGCCGCCACCCAATGGCTGACCGCCGATAACGGCTCTACTGCGGACTTTGATTTCAAGACACGTCGAAGACGTTGTAGACGAACGTGATTCAGCCAGAGATGACGTCGGGGCGTTCGCCGCGACCTCCGCCTGGGTGCTGCGCGCGACGATCGCGCATAACCTGCTGCGCGCCGCCGGTACGCTCGCGGGCCCGATCCTGGGCAAAGTCCGCAGCGCGCTACCCTCCGGCGAAAGATCATCGCGGTCCCTGCCCGACTGGACCAAGGATCATGCAGGAATCAATCGTCGGTCAGCTGCTTGCGAAACTCCTGCCGCCAACGGGGGTCCTGACGCAGCCCCACGACCAAGCCCAGGGATTCCCGGACCGGCAGGTTGAGCGCGTCGGCCATGGCGCGGGCGGCCATGGCGCGGTCCTGCCAGACAGACCGGTCCTTCCAGTCGGCGAATATTACCTGGGCTTCCGCGTGCACGCGGCGCAGCCGCAGGTCAAGGGCGGAATCGTCGGTAACGCCGGGGTGATCCTCCTCGCTCAGCAGGGACAGTGCGGCAGTGACCTCGGCATAGGTGTCGAGTCCGGTCTCGGCGGCCAGTGACGACATCTGCGTGGCGAGTACGCGGCGCAGGCGCTCGGGCGTCGCGGCGTCGACGAGGGAGGCAAACCGGTCAGGCACGGGTGTCTTGAAGTTGTGCTCCGGGAGCCCGAAGTTGTTGTCCGGCAGCAGGGGAAGGATCCGCGCGCTGTCGAGTTCCCCGTTCAGGCCGGGCGGTGGCAGTGGAATGCCGCAGTGGCGAACGACCGCGTTGCATACCGCCAGCAGCCGTTCTCGCCGTTGCTCGGGTGCGGGTTCCTGATCGGACATCGGCAGACCGGGGAAGACCTCGAACGGGTCGCGCGCGCCTTGCGAGACGGCCGATCGGGAGTAGTACTTCGTCACCAGTTCGCCGTCGTCGACAAGGAACACCAAAGTCGTACCGTCGTCCCAATAGCTTACGGACACCGCGCGGGTGCCACGGGACACCCGGCGCAGCACCTCCTCGCGTGTGCCCTCGAAAAGATGAAGACCTTCCTCGATGCCGAACGCCCAACCGCCATGGGTTCCCACGCGGACCACCGGCAGCAGCACGACCGGGACCTGCCGCTGGTTGGGGCTTTCCGGCTCCTGCCGCCACCGTGGTCGCCGGGTCTCGGGCAACGCACCGAACCGGCGCAGGAGTTCGGACTCGTCCAAGGCCTGCGCGAAGGTCAGGCAGAAATTGTCATACCCGCTGGGCCAGGTCATGTTCGGCGTGGCGGAGGAACTCGTCCGGCGTGGCGCGTCGACGACCGGGTCGGCGAGCGCGAGGTCGAACAGGGACCGAGGCTCGGTTCGCCGTTCGGGAGCGGGTTCCCACAGCAGCGTCCCGTCGTCGACGACAGGCACATACGACAGCCCCACCGTCATGACGGTTCCGCCCTCCAAGGAGTCGGCGATCTGTTCCATGAAGGCCGCGAGGCTTCCCCATTGCCCGAAGCCCACGCCCTCGGCCTCCCACTGCTGGCCCACCGCGCCGAACGACTCGCCTCGACGGCAGTCCACGACCAGCCCGTCCGCACTGATATTGCGGGCGAAGGGTACGAAATCGTGGTGCCAGAAGCCCTCCATCAGCGGGTCTCCCTCGTGCCTGGCCCACGACTCCTGCTGGCTCCGGCCCGAGGAGAGGATCTGGGCGAGGGTGTAAGGCTCGAAGCCGGGGAAGCTGAAACCCCCCTCCTCGGGGGAGACGAAACCCAACTTCCCGGGCGAGACTCCGTCGTGGTGCCGCAGATACGCGACCAGATCCGCGGGGAACTCCACCTCCAGCTCGGTAGCTGCGGCGCTGATGGCCTCCTGCGAGGCGGGTGGGCGCAAAGATGAGAAGGTACGCGGCGCATGCGCGGCGAGCCAGGAGTCGATCCGTCGCCAAGACTCTTCAATGGGTCTAACGTGCATCGTCCGATCATCACATCCACCTCCGACACCGATGCCTGCTCCGGAGGCCACCTCGGCCGATACGGTCTTCGCGAAAGCCACTGAGCTGCAACAACGTTCTCAGATCCAGGCATCAACTCTCCGGGACCCCAGAGAAAGCGCGTTCTTTGGGGGATCCGGACCTGTGGCGTGGTGTTGCATCGCGGACAGTCCGGTGGAGTTTCGCGATGATTCTCTGGGGCGCGTAGGCGTTCACCACCACATACACCGGTGGCCTGCGCGAAAAGCGGTGCAACGCACAGAAGGTAACGCAGCCACACACCATCGATGGTAGTGGCGGACACCGAGGACACGTCTACGTCAACGACGCAGACGCGTCCTCGGCAGCAGTACGAAGCCCGGTGCGCCTCCGGAACGTACGCTCGTGCCGCATAGCGTTCGGTCGGCCCGGCCAAACCGGTTGGCCGACAGCACTTCCCAACGCACGGGCAGCAGGCCCAGTGTGTTGCGGCGGGTGCGTTGTCGGCGTCAGGCTGACGGTGCACCTCAGGCTCGGCGAGTGCTGGGTCAGGCGGTGGGTTCGGCGCCGAGCCGGTCGACGACCGCGACGGTGATCGTGGAATGGCCCATCACCTGGCCCGTGCGGAAGACCACCGCCGGATTGGTCTGGTTGCCCTCGCCGAGTACCATGTCGCGAACCATGGTGCGGCGGGTGCCGATGATCTGCTCGCTGACCGGATCGATGATGATCTCGTCGAGTTCGGTGCCCTGCGGAACGCGGGGGAGGACGTCCACGAAACCGAGCGCCGTGCCCTTGCGTCCGTCCAGGTTCGGCACGTTCTCGGCGACCTTGATCCCGGGCATCCGCAGGAGCGCTTGGTGCAGCACGGTGCGCAGGTCCTTCGGCACCATGCCGGTGGAGAGTAACTCCCGGGCGTCACCGAAGGCATCGAGTTCCGGGCTGATCTTGGCGCCAGGTTCGGGGCCTTCCTTCAGCTTGGCCAGCAACGCGTCCGGGTCGCGCGGCAGCGCGGCGAGGAACTCCGGGGTTGGCCGGGACCACTTGCCCTCGAGCGGGCGGCACGCGGGTTTGTCGGCGTTCTCGCCCATATAGCTCCACGACCCGCAGGCGGCCCGCCATTCCCCGGAGAAAGTGCCCTGCTCGAACCTCCGCTGGTTTTCGGGGGTGTCTTCGCTGGCAGGTATTATCTTGACCGGCCGGGCATGGTTGCGGCGTTCCATCCATTCGTCGGTCCAGGTGGCCGGCATCCAGATTTCCCGAGTGGACTCCGTCTGGTAGGCCACGTCGCCCCGCGAATTCCCGACCCCGTCGCCGCGCTCCCCCACGTAGAGGTACTGGCCGGGAGCCAACCCCCGATCCGGGTCGGCCCCCGCGGCAGCGGGGGGTTGGACCTGCGGGGGTGATTGGTCACCACCGCTCGTGGTGCAGGCCGCGGTCGCCGCGATCACCACGGCGGCGGCGGCCCCGATCGGCAGCCATCGGGATCTGCGCCGTGCGGAACCGGGCCGAAGCGCCCGGACCATTGCCTCGGCGTGACCGGCCGGACCACCGGCGATCTCGGAGAAACCTTTCACTCGGCCCGAGGCGGGCTTTTCCTCGCTCTGTGGGCGGATATCGTCGTTGATCATCGAGAGAGCACACTCCGTCTCGTTAGTGGGACACGCTCTCCAGCGAACCAACACGTCAACCGATCGGCATCATCAAGCTGTCACACGCCCGTCATCGATCTCATTCCCGCAGGTAGAGCAAGATTCCAGAGCGCTCTCCTCGCACCCGACGTCGAGAAGGCTTGTGAGAGCGGTTTGTCGAGCTCGCCGCGACGGCCAAGGCAGAGATCGTCATCTACGGCACGGTTAGGCACGGCGCACACTGAATCAGTTTTGTCGATAACGCCCCCGTAGGAACGCACTCTCCTGCCGCATCCCGGGCGTTGATCGGCCGTCCAAACCGGTTGGCCAGCAGCGCTTCCCACGCGCTACTGGCGGATGCCGCGAACGTGTGGCACAACCGCAACGGGCCGAAATCCGAACATGGCCCAGGACAGAGAGTTCGAAAACCACTCCGGCCCGGGCCGGGTTATGACAGAGGCCGACACAGTTACCGCTATGTTCGCGAGAGTGACTGGCAGCCAACGGCCAATGGTGTGCACCCGACGGTGACTGGTCGGGTTCATTGCGGTCCGAGGAACCGGGCCACGGTGTCGATGAGTACGTGTTGTTCTTGTCGGGGGTCGAAGGAGTCGAAGTCGGCGACGGCGACGGCGAAGCCCTCGATCAGCAGCATCAGCCACGTGGTGAGGCTTCGCGCGGACAGATCAGTGCGGATGGTGCATTCGTCTCTGGCACGTGTTACCCAGTATCGGAGGCCGGTGCGGACGGTGTCCTGATGTACGGCAAGAGCTTTCGCGACACGTTCGTCGCTGATCTGAGCGCCGACGGCGCGCGTGAACCCCGCAGCGCGTTCGTCGCGCAGGTCATCGAGCGCGTGGCCGAGGTAGTCGAAAAGCACCTGACGTGCGTCGGTGCGACCGTGCTGGGAAGTGAAGAACTCACGGACTTCAGCGGTGCCCAGCTCCAGGATCGCGATCAGCACGTCGGATTTGGTGGGGAAGTAATGGAAGAAAGTGCCTGAGCCGATACCCGCGGTGCGGCAGATCGAGGCCGTGCTGGTGCCGTGGAAGCCGTCGGCGGCGAACCGGGTCAGCGCGGCGTCGATGATGTGCTGGCGCCGTGCCTCATAGCGTTCGGGGTCGATGGGTCTGGGCATGGCTTCGACCTTAGCCTTGTTATTGGAGTAGGTACTCCATTAACCTGGTGGGGGTGTTGGCAAGGTTGACGCTGCGAGAGCGGATCTGGCCGTTATTGGCGGTCTTTTTCGGTGCACCGGTGTGTGCGGAGTACTTGCAGGCATATCTGCCGGGGACCGGCGACGGGCTCGGGATGCTGGCCGGTCTGCTGATCTTCGGTCCGCTCTACGGTGGTGCGGCGCTGCTGATCCGCGAGATCGCGGTGCGCACGGGCCGGGGATGGCGCGGAATCGTGTTGCTGGCCACCGCATTCGGCGTCGCTATGCCGGGCCTGGTGGATTTGTCGCTGTTCGCCGAAGACAACCCGGGAGTGGCCTACTGGGATCAGCTTCGCCTGCCCACCTTGCTCGACCCGCTCGGAATCGCGGTGTACCCCACCATTGTCTGGGTGCTCGGTCATGTTCTGATGAGCGTCGGCGCGCCGCTGGCGCTGCTGAACGGCCTCGCGCCGCGGCATCGGCAGCGGCCACTACTCGGCGGTGTCGGACTCGCAGTGGTCGCAACGCTCTGGCTGGCGGTCACCGTATTTGTCCGGTCCGATGCGGCGGAGAACGAGCCGAGCTTCGCGCAGACCGCCAGCGCCTGCGTATGCGTTGCGGCCCTCGGCGTGCTCGCGTTCACGCCGGTGGGTCGTCCGGTCGCCGCCACTACTGCTGGGCAACGGATTTCGCCGTGGAAGGTGCTGGTTGCCGGTTTTGTCGGCATGCTCATCATCGACCTGGCTCCGCCGACCTGGCCCGGTGTCGGTCTTGTCGTGTGCGTCGTGCTCACCGCTGCCGTGGTACTCGGCGCGACGATCAGAAACCGTCGATGGACCGCGTATGAGATCGCGCTGCTGGCCGCGGGCGCCTTGATCGGGCGAACCCTGACCGGCTTCCTCGCACCACTACCCGAAGGAGTGTCCGCGGTCGCGAAATACAGCTCCAGCACAGTGCTCTTGGCCGTAGTCACACTGATCGCTGCTGCTGTGGTCCGATCCGGACATCGCGTCGGGCCGACCACCGAAGTCCTCCGCCCATGAACCGCAACCAGCGCGGGTTGCGGATTCGAAGATCGACTCACATTAGGTGGTGAGCTGACGGGACTGGCGAATGCCTGCTGCGGCACCTGGACGTGGATGCCGACCTCATCGTCGACGTAGGCGAGCTGGCGTTCGAGCTCGCGAGAGCCGAGCGTCGGGTACTGGAGATCCAAACTATGCTGCACTGTTAGGCCAATGATGATCCTCATCGCAGGCTCGATGATCTGTTCAATCTCATTGCCGATCCCGCGATTCTTCTGGTGGCGTGGGATCGGGTGTGGAGCAACAGGGGCGCACGCACGGCCGGAGTGGACGGCGAGACCGCCCGCTATATCGAGAACGCGGGGTCGAAGAGTTCCTGGCACGGCTGCGGGTCGATGTGAAAGCCCGGAGTTTCCAGCCTATTCCGGTCCGGCGGCGAGCGATTCCCAAGGCGGGCGGTAAGGTTCGCTATCTGGGGATCGCGACCATCCGGGACCGGCTGGTTCAAGCGTTGCTGAAGCTGGTGCTCGCCACGACTTCGCGGTGGCCCGCCGATTGGTCATCATCGTCTTCGGCGTCGGTCAACTCGTCGGCGGGCGATCCACGAGCGCAATCACCTTGCGCGGCAACTGCCCCGGACGACGTATCACCAAGTGCAGGTGGAGTATGAACCGATGCCGTGTTCGAATGGGGAAACCCGCACGCGGAACGGCAATTCCGGGTCAGGTCAGCACGGCTTCGATCAGATGTGGTCCCGGGTTTCGGATCGCGGCGGCGAATTGGTCGGCGAGTTGTTCTGCTGTGGTCGCGCGGGTCGCGGGGACGCCCATGCCGTGGCTGAGGGCGACGAAGTCCAGATCCGGCTGGGAGAGGTCGAGCATGCGGGTGGCAGCGCCGCCATTGCGCTGTGCGCCGACGCGGTCGAGTTCCGAGCGCAGGATGGCGTAGGACTTGTTGTTGAGCACGACGGTGGTGATGTCGAGGTTTTCCCGGGCTTGGGTCCATAGCGCGGAAATGGTGTACATGGCGCTGCCGTCGGCCTCCAGGCATACGACCGGCCGGTCGGGACACGCCACCGCGGCACCGACCGAAAGTGGAAGGCCTTGGCCGACAGCCAATCCGACCAGGCCGAGAACGTCGTGGGCGGGTGCGCCCGCGGTGGCCTCCGCCAACGTCTGCATGCCCGCGGTGATCGATTCGTCGCAGACGATCGCGTCTTGGGGCAGCAGTCCGCCGATGACCCACGCCCAGTTGGCTTGGGTGAGTACACCTTTGGGCAGGGCAGTGAGAGCTGCGGGAGCCGGGCGTGGAGTCAGGTCGGGTGCGATCCGGTCGGCGATGGCGGTCAAGCCGTCCAAGACGGGGATGAACTCGTCAGCCAGCACGTGCACATCGATTCCGGCAGGAACAAGGTCTCCGCTCTGGCCTGGATACCCGAAGGACGCAACGGGTCGTCGGGCTCCCGCCAATATCAGATGACGCACTCCCGCCATCTGGGCGCGCACATCTTCGCTGCGGTAGGCGAGCGGAGTCACCGTCGGGATTCCCGCTCCACGGCGCAGCGCCGCGGGCCAGGTCGGGCAGAACAGGAGTGCTCCGGTGGCCTGGGCGATGCGGTCGGCCGCGTCGAGCCCTTCGGTGGTGAGCGCGTCGCCGTCCAGCAGCAGGGCGGTCCTTTCGCCGGAACACAGGACTTTCTCCGCGGCATCGGAGGCGACGACGGCCTCTCGGGCGGCCGTGATCAGCAGGGCGGGCGCCGCAACGCCACCCCTCGACCACGACAGGTCGGCGGGCACCACGACCGTCGCTATCGACCCGGAGGTGCCGGTGCGGTTGCCGACCGAATCCTCGAATCCTCGGGTGGCTGCGATCGCGGTAGCGATATCGCGGCCGAGGTCGGCGCTGTTGGCCGGGCGGTACAGCCAGGCGGAGACCGATCCGGCGATCGCGTCGATGTCGGAGTCGAGGGGTGAATCGAGGGGTTTGTGGTCGCGTGAGTGGTCCCCGACAATATTGAGCACGGGGGTGCCGGCGCGGCGGGCGTTGTGGAGATTGGCCAGGCCGTTTCCGAGCCCGGGGCCGAGGTGCAGCAACGTCGCCGCGGGCCGTCGTGTCATGCGGCCGTATCCGTCCGCCGCTCCGGTCGCGACACCTTCGAACAGGCAGAGGATGCCGCGCAGCTGCGGGTATCGGTCCAGCGCGGCGATGAAGTGCATCTCCGATGTGCCCGGGTTGCCGAAACATACTCGGACATCGCTGTCGAGCAGCGTTTCGATGATTGCTTCAGCGCCGTTCATTCTTTGCTCCAGTTGTTCCGCTTCGCCGGCCGCAGGCCAGAAAACACCCTGCCGGAGCGGCACACTCAACCCCGGACTCCGCCCGCGCCACAGCACATTCACACGGACTGAATGTCGGATCACTTGACCTCGCCGCTGCGGCACACCTGACACTGCCGTCAGAACATCGGACACGTCGAGGGTTTCTTCGACCTGGCCGGAGCGTATAGGTCAGGAAAGGTTGTAACGCATGACCCGGAGTTCGTCGACATTTGTGCTGGTTCCTGGAGCTTGGCTGGGTGGCTGGTCCTGGCAGCCGGTGGCTCGACGCCTGCGGGCCGCCGGACGGCAGGCGGTGACGCTGACCCTGCCTGGCTTGGCCGACGGAGACTCACCGTCCGGGTTGCACCTGTCCGATGCCGTGGCCCATGTCGTGAACGAGATCGAGAAGCGCGGCTTGGAACAGGTCACCCTGGTGGCACACAGTTGGGGCGGATATGTCGTCACCGGTGCCGCGCACGAGCTGGCGGGACGCGTTGCGAAGGTGATCTATTACAACGCGTTTGTGCCGGAGCGCGGTGTGCCGCTTGTCGACGAGAACGAGGATTACTCGGTCATGATCAACGCGGCGATCGCGGCGTCGCTGGACGGGAGCGTGGCTGTGGTGCCGGAGCAAGTGCCGCTGTTCTTGCCCGATCTGAGCGCAGACGCTCAGCGACTGTTTTTCGAGTTGCTCGTGCCGCAGCCCGGTGCGTACTTCCTCGAAGCGATCGACGTCCCGGCGGTCACCACAGCGGGTATTCCGGCCGCCTATGTCGCCAGCGAGGATGATCGCGCGCTGGGCCGCCCCGGGGCCGAGTTCGCCGCCCGACTGGGCCTGACACCAGTAATCATCCCCGGCGGCCACAATTCGCTGCTTACCCACCCGGACGAGGTGACTCGGGCACTTCTGGCTGCCTGACCATGACTGTCGGCGGGCCCTGTTGGCGCCCGCCGATTGTGGTCGGGCGCGACGGCATAGCCAATCGGCAATTCGGACCGGCAAGACATCAAATGGACCGGCTCGATCACGTCGTAGCGGCAAGTTGTGCACTCCCGCAATAGGTTTCCACGACGACCAGGAGTCATCATGAATCAGTACCCCGCTCCGCCCCCGGTATCGCAGGACCGTCAATTCGTCCTCGGTCAGCACCTGCGCTTGTCTATCCTCATTTCGGCCGAGGAGACCGGTGGCCAATTCGACCTGAGTGATGTCACGTTGCCGGGCGGAGCGTGGACTCCGTTGCATCTGCATACGCGCTACGAGGAGCGGCTCTGGGTGGTCTCCGGTGCTTTGACCGTGTGGGCGGGACCGGACGTCTTCACACTGAGGCCGGGCGACTTCTACGTGATTGCGAAGAACACTCCGCACACCATAAACGCCGGCCCTGATGGTGCACGTGCGCTCAATCTGACCAATCCCGGTAAGTTCGCCGAACTCATCAGCCGGACTGGTACTCCTGCACATTTGGCGAGGCCGGAGACCGAGTGGGATATGGCATTGTTCCAAGCGGTGACCGACGAATTCGGCGACGTTGTACTCGGCCCGCCCGGAATGACCCCGGCTGAGCTGGATCCGACGTTGCGTCGATAACGAGTCCGTGCACTGGCGAAAGCCTAAGGGCGACAAGAAGAATGTAGCCGAAAATCCGCGATCGTCGGCTACATTCTCAGCGGTGGCGGTGGCCTGCGGATCCGGGCCAACCGGAAACACCCGGCCGCAGGGGCTCAGTCAAGTCTCGAATTCGCTGGAGCGTGTTATTGCGTTGGTGGTGCTGGAAGGCGCGCGATCCACTCCTCGGGCGGCGCGGCGGATACCACGAATTGGAAACTCTTCTCCTCGACGCGTTCCCTGATCCGCCAGCGGTCATCCACGCGGACGAGGGTGTCCAGATACCACACACCGCACAGCATCAGGTTCTGCTCACCCGGCACCAGTATCGGGTTGTCACACATAGTGCGGGCGGTCGCGGTATCGCCGTCGATCTGGATCGAGAGATTGCCGACCAGGTGTTGGTAGGCCGGGAAGTTCGGCATGACGGTGGCGAGGAACAGTTTGATCTCGGCCAGGCCGCCGGCGGCGCCTCCCAGCGCCGTGTAGTCGATCCGCGCGTCCGGGGTGAAGATCTCGTCGAGCAAGTCCCACTGGCGTGTATCGACCGCGTGCGAATACCGCACCATCAGGTCTTCGATTTCGAGTCGATCCGAAATCTCCTGCAACGACAACATCTTTCGCCTCCGAGTCACGTGCGCCCACGGCGGGCACTACATAGTCCCGGTGTGTGCACACCGGGCGCTCGACAGTCTCGACCGTGTCGCTGCGGCATGGTCAAGTGCCCGCCGCCCCAGTCGTGTCCGACGAGGTCGACTGGTTCGTCGATTGCCTCTGGTTCGTGTACCAGCCAGTCGCGGTAGTCGGGCATGGTGGCACCGAATCCGGGGCAGTGGTGCGCCGAATCCGGGTGGGGACAGGCAGATCGTCGTGTGGTCGCGACCCAGCTCGGATCTCGGTGGCCCCAGATGGCATCGCTTTCGGGAACACCGTGCACGAAGACGATCGTTATGAGTTCAGGAATACCCAGCCCAACGGCACACTCAACTTCGCCTCCGCATCAGCCACATTGATCAGGTGGTGATACCCGAAGGTGCGCGACCATCGCGTGATCACTGTCTGGACCGCCCCCGGACGAATCACGCGGCCAGGGCTGGCTCGGTGGTCAGGTACAGGGCGGGCAGGCCGCGGCGGCGGGTCATGTATTCGGCGACCAGCAGATTGGGCAGCCAGGCGATGAAGGCCAGGGCGCATAGGCGTTGGCGGAGACGACCGAGAAGGAGGTGCGACAAGAATGGGGCGAAAGGGCCATCGGGCGACGCTCGGAGTATTCCATGAGCTGGTGACTTGACTGTGCCGCAGCGACACAGTGTGTGCTGGTGCGGTGCGTTCGCGGCGGGCGGATCGGGTTCCGAAGGAGGGATTGTTATGGCTTGGAGTACGCGTGAGATCGCCGATCTCGCCGGCACCAGTGTGCGGGCGGTGCGGCATTATCACGAGATCGGCTTGCTGGCCGAGCCCGAGCGGCGCTCCAATGGCTACAAGCTCTACGGTGTGCCGCACCTGGTGCGTCTGCTGCGGATCAAACGCCTTGTCGATCTGGGTTTCTCGCTGGCCCGGATCGCGGAGATGGGTGATATGACCGACCATCCCGAACAGGCGCTGCGCGCCTTGGATGCCGAGCTCGCGGCGACCGTCGAACGGCTGCAACGGATTCGCACCGAACTGGCCCTGACCTTGAGCCAGGCCACACCGACCGACCTGCCGACCCATCTGGCCGCGGCCGCCGTCGAAGTGGACCTCTCCGCCGCCGACCGTGCGCTCGCCGTTGTGCTGACCCGCGTGCTAAGCCCAGCGACGCTGGATGCCTATGCCGACATGCTGCAGGCCTTTTTCACGCACCCCGCGGTCACCGAGTTCAGCCGGTTGCCCGCCGCTGCCGACGAGCGCGCCCGGCGCGAATGCGCAGAGCGTCTGGCCGCGCTCGTCCCGCAGCTGTTCGGTAGTCATCCGGAATTGCAGGACCTCACCGTCGGGGCGCCGCGTGGGGCACGGGTTGCCACGGAAACGATCGGCCTGGCTTTGAACGATCTGTACACCCCTGTTCAGCTCGATGTGCTCGGCCGCCTCGCCGAGTTGCTGGCCGCGAGTTCCAGCGGGGAGCACTGACCGGGCTGTGCGATTCAGCAACCCGTAAGACGCCGGTGAAGGTTCGTCACCTGGCCGCGAATCCTGTCGTGGCGTTCTCGTATTGGAGCGTGGCCCAGCATGTCGTGCAGGGCGAAGCCGTCGCGACATGGGTAGAGGACGCGGCGGTGAAACACCGCGTTTCCCCCCGAATCCTGAGAGGTCGGGCCGGGCCGGGGCGGCTGGGTCTCCAGATCACCCCGCAGACTTGGGCCAACGCGGGTTGGTCCGGCGACAACCGCTTCAAAGGGTGCTGAGCTCAGAGTGACACAAGGCTGTTCAGTTCGTCGGCGTATAGGAGAGCGGGGTCGAACTCCATTCCGGTGAAGTGGCCGGCGAGTTCGAGGGACAGCACGCCGTGGGTTCGGGTCCAGAACGACAGGGCGCGGTGCACGGTGGTGGTAGGTACGGAATTGTCCGGGGCCCAATGGCGATGGTGTTCGAGGTTGGCGTCGAACGGTGTCGCCTTCTCGTCGACGGGCTGCGCGACGAATGCCTCGATCAACACCGCCATGATCTCCTGGGTGATCGCGACGGTGTCGTCGGGGGCGTGATAGCCGGGGATCGGTGTGCCGTAGATGAGAAAGTATCGCTGGGGGTTGGCCAGCGCCCATTCCCGTGCGGCGTAGGCGAGTCCGGTCACGTCGGCGCCGGAGTCGCGGGCCGCGCGGAGGATGTCGGCCAGGCTCCGATAGGAATCGCGAATGAGCGCGGTGATCAACTCGTCGCGGCTGGCGTAGTACCGGTACAGGGCGGGGCCGCTGAGGCCCATGTTCTTGGCGATCGCATTGAGCGACAGTGCGGACGGACCGTCGGTAGCCATCTGTTCCCAGGCGCACTGCTTGATCTCGGCCTGCATCTGCACGCGATAGCGCTCGCGTGGACTCTTCACCGGTGTGTCCGTCATGACTGCCCCCTTGACTCGCTGTCCACTACCAAGGTTAGAGGCTATCACTTCGGTTATTGCTTCCAAACGGTGATTGTTATATGTTGTAACTTAAGTAAGTAGCGATAACCGTAGCCTGGTTGGCTCAGTGGTAAGGGATGCACAACCGTGACCGACAATCACCCTTCCGGCACTCCGGACGCACAGTCCACCTCCACATCCGACACCGCCGGCCGCGGCACACGGACAACCCTGCTCGGAATCATCCTGACCGCCGCGATGAGCGGTACGCCACCGTCCCGTATGCCCTCCACGGTGGCTCATCGGCGCGCGTCCTGATCCGCCGTCGCCGAGCCGGACGGCCACGGTCAGCGGCCCCCGTTCGCCACGATCGGCACGTGCTTGCTGTCGACCGCCGCCGCGTAAGCCGGGCCCAGTGCCTCATAGCCGGGGTTTTGCCATGTGAACGGCACCGCTGATGTGGTTGGGCGGGAGGGGATCCGGTGTGGGGAGGAGTCGGTAGCCCGCGTTCTGGTACATGCGGATGTTGCGTTCGCTGCGGGCACCGGTGAACAGGATGAATTGTTCGATGTGTGGGGGAGCGAGGGTTTCGATCAGGCGCAGCAGTTGGGAACCCGCTCCGCGGCCGGTCAGGTCGGGGGCGACCATGAGTCGGCCGACGTGCCAGTCGCTGCCTTCGACCTGGCCGCGTACGGCGGCCACCAGACGTCCGCGTTGCCGCACGACCAGCGTCATCGATGTAGTCGCCCACGCCAGTACCTCGTCATGAGTTTCGCGCAGTGGGGGAAGGTCGAGCATGTCGTTGAGTATTGCCTCCGGAACCCAGCAGCATCGTTGCAAGACAACGAGTTCGGCGAGATCGTCTGCGGTGAAGGTGGACAGTGCGGAGTCAGGGAGCACGTTCGACAGGGCGTCGCGGGGTAGATCTATCTGGTACGGCGATTGTGCGGCCATGAGCGGTTCCTAAATTGTGGTGCGGCGGGACAGCGCGGCGGGGGTGTCGACTCTGAGCGGTCGTCCGCTGGGTGATGCCTGGAGTTTCTCGACGCGGGACAGCTTACGAAAGTTCGGCGCGCCTGCTGGCCGGGCGGTGGAGGCGTGCATCGCCGCCGATTCCGGCCGTGTCGGTCATGCACAGCATCGCGGGAAACCTTTCGTACTCGGCCAGGAAAACGGTGACGGCACCTGCGCGCGCCGGACACTCGACAAGTCCAGACCGTGCCGCCACGGCACGGTCAAGTAGCAACAAGACCACTGCCTCGCGAAGAGGCTGGCAAAGCTGCCGAGTCCTCCAACCGTGTGAAGTAGAGGTCACGCTCCGTGCCATCGAATGCACAATGTCGGACGGGGTCTCGGTCGACCGGACCAGGCCGATCCCTTCCCCGACGATGAAGTCACCTGTTCACCTCTCGCCGTCGATGATCGCCCGCAATCGATCGTTTTCCTGCTCGAGATCGAGATTGTGGTTACGCAACCGCTCGATCTCGCCCGCGAAGTCGGCACGAGCCAAGCGCAGTGACTCCTGCAGGCGTTCGGTGCCGTACTTGGGTGGAATGTTCTTGGTGCAATTCCGGTCGAATGCTTCGACACGAACGACGATTGCACGGTCGCAGCGGGCGCGGATCGCCCCGCCGGGGGTGGTCAGCAGCTGATCGAGAAGCTGTGGATCATCGGCGCGTTCGATGATGTCGGCGCGGCCGAAGACCTTGACCCGGCTGCGAGTGGGATAGTCGACGAAGAAGAGCGCGATCCGGTTGTCGGTATCGAGGTTGCCCACGGTGACGAACTGTTGATTACCGACGTAGTCGGCCAGCGCGATCGTCGAGGTATTCAAAACATGCACGAAACCCGGTGGGCCGCCACGATGTTGAATGTAGGGCCACCCCGAGGGGGTGACAGTGGCGAGGAAACAGGAATCGGTTTCACGGATCAGCAGGGAAGTCGGACCGTCGAGCTCTTGCGGAACGCCCACGAAATCGCCATCGGCCATTTGCGGGCCGTAGACGTTGATACCGCCGTTCACCCGCTGCCGAGCAGCGCTGGCCGAGGAGAAAGCGATCGCCCCGTAGCGGGTGGTGCTATGCATGATCGGCCGCCGGACGCAGTTCACCGGTTACGTAGTGGGCGGCCCCGAAGCCGAACGACCAGTCCTGCGTGCCGTTTGCGGAGCGAGTTCGAATTGTCGTCACCTTCACCCCATCGACGCTACGAGTGGGTAGGCGGTCCGTAAAATGCCTGTTTTGCATGTTGTATAGCCTGAACGTATAGATTGTAGGTTCGTCGAGTCGCGGCGTTCACCACCCTGCCCGATGAAAGAACGTTCACTCGCGCCTGTATGCGGAATCCGTTGTGGCTGAAAGTGATTGTGCCTGGCCGCTGGCACAGCTCTAGCGATTGCGGGCGTGGCGGAAGGCGTTCCTGAGCTCATCGACCAGCACGCCGGGTTGTTCCCAGCCCGGATAGTGCCCGCCGTGCTCCATCTCGTTCCAGCTGGTGAGATTGCGATAGCGGCGTTCGGCCCAGCGCCGAGCGACGGGAAACGGTTCGGCCGGAAACACTGTGCAGGCAGTAGGCACCGTCACCGTCTGCGCGTTCTGTGCCTCCGCGCTGCGCGGCGTCCACCGTACCGCCTCCCAGTACCAGCGAGCGGTAGAGGCGCCTGTGCCGGTGAACCAATACAGGGCGATGTCGTCCACCTGCTGTGCCATGGTGACGCCACCACCTGCCTCGGGGCGCGTGTCCGAAAAGGCGACCAGCGCCTCGCTGAGCCACGCGGCGAGCCCGGCCGGAGAGTCGAGCAGGGAGTAGCCGAAGGTCTGCGGCAGCATGGCTTGGACAATCACATGGGTGGGGCCGGTCCGCATGAATCTGTCCCGTTTGGCGATCATGGCTTGTTCCGCGTCGTCGGCTGTCACCATGTCCTCGGGTAGGGGCGAGGCGAGCGGCATGGTCAGATGCAGGGCGGCAACTCGCTCGGGTGCCAGGCGCGCCAGCTCGGTGCTTACGTACGCGCCCCAGTCACCGCCGTGCGCCCCGAAGCGTTCGTACCCGAGCCTGGTCATGAGATCTGCCCAGGCCCGTGCGGTACGGCCAGGGTTCCAGCCGATTTCCTGGGGCCGCTCGCTGAACCCGAAACCGGGCAGGGCGGGTATGACCACGTCGAAAGCGTCCTCGGCGGAACCGCCGTGTGCGACAGGGTCGGTCAGCGGTCCGATGACACTCTCGAACTCCAGCACCGAGCCTGGCCAGCCGTGGGTCAGCAGCAGAGGAAAGGCGTCGGGCTCGCGCGAGCGCACATGCCAGAACGCGATGTTCAGGCCATCCAGACGAGTGCGGTAGTGCGGCAACGCATTCCATCGCTTCTCCAGCGCTCGCCACTCGTGCTGCCGCCAGGCGGCCAGCAGGCTCTGCAGACGTTGCAAGCCGATGCCCTGTGTACCGTCTCGAACCGTCTCCGCTTCGGGAAGCCGAACGCGGTCGAGACGCTCCCGCAGGTCCTCCAGGTCTCGTTCGGGAATGCTTACCGGAAAAGGTTCGATCTCGACGTTCATAGCGGCCTTTCCAATGTGTTTGCGGCCGGAACGATTCCGGCGGCGGGAAGGGTTCAACGAGATCAGTTCGGAAGGGTGGTGCCGTTCTCGGCGTAGATCTCGGCGAGTGGCACGAGACAGTCGATGGTTTCCAGGTCTTCGCACTCCTTCCGAACCGCGGTGGATCTGGTCCGCAGCGCACGGTCGTGCAATGCCCGCGTCGCGGTGGCGGCGATCGTGGCGGCGTCGATCTCGTCCAGGCTCAGTGGGAGCGCCAGTCCGGCCTCCGCGGCGCTGGCCGCGTTGATGGAATGTTCGGCGCCGAGAACGAGCGACACCATCGGCACGCCGTGATAGATCGCGCCGAGCATGGTGCCCAGCCCCGCGTGGCTGACCGCCAGAAACGCCTTGGAAAGGGCATAGCCCTGGGGCACAAAGCGTTCGACGCGCATTCGCGGCGGAATCGAACCGATCGTATCCGGGTCGACAGTGCGCCCGACCGTCAGCAGGACATCCGCGTCGAGTTCGGCCAGGCCATCGATCACGGCTCGGCGTGGCTTACGCATCCGATTGAAAACCGTGCCCAGGGTCGCGTAAACGAGCGGACGTTCGCGGCCGAGCGTGTCCAGCCAATCCGGGCCGGGCGCGTCCGGCCCGTCGGCCAGTGGCAGGCGCAGATGCCGCACCGTCGGGCCCGTGTTGCCCCCGCTGAACCACGACGGAGGCAGGCCGGTGAGCGTCAGCTGTCGGTTCCATACCGCCTCGGCGTCGTCGTGTTCGATCCCGAAGGTCCTCGCGGTACTGGCGTAATGGTCGAGCACTCGCGGCCAGTTGATCACCGACCCCCAGCGTCGTGCATCGGTCGGCAGGGCCGACCACGAGGCGCAGATCACGGGAATGTCGGCCACTTGCCCGGCGAGCGTGGCGCCGTTCTCGGCGAACTCGCGGATCATGACGTCCGGCCGCCAACTGTCGAACGAGGCGAGCAGGTCACGAGCCGCCGCCGGATTCCATGTGGTCCAGCTGAATTCGCTGGAATACTCCAGTCCCTGACCCCGGCGCGCGTAATCGACGAACTCGGGGAACGTCGTCTCGACATCGTCCCATCGGAAATGCGTTCCGATAGCGGTGAAATCGAAGCCGGCCGCCTCGACGACCCGGGCGAACGGCGCGCTGCTCGCGACCCGTACCTCATGACCGGCGGCCCGGAATGCGTTGGCGTAGGGAATCATCGGATCGAAATGTCCGTGGCCGGGCTGGGTGGTCAGAAGAACACGCATGGAGCTTCCTTCTCACCGTTGACGAACTTCTCGCCGTTCTGTCGTCGCCTCACGGTTCTCCTTTGCTCTCACGGTCATCGATACTTTTGTGCGTTGGAAACTATGGACGGCTAACCAACGGGGGCGAGCAGCTGGTATCGCTCCCGTTGGTTAGCCTGAAGTGTTCGCGGGCTACTGGAATGGGCAGCCCGGATTCGGGACGTCCTGGGACGGCGGGGCGCCGACCGGCAACATGTACAGGACGTCGAGTACGACGGGATGGCTGCCTTGATTCCTGCCGATGTGGACGTACCCCGGTCCGCTGGGCTCGACGATCGTGTGGCCCGGTCCGTGGGATCCGTCGACGGCGCAGCTCGAATCATAATGGCTCAGTACGCCGTTGCGCACGACCGCGTACAGCGGGCCGTCGTGATAGTGCCATCCGGTGGTCGCGCCGGGCTGCAGCGTCAGCTCGCGCAGGACGTAATGCGTACCGGCGACCGTGGTCTCGGCCAGCGTCGTCACTTCGACCCCGGCGGTCGGGGTGGCGCCTGCGACCGGCGCCGCGAGCAGGCATCCGGCGATCGCGGAGACGCTGATGACGAACTTTCGTGCAATGGACATCATGAATCTCTTTCTCGATGATCGGAATCGCGCTCGCGTGCTTGTCCGGTCCGGTGCGGCCGCACGCAGTGCTATGCAAGCCACTGCACATGCGGGCACTGGGTAGTCCAGTCCATGCCGCTGCGGCATGGTCAAGTTGGACGATGCGCCACATGGCTGTCGGGTCCTGCCCAGGTCATTCATTGGCTGGGCTTCTCCGGTAACGCGTGACACCTGAATTTGCGACCTCACCTGTCACGACAGGCACTCGAGTCTTCCTTGTCGAAAGCTGAAGGACGAGGGGGCCCCTCCATTCGCAGTATCGACGGTGTAGGTCGAGGTGCTCGGCGTTATTTCGAGCTTGGGGTCTGCCCGTCACCCATGTCATACCAGGGGTTTGACGCAACGCTTCGGAACGAGATGTCGGGTGGGCTGCGGAGTAGTGTGATGACCTGGATCGATTGTGCGCCAACGATTCTGGCAGCCACCGTTCATTCGGCGGCAGGCAGGACCGAGTTGCCTCCGGATCCCACTCGGCATAATTCGAACATGAATCCCGACTATTGCATCGACATCCCGCCCGGCTTCGACGATTCCGACGAAGACTCCCAGGTCCACCCCATAGCCTGCCGGCAGTTCTCTGCTGGCACCGCCGCAGAGGTGTTCGGGAAGGCGCAGCAGTGGATCAGCCAGCACAATGTCTTCCTGATAGACGTCTCGTGGACCTGGGCGTACGGCGAGCTGGAGCCGTTCCTGCTGGCCGTCTACTTCAACTTCGAGGACACCGAGGAGCCCGCCAGGGCCTGATCCCGCGATCGAATTCAGCGTTCCGCGTTCGCCATCGGCGCCCCAACAGCCCCACTACTCAGGCCGGTTCGCTCCAGCTTGGTTTCGGCCTCGTTGATTCCGCGGTGCAGGATTTGATGGCGAATGGCGTTGTCGTCGTTGGCATGTGCGGCAACCAGGGCCTTGACGGTTCGCCTTCGGTTTGTCGCGCTCGGCACGGGGTGTCACCCGACGGTACGAACAACCCGTCGCCGCGGAAATACGTCCCGAGCACCAATTCATGTGCCACGGGTATACATGGATGTGATCATGGGCGCGGAAGCGGACGCGAGGAACGTCACGATGCGAGAAGGAGTACCGATGGTGTTCATCGAGATGGTGCCGACGGAGGCGGCGGGCGATACCGCGCTGGTCGCGGAGGTTACCGATCTGGTGAATCGGGTGTACGAGGTGGCCGAAGAGGGCCTGTGGCGCGACGGCGCCAGCCGCACAACGACATCCGAGCTGGCGGGGTTGATCACCGCCGGACAGGTCGCCGTGGCGCGCGATGAGGATGGCCGGGTCGTTGGTGCCGTCTGCATTCAGCAATTGGCCGACGGCATCGGCGAATTCGGCATGCTGGTGTGTGCGCCCGAGCAGCGCGGCACCGGAATCGGCCGGGCCCTGGTCGATTTCGCCGAGCGCCACTGTGTCGATCGGGGAGCGCGGACGGTGCAGCTGGAGCTACTGGTGCCCCGCAGCTGGGCGCATCCGGTGAAGGAGTTTTTGCGCGGTTGGTATCTGCGGCTCGGGTACGTCCTCGAGCGTAAAGGTGAGCTGGAGGAGAGCTACCCGCACCTGGTGCCGCTGCTCGCCACCCCGTGCGACTTCCTCATCTTCCACAAGCTGATGCGCTGACTCTCGATGTCTCACGCGGTGCAGTTGCCACGGCCCGCACATTCTGGCGCCACCGCGCGGTCCTGGCCGCCAGCCATGTCCCGGCGTCACCGGCTGAGCGGCCTTCGGACGGCATGCCCCAGCAGGCGCTGAATCCCGGCGAGGTCAAGCCGCGAGGCCGTGGTCGGCGTCCTCGCTGGGACTTGCTCGAAAGGACAGTAGCCACGCTCTGTCACGAGTTTCCTCGGCGTCGATGATTGAGCCCGAACGGCACCGTGGACTGTCGCGTTTATCGAAACGCGCATGCCGCAATGGCCGAATCTGCAATCTCCGCAGGAGAACTGGCGCATGGTGGGAAACAGATCGGCTCGCCGAACTCGTTGCTGGCTGCGGCGCGGCCGATGTGTTTTACCAAGTGGCGGTTTGGGTTTCGGCGTGCGTGGAGGTCAATCGGTAGGTGTCCGCAACGCGAATCACGCGGCCTGCGGTGGGTGGCGGGAAGTGGCTGCCGAGCAGCAGGGTGTCGGTGTCGGCAAGGGAGGCGAGCAATGTGCGTCGGGTCGCCGCCGCCTGGGTCGGGTCGATGTCGACGCAGCTGACGATGTCGGGGTGGGCGAGCTGGATGGGGTGGTGGATGCAGTCGCCGGTGATCAGCGCCGCCGCTTCGCCGTCGTCGAGTCGCACCGCGACCTGGCCTGGAGTGTGTCCTGGGGTGGGGATCAGTTGTAGGCCCGGGATGATGTCGGTGCCGGCGTCCGGAACATCGATCAGGTCGAGCAATCCCGCGTCCTCGATCGGGTCGATCGAGTCCCGGAACATCTGCCTGCGTGGCGCGTCCATGTCGTAGCCGGCCCAGAACTCCCACTCGGTGCGCGAGGCGAGGTAGCGGGCGTTGGGAAAGGTGGGCATCCAGGTGCCGTCGACCGCGTACGTGTTCCATCCGACGTGGTCGGTGTGCAGGTGGGTCATGATCACCAGGTCGACGGCGTCGGGGGCGAAGCCGACCGCGGATAGGCGTCTGAGGTAGTCGCTGCGCAGGTTGTGCCATGCGGGATTCGCCCGGGTCTTGCCGTTGCCGATGCCGGTATCGACCAGGATTCGCAGCCCGGATGCCTTGACAGCGAAGGTGTGGCTCGAAAGCCGCAGCGCCCCTTCCTCATCGGCGAAATCCGGATGGAGCCAGCGCTGTTCGGCGATGAGAGCTGTTGTCGCAGTAGGAAATAACCAGGAACCGGTGGGCGGAGGTAGTGGAACCTCGTCCACGCGATGGACGACCAGGCTGCCTACGTGCCACGAAGTCGGTGTGTTGGGCATGGCACTCTCCGTTCGTAAAAGCTTACCGTTTGCGTTAGTGGACATTAGGCCCTAGGGTCACTTAATGCAAACGATTAGCTTTTGAGAGGAATGTGGATGTCTACCGAACTCACCGCGGACGAGGTCGGCCGATGGGCGGGCCGCCATGGCCTCTCGTTGGCCGCCGACCGGTCCGCAGTTGTCGCGGCCACCGCCGACCATGTGCATGACGTCGTATCCGTGCTGCGCGAGCTGGATTTCGGCGAGACACCACCGCTGGCGGCGTCGGACCGGCGGACGGAGGCGACCGATGCGACCGTATGAGCTGTCGCTGGTCGACGCGGCCGAGGCATTGCGAGCGCGACGCCTGTCCCCGGTCGAGCTGGTCGACTCAGTGTTGGACCGGATCGAACACACCGAGCCGCGACTGGGGGCCTACGTCACGGTCACGGCCGAACGGGCACGCCGAGCTGCGCGAAATCTCGAACGCGCAGCCACCGCGGTCGACGCGGTTGATCCATTGCGCGGAATCCCGATGGCGCTGAAGGATCTGATCGACGTCGGCGGCGTGCCGACTACCGCCAGTTCGAGGGTGCGTGCGCGACATCGAGCCACCGCGGACAGCGCGGTCGCCGCGCGGTTGACCGCGGCTGGCGCGGTGTTGGTCGGCAAGACGCACACCCACGAATTCGCCTACGGCCTGACCACTCCGCAGACCAAGAACGCATGGGATTCCAGACGGGTCGCCGGTGGCTCCAGTGGCGGGTCGGCCGTGGCGGTCGCGGTGGGCGCGGCGACGTTCGCGCTGGGTACCGACACGGGCGGGTCGATTCGAGTGCCTGCCGCGTTGAACGGGGTTGTCGGACTCAAACCGACCTACGGCCTGATACCGCAGGACGGCGTGATCGCACTGTCGTGGTCGCTGGACCACATCGGTCCGATTACCCGCACGGTCTCCGACGCCGCTGTGGTGCTTGGCGCGCTGGCTGGATACGGCCCACGCGGCTCGGTCGGCCAGTCGCGTGCATCGATCGAGCACGGGCTCGATGCCGACCTGCGGGGGGTTCGGGTCGGTGTACCGCGCAACTACTATTTCGACCGGGTCGATCCTGAGGTCGAGGGCGCGGTCCGTGCCGCCATCGCGCAATTGCGCTCGCTTGGTGCGGAATTGGTCGAAATCGAAATTCCGATGACGCGGTATATCCAGGCGACTCACTGGGGGTTGATGGTGCCGGAAGCGAGTGCCTACCACGAAAGGAGTTTGCGCTCGGTTCCCGACCGCTACACGGACGAGGTCCGGGTGCTGCTGGAGGCGGGTGCGCTCGTGTCCGCCGGGGACTACCTGCGCGCCCAGCGTGCTCGCGTCCTGATGCGGGAGGCATGGGTCCGCATGCTGGCTGAGGTCGATGTGATTGCGGCGCCGACCGTTCCGGTGACCGCTGTCGAATCCGGCCAGGAGCTTGTCGGCTGGCCGGACGGCACGGTGGAAACTGTCGCGGATTGCTATGTCCGATTGTCGTCGCCCGCGAATATCACCGGGGTGCCCGCCCTGACGCTTCCGGTCGGCCACGACGGCTCAGGTCTGCCGGTCGGCATGCAGCTGCTCGGCCGACCACATGGTGAGGCGGAGCTGTTGCGGGTGGGGCACGCCTATGAACAGGCCAACCCCGCTCGCAAACTCGCGATGCCCGCCTGACTTGCGTCAGAGCCGATCAATGACGTTGGCCAACTCCCGGGCGCAACCATCCAGCAGCGCAAGACCTTTCGCGGCGGTCGCCGCCCGGGCGTTACCGGCTACTCCTGATTCGCTCACGGACTCGAACGGCACCGGGACATGGACTGGATCGACATCGTCGAACAGGAGGCCGATCGTGGGCCCGTCCGTCATTGCTTCGAGATGCACCAGGTGCGGATGCAGGGCCATGACCATCGAGGTTTCACCCTCGCACGCGTGCATCAACGCGTCCTGGGTGTCCAGGATGTCGCGCACCACCGCGCGTCCGACGGTGAAATAGCTGGTGACGGCGATCGATGTACCAAGTTCCGCGGACAGTTCGCCGACGAGTGCGTGCAGGGCGGTCACGTTCCCGCCGTGGCCGTTGACGATCAGGATCCGGTCGAATCCGGCCCGCAGGATCGATCGGCAGATATCGCGCAGCAGCGCATGCAACGTGGACAGCGTGAGGGTCATCGTGCCGCCGAACCCCATGTGGTATTCGGCGAGACCGCACCAGATCGAGGGTGCGACGACCACCGGGCGTGCGGTGCCGACGCGGGCGGCCCGCATGCACACCTCGGTAGCCAGGAAGTCGTCTACCCCGGTGGGTAGGTGTGGACCGTGCTGTTCGGTGGATCCGATCGGCAACAGTACGACGGCATCGTGTGCCGCCAGTGCACGAAGTTCCGCGGCGGTGAGGTGGTTCCATCGGTTCTCGGTCATGTGGTTCTCCCAGCAGCTTAAAGCAATTTATTAGCGTTAGCGAGCTTAAGGGGTCGCTCGGTCTAGAAGCAAATACTTTGCTTTAACATGGTCGGTATGAGCCCCAAGCCCATGACCCGCCCTGGCGGCCGCAGTGCGCGAGTACAGCAGTCTGTGCACACGGCCGTCCGGGAACTGGAGTCTGAAAGTGGACGCGACACACTGACCGTGCCGCTCATCGCGGCACGGGCCGGTGTCACACCGTCGACGATCTATCGCAGGTGGGGTGATCTGCAGGAATTGCTTTCCGACGTCGCGGTCGAACGCCTGCGCCCCGAATCGGCGCCGGCCGACCATGGCAGCCTGGCCGCCGATTTGACCGCGTGGGCAGAGCAATTCTTGGAGGAGATGTCCGCGGACCCGGGGCGGGCCTACATCCGCGATGCCCTGCTCGGCGACCCCGACAGTGGCAATGCTGGAGCCTGCTCGGACTATGCGGTCGAGCAGATCGAACTGATCCTTTCCCGCGCGGTGGGTCGCGGCGAATTGGCCCCCGACGTCGAAACCCTGATCGATCATGTTGTCGCACCGATGATGTATCGCATCCAATTCCGGCCGCATCCAATGCCGCAGGACTACGCACGCCTTCTCGTCGAGAACGCCTTGAAAGGGCTCGGTCCTCGCCGGACCTGATCTCGGGCATGTGCACCGCGCTCGGCGGAGGTGTGAGTCGTGGTGAATCGCTTGGGCTGCAAGGTAATTCAACGGCACGCTAAAGCGCCCTCGACAAACCCTAGGCGTCAAGACACCATCAAAGCACTCAACGAAGTGTTGCGATGATCGCCTGAACCCGCACTCCTTCAGCCATTCCCGCCACGGTGACGGTGAGAGGCAAGCCTTGTTGGGTAACACCAATGACGCAGGTGGGCAGCCGATTTGGGAGCTCCTCACCGGGCACCTGGACCCGATCCTGGCCGGGATCAGGCCCTAGCGCCAGTCTTAAGTAGCCGAATTGCGTGCGAATGCGCCACGCCGGGCAGGGCGCCAACAGTCCGACAAGTGACGCCAGGCCCGAACATGCCCAGCAAGCCGAACTATCGAACATATGTTCTATATTGCGGTAGGCTGGTTCGGGTGAACATACATTCGACCGCGCTGGCGCCGGATGCTCCAGCGCCGGGATGGCCGGAACTGGCCGATGTCGACTTGCTGCGCACCCTCGTCGAAACCGAACGCCGCCGGAGGCGACTGGACGCTGCCATGCGCGCGGCCGTCGCCGAAGCCGAGCGTCGCGGCCTCGCCGCAGACACCGGCTATCGGGATACCGTGGAGCTATTGACTGATCTGCTGCGAATCAGTGCCTACGAAGCGCGTCGGCGAATCGAATACGCGGCTCCGCAGGCCCGCTCGCGTTCCAGGAAGAAGTGGAGGGTGCTGGCGGCAGCAAGTTGATGCCGAGCCCTGGTGCTCGACCTCTGTTCGGAGGGCCGACCGGCCGTTCGTCGTGTAAGCGCCAGCACGGGCCGCGTCCAATGCGGCTCGTTCGAAAGGTGCCGTATTGCGGGAGGGGGCGGTTCGATACGGCCACGTGGCAGGACTGAAAGATCAACGAGCCGAGCTCATCTCGACCCGCCGAACGCACTGATCTGCCGATGACAGCTCGCGGATTGGTCAGTCGTATTCGGCCCAGAACGAGGTGAGTACTCGTGCGCTGCGGACTGGGTCCTGCACCATCCAGTAGTGGCCGAGACCGTCGAGGGCGGCGACACGAGCACCCGCGCGGGCCGCGGACCGGCGACGCATCTCCTCGGAGCCGACAAACCGATCCTCGGTGCCGAGGACGGCCAGACCTGGACGTTCGGCTGCGGCGGGGAGGTTTCGGCCTAGTTCGGCCATGGTCGGCTGGGCGGCGGAGCGGTAGAAGGCGAGAATGGCCCGGCCCATCTCCGGGCCCTGGGCGGCGGCGAGCCGGGTGGCGACCGGCCTGGTGAGCCCCATCGCGACCATGCGCTCGACGCGGTCGTCTGCCGTGCCGCCCATCCAGTCCGCGATCGACTTCTCACCGACTCCGGATGTCTGCCATTGCAGGGCCTGTCCGTGCCAGACGTAATCGGGGTCGAACACGCCCAGGGAGTCGCTGGCCCAGGTTCGCAACAGGTCCGGCCGAGCCATGGCGACGCCGACGACGGTGCTGCCGCCTAGATCGTGACCGACCAGGTCGACCGGCTCACCGAGCGCCACCAACTCGGCGACCAGCCAGTCGCGGTAGCTCCCCACCGTGCAGTCGAAACCTGCCGGTATGGGCGCTCCGAACCCGGGCGGAGACAGGCGCAGCACATCGGTGCGGTCCAGTACGGCCAGCAGCGGATCCCAGATCGCTGCGCTCTCGGGATTGCCGTTCACGAATACTGCTGTCACGAGGAATCCTTACGGTAGGTCGAACATGATCACCATCAAGATGGACGCCGACCGACCGCACAGCCGACACGTCCGGAATGCCGCATACCGCGCGTGCGGGCCGAGACACGCTGCGGCTCAGCACATCCCGAAATGCCGGTGTGAGCGCGTGGCAGGCGTACTGCATACGGCCGCTACGCGGGGTACCCAGCTAGTCGATCACCACCTGGGTGTCTGCGTACTCGGTGGCCTCCCGGAGCTGCCCGTCGGAGAGGCGACAGACCCAGCAATAGGTGTTGTTGTAGGGCCGCCCCTGTTTGGTGATGGCCTGCCCGCGGAATTGGACCACAACGTAATCATCCTCGGTGATGAAACGGTTCGCGGTGAAAATCATGGGGCTGGCGAGTTGGCCGATTTTGGTGCCTTCGTCTGGGCGAGGATGGTGCGGAGCTGGGCGGTCTGTACGGCCATGGCCTGGGGACCGTCGCCGGTGAGGAGGTTTCTGTCCTCGTCGTAGATCGCCAGGGGATCGGTGGGAACGGCCGGAACATCGACCTGGTATTCCGCTTCTCGGAGCCGATCCTCGACATACTCGATCAACCGGGTGTGTTTGCCCGGGATCGCGAGATACGCGAGGTAGCCGCCTTTCGAAGCGTCGGCTGAAGACTGTTCGAGCTGCTTGGCGAGAGTCGTGACGTGCGCTCCGGCCAGAGGGCGGTCACCGCCGGTGGTGACCTTGCCGTCGTCGGTGACGCGGTATTTGGTGGAGACCAGCGCCAGCGGGCCGTGACAGATCATGGAAACAACCACGCCCTTGTCGTGCAAGGTATTGAGTAGCTCGCCGAGATACGGGTTGTCACCGAAGTCGACGACGGGGGCGTGACCGCCGGGCAGGTGGACAAAGGCGAACTCGCCCAGATCGAACGAGTCGGCCGGGTCACGGTCGCGGTCGATGAGGTCCTTGGCCGAGAGCCATTCCTGAGCGGGCAGCTTCTGGAAGGTCTCGGCGACCTCGTCGCGGATCGAGGCGACCTCTTTCTCGGTGCCGGGCAGGATTTCCGATACGGTGATCCGACCGATCAGGTCGTAGGCGGTCTGCAGTTCGCGGTCGCGGCGCGCCACCAGTTCGGGATTGTCGCGCCGCAAGGCCTCGGCGTCGAAGTCGGCTGCCGACTGAGCGGCCGCGGCCTGCGCGTCCACCTCGGCCCGCTCATCGGGCGTGGCGTAGCCGGCGAGGAACAGGCCGTTGACGTCCAACTGCGGAGGCCGACCGTCCGGGGTTGCGAAAACAAAGTCGTGGTCACGACGGAAATCCTGCAACAGGGGGCCCATCTCGCTCAGGAAGAACCCCGAGGAGAAACTCGTTCCGGCGGGTTCGGCCAATGGCACCTGCCGCGCCGAGGAGATCATGATCAGCGCCTTCGGGCGCCCGGTGGCGGTATCACTCATGGCGGAATTCCCCTTTCGGTTCGTTTTCATCGATACGCGCAGGTCCGGTTATTTCCTGGTCTCCTAACGTCCTGATAGCAAGCGAATTGTTGCTCGGCGATGTCCCGGGCGGTGGTCCTCGGAGGGTTGCTCGTCGTCGCGGACGAATCGCCACACGTGTGGGGCGCGGCGCACCAGCGCGGTCGGCGGAGTCGGCGGTTGCACCTGTGCGATATCGCCGGTCGCGATCACAACGACGCGGCCGTCGTGGCTGTGGTACACCTCGATCTGCGCGTCTGGATCGCAGTCTCGAACGCTTTGCCGCAGGTCGTGTTTGGCCCATCGACGCAACGCTTCGGCCGCGGAGTCCTCGGCCGCGGCTTCCCACATCAATGTGGGACG
Source organism: Nocardia iowensis (assembly GCF_019222765.1). NCBI lineage: Bacteria > Bacillati > Actinomycetota > Actinomycetes > Mycobacteriales > Nocardiaceae > Nocardia > Nocardia iowensis. The sequence goes on along the minus strand of NZ_CP078145.1, from coordinate 5,299,191 downwards.
CGGGCCGGGATCGGGTCGCCGGCCGAGCTCACGGTTGCTGGCGGTGCGGGCGTTGGACAGTCCTTCCCAGCGTCGCCCGTAGTTCACGGTCAGCCCGAGTTGGTCCAGTACCCGGACCACGACGTGGTCGACCATGTCGTCCAGGGTGCGGGGCCGGTGGTAAAACGCCGGCATCGCCGGGCAGATCTGCACACCCATCCGTGCCAGCGCGAGCATGTTCTCCAAGTGGATCTGGTTGAGCGGGGTCTCGCGTGGAACCAGGCACAACGGCCGCCGTTCCTTGAGCACCACATCGGCGGCCCGAACGATCAGAGTGTCGGCCAGCCCGTGCCGAATCGCCGCGGTGGTCCGCATCGAACACGGCACCACCACCATCGCGTCCACCCGGAACGATCCCGACGACAACGCCGCCCCCTGATCGCCCTCCTGGTACAGGACATCGGCCAGCGCCTCCACCTCGGCCACCGAGTAGTCGGTTTCGGTGGCAATGTTCACCCGCGCCCACTTCGACATGACCAGATGGGTCTCGACGTCCTCGTCGAGTTCACGCAGTTTCTCCAACAACCGGATCCCGAAAATCACCCCGGTCGCACCCGTGATCGCCACGATCAGACGCATCGCCTCTCCTTTTTGTCGCCCGGAGTGCCCGGCAGCACTTTGGGGCGCTCACCGAGCTTCGGATTATTTGGCTTCGACGAGATTTGCTTCGACGAGATTTCCGTTGACTGCTTCCGGATACACCCTGCTGGAAGGTGGAGGGCACCGAGCGTGTCACCGCCCGGCGATCAACCCGTTTTCACTCCGGCCCCATCACGACGGCCGCAAATGCCATGGCGGCGTGGTCGACGGTGACCCCCCATACGGTCTGACAGATGCCGACCACATCGACTCGGTTTACGGTTCGCGTGCGCGCACGGAGATCACGCACATTAGGGGCGAGTAGCGTTCGTTGGCGCCATCAGCTCAGGGGGTGTGAGATGGCAACAGCTCGGACGACTCTTGGCCGGGTTCGGGCGGGATCTCGCCGTTGCCCATCATGGCGGCGGCGGGCGCGTCGAGCAGAATGATCTCGATGTCCGGCACGCCCGGGTCGATAGTCTTCCAGCCGTCGTAGATACCGGCCAGGCACCGTTGCTTGTGGGCTATGTCGCGGCCCGCTCGGATGTGCCCCTCGACGAAGACGAAATCGGCGGAGCGGCTCTCGTGGAACGAGTCGCCGGGCGCGGCTTCGTGGAACATTACGCGCACGAACGATGGTGGCGCGTTGAAGGTTTCGGCGTGGACAGTCGTGATGAGTTCGGCAATCGCCTGCTTCTGCGCAGGGTTCAGCGATCGGGCGGGAATCCGGCACGAGTAGAAAGGCATGACAGTCCTCCTGTTGCGGCTCCGGATTACTTGGCGCCGACGAGATTTGCTTCGACGAGGGTTTCGATCTTGGCCTTGACTGCTTCCGGATAGACCGCTTGGAAGGTGGAGGGCACCGAGCGTGTCGCGGCCCCAGCGATCAGCCCGTTGTGGACGACCAGCGGGCCGCGGAACGTTTCGCGTTCGTATGGGCTGAACAGGGGCGATAGGCTGGCAAGCGGTCGGTCGGTGAGGACGAGATCACTGCCAGGGCGTACCCGGGATGCCAGGGCCCACATGACATCGCGGAGGTCGGTGGGGTCGATGTCGTTCTCCACCACGAGAATCCGGGCCAGGGCCATGGTCAAGGGAACGCGTTCGATCAAGGTGTCGGTGATGCGGCGAATCAATGCCTGTGCGTCGCTGTTCCAGCTGGCCTGCCAATCCTTGGTCACGGTGACGACGGCGAACTGGTTCGCGCCTTCGGGAGGCACCCACACGTGCTCCACGGGCAGGCCGGCGTCTCGCAGGGTGCGCGTGTGTACGACGGACTGACCGATGTGGTTGATGGTGTGGTCGTCGTCGACGGGTTTGCCGGCCGGGACGGTGGCGAGGATGGGTTCGGGGACACTGGAGATCGCCGTGACATGACCCACCAGCTCGAGGTCGATCGCGTCCGGGATGAGGTAGCCGGGGTATTCCCCCATGGGGCCTTCGGGGGCGCGTTCCTCGATGTTGATGTGTCCCTCGATGACGACCTGCGCGGTCGCGGGGACATTGTGATCGACGGTGAAAGCGCGGGTGACCTCGAGGGGCTCGCCGAACCATCCCCCCAGAAATGCCGCTTCATCCACATGCTCGGGAGCCGCCCGTCCACCCGACAGGACCGTCGCGGCGGGTTCGACGCCCAGCGCCAGGGCGAACTCCATGGGCTTGCCGACCTCTTTCCACATCTCATAGATCATCCCGAAGTGCTGAAAGTCCCGGGTCCAGATGGTGAGGCGCTGCGCGTCCACGCGCATGACCCGGCACACATGCCAGTTGGTCCAAGAGCCATCCGGGGTCGTGGCGATCATCGTCCCGATCGTGTTGAGGTAGTCGCCGCCGTCGCCTTCGTGCAACATCGGGGACGGAATGTCGTACAGATCTACGGTGTCGTGCAGCTTGCGACCGCTGCGGTCGGGGACCACGACCGGCGCAATGAGATCGGTGTCGAAGTCGACCGCGAGCAGGCGATCGAGGATAGCCAAGGGATGCGTGTTCCAGGGCAATCCCAGGGCGAGCGCTACTCGTCCCCACCGATGCCGGGCATCGGAGGAGTACGGGGCCAAACCGCCGAGGAATCGGTACCCGGGAAACCCGGTGATGTTGGTGAAATACTGGGCCGGCAGATTGTTCTCGAACGCATATCGGGCGCCTGCGCCCAGTTCCAGATTCAAATCGACCGGTGCATCGACACGCGCCAGGTCGTCGTGCTCCGCCAGTGCGTCGAGGTATTCGTTGATCGATTTCAGGTGACGGCGTTCGCCGGGAGCTTCGTAACGATCGGTCATCTTTCAGCCTCCTCGAGTTCAACGAATATCGGCCGGACCGGCCTGCGTCGTGGCCGGGCATCGGAGCCCACTGCCTTTTTCGATAGCAAATGAACGTATCCGGGATCCACGCTGCTCTCGGTGACAGGATCGCGCAAGATAATCCGCGCTAAACTGCAAACAACTTCATCAACCAGTGATAAGGCGAGACGCATCTTATGGGACTGGAGCAGCGGCGTGCGGTCGTCCGCAATCTGCGAGCACGGTTGCCCGAGGTTGTCGACACAATGATGGACGCCGTCGCGGAGACCGTGCCCGCCTACCGCGGCCTCGATGCCGACCAACGGCGCGAAGTACGCAATGTCACCGCGTGGGTTTTTGTCCGGCTGCTCGACGTCTGGAGTGAGGACAGCCCGCTGACAGACCGGGACCGCGACCGGCTGCGCGCGATCGGCGCCGCCGCCGCCGAGAACGGCCGCTCCAATACCGCCGTCCTGCGCTCCTACCGCGTCGCCGCGCTCACCGGCTCCGATCTGGTCTTGGACGATCGTGATGCCGCCCACCTCGACCGCGCCGACCTGCGTGCCCAAACCGCTGTCCTGCTCGCCGGTATCGACGAACTGTCCGAGGCCGTCCTGGCCGGGCACACCGCCGCCCTCGACCGGCTCACCAGCGACCACGACCGGGCACTGCGCAACCTGTTCGACGACCTGCTCACCGGCCGCCACAGCTCACCCACCGTCCTTGCCGGCCGATGCCGTGAACTCGGCGTTGCCTTACCACCAGAGCCGGTACTCCTGGTCACCGAACCAACCATCGGTGCGCCACCGGCTCAGCTCGGCGTCGTCGACCTCCTCCGCGACTTAGGGCTGCCCACCACACCTGTCGAACACCTCACCACTGTCCGTGAACATCGAGCGGTCCTGCTGCTTCCCACACACATTCGCCCCGCCCTCACCGCCGCCGCCCAAGCTCGCCGATGGCGGGGGTGCCTTATCAGTGAGCACGCCGACACCCACACCGCGCTCGCCTACCGTCTGGCGACCGATGCGCTGGATTCCGCGCCCGCGCACGCTTTCCACAGCCGGCCCCTGCTCGACGACGGCGACGCGCACACAGTGCAACTGCTCACCACCCACCCGGCCACCGACCCCGACACCGTCGCCCGAACCGTCCTGGGCCCCCTCGCCACCCCCAGCCAGCGCCATCTACTCGAAGGACTGGCCGCCTACCTGGCGGCCACCTCGGCCAACACCGCCGCCGAACACCTTCACCTGCACCCCCAAACGCTGCGCTACCGACTGCGCCGCGCCGTCGAACTCACCGGCCGCGATCCCCGCGACCCTTGGCAGCGCCTCACCCTCGACATCGCCTGCGCCATCACCGCCCCGTTGCGAGGCGACCCCCGCCCGGGCGGCGCGTGATCTCGTCGCCCGCAACGCATGCACTCGGAAGCGGCGTTCGCGCATCAGGCCAGCGTCGCCCCGATCCCCGCCTCCTCGGGTCGCACCCGCCCACACCGCCTCGTCCCCCATCACCGCGAACGCACAGTGATGCAAGTGCCCGTGGGATCCATCGAACCCGCAAGCCGTCCGGCGCAATTCCAGGAACACCCGCATAACCAGAACGCACGATAACGCCGCGTGGAGCATTTGCCGTATCGATCTACGAACGGCTGCTCGGCCCGGCTGGGCGGGTGGTCGGTGTATTGGCAACCGCCGACGGTAACGCGCAGTGTCCCGCGGTTCTGGTCGACATGAGCACGCCGTGTGGAACATATCCGTGTCAGCGTATCGCGGGGGAGGTGCATCGCAGTCGGATGTGTCGCAACACACAGATGAACCTCAATTTCGGTCTTTAGCTGGGTGAGCGCGGAGTTCGAGCTCGACTGAGAGGTCGCAAAGAAGCTTGATGAGACAACTTGCGATTTGGCATGACCGAAACGATAGCCGTACAGTATGAAACGGATTTGGTGCGGCTCGGTCAGGGCTGCGCTAGGTCGTGGAAAACATTGTTCCCCAACAAGATTCGAGGTTGAACCATCATGCGTATTCGTAACGCTCTCTGCGTCGCCTGCGTCGCCCTGCCCACCGTCGCAGGGGTGGCCCTCGCGGGTACCGGCGCCGCCAACGCCGCCGTTGTCGACGAGCCCCAAGCCATCGAGGCTCCGATCGAGGCGCCGGCCGCCGCTCCGGACGACCCCGTGCAGGCGGGCGCGCTCCAGGGCGCTGTCGACGGCGGACGGGTCGGCGCGGTGGCAGGCGGGATCACCGGCGGGGTCGTCGGTCTACCGCTCGGCGTGGCAGGCGCTGCGGTCGGCGGCGCGGGCGGCGCGCTGGCCGGCGGCGCCCTGGGCACGGTGGCCGGTGGCGCGCTGGGTGCCGGTGCGGGTGCCGCGGCCGGCGGGGCCGTCGCGAGCTTGGCCGTGGCGGAAGCGGCTATCAACGGTGGCGCGAGCCTGCCGGTGATGATCGGGTTGATTCCGCTGCTCACCGGTGGCGGTGCTGCGGTGGGCGGTGCCCTGGGTGGAACCACCGGCGCGCTGGTCGGGGCGGTCGGCGGCGGTCTCGGCGGGGCTGCGCTTGGCTTCGCCGCGGGCGAGGCGATTCCGGTGGCCCTCGGCGCCGGTGCAGGCGCTGCCGTCGGCGCCGGAATCGGTGCCGTGGCGGGGGCCATCGACGGAGCCAACCGGGCCGCCCACGATCCGAATGTCGACAACGCCCCGAACGTCGACGAGGCTCCGGTTGTCGACGATGCTGCCGCATTCGACAACGCCTCGAGCGTCGACTACGCCCCGCAGTTCTGAACTGCTCCGGCGGTAACCAGCCGCAGGCCCCGCCCCGCAGCAGCGGAGCGGGGTCTCGCAGCGCCCGGGACCGGCTAGGACAGAGACGGTCTCGCCAGCTGCGGCAATCTTGTCCGGAACGGAATGGCAGAGTATTGCTCGAGGAATAGCTCCGATATGGCCGAGAATTTGCTAGCGGCCGTGCTGGTAGTAACCATCGCGGTGACAGTGGCGCGGACGTCGGTGTGGCGGTCCGAGCCGAAGACCCGCCTGCTGACCGTCGTGCTGGCGTTGTTCGCGGTGTCGGGAACGGCGACGCACCCGTGGGTGCGTCACGCTGTGGATACGTACTTGGAACTGCCTGGATGGACCGGGATCATCGATGACGTCGTGCTGTTGACGGCTGTCTGCCTCATGTGCGCCTACCTCGCGCGCGCCTGGGGTTTCACAACCGTGGCGCGGACCGCGGTTTGTGCCGCGCCGATACTCGCCGCGTCGCTGGCCCTCGCCTACGCCGTTGCGGAACATTCCGGCCGGCATCGCCACTACATCGGAGAGTTGAGCCGTCCGGCGACCGTGTACGGACTGATCGTGTCGGTCGGGCTGCTGGTTGTGACGTTGGTGATGTTCGTGACCGTGCTCGTGGCACGACCGCCGAGCCTGACTCAACTGTGGTTCGGGATCGCTGCTGCGGCTGGCATCGTGCTCGCGGGCCTGCGCACCTGCGCCACCATCGACCCCGGCCGTTTCGCCGATCCGTTCTGGAGCTCGCGATGTTCCCTCTGGACCGTATTCCTTTTGTCGGTCTCCGCGGCCGGAGTAACCAACCTGCGCGGCAAACGGCGGTCGCGGGTTGCCGATGGGTCCGTACCGCCATCGCCCAGAACGCGAAAGCCGTGACCGCTACGGCCGCCACGCTGACTATCGCGGATCATCCGCGCCTGCGAAAACGCCGCGATTGCTGGCCGGGGTCAGCTATTCAATGCTGGTTGGGACCTGCGTTTACGGAGCAGGTTGTCGATCCCGGCGGCGGAGACCGCAAGCAAGACGACGGTGTCGAGGGGGAAGCGTAGGTCCCAGAAGGCGTCGGAGAACCGCCCGGGGTCGATGGTCGCGCTGATGCGCAGGATCGCGACGGCGAGGCCGGCCAGGGCGGCCAGACCGAACCACAGCTGAGTCCGGGTGGGGGGACGAGCGGCGAGGACAGTGGCGGCCATGACGAGATCGGCCAGTAGCAGGGCGCTCGACACGAGGAGACTGTGCACGGTCGCGGTGGGGCTGAGTTCCTCACCGATGTAATGGCGGTGCTCACCGGCGTGCTCGGCGAGCGCGTAGGTGATGATCAGCAACGCCGCGAGGACGGGTGCGGCGAGTGCAGCGACCATGGCGAGGCCGGGGTGTCCCCAGATCCGGGCCAGGTAGGCGCACAGCAGGCAGACCGCGGTGAGCAGCAGCACGTCGTAGCCCATACCGGACCAGCCGGGGTCGTCGAAGTGCGCGTCGAGCGCATCGCTGATCTGGTTCTGCGCGAAAGCCCCCGAGACGGCCAGGAGCGCGAGTATCGCGGTGAGCAGCCGGGTCTGCGGCGCCGTACGCCAGATCGAGAGCCGGGCGAGCGCCGTCAGGGCAGTCACCGCGATCGCGAGGCCGAACAGGGCGTCGCTCATTCCTCGCGTAATCCTTTGCTGAGTCGCTCGCGGCGGGATCGGGGGGCGGGTGCGGCGTCGGTGGTGAGGCGGCGACCGACTTCAGCGGAGAGTTCTTCCGCGGTGGCGTCCTGCAGTGCCTCGCGCACCGAGGCGCGCTGCACTTCGGCGCGGGTCAGGAAGCCGGCCGCGATCAAGCCCTCAACCGGACTCACACCATAGGTGCGGCTGAACGCGATGACGGTCTCGGCGACAGGTGTGTCGCTGAGGTGCCGCGACACACGCATCTGGTTGGTGCCCATGCGCGCGGCAATGGCACGGTCGCTGTCGCCGTGCGAAACGGCCTGTTTCCACTCTCGGAAGCCCACACCCCCGAGTGTGTCCCGTAACTGAGTCATCGTGCAAGCCACCCTAACCGCCGGAGTGATGGAGGCGACCCCGACTCGCCGTAACGAATCGGGGTCGGGAACGCGGGTTGTCGCGTCAGGGCGGGGTCGACGATCGCCGGGAGGTCGGCGAAATCGACGGCCGCCGGTGTATCGGTGACCTGCGGCTTGGAGTGCGGTCAGGGAACGACAGCGGCGCTTGCGGCTCCGGTCCCGGACATGGGAGTCCGCGCGCCAGATCCGCACAAACGCGAGCGGCTGCCGGACAAGCCGCGTCGCCACGGCGCGGGAGCCGTCGCGGGCGGTGGATCGCTGTACGCGGACGCTCTACGCAACCCAATTGCGGCCGATACCAACGCGCGCGGTGGTGGAAGATCGCTGTCGCCGTTCGTCATGTGGTCGTGCCATCGAGAATCAATCTCCATGCGCTCGTAGGCAACAGCGCCAGTGGCCCAGTTGTGGTGTGATATGTAACGCTGATGAAAGCTGTGGCGGACGCCATACTCTCTGCATATTCCCACGTAAAACCCATGTACAAGCCCCAAGCGAAGATCGCGTGACGGGAGAGTGCTTGTGGTTAGGGTTGCCCCAGTGAAACAGATATGTGACAGTGGGTTGCGGAATTGAACACGCCAACCCTTTGGACAGTACAGACAGGAGCTCTGCCATGAAGATCAGGACTTTGACAGCCACCGCACTACTCAGCGCCGGAGCGGTCGCGACGGTTACCGGCAGCGCGTACGCGCAGCCACTGTGGGTCGACCACAGTCAGGTGCAGCAGGCTGCTGACGTAATGCGAGGCGAAGACCGCGGCGTAGCCGTCAACGAAGATTTGTCCGATGCGGTGAGCGTTCGCGATGCGGCCAGTTTCGACCTTACCGATGGTGGCCAAGCTTTCGGCGCCACAACCGAGGACGGTACGGTCTTCGATGCCATGCCGCTGGGCGATCAGGCCGCTGGCCAGACCTTCGACCTGGCACCGCAGACCGAGCATGACGGCGCCGGTCTGAACCTCACCCCGGTCGGGTTGTCCGGCATCGACCAGGCGCAGCAGGTGGACCTGCTTCACTCCGTCGACTACCCCGCTGATATGGCCCGTCACCAGTACAACGCGGGCGTAGGCGCGCTCATCGGCGCGGGTGTCGGCGCGTTGATCGGGTTCCCGTTCGCCGTGGTGGGTGCGATTCCCGGCGCGATCGTCGGGGCACTGGCGGGCGCGGCGATCGGCTGGGTGCAGCCGTAACCCGCGTCGATTGAATCGAGGCAACCACCGATACGAGGAAGGTGGTCCCCGGGTTCACATTCTTGGCGCCGGAGGTCTGTTGAGTATCCAATCGGAGGCCTCCGGTGCCTCTGCGCTACCTGACAGTTGCACATCGAGTTGATCTTTTCTGCCGCCGTCGCTCTTGGCCAGTCCGACGAATTCGGCCAGGGCTCTGCGCGAACCCGGTGGGGCTAGCCGTCCGGACGGTCGCCGGCGGCGCGACCGAGGTGGCGCCGAATCAGGACACCCGGACACACGCGACCCCCTGAACCCACTGACAGCCCCGCGATCCCCATTCCTGGCGCGGGTCAAAAACGTGCGCCACGAATCCGTGCCGGCTCGCGGGTCCGGACCTGCTCGCCTGAGCTGACAGTTCGCTATCCGGACGGAGACCTCATGATCGATCCCCCCATGGGCAACGCCCGAGCTCCATTGCGGGCCTGGTTCGGCTTGGCTGTGCTGATGTTGCCGGTGCTTTTGGCGGCAATGGAGCTGTCGGTGCTGTACTTCGGAATGCCGAATATCGAAAGCGCCTTGCATCCTTCGGCAGCGGCGGAAATTTGGATCATCGACATCTACGGATTCTGTCTCGCCGCGCTGTTGGTCACGATGGGTAACCTCGGCGATCGTATCGGCCGTCGCGGGATCCTACTGGCCGGTGCGACAGTCTTCGGCCTGGCATCGGTCCTGGCGGCGAGCGCCCCCAATTCCGGCATATTGATCACGGCCCGGGCGTTCCTGGGAATCGGCAGTGCGATGCTGCTCCCGGCGAGCCTTGCCCTGATCTCGAACCTGTTCTCGGACAGTCGTTCCCGCAGCATCGCGGTAGGGATCTGGACGGCGTTTTTCGCCGGTGGCGCCGCCGCGGGCCCGGTGATCGGTGGCACACTGCTCTACGAATTCTGGTGGGGTTCTGTTTTCCTGATCAATGTGCCGGTGGTGCTGATTCTGCTGGTGGCTGCCCCGTTCCTATTGCCCGAGTACCGCGAGCCTTACCCCGGCCCCCTCGACATAGTCAGCGTCGGACTATTCGCGGCGGCTGTGCTTCCGCTGATATTCGCGCTCAAACGTACCGCCGCCGAGGGCCTCGATCCCACCACGGCTGGGGCCGCCCTTCTGGGACTGGGCATGCTGGGAGGGTTCATCCGACGCCAACGGCGGCTGCCGACACCACTATTGGACCTGTCACTGTTCCGGCGGCGGAAGTTCGCCATCGCGATCGCCGCCGCCTCCGTCGGCGCACTATCCTGGTCCGGCCTGAGCTATCTCACCTGCACCTACCGGCAATCAGTCCTCGGCTGCGACGTACTCGACGCGGCGCTACTCGGAATCCCCATGGCGGCAACGGTATTCGCCTCCGCGGTGGCGGGCGTCCGCATCGGCTCACGACTGGGCTCGACGTGCACGATCCTGCTCGCGCTCGGCGCCGCCGCGCTTGGGAATTTGGTACTCCTCGCAACCAGCGCCGATGCCGGGCTCACCTGGTTTGTGGCCGGTTCGACGATCGCCGGTTCAGGCTACGGCATCCTGTTTTCTTTCGTCTCCGAGGCAGCGGTCTCGGCGGTACCGATATACGAAGCCGGTGCCGCGGCCGGCATCTCGGAGACCAGCCTCGAATTGAGCAGCGGCATCGGCATATCCCTGCTCGGCTCGCTGGCGTCCGCACTGTTCCGCCGCGGCGGTGATTTCGCACCGACCCTCTCGGAAACACTCGAGCGCGCCGACGGCGACGCAACAATCATCCACTCGGCCCGCACCGCCTTCGTCTCCGGCATGCACATCGCCACGCTCGTGGGTGTCGGCGCCGTGGTAGCGACAGCTGTCGCCATCTGGGTGCTAACCAAGAAAGCAGGCCGATGACGGGCTGCTGTGGGTAGCGAGCCGTGCGCGAAGTCCGGCAAACCGCAGCAACAACGGCGATCTGTGTCTGCTGGGGGGAGCGCTCGAGGTCGGCACCGCACGCAAGGCGTTCCCACTGGCCATTGCCGGGGCGTATCAGGCCGGTGGTCGATATGCCTCGTAACCGGCGGCGTCATCAACATTCTCGCCACAGTGGCGTCGGTAGCACACCGGCACAGGTGGGCATGTCAACGTCGAAACCGTGAGATATCTTGCGCAGCAGCCGAACCCAGAGCCTGTCGACGGTTCCGATACCGCCGCAGACGACTACCAAGCGCCTACAGCATGGGATGTACCGCGGAAACTTGGTGTTGGCCAATAGTTCTGTACGGCCTCGTTTTCGCTGAATTTCCAGCCACCGCATCACTCGATCAAGGAGACCGCCGCAACTCGCGACGCGGCCTCGGCGATTGGTCCGGTGCTCGCAGGCGGCGGGCGCTTCAGGCGGCGGGCGCTTTGCGGGCGCGACGCGCCGTCCGGATGCCGTCCCGCCCGTGCGCTAGTGGTGCGCGTCGATGTATTCGACGACGTCACCCGCGCTGGTGAATCGTTCGGCATCCTGGTCGGGAATGTAGATGTCGAATTCGTCCTCTACGTCGCAGACGAAAGCTGCTACGTCGTACTCGTTCATGTCCCATTCTCGGAAGGAGCCGGTATCCGGGTCGTCGCCGACGAATTGAGCGAGGACTTCGAGGACGCGCACTCGAATCTGGTCGTAGCGAGGCAGCAGCGCCAGCTCGGGGCTGCATTGAATGCGTGGATCGTTGCAGGTCGACGGCTTCCGGGTCACGCCATCGGCGGCGTCGACCGTAGCGGACGTATGGGTGGTCCGCGGCTCCTCCAGGACGGCGGGACCGATGTCGAAAAAAGCGATCCCGGCGGCGGCGGGCACGGCGGCCGCGGCGGCGCTCAGGGCATGGCGAATACGCATGATGATCAACTCGATTCTTGTTGTCGATGTGTCGTTACCGGGCTGCGCCGCCGAAATGCGGGGCGTCGACAGATCAGGCTGTATCGCACTGACCCTCTGGCGGAATCTTCGCCAGGGACTCGATCCGGTCGCGATCAGTCGTGATACGGCTCCACGCTGAACGCGACCTCGCCGGACTCTGGGAAATGCGCCGGGCCGACCGCGATCGTGCCGACGAATCGACCGAAGCCTGGGTAGAAGATGTGCGAACGACCAGGAGTCATCCACATGCCCGGCCCAATGGCGGTTTGGGTAAACGCACCGGTCTCACCCGTGTCGATGTTGCGCCAGTTCAAGGTGACGTCGAGCGTGCAGGAGCCGACGCCGAGCATGGTCGTTTCCACGGTGAAGCCGGCGGCGTTGGGGTACGCCGGGCTGTGCACGGAGGAGTTGACCTGCGCGGCGCAGGGACCGTTGTTGAGCGAGTAGATGGTGGCGAAACTGCCGCCCGAGTCGGCGGTGGCCGGTGCGGCGCTCGCGAATACCGCTGCTGCGGCGATGGCAGGAACGGCGAGCATCGTTTTGCGCGGGTACATCACGAACCTCCTACGTCGGTGTGATGACGCGCACTGTCGAAATGCTATGCGCGTCGTCTCTGATTTCGTTTTTCCCTACGGTCGACGCCGTATGACAGAGGCTGTAACCGCTGCGGGGCCACACTCACGACCATGGCGACATGCCTGCCACTGGGAATGTGTCGCACCTCGTTCGGGGACTTTTCCCTGAATCGAATACGTGTCATATTCTATCGCCAATGGTTCAGAAAGATCAACGGCAGACGGGTTTCATGTGGCTGGGTGCGCGGTGGTAGCCCAAGCGGGAGATGGCAGATGAGCAGCTAAAAGCACGCTTTTGGTCAGACTGTGCGCTCTGCCACAGCTATGTCGCGCTAACCCACGTGTGTCACAAAGATGCATCAGCTGTTCGTTCTACCGTGGCCAAGACTGATGGCAGCCGATGCGAGTCGCGCCGCTGCGGTCACCTTGCCTGAAAGTTCCCCGCTGACCTCGACCTCTCTCCGCTCTGGACGCTCAGATGGGAAGACTTCGCTGCCGGACGAGGCTTGACTGAAGTGAATCGATATCGTTACAGTACGAATCATATTCGTTGTGCTGGCCCCGGCCAATGGTCACTCGCTCGTCGCGCGTGCGGCCCGCTCGAGGTCGCGCTGTGGCGGCACGGACAAACCGCCGAAGCGAAGAGACCCGTTCCGCCAAGGGTGCGCAGATGCGGGCCTCATTCAACCGCGCTCGCCGACCGCGTCCCTTATTCAGGAGGAACCGTGGATTCACTGCCGAAGCTAGCGCGCACTGGCATCACGGTAGCCGCCATCGCGCTGGCAAGTTCGGTTGTGATCGCGCCGCCGGTCGCAGCGGGGCAGGACCCGTGCACGGCCGCCTCCCTGCCGATCATCGCCGAGAAACGATCGAACGCGGCAAAGGACCCTGTTTGCCGTGACATGGAGCCGCCCCCGGTGATCACGGCTGTTGATCAGTTCGCGCGCCATCCACCGCTGCCCGATTGCCTCAAACATCGACCCCCGAACGACCCACTCGAGGATTTTGAAAACGAGCGGCCGGAACATATCGAAGAAGAGGAGGAGCGTGACGACAAATTCAACCAGACTCAGCCAACGCAGCCCCGTTCATCCGGGCCGGGACGGTAATCAGTGTCGAGCCGGTGTCGTAAACGTGCATAACTCTCGAGACGCGGCGATGGACACGATGTCTGGGCGAGCCGATGCAAGATGGAACGCCACGGTGTTGGCCGGCTGCCGGGGTGAGGCGGCAATGAAAAATGCGACGGGCCAACGTCTTCGACATCGTCACCCTCACCAAAAGGGTGCACCGAAGCCTATGCCGTCGACCCGTCTCGGTCCGCGAAAGGTGTTAAGGCGCAGCTGAATCGGGTTGGGGATGCCGTGCCGGTGGGTCAGCACGGTCATGGCCTTCCGAGCCTAAGTCGAACCGGCGGGGGAGGGCGCGGCCGACGTGGAGGAACCGGGCTTTGCCGTGGCCGTTCTTGCCGAGGAAGTTGTGCATGCGGTGGATGCCATTGACCGGCTGGGCGGTGAGCAGGGTGTCGCCCTGGTAGGGGAGGAGCTGGAAGCGTTGCGGTGGAACGGAGTTGGCGTATTCGCCGGCGGGAACCTGCTCGGCCCAGATTGTGCCGTTGTCGTCCTGGTCGATGGTGATCTCGGCGATCGAGTTGCGGTAGCTGCCGAGGTAGCGGCTCGCGTCGCCGGTGCCTGCGTCGCTGGTGCCGGGCGCGGGTAGGGCGGGCAGTTCGATATCGGCCAGTTCGCGCAGCGCACGGCCGAGCAGTTCGTGGTGCAGCGTTACGCCCTGACCGCCGTTGGTGAGCAGTGCGACCGCGATGTCCCGCTCGGGGAGCAGGCGCAGGAAGGCGGCTTGGCCGATGGAGTCGCCGTTGTGGCCATAGACGGTGTGCCCACCAACATCGAAGACTTCCCAGCCGAGTGCCCAAGCGCCGCCGTGTGCGGTCTGTGGGGGTATTCGCACCTGCTCGGTCCGCATGGCATGGATGGACTCGGTGCCCAGCACGCCGCCGTTGTCGCCGAGATGGCTGCGGGCGAAGGTGAGCAGGTCGTGTGCGCTCATCGTCAATGCGGAGCCCGCGGGCGCGAGGGAACGGGGGAGTGCCCAGATCTCGGTGGGCTGAGGTGGATCTTCGGGTCCGGGTTGGTGATGGCCGACCGCGGCCCGATGCAGGATGGCTTCCTCCGCGTCAGTAGCGGTGTGCGTGAGTTCCAGTGGCTGGATGAGGGTTTCGCGTAGGCACTGGAGGTACGGTTTACCGCGGAGCGTTTCAATGATCCGGCCGATTACGCAATATCCGGCGTTGTTGTAGGAGAACATCTCTCCCGGTTCGAAGAGCTGGGGTGCCGCGCCGAGCAAATCGACGTACCGGGCAATGCAGTCGTCACCGCAACCGGTGTCGGTGTACAGGTCACCCTCGAAACCTGCGGTGTGGCAGAGCAATTGGCGAGTCGTGAGGCGAGCTGCCGCGTCCTCATCGGCCAGCCGGAAGTCTGGCAGATAGGCGCGGACCGGCCGGTCGAGGTCGAGTTTCCCCGCCTCGACCAGCTGCATGGCCAAGGTGGCCGTCCAAATCTTGGAGATGGAACCGATCTGGAATAGAGAATCCGTGGTTACCGAAACACCTGTGCGGGTATTGAGCACGCCCGCAGCGCGTTCCAGATATTCCCCGTTCGCGTACAGGCCGATGACCGCGCCAGGCACTCGGTGCTCGGCGATCAGTGCGGGGAGCCGCTGGCCGAGCCAGTTCCCCAGTGTGTCGAGTGTTGTCATTTGTCGTCCTTGTCCATTGATTCGATCGCTGCGCAGGCGCCCGGTAAACTATTGCGGCGGAAGGTAACCCGCGCCGAACACCGCCTCGACGATCCGGTCGCAGGCCGGGTACCAATTCCAGTCGCCGTTGAAATGGATGCAGACGATGAGCCCGCCGTCGGGAGTGGCCAGGGTCAGGTTGGCGCTACCTCCCTCCACGCCGGCCACCACGTGCAGCTGGCGGCCGTCGGTCAGCGCCCACCGAGACACCCCGGTGCCGTACCGGGTGTTGGGGACCCAGTCTCTGGTGGGGACCGTGCTCCACATCTCGCGATGCTGCGCGGGTGGCAGGAGGGAGCCGGTGGTCAGCGCACCCGTGAGCCGGATCATGTCGCTGGTGGTCGAAACGACGCCACCGGCAGCCCACCCGAAGTACGTCCGGTCGGTGACGTCGACCGGCTCACTATCGGCGTCCTCCAGCAGCGATTCGTAATTTTCGGCCGTGAGCGTTTCCGGATCGACGCCGTCCCTGATGAACCGCCCTCTCGAATACGCCTTGGTGTGTGGGCCCCGGAACTGCCGCTCGGCCAAGCTCCGCACATAGGTTCCGGTCAGCCCGAGCGGCTGGATGACCGTCCGATCGACTTCGTCCGCATAGCTCCGTCCGGTCGCCTTCTCGATGATCGCTCCGGCGACGTGGAAGCCGCCATTGGAGTAGGCGAAGTCCGCACCCGGCGCGTACATCGGCGGAATGGACATCTGGAGCTTCAGCAGCTCCTCGACGGTCCAGACGTAGTACCGGTACTCGGCGAACCCGGACCGGGTGTGGTACCTGCGCACGATCTCGGGGCTCAGCCCGGTGATGCCAAGGCCGCTGGTATTGGTGAGCAGCTGTCTGATGGTGATCTTGCTGCCGTCATTACCGTTGCCGCTGACCACGCCGGGCAGCCAGGTGTCCACCGTGTCGTGGAGGCTCAGCGTGCCCTCGGCCTCCAGGGTCAGCATGGCAGCGGCGGTGAATGCCTTACCGCTACTGCCGGCGTGGAATTGCTCGCCGGGTTGGCGGGGACGGCCGGTCTCGAGATCGGCCAGCCCGGCTGCGCCGAACCAGGTGCCGTTCTCATCCCGGACCTCGGCGACGACGCCGGGAGCGTTGCCCTCGGTCACCGTTCGGTCCAGCACCTCCTGAACTCGCTGGTACCTGGTGTCCGCAAAATTGGTCATGGTGCACTCCTGATAGCTGGGGCGGGATTTGCGCCTCCCACCATGGAGTGCGGGTCTGATAACCGGGTGACAGCGCGGTGATAGACCCCGCCGGCCAACGGTGATTACCGTGACCTCATACGGTCAGCCGGTCGATGGCGTCCTGCCGGGGCAGCTGCGCGCCCTTGCGATATGCCGTGTTGTATTCGGCCCGGCCCAGCTGTTCGGCCAGCGCAGCGGCGAGCGCACGAAGTTCGGGATCGCCGTGGTCGAAGACGCCGCGGATCGCCTCGCTCATGCCGAGCGCGGTGGCGGCGCCGACTGGATCACCCTCGAGATGGAGCAACCCGGCCAGTTGCTGGGCCGTGACAGCCAAGTCGCGATGCACAGCCGATATTCGGACGATGTCGGAAAGGAGCTCGCGGGCCCGTTTCGCATCTCCGGCCGTCAGCAGGTTCGCCATCCGGGCGGGGAGCACAAAACCATTGAGCGCGTTGATAAGAGGAGGCAAGCTCGCCTGGACGACCCGCTCCATCCGATCGAGTTCGTGCTCGGCACGTCCCACTTCGCCGCCGCGGCGGTACAGCTCCACCAGAGCGGCCCTGACCTCGAGCTGCCGCTGCCGCCCATGCTCCCCGGCCGCCAGTTCGGCGATCTCGATCTCCCGCCGGGCACCGGCCGGATCGCCCGCCCGCATCCGTTCCACGGCGAGCCCGATCCGATGGGTGATCGCATGATGCGAGGTCAGCGCGATGCTGCGCTCGTAGGCGGCGATCGCTCCGGCGTGGTCGCCACGAAAGGAGCGAGTCTGCGCCACCAGGGTCAGCACTAGCGCTGTGTACAGCCGGTCACCGGTCTCTTCGAACAAGTGGAACGCTCGCTCGAGCGCCGCAGTAGCGGCTGTCCAGTCGCCGCGCTCGTGACCGATAAACGCCTCCACGAAGAACGTGCAAGCGGTGGCCCAGGAGTCGGAGCGGCCGCGCGCCCTGGCGATCTCGCGTTCGACCAACTCGTCCAGGCCTGCGACGTGCCCCATGATGAGCATCGTCATCAGCAGAGTCGGGTAGCGCGCCAGGGTGCCGGTGCGTGCGCACTCCTCGATCAGGGCCGCTACGCGATCGGGCGTGGCGGCCGGTGCGTTGTCGCCTACCGCGTGCAGGATGTTTACCGCGGCTCGGACATCGGGAGCGAGCTCGTCGCCGAATTCCAGCACTTTGGCCACGAAAGCCTCGCCCTGCGGTTCGTAGCGCACCATCGTCCAATACCAGTGCAGCGTAACGAGAATCCGGGCGGCGGACGTGACGTCGTGATTGTCGATGGCCGTGCGCAGCGCGTAGACGAGGTTGTCGTATTCGGTATCGAACAGCCGCAGTGAGGCCTCCTGCTCAGGCGAGCGCAGCAGCGGTTCGTATGCCTCGGCGAGGTCGGCGAAGTGACGCGTGAAGCGATCCCGCGTCGTCTCCAGTTCGCCAGCGACGTCAAGCTTTCCGGCAGCGTAGGCGCGGATGGTTTCCAGCATCCGGTAGCCGCCTAGGGTGCGCTCCACGATGGACTTGTCGACCAGCGAGTCGAGCACGTAGGCGATATCGCCGGGTGGTAGCGTCCGGTCGGCGCAGATCGCTTCGATGGCGGCGGCACCGCTGCCGGCGGGGAAGATCGAGATACGGCGGGCGAGGGATTTCTCCTTGTCGCTGAGCAGATCCCAGCTCCAGTCGATGACGGCGTGCAGAGTTTGCTGGCGGGGCTGGGCGGTCCGATTGCCTGAGGCCAGCAGGCGAAAACGGTCGTCCAGCCGCTGGGCGAGCTGGTCGGCGCTCATGGTGCGCAGCCGAGCGGCGGCCAGTTCCAGCGCGAGCGGGAGTCCGTCGAGGCGCCGCACAATGTCGATGACGGATTCGTCGTCGAGGGTGATGCCGGGGCGTGCGGCCAGCGCGCGGTCGGTGAAGAGCCGGATGGCGGACGGTTGCGGGAGCGGGCCGAGCCGGCAGATCGCCTCGCCGATGATGTCGAGGGGTTGTCTGCTGGTGGCCAGGATCGTCAGGCTGGGCAGGTGTTCCAGCAATCGGGCGCTGAATTCGGCTGCCGCCGTTACGAGATGCTCACAGTTATCCAGTACGAGTACGGCTTCGGCGCCGTCGAGCAGCTCGGCGACTTGATCCACCGGCTCCGGTGACCCGCCGAGCGGCCGCGTGCCCGGCGAGCTCAGCGCACTGAGCACGGCCTTGCCCACGACATCGGATCCGGCCAGGGATACGAACCAGATGCGGCCACGGCGGTGGAGGCGGTGGCGGGATGCGGCTTCCAGGGCGAGCCTGGTCTTGCCGACACCGCCGGGGCCAACGACGGTGACCAGGCGGGAGGTTTCCAGCAATCCGCTGAGCAATTCCAGTTCGTCGTCGCGGCCGATTAAGCCGGTCATCGGGGCTGGTAGCCGACCGGGGCCCATTTGCGCCGGCGCCCGCGGCACCGCTAGCTCACCGCGTAGCACCGCAAGGTGGGCGGTCTGCAGCTCTTCTGCGGGGTCGATGCCGAGCTGGTCGGCGAGCGCGCCGCGGATCTGCTCGAACACCGTCAGTGCAGCGGAGGGGCGACCCGCGGCGTGCAGGGCGCGCATGCGCAGGGCGGCGAGCCGTTCGCGCAGGGGGTGCTCGTTGGCGGCCGCTGCCAAGTCGGCGAGGATATCGGCGTGCCGGCCAAGGCGCAGTCCGGCGTCGAACCAGTCTTCGGTCGCCGCGATACGCAGTTCCTCCAGCCGCGTGGCGACCGAACCGGCGAACGGGGCGTCGAGCACATCCGCCAGCGCCGGACCCTGCCACAGTGCGAGCGCCTCGCCGAGGATTGCGGCAGCCAGTTCCGGGCGGTCGGCGGCGAGCTCCCGACGACCGCGGGCGGTGAGATCCTCGAATCGCTTGGCGTCCACATCCTCGGTCCGCACCTGCAATCGATAGCCGGTCGTCACGGACTCGATCGCCGCGCTGCCCAGCGCCTTGCGCAGCCGATAGACCAGAGCGTGGAGTGCCTTGGCTGCTCCCGCGGGCGGGTGCGCACCCCACAGGGCATCAATCAACGACTCCGCCTGCACGACCTGGCCCACCGAAAGGGCCAGCCGCGCAAGCAGTCCCCGGAGTCTGGCGCCGCCAATATCGATCGGGGTCCCGTCCTCGGCGTGCACCTGAATCGGCCCGAGCACCGCCACCCGCACGACCACACCTTCCCGAACTCGAATCACACCAGAGGATGCGGCTACCACGTTAGCCGCCACCCGGCCGGGCTTTCGCAAACTGCCGGACGGGGGCCGCACACCAGAGCGATCACGACTTCAGCGCATCGAACGGAGGCGGCAGCGCCGAGCTGGGATGATCTTGCCGGGGGCCGTCACGCCTGCCACGCGATGCCCCGCGTGGCAGGCGCGGATGCTGAGCCCGATTGGAGCTGCGTTTCCGCGGAGGCCGCGGACGACCACACAAACTGGCTCGCGACAATGGGGCGCTGGCTTGTGCGACGCATCGACGTCGCCGCAAACGAGCCCAACGACCGCAAGCAACCCACAGAGGTTCGGTCGGTCTATGCGCTCAGCGTGGTCCGCGCGGGTCGCGATTCTATTGGACCGTTTCGCGAATCAGGCTGCTCGGCACTCGCGTTGCGGAAGTTCCGTCGATAGGCGTGCGGCGTGGCTCCGACCACGCGTTTGAATCGTTCGCGTAAGGCGGTGGTTGAGCCGAAGCCGGCGCGGTCGGCGATGTGTTCGACGCTGTCGTCGGTGGTCTCGAGCAGATACTGGGCGCGGCGGACCCGCGCGTGCAGCAACCACTGCCGGGGTGTGGTGCCGGTCTGCTGGCGGAAGCGGCGGTTGAAGGTCCGTTCGCTGAGGCCGCTGCGGCGAGCCAGCTGTGCCAGTGTCAGGTCGCGGGTGAGATTGTCGACGATCCAGCGCAATACCGGTTCCAGCGTCGAGCCCAGCGGGCTCGGCGGATGCGGGTGCACGACAACCTGGGCTTGGGCGGCTTCGCGCTCGAGCGGTACGACGGCCAGCCGCGCTATGTCGGCGGCGACGGCGGAACCGAAATCGCCTCGAACCATGTGCAGGCACAGATCCAAACCGGCGCTGGCGCCCGCCGAAGTGAGGAACTGTCCGTTATCCACGTACAGCACATCGGGTTTCACTTCGATCGCCGGGAACATCTCCGCCAGCCGGTCGGCCGCGGCCCAATGTGTCGTCGCGGCCAGCCCGTCCAGCAACCCGGCGGCGGCGAGTGTGAACGCTCCGGTGCAGATGGAGGCGACGCGGACCTCGCGGGCGGCTGCCTCCCGCAGCGCTGCGCGCACCTGCTCGTGGAGCGGTCCTGCGATTTCGGAACAGCCCGGGACAATGATGGTGTCGGCCTGGTCGAAGACCTCGAGGCCGTGCGGCGCGATCAAGGTGAATGTGTCGGTGATCACGTGCTGTGTCGGCGCGCAGACCCGAACTTCGTAGGGCCGACTGCCATCGGCGAGCCGGACCTGCCCGAACGTCTCGATCGCGGTACCCAGATCGGCGGGAACCACGTGGTCGAGCGCCAGGATCGCAACCGTGTGCATTCCGCCACGATAGGCCGGAACCGCCTGTCCCAAAATGCGATTCGCAGCACGTCCCGATCGGCGCCGTTGGCGAGAAGCCATGCAAAATTGGCCAGTTTCTGTCTGGGACACGAGGTTTCACCGGCCTAGCGTTGGCTGCTAGATCACTACGAAGGAGCAGCGCATGTACGCACAGTTCGTCCTGTTCGATGGTTTCGACCCGCTGGATGTCATCGCCCCTTACGAGGTGCTGATTGCCGCGAGCATGGTCACCGGCGGCGCGATCACGCCGGAGTTCGTCACGGCCGAGGGCGCCCGGGAGGTGCCAAGCGGTATCGCGCAATTGTCGTTGCGTGCGGTCGGGCAACTGGACCCCGTTCGCGCGGACATCATTGTTCTGCCGGGAATGCCGGGTGGCCTGCCCGACGGAACCGAGGGCGGTGCAACCAATTCCGACGTCACCGAGGTTCTCGGTCGTGTCACGCCAGGTTTGGCGGCGCCACTCACGGAGGCACTCGGCCGGGACGACACGCTGGTCGCCACCGTCTGCGGCGGCTCGCTGATCCTGGCCAAGGCTGGCCTACTGCAAGGCCGCCCCGCCGCCACGCACCATGCCGCAATGGTCATGCTCGCCGCCTTCGGCGCCATAGCCGTACCCGCCCGCGTGGTCGACGACGGCGATCTGATCACCGGCGGCGGCGTCACCTCCGGCCTCGATGTGGCGCTCTATCTGGTCGAACGCGAAATCGGACCTCAGGTCGCGCATACCATCGAGCAACTATTCGCCTATGAGCGCCGGGGCGTGGTCTGGTCCCAGCGTGAGCGGGTTAGCGCATGACCTGGCACCGCATCCGATCCGCGATGTTCGGATCGGCACGCATCACCTCCGCCGATCCGATCGGCGGACACATATCAGGAGGAGTGCGATGAGGCTCGTCGTATTCGGCGCGAACGGCCGAACTGGAGCCCAGGTCGTCAAGCAGGCAATTGCTCAGGGGCACAACGTTGTTGCCGCGGTACGTCGCCCCGACGCGCTGGACTTCACCGCGCCGCGATTGGACGTCGCACGCGCAGATGCCCGAGACATCGACTCGACCACGCGGGCGATCGCCGAAAGCGATGCGGTCATATCGGTACTGGGAACCACCTACACCACGAAACCGATCACGCTGTTCTCCGAGGGGATCGGAAATATCACCAAAGCGATGACGACGCACGGCATCTCACGACTCGCGTGCGTGAGTTCGGTATGTGTCACGGGCGAACCCGCCCCCGGCGAGACGCTCCTGTTCCGCACGGTGCTGCTCCCACTTCTGCTGCGAGCGGGACGCACCGCCTATCACGATCTACGCCGCATGGAGGACATCGTCCGAGGCAGCGGCCTCGACTGGACGATCATCCGTGCCTCCGGTCTGTTCAACAGCACCCGCGTCACCGACTACACTGTGTCGCCCACGAGTATCCCGGGTCGCTACACCTCCCGCGCCGACTTGGCCGACGCCCTGCTGCGTACGATCACCACCGAGGAATACGCCGGAACAACGCTGGATGTGATCACCACCGAGGGAACGCCTAGCCTCCGCAACAAGTTACGTCGCAACACCTCGTCGAGACCCGCCACTCGCGGCTGACCTACAAGAGCCCGAGGCGCGTGATTACTGATTCGGTTTCTCCGAAATAGCTGTCGTCTTCGCCATGGGAAGGTCGGAAGGAGGAAGACCAACGGCCCGAGGTGGCCCTTTCAATCGCGCCGCGCGGATTGTGCGTTCTCGACCGCGTCCTTGTCGGCGTCGTCGAGCTTGCGGGTGTCGCGCGGTGCGGCGAAGGGCTCCACGTGCTCGGGAAGTCCCTGCGCGATGGCTTTTCCGTGGTCGAGTTCGGCGTTGATTTCGGCTCCCAGCAGGAGCGCGATGTTGGTCAGCCACAACCACACCAGGAAGATCACGACGCCGGCGAGCGAGCCGTAGGTCTTGTCGTAGGAGGAGAAGTTGGCGACGTAGACGGCGAACAACACCGAGATGATCAGCCAGATGAGGACCGCTATGACGCCGCCGGGGCTGATCCATTTGATTCCACCCTGTTTGGCGTTCGGGCTGGCCCAGAACAGGATGGCGAGCAGCACCGACACGAGGACGAACAGCACCGGCCACTTGACGACATTCCAGACCAATACCACGGTTCCCCCGACACCGAGGAACTCGCCGATCTGCTGGGCGACCGGTCCGCTCGCCACCACGATGACCGCGCTGATCACCAGCAGGATCACCGCGAGGACGGTGACACCGAGCCGGATCGGGGTGGTCTTCCAGATCGGGCGCCCTTCGCCGATGCCGTAGATAACGTTGGAGGCCCGCATGAACGCGGCCACATATCCCGATGCCGACCACAGCGCGATGGCCAGACCCAATATTGCGCCGAGCCCTGCACTGCTCTTGTTGGACTGAGCTTGGCTGATGAGCGTGTGCACGAACTCAGCACTCGAACCCGGCGCGATCTGCTGCGCCTGATTCGTCAGCTCATCAGCGGTGTTCTGCCCTAATAAACCGAGCAACGAAACCAGCACGATGAGCCCGGGAACAACCGACAGCACAGCGTAGTAGGTGAGCGCAGCGGCCAAATCGGTCAAGTTGTCGCGCTGGAACTGCTTGGCCGCGCGTTTGACCACCGCCAGCAGCGAGGGTTTCGATAATTCGGCCGGACTGCTCGGCTCGTTCGGATCCAGGTCCGGCCGGGCCCCGGTAGCGGTCACCCCCTCACCCATCCTGCCGTCATCATGGGCAGCCCCGGGTTCGTTGGTCTTGCCCCCGTACCGGTTTGGGCCGTCGCGATCTGTGGCCATTTCGGTTCGCCTCGCTCAGGTGCGTTTCTCGGTCACACGTGCAGTAGCAATTAGCCCCGCACTGATCACGTTGTGCCCGAAGCGATGGCACGCAAACATCTCCCTCGGCTCGAAAACCCCTGCCCGCGCGGCCCCGGTGCCCGGCAATACGAGGAGATCACCAGCTCCCTTATCCCAGCCCGTTTTTCGCCACTCTCAGCTTCGAACCGGCCCCCCGACCGCCGGTAACGGCTCACGAGCCGAATCTACGGGCGAGCCGGTGCGATACGCCATGACCGCATCAACCATCGGAATGACCGAAACGCTCGCGCCATCGCCGCGGTCGGCAGGCTGATTCGTGAACCTCAGGACGTCCATTGCGTGACCCGCATTCGTGAACGTTCGCATCTGCCTGCGGGTTCAGGCGGTCACCGTCGCCGCAGCAGAGCCCGAAGCGGGCGGACACCCTCGAGGTGCCCGCCCGTTCGACTGCCTAGCCGGACACCAACGCGACGATGTCCTCGATCCGCACGATCTCGCCGCGGGCTCCCCAATTGCCTTCCGGGATTTCGTTGATGTGCACCCATGCGGTGGCGGCGTCGGCGAAACGCGCCGGGTCCTCGTCCGCGTCCGCCAGAACCCGATTGACGCGGCGCACGATGTCGCGGCGCTTGTCGTCGTTCATAGAGCCCGCCGGAACCCCCACTCGCACCACGTATTTCGGACTATCTCCGGCGGAGAGCTGCCGGCCGCCCACGAACCAGGCGTCGATCTCGTTCACCACCAGCCACGAGATGGCCCGGGCCGCCTCGGTGTCGGGCGCGCCCTCGGCGAGCATCACCTCCGACACCAGCTGGCTGCCGATCTTTTCCCGGTGTTCCTGGTCGAGTGAGCCCTTGGGAACGAACAATTCCACGAACGGCATGAGTTAGTCCTTTCATTGAACTCTATGACTCAGCCACCGTATCCCGAGTAAGTTCAATGAATCAACCCTCTACACTGAGAGCATGCACAGGACCAGCTTCGCGGAGATGCACTGCTCGATCGGGCAGTCCCTGGAGCGGGTCGGGGAGTGGTGGTCGCCGCTGATCGTGCGCGACCTCTACCTCGGCCTGCACCGGTTCGACGACATCGCCGAGAACCTCGGCATCTCCCGCAACCTGCTCACTCGACGATTCGAAGCGCTGATCGCCGACGGCATCGTGGAGCGCCGGGCGTATCAGGAACGACCGCTGCGGCACGAATATCACCTCACCGCGGCCGGGCGTGAACTCGTCCCCGTGCTGATGGCGCTGATGGCCTGGGGTGACAAATGGGCCACGCCGCCGGGTGGCCCACCGGTGCGATTGGTGCACGACGAGTGCGGACACCAGTTCACGCCGCAGGTCTGCTGCTCAGAGTGCACGAAACCGGTAACCGCGACAAGTGTGACCGCCATGTCGGGCCCGGGCGCGGCATCGGGGCCGGGGACCAAAGTGCTCGCCCGCCGCAACGAACTGGCAGCGCATCAGCCTGATACCGAGCAGTGAACCAGTGCAACGCCATCGACCCGGCGGCGTAAGCCCCGAATATCCGGCGGTGTGTCAGGGGGACACGAAAGCGTCGCGCGCATGCCCGAAGAATGGGACGGCTTGCTGGCGGGACGGCTGCCCAAAACGCGCACCATGATGGCCGACCGTGGCCTCGGCGAGCATCGCCGGAAGTGTGGCGACGAGATTGCCGGGATCATCGAGAGATGCGTGGGAGGAGGCCACGGGAAACTCCTTTGCTGAGAACAGGATTGACGCGACCGAACCGACTCCATCGGTTCGTCGGCGCTCGCCGACGGCGAGCGATCAACCCATACCCAACCTCGCGGTGAGTTGTTGGGCGGTGGGCGCATTCCAGCTACGCAGGTGGCGGTCGGCGGGAAGATCGGCGCTGCCACCGCTCCTGAACGATTGCGGCGGGGTGGACGCTCTGGTCCGGCTGCTCATCTGGCGTCCACGCTGATCGACTCCAGGTTCCGGTGATGTTCGAGGTGTCCGACCAGCTGTGGTGTTTGCGTATTTCGGTCAGGCTCGGCGAGGGATCCCGGCCATTGTTCGAGGTGGGGAGTCGAGTCGCCGGGGTTCGGTCCTCCGTCTGATTGCGAGGCGTACCGGAGGTGTCGCCGTTTGCGCGCGTACAGCCAGTGCAGTGAGCCGATGCCTGCCAACCCGAGTGCGAACGTCGCCATGCCAAGGTGCATACCCGGCGGTCGCCAGGTGACCTGGAGTTCGGCGTTCTCGGTGCCCGCCGGTATCTCGACCGAAAAGAAGATATCGTCGACCGCTTCGTGAATGATGTCGCGGCCGTTGAGCGTGGCCCGATAGCCCGGCCACACCAGACGCGCGAACGTGACCCGGCCGCCGTGCTGGGATGACACCCGTACCGTGCTGGTGTGCTCGGATTCGGATACCGACACTGCGGCGACGCCGTCGGTGTCTGCGATCCGGCCGTTGTTCCTCGACATCGGTCCGGCGTCGCGCTCGAGTGTCCAGATCCACTTGTCGTTCGGTGGGTAGTCGACCCAGTGCCAGCCCGGTGGTGGCGGATCGTGGCGAGCGTCCGGATACACCAGGCGCATCAGGGTGATCCGGTCGACCTTCATGAGGTCGACGATCGGCTCGCCGGTGGTCGGTTCGGTCTCGAAGATCTTGCGGAATGCGTCGGGGCAGGTGCTGCCGTCCCACTGCATACAAATCCGTTCTGAGAAAGCGGCGTGGCCGATCGGGGTGTATCCATTGACGTAGTCGAGCCCGAGGTCTTTGGCGTACGCCCCGACGACGAGCGAACTGTAAACTCCGTCGACATCCTTGGCGTCTCTCGGGAATATCTGACTGTTGCCCAACTGCAGTGTGGTGCCGTCGAATTCCGGAAAACGTGTTTGCGCGTCGGAGCGTCGCTCCGGCAGATTCCACGACATCGGGTGCGGAAACGAGCTGCTGACTTGGTAATACGCGATCGGGGCGATGGTGACGAGCAGCGCCGCACATGCCGCGACCCTGCCCCATTGCACATACAGCAGCAGGACGACGACGCCGAGCACCACGACGATTACAGCTGCCCAGAGGTGCGTCCAGATGCGATGGCTCGGCGCCGACGACACCGACCGCACCAACATCACCGCAACAAGTCCGGTCGCCACCCCGAGCCGCACACGCCAGCTCGCGAGGGTGCCGTGGCGGCTCAATAACACGCAGCCAGAAACCAGCAAGGCCAATGCGAGCATCGGCAGGATCCGCACCGGCCACCGCAGCGGACCGAATGCCGCGGGACCCGCTGTCCACATCAGTGCGATGCCGGCGAAGAAGGCCGCCGCGCTGACTTCCCGGAACGTCGACGCCGCCGCTTTCCAATCAATGAACGCCAGCCCGGGAATGAGGAACCACGCGATATAGACGACCGGGAACGGCTGGATCAGGCCGAACCAGGAGTTGAACGACGGCAGCGTCGTCGGCAGGCTCGCATTCAACGACTCCTGCCACGGCACGGTCATGAAACCGTCATTGCTGATCCTGTTGTCAGCGGTCCGCCAGGTCACTTCCGATGACAGCAAGCCGGGCAAATACGTCAGCAGGCCGGCCGCACCGGCACAACCGGCCGCGAGCAGCAACCGCACCGCAGGCCACGGCTTTCGCTGATACAGCCATTCTCCCGCGGCCACAGCGACGATCATCAGCGCGGATTCGACACCGGGCCACACATATCCGACGGTGATCGCGAGGAACAGGAACACGAACACCGGGATCGGCCCGCTCCGTCCTCGCGCGTACCGGATGCCCGATGCCCACGCGTTCGCCAGCCACGCAGTGCCGGCGAGCCCGAGGACCCACGTCGCCTGATCCAGGAACAGCAGCCACCCCGAAAAGCAGAACGCGACGCCGGCAACCGCTGCCCACGGTGCTTGTGCCCGGTACGCGAGGCACACCCGGAATACCCCGAGCGCGAGAATGATCGAATAGCAGAGCTTGACGGCGGTGGCCAAGACGACGAGATTGTCGACCGACGGCGCGATGAACGCGACCAGCAGTTGTGGCGGGTTGAAAACGCTGCCTTGGCCCTCGACGAGGTAGTTGCCTGCCATCCACTCCTCGGGAATGACAGTGGGGAACACACCGTCGCGCAGATGTCGCCCGACGTCCAGCCACAGTGGAACGTATTGGGCCTCGGTGTCGTCGGTGTAGAAGTGTCTGGTGTTCGCGAGCAGCACCCCTGCATATCCGGCGAGCACCCCGAGAACCGTCACGGCGGCCCATAACGACGTTGTCTTACGTTCGGCACGTGAACCGTTGTCAGTCACGGTTTCGTGACCCTACAGCTCGCCGATTCACGCAATTGCAGTGGTGTACGTCTCATTGCGTAGGTCGTGGCTATCGCCCAGTCGGTCCGGCTTTCCCGCGCGGAGGTGCAGCGCGAGCTCACCCGACGAGCCTGGTCCTCGCTGGACAGGGATTCGATCCGCTCGCAGGGCTTGCCGAATCCACAGTCGGCCGCGAGCGCACACTCGCAGAACTCGCCCGGACAAAGACCGGCGACTCAGCTGCTATCGAAGCCTCCGTCACTCGTCCGACGGCCTGTGTGCGGCAATCCTTCTCGACGACCATGAGGCTGACCCGGTGCCGCGAGTCCGGCTTCGATGCGCTACCTGTGGCCGAAGGCGGCCAGCGCGAGCTCGGTCGCCGGGCCGGACCCGGCATAGGACCTCGCGATTGTCGGACAACCATCCGAGCCGTGGCAAGGATGAGCCGAGTCCGCGTCGTGCTGAGGAATACATGCTCATCCGACACGACGCGAACGGTCATCCCCGGCTCGATCCGGCCCAAGCCGGAGATGGTCGGCGCGGGTCTTGGCCCGCCTACCGTAACCGCAATTCGGACGGGTCGACGCCGAGCTGGCCGACCAGCCGCACGAGCGCGACCGCTGGTGCGGCGGAGACCTGGTCCGGCGCGAAGCCCAACCACGGGCATGGCCGCCCGAGAAGCCCACACCACCAATGCACACTCGCTGCCGGGTTAGGAAGCGCTCATCTAGTGCGCGTAGGACCCCACCAGGAGTCGGATCCCTTGTGGAAGCTTGCCCGGCCTTCTGCTTGCCCACTTCGACACCGAATGTTCGTCGCGGTTCGGCTGTCATTTCGGCGGAAAGCCTTCCATGGGCCGCGGTTGGGCTCCTCCTCTCCTATACTGCGTGGACATCCAGCGCAACGAAACGGGATGACAGTGTCGGGAACGAGAGTTGCCGAGCAGCCGGGTTCGCAGATGGCCTGCCCGACGTGCCGACACGGCAACCCAACTGATTACGTATTCTGCGGGAATTGCGGAAGCCCGGCCAGCTCTGCGGCGTCGAGCGCGAAGCGAGTACAACGGGATTGGACATCTGTCACCGCACATGAGGCCACTCGTCAGCTATGTGCCGCTGTATATCTGGATAACTATCTCGCCAGGCAGGTGACATCTCTGGTGCTCGAGGAGCCGCGGCGTGCGGTGGCGACCTCGCCGGGAATAGACCTGGTCGCCGTCGCGCGGTACACGCTCGCTGCCAGGCGGCGGCGTCTGGCGCGCGACCTCGTTCTCGGCGTGGCCCTTGTCGCGCTGATAGTTGGTGTACTGCAATGGCTTACACCAGTCGTTTGGGTCGCGATTCTCGGTGGCTGGGCGGCGTTGTATGCCGAGGCCTGTGTGGCGCGGTGGGGTGCATGCGCTGCGTCGCTTCGGTCGACGGTGTTCACGCCGTCGTCGGCGCCACAACACAACGGCGCACGGGCGCAGCGGCAGCTCGACCATATCGCTCGATACTCGGACGGCAATGTCACTGTCTACCAAGGTTTTCGCCCCTTCACCGGATATGGGGTCACATCGAGGTCGTGGTCACTCATGCTCGACACCACCAAACCCGCGTTCCCGGACACTCCGATCGAGTCGTTTACCGCCGCCGAGCTGAATGGGCGGCTCCGGCAGCGCATCAACGCACTCGATGTGCCCGCTGTCCATGTCCGCAATCGTCTCTACATCAGTGGCGAGGATGTCCATCACGACCGGCGGCTGCTTCCCGACCCTATGGGTAAGCCCGCCGCTCGCGTCGACGAGTCGGATCTGGGGGCGCTGCTGGCCACCCCGGAAGATCGCGCCCGCCCGTATCTCACTATCGAAATCATCAGTTGGAAAGGCGAAGTGGTCTGGTCCGGATTCATTCGCCTGGTACTGAGCTCAACCTCGCTGTTCGTGGAAGTCAGTTACTGTGTACTCCCACCGTTGCTGCGCAGGTACTCCAATACCGACGATCTGCTGTTGCCTCCGCGTCCGCTGCCGGTGCTGGCCGTCGCGGGCATGTCCGTCCTTCGGCTCCCGATCGCGTTGTTGGCCTGTGTACCCGCGGCAGCGCAGCAATTACTCAGCGGTATTCGCGAGTGGCTCAAGGCCATTCGCGATCGTCGTGCGATCCGCCGTGCCTACACCGTGAACCGCGGCGCCTTGATCTGCGTTCGCGAGGCGGCGACCGATATGCGAAGCAAGGATGACCAGCCACTGGGGTACCACAGGTACTTCCAGCTCATCGACCACGAGCGGTACACCAAGGTTGTCGACAAACGGATCCTGCACACGGTAGGCGACTTCCTCGCGGAGAAGAACATCGATCGTGACGAACTGAATGCCCGCGGCGAACTGATCATCAACAGCAGTGTCAATATCGGAGGCAACGCGACACTGCTGAACTCCTCGATCGGCGGAATGCGGGCGAACACCGAGGTGGCCTTCACTGGCCCGCAGCGACGAACAACCCTGATCCGTACCTTGCGCAGGATGATCCGACGCCTCAGCGCGACCTGACCCATCGAGGAGAGCATCATGGCCAACGACAGCGGCGTGCATATCGGGGGCGACGCCAACCTCACCCGCTCGGCTATATCCGGCCGCGATGCGAACGTCGTCAACAGCGACACCTCGGTAGCAGCACCGGCAGATCTCGCGCAGCTGCGACGTGACCTGGTCGAGCTGCTCGACCAGGTCCACCGTGCAGGTTACGAACTTCCGGACAAGGACGGGGTGGCGGCGAACGTCAACCAGGCCCTGCAGGAGGCCGACAAGCAGGAGCCGGACCAGAGTCGCCTGAAGGGAATTCTCCAAGCCGTAAGTCAAGCCGTCACGGGGTTCGGATCGCTCGCGAACACCGCGACGGCGATCGACAGCTCCATCGACGCGATCTTTAGCGACTGACCGACTTCCGGTCGGACGGTAGGTGATCTTATGGCGGCGTGTTGGCAGTGCCAGCATTCCCTCCCCGGAACTTGGCTGCCCAACTGCAGCGAGTGCGGTGCCGCATTGTGCTGGCAATGCGGACACGACTCGAGCAGCGTGGCACGACGGTTCTGCACTCGCTGCGGCGTACGCCTGGAACCGCCGGTCCCGAGTTCCGAGCCCGATCAGCACCGCGATAGGAAGTCGAGATCTCGACTAGGACTACCCATTTCCACCGCCGCAGTACTCCTGCTGCTCGCCGCGACAGCTATCGTGGCGTTCCCGAGTTCTTCCTTTCGCGAATCCACGATGCCTCGTCTCCTTCCCGTGCCCGCAGAGACGATTCCGGATGCGCCGATTTCGGTGGGCGATTGCATCGAGATCGATGACGACACAGGCTCATTGAAACTAATTGAAACTTGCCGAAAGGGTGACAGATATTACATCGTAGAATACATCTTGCCCGTCGGCGCAACATGCCCACGGTCATACCACAGGACGATCCAGGGGAACGTCTACATATTCTGCCTGGAAGCAAATCGCTAACTGGGCTACCCATTCGACTACTGCTCACTAAATGAAGAAGAAGCGGCACAGTGGCGTCTCACCGAACCCGCCGATGTTCGGAACGCGACCGAATCCGTGCTCGCCGACCTCATCACCCGCGACCCGGACTTGGTATCAGCCTGGGGCACAGAGGAATACCGCTACCACCTACTTCGGCAGCCGCTGAAGACAGCCTCGCGCCCGAGTTCGACGGTCCGATTGCTCAGCTGATGCCCAGCGCGGAGTCGGGGATCCAGCTGCCGTGGAAGCCGTAGGGCACCCGGTGCGGCAACATGATTCGGGCCGCGGCCGGTCCGGTGAAGTCCGCGGCGTCGAGGATGGCCAGTTCCGAGGGCTGCCCGTCCAGACCGGTGACCAGGGACAGGATCCAGCCGTCGTCTTCGTTGCCGGCACCGGGGGCAGGCACGAATTCCGGTTCGCCCGGTACTTGCCCGGGCGGGAAGTCGCGGGTCTGTGCTGCCCCGGTGCTGTGGTCGTATTTGACCAGGCTGGTGGCGGTACGGCCGTGTCCGGCGTAGCCGACGATGTAGGTGTAGCGGAACCGCGCGGTGTTGTGGTGCTGGTTGATCGCCGGGAACTCGACGACTCGGTCGTCGACGAATTCCTCGCGCACCGTGTATGTAACCGGGTCGATGGTCCACCGGTACAGGCAGGCTTCCAGAACCAGTTCGGTGGAGGGCCCGATGGTGTGCTGGTGTGCGACCAGCCCGCCCAGTCCGGCCCAGCCGCGATCCCAGTCGGCGGCATCGACTCGGGTAGCTTCGACGACGATATGCCCGGCGGCGTCCTCGTAGGCGTTGGCGGTGTGCACGATCCAGCAGGGGGAAATCGGCAACCAGATGATGTCGGCGGCGCTGCCGTGCCGCGGCAGCAGCCCGATCCGGCACGGGTGCTCGTCGTTCCACACGATCGGGTACGGATTGCGGTCGAGCAGGCGCACGTCGTAGGTTGCCGGGGTCTGGAAGACAAGCACATAATTTTCGGTCAGCGCCATATCGTGCAGGAACGTCGGGGCCTCGATCTCGAAACGGACGTCGGTGGTCAGCTCGCCCGCGGCATCGATGACGTAGTAGTCGATCAGGGGGCGAACCATGTCGTAGCCGAATGAATGCAAATCACCGGTATGCGGATCCAGTTTCGGGTGGGCGATGAAATTGCCACGCAGCTTGCCTCCGAAAGTCCATGGGCCGACCGTGTCCAGGTCTGGGCTCATTTCGTAAGGAGGAGTTTGCTCGGACAGCGACAAGATCCGTCCGGCGTGGACCTTAACATCGGTGTTGTTCGCGGCGTATTCGTGGAGTTGGTTTCCGTCGGCGTCGAATGCCAGTTTCGCCTTGTGCCCGAAGGCCGGGGTCCGGACATACCGGTTGCGATACCATTCCGCGCGACCGTCGCGCAGGCGAATACCGTGGATCATTCCCGGGCACAAGAATGCGTGACCCGGATCCATCTCGGGTACGGGGTCGATGCCGTTGCGAAAATACCGCCCGGTCAGCTCGGGCGGGATCGCCCCCACGACCTGGAGTTCGGTGAGGGTGAGTTCTTCTCCGATCGGTTCCAGCAGTCCGCGGTTGTAGTGCACCTTCGTCGTCGAAGTGAGGCTGAGTGACATCGAATCCTCCACAATGGTCGAGTACAGGCGTTACCTACGGAACGCTACCGGTGCGGCCGTGCCGTATTTATGGCCGTGAGACCACGAATGTGCCTGTCGACATTGTGCGGGGGCATAATAGGTCCGGCACGGGTGTCGCCTGTCGGCAAGCTTTGTGCGACGGCACAAGGTTTCCGAAAGCATCAACGACCAAGGCCCATCGACAGCGCACTCCCACCAGTGCAGCCTGGATACCGCACCGAGTTCGAACACCAACGACACACGGAGGGCCAGATGGCATTCGCACCCTGTATCAGCGTCGCGGACACCGCAGCAAGCATCGAGTTCTACAAATCGCTCGGATTCGACGTCGACTCGAGCACTTCGCGCCAAGGCGACGATATCCACATGCTGCTCTACCAGGGCCGATTCTGCGCGATGATCTACCTCAACGCCGATCTGAAGAACTGGCTACCAGTGCTCACCGACCAGCCGATCGGGTTCGCTGGTATGTTCTACCTCGCTGTCGAGGACCTCGACAGCACCTTTCAAGCTTTTTCCGCCGCGGCCGATATCGTCAAACCCATCACCGAAGACCATAACGGGCAGCGTGAGTTCTATTTCCGCGATCCCGACGGCTACATCATCGGGGTGAACGACCAAAAAGCCATGCAGGCCAGCGATCTCGGCAAATACGCCGAATCCGATCACGGCTGAGTGGTGTTTTCGAATTGTTCGGGGAAAAGTTCGACTGCGCGTAGCGCGATCAGTAGTTCCGCGGTTCGAGCGGGGTGGGTGAGGGTGCTGCCGCTGAGTTCCTCGATGCGGTGTAGTCGGTAGCGGACTGTATTGCGGTGGCAGTGCAGCGATGTCGCGGCTTGTGGTGTCGACCCGTCGGCGTCTGACCAGGCGCGTAGCGTTTTCAGTAGTAGGGTGAGGTCGTGCTCGGGCAGTGACAGTAGCCCGCCGAGGGTGCGGCGTGCCATGGCGCTTGCCTCGTCGGGCCCGGACAGCATCAGCAGCAGGGCGAGTGGATCGTCGCCGTAGTGTGCTATCCGGCAGGTGGTTCCGTTGAGGCAGCCCAGTGCCAGTCGGGCTTGCCGCAACGCGGTCGCGGTGTCGCCGATGTCCCGGTAGGCCTCGCTGACGCCGATGCGGTCGGCGTCGATGGTGTCGAGCAGGTCGCGCAGTGGCCGTTCATCGGTGTCGAGGAGGGCTAGCACTCCGACGTTTTCTTCCGGTGAGTGCCGCCATACCGCGCGTATCCGGGTGTTGGGGCGTTGGCGAATCTCGAAGTGCAGGTCGGGTTCGGGCTGTTTCGGGGTGGCGAGGACCACGCGGAAGTTGCCGATGCTGGGCAGGCCGAGGGATTCGACCACTGATCCGCGTTCGGCGGGATCCTTACCGCCGCCACTGAGCAAGGACTCGATAAGGGTCGCGCTGAGGTGATGGTCGTGCTCGGCTTGGGCGAGGGCTGCTTGTTGGTAGCCGTCGAGGATTCGTTGGGTGCCCCGGCCCAGTGCGGTGAAAAGCCGGTCCGCGAGGGTGACCGAGAGTTCGTGGTCGGTCTGTGGGATGAGTTTCGCCGCCGCACGCAGCATGGTTCGCGAGCAGATCATGATGAGGGCGGTGATGGCGCTGAAGGAGACTCCGGCTTCGGCGCGCTGGCGTCCGGTCAGGTCGAGGTAGTCCAACCGCAGTTCGGCACCGCAGAGATGTTCGCATATTCGGCTCATCGCGTCCGCGATCGAGCGCTCGATCCGGTCCTGTTCGGCATCCGGCAGGGCCGCGATCTCGGGGATCTCGGCCCGCGCGTCGGCCAACGCCGTGCGCGCGATATCGGATACTCGACCCGCCAGCGGGGCGAACACGACCTCAGGCTGCAGAGGCCGAGAACTCAGCGACACTGATGATCCCCTTCCGCCAGAGGCTTCGCGGGACGCGGGAAAAGACCGCCGCGATAGCCGACGTGCTGGCATCACCGTAGCAATCACCGCCGCACGGCGCGGGATGACATGTACGCGCTCCATCAAAGCCAACACATGCCGTGTCAGCGGCGCGCTTCCTCGGATACTCAGTTGTGCTCGGTATAAAGCGGTCGTGCCAATCGAGTTCGAGAAAACATCGAGCAATCAATGCCTGGCCTGGCTGACCGGTCAAATTCGGAAACGGGAGTCGGTATGGTCGCTCGCATGGCAGAACCGTCTTCGACCGCAGCGCGGCCGGCTCCCGTCGAGTCGCCGCGGTCACGGCGCACTCAGGAGCAGCGCAGCGCCGAGACGCAGACCAAGCTGATGGACGCCACCATCGAATGCCTGCTCGAATACGGTTACGCCGGTACGACGACACCATTGGTGGTCAAGCGCGCGGGGGTGACTCGGGGAGCGTTGCTGCATCACTATCCGTCGCGGGAGGACCTGGTGGCGGCGGCGGTGCGCTACCTGGCGGTCAAACGGGTGCAGGAAGCGCTGGAGACGTTCGGACGACTCACCCTCACCGAGGCGGTTGTGCCTCAGGCCTTGGACTTGTTGTGGCGCATGCACCAGGGGCCTTTGTTCACGGCGGTGATCGAGCTGTGGGTCGCGGCGCGTACCGACGAATCACTGGCCGCGCAGGTGGAGTCGGTGGAGCAGGTAGTGCTCACCAGCTTGGCGTCGGCGAGTGTGTCCCTGGTCCCCGCGGGTGTGCCGCCGTCAGTGGTCAAAGACTTGGTGCTGACCGCGATGGATGGAATCCGCGGCGTATTGATCGGCTGCTATTCGTCGCGGGATCCCCAACGGGCACAGCGGCACTGGGAGCGGCTTCGTCGGCATCTGCTCCGTCTGGCCGAAATAGAACTGGCCGGGACGCGTCCGCAGGCCCGGTCCGGTGCGGCGGAGGCCGACTAGACCTGGCGGCGCTGCTGGGTCGTAGCTGGCGACCCGGCAACCGACCGGGGACGCCCGACGGTGCCGGGGTGACCGCCACAGCTCGGCGGGTGTGGCGACGGTGGCGACGGCAACCTCGGTCGAGCCATAGAGGTTGTGCAGGACGTCTCCGAAAACTTCGGCGGTCCGGGTGGCCAGAGCGGGGGAGGGCGCCGCCCCGGCGCAGAAGATGACGCGCAGGCCAGAGGTGTCGTAGTAGCCAGTACCCGATCCTCGAGGTCGACGATGCGCGCCAGCATGGTCGACCTGCGCGGCGACGTCGTGAAACTGCGGGGCCGCGATCCGGTGTTCATGAACCACGATTCGGGCACCCAGCTTGCCCGCCGCCAGCGCCGTGAGCGCCGGACCTCGATGGTCGCGGCACAGGGTGGCGATAACG
This sequence comes from Nocardia iowensis, assembly GCF_019222765.1. Lineage (NCBI taxonomy): Bacteria > Bacillati > Actinomycetota > Actinomycetes > Mycobacteriales > Nocardiaceae > Nocardia > Nocardia iowensis. The sequence goes on along the minus strand of NZ_CP078145.1, from coordinate 5,262,753 downwards.
TCGCCGGACGCAGCTCTTCGGCCACCACGTCGCAGCCGTGTTCGTGGGGGCAGATCGCTGGCCATGGAATCCTCGGCTCGGGTAAGGCGGCGTGCAGAAATATACATACTTGACTGTCTGTTTGTAACCTCTTTCTGACCGACGGGTACGCCAGGGTGGTTCCGAGTGTCTGAGGCCGAGGTCGCTCTGGAGCTGTGGGGGCCGCACAAGCCGATCGTGCCCCCGGGGGTGCGGATGGCCGGATCGGATCGGCTCGTCGGTGTGACGCTCGCTGAATTCACGGCGCCGGGGCGGCCAGAGCGCCTGTGCTGCAACGGGATTCCCGATATGGGCAAGGCGGCTGTGGCCGTGGTTCGCGGCATCCTCGCCTGCGGTGTCGGCGATCCGAGGCGTGTGGGGCTCGGACTGGAACCGCGAGACGACTTCGCTTGCAAAAGAAACAGTCAGGTGTGTATGTTTGTGCCGTTCGGTCGTGCCGGGATAGCCCGGCCCCGAGGAGGAGGGCGTTCAATGGCGAACAGGGTGTTTGTCGTCGGCGAGAGCCAGCGCAGCGTTGTGCGATCGAACACCACGGCATATGGCGGCGTCGCCACCACCGAGTTGGTGTGTGACGGCACCGGGCCAACGGTCGTGCTACTGCACGGCATCTACGACCGGGCCCAGACTTGGCAGGCGGTGCTGGAACGGCTGGCTGCGGCGGGTCGGCGCGCGGTGGCGGTGAACCTGCCGCCCCTGCATCGCCGAAGAGTGGGCGAGCCGATCCTGCCCGCCCTGGACTCCTTCGTTGCCGCGGTGGTGCGCGCCAACGCCAGCACCGAAGGCGTTGTGCTGGTCGGCAATTCGATGGGTGCCGGGCTCACGCTGCGCGCCGTGCTCGATCCGTCGCTACCGATCCGGGCGGGTATCCCGATCGCGGTGCCCGGGTTCGGATATACCGGATTCGCCTCGCTGGGTGTCGGCCCCGCCGGATTGCCGGAATCGGTGCTGTTCCGGATGCGGGCACCGCGGCGGCTCATCCGGACCAAGCTGGCGGCGCGGGCAGGCGCAGGGTTTCTCACCGTTCCGGGGCGGGCACTGCCGGAGGGCACCGTCGAGCATTTCGTCGAGCTGTTCGCCGGTGAACCCCTAGGCGGATTCCTCGCGGCCGGGCGGGCGCTGCTTCGGGAGTTCGACGCCGGGTATCCACCCGGAAAATCCAGCGCGCCACTACTTTTCGTGCACGGACGGCGTGACCGGTTGATCGTCTACACCGCTGCGATCCGCGCGGCTCGACGCTACCCTTCGGCCAAGGTCCGGATCCTGGCGGGCTCGGCGCACTGCCCCCAGCTCGACGACCCCGACACCACAACCGAGCTGATCCTCGCGTTCGCCGACAACGCCGGGCGGGCAGCGTGAGCGACCGGCAATCCCCGCTCATCGAGGTCCGCAAACCCGCCGACGGCCGCGCAGTCGCGGCGGTGCCCGACACCGCGCCAGACGAGACGGCGGCGGTCGTCGCCCGACTGCGCTCCGCCCAGCCCGAATGGGCGGCACTCGGCCCGCGCGGTCGCGCGAAATGGCTTGTCCGACTGCAAGAATGGCTGTTCACCCAGGCCGAAGAGATCGCGGACGTATTGCAATCAGAGACCGCGAAGCCACGCGTCGACGCGACAGTGGAGGTTCCGTTCGTCGCCGAGGTCATCGCCTACTACGCCGACAACGCCGCCCGCTTCCTCGCCGACGACCGCCCCTCGGCCCATAGTCCGGCCGCGGCGCTGAAAACCCGCACCCTCGCCTACCACCCCTACCCGGTCGTCGGGGTGATCACGCCATGGAACTATCCGTTCGGACTGCCCGGGATCGATGCCGTGCCCGCGCTTTTGGCCGGCGCCGCGGTGGTGGTGAAACCCTCGGAGGTGACGCCGCTGAGCGCGCTGCAACTGGCACGCGGCTGGGCGGAAATCGGCGCGCCACCAGTATTCGAGGTCGTCACCGGTGGTGGCGCCACCGGAGCAGCGGTGGTCGATACCGTGGACTTCGTCCAATTCACCGGCTCCACGCGGACCGGCAAGGCGATCGGCCGAGCATGCGTGGAGCGCATGATCCCGTTCAGCCTCGAACTGGGCGGCAAGGACCCCGCGATCGTGCTGGCCGACGCCGACGTGGATCGGGCGGTGCGCGGGGTGGCGTTCGGCGGACTGCTCAACGCCGGGCAGATGTGCACCTCGATCGAGCGTGTGTATGTCGAAGCGCCGATCTACGACGAGTTCGTCGCGAAACTGTCCGACCTCGTCACCGGGCTACGCCAGGGTGCCGACGACCGCGAATACCGCTACGACATCGGCGCTATGGCCAACCGAACGCAACTGGAGCTGGTGTGCCGCCACGTCGACGACGCGGTGCGGGCCGGTGCCGAGGCCGTGGCCGGTGGCGTCTCGGACGGAGCGTTTTTCCGGCCGACAGTTCTTGTCGATGTCGATCACCGCATGGATTGCGTCACCGAAGAAACCTTCGGCCCGATCCTGCCGGTGCTGCGGGTCGCCGACGAGGACGAGGCGGTGCGCCTGGCCAACGACTGCGCCTACGGACTGTCGGCCAGTGTCTGGACGCGCGACCGGACACGCGGTGAACGGCTGGCACGGCGGTTGCACGCTGGTGCGGTCAACATCAACGACGCCCACGTCAATCTGTTCGATCCGAGCCTGCCGATGGGCGGTTGGAAACAATCTGGTATCGGAGCGAGATTCGGTGGCGCGCAAGGGATCCGCAAATACTGCCGGGCCCAGGCCATCACCGCCGACCGCGTCCCGGTAGCCGTGTCGGCGTCGGAACTGCTGTGGTTCCCGTACTCGCGGACCAAAGCCCGGTTGGCGGTCGCGGCCATGCGTGCGCTCAGCGCCCGAAGCCTGCGAACCCGGTTCGCCATCCGCACAACCAACTGGAGCAATCGATGAACCGAATCTCGCTGCAAGGCAAGGTTGTCGCGATCACCGGCGGGGCCCGAGGCATCGGCGCGGCCACCGCACGCGCCTTCGCCGAGCGTGGCGCGCACGTCGCCATCGGCGATGTCGACGTCGCACAGTGCGCCCGCACCGCGGCCGATATCGGCCCTGGGATCGTGTCCGCGCCCTTGGACGTCACCGATCGCGCGAGCTTCACCGCGTTTCTGGACATGGTCGAGCGTTCACTCGGCCCGCTCGATGTGCTGATCAACAACGCCGGGATCATGCCCATCGTTGCCTTCGCCGAGGAATCGCAGCAATCTATCGAGCGGCAACTGAACATCAACGTCGGTGGCGTGATCACCGGCTCTCAGCTGGCGTTGCAGCGGATGATCGCGCGTGGCGCCAGCGGGCACATCGTCAACGTCGCCTCGGCGGCCGGACGATTGACTTTTCCCGGCGTATCCACCTACAACAGCACCAAATTCGCCGTCGTCGGCCTCACCTCCGCCTTGGCCGCCGAATACCGGTCCCACGGGATCACTTTCTCGGTGATCCTGCCCGCCATCGTCCGCACCGAACTGACGGCCGGACTGCCCGATCACCCGCTACTGCGTGCGGTCACCCCGGACAAAGTCGCCGCCGCCGTCGTGAACGCCACCGCCCGCCGCCGCTTCGAGGTGCCGGTGCCAGGGGAGATGGGGGTGTACTTCCGGCTCGCGGCGCTGCTGCCGCACGGCGTGACCGCCACGGTCATGCGGTTGCTGGGGGCCGACACACATCTGATGAAGGCCGCGCACTCGGTAGAACGGGCCGCCTACGAAGCCCGCGCGGCATCGAGCGTGCCCAGCCCCCGCCAGGGGTGACACCCATGAACGTCCGTGCACCGCTGATCGGGTTCAGTCTCTTCGCGACCGCGGCGGTGCTGGCCACCGTGCTGGTATGGAATACGCTGTCGCGCATCGTTCCCGGCACCACCAACACCTATAGTGCGGTCTTCACCGATGTGCTGGGCCTGAAGCAGGGCGATGACGTGCGCATGGCCGGTGTGCGGGTGGGCAAGGTCGAGAAAATCGACTTGGTGCACGGTCCGAACAACAACAAATACGTTGCCGAGGTGACTTTCGTCGTGCAGCGGGATCAAACCCTGTTCGATGACACCAAAGCCCTTGTCCGCTACCAGAATTTGATCGGTCAGCGATATGTGGCGCTGGCTCCGGGCAAGTCGTCGAGCCCGGCGCAGCTGAAGAACAACGGGTCGATTCCGCTGGAACGGACCGAGCCGTCGTTCGATGTCTCCGGTCTGCTCAACGGTTTTCAGCCGTTGTTCCAGGCATTGCAGCCCGAGCAGGTGAATCGCCTGTCGGAGACCTTCATCCAGGCCTTGCAGGGTGATGGAGTCTCGTTGAGCGCGTTCATCGTTCAGGCCGCACAGTTGGCCACCGATTTCCAGCGGCGGGACGCGATCCTGTCCGATGTGATCACCAACCTCTCCGGTGTGATGGCGGGGTTGGCCAGACGAGGTGATGAATTGGAGACCCTGGTGACCCAGACCCGGGCCTTGATCGGTGGGTTGTCCGAGCAGGGCCAGTCCTTGCAGGCATCGACGGTGCAGATCGCCGACGCCACCAGCTCGCTGGTGGAGATGGTCGGTCAGATCCAGCCGAAGCTGCAGACCGCGCAGAACTCCACCAGTGCCGCGCTGACCCTGCTGCTCGCCAACGGCGCGAAGCTGGACCAGGCGGCCATCGACCTGCCCAATATCCTGTCCGGGGTCGGCGGAATCTCCGCCGAGGGCGGCTATTCCAACGGCTACGTGTGCAGCTTGGATGTCTCCCTCTACGGCGTGCTGTTCCCGCGCGGGCTGTTCCCCCAAATCGGTGGCCAGTCCCATTCCGCAGTGTGCCGACCTTAACCGGGTTCGCGCCCGCCGTGGCCACGGCGATCGAAAACCGAGCAGTTCGATCGAGATTCGCCGAGGGTGGCCGATATTCGCTGGTGACGGTGGTGTTTCGGGGACGGATACGGCGCTGCGAAGTCGAGTTGAACTGCGCAGTAATAGCCCGAACAATGTTGTGGGGCGGGGAATTCCAGTACCGTAGACGACGGGGAGCCTTCGTCGACTTGTCGACACTTGCCTCGGCGGCGCGCTGCTGCGGGGTTCACGCGTGGTTTCGGACCTGTTCGCGATCCGGGGAGGTATCGAGAGTCGGCGTCGCTGGTCGTTGAAGTTGTACGGGAGGAGCATCTCATGGACGGAAGTGGGAGCGGTCCGCAGCAACGTGTGTTCGTCGTCCCTGATGAGGTTCGCGCTTACGGTCGCGAAGTGTACGGCGTCGCTGAAGCGTTGAAGTCGGCATTGAAGTCGGCAGGTACAGATGTCGATGACCTGCTGTCGGGAGGCTGGACCGGCGATGCGGCAGCCGGATTCGCCAACGGCTGGCAGGAAACACGCGAAGGCGGCCAGCGAATCCTGCGGGCGCTCACCATGTTGGCTGAAAAGCTCGGAGTCGACGCGGACAACTATCAGGGCAACGAGGACGGCAGCGCCGCAAACTTTTCGGGGCTGAAGCTATGAGTTCAGAATTTCAGGTCGATCTCGATGCACTCGATCACATCGTGGCCCGCCTCAACGGTCTGGCTGGATTTCTCCGGGACCACCTCGACCAACTCGACGACAACCTGGCCGGGCTACCCGACAGCTGGGAAAGCTATGCCGCCCAGGCTTATGCGGCTGCCCAACGCGAATGGGCCATCGGTGCACGCGAGTTCGCCTGTGGCGTGGCGGAGATGAGCTTCGCCGGCCGGGCCGCGCACGAGCTGTACACGACAGCGATCGATGCGAACCGACGCATGCTGGGCGGGAGATGAGCCGTGAGCCTGGTGAAGTTAGCTGCTGAAGGGCCCGTGATCGAGCAGAGTCGAGGCTGAAGGTGAGTTCGCAAAACACTTCGATCGCAGTCGACCCGAAAGTGTATTACCGTGCCGCCCAAGAGTTGTTCACGCTGGCGGGACAGATCAAAACCGCCGTCGCAGGGATTCTTGTTCCCGGGTTGAGTTCGACCGGCGGAATGGCCGGTGACTGCCCAGCCGTCGGCGGCTGGGCCGCGGCGTACACCAAATTCGGCGATGACGTACGGTCCGCGACGTTGGCCTACGCTGCGGCGCTCCGACATTTCGGAGCCGTACTCAACGTCGCCGGATACAACTGGGACATGGCCGAATACAACGGCACCAGCCCCGAACACAGAACGAGTCTGCCGCCGGCCCGGCCGGACCTATGCCCGACGGCGCCGATAGGGGACGGCGACTTTTCCGCTGTGCCGATCCCGAACGGGCGCAACGGGGACGGAGTCCTGATGTCGCCGAACCTGGGATTGGTGACAGTCACACCGAACGGTCGCACCGACTTGCTCGAAGCGGCGGCCAAGGCTTGGGATGGCTTCGCGCAGTCCGAAGCGGTCCGCATTGCGCCGGTCACTCTGCAGCAATCGGCGGGCTCGTTCCGGGCCTTGCAAGCCCCCGAAGTTCCTGACATCGTCGAGGCACTGCGTGCGCTACAGAACGGCATCAGCGACATCTTCTTCGCCGCAAGCGGAATCAGCACCGCCGTGCGTGCACATCGGGACAACCTAGTTGATCTGCGGACCAGGATTGCCGCTGCGGCACCCAACGCCTTCCCAGCTCCACTTCAGACCACAACCTCGGTCCACAACGGCGCGGTTCATGTTTCAGTCGCCGGCGAGCTGAAGTTCAATGACACCTTCTTCGCGGCAGCTGTTTTCGATGGTGTCTTCCTTGGCAGTCCATTGGCGGACGTGCTCGCGAAGACCGACTTCGTCAGCAGCGATACCCTCGACAGCGCCGCCAAGTTGAAGGCATTGGCCGAGCTGCCGCTACTACCCGCGACAGGAAACCCCGCCGACAACACCTCTCTGCGCGGTGATCTCGACATGATCGCCACCTGGGAGTCCAGGCCCTCCACCTTGCTGGAACTCGACCTCAGCAAACTGGGCAACGTCGATCCGCGACTCAAGGCGTGGGCCGCGGCCGCGGTGAAGTACGGCAACGAAGCGGGTATCGATCCGCGACTGGTGATGTCCATCATTCTCAACGAAGGAGCCAGGCGCACCTTGGTCGGTCTCGGTGAACCCTGGGACGACTTCCGTTGGCTGACCAGCGGTCTGCGGAACAACTCACTGGGACTCACCAATATAAAAGAGGACACCTTCGACAAGGTCAAGAAGGCATTCCCGAACCAGTTCCGCGACGCCGACTGGTCGGACCTCGACGGAAACGAAGACCTCGCCGTCAAAGCCGCTGCCTACAATCTCAAACGTATCGACCACGGATTCTCCGGCCAAGCTCCGCCGGACATGCGCGCCAACGTTACCCGCAACGAATTCCTGGCGGCAGCCTACAACGCAGGTGACGACCACGCCCGTGGGTACATTCAGGCTCACAAACTCGGCGAAAAGGTCACTCCCTACGTCGAGGGAGCGAAAAAGCATTATGAGCAGGTCGACCAGTGGATGTGCGACAGCGGCGCCTACCGATGCAACTAAAACCTTTGTGGTCCGACATGGCCTACTGCGCCAGTCTCGTTCTTGACGTACTGCGTATAGGGAGGTCGGGATGAAGCGAGTGCGTCGGGTGCTGGTGGCTGCGACGACAGCGTTGGCGGTGGTTGCGGCTTCGAGCGCTGCGACTGCCGCACCGGCGGAAGCGGATCGCGTCGGGCTGCAGAGTCGACTGGACGGCGTCGTGGCGGGCTACGCGGTGGGCGCGCTGGTGGAGGTGCGTGACGAGCATGGCGTGTGGCGCGGCACCAGCGGTGCCGCCGAACTCGGTACGACGGAGGCGCTCTCGGACCGCGGCCGGTTCCGGGTGGGCAGCATCATGAAGACATTCGTCGCTACTGTCGTTCTGCAGCTCGTCGGCGAAGGTCGGTTGCGGCTGGACGACACGGTCGAAGCGTGGCTGCCCGGGCTCGTTCCAGACGGTCATCGCGTCACCGTGCGCCAGCTGCTCAATCACACCAGCGGGTTGTACGACGTCCGGCGTACGTTTCCGATGCCGCCTTCGCCGGAGTTCCTGGACAACCGGTGGCGGACCTGGACCGCCGCGGAGCTGGTGCAGCGCGCGGTGGTCAACCCGCCGACATTCGAACCGCCCGGTTCGGCCTACGGGTACTCGAACACCGGCTACCTCCTGCTCGGCCAGATCCTCGAGAAGGTGACCGGCGGCTTGTACGGTGCGGAGATCGAGCGCCGGATCATCGGACCGTTGGGATTGGGCGACACCTCGCTGCCGGGGACATCCCCGCGAATCCCCGGGCCGCATCCGCACGGCTATGTGCCGACCCTGCGGGACGGTGAGATGCAGCTTGTCGACTACACCGAAATGAATCCGTCGGTGCTGGGCGCAGCTGGCGAGATGATTTCCACGACAACGGATCTCAACCAGTTCTTCGCCGCACTGCTCAGCGGGCAGCTTTTGCCGGGTCACCTGCTCGACGAAATGAGGACACCGGGCGGCGAGGACAAGATGTACGGGCTAGGGCTGGCCTGGCAGGACACCCCATGCGGGGTCCGCGTGTACGGCAACGACGGCGATGCCCTCGCGTACCAGTCCTGGTCGTTCTCCACCGAGGACTTGCGTCGCCAGGTCACGGTCGCGCTCACGCCCGATTTCCGCGGTGACCCCGACGACGCCGTCGAGGCGTTCTTGAACACTGCTTTCTGCGACTGACCGGTCGCCGTCACTCAGGCGAAAAAGCTTCATCCGGGCCCGCGTGTAGGCGCGGGCCCGGATGTGGCGGTGTGGCGACCGCAGCTGATGGCAGATGTTGTGCTTTGTCTGGACTGTTGAGTCCTTGTGCCAGATCGGGGGCAATCTGCAGTGGAGGCGGCCGGGTTCGGTTGCTATCGACCGACCGCAAATTTTGTGGTCAGCTCGGTGAGGAATTGAGTGGACTTGCGTTTGTCGTCGTCTGTCAGGTAGAGGTCGCCCTTAGCTGTTCGGGTTTCGGTATCCCGGATCTCGAGAATTGCGTTCCATTCATTGATGCGAGTAGCGAACCGTACCGTGTTCGAAGGGTTCCCTTTATCTGTCCGCAGGTCGTACACCCATACTGCTTCGCCCAGCTCTGGCTTCCTCACGTATCCACGGCGACCCTGTGTCGGGTCCGCATCGTTCGGTGCGTTTCGCGCCTGGTAGCTTCCGATCGGATTCTGCCCCTGGGCGAGCTCGCACACTCCGCCGACTGTAAGGACGGTGTCTGTAGAGACGTTTGGGATGGTTCGCACTTCGACGGCGTGCAACTCGGTCGTGAGGAAGTTTTTCAGAACATCGCACAGCTCTCCCTGCGTCATCGTCGGTCGAGCCTGAGACGGCACGGGAGTTGCAGTGGGCTGCGACGAGGTGCATCCGGCCACCGAAACCAGCGCAGTAATTAGCAAGCCAATCCTCACTGAGGCACCGTCCAATCCGCCGCCATAAGTTCGCCGCCTACTTCTTGGGGAGCAACATAGCGGTTCCACTGCGGACGAATCAGAATGCGGATTGGAAGGCATCCGCGGTCGAGTTCCATTGAGGCGAAGGATGACCCGATACGGGTTGGAGTTGCGGATGAGTCAGCCGCCGCAAAGGAGGCGTCCGCCTGTGGTGGCGTCGACTTGGCGACGGCCAGTGATGGTTTCGGCTCAACAGGAGGTGGCGCCGAAACAGGCTGGGCGTTGGACCTCTTCGGTACAAGTGGCTCTTCGTCCCAGTACTCATCGGGGTCGTCGTAGTGATTGAAGTATCCCCCGGCCGCCATTACCTCACCTCATCCTGCTGACCACTGCGCGAGACACCGAACCATCATCATCGAGGTGAGCTTGTTGGGGCGCTTGGCATCTGATTGGTCCCTCCCGGCTCGTCAGGCGCATACCAGGTCCCGTGTGCAAATTGCTAGTCGGTGTCCTGCTGGCGAATCCTTGCTCGGTCAATCTAAGTTGTGAATTTGGTCCCCAAATCTGTTGGTGCTGTGCGCGGATAGTGATGTGGTAGTGCTGGTTTCGGTGTCGCGGCCGTCGTCGGTGATGTCGTATCACTGCACGGCGTCGGTTGCGTCGACGCGTTTGTGGAGGCGGAGCCGAGGCTGTCTGCTGGGCGGCTGGGGAGGCGCTGGTGGCGTTCGCGCGGGGCAGCTGAACTGATCGAGGGCCTCGGCTACTTATCTTGCGATTAGCCCTCGCGGGCAAGATATTTGGGCCAGATTATGAGGCGAGAGTCTGCTGCATCATGGGTGGGTAGATAGGAGGGGCGTCGCGTGGCCATCATGTTGTTGGGAACCTTTGACACCAAGGGGGAGGAGTATGCGTACGTCCGTGACTTGATAGTCGAGTGTGGCAAGGACGTCGTTCTGGTCGATACCGGTGTCTTGGGGACCTCGTCCCTCGTCGCTGACGTGGACTCGTCAGCGGTCGCTGCCGCGGCGGGCGCCGATCTGGCGGGGCTCAGGCGCCGGCGTGACCGTGGTGTCGCGCTTGACGTGATGGCGGCCGGCGCCGCTACCGTCGCCAAGGATTTGTACGCCCAGGGTCGGCTCAGTGGTGTGCTCGCGCTCGGTGGTAGCGGTGGTTCCTCGATTGCCGCGACGGTCATGCAAGCGTTGCCTGTTGGCCTGCCGAAGCTGCTGGTCTCGACAATGGCTGGTGGGGATGTTTCGCCGTACGTCGGGACGACCGACGTGACGCTGATGTACAGCGTCGTCGACGTGGCGGGGATCAATTCGATCTCCCGTCAGGTTCTGGGGAACGCCGCGGCTGCGATAGCCGGAATGGCCGGCGCGTACGCGAGTAGGCGATCGAACCATGATGGGGCCCAGGACAAGCCGCTTGTCGCCGCCAGCATGTTCGGCGTCACCACCCCCGCCGTGGATACGGCTCGACGCCGGTTGACGGAACTGGGGTACGAGGTTCTGGTATTCCACGCCACCGGTTCCGGCGGCCGCACCATGGAGAGTCTGGCCGCTGACGGGCACTTCGTCGGTGTCCTCGACCTCACCACCACCGAGATTGCCGACGAGGTCGTCGGCGGGGTGTTGTCGGCCGGGCCGGACCGGCTCACCGCGGCGGCAAAGGCGGGCATTCCACAGGTCGTCAGCCTCGGTGCCCTGGACATGGTGAACTTCGGGCCGAGGGACACCGTGCCGGAGCGGTTCCGCGACCGACACTTGCTCATCCACAACGAGACGGTCACGTTGATGCGTACGAGTGTCCCCGAAGCGGCCCGGGTCGGTGCGGTGCTCGGCCGGAAACTGGCAGCGGCGACGGGGCCCACCGCGTTGTTCGTCCCCCGCGGCGGACTGTCCGCGGTCGACGTGGACGGCGGACCATTCTGGGACCGCGCGGCGGACGCGGCGTGCATCGACTCGGTACTCGAAGCGGTGGCCGGAACCCACGTCGAGGTGATCGACAGCGACCAGGAAATCAACAGCACGGCGTTCGCGACGGCGGCCGCCGAGCATTTGCATCGACTCATCAGGAGCGCACATCGTGAATCGTGAACAAGCTCTCGCAGGATTTCGCCGGCAACTCGATGCCGGTCAGCCGGTGATCGGTGCGGGCGCGGGCACCGGACTATCCGCCAAGTCCGCGGAGATGGGCGGGGCCGACCTCATCATCATCTACAACTCGGGACGGTTCAGGATGGCCGGTCGTGGGTCTCTCGCCGGCCTGATGCCCTACGGCGATGCCAACGCGATCGTGCTGGAGATGGCCGCCGAGGTTCTCCCCGTCGTCAAGAAGACCGCTGTCCTCGCCGGTGTCTGCGGTACCGATCCGTTCCGGCAGATGCCGCGGTTTCTCGATGAGATCCGTGCCATCGGGTTCACCGGTGTGCAGAACTTTCCCACCGTCGGTCTGATCGACGGTGTCTTCCGCGCGAATCTCGAGGAGACCGGTATGGGGTTCGATCTAGAAATCGAGCTGATACAGTTGGCGTCCGAGCGCGAGTTGCTCACTGCGCCTTATGTATTCGATGTGGAGCAAGCTACTGCGATGGTGCAGGCTGGCGCGGACATCATCGTGGCGCACATGGGCCTGACGACGAAGGGCAGTATCGGCGCGACAACGGCGATCACTCTCGACGAGGCGGTGGTGCGGGTGCAGGAGATGCGTGATGCGGCTGCGGCGGTCGACCCCGACATCCACGTGTTGTGTCACGGCGGCCCGATCGCTGAACCCGGCGACGTGCGCTACATCCTCGAGCACACCCGTGGTGTCGCGGGATTCTTCGGTGCGTCATCGGTGGAGCGGCTGCCCACCGAACGCGCCATCTCCGACCAGCTTCGCGCCTTCAAGGAAATCCCCACCAACCACCGCTGAGTCGCGGGTATCCCGCGCAGTTCGACGAAGGAGAGTCTTATGCACTGCGATCCGAACACTGTTGCGACAATGGTTTTCGACTGGGGCTCGATCAAATGGCTTGTCACGCCCGACATCATCAACGGTGCATCGTCGACGCTCGGCGAGGTGGTGATCAACCCGAACAAAGGCCATGACCGCCACGACCATCCCGACTCCGATGAAATCCTCTATGTCGTGGACGGCGAGGGACGCCAAACTGTCGGTGACAGCGACGAATTCGCCATCAAGGCGGGCGACGCGGTGTGGATTCCTCGCGGCACCTTGCACTCCACCTACAACACGGGATGGCGCCCGCTGCGACTGGTGGCGACCTACACGCCCGGTGGCGCCGAGGCCGCCCTTCGTGGTCTGCCGGATTTCGTCGAGCTGGCACCGGGGGAATTCCCGACGTGGGCGCAAGACTCGTAACTGCTACGAGTAGCGTCGCGGCACGGGTCCGGTTTAGCCCGCAGTGCGGGTCAGCAGTCCGCGATGGTGCGGCATACCGGTAGCGATTCGAAGGCGGACAGGAAAGGTAGCAGGCCGCCGAATGTGTCACGGGCGAAGGCGCCGTGTTCGCGGTCGGCGTCGTAGCGGTGGCCCACGTTGACCGCGCCCACGAACGACGATGTCACGGTAGGGCCGCTTATATAGGTGGTGCCGTCCTTTTGCTTTTTGACAGGTTCGCTCGGGCTCTCGATCGAGAAGGGTCCTTCCCGGTATTCCCGTTCGCTGGTGCGCGGGTAGTAGAAGTAGAAGGTTGCCTCGTTCTTGGCAGTATCGACCGCGGTGCACAGTCCTTTGGGGCCGCGGTCGGACTTCAGGTAGGGCGTGGGGCATTGCAGTTCGAACGGTGGGCCGGGTATCTCCACCATGGCCGGTGCGGGCCACGGATCACCGTCGATGTGGCCGGGGCGCAGGATGTCCCAGACTGTGAACGCTGCCGCCACGATCACGGTCGTGCCCAACGCGGCCGATGCGATGTGGCGACGATGGTTCGTCGACAGCGCGGCGGTCGCGGCGGCAGCCAGGTCGCCGCAGGCTTGGTAGCGGTCGGCCGGGTCGGTAGCGGAAGCCTTGGCAACGACGGCCGCCAGGCGTGGCGGGAGCGATTGCTGGACGCCCGCGCCCGGGAGCCGTCCAGTGAGCAGTTCGTACAACGTGACACCAAGGGCGTAGACGTCCGTACGCGGGTCCGTCGCACCGCCCGCCCACTGTTCCGGTGCGGCGTAGGCCCGGGTGAGCATGGGCGGGCCGACGGTCTCGGTGGCTTCCGCGTCGGTGGTGCGGGCGATTCCGAAATCCCCGATCAGGACGCGGCCTTCGGTGCCGAGAAAGATATTGGCGGGCTTGACATCCCGGTGCACTATGCCACGCCGGTGGGCATGGTCGAGGCCCTTGGCGACCTCGGTCACGATGTGCACTGCGCGGTGCGGATCCAGTCCGCGCCGATGCCGGCGGATGAGGCGTGCGAGGTCACCACCGGGTACATAGTGCATGGAGATCCACAGCAGCCCGCTTTCGATGCCGCGGTCGTGGATGCCGACGATATTCGGATGATCGAGCTGCGCAACCACCTCGGCTTCCCGCTCGAACCTGACCCGGAAACGACGATCGGAACCCAGCTCGGGATCCAATACCTTCAACGCCACCGACCGAGGTAGGCGCGGGTGTTGTGCCAGGTACACCGTGCCCATACCGCCGGAACCGAGCCGTTCCATGATCAGATGGTCGGCGAAAACGCTGCCCCGTAGCAACGACGGGGCGCCCATTCTGCACCCCCTCTCCTGTGCGAGAACGGATTCCAGGATACCCGCTGCGTTCTGGCGTCCATGCTGAACAGGCTCGTGACATCGATGGCTGCCGCTCTTTCGCCAGCGGTATCCTGAGCAGATGCCCGACGAGACTGTGCCGTCGGTGGATGTGCGCTTGCTAGGACCCGTACAGCTGATGGTCGATGGCTCCGCACTGAATATCGGCGGCACCAAGACTCGGGCGGTGCTGGCGATGCTCGCCGTCAACCGGCGCCGGGTGGTGTCGTCTCATGCGCTGGCCAACGGTATCTGGGACGGCCGTCCGCCCGGCCGCTTCGTCCCGACGCTGCATGTGTTCGTCGCCGACATCCGCAAAGCCCTGCGGACGGCTGGGGCCGACGCAGCCGCGATCCTTCGGACGATCACCCCCGGCTATCAGCTCAACATTTCCGACAACTGTTGCGACGCAGCGCGTTTCGAATCGAAGCGGGCTGCCGCCAGCGCGGCGGCCGCGGCCGGCGATCACGCCGGCGCGCTCGTGCACTTCGATACCGCACTGGCGCAGTGGAGCGGCGACCCGCTCGCCGACCTGCGTGGTCTCGGCTTCGCCGACAACTTCGCGGCCGATCTGGCTGATCGCCGGATGAATACGGTGCTGAGCCGCGTCGACGCCGAGATCGCCCTGGGGCGTGCGGCCGAGACGGTCGGTGGAATGACCGCACTGGCGGCCGACCATCCGGTCAACGAGGCTGTGTGGCGCAGGCTGGTCACCGCCCTGTATCTTGCCGGAAGGCAAGCCGAGGCACTTGACGCGTGCAGGCGGCTACGGACGAATTTGGCGGACCTGGAGGGGCTCGATCCCGATCCGGTCACCCTTGCCCTCGAGCAGCAGGTGCGACACCAGCAGCCGCTGCTGCCGATCGAGGTACCGCGCGGCAAAACCACCATGGAGACAACGCAACCCGCACCGCGTGCGGCGCTGCGTTTGTCGGATGGGCGAATTGTTGAGATCAACAACGGGGTTCGGATCGGCCGGCTACCGGACAACGATCTGGTTCTCGACGACGCGCGCGTCAGCCGCCATCACGCGAGGCTGGTCGTTCGCGAGGCTGGGGTGCTGCTCGTCGATCTCGGCTCGGCGAACGGAACTTATGTCAACGGAACACAAATCGTGGCGGGCACCCTGCTCAGCGACGGCGACACGATCCGAATCGGTTCGACGGCAATGAGAGTCGAAGTGCTCGCCGATGAGTAGCCGTCGATAGGTGAACGCCGATTGCCTCGTGGGGTAAGGCGAATCCCGGTGCAAGCACCGGGATTCGCCCGCTCGCGCACTCACTCAGCACTTGTACGTGCCGTGGTATGCGTCTTGAATGCCCCAGGTGACGCGGTCTCGGCCGCCTGCCGGAGTGTGTCGGCAATCCAGGTTGGGTCCTTCCTTGTCGACGAACCAATTGACCCCGTGGTTGCAATTGTTCTTGACGTCTAGTTTGTTCTGGCGCCAGTCGGTCGAGTGCCGTACGTCGACGCACGCGGGCAGCGGGGTTCGGTCCTGGGCGGCCACGAACTTTGCCGCGGCCAAGGGTTCCGGTGCTACCGGTGCCAGGGGTTGGGCATGCGCGGCAGACGGTGCGAGCGCTACGGCGGCGACACCGAGACTCGATGCGCCGACGAGCATCCTGCGGCGAACGGTTGACTTCATGACGTTTTCCTTTCATTACGATCCGAGGTCGGTTCCCCGGACGAGTGATCTGCGTAGATCGCGCAGAGGTACTGGTCCCAGTAGCGCCCCGCGTAGTAGACGTGGTCGCGCAGTCGACCCTCGACCTGGAAGTACCGGCCCTCGCCGCTGCTCATCTGCGGCCAGTTGAATCCCGGGACTTCCAGATACAGTTTGCGAAACGGGAAGGTACGGAACAGATATCGGACGAAGAGGGTGATCACCTCGGCAGCTAGTCCGGTTCCGGCGTACGTCGGCTCGAACACGGCGCCGACGTAGGCGTGGCCGACGTCGCGATCGGCGTTGTAGGCGACGACGTGCCCGGCGGGTTGGTTGTCGTCGATGCGGCGCACGACGTACTGCGTCACCACCTGCGTCCACAGTTCTTCGACGAAGCGTTCAGGCGCCGGCGGTACTCCGCGGTATCGCCAGCGGAAGCAGTTCTCCGGACGAACCGCTAGCGCATAGAGGTATTCGGTGTCGACCGGTTGGAGGGCATCGAGCCGAAACACGGAGCTTTCCAGGACAGGAGCGAGCGCATCGGGCCGCGACGGTGGCAGTTCCGGCACCAGGTGCGGGCCTGATGGTGACCCGTCCCCGGCGCGGATGGTGAGTTGAACAGCTTTGCCCGCAACGGTTTCCGCGAGCGACAGAACATCACCGACGGTGCCGCGGCGCGGCTGATCGGTTTGCGTGCGCACGCCGTGCGAGCCCAGCCACGCCGCCAGGGTCATCATGGCGAGGCTGTCCATACTGAGGTCCTCAACCAGCCGAGCGGTATCCGGCAGGGCCGCAGGATCGTGGTGCAACAGGTCCGCGAGCTCGGCGCGTAGCTTTTCTCGGTTCGCTGCCGGTGCAGCCGGGCGGAGGCTGATGCGGTCGATCGTGGTCAATGGAATGTCCTTTCCCGGGTTCCGGTCAGTGCTTCCGCCGCATAGCGGTGGCGAGTCTCGGCACGTCGCAACTTCCCCGACGAGGTCCTCGGCAGGCCGCCGGGCGGTAAAACAATGACGGCATGCGGACGCAAGCCCACTCCGTCGAGAACGGCGGCGGAAATGTCGCGGCGAAGCTCGGCTGTGTCGTCGCCGGTCGCCTCGACCGCGATCACGAGGTTGTCGCCGAGGTCGCCAGGTATCCCGAACGCAGCGACCCGACCGGGACGCATTCCTGGAGCACGAGCCGCCGCCGCCTCGACGTCTTGGGGAAAGATGTTGCGGCCGCAGGCGATCAGCATGTCCTTCGCCCGGCCGCACACGACCAACTGTCGATCGTGGGTCAGGTAGCCGATGTCGCCGGTGCGCAGCCAGCCGTGGCCGACAACAGAGGGACCGCGAAGCTCGATGTGGCCGACGGTCCGTTCGCCGAGCGGCGCGCCGGTACGCTGGTCGACGATTCGGATCGAGGTGTCGCGAACCGCGGGACCGAGCCGCACCAGGTGCCGGACACGAGCGCCCGGTGCTGCCGGTATCGCACGCCCGGTCGATTCCAAGGCGAGCGAATCGACCCGGTCCACGACGACCCCGGCGCCGAGGGGCGCGATGGTCACCGCGACGGTGGCCTCGGCAAGTCCGTAGGCGGGCACGACTACCGACGGGTCCATACCGCATCGCTGCGCAGCGGCCGTGAAGCGCGCCATAGTATCGGCATTCACCGGTTCGCCGCCGCTGATGAGCAGACGAAGCGAGCTCAGGTCGAGCTGCGAGTCGCGTGCGAGGACGCGTGTCATCAACTCGTAGGCGAAGTTCGGCGCGCCCGATACCGTGATCCGGTACTTCGAGATCGCTTCCAGCCAGGCTGCAGGCCGTCGCGCGAACGCCATCGGAGATTGCAGCACGAGTTCGCCACCACACGACATCGGCAGCGCCAGGAAGCAGATCAACCCCAAGTCGTGATAGAGCGGCAGCCAGCTCAGCACGCGGTCGCGATGACAGCCGTCATATTCGACGGACGCTCTGATCGCCGCGATGTTGGCGACCAGGTGTGCGTGCGACACGGGGACGCCGCGGGGCGCACGCGTGGATCCGCTGGTGTACTGCAGCAGCGCTAGGCTGTCCGGGTCGGTGCGGCGGGCTTCGCTCGGATCGGCGTTCTGAGCTGCGGTGACGAGATCGGCGAGCGCCATCGTCCGTGCCGGAACGAATTGCGCGGCAGGCGCGGACAGCGGGTCCACGATGACGAGGTCGAGCCGAGCGTCGGCAGTTGTCGCGGCGACATTTCGTGCGTGCTCGTCGCGGGAGCCGGGGGTGAAGGCAGGCAGCATCGTGACCGCCGCTCCGCACAGCCACACCGCCTGAAGCGCCGAGATGAGCTCAGTGCTCGTGTCACCGAGTAGACCCACCCGTCGGTTCGGGCCGATTCCGTTGGCGCTCAACACGGTTGCCAACCGACGAGCCTGCTGATGCACGGTGGCCCAGGAGACGGCGGTCCCGAGGTTGTCCTCGTCGAGCACGGTGACGGTGGCGTCGCCCGCGTTGAGCGCGATAGCGTCGACCACCGTTGGTGCGTGCAGCTCGTTGTCCACTAACGGTCGCCCGAATGCGCCGCCGGAAGTCGTGGTTCGCGCACGCCGGTGCGGAGCGTAATCCATGTCGGCACTTGTCATTTCCCACCCTTTTCGGTCGATTCCGAATGGACGGGACAACGGTAGAACCTGACGCTTAGTGGAATCTTCGGAGACGATTAGCGGTTCCTCTGGGTGGCCCCGCCACGCCTGCGCCGGTCGTGTCGCTGCGGCCATCGCGTTGGACCCGGGAAACGCGGACGCTACCGAGCGGACCTCATCACCGAGCTTGATCTGAATTGGGCCGCAACCTCATCCCGCGCGACCGGCCCGCCCGAGTTCGATAAACCCGTTGTGCCCGATTCGATAACAGACACTGCTAGGTCAAACCCGGTGGTACGCATCGGGTACCACCGCACCCTCGGCTACGGTCACGCCGGTTGACTCCGCCCTCGCAACACATGTTGGGAGCGTTGTTGATTCATGCCGCTGACTCCGCGTCCGCTTAGGTCAACTGGGCTGCCAACCTCTTCGCGTTCATGTAGGCGATCGCCTCGATGGAGATCATCGGGTTGACGCCGGACGCGGTGGGGAAGCAGGAGCCGTCGGCGACGACGATATTGGCGACTTCCCAGGTGGCGCCGTCGGGGTTGGTGGCCGCGAGTTGTGGGGAGCCGCCCATGCGGGCCGAGCCCATGATGTGTAAGGCGCCCATTGCACAGCGCCCCGGTCCGTAGCCCGCATCGCGGCAGGAGGCGGCGAAATCGGCGTGCGAGCCGCGGCGGCCGGGTTCGTAGTCCACGCCGGCTTGATGGCCGGAGAAGATGCGGCGTGCGCCCGCTGCCTCGAGAATGCTTGCGGCGCCTTCGATTCCGGTGTGCAGATGGGCGGCGTCGTAGGCCGACAGGCGGTAGTTGACGATTGGTTCGCCGGATTTGTCGACGGTGACGGTGCCCGAGTCGCGGTCGCGGGTGATGATTCCGATCGGGGTGGTGCTGGCGAAGTCGAGCAGGGTGCGGCGGTGCGCGTCCGCGCCGCGCCAGCCCATGAAGCCGATGGCCAGGCCGGGATGGACCGGACCCGTTTCGTAGATGACGCCGTAGCCGTTACCGTCGAGGTTCGCGTGCTGACGGCAGATGCGCCCCTGCAATGCGCCCTCCCAGCCCCGCAGTTCCTCGTCGAAGACGCCGAACACCGCGGCGGCTGGATGCAGGCGCAGGTGGCGTCCGATGTTCTCGTTGCGCAAACCGGATCGGCGCAGCAGCGCGGGCGTCTGCACCGCGCCCGCTGCGACGACGACGGCGCGGGCCCGCACCTCGATCTGCACTCCGGACTCGGTGACGGCTGAAAGACCTTCGGCGCGGCCATTTTTCACCTGGATCCGGCGGACGTTGGCGTCGACGACCAGTCGGGCACCGGCCCCGGCGGCGTCGGCAAGCCACGTCTTGGCGACGGACTGCTTGGCGCCGACGCGGCAGCCGTAACCGCAGGCACCGCATTCGATTCCGGCGTCGCAGGCATCGGTTACGTTGCGCGGCAATGCATTCACTTCCCAGCTGAGTGCCTGCGCACCGCGTTCCAGGACACCGTCGCGTGCCGAGAGTTGGGAGCGGGTGTCGGTGACGGCGAGTCGGCGTTGCACTACCTCGAGGGCCTCGCCGAACTCGGCCTCCGCGAACTGCGCCGCACCCAGTTCGGCCCATTCCGTGCGGACAGTATCGGGGGTGGGCAGTGCGGTGCTCCAGTTGACGACGGTTCCGCCACCCAGGCAGGTTCCAGCGACCAGGGTGATCTGCCCTTCGGAGGAACTGGCACCGGGAGCGTATAGCTGTTCCAGGGCAGCAAGTTCGCCCGCGCCGAAATCCCGGTCGTCATAATAGTTTCCGCGCTCGAGCACGATCACGTCGAGCCCGGCCTCGGCCAGCACGGCCGCCGCGGTGCCACCGCCCGCGCCCGATCCGACGATCACGACATCGCAAGTGAGCGTGGCGTTCTCGGTGCACCGTATCGGCGTCAGCGCCGGCTGTGGGGCGGTGCTGAGCGGCCCGGTCGGCGCCGGGTAGCCGATCTCCTTCCACATCGGATTGGTGCCCGTGGGGCCAGGAGTCACGTTGTAGGACAGCAGCGCCGCCTGCTTGAGCGCTTGGAAAATCGCGCGCACGGGCGCCGATCGCGAATCACCGAGGCGAAGCAGCGCCCGCTCTCGCTCCTGCTGCGACAGCGTGGAAAACCGGCGTGGGCCTGCGCCGAGGAGCATTCCGGTCAGGCGAGAATCCCACCACCCCAACAGCATTGCCAGCTGCTTGCGGTCGGCCTCGCGCGGACTACGGCCCAGTAGCCGGAATACGGTGTCGACCGCGCCGAGTTCGCTCGCCGACGGCAAGGTCAATCCGTCGCCGGGAACGAAGGTATCGCAGATCATGCTCAGCGCTGCCCGCTGCTCGGCCGTAGGCTCCATATGAAACTCCCCTTTTTCCCAATGCGGGTCGAGTTAATCACGTCGGGCGGACTTCGCGCACAAGTTCCAGGTAGGAGCCCTGCAGTGGCGGAATATTCATTCACTTGCTTGCGCCGGAGATGCTTGCGGTCGCGCTCAGGCCCGCCTCTTATGACCGCGCGAGTAGTTGCACCGCTCGCTGACGCCGATTCGGCAGCCAGCTCGCAGCGCAGGCCGGGGGGGATCAGCGGAAACTGCTGGTGCTCAACGGAAATCGGCCAGGTGGTCGGCGACCCACTCGCGATAGGTGTGCGCGGGCGCGCCGGTAACCTCGGTGACAGTGGACAGCACCGGCTCCGGCTGCGCCGTCATCTCGTCCATCTCCACCAGCGCGTTGTCCACCTCGTCGACCGGTATCCAGGTGGACATTCCCGCCAGCATCTCGTCCCGGGACATCTTCTCGAACCGCACCGGCACCCCGAGCGCGTCGGCGATGATCCGCGCCCGCTGCGGAGCAGTCAGCAACTCAGGGCCGGTCACCTCATAGACGGTGCCGGTGTGGCCCTCGAGCAGGGCCCGCACACCCACCGCGGCGATGTCGCGCTCGTGGATCACCGACCTGCGCCAATCGTCGTAGTATTCGCGCACAATACCTTCGGCGCGAATGGACTCCGCCCAGCCCAGGTCGTTGCCGGCGAATCCGCCCGCGCGCACGAAGGTCCGGCCGACCCCCGTATCGTCGATGAGCCGCTCGAGATAGCCGTGCGAACCGATTACCGCGCCGGCCTGCTCGTCCGCGCCCATGGCGGACAGGTAGACGATATGCGCCACCCGCTCGGCCAACTTCCGCACCACGGCCGGTGCGGCCGCGTCCGCATCCAGCGTCGGCCACACAAGGAATACCGCGTGCACACCATCGAGCGCGGCGTCCAGGCTGTCCGGATCCGACAGATCGCCAAGGACCACCTCGACGCCGGGCGGCAGATCCGCCGACTCCGGGCGACGGACCAGCGCACGAACCTCGACGCCCGCCTCGTGTAGTTGGGTGACGGCCTGGCGGCCGACCTTGCCTGTTGCTCCGGTAACCAGGATCATGGACCCGATCCTGCTACCTGAACTAACGTTCAGGTCAACCCCGTGGGATTCTCGTGGCCGGCCTGCCATCGGGCGCCGTCCCGTCAGCACTTCTCCCAATGGCCGGGGGAGGTCTGCTTGATCGACGACTTGACGAAGGTGTTCCACAGACCCAGGTTCTGGTTGGAACCGTTGGCGTAGGTGTAGCCGTTGGTGACGTGGGCGCGTCCGGCTGTGGTGTGTGCGCGATTCGTATCGGTGACGCATGCCGGTGCCGGGGTCGTACTTGTCGGCGGGGTGCTCGTCGGCGGCGTGGTCGTCGGCGGCGTGCTCGTCGGCGGGGTGGTCGTGGTGGAGGTCGGCGGCGTGGTCGTGCCGCTGTCCAGCCGCTCGACCATCGCCATGATGGTCTGAAGCTGTTTTCCGCCCTGCCAGGCGTAGTTGGCGTCGCCGCCGTAGCCCCACCAGTTCCAGCAGCCGTTCGGATTGGTGGTGCCGGCGTTGCTGAGCGCAATCGCTTGCGGGTAGAGCACGATGGTGTTGTTGGTATCGGCGTATTCGTTGAGGTAGGAGTACTTCATGAAGGCGTCGCCGAACGATTGATAGCTGTAGCCCTGCTTGCAACCGTGCAACGCGACCGTCAGCCGGCAGGACGCCCCGTCGGAGCAGGACTTGGGTACGTAAGCAAAACCCTTGCCGTCCATGCTGATCGCGCCGGCGTTGCCGCCCGGCGCGTAAGCGTTCTGATCGAACTGGACGAGTTTGCCGCTGAGGTTCGCGGCGGGGCCGCTCACCCGGCCGAACAGCTTGCCCAGCATCTGCCCGACTGGGTCACCGGCGCATTTGTTGATGAACGGCGACCGGGTCGCGGCACAGTCCACCGGCCCGAGCGGGCTCACCCACGCGTGCCCGGCCGGACCGGCCTTGTCATAGCTGACGTCCGCGCCGAACAGCCCGTAATAGCTTGCGAGGTCATCGTTCACGGCCTGCACGACGGTGTTGTCATTGGTGCCGTGGTACAGGTACACGGGGTCGCCGGCCAGGTTCGCCACGGCGTCGACCTTGCCCGTGTTCGCCAGTCGACGCGTCTCGTCCGCCAACTCGGTGGGGGACTTGCGTCTCCCGTTCTGCATACAACTGTTCTGGGCGGTCACGGCATAGTCGAAATCCTGTGCGCACCGGTACGGACCGGCGGAGAAGACACCGGCGCCCGCGAAGACATCGGAGTAGGCGACGTGCAACTGGGTCGCCATGTACCCGCCGGAAGAGATCCCGACGACGTAGGCGGCGCTGATGTCATAGCCGCGCAAGTCCTGCGGTGTCGGGCTGGGCACGGCGGCGGTCACCACCGCCGTGGTGGCCGCCGTGACGGTGGCGAAGGCCAGAGCGGCCAGGGCGGTTCGGATCTTCATATTCGGCTCCTCGTCGTTGGGGATGGATTCGGCAGACTCAGCCGCCCAGATCACACGTGTCGACCGGTGCTCCGGAGGCAGGACGCGACAGCGTCGCGCTCGGCGGCGGCAATCTTTGTGTCGTGGTCCAGGATTCGAGCGCAGTGAAGGCGCTGCGAAAACAAGGCAGCAGCGGCCGGAGCAGATCGGGAAACGAGTCGTACAACCCGTCCACATGGTTGCCGCCCTCGACCCGGTAGTAACGGTGCAGCGGATCGCTCCCGTGCGCCCGGACCATCGAGGCATAGACATCGGAGTCCTCGCCGATCGGCAGCAACGCGTCCAAGGTGCCGTGCACGGTGAGCAACGGACGTTGCAGACGCCCGGTCAGCGCCACCCGCCGCACCGCCGCCCGAACCGACTCGGGACGAGCGGCGTAGTCGTAGTCGGACTCGGCGGCCGAGTAGGCCGGATCGAACTCGGCACGGTAGATCCGCTGGGTCGAACTCCAATAGGTTTTGTCGTGGTAGTCCCACAGTGGCGCTGACTCAGCCGGAAATCCCGCCGCCACAATGTCTTCCGGCGCGTTCGGATATTTGCCGAGCACCGGTGGCAAGAACCTCAGTAGATTCGCCTCATCGCTCCACAGCGTGCCCGCCCACTCGACACCACCGTCGTAGAGCCAAGGCATCTGCTCCAGTTGCCAGCGCACCAGATAGCCGCCGTTGGACAGGCCCGCCGCGATGGTGCGCTCGGCCGGTCGTCCGTATCGCCGCAGCACCGCGGCCTGCGTCGCGATCGTCAATTGCGTCAGCCGCTGATGCCATTCGACGATGGCGTCACCGGGCGCAACCCCGTCCTGATGGAAATCACTGCCGCTATTGCCCTTATCCGTCGCGGCGTACGCATAGCCCTGCGACAGCACCCAATCGGAGATGGTGAAGTCGTTTGCGTACTGGCGCCGGTTGCCGGGCGTTCCGGCCACCACCAGACCGCCGTTCCAATGTTCGGGCAACCGAATCACGAACTGGCTGTCGTGGTTCCAGCCATGGTGGGTGTTGAAGGCGGAACTGTCGGGAAAGTAGCCGTCGATCTGGATGCCGGGCACCCCGGACGGATTCGTCGCGCTTGCGGACTGCAGACCGACCCAGTCCGCGGGCACGGTATGCCCGGACGCCACCGTGCCCGCGGTGGTCAGGTCGGCCAGACATGCCGAGATCTGCTGCTGCGCGCCGACAACGAGGGGCGCGGTGCAACCCGCCGACCGGATATCCGCGGCCATCACATCGACGGCTCCCACCAGGACAACCGCGACGCTCACGGTGGCGGCGTGCGTGACCAGACGCGAAACCAGCGGCATTAGGCTCCTCCTCGAGCGGAATGCCTGAATTCTGTGCGCCGGGATCGGCAGGTAACCAGATACGCCGGAGCCACTCTTGAACTCGGTTTTGTGGTGTGGGGCGCCACTGTTTCAGCAGCCCCGTGACATATGTGGGCGCGTCGAATGCATACGACCGGAAATATGTGGCCCGAACACATCGCAACCGCGATCGAATCGATCTATTGTCCCAGCACAGCCCGATCCGGGCAGAGGTGTACGTCTCGGATACACACGGATGGACTCCGTGACCCGAACCCGTCGCGGCCGCCCATGGATCGGCCCGGAGTTCGGCACAGCTCGATGCATGGAGGCGATATGGCGCAGTGGGCTACCGATCGCCGATGACCACCACGACAATGCCATGGGAGATCTTTCTCGCGCTGCTCGAGCGGGAGGCACCCGCCGTCGAGTTCGAAGCGCCGTTGCTGGAAGCGCGCGCGGCCGGAGCCTGCGCGGCGACGCTGGCCGAGCTGGAGGCCGCCAAACTCGCCGCGCTACGCGTGCGGGCGCTGCTCGAGCGGCGCGCGCGTCGCGAGGCGGAACTGACCGCTTTGTTCGACACGGCAAGCGATCTGGCGGGATTGCGCGAGGTGGACGCGGTGCTGTGTGCGATCGTGCACCGCGCACGGCGGCTGCTGCACGCCGACATCGCCTACATGACCCTGCCCGATCCCGACCGCGGCGACACCTACATGCGCGTCACCGACGGTTCGGCCGCACGGGCCTTTCGCGAGTGCCGGCTGCCGATGGGCGCGGGCCTCGGCGGGCTCGTCGCCCAGACCGGGATGCCCTACTGCTCCGCCGATTACTTCGCCGACCAACGCTTCCGCCACACCGCCGAGATCGACGCCGCGGTGGCCGAGGAAGGCATCGTCGCCATTCTGGGTGTCCCGATGAAGCTCGGCGACCAGGTGATCGGCGTACTGTTCGCCTCGCACCGCAGCGCTCGGCCCTATGCCCCTGAAGAGATCGCGCTGCTTGGCTCGCTGGCAGCGCACGCCACCGTCGCCCTCGATTCGGCCCGCCTGCTCACCAAAACGCGCACCGCCCTGGCCGAACTCAGCGCCGCCAACGCCGCGATGCACGCCCACTACACCACTGTCGAGCGCGCGGCCCAGGCCCATGATCGAATGACCGATCTCGTCGTCCGCGGTGGCGGGGTCACTGATATCGCGACGGTCGCCCGGGACATTCTGGGCGGGGCACTACTCGTCTTCGACTCCGACGGCTGCCGCATCGCGGATATCGACCCCGAGTCCGGCGGCCGCGACCAACTCGACGACGCCACCCTGCTGGGCGAAATCGTGCAAACCGCAGGCCGACTCGGCAGGACCGCGCGCCTGCGTGACCTGTGGGCCGCTCCCGCCGGCGCGGGCGCCGAACCGCTGTGCACGCTGGTGCTGCAGCATTCCGGCGAGCTCTCCCTGGCCGACCAGCGCATCCTCGAACGGGCGGCATTGATCACCGCGCTGCTACTGCTGTTCCGGCGTAGCATCGCCGAGGCGGAAAGCCGGGTGCGCGGTGAACTGCTCGACGATCTGCTCGGCGGCCGGGTCACCGATCATGCCGCCCTGAAAAGCCGTGCCGCCCTGCTGGGCATCGATCTCGAACAACCCTACGTCCTGTTGGTCGTCGACCACGGCGGCCGCCCGCGCGCCGCTACTTGGACGACCGGTCACGTCACGATGCACCAGGGACTGGCGGCCAACCGGGGCGAGCACACCGTGCTGATGCTGCCCGGGACCGATCCCGGGGCCATTGCCAGACAGTTCGCCACCGAACTCAGCACCGCCACCGGAACTTCCGCGACCATCGCCGCAACCGGGCCGGTCGATCTTCCGGCGGGGGTTCCCGACGCGCACGGCGAGGCGCAACGGTGCATCCACGCCCTGCACGCCCTCGGCCGCTCCGGTGCGGCGGCCAGCACCGACGATCTGGGCTTCGTCGGCCTGCTGATCAGCACGAAAGGTGACGTGCTCGCCTTCTTGACCGCCACCCTGGGGCCCGTCATCGACTACGACCGCCGCCGCGGCGCCTCGCTGATCCGCACCCTGGAAGCGTATTTCGGCAGCGGGTGCAGTCCCAGCAACAGCGCCAAACGGTTGCACATCCATGTCAATACCGTCACTCAGCGGCTGGAGCGAATCACCAGCTTGCTCGGCGACGACTGGCAGGGCCCCGACCGCGCTCTGGAAATCCAATTGGCCCTGCGCCTGCACCGCCTCCGCGAATCCGCGGTCTTCACCGGCGACGGTGACGTCGGTATCCGATGAGGTGCTGCCACCAGGACGGACTGCTGTCAGGGGTGAAGGACGACCTTGATTGCTCCGGAGGCTCGGTCGCTGGCGACGCGGAAGGCCTCTGCGGCGTCGTCGAGGGGGAATCGATGGGTGATCAAGGTCTGCGCGATCTCGGGGTTGTCCGCGAGCAGCGCCGCGGCCTTTTCCATGTCGCGGATGCCGTCGTGTCGGCTGTAGGCGACGGAGTGGATGTAGGTGAGTTCGTTGACCAGGCTGACGATGCCGGGGATGGGAACGGTGTGCTGATAGACGCCCAGCAGCACGATGCGACCGCCGGGTCGGGCCAACTCGGCGCATCGGGCGAGACCGGCCTCGGTGCCCGCGGCGTCGATCACCACGTCGTAAACGCCTTGCGCCGGACCGGCTTCCAACCGTTCCGCCGCGATCCGTTGATGCTTGTGGCGCACCTCGACATCGACATCGAAGCCGCGCTGCCGGGCCGCGGCGGCGGCGAGCAGCCCGATGCTGCCGCCGCCGACGACTGCCACTCGCTCGCCGGGCTCCAGTGCCGCGCTGCGGACACCGTGCCAGGCCACTGACGCGGGCTCCACGAGACAGGCGTCGCGTACGTCCAGGCCGGACGGGAGTCGGACGAGCATGTTCTCGGGGACTGTCACGGCATCGCACATGCCGCCGTCCCGGAATATGCCGAGCGTGCCATGTTCCGGGGCGTTGCATCGCTGGATATGACCGGCGCGGCATTGGTCGCACGCTCCGCAGTAAACCGTGGGTTCGACGGCGTAGCACCGGCCGTCGGCGGTGGTGCCGGCGAACTCGTGGCCGTAGGTGTAGCCCTGAACGCCACCGGCCGCGAAGTTCACGTCGGTTCCGCAGATGCCCGCGGCGGCGATGGTGAGGCGGACCCCGGGACCGTTCGGGTCGTCGGCCTCGGCCACGACGATGCCTTGATCGGTGTTTCGTACGGCGCGCATGAGTGCTTCCTTCCGACTGCCGCTATGCGAACGGCGTTAGCTTAGACTAAGCGAGAGGTGTTCGCATAGCGGCTATTCTTGTTCGGTGCGCGAACCGACGACGACAGCCGGGGCGGGCGAGAACCCGCGGCAGAGCCAGGCGGAACCGAGGCCGGGCACGGCTGCCTGGTGGCTTGCTCGGGAAAGGGAGCCTGCGCGTCCGCGGCGGCGCAGATCTCTCACCCTCGAGGCCATCCTCGACGCGTCCATGGTCCTGCTCGATACCCGCGGGGCCGCCGCGCTGACGATGCGCAACCTCGCCGAGGCGCTCGGCTGCACGCAGGCGTCGCTCTACCGCCACGTGCGCAACCGCGAGGAGTTGGTAACCCTGCTGGTCGACCGGGCGGTCAGCGTGGCGAGCTCGGCTCCGCCCGACAACGCGGACTGGGCCGAGAAGGCGGCTTGGTCGTCTCGCCTGTTCCGTGCGCACCTGCGTCGGCACCCCGGCGTGGCCTCGCTCCTTCGCGGGACCGAGCGGCTCGGTCCCAACTCGCTGGCGGGGGTGGAGTATGCCCTCGAACTGTTCATCGGAGCCGGTCTCAGTCCCCGGCTCGCGTCCGCCGCCGCATCGTCGCTGGCCACCTTCGTCATCGGCTCAGTGCATTTCAATCTCGGCCTGGACGCCTCGGATCCCGAGGAGAACCGGCACCGGCGGCTGCTGTACCGCTCGCGAGACGCCACGGCTTTTCCGCTGCTCGTCCAGCACGCCGATACCCTCGCGGAGGTCGGTAGCGACGACGAGTTCGAAGTCGGCCTCAACGCGTTGTTGACCGGATTCCGCGCTCTGATCGAGAACGCAGACGTCACACCCGATTAGTCGTCCACCGACGTTCCGAAACCTGATCCAATGCGCGTGAAGCTCGTCGCGTCCAGCGCCAGAACTGGGACAGTGTGCATGGCGTGAAACTACCCCAGCGGCGGATCCGCGCCATGACGGTGAATATGCCGGTCAGGGTGGGGGAGGTAACGAAAGTGATGGTCGCACTGGCCAATTCGCATTGGCGATTTTCCGTGGGTAACTGGCAGAAATGCCACTGGGACGCGGCCTGGTGGGGAGATACCTTCGTGACCGACACACCCCTGAGCCGTCCTGAGGAGTCGCCCGGTCATGAATTCCGCCGTCGTCAATGTTGTTGCGCCGTTGTTGATCGGCGCGGTATACGCCCTGCTGATGTCGCTGATCCGGGAACCACATCGGCGCACTTTCAACGCGATCATGGTCGCCGGAGCCGGAGCCGCGTATCTCAGCGGCGGCGGGCTCGGCGCCTGGGAGTACCTGTTCGCCGCCGCCATCACCTACTGCGCATTCCGTGGCCTGAATTCATGGACGTTCATCGGAATCGCTTGGCTGCTGCACACTGCGTCCGACGTGTTGCATCACCTCAAAGGCCATCCGATCGTCCCCTTCGCGCACAATTCCTCGCTCGGCTGCGCGATCTGCGACCCCGTGATCGCGCTCTGGTGCCTACGCGGCGGCCCCGACCTACTCGCTTTCATCCGTCGCCGCTCGTCCGACCAGCACAGCGAGCTCGCCAACTAGCCGTCGACGCCTGGTGCCGCACAACAAAATTCGTGTGTGCGGAACGATTTCATATTTACGGAGCCCCGCCAAAACCTGTTGGCGACCACGGCGACCCACTGCTAGTTTTCTGGAGACCGTGCGAGAGAACGAGGAGGTGGTACCCGTGAACGCAGTATCGACATGGGTGCTCCTCTCTGGGGTCACGGTCGGGCGATAGGTCGTCCGGGAGCGCCGTTCAAGAGCACTCCCGAAAGGCACGACCATGCAATTCACTTCTGAACAGCGCCTCGACGACGGCGTCCTCGAACGCGAATTCACCCTCGGCGAGATCCCTGGCATCCTGTGGACGCCCGCCGCATCCGCATCCGCATCGGCGCCGCTGATCCTGGTCGGCCACCCCGGCGGACTGCACAGGATGTACCCCCGACTGGTGGCTCGCGCCCAGCATGCCGCGGCGGAGGGCTTCGCCGCGGCCACCATCGAGCTTCCCTGGGCCGGTGACCGGCCCCGTTCGGCCCACGCCGAGCAGGCCCGCGCCGACCTGCGCCGAGCGATCGAGGCCGGTGAGCCGGTCGCCGACGAGATCGTCGACCGGCTCGTCAGCCCGCTGGTCGACAAGGCGGTCCCGGAATGGCGGGCCGCCATGGACGCCCTACTTTCGCTGCCCGAGATCGATGGTCCGGTCGGGTACTCGGGCGGGGTGATTGCCATCGGCATCCGGCTGGCGGTGGTCGAGCCGCGCATCTCGGCGGCCCTTCTCTTCGCCGGGAGTTTCGTGCCCCGCAGCATGTTCGAGGAGGCCCGCCAGGTCACCATTCCGCTGCATGTCCTGCTGCAGTGGGACGACGAAGGAAATGACCGGCAGCTGGCCCTGGACCTGTTCGACGCCTTCGGCTCCAAAGAGAAGACGCTGCACGCCAATATGGGCGGGCACACCGGCGTCCCGGAGTTCGAGGCGGACGCCGCGAACCGGTTCTTCACCCGGCACCTGAAGTGAGACCGGCCCGTCAGGCCAGCCGATAGGACCTGTCGGCCAGGATGCCGCTCATCGAGGACAGGTCTCGGCCCTCCTCGACAACGGTAACCAGCAGATGCACGACCACCCCGATCGCGGCGGTACCGGCCATCGGCGGTACCGCCCGGTCGGAGGCGTGTCTGCGGTCGGAATATTCAGGCCGGCTGGCAGAGGAGTCCGTCAGCGGGTGGCGTCAGTTCGGTGAGGTAGTTGAGTACGGGGGCGTCGACGCAGGTCGAACCGCTGAGTAGGAAGACGCCATGTTGTGTTCCACGGTAAGTGATCAATGGGCTGTTCAGTTGGTGGGCGAGTTTCTGGTTGCCGTCGTAGGGGGCGGCCGGGTCGCCGGTGGCGGCGACGACAACCATCGGGGGTAACCCGGACACCGAGAACGTGTGTGGTGTGCCAGTGGGTGGGGTCGGCCAGAAGGCGCATTTGTCGAGCGGGGCTTGGCCCTTGAAGTTTCCGTCGTTGAGGAAAGGTGCGGCGGCAAACATCCGCTCCTGTCGGGCCGCTGCCGCGGCACGGTCGGTAGTTCGGGGGTCGTCCAGGCAGAAGACGGCAGTCTGCACGGTCGTGTCCACGATGCCGGGCACGGTCTCGGCGGCATCGAGCAGGATGTCGCCGCGTCCGGATCGCAGCTGCTGGAGGCCGGACGTGATCGTCGACCACCCGGCTGGGTTGTAGAGCGCGGCGACAATCGCGGTCACGGCGCCGCTATAGGTCAGCGTCCGGGTACCGACCGGGATCGGTTGCCCGATCAGGGGATTCAGCAGTCTCTGCAGTACGTGTGAAGCTCGACTCGGGTCGGCCTCGACCGGGCAGTCGACGTTTTCGGCACAGTCTCGCGCGTATGTGTCGAAAGCCTGCTGCAGGCTGGCATAGAACTTCACCAGGTCGGCCACTGGACCGTCCAGCGGTACTCCGCTGTCGAGGACCATGGCGCGGACATTGCGCGGGAACGCTTCGGCGTAGGTAGATCCGAGCCGGGCCCCGTAGGAGTATCCGAGATAGGTCAGCTTCTCCTCGCCCAGCACGGCGCGGATGACGTCGAGATCACGGGCGACCTCGCGGGTGCCCACGTGGCCGAGCAATTCGGTGCCCGATCGTTCGACACATTTGTCGACGTAGTCACGGTTGTTTCGTTCCACCGTCTCGACTCCGCTTGGTGACCAATCGGTTTGGTAATCGTCTGGGCGGAGTGTCGCGGTCTCCGACAGGGTCAGACATTCGATCTTGGGCGTTGAGGCACCTGATCCGCGCAGGTCGAAACCCACGACATCGAACCGCTCACCGAGCGCCGTCTTGCCAAGTGTGTCGGCCTTATCCAGTCCCGATGCACCCGGACCGCCGGGATTGACCACGATCGAACCGACCCGGTCGCCCCGCGCGCGGAGCCGTGAGATCGCGACCTTGCCCGTAGTCCCGTTCGGCTTGTCGTAGTCGATCGGCACCAACACTTTGGCGCACTCGACCTCCGGTCCCAGCTTGTCACCACCGGCGAATCCCGAACACGAGCCCCAGATGATGCGCTGGGTATAGAACTCGGCGAGCTCGCGCGTGCTATCCGCGCTGCCACATCCGACGCCTCCGACCAAAACAACCGCCACCAACGCGAGAGCCCCGGCCAATTTGGGTTTCCCCTCGAGACACATTCGTGCCGTCCGACAACTTCCCGTTGAGGAGCGATGGGCATCTCGCGCAGCCTGGCGGCGGAGCGGATCCTCCGGTGTGCCCCTCAGCCGCGCCTCGGTGAATTGCGCTGCGGCAGAACGACTGTCGGTTGGTCCGAGATGCGTTGTGTCAGAAGCCATGACCACTGACGATAGAATCCGCCAAGGAACGGAACGAGCGGGCGCACACC
The DNA here is from genome assembly GCF_019222765.1 of Nocardia iowensis. Taxonomy (NCBI): domain Bacteria; kingdom Bacillati; phylum Actinomycetota; class Actinomycetes; order Mycobacteriales; family Nocardiaceae; genus Nocardia; species Nocardia iowensis. Next base: position 5,230,508 of record NZ_CP078145.1, on the reverse strand, counting down.
CGCATTTCATGTAGTGCTGGCACCACCCGAACAGCAGTACTGTGCCCGGCGGTCCTATCCCGCGGAACGACACGGCGCCTGCAAATCCTCGGCCCCGCAACTGGATTGGGAGCGCCGCAGCGTGACCCGTCAACCCGCCTACGACACCGCCAACGTTGCGGCGCACTACCCAACCCAACCGTGCGCGAACCTGCTTTCGCCTGGCCCACCACGCCGAAGGCTCGTTTTCATGATCGTGAGTGGCGCAATCATCGAAAAATTACGTGCTTGGGGAACAGGCCACATGCAGTTGTCGATGCGCCCAACGGTCCGAACGAGCAGACCGTTGGGAATGTAAGGCTGCCGGTGGAGAGTTCGGGTGTTGCGCCGACTGGTCGCCGTTGGCACCATTGCATCGGTATGTCGTTGGATTTTGATATTGCCTATGACAGCCTCAAGGGTTTGTCCGTTGGCGATGCGCTGGGTGCTCAGTTCTTTGTGCCCGGCAGTTCCGTATCTGAGCTTCTTGCCGGGCGGCCACCGGCGCCACCGTGGCCATGGACCGATGACACCGAGATGGCCTGTTCGGTGTACTCGGAAATTCGCCGCCGCGGGCGGGTCGACCGCGACGCACTCGCGGCCGCGTTCGCGGATCGCTGCGAACCCTATCGTGGCTACGGCGGCGGCACAGTCGTTGTGCTGCACCAGATTCGCGACGGGTGTCCGTGGGTCGAAGCGGCAACTGCTGCATTCGGCGGTTGTGGCTCGTGGGGAAATGGAGCTGCGATGCGGGTCGCTCCGCTCGGGGCGTACTTCGCCGCAGACCTTGATCGCGCGGCGGCGCAGGCCGCGCTGTCGGCTGAGGTCACCCATCAGCATCCGGAAGCGATCGTGGGTGCCATGGCGGTGGCCGTAGCGGCTGGCCACGCTGCGGCGACTCGTGGAAAAGGCTGTGCGCCAATTGAATTGTTGGATGCGGTGGAGCCGTATCTGGTCGATGGCCGGACCGCGGAGGGTGTTCGTCGAGCCAGGAAGCTACTGGGTCGATCGGTAGCCCAAGCGGCTTACGAGCTCGGCAACGGCGCACAGGTCAGCGCTCAAGACACGGTGCCGTTCACCCTGTGGGCGGCCGCTACCTTTCTCGGTGACTATCCGGCCGCCGTCACCGCGTGCGTCGAGGCCGGTGGGGACGTGGACACCACGGCTGCGATCGTCGGTGGAATCGTGGCCGCACACACCGGGGTCGAAAGTACAGGGGAGACACGCGGGATCCCGCAACAGTGGTTGGCGGCACGCGAACCCTTGCCCTCGTGGGCGACAGACTGACGCACACATCAGTGACCGGACGATCATGGCGGGAGCAGGTGTCAGCCCGAGATAGCCACCATCGACCACCATGAGCTCGCCCGACGGACACGTGATCTCGCCGAGCGCAACAAGATTCGCCACGACCGCGCGGTGTAGGGGAAGACATTGAGGCGAGAAAGTCGACTGCCGTAACCGGGTGCCGCCGGTCCACAGGGGCATCGCACCACGGCCCAGTCGCGACCTCAGCGGAAGTGGTGGCCCGCATCGAGCAGCCGCCAAATGACGGCTTGCACCGGCACTACTCAGTGGAGCTTCCTTTCCGAACGGCTCGAACAGCTCCATGAAGGAGGCAGATGACCATGGACATTTCAAAGCTCACCTCGAAGGTGATCGGCGATATGGGAGACAAGCGGCGGTGGTGGAAGTACAAGGCGCGCAAGGAGCAACTGCCCCAGGGCTATCGCACAGCGGTCGATGCGCTCGAGCGGTACCTGATGATCCTCGGGCCTGGGGGCAGCGCCGCGATCTTCGAGGATCTCATCGATCTGTTCGAGCAGAGCGCGGCGGACGGAACCCCGATCGGTGAGATCGTCGGGGACGACCCGGTGGAGTTCATCGAGACGTTCGCACGCAACTACCAAGAGGACTCGTGGAAAAGCCGCGAACGCAAACGGTTGACCGACGCCATCGAGCGCGCCGCCGGAGAAGGCGGTTAGGACCCTGCGATGACGAACCAAGCTCCGGCGATCCGCATGCAAGGCCCGGAAAAGTTCTGTGAGACAACGGATGCCGCCGGAGATGGGTTCACGATCGGCCAGGCGGCAGCATTCGCCGGAATTGCGGTGACGACGGTCCGGCACTACCACCGCCACGGACTGATCGACGAACCAGAACGTGACAGCTGCGGTTGTCGGCGGTACCGATCGGCCGAGTTGCTGCGGCTGGTGCAGGTCCGGACGCTGGCCGGGGCGGGCGTGCCGCTGGCCGAAATCGGGGATCTGCTCGACTATCTCGCACAAATCGAGGACATCCTCGACTCTCGGTAGGACTTGTGCGGAGTGAGCCCGATTGTGCCGATCCCGCGAATAGTATTGCGCTCCAACCTAATGCGCGGCTGGGGAAGCTCCGGAATCTGCGAGTGCGTCATGTACCGCTACCGACCGTGACGCGGAATCCTGCCAATCGCGCATGCGATCGCCTATACGTATACACATACATATAATTGGCCTACAGTGGTAGGTGCCGATCGCAGTGATCGGCGCCGGGATCGAGAAGAGGGTTACAGCAATGGCAGGCACGACAAGCAGGGCATCAGGTCAGGACCACCACGGCCGCGAGAACGGCGTCGAGGACGGCTGGGGCAAGGTCGCCGACGCGTTCCGCGCGAACTTCGACAGAAACCCCGGCGAATTGGGTGCGGCGTGCTGCGTTTACGTGGACGGCCGCCGTGTCGTCGACCTGTGGGACGGCATCGCCGGAGGCGAGGCGGACGGCGTCGCCGATCGCGAGGCGAACCGACCGTGGGACGAAAACACCGTCGTCCGGGTCGCTTCCACGACCAAAGGCGCTACCGCGATCTGCGCCCACCTGCTGGCACAGCGCGGTGAGCTGGATCTGGACGCCCCGGTGGTCGACTATTGGCCTGAGTTCGGTGCCAACGGCAAGGACCGGATTCCGGTGCGCTGGTTGCTGTCCCACCAGGCTGGTCTGCCGATCGTCGACGGACCGTTGACGTTCGAGCAGGCGTGCGCCTGGAACCCGGTCATCCGCGCACTCGAAGCGCAGCCGCCGCTGTGGCAGCCGGGCACGGAGCATCTCTACCACAGCGTCACATACGGGTTTCTGGTCGGCGAAGTGGTGCGCCGGATCTCCGGGAAGTCGCTCGGCACGTTCTTCGCCGACGAGGTGGCCGCCCCACTCGGACTGAGCGCCTGGATCGGACTGCCAGAAGAACACGAGAAGCGGTTGGCCCGCATCGAGTACGCCGCTCCGTTCAGCCTGGAGGAGCTGATCGCGGGAATGGTCAAGGCCACCGGGCTCGATAAGGACACGGTAACCGCATGGTTCGACGCCGTCTGGGGTCCGGACTCGGTCCAAATGCGCGCCGGTTCGCTGGGCGGCGCCTTGGACAACATGGCCGACCCCGAGACCGCGTACTACACCACGCGTGCCTGGCGCGCGGCAGAGTTCCCCGCCGCGAACATGGTCGCCGACGCGAGTTCGCTGGCACGGATGTACGCCGCCACGGTCAGCGATGTCGATGGAGTGCGGCTGCTCGATCCGGCCACCGTCGAACGGGCGACAGCCGTCCAGACCGATAAGACGCGGATGCACGAGCTGCCGCCGCAGCTGAACATCCCGGCCGACCGCTCCTTCAACATGTCCCTCGGATTTTGGCGAGCCTGCCCGATGCTGCCGATGATCGGGCCGCAGTCGTTCGGCCATCCGGGCTCCGGCGGATCAATCGGGTTCGCGGACCCCGATAGCGGTGTCGGCTTCGGCTACGTCACCAACCTCTGGAACTTCCGCCCCGACGACCCGCGGGCATCGAGCCTGTCCGAAGCAGTCCGATCCTGCCTCGGCTGACCCGCAAGTCGGCGGCCAGCAGTCGCTTGCGGGCACGCTCGGCCGTGTCGACGACGTACGCGGGCACGCTGCTCTGGTCACGCTCATTGAGGAACTCGATCGTCGGCCACAACCCGGAATCGGTGTGATCCCAACGCGCCCAGCGCGGATACGGCAGCGGCGGCGCGACACTCGCGTCCGCCAGTTCAGCGATCAGCCGGGCGAATACCGCCGCCTACTGCGCGGCGATGTCCGGCGAGTCGCCGCGCAACAGCTCACCGCCGGGCCGGTACTGCTCGGCATGCACGGCCAGGGCACCGGTTCCAGTGTCGTGTCGGCAATCCGGCGGGCCGCCAACGCGACGGCGTCGGCCCTCGACGCGCCGATAGCCGGGCGGCCTGCCCTGACCGCTACGACGCGGTCGAGTTACAGCGTGGTGCGCTGACCGGCCCGCGCCGCGATGGCCTCGGCGACCGGCCACTGCGCACTGATGGCTGTCAATTCGGCGACCTCGTCGAGGAGGCTGTCGGCGGCCGAGAGTGCGAAATAGCGGCTTCCGGTCGGTGGGTTGCCGTGCGCCTTGGCGTCTCGGGCGCGAACGAGCAGGACGGCGCGGTCCAGTGCGTCATATGCCTGGCCGGTTGGGGCGGCGCTGGAAATCGCCGCCTCGATATCGGGTGGGTGCGGTGTCGCGTAGCGGGCCAGGGCCAGGATGCTGTCCCGGATCTCGATGACGGTGCGGTGTAAGAGATATCGGTTGGGCTGGGCGCCGAGCGGCACGGGGCTGTGGTGCACGATCTCCGGGCATGCGGTGGTCAGTTCGGCCCAGAGGGGGCGAAGCGCTTTTCGGTGGCGCGTCAGATCGGCTACGCCCATCCGGCTGCGTGCCGCGGCGAGTATGGCGATCATCGTCAATCCCATGCACAGCACGAGATCGAAAAACACCCCGTTGCGGTCGATTTCGGCCTGGAAGGCGGTAAACGAGTTGTGCGGCCCGCTGATCCGGATGGCGGCCGCCGTCATGGTGGCGCCGATGCGTCCGAGCACCGCGACGCCCGCGAGGAGTATCGCCACGTACATCGCCGCCTCACGGCGACCGACTCGGTTGCGTAGTTCGGCACCGGCCGCCCGGATGACGAGCACGGCCATCGCCGTACCGATCGGCGCCGTGCACAGCCAGTATCCGAACTGTCCCCATCCGGCGCGTTCGAAGATCGTGCCATTGCCATCGCCGAATGTGCTGCAGCACAGTGCCGCCACGCTGAATACGGCAGCAAGCCCGTAGCAGATGCGCGGCGAGCGGGAACGATGCAGCAGCGCCGCCCCGATCAGCAGTCCGGCCGCATAACCGACATTGAAACCGACCGCGCCGAGTTCGAGGATCAGTTCTTCCGAGAGCAATCCGCTGGATAGATCGGTGATGAGGCGGCACACTGTCGGTTCCCTGGTTGCCGCCGTGGCGACGACACAGCCGAAGGCGATGGTGACATGCCGGTCGAGCTCGGTACTGAGCAAGCCGACGACGCGGCCGGTGAGCAACAGGATGGCGGCGACAACTGTGGGCAGCGTTACCGCCGTCGGTAGCGTGGACGTCACCATTGTTCGCGGGACTCAGCGCTGAAAGACCAGGCGGCCGAGCACCGAACGCGGCCGCTTGACGTCGACGTCGACGTTGGACATGAGCATCGATGCGAAAAGTTCGGCCTGGTTCTCATCGACATCGTCGTAATCGCTGCGGGAGAGCACGCGCAGCACGCTATCGATATCCAGGTCGGGGAACAGTGCCGCGAGCGTCCGGCGCTGGGCTCCCGGCGAAACGAATCCGGCGTGGTCGAGCAATAGATGGGCGATCTCGTGCATCACGATGTGGTCGGTGTGATAGCCGGAGCTGGCCGCGTCGTGGACGATGACGATATCGTCGGCGCGTTCGACGACGAGTCCGCACGGAAATCCACCCGTGGTCAGATCTTGGTGCGGAACAATCAGAATCGGCTTGCCCACCCGCTCCGCAACGTGCGCTACGAAGGTTTCCAGATGCCACGGCCGCGGCACCTCGAGCGAATCCGCCAGCTGTCTGACTTGTTCGACCGCTGGGTCGACACCGGCGCGTCGGAACATGGAGCCATCTTCGCCGCCAATGGTCCGGATTGTCCAGGGGAGTAGTCAGGCATCTGGCAGTCCCGTGGGCGCCGATCGCCGCGTGTGCTGGCACCACATGCCCCGCCGCGGGTACCTGCTCGATCGCAGCTGAGCCGGATGTACTCGAAGTTCAGAGCAACCCGATATGATGAATCATCAAGCGCTAGTGCGCATTTTGTCCCACGATCCGGAAAATCAGTTTCCTGCACACTGAGTTGTTCGTAGCGTGAGCGAATGGATTGCGTAGCGGTCAGGCCGCTGCATGTGGACGACCTACCCAGCGCTGAACGCACTTCTGACGCGGTATTCCTCGACAGTGATCGGCGTAATCGACGGGTCAGCGAGCCCGAGCCCGAACCTCGATCGGAGCAGGCTGCCAAGCGGTGGATCGATCGCATGCGCTACTTCCTCGAGATCGATCCGTGCGGCTGCTGGGTCGCGGTCGACGGCGAGCAGATCGTGGGATTCGCGATCTCGCAGAACCGTGATCATCTGTGGTACTTGGCAACCTATGGCGTCCTGGCGAACCGACAGGGTCACGGCATCGGGAAACGGCTGCTCGACGCCGTACTGACGCACGCTGGCAGTCGTCCGGGAATGTTCTCCTCCACCGTGCATCCCGCAGCCACCCGGCGTTACCGATTGGCCGGGTTTTCGCTGCACCCCCAGATGCGCATGATCGGCACCGTCGACCGCTCCACTCTGCCGGCGGTGACCGGACTGTCCGACGGGTCGGCCGACGACTTCGACTGGATGAACCGGCTGGACCACCAGCTGCGCGGGGCCGGGCACGGCGCCGATCACCAATATCTGTTGACCGGAAATCGTTTGGTCGTGTCCCGCGCCGACAAGCCAGGATACGTCTACCTCGATGACCGAGGACGTCCGATTCTGCTGGCCGCGGCTGATCACCGCACCGCGGCGAACCTGCTCTGGGAAGCGCTCGCCGCCGCGCAGGCGGACACGCTCGTCAACTGCATCACCACCGCCAACGAGTGGGCAGTCGACGTCGGGCTGGCGGCCGGGCTCCGCATCGGTCAAGAAGGCTACCTCGCCGTCCGCAACATGCCGACCCCGGCGCCGTATCTAGCCAGCGGACAGTTTCTCTGAATCAGAGCTCGCACAACGCATCTCGTCGCCACAACTGGCCGGGCAGATCGCCGAATTTGCGCCAGAGCCAAGATTGGCGTGCCGGTGACGGGCCCTTGCGTCAGCGCGGCGCGGCATATTGGATTTTGACCACAGCGACTTCGACCGGGCGCGGACGACTGATCACGGCGTCGGCCGGACCATACGACGAGCCCTTGCCGCCGTCACCGCAGGTGAGCAGGTTCGGAGCGGAAGCGCCACCGCCACCACCGTAGTAGCCGCCCGCACCCCCGCCACCGCCGCAGTAACCGTCTCCGCCCGCGCCGCCGGCGGCCAACGCGCCGTCCGAGCCTGCCGCACCACCGGGATCGGGCGTCGCGCCCGTCCCGCCCGCCTCGGTGGTCGCATCGCCGCCCGTGCGTCCCCGGCCGGGACTGTGGAACCCGCTGGGCCCCGGTGCACCCGCGGCGACAATCAACCGTGATCGCAGACTGCCCGGAGCATCGGACGGCAGGAGGCGAACATCAGACGCGCCACCGCCGCCCACGCCGGGGAAGTTGCCCCCGCCGCCCGGGCCGCCGCCGTTGAAACCGCCTCGGTCCGGGCCGTCTCCGCCCGAACCGCCGACCATGACGTACAAGGTGGTTTCCGGTACGACATCCAGCGGCGCGACGACCATGTCGCCGGGGTAATTGTTGTTGAACGCGGCCCGGCCGCCGATAGCGGTCACCCGCACGGAAGTCACTCCGCCCGGCACCTCGAAAGTCTGTTCCCCGCCGGTGAATTGGTAGATGCACGTCACCATGTCGCCGGATTCGCTACAGCCGGGCGGCAGATCCGCTGCGGCCGTACCCGGCGTGGCGACAACGCATCCGGCCGCCACGATGATTCCGGCGGCGAATCTGCTGCCCCGCCAACGTATTCCGCCCATGCCGGGCACGACGCCAACACGAACGAGCATAGCAACCCCCACTGCACGTTTGCCGTATCTCCGCAGCATAGCGGCATCGACGAGTCGCAATGCGCGGTTTCGGATTGTGCCGCAGGTAAAGTGCGGCAGGCCCCGCCGGATACGCTGCCCGTATGACGAACACTCTCGGCACTGTCGGCAAGGGCGGCTACGTTCTGTTGACCACCTTCCGGAAGGACGGCACTCCGGTCAGCGCGCCCATGTGGGCCGTTTTCGACGACAGCAAACTCTATGTCTGGACGGCCACCGACAGCTGGAAAGTCAAGCGTCTGCGCAATAATCCGGCGCTCACCGCGCAGACCTGTGACCCAAGCGGGAAGCGGACCCGCGGCGAAATCGTCGAGGGAATCGGCCGCGTTCTCGACGCCGACGGCACCGAACAGGTCCGCAAACTCCTCAAGCGCAAGTACTGGCTGCTCGGCCCGGTCATCGTGACGGGCAGCATCCTGCGTCGCGGCAAATCCGGCACCGTCGGCATCGAGATCACGCCCGCCTGAACAACTCTGGAGTGGCCGCGCGAGCCCGTTGCCACGGTCCGCCTCGGGGATCCTGCGCGGGCTACGCTGGCGCTGATCGCGGCGCCGGCGCGATGATTGCGAGTATGAGACCCGCGGTCGGTGCCGCTCTGGCGCGATGCGACGAGTGCGGCGGTTACGAATACGGTGGAGCACCCGACTGCCGTCGATGTCGGCGCCTCGTCGACGGCATCGTAGAGGAGAAGTGGCATTGCTTCTTCGATCAGTGGCAGGGCGAAAATGAACTCGACGTCGCCCGGTTGATAACTGCCGAACCCGACCAGCACGACTGGCGAATCGTCGACGCCGCGCTCGATCGGATCGTCTGCGAGGAGTGCGGCAACCGTCTCAGCCGCGGACCGATGAACTGCTCCGCCTGTAACCTCGCGCATGGATTTCGTTACGCCGCAATCGAGTCCGACCGACCGGGTGTGCCGCGGGGCAATGAACACGCGATCCGCGTCAACGTCTCGGTAGTCCGCAGGCCACAGATGACATCGGCGCAAGAGCTACTGGCCCGCAGACTCTTCCTCCCCGCCCTCTTGGTGGGCTTCTTGCCCACAACCGCACAAGCCCAGCGCATCAGCGCAATGATCAAGTCCGATCCCACGCCGGAACGAGTCTCCGGCTTGGTGGACGACTGGCTCCGTGATCAGCGAACGTGGTGAAGCGCAGCGTGTCTCGGTATTTGGACCGAATCGAATGGCACCCCTTCGGGTTCAAGCAGACTCACATCCGGGATCTCAGCACGTCGACCTCGCAGCCTGGCGCGGTCGGGTCGAAGCCGTGCTCGACCAGCCAACGGATCGCCCGCAGGCTTCGCAACGACCACCACGCGCGGATCACGTCGAGGTCGACGTCGGTGCCGTAGCCGGCGACGACGTCGCCGAGGTGCTCCTCGTGTCCGAGCGTCAGGCTGGCGAGGTCGAACAGGGCATCGCCTTGGCTCGCCTCGGACCAATCGACCACGCCGGTGACCTCGTCACCGTCGACGAACACGTGGGCGACCTGCAAGTCGCCGTGCGTGAACACCGGTGTCCACGACCGGAACACAGCCTCGGCAACCCGGCGGTTGCGCGTGATCAGGTCGGTGGGAAGAACGCCGTTCGTGACGAGCCACGCGCATTCGCCGTCGAGGCGCGATGCGATCTCGTCAAGGCTGCGGCCGGGCCATGGCGGCAGCGGTGCGTCGTGCAGCACCCGCGTGGCAGCACCCGCCGCGGCCCACGCCGCTGACGACGCGGTCGACGGCTCGCCGAGGCGGCCGAGTGCCGTACCGGGGAGGGCGGCGAGCGCGAGCACAGGTGGCTTGCGCCACAGCACCTCCGGAGTCGGGATCGGCGCCATAGCCATCGCTTCGACCTCGACGTCGGTGCGCGTCTGATCGGCGTCGATCTTCAGGAACACGTCACCGACGCGCAGGGTCGCGCGCTCATGATGGGCGACGACGACCTCGACCTCCTCCACGTCGGCCATTATCGCGGGGATGACCACCGACGTCACCGGGTTATCGTGTGCGAGACATGACCGTCGGCTGTCGCGAGCCCAGCGACGACCCGCCTCGCCGCGTAACCGCCGGCGATGAGTTTCCTTGTCGCAGTAGGTCACTACTGTCGTGCGCACCAAAGCGCACGTAGGGAATCATTGTCGGGCTAGCCGAGCAGCTGAGCTAGAACTGGCCTTCCGCTTCGGCCATGGCGTAGTCCGGCGTCAGGTCAGATGATCGAATTCGCCGCTGACCCAGCGGATGTGCCGCTCGGCCGACCGGCGGACGGCTTGCGCGGCGTCGTGATCGATCGTGTGACCGCCCAGGGTGTAGAGCCGGTCGTACTCGTACGGTTCGAGCCCGTCGACGATGCGGCGCACCACGGCGGCCGAGAGCGGTATGTGCTTGGGGAAGTTGCGCTGGAACGTTACCCAGCCGGGGGCGAGGCTGCCGGTGATGGTGTCCCCGGTGAGCAGGGTGCCGTCGGCGGTAAGTGCGACCGAACTGCCGCGCATGTGCCCACCGAGCTGGATGAGGTCGACGCCGGGTAGCGGCTCGATGCGGCCCGTCCAATATTCGAGCACCGGATCGGGGCGCGGTACCCATTCTCGGTCGGCGGCGTTCACCAGCACCGGCGCCTTGCCGAACGCATGGCTCCAGCTGACCTGCGCGGCGAACATGTGCGGATGGCTGGTGGCGATCACCGCGACGCCGCCGAGTCGATCGACCGTGCCGACGATGTCGTCATCGATGTAGGCGGGCGGATCCCACAGCAGGTTGCCGTGCGGAGTTTGTACGAGAAACGACCAGTGGCCGATCGCGAATCTCGGTTCGCGGCGCAGGCTGTGCACGCCGCGTCCGTGGTCGCGGTGTTCGGTGGTGTGTGGTTGCCGGGCCAGTTCGTCGTGGGTGGTCCATCGCCCGTGTGGTCCGAGGTCGCCGCGTTCCTCGACGCTGACCTCGTCGGTGGCGAAGACGCAGCCGTCGGCGGCGGGCGGTGTCTCGGACGCCGCGTGTTCGAGTCCGCATCCGTCACAAATCCATGTCGTCATAGCCGACAGTCTTGAACCTCGAGTGCGCTCGAGGTCAACATATTCATGGGACGTATTTGTGTGTGCCGCGTGAGATTCGCAGTAGGTTGACGGCGCGGGAATAAGGCGGACGCAAGGATTGTTGGCGTGGTCATGGCAAGTGAATCCGCAGAACTCAGCCCCACCGAGTGGGTACAGGACCAGACGAAGCAGATCCTCGAGACCGGGACCACGGAAGGCGTCGAGGTTCTCGGGTCGCCAGTGGTGTTGCTGACCCTGCGCGGCGCGAAGACCGGAAAACTGCGCTACACCCCGGTGATGCGTGTGGAGCACAACGGCAACTATGCGGTGGTGGCGTCCAAGGGCGGCGCCCCTGAGCACCCGACCTGGTACTACAACATCAAGGCCTACCCGGAGTTCCCGCTACAGGACGGCACCGTGACGAAGGACTACGTCGCGCGTGAGGTCGAGGGCGTGGAGCGAGCCGAGTGGTGGGAGCGGGCGGTGGCCGCCTACCCGCCCTACGCCGAGTATCAGGAAAAGACCGACCGGCAGATCCCGGTGTTCGTGCTCGAACCGAAGTAGCGGGCGCTATGCGTGTCGGTGGCTATCGGTAGCGTCGGGTGCTGTGGAAACTGGGGAACATATCCAGCAGCTCGCCGACCGTATCGTGGTGCTGCGCGACGCCTACTATCAGGGCTCGCCGCTGGTCGCGGACGCCGAGTACGACGCGATCGAGGACGAGTTACGCAGCCTGATCGAGGCGCACCCCGACCTCGCGCCCGACCCGAATCCGTTGGAGCAGGTCGGTGCGCCCGCAGTGCTGCACGCCCCGATCCGGCACTCGCGGCCGATGTTGTCACTGGAGAAGGCGACCAAGCCTGAGCAGGTGGCGGCCTTCTTCAACCGCTTCCCCGGCCAGTCGGTGGTGGTGATGCCGAAGCTGGACGGCTTGTCCCTGGCTTTGGTCTTCGAGGACGGGCGGCTGGCGCGTGCGGTGACCCGCGGTGACGGCACCACCGGTGACGACGTGACCATGCTGGTCCGTGCGTTGGTCGACGGTATTCCGGAGCGGATCGACGCCCCGGGCCGGGTGGAAGTCCGTGGCGAGGCAGTAATGCTGCGTTCGACCTTCGTCGCCTACAACACCGCGCACCCGGACAAGCCGCTGATCAACCCACGCAACGCCGCGGCGGGCACGCTGCGCGCGAAGGACCCGGCCACGGTCTCCGAACGCCGCCTGCGGTTCTTCGGCTTCGACTTGGATACCTCCGACGGCGGCGCCGCAGTCGACCTCGAAGAGGGGCTGCGGGCGCTGGGCATCGCCGGTGCGCAGATGCGGCACTGCATCGACGCCGAGCAGGCGCAGGCGGCGATCACCGCGATCGAGCAAGGTCGCAACGAGCTGGACTACGACCTCGACGGCGCGGTACTGCGGCTGGCCGACCGGGATGCCTACGCGGCGGCCGGGACTCGATCGAACTCCCCTCGTGGCGCGCTGGCGTTCAAGTTCGCCGCCGAGGAGAAGACCACACTGTTGCGCGAGGTGATCTGGGACGTCGGCAAGACGGGCAAAATCGTCCCGGTCGCGTGGCTGGAGCCGGTGTTCGTGGGCGGCACGACGGTCACGAAGGCCACGCTGGCCAACCAAGAGGTGATCCGCGCCCGCGACATCAAGGTCGGTGACACGGTGCTGGTGCGCCGCGCGGGCGACGTGATCCCGTTCGTGGCAGGCGTTCTCGACGCCGCCAAACGCACAGGCGAGGAGCGCGAGATCGTGCCGCCCGCCGCCTGCCCCTCGTGCGAGCAGCCGGTGACCGAGCAGGGCAACAGCCGAGAACTGTTCTGCACCAACGTCTCGTGCCCCGCACAGACCGTGCGCAGGTTGATCCACTGGGCGTCGCGGGCCGCGGCCGACATCGATGCCATCGGGCAGGTGTGGATCGAACGTCTGGCCGAGGCGGGCATCCTGGAGAGTCCGTCGGACTTCTACACGCTGACAAAGGAGCGCCTGCTCGAGTTCGATCGCATCGGCGAGGTCTCGGCCGCGCGCATGATCGACTCGATCGATGCGAGTCGTTCCATCGGCCTGCGCCGCGCGCTGATCGGCCTGGCGATCCCGATGGCCTCCGACGGCACCGCCGCTCGCCTGGCCCGGGCGGGATTCGGCTCCCTGGAGGAGGTCGCCGACGCGGGCGAGGAAAAGCTCGTGGCGGTGGAGGATATCGGACCCAAGGTCGCCGCGTCCCTGGTCGCGCACCTCACTCGCCTGCGTCCGGAACTGGAGCGGCTGCGAGCGGCGGGCGTCTGTCTGGACGTGCGCGAAGAGGACCTTCCCCCGGTCATTGCCGCGGGCGCGCCCCTGGCGGGCAAGACGGTGGTGATCACCGGCGCTATCAGCGACCCGCGCTCCGGCGAGAAGGTCGCCCGCCCGACGTTCCAACGCCTGTGTGAGCAGGCGGGCGCGACAGCGGCGTCCTCGGTCTCGGCGCATACCGACCTGCTCATCACCGGTGCGGGAGTCGGTGAGAGCAAGCTGACCAAAGCGGAGAAACTCGGCGTCGAGGTCGTCGACCAGGGGGAGATCTGGAATCTGCTGATCGCCGCCAAGGTCGTCTAGATTCGGCACGCTCGGCCGGGCCGGACCGGCTGGAAAATGCCGAAATGACTCGCCGCCACGTGTTTTCGACCGCCCGCCGAGGCGGGATGCGCCCGCCAGATTTGGTGGGGGCCAGCGGATCTGGAACAGGACCTGACCGGCGTCGGCTTCTTACGATCGGGTGGAGGAACGGCCAGCACTGAGTGCCAGGCGATTCCGTGTAGCGTCGAATCCGGAGGGGCCGGTATCGCCGCAACAGCGGTGAAGCCGACTCCAGAGGAGAGGATCCGTTACATGATGCCGCAAATTTCGAGTGTCATCGAGAGACGTCTATTGGTCAATTACCGCGTCGAACCCGACGTTGCGGCAAACCTGCTACCGGCGCCACTGCGACCGCATCTGGTCGGCGACTGGGCGGTCGCGGGGATCTGTCTCATTCGACTCGGTCAGGTACGTCCGGTCGGGCTGCCCAGCTCCGTCGGCGTGCGCAGCGAGAATGCCGCGCATCGAATTGCTGTCGAGTGGGACGGCCCGGAGGGAGTCGAGAGTGGTGTCTACATTCCGCGCCGGGACAGCGGATCACCATTGAATGTGCTGCTCGGCGGGCGCCTGTTCCCAGGTATGCACAGCTTTGCCCGCTTCGACGTCGAGGAGAGCCGGCACGATCTGCACGTCGCCTACACGAGTAGGGACAATTCGACCCAGGTCAGTGTGGATGTACGCGCGGTCGACGAGTTCGAGGGCAGCACAGTGTTTCCCGATCTGGCCGCGGCCTCGGACTTCTTCCGCCACGGTTCTACCGGTTTCTCCGCCAGCCGGGATGGCAGGCGCCTCGACGGCCTCGAGTTGAACACGGACAAATGGCAGGTGCACCCGGCGCACACGCATACTGTCCGGTCGACCTTCTTCGACGACCGGACCCGGTTCCCGCGCGGCAGCGCAACTCTCGACTGCACGCTGCTCATGCGTGATGTCCCGGCCACATGGAACGTCACCGCACCGATGCAGATACCGGCTATGGCCTGATCCTGAATTTGCGTCAGCCGGGTAGCTTGCCGAGCAGCCAGCTGCCGACACCTTCCGGATTCTCGTCGAAGTAGTAGTCGTGGATGGCTTGGAGCAGATCGTTAGTGGTGACGAAGCCGTCGCCGTCGGTGTCGAGCCTGCGGTGGATTTCGCGGGCATCGTCGGCAGGCAGGTGCATGAGTGCCCCCGTCCAGCGGACGTACTCCTCGGCGTTCAGTTTGCCGTCGCTGTCAACGTCGGCGATCGCCATGATTGCTTCGAGGAACGGCCGATAGCCCTGTTCGAATGATTCCTCGGTCACCAGCAGACCCTCCGCGAAAGCCTCCTTGTACTCGGATAGATCGACCGATCGGTCGATGTTCACATCGCCCGCCGATGCCAGGCGCCCCCACAGCTGCACGCTCAGGTGTAGTAACCGTTGCGCGGCAGGCGAATCCGGTTCGTGGCCGAACTCCGCGGCCACCGCGCGCGCCGAGCTCTCGAAATCGCTACGCGCGATTCGGCCGTCTCCGTCGAAATCGAATGTCTCGAAGCGTCGCTCCAGCTTGCGCGTCAAGAACTCGCTGATCTCCATCGCATGTCCCATTCACTCGAACCCGATCGTGCCATCGCCGGGCACCGCATCCGCTCGCCACCAGCGGAACCCTCCGCTGATCCCGACCCCGCCACGCCGCGAATCCCGATGCCCGGCCTCAACCGTAACGTGGTGAACCGTAAGGCGGGAACGCTGCTGGTGCGCCGGTGGAGCGGGCCAGCGCGTCGTACACCCAGTTGTGGGCTTGCCCCACGGTGACACGAGTTCCGAGGAACTGTCCTGTCAGAGCCCAGTAACGATGAATTCGGTGGTCGCCGTCGGTTGCGTCGGTCAGCAATTGCTCGCGGAAACGCGGAGAATCGCGTTCCCCTCGCGCGCTGGCATGGGCGTTGACGAAGCGATCGAGTTCGCTGCCGCTGTGCGGGCGCACGCCTGCCGATACGTGGAATACCACGTCCGTCATCACGTTGCCCACGTCCATGTACAGTCCGCGCGGGTCCCGGATCAGCTCCGGCTGACTCCGCCAGAGTTGCTTTCGCACAGCGCGGTTCATTTCCGGGTCGGCGACCAGAGCGGCCAACTCGGCATAGGCGACGACCTCGTCGACGGACGGGTCAATGGGTGGCTCCGGGACATTCCAGCCCACGTAGATGTCAACGTCATACCGAGGTATCGGTGCGAGGATTCGCCGCCAGAACCGGAGTAGGCAATCGTGTGCTGCACCACCATCTTGTGCGGCGGCCAGCAACGCGAGTCGCTCGGCCCGCTGCGTCGGCGCAGCCGACTCGACCGCCCGCAGTGACGCCCGCCGCCACGCCAAAGTCCTGAATTCGATATCGAGTCGCGCGCTTTCGGCAGCGACGGCCTCGGCGATCGACTGCGCCCCGTGCAGCACCTCGGTGATAGCACCCAGCCCGAGACCGAGCGCGCGCAACCGCCGGACCAGCAGCAATCGTTCGGTGGCACTGGCAAAATCGAACATCCGATGTCCGCCCGCGCTGCGGCGGGATTCCAGAATGCCCTCGTCGCAGTAGAACCGGATCGTTCGCACCGCAAGACCGGTGGTGCGCGCCAATTCCCCGATGCTCACCAGCGCGCCGGTGCGTGTGTCGTCTGTCACAACCTATTGAACCTCCACCCCGGTGGAGCTCTTAGCGTACTGGCACTGCCGTTCGAACCCACACGGAGGAACCAGTGCCGTGGTGGAAGGCGAGTGGCGTACTGGGAGAAGTGATTACACCGAGGAGGATGGCTCGTGGCTACCACGCAGGAAGAAATCGTCGCCGGCATTGCGGAGATCGTCGAGGAAGTAACCGGAATCGAGGCTTCCGAGGTGACGGCCGAGAAGTGCTTCATCGAAGATCTGGACATCGACTCGTTGTCCCTGGTGGAGATCGCCGTGCAGCTGGAGGACAAGTACGGCGCGAAGATCCCGGACGAGGACCTGGCGAGCCTGAGAACCGTCGGCGACGCAGTCGCCTACGTCCAGAAGATGGAGGCCGAGCAGCCGCAGCTCGCCGCGGAGATGGAGGCGAAATTCAAGGAAGGCCAAGCGAATTGAATTCAAGTCCGCTCAGCGGTCCGCAGCGCCTTGGCGAGGTGGTGCATCGGTGATTGCTGATCCACAGCTGAATCCTGCCGCCGTCGAGCTGGGCAGCTTCTTCTCCCAACCACCGGACGTCGTGTGGCGCGCGTTGACCGAACCGGATCTATTGGCGCGGTGGCTGTTTCGACCGGACGGGTTCGCCGCCTCGGGCGGTGCTCGCTTCCGATTCACCATCCCGGCCTTGCCGATCAGTGAGATCGCCTGCGAAGTGTTGACGGCCGAACCGTGTAAGCAATTGACCTACAGTGCGATGTACCCGCAGCCGGAGCATCCGGCGCGGTGGATCGTCGACTGGACGATGCGGCCGCAGGGCCGTGGTACACGACTTCTGTTGACGCAGACAGGTTTCGACATTGAAGACCGTCGACAGAAGATGGTCCGCAATGCCATGGAGCGAAATTGGAAACGTCTCGTCCTGCCGCGACTTGGGGAGGTGATCCACCACTGATTTGCGGCTAGTCGGCGGACGGCCATTGCCAGCTGGCCCGTCCCGGACGGCGGGCCAGCCGCGTTTCCGCGCGTTCGTTCAGACGGCGTGGCCCGCCGACTCTAGGTAAGCGCGCGACGGCCTTACCCGTGAACTTCATCAATGGGCCCCCTCGAGGGTTAGGGCTCAGTGCACTGGCACAGGACAAGAGTGCTTGTTGTTAGTTCAGGAGCAACGGCACCACAGTTCGGAGACACTACGTAGACTGACATACAGGGCCCCCGTAACGGCCTCTGTCCAGATTCGCCTTGCTCGTCGTACCCGATGTGCTTGAACAGCAATATCGCGCTGACGATCATTGCCAATGCCGTGGCCGCACCGAGCGTCGGCCGCACCAGTTTGAGCCTGCCTCGCAGCGTCAGCCACCACAGGTGCCACCGCCGCCATGAGCACCACAGCTGCCATAGTCGAAGCTCGTCCATCCCACAGTCCTGCCCTCGCCTGCATGGGATGAATCGCGTTGGCGACCAACACGTTACGCAGCGGTTCGAACAGCAGGACCGTGGCTTCCGGGGTATGGCAGTCCACGCAGGCATACATCGCACAGCCTCAGTGGATTATCGGCAGAACCCCTTCAGGCCATGGCCGGTCGGGACCCCCGCGGCTACGTACACGGTTGAGATACTGCGTGTTCGCCGGCCGGAGGGTCGTCGAGCAGTCCGGCCCTAGGCGCGCGCCAGTCGGGCCTTGGTCGTGCGTCGTGACTCTCGACTAAGTCGAAAGTTGAAGTAGGGCACCGAAATTCCCCGGACATAGCGCGTTTTGTCGGGGTATGACGAATGCCTGTGGGATCGTTATGAAGGGCCTCGGGCCGCCAAGCGGGAGGTCTTCGCGTGGCCGATGGGAGAGCGATGTTCGAGAAGTTTACCGACCGCGCGAGGCGCGTCGTTGTCCTGGCTCAGGAAGAGGCCCGGATGCTCAACCACAACTACATCGGCACCGAGCACATCCTGCTGGGGCTGATCCATGAGGGTGAGGGTGTCGCGGCCAAGACGCTGGAATCGCTCGGCATTTCGCTGGAGGGCGTGCGCAGCCAGGTGGAGGAGATCATCGGCGAAGGCGGGCAGGCTCCGTCCGGATACATCCCGTTCACTCCGCGGGCCAAAAAAGTCTTGGAGCTGAGTCTGCGCGAAGCATTGCAACTCGGCCACAATTACATCGGCACCGAGCACATTCTGCTCGGTACCATCCGCGAGGGCGACGGGGTTGCCGCGCAGGTGCTCGTGAAGCTGGGCGCCGACCTGAACCGGGTGCGCCAGCAGGTCATCCAGCAGTTGTCCGGCTTCGCGGCCGAGGGGTCGGACGTCGCAGTGACGGAACGGATCTCGGTGCTGACGGCCATGATGACCGCTATCGATCGGCGCGGTGATTTGGTCGAGCTCGTCGCTGACGCATCATCCGAACGGGACGCCATCGAGAGCTTGAGCGCGCAGTTCGGTTTCACCGAGGCGCAAGCGCGGGCAGTTCTCGAAATGGGAATGCGACGTTTCACCGCAGAGGCGCGGCAGGCGCTACAACGTGACGAGCAGGAGCTGAGGGACCGCACCGACGAGCGGATCTCGGTGCTGACGGCCATGATCACCGCTATCGATCGGCGCGGTGATTTCGTCGAGCTCGTCGCTGACGCATCATCCGAACGGGACGCCATCGAGAGCTTGAGCGCGCAGTTCGGCTTCACGGAGGCGCAAGCGCGGGCAGTTCTCGAAATGGGAATGCGACGTTTCACCGCAGAAGCCCGGCAAGCGCTACAACGTGAAATTCAGCAGCTGAAGGACGCCCGTCGCGACGAGCGGCAATGAACAGTCCGTCGGAACGAAGGTGTGGTCGTTTAGTTCGCAGCGGCGGCGGCGGGCGCGGCGAGCCGAAAGTTCGAGACTCAGCTCAGTGGTCGGACCAGCATCACCTGGACCTCTCGGGGAGCACCACCGGCTATATCCACCGAGCAAACTGCTTCGAACGGGTCGCCGGATCGAACGGCTGGATGATCGAGGAATGTCGAACTCTCGCACAACCGGGCGGCACCAGCGGTGCCGTATGAGGTGGCACCGGCGATAACCAGGACGGTTTTCTGGGAGTTGAAGGGGCTGGCGGCGCGGACCACGATGCCGTGGTCGGTCCGGACTGTATTGCCCGCCGGGGTATTTGCCAACGACCACGTCCGACCGGTCTGCCGGTCGTGGACCTCTGGACGGCCCGACAGAGGCTCGCCGAGACTGCCGAAACCCACGCCGACACGCAGTCGTTCGAGAGCCGCCCCGGTCACGGTATTCGTCGACGGCCCGCCGATCAGGATCAGATTGCTGCGCCAATCCTCGTCGTTCAATCGACTCGCCGGACGAATGGACTGTGCCGGAATGCGCAAGCTTCCGGCTGCGCCCTGAAGGGTGAGGAGCGCGGCCAGATCGTTCTGGCCCAACCATTCGGATTTGTCGATCGTCAGATCGTCGTGCCGGTGTACCGGGGTGACGACTCGAAACTCTCCATCTGCGAACGGTTTCCAGAACGCTCGGCTGCTGCGCGAACGCCACCGTCGCCGCAGCTCAGTGGCGGAAAGCCCCGCCCCGAACGAGATCGATGCGGCAAGAAGATTGATACCGAGGTCCTGGAACTCCTGCAACACTCGGTCATCTTGACGTACCGGGAATCAGCTGGTGACCCGAACGAAGTACCTCACAGCACAGGTTTCCGAGCTGAACGCCGCCGTCGGCTCTGTGGGCCAAGACATTGCACACGCCGCTCGGTGACACCGAATCTCCCTCCGGCTCAACGGGTTTGTGCACGCGAGGGTGCGCAGGCACGGTGCCGTGTCCGCTGCTGGCGAATCGGTAGCGCGCTCAGGATCGGGCAATGGCTCCAGTTTCAGGCCGTGAGCCTGCTGGAGCCGAGGGCGGTGTTGTCGGAGCGTGCGGTAGGCTCTCGCGACTAGAGGTTACTCCTCCGCTTACGGCTTGCTATCGATCATCACCCCTACCGTGCGTAGGTAGATAGAGGCTGGCGGGGGAGCTGTTCGCATGCACAGCGGGCCGCGAAGGTGCTGTATACGGGCCCTGAACTCAGCACAACCCGGTTACCTCCAGGAGAACTCATTCGTGTCCGTATACCTCTATCGGTGGGGCAAATTCGCCTTCCGCCGCAAGTGGATAGTTCTGCCGGTGTGGCTCGTACTCCTCGGAGTGCTCGGCATCGCCAGCAGTGTGCTGAGCAAATCGATGAGCGACGAGTTCAGCATGCCGTCGCTACCGTCGGAACGCGCGACCGAAATTCTGGACAAGCAGTTCCCCGGCATGTCCGATCGGTTCAGCATCGACGCCGTCAGCGGTGCCTACGTCATCAAGGCGCCCGAAGGTACGAAGCTGACCGACGCGAAGAACAGCGCTGCCATCGACAAACTGATCGCCGATCTGAAGGCGCTGTCGGTCGACGGCGGCAAGCATAAGCTCGTCACCGAAGAGGACGCCGCGGCGCTGAAGAACCCGGTCGACGCGACCAAGGCGATGGGCTGCCTGACCGCCGCCGACCCGGCAGTGTGCTCCGGCGCGCCGCTCAATGTGCTGAGCGAGGACGCCCCGGCCACCGTCGCCGTGCTCTCGGTGCCGTTCGACATCGCCTCGTCGATGGACATCAGCGACGAAGAGCGGCACGCCGCTTACGCCGTAGCCGACCCCGCCCGCGAACAGGGATTGACCGTCGAGGTCGGCGGGGCCATCGAGCAGGAGCAGGAGCAACCCAGCGGCCAAGCCGAAATGATCGGTATGGGCGTGGCATTGATCGTCATGGTGATCGCCTTCGGCGCCATCGTGGCAGCCTTCGTGCCGATCATCACCGCCATCGTCGGCCTGGGTGCCGCCATGTTGGTGATTTCGCTTGGCACCTCGGTCGTCGAGGTCCCGAGTTTCACGACGTTCCTGGCGTCGATGATCGGTATCGCGCTGTCCATCGACTACGCACTGTTCATCGTCTCCCGCTACAAGCACGAACTACATGTCGCGGAAAGTCCGGAAGAAGCCGCGGGCGTTTCCGTCGGCACCGCCGGATCCGCGGTGGTGTTCGCCGGTCTCACCGTCATCGTCGCCCTGGGTGCGCTGAGCGTCGTCGGGGTGAACTTCCTGACCTTCATGGGCCTCGGTGGCGCGATCGCGGCCTTCTTCGCCGTACTCACCGCCATCACCCTGATGCCGGCTCTGCTCGGCGTTTTCGGCCGCTTCCTGTTCAAGCCGAAGATGCCGCTGGTCGCCCGGCACGACCCGGAAGACGACACCTCCGTCACCAACGGCATGCGGGTGGCCCGCGTGATCGGTAAGAGACCGTGGGTCGCACTGGTCATCGCCGTGGCAGCTCTGGCCGCGCTGGCCACTCCGGCACTCAACCTGCAGTTGGGTCTGCCGGGTGAGGACAGCTTCCCGACCGACTCCACCGTCCGGCAGGCCTACGACATCCGGACGGCAGGCTTCGGCGAAGGCAGCAACGGCATCCTGACCGTGGCCGCCGACCTGGAGAACGTGCCGGAAGGTGAGCGCAAAACCGCGGTGACGGCGCTGCGCGACCGGCTCGCCGAGTTCCCTGAGATGGATTACGTCACCGCGCCGCAGTTCAGCGAGAACGGGCTGGGCGTAATGCTCAACGGTGTACCGAAGTCGGGGCCGAACGATCAGGCCACCAAGGACCTGGTGCGCGACGCGCGCGCCGCCGAAGGCGCACTGACCGAGCAGTACGGCATCGAGTACGGCATCACCGGCACCACCGCCATCTACGCCGATATGGACCACGTCCTGCTCGGCAAGATCGTCCCTTACCTGGCGATCGTGGCCGGTGCGGCCTTCGTGCTGTTGATCCTGGTGTTCCGGTCCATTTTGGTCCCGCTCACCGCGGCCATGGGCTTCCTGCTCTCCATGGCGGCCACCTTCGGCGCCACCGTACTGATCTTCCAGGAAGGCGCCTTCGGCCTGATCTCCGATCCGCGACCGATCATCAGCTTCCTGCCGATCATGTTGATCGGGTTGGTGTTCGGGCTCGCCATGGACTACCAGGTGTTCCTGGTGACCCGCATGCGCGAGGAATACGTGCACGGCAAATCGCCGAAGGAGGCCATGATCTCGGGTTACCACCACGGTGCTCGTGTGGTCACCTCGGCGGCGATCATCATGATCTCGGTGTTCGGCTCCTTCCTGCTGGAATCCGACGTCACCGCCAAGTCGATGGGCTTCGCACTGGCCGCCGGTGTTGCCATCGACGCCTTCGCGGTGCGGATGGTGCTGGTCCCGGCGCTGCTAGTGATCATGGGCAGGGGGTCCTGGTGGATTCCGAAGTGGCTCGATCGCATCCTGCCGGATATCGACGTCGAGGGTGCGAAGTTGCGAGAGTTGCAGCGGCCGCAGGTCGAGCCGGTTGCTGCGCACTCCGTGTCGGCGTCGTCGGAAGTCTCGGTGCAGGCAGGGGAGGAGCGGGTAGGGGAGCCTGCCGCGCCGGTCATCTCCGAACCGGAGCCGGTGCTCGCCGCGGCTGGTGTCCCACACGCAGCCACGAACAGCGGTGGGGCGCAACGGTTGTCGGGCGTCGCGAACGGACAGGTCCTCACCCCGGCGGGTGACCGGACGATCGGTGGCTGCATTCGCCGTGACGACGGGCACCCGGTGCCGGACGCGGCGCTGACACTGATCGACCAACGTGGACATCAGGTTTCGCGGACGACCGGTGACGGCGGGGGCACCTACACCATCGAATTTCCCGCGCCAGGAAGCTATGTCCTGATCGTCTCGGCGAACGGGCATCAACCGGCCGCGGTGAACGTCACCGTGGTGGACGACGGCGCGCAGCATGTCGACATCACGCTGCAGGGATCCGGCGAGTTGTCGGGTGTGGTGCGCACTGCCGCGCGTGAGCCGGTGGCAGGTGCCACGGTCACCGTGACCGACCTGCACGGTGAGGTGGTCGGCGCTGCCGTGACGGCGGCCGACGGCGCGTACTCCTGCAAGGGTTTGCTGGCGGGAACCTACACCTTTGTTACCGTTGCCGCGCGGATGCGGCCCACCGCAACGACCCTGACCGTACCGGACAGCGGCCGTTTACATTTCGACGTCGAACTGGCGCCGATGGCGACATTGTCGGGAACGGTGCGTGCCGACGGCCGGGCGGTGTACGACGCCCAAGTCACCGTGCTCGACTGGTCCGGCGCGGCCATCGGCACCGCCCACACCGACGAGCACGGCCGCTACGCAGTGGCCAACCTACCCGAGGGCGAGTACACCGTCGTGGCTCGCGGCTACCCACTGGTGACCGACCAGGTGACCATCACCGGCAGCCAAGTCGACCACGACATCCGCCTGGGCTTCGACGTCGACGAACACGCGGAGCTGTCGTGAGCGGACTTCATTCGGCCCGCTGCGACAGGATCTCGACGTAGCCGTCTGTGCCGTTTACTCGGATGTGCTGGCCGTCGCGGATCAGGTCGGTGGCGTGCGATACGCCGACGACGGCGGGGAGGCCGTATTCGCGGGCGATTACGGCGCCGTGGGTCATGAGGCCGCCGACTTCGGTCACCAGGCCCGCGATCGCGAGGAAGAGCGGGGTCCAGCTCGGGTCGGTGTAGGCGGTTACCAGGATGTCGCCGGGTTCGAGGTCGGCCTGCGCGATGTCGGAGACGACGCGGGCGCGGCCTTCGATTGTCCCGGCGGACACCGCCATGCCGGGCAGTGCACCCGTGGGCAGGTCCTCGCGCCGATACGCCCCGGTGAGCGCCGCGCCGTCGGAGGTGAGCACGCGCGGCGCGGTGAGTGCCTGATACGTGCGGAACGCCTCCTTGCGCTCGTCGATGAGCTCCGCACGCAACCGGTGCGTGCGTACCACTTCGCTGAGCTCATCGAATCTCAGGTAGAAGATGTCTTCGGGCTCGCGAAGAACGCTGACCTGCACCAGGCGTTGGGCCTCGCGCAGCAGGGCCAACTTGTAGACAAAGTAGCGGCTGACCATGCCGTACTTCGGATACTCCCGATACCCGGAGAAAGTGCGGACGCGGTCGATCATCCGTTCGGTTTCTTCGGCCTTCTGCTCCCCGCCCGGCAGGGTGCGCAAGCGTTCCAGGATTTGTCTCTTCTTCTGCTCCGCGGCGCGTAGGCCGTCCTCGAAGCGTTGCCTGCCCGCTCCGGGCCCGAAGTTCTTGATATTGCCGAGGATCGTCGGCACGAGTGTGGTGGGGCTTTCGCTCCAGCGTGGTCTGGTGATGTCGATCTCCCCGACACAGCGCATGCCGTATTTGTCGAGGAAGTCCTCGATCGCGGCACGTGCCTCGCGGCCGCCTGGGTATCCAGCCAGCTCGTCCAAGAAAGCGTCCCGCGTCGGCCCTGCCTGCTCGACCTGCCGCAGGTACGCCACCATTTCCAGATGCGGGCGAATCACATCGGCGACGTCCAGCAGTGCCAGACCCATCTCTGACGTCACGTTCCCGGGAACCGACTGGGTGAGCGCATCGGCGGCGTTCTTCTCGCCCAGCCATTCCCGCAGCCGATCGTTGAGCCATTCCGACGCGTCCATCGCGGCCGTGATCACCTGCAAACCCCGCGGTGCGAACAGAACCCGCTGCAGTTCTTGAATATCGGTCTGGATGAAGTCGAGTAGCGTCGGTCCGGACTTGGTTCGGATGTCGCGTTTCAACGCGGTGAGGGAGGCCTCGCTCTCCGCGATCAGCTCGGTGACGACGTCGGGATCGGCCTCGATCGGCGCGGGTGCGGCACCGGGCGCTGCGGGCGGTGCGTCGACCGAATCTTCCTCCGGCACTTGACGAACGAAGGCATCGCGGTCGATCACGGTCCGCAGCGCGTCCCCGATCAGGGGATCGGACTTGCCGAGCGCCTCGATCAGCCCCGTGCGGGTGGTCGGCGACGACAGCGCTTCGGTGACGTCCACGAACAACCGGCCGCCCGCGTCACGCATGGGAGCCCGGCTCGTGAGCTGCCACAGCGAGATCCCCAGGGGCTTCATCGCGTCGGTCATCATCTGCTGATGGCCGACCGAAACGTAGACGTGGTACTTCTCGTCGGCAGCCGCGGGAATCGGGAACAGCGTGGTGATCGGCCTGCTCTGCACGATGCGGAGATCATCACCGTCGAGGCACCATTCGATGTCCTGCGGGCTGCCGAAATGCGCTTCGATGCGGCGGCCCAGCCGTGCGAGTCGGAGCACCTCGGCATCGGCGAGCACCGGCTCGTTGCGGCGCTTCCGGTCGATCTCCCGCACCTGTGTTCCGCCTGTCGGCGCGAACTCGACGGAGAACTTTTTGGCGGCGATCGTCCTGCCAGTGATGTTGCCGTCGCGAACCTGGTAGACGTCGGCGTTCACGAGGCCGGAAACGAGGGCCTCACCGAGGCCGAAGCCGGCGTCGATGGAAACGACCGTCCGGTCGGAGGTGACGGGGTCGGCGGTGACCAGGATGCCGGCGGCGCGCGGGAACACCATCCGCTGAACGACCACCGCCATCCGAATCACCTTGTGGCCAAATCCGTTTCGCAGGCGGTAGGTGACGGCCCGCTCGGTGAACAGTGAGCCCCAGCACCGGCTGACGTGTTCGAGGATCGCCGCGGACCCCACGATGTTCAGATAGGTGTCCTGCTGACCCGCGAAGGACGCGGTAGGCAGATCCTCGGCGGTGGCACTGGATCGGACGGCGTAGGCGCCACCCGCACCCAGCCGGGCGTGCGCGCCGATGATCTCGGCCGCCACATCATCGGGAATGACGAATTCTTCGACCGCGCAACGGATCTGCGCGCTCAGCTCACGGATCGCCGCCCGATCGTCCGGTTCGAGGCGCGACAGCTCGTCGAGCCGATCCTCGATCGAGGGCGCGCCCGCCACGGTCCGCGTAAAGGCTTCCGTCGTCACACAGAAGCCGTCCGGCACCTCGACGCCGTCGATCCGCGACAGCTCACCGAGATTCGCACCCTTGCCGCCGACGATCGCGACCTGCGTCCGGTCGATCTCCTCGAAGCCGAGCACATAGACCATCGCGGTACTCCTCACCTGGTGTTTCGGCATGTCGCGAGCGATTATGGACCAAAAATCGGAGCCTCATGAGGCCCCGGGATCGTGTATAAAGTGAGAGGGGGAAGGGAGCGAACCCCCCGCTTGTTCAGGCCCTCTTGGCAGTGGTCGAGTCGCGTCCGGAGTGCGGACTCCAGGAGTCCGACGGCGATGAGTTTCGCCGAGGTTTCCGGTCTATATCGACGAACCCGATCAACACACCAGAGGAGAACATCATGACCGTTACCTACACCTTCGATGTCTTTACCAGTCTCGACGGCTTCGGCTCCGCCAGCGGCAACTGGCGCGGCTATTGGGGCAAGCAAGGTCCCGAACTGCTCGAGCACCGCCTCGCGGTGTACGGCGAGGAGCAGCGGATGGTGTTCGGCGCCAACACATATCGGGCGTTCGCGCAGATGATGGCGTCGAGTACCGAGGAGTCCGAGGTGCGTGACCCGTGGGTCACCCGGATGCGGAACCTGCCGGCAACGGTGGTGTCGAGCACGCTGCAAGGGCCGCTCGACTGGCCGGATGCGACGGTCGTGAGCGGCGACGCGGTCGACGTTGTCGCCCGGCTCAAGGAGGAGTCCGAGGTGCCGTTGCGCTCACACGGCAGTCTGTCGTTGAACCGCTCGCTGATGGCCGCCGGTCTGGTCGACCGCGTCCAGGTGACGGTCTTTCCGGTGATCACCGGTCAGACCGGAGCGGCCCCGATCTTTCAGGGTGCGGCCGATTTCGACCTCGAGCTGATCGAGAGCCGAACGCTCGACGGTCGCACCCAAGAGCTCATCTACCGGCCCACCCTCCATGCCTGAGTCATCCTGCCCCCGTTGAACATCGGCGGCACCGCTCGCCTGTTCGCACCGATAATTTCGGGCGCTTCCGAACGACCGAGCCGGTAGCGTGCACACGTGACCCCACCCATCTCGGCGACTCCCATCGTCGCGGTAGCCAGCGGAAAGGGCGGTGTCGGCAAATCCAGCATTGCGCTGGCACTGGCTCGGGCCCTCACCGCCAGTGGTGTCCGGGTCGGCCTTGTCGATGCAGACCTCTCCGGTCCCGATATTCCTCGTATGGTCGGCTTCCGCCGCGATGTCCCGACCGCGTCGCTGCGCATCGCCGACTTCGGCCCGCACCGAAGCGATCTCGAAGCCATCGAGGTCGACGGCATGCAAATCGCGTCCGCTGGATTCTTGATGGCGGGCACTCAAGCCTTCTCCGTGGGGGAACGCTTCGCCGATATGCTGCTGACCCGGCTGATCACGCGTACCCAATGGAATAGCCGCGACATCCTCATCGTCGACCTGCCACCCGGTACCACCAGCATCGGGAACGCACTGCGGATCGCCGACCGCCTCGCTGTCATTCTTGTTGTCACACCCGCCGAAGTGTCCCACCTCGACAGTCATCGACTCACCACCGTGCTGAACCATCTGAAGGTCCCCGTACTCGGCGGAATCGAGAACATGGCTTACCTCAGTTGTCCCAGCTGCGCGCACCACATCGAATTGCATCCCCCGACCCCGGCCGATCGCACCATCTGGAATCGCGGCATCAGCAAGCTCGCCAGCCTGCCCTACCGGCCGGGCGCCGCACCGACCGTCACCGACCTCGCCCCGGTCACGACCACCGTTCGCGACTACCTCTCCGGCGACGACTGATCCACACTTCGGGTTACCTCGAAGGGCGCGGGTAACCAGTCGGAGCCGGGACGCTATCCGCCGCGGTTCAGCGTCCTGCAGCGGTGAGCTGGTAATCCGCTTCGAGCAGCATCCATCCGCTCAGCTGTACGGATAGATCGCGGCTCAGGTTCGCCGACGAAGCGGCGGACGACCGCATGAGCTGTGGAAAGGTGCCCGGCTGCTCCGGCATTGTGACCGGGCGGTTCCAATCCACACCGAACAGCGGTAGCCCGTCCACGTCGGCCCGGTGTTTCCAAGCCGCTCGCGCGGAAGTGTGCACGATATTCGCGGCGGTGGTGTCGCCTAAAGCCAGTGCGGCTTGCGCGAGATATCTGGCGAGGATACCCATGAATAGCCCGGAGTCGTCCCCGGCGGCCGGGACGATCACCCCGGCGTCGGTGAGCCCGTCCCCGGCCGCGGCGACGAGGGCTGCCACGCGCTGGCGATGGCCGGATTCCCCTGTGCGTATTGCCAGCTCGGTTTCCAGCCCGATGGCCACGCCCTGGCAGTAGGTGAGGACGGTGCGGTCTACTCGTCCGCCGGGTTCATGGACGCCGTCGAGGATCAGGCCGCTGTCGGTGTCGCGCAGTCGGGTGTGCAGGAAATCGGCAAGTTGTCCGGCCCGGGACAGCTCACCCAAACGCGCCATCGCGATACCGGTCGGACCGATCGCGGGGGTGTTGTAATACTCGTCGCCGGACCGCCAGGGCACCGCACCGACGACCGGGTTCCAGCCGTCCATCAGGTCGGCTTTCAACTTGCCGACAGCGTCGCCGAACCGGATACCGAGCAACCGGTCGGCGCGTTCGAGCGCCAGCGCCAGCCACGCCATATCGTCGTAGTACCGGTTGGTCCAGCCGGTAAGGTTGCGGGTCCGAATACCGCGGGCGAGGGAAATGACCCGGTCTATCCGTTCGGGGGTACGGGCGCGGTACGCGGCGTCCACCGCACAGTCGAGAAGGTGGGCTTGCCACCAGTAGCACCATCGCACGAACGACTGGTCCAATGAGGACGCAGGCCAGACAAGCGTGCCCAGCCGCGTTTGCGGCCGACCCCAGAGCGTGCGCACATGCCGCTGTACGAGCGCCTGTTCTGCCAGGTCCGCCCGCTTTCCGGGGTCCTCGGGGTCGGCGGACACGTTCCGGGTGATCGTTACTGCTTGCGTCGGCTCGGCCAGCACAGTGAGTGCGATCGAGGCTCCGGTCGCCAACAGCACACGGCGTCGGCTGATCCCCATGTTCCGGCGATCCATCCGCGCGGACTCCCTTTACTGAACGAGCACCAAAGCCGGAACCATGCAGCCACATTCTATCTTGCGATGACCGCCGCGGCGCGGCGTAGACCGGCTGCACCACGCCGCAGTGCGAAGCTGTTCCGACTGCCACACTTCGCCCGCGTCACTGCCGATCTTGCACTGGACGGTGATCCAGCCATGTTGTATTTATCGAGGTGGCAGGTCGATCAGCAGGATGGCGTAGGAACGGCCGGACTTCGGGACCGTGTGTCCGGCCTCACGCCATCCCCACTTGCGATAGATCGCGTAAGCGGGGGCCGCGGGGTCGACGCCGAGGAACGCGATCGGCTCGGTGCGACCGCGCAGCAGGTCGCCGAGGAGTTCACGGCCGAGCCCCTGTCCCCGATGGCTTTGTCGCACAGCCAGTTCCATGATCGCGAACTTCGCGACACCGATGGCGGCGGGCGGCGGCGACGTCGCGGCGTCGTGCCACCACTGTTCGGCGGGGATCGTGAACCCGTAGGCCATGCCGACCAATGTGCCGTGGTCCACCGCCCGGACCACGGCGAATCCGGGGCGGTCCATTTCATCGATGAGCAGCACTCGGAAGCGAGCAACCTGCTCTGGCCCCTCGCAATAGGGTGGTTCGGCGAAAACGTCGGCATACAGGTCGACGAGCGCGTCGATATGTGTTGTGGCGGTGGTGGGTCCATCGCGCAGAATCATCGGGCCCAAACCACCGCCTCGTCTCACACTGATGTCGTTGGTGAAATGGTTAGTCAGCAAGCAGGTTTCGACCGGTGCGCGTTGCTTATCGTGGCTGGTGGAAACTCTCGAAGAACTCGACCGCTTCCAAGGGCATCTCGACACTTCGAGGGAACATGGCCTGCTCGTACTCGGTGAGTGCGGTTTCGACATCATCGGGGTGCGCGGCAAGGGCCTTCCCGAGGTCGGCGCCGTCGAGCATGGCCAGGTTGGCTCCCTCGCCGCTCGGCGGTGCGAGGTGGGCCGCGTCGCCGAGCAAGGTCACTCCTGGGACACGATCCCACCGGTGGCCGATGGGCAGAGTGTACTGGGGGCGCAGCAGCGGCGCGGTGTCGCTCGCGGTGATCAGTGCGGTGAGTTCCGGTGCCCAGCCGTCGAATTCCCGCGCGATCCGCGCGGTGGCTGCGGTGGTATCGGTGAAATCGATGGCGGCGAACCAGTCCAGCGGTTTGGCCAGTACCGCGTAGGTATGCAGGGTCGCGTGCTTTTCCCGGTGCGCGAAGAGTTCTTTGCCCCGTGTCGCGCTGATCATCGACCCGCCGCCAACAGCTTTCGCGGTGGCGGGGTGGTTCGTGTCGGCGTCCAACAGGTAGGTCTCGACGGCCGACTTGCCTGCGTATTCCGGTGTGGCGCTGGACAACAGCGGCCGGACTCGGGACCATGCGCCGTCGGCGCCGACCAGCAGGCTGGTGACGGCGGTGCTGCCGTCGGCGAAAGTCAACTCGTAGCGGCCCTTTTCGAGGGGACGAACACTGCTGAGCTTGTGTGCCCACCGGACGGTACCGGCCGGGAGCGAGTCGAGCAGGATCTGGCGCAGGTCGGCGCGATGCACCTCGGGGCGTCCGCCCGTGCCGTCGTCGGCTTTGTCGAGCAGGACGGTGCCGTCCGGGTCGAGGACCCGCATTGCCTGGTGCCCTTCCAGGATGATGCCGCGAAACTCGTTCATCAGGTCGGCCGCTTCGAGGGCGAGTTGGCCGTTGTAGTCGTGGATGTCGAGCAACCCGCCCTGCGCCCGTGCCATCGGGGACGGCTCTGCCTCATAGATGGTGGCCGGGATGCCGTGCAGGTGCAGGACGCGGGCGAGGGTGAGTCCGCCGAGTCCGGCGCCGATGATCGTCACTGAAGTGGTCATGGTGGTTTCTCGTGGGGTGCGATTGGCTTGCTGCTCTGCGTGTTCGGTCACGCTGACGAGAATGCCGCGCGAGGATTGCACCGCCCTTGCGTGCGGCTTGCGTGCTCGTGCGCCTGCCTCGCGTGTTGTGAGCGCCGAGCGGTGAGAGAGTTGGTCAGCGAGGGCGGCGAGCTGTGACGATCCAGGCACGCGAGTCGAAGTACACGCCACCGTCGGTGTTGTGCGCGTCGAGGGTGGTGCGTAGCCGCGTGCGTGCCTGCTCGGCCGCGGCGGCGTCGAGGTCGGCAAGCAAGTCTTTGACTTCCCATAGGCGGAGTACGGCATCGAAGGCGGCGGCGCTGTCCGGGCCGTAGTAGACGGGCTCGTGCACGTCGGTGAAGCCGACTTCCGCGAAGCCCGCCGCCGTCAGGATGCCTTCCGTGACGGTCGGGTCGGCGAGAGAGAAGGCGTCCGGACCGCGGGGGGTGGCTGATGCGGCGGTGAGGGACCGGCGGATCGCGGTGGCCCACTCATTGCGGTCGCGCGCTTGCCAGACCAGCAGCACCAGGCGCGCTCCGGGGCGCAGAGAGCGGCCGATATTGGTGAACGCGGCGACCGGGTCGGCGAAGAACATCGTTCCGAACCTGCTGATACAGAGGTCGAAGCGCGTCGGTGGAAAACGGTGAACCTGAGCGTCTGCCAGCTGGTAGGTGATATTGGTCAGTCCCTGGTCGTCGCTGAGCTGACGGGCCCGTTCGAGCATCGGCGCGGAGAGATCGACGCCTACCACGCTGCCGGTGACGGCGGCGCGGGCCGCCTCGCGCGTGGATTGGCCGGTGCCACAGCCGATGTCGAGCACGCAGTCGTGAGCGCCGACTCGGGCAGCGGCGCGAAAGCGTTCGTTGTGCAGGCGCAATTCCGCGTCGTAGTCGAACAAATCGGACATCACCGTCACTGTAACCTCTCATCGAAAGATCGACAGCCAGAGCGCCGACTGCACCCGGATCATGGTCGGCGTTCGGTGTGCGCGAGCAGGGCCGGGACGAACACGTCCCACAGCGGCTTAGGCAGGTCGTGCCCGGCGCCTTCCAGGACCAGCAGCGTCGCGCCAGAGATCGCGTCCCGCAGCGCGTATCCGTGTGGGAGCGGGCAAACCGGGTCGTGGTCGCCGTGCACCACCAGACTCGGCGCCTCGAGGGCGGCGAAGTCGCGGGACGACCCGTCGAAGCTCATCGCGTAGTGGTTGACGAGGGTGGACGCGATGTCGCGAGTGCGGGCCACGTCCCACTCGACCAGTGCGCGCGTGGCGGTCTCGTCGAAGTAGGGCGAGCCGCCCGAGTACGCCTTTGCCGATGCGACAACAAAGTCCACCACCGCGGCGGCATCGGCAGGGTCCGGGGCGGCAGGGATGCCGCTGGTGAGCTCGTCCGACGACGGCGGCAGTCCGTCCTCGCCGGTGGAGGTGGAGACGAACGTCAGCGACTCCACCCGGTCGGGGTGGTCCACCCCGATGATCAGCCCGATTCCGCCGGACATGGACCGGCAGACGAAGTGTGCGCGCTCGACGTTCATGACATCCAAAATGCCGAGCGCGTCGTCGGCCAGATCGGTGAACGTGTAACCCGGCCGCCCTGGCGGGTAGCTGGTGGATCTGCCGGTGTCCCGGTTGTCGTAGCGGATGACGAACCGGTCGCCGCGCGCGATCTGTTCGCACAGCTCGGATTCCCACCACAGCATCGAGGCGGCCGCGCCGTCGATGAGCAGGATCGCCGGGTTCGCCGGATTCCCGAAGGTCTCGACGCACAGCTCGACATCGTTGATCTCAACAAGCTTCTCGCCGTTGGAAAGGGGATCGGTCATGAACGCCACGCTAGGCGCAGCAGTTCATTATGGGTTCTGTGGCTCGGCCTCGATGAACAGGTCGATCAGGTGCTGGGGTGGGTTGTCGCCGAAGAGGTGCTCGAAGAATTCGGCGCCGTCGGTGGGCGTGGCGCTGCGGTTGAACATCGCCTGTTCGAACTCGGTGAGGGCGGCTTCGACGTCATCGGGGTGCGCGGCGAGGGCGGTGCCGAGCTCGGCACCGTCGAGCATCGCGTTGTTGGCGCCTTCGCCGTCCGGGGGCGCGAGGTGGGCGGCGTCGCCGATCAGGGTGGCCCCGGGCAGCCGGTCCCACCGGTGCCCGATCGGCAGTGTGCAGATGGGGCGCAGGACGGGCGCGGTGTCGCTGTCGGTGATCAGCGCGGTGAGTTCTGGTGCCCAGCCGTCGAATTCGCCCGCGATCCGGGCCGTGGCCGTATCGGGGTCGGCGAAGTCGATGGCGGCGAACCAGTCCTGCGGCTTGGCGAGGATCGCGTAGGTGTGCAAGGTCGCACCGCGCTCGCGCTGGGCGTTGATCGACCTGTCCCGCGCGGTCGCGATCAACGACCCGCCGCCGACAGCCTGCGCGGCGGCGGGGTGGCTCTTGTCCGCGTCGTAGAGGTAGGTCTCGATGAACGACTCGCCGGTGTACTCAGGCTTCGCGTCGGACAGCAGCGGCCGGATTCGGGACCAAGCGCCATCGGCGCCCACCAGCAGGTTCGTAACGGTGGTGGAGCCATCGGTGAAGGTCACCTCATGGCGACCTTCGCCGAGAGCGCGGACGGCACTGACCTTGTGACCCCAGTGGACGGTGCCGATTGGGAGCGAGTCGAGCAGCATCCGGCGCAACTCGCCGCGTTGCACTTCGGGCCGCCCACCGGTGCCGTCGTCGGTCTTGTCGAACAGCACGGTCCCATCCGGGGCGAGGATCCGCGTCGCCTGGCGGCCTGCCAAAGCTAAGCTGCGGAACTCGTCCATAAGCCCCGCCGCCTCGATGGCGAGCTGGCCGTTGTAATCGTGGATGTCGAGCATTCCACCCTGAGCGCGTGCCGTGGGCGAGGCCTCGGCCTCGTAGACGATGACCGGGATGCCGTGCACGTGCAGGACACGAGCCAGGGTGAGGCCGCCGAGTCCGGCGCCGATGATCGTGACGGGAGTACGCATGAAAGCTCCTTCTCCAGGCAGGTGCGATAGCAACGACGATGCCGGGCGACGCTGTCGCCGCCCTTGCACCCGCCTTGCACCGTCCTGCGCCCATGCCGCATTCGGCGAAGGACCCGGATCGCTGGCACGTGTGCACGGCGTGGTGGGATCGTGCTCGTGAAAACGCGTCAGTACTGCTATTACGCGCTCACGAGTGACACGCTGTCGGCTGCGGAGATCACGGTGCGGCTCGGGATGGAGCCGGACCGGGTGCTTGTGATGGGGAGTCGGTCACCCGAACATGTCATTCCGCGGTGCCATGCGTGGGAGATCGTCCGGCGTAGCGATGAGAGCGTTGATGCGCAGATTCACGGTCTGGTAGAGCGGCTGGATCCCATCCGCTCCAAGTTGGTCTCGCTCTGCGCGCAGGACGTTGTGAGCTCGGTGCTGCGGGTCGTGCGGTATTTCCATGATCCCGACGGGATCGAGGCGGCGCCTGGCGGGACTTCATGGGAGCAGGCGCAGCAATGGCCTCGCCCGCTGGGCTGGCACCTATCGATGCCGGTGCTCGAGTTCCTGTCGTCGACTCGAACCGAACTCGACGTCGACGAATACGACTTCAGCGGTGATGGTGGTGGCGATTCTCGGTCCTGAAGTAGCAGCGCTCAGGTCACCTCAGCAACGGGGATGCCGCAAGCGGCGCTGGCCGAAGGTCGCGGGGGCCGGGTCGGTGCTCACGGCAGGTTGGAGAAGTGCACGTCGTGGGCCACGGCGGTGACATGGAGGCCGTCGGGGCTGGGCTGGATGGCTGTCAGTTGTGCGCCGAGTGGAAGGCGCTGGAGGGGCACGATGAAGGTGAGTGTTCGGCGCAGCATTGACAGGGGAATCGTTGGTCCGCCGACTGTGGACTGGACCGAGACCGGAGTGACCTCGATGCCTTCCTCGGTGGGGGCGACGGTGACGACGACCGTCGCGGGCATCGGGATACCTTCCACCGTGAATGTCCCGGTGACGCGCATCCCGTCGGGGCTGTAGGAGATCGACTCCACTCCCGAGGGGGCGAAGCCCTGCACGGTGTCGTAGGGAACCACGGCCCTCGCTGCCGCCGTGGTCGCGACAAGGTTCGATGTGCGGTTGTTGAGTAGATCGGTCAGCGGCGCGGATACGTCGGTGAGCGTGACATCGAGGTTGTGGACGGTGATGTTCTGACCGCTCCAGTCGCCGACCTGGATGTCGATGTCGTGATATTTGCCGTCGACGGCCTGGGTCAGGAACGGGAAGCCGTTGATGTCGACGCTCGGTCGGTGCGCGAGCTGGTATTCGGCCGCGATCTTGCGGCCGATCTCGTTCTGCGCCATCACGACTGCGACCCGGTCGCCGACGATCAGCGCGATCGCCAGCACGACGATCAATATCAGCAATGCGCGCATGTGCTCACCCGTTCAAACATTCCACCATCATGCTGTGGATCGCGGCGGGCCGGTGCCTTCGCCCCCCGGAACCGGCTGTCGTAGCGGGGTTCAACACTGTCGAAGGCGCTCGGGCGCAAGTAAAATGGCTCCCATATATGGGGCGCAAGGAGGTGCCATGTCACCTGGTCCGCGAAATCAGAAGCACGGGCGACGTCGATCTGCCGGAGTGGTCCGGGCCGCCACCGTTCTCGCGATGCTCACCACCCTAACCCTGACTCCCACCGAAGCCGCCGCGCAGCCGTACCCGATTTACGGAGCGATACGGGTCGAATACGACGAGGCCGGTGGTTTCGTCTTCTTCGGCAACGCGGTGAACCCGGAGTCCGACGCCGCCCGCGGCGGCCGCTGGCAAGCGTTCGAGAAGGACAGCTCGATCTATTGGCATCCGCTGGTATCCGACGGTCATGCCAATCAGATCGGCGGTGCGATCCGCGCCAAATGGGGCGAACTCGGCTGGGAGAACGGCGCGTTGCGCTATCCCACCAGCAGAGAGCTCCCGACCCGTAAGCCGGGACGTTTCAACCACTTCGAGGGCGGCACGGTTCACTGGTCGCGTGCGACCGGGGCACACAACACCTGGGGAGCGATCCGCGACAAGTGGGCCACGTTGTCCTGGGAGGACGGCCGACTCGGCTTCCCGGTCATCGACGAGTTCCGCGCCAAGAACGACGGGGCAGGGCAGCATTTCGAGGGCGGCTCGATCTACTGGTCGTCCGACACCGGCGCCCGCGTGGTAGTCGGGGCGATCAGAGATATCTGGGCGAGCCAGAACTGGGAGAACGGCCGCTACGGCTACCCGATCAGCGACGAGTACGACTACAACGACGGCCGAGCCCAGGACTTCCAGGGCGGCCGCATCGAATGGCATCCGCCCCGCTGACTCGTTTATGCAGCTTGCGCATATGTCTGCGCACCGAGGGTAGGCGGTAAGAGCAGCTACTTCGACGAATGGAGGCTCTGATGAACGCCGACCAGAACGTTTCCGCGGACCGCGGCCCGGCGCTCAGAATTCCGCGTAGCCGGGGAGCCCTCGGCGGGCTCGCGGTGCTATTGCTGGGGATCTGGGGTGCACTGATTCCGTTCCTCGGGCCGTACTTCAATTTCGCGTTCACGCCGGATGAGTCATGGGTGTGGACATCGGCGCGAGGATGGCTCGAAGTGCTCCCTGGCGTCACCGCGATCATCGGCGGGTTGCTGATGTTGGCGAGTCGCAATCGCCTGGTAGCCGGCTTCGGTGGTTGGCTGGCAGCGGCGGCGGGCTTGTGGTTCATCGTCGGGCCGTTCCTGGCGGATCTGCTGAACATCGGCGCGCTCGGCGACCCGGTCGCGACGTCCGACCTGAAACGCGCCGTCCTACAACTGACCTTCTTCTACGGTCTCGGCGCGCTGATCCTGTTCTTCGCCGCGACCTCACTGGGCCGGTTGTCAGTGCGTAGCGCCCGCGATATCGCCTTCGCGCGACGCGAGGTCGATGCCAGGGACGCCGTACGGACGGATACCCGAGGTGCCGTAGTCGAGGCGCCGGGACCGGTGAGTACCACCGACCGGCCCACCGTCGGAACACAGCCAAGACTGCACAAGCCGGGGCTGGGCGGCGGACACGCTTGATCCACAGTTTGTGACGCAAGGGACCGGCGGGCGAGTCTGTCGTCCGCCGGGTGATTCTGCTGCTACCCATTTTTCTGATTCGAGCGACCTCCGCACGGCACCGTATTGTTCGGGGGCGGTCAGCGGCGTCGTGCTCGGGCCGATCGCGGCGCGGGTAATCCACTAGAGCGGCTAGAGGAATATTCGATTATTCCGTGGTAGAGAAATGTTCGGTCCGGCAATACATTTCGAGTTATTCTGCGGTTAACGCCAACGAAATGGCCCGTCGTGAACCTTGTTCCCAAGCCCCATCCGGGGCGGTCTTGCTCCCGCGCTCGTGGATAGTCTTAGGAGTTCGCATGAAATGGTTGACTCGACCGGCCCTCGTCGCTATAGCGATAATCGGAATCGCCGGATCGACAGCGGGAGTGGCACAGGCCGATCCACCGCCCGGCGTTCCCCGGCATAAAGCCGCACGGGTCTGCACCGAAGTTCCCGCCCACTTCGCTCGTTGCCACGCATTGGTCCGGGTCGACGACGGTGGGATCACACCGCAGCTCACGGCTGGTCCCGCTGGGTTCGGCCCGAGTGACATCCACGGTGCGTACAACCTCGCGTCCGCGAGCGGCAACGGTCGCACTGTGGCAGTCGTCGATGCCTACGACGACCCGACGGCCGCGGCCGATCTCGCCACTTATCGCTCGCAATTCGGGTTGGCACCGTGCACCACCGCGAGCGGATGCTTCACCAAGGTCGGGCAAACCGGAAGCAGCACCGCGCTGCCGCAGGTCGACGCGGGCTGGGCTCAGGAAATCAGCCTCGACCTGGACATGGTCTCGGCCACCTGCCCGGACTGCAAGATCCTGCTGGTAGAGGCCAAGTCCGCATCCTTCGCCGATCTGGGGACCGCGGTCAACTACGCCGCTTCGGTGCCCGGAGTCGTTGCCATCAGCAACTCCTACGGCGGCAACGATTCCGCGGCGAAGCCGGCCTACAACCACCCCGGCATCGCGATAACGGCGTCGACCGGCGACAGCGGCTACGGCGTCGAATCCCCGGCTTCCTTCGGCACGGTGACGGCCGTCGGCGGAACCAGCCTGGTCAAGAACGCGAGTGCCAGAGGCTGGAGCGAATCGGCATGGTCCAGTGCGGGGAGCGGGTGCTCCACGATCAATGCCAAGCCCGCCTGGCAGACCGCCGCCACCCGGTGCAGCGGCAAGGCGAACGCGGATGTGTCCGCCGTCGCCGACCCGAATACCGGTGTCGCCGTGTATGATTCGACGCCCAGCCAAGGCTCGGCCGGATGGATGGTCTTCGGCGGTACGAGTGCGTCTGCGCCGATCATCGCCGCCGTCTACGCGCTGTCGGGAAACACCGCGGGCGTTCCCGCGTCCTACACCTGGGCGCACGCCGCCAACCTCTACGACGTCACCTCCGGCACCAATGGAAATTGCACCACCGCCGTGTGGTGCACCTCCGGTGCGGGCTGGGACGGGCCGACCGGCTTGGGCACCCCCAACGGAACCGGCGCCTTCTGAGTCATCCCGGGTCCGCCACGACGTCCGGATTCGGTCGAGCCATCGTGTACACGGTGGCTCGACCGATCCTCGTCGGTGGCCAGTAGGGGCGACGGCGGTCGAGTCCGGAACTGTGCGATCACGAGAATTTCGTCCGCTGATGCGGTGTGGGCGTTGGATCTCTCGCCGTTGCCGCGGCCAGGTGCGCACCGTGAGGATCAAAGGACTCGCGAGCGACGCAGGGGCTCGGGGACAACGGCGTGCACCACTGCCTCGGCAGAGCGGGAATGAGCGGGTAATTCGGTAGATCACCCTTCAGCGAAAGGCGCGCAATCGTGACGTCGGCAACGCTCTCCAGATCTGCGTTAGAAGCACTGAAACCCATTGTCCAACAGGGCTTTCTGGTTCGGCCCTTTACCCGGCACTGCCAGGTGGTCCAGCACGATGGTGATCACGCCGTCATCGGTGTGTCACCAGGAAACAGCTACTTCTCCGGTCAGCGAATCCGGGATCTCGCCCGGTGGGGACTGGCGCACTTCGACCGAGTCGACATCGTCTACACCGATGTGTACGTGGCCGAGATGTTCGAGGCCCTGGGATATTCCGCGCTCGGCGCTCGTCGCAAGGCAGACAAGAACATTCGTGGGGTGCGCGCCAAAATCATTGCGGCCGTGGGCGATGTGGACCCGGCGGGGCGGCGGTTGTTCGGCACGGCGATGTCGGAATTCCGGTCCAACGAGGCGTACCGGGACCTGCACGCGGATCTCATCAGGCGATCGGCCGACGATGCGGAATTCCGCGCGGTGTGTCATGAACTGGTGACGCGGTTCCTGTCCTCGAAAGTTCTGGATGGACGTGCACCTACGCCCCGTCAGCATGAGGTGTGCCTCGATTACATCCGCGCCGAGGCCCCACTGTTCCTGGACACGCCCGCAATCCTCGGGGTGCCGTCGTCGCTGAACTGCTATCACCAGCTGCTGCCCATGGCGGAACTGTTGTACGCGCGCGGATCCGGACTCCGCGCATCCCGCAACCAGGGTCACGCCATCGTTACTCCGCTCGAAGGACCCACCGCATGACGACCGTCGACACCATGCTCGCTTTCCCGTTCTCCGCTCGCGGCGACCGAATTCCCGAGGAGGTCAACGTCCTTCGCGAAACGACGCCGGTACGCAAGGTGCGCACCATCGCCGGTGACGAGGCCTGGCTGGTGAGCTCCTACGCCCTGTGCAAACAAGTGTTGGAAGATCGCCGGTTCTCGCTGAAGGACACCTCGGCCCCGGGGGTGCCGCGCCAGTATGCCCTCACTATCCCGCCGGAAGTCGTCAACAACATGGGCAACATCACCGGTGCGGGTTTGCGCAAGGCGGTGATGAGGGCCTTGAATCCGAAATCGCCTGGGCTCGAGGAGTTCCTGCGGACCGCGGCCGCGAGGTTGGTCGACGCTCTGGTCGCCGAGGGTGCGCCCGCCGATCTGCGCAACGATTTCGCCGACCCGTTCGCGGCCGCACTGCACTGCCATATCCTCGGCATTCCGCAGCAGGACGCGGCCAAGCTGATGCGCAGTCTGCACATCGCGTTCATGAATTCCGCGGCGCCCATCGCGGCCGCCGAGCTCAACTGGAATCGGGATATCGCGTACATGGTCGAGCGTCTCGATGACCCGGCCACCTCGGGCCTGATGGCCGAACTCGCGGCACTGCGGGACGATCCGGATTACTCGCAGGTTTCGGAGCAGATGCTGGCTACCGTCGGGGTCACCTTGTTCGGCGCCGGCGTGATCTCCACCGGCGGCTTCCTCACCATGGCACTGGTGTCGCTCATTCAGCATCCGGAACTGAAGGCTCAGCTGCTGGCAAACCCGGCGCTGGTCCCCGCCGGAGTAGAGGAGTTGCTGCGCATCAACCTGTCCATCGGTGATGGGCTGCCGCGGTTGGCGACCGAAGACATCCAGCTCGGTGACGTTCTGGTCAGTAAGGGCGAACTGGTGCTGGTACTGGTGGAAGGCGCCAATTTCGATCCCGCTGTCTTCCCCGCGCCCGAGACGATCGATCTGAATCGCCCTAACGGCAGTGCGCACCTGTCCTTCGGCGGTGGTCAGCACTTCTGCCCGGCCACCGCGCTTGGCCGCAGACACGCCCAGATCGGCCTGGAAGTGCTACTGGACCGCATGCCCGGTCTTGACCTCGCCGTGCCCACCGACCAACTCGTCTGGCGCACCCGCTTCATGAAACGAATCCCGGAGCGCCTGCCGGTTTTGTG
This sequence comes from Nocardia iowensis, assembly GCF_019222765.1. Taxonomy (NCBI): domain Bacteria; kingdom Bacillati; phylum Actinomycetota; class Actinomycetes; order Mycobacteriales; family Nocardiaceae; genus Nocardia; species Nocardia iowensis. Next base: position 5,189,534 of record NZ_CP078145.1, on the reverse strand, counting down.
GTAGTCACCGCCGTTCGATAACCCCCGTCCCATGCGTCGTTGAAACGGGGCGGGGGTTATCCGCCGCGCCGGAGCGAGCAAGCCGAGCTTGCCCAGGTAACCGCGGTCGCTCAGAACTCCTGGCGGTTCGCCAGCGCCGCAAGTGGTTCGAGGCCCGCGAGTACCTCGTGGTCGGGTACGCCGAAGTCGATCAAGCAGGCGATCTCGTCGACCCCGACGTCGCGGAGCCTGTCGACCATCGGTGCGACGGTCCGCGGGGTACCGAAGAGCGTGTTGGATCGGTAGTACCGTTCGAACGCGAACGCGAGCACCATCGAGCGATGCCGCGGTGTCAGGTTCGCCAGGTCTTCCGACCCGCGCCGCCACAGGTCGATGGAGTCCGCCAGGTACTTGGTGAAAGGGCCTTCGACCGTATCGCGCACGTGTTGTTCGGCGGTGCCGAGGAAGGTGTGCAGCATCAGGGTGACGGTGCCCGCATCAGGGTCGTGCCCGTGTTCGGCCCGCGCTTTGCGGTAGGCCGTCAACTTCTCACCCAACTCGTCGGTCCCTTGGAACAGCAAGGCGGTCAGGATATTCACGCCCATCGCGCCCGCCATCTGGAAGCGTTCGATACCGCCGCTACAGGTCAGCCAGGTAGGCAAGGTGGGCTGTATCGGTGCGGGGAACAAGCCGATCGTGCGCTCTTCGCCGGTCCCGTTGCCGAGGCGGACCTGGTCGCCACGCCATAGGCGCTGCACGATCTGCATGCCGGAGCGGGTCGTTTCCACCCGTCCGGCGTAGTTGTCCGGGGCCAGTACGAAGTCGTCGGGATTCCATCCGGTGGCGAACGCGACGTCCACGCGCCCGCCGGAGAGATTGTCGATGACGGACCAATCTTCCGCGACCCGAACCGGATGGTGCAGCGGCAGTACGACACTGCCTGCCCTGATCCGCAGCCGTGCGGTCGAGGCGGCCAGTGCCGCACCGAGAATCGCGGGATTCGGGTACAGGCCGCCGAACCGGTGAAAGTGCCGTTCCGGCAGCCATATCGCGGTAAATCCGTTGGCGTCGGCGAATCGAGCGCTGTCCAGCAGCAATCGATAGCGTTCGGCGGCGTCGCGTTCCGCATCGCTGGAGAAGAAGAACAGGCTGAATTCCATTGCTATCGACACACTCTCGCTCATCGCCACGACTGTGGCGGCTGCTGTCAGATCCACCTGGGCGCGTTCGGCACCGGGTCGGCACCGGCCGTCAATGTCGTGCGCTCTACCGGACACCGCCCGCTGAGCCAGCCGAGCAGATCGGCCTGCGATCCGACGACGGTGATCGGACGAGTCTCCGGTGCGCCGATCCGGCGGCTGAATCCGCTGTCGGTTGCTCGCAACCGCATTGCCGGGCAGTCTGATTCGCGGCGTTGCAAGGCGTCGGCGATGTCGTCGAGAATCCAGCGGGCCGCGGGCGGCGGTATATCGGTGAACGAGTACCCGGCGTCCAGATCCACGTGATGGATCTCCAGTTCCCGAAGCCGCATGGGGACCAGGGTTTCCGGGGTGCGCAGTTCACCGGTGCGTGGTCGGACGCTACGGTCCCACGCTTGTGGCGGAAGTGCGCGTACCACCTCGGCGAAGCGTTCGGCGCTCTCGGCCAGGTCGGCCAGCAGTTGCGCCACCGTCCGTGCCGCACCGGCCTCGATCTCGGCGGCGCGGGATTCCATACTCCGATACTGCGGCACCTCGACGCCGGTGTGGGCCCAGCCCAACAGTCGAACCAGGCTGTCGCCCGCCCGGCAGACGTGCGTGACGACATGACCGCGCGTCCACGGCGGAATCAGCGAGGCGCCGGACACGTCGGCGTCGGTCAGCGTTTGCACGGTCGCGGCGAACCGTCGGGTGGACGCAGCGATCGGTTCGAGCCATTCGATCCGCGTGGTCATGCTTCGCTGCCCGCTGGTGCACCCATTTCGAGACGGTCGAGTTCGCCATCGATCAGCCGTTGCCACATCCGCCGACGGCGCGGCTTGCCGCTGGTGGTGCGCTCGATGAGGCCCGAATCCGCGTGGAAGAACCGAATCCGCGCGTCGTCACCGCCGACGTGAGCGCGTACGACCGTATCGACGATCTCCATGTCGAGGTCGGCGGTCTCGAGCAGGATGGCGATCTGCGGGCGGCCGTCTGCTGTCCCGGCAAGTGCGACAACGCGATTCGACGGTACCCCGGTGGCGTTCACCACCGCCGCTTCCACGTCCTCGGCGTAGACGGTGGTGGCCCGGATCTTCACCGCGTCACCGATCCGGCCGATCGGATACACCGCGTTGTCCACCAGCGCAACGGCATCACCGGTGGCGAGGCTGCCGACGGCGTCCCGGGCGAGATCGGTATCGCCTGCCGCAGTGCGGTATCCGAGCGCGACATTCGGTCCTGTGACGCACAATTCACCGATCGATTCGCCGGTTCCGGGGGACTCCTCGCCGACGTGCACGCTGACCGTGCCGACCGGCCGACCGCAGCCGACCAGCCAGGTCCGGCCGTCGGTGAGCGGCGCGGTCATGAGATCGAACGGTCCGGTGATCTGTTGAGATCCGGGTTCGACGGTGATCACCTCGACCGGATCCCGTGGTCCGACACCGCTGACCGCCAGGGTTGCCTCGGCGAGTCCGTAGGCGGGGCAGATCGCGGTGGAGCGGAAGCCGTAGGGGCCGAATTCGGTGGCGAACCTTCGTAGCACCGCGGGGTCGATTCGCTCGGCGCCGACCACCAGTGCGTGCCAGCGGCCGAAGTCCATCTCTGCCAATGCCGCTCCGTCGACCTTGGCCAGCAGATAGGACAGCGCGAAGTTCGGTGCGGCGCCGATTGTCGCCGTCCGGGTTCCGAAGCAGGACAACCACTTTTGTGGTTCTTGGAGGAATTCGATCGGCGCCATGGCATCGATCTCCAGTCCCGCTACCGTCGGCGCGAGCAGGCAGCCGATCAGCCCCATGTCGTGATAGGCGGGCAGCCAGGTGGCGATGTGGTCGTCCGGACCTACCGACAGCCATTCGAAGATGTCGGCGATATTCGCCTGCAGACTCGCGAGCGGTACCCGGACCGCTTTCGGGGTTCCGCTACTGCCGGAAGTGAATTGGAGTAGACCGATGTCGGTAGGCCCGCACTGCGGAAAATCCGTGGTGCGCACCGGGCCGATTCGGTGGTCGAGTCGCGGGATGTCGTCCAGAACCGGCTCGAGTAGGGACTCGTATTCGGCGGGTGCGTAGACGGTCGCGGGCCGTGCCACCCCGAGCAACCGCACGAGCTGGCGGCGGTAGGAGTCGGCCCCCTGCAACGGAAATGGCGGTGCTATGGGGTTGGGCGTTGCCCCAGCTAGCAGGACGGCGAAGAAGGCGGCGAGGAAGTCGTCGACCTTCGGCTCGATGATCGACACCACATCGCCGGGCCCGATGCCGGAGTCGAGCAACCGTTCGGCGAGTGAGCGGGCTCGATCGCGTAGCTCCTCGTAGGTCGTCAGCTGCCATCCGTCGGCGACCGCCCGGTGGATTCCCCGCGTGGTGGACGGCTGACCGGTCCAGGTGAAGAAGTCGGTGATCACAATGCCGCCTCGGCTAGCGAACCGGCATCCATCGACTCCAGTCGCACCGGATGGTCGACACCATGCAGTTCCCGGTAGCGGGCCACTGCGTCGACGCAGCCCTGACGGAAGGAATTCACCAGTGACCGTACGGTTTCGGGGTCCAGACCGGTCGCCGCCAACCGTTTGCCGAGCGACGCGATCGCGAACTGCCACTGCTCGCCGATCCGCCGGGGCCGGTCGGTCAGTGACTGCACCAGCCGTGGCGTGGTGTCGCGGTGCTCCGGGGCGACCATCGTGCAGGCTGCCGCGGGGACGTGCCGCCGGACCGCGTCGACGATCAGCTCCCGGTGGCCCGCCCGAATTCCGTCGCGCAACGCGAGCACACCGAAGTTGACGTGCCGGGATTCGTCACGCGCGACGTTGGTGAGTCCCTCGCGCAGTGCGGCGAAACCGCCGTGCTCGCGGATGGTGCGCAGCAGACTGTGCAGCCCGGTCATCGCGACCGTTCCCTCGATCAGCAAGTGGTAGACCACGATTGCTTCGTACCAGCGCGCGAGATCGTCGGGATCGGTCCGCACCTGGCCGGTGATCGTGCGCAGCGACTGCTCGAAAAGGTCTCCGACAGTGACAGTTTCGTCGCGTTCGCGGTCGATGGCCGACGGTGCGATGCCAACGGCTCGCAGGCCGTCGACGTAGGTACGGAAGAACAGCGCATGCCGGGCCTCGTCGGCGATCTGGGTGGACAGATAGATCTGGTAGTCCTCGGTCGGCGCGGCATGCGCGATCGGCGCGAGGGTCTGGGTCACCGCCATTTCGCCTGCGGCGAACCGAAAGACGGTATGCAGCAGCTCTTCCCGGAGGAAACCGGGCAGGGCTGCCCAATCGGGACGGTCTTGCGCGATGTTCAGCGAGCTGATCTGCCAGTGCTGGGATTCCCATCGGTAGTACAGGTCCAGCGGTGCGACCCGCCCGCTGATATCGCGGTCCGCTGCCAGCAGCGCCTGGGTCCCATCCTCGGCAGCGGCATCCGGTGCGCTCACACCGGTTCCGATTCCGCGGCGGGCAGCCGACCGACGGTGAGTTCGACGACATCGGCCACGGTCACGATCTGGGCGGCGGCCGACGGGTCGAGGTCGGGCAGGCTGAACTCCGCCTCCAGCGCGATGGCCAGTTCGAGCAGGCTGAGGGAATTGAATCCAAGATCCTCGACCAATCTGCTGTTCGGCTCGATCGGCAGATCGGACTTGGGTGCCAACCCGGCGATGATCCTGCCGATCTGCTCTTCGATACTCGATGTCATTCCGTCACCTTTGTTTCCGTGCTCGACAGTTGTGCGAAGAATGTCGTGAGTGCGCCCGGCTCCCCGTGGACTCGGGTTCCGGATTCGGCCAGCAGATCGGCGGCCCGCTCGGGCCGCTCGAGCATGGCCAGCCAGGTGTTGAAGCCCAGTGAGTGAATTTCGATATCGACGCGCGCCTCCGCACCGGTCGCGGGATCGATAGCCAGTTCGGGACCGTCCAGGCGAAACACCCACTGGGCGGGTTGCAGATTCGCGAACTCGACCCTGGCCGTCACCGAGTCGCTCTCCGCAGTACCGCGGTAGTTTTCACGCAATGAGCGCACGTGCCAGCCGAAGAAGGTGGACAGATCGCCGTTGGAGAAATCCATTCCACTGAAGCTCTTGCCGCCCTTGTCCATTTGGCTCATCCACACCTCGGACCGGACCGCAATGTACAGGCCCGATCCCTCGAAGCACGCTTCACCGGATTCGTTGTCCAGAGCACGCATCGTCAAGGTGAGCTTGCGCCCGCGCTGTTCGGTCACCTCGGCCTCCAGGGTGAGGGGGCGGCCGAGGAGCACCGGTTTGCGGTACTGGATCGACATGGTGGCCGTCATCGCCGGAACACCGGCGACCGAGGAGGCCAGCAGCGCCTGGATCTCGTCGACGGCCGCGGCGAGGTATCCGCCGTGTACCAGGCCGGGTCCGCCTTCGGCGGTTTCCGGGGGCAGCCAATCCGCGGTGATGCGATTGCCGTCGCGCACTGCGTGTATCCGCATGGAGGCGGGGTTGTTCGACCCACATCCGAAGCAGCGGGGGTAGTGGTCGACGATGGTGGTATCGCCTGCGATCGAGTTCGACAAGATAGCGGTGTCCTCTCTGAGTGGTGGTCGGTCAGCGGAATTTCTGCACGAAGCGCTGCACCTGAGATCGGTACGCGTGCTCCCAATACAGCGAGAAGTGGTCGCCGGACTGGGATGAGATCAAGGTGGCGTCGGGCAGTGCCGCGGCGATCCGGTGGGACGAGGGCGTACCCGTTGTCGAATCGTTCGCACTGGTCATGACGAGCGTTGGTGTCCGCGGCAACCGGGCCATGTCCGGCGGCGATTCCATATGCGCGGTCGTCAGGCGAGCGAACTGGTGCAGCGCCTCAGCGGATTCATAAGGGAGAGAGGCCAATTGCTTGATTTGCTCGGCGGCAGCCTGCGCTTGCGGGGTGGCGGAGGTGCCAACGCCCGCTTGGGTCTCGTTCGCGTCCACCCATGCCGCGCCGGTCGAGAAGATTGTGCGGTGGAATGCGGCCGCGTACCGGAGATCACCTGCGATGCGCGGCATCATGCGCACCATGTTCGCTTCGAACGGGGTGTAATCGGCCGAATCCAGGTAATACCCCCCGTTCATCAGGACCAGCGCCGGAATGGATCCCGGCCATCGAACGGTCAACCACAGCGCCAGGTTCGCGCCCAGGCACCAGCCCGCGACGATCGCTCGTGATACGCGAAAGTGGGCGAGGACATCCATGGCGTCGGCTACCTGCCGCTCCAGTGTCGCGCCGAACGGTCCCACCGGGCTCGGCAGCAGACGGGACTCCCAGGTGAGCACCGAATGGGTCGCGAGCAACTGCTTCGACAGCGGACGCAGGAACTCCACCGGCATCCCGACCGCATTGCACAACAGGACAGTCGGGCGGTCCGGATCGCCTGCCGAGTACACCGTCAGCGGGGCGCCATCGGATGCCCGCAGCGTCTCCGTGGTCCACGGCGCGGCGCTCACGTGCGGCTGCTTCCGGTCGGCTCGGTGCCGGCGCCTGCGCTGAGCAGTCCGCGGTCGACCTTGCCGTTGCCGGTGATCGGCAGGCTGTCGACGATGCTGATACGGCTCGGGACCATGTACTCGGGCAGGGTCGCGGTACAGAAATCGCGCAGACCGACCGGGTCCGCCGTCGCGCCGGAGGCGAGAATGACGAAGGCGGCCAATGCCGCATCGCCCGTGCCGGTTTCATCGGGCACCACGACAGCGGTGGTGACGGCCGGGAATTCCAGTAGCCGGTGCTCCACCTCGGCGAGTTCGACGCGGTTTCCGTTGATCTGCACCTGCGCGTCGGTGCGGCCGCACAGGTACAGCGCGCCGTCCTCGCCGCGGTAGGCAAGATCACCGGTGCGCAGCAGCTGCGCACCGGACTCCGGCGCCAGCGGGTCGGCGACGAGGGCGGCCCGGGTGCCCTCGGGATCGGCCCAATACCCGGTGAACAGGGCGGGGGTCCGGAGCAGCAATTCGCCGCGCGTCCCGGTCCCGTCGATGATCGCACCGTTCTCGTCGGCGAGCAGTAACTCGGCTCCCGGGGGGGCGGCTCCGATCGGGATGTGTGCGACGTGCCGCGGCAGGGGATCGGGCACCTCGTAGAACGAACACGCCATCGATTCGGTGCTGCCGTAGCAGTTCACGATCCGCAGCCCCGCCCGGAGTTCGCGGAGCCTACGCAGCTCCGGAACGGGAAATTCCTCGCCGCAGTACAGAATCGCGCGGAGCCGCGGTAGCGCGGCGACCCGGTCGGGTTCATGGCGCAGTACCGGCCGCCAGATCGACGGCACCCCGCTGACCTGGGTGGCCTCGGTTTCGGCGAGGACCCGCAGGAAGTGGCGCGGCCACCGCACGAGCCGCTGGGGAATCGGCACGATCGCCGCGCCGCTGCCGAGGGCCAGACCGATATTGAGCAGGGCGAAGTCGAAGTGCAGTGGCGGCGTGCTGGCGATGCGGTCGGTCGGCTGCGCGAGATCGTGGCTGAACATGCCGTGGTAGAAGGAGGTTACGGCGCGGTGGCTCATCACCACGCCCTTGGGTTTACCTGTCGTTCCCGAGGTGAAGATGATGTAGGCGGCATCGGTCGTGCAGTGCGCACGGCGGTGCCGGACTCCTGGCTCCGGCGCGCTGTCCACACTGAATCCGCTTGTCGGACCGAAGCGTACGATGCCGGTTCCATCGGGGTAGTCGATGTCGATGCGTGGCACGGCCGCGATCTCCTCGGCCCGGACATGGAGGGCAGGGCGGGTACTGGACAGGACCATCCGCAGCCGCACCGACGGTATCGCCGGACTCACCGGGACGAAGGTGAGTCCAGCCTTGGAACAGCCGAGAAACATGGCGATGGAGTGTGCGGTCGCGTCGGCTTCCAGCACGACGCGTGCGCCGATCTCCAGCCCGAGGGCTTCGAGCTGCCGTGCGTAGAAATTCGAAAGTGCTTCGAGCTCAGCGAATGTCGTTGTCTCCAGCAAACCGGCAGCCGGTGACTCGATAACGGCCGGTGCGTCCGGTGTCCGCGACGCCCAGGCAAGTAGGGCATCGTGCAGGAAAAACTGTTGGGTGGCAGGCGAATTGAAATCCAATTGATGATCTGTCATGCTTTTCCCCCGCGCCCTCGGCAGGGGAGGGCGGTTGATTCGAACGTCGATGCCCAACCTAGGGGCCGGGCTCTGACGTTGTGAATCAGGCTTTCCCACAATGGGTTACAGCTATTCCGTCGACTAACTGTGGCTTTCTACAGTGGATCGAAACCACAACGGCATGAGTAGGCTGTCGGTGCTCGGGTAACGTCGGGGCCAGCCCCTGGCGGATAACCATTTGTCGAAATTCTGCGAGTTCCTTAGGGGGGAACCAGCATTCATCCGGGCATTTATCGCCCGGCGACGTTGTCTTCTGGCGTTCGAGACCAACTCTCTTATTACGAAATGTGGTCCTCATGTGGGTTCTGGGTGTCAATGCACCACCGGCAGGCTGGCACGACAGCGCCGCTTGCCTCATCGATGGTGACGGCAATGTGGTCGCCTTCTCCGAAGAGGAGCGTTGCAATCGGCGCCGCCACTCCCTGTACCGCAAGCCTCTCGGTGCCGCGCGATTCTGCCTCGACCAGGCGGGAATCCAGCCGGCCGATATCGACGTGGTCGCCATCGGATGGGACGTCGAGCAGCTCTACCCCGGACAGTTCGGCTCTGCTTCGGAGTTCCTCTCGTACGCCGTCGGTCTGGACTTCAGTGCCCGTACCCCGGAGGTGGTGCACGTACCGCACCATCGGGCCCATGCGGCTTCCGCCTTCTACGCTTCGCCCTTCGCGAAAGCGGGGGTCCTGGTCGTCGACGGACACGGGGAGAACGAATCGTCGACCATGTGGACCTTCGAGGACGGCCGCGAGCCCAAGCTGGAGCGCAGCTGGCAGCGCAGCGCCTCGCTCGGCTATGCCTACGACGCGGCATCGGTATGGCTCGGCTTCTCGTTCCTGAACGCGGGCAAGACCATGGGCCTGGCGGCCTATGGGCGCGCCCGTGCACTCCAGGTGGAATCCTTGGTCTCCGTCGAGGGCGATGACTTTCGATTGGCCGTCGCTCCGCGCGGTGTCGGTCCAGAACGCGCCACCGCGGCGCAGATCAAAGAGCAGTACGACGACGTGACGGCGCGGTGGCGGACGGTGTATTCGACGATCGTCGGCGCCGACAAGCCGAGCCGGCCCGAGGGCGATCTGGCCGCCGACCCGAAGGCCGTCGAAGTCGCCTATCTGGCGCAGCGGATCGTCGAGGAGACCGTCGCTCACCTGACGTCGCTGACCCGCAAGGTGTCCGGTGTCGACGAATTGTGCCTGGCTGGTGGTGTGGCACTGAACTGTTCGACAAATGGCACCCTGCCCGGCCCGGTGTATGTGCCGCCGGTTCCGCACGATGCGGGGGTGGCACTGGGCGCCGCGTGGACAGTGTGTCCGCCTCGCCGTCACGCCGAGCCGCTGAATCCATACCTGGGCAGCGATATTGACGGTCCGGGCTACCCGGTGCCCGACACCGCGGGGCTGATCGGGTCCGACCTCGATATCGATCGGCTGACCGAACTGCTGTTGGCGGGAAAGATAGGCGCGGTCGCGCAGGGCCGGTCCGAAGTGGGACCGCGAGCTCTGTGCCGCCGGTCCATCATTGCCGTACCGAACTCGGCCACGGTGCGGACGCGGGTGAATGTGATCAAGAATCGCGAGCAGTGGCGCCCCTTCGCCGGTGTGGCGCGACCGGAATTCGCCGCACGACTGTGGGAACAGCAGGATCTGTTGAGCCGGTACATGCTCGGCGCCGCCGAGGTCACCGACTTCGGTGCCCGCACCGCGCCCGCGGTTGTCCATGCCGACGGCACCACCCGCCCGCAGCTGTTGCACGAAGACGAAGCGCCCGCGGTCGGCGCCGTCCTCGATGCCATGCCGCGGCACGGCGCGGCCCCGGTGCTGCTCAACACGTCGTTCAACGACCGGGGGGAGCCCATCGTGAATACCGCGGCCGACGCGCTGGCCGCCTTCCGCTCGATGGACCTGGACTTCCTGGTCCTTGGCGACCGGCTCTACCAGAAGAGTTCGGCGAGGCAGTCGCGGTGACCATCCAGCTCGAGCTGCCCACCGAAAGGTTCCGGGCCTACGGACCACGCCAGATCGACTCGATCGCTTCGCGATTCGGCCTCTCCGACGAGATGCGGGAGACGATCCGCCGCATCTCGCTGGTCCTGCCCTTCCGGGTGAACGAATACGTGCTCACCGATCTGATCGATTGGGACCGAATCCCCGATGACCCGATATTTCAGCTGACCTTCCCGCAGCACGGGATGCTCACGGCCGCCGATGACCGGGAACTGGCCGAGCTCGCGGCAGATCCGGCGAATGCGTTGCGGCTCAAAGCAGCCGTGCGCGACATCAGGGGCCGGCTCAACCCGCATCCGTCCGGGCAGATGGACCTCAATGTGCCCAGCCGGGGTGGGCGGCCGATGCCGGGTATCCAGCACAAGTACCGGGAGACGGTGCTGTATTTTCCCGGCCAGGGCCAGACCTGCCACGCCTACTGCACCTACTGCTTTCGCTGGGCGCAGTTCGTCGGCGACCCCGAATTGCGTTTCGCCGCAGCCGATTCGGCGCAGCTGGTCGACTATCTGGGCGAGCATCCCGAAGTCAGTGACGTCCTGGTGACCGGCGGCGATCCGATGATCATGTCCACCGCACGGCTGCGGGCGCACCTCGAGCCGCTGCTGCGGGTGCCGACCGTGCGCACGATCCGGATCGGTACCAAGTCGCCGGCCTACTGGCCGCAGCGCTTCGTCACCGATCCGGACGCCGACGATGTCCTGCGTTTGTTCGAGCAGGTGGTCGACGGCGGTCGGCAGCTGGCGGTGATGGCGCATTTCAGCCATCCGCGCGAACTGGATTCCGACCGGACCCGAACGGCGCTGCGGCGCATCCGCGGCACCGGTGCGGTGATCTATTGCCAGGCGCCGCTGATCGCGCACGTCAACGACGATGCCGCGACCTGGGCGCAGTTGTGGCGCGCGGAACTGGCACAGGGAGCGGTGCCGTATTACCTGTTCGTGGAACGGGATACGGGCCCGCACAACTATTTCAAGGTGCCGCTGGCGCGGGCCGTGGCGATCTTCGCCGAGGCGTACCGCTCGCTACCCGGCCTCGCCCGGACCGTCCGCGGTCCGGTGATGTCGGCGACGCCGGGCAAGGTCGTGGTCGACGGTGTGGAGACGACGGCCGACGGCCGCCATTTCCGGCTCCGGATGCTGCAGGCGCGCAGTCCCGCACTGGTCGGCCGTCCGTTCCGGGCGCGCTTCTCCGACGACGCCGGCTGGCTCGATGAACTGGAACTGGCCGCGGATACCCCGCGCGATCTGGCGGAGGCGATCCGCGGTGAATAGTGCTGGCCTGTCACCGAATCTGGCGTTGAACCAGCTCGTGGAGCAACGCCGGGCGGCGGGGGAATCGCTGGTGCACCTGGCCTTCGGCGAGGCGCGCTTGCCGTTGCTGCCCCAGCTGGCCGAACAGCTCGCGATCGGGGCCGCCCGCACCTCCTACGGTCCGGTGGCCGGATCGCCACAGGTGCGTGCCGCAGTGGCGGGCTATTTCGCCCGCCGCCGCCTGCCGACCGATCCGGACCAGATCGTGGTGGCGCCCGGGAGCAAAGCCCTGCTCATGGCGATCCAGCTAGCGATTCCGGGTGACGTGGTACTGCCGCGCCCGGCGTGGAACACCTACCTCCCGCAGGTGAACTATGCGGGCAAGCGGGCCTTCGGCGTACCGATTCCCGCCGAGTACGGTGGGGTGCCGAATCCGGAGGCGTTGCGGGACACCCTGGTCCGGGCTCGACGTGAAGGCGGCACACCGCGACTGCTGATCTTGACCCTGCCGGACAATCCGACCGGCACCCTGGCCCCGCCCGAGGTGATCCGGCAGCTGTGCGTGCTGGCCCGCGCGGAGGATCTGCTGATCGTTTCCGACGAGATCTATCGCGATATCGTCCACGACCCCGCTGCCACGCCGTTCCTGAGTCCGGCCGAGCTGGCTCCGGAGCGCACCATCGTCGTCAGCGGCCTGTCGAAGTCGCTGGGACTGGGTGGCTGGCGCATCGGTGTGGCGCGCTTCCCGGGTGGCGATCTCGGCGATCGACTGCGGAATCCGGTGCTTGCCGCGGCCAGTGAGCTGTGGTCCGGACTGGCCGCCCCGATGCAGCAGGTCGCTGCCTACGCGTATGCCGAGCCACCGGAGATCACCGAGCGCATTGTCGATGCGGCCCGCCTGCACGGGCAGGTTGCCCGCGCGGTGCACCGGATCGCCGTCGAAGCCGGAGCACGGTGCCGACCGCCGACAGCCGGTTTCTACGTCTATCCGGACCTGGAGCCACTGCGCCCGCGGCTGGCCGCCCGGGGCATCACCGGTTCGGCGTCGCTGGCCGAGGCACTGCTGGGCGAATCCGGGATCGTGGTCCTGGCCGGTCATCTGCTCGGGGACGACCCTGGTGCGTTGCGGTTCAAAGCCGCCACGAGCTTGCTCTACGGCGATGAGCAGCAGCAATCGGCGGCACTGGCCGCTGCTGATCCGGTGGCACTACCGCAGATCCAGGCGAACCTCGCGCAAATTGCGCACGGCTTGGCCCGGCTCACCGATCAGCGATCTATCGCCGCCGAAGCGAAAACCGGAGTGACACAATGAAGCACCCAATCCTCGATCCAGCGGTGGTCGACCGGTGGAGTTCGTCGGCCGCACTGCTCGAGATCGCCTGCGCCGGTGCGCAATCGGAAGCGCCGATGTTCGACCCTGGTCTGCTGGACTGCATTCAGGTCAACCTCGCCGTCCTGGCGGATGCCGCGCACGGCGCGGGTACTCACCTGCTGCTGGGGGAGCGGGTGGTCTTCAGGGCGTGGCCGGGTGAAGCGAATCTCCCCACCGTGGATCCGCCGCTGGACGAGCAGTTGCGGTCCGCTCGGGCGATCGGACTGACGGTAGTCCGGCGGCAGCGGGGTACCGGTGCCGACATCGCGGATTCCGGGATGGTGCAGGGGGTTCGGTACATCGTTGCCGACGCCTTCGAACTGCCGTGGCTGCCCTATCACCGAAATGCGCATATGCCGCACAGCTTTCTGCTGACCAGTGAGGCCGACCGCTGGTATGCCGTGGACGCCTATCAAAACGAAACACGCTGGGGTGCTGCCGCTCCCGGCCTTTGGGAGCTGGGTGACGAAGAACTGCGCCGGATTTCCAGTGCGGACATCTTCGAGCTCGCTCCGGCCGACCCCGTGCCGACACGGCACGAGGACTCGGCCACGCCGGTCGACGACTATCTCGCCGCCTATCGGGACTGCCCCGATCGCGTCCGAGCCCTGGAGCGGCTCACTGCCGAAACCTGGCTACTGGCGCGCTCCCGGAAGCTGCACGCCCGATTCCGGCAACGGGCATCCGGACCGCCCGAGCTGGCCGCCGAGCACCTGCGCAGCTGGGACCACGTGGTCGAGCAGACCTACCTGGCGTTCCGGCGGGTGAGCCGCGGGCATCCGGAACCACCGGGCGTGCTGGACCGATTGGCGGCCGTACTCGCCGACGACACAACGGTATTCGCACCGCCACCCGAGGCGACGCGCTCCCGCATCGCGCACCTCGTCGGTGCGGTTCTCGGCGTGCCCACGTCCGGACTGATCGACGGTACCGCCTTCGATACCTACCCCACGTTCGGATCGTTCCGGTTGGTCGAAATCATCGAGAGCATCGAAGACGAGTTCGCGGTGGAGATCCCCGCCGAGCTCCTGGTGCCGGAGAAGCTGCGCACCGTCGACGACCTGCACGACTGTGTGCGGGCCGCGACGCCGCGCTAGGCGGCCTGTATGCCGAACCGAGAGAACTGAGTTGCCATGGAATCCCACTTCATCGATCTGCTGCGCCCGTTCCTGAAGCTCGCCGAGTCCACGGAGTTGGAAATCGGCCCGGACACCGATCTGCGCCGTCTCGGACTCACCTCCATGCAGGCGATCGAGTTGTTGTTCGCCATCGAGGACACCTACCGGATATCGCTGCCCGACGAGCACATGAACGACACCACCTTCGCGACGGCGGGCAGCCTGTGGCGAGCGGTCGCCGCGCAGTTGCCCGAACGAACCGGCGAGGCGGATACGTGACAGCGCAACTGCACGGGGTCGATGTCGACAGCAGGCTCGCCGTCGTCGTCGAGGTCGTCGAACAGCATGTACGAAGCACTGATCGCGACGCGACCTTTCCGGTGGCCGCCCTGGATGCCCTGCGGCGCACCGGTTTGCTCGGACTGCTCGTATCACCCGAGTATGGCGGGCTCGGCGGGACAGTGCGTGATATGGCCGCCTGCGCACAGCGGTTGGGGCGCAGCGACATGTCGGTGGCGATGGTGTTCGCCATGCATTGCCAGCAGGTCCAGGCGGTATCCCGGTTCGCGGGCGCGGAACTGAGTGCGAGCCTGCTGCCGCGCCTCGCCGCCGGTGACGTCTACCTGGCATCGGTGACGACGGAAGCCGGGGGTGATCTGTTCGGCGTGCGAGCGCCGCTGGTGGCGACCGAGGACCACGTGCGTATCGAACGGTTCGCGCCGATCGTGACCGGAGCCGCGCACGCCGACGGATTCCTGATCACCATGCGCGGACTCGACGCGACCACGGTCGACGACGTCGCACTGGTGTATGCCGATCGAGACCAATTGGCGGTCGAGTGTTCCGGTGATTGGCAGCCGATGGGCATGCGGGCCAGCCACAGCATTCCGGTGCGGTTGCGCGGTTCGGTGCCGCGGCACCAGGTCATCGGCGGATCCGGCGTATTCCACCGCATCGCCACCGAGGTCTTCGCACCGCTGGCCCACATCGGCTGGTCCGCGGCCTGGCTCGGCACCGCGGCCGGTGCCCTGTCGCGGGTGCTGCATCTGGTGCGTGATCCGAAGCAGCGGAACAGCTTCGACATCGGTTCGGAACTGCTGCTCACTCGCCTGTCCCGGTCGCGGCAGCAGCTCGACACCGTGCACGCGCTGCTGCGGCAGGCGGTCGATCTCGTCGAGTCGGGTGCGGATTTGCAGACGCCGCCGCGGCAGCTGCTGCTGAACTCTTTGAAGATCAGCGCATCCGAGCTGTGTCTCGCGGCGGTCGACGGGTTGGTCGACGCGGTCGGGTTGCGGCACGGTTATCTGCGGGACTCGCCTACCCGGTTGGAGCAGGCCCTGCGTGATCTTCGTTCGGCGGCACTGAATTACAGCAACGACCGGTTGCATCTTGCCGACGGTCGACTGGCTCTGCGTGATCGGGGAGTGCACTTTGTCGACTGAGCTGTCCGCTACCGTAACAGAATCGACTGTGCTCGCGGACCTACCGGTGACGTCGAGCGGTGCCCGAGTGTGGGCGACCCTCGGCTCGGCGGGACTGCTGATCCGTTGCTACCGAGGCGGTGACGTCCGGGCCGGGGTGGATCCGGAGCGCGTCGCCGCCGTGCTGACGGCGGTGGACGCGCGCTTCTCGGTGGCGGCCACCCTTTCGGTGAGTTTGCCGTTGGCGACGACGATTCCCGTATTGGCCACCGGCGCAGCGGAAGTCGCGCAAGCGGCGGTCGAGCGCACGCTGTCCGGAGCGGCCACCGTTGCGCTGGCGGTGACCGACGAGAACGCGGGCACCGACCTCACGGCGCTGGGCACCCGGATCGATCTCGACGCCGAGGGTGTGGAGGTCTCCGGCAGTAAGCGCTGGATCGCCAACGCGCTCACCGCCGAGGAGATCCTGGTGCTGGCCCGCCACCGTCCTGGCCGCCACATCACCGATTTCACCTGGGTACTGGTGCCGAGCAGCGCCGAAGGGGTAACCGTGCACCCCGCCGACTCGACGCTGTTCGCCGCCTCCGGCAGCGGGCATATCGATTTCGACCGGGTCCGCGTGGGACGGGAGCGGATCCTCGGGCGGGTCGGATTGGGGCTACCGGTCTTCGCCCGGCACATCGCGACCGAGCGTCTGGCGAGTGCCCTGTGGGGAGTTCAGCTGTGCCGTCGGGTGATCGCTCGCACTCGCGATCGCCTGGCGAACCGGGCACACGGTGATAGCACCCTGTGGCATCAACCGGCTGTGCGGCAACGGCTCGCCACCGCGATCGTGCGGACCCAGCAGTTGGACGCACTGTGCCGGGTGCACGCGAACGCGGTTGCGCGACACCATGATGCGGCCGCCGCGGCTACGCTGAAGGCAGCCGCCGGTGACACCGTCGGCTTCGTGCTGGGGGAGTGCGCGCACCTATGGGGCGCGGACGGCTTCGCGGCAGGCGGACTGCAGGAGCTGCGTGCTCAGGCCGCGCTGTTCGGAATCGGCGGCGGCGCAACCGAAGTCGTCCTGGAGACGGTGGCCGAGTACGCCGATAGCGCGCTGGCGGAGCTGGCCGGGCGGAGCGCACCGTGATCACCTATTTTCCGGTGCGGGACAATATCTGGCTGGCCACAGCGGAGGTCTCCGCCCTCGGCACTGTCTCGCATCCCGGCGACCGCCGGTCGGTGGCGGGTCGACCCGCGTGGCGGGTACGGGAATTCCTGGCCGGGCGCGATCTGTTGCGCCGCTTGCTCGCCGTCGCCGCGCCGCACGCCACCGATGCCGTCATAGAACCGGATGCGCGTGGGAAGCCTTGGCTGGTCGGCTATCCCGGGATCGGTATCAGCGTCTCGCATTGTGCGGAGGTGATCGCCGCGGGCGTTGCGGTGGGTATGGCACTCGGCGTCGACGTCCAGCGTCCGGATCAGGTGGTCAGCGACGGTATTGTCCGCCGGTTGCTCGGGACGAACGCGCCACTGTTGCACGGGATGTCGCCGGGCCGGGCCGCCGAGGAGGTCGCCTGGATTTGGACCGTGCAGGAAGCGTGCGTCAAGGCCGACGGCGCGGGTTTGGCCGGGCACCCCTGGACCATCCCGGTGCCGCCCCGAACGTGCGCCGGTCGCTGGGGGCGTTTCGTCTGGTCGAGTCTGCGTGGCAGATCACCGATTCCACTGAGTTACGCATTCGCAGCCGTCTCGATCGAGGAAGAACCGTGACGAATACAGCCGAGACCGTCGCCGATACCCTCTACGAGTGGTTCGGCAACTCCGCGCGGGCCCAGCCCGATGCCGTTGCTCTAGAGGTCGACGGCGTGGCCTGGACCTACCGCCGTTTGGCGAACGTGGCCGGAAACATCGCGTCCAGGATTCTCGCGGTGTGCGACGGCCAGGAGCCGCGTCGAGTCGGCTTGCTGGCATCCCGGACGGCCACGGCCTACGCCGGATACCTCGCGATCTTGCGCCTGGGTGCCACGGTGGTGCCACTTGGCACGAGTTTCCCCGCTGAGCGCAATGCGGCCGTGGCGGCGGCGGCACGGTTGGACGTCGTACTCGCCGATGGCAGTGCGGATTCGACCGCGTTGGGTGATCGCACGCTGGTGCTGGACCATGCTCGGCTGGCCGCGTGGGCCGATGAGAGCGTCCCGTCTATCCGTGCCTTTGAACCGCGAGGGGCCGCCTACATTCTGTTCACGTCCGGCTCGACGGGTGTCCCCAAGGGTGTGCCCATAAGTCACGGCAACGTGTGCGCGTTCCTGCGAAATACTGTGGCGCGCTATGGAGCCGGGCCGGGTTCCCGGGTCTCGCAGATCTTCGATCTCACCTTCGACCCGTCGGTCTTCGATATGTTCGCCGCTTGGGGGTCTGGCGCCACCCTGGTGGTCCCGGCCCGCGCCGACCTGCTGGCACCGGTTCGGTTCGTGAACCGGAAGGCCATCACGCACTGGAACTCGGTCCCCTCGGTGATCTCCCTAGCCCATCGGCTGCGCATGCTCCGTCCCGACGCCATGCCGACACTACGGCGCAGCGTCTTCTGCGGTGAACCACTCACGCTGGACCAGGCCAAGGCGTGGCGGATCGCGGCGCCGCACAGTCGAGTGGAGAATGCCTATGGCCCAACCGAACTCACCGTCACCTGCACTTCGTACACGCTGCCGTGCGAGCTCGAGGATTGGCCGCACACGCACAACGGCACCGTCCCCATCGGTACGCCGTACCCGGGAGTGGAATACCGGATGATCGACGGGGAACTGTGCGTCCGGGGACCACAACGCTTCGACGGATACCTCGACCCAGCCGACGATCACGGGCGCTTCCGTACAGGGGACGGCCACCCCCACGATCCCAACACCCCGCTCGACCACACCCACTGGTACCGCACCGGTGATCGAATCAGCACTACACCAGACTCGGCCGATCCCCCTGTCCTCGTCCATCTCGGCCGAAACGACGAGCAAGTACAAGTGCAGGGCTACCGTGTCGAACTCGCCGAAATAGCCGCCGCCATCCGCGAGATCCCCGAGATTGCCGACGCAGCAGTAGTACCCCTGACCCGCCCCGGCGGAGACACCGCCCTCGCCGCAGCCTTCACCTGCACCGATCCCCACCGCGACGACGCAACCACCGAGACCCTCCGCCAGCACTTACAACGCCGACTCCCGGACTACATGATCCCCCGCAATTTCCTGCGCCTCGACGCACTACCCCTGAACCCCCGCGGCAAGATCGATCGCCCCGCACTGGCCCAACTACTCACTGACGCAGACCCAACGACCACCCCAAAACCCGAGCGGGGCACAGCGATCCAAGATCCGGCTTCCAGGCTCGTGTGATCCGGTTGTCGACATCAAGCGCGATCGGTGACGTGATCGCGCACTCACCGCAGGGCGGGTGTGGTAGGAGGTGAGGGTCTACTTCAATAGTGCCGCGTGCATTTTTGTGTAGAGGTCGGTGTTGTCTTGGGTGGTGGCGAATTGGGTTGAGGCTGGGCCGTAGGTGTAGATCTGGACGTCGGCGCCGGTGTGGTCGCCGTAGAGGTATGTTAGCCAGAGGCTGGCGTCTGGGGAGCCGTCGGTTATGTCGGCTGGGTCGTCGGGGGTGCGTAGGGTCGCGGGGGCGAATGTCTGTGGGTCTGCCTGGGGTGCGTTCAGTGGGCCGCGGGAGCGGTTGGTGTCGAGTAGCTGTTCGTTGTCGCGCAACGGGATACCGTTGTTTGCCGGGTTTCCCGGGTCGATGTTGGGGGGTAAAGAGACGGATTCGGCGTTGGTGAAGTTGCCCGGCTCGACGATGCCGAGGCCGCCACCCTCGTGGTCGGCGGTGACGATTACCAGGGTGTGTCCGTCGCGTTCGGCGAAGTCCATGGCCGCGGCGACGGCGTCGTCGAACGCTTTGAGTTCACCGAGAGCTTGGGCGGCTTCGTTGGTGTGTGACCGTTTGTCGATTTGCGCGCCCTCGACCTGTAGCAGGAAACCCTTGTCGCCCTTGGCTTTCGACAGCAGATCGATGGCCTTGGTGGTCATCTCGGTCAGGGTGGGCTCCTGACGCTGTGGCGCGGTGTCGGGGAGCGTGGCCTTCGCCTGTTCGACGGTCATGTTGCCGCGGCTGAACAGGCCGATGACCTTCGCGCTGGAGACGGCACTCAGGTCCTGCTTGGTGGCGGTTCGCTGGCTGACGGCGGTCTGCGCGGCCATGGCCGGGTCGCCCATGCTGCCGAGGACGGCATAGCCGTTGTCCTGCAACAGTTTCTGATCCTCGGGGGTGAACCGGGACAAGCCGCCGCCGAGGATCACGTCGGCGGTGGCCGTGCGGGCGATCTGGTCGGCGATCGGTGTGATCACGGTTTTGTCGTCCGGGACCGCTTCGAAGCTGCCATCGGCTTTCTTTGGCAGGCACGAGGATTCGGAGAACGTCGGACCCTGGCAACTGCGTAGCAGCGCATGACTGTACATGGCGGCGGGGGTGGCGTCGGTGACCTCGGCGGTGGTCACGTTGCCGGTGGCGAAACCGGCGGCCTTGGCCTGCTCCATGAGGGTGGGCACCGCCTTGCCGTAGGCGTCCACGCCGATCGCGGCGTTGTAGGTCTTCACACCGCTCGACCACGCGGTGGCCGACGAGGCCGAGTCGGTGACCAGCACCGGCTGGGTGCTGTTCGGTTCCACCGCGTAGGTGGAGACCGCGCCGATGTGCGGCAGCTTCTCCATGTTCAATTGACCGCTCGCGCCGTAGAAGCGCTGCCGGGCCGCGGTGATGTGGCTACGGCCCATGCCGTCGCCGAGCAGGAAGATGATGTTGTGCACTCGGTCGGCGGCCTCGTCCCGACTCGTCCCGCATCCCGCGAGGCCGGACGCGGCGACCAGCACGGTCGTGGCGAGGGCCGCGGCGGCGCTGAATCGAGAGCGCTTCCTCTGCTGCACTATGTCTCCTCTAGCCGTCGGTGGCGAACTATTTCGTTGCGCGCCACAGGGTCTGGAGCACGGCAACGGTATCCGCGGACAGCAGGTAGTCAAAACTGATAAGTCTGATCAGACCACGGGTTCGGGTAGGACGCGTAGAGTGTGTGGTTCGATCGCGCCGCGGATCAATGCTCGGGCGTCGATGGTTTCCGGGCGGTAGGGCAGGGTGGTCAGTCGGTCGGTCATGGCTTGTACCGGGTCGGTGATTTGTTCGTTGAGTCCGAACAGGAATGTCCATTCGTGTTCGTCGCTGCCGTATTGCACGACGGTGGCGAACTGGTCGTGGAAGCGGTTCCAGGACCGTTTCAGTGTTTCGTTGCGCCACATGGTGGCGCATCCGGCTTGGGCGCTGAGCACGCCGCCGGGGGCGAGTAGTTCGCGACATCGCGAGAGGAACTCTGTTTCGTAGAGCCGGTTGTGTTGTGCGTCTTCGACTCTTTCGTCGGGCAGGTCGATGACGATGACGTCGTAGCGGGTGCCGGTCTGGGCGGCGTTGGCCAGGAAGTCCCAGCCGTCGGCGTAGTGCACCGTGATCGGGCCTTGGGCCTTGACGGCGGCGGCCAGGTCGTCGCTGGTGTAGCCGTAGGGCAGGTGTTCGGCGCACAACTCGACTTCGCGTTGGTCGATGTCGACGTGGTCGACCTGTGTCGCGCCCGCGGCGACCGACATCTGGCTGGCCACACCTTCTCCGGAGCCGATGATGAGGACCTTGTCCAGTTTCTGGGCCAGGGCGAAAGCGGGGACCATCATCGCTTCGTGGTAGGTCAGTTGGGAGAATTCGGTGGATTGGCGGTCGTTGTCGGAGAACAGGCTGATGCCTTGGTCGGTGCGGGCGATGACCATGTGCTGGAACGGGGTGTGGGTGTCGACGATGACCTCGTGCAGGTCCCAGATGCGGGTCAAACCGGCGCCGACGGGTTCCTCGATGCGTTGGGAGCCGTGTCCGCGTCGGATGACTTGCATGCGAACGTCGTTGGGGGCGAGTTTGTCTCGTAGGAGTTCGACGGCTTTCGACGCGCCGGCGCCGATGCTGCCGCAGGTGAAGACGTCGACGAAGATGTCGCCGGACTCCGGATAGGTGTGAATCGAGGCGTGGGACTCCGACAACAGCGCGAGGACAGTCACCCCCTGCGGATCGAACTTTTTGTGAACGACATCGCAGATGGTGACGCCCGCGGCGATCAAAGACTCACGCAACGCCGATTCGAGTCGTTCGAGATCGTCGCAGAGCGCCGCGTCGACACCACCGAACTCGGCCAGCACGTGCCAGCCGGTGAAATCCGCCGTCATGGGCAACTCGCTCTCGCTTAGGGGGCAGCCGGCGAAGCCGGCGGGGCGGGCAGGTTCAGCGCCCGAGGCATGCAAGGTCAAGGGCGGAAAACCGTTGAAGGACACCGACGAATAGCTCGCGGTATAGGCGCCGGTGTCGAGGGGCTGTATGCGATCACCGGCTCGCAACGTGGTCGGTAGGGGGACTCACGTGCATTGCTACGGTACATCGTCTCCGGCAGCGATCGAGCCTCGTTCAGAGTCGGTGCGGAGTTCACGTACGAGAGGGGAGTCCGCCGCCGAGTAGCGATCGATGGGGGAGGCCGGTCGGCGATGTGAGCACCATCATGCCGGGCGACCCGTGTGGCCGACGCCATCGTGAACCGTTGCGGGCGTGGGCAACTCGATCGCCACGCGATGGTGCTGGTCATCTGGGCGGATGACCAGTTCGGGCCTGGGGCGAACCGTTGCGAGAGGGTCAGCGAGAGTGCCGGTTTCGGCCTGCCTGTCGCGAGCGCGGTCGGCGCCGGGCGAGCAACGGGATCGCTGACCGAGTTGATCTTTGCGGCCGAACCATTAAGAGTTTGTTCCGGGCGGAATGTTTGAGGTCACAACTTTGGAGGGTAAGCTATGACGCCATTAGCTGGGAACGGGGAGCCTGCCCTACGTACAACCGTGCTGGGCGGCGAATGCCTGGAACCTCGGGACCCGGTGAAGAGAGTACCGATCGCGTCACTGCGGGATTCGGACTCGCCGCGGTCCGATGGGGTGGATCTCGACCATGTTCAGTTGTTGTCGGAGGTGCAGGTCCCACTGCCGCCGATTGTCGTGCATCGATCGACCATGCGGGTCATCGACGGTATGCACCGCTTGAAAGCCGCCATCCTTCGGGGACGTGATCACATCGAAGTCCGCTACTTCGATGGCGACGACGAAGATGCCTTCGTTCTGGCGGTGCAACTGAACGCGGCCCACGGACTCCCACTGTCCGCGGCCGACCGGACCGCCGCGGCCGCACGAGTCCTCGGTGCTCATCCAGAATGGTCGGACCAGGCGATCGCCGCGCTGGCCGGTATTTCGGACAAGACCGTGGCGGCAATCCGCCGAGCGTCGACGGCGGAGCATCCAGCCGTGAATTACCGGATCGGCAGGGACGGTCGCCGAAGACCACTCAACCCGACCGAGGGCCGGATGCGGGCCAGCGCGCTGTTCACCGAGAAGGCGGACGCGCCGCTGCGCGAGGTGGCGGCGGAAGCGGGAATCTCGTTGAACACCGCGCGCGATGTGCGCGAACGGCTACGCCGCGGCGAGGACCCCGTCCCTGAGCAGCGTCGCGGCCGGACCTGTCGGGACACCACCGCGGACCGGCACGATTCGGCTGATACGCCACCGGATCTGAACGACGCGCTGGCGCTGGCCCCGGACTGGAAGGCGAAATTCGACGTACTGGCAAGGGATCCCGCACTCCGGTTCAACGAGGAGGGCCGGACCATTCTGCGACTGTTGCACAGCCAGATGATGGGCGCGCAGGCATGGGAGCGCCTTATCGAGAACGTGCCGACGCACTCGACTGCCTCGGTCGCCGAGGCCGCTCGCAGGTGTGGCCAAGCCTGGCAGCAGTTCGCTCGCAGGCTGGAAGCTCGTCAGTGTGAGACCGGAACGACTCAGCGGTTCGTGAGTGAAGCTCACTGCTCGGAGTCGGACAGCCTGGGGCATTCCGCCGGAGATCTGCGGATCGTCAGTGCGCGACGAGCATGATGCGGAACCCCTGCTACCCCTGCGCGGTTCGGGCTTCCTGGACGAGCAACTGCTCGAGGTCCAAGAGGAATTGGTGAGCATCGGACGGCGGCATCGCGGCGGTGTCCGTGGACAGCAGGATGCGAATCCACTCGGATCCATCGCCGTCGACCATTAGAAAGAAAGGTTCGGCTTCTTGAAAGCTGTGCGGGGCCACAACGGTGTGGTCCAGCGCAGCGCAGATCGAGTCGGCATCGGCGATCGAGCCACCGCGAGATTCCCGAATATCGTTGAAGCAGGCGGGAAACGCGTCCTCGGCATGACATTGCAGAACGAGTTCGTCGACCAGGTCGGGGTCGTAATGGCCGCGTGAGTAGGCCGCCATCGAGGACTTCAAAGCCGACCGCGCCACCGCGGCGAACGATGGTGACCCGACATCGATGGTCGCGGGTACTTCCTGGTG
This sequence comes from Nocardia iowensis, assembly GCF_019222765.1. Classification (NCBI taxonomy): domain Bacteria; kingdom Bacillati; phylum Actinomycetota; class Actinomycetes; order Mycobacteriales; family Nocardiaceae; genus Nocardia; species Nocardia iowensis. The sequence goes on along the minus strand of NZ_CP078145.1, from coordinate 5,165,657 downwards.
CAGGTTGGCCACCGCGTTGCGCAAATCGGGTGCGAACCGGTTGGACACCAGCAATCTGAAGGCGACACGCGACAGGCCCGCTCGACGTCCAAGCAATTGGGCGGTGGCGGCGAGTAACACTGCCCCCGAACTGATGTCGTACCGTGCGGCCAGCGTCGACAACGCCAGCGCGGCGGCCAGGGAGTCCATCGCGAGGGTCGCGCACTGTCCCGACCGTTGGGCGGGAATCGCGGCCGGTGGTGCGTCGGCCAGCTGGCGTTGCCAGTAGGCCAGCGACCGGGCAAGCAGACGTTGTCCCTTGGGCGACCGCTCGAAGAGCGCGTGTTCGACGGGTTGTCGTGAGTTCGCCGGCACCGCATGGCCGTTCAGCCTGGCAATCAGTTCGTCGGCCAGCACGCGAAGCGACGTCAGGTCCACCGCGAGATGCGACACGCAAAAGGCCACCAGTACCGGAACTTCCCGGTCCAGTACCACCAGGGCACGTAAGGGGAGATCTACCTCGAATTGGTAGCCGGTCTGTAGCATCTGCGCTTCCCACGCGCGAAACACCGTGCCGGGATCCTCACCCGGTTCGACCGACGCCGTATGCACCGAGAACGAACCCGACTGGGATACATACTGGGACAACGCCCCCGCCGCATCGGGCACGAACACGGTGCGTAGCGACTCGTGCGCGCCGACCGCCGCCGAAAGGGCCGAGAGTACGTCCGGCAACGTCGGTTTCATCGAGAGGCCGACTCGGTAGATCTGGTTGAAGAAGGCGGAATTCGGCAGCTTCTGCTGGATGGCCCCCCACAGCTGCCGTTGCGCGCAGGTGGCGGGTGCGACCGCTGAGCGCGAACCGTGAAACTCGACCAGCCGTTGGTCCATAGCTCAACCTTCACACGAGGAAACGAACACATGACTGCCATTTCGTCCGGATCGTGCGGGGCAGCAGGTGCCCCGCACGATCCTCGAATCAACCTGATCGATTCAGGCGGAAAGCTTTTCCAGTTCGCGTACGACGTCGTCGACCGGCGCCGTGGTGTCTATTTCGAGGGTGGCGCTCTTGCGCAGGAGCGGCTCGATGAATCGCTGATGCTCGAGGATCATCTGACGTTCTTCATCGCTCTTGCCGTACGGGTTGTTGGTCCGGCTCGCAATACGGCTGAGCATCACGTCAACTGGTGCGCTCAACAGGACTACATGATCGAACGAATCGTAGAAGTCGGCCTGGTTCGACTTGCAACCGGACACGAATAGCATGCCTTGTTTATGGTCTGCCAGCAATTTCTCGATCGCCTCTTCGCGCCAGATCCAGTCGGTCCCGCCATCCTCCTCGGTTACCCAGCGACACCACTCGTCGGTATCCGTATCCACAACACGGTGACCACGTTCACCGAGCTTTTCTAGAACTGTCGACTTTCCCGTCCCCGACATTCCCGTGACAAGTATCTTCAGCATGCCGGAAGGGTAGCACTCGGGTTGGTCGCGAAACATCACCCCCGAGAACAGATCTCGGACGGTCAAGAGAGTTGCGGTGCGGATTTCCGGATTATGAAATTCTCCATCACAAGGATGTCCATGCCCGACGCGTGGAAGGTGCGCAGCGCATCGAGCGGAGTGCAGACTATCGGTTCTCCCGCGACATTGAAGGACGTGTTGAGTAGGACGGGCACGCCGGTCAGGTTGCCGAACTCGGTGAGCAGGCGGTGGAAGCCGGGATTGTCGGCTTGCACGACCCGGTGGATTCGGGATGTCCCATCCACGTGAACCACCGCGGGCGCGTCGGCGCGCAGGTGCTCGTTCGCGGTGAAGGCCATCATCATGAACCGCGCGTCACCGCCGTGATCGGTGTAGCTGTCCGCGTGCTCCTCGGGAACCGAGGGGGCGAACGGTCGCCACGGCTCGCGGTGCTTGATCACCGCGTTGACTCGATCGCGCATCTCCGGTGTCCGCGGGTCGGCGAGGATGCTCCGATGCCCGAGGGCTCTGGCCCCGGCCTCCATCCGCCCGGAGAACCAGCCGATTACCGAACCGCGTGCGAGATCGCGGGCGATCACCGGTGCCGGGTCGTCGACGAACTCGAACTCCGCCTGCACGTTGCGCAGCGTGCTCTCGATCGTGGCGGTCGAATAGGCGGGGCCGAGTGCCATGGAACCCAACGGTTTCGGCAGAGCGCCGGAGTCGGCATGGCAGGCAACCAGCGCCGCCCCGGCTGCCGCACCGTTGTCCGCGCATCCCGGATGGGCGAAAACCCGGTCCACCTCGGGCAACATGGCGATTCTGGCGTTCATCTTGACATTCATCGCGACGCCGCCGCCGAGACACACTGTGCTGACGCCGGTTTCCCGTACCGCCCACGACACGAGTCGACACGCCGCCTGCTCCGTGGCGATCTGTGCGGCGAGCGCGAGATCCTGGTGCCACGGTTCGACCGGTGCTACCCGAGACCGCGGCGGGCGCCCGAACAACTCGGCCAGCCGATCGGTGAACCGACCGGAGTACGTGTGCGGGCCGTAATGGATGTACTCGGGTGCGACGCGGTAGTCGATACCGTTGTCGGCCGGATGCAGCACCGCGCTGACGAGCGTGTCGAGTCCGGCATCCGGCCTGCCGTGCGAGGCCAGGCCCATCACCTTGTACTCGCCGTCGGAGGAATCGAACCCGAGATACTCGGTGATCGCGGCATAGAACCAGCCGAGTGAATGCGGGATCTCGATCTCTCGAATCAGCTCCAGCGCCGCTCCCGTTTTCAGCCAGACGGTTCCGGTGTGCGTGTCGCCGGAGCCGTCGAGGACGAGTACGACCGCGTCGCCATACGGGCTTTCGTGCGCGGCCTGGAACGCGTGGGTGTAATGGTGTCCGGTTCCGACGATCTCGGGAATGGCCTCCACGCCGAAGGTGCGGCCGAGTTCGCGCCGATGCAGTTCCCGCAGGCTGTCCCGGTTGAACGTGGACAACTGCTTGTGCTGCCAGCGGCTCGTCGCGGCGTCGACCGGCCAGGTTTCATTCATGCGCTGGTAGAAGGCGGCGATACGGCCATCGCTGTATCCGGTTACATCCCAGGGCATTGCGATCCGATGGACGTCGGACAGGTCGGTCTTCGCCGCTTCCAGGCAGTACCGGATGGCATTGATCGGGTAGATACCGAACGCGTGCTTGTGTCGAATGAAGCGTTCCTCGTCGGCGAGCGCCAGCACTCGGCCGTCCTGGACGATGGCGGCCGACGGATCGTGCGGTCCGGTCATGATGCCGAGGTAGAGGCGGTCCGGTACGGGTGCGGGCTCGGCGTGCGTATGTGAAATCATCATGGCGTCAGTAGCTTTGGACGTCTCGTCTTTCCTGTGGGCTGAGCGAACGGGCGTACAGATCCAGTCGGCGGAGGTGGCGCCGCATGACGCCGGACTTGCGATCCCATTTGGCAACCCACTCCTCGAAGGTCTCCGGCGGCTCGTGCTCGGAGGAAACGCGGAAGCCGCCCGGGGCCTTGGCCTGATGCGCGGGCTCGTTGGCGGAGAACCGGATGTCGACGCTCCAGCGGACCCGGTCGGAGATGTTGTCGAGGGAGCGGTGCAGGACGAGTTCGTTGAACATCAGCGCGTCGCCCGGCCGCATCGGTACCGATATCGGTTCCGTGGTGAATTCAGGTGCATCCCGGAGTGTGGTGATACCGAATTCGTCGGTGCTCTTCGGCAGTACCCCCTGCTTATGCGAGCCGGGTACGACCGCGAGACAGCCGGACTCGATACCCACGGGCACCAGCGGAATCCAGAAGGTCAGGATTCGGCTGTCGTCGGCACTCCAGTCGTCACAATTGAAGGCGTCTTGATGCCAGTCGATGGATTGGCTGGGATCGTGCGGTTCGCGCGGCCTGCCGTTGAACAGGTGGTAGGCGCGGATTTCCGGGCCGAGAATCGATTGTGCCGCACCGAGTAGGCCCGGCTCGAACCACAACTGGTAGACGGCGGGATCGATGAGGATTCGACGCCAGACGATCGGCCTGGAAGCCGGCACCTCCGCTCGGATCGCGGCCCACCGCTGCTCGAACGGCAATTCGTCGTACAGGCGCGAGAGTTCGCCGCTGTCAACCAATTCGAGAGCATACTCGTCGACGATCTTCTGGAAAACTTCGGCGACTCTGTCGCGAGCTTTCTGCGAGACCACATTCTCGAGAACCAGCAACCCATTTCGCTCGTATAGCTCGATTTGCTCGGCAGTCAGAGCCCCATCCATAGCTGTGTCTCCTTTCGTTGTTGTATCGTTCCACCCGGGAAGAAAACGCCGCAAGTGATCAATCATCGACACGGAAAGACAAGGCGCACAATGAAGATTGTCATCGCAGGCCGTGGTCGACTGGCTGTTCGTGGAGCCCATCTGTTCAGCCTGCTCGCGCATATGACATGCCGCGGCGCCGAACTCGTGTGCGTGCCGTCGACAGACGATGACGGCCAGGATGGTTGGCGGCCATCGCTACGTCGTGCGGCCCGAGCCAATGGCTGGCCGATCTACGACAGCATCGCCGCGCTCGGTTTGGATTCCGCGGATCTGTTGGTGTCCCTGCAATATCCGACGCTCATTCGGATCGCGGACCTCGGGGGAGCGCGGGCGGTGAATCTCCATTTCGCGTTGCTGCCACGCCACCGCGGCAGCCTCCCTTGCTATTGGCCGATCGCCGGTCGGGAGCAGACGGTCGGTGTGACGTTGCACGAGTTGACCAAGGGGGTGGACGCGGGGCCGATCATCGCCGCGCGGTCTTTTCCGCTGCCCGAATTCACCTCCGCGGGTGATCTATTCGAGATGTTCCATGATCACGCGTTCGAATTGTTGACCGAACAGGCCCGGGCTCTGATCGAGGGTAGTTACACGGCGCGTGCGCAGCAGGACCATGGCGAACCCGCGCATCGGCGCGCGGATGTGGACTTCACGCAAGCCGAGATCGCCGATTTCGCGAGGCCCGCGGCAGTGGTCCGCGCCGAATGCCTGGCCATGACCTTCCCCGGTTTCCAACTGCCCACCTTCCGCGGCAGGCCGGTGCGCAACGCGTACCTGCTGCCACATGGGCTGCCCGGCGGCGAGATCGGCGCGGTTGTCGCGGAGACGAAGCAGGCGGCGGTGGTCTCGTGTGCCGACGGCTTCGTCTGCCTGGAGTACGCCGCCGAGGAGTGGTCGGCCTGACCGCGGGCTGCGTCGCGCCTCAGGTTGCGTCGCGCGGGGCGAGTGCGGTGATCTCCTTCGCGATCAGCGCGAGGTCGTCCTCGGTCAGCTCCGCATGGCATGGGATGGAGAAGACGGTGTTCGCGACCTCTTCGGTGCGCGGCAGTGTGACGTTGTCAGCGGCGAACACCGCGTCGAGGTGGGCTGGTGGGAAGTACACGCGAGCTTCGATGCCACGGTCGCGCAGACCTTGCACGATCGCGTCGCGGCGCGTGCTCGATCGAAGGGTCAGCATCATGTAGGTCGCTGTTCGGTCGGGGCGGTTGGGCGGAAAGAGGACGTCGGCGTCGCGCAGGTGAGCGGCCAGAAACTCCGCGTTGGCCTGCTTGCGCTCGATGATGGCGCTCAGTCTGGTCACCTGCACTCGACCGATCGCCGCCTGCATTTCCGTCATTCGCCAGTTGTAACCGATCGAGGTTCGAGGCGTGCCGTCATCGGCGACACCGTGGTTCCGCAGCTGTCGCAGGCGTCGGGCGTAGTCCGGGTCGTGGGTGGTCACCATGCCGCCCTCGCCCATGGTGATGTTCTTCGTCGGGGTGAAACTGAACATGGCGCCGTCGGCCAGACCGCCGACGGGGCGGCCTCGATAGCTCGCGCCGTGGGCTTCCGCCGCGTCTTCGAGTAGCAGGATCCCGGCCCGGTCGGTCAGCGCGCGCAGTTCGGCCATGTCGGCGGCTTGGCCCGCGTAGTGCACCGCGATGACCGCCTTGGTCCGTGCGGTGATCAGTGCGGCAACGTGATCGGCGTCGATGTTCAGGATGTCGGCGTGCACTTCCGCGAATACCGGTCGCGCGCCGGCGTGTACGACGGCAGTCGCCGTCGAAAGAAAAGTGAACGAGGGCACGATAACCTCGTCGCCCGGCCCTATTCCGTGGGCGAGCAGCATCGCGGTCAACGCGACTGTTCCGTTCGCCATTGCCACGGCGTAGGGCACGGCGTGGACGCGCGCGAATTCTTCCTCGAATGCCGCGGTCTCAGGGCCGTTAGTGAGGAACCCGGATGACAGCACTCGTTGTACGGCTTGCAGCTCCGGTTCTCCCATGATTGGCTGCGCGAACCGGATTCGGAACTGTGGCGGCTTCGACAATGACATGAGACGAAATCCTTATCTATCCATCAGTTATTCACAAATAGCACACTGTTCGATGGTGGCAATGTTATGGAGGAGCGATATGACCAACCCTGTTCCGCAGACCCTGGTAACGATCGGCGAGGCCGAGCGTCGTGCGGTGGATCGGGTACTGCGCAGCGGCAAGCTCGTGCAGGGGGAGGAGGTCGGAGCTTTCGAGAACGAATTCTCGAAAGCTGTTGTCGCCGACCGGAGTTGCGTGGCCGTCAACTCTGGCACGAGCGCGCTCCATCTCGGTTTGCTTGCTGCTGGTATCGGTCCCGGTGACGAGGTCATCGTGCCATCGTTCACCTATGCGGGTACAGCCAATGCGGTGCGATTGGCGGGTGCTAAGCCGGTCTATTGCGATATCGACGAGAAAACCTACTGCGCTGCTCCGGAATCAGTGCGGGCGTTGATCGGTCCGCGTACCGCAGCCATTCTGGTGGTGCACCTCTTCGGTCATCCGGCCGATATGGACGAATTGGTCTCGCTGGCCGAGGGTACGGGTATCGCGCTGTTCGAGGATGCCTGCCAGGCACACGGCGCGACCTGGCGTGGCCGCCCGGTCGGCAGTTTCGGCACGTTCGGCGCATTCAGCTTCTATCCGACGAAGAACATGACCACCGGCGAAGGCGGAATGATCGTTTCCGGCGACCGTGCCCTGGTGGAAAAGGCTAGACTGCTGCGCAATCAGGGCGCTCGAAAAGCGTACGACCACGAGATCGTCGGCTTCAACAATCGAATGACCGAGACCGCCGCCGCGATCGGCAGAGTGCAATTGCAAAGCCTGGCCGGGTGGAACGAGCAGCGTCGTAGCATTGCCAAGCAGTATTCCGCGGAGCTGACGAATGTGCGGGTGCCCTCGGTAGGCCCGAATGTCGAGCATGTCTTCCACCAGTACAGCGTTCGGGTACCCGACGGGGTCGACCGGGACCAGGTACGCGAGGAACTCCGCAACCGGCAGGTGGGGACCGGTGCCTACTACCCGGTGCCCTGTCACCGCCTCGCCCCGCTGCGGGCCCCCGTCGACCTGCCCGTCACCGACGCGGTCTCGAGCACGATGTTCGCGCTGCCGATCTTCCCGGCGCTCGGCCGGGAGGATCTCCTTCGGGTAGCTCGCGAGGTGAACGAGCTGACCGCGCCCACAGGGTGAGCAACCACCCCGAGCCGCCACAGCACTGGTCGTACAAGACGGAAAGAGTGGGATATGTCTGGGGGTTCTTTCGTGGAGGCGGAGGATTTGCTCCGTACCGCGTACGAGAAGTTGACGAGCGCCCCGGCAGACGATCCGTTGGCCTCGGCGGCGACCCATCTCGTGCGCTGCGCCATGGATGGCGTGGCGATGCTCAATCAACCCGAATCGTCCACGGCGAGAGGGATTCTCGGCTGCGCTCGCGCTGCGGTGACGGTTGCCACCTACGCGCTGCGTGAGGTCGACGGGAGAGATCGACGGCATCGGAGCGCCGGACTTCGCCTGCGAGCGTGTCCAGAACCGTTGCCGGAGTAGATATGCGGGCAGCACCGAGGCGCCGGGACCGGCGGGTGCTGCCGGTTGATTCGGGCGTCCCGTCGATCGTGGCACGACGGGACGCCCGGACACGGTCAGTTCGATCCGTTGAGCGGGACGAACGGCAGGTGTTCGAACTTGGTGGCCATGAACTCACGGACGATCCGCTGGATGTTCTCCGGGCGGTAGCGCTCGGCCGTGCCGAAGCCCGCTGTCCGCAGCCGGGTCGCGAGGGTGGGCTCATCGCGCAGCCGACGGACCGCGGCGCGCAGGCTGTCGGCGTCGCCGAACGGAACCTGCAGGCAATTCCGCTCCGGCATCGCGTATTCCGCCGAACCGCCATTCGGGCAGAGCACCGCCGGAACACCGAGGGCCATCGCCTCCAACGGGGGATTGCCGAGACCCTCGACTCTGCTGGGGAACACCAACGCGTGGCAGGAACCGATGGCAGCCGCCACCTCCGTGGCGTTCAGCCCGATACGCAGCTCGTCGACGAGGTTCGCGAGCTGCTCCGATGGCGGGCCCGGCGATACCCACACGATGTGGAACCCCTCCGCACGCAGCGGCGAAAGCGCCTGTAGCGCACCGGGTATGCCCTTGGTCGTCACGTGCTCGGGGCCGACCACGATGACGCGGAACGGCGGTTGTGGCGCCGGGGTGCAGTCTTGATCGAACATCTCGCTCGCGATCGGGACCGAAATCAGTTCGGCCGCACGATGAAAGCGCTGTTCGAAGATGTTCACCATGGACTGGGATCCGGCCCACAACGTCACCGGCAACTGGTGCATCCGGAACGCGAAGTCGATGAAGTCGCGGTCGAATCCGACGGGGTCTTTGCGCAAGGTCGGCTCGCCCGCGGAGTATCCGATCACCGGGCCCGCTCCGGATTCCAGCGCGGCGAAGTAGTCGATCCAGCAGCCGACCAACAGCGTTGCCGGAGCGAGTTCACGCAGCGCGTCGGCCAGCGCGCGCGGGTCCGCCAGCGGCGCGCGGGAGGCGAAACCGTACTTGTCGTACTTCTCGTCCAGGCAGTCCTCGCCACGGACCTGGCGGACATGCACCTCGGCGCCTTCCTCGCCCAGCATCTTCGCCAGCTCCAGTTGCACGCGCATGCCGCCCGTCTGGATGGGAAAGGGCAGGACGAGCACGAGTCTTCGGTTCTGTACCGATGAGGTGGTGACCGGCCCCGGATCGGCTCGGTCGCCGACCAGGACGTCGGCGGCATGGCGGCCCTCGGCGAGGCGTAGCCGGTCGACCGGGGACAGCGCGTCGAATACTCGGGCGACCCGGCGGATCTCGCGCCGGGTATGTACCGACCACCGAGCAGGAAAGCCGAACTGGTCGAGTACCGCGGTGGGGGTTTTGTCTTGGGTCATGCTGGGCTCATCACCTTCGAGTGGGTGGCGTACTTTCCGTAGATCAGCTGGTGGATGGCGTCGTAGTCCGCGGCGCGACCGAGGTCGCGCCACCGCTGGCGGCCGGTGCGGTCCGGGGTATCGGTCTGGTCGGTCCAGCCGATATCGATCGCGTGCTGTCCGAGTTCGTTGATCCGCCAATCGGGTGCCGCGTCGGTGTCTCGCTCCAGCGCGGTCATGGCGAGCGCGGAGTAGATCCGCAGCGATGCCTCGATCGAGAAGCGGTCCTGCACATGCCGCCACCCGGCCTCGGCGGTCCGGTCGTACTGCTCCGGGTCGGCGAGCAAGTCGGCGGCGGCGCGGGCCGCCGGTAGCCAGTCGACGGTGACGCTGCCGTCGAGCTGGACGGTGGTCGGCATGTGCACGCCGGTCCGGCCGTGCCGCACGCTGTCGCGGTAGCCACCCCAGTCGGCGACGATGGGTGGCGTTCTGGCGACCTGCGATTCGATCGGGACGTAGCCGAAGTTGTTGTCGTAGATCGTGGACGCCGACACCACGAACGTCGCCCTGGCATACGCCGCGGCGAGCCCGCTGGCATCCAGGAACGGCAGGAAGACCGCGGCGTCGGTCAGCTGGGCCGCCGCGAGCGATGCCTCGAGTTCGGCTTGATACGCCGTCTTGGTCGCGCCCGCCGCGGCGTGCAGGAACACCAGCACCGGGCGATGGCCGTGATCGCGAAGCCAGGCGGCCAGCGGAACGATGTGGTGCACACCCTTTTCCGGTTTCATCCGCTCTGCGCTCAGGATCACCGGGCGCCGGGGGTCGAAGCCCGCCAGTGCCTCGGTCAGTGCCGCCGGCGCCGGTCCGTTCGGCAGGAAGAGCCCGAGGTCCGTTGGCATCGGAGCGACGTCCACGCTGGATTCCCACGGTGCGTCGAGAAACGTCCGCAAGATCTCGCGGTCGGCCGAGCAACTGCAGACGAGTGTGTCGTTCGACTGGAACCGCCGCATGAGCGCCACGCGCCAGGGGACCGCCCGCGTCGCGTCGCCCATGACCAGCGCGAGATAGGGCGGCCGGTGCCGGGAGCGGTCCCGGGCATTCAACAGGCGGATGTCCGGGATGCCGACCAGTACGTCGACCCGGCCGACGAACTCGTCGGCCGGTTCTCGCTCGTCCCAGGCCTCGAAGACGGTGTCCTTACCCGCCGGCGCCGCGCTGAGGGCGTCGAATCCCTTGGCGCATCGGAAGACGCTGCTGTGCGCGGCCGGCCCGCCGTACTTCTCGGCGGCGCGCAGGATGCGGCGCCGAATGAAGTGCACACCAATCCGGATGGTCATCGGCTTCGGCCTTTCAGAACTCGCTCGCTTGCAAGAAGTCCTCGAACCGCACCGACGCCGGGTCGAGCGGCTCCACGCGGACCCTGACCAGACCGTTCGTCACCACGTCACGCACCGGCGACTCGGAGTCGTCGAGGTAGTCCTCGTGCAGTTTCTCGCCCGGTCGCAGTCCGACGATCTCGACGGGCAGGTTCGAGCCCGCGTTATCGATCAGCGTGTGTGCGACGTCGAGGATGCGGACCTGCTCGCCCATATCGGCGAGCAGCGTTTCGCCGCTTCGGCCGTGCTCGGCCGCGAGCACGATCAGCTTGACCGCGTCGTCCATGCTCATGAGAAAGCGGGTCACATCCGCGTGCGTGACATGCAGCGGTTTGTTGTTCTCGATCTTTTCGACGAACGTCGGCAGGAATGAACCACGACTGCCGAGCACATTGCCGAATCTGACGTTGGCAAAACGGCGATTGTAGGTGGCACCGAAATGTGAGGTCAAACGTTCACTCAGCCGTTTGGTGATGCCGAGAACCGACGTCGGGTTGGACGCTTTGTCGGTGGAGACATTCACAAATATCTCGGTACCGCATTTCGCGGCCGTGGACAATGCCGTCCGAGTGCCGAGCACATTGACGCGGTACGCCTCGGACGGGTGCTGCTCGAGCAGCGGCACATGTTTGAGTGCCGCCGCGTGTACCACCACCTCGGGTCGCTCGCGCTGGAAGACCTCGCTGAGCGCGTCCTCGTCGCAGATGTCGCGCAGGTAGTAGGTCTGCGCGGGAATGCATTGCAGGTCAGCAAGACTCAGCTGCAACGCGTGCAGCGCCGAGTCGTCCCGGTCGAGCATGACGAGCTCGGCGGCGGGCATCGTGGCCACGGCACGGCAGAACGCCGAACCGATCGAGCCGCCCGCGCCGGTCACGAATACGCGCTTGCCCGCCAATATACCGAAATCGACGGGCACTGATCTGATGTGATTCGCGTACTGCCGGTGACCGTTCAGCTGCATTTTCAGAACGTCATCCACCCTCATCTGTATCCCTTGACTATGTTTTCTCTGGCCATGCACATTGGTTTCCATGGTTGCATCCCAAATGGGTGAATGGACATCGCATCGTCCCCCGGAATTCTACGGATTGGATGATACCGCTCGTGAGCGAATGAAGCGCAGCTGCGAAGTTTTGTCGGCTGCGCTCGATACCGAAGCACCGATTTACGGTGTCTCCAGAGGCTTCGGTCCGCTGGCCGAATTCGAAGCCGACACCGACGCCAACAGGCACGGTCTCGGCCTGATCTCGCACCTGTCCGCCGGACAAGGTGACGACCTCGACATCGAGACCACGCGGTTGATGCTCGACCTGCGGCTGCGCGGGATGACGCGCGGATACTCCGGCATCGACCCGGAGCGTTGGGAAGAAATCGTCAACTTGCCGCGATCCGGGTTCGTCCCGGTCGTGCCCTCGCTTGGCAGCGTCAGCGCGAGCGGCGACCTCATCCCGCTGGCCCACGCGGCCAGCGCGATGTCCGGGAAAGGCCTTGCCTGGGACCTGGATTCGGACCCGCCGGTGCAGGTGCCCGCGGACCTGCGATTGCGTCAGCTCGGGCTGGAACCGATCACCTGGGGCGCCAGGGAAGCCCTCGCGTTCGTCAACGGCACGAGCGCGAGCCTGGCCGCCACGCTGCGTAACCAGGCCAGCCTCCGCGAGCAGTGCTGGATCGCCGCCACGCTGACCGGCGTGATCGCCGACCTGCTCCATGCCAATACCGAGGCCTACCACGAGGTCGTAGGGCAGGCCCGCGGTGGCTCGCCGGGACATGCCCTGGCCGCCAGCTGGATTCGGGCCCAGGTCACCGATCCACGGGACGGCAGTTCCGCGCGCCAACTCCAAGAGCCGTACTCGCTGCGGTGCGCGCCGCAGATCGTCGGATCAGTGCTCGACTTCCTCGACGCGTTCTCGCTCATGCTGGGACGTGAGCGCGCTGGCTGCTCGGACAACCCCATCGTCAGCGCCGACGGCATCTTCCACGCGGGCAACTTCTATGCGATCACGGCCGGACTGGTCTCCGATCAGCACGCCACCCTGCTGCATCAGATCGCCTTCATGGCCGAACGCCAGCTCGCGCTGATCCTGAACCCGACGAGCAACGGCGGGCGTCCCCCGCTGCTGGCCGCCCGGCCGGGCGCGACGAGCGGACTGGCCGGGGTGCAACTCGCGGCGACCGCCTTCCTGGCCGAGATCAGGCAGCTCAGCGCACCCGCGACGACCACACCGGTACCGACGAACCTCGACAACCAGGATGTCGTGCCGATGGCCCTGATGGGTGCGCTGCGGGTAGCCCGCCAACTGCAACGGTCGGAACTGGTGCTCGGCTCACTCGCACTCGGCGTAGCCCAGCTGGCGCATATCGCCGACTACCGTCCGGGCACCAACCGGCCCTGGCTGGCGGACCTGCTGGCCGCGACCCCACGGCTTGGGGACGACCGGCCATTGGCGCCCGAAGTCCGTGCCGTCTGGGAACTGCTGCGGGCCGAGGCGCAGCGCCAGTGCGGGACCGACGAGGAGCTGTTCGGAGCGCACGAGACCGGAACCGAACGATGATCGTTCTCGGTATCGGCGGCTCCACCCACGACTTCAGCGCCTGTGTTCTGGTCGACGGCCAGGTGCGGATCGCGGTCGAGGAAGAACGCCTGTCGCGCATCAAACACCACTCCCTGGAACGCCTTCGCGTTTCCGATATGCGGCTGAGTTCGGTCGACTACTGCCTGCGCGAGATCGGCGCGACTCTCGATGATGTCGACCTCGTGATTGCCAATGACCTGGTCTACCGAGGGGCGCTGCGGTCGCTGCCCGCGGTCCGGCCGATCAATCATCACCTCAGTCACGCCGCTTTGGTCAGCTATCTGTCGCCCCACGCGGAGCAAGCGATTCTGGTGGTGGACGGGTTCGGCTCGATGCGGGACGGACAGGCGGAGACCGTCTCCTACTTCGTCACGGACGAGGACCGGGTGCCGCGGCTGATCCACCGCGAGACCAACCAGGTCCGGCGGGTCCACGCCGACCGGCCGTTCAGTTGGCAGAACTTCGACTTCGTCGAGCACTCGCTCGGCGAGCTGTACTCCTTTGTCACCGAGGCCATCGGCTTCGGCCTGCACGACGCGGGAAAGACGATGGGGCTGGCGCCGTACGGCTCCGAGCGTCTGGTCGAGGAGTTTCATCGGATCATCGAGGTCGATCCGATCGGCCGGGTGCGGTTCGACGACGCCACCCGCACGGAGCTGGCTCGGCTGATCGCCGCCGAGCCGGCCGCGACGGAGGAGTGGAAGCATCAGGCCGATGTGGCCAGGGGAGTGCAGGCCGTTCTGGAGGAAGCGTTGCTGCGGCGCGTGCACGATCTGCATCACCGCAGCGAGCGCGGCGCACTGGCTGTCGGTGGTGGCGTGTTCCTCAATTCCGTTGCCAACCAGCGAATCCGCGACGAAGGGCCGTTCGGCGACTTCTATCTGCACGGGGCGACCGGCGACAGCGGAACCGCCATCGGCGCCGCTCTGTACGGCTATCACCAACACACCGGAAAGCTGCCGCACCAGGAGGAGGAGCTGATCTACACCGGTCGCCGCTATGTCCGCGACGAGACGCTGGCCGCCCTCGAGGCAGCGGCCGGGGTCGACTGGACCGAGGACGAAGACGTCTGCGCCAAGGCGGCGGGCGTCCTGGCGGGCGGCGGCGTCGTCGGCTGGTTCCAGGGGCGATCGGAATTCGGTCCGCGCGCCTTGGGTAACCGGAGCATCCTGGCCGATCCCAGCAGGCCGGAGATGAAGGACCGGATCAACTCCGTGGTGAAGCACCGAGAGGGCTTCCGGCCGTTCGCTCCCGCCATCCTCGGGACTCGGCAGACGGAGGTGCTCGATACGGCCGCGCCGTCCACGTACATGTGCATGAACGGCAAAGTTCACGACCAGGCGCGCCGTCAGTTCGTCGCAGCCACCCACGTCGATGCCAGCGCCAGGTATCAGACGGTGACCGAGCAGACGAACCCTCGGTTCCATGAGCTGATCACTCGATTCGAAGCGCTGACCGGTGTGCCCGGCCTACTGAACACCTCGTTCAACGACAGCGAACCCATCGTCGAAACTCCTGGCGACGCGATCGGCTGTTTCCTCGGCAGCGACATCGATTGCCTTGTCATTGACAATTTCTTCGTCACCAAACAATGACGGGAATCTAGCGAGGTCGTCGGCCACCGGCCGATCCCGACTCGGCCGGTCCGGCGGCACCATCGAGAACGCGCAAGGGTGTTCACCCGAGCGCAATCGGCTCTACTCGGGATAACCGCGGTTGCCGCGTGGGTGAACGTTCAACCTCGGAATTTCCGAGGTTGAACCCGCCCTCGGCGTTACGCGAAACTTTCGAAGACCAGGCGCGAGGCGCACGGGTACGTTCGAGGTCGGATCGCATCCCCGCGGTGTGCGGTTGCCGACGTAGTGGGCTGATACCGCACGCTGCGGTGGCCAGTATGGCCGAGACGGCCCGGCGGCGGTTCTTCGGCGCGAAAGCTGTTCGGCTGAGCCGCAATCCATCGACATGGCTGGAGGAATTTACTTGTCCGCATTGGTCGGCAATGATGGGAAACTGCCTGACTCGGGGCAGTTGGGGGAGGAGAGTCCTGTGGAATCCAAGACAGCGACAAATGATATTTCTACCCTGCACAAACTGGTGAAGATGATCCTCGTCGGGCTGGAATGGCCATCCGATGGCGCGCCACCAGGACCCGATACTCGGATAGGCGAGGGTGGTCTCGGCTTGGATTCGCTGATGGTGGTCGAACTCGCGCTCGATATCGAGGAAGAATTCGATGTCGAGATCGATGAAGAAGAGATGTTCGAAATCGGCGGGATGACCCTGGACGGTCTCGCGAAATTCGTGGACACGCGGGCTGAGGGCTAATCGACGTGACCGTTGAATACTTTTTGTCAGCCTACGTCTCCGCCATCGGCCCCGGATCGCTGTACTGGCAGCGCCATGATCAGTGCGTTGCCCTGTGGCGGCGCGAGGGGGAGCGGGTCGAGCTGGTCCGCTACTGGGAGCTGGAGCGCATCAGCGGTCTCAAGCATCATGTCTGGCCGTTCTTCACCGAAGAGCGACGGACCCAGCTGTTCGATGCGCTGGTGCGGACCGAAGGCCTGACCATGGCCGATATCAGCGGCATCTGGGGACTTCCGGACGCCGGAGACAGCGGCAAGATCAGGCAGCTGGCCCACGATGCCCGCACCTCGGTACACAGCATCGGACACCTGTTCTCCGCTCTGCTGCTGGACTCCCGCGTCTTCCGCGAGGAAACGATCGTCGCGCTCGCTATCGACGGCGGACCCGACTTCGTCCTGGAAGACCGAGTTCCGGCCTACTGGTACTCGGGCGCGGTGGTCCGGAACGGCGAATTGCACATCCGGCCAGTCGAATCGCCCGGATTGCTTTATACGGCGGCCGTCATGGTCTTCGGCCAGGAGCCGGGCACGTTGATGGCCGCGACCTCGCTGTGCTCCTGCCGTGCCGAGATTCCCGCGCTGTCGCAGTCCGCGCTCGATGAGCTCACCTTCTACGGAGCCAGGGACAACGGCTGGGCGACGGCCACTCGCGTGCTGACCGCCGCGGTGGACGAGGGCAACAGGCTGTTGGCGGACAACGTGATCGGCAACTGTGGAGACAGCAGGCTCACGCCGGAGGAGCACGTACGGACCGCGGTCATGTGGCGGGTGCAGCAGATCGCCGAACACATCGCCGTGCGCAATATCGAGCGATTGGTGGCGGAGTTCGCCATCGACACCCGTTCGGCCTATCTGGGCATGAGCGGCGGCTCGGCGCTGAACTGTCCCACCAATTCCCGGCTGCTCGACGAGTTCGGGTTCGTTGGATTGCTCTGCCCGCCCTGCGCGAACGACGGTGGGCAGGCGTTGGGCATCGGGCTTGCCGGTTTCTACGCGGACGGCGTGCTGCCAACGGCGGAGTTCGTGTTTCCGGGGCCCTACCTCGGTCCGCAGGAAATCGAGTTCGAGCAAGCACGGCAGGAGTATGCCGAGGCGATCGCCGACGTATCCGAGTTCAGCGCCGTCCGCTTTGCCGCCGATCTCGAGCGCGGCCCGGTGGCCTGGGTGGACGGTGCCAGCGAGATCGGCCCGCGAGCCCTCGGCCATCGCAGCCTGCTGGCCGATCCGCGGCGCCAGGCGAGCAAAGACCGACTGAACGAGATCAAGGACCGACAGTGGTGGCGGCCGGTCGCGCCGATCGTGCTGGAAGACCAGGTCGCGGAGTGGTTCGACGGAGACCGCCGGTCGCCGTACATGCTGGAGGTCTTCCGGGTCGCCGCCGCGAAACAAGACCTGGTGCCCGCGATCACCCACCTCGACGGCACCGCTCGGTTGCAGAGCCTCACCGAGGCCGACGACCCCCGCCTGTTCGCCGCGGTGACGGCGTTCGCCGAGCGCACCGGTGTCCCCATGGTGTGCAACACCTCGCTGAACGCGAAGGGGGAACCCGTCATTCAGACCGCGTCGCAGGCGATCGCCTTCTGCCTCGCCAAAGGCGTGTCGGTGCTGTACCTGAACGGCCGACGAATCGAGCTGACCAGTGGCGTGATCGAAACGCCGGTCGTCGGTCCTCGGCCGCGTCAGGTGGAACTGTTCGCTGGGCAGGAGCAAGCACGGGACGCGCTGTGGCGCGAGCTCGAGGAGTCCGGAATCGGTGTCGAGTTGATGGCGTTGATCGCTCGCGCACCGCAACTGGCGTCCGCGCTCAGCAGTGACCGGGCCCGGCTCAAATTGCGGGCGCTCGCCGACCGCACCATCGGCAGCGACCCGGCCTGGCACGCCTACATCGACCATCTTCAGACGACCTTCGGCCCGGGCGGGACCTTCGAGGGCTGCTTTGTCGACGGCGGAACAACCGAGGACACCTTGATGCCGCTGGTGTCCGACCGGATGCAGCACAACACACGATAATTCTGTCGCAGATCAGAGGAGACCGACGTTCAGTGGAAGCGGAACTCGCCGAGACCCTAGTGTCCGATGAAAAATTGACCAGCCCAGTGAGTACCCATAACGAATGGGATCCACTGGAGGAAGTCGTCATCGGGACCCCCTATCACCTCGATTACCACAACGACCGCTCATTCCGAATCTTCTTCCACACGAATCGGTCGACCATCAACACCGACGGCGACATGCGGAAAGTCCGCCCGTCGAACCAGATGAAGGAAGAATGTCTGGAGGACATCGCCGATCTGATAAAGATCATGGACGACTTCCGGGTGACGGTCCGGCGGCCGGAAGTCTCTGAGCAGGTTCCGGTGGTGCAGTCGCCGTACTGGAAAGCTCCGATGGGGCATGCGCTGATGAGCCGAGACATCTTTCTGGTGATCGGCAATGAAATCATCGAGACCTCGCCGATGATGCGAGCCCGCTACTTCGAGCCCGAACTCTACAAAGAGCTGTTCACGGAGTATTTCAACAAAGGCGCGAAGTGGACGGTGGCGCCCAAGTCACGCCTGCTGGACCACAACTTCGACACCGGTTTCCTGCAGGAGTTGGGGTTCGAGGAGGAGGCGCCGCAGCAGCCGTTCTACGAGATCATGTTCGACGGCGCCCAGGTGATGCGGCTCGGTCGGGACCTGGTATTCAACGCCTCGTCGGAGAACCACCGAATGGGTGCGCGGTGGCTCAAGCAGCACCTCGGTGATGAGTACCGGGTGCATCTCACAAATATCACCGACACGCATATCGACGGTGAGGTATTGCCGTTGCGTCCGGGTGTTCTACTCGCCCGCGACACCGTCGACATCGATCTGCTGCCCGCGCCCATGCGGAATTGGGATGTCATTCGATACTCGTGGTTGGATCGGCCGCTCGAGATCGCCCAGGACGGCGTCCCGCTGCTGGCATCCCAGACGATCGGGATGAATGTCCTCTCGCTCGACCAGGAACACGTGGTGGTCCAAGACATTCAGGAACCGCTGATGCGGGACCTCGAGAAACACGGTTTCACCCCGGTGCCGTGCCGGTGGCGGCACGGTCGCAGTCTCGGCGGTGGCTTCCACTGCGTGACCCTCGACATTCGCCGTAGTGGCGGGCTCGAGGATTATTTCTCGGATTGATCCTGCCCTCCAGATTCGCCGAGACCGTGGCTCGATCGTTCGTGGCCACGGTCTCCTCCGTTTTCTATGGAGCATCAATTGTTGTCGAATGAGAATCCGCTCACCCAGGTGATCGGCAGGCTACCGAGCTGGGGGACGGCGGCCATCGAAGACCTCCAGACCACCCTGGCTTCCCGAGCGGATCCGTTCCCGTGTTTCTTCGCAGTGTCCGCGGTCCGCAAGTCCACCTTGCGTTTCGGATTCGTCGACGACGTCGACGATGACCGGACATGGGCGGCGCTGCCGGACATTCTCACCGAATATCTGCGGGTCTACCGGCAGATCGACCGGGAAACCGCGCTGATCGTGTTCTTCGGCTCCTCGGGGGAGGTCGCCGACCTCGACCGGTACCGGCAGCGGTTCTGGGAGGTGTTGCAGTTCTTGCACGGCCGCGACGAGACGACTTGGCCTGCCGAGATACCGCGGGACACCGACGACCCCACGTGGGAATTCAGCTTCGGCGGAACCCCACTGTTCGTGGTGTGCAATACCCCGGCCCACCTTTCGCGCCGGAGCCGATTCAGCCCGACCTTCATGATCTCCTTCCAGCCGCGTTGGGTATTCGAGGAGATCGATGCCGCGACGCCACGCGGGGCGGCGGCACGGCGGGTTATCCGTAAACGGTTGCGCGAGTTCGATCGTCGGGAGCCGCCGCCCGGCGTGCTCGGCGACTACGGCGATCCGGACAATCGGGAGTGGCGACAGTACTTTCTCCCGGACAGCGATGACGGAAACGGGCAGACCTGCCCGTTTCGGCATCGCGATGGTTAGTCAGTCGAGGGCGAGTCGCCGGAGTTGCTCCAGATCCGGCTTGCCTGAGGCGAGTAGCGGAATCGAGTCGATCATTCGTATCGATGACGGCCGTTTGTACGCGGCGAGTTCGGAGTTGCACAGGTCGCGCAGCTCGACGGCCACCTCGGCATTGTCGGGTTCGCGCAATTGGACCAGGGCAACGACGGTCTCGCCGACGACCGGGTGCGGTCGGCCGACCACCACTGCCTCGGCCACCGCGTCGTGGCCGCGCAGCACCGATTCCACTTCGGCGGGAAAGACATTCGCACCGGAGACGATGATGATGTTCTTCTTCCGGCCCGCAAGCCAGAAGTCGCCGTGCTCGTCGCGGCTCACCTGATCGCCGGTATGGAGCCAGCCGTCCACGATCGCCTCGGCGGTGGCGGCGGGATCCTCGAAATAGCCACGCATGACATTGGGGCCGGCGATCAGGAGTTCGCCGATCTCGCCGGTCGGCACCTCGGCACCGGACTCATCGATGACCCTGGTTCGCACGCCCTCGTACGGTTTTCCCAGCGAACCGGGTGCCGCGGATTGCTGATCGTTGTAGAGCGCGCACGGCGAGGTCTCGGTGAGCCCATACCCCTCGTGCAGGGGATATCCGAACCTGCGCACCCATTCCTCGGTGACCTGCCGGGGGAGCGGGGCGGCGGCCGACAGGGCGTAGCGGAGCCGGGGGAGCCTGGTCTTATCGGCACCGAGATCGAGAAGCAGCTGGAACACGGCGGGCACGCTCGGCAGCGCGGTCACCCCGTACTCGGCCAGATCCGCGACCAACTGCCTGCGTCGGCGCGGGTCGAGCAGCACCACCGCCGCTCCGCCGGAGAAGGCCGCGTTGAGCACGGCATTCTGGCCGTACGTGTGATGCAGCGGCGATATCAGCACGACGGCGTCTTGTGCGGTCGGCTGCATCCGGGACGCCTTCGCCCGCGCCGCCCAGATCACGTTGGCATGGGTCAACACGACACCCTTGGGGCGGCCCGTGCTGCCAGAGGTGAACATGATCGAGGCCGGGTCGTCGGTTGCCATGTCGGCGATCGCCTCGCCGACCGGAGTCGTTTCGAGCAGCTCCGGTACGGACGAGACACCGTCGACGGGCTTGTCGCTGATCAGCCGGACCGGGTACGGCAGGGCCGACAGCGCTTGGCGCACCTGAGGTAGCGCGGCCGCTTCGGTGACGACGACGTTCGGCCTGGTCAATTCGAATGCGCGGGTGATTTCCGCGGCCGTCGACTTTGGATTCAATGAGACGACGACATATCCTCCGGCCGTTATCGAAAAATATGTGAGAATGTGAACCGTCGTGTTGGATAGCACCACGCCGATTCTGTCGCCCCGGGTGAGACCCATTTGGCGGAACGCGGACGACAGTCGTGTCACATTGTCAAGGAGCTGCCCATAAGTGCATGAGCCGTCCGCGCCGGACACGGCCGTCGACGCTGGGTTGGCTCGGCGAAGGGATTCGGCGACATTCAACAGATACTCCAATAACCTCGGGACGATGACGACTCTGGAGCATACGTAAATCTCCTTGTATCTTCACAAGTCAGCCGAGTATCTTCACAGCCCATCAGATTTGCCGAAAGGCAGCAGGGAGAATCATCCTTGACGAAAGTAGTGGTAGTTGCTCCTCATTCCGACGACGAGTGCCTCGGTGCGGGCGGAACGATCGCGTTGTTTGCCCGCGCGGGCGCCGCGGTCACCGTAGTCACCGTGTGTTCCGAGCTGGAGCCGGTGTTCGCGGCCGGGGACCGCGCCATGATCCAGAACGAAGCGCGCCGCGCCCATAAGGTCTTGGGCGTCAGCGAATCCATCTTCTTCGACTACCCCACTACGGCGGTGAACCAGGTCCCGGTCGCGGAGCTGAACGGCCGGATGCAGCAGGTGATGAACGACGTACGGCCCGACATTGTGCTGCTGCCTTTTCCGGACCGCCACATCGATCATCGGGTTACGTTCGAATCGGCTGTGGTGGCCACCCGGCCCTACCGCGCAGGCCGCGAAATCCGGCTGACGGCGATGTACGAGACGATTTCCGAAACCTACTGGAATGTCCCCGGAGCCGAGCCCGCATTCAATCCGCACTGGACCGTGGACATCACCGAATCCCTGGAAGCCAAGCTGGCGGCGTTCGGTGAGATGCCGTCCAGGCACGCGCATTTTCCGGGCCCGCGTTCCAGTGAGGCATTGACCGGTCTCGCGCAATTCCGGGGCAGCCAGGCGAGTTGCGGATATGGTGAGGCATTTCAATTGGTCAGGTCATCGATAGCGCCAGCGGAACTCACCCAGGTGCTGACATGACCGCGCAGAATTCCGCTTCCGGAAAAACAGCCCTGGTCACCGGTGCGGCGGGTTTCATCGGATCCCATCTGGTCGAGTACCTGCTGACCGCGGGCTGGCGAGTACGCGGAATAGATGACTTCTCGGCAGGCACTCTGGAGAACCTTCGGGGGCCATTGCTCTCGCCGGACTTCGAATTCACCGAGGGCTCGGTGCTCGACGAGCGGCTCACCAGGTCGGTGGCCGCCGGAGCGACGCACATCTTCCATCTCGCCGGGCGGGTCGGCGCGATGTACGTCGAACAGAATCCGGAACAGACGGTACTCGACGCGGTACGGGCTACCCAAACGATGCTCGCGGTCGTCGGTGACACCCGCGTGCCGCTGTTCTTCGCCTCGACCAGCGAGATCTACGGCGATTCCGACCGGCTGCCGCTCGCCGAGGACGCCGACATCATCATCGCCCCGCCCGCCAATCCCCGGTCCTCCTACGCCTTCGCGAAAGGGGTCGGTGAACTGCTGGTCAACGAGTACGCGCGCCGCACCGGGGGGCCGGTCGTGATCGGCAGGCTGTTCAATACCATCGGACCGCGCCAGTCCGGCCAATACGGTTTGGTGGTTCCCCGGTTCATCGGCTGGGCCCGCGATAATCAGCCGATCACCATCCACGGGGACGGCAAACAAACCCGCAGCTTCAGCGCCGTCGCTGATGTGGTGCGCGCAATCGTCGCGACACTCACCACATCGGCCGCGCACGGGCAGACGATCAACATCGGCAGCCACCAGGAAACGTCGGTCAGCGACCTGGCCGCCCTGGTGATCCGGCTGACCGGATCGTCGTCCACGGTTCGGCACGAGCCCTATGACCACGTCCACGGCCGCGGTGCGCGAGATATCCGGCGACGAGTTCCGGACACCACCCGGTTGCGCCGGCTGGTCGGCGGTGCCTGTGCCACCCCATTGGAAACAGTGATTCGAACCATTGTCGAGGCTCCTGTAGAAACGTCCGTCGGAGGATCGGTCTGACATGGCTGTGCCGTCAGCAGAAGTAGTTTCAGTAAATGTCGTCGGAGTCGGTTACGTCGGGGTGGCGATTTGTCTCGCGTCCAGCGCGGCGGGCCACCGAGTCGCGGCGATCGACAACAACCTGCGCCGCGTCGATGACCTTCGCGCCGACACCAACGGACGCCGTCCCGACGAGTGGGCCGATATCCGCCGAGCGGTCGCGGACGGCCTGGTCGATCTGTACACCAGCATCGAGACCGCTCCTGCCGCGGACCTCTGGATCGTCGCGGTCCCAACGCCGTTGGATGATGCCGGGCTGCCGGATACATCCAATATCGAGGAAGCTGCGAAGGCGATTGCCTCGGTAGTCACCCCGAACGCGGTGGTCATCCTGGAAAGCACGTCCTATCCGGGGACCACCGAGAAGATCTTCCTGCCGCCCTTCCTCGAGGCCGGTTGGACGCCAGGTGTCGACCTGTTCGTCGGATTCTCCCCGGAACGGATCAACCCGGGCAGCCAGAACTGGACGATGAAGAACATTCCGAAGCTGGTCTCCGGTTGCACCGAGGAGTGCTTGAAGGCGGTCACGGAGTTCTATCGCACCGTGGTGGACGACGTGCGGCCGATGTCGAGCACGTATGCCGCGGAGATGGCCAAGCTCTACGAAAACAGCTGGCGGCTGGTCAATATCGCCTTCGCGAACGAGCACGAAGCGCTGTGCGTCTCGCTCGGTCTCGATCCCTGGGAGATCAGCGATGCTTGCCGGACCAAGCCGTTCGGCTTCTACGGTTTCGACCCGGGCCCCGGAGCCGGCGGCCACTGCATCCCGGTGGATTCGGGCTATCTTTCGCACTTCGCCAAGTCCCACGATGTCGGCACGCCGGTCCTCGACTCGGCGATCTCGGCCAATCACGCGCGACCCTCGGTCATCGTTGGCCGAATTCACCGGCAGCTCGCCGGCTCGCACCCGGCGCGAGTGCTGGTGATCGGTGTCGCGTACAAGGCGAACATCGGCGACGTCCGTGAATCACCGGCTATCCCCATCCTGGCCGCATTGCTCGAGGCCGGGATCGAGGCGAGCTACCACGATCCGCACGTTCCGGTGCTGCAACTGGAGACCGGTCTGTTGCGGTCGGTCCCGCTCACGGCCGAAACCGTCACCGGCTACGACTGTGTCGCGGTCCTCACCGCGCACGACGCGGTGGACTGGACATTGCTGAGGAATAGTTCCGCGCCGATCGTCGACACCCGTAATGTCGCGGCGGCCATCGGCGGTGGCCAGTGAACATCGCCCTACTCGGTCAGGGGACTCGCGGCGATCTGTACCCGCTGCTCGGCATCGGCCGATCCCTGGTCGAGCGCGGTCATCGGGTCATCGTGCTGGAGTACGACGAGTACGAATCCGATATCGAGGAGGCAGGACTCGATTTCCATCTGGTGCACACCGGGAGTCAGTGTGCGCACGTGTTCGAGAACGTGCCGGTCGGTCCCGCGACGCCGAGTACCGAGTTGGCTACGCACCGGCTCTACTTCGACGCATCGCTGCGCAGTGCACCGCATTTCGTCGCGGCGCTGGGCCGGTTGGCGCCACGACCCGAGGTGATCGTGGCGCCCTCGAACCATTTGGGCGCCAGCCTGGGCGGCGAAATGCTCGGCGTCCCAGTGATTTCGACGTTCCTCGGTTCCTCGGTGCCCGCCACCTTCGATACCCGAGCAGCCAGCGGCATGCGCTCCCGATCGGACGAAAGAATGGCGAAGCTGGTCGACCGGCTCGCGTTGCCGCGCATCGCCGAGGTCCGTCGAGAAATCGGCCTCGACCCCGCGCCGGACACCACCACGTTTGCCAGGGTGGACCGGGCAGGCGGGCTGGTGTTGACGGCGTCGCCGCTGGCGACGTTGCCGCCGGCCATCCCACCGACTTTCGAGATCGTCGGCTACCCCGACTACTACGGTTCGGACCGGCACCAACTCGACGAGCCGACCAGACAGTTCCTCGCCGAAAGTCAGGTACCTGTCGTCGTCTGCACCCTCGGCGACGGCTGGGCCAGAACCCTTCCCGATCAACTGCGACAGTTCCTCGACCGCGCCGACCAGGGCCGGTATCGCCTGCTCATGATCGGTGGCCGAGTGCCAGGGCTCAGCTCGGGCCCGGGCACCCGGATCGTTTCGCGGGCCAACCTGCGCGAAGTACTCGGCTACGCCGACGTCTCGGTCAACCACGGCGGCATGGGAACCCTGATCGCGGCGCTTCGCGGCGCGGTGCCCTCGGTGATGATGACGCAATGGCCCGACGGCCGCCGCAATGCCGCGGCCCTCGCCGAACAAGGGCTCGGCATCGATCTGGGCAGTGCCCCGAGCACGGACGAGTTCTTCCGAGCTGTTGACGAAGCCATCGGCAACGACATGATCAAACAGCGGTTACACGCCGCGAGCACTGCTATGCGCGCCGAGCGCGACCCGGCCGACGCGCTGCTGGATCGGCTTCACCGAGAACGGAAGGGCAGGACCGACCATGCCGAAACAAGTACTGGTCGTAGCGGCGCATCCCGATGACGAGATCCTGGGCATGGGCGGCACGATCGCGCGCCACGTGAAGCAGGGTGACGAAGTCACGGTCGTCTGGGTGACCGACGGCAGCAGCACGCAGTATCCCGGCCGTCCCGACATCGTCGAACGTAAGTATCTGGAGGCCGAGGCCGCATTGGAAACGCTCGGCGTGCGCAACTGGATAAAGGGCGGACTGCCCGACATGCGGCTGGACACCATCGCTCATGTCGAGATCAACCAGGTTGTCGCGGACGCCGTCGATCAGACCGAACCGGACACCGTCTACAGCGTCCACCCGGATGTAAACCGCGACCACCGAGCGGTTTTCGAGTCCGTCGCCGTCGTCGCCCGGCCACGGCCGGGAAGCCGGATCCGCCGGTTTCTCACCTATGCGCCGATGTCCAGCAACGAATGGACCCCGGCGCCGGAGAGCACCTTCACACCGACCTGGTTCGTGGACATCAGCGCCGAAATCGACGCGAAGCTGCGCGCCTTCGCCTGCTACGACACCGAGAACCGGGATTGGCCGCACCCGCGGTCCGCTCGGGCAATCCAAGCATCGGCAGAGCTGTGGGGCTCGGTCATCGGAACGTCGGCGGCCGAACCGTTCCTGCTCATCCGCGAAATCGAAAGGTGACCGTCGTGGTCAACGCCCAACCGGTCAGAGCCATCCTGGTTGGTTACGGATACTGGGGTTCCCGATTCCTCAACATCGCGAGCCGGGTGGACAAACTCCAGATCGTCGGCGTCGTGGATTCCCGATTCGGGGAGGACGGATTCACCAGGCCCACCTCACTGCCCGGGGGCAGCGACCTCGCCGCCGCGTTGGCCGACTCGCAGGTCGAAGCGGCGATCGTCACCACTCCGGCGTCGGCACACATCGAACCGATCCGGCAGGCGCTGCGCGCGGGCAAACATGTCTTCACCGAAAAACCGTTCACGGTGACCACCCGAGACAGCACCGAACTGCTGGGTTTGGCGCGCGACGGTGATCTCATGCTGACCGTGGACCACCAGTACTGGTGGAGCGCGGAGGTTGCTGCGCTGGGAAAGGCATTGGCCGACAAGGCAATCGGTGACGTGGTCGCGGTAGCGGTGGAACGGGCGGCCGACGGCCCGGTCCGCTACGACGTGGACGCACTGTGGGATTTGGCGATACACGACATCTCGATACTGGTGCGGCTCGGCGTGCTGGGGGAGGGCGACAAGCCCTGTTTGGAGGTCGAGGAATGTCGGGAAACGATGGACGGTCAGGTCGCGGGCTGCGTAGCACTCACCGGACGGACACCGTCGGCGATCACTCTCCGGCTGCACGCCTGCTGGATCAGCCGCACCAAACGCAGAGGTTTCGTTATCGCAGGCGAACGCGGCAGCGTCCACTTGGTGGAGACCGACCGCTACCTGTCGGCCTGGCTGATCCGAGACGGACGACGAACGCTGCTGTCCCGCAGTGCGAAATCCGGCAACGGCACCCCCATTGAACTCGCACTCGAGGAGTTCATCGCCGGGGTTCGCGGCACACCAGACCTGCGGAAGGCCACCGATGCCGGACGGGTGGTCACCGCGATAGAACACATCGAAAGTTCGGCCCGGCAGGTCGCGACAGTCGTTCGCTCGCCGCGTTGCTGGCTATGAGCAGGCTCCGGCGGCATTCGCCGGCTGCCATCCCCCTAGGCGAGAGTGAGTTTGCCCATGACGGCAGAATTCACCGGTCGGCATGTGCTGGCCGAGTTCGGTGGTGTCGACGCAGCACTCTGCGACGACCTCGAACGACTCGACACGGCGCTTCGAAAATCGTTGCTTGGCGCCGGTATCACCATCTGCGAAGTGGCACACAAGAAGTTCGAGCCGCAGGGTGTCACCGTGGTGGCGCTGCTGTCGGAGTCGCACGCCTCGATCCACACCTATCCGGAATCGGGCGACATCTTCGTCGACGTTTTCACCTGCGGCAGCATCGGTGACGGCGCTACCAAGGCGGTTGACCTGCTGCGAGAAGCGTTGTCTCCCAGCACCGTACGGATCGAGGTGATCCAGCGTGGCGGTACGCGTCCGGCGGATTCGCGGGTGGGTGCGTCGGAGGTTGAGTGATGGACGTTCGCGGGGAAGTTACGGCAAAGTGCCTGAAGTGCTGACGATGGTGACCAAGTGGAAGTAGAAACGGCGGCTCCCACCTCTGTCGGCGCGCGCCGTCCCATGCTCCAATTGTTCGTCGCGCTGTGGCGGGCATTGCCGATTCTCGCCGTCGCCTGGTGGAGCTTGCTGATCGTCGGTGCTGTGCTGCCGTCGGTCTTCGCGGTGCTCACCGGGCGGGTGATCGGTCGGATCAGCGCACCGGACGGTGGGCAGCTCGCGCCCGCACTGATCGCGCTCGGGGTGTGCTTCCTGCTCATGCAGGTGTTGCCGCACGCCGAGTCCGTGGTGAGTATGAGTCTCGGTTCGCGGCTTGCGAATTGGTTGAACGATCGCCAGATGCGGGCCAGTGTGGCGCCTGCCGGGTTGGCCCATTTGGAGCACCCTGACCTCGCCGCGATTCGCGATGTCGATCGCAGCATGAGCGGTCCACCGTTGTATCTTGCGATCTACTTCGTGCGCGGCTCACTGCACCGGTTTCTCGTCGGCGTCGTTTCGGCGCTCACCCTGGCCGTGTACAGCTGGTGGGCGGCACTGGCACTGGTAGCCATCTGGACTTCCACGCATTGGCTGTTGCGGGAGAGTTCGGTGTGGAAGGACCGCAACACTACCGAGGTCGATCTGACTCGGCAGCATGCCAATTACGCGTATGCGCTCGCCATGGAGCCCGAATTTGCAAAAGAGGTAAGGCTTTTCGGCCTATCCGACTGGGTGGTAGAGCGTTTCGCCAGCTGGCGGCTCGAGTTGTATGACGCTCAATACCTGGCGACCCGGCTGCGCGAACGGTCGGTCGTCGGGGCTGCGGCACTGGTGATCGTGGGCAACATCGTGGTCTTCGGCCTCATGGGGCATGGTTATCTGGCGGGGGATTGGCCGCTGCAAGATCTGATCTCGGCTGTCCAATTGGCGGTCGGCGTGCAGTGGGTGGCGTTCGGCGGATTGAGCTGGGCTGCCGACGATGCGGCAACCGCGGTGCAGGCGGTGAACCAGCTCGAGCCGCTCCTCGGGCCCGCCGGTCACCTTTCCACTGGTGCGCGCACCGTGCCGAATCGACAGATCGAGGTGGAACTGCGCGAGGTGAGCTTCAGCTATCCCCGGTCGGAAAGTCCCGTCTATTCCGGGCTGAACCTGCGGATTCCGCCAGGGAAGTCGCTGGCGATCGTCGGGGCCAATGGCGTGGGAAAGACCAGCCTCGCCAAGTTGCTCTGTCGGTTCTACGATCCGACCGGCGGCCGAATATTGATAGACGGCATCGACCTTCGCGACCTCGACGTGGAATCCTGGCGTACCCGGATTGCCGCCGTGTTCCAGGATTTCGCACATTTCGAACGGAGCCTTCGCGACAACGTCGACCCCGCTGGCCGGTGCACCGACGACGAGATTCGCGCATCGCTGCGTGATGCGGGTGCGGACCACATCATCGATCTCGACACCCCCATGGCGAAGGGCTACGTCGGCGGGACGGACCTGTCCGGCGGGCAGTGGCAGCGGGTGGCCCTCGCGCGCGTGCTGTGCGGCGTCCGCTCGGGGGCGCAGCTCGTGATTCTGGACGAACCGACCGCCAATCTGGATGTTTCGGGCGAGGCGACGATGTTCTCCCGATTGCTGGCCGAGACGAAAGGCACGACCACGGTGCTGATTTCGCACCGGTTCTCCACGGTCCGGATGGCCGATCAGATCGCTGTGCTGGTCGACGGGAAGGTCGCCGAGTTCGGCAACCACGACCAGCTGATCGCCGCCGACGGGCACTACCGGCGGATGTTCGACTTGCAGGCCAGCCGGTTCACTACCGAATACAACGAGGACGGTGAGCAGTATCTCGTACTCGAATGATGTGCTACCGGGGGCAAATTCGGAGGTCGCGCTGCCCGGTGGCCCGGCGTCGATGTGGCGGCTGATCAAACTGTGTTATCGGTTCGAGCCGCGGCTGATGATCGTGTCACTGGCCGTCCAGGTTCTTGCGGCTGTTCCCCGGCCGCTCACCATCGTGTGGTTGGGGATGCTGACCGCGGGAGCCGTGCAGCGCCGAGGTGTGCTGATCTTCGTCGCCCTCGGTGCCATGGCGCTGTCCACCTGCGCGAGCTGGCTACTCACGATCGCCGCCGAACGCACCGGGCGCCGGTTCCGTGATCGGCTGACGATCTCGCTGGAAACCCATGTAGCGCGGCTGTTCGCCTCGATCGACACGATCGAACACCATGAGCGGCCCGAGCATCTGGACCGGCTGGCGGTGCTGCGCAAGCAGGTGTACATGGTCGACCACCTGTACGAGTCGATCGTCATCAGCGCGGTGTGGATCTTCCAGCTGGCCATGATCATGCTGCTGCTCAGCACAGTCGACCCGCTGCTGCCGTTGCTGCTGGTCTTCGCTATTCCGGTGATGGTGACGGCGGCGCTGCGACCCGGTGTGGAGCGCCGCGTCGAAGAGAGTGTCGCCCCGCATAGTCGGTTCGCCGATCACCTGTTCGACCTCGCAACCACCCCGGCGGCGGCGAAAGATGTCCGGCTGGCCGGGATCGGGCCGCGGTTGGTCAAGGATCGGGCGGAGGCATGGGCCAAGTGGTACCGACCCATCGGACGATCGCGAGCGGTCTCCGCCGGTTGGGATGCGGGTGCCTGGGCGGTATTCGGACTCGGTTACGCGTTGATGTTGTTCTATGTGGTCGAGGTCGCGGAGGCGCCTGCGGCAGGGGTGGTACTGGTGCTGTCGGCCGGCATCCAGATGTCGGATTATGTCTCGGCGGCTATCGGTGAGATCGACTTCATCCGTGGCGTGTTCCTGGACGCGGCGCGCCGCCTCATGTGGTTGGAGGACTACGCGCGGGCGGTCGCCTCGGCTGGTGCGCTGCCCGCGCCCGAGCAGATCAATCAGGGAATCACCTTGCGCGAGGTGAGTTTTCGATATCCGGGTGCCGCGATACCCACGCTGGTCGGCGCGAACCTCACGCTGCCCGCGGGTTCGGTGGTCGCCGTGATCGGGGAGAACGGGGCGGGCAAGTCGACGCTGGTCAAGCTGCTGACCAAGTTCTACCCGCCCACCGAGGGCACCATCGAGATCGACGGAGTGCCACTCGATCAGATCGATACCGAGCAGTGGCGTCGACGTATCGCGGGTGCGTTTCAGGACTTCGCGACGTTCGAGTTCGCCGCCCGGACCGCTATCGGCATAGGTGATCTGCGAAGCATGGATGACGAGTCCGCTCTCCGGGCGGCTGTCGAGCGCGGTGGTGCCGACGATCTGCTTGCACACTTACCGGCGGGATTGGCTACCCAGCTCGGGCCGCGCTGGCCGGACGGGGTGGATGTCAGTTTCGGTCAGTGGCAGAAGCTGGCTCTGGCCCGAGGTTTCATGCGGACCGCCCCGCTGCTGGTGGTACTGGATGAACCGACGGCTGCCCTCGACGCGGAGACCGAACACAGCCTGTTCGAGGGCTTTGCCAGGGCCGCCCAGGCGGCGCGTGCCGAGGGCCGGATCACCGTGCTGGTCTCGCATCGATTCTCCACGGTCCAGATGGCCGATCTGATCGTGGTGGTCGAAGGTCGCCGCATCGCCGAGGTCGGTGACCACGACTCGCTGATGCGGCTCGACGGCACCTACGCCCGCCTGTATGGGATTCAGCAGCGCGCCTACCAGACCTGAACGGGCTGGCTTAACCACACGAGAATGTCCGCCCTGGTGCTCGGCGGACAACGTCGAATCGCCGGATTTGAGCTGAGAGGTCGAGTCATGAACGTGTTCGAAGAAGTGGATTTCACGAGCTGTGATCCTCGGGCGAAGCTGGCGGCCTTGAACGGGGAGAAGGTGACGTTCCGGCAGTGCGGCTTCACCGGCGCGGACCTGAGCGACCTCGACCTGGCCGACGCGGTCATCGACCGATGCACGTTCGATGACGCGGTACTACGGGATTGCCGATTGGATGACGCGGCGATCACCGGTGGGAGCTTCTTACGCACCGATTTCAGCGGGGTCGACCTCACCAGCGCGGTCTTCGAGAACGTCGACCTGTCGCAGGCCCGTTTCAGCGATGCGCTGCTGGCGGAAACCCGATTCACCGGCTGCAAGATGACCGGTACCGACCTCACGTCCCTGCGTGGTCTCGCGGTGACCCTGACAATCGAGAACTGCAATCTCCAATTGGCCAATCTCGCCGAGGCGAAACTTCGTGGCCTGCACATCACCGGATCCGACTTGACCGAAGCCGACCTCTATCGCACGGACCTACGTGACGCCGTCTTCATAGACTGCAAATTACGAGAGGTCGACCTCTCGGAAACTCGGCTCCGCGGCGCTGATCTGCGCGGCGCCGATCTCGGCGGCATCATCGCCAAGGATCCTCGGCAGTTGCGCGGGGCGGTGATTTCTCCCGCCCAAGCCGCGGACATTTGCCGCGCACTGGGTCTGACCGTGATCTGATACGCAGCGGTGCGAACTGCCGTTCGATGGGGGTAATTACTCAGCGGATGTGCTCCGTGCGTGTGATTCGTGCAGGAGCAGCAGCGTGTAGGCGGCGACCGTGCCCGCGGTAGCGATTTCACCGGTGCGGATCATGGATTCGACGGTGCTGCGCGGCAGCCACGCGGACCGCATGTCCTGTTCTTCCGGTTCGCGCTGCGGTGGTCCGGCGGTGAGATCGGTCGCCAGGTAAACGTGTCCTCGTTGGGCGGTCAAGGTGGGGGCCGCGTCGAGGGTGCCGAGATAGCTCATGTTCGTGGCGCGCAGGCCTGTTTCCTCTCGTAATTCCGCGTGCGCGAGGTCGATCGGGTCGGCTCGGTGGCCTGGTGTCGGCGTCCCGGCGGGGAACTCCCAGCAGCGTCGGGCGATCGGGTATCGGAATTGTTCGACCATGTGTAGGCGATCACCGTCCATGGGGATGATCATGGCGAAGTCGGCGCGGTCGAGGACCCCGTAAATCCCTGTGTCGCCATTGGGTCGACGGACGGTATCCTCGCGCACCGACATCCAAGGATTCGCGTACACGGCGCGGCTTCCGATGGTTTCCACGAGTATCGATCTTTCCATGCTCTCGAACAAGTCGGCATCATCGGACTATGGGTCGAGCACCTTGCCCGGATTGAACAGGCCGAGTGGGTCGAGTGTGCGTTTGATCGCGATCATGAGGTCGACTGCCGCGCCGTGTTCCTCGCGCAGGTACTTCTTCTTGGTGAGGCCGATGCCGTGTTCGCCGGTCGCGGTGCCACCGACGGCGAGCGCGTGCCGTACCAATCTGTCGGAAAACTGTTGTACTACAGCGTAATTCAGGTCGGAGAAGGGGATGATGGTGTGCACATTGCCGTCCCCGACGTGTCCGGCGACGCTGATCGCCAAGCCGAGTTCGTCCCCGAGCCGGGTCGCGGTATCGACCGCCGCGGCGAGCTGCGAATAGGGGACGGCGGTGTCGGTCACCAGAAAGCGGCTTCCCGGGTGGCGTGACTTGAGGGCGAAGAAGAGATTGTGCCGGTCCGCCCAGAGGGCATGCCGCTCGGTATGGGTGCGTGCGGCCGCGATATCGATGGCATCGTGGGCCCGCACGATTCGCTGGATCTCTTGCTCTTCGGCAGTGGCCGCCGGTTCTGACGACGATTCGATATCGATGAACAGTGCCGGCGTCTCGGCGTAGTCGGCGCCACGGAATGTGTTGAGCGCGATCATGCCCGGGGCGTCGACCAGTTCGAGCCTGCTCACCGGCAGCGCCGCGCCGAGCATCTCCAGGGCGGCATCGACTGCTGCCGTCACGGTAGGGAACGAAACCCGCAGCGAGCGCAGCCATTCCGGGATCGGATGCAGGCGAACGGTGAGTTCGGTGATGATGCCGAGCGTTCCCGCTGAGCCGATGATCAGGTCCTTCAGGTCGTAGCCGCTCGACGATTTGCGGACCGCGCGGCCTAGCCGCACCACCGTTCCGTCGGCCTGTACCACTTGCAGGGCGAGGACATTCGCGCGCATTCCGCCGTAGCGGACGGTGGTGGTGCCGCTGGCATTGGTCGCGGCCATACCGCCCAGCGAAGCGTCGGCGCCGGGATCCACGGTGAACTGCAAACCGGATTCCGCCGTCGCCGCGTTCAGTTGGGTGCGGGTGACTCCGGGTTGCACCGTCGCGGTGAAATCGGTGGGGGAGATGTCCAGGATCGAATTCGCCTGCGACAGGTCGATGATCAGCTCATTGCCCTGCGCGAGCAGGTGACCTTCCAAACTGGTTCCGGCGCCGCGAGATATGAGCGGCGTCCGGGTCGCTCGCGCCCACCGGACCATCGCGGCTACCTCGTCGACATTGGCCGGGTACGCGACTCCGCACGGCCGTTGCCCGGCCCGACCGGTCTCGTCTACCGTGTATTGGTCGAGAACCGCTGAGCGAGTATCGATCCCGAGGGGCGGGCCGTCGAACGCGGTGGTCATCGCGATGCCGAAATTCGGGTCATCGTGCTCCTCCGTCCGGGCCGCTCTCGTTCGAAGCGTGTGTTCGCATGGTAGATCTCGCGTGTCGGCCCTCGCCACCGATCGACGCCCGCATCAGGGCGGCGAAGTGTGTTGTGCCAGCAACAGATCTCCCACTGGGGAGCGAGACGTAGGCCGGTCCGGCGTACGACACCGGCGTGGTGGAAGGGGACCTAGTGTCGATCAGCCTGTGTCAGGGCGTGTCCAGCACAGTTGCGGGGACGCCGTAGGGCAGGAACCGCACGCGGCGGCGTTCGTCGGTATTGTCGCGATGCGCCCGCAACGCCTCGAGTTCGCTGGGAAAGACCTGCTCGACCCTGGCACCACCGGCGTCATCGATGCTGTAGATCACCCACACCCCGCTGCCGGTCTCGCCGGTGGTCTCGTCTTCCGGTTTCGGCGGTCGCGTGCGCTCCGGCTGAACAAATTGACCGAGCAGCGACGCCAGCGTATTCATGCTGGTGCGATCGATGTACCCGCCGGCCTTTCCGAGGAGGTCACGTAATTCGATCCCCGCCTCCCGTAAAGCGCGTTCGAATTCTTCCGGATCGATCCCAAACGGCCTGTCGGCTGCCATCACGTTCCTCCTGGAGACGAATCGGCGCTACGGCTTCAGTGTCCTCGCGTAACCGCGACTTCGCCACGTCCCGATGGTGGGGGGTGGTCGAAGCTCGGGGCGGGTATCAATCCGCCATTCTGCTGTAGAAATGTCGGCCACACACCGGTGGCGTCGAAATGTCCGGAGCCCGTGGGGTTTCGGGCTCCGGACAGGGGGATCGGCGGGGTTATTCGGGGTGGGGGAGGGCGCTGATGCCGGTGTGGGCGGGCAGGGCCGTGAGTAGTTTCGCGATTTCCGGGGCACTGTCGAAGTGGCGTTTCTGCAGTTGCGCGACCTTCGACTCGAAGTCGGGGTCGGGGTCATCGGTGAGGTCGTATGTCTGGAACTTCTCGGCTAGCGGGAGTCCGATTCGTACGGACTCGGTGTGGGCCGGGTGGCTCAGGTACGCCCAGTAAGCGTCGAGGTCCGCCAGGACGAAGATGGCGCCCCAGTCGAAATCGCTGCCGTACTCGCGGCCCGCGATGAACGACTGCACGGCCGGGATGATTCGGCCCTGTTCGTCCAGGCTCGCCAACGCCGCCTCGGCCTGTTCCTGGGTGACGCCTTGCCGGAGTTTGATCCGGTTGCCGTGGTAGATCATCGAATTCTCCTCGATCGCGGTGGAAGGTTTCAGTGGCGGGCCGCGAGGCGGCGGCGTTCGAGGACGGTTGCGACGGCATAGCCACCGCCGCCGCCGAGGGTGAGGACCCAGAAGAGGCCGGGAGTTCCGAGCAGGAGTGCGCCGGTGGAGACCAGAGCGAGCCAGGTGCCGAGGCAGTAGTGCAGGACATTGCGGCGCGCGGCGCCTTCGCCGAGGTAGAGCAGCCCGACGATGAGACCGGCGCCGGTGGGCCAGAGCACCGTCTGCAGGTCGGATCTGTCCAACAGAGAGGTGATACCGGTGATGGCGAGGAAGAGGGCGGCGAAGGCGCTGGCCCAGGAGATGCCGAGAAGTTTGCCGGACAAGATGTCGGGGCTGTCGGCGCCGCGTTGAGCGCGCAGCGCGGCCAAGGTCGCTTGGACGGTGCCGACAGCGAGGCCGATGCCGAGCAGGGCCATCGGCAGCCAGCCGGGCAGGCTGACCATCGGATCGGAGCCTTTGGACAGGGCGGCGGCGCCGTGCCCGAACAGGTACGCGAGCGCGAAGCTGAGGTAGGTGGCGCGGTTGTCGACGTCGCCGACGCGGACGAGAGCGGAGTTGGATGGGGCGGGGAGGGTGATGGTAGCCATGGCTGAATTCCTCATTGTGCGAACAGAATTGAACTGACGGTGGTCGAGATGTGGTGATCGGCTACGCGGTGATGACGACCTTGCCCGCGACCGTGCGCGACTCGGCGAGTGCGAGCGCCTGCGCGACGTCGGCCAGCGGGAACTGCGCGGCGATCTGCGGCGAGAGAACGCCGTCCGCCAGCAGCCGCAGCACCTGGAGCAGGTCCTCGCGCAGCCGATTACGGAAGGCGGGCAACCGGCGCTTGCCCGCCCAGAAGTTGTAGAAGTGGGCGCTCTTGCCATTGGGCAGGTAGTTCCACAGCGCCAATCGGGCGAGCGACTTCAATACGGGCAGTTGGGAATTGCCGTCCTCGTCCTTTGTCGCCGCGGTGCCGTAGGACACCAGCGTCCCGCCCTTGCGCAGCAACGCCCAGGACTGCGCCAATCCGGCGCCGCCGACGTGGTCGAACACGGCGTCGACACCGTCGGGCGCGATCTCCCGGATGCGCTGGTACATGTCCGGGTCGCGATAGTCGACCGGGATAGCGCCCAGTTCACGGATCGTGTCGTGATGCCTGGGTGCTGCCGTCCCGATCACGGTGATACCGGCGTGCCCGGCCAGTTGCACGAGGGTGGAACCGACGCCGCCGTTGGCGCCGAGCACCACGATCGTGGCGCCGCTGGGCACCTTGGCCGTCCGGTGCAGCATCTGCCATGCGGTGATTCCGTTGACCAGCACCGTTTCCGCGGCGGCCGCGGTGACGCCGTCCGGTATCGGCACCAGATCCGCGGCGTCGATCAGCAGGTGGCTGGCCCAGCCGCCGACCTTGACGACGGCGGCGTACCGACGCCCGACCATCGCGGGGTCCACCTCGGGGCCGACGGCGGTGACGGTGCCGACCACGTCGTAGCCGGGAACGAAGGGGAACGGTGGCTGGTCGTAGTACTTGCCGCGGCGCATCTGCTGCTCGGCGAAGGACACGCCGGTCGCATCCATGCGCAGGACAACCTGGCCCTTGCTG
Organism: Nocardia iowensis; assembly: GCF_019222765.1. Classification (NCBI taxonomy): domain Bacteria; kingdom Bacillati; phylum Actinomycetota; class Actinomycetes; order Mycobacteriales; family Nocardiaceae; genus Nocardia; species Nocardia iowensis. The sequence continues at coordinate 5,128,961 of NZ_CP078145.1, read as the reverse complement.
GGCGCGGGAAGTTTGCGGGTGCGGAGCAGCAGGTCGTTCGCTTCGACCTTGCCCGGTAGCACGACCTCGGTGGTGACAGTGGTGGTGTTCATGACGTTCTCCGCGCTCAGTGAATGATTACAGCTGTAAACATACACACGTTAGGTTCGGAGATTCAAGGGGTAACACCGATAAGTTTTCAGGTGTAAGTTGACGGTATGGCAGACAACATGACCGCGTCTCCCACTCGGGTTCGCAACCGTCGAGGGGAGGGCGCCCGCTTGCGCGACGACATCGTGGCCGCGGCCGTCGAACTGCTCGACGAGACCGGCGACGAAAAGGCCGTCACCTTGCGGTCCGTCGCCCGCCGCGTCGGGATCGCCGCGCCCTCGATCTACCGTCACTTTCCCGACCAGCCGACGATCATGCTGGCCGTCGTGCAGCAGGCATTCGGTGAGCTCGCGGAGTATCTGAGCGCCGCCGTGACCGGGGTAGGCGACGACCCGAGGGACCGGCTGTTCGCCGTCTGTCACGCGTACCTGGAGTTCGCTGAACGTAATCCCCAGCGCTACCGCACCATGTTCGGCGGCCTGTGGATGCCCGCTCTGGACGAAACCACGCTGACGGAGGCCGATATGGTCGCCCTCGGCGACGAGACCCTGCGTCTACTCACCGAGGTCATGTCGGACTGCGTCCGCGCCGACCAGGCCACCAGTACCGATCTGCCCGCCGACACCATCGGCCTGTGGCTCGGCCTGCACGGGCTGGCGCACCAGCGCGCGTCGACCGTCGCGTTCCCGTGGCCACCGGACATCGCCGACCGCATGATCACGTCGCTGGCCCACCTGAAGGACGCGCCCTAGCCGGACCGCGGGCCGGGGGTCAGACTTTCTGCCCATCCCGTGCACGTTCAGAGCGTGCCGAGCTCATCACACAGGCGCAGATAGATGTCGAGGACCGATGGTGCGCCGGAAGCGCCGGTGGGCGTACCTGTTTCGATCCACTCGGTGAAGGCGGCGAACAGGACCGTACCGGCGACGGCGAGCATGAACCGCACCCGCGAGCGTGCCGTGGCGGGAATCGTCGCGAGCAATCCGTCGGTCCGCTCGTTGGCCGCCGCCGTTGCCGCCGCCATCAGCTGTGGTGATGACGTGATGGCCTGATACATATCCGCGGTCGCACCCACGTCCGGGCTCTGGTCGATGTTTGCCAGCACGCTGCCGAATGCCTGCTCGATATCGCGCAAACGCACCTCATTCGGATCCGCGCGCACGAACAGTTCGTCGACGGCGTCGCTGAATCCCCACCGGTCGAAGACGAGCGCGCGGTCCCTGGTGGCGAAATACCGGAAGAACGTGCGCGCGGACACCCCGGCACGCGCGGCGATGTCATCGACGGTGACTTGATCCGCGCCGCGCTCGGCGGCCAGCGCCACCGCGGCCGCATGGATCTCCAGTTCGGTCTGCCGCCGCCGGCGCGCCCGCAGATCCGGACCGGGGCGCTCCGTTGACGCGTCTGTGCTCGGCATCACTCCAGCCTAGCAAAGTGACAGAGCTTACCTACTTGGCATATGCAGACACTATGGCAGAGTCTGCCATTCGCGCTTAGCCTGAGGGTAGCCGACCTCCCCTACCAGTGTCGCTAAGGGCCGGTTTCAGGCTTCTCTACCCCCGGTGAAGTCGAAGGAGCCATTCATGACGTCGTCACAACTGTTGGTTCGCCCGCTCGCACCGAGCGAGGTGATCCACTTCCGGTTCGGGCTCTACGTGGGGTATTGCACGCAGGTTCGCGGCAAGCTCGACTCGGCCGCGCTGGCGAAGGCGTTCGAGATCCTGCGCTCGGCCTATCCGATCCTGTCCGCCCGACTGGTGCTCGACCACGCGAGCCAGCCGTCTATCGAAGCCGCACCGGAACTATCCGCCGTGGTCGACGAGGTAGCCGGTCCCACCGACAACCCGCTGTTCGGACTACCCGACCTGAACGACCGCGCCGCGGCGATCCACACGGTGCGTGGGAGCGATGACACCGCCGCGGTCACCCTGCTGACCCATCACGCCATCGCTGACGGTCACCACTCACTACACCTGCTATCCGAACTATGGAACTGCTATACCGCCTGCGTCGACGGCACACCTGCCGTTCCAACCCGCCACGATTACCCCCACTCGCTCGAGCACCTGCTCGATCAGCGCGGCATCGACACCGGGTCCGTCGACGCCCTGCCGGACACGGACATATTCGGAGCCCTGGCCGACGTCGATACCCCTTCGGGTCCGCCCGAGCGCGTTCGCACTCGCCTGTCCGCCGCCGACACCGCCGCCCTCCTCGCTACCGGACGTAGCCACGGGACCACGCTCAACGGGTTGGTCTCCGCCGCGCTGCTGGCCGCCACCGCACAAAGCCGCAGCGTCGACATCGACACCCTGCACTACACCTACCCCGTCGATTTGCGGACCAGACTCACCCCGCGGATCGGATACCCCGAGGGCACCAATGTGCTCGGCATGGCCTATTTCGTGGCGGACCCGCAGGCTGATGACGATCTTCTCGCACTGGCCCGTGCGGTCACCAGCAAGCTGCGCGAAGGAGTCGCCACCGGCGCGGTCTTCGCGGGGAGTTCGCAGTTCATGTCTGCCGCTTCCGACGGCGGGGATTTCGCCAACCCCGAAGCGTTTTTGTCGGCCTTGCTGGTGTCGACGAACTGGGGAGTCATTCCACACCTGCCCACCCCGCCCGAACTCACCATCGAAGACTTCCACCCCCTCATGCCGAACAATCCCATGACATCCGTTGCCCCCTACGTCATCACGACCTACGACGGCCAACTCACCATCGACACCTCGGCTCACTCGCCCGACACAAGTCGACTCCTCGCCGACCACCTCCACGGCTTGGCCCGGCGGTCCGGTTAGGACACGGTCACTACAAGTCTGCCGGGCAGGCCCGTCGCGGTGCCGCTCGCTGCGGGTGCCCGGCTGCCGCTCGATGGCACAATGACCAGGTGGTGACCGTTCTGCTGATCGAGGATGACCCGCACGTCCGCCGCGGGCTTGAACTCGCTCTCGGTCGGTATGGATACACGGTGCTCCCCGCCGCGAGCGGGGAGGAAGGAATAGACCTGTTCGTCACGATGTCGCCGGACGTCGTGATTCTCGACATCATGTTGCCCGGAGCCGATGGCTTCGAGGTGTGTCGTCGGCTTCGCGCCGAGTCGGCGGTGCCGATCGTCATGCTGACCGCGCGCGACGAGGACATCGATGTGGTCGGCGGCCTCGAGGTCGGCGCCGACGACTATGTGGTCAAACCGGTGCAGCCGCGGGTGCTCGACGCGCGAATCAAGGCGGTGCTGCGCCGCGGGACCTACGACCGTCGAGGGCAACCGACCACCGTGATCGATCAGGGCGGACTGACCATTGACACCGATTCCCTCATGGTCACCAAGGACGGTGCCCCGGTGCCGTTGACGCCCACCGAACTGCGGCTGTTGCTGGAACTGTCGGGCAACCCGGGCCGGGTATTGAGCAGGCAGCAGCTCCTGGAATCGGTGTGGGGTCACGACTATTTGGGCCAGTCCCGGCTGGTCGACAGTTGCATCCAACGGGTCCGTGCGAAGGTCGAAAACGATCCCGCGGCACCGGTTTTCGTTCAGACGGTCCGGGGTTTCGGATACCGGTTCGGCCCAGTGTGAAGCCGCCGCGCTGGCTTTCGGCGCCCTCGGGGCGCCCGAAGACCCTGAAGGTGCGGCTGGTGCTGGCCTTCGTGTCGGCGAGTGTGCTCAGCGCTTTGGCCGTGGGCGTGACCGCTTTCGCGGCGTTCCACGATGCTCTGCTCACCAATGTCGAGCAGCAGTCCGTCGACGACGCGCGGTCCAGAATCGGCGTGCTGGCACCGGACTTGACCTACCCGCCCGATCAGCAAGCACTGGATCGGTTCCGGCTGATGGTGGCCGACGCGACACTGGTTACCTACCAATCACTAGAGTCCGGCGATCCTCGCGGCAAGGATCTGGTGAGTCCCGAGTTGCGGGGGGCGGTCGGCGCGCGCGGTGTTCTGGTGTTTCAGCGGGTGAATTCATCGACCGGACCGAAGCTGGTGATCGGAACACCGGTCGTGCTGACCGGCCTCGACGGTGCTCGCACGCCTTCCGGCCTCGAGGTCTATCTCGTGCGTGATCTCGAACCGACCGCGCGGCGGCTGGATTCGACGCTGCGCATCGCGGCCGGGGCGGGATTGCTCACCACGCTCGCCGCGGTACTGCTGGCCCTGCTGTCGGTGCGCGGCGTGCTGCGACCGGTGCGGCACCTGCGCGATTCGGCGCGGCAGCTGGCCACCGGAGATCTCGGTTCCCGCGCCAAGGTGCACAGTTCGGACGAACTCGCCGATCTCGCAGCCACATTCAACGATATGGCCGAGCGGCTACAGCGCTCGATGACCGAATTGCGGCACCGCGAGCAGAATTCGCGACAGTTCGTCGCCGACGTCTCGCACGAGCTGCGGACCCCGCTGACCACTCTCAACGCCGTGGTCGACGTGTTGCGGGGTGATGCCGACCGGATGACCGCGGAACAGCGGGAATCGACCACGCTTGCGGTCGAGGAGGTGGGTCGGCTGACCCGGCTGGTCGAGGACCTGCTCGAAGTGTCACGGTTCGATGCGGGCACGGCACGTCTGCAGGTGCGCGAGGTCGACCCGCGAGAGATCGTGGAGCAGTGTCTGGACTTGCGGCAGTGGCGCGACCTGGTCGATGTCAGTGGACCGCGCGGCACGACCGCGGTGCTCGACCCGCGTCGGGTCGACGTGTTGGTGGCCAATTTGGTGAGCAACGCGCTGCGGCATGGGGCGGCACCGGTGCGGGTGCGGCTTACCGTCGACGAGACGACGGTGCGGATCGAGGTGCGCGACAGCGGACCGGGACTCGTGGAGGCGGCCATCGAGCGGGTGTTCGACCGGCTCTACAAGCACGACAGCGCACGCACTCGATCGGAGGGCAGTGGTTTGGGATTGGCGATCGCCTTGCAGCACGCCCGGTTGCACGGCGGCGACATCACCGCAGGCAACGCCGCGGACGGCGGGGCGGTGTTCGTCGTGGTGCTACCCCGATATGCGGGCGGATCGCAGTGAACACCCGAATCGTGCTGCCGCTGATCGCCGCGGTACTCGCGCTCGCCGGTTGCGGGGTGAGCCCCAGCGGCGTACGGGTCGGCGGGCAGGCGCCCACTGGCGTCGCACCCGGCGTGTACCTCTACTTCCTCGACGCGCACAACGAGCTGCGGCCGGAACTGTATCGGACGCAGCGGCTCGGCACCGTGGCGAGCGCCCTCGACCTGCTGTTACGAGCCGGGCCACCCACCGCACTGCGGTCCGACCTCCCGGTGATCCAATCCAGCGGCCCGGTCGTCGACATGGCGAACTCCACGATGACCATCCGGGTCCCGTTGGACCGCGACGAAATCGGGCCGCGCGGTGTCGACCAGATCATCTGCACGGCCCTCGGTGTCACCCGGCAGAGCGGAGACGACCGGACGACCGAAGTCGTGGTGTCCTTCACCATCGCTCCGGCCACGGAACCGAGGCGCTGCCCGCAGCACTGACCCGCCGGTTGTGACACGACTGCGACATTACGGCGAAGGTAGCCGGACATTCACAGCGCACCGTGGTGGCCATGACACCATTTCGAACCGGCATGCCGCAGGTGGCGGCCAGATCGTCCCTACGGTTCCGTCTGCCCGCGTTGCTGGTTGCCGGGTTGTCGTGCGTCGCAACCGGATACGCGGTTCAGCTGGCCATCTACACCAGCGGCGGCCAGTACGCCGACGAGCAGCTGATGCGCCGGTCTGATTCATCGACCTGGGACGCCGTGGCCGCATTCGTGCTCGACTCGGACACGATCCCGGTGGTCTCGGCGATCGTGCTGGTCGCGGTCGCGGCGCGGGTGGTGTGGGCAAGGTCCGTGCTGGGTGTCGTTCGTGCGGTGCTGATCGTCGCGGGCTCGTCGGCGACTGCCGCATTCCTGAAAGGCGCACTGCCGCGGCCGGATCTGCTCGGCACCGGAATGCAGAACTCGTTTCCCAGCGGCACCGTCGCCTGGGTGGCCGCGCTGGCCGCGGCTGCGACGGTTACCGCCGCTGCACGAGTGCGTCCGGTGCTGGCGGTCCTCGGTGCGTCGTGCACGTCGGCCGTGATCGGCGCCGTGGTCACCCGGCAGTGGCATCGGCCCAGCGACGTGATCGGCGCGCTGCTCATCGTGGCTACCTACACGGCGCTCGCCGTCGCGGTCACGCGCAAGGTGCCGGAGGCGGCGAACACGCCTGTACCGCACGGTATCCCGACAGGTGTTCGATGAGCTCGGCGGTCGATACGGCGTCGTCGACGACCGCCGCGCGACGCGGTGCCCGGCAAACCTACTATCCCGCGCTGGACGGGCTGCGCGGCCTGGCCATCACCGGTGTGCTGCTCTTTCACACCGGTGTGCTGTCCGGTGGGTTCCTCGGTGTCGACCTGTTCTTCGCGCTGTCGGGGTTCCTGATCACCGATCTGCTGCTGCGCGAGTACGCCGCTACCGAAACGGTGTCACTGACGGCGTTCTGGGGCAGGCGGATCCGGCGGCTGTTTCCGGCGCTGGCGGTGCTGTTGGTCGCTGTCGTCGGATTGAGCTGGGTGTTGCGCGAGGGTGCCTATCTGCCCGGCGCACTGTCCGATGGCCCCTGGGTACAGGCGAACCTGGCCAACTGGCACCTGATCGCCGAATCCTCGGACTACTGGGCCCGTTTCACCGGCGGGCGGGTGTTCGAACACTTGTGGAGCATCGCGATCGAGGAGCAGTTCTATCTGCTCTGGCCGATACTGCTGCTGGCACTCCTGCACGGCAGAAAGCGTGACCACCGACGGGTCGCAGTGTGCGCCGGGCTGGCGGCGGTGGCGTCGCTGGTGCTGATGATCGTGCTGCTCGATCCTGCCGATACCACGCGCGTCTATATCGGCACCGACACCAGAGCGTTCTCTCTGCTGCTCGGCGCCATGGCCGCGACAGGCCCGGCGCGCAGGTTCCTCGGGCACGTCCTGCGCCGGTGGGCCGGTATCGCGATGGCCTTGCTGGTGGCGGGCATAGTTGTGCCCTGGGTGTTCGTCGACGGTGAGACCTCGCCCTGGTTGTTTCGTGGCGGCTTGTTCGCCTATTCCGCGGCGGCGGCCGTGCTGGTGCTGTTGTGCGTGCGTGCACCGGCGACCGCGGTGGCGCGGGCGCTGTCGGTTCGGCCGCTGGTCTGGCTCGGCACCGTCTCCTACAGCCTCTATCTGTGGCACTGGCCGATGTTGGTGCTGCTGCGTGATGAGGCGGCCGGATGGCCGCGTACCGTCCTCGCCTGCGCGCTCGCGCTCGCGGCCGCCGCCGGGTCGAAGTATCTGATCGAGGACCCGATTCGCTTCCGGGCACCGTGGGCACGTGGCCGCACCGGCCGCACCACGTTCATCGCCGCAATGCTGGCCCTGGTCCTGTTGTGGGTGATCGTGCCGACGCCGCGCCCCGCCACGATCAGCATCGAAGGCAGTGGAACCATCGATGCGGCGAGACAGGGACCTCCGCTGCGGCGGCTGATGTGGGTCGGTGACTCGGTGGGTGCCCAGTTGGCGCGTCCGCTGGCCGCTGCCGCCGCCGCGAGTGGACTGACCTTCGAATCGGCTGCCGAAAACGGTGGCGGCAATGTGGTCGGCCCGTTCTCGGACGAGAACTGGCCTCGGCTCGCCGCTCGGATCGCGGCTTTCCGCCCCGACGTCGTCGGCTACGAGATCACCACCTACGACTGGGGATCCGAATCCGAGCAACGCCGCGCCTACACCCGGCTGGTCGACACGGTGACGAAAGCCGGTGGCTACGTGATGTTCGTCAGTTCTCCGCCGATCCGTCCCGACGACTTCTACGCCGCCCACATGACCGATCTGGCCCGCGCCTTCCCGGTGGCACGAGCGGTCGCGGATGATTCCGGCGGGCGTGCCGTTGCCGTGAACGCCGACGAATATTGGGGCGCCGCATTCAGATCCGACATCGACGCCGACGGTGCACTCGATCGCGCATCCGACGGTATTCACACCTGCCCGCGGGGCGCAGCCGGATTCACCAACTGGTTGATCGGCCGGCTCGTACAGCGATACTCCGGATTCACCCCGGCACCGGCATCATCGTGGGTCAACACCGGATGGGCTGCGAGTAAAGAGTTCACGGTCTTCCCCGAGTGCCGATGATGAGAAGTCTTGCGCGACAAGTCATATCGAGGCGGCGGTCGGGGGGGTTGTCTATAAAAAGGGAAGGATTAACCTCGCTGGTCTGGACCGAAGTTGTTGCCGTATAAGAGGAGCAGTATGGACCGGCTACACGGCAAGGTGGCCATCGTTACCGGCGCGGCCTCGGGAATGGGTCGGGCGTCCGTTGTGGCGATGCTGGGCCAAGGGGCGGCGGTCGTGGCTGTCGACATCGATGCGGACGGGTTGGCTCGTCTGGCCACCGAGCAACGATCAGAGCGTTTGTCGACAGCGCAAGCCGATGTCACCGATCAGCAAGCAATCCGGCACGTTGTCGACGGAGCCGAAAGGCGGTTCGGCGCGATCAACGTGCTGAGTACCTGTGCGGCGGTAGCATATTCCGCGCCATTTCTGGCGATGACATCCCAAGACTGGGAGCTGACGATGCGGGTGAACGTGACCAGTGTCGCCTTCACCTGTCAAGCGGTGATCCCCGCGATGCGGCGGGCAGGCGGGGGATCGATCATCACCTGGGGCTCGGTGGCATCGGTGGTTGCCGAAGAGGGATTCGCGGCTTATTGCGCTAGCAAAGGAGCGGTCCTGATGCTGACCAAGACCATCGCCGTCGAACACGCACGAGACCGCGTTCGCGCGAACTGTCTGTGCCCCGGCATGGTCGACACCCCCATGGCCGCCCCCTACCTCCCGCGAAACCAGCCCGACCGCAACCAGTTCCTCGACGAGATGACCAGCTGGCAGCCACTTGGCCTCGGCACCCCCGAGCAACTCGCCGATGTCGCGGTATTCCTCGCCTCGGACGAATCGAGCTTCATCACCGGCTCCGCGATCATGGCCGACGGCGGTTTCACCGCCATGTGATCACGCTTCCCCGCATGTTGACACCCGCCCGTGGCGCGCTGTGCTGGTGGTCGCGTTCGGCCGGAGGCACTTGGCGTCCACCGAAAATCGAGCAGTTGCATCTTGGTTGCTCAGCGGTGTGGCCGTCGGTGCTGGTGGGCGGCATTTTCGAGAGCGTGGGCGGGGTAGCGCAAAGTCGAGTTGAACCGCCGGAGGTCGACCGGAAAGATATTGGTACGCAACGCATCACAGCGTGTGTTCGCTGCTGGGGGAGTAAATGGCTGACTTTCTGCAAGTCGATCTCGAAACTGTGCTGAGGCTGGGGGCCGACCTCGGTCGTCATGCCGACGCCATCAACGCGATCGACCATTCGGTCGTCGTTTCGATGTCGGATGGACCGGTCGCGAAGGTGTTCGAGGGGACCGGTGATGCCGTGCGGGGCGCCTATCGCCTACTCGGCGGTGAGATCCGCCGGATGTCCGACACCGCGTTGTGGGGTGCGCGGACCTATGAGGCGATGGAGTCCGCCTCCACCGAGCAACTCCGCGCTTACCTCAAAGGTCGGTAGGTCCCGGTGGCGACCATCAGTTATGTCCAGGCCTGTCAGCCCGAGACGATGCTGGACTTCGGAGCGCATCTCGTCGCCCAGAATTCGATCCTCGTGAACCGAATCGACCAGATGCACCGCGAAGTCGACGGTGCCAAGACGAGGTGGAAGGGAGACGGCGCTTCCGCGATGGCGGCAAGCGAGTTGGCGAAACAGCTGGCCGGTAGTCATATCGGCAGCGCTGTGGTGGCGGTCGCGGACGCCTACAACGACTTCGGTAAGCAGCTGTCTGCCATCCGGACGCCGCTATTGACCATCGCGACGATCGAGGTCCCTGGTGCCGGGATGACCGTCGACGATCATGGCGTCGTCACAGCGCCGCCGGTGCCGTACGCCGACGTCGATCCTGGTTCCTATATCAACCAGCTGAATTTGAACAAACAGGCGGCCGCGCTGCAGGCGCGGATCCAGGCGTTGCTCAACGACTTCAGCGCGATGGAAACCGAGGCAGCACAGGCGATTACCGCCGACCTCGAGCAGCTCGCAGCGCTCCAGCAGGCGCCCGACCCGATCCTCGGTGAGGCGGTGAAGGCCATCCTGGCGGGCACAGCGCAGCTGCCGACGGATCCGCAGCAGTTGCGTGATTTCTGGGAGAAGCTGACGCCCGCGGAGAAGGACGCGTTGTTCCGCCACGACCCATTCATCGGCAACCGTGACGGTATTCCGCAGGTGGATCGTGACTATTACAACCGTCGAAATCTGAATAACCTGCATGCGAAGGCGCAGAGCCAGCTGGACAACCTCAACCAACGACTCGAGTTGACTTTGACGCCTGCACAACGAGCCGGATTGCAAGCGCAGGCCGACAGTTTGGCCGACCGAATAGCCGGTTACAAGAAGCTCAGCGAAGCGCTCGTGCCCACGGACGGCGTTCCACGACTGCTATCCCTATTCGATGACAAGGGGCGAGCCGCGATCGCGATACGGAATCCGGACACCGCGGGCAATGTGGTGACTTTCGTGCCAGGGACGGGCGCCAATGTCGAGGAAATGAAAGCGGTTACCGATCGCGCAGACATGTTGCGGATTGCCGCCGAGGGAGCGGATCACACTACTAGGACATCGGCTATCGGGTGGCTCGGGTACGACGTGCCGCAATGGCCCGGATCGGCCGCGTTGGATGACGGTGCTGAGGATGCAACCGACAGGTTGAACAATTACCAGTCCGGGCTACGCGTCACCCACGAGGGGCCGCGGTCGATGAACACGGTGGTCGGACACAGTTACGGCACAACGGCGATCGGTCACGCGGCTAGCGCGGCCGACCGTCCACTCGATGCGGACAAGCTTATCTTTGCCGGTAGCCCGGGCGTCGGTGTGGAAGCGCCATCCGAGATCAGACTCACCGGCGTAGGAGCGGAGGACTCCTCCAAACGCATTTATTCGACAATCGCCCCGGAAGATACGACGGCTCCTATAGCGGCCAGTACTGGCTTACACGGTACAGCCCCCTGGATGCCTGGATTCGGGACGAACTTCGCTTCGGACGAGGGGACCGACCACAACACGTATTTCGGCCACGAGAATCAAAAGGGCCTGGAGACCATGGGGCACATCATCAGTGACAAAGAGCAAACCCGATGACCGAGCGAATCCGGCCGCCTGTTTCCGCGGCGATCGTCTGCCGCACACCATCACTCACTCAGCAGCCTGATCGGTAGCCCGATGTCGCAGAAATTCGAAGAACTAGGTCTCAAGGTCCAGCGTGCACATCACGCGATCGGACAGATCCGCGGTGAAGCCACCGTACGCGGCGTGCGAGTCGTTGTAGACGCGGAGAACCGGCTGCTCGCGGTCGACGTGCCCGACGCCGACGCCATCTTGGAAGCATACGAAGCTGCTCTGCGTGATAAACAGCCCAGGGTAGAAGCGGCGATGCAAGAGCTTCGCGCCGACGCGCGCTTCGAGTCCGTGATGATCTTTGCCGAGGCCAATTCGGCACGCAAAGCCGAACGCGCCGAACAGCAGGACGAGATCGAATACGAGGAATACTTCGCCACGTCGAATCGTCGAGGATGGCCTTTGGGCGAATGAGTTACCGCAACGCCGCCGCCGTCCGTGCCCTAGCGGGTGAGGCGGGTCGGCCGGGTCTTGGTCAGCTCTGCAGGGTGACGGGGACCTGGTCGAGCTCAGCCCTGGTGATGTTCCCGTCCGTGGTGTAGATGTCCCAGATGATGAGGAGCTTGGCGGGGCCGGGCTGGAATGGGAACGCTTCCGGTTCCGGAAGGTTGATCGTGTAGTCGTGCGCAGTGCCGTCGCAGGCCAGCGGGCCCGGCCCCGCCGCCGAATAGCTGAGCGTGTCGTTCCCGGGATCGCCCTGGGTCAACGTGGTGCTCCCGTACGTTTTGCCGCGGCCGCCGTTGCAGGTGTAGGTGCCGGTGATCTGCACAGTGCCATCAGCGTTGAGACGCTGGATGGCGGCGGCGGTCAGCTCGGCCGATGGGGCCGCCGAGGCCGGGACCGCAAGCACGGCCGTGCCTATGCACCCCGCAACCGTGGCGATAGCCATTCGGATGAATCGATTCCTGGGCACGGCGGTCCGACGATACTCAACCATCGCACGACTCTCCTTGTGGTGGAAAGGAATTCGCAGTCAAATGCAATGCTGAGTGTAGCGACATAATGTCCGCACACCGACCCCCCAAAGCTACGGTCATTCCCCAGATCGCCAGTGGCCCTTCGCAAGCAGCGACAGCTGACCGGATCCGTTGCCGGTCAGCCCGGTCGGGGCGGAGTAGGGCCGCATTCGAGGCTCTGGGCGCAGCGGCTCTACGGGGCATCTTCGGTCAAACCCTCGGTGCAGGTCGCTGAATACCCTTGCCGTCCTGGGTACTTCGCCGACAGCCCACGAGGTCTGACCTCGCCTCGGGGAATGCGCCGCAGCTCAGGCATGACATAAGAGACTGTCTCGAGTGCCCGGCACATGCGGCGGCCCGCACCCGGCGTGCTGGTGCGGGCCGTGCGGCGAGCGGCGCCGATCTCAGCCGAGCTGCGCGAAAAACTCGCGGATGTCACCGACCAGCAGCTCCGGCGCCTCGTGTGCGGCGTAGTGACCGGCCGCGTCGTTAGGTCCGCCTTGGGCGGCCGCGGCATCGTAGGAGTTCCAGCGGACGATGTTCTTGTGGTCGCGCTCGGCGAATCGGCGGATCGACTGGAAGTCGCCCTTGAACATGGCCAGCGCGGTCGGCACCGTGGTCGGGCCCTGCGGCTGTTCCGGGGCGTGCGCGTCCTCGTAGTAGAACCGGGTGGACGAGCTCGCGGTGCCGGTCAGCCAGTAGATCGCCACATTGCCGATGACGAAATCGTGGTCAAGGGACTCGCCCATCAGCTGCGCGTTCCAGCCGAGCAGGCCGATCGGCGAGTCGGTCAGCGCGTAGGCCAGCGTCTGCGGCTGCTGGCTGAGGAAGGTGTTGAACGCCATCTTGTTGTCGTGGAACCACTGCAGGTGGCCCAGCGCTGCCATGTCCTCGCCCGACATGTCCTCGAACTCGGCCGGATCGCCGGACGGGAACGAAAACAGTTGCGTCACATGCACTCCGATCACCTTGCCCGGCGCGAGCTTGGCCATCTCGGGCGCGATCATCGAACCCGCGTCGTTGCCGATCGAGCCGTACCGCTGGTAGCCGAGCCGGTCCATCAGCTCCACCCACGCCTTCGCGGTGCGGTAGCGGTTCCAGCCGGTGCTGCGAGTCGGGCCGGAGAAGCCGAAACCGGGCAGCGACGGGATGACCAGGTGGAAGGCGGGCGAGTCAACCGACTCCGGCTCGGTCAGCGGGGCGATGACGTCGAGGTACTCCAGGATCGAGCCGGGCCAGCCGTGCGTGAGGATCACCGGCACGGCATCCGGCCGCGACGAGGTGATGTGCAGGAAGTGGATGTCTTCGCCGTCGATCTCGGTGGTGAACTGTGGGTAGGAGTTCAGCTTCGCCTCCAGCGCCCGCCAGTCGAAGCTCTCCAGCCAGTACTGCGCGAGGGTGTGCACCCGATCACCGGGCACGCCGTAGGAGTCGCCTACGCCGGGCAGCTCGCTCGGCCAGAGGGCACGGCGCAGCCGGTCTGCCAGATCATCGAGCTGGGCCTGAGGGACGTTGATCTGAAAGGGCTTGATGGTGCTCATCGCGATCTCCTAGTGAAACGGAATGCTTCGTTCTGTTTGAACTGTAGCAGAACGGATCGTTCCGTTTCAAGTGCTGGTCACCTTCCTCGCCGCCTCGCGCGTTGTACGCGGTCGCGATCAGCGACGATTTCGCTGCGACGCTGCGCCATCGCCGCTGCGGGAGAAGAGTTCGACGTGATGGCCTGGAAGACGGCGTGCACATCTTCGAGCGCGTCGCGCGCGCCCACGCCGGCAGCCGGGGTTATGGCGTGATCGGCATCGCCCACCAGTAGCGCTGGCGTCGTCGGCGCCGCGGCATTGTCCAACGGAACATCGCGTGCGTTGCTGACATGTACGACATCGGTGTTCGCGATGAACATGTCGACCATGTCCGCGTTCGACGGAGTTGCCCGCATGATGGTGTCGGCCCATTCGTTGATCGGATGTACGCCCAGGTCGTCCGCGTCTGCCAGTGGTTCGCGGGTGAGCCGGATGAACCAGTGGACATGGTCGTCGTCGGGGTGCCAGATGTGACCGAGGGTGCTGCTCGCGGTGCCGCCGGCTGCGTCTGCTTCGGCGAAGAAGTGCAGGGTCGCCTGATCGGTCGGTAAATCGAGTCCGCAGGTGGTAGTCCCGTACATCACCACATCCCCGGCGTAGACCGCGGGCCTGGCAGGTTCGAGGCACCTCCGCACAACCGAGTTGATTCCGTCGGCGGCCACGAGCAGATCGTCGGTCGTGGTGCCGTCGGCGCTGGTGCGAATGATGCAATTGCGGTGGGCGACAGTGACTTCGGAGACCTGGCTGCCGTATCGCACGTCGGCCCCGGAGCCGGCGACGAAGTCGTTGAGGATTTGCATGAGGTCGTAGCGCCGCCAGAACCGGTGGCCGCGACTGGCCATTTCGGAGCGCTGGCCAGTGCTGGTGACGTATTGCAGCCCGGCCAGGGGATAGGACGCTTCGTGCAGGGCCGGTTCGGAGACACCGAGAGCGGTGAGGGCGTGGTGCCCCCGTCCGTCGATGAACAGGAACGCGCCGCCGCCAGCGTCGTTCGCCTGCTGTTCGTGCAGGGTTACCGAGTGGCCGATGCGGGCAAGGGCACCGGCGAGAGTGGATCCAGCGATACCGCCGCCGACGATGGTCACCATCGGGTTGCCTCCTTGGTTTGCCGTGTGTAGCTGCGGGCCAACGGAATCGGTTGGTCGCGACCCTCAGCGTCAGGGGTGGTGCGGATCGGCGTCGCCGGACCTTGTGAGTATGGCTGGTCGAGGTTGCCGCGGTGGCGGAGATCGATCAAGGCGGCGGCGACAGCGCCCGGTTGTTGATGGTCGGCGTTGTCGAGAATGTCGGCCAGAGCGCTGACAACCCTCGTGCGAGTCGAGCCCGGTTCGTGACAGGCGGTAATCTGCGAGAGAACATACAAGGACCGGGATGAACGCGGAGTGGATCGGCCGCCGATGAACAGCACTGGTGCGGAAGTCGCAGACTCGCGCGGAAGGTTCTCACTCGATTCCACCGTCCCTGGCGCCGTATCGCGAGGTTTCGATGTCTTCCGGCACGGGTGGCAGACCCAGGTCGGCGATAGCTTCCCGCTGCCGACCTTCAGTCCAGCGACGACAGGTGACTTCCGGGTCCGAAGCCGCGTCGCGAAGGTGCGCGACGTGGCGATCACCGATCTCGACAGCGCGTCGGTCATTCGAACGGCAGGCACCCCGTACGGCTATGACGATCAGGTACGGCTTTACGTAGTGCGGCGTGGCGCATGGGGTTTGGGCGGCTCGCCCGATCGCGACGAATACACCGTGTCGGCCGGGCAGTTCCTGCTACGGCACGGGCCGCCGCTGCACTTCGGGGCGGCGCCGGACACCACGGTGCGGATTCTCACGCTGCCCTCCGCCGTACTCGAACCACGGTTCAGAAACCGGAGCATCATCGAGTCGGCGGACTCCGCCGAGATGCGCCTGCTGATGGCTCACACGAACATGGTCCACGCAACCGTGGCAGACCTCGGGGCGGTTGGTGTGCACGCCGCTCACAGCGCCCTGATCGAACTGGCCAAGGCGGTGACGACGGGCCGGTTCGATGCCGCGGAGCCCGGGCTGAGGCCTACGCTCACCCAGGCAGCGAAGGCGCTGGCGGACCGTTATCTCGCCGATCCCGAGCTGTCGCCAGGGATGCTGGCACGTGAACTCAACGTCTCGGTACGCACCCTCCAGCGGGCGTTCACTACGGCGGGGGAGTCGGTGACCAGCTACATCCGCGACCGCCGGTTGGCAGCGGCGCGGCTCGCCCTCACCGCCCCGTCCCGTCGACCGACCGTCGGCGAACTCGCCGCGCACTGGCAATTCTCCGACAGCAGCCACTTCATCCGCGCTTTCAAAAAGCGCTACGGCCAGACGCCCGCCGAGTACGCCCGCTCAATGGAGACCACCGGGAGCTAAAGACTCGGCGGACAACTCACCACGTGCCCCGATGGCGTCGGCGACGCCCAAGCATGTGCCGCCGAGAAAAATCCCGAGTTCGTAGTGCACGGCTTCGGCGTCGAAAGACCGGACGAGAACCCCGATCTCGTAGTTTCCGGGATAGGTGACCTCGCCGACGTAGTTGATTCGATACGACGACGGTGACAGGTCGGGCGCCAGACCTCCCTCGCCCACGCCGAGCGCCGCTGACGTATACGCCGCGACAGCATCGTCGTACCAAGTGGCCAGGGCAATGAAATTGACGTGCTGATTGGAGTCGACGTCGCCTATCCGTGCACGCAGCGGCGCGAAATACGGGTAATGGTCCCGCTGCTGGCGCTCGGCAGCCGGACGGGTCACGGCGGTCTCGCTCGAATCCGGCATCGCCAAGGCAGTGAGATCCGCGATCAACTCGTCCGGCAGCGCGAGCGCTCCCGCGCTGCCGAGCAGCAGAACCGTTGCCTCGCCGCTGCCTACGCGCTCGCTGCCCACGAACACCGCTTGCTCGAAGGTGAAAGATGACCGCCCGATACGACGAATACCGGTGTGCACCCGAATATCCGTATCCGTGCGGTGGGTGGCTGCCAGCCGTTCGACACTTTGGCTGACGAACACGATCTGGTAAGGGCCGAACCCACGGGCCCGTACGAGTCGTTCGAACCGCGGCAATCTCACTCGAATCCGGGCGTCCTCCAGCCAGCGAGCCATCCCGATCGTGCTCACCGAGTCGTTCCGGCCGAGATCGCCTTGCCTCACTCGGATATCGCATTGGGCCGGAAAGACGGGGTCACTAATGGAATTCATGAACGAGGACCTTAGATGGAAGTCATCAACAAAAACCTCGGCAATGCATGCTTATGGCGTGCATGTTCCACCAAATTGACGCGGTTGTTCAAGGGCGCGCCCGACCACGACCTCGATGACGAGATAGACGGTTCGCAGGCCGAAGCGGGCAGTCATCGCGACCACCGGCCTCCGCGTCCGCAGCACACGAATCTGTTCGGGTGTGCGCCGACGGTTACTTGTCGGCCGGGATGATCGGGAGGGTGATCGAGGAGGGGTGGACTGGGTCGTGGTAGATGGTTTGGTGGGCGGTGCGGATCCCGTCGCTGGTGCCGAAGGGGGCGCCGGTGTTGGGGTTCGGTGCGTATTGGGGGAAGTCGCTGGATGAGATTTCCAGGCGGATCTTGTGTCCGGCTTTGAACATGTTGGAGGTGGGCCAGATCTTGATCGTGTACTTGTAGATCTGGCCGGGCACGATCGGCGTCGGGTGGGTGGCGGATTCGCGGAAGCTGGCCCGCAAGATGCCGTTGTTGAGGTTGCGTGCGGTGCTGTCGGGGTGCACGTCGACGAGTTTCGCCGTCCAGTCGGTGTCTTCGGCCGAGGACGAGGCGTACAACTCGACGCTGATCGGGCCGGTCACCCTGGTATCGGCGGTCAGCGGCGGGCTCGTGTACACCAACACATCCGGACGGGCCTCGACGGTCTGCTGGTCGTAGGGTCCCTGCTGCCCGCCGGTGTTGTCGCAGCACGAGTGCCCGCCGGCGGACGGCACGGGATCGCGCGGGTCGTAGGTGTATTGGTCGGGGGGCTGACCGGCGGTGGGCGGCGTGGTGGCGAGCTTGCCGTCGCCCAAGAGTGAGGCGGCGTGGCCGTCACTGCCCAGGTAGTACTTGGTGAACTCGGTGCCGGGGATAGGCCACGCCGAGGCCTGCCGCCACGTGTTGGAGCCCATCTCGAAGTAGTCCACCGCGGCGCGGCCGTCACCGGGGCGGCCCTTGAGGTGTTGGTCGAACCAGGCGAGCAGCCGCTCGTCCAGCGGATATTCCCCGGCCTTCCCGATGGCGGCGAGCATCGGCGACGGCCGGTAGGCCTCGGCGGGCGGCCGACTGTAGGACTTGTGATCCCACGGGCCGATCACCATCCGCTGCCCGGCCCGCGCCTCCGGCGACCCACCGTCGGCCGTCATGCCGGTGAAGTTGCGGATGCCGCCGTCCAAGAACGAGTCGTACCAGCCCTCTATGTGCAGGATCGGCAGTTTGATCTTGGAATGGTGGCGTTCTGGCGCCAGCGACGTCCAGTAGTCGTCGTTGGTCGAGTGCTTGATCCAGTCGAAGAAGTACGGCGCGACCTTCGGATCGTCCGGCCGGAATGGCGGGAATGTGTTGTAGGGCCGGTGCCGCAGCCACTTCGCGACGTCGAGATACGCGGCGTCCAACTCCTTGACGAGCGCTGTGTCGCCCCGATTGGCGGCGGCGCTGCGCACGATGGTGTGCATCGCCCACGGCTGGATGAAGCCGAGCCGGAACTGTCCGCCCTCATACGTCCACCCCTCGTAATAGTCACTGGAGGTGTTCATCGGAACGATGGTGGTCAGGTGCGGCGGCCCGGCCTCGGCGGCCAGCCATTGGGTGGCCCCGAGGTAGGACGAGCCGTACATTCCGACCTTGCCGTTGGACCCGGGCAGCTTGGCAGCCCATTCCACCGAGTCGTACCCGTCGTTCACCTCTTGGGTGAACTCATAGAACGTGCCCTGGGATGCGTACTGGCCGCGTACGTCCTCGTGCACCACGAGATAGCAGTGGGTGGCCAGCCAGTGCGGCGACAGGAACCGATGCGGTTGGAGCGCCGCCACGTCCTTGCCGTACTGGTTGCGGATCAGCACCACCGGCACCGGCTCGTCGGTCTTCGGCCGATAGACGTCGGCGTACAGCACCGTGCCGTCGCGCATCGTATCCGGCACGTTGACCTCTTTGGTGACCTCGCACGTCTCCGCCTGCCGGTCCTGCGACGCGCACGACACCGGCACGGTGATCAACAGCGTCACGGCCATCAATAGCGTTGTGGCCGACCGTCTTCCGCTGACTCTGCGCCTCATGATCCCTCCCCGAATCATTATCGGCGGTCCGGCGGCAACACACAATGGTCGGATGAGCCGGTCATCCTGCCTCTCGCCGCACCGGCGGACCGCACGGTCGCGCGAGTCGAACGCAGGATCCGGGTGAAAAAACCATTCTCTTAATAGAACTGTGTGTGGCAAGCGTGCACTCGGCTCGAATTTCACTAGCATCCGGAAGGACACCAAAACCGGTAGCTGGGATCGACGCAAAGAGAGGACAGCCATGACGGAGGAATTTCCCCCCGGTTATACGGCACCGGGCCAGTATCCGCCGCCTGCGGGGCCTTATCGACAGCAGTCCGAAAGCAACGGCCTTGCCATCGCCGCATTGGTGCTCGGCATCCTCGCGCTGGTCAGCTTCTGGACCGTGATCGGCGGAATCCTGCTCGGCCTGGCCGGACTTGTCATCGGCATTATCGCTACGTCCAGGGCCCGGAAAGGCACGGCCGGGGGCTCCGCTATGGCGATAACGGGCTTGGTGCTGAGCATAGTGGCCTTGATTGCGACGGCCGTTGCCCTGGCAGTCGGCTTCGCCCTTTTCGGTTTCACCGGCGGTGACGACTTCACCGACTGCGTGAGCGATGCCGGTAATGATCGCGCGAAAATCGATCAGTGCGAACGGGATTGGCAGCAAACGGTGGAAAACAAATTCAGCGTCACCATCAGCCCACGGCCGACCAACTGACACGATTATTTCGCTCTTTTCGGATGGCGTCACGCGGCGGGTGAAATCACCGAACGCACGGGCGCGCGGCGTTTTGCGAAGCCGTTCGACGCCGAGTGAGCCATGCGGGCGCGTCCTCGATCAGGCGGGCTCAGGTCCGCTTGATCGAGTGCCGCCGCTTGTGCGGTGCATACCAGACCACCACGCACTTGCGCTCGTTCGCAAGCCCAGTTGTCCCCACACGGTAGTCTCGCCGGATCGTGGCATACAACTGACCCGACGAGGCGCGCAGATCTTACGAGATTGTGCCGTCAAAATTCGCCGATACGAACATCTTTCGATCCGAGGCGACGTCGGAATTCACCGATGAGCGACGTCGCAGGTTATCGAACTGGTCATCCGGTTGATCAGGGGCTGAGCCTCAAGCGATGATTCGCCTTGCGACAGAACGGATCTCGTAACCAGGTCTTCGAAGAGCCATGCGCACGACACGGGCTTGTCGATGGCCGTTGGATCCATCCGGTTCCGGCGAGAGTTCTGCTGGCGCACACCACGACCGTCTCGGCTCGTCGTTCTCGTGTTGGGTGCGTCGAACTTCCAAAGTGAATATCTTAGTCTGCGGGTAATTGTATCCGACTTTACCCGCCGACCAGTCGGAATTGTCCCCAGCGAAATCGGGCCGGCATGCTGACTAATATTGGCCTGAGTTAGATGAACGGTAGGGGTCGACGGAAAGTCATTGGAGGGCTATGGTTGTGGCCTAGCAGTCCTCGCGCAAGATCTATCTCGTAGTCGAGATGTATTGCGGGACATCGGAGTCCACTGCATGATCCGATCATCCGATCACCCTGTTTTAGGTGGAAGTCATGGCCCGACTTGCCAATTCACCCGGACCGCCGAACCGATTGCGTCCCCGGCGAATTCGAGCCCGGACGGTATGGATTGGCCTAGCCCGCTCGGGCTACGGATGATGATTCTTCGCAGCGCACCGACCGCCGCTCCCGGAATTTCCCGTAATACGACCTGTCTCTGGCCGCGCACCGGCTTGCCCAGTCGGTGCTGCGGACCGAATCCTCAGTGTGTCGACTGCATGACATATCCGTTTTTGTGTTGTGCCACAGTCGCACACTTCCGTTTACGAAATTGGAAGGAGGTGACAACAATGATGAAGATGAGTTACATCGAGCCCGAGGTGACACGTCTGGGCACGGTCGAGGAGCACACCACGATCCTGTTCAAGGGCGTGCCCGATCTCGTCAGCCACGGCAACCTTATTTAGCCGTATGAAGTGATCGACCCGTGGTCCCCTCCCGCGTCTCATGACTAGGAATTCAGCGGGGGAGGGGGCCCCTTCAGCCGAAGATTGTCGGCGAATGAGAGGTTCCGTCCATCATGGACCATTCTCCACTTACCGTGGACTATCTCGGTTGCGCCGGCCGAGTGACCTTGCCATGTGACGGGACTCCCGTCGACTACGCCTGCGTTCCCTACACCGCCTTCCCCGAACGCCGCGTCCCCGACAGCCCGATGTATCTGCGGCAGTGGACCAGACCGGGAACGGGTGCGACCGTCCAGCCCGCACATTCGACCGATCGAACCCATCTCGCACTGGGCGGCACCCTCACCGGAATGCTGGACAATGCCCTCGTCGACCGGATCACCGCCACGCTCCGCAGCGGACGGTATCCGGAGCTGGCCGGGTTGCCCGGTGATCTGGTCGGCTGCCTGATCACCGACGATCGGGCCTTCCTGTTCCGCAGCCTGTTCACCCGAAACACCTTGTTCTACAAGCAGTCCGGCAACATGTTGGAGTGGTCCAGCGATCCTGCCGACCTGGTCCCCGACGCCCTCGACCGGCTGGACCGGCAAACCATCTGGCGAATCTGCCGCGGCGACAGCCTCGTTGCCTATCCCGAATTGGGATTGCTCCGCCCGGGTCACCTGATGGTGTTCGACGGTGTGTCGGCCAAGGTCATCCAGTACGACCGGATCACGCCGAAACCGCTGCCACGGGGCAGCACGCCGCGAGATTACGCGGACCGCGCATGGGAACTGCTATTGGCCGCGACCCGCCCTTACGCGCACGTCGGCCACATCGGTCTGCTGCTGAGCGGCGGCCTGGATTCTTCCGCGGTCGCCGCCGCACTGGCGGCCAACGGCGCCGAGGTCACCGCCTACCACCTGGGCACCGACGATCCGCTGGCCGATGAATCCGGCTACGCCCGCGAGGTGTGCCGACACCTGTCCATCCCCTTCGTGCCGATCATGACCGATACCGGCGCCGGTCACGTGAGCGAGGACTGGCGGTTCTCCCACCCCTACAACCACACCGGGTTTCGGTGGCTGGAACAGATCGTGCAGCGGGTCCGAGCGGACGGCGTGCAGCTGCTCACCTGGGGTCGGGACGGTGACCTGCTGTTCAGCCCGGCCCCCGACTACGGCGTGCGCGATGTGCTGTGGGGCCGGCTGAGCTGGGCGGAGAAAAGCCTGATGCTGCGGGGACTGCTCTGCTCACGCTGGACACTGGACGCTTTGCTGAGGAGCGTCCGCCGGTCGTACTCACTGGCGATCGATGCTTCAGCGTTCGGCGACCACACGCGGCAACCGGACTTCCTCGTCCCGATGCCGGGCGTGCCGTTCGAGTTGCCCGACCCGGAATTCGTTCCCGAGGAACAGATCACCGATCTTGCTCTCTCCTGGCCACACGGCGTCCAATTCTGTTCCCCGATGGCTGATCGGGGACTGTATGAGCTGGCAACCGGCATGCCACGGGCCTACCGGTGCATTCCCTACGGCGGACGAAACATCGACAAGCCGGTACTTCGGTTGATGCTCGAAGATCGGCTGCCACCGATGATCTGGCGTCGGCACGGCCGGCTCTGGTTGGGTTCGCCGCACGAGAACTTCTGCCTGAACCATCCAGAGGCATTCACCGCACTGCTCGGGCCAGACTCCCGGCTGGCGCGGATGAACATCGTGGACCCCGAGCGGTTGGCCGCCGTACTCGGCCATCCGTCCTCGACGCGCCGCAACGCGGAGAGCCTGATCTGCGCGGCCATGACGGAGCTTTTCCTCCGCAGTCTGGAAAGCCGGACATCGCACTCGGTGAGGAGCTGATCATCATGTCACTGCTGCAACTCGGCGACGACGCCATCCTGGACACCACCGACGGCGTCGGCATCATCATGGACACCCGGGCGGGTGTCTACTTCGAACTGAATCCGGTGGCCACGCTGATGGTCCAGGCCGCGATGACCAGCGAGACCGTCGAGGAGGCGGTGCGCGAACTCGAGCAACGCATCGACGCGAGCGCGGAGGTACTGCGGGCCGGGCTGGGCAAGCTGATCGACCAGCTCGCCGAACACCGGCTGCTCGCGCGAACGGATGCGTCGCAATGACCGAACTGGCACGTCAACTTGAGTCCATGCTGTCCGATATCGACGGCGTCCCGCCACCGCCTCGCCTGTCACGTCGGCTCCGCGGGCACGCGCTGCGGAGCACCTGGACCGCGCTCCGCCTGCTCGGTAAGCAGGGATGGGGCCCGGCGCACAGCTACCTGCGGGACCTGCGCCCAGGGCCGGGCTGGCAGCTGCACGCCGAACTGGAACCGGCGGTAGCGATCCGGCTTGCCCGGCGCGAAATCCTGTTCAGTCAGCTGGTTCTGCGAACATTGCAGCCGAACGGGCTGTGTCTTGCCCGCTCGCTATCGCTGGGAACCTATCTCTCGGCGACCGGACTGCCCGCCGAAGTCATCGTGGCGCGGGAGCGGACTTCAACCAACCCGCGCTATTCGTTCCACTCGTGGACCGAACTGTACGGCGAGGTGCTCAACGACAACCAGGACGTCACCCTGGGTTTCTCGGTGCTGCAACGGGTTTCGGCGAGCGCGCTCAGCGGTTGATCAACCCCTTCCCCACTCGTCGACTGGGGTTTCACCGAGCCGACATATCGGCCTAATCTCCGGGCATCGGGAATTCATCCGTCCCGTATGGAGGAGCCGATATGCCCTCGTATCTTCCGTCGCTCGCGGTGGCACCGAGGCAAGGCGTCGGTCGGTCATGGATATCTCCTCGGCGACCTCCGCCGGTCGCCGCCCACCAGTCTTCGACGCAGGGGACTACAAGCAACGCCACGCGGTGGAATGCGGCATTCGAAAGTGGCGCGAGAGACAGGGTAAGTCCATGAGCAGTTTCCGCACTATTCTTGCATCTATTTCCGCAGTGGTTATCGGTGGTTTTTCGACGCTTGTTTTCAATCCAGCGATGGCGCACGCCCAGGATGATGCTCCCTACTACTGGGACGTTGCGGTGCCGTCGCAGACACAGGTGGACATCATCGCCGATGCGGGGATCGAGATGGTTCCCGCAGGTCCGGGCACGGTGACCATCGCGGTCGACGAGGCGGTAGCCCAAACGCTGAGGGATCGGGGACTGAATCCGATAAAGCGCGCACCGGTATACAAGCCGTTGCCACCGGAGCGAAGAGCCCCCGACGATACGTACTACGGCGGCTATCACACCGCAGCCGACATGCTCCGCCATGCCCGGGATGTCGCCACCAAGAATCCCGGAATCGCCCAGGTGCACAACATCGGCAAGAGTTGGCTGGCCGAAAGAGGCACGGGCGGCCACACCATGAACGTCATCTGCTTGACCGGAATCGCGAAGCAGGCAACCGACAAGGAGAAAGCAGCGGCGAAAGCGACGGCCCAACCGGACGGCTGCGCACTGTCACCCTCCTCGCGCAAGCCTCGCTTTCTGCTGACCGCGCAGATCCACGCCCGCGAGCTGGCGACCGGTGAACTCGCGTGGAAATGGATCGACTACCTCGCCACCGGCTATGGCACCGATCCCACGGCTACCTCGATCCTGGACACCACCGAGGTCTGGATCGTCCCGGTGACCAACCCGGACGGTGTCGACGTGACGGCCAGCGGCGGGAACAGGCCCAAGATGCAACGCAAGAACGTCAACAACAGCGCGACACCGCCGTCCTGCGCCGTCGTCGATGGATCCGGCCGAGGGCCCGGTGTGGATCTGAATCGCAACTTCCCGGTCCGCTGGGGCGGAGATTCGAGAAACCCCTGTTCGCAGACTTACCAGGGTCCGCGTGCCGGCTCCGAACCGGAAACGCAGGCGGTAAAGAATCTGTACGCGAGCCTGTTCACCAATCAGCGTCCCAGCGGAGGCGGTGACGTCCCGGACACCGCTAAGGGAATCGTGATCGATCTGCATGCTTACGGCAATTACGGGATCATTCCGAGCAATGCCACGAGCAAGAACGCGAGCCAATTGCGGGCATTGGCCAAGAAGATCGTGCCCGGGTTCATCGTCGGCACCTCCGAAGAGACCGTCGGATACTCGACCACCGGAACGACCGACGATCAGGCACACGGAGCCCTCGGACTAGCAACCCTCACC
Source organism: Nocardia iowensis (assembly GCF_019222765.1). Taxonomy (NCBI): domain Bacteria; kingdom Bacillati; phylum Actinomycetota; class Actinomycetes; order Mycobacteriales; family Nocardiaceae; genus Nocardia; species Nocardia iowensis. The sequence goes on along the minus strand of NZ_CP078145.1, from coordinate 5,103,741 downwards.
ATCGAAATCGGCCCGAACAACACGTCGGCTTGCGGCGGCTTCATGCCCCGCTACTCCTGCGTGGACAGCACCTTCTGGCCGCAGATCAAGAGGGCGTTCACCACCGCCGCCCAATCCGCCGGCGCTCCTTACAAACAAACACCCACTCAGCCGAATCCCTGATTACCCCCGCCCAGTTCACCGGCCCGGTCCACAGTGACCGGGCCGGTGCGGGCCGGTCGTCCCACCAGCCACCACCGCGGATTTGATCAATTCTCCTGCGGCAGTTCGTTCTTGCTGGGGGAGCCGGTGAGCTGAGGCGTCAGCGAGTCTGGGGTCCCGGCTCGCTGACATCGGTTGGCCGCAGCGTTTCTCGCGTCGAGGTAGCGGCTCGTCAGCTCCACCACGATCGCGCCATCTTCCGGCTAGCGTTTGTTACGTTAGTCATATCATATGGTATCCAAAGTATATGCTACGATTCTCGTACTATATGACAGTCGAATGGATGCCGCATGTACCTAGTAACCGGAGCGACCGGCCTCATCGGTCGCCCACTCGTCGAAGCACTGCTTTCGGAAGGCGCTGAGATCCGGGCCGTGACCCGCAGCCCGGAGGACGCCACCTTTCCCGCCGGGGTGGAAGCTGTTGCGCCCGAGGCGATCCGACGAGCGCTGCGGGGCGCTCGCGGACTTTTCGTCCATCCCCGCGCAGCCAAGGACGACACCGATAAGCTCCTTCGGCTTGCTGCCGAAGAAGGGGTCCGGAAGGTGGTCGTCATGTCGGCGATCAACGTCGACGACCACCCCGATCACCAGCCCTCGCGCTTCAACGGCGACCGTAACGCCGAGGTGGAGCGTGCCGTCACCGAGCGCGCCCTCCCGTGGGTTGCGGTGCGGCCCAGCTCATTTGCGATGAACACGCTCGCTATGTGGCGCGGTCAGCTCGCACTCGGTGACACCGTCCGGGGTCCGTACGCCGGCTTCGCCGAGGCCGTCATCCACGAGCGCGACGTCGCCGAGGTGATCGCCCGTGCGCTTGTCGATGACTCCCTTCTCGGCAGGAGGATCGCTATCACCGGACCCGAGGCGCTCAGGCTCGATGAGATGGTGCCGATCATCGGCGCGGTGATCGGCAGGCCACTGCGGTTCGAAGAGGTCCCGGCCGAGATGGCGGCCCAAGGAATGCTTCGAAACGGCCTCGACGAGCGGTTCGTCCATGCACTCATGGCGCGCTACCAGCGTGAAATGGAGCGACCCGCAACGGTAACCACCGAGATCGAGACGATCCTCGGCCGCCCCGCCCGTACCTTCGCGACCTGGGTCGCCGACCACGCGGGAGCATGGTCATGACGAAGTACGCACGCTTCGCCAGCCTGGTTTTCAGTGGGCTCTTCGCCGGATTCCTCATCGGCGTCCTGGTCCTGGAGCTATCCCTGCGAGGCTTTGATGGCGCGGTCTACACCCAGGTCAGGCTGGTCGAGCTCGACTCCCTGGACAAGCTCGCTGTCGTCACGCTGCTGCCCGCGCTGCTCGGCACGGCGGTACTGGCCTACCGGGCTTTCCGAACGAGCACTCGATGGTTGACAGTGGCCGCGCTCGCGCTGCTCGTCTGCGTCTTCGGCCTCACGATCGCGGTCAATCTTCCGATCAATGCCGACCAGCTCGAATGGAGCGTCCAGTCTCCGCCCGCCGACTGGTCCGACGTGCGGGACCGCTGGCAGATCGCGCACGCTGTCCGAACGGCGGCCGCGGTCCTCGCTTTCGGATTGCTGGCCTTCGCTGCTGTACTGCCCAGCCGGAGCAGATAGCGGCGATTCGGCGACCTCCTGATATTCCACTCGCACGGATTTGGTCGAGTATAGGAAACTACAACGGCTCCTGTCGACTTACATAAGGGCTGATTTCAACAGTTAAGGCCTGACTTACATAACTTGCATTCACCCACCAGGTGCCCAGTACAGTCGACGGTGCCGATCCGGAAGTGCGCAGCCGATGGCACAGCCGCCATTCAGGGTTCGGTAGAAACTTTGCCTGTAATACACCCGGAGGTCTCCCGCGCTATGCCGTCTGCTGTCCATCGTCGTAACTATCGCGGAAGACATCGAGCCGCAAAGTCGACCACGTATGGCACACCCCGACTATTCGCCACCCTGCTCGCTGGCAGCCTGCTCGCTCCCGGCGCGCTCAGTGTGGCGACAAGCGCCACCGCCGCAGCTCAGGCGCCAAGTTTCAGCTATCGGGCGCAGATTCAGGGCTACGACTCCGACGGCAGAGCGATCATTCATTACAACAATAGGGTCAACGACCCCGACATAGAGAAAGCCGTCAAGCACCTGAATTCGACCCCGGGCCTCGAATTGGTGTTGAAACCAGGCACGGGCAGGGGTGCCATCAATATCAGTCACGGCCCGCTAGGGGGAGGTGTAGTCGGGTTGGGCGGATGGGATAATGGCCCGTTTGTCAAACTCGACCCTAATAATCGCAACATGGAACGTGACGATAGAACCGAGGTCGCCGCGCACGAACTCCTGCACTCTATCGGTCTCGATCACAATGACAGCGGTTGCAGCATTATGGCCAGCGTGGTCAACAGGTGCAACAGCGGCCCGACCCCGTTGAGTCAAAATGAGATCAGCCAGCTCAATAGCATGTACCAACGAGGAAAGCCGAATAATCCGTCCGATCAGACCACGCCAACAAATTCAGACGACCAGACCGAACCAACAGATGACACCACACAGGCGGGTGATCCGGGTGATTGGCAGAGCCAGCCGGAGCAGGACTCCTGGGGTGATTGGCAGAGTGAGCCGGACCAAGATGCCTGGGGTGATTGGCAGGGCCAGCCGGACCAAGACGCCTGGGGTGATTGGCAGAGCCAGCCGGACCAAGACGCCTGGGGTGATTGGCAGAGCCAACCAGAGCAAGACGCCTGGGACAGTTGGCAGAGCCAACCAGAGCAAGACGCCTGGGGTGATTGGCAGAGCCAACCAGAGCAAGACGCCTGGGACAGTTGGCAGAGCCAGCCAGAGCAAGACGCCTGGGACAGTTGGCAGCGCCAACCAGAGCAAGACTTCTGGGGTGATTGGCAGAGCCAGCCAGAACAGGACACCTTGAACAGTTGGCAGCGCCAACCAAAGCGAGACGCCTGGGGTGATTGGCGAGGCCAGCCAGAACAAGACACCTGGGATGGTTGGTTCAAAGCCAGCTGAACCGGATGTGTCTATTCCCTCGTAGTTCGGGGTCGGATCGCGACGGCGTCGAACCCGGGAGCGGTTCCCCGCGAGGAGTAGGGCGAGTCGGCGATCTCCTCCGGGGGACCGGTGGCGATGGTGAAGGCAGACACGGTGTTGCCGAAGAAGTTGCCGGTGTATAGGCGCTCTCCGTCTGCTGCCGCGACCACCCCGGGCCCCAGGCCGGGACCGATCCGTGGACCGAGCGGGTCCAGAGCGCCGTCGTCGCTGATGGCGAAGGTCCACACCCCGGCCTCGGTAGGGTTGGGCTCGGGCTGACTGGCCACGCTCGTCACGTAGAGACGCGTGCCGTCGGGCGTGACCGTCACACCTTCCGGTGTGCGTGGCGCGGGGAACGGCTGCCCGGGAACAGGATTCAAAGCACCATTCCGGCCGACGTGGAACGCGTACACATCGTTGGTGCCGGAACAAGCGATGTAGAGGAAACGGCCGTCCGGCGTGCGGGCCATCCCGGTGCCTCCGCCGCCGATAGCGACCGATGGCCGCGGGCGGTCGAGCGTGCCGCCGGGCAGGATGGGGAAGAGCACGAGTGCGTCCGGTCCGGCACTGTTCGGCAAGCCATGGCTGACGAACAGGAACTGGCCGTCTCGACTGACCAACACGTTTCGGGGATTGGGCTGCTCTGTGGCGGTAGTTCCAGCCAGCACCGGCACACCGCTTTCGCGCACGCGAAAGGTTGCGACAGTGCCGCTGCCGATGTTCGCTGTGTACAGCGAGCGGCCGTCGGGCGCGACGGCCAGACCGAACGGTGACCGCCCGCCGGTGCGCACCGGCGAGAACCCGGTGAGACCACCGGCACGGTCCACCGCGTAAGAATAGACGGCGTTCTCCTCGATGGCTGCGAGATATGCGAAGCGCCCGTTCGGGCTGAACTCGAGGCTGCGGGCACCCATGCCGGTGGGCACCGGATCGCCGAACGGTGTCAACCCGCCGTCGGCGCGGACCGTGAAGATCGCGATGTTGTGCGGGCCGACCTCGCCGTCGAAGTCCCTGCCGCTGTTGGCGACATAGACCTTGTCCGCCTCGGTTGCCCCGGCGGCGGAGGCGGGCGCGGGGCTCGACATCAGCGCCGCCGCGAGTACGGAGTTCGCTTGCCGGAATCGCGTAAACCCAACGGTGGAAGTGCTTTCCGGCGGACCGCAATCATCTACCCATACTACCGGCGTGTAGCCATGGGAGCGTGGTTGTTCCGCCGACACCGGCCCATCGATGCCGCCATGGCTCCGGCCGATCAGGCGAGGCAGAACGTGGCGGTGACAGTCGCGTACAGGGGTATCGCGTCCGAGGAATGGGCAGAGGCGATGACCATGGACATGGCTCGCCCTGCGGGGGACCGGTACGCGAAAGCCAGGTAACCGAGCAGTTCGCCGCCGTGGCCCCAGACCGGCCCACCGCACGGTGGGTCGAAACGCTGGATGCCGAGGCCGTAGTGGAATCCCATGCCCATCGGCACCGTGCGCATCATCTCCGCGAGCGACTGTCCGCTTGTCAGCTTGCCCGAGAGCAGGGCTTCGAGGAACGTGTCGAGATCTGCCGTCGTGGACAGCATTTCGCCTGCGGCCCAGTCCAGAGAGGGATTCATCTCGGTGACATCGGCGGTCGTTCCGCCGTCGAGCGTGCGATGGGCGCGGATCGCCGGAGCCGGTATGGCTGGGTCGTTACCCGGAATTATGGTGTGGGACAGTCTCAATGGTTCCAGGATGCGGCGGGCGATCTCGTCCCCGTAGCTGCTTCCCGTGACGTGCTCGATCAGCGTGCCCAGCACGATGTAGTTGGTGTTGGAGTAGCGGAACCGGGTCCCGGGTGCGAAATAGGGGGCGTGGCGAAAGGCCGCCTCCAGCAACTGTTGTGGCTGATATCCGATGAAACGCTCGCTGCCGCGCCAACGGTTGGTCGACATGCCAGGGTCTTTCATGTAGTCGTACAGGCCGCTGGTGTGGTTCAGCAACTGCCGCACGGTGATTCGCTCCCCGTCGGGCACCATCCCCGGCAATTGCTCGGCAATCGGCCTGTCGAGCGCGATCCGCCCCTCGTCCACCAGTTGCAACACCACTGTGGCGACGAAGGTTTTGGTGATACTGCCGATTCGGAATCGGCTGGCGGCACCGAGTGGTCCGTTGTGTGTGACACCGGCGCCGCTCGTCACCCACACCTGCGACTGTCCCGAGTCCGAAACCCGCAGAATTACATCGGTATTCGTCCATCCGGCGGTGCGGCGCACGGTGAAGGCGAGGACCTGCTCCCGTTGTGTGACGAGGACCAGCACGAATAGCAGTGCCACCGCGATTATGACCGCGCACGTCACCATCGTGATTCGAAACAGCTTCTTCCGCATGATCATCGACGCTAAGCCCGAGCTGACGCGAGGACGATACGGTAGTCCCCGCACCTTTGGTGTGGAAAACCCTACCCCGCGGGTGCGGTTGTACCGCCGGTGTCGGGTGGTCGGCACCAGTGTCCGGACCGCGCCGCGTTCCTAGCGTCGACGCCATGGATATGACAACGGATTCGACCGGCAGCGAACTCTCGGGCATCGCGGGCTGGGCAGTGCACGTGATGGAGACCATGGGCAGTCCCGGCGCAGGCATTGCGATCGCCCTGGAAAACCTCTTCCCGCCGTTGCCGAGCGAGGTGATCCTGCCGTTGGCCGGATTCACCGCCAGCCGTGGCGAATTCGGCCTGGCCGAGGCGCTGCTCTGGACGACGGCGGGGTCGATTGTCGGCGCCCTCGTGCTCTACGGGCTCGGCGCGCTGCTCGGACGCGACCGGACGCGGCGCATCGTGGCACGGATGCCCTTGATGCGTGTCTCGGATGTCGACAAGGCCGAGGCGTGGTTCGACCGGCACGGCACCAAGGCGGTCTTCTTCGGGCGGATGATCCCGCTGTTCCGCAGCCTGATCTCGATCCCCGCCGGAATCGAACGGATGAACCTTGTCCGCTTCACCGCCCTGACCGCCGCGGGCAGCCTGATCTGGAACTCGATATTCGTGCTCGCGGGTTACTTCCTCGGCGAAAACTGGGACGCGGTGCAGCTCTACGCCGACGTGCTGCAGAAGTTCGTCATCCTCGCCGTTCTGGTCGCCCTCACGATCTTCGTGGTGCGCCGGGTGCGCGGCGCGCGGCGTGGGCGGCACGCGAGAATCGGAGGATGACGACGACATTGCCCACCGAGGCCAAGGTCCGGGGAGCACGTCGCGCGGGGCGTATCGCCGTGGGCTTGGGACTCGGCGTGCTGATGGTTCCGGTGGACCTTGCCGGAATGGCCGGAGGACTGTTCGCGCCGCGGGCGGCGCAGTCGGTCGTCGCGTTGGAGCAGTGCAGGTTGGCGAACCTGTCCAGCGCCCCGCTTCGCGGCCACCCGACGGGTCACCGTGCGGCGGGGTATCTTGCGGTGCGCGCACTGGTCGGCGCGCTGACCGCGATCATCCTCATGCTGATCGTCGCGGGCCTGGTGGTCGCGGTGAGCGTGCTGATCGGCGCCGTGACGGGCGGCGCGGTCCCGGTCATGGATGCCCCTGAGCCGGGCCGCGTGACGTGGATGACCGCCGCCGTGTTGGTGCTGCCCGGTCTGGTACTGATGTACCTGGCCGCGCAAGGACTCATCGGCATCGTCGGCATGGAGGTGCGCTTGTGGAATCTGTTCTCCCGCCCGGGGTCCGGTGAACTGGAGCAACGTGTCGTCCAGCTCACCTCGGCACGGGCCGAGGTGATCGAGGCGATCGACGAGGAGCGGCGCCGCATCGAACGCGACATCCACGACGGGGTCCAGCAACGCGTCGTCGCCCTGTCGATTCTGCTCGGCCGGGCCGAACGCGAATCCGAGCCACGGCAGCAGGCCGATATGCATCGCCGGGCGCTCGTGGAAACGCGCAACATCCTCGACGATCTCCGCGCGGTCTCCTGGCGCGTCTACCCGGCCATGCTGGACCGCGACGGACTGCGCAGTGCGCTGGACGCCTTGGCCGACCGCACGCCCGTGCCGACACACATCGACTATCGGCTCACGCGGCGGCCACCGCGGCCGGTGGAGTCGGCGTGCTATTTCACTGCGAGCGAGGCGATCACGAACGTCATCAAGCACGCCGCGGCGCAGCGCGTCGACATCACCGTCACGCAAGGAGCTGGTTCGCTCACCATGCTCGTCCGCGACGATGGCCGCGGTGGGGCCGACCCGAGCGGTCACGGCCTCACCGGCATCGCCGCGCGGATCACCGCGCTCGACGGGAATATGGCGATAGACAGTCCGGCGGGCGGCCCGACGACCATTCGGGTGGAGGTGCCGTGCGGATAACGCTGGCCGACGACTCCGCGCTGCTGCGGGAGAGCATCGCCCAATTACTCACCGCGGAGGGCCATGAAATCATCGACTCCGTCGGCACCGCCACCGAACTGCTTGCCGCCGTGCGGGTTCGGCAGCCGGATTTGGTGATCGCCGACGTCCGCATGCCACCCGATCACATCGATGAGGGCATCCGCGCCGCCATGGAGATCCGTAGCCGCTGGCCGGGCGTAGCCGTTCTCGTCCTCTCGCAATATATCGAAAGACGTTACGCGACAGAGTTTCTGACCGGCACCGGCGGCATCGGTTATCTGCTCAAGGACCGGGTCTCGGCCATCGACGCGTTCCTCGACGCCATCGAGCGGGTCGGTAACGGCGGCACCGCGTTCGACCCGGAAGTGGTGCGCCAGCTACTGCTGCACAGTCGCGCCGAATCACCGCTGAATCGCCTCACCGAGCGTGAGCGCACGGTGCTCACGCTGATGGCCGAGGGACACAGCAATTCCGCGATCTGCGACGAGCTGTACATCACCCGCAGCGCGGTGGAAAAGCACATCAACGCCATTTTCACCAAGCTCGACCTGCCACCGGGCGCCGCGCACAATCGTCGCGTCCTCGCGATCCTGGAGTACCTTCGCGCCGACGCGTCCGACACCTGAGGCCACCACCGGATCGACCGGTCAGGTGAAGTCGGCGATGTGCCGAGTGGCCCACTCCCGGAACGAATTCGGTCGGCGGCCGGTGACTTCGCTGACTGTCGGGTGTACGGCGGAGGTGAACGACTCCAGTGCCGTGGCGCGCAGCGCCATGATCGCGTCGGTCATGACCTCGGTCTGTCCGTGGTCCAGGATCGCCTGACGGGCGACGGCGGGCTCCACTTCGACAAACCGTAGCGGTCTGCCCAGAAGGTCCCCGAGAATGCCGGTCATCTCGCGGGGCGTCAATGCCTCCGGTCCGCTGAGCCGGTAGGTGCGCCCGTCGTGACCGTCGGTGGTGAGCACGGTGGCGGCCACGGACGCGATGTCGTCTTCGTCGATGACCGCGATCCGGCCGTGGCCGTAGGGGGCGAACACGCTGTCCTGGCTGCGAATCGAGCCGGCCCAGTGCAGCGCGTTGGCCATGAAGCCGAGTGGACCGAGGATGGTCCACCCGATGCCGCTGTCGCGCAGCGCTTGTTCACCGAGGCGGTGCCAGCTCGGAATGGGGTCGGTGGCAGTGTCGTCGCCGGTGCGGCCGGAGGACAGTTTGACCACGTGCGCGACTCCGGCACGCGCGGCCTCGCGAATCAGGTTCGCGTCGTGGGTGGGGATGTCGGGACCGGTGGAGAGCAGGAAGACCCGGTCGACGCCGCGCAGCGCCGCGGCGATGTCGGCGGGCTTGCTTAAATCGCCAGCGACCACATCGACGACATCGGGAAGTTTCGCGGCGGCCGGTCGCCGCGTCAACGCGCGCACCGGCACCTGCGCGGCGACGAGCTGGTGGACAAGTGAGCGGCCGACAGTGCCGGTAGCGCCAGTTACGAGAATCATGACCATCCTTTGTCGGTTCGTGGGCGTCGCGGCCAGTCCCGCGACTCGACCAGCATCGATCCGACCGAGCTACCACTCCACGTGCGAGCCCAAGTTTGTCGATATTTTCCACCCGGCCTGGAATATTGAGGGAAATGACCACCATCGATGAGCTGGACCGAGGCATCGTCCATGCCCTGCACATCGACGGCCGCGCACCGTTCAATCGCATCGGCGAGGTGCTGGGCGTATCGACACAGACCGTGGCTCGCCGCTATCGGCGGTTGCGCGCCGAGGCAGGCCTGCGGGTGGTCGGCCTGAGCCACCTGGAGCGCGACGACCACACGCGCTGGCTGGTACGCCTGGGCGCCACCACCGCGGCGGCTCGCACGCTCGCGCATTCGCTGGCCCGCAGGCCGGACACCTCATGGATCAAACTGCTGTCCGGCGGCACGGAAATCCTGCTCATCGTGCGCATTCCACGCCAAGCGGACGCGGCGCACTCGTTGCTGCTGAAAGACATACCCCGCACCGCGGGCATCGCGACGGTATCGGCCCATTACGTGCTGCACACCTACCTGGGCGGCCCGACCCCGTGGCGCGGACAGATCGCGGCACTGAACGAGCAACAGCAGGGTCAGCTAGAGCCGCGCTACGGCAAGCCGATGTCCGGACGGGCTGTGTCCAGCGCCGACGATGTCCTGCTGACCTCACTACAGGCCGATGGACGGGCGGGGTTGGCCGAGTTGGCCGCCGCCACCGGGTGGTCACCGGCGACCGTCGCGCGACGGCTGGCCGATTTACGGGGACGCGACGAGATCTTCTTCGATGTCCAAGCCGATGACACCCTTTTCGGCGCCAATGTCCAAGCGCTGCTGTGGATGTCGGTCGCACCCGGCCAACTCGACCAGGTCGGCATGGAATTGGCCCAGCATCCCGAACTCGCCTTCGTACACGCAACCACCGGCCCGAGCAACTTGGTGGCGCAAGCGATGTGCCCCGACCCGGGCGCCTTGCACCACTATCTGACCCGTCGCCTCGGCAATATCGGTGCCATCCGAACGCTGGAGACCACACCCGTTTTGGCCACGGTCAAGGCCGCGGGCCGCGTCACCGCCGAACTTCCCAAGGCTGCCCGCGGCACTCGTCGTCCATAGATACGCGGGGCACCAACGCCTGGCGGTTTCCCAGCTGGCTTGTGATTTCCCGACCGCACGCCGACCATCTTGCTAAATACTTGCCATGGATCACTGATAGCCCAGCAAATACCGGATAACCTGCATTTTTATCAGATAGCCACATGGTCACCAAAGTGAGAGGATGGAGGGCGGTCGCGGTAAAACCCACTCAGCAGGAAGACGCGAAGGAGACGTTATGCGCATCCTCGTTACCGGTGCTTCAGGCTATGTGGGTTCGCGATTGATACCAGCCTTGCTCACAGAGGGCCATACGGTCTTCGCGGCCATGCGGGATCCCGAGTCTTGCCGCCGGTTCGGTTGGGGAGCTGAGGTCGCCGCACGTGAATTCGACGTCGAAAACCCGGCCACCATCGATACCGCCACGCGCGGTATCGATACGATCATCTATCTCGTCCATTCCATGGCGGGCGGCGACTTCATCCGAAAGGACGCCGAAGCGGCCGAAGCCGTCGCCGCCGCGGCTACGGCCAATGGCGTGCGGCGCATCGTCTATCTGTCCGGGCTCATCCCGGTCGGTGAGGAATTGTCCGACCATCTGCGGTCACGGCAGATGGTGGAAGAGACCTTTCTGAACTCGCCGGTTCCCACGACCGTGCTGCGGGCCGCGATCATCATCGGTGCGGGCTCGACATCGTTCGAGATCGTGCGCAAAATGACCGAGCGAGTCCCGGTCACGCCCATTCCGACTTGGATGGACCGGCGGGTGCAGCCGATCGCCGTCGAAGATGTGGTGCATCTGTTGTGCGCGAGCGTGACCGGTGAACCGCGCAACCAGGCCTACGATATCGGCGGTGGCGAAATCCTCACCTACCCCGAACTTCTGCAAAGGTACGCCCGCGTCGCGGGCCTGCGACGCACTCAGATCCGTCTCCCCTTGGTGCCCACCTGGTTGGTGGGGCGGCTCGTCGCGGGCATAACCGGTGTGCCGTCGAGCACCGTGACAGCTTTGGCGGAGAGTTTGGCCCACGATCTGATCACCCGGGACGACGACGCGAAACGCGACCTTGCCGACAGTCGAGAATTTCTGAGCATCGACGAGGCTTTCCGGCGATCGTTGACCACTCGGTGCGAGGGTACGGCCGCACACGGAGACGTTCAGGCACCTTCATCGACCGACCCCGAGTGGGCGGGCGGCGACGTCGCGATCGAAAACGGGCGCCGAACCTACCTACCCCGACCATTGCTCACCCGTCTTCGCATGGGACTGCGAGGCGGTGACTCCGATGATCCGACGGTCCTTATGGAACCGGAAAAGCCCAAGGCAATGCGAACAGCAGGCACCCGGACCAGATCACATGAGTAAGAGCCGGAGCCATCACGCCTCCGTAGGCGCGGCGCAACAACCCTGTGACGAAACCCAGCAAGAGGGCGGCGAAGGCGAGCGCGAAATTGCCCGCCGCAAGAACGGTGGCGGTGTAGACGAGTGTCGAGACGAGCACCGGGCGGTATTCCCGAACCGCGTCGTAGAGAGCACCGCGAAAGAACAACTCCTCGGCTATTCCGTTGACGGCGGTCACCGCGACGAGGGCGATGGCCGGTCCGGGCCTCGCGTGCAGCAGTGCCTGATCGACCTGGTCGGTGACCCACGGTAATGCGCGGACCACCACACCGCCGACAACGAATATCGCCGCCAAGGCCAGCCCCACCACAACCGGCACGAGGATGGGACGGCGAAAGCGCTCGTCCGATCGGAGCGGCCCCATGCTCACCGGCCCCGACACGACAGCGCCCACCGTCCAGACCACCGCAAGACCGAGTGTCGCCGGATAGAACAGCGGACTCTCGGCGTCCAGCCGCACCGACATCCCCAGGACCGTCGCCCCGATCAGTACGGTCAGCGCGGTCACCACACGTCTGCGGCGCAGCCCCACCGCGGCCTGTCCGCGGTCCCGCGACGCCGCATCGGCGAGCCGAGCGCGCCCGGTCTGGGAGATTCGCCGCCATGCCTGCACCGGAACACCATTCCACGATGGAAACCCGAGCACCGAGCTGACCCGCCCCGGATGCTGGTCACCGACCGTCAACTATTACCCGAAAGTCCTTCCGAATCTCCGTTCCCATTCGGGGCGAAGCGCATTCGGGCAGTAGCGTCGATGTCGACCCGCAGGCTGTTCAACAGAATGGCTACGCCGGAGTAGAGCGCGACCAGAATCATCAGCTCGACCGTCCCTCGATCGTCGAGATGGTGGTGTGCGCCGTCGAAAACATCGTCCGGAACGTCGCCCTGTCCGATCAACGCGGCGTCGACCAGTGCGAGGACGGCACGGTCGGCATCGGTGAAGACCCGGTCGGTCAGTTCGTTCGCGCCGAGTGCGTCCAGCTGCGCTTGGGTCACACCGACCGCTCGCGCCGAAACCTCGTGTTGGACCGCTTCGTACGCGCAGTGGCGTCGGTGCGCGACGAGCAGGATCACCAACTCCCGCAGCCGCGGGTCGAGTGTGGATTCGGCCAGGATCGAACGAGTTGTTTCGTGCAAGGGTCCGATCACGGTGCAGGCATGCGCGAGCATCCGATCGATGTTCAAGTCCCCGAACAGTTCCACCTGCGCCCGGACCTCGGGCGGCAGGGCATCGAGATTGCCGTACGGCAAACGGGCCATCAACGCCTCCTCGAAATAATCGGCCACGATCACGCACCAGCGGACCGTTGTATTCGACGATGTTCGGATATGAGTCCGTGGTTTCAGCGAATTTACCGCTACCCTGACCGGTTGCGGGTCTCGCCGCCCCGGCGGCGCTGCCCGATCACTCCGAATGGCCGAGTCCCAGCCGGATGGCGCGTTCGACCGGGGAGTAGGCGCCGTCGGCGCGGTCGACCTTCATGGGCGCGGCAGGTTCCAGGGTGGGCTGAGCCATGAAGCGTGGCGTATCGCCCCGGTGCGCCTGTGCCGCGTGGATCAAGAACGGATGACACAGGTAGACATCGCCTGCGCGACCGGTGGCGTGGGCGAGCGGCAGGTCGGCGGTGGCTTCTAGGACCCCCGTCTCATCGATCCGGGTGGCGTCGATGCCCTCGTCGCCGTAGCGCAGCAGGCGACCCGGCACGGCCAGGTGGGAACCGACCCGAATCCGGGTCGGCGCGTCGACCTCGGTGACGTCGGTGAACAGAAACCACATCAGCAAGGCGCGGCCGCGGGAGCGGTAGTTGGTATAGGAGTGGCCGTGCCAACCTGCGGGTAGATAGCTGCCCTCGAAGTGCCAGTAATCGTCGTGCGGCGGATCGGCATGGGGGAAACGGACCGGGATGGTGCCGAGCCCGGACCTGCGCACCCATCGCCCGGGACCAACCAGCTGGTCGAAAGCTCGCTCCAGAACGGGCATTTGGACGGCCGTGCGGAACGGTTCGGCGTCGTATCCGGGCAATCGCACCAACGGCTTGGTCCACGTGGCCGGATCATGGGGGTCGCACCCCGTATCCGGCCACATGATCTCCAGGCACTGCCGAGCGGTAGCGCGAGCGAACGCTGCGTCGATACGGACGAATCCGTCCTCGATGAACGTGGTGATCTGTGCGTCATCGAGCGTCACTACTCAACGATACGATCGAATTCCGCCCCGGACCCGAATTCGCCCACCCAGATCCGGTGCTGTCCCTTCTTAACCGGGATCCATGTGGTGCGCACCGTTCCGGACGCGTCCGCCGTCGCGACAGCCGGCTGAAATGTGGTGTGGGACAAGTCCGCGTGACGGTGGCCCCCGCCTGGGGCACAGTGAGCGCGATCGCCGTGGCAAGCGCACCGAGCGCCGCCACAACGGCGGCTGTCCTGTGGATACAGCCCGATCGCGACTCCGGCGTGTCGACCGGCTGTGGGCGGGTATCGACCAGTCGTGACCTTCGACCTGAAACCAACGGCAGCGCAGCACGACCTGGCCGAGCGGGCGCACGAATTCGCGCAGGACTGCATCCGGCCCGTGGCGGCCCACTACGACCGGGCCCAGGAGTTCCCATGGCCGGTGCTCGAAGAGGCCGCCGAGCGGGGGTTCTATAGCCCACTGTTCTACCGCGACCTCATCGGCGACCCGACCGGGCTGTCGCTTCCGATGTTCATGGAGGAGTTGTTCTGGGGCTGTGCCGGCATCGGCTTGGCGATCGTGATGCCTGCCCTCGCCCTATCGGCGATCGGCCAAGCCGCCACCCCAGAGCAGATGTTGCGGTGGGCGCCTGAATGTTTCGGCACGCCTGGCGACCTGAAGCTCGCGGCGCTCGCGATATCTGAACCCGAGGGCGGCAGCGACGTGCGCAATCTGCGCACCCGTGCCGTCCGCGACGGTGACGACTGGATCATCGACGGCCACAAGATGTGGATCGGCAACGGTGGCATCGCCAACGTGCATGTCGTGAACGCGGTGGTGGATGAGCAACTGGGGCACCGCGGCCAGGCGCTGTTCGTCGTGCCCGGCGGCACACCAGGATTGGAGCTGGTGCGAAAGCTCGACAAGCTGGGTTGTCGCGCATCGCATACCGCGGAGTTGAAGTTCAACAGTGTGCGCGTGCCGATGGACAATCTGCTCGGTGGCCCGGAGAAGCTGGCGAACTCGCTGGCCAAGCGGCGTGCGGCAGCCCGCGGTGACGGCCGGTCCGGTTCGGTGACGCTGGGTACTTTCGAACAGACTCGCCCGATGGTTGCCGCGCAGGCGCTCGGAATCGCCAGAGCCGCTGTGGAATACATGACGGCGTACGCGAACCGGCGCGAGGCCTTCGGTGCGCCGATCATCGACAATCAGGGCATAGCCTTCCCCATCGCGGATCTGGCCACCCAGCTCGACGCCGCGCGGCTGCTGACGTGGCGGGCGTCCTGGATGGCGGCCAACGGCGTGCCCTTCGAGCGCGGCGAAGGTTCGATGGCGAAGCTGGCGGCCAGCGAGCTTGCCGTGAAAGCCACCGAACGCGCGATACAAACGATGGGCGGCTGGGGTTACATCAGCGACCATCCGGTGGAGAAGTGGTACCGAGATGCGAAGCTGTACACCATCTTCGAAGGCACCAGTGAGATCCAGCGCATTGTCATCTCGCACGCGCTTGGCGCGGCCGAAGGCAAGCCGCCGCTGCACATCGACCTCGAGCCGTCAGGCGGCCCGTTGAACAAGATGTTCGGCCGCGGCACCGAGGCGCGAGCCACCGCTGCGGCGGCGGCATTGAATATGCGAGATCGCGTGCCGGGCCCGATCTTGAAGGCCGCGTTGAAGATACTTCGTCCGCCGCGCTGAACGTGCACGTCGCCTTCGATCTGCTCCGTCATCGGCTGCCCCCGGTGCTGCGGTGCCGGGTCTGATACGTGAGCCGCCACCCGTCATACACCTCCTTGTGGAGGGCCGCGATGCGGCCGGTTTGTCCGGGATCCACGCCGCATGCTCGGCAGATCCGCTGCAGGTCGTCTCGGCTGATGCTTCGTCCGCGCAGATATTCGTCGAGGGTTTGCAGAGAGATTCCCGTGATAGCCGCGACCGCTGGCAACGGCACCGCCGATCTGTCGTGAATGCGGCGGAGCAGGTCGGCGAACTCGGCCTCGTTCTCGGCGATGAGTTCGTTGTCGGCCAAGGGGTGGTCGAGGCCGCCGAACGGGGGCTGGTTGCGTCCGAGAGCCAGTGGCCTGCCGCCGATCTCACCGAAGATCCGGGGCCGGGAAGCGGCGGGATACAGATCGGGCTCGGCCAGCAGATGGTCGAAGATCGTTGCGATATCGATCAGTTCGGGTCCTTGGCGGATCCCGAACAGCAGGATGTCGTCCAGGACGGACAAGAAACCCAAGTGGCCCCTGGCCCGGATACACACGGCGACCACCGCCCCTGGCACGGCAAACCGATCAGCGGGTATCTCGGAACGGGATGCGATGTCGAGCACGACCAGCTTTCGCGCGGCGCGGGACTCGGTGATCGACTGCTGGATGGTGCGATAGGAGCCCGGCGTGTCCATCAGATGGATCTGGTCGTCATCGGTCAACACGGCCCCGCCCTGGTAGATGAAGATCAGTGCGTCGGTCGCACGCGAGGCAGCCCAGGCCAATTGCTGACTGAACTGGTCGCGCCGTCCGGTGAGCACGTGGCTGATCGGAAGAATGCCTGCCAGCGTCAAATACGAGTGCATTCGGTGCAGCCCGACCTGTCCGATGGCAGAAGTTTTCATCGGAAGGAGTGCGTACGAGCCGGATGGGTCGGGCAGGCCCGCTCGCCGGGACTGCGGTGCGGGTCGGCCCGGCGCGATGGTGGTCGTTGTGGCGTCGTACAGGTCGATGACGGCATGGTCGAGGTTGTCGATCATGGTTTGCCGGGTGCTGGTGATGACGTGCAGGACGCGGTCGATGTTGTCGAGCGAGAGCGGTTCGGCGATGGCCAAGGCGCTGTTGTCGAGCGCGGTGTGCTCAGGCGGACCGTGGGACGCGTAGGTGTGCAGCATGTTTCGCAGTTGGCGTACGCGGACGGTGGCGGCGGCCAAGGTTCGGATCGCGCGTTGGTGCTGGTGTTGACTGTCGGCGAGTTGGTCGACGGCGAGGTCGTGGCGGTTGATGGCCCAGTCGAGCGAGCCGCCGGTCGCGGGGGTACTGCCACGGTGGTTCTTCGGTGGTGCGTGGGTGAGTTGCTGGATTTCCTCGGCGAGCATCAACACGACCGTGGTGAGCAGCACGACGATGTCACCGGCCATGCGGCGCGCCGCGTCGGCTTCGCGGGCGGCGGCCTGGGCTGATTCGAGCTGCTTATGTTTGACGAGCAGCTCGCGCTGGACCTCGATGACCTCGCCGTCGGCGTCTCGGCGGTGTTGCAGCGCGGCCTGGTAGGCGTCGCGGGCCTGACGTGGCTGATTGTCGATCGGGAACGGCGGGGTGGGATTGGTCAGTCCGCGCTGCCAAAGCTGATGAGCGAGTTGGAGATCGCTGCGCAACCGGCTCGGGTCGGTGGTGCACGCGGTGAGGACGTCGGTGATGAACGTCCAGTCCAGGCCGAGGCCTCTGAGCTTGTCGGAGACCGCGGCTCGCCGGCGTCCGGATCGCACGAGATCGGTCTGGCGGACGCGGGCGGTGTCCATGCGCTGGCGCAGGAACTCGGCCAGTTCGTTGTGTTCTTGGCAGCGGGCGCGGACCGGGGCGCGCGGCCTGCCCCGCTTGATCTTCGGATCCTGGTCGTCACGCATGTGGTCATGCCTCGTGTGTGGTGGTCGCCGAAATACCATTCTCGGTGCACGGAGCCCGGGTGCGTAGTGAACATCGGGAGTCTTTACCTTCCCCGAAGAAAGAGGATCAACCGCGGTATGAGCCGCCACCGCGGAGCAGGGCGCCGATCGCGCGGGCTGCCCGGCGTCCGGCATGGCGACAATGTCGCGTCGAGGCGGTGATCGACCGCGTCGTGCGAGTGACCATGGTGGTGTTCCGCGTCGAGTGCGCCAGCCGCGTGATCACCGCGGTTGGCGTCGCGCGCACCAGAATCGCGGTGATCGCGATCGTGCGGGCGAGTTCGGGCTGTCCGGCCGCATCGAGCAGCGTGGCCAGGATGTCGAGTGCGGTGGCGGAAGTCTGCTTCGCGTCGCGCGATGCCGGATCGGGGGCCGGTGGCGTGTGGTTGGACTGCTCGGCCATGGGAGGCTCCGGTTTCTGTGACTGGACAGCCGGGACACCTCCCAGTCTCGAGTCGCGAAACATTGGCCTCCACAATGCGTTTCCGGTTCCGCAGGTCAGAACCGAATCGCCGACCGGACAATGCCGGATTGTCCGGCGGACAATTCGTTGGCCGGACACGGCTCGGCTGACGGCCGGACATGGTGACCGTGGAGAGCAAGCACCGTCGCTCTCCAGCCCGGCACCTGCGGGGAAGGCAGCAG
Organism: Nocardia iowensis; assembly: GCF_019222765.1. Classification (NCBI taxonomy): domain Bacteria; kingdom Bacillati; phylum Actinomycetota; class Actinomycetes; order Mycobacteriales; family Nocardiaceae; genus Nocardia; species Nocardia iowensis. The sequence continues at coordinate 5,085,716 of NZ_CP078145.1, read as the reverse complement.
TCAGCCGGTTCGACTCATGGCGTCCGAAGCCGGGGAATGTCGTGGAATCCGGCAGGTGTTTCGACGCAATGCCAGTCCTCGCTACGGTCTTCGTGACGTCCGGTCGGCGGGTCCGGGGGCGTGGCGAACTGGACCTCGGCCTGCCGACCTCCGGTGACCACGATGACTTCCTGTTCGGGTCCACACCATTCGGTCAGCCACAGCTTGCCGAAGATCATTACCGGCGGGTGGCTCAGATCATCGAGGGTGACCAGGACGTCGGTGCCGGTGTACTCGCCCCATACTGCCCACCACATCGACGGGGTTTCCTCAGCGAGCGGCCCCGAGGTGCCGACGGCCATGTCGCTGTGTCCTGACCACGGTCGCCAGGCTAGTTTCTCGGAGGCGACCAGAGTGTCGCCGTGGCCGGGCGGGCGAATGCGGAAATGCTCATCCGCTGGACGCCACTGCACCTGTAATCCGGATACGGGCAGCACTGTTTCCTCGATGTGCACTGGCCTACTCCTCTGAGTCGATGTTCGCCAGACGCGATCGGCCTGCCGCGCAGGGGTATTGGCTATGGACGGCAACATCACTGACCCGTGGACGGCCACGGTCCGAGCAACATCACCGTCTTGTCCAACCAGTACCCCGCGCGTCCCGTTATCAAACCGTGATATCGAGAACGGCCGATCTCGGTGGGCGTTACCTGCTGTAGTTCTTCCCGGGAGGCCTACCGGGGATCGGCTTGCCGATGAGCGCGACCGGGGTGAACAAGCCGAAGTGGCCGATCGCCATGGTGAGCGTCCAGAGCTCCTCGTCGGCATAGTGGGCGGATGCCCTGGCGAACAGCTCGTCGGAGACGCGCTCACCGAACGGGTTCGGGGTGAGCACGGCCTCCACGAGCTCTAGTGCGACCCGTTCTGCGTCGGTGAAGTAAGGGGCGTCGTGCCATGTCGCCACGGCGGTGATTCGCCGCTCTGATTCCGCCGTCTTGCGGAGACTGTCGGTAACCCAGATGCTGTGGTAGGTGCTGCCGACGATCTGCGCGGCGCGGAGCATCATCAGGTTGATGGTGGTCTGCGGAACCGAACTGTCCCGGATGGCCTTGTGCACGGCTCCGGAGAGTGCCGCCAGTTCGGGGAAGAGCTTGGTGAGGTCGGGCAGACGTGACTGGATGTCGTCCTGTTGGGTCGTTGTCTCGGTCGTGGACATGGCGAGGTTTCCTTTCGAAGGGCGTATGAAGTCCGACAACACAACCCCTCGGAACGTGAGGCGACGCGCCACCTCACAATTTCCCGCGCTGTCTTGTCGAATTGGTGATGGCACGAACCAAGGGAGTCACCGACACAATGACCAGGACACCATGACCACCCGATCCGAGCCGGGACACGGCAGGCTCGATCCCGGCCTGAGCGTGATCATGAGCGAGCGGCGGCAGCTGATCAATCTCGCGTACCGGCTCCTCGGCTCGCTGGCCGACGCCGAGGACGTCGTGCAGGAGACCTACGCCCGCTGGTACGCCATGTCCGCGCCGCAGCGGCAAGCCATCGAAACCCCCGGCGCCTGGCTGACCACGGTCGCCAGCCGCATCTGCCTCAACTTGCTTTCCTCGGCGCGGGCCCGCCGGGAAACCTATGTGGGCGAGTGGATCCCCGAGCCGCTACCCGAACCGACGGAATGGACTGGGCACTCGGACGGCATCTCCGCCGATCCGGCCGACCGGGTCACCCTCGACGAGTCGATCAACATGGCCTTCCTCGTCGTGCTCGAAGCGATGACCCCGGCCGAGCGCGTCGCATTCATCCTGCACGACGTCTTCCGCTACCCCTTCGCCGACGTGGCCGAGATCGTCGGCCGCACACCGGCGGCCTGTCGCCAGCTGGCCGCATCGGCCCGCCGCCGTATTCGTGCGACACAGACCCCCGCGACCCCGACGGCCAGGCGGGCCGCCCTCGTCCGGGATTTCAAGCAGGCATGGGAGGCCAAGGACATCGACGCCATCATCGGCTTGCTCGACCCGGCCGCTACCGCGATAGGCGACGGCGGCGGTCTTGCCAGCACCGTGCTGCGCCCCCTCGAAGGTGCCGAGCAGATCGCGCGCTTGGTCATCGAACTCGCCCGCAGGACATCCGACATGACGCTGCTGGAACGTACGGTCAACGGTCAGCCCGGCCTGGTCGCCCAGCAAGACGGCGTCACCGTGACGGTTTACGCATTCGACATCGCAGGCGACCGGATCACACACATTTGGGCAATACGTAATCCCGAAAAGCTCCGGCCGTGGACGGTGGGGTCACAGTACTGAAACCTGCGGCCGGTGTGCCGGAGAATCCACGGCACTGTCGGACAATGGGGGTAGTCGCGTTTTCGCCACGCCCTCGGATCCGATCGGAGCCACCGCTATGCACGATGATCGTCGGTTGGTCGAGGGCCGCCTCGGGCGGGTGCTGACGGAGCGGATCGCTCCGGCGATCTACCCGGAGTCGGTGCCGTTGGCGGTGTCCATCTGGGTCGCGCCCGATGAGCCGGTGCCGGTAGCCGAGGGCTTGGCCGCGCCCCGGACGCCTACCCGGCCCGGCACCCCGTGGGGCGCGCCGTGGGGGACCAGCTGGCTCACGGTCGAGGGAACAGTGCCTGCCGCGTGGGCCGGTAAGACCGTCGAGGCGATCATCGATATCGGTTTCGACCGGAACATGACGGGTTTCCAGTGCGAGGGCTTGGTTTACCGGTCGGACGGATCGCCGGTCAAGGGTCTGCACCCGCGTAATCAGTGGGTGCGGGTGGCGTCTCCGGCGGTCGGTGGCGAGCACGTGGTGTTGCACGTCGAGGCGGCTTCGAACCCGATCATTCCCTTCTTCTCGCCGAATGCTTTGGGCGACAAGCTCACCGCCGGTACCGAGCCGCAATACCGGCTGGGCCGAATGGATCTCGCGATCTTCGACGAAGAGGTGTGGCAGCTGGCGCTGGATCTGGAGGTGCTCGGCGAACTGATGCACGAGATGCCGGAGGATCCCGCCCGTCGCTTCGATATCGTCCGTGCGATCGAGCGCGCGCTCGACGCCATCGACCTACAGGACGTGAACTCGACCGCGGCGGCAGCGCGCGCGTGCCTGGTTGATGTGCTGGCCAAACCGGCGGTACCGTCCGCGCACACGATCTCCGCCGTCGGGCATGCGCACATCGACTCGGCGTGGCTGTGGCCACTGCGCGAGACGGTGCGCAAGGTCGCGCGCACCACCGCCAACATGACCGCGTTGCTGGCCGAGGAACCGGAGTTCATCTTCGCGATGTCCCAAGCGGCGCAATACGACTTCATCAAGCGGCACCGCCCGGAGGTTTACGAAAAAGTCAAGGAGGCAGTGTCGGCGGGACGGTTCGTGCCGACCGGCGGCATGTGGGTCGAAGCCGACACGAATATGCCGGGCTCGGAAGCGATGGCGCGGCAGTTCGTGCACGGCAAGCGGTTCTTTCTCGACGAGTTCGGTGTCGAGGACCGGGAGGTTTGGCTGCCCGACACGTTCGGATTCGCGGCCGGGCTGCCCCAGATCATCAAGGCCGCGGGAGCCGAATCGCTGCTGACACAAAAGATCTCCTGGAGCCAGATCAATCAGTTTCCGCACCACACCTTTCTGTGGGAGGGCATCGACGGTACCCGGATCTTCACCCACTTTCCGCCGGTCGACACCTACAACTGCACCATGCACGGCCGCGAGATCGCCCACGCCGCACGGAATTTCAAGGACAAGGGGCGCGCGTCGAGGTCGTTGGCGCCGACCGGCTGGGGCGACGGTGGTGGCGGGACGACGCGGGAGATGATCGCGAAGGCGGCCAGGATGAGGAACCTCGAGGGCTCGCCGAAGGTGGTGTGGGACAAGCCCGCCGACTTCTTCACCAAAGCCGCGGCCGAGTATCAGAACCCGCCGGTATGGGTGGGGGAGCTGTATCTGGAGTTGCACCGCGCCACGCTGACCAGTCAGGCGAAGACCAAGCAGGGCAACCGGCGCAGCGAGCACCTGCTGCGGGAAGCCGAGCTGTGGGCCGCGACTGCGGCGGTGCGGAAGAACATCGAGTACCCGTACGCGGCACTGGACCGGATCTGGAAGACGGTGCTGCTGCACCAGTTTCACGACATCCTGCCGGGCTCGTCGATCGCGTGGGTGCACCGAGAGGCAGAGCAGATGTACGCGGTGGTGGCCAAGGAGCTGACGACGCTCGTCGAGCGGGCTCAATGGTCGCTCGGCGGTGAGCGGGTGGGACCGAACGTATTCAACCCGACGCCGCACACTTGGCGGTCGGTGCCGGCCGGTGCGGCCGCGCCGGCGGAGCCGGAGCGGCCGGGCTCGGTGACCGAGCGCGCAGGTGGCGGGTTCGTCCTCGACAACGGTCTTCTGCGGGTCGAAGTGGATGCGCGCGGCTTGGTCGTGTCGGTGTTCGACCTGGAGCATCAGCGCGAAGCACTGCCGCCGGGTTCGGTCGCGAACCTGCTACAGCTGCATCCGGACTTCCCGAACTCGTGGGACGCCTGGGATGTGGATCTGTTCTACCGAAACCGGGTCACCGACCTCACCGAAGCGGACTACGTTGTGGCAGACGCGGATTCGGGCGGCGTGCGGGTCGGCCGCTCGTTCGGGCCCTCCAGGGTTGAGCAGACCTTGGCGTTGCGGGCGGGCGTCCTCGATATCGACACCAGCGTTGACTGGTACGAGACCGAGAAGTTCCTCAAACTAGCCTTCCCCCTGGACATTCACGCCGACCGCTACGCCTCCGAGACCCAATTCGGACACCTGTTCCGGCCCACCCACACCAACACCAGCTGGGAGTACGCGAAGTTCGAAGCCTGCAACCACCGGTTCGTCCACTTCGCCGAACCGGGCTGGGGTGTGGCGCTGGTCAACGATTCCACCTACGGCCACGACGTCACCCGCACGGTTCGCGCCGATGGCGGAACGACGACAACACTGCGGGTTTCGCTGTTGCGAGCGCCGCGATTTCCCGACCCCGAGACCGACCACGGGGTACACCACTTCCGGCACTCGCTGCTACCGGGCGCCTCGATCGGGGACGCGGTGCGTGCGGGCTACCGCATCAACCTCCCGCCGTTGACGCCAGGTGTCGCCGAAGCCGTCGAGCCGCTGTTCACCATCGACAACGACGCAGTGGTGACCAGCGCGGTCAAACTCGCGGACGACGGCAGCGGCGACGTCGTGTTCCGCGTCTACGAGGCACACGGCGGCCGAGCCTCGGCACTGGTTACCGCCCGATTCGATTTCACCGAATTCCAGGTCTGCGATCTACTGGAACGGCCGATCCAGGAGAACACCGCAGCAACCGGTGAAGGTGCGGGAGTCCGCCTGCACCTGCGGCCTTTCCAACTCGTCACCCTCCGGTTCGCCCGTTCCCCCGAAGCCCTCGGATGAACACCGCCCGGATTTGGCAAACCTCCGGTACGGCACCCAGAGCGTGCGCTGGCCAGGAAGTCTCCGTAGCTGGCAGCCATGTCGAATCATGTTGTGTCCGAACACACGCTAGTCGTGGTCAGGAAGCAAGGGACGCATGAAGGTTCGCTCGTGGCGGAGGACGCAGCCGCTCTCGTCGCGGATGCGGTCCGCCGCGATGAACTCCGGATCGGTGCCGAACAGGCTTCGGTACTGTTCGTAGGCTGCGAGGCTGGGGAAGCTGAAGAGGGCGAGGGCTTTGTCGCTCGCGCCTTCCGAGGGCAGAAAATAGCCGTGATGAGTACCGCCGTGCCGATCGACCAGGTTCATCCAGCGACGGGCGAAGCGCTCGAATGCGGCTGTTTCGGCGGGATCGATCACATACTCCACGACACAGGTGATCATGGGTTCGAGCTTAACGACCCGGCCGCGGCCACCAAAGCCGCAGGTCGCAGCGTCCGGGGCAAGCACTATCCGGTCCGTGGCATCGTCGTCAATCCACGACTGCGGCAACCGCTTCCACTTCGACCAGCTGATCGTCATAGCCGAGAACCGTTACCCCGAGCAAGGTGCTGGGCACGTCGTGCTTGCCGAACGCCGCGCGGACCACTTCCCACGCGGACACCAGATCGGCTTGCCGCGTGGCCGCGACGTAGACCCGCGTGCTGACGACATCGTCGAGTGTTGCTCCCGCATCGGCGAGCGCGATCCGCAGATTGTCCATGACTTTCGCCGCTTGCCCCGCGTAATCCCCGACGGCCGCAGTCGAGCCGTCCGCATTCAGTGGACAGGCCCCCGCCAGAAAGATCAGCCGCGCCTCGGCGGGAGCGGTTGCTGCGTAAGCGTATTCGGCCACATCGGACAGCGTGTTCGAACGAATGAGCGTGACATTCTTCGGCATCGGCTCTCCCCGGAATGAGTAGTCTCGGCGCAGGCCATCGACGCTACGCCAACCGACCCTCGTATCCGAGTTTCGGCCTCGTCTGGCTGTTCCGTCATGGCGCGTTCGCGTTGTCGCACGGCGACGATCCCAGTCCGCCGGCCGGGGAGTGATCCCCCCATTTCTGGGGTATCAAGGCGACTAGCGGCCCGAGCTGGACGAGTCGTCCGTACTATCAGGAGATCCGGCGCCGACAAACCCGATGTTCATCGAATCGGCGGTGCGGAAGAACGTCAGGGGATCGAGGGGGCCCGATGCCAAAGGAGAGACCGAGTCTCTACGGGCTGCACGCGGTGACAGGATGGCTGCTCGAACACTTGCTCAACCGGCCGAATGGACGGAGCCGAAACCTGCCGGTAGTGGTGGCTCTCGGACCACGCGGCACCGGTAAGACCGCGCTGCTTCGCGAGGTGGAATACCGATGCGAGCGGATCCCGCACGCCTACTTGGATTTCGAGCGCTCCGAGCGGGAACCGCGAGAAGTGCTGGGCGAACTCGCGTTCGAGCTGAGCAAGCATTGGAAGCAGTTCGGCAGGCTGGCTTTTCCGCAGCTGTGGTTGTGCCTGCTCATCGTGGGCAGCACCCTGCACACCCGGGCCGACAACCGCAGAGAGGCCATCCGGCAGCTGCGCAGGATTGTGTCGGACACCCAGCCGATCGAGCAGAATCGCACCGGGATCGTCGAATTGGTGCGGTCGACCGGGACGGCCACGAGCGGACTGCCCGTCTGGGCAGCCCCCGCCGCCGATGGGCTGTTACGTGGACTCGGTTGGTTCGGCCGTCGCAGGCTGCTGCGCAATGTGCCGAGACTGCCTGGCGCGCAGGGCAGTAGCGTGGATGTCCTGATCGACCTCGCCAAGTGGGCGAACGACGACGATCGCGCCGACGTCCGCGACGATGTCGACGCGATCTTCTTCGAGGCGTTCCTGCATGATCTGCGGCGTGCGTACGCCGGATTCAACGGGTCGCGACGGACGCTGAACTGCATTGTGCTGCTCGACAATGTGCACACGCCGGCGGGCCGGAAATTTCTGCTGGCACTGCAGGAGGCCCGCGGCAGGGTGCCCGGCGAATCCGATCCCATGGTGGTGTTCGCGAGCAGCCGGACCTGGATTCCGTACTGGAGCGACAGCTGGCATCGCCCCGGTGCGCACCGGTTTCACGATGACGACGACGCCAGGCCCCGGGAACACCGCACCGGCGACATCCCGTGGCCGAGCCCACGCACGCCCGCTGACATCGACACCGACTGGCCCGACACCGATAGTCGCGAGTGCCCGTGGAACCCGTGGTATTTGCTCGATTTGAGCCGGTTGACCACGGAAGCCATCGCCGACCTCGCCGACGACGTTGTGGGACAGGGCATGCACGCGGACCGGTGGATCACCGACTTCACCCGCGGGCTCACCGCGGGTCACCCAGGCGGGACCGTCGAAGTGCTCACCGCACTCGCTCGGTCCGACGACCGCGAGCGCGCGACCACCGCACGCAGTATCTTCGATTCCCCACTGCCACAGCCGGTCTCGGAGACAGAGACGGCCGAGTCGACGGTGCGCGAACGAGTGAGCGCTCTGCTGCGGGATTTCGGCCCGCCGCCCGCCCGCCGCGACCTGGTAACCGCGAGCGCCGCCCGCAATGTCGACATGCTCTATCGGCCCGTGGTGCTCGACTCCGCCATGCCCAACGGCGAACTACTGCTGGAGACGCTGCGCAACCAGCTCTGGATCAGGGAAGACTTCGGTCGAGGGCCCGATCTGGCGATCAACCCCTGGTTACGACGAATCCTGCTGCAGGAGTTGGCCGACCGACCCGACACCGATCCGCGCGACTGGACCAGGACACACACCCTGTGCCGCGACATCTATCGGCGCGACGGTCAGGCGGCCGCCGCGCATTACCACGATCTGGCGCTGGGCGACCTCGGCGCGGTGGTCGGCTACCTCGGCCGACCTTTCGAATCGAACGGCGCCGAATTCGACGTGCCCGCGGCGGCAGCCTGGCTGTCGGACCTGGATCTCATCACCTCGGCACCGAACCGCCTCGGCGGCACGGCGGCGCCGATCGACCAAGTCGCGGAACTGGTCCGGGGCAACGGCCTCGGCCCCGACAACACGCTGGCCTGGCTCGTCGCCTGTCTGTGGGTTTCCAATGACCCGGTCGCTGATCCGGAGCGGGCCCTGAACCACACGATCGAGAACGAATTCCGGCAGCTGGCACGCGGCCGCGGCCGCGGCGCGGGAGTGCTGCACGAACGGGCGGAGAAGTACCGGTGACCACCCAGATCGCGCCGCCGCCACCGTGGTGGCGGAAATGGGCGTTGGCCGCGATGGCGGCCGTCACGGTCGCCGTCGTGGTGGTCGCGACGTTCGTCATCCTCGATAGGGTCAAGCGTTGCGGCGATGGCGTCGTCCGAACCGGGCCGTACAAAGAATGCACGGGGGTGACCGACGGCCGCGTGGTGTTCGCGCCGGAACTGCGCAGCATCGAAGAGCGCATCCGCAAGGAGAACGACGATGTGGCGGGGTCAGGTGTTGCGCACGTCAGCATTGCCGTGATGCTGCCGATGACCTTGCGCGGCACCGGGGACGAAATCGTGACGATGGAGTGGGTCCGCCATCAGTTGGAGGGTGCCCACCTGGGTCAGCTGGCGGCGAACCACGCCACCACGTGGGGCAGCAAACCACGGATCCGGTTGTTGCTGGCCAACGCGGGAAGTGGTTTGGCGCAATGGAAGTCGACGATCGACGAACTCGCCAAGCGCCGCGATCGGGAGCGCATCGTCGCAGTGACCGGCTTCGGTATCAGCGTCGACAACGCCGTGAACGCCATGCGCAGGCTGGCCGAAATGCGGATGCCGATGGTTGGTTCAACGCTGACGGCCGACAACCTCTCCGCTATCCCCGGCTTGCTGCGGGTATCACCGACCAACAGTGCCCAGGCGCGGGCGGGCGCCGCCTACCTCAAACCGGACGTGCGGCGTGCGCTACTTGTTCGCGACGAGAACCCGCAGGACCACTATTCGCTGACCCTCGCCGAGGAGTTCAGCAAGTCCTTTCCCGATGCCACGCACGAATTCTCGGGTCCGACCGAAAAGTACAACTCGCAAGACATCAACGTAGACAACACGTTTCAATACATGCTGCCCAACATCTGCCACGCCGCACCCGAAGTGGTGTACTTCGCCGGACGGGCCAGACACGCCATGACATTCATCAAGGCGCTCGCCGAACGCGGGTGCCGCAAGGACCCGATCACCGTCCTCACCGGCGACGACATGTCCTCCTACACCGCGCCGGACGACGCCATCCAGACCGCGCTGGATTCCGGTGTCTCCGTTGTCTATACCGGCCTGGCTCATCCGCAGGCCTGGCGAGCGAAGCAGGACGCATTCAACCTGCACTCCATCTCGCAATTCGATGCCGCCTGCCAAGGCAGGGTCTGCTACCGCGAACTGTCCAGCGACGGACTGGAAGACAATTTCGCCATCATCTCCCACGACGCCGTAGTCACCGCGGTCCAAGCGATCCGGCAGGCGGCCGGCGCCGCAGGCAACGTCGTGCGACCCGAGGACGTATTGCAGTCCATGAACCGCTTGCACGGCGCAACGGCCGTCCGCGGCGCCAGCGGCACCCTCGACTTCGACGAGATAGGCAACCCGGTCAACAAGCCGATCCCGATGCTACGAGTGCTCCCCGGAAAGTCCCCAGAGTTCCTTGGACTGTCCTCGCCCGCGGGGTAACCCCGATCTTGCCCGGGCCCTGCGGCCCGGTGAGCGGGTTCCAGACCCCATTCGGTGGCCGGTCGAATGCTGCACCGGACGCTGTAGGACACCCGGCCTCGCGGTGACGGCGTGGGCTACGCTACTGTCCCGCCTGGTTCGCATGGTCGAGGGGGAACAGTCGATGTCCAGCATGGCGGATCGGTTCCGCGAGCTATCCGATGCGGTGCCGATACCTCGGCCGTGGAGCCTGGACGCCTATGTCGCGGTGGTAGCGGAGTACCGCAAGCGCCCGATCACCTTGGCTCCCATGGATACCTCTGGGCTCGGCGGCACCGGTTGCGGCACCGGCAGCGGTTTGTGGATCGCCCGGCACGACGACGACATCATCGTCTACGACCGCGACACCTCTCCCTGGCATGCCCAGCACATCGTGCTGCACGAGGTCGGTCATATGCTGCTCGATCATGGCCAGCAACACACCGGGCAGCCCGATGCTGTCGGCTCGGATGCGTTGAGCAGATTGCTGCCGTCGATCTCGCTGGATTCGGTCCGGCGCGTCTTGGGCCGCGACGCCTACGGCGACGACTACGAACGCGACGCCGAAGCGTTCGCCGACGCCGCGATGCTGCACGCAACCCAACCTCCGCCGCCGAATTCGTCGATGCGGCGTACCTTCTTCCGCGGTCGGCGCCGATGACGTCACCGCTGCCCGCCTATATAGCGCTACCGGTCATTGCCGTCACATGCATACTCATGGTGGGTCGGTGGGTGCTGCTCGGCCACACTCCCACCGACCGCCTGATCAACCGGTCACTCGCATGGGCGGTGCTCGGCTTACTGCTGCACGAGCGTGGCGTCGCCCCCGATATCGCCAGCCTTATGCACCAACTATCGCTGGGGTGCATCTTGTTCACCCTGGCAGGGATCTATGGGATTGCCCAACTTTGGGGTGGCGCCGATCCGGACACCGTTGCTGTGCGGCAACGCCGCTACGACATCGCGACGGCTGCCGTGTTCGTGTTGGTCCTGGCTGCGGGAACCCCCGCGAGGCAACAAGGGATGCTCATCGACCAGGCCCTCGGGTGGCCTTCGATCGTATTTTGGGCGCTGTTCGGGGCGCCGCTTGCGGTGTGCGCGGTGCTGATACTGCGGACCAGTGCTCACGAATTTCGCGCCGAAGACCTCGGCCCGCGCGAAAAGCTGGTCTACTACGCGGTTTTCGCCGCTGCGGGCGGTCTCCTCATCGATGCCGTCGCCGGTCCATCGGTCGCCGCGTTGTCCACCTACACCGACATCGCCCTGCCAGATCCGCAGATGCGACGCAAAGCGGCGACGTTCTTCGCCGCAACCTTCGCCGCCGCGATCATCACCGCTATCCCGCTGTTCAGTCTCATAGCGGCGCAGGTGGGGTGGGATCGGACCGCACGTTACAACCGCCGACTCCAGCCGCTATGGTCGGATCTCACCGCCGCATTCCCTGACCTGGTGCTCTACCCTGCCGATCAACTCGCTGAGCTCGATCCAGCCGCGCGGCTGCATCGGATGACCGTCGAAATCCGCGACGCCCTGTTGAACCTACGTCCCTATACCCCCATGACCGGCGACCGTCTCGAACCGGCGCTTTCAACCGGTGCCGCAGTCGGCAAACGCGCCCAGGTCACGCTATATACGATCAGCGTGGCACGCGCACTGCGGGCGAAAAACACTGGAGCGCAGCCCGATCCGATCGCGGCACGAACCGCGCCGCGCCCCCCGGCGGCAACGGGGGATCTGGACTCGGAACTGCAAAGCTTGCTCGAGTTGGCCCGCCAATGGGCGGGCGCGCAGGCGCTCGTCGCGGCCGCCGGGCCGCCGCCATCGATGTCGCACGTAATGAATAAGGAGCGCCCCCGTTGACCGATGCGTCGCTGAGTTCCGTTCAGCAGCTACCGCACCCGCCATTTCGGCTGCCATTGCTCGGAGATCTACTCACCGTCCGGCCCGGCAAGCCGACGCAGGCCGCGATGCGCGACGCCCGCCGCCTCGGTCCGATCTACGAACGGCTGATCGTCACTTACCCCATCGTCATTGTCTCCGGGGTTGACCTCCTTGCCGAGATCAACAACGAAGAACACTGGACGAAAAACCTCAGCCCGCTGTTCAGACTCATGCGGCCGATCGCTCGCGACGGCTTGTTCACCGCCTACAACGACGAGCCCACTTGGCACACGGCACACAACATTCTGGCGCCTGCGTTCACTCAGGCTGCCATGCGCGGCTACCACCAGAGCATGGCCGACACTGTCGCCGAACTCATCGATTACTGGTCCGAACGGGAAGACCGCTGGGTCGACGTCGCCGAGGACACCAACAAGCTCACCCTCGAAGTCATCAGTCGCACGGGTTTCAGCTACTCGTTCGATTCGTTCACTCGCGCCGACACCGACGAACATCCATTCGTCGCCGCGATGACCCGCGGACTGCGATTCGTCAATCGCAACGCCAATCTGCCACCGGCACTGCACAAATTCCCGCGCCGCCGCGTCGATCAGCAAACCAAAGACATCGCATTCGCCAAGCAGCTCGTCGATGACGTCATCGCCGCCCGGCGCCGCGAAGACCCCGACAGCACCCGTGACCTGCTCGGGTTGATGCTCAACAGCAGCGACCCGACTTCGGGCAAGAGCCTCGACGAGAAGAACATCCGCCACCAGATCCTGACGTTCCTGGTGGCCGGTCACGAAACCTCCGCTGGAGTGCTCGCATTCGTCCTGTATTTCTTGGCCAATCACCCCGATGTCGCGGCCCGCGCACGCACCGAGGTCGATGAACGCTGGCCCGGCCGCGAACGGCCCGACGTCGGCTACGAAGACGTCGCGAAACTTCGATACCTGCGCCGCGTCATCGACGAGACGATGCGACTGTGGCCGATCGCACCGGGCTATTTCCGAGAAGCCAAGCACGACACCACAATCGGCGACGGACGCTACCGCTTCGATCAAGGTGATTGGGTCTTCGTGCTCACTCTCGCCGCCCATCGCGACCCGGGCTGGGGCGCTGACCACGACGAATTCGACCCGGACCGATTTCTGCCGGACAACCTACGCGCACTCGACCCTAACGTTCTAAAGGCCTACAAGCCTTTCGGTACTGGCGCACGCGCGTGCATCGGACGCCAATTCGCCTACCACGAGATTCTGCTCGCCCTCGCTCACATCATCCACACCTTCACCTTCGAACCCGAACCGGACTATCAACTCGACGTCGGCGAGCAAATCACCCTGAAACCCAGAGGATTCCGCCTCCGATTCCACCGACGGCACCCGCATAGCCGATCGGTCGACGGATAGGAAAACCCGCCCGAGACGTCTCAGGCAGGTTGGGGTGGGGGGCGCAGGGCGATGGTGAAACCTACGGCGGCGGTGATCGAGGTCAGGGTGCGGGCGTGGTTCCACCAGAGCCATTGGGTGTACAGGTCGTTCCATCGGGTTTGTGCGTCTGTGCTCGATGGGTCGAGGGCGTCCACGGACGCGCTGATGGGGACGTTGGCCGCGCCTGTGATCACGACTGCGGCGAGCAGGAACGCGATGGCTGCGGCGAGGATCCATGGCGCGGACGCGCTGCCCCACGTCATGATCGACCGAATTATGAGGATGACGCATAACGCGGCGGTTACGAACATCATCAGCATGAGCGGTGGGGTGACCGCGGTGCGGTCGAAGGCTTGCATAGCTGTGATCCCTTGCGCGGCAGGCAATTCGCGTAGGCCCGGCATGACGACGAAGGAGAAGTCGAAGAACACTCCGCCGTTGATTGCGGTCGCGACCGCCGCCGCCGACGTCAACCAACGGTCCGGACCTCGCGTTCGATCATTTGTCGTTGTCATAGAAACAAGCACAGCACGCGCCTACCCGATTTCCCATGCTCGAAAGGCGCGGAAGCATAAGACATCGTCCAAGGCGGTGACGCTGCATCGGGTCGCGCGCGGGATCGCGGACGGATTGAAAGACCTTCTTAAAGAAAGTAAGTAGGACACGGCTGAGGGTTCATGGTTCGGGAAATTGAATTACGGTGGTCCCGAATCGACCAGTCGAAGAGGCCGCCGCCGATGGGCGCGGCACGCTATTCGCCCGGCAATAGGCCGGCGCGGTCCGCTCAGCGGCGGACGGCTCGGTGATGCGCGTGTCTGCAGTGATCGGCCGAGTTCGGTAGTGAGGGTGCAGATGTCAGTCATGCGTACGTCCAAGCGGTATGTGGTCACAACGGTGGTGACCGTCGGTGTTGCCCTCGGTTCGTCTGCCGTCGCTGCCCCCGCCGTCGCGCATGCGGAGCCGACTCCCTGCGCGGCGACATTGAACCTGTTCATCCCTGGCACCTGGGAGACCGACGAGGACGCCGACCCGGCGCAACCCGTCGGCATGCTCGCACCGATCGCGGAGACCATCCAACGCCAGCACGGTCCGAAATCCGAAATCTATTTCACCCCCTACATGGCCCGCGCATTCGACAATGGCTACACCTACGCCGACAGCAAGAACACCGCACTGAACAACGCGACGGCCGTCTTGCGCGATTACGGAACCCGGTGCCCAGCCGCGAAATTCACCATCAACGGCTACAGCCAGGGTGCCGACGCCGCCGGAGATCTCGCTGCCGACATCGGCAACGATCGCGGCCCTGTGCCCGCCGACCGGGTCCTGGCCGTTGGCCTACTCGCCGACCCGGGCGCAGGCACCGAGGGCGAAGTCGTCGTCGGTCCCGGTAGGGCAGGCACGGGCATTGCCGATCCCCGGCCGCAGGGCATGGGCAAGCTGTCCGGTCGGGTCACCTCGATCTGTGACCCCCAGGACCTGTACTGCTCGATCCAGAAGAGCAATAACCCACTGCTCGGGGCGTTGGGCTCGATCCTGAGCAAGGCGCTCAGCGGTGGCGCACCACCCACCGACGCCAACTTTCCGATGGCCGCGGCCCTGACCTCGGATTTCTCGAAGACCGACCTTCCAGGTCTGGCCGCGGCGATCGGCGATCTCACCGCAAGCCTTACGTCCCCTGTCGGCGTCAACCTGGCGCGGGTCCGTCGTAGTGCGAGCGAGGTGTCGAACACCCTCAACCCGCTGGTCGACCTGATCGACTCCGGTGCGGCCAACCCGGCCGCCATTGCCCGCCTGAGCGCCGCCCCTACCGGCACAGCCGAATACAACGCAGGCAAGGTCCTGACCATGGCCGGGGAATCCGATCTGTCGGATGCGGCAGCTGCGGCGACCACGATCGCCGACAACGCGACCAAGCTGCTGAACAACGGGGTCGGCAAACTGCGGCCGAACTCCGTCAAGGCGCGTTCGCTGAGAATCGCGGCGGGTAACCTGCGCGACCAGGTCGCACCCCTCGCCGCAGCACCAGCCGACATCCTGGGATCGGCAACGAGAATCCTGGCGTTGCTCAAACCCAGCGTGCTGGTCGACCAGGCACTCGACGTCGCCGCCGACGTCACCGCGTTCGACTTCCCGAAGATCTTGGACAACCTCATCCTGCTGCCGCAGAAGGTTGTCGCGATGGACGCCGCGGGCGCCCACCAGGTCGCCGGTGAGCTGAACAACGAGCTCCAGCCATTGGTCGAACTTGTTGGGAGCGTTGACCTGAAGTGGATCTCGCAGATTCTGTCGATGATCCCGGACGCGCAGGGCTTCACCGAGGTGGCCGCGCGGGCGACGTCGATCCTGTCCACCATCGATGTCCCACGGCTGGCGAAGATCGTCGGCCGAATCCAGGACGTCGCTTGGTCGGTGCTCGAAAAGCTGGTGCCACCGCCCGGGCAGGCCCCCGACCTGGTCGGCGCGGGTGCCGCGCTGTCCGACCTGCTGCCGATCGGTGTGGACTTGGCCTCGGTCGCGGCCGACATGCTGTCCGGCAAGGCGCAGCAGACTCCGCCGGAGGTGCTGGGCAAGCGGTCCGACGCACCGGCGCGCACCATCGCCCCGCCGGTGCACGACCTCGACGATCTGACCGGGCCGCTCGCTCGGATGGCGTCCTTCCATGACCTCAATCTGGCCACTCTCATCCGCGACGGCCTCAGTGCCGCAAGCTTTGTCGCTTCCGGCGTGCACATGAACTACAGCTCGCTGATTGTCGACGGGTCCGGCCGCAATGCCATCCAGTGGCTCGGCGATTGGACGAACCAGCGGATCGGCGACTGGATGAATCAGCGGATCGGCCGGGTCAAGTAGAACCGGCGAGCTCGGTCCCGAGCGGCACCGGCTCAGGGCCGAGCGAGAGCGCGGTCCGCGAGTGCGGCAACGATCGGTTCCAGCGCCTCGGCGTAGGCGACGGTCAAATGATTGTCGTCGCGGTACATCAGGTTGTTGCTGGTGATGAGCGGGCAGCGGCTGGGGGTGCAGAACAGGGCGGTGAGGTCGGCGTACTGTCCGCCTGCCGCGATGGTCGCCGCCTGCTCGGCCGCGATGCCCGCGTCGTTCACGGCGTCTGCCCGTGGTGGCGCGCAGGCCGTGGCGTCGTCCAGATGGTCGGACAGGCAGGTCGGCACGGTGGTGTGCGGATCCGGAACCGGGCCGAGGACAAGGACATTCGCGCCGGTCGCCCGCAGCTGTGTGGTCAGCCGGGACAGGCTCTCGATCCAGGCTTGGTCGTAGGTGGTGAACCCGAAGTCGCCGCCGTATCGCCGGGACATGCTCAGCACGATCAGGCGCGGGTGCTCGGCCTGCAACCGGGCGAGGATCTGGTGGCGCCACTGCACGCATTCGGTGTACTCCCGGCCCAGATAAGGACTCGAGATCGGCAGTTCCAGCAGCGGGCAGGTGACCTTGCTCATCGTCTCCAGTCGCCAATGTCGTTGCTCGGCAACCTGTTCGAATGCGGGGCTCCACATCGCGGCGTGCGAATCGCCGACTAGTGCCACCGTGCTGGCCGAATGGGGGTCGCCCGAAGCGCATTCGGCCTGCCCGACATCGAGCCAAGAACGGACGCAACCGTTTTCGAACACCGCCGCCTTGTCTGCTGGTGCGTCGGCGAGCGACGGGGAGAGATTCGACGGGACGGAGCGCAACTCGGCCGATGCCGCGACGGCCGACTGCACCTGGGTGGTCAGCTGCTGAACCGCCGCGTCCAGGGGATCGACGGATTCCGATGGTGGGGGAGGCGGCGCCGCGGTGACAGTGAGGGCCGAGGCGGCTGCCCCACGGCCGACCGGGGCAGGCACCAGCAAGAGCAGCGCCAGCCCCACACACACGGCGACCGCGGTGACGCCGCCCCCGCAGGCGAGGCTGCGCCGGGCCGAACGTCGCAGCGGTGCCGCGAAACGGATGGGATCCTCGACGAGCCACAGTGTGAGCATCGCCAGGCCGCCGGACATCGCCACCGCGCCCACCGTGCCGACCGTGCCGAGGCGATGCCCGACCAGCGACGGCGCTAGCAGCAACACCGGCCAGTGCCAGAGATACCAGGAGTAGGACAGGCGACCGAGCGCCCGTAGCGGAGCCAACGACAGTGCGCGACCGACACCCAATTCGGGTGCGGCGCAACCGGCGGCGACGATCAACGCGACACCCAGCACCGGCAGCAGCGCCGCTGTACCGGGATAGGGCGTCCGCCCATCCAGATGAAGGCAACTCAGGACGATCAGTATCAGCCCGATCCACCCGGCGACGGTGGCGAGCGGCGCGGGCAATCGGCGCCACACCGGGACCGAGAGTGCCACGATGCCCCCGACGGCTAGCTCCCAGGCCCGCGCGGGCAGTGCGAAGAACGCCCATGACGGCAGCGTGCGGGTCCAGGCCAGCGAGACCGCGAACGACGCCACCGCGACCACCGCGAGGACAAGCAGGTACGGCGCGGGCGAGGCGTCGATCCTTGTCTTGCGTCGGCGGTGCGCGAACCAGGCGATGCCGATGATCAGCGCAGGCCACAGCAGGTAGAACTGCTCCTCGACGCCGAGCGACCAGTAATGCTGGAACGGCGACGGTGGCGTGTCGGCGGCGAGGTAGTCGGTGCCGTGCAGAGCGAGCCGATAGTTGCCCGCGTACAACGCGCTGGCAATCCCGTCGCCGAGGACCTCGCGGGCCTGCAGCGGAGGCAGCAGCGTTGCCGCACCGACCGCGGTCGCGACCAGCACGATGCTCGCGGCAGGCAGCAGCCGACGGGCCCGATTGCCATAGAAACGCGCGAGTGCGATGGTCCCGGTGGCCGCCATCTCCCGCCAGAGCATTCCGGTGATGAGAAAGCCGGAGATGACGAAAAAGACGTCTACACCGACGAACCCGCCACTGACACCGGGTGTACCCGCGTGGAAAACAATGACGGCCAGTACCGCGACGGCACGCAGACCCTCGACGTCAGGCCGGAATTCCGCGCGCGGGGAGGTGCGCCGCGCACGATGCGCCCCAGCCGTGCGGTTATGGGAGTCGGCCTGCCGCACTATAAAACCGGTTGAAGCCGTCCCTATCATGGGAAGCATTCTTACCGATACTTGCGGAATGTGTCGCAACGACATCGACCTTTAAGGTGTACTGAAAAGATTCTTAAGGCGCGCTTTCTAAGCTCTCCCGGGTATTTATCGGCGAAAGCTTGTCTGATCAGATCGGTGTGGTGAGGTGGCGAAGATATTGTGGTCGCGCTGACAACTGTCCAAATGCTTCCCGCACATTCGATTTTCGGTGTCAGGGATCACCGGCGAGGCCGTCGCAGGAGCGCTGGCGGGGAGACGAGGCCTGCTGACGGGCTCGAATCGCGACCGTCATCGGCGTGGTGCAGGATTGGCCTCGATATGACCGACAACGACGGTTCCGCCACGACCAGCCGGTGGCGACACGGCGCGCGGCTCGCACTGTGCGCCGCGTTCCTGCTCGGGATGTTCTATCTCGTCGCCGTCGCCCGGGTAATCGACGTCGAAAGCGTGCGCGGCATGATCGCGGCGACGGGTCCGGCGGCACCGTTGGTCTACGCGGTGGTTTCGGCTCTGCTCGGCGCGATTCTCGTTCCTGGTCCGATTCTGGCCGCTGGCAGCGGTCTGCTGTTCGGACCGCTGGTCGGGACGTTCGTGACGCTGGGCGCGACGGTGGGCACCGCGATCATCTCCAGCTTCCTCGGGCGTCGCGCCGGCCGCGAGAGCGCGCGCGGTTTGCTCGGTGCCGAGCGCGCCGATCGCCTCGATGCACAGATCGAGCGGCGCGGTCTCTGGGCTGTCGTCGGGCAGCGCTTCGTCCCGGGCGCCCCGGATGCGTTGGCGTCCTATCTGTTCGGCGCGTTCGGAGTTCCGTTGTGGCAGATGGGCGTCGGCGCCTTTATCGGATCGGCGCCGCGGGCCTTCGTCTACACCGCCCTCGGCGCGTCGATCGGTGACCTGTCGGCGCCCCTGGCCTATGCCGCGATCGCAGTGTGGTGCATCACCGCCACCCTCGGAGCCTTCGCCGCGCATCGCGGATATCGCAGCTGGCGTCGGCATGGTCGACGCGGGGCGGCCGAAGTCGAATCGGTACGGGTTTGGCCGCCTCGGACGAGGTGAAATACGGTGTTGTTACGACGGCTTACGAACGCGAGGCAGGGAGGCATATGCCGAGTCGGCAACCAGCTATTTCGTTGACCGGCGCCGAGGCGCTGGACCAGCTGGAGACGCTCTACCAACGGTCGGTCACCGCGTTGCGCGCTGCGATACGGGACTTCGTCGTCGACGGCACCGTGCCGGACCGTGCGGCCCGGGACGCCGGTGCGTTCGTCTATCCCGAACTGCGCATCAGCTGGGACGGCGACGCGTCGCCGAAGAATCGCTCGCGCGCGTGGGGACGTTTCACCAGGCCGGGCAGCTACGCCACCACCATCACCCGCCCGGACCTGCTGCGCCACTACTTGGCCGAACAGTTGGAAATGATCGAGGGCGACTACGATGTGCGCATCGAGGTGGCGCCGTCTCGGCAGGAGATTCCGTTTCCCTACGTGATCGATCGCGCCGACCTCGCACTCGACCGCTCGATGGCCGCCGTTATCGCGAAACATTTTCCGACCACCGACCTGGCCAGCATCGGTGACGAAACTGCGGACGGCATCTTCAATGCCGTAGATACCTTTCCGCTCAGCCATTTCGACGCGCTGCGTACCGATTTCTCACTGGCCCGGCTGCAGCATTACACCGGAACGCCGGTCGACCATTTCCAGCCGTTCGTGCTGTTCACCAACTACACGCGCTACGTCGATGAATTCGTGCGCTGGGCGCATGAGCAGATCGCCGATCCGGACAGTCCGTACGATGGTCTTTCCTGCGCGGGCGGCACGGTGATCACCGCCGAGACCACCGGCACTGAGATGACTTCGGATCTCGCCTGGAAGAAGCACCAGATGCCCGCCTGGCACCTGAGTGCCGCCGACCGACGCGGCATCACTTTGGTGAATATCGGTGTCGGGCCGTCCAATGCGAAGACCATCTGCGATCACCTGGCGGTGCTGCGCCCGCACGCGTGGCTGATGATCGGCCACTGCGGTGGCCTGCGGGAGAGCCAGGCGATCGGCGACTACGTGCTCGCCCACGCGTATCTGCGCGACGACCACGTCCTGGATTCGGTACTGCCGCCGGACATTCCGATCCCCAGCATCGCCGAAGTACAGCGGGCGCTGTACGACGCCACCAAGATCGTCAGCCGCATGCCGGGCGAAGAGGTGAAGCAGCGATTGCGCACCGGCACCGTGGTCACCACCGACGATCGGAACTGGGAACTGCGCTACTCCGCGTCGGCACTGCGGTTCAACCTCAGTCGCGCGGTGGCCATCGATATGGAGAGTGCCACCATCGCGGCGCAGGGGTATCGATTCCGCGTGCCGTACGGCACCTTGCTGTGTGTCTCGGACAAGCCGCTGCACGGCGAGATCAAACTGCCGGGGCAGGCGAATCGCTTCTATGAAGGTGCCATTTCCGAGCACCTGCAGATCGGCATCCGCGCCGTGGAGTTGTTGCGTGCCGAGGGGGATCGGCTGCATTCGCGCAAGCTGCGCACGTTCAACGAACCGCCGTTCCGGTAGTTCTTCGCCGTCCGGCCTAGGGGACCGGTGGGTGGATGCGGCGATGGTCGACCGGTTTCGGTCGAGCTTCAGGTTGCGGTCGACCTGCCGGCCCAGGGCGGTTCTGCGCCCGAGTGGCGGGCGCCGCAGCATCGATCTGGTTTCCCTTCGCGCCCAAACGCTCTCAGCGATGGCCTGCTGCTCCGGTGGGCAGGGTTTGGGAGCGGCTCGCCCGTGATCGGATGTGATCCGGGTGTGATCCGCCCGTGATCGTGTGCATCTGTTAGTCGGACCTCAACTCGATTTTAGAACGCGACTGACAACTCGTGGGTTGCTTCGATGAGTCTTACCCTCGAATGCGGGATCAGCAATCAGATGGAACCGGCGAGCCAGGCCATCGACCAACGGCGCTCGGCGGGTCCCGAAAGCAGCTCGAACGAGGCAGCACCGACAGGCGACCGACCACTTCGAAAGAAGGCATCTCATGGGTAAGCACAGCGCACCTCGCAAGAATCCGGTCCCGGCGCGATTGGTAATTTTCTCGACGGCGACATTGATCGGATTGGGAATTTCAGCCAACAGCGGAGCGGGCCAGGCTGTGGCCGAAACGACGACCACTACCACCAGCATCGACAACGCGGCGGTGGCACCGGCGAAACGAGTGATGGGCGTGACGGGGCAGACCGTCAGCCGGCAGACCGCCAAGCACGGCAAGGCCGACCGTCCCACTGCGCCGAAGAAGAAGCCCGGAGGCAAGGGCAAGCCCAAGCCGGAGGCGAACCCGGCAGACCTACTGAACAGCGGCAGTGCCGCGCTCGGCGGACTGGCGAAGAGCCTCAACACCGGCAGTGCAGCTGTCGCACCGCTGGCGAAGGCACTCGGCACCGGGAGTTCGGCGGTCACCGGTAGTGCGGCTACCGGCAGCAAAGCGGCCGGTGGACTCGCGCCCCTGCTCGGCCTGCTCTCCGGTAGCGCTCTCTAATACCGCGCGGGTCGAGTCCGCCGACAACAGCAACAAGAAGGCATTCAATGGGTAAGCACAGTGCACCGCGGAAAACGTCCCGTCTTTCGCCGACTACAATGCTCACGTTGTCCACCGCTTTCGGCGTTTCTGCTTTTGCTGTCACTATTGCCGGCGCCCCGGCGGCCTCGGCGGGCTCCGATTCCCCCGCCGATGAGGTGATCAGCCTTACCAATGACGCCCGGAGCAAGGCCGGCTGCTCCGCATTGAAATCCGAAAAGCATCTCACCGAAGCCGCGCAGGCCCATACGGAGGATATGGCGGCCAGCGGCAATCTGGACCACAACTCGTCGAAAGGCGATCCGGGCGATCGGATCAGCGCCGCGGGTTATAAGGCGCAGACCTGGGCCGAGAATATCGCCGAGGGGCAGACGAGTGCGTCCGAGGTCGTCGATGCGTGGATGAACAGCGAGGGGCACCGCGCGAACATCCTGAACTGCGGGCTCAAGGATATCGGCGTCGGCTACGCCAAGAGCGGAAACGGAACCCCTTACTGGACACAAGATTTCGGTACGTCCAGTGGTTCGGACAAGGACAAGGACAAAGAGAAGGACAAGGGCAAGGACAAGGACAAGGAGAAAGACAAGGACAAGCCGTCTGGGGGTGGCAAGGATAAGCCCTCCGATGGGGGCGGTAAGGACAAGCCTTCTGATGGCGGTGGTAAGGACAAGCCCTCCGGCGGCGGTGGTAAAGACAAGCCTTCTGATGGCGGTGGCAAGGACAAGCCCTCCGGCGGTGGCGGTGAGGATAAGCCCTCGGGCGGCGGTGGTAAGGACAAGCCGTCCGGCGGAGGCGACGAGGACAAGCCCTCAGATGGCGGTGGCGATCCGCCCGAAGGTCCTTCGGAGGACGGCTCGGACCTGCCTTCGGAGGGTGAAGGTGATTCGTCCGAGGATCCGTGGGGTGATGGTTCGGACGAGTCTTCGGAGGGTGGAAGTGATTCGTCCGAGGATCCGTGGGGTGATGGTTCGGACGAGTCTTCGGAGGGTGGAAGTGATTCGTCCGAGGATCCGTGGGGTGATGGTTCGGACGAGTCTTCGGAGGGTGGAAGTGATTCGTCCGAGGATCCGTGGGGTGACGGTTCGGACGAGTCTTCGGAGGGTGAAGGCGATTCGTCCGAGGATTCCTGGGGCGACGGTTCAGACATCTTCTCGGAAGATGAAGGCAATTCCGGGGATTCCTGGGGCGAGGGCTCAGACATCTTCTCGGATGATGGCGGGGATTCGTTCGGAGACCCCTCCGCTGACGCCTTCGATTGGTTCTCGGATGGCGGAGGCGACTCTTCCTTCGATCCCTGGAGCAACGGATTCGACGCACCATCGGATGACGGCATCGGAGCACTCACCGGCGGTGGCAACGATTTCGGCGGACTCGGCGACCTCCTGGACGGACTGGGAGGTGCCGGAGATGCCTTCGGCGGACTGGAAGGCGCCGGAGACGCCTTAGGCGGACTCGAAGGCGCCGGAGATCTCCTGGGCGGACTCGCAGGCGCAGGCGACAGCCTCGGCGCACTCGCAGGTGGCGGCTGGTAGCTAGCCGGACATTCCGTCTCGATCGCCGAACAGGGTTGACCCCCACCCTGTTCGGCGACCACCCGCGCGGCGCCCAAGCACCCTACTGCGGATACGTTCCCTGCGACGAGAGGGCAAGACCGACCGTGGTCGCCGGATGCATGGGTATCGGCGCCTCCATCGCAGGTACCGATCGGCTGACCGGAGGTACCGTCGAGCGGACGTCAACCGACGGTGTATTCCTTCTGCGACCAGGGTTGACTCCACACTCCGAGCTGCCGATCCGGTTTCGCCGAAATACGGCCCCTATCAGATGTCCCACAATCCAGCGATCGGTACGTTCGAAACGAGTTCATAACGACCATGCTGGTCTCGGCGGGGGATGCATCTCTTGCTCGGCGGGGCGGAGGGGCAAGAATGCAAAGGTTCGAAGTAGAAATCGAGACATTGCGTCGTTCGGCGAAGGCCGCGGATGCCGCGGGCGCCGAGGCGAAAACGATCAACCTCGGGCCCGCCGTTGACCCGGTGGCGTCCGCGATGCCGGGAGCGGATTCGGTGGCGTCGGCCGCGGCTACCCTGGCGGACGCGTGGGAGCGTCGGCTGAAGCAATGGGCTACCGACATCGATAAACTCGGCGATAAAGTATCAGCGGCTGCGGACCTGTACACGAAGAATGAGCAAGAAGCCGCGAGAGTTTTCGCGGCGACGATGTTCGAGCGGTGGCTGCACGGCGAAAACGGCAGTGTGTTCAGGCCATGATCACATTCCAGGACGTCCGCCGCTGGGATGCGGACGCGATCGAAAAGGTCGGTCGCAAGGTACGCGATAGAAAGAACGCCTTGCTCGGCTTGTCGGACGAGCTGGCGGGAGCGGCTCTGTACTGGCGGTGGCGCGGCTACGCCGCCGACGCGGCCAAGCGGGAAGTCGCCTCGCTCAACGACCGCGCGGAACATATTGTCGCCGAGGTCAGTACGGTGCAACGCGTCCTTTTCGCCACTTCCGACGAAGTGCAAGCCCTGAAGCAACGAGTGCTGAACGTCGAAGCGTTCGCCAGCGGACGGCAGTACAGCATCGCCGGGGACGGTACGGTCGCCGACAGATCACCCGAAGGCCCCGCGAATATGCTTCGCCTCCTCGAACGACAGCAGATCGAAGACACGGTGAAGAAGATCGTGCAGCGGGCCGTCGACATCGACCGCAATCTCGGCAAAGCCATGACCGATGCGGCCAATGCGGCGATCTCCGACCGAGGGGCGACGTCGCTGGCCGGAGCCGACCAGACGACCAAGGACATTATGCGGCGGTACCAGGTCACGCCCGACCCGGACGGGATGGTCAAATATCCGATCAACCCGCTGCTGCGTCCGTTCGTCGACGAGCAACGCGTCACGGTCACCGAAGCCAAGATGCTCGATAAATTAGGACTGCCGGGCCAGCTGAAGATGAAGGACATACGCGGAGACGCATTCAGTGAGGCCAATAAGCGATTTCCCGGTTACGGTGTGAGTGATAACCACAATGACGCGTTCCGGCACGCCTACTGGAACGCCCTGATGACCCGGGAATACGGCGCCGACTGGACCAAACGCTTTGCCACAGCACATGAGCGCGTCCCGGGTAACCAACCCGAACAAGAAGCTATGGACCTGCACAACAATGAAGTCGGTCGCAAGATCGCCTCGGCCAATCCGAACGCGAGTCCGGAACAACTCGCCGGCCTCGTCGAAAAGGCAGTGAAGAACGGGGAGACCGTCGTGGTTCAGCGCGGCGGCGGCGATCTTCAATACAGCGACCGGGTCGCACCGGGGCAGGCGGGGCACCCCAAGCTGCCTCCGCCGGAGCCCGGAGAACCGGCGAAATCGAAGTAATCATGCCGGAGGCGTGGCGCCATGAAAAGCGCCACGCCTCAGCGATTTTCAGCCGGGTCAGCCAACAGTGCCCGGTGCGGCGTCCGCACCCGCCGCATTATCGGTCGGCGTAGCCGATGTCGTCACCTGGGCATCGGTGCAGGCCGGGGCGACCGGGTCGTTGCTGCCGGTGTCGACGAAGCCGTCACTGATCCAGTTGCCGGTGTCGAGTTTGTTCCACAGGTCGGTGTTGCCCCACTTGCCCGCGACCGTGTCGCCGCGTGCGGTGCATGCGATCTTGACCGTGTCACCGTCGCGAACGGTGCCGACGATCGAGTGCTTCAGTCCGGGGCCGGAGCGCAGGTTGACCGTGCTGTTCGCCTCGGGGTGGGAGCGAACGGTGCCGGTCGCCGGGGAGGAATCGCTGCCGTAGTTGGTCAGCCTGCCGCCGACGTTCACCCGGACGCCGTTGCGTTCGGCGTAGCCGGCGTAGGCCCTGCTACCTTCCCAGAAGGTCCAGCCGCCAAAGGTTTTGCCGTTCACGGCAACCGCGCCACCGTTGGTGTTGTAGAGCGACATGTGCACGTGCGCTCCGCTGGCGCTGCCGCCACAGGGCAGCTGGGTGCCGATCCTGCCGAGATAGGTGCCCGCCGCGATTTCGGTACCGTCCTGGGCGTTGATCAGGTTCGTCATGTGGTAGTAGGTGGTGGTGTAGCCGTTGTTGTGCACGAGTTTGACTTCCGCGCTGTTGGCGCGCACGCAGGTCTTGTAGACCCGGCCGGCCCCCGGGGCCAGTACTCGTCCGTCGCCGCCGTTGAAGTCGAGTGAGTTGAAGGGGCGGCTGTTGCCGCTGTAGCCGTGCGGTCCGCCGCCCATGTACCAGCTGTCACCCTGCCGCCAGGGCAATGCCAACCCGGTGTTGAGCTCGCGGGTCTGCGGTGCGGTGAAGGTCTTCTTTTCGCCACTGCTCACGACAGATTCGGGCGCCTGCTGGACCAGGTTGCGGAACTCGTCGGTCCCCTCCAGCCCTACCTTCCACTTGTCGCCGCTGCGTACGGCCACATACAACGACGAGATCGGCGCCTCGTCGGCGTTTCCGACCGGGATGGTCGCGGCGCCGAAGGCCCAGTCGCCTTGTTCGCGCATGTGATCGATGACCGGAGCCGGTGTTCTCGCGCGATCGGCCTTCTTCTGCTCGAGCAGCGTGGCGGTGACGGCCTCGTCCAACCCGGGCGGTGCGGCGGTGACCTGGGCGGTGGTCAGCGATAGGAACATTGCCATCGCGATGCTCAGTGCCAGAATTATGCTGCGGGCAAACCGCCGTCGGCCCGATCTACGTTTGTTGATTTCCATTGTCCTGCATGCTTTCTTGGAGAGCGCGTCGTACTTTGAGGGAATGCTGTTGTGCCGACCTGCAATTCGGAAACCCGAGCCGCTCGTGCGGAGCCTGCGCTCGGTCGAATATGCCCGGCCGTGGACATACCTCACTGTAAGACGCCGATACTCCTCCGAAGCTCCCCAGTGGAAGTGGGGAGTATTCGGAAAACTATTCGGCTGCTATAACATTCGCGCACGTTTCACCGACCGCCGCCTAGCTGCCATTCAGCGTGGACCATCGAGTTCGGCCGGTGCCAGAGTCCAACGGCCAGTCCACTTGTCAGGTGGGGCGATCCACGGTTCATTCGTGCGCGTGGCTCAGGTCCCAGACCCTATGGTGAGGCGGTCGACACCCGTTGGGGCGTGAGCTCGCGACGACGCACGGCGAGACGGGCAAGCACGGGTCTGGGTTCACGCCACGCCTGCACCGGTGCCGGGTAAAGTTGGTGCCCCAACACCAGGGGGACGGACTCTCGATTTGAGACAAGGGTGATGACGGAGACGGGGGGTGCACGACCGCCTCAGCCGAGAATGGTCTGGGCCGCGTGTCTTGGGGCGGTACTTCTGCTCCTTATCTCGTGCAGTGACAAGACGCAAATCCCCACCACGGAGCCACCTATCGCGACGACGTTGCCGAGTTCGAAGGCTGAGGCGCCCACTGCTGCGACGGACGTCGCTCGGCAATTAGCGATCATCGATGCTGAGACCCGCGCATTGGTGGAAACAGCGGCAACGTGGCATGCCCCGGAGTCGGTCGACGTCGATAAGACGGTACGGATCGGGCTCGAAGTGGGGAACGGCGGTTCGCTGAAGTCCCGAATAGCCGCATTGCTGCCGCACACGTCGCCGATCAGCGGTGGAACTGTCCGGGTGGGACCGACGGTAAGGGCGAAACTCCTTGTCAATCCGAACGATGCCGAGGTTGTGCCATCCGACGCGGTGGATGCCTCGATCGGCAGCGACGTTCAGATGTTGTGGACGTGGTTCGTCTATCCCAAGCGGCCGACCTCGGCATTACTGCTTACAGCCCACCTGGAGGTTCCGCTCTCAGATGGTCACACCATCGACACCGATGTCCCGTTGGCAATCCGAGTCGATCGCACGCTTGCTTTCACGGCGAGCCAGGTTTTCACCAACTGGGCCACCTGGTCCGCCATCGCCGTGACCGCGACCGGAGCCATCGGATGGTGGTGGAGTCGACGCCCCCAGAAAGCTGAGCCCGCGCCGAGCGTGAAGCAGCAACGCTCCGGTCGGAGGACCCGGCGCAAACGGCGCCGGTGAACGAAGCTGTGCCGGTGCGGTTCGTTAGCGTTGGCGGATGGAACTGCGACAGTTGCGGTACTTTCTTGCGGTTGCGGAGGAGCGGAATCTCACTCGGGCCGCGGAGGTGGTGGGGATCAGGCCGACGTCGTTGAGTCAGCAGATCATCGCTCTCGAGCGGGAGCTCGGGGCGGCGTTGTTTGTTCGTAGCGCTTCGGGGATGACACCGACGCAGGCCGGTGCGCGGCTGACGGAGCATGCGCGGGTGGTGGTGGAGTCGGCGCGGCGTGCGCGGGAGTCGGTGCGGCAACGACGGGCATTGCGTCTGGCCGTGACGCCAGGAGCGCCGCCGTGGTGTGCGTCGACACTGTGGCGCGCCGCCGGTGAGTTGGTTCCCGAGATCGCCGATTCGCAGACCTCCGAGCAGCTGACGCAGCTCCGGGACGGTGTGCTCGATGCCGGTGTGCTGCTGGTGCCTGCCGACTTGTCGGGTATGAGTCATATTCCGGTCGAGGATGCCGAGCTGGGTGTGGTGGTGGCGAGTGACCACTGGTTGGCTGGACGAAATGTGGTGCGGTGGGCCGATCTGGACGGCTGCGCATTGTTGTGGTTCGCGCGTTCGTGGGCGCCGGGCTATTACGACGCGATCCGCGAGTCGTGGATTCGGGCGGGGTGGCAGCCAACGGCTGTGCGCGAGAGTGCGCCACGACGGGGGCTTTTCGGTGCCGAACTCACGCACGGCGGGAACGTCGTCGCGCTTCGACCGGTATGGGACGTGCGTCCGGGGGAGGGGTTGGTCTGGCTGCCGTTCGCCGCGGACGCACCACGTATCCGGTATGCCCTGGCGTGGCACGCGGCCGATCCCGCTGCCGCGCGATACCGCGCGATTGCCGCTGACCTGGTGCGTGCGGCGCAGCCGCACACGCATCCGGCAACGCCTCGTGGACAGGACTGCCGGTGATCGGTTCTGCTGGAAGCGATCGGGCCACACCGTGACATCGGTGCGGCCGAAGCAGGCAGAACGCGAAAGGCTGGCGAAATGGCGCTCACCGCATGGGGATTCATCTACACCGCGACCGGCAGTGACCCGGAACGGGAGACCGTTGTCGAAACGCCCGCCTGCCGGTCGGTGTTCGTCGGGGTGGATCGTCCGGAGCAAGCCGTCGCGGCGGCCCGCCGCCTCGTCGCGGGTGGTGCTCAGCTGATCGAGTTGTGCGGCGGGTTCGGCCCGGTGTGGACCGCACGGGTGATCGAGGCTGTTCAGGGCGCGGTTCCGGTGGGTGCGGTCGCCTACGGCACCGAGGCGATCGATCAGGTGCACGCCATCTTCGCTTGACCGGGACTCCCCGAAGCCGTCCCGAGACTGCTGGTACCGGGTACCGGCAGTGCGAGGTAGCCTGTGGCGATCCCGGTTCGATCCGACTTCCGACGGAAGGTTCGATATGCCACCGAACTTCGCGCTCAAGGCGATGAACACCGCACATCGAGTTCTGCTCACCGCCAGTTGCGGAAAACTGGGCAACGAGTTCGGCGGCATGCCGTCGCTCGAGCTGGTGACCACCGGCCGCAAATCGGGCCGCCAGCACGCGGTGATGCTGACGGCGCCGATCGTCGACGGCGATACCTATGTCGTGGTCGCTTCCCGCGGCGGAGATCCGATCCACCCGGCGTGGTTTCTGAACCTGCGGGACAACCCGGATGTCCAGGTGTCGGTGCGCAGTGGCCCGCGACAGCCGATGAAGGCCAGAGTGGCGACTCCCGAGGAGCGAAAGGTGCTGTGGCCGAGGGTAATCGCCGCAGCCAAGACCTACGCCGGATACCAGGCGAAGACGACGCGGGAGATTCCGCTTGTCCTACTGACCCCGGCGAACGGAACCTCGTCGAGTTGAGCACGCGCGCCGACTGAGTTCCGCTCAGTCGAGCCGCAACCCCGTGTGGTGGGCGACGAAGGCGAGTAGCGAGATGAGCGCGCGGTCCGAGGCCGGACCGCCGCCGGCATGTCCCTTGCCCGCGATCACGTCCAGCAGCACGGGTCCACCGCCGTCGCGCTGGAGCGCCGCAACCATCTTGCAGGAGTGCACCGCCGGTACCCGGGTGTCGCTGTCGCCGGTGGTGAACAGTGCTGGCGGCCATCGGCGCGGCGGCTCCCCGATCCGTGCGGTGACGTTGTAGTACGGCGAGTATCGCAGCAGCACGGTGAGGGCGGCCGGGTCGTCGGCGGAGCCGTATTCCTCGCGCCAGGCCCGGCCGAGGCCCCAGCGTTCGTAGCGCACCATGTCCAGCGGGGCGCCCGCGCTTACGATCGCGGCGTAATCCCCTGGCCGCTGGACCATGGCGCCGACCGCCATCAGTCCACCGTTACTGCCGCCGAGCAGCGCCAGTCCGCCCCGACGGGTCCAACCGGACTCGACCAGCCAGTCCGCTGCCGCGTGCAGGTCGGCGAACGCGTTGAGCTTGTGCACACCGGCACCGTCGCGATGCCAGCGCCGCCCGCGTTCGCCGCCGCCGCGTACCCCCGCGATGGCCATGACCCCACCGGCCAGCACCCAGGTCAGTCCGTCCGGCTGGTAACCCGGCCGGAAGGTGATGCCGAAGCCGCCGTAGCAGCTGAGGATGGTCGGCCGAGGCATCTGAGGCCCGGCGGGGGCGAGCACCGTCACCGGCACCTCGGTGTCGTCGGCGGAGCGGTAAGTCGTTCGGGTGACGGTGATTCCGGGCAGCACGCGGGACGACGGCTCGACGGGGGAGACCCGGCCCGATCGGAGGTCGAGCCGCCACGCCCCGAGTGGCCGGATCCAGTCGGTGTAGCTCAGTACCAGCACGCCTGGTTCGTCGGTGGACTTGATCGCCGCGACCGTTCCCGCGCCGGGCAGTTCGGCATCGAGCAGCCAGGCACCGCACTCGGCGTCGTGCACCGACAATTCGGCATACCCGTCCCTGGTGCGCAGAATCAGCAGCCGGTCGCCGCTGTCGGACGGCGCCAGGGCGAACGCCGCCAGCACCGCGGGCTCGTCGGCCGGTACGAGCACCCGCCACGGACCCCAACCGCCCGAGGGCACCGGTTCGGCGACGAGCAGCTCCCCGAACTCGCACGTGGCGGTCGAGATCGCCAGGATCCGACCCACACCGTCGACCACGACACCGGCTGAGGAGAGCCCGCCGAGATCGAGCGGCCGCGGCGAACCGCCTTCGGCCACATCGGTAATCGACACGCGGGTGGTTCGACTGGTGCCGGTCCGGCCCGTGACGACGAGCCAGCGGTCGTGCCAGAAGGTGAAGTGGTAGCGGCCGACCGGGTTCTCGTCGCCGATGAGCAGTTCGTCGGCGTCGATCGCGGTCCCCACCTGATGCCGGTATACGCCACTGCCGGAACGGTTCCCGTGGCGGCGCACGTAGAAGTAGCCGCTGCCGTCGGCCAGCCATTCCACCGGCGAGTACCGGGTCAGCGCACATGTCCGCAGCACCGCACCGGTCGCGGCGTCGAGCAGCGCGAGCGGGGTCGCGTCCTCGGATCCGCCCACACTCGCCTGCACGGCCACGAAGCGGCCGTCCGGTGACGGCGTCCAGCGCCGCAGGATCGCCCCAGCACCAAGGGTTGTCGCGTCGAGCAGGGTCCGCCAGTCGCCCTCGGGTCCGTCGGCGACCTGTAGCTGCCACGGGCCCGCGAGATGCGCCCGGCCGACCCGGAACCGGCGCGCCCCACCGGTTTTCACCGGCGAGCTGGTAGGACCCTGAACGACGGTGTCGCGCAACACGTCCCGCAATCGCTCCTGACCGGGCAGGGCGGCGAGGTAGCGTTCGGCCAGCTGCCGCTGGGCGGCTACCCAGGTCTGACTGTCGGGATCGTCCAGGTCCTCCAGCCGTCGGAACGGATCCGGAATTCGCCAGCCGTGCAGGACATCCCACACATCGGACGCGGGCGCATCGGGATATTCGGCATTCATCGCGCTACCTGCACAATCGTCTCGTCAGTGCGATCGTCGTCTGCCGGAGCGCGTCCGACGATCAGGAGGAAGGCCAGCGATGCGGCCAGATCGATGGCGACGAACATCCAGATCCCGGCGCGGGCCCCGTATCGTTCGCCGAGCATGCCGCCGACCACCGCACCGAGCAGGTTCGCCGCCGTGGTCCCGGTGGCCAGCAGAGCGCCGACGCGCGCGAAGTACCCGTCACCGACACCCGCGCCCATGACCGTCACCAGCGCGATATTGAGCACCGCACCGAAAAACATCGGCACCGCCGCACCGAGGCAGGCGGCGAGCAGCACCGCTGCCGTCGGCCCGGTAGCCATCGGCAATATGGCGGTGCCGACAGCGCAGCCGAGTACGGTGACCGCCAGCACCTTTCGCGCTCGCACTGCCCTGGCCTGCAAGCGCGGCGCCACCAGTGCCCCGGCAGCGGAGAACAGGGTGGCCACCACGGCCGGAATCCCGTAGAGCGCAACGGGCAGCGCGACTTCATCGAGCAAGAACACTGCCCGCAGCGCGGCGACACCGCCCGAGGCCGCCCCGCCCGCCAGCAGATACAACGCCAACGCGAAGAGCAGCGGATGCCCGCGCAATGCCCTTACGCCCTCGAGGAATTCGCGGCCGAAGCCGTGGCGACGCTCGGTCACCCGCCGGTCGGGTGCGGTGAGCCGGGTCAGGCAGTAGGCGCTGAACAGGTAGGTGACCGCGTCGCAGACGAACATCGTCGCCGCGCCGACCGTGGCCACCAGCGGACCCGCGATCGCTGCGCCGACCGATCGCGACACCATCGTCGTCGATTGCAGCCCCGCCCGCGCCCGCGCCAGATCGGTGACCCCGAGCGTGGTCAGATGGACGAAGTACAGGCCTTCGATCACCACCCGAGCCCCGCCGAGGACGACGGACAGCGCAGCCAGTCCAGCCACGGTCAGCACGCCGACGGCCATCGTCGCCGCACAGCACAGCACCGCCGCCGCGGCGACCAGGTCGGCCGCCAGCAGCATTCGGCGCGGCCTGCTCACCCGGTCCAGCAGCACACCGGCCGCCGGACCGAACACCAGCGACGGAATCATCGCGGCGGCCACGATGAGCGACACCTCGTGCGGCCCGGCCGCCAACCCGACCACCGCGACCACAGAAACCGCCGTGCCGGTAAGGGTGCTGCCGAACGTCGAAGCCGCCTGCGCGACCTGGTAGGTCCGCAGATCGGCCCCGGGCGCGGCCGCGGTGACTGATGCGCTCATCGTGTCACCCGAAATACGCGTCGTCGCAGTAGACGACAGAGAGCACGCTGATCGGCGCGTCGTCGATCAGATCGTCGTCGGTATCCATGGCCGCCAGCGCGACCATGTTCTGGTTTTCCATCTTGCTTCCTCTGAATCAGCTTCTTGTACAAGGGACTTCGCCGGGCGCGGGCCGCTGCCCGCGCCCGGCGATTGATCGGACTACAGCACCTCTTCCGAGCCGCCTCCGCCGCCACCACCACCGCAGTGGTGCTCGCTGTAGGAGCTCATCGGCGCGTCGTCGCCGAGCTCCGGGTCGGACTGCAGCTGCAGCTTCAAAACCTTCGTCATGTCATTCACCTCCTCTCGCTTCGTGGTCGTTGTCGTGGCTCAGACCGCCACCTCCTCCTGGTTGCAGTGGTGCTCGCTGTACGAGCTGAGCGGTGCGTCGTCGCCGAGTTCCGGGTCGGACTGCAGCTGAAGCTTCAGGACCTTGGTCATGTGGTTCACCTCCTTTCGTGGTCTCGTGGTCGGATGGTCTGTCGGCCGTTCACTGCTGGACGTGCAACCGCCCGGGCCTGCCGAGTCGATCGGCGGCGGGTTCGAGGCAGTGGTCGAGCGTGAACAGCGGGTCGGTGACGCCGGTGGTGGCGTGCTGGAGGGCGAGCAGGATGCCCGCGGAACCGGTGGCCAGGTCGGCACTGAGCCGCTGCCCATGGCCACCGAGCCAGCGGACTCCGGTCTCGCCCGCGATCGCGTACTTGAACAGCGCGGCCGGCCGGGCGGGCGCGTCGGACAGGAAGTTTTCGTCCGGGAAACGGGCGGCCACGTCGGCGTGCACGAGTGTCAAACCGGCCTGTCCCTGGAACAGCCCCGGGGCCGCGGTGAACCGGATGCCCACGGCGCGAACGCAAGTCCGCAGCAGCGCGGTGAGTTCCGGGTCG
Source organism: Nocardia iowensis (assembly GCF_019222765.1). Taxonomy (NCBI): domain Bacteria; kingdom Bacillati; phylum Actinomycetota; class Actinomycetes; order Mycobacteriales; family Nocardiaceae; genus Nocardia; species Nocardia iowensis. The sequence goes on along the minus strand of NZ_CP078145.1, from coordinate 5,051,513 downwards.
GGCCTGCGGCCGAGGTAGCGCGAAAGCACGTGGACGTAGCCCGCGCTTCCACACGCCAGGTACGGCATATTGCGCCGGTCGGTGGCCGAGACCCGAAAACCCAAGGCGGCGACCGGTATCGGCTCGGCATGCACGAGTTCCTCGCGCAACAGCCGTAGCCCGCGCTCGAACGGCTCGTCCGCGCCGGTGAACACAGACAGGTAGTACAGTGCCAGCGCGACGCCGGGCCGTCCGTGCACGAGTCCGGACGGATGATCCTGGCCGAGCAAGGGCATCAGCGCATCGCCGTCGGGCAGCGCGTCGAGCAGCCGCTGCGCCTGGTCGAGATGGCCCGGGTCGCCGGTGCGCTGGAAGAACGACAGGTGGGTCATGGCGACCCCCGCCGCACCTCCACCCCAACCGGCCGCCTCGGTCGCGAGCCGGTGACCGGTTGCCGCGGCGAGCAGCGTCATCGCCGCGTCGCGGTCACCGAGATCATCCAGGACCCAGGCGATTCCGGCATTGCCGAACAACAGCCCCGGCCCGGTCGTCTGCCGGTCGCGCAGGGCGACGGCGCGCAGTCGCTCGACCACGCGCGGGTCGATCTCGCGGCCTGCGGCTCGCAGCGCGTGCAGCACGCCCGCGGTGCCGTAGGCCACGCACCGGGTGTTGGACCGATGTCCGTCCGGCGCAGTCGGATACATCCAGCGCGGATTGTCGAGATCGGCCATGCGTTCCAATGCGTCGGCCGTGCGGTCGCGCAGCGAGCGCACCGCATCCTCCGGTGCGGAGCGCACCTGGGCGGGCGTTGGCAGGCGCAGCGCGTCCGGCATTGGCCGAGAGCGCACCACGGCATTCCACAAATTCGTTGGCGGCGGGCACAATTCGGCCAGATCCGCATACAGATGGTCCAGCGTTTCCGGGCTGCGCCGGGCGGCCTCGTGCATGGGGAAGATCAACAGCTGCGCGAGCGCGGTCAAACCGTAGGCGTCGACGTGCAGCGGATCGATCTTCGCCCGCGCGCCGGGCGCCCGCGATTCCGGCGGTTCGTAGCCGGGGGTGCCGAGTAGGCCGAGCGGGTGGTCGATGGGCTGGGTGGCCTCGAAGTCGATGAGCCGCACCGTGTCGTTGTCGTCGACCAGGACATTGCCCGGCGAGAGGTCGACGAAGGCGTAGCCGAGCTCGTGCAGGGTGGCCAGCTGCGCGGCGAGCTGATCGAGAATGTGCGTGCACCGCCCGTAGTAGGCGGCGAACACCGCCGCGTCCTGCCCGGCGTGGATCAGCGGATTCGTCGCGACCATCCACTTGCTGAGTGTGCGGCCGGGCACGAACTCGGTGACGAGGAAGGTGTGCTCCCACTCGGTGAACAGTTCGAGCGGTTCCGGGGCCAGCGTGGGTGCGGCGGCGTGCAGCGCACGCAGCGTCAAATACTCGCGCTCGAGCCGTTCGCATGCGTCCTGGTCGCCGGCGTAACCGTTGTGCGCCCGAGCCTCTTTCACGAAGACGGCACTGCCGTCGGCGCGGCTAGCCCGGTAAGCGCCGCCGGCGTTGCTTGGCTGCAGCACGCTCTCGAAGGTGTAGCCGTGGAAGCTCACTTCATCGCCGCCGTCCGACTCGGGAACCGGGCCGAACGGATCCGCGATGCCGTCGGGCAGCAGGAATCCGGGGCGGCGCTCGTCGGGGACCTCGGTGCCATCGAGGGCCAGCATGGTCGGCAGCCGGGTGCCGTCGGATTGCAGCCGGTGCCGCGGGCGGAACGCGCCGTAGCGGTAGGACACGCACCGCGACGACCCGAATCGCCGGTCGGTGAGCACGTACGGCCCTGCGATACCGGACAATTCGCGTTCCAGCCGTTCGAGCAGGGCGTACGCCAGCTGCGGTGTCGGCGGATAAAGGGCGCAGAACTTGCCGCTCTGTACTCGGCTGCCGTGCTTGCCGTGCATCCAGAGGAAGTACTGCCTGCCGGTGAGGTGCTTGAACGAGACCCCCAGTTCCACGCACGCGGTGCTCACCACATCGAGCACCTGCTGCGCGAAACCGAGCGCACTTGACACGTGCACCTTCCAGCCCTGTTCGGGCAGTTCGGCGTTCGGTGGCGTCCAGTGGGTCCACACATCGGACTCGCGGCGGGTCCAGCCCGCTGGTCGCCGGGTCGGGTTGTATCGCCTGCCCGGATCGGTGCGGTCGAAGGGTTCGTAGTAATCGGGGTGGGCGAAGGTGAACGCCGTATCCTGAAGCATTGTGTTCCTGTCCTTCTCGGATTCGGCCTGATCGCCGGGGAATCGAACGACTCAAGAATGGCCGGACACGGCACTCGCGCGAATCGGCCGGCTGCGGTGTTTCGCGGCTACCGCAGCGCGATGAGAACCCTCATCGCCCCGCCGTAGCAGCACCGTTCGTGCGACACTGCTGCGCATGACGAGGCAGACCTTGGTCGTGGTGTACGCGGTCGGCGAGGCCGGGGCGACCGGTGAACTGCTCGGCGCGGCAACGCTGCTCGAACCGGAGTTCGCGCTGGTCCATCCGCCGCTGGACCGGGCGCTCGCAGACCGGCCGCGGGCACTGCGGGTCGGTGTGTCCGCTGCCGAGCGCGACATCGCCGAGGTTATCGATGTCGCGCAGGTACGGGTGGTTCCCAAGGCTCCGGATCTGGTTCTGCTCGAGTTCGCTGTCGCCTCGTCGGCGCCGGTGCGGGGAGTTCCGATCGTGATGCGCGACGATCCGCTTGGCCTCGAGCCGTTCCCGGAACCCACCAACGCCGAGATAGTCGCCGCCGTACGCGCGGTACTCGCCGAGGTACCGCCGCCGCCCGACATCCAGCTGGCGGAAGCGATCGCCGAGGCTGGGCTGCCGCCCGGCCTCGGCGGCATCCCCGTGGACGATCCGATCCGGTTCATCCGCCGTCTCTTCGGCGGCGGCTGAACCCGCCGAATCCGTTAGCCCAGGACGCTATCTCGGCAGGTGAGAGCGCGGAGAACCGCCGACCCGTCGGCGTGATTCGTGGGAAACTGCTGCCCATGACGCGGCGGACAGTGGCGGGTCGCGGCGGCCCGCGCGGAGCAGCCGCCGCTCGCGGGTCCACTGGACCCACGGCAGGACCCGATCCACCGACCGAGGAAGCTCTCGGTGCGGTGACCGAGCCGCGGCGGTCGCCCGCCCTGCATCGCCGGGTCGCCGACGCGGCACTGGTGCTCGTCACCGGCGCCGTGGATCTGGCCTTCTGGGGCGGGGACCGGGAGCTGACCGGCGGCGGAACGCTGCCACTGTGGGCGGTGCCCACCCTCGCCACCGGTCTATGCGTGGCGCTGCTGCTGCGGCACCGGTTCCCGCTGGGGGTATGGGTAGTGGTTTGGCTCTACACCAGCGTCAATCTGGTTGTCCCGGAATATTATCCGGCCGCCTACCTGCTCGTGGCAGCCTACGCGGTGGCGAGCCGGGTACCCGGCTCTACCGCCCGGCTCGTCCTCGTCGCCTCCGCTCTGCCGCTCGGCCTGTTCAGCTACCGATCCGTGCAATCCGTCCCCTCCGGGACCCAATTGCGCGACTTCGCCGCCGCCGCGGCGGCGTGGGCGATCATTCTGTCCATTGCTTGGGGCCTCGGCAGGTTGGCCCACGCGCGGGAACAGCACGCGCGTGCCGAACGGCAACGCCTGGCCGCCGAGGCCGAAAAAGCGCTGGCCGCACAGCGATTGCGACTCGCACACGAACTGCACGACAGTGTCACGGGCGCGGTGGCGGGCATGATCCTGCACGCAGGGGCAGCCCGAGCGCTCGCCACCGGCGCCGATCCCCGTGTGCGGCAGGCGCTCGAGGTGATCGAGCAGGCGGGTACCCAGGCCATGACCGAACTGCATTCCATGCTCGGACTGCTGCGCTCACCCGATCCCGCCGACGCACCTCCGGCCAGGTTCGCCGATATCGAGCGGCTGCTCGAAACCGCCTGCCGCGCAGGCTTGCACGTGCGCGTCGACGTCACCGGCACGCCGCGACCACTTGCCCCAGATGCCGACCTCGCGGCCTATCGGTTTGTCCAGGAGGCGCTGACCAACGTCACCAAACACGCGGGCCGCGGCGCGACGGTCACGCTCGGCATCGCCTGGACCGACGACACCCTCGACCTCACCGTCCGCAGTACCGGCGGCCACCCGACGCCTGCTGCCGCGGCACTGTCGTCCGGCACCGGGCTGCGCGGCCTCCGGGAACGCCTCGACGCTTTGGGCGGCACGTTGACCGGCGGACCGGACGACGACGGCTGGTGCGTCCACGCGACGCTGCCCGCTCACACATCGATAGAGGTGCCGTGACGATCACCGTGCTCGTCGCCGAGGACGAGGCGCTGGTGCGCGCGGGCTGCGTCATGTTGCTCGGCGCAGCGCCGGACATCGAGGTAGTTGGCGAGGTCGGTGACGGCGCCGCTGCCGTGGATGCGGTGAAAACCCTTGCACCCCAAGTAGTCCTGATGGATCTGCGGATGCCGATCCTGGACGGTGTCGGAGCCACCAGGGCGATCACCGCCACCCCGGACGCACCGGCCGTCCTGGTGCTCACCACTTTTCACGAAGACACCGCCGTCCAGGAGGCACTCGCCGCGGGCGCGAGCGGCTTCCTGCTCAAACACGCGGCCCCAGCCGATCTCGTCGAAGCCATCCGCCGCTGCGCCGCAGGCGACGGCTGGCTCGATCCCGCCATTGTCGGCAGCGTCCTGGGCGCCCTGCGCCGCGCCGGACCCCGCGCGGCTACCGCACCGGCCACGCTCTCGGCCCTGACCGCCAGAGAACGAGAAGTGCTGGTGCTCATGGCACTCGGCCGTTCCAACGCCGAGATCAGCGCCGAACTGTTCATCAGTGCGGCGACCACCCGCACCCATGTCGCGCACGTGATCGCCAAGACCGGTTCCCGAGACCGAACCCAGGCCGTTGTCCTGGCGTATCAGAGCGGCCTGATGAGCTGACGCGCGATCGAGAGTCGAGCAGCCGTCGGCAGAATCGCCACCGAGTGAGCTGTCAACACTGGTGGCGGAACTGTGCGACCGCGCGGGCACGGTGTCGCGAAGTCGAGTTGAACCGCGCGGAATCGGCCGGAAAGATGGTGGTAGCCACAGCGTTCCAGTGCTGAACAGCGACAGGGAGGGCTCGCGATGGAGTCGTGGGGGGATGTCGAGCGCCGGGAGTTCCTGTCCTGGCTGGCGAGAGGAACATTCGGGGCAGCGGTGGCCGGTGGTGCGCTGGGCGCCGGGCGACCAGCCGCCGCCGCACCGGACATCACGGTGCTGGTGCGTGCCACGGTCATTGACGGAACGGGGCAGCCACCGGCGCGGAACTCGACAGTGGTGCTGTCCGGGGATCGCATCCTGGCGGTGGGCCAGCACCCGGAAGTGCCGCGTCTGTCCGGCGTTCGAGTGGTGGACCTCGATGGGAAGTACGTGATCCCAGGCTTGTGGGATCTACATGCCCATTCGACGTTCTTCGAGAGCACCATCGCTCTACTGCATGTCGTGCACGGCGTCACCGGCATCCGCGACATGTGGGGTGTGCCGGAAACCCACGACTTGCGGCGGCGCGTCGAGGCCGGGGAGGTGCTCGGTCCTCGGCTAGTGATCGCGAGCACCGTCATCGACGGTCCGGGCAGCCCGTGGCCGGATGTCGACCTGGTGCGGACCGAGGCCGAGGCGCGCGCGGCCGTGCACCGAGCCAAGGACGGAGGCGCCGACTTCGTCAAGGTGTATTCGTTCCTGTCGCCGGAGTGCTACGCCGCTATCGCCGACGAGTCCGGCAAGGTGGGGCTGCCGTTCGCCGGTCACGTCCCCGCACGGGTGCCCGTTCAGGTCGCGGTCGAGCGCGGCCAGCACACGCACGAGCACCTCTACAACCTGTTCACGTCGACATCGCACAACGCTGAGGAACTGTACGCACAGCTCACCGCCATGCCGGACGACCCGACCGACCCGAACTGGTGGGGCCTTCAGCTGCACCGGATCGAGCGCGAGGCCGTGGCCACGCACGACCCGGCGCGCGCCGAGGCGCTGTTCACGCGGATGGTCGAGCGCGGCATCTGGCAGTCGCCGACGTTGTTCGTCGAACGGCAGATGTCACTGTCGCCCGAGACCATCCTGGGCGATCCCGTGGTGCAGGATCGGCTGCGCTACATCCCGATCTCGTTGCGGGCGATATGGCTGGCGAGGATGCGGGTCCGGCCACCGCGCACCCCGCAGGAAGTGGCCGAGCTGCTTCGGTTCGGCGACGCGCGGCTACGGCTGCTCAACGCTATGCACGAGGCTGGCGTTGGCATCGTGGCGGGCACCGACGCGGGCTACACGTATGTGTTCCCCGGTTTCGCGCTGCACGACGAACTGGCGCTGCTCGTGCGCGCCGGGCTGTCGCCGATGGCCGCCCTGCAATCGGCCACCCGCGACGCGGCACAGTGCCTCGGCCGCGCGCACGAGACGGGCACCATAGCCGTCGGTAAGCAGGCTGATCTCGTTGTGCTGGAGGCCGACCCACTGGCCGACATCACCAACACCCGCCGGATCCACGCGGTCATCACCCGCGGCCGCTACCTCGGCCCGCAGGACCGTACCCGCATGCTGGCCGAAATCGAGGCAGCCGCAAGTGAACCCGATGAGGCGCCGACCGCGACGCCCGACTCCTGCTGCCACCCTTGACATCCGTCCTCGTCCAGAGCTGGCGTGCTCCGGCTCCTCGAAATCCCCGCCGCGAGACCGATAGTCAGGTGCCAGGCTGCTCGGCCGTCGGGGTGCGGCGGGCGAATGCGTGCACGGTGCCGTCGGTGGTGAGGGCGAACAGCCAGTCGCCGGTCACCGACATCGCGGAGGCGACCGCGCCGCCGAGGTCGTACTGCTGCAACAGCTTTCCGGTCCGGCGGTCCAGTACCACCAGCCTGCCGTCCCAGGTGCCCGCGTAGACCACGGTCTCGGTGGTCAGCGCGTGCATCGCGGGCGCATCGGGCGCGGCCGTGCAGCCCGCGGCCACCCGCGCGGGGTCGTCGAGCGGGCCGGTGCCCGGCAGATAACCGACGCCGGTCTCCCACAAGGGTTGCGCCGGTTTGCTCGCCAGACTGTCGAACGCGCGGACTTTGCCATCGGCCGACGCGACATAGACCAGCTGCCCGCGGACCGCGGGACTGGTCACCGGGGGCGGCCCGGGTTCGCATGCGCTGCCGGGGATGTCGGCGTGCCAGAGTGCGCGCCCGTCGCGCGGGTCGTGACCGGTCAGTCCACCTGCGGTCATCGTGATCAGGTGGCGATCGGAGTCGGTGAGCGCGGGGGAGGAGTGGCTGAACAGTCCGCCCGCGGTGTCGACGGAGTACCGGCGGGCGCAAGTGGACAGGTCCATGGCGATCAGGGTCTGGCTCGATCCCGAGTGCAGGTAGGCCGTTGTCGCGTCGCTGCCGCGCACGGCAGTGCTGTGGAACTCGCCCCACCCCGCGGGTGCGGTGAAGCCGCCGCGTAGTCGGTCTCCGGTCGCGGCGTCGCGGCAGACGATCCGGTCGTACTGCTGATAAACCGTGACCGCGCGGTTCTGCCCGGGCAGGTCGAAGACGCTCACCGGGCCGCCCGCCCGGCCGTACCGGCGTACGGTGTCGCCGGTGCGGTGTTCGTCGTCGATGGTCTCCCACACCACGGCCCCGGTGTCCAAGGCGAGCGCGTAGACCCGGCCGACGCCGGTGGTGAGATAGACCCGGCCGCCCTGCACCGTGGGAAAGGATTCGGCGTCACCGTCCAGATAGGTCCGCCACAGCTCGCGGCCGGTATCGCGGTGGTAGGCCAGCACCTGGTGGTACGGGGAGGCGAAGGCCTGGGAGGTCACGATCACGGTGTCGCCGGCCACGGCGGCGCCGTCGAGGCCGAAGTGTTCGCCGGTATTGGCCGACCACCGTTGGTCCAGCTCGGCGCCCGGGTCGGAAGCCGCTGCCGATCCGCCCGATTCGTTGCCGCCCTGGCGGGGCCAGTCGGCACCATGCGCCGGGAGCGGCGACTGCTCATCCACGTGGAAAGTGCCGTGCATGGTCGGCCACTGCTCGGCCGACGTACCGGTCGCGGTCACCTCGATGCGATAGGTCCCCGGCCGCAGATCCGGGATGCTGTCGTGTGCGGTCGCCCAATTGGCTCGGATGGCCGGGCACGGCTCGGTGCGCCCGCCGGGCGGCGAGTAGCAGTTCACCCTGCCGGGTCGACTGTTGGTGGTGCCGAAGCGCAGGTCCGCGTGCCACGCGTCGCCGCCGCGGTCGTCGCGCACCCGGACCTGGGCGCTCGCCGGGGTCCGGCCGTCGTCCTCGATGTGCAGATCCACCGGGATCGGGGCGCCGGCGTGGTGGACGCTGTTCGGTGCGGGGCTCACCAGCGCCGTCCGGTCGTGCACGAAGAACTGGCGGTGGTCGCCGGAGACATAGCCGGTGTCCTCGTTCTGCGGTGTCGCCGGGTCGTCGGTGATGCCGGAGAAGTCGAGCACCTGGTAGCCGGGTCGTGCGCCATCGATGCCGTAGGTCGCGCCCATGTTGTTCACCTCCACCGAGCGCGGGAAAGCGCCGCGGCGGAACTCGCTCTGCTGGTTGTGGCCAGCGGCGAACATTCGCGTGTCGAAGTGTGCGAGTTCATCGACTATCGGCTGAATAGACTGTCCCGCACCGAATTTGGTGAACAGCGACCGATGGGCGAAGACGAACACCTGCTTGCCCGCACCGTGTCGGCGCAGATCCTCGCGTAACCATTGCAGTTGCGGAGCCAGCCCCGCGGTGTCGTAGTTGTTCTCCAGCACCACCATGTGACGGCCGTTGCGGTCGAAGCTGTACCACTCCGGTCCCATATTCCGCCGGTAGACCTCCATGCTCGCGGCGTACCCGGACGTCGTTCCGGTGCCGCCCGCGTCGTGGTTGCCCATCACCGGGTAGAACGGGCGGCCGAAGCCGCCCCTGGTCAGACCGGTTCGCAGGATGTCGAAGCTGCCCTGGCGTCGATCCGGCGCGGTGTAGTCGGTGACGGTGATGTCACCGGTCGCGATGGCGACGGTGGCCTCCCGGTTCCGCGCCATGGCCTGGACCTGCCCGGTCCACTGGGCCAGCGTGGTGGCGGCGGACGTGTCGCTGCGATTGTCGGTCTCGGTGTCCGACACCATCAGCCACCGCTCACGCGGATCGGCGGCGTGGGTGTCGGGGACCAGGGCGAAGTCGATGCCGTCCTGTTCGGGTACGCCCTCGGCGAGCGGGCGGAAGAACCGTGGGACGGAATCCTCGCGCAGCACCGGCGTGTACCCATCCGGTGAAACGACTTGGATCAGATCGGTTTCCCGGCGCCGCGGATCGATCCGCAGGCGGTAATCGCCGTCCGCGCCGGTCGTCGCCCAGGCCGATCCGTCGGTGACCGATACGCCCGGCAGCCCCCGCTCACCACCATCGCGCACACCGTTGCCGTTTTCGTCGACGAAGACCGCGCCGCGTGCTTCGGCTGATTCACCCGCCGCCGCGTGAGCCGGACCGGGAACGGTGATCACCGTCAGGGTGATGAACAGACAGAGCAGACATTTCCACACGGAATGAAAACTATGAGACCCGCACCCGCGGTGACACCTCCTACCGCCACAGTTCGCCCGCTGTACCACCGATGTTCAGTCCCGCCACCGAGCAGTGGCTCGGCTGCAATTGGGTGGCGGGACAACCTCAATGGAGATTCATCGCGACTCGTGCTGGATTGCCTGATGGATGTCGAGGGTGACCGCGAGTGCGTCGAGCACGCTCGACAGGGCGATGCGGTTTTCGGTCTCGCCACGCAGGCAGGTCAGCACGTGCTCGATCATCGCGGTGTAGGTGTCCGGTCCCTCGGCGGCGAGGGCGCGACGCCCAGCGGAGGTGTACTCGACAACGGTCGAATCCTCCCCATCGCCGAAGTGGTGTTCGAGGATGCCGTCGGTGAAGGTGGCACGGTAGCCGCCGCGCGTGCCGTAGGGGTCGGGCATCAGTGACGACGCGCTCACCCGAGCCACCGCGTGCGGGTAGGTGAGGGTCGCGTGGGCGGCCGAACCACGTTGTCCGCCAGGGACTGCGGTGGTAGACACCGATTCGGGGACGCCGAGCACTTGGCTGACGATGTCGAGGTCGCCGTGCATGACATCCAGGGCGATGGAGTCCAATCCGAGGTCGTAGCCCGGCCAGCGCAGCGCGGTGTGCAGTTCGAGTTCCAGCTCCAGCAGCGTCCCGTAGGTGTCCGCCTGGACCGCGTCGAACAGGATTCGGTTGGCCGGGCCGAACCGGTCGAACATGTCCACGAACACTTGGCGGTCACCGGCTTCCGCCGCCGCGGTGACCCGTTGGGCGTCGGCCATCGTCAAGGCCAGCGGAAGCTCACAGAGCACGTGCTTGCCCGCCGCCACACCGCGCAACGCGTGCTCTGCGTGCAGTGCGGTCGGCAGGCAGATATCGATCAGGTCGATCGTCGGGTCGTCGTAAAGGCTGTCCAGGTCCGTCGTGGTCGGAAAGCCGTAGCTGTCATGGATGCGTTCCAGCGCGGCCGGGGTGCGGCCGAACACCACGACCTCGACGTCGCCGCGGGCGGCGTACACCTGGGCGTGGGCTTGCCCGAATCCGGTTCCCAGCAAAGCGATCTTCATTCGCGTAATTCCCTTCTTCAGCTCAGGCTTGGGTGGCGGCGGTGAACAACCCGAACCGGTTGCCATTGGGGTCCACGATGCGCGAGTACACCAGTCCGTCAGGGTTCGAGTCGGGCCCGAATTCCACGACAGCGCCGAGGGTTTCGGCGGTGTCGGTCGTGGCGGGCACATCGTCGGTGAGGAAGCTCGGCATCAGGTAGTCCTGGCCATCGGCGCCGTGGTCGTACAGACCACCGGCAGGCCACTGGTTACCGGTGAAAATGCTGTAATACGGTTTGCCGCCGGCGGATTCGTCGAACTCGAACCGCCAGCCGAAGGCCTGTGTGTAGAAGTCGCGGCTGGTGTGGAAATCGGTGGTGCCGATCTCGAACCAGGCCATCGAGCCCGGTGCCGGGGCGTCAGCGGACTGGGTCATGTGTTCCTCGGTCGCTTCGGCGCGGTCTTTGAGGTCTTCGCGCTCGGTGCGTGAGAACAGCGAGAACGGATTGCCTTGCGGGTCGGCCAGCACCGCGAATGAGGTCACCTCGGCGACCTGGGTGGGTGGAACCAGGACCCGGGCACCGAGTCCGGTGAGGCGTTCGGTGTCTCCCGCTACGTCGTTGGAGAAGACGGAGATGTTGAGTTGCTGACCGCCGGAAGGGTTTTCGTTGATCGCGCCCATCGGCCACGGCGCCGAGGGTGCCATGATGCGGATGTAGCGGCGGCCGTCGACCGAAGAGTCGGGATCGACCTCGAAACGCCAACCCAAGAGCTGGCTGTAGAACTTCTCGACGATCGCGGCGTCGTGGGTACCGATTTCGAACCAGACGACCTGGCCCGGGGACAAGAACCCCATGATTCCTCCTGGCTGTGGTTGCGTGCTTACCCAGCCACCGTAGGAAGCCAATAGGTCAGCGAAAGGCCTATTAGACCGGCGGAGACATGAGGTTCAGATCACGGTGAATGCAGGGCTCTGGTGGCGCGATCGGTGAGTGCTCGCAGTTGTGCGATGACCTCTGCCGGGTCGAGCACGGTGTAGCCGACAGGGAGCAACGCGATGGCGCGGGCGAGGTACGAAGGGCTGTCGGGGTAGGTGGTGAGCAGACAGGTGGTCGTCGATGGCTTCGAGCAGGCCGTTTCGCGCGGTACCCGGCTGGCGGCGGATGCGAGCGGCACGTGTAGCCGAACGTGGGCGCGAACGGAGCCGGACGCGGCGGTCAGTGACCTGGTGAGCCAGTCGGCCGCGTCGACCCCGCCGGGCAGATCCCGCCGAGGTACCCGCACGCCGGTGCGGTGGATGTCGGCCAAGCGGTCGGCGCGGAAGGTGCGCCAGTCGTCGCGGTCGTTGTCGAAGGCGATCAGATACCAGCGGCGGCCCGCCGCGACGAGCTGGTGCGGTTCGACCAGGCGTTTGCTGGAGGCGTCGCCGGGTCTGCGGTAGGTGAAACGGATCTTCTCTTGTGCGACAGAGGAACTCGCGAGAACCAGCGGCGGCATCGCAGCGCCCGCGGTCAGGCGGTAGCCGCCGACGTTGCCCTGGGTGGCGTCGACCGGGTAGCCCAATGCGCGCAATCGATCGACATCACGACGTATCGTGCGCGGGCTGACGCCGAGGCGTTCGGCCAGCTCCACACCAGTCCATTCGCGCGGGGACTGCAGCAACGACAGCAGTCGCAGCAGCCGACCTGAGGGATCACGCACGAACGCCATCCTCCCAGACCAATAGGTCATCGGCCGTCCTATTACCTGGACCAGCCGGGACGGGCATTGGCTTGGGGTCAGCGGGGGATCGTCGCCAGCAGGAAGTCTCGGCCGCCGATCTGGGCTACTCGCGGCTCGGTCAGCGTGATGCGCTTACCCCTGTGGTCGAGCGTGAGGCTGTCTGCGGCGAGCACATTCTTTACCCAGTCGCTGTGCATCCCGTAGTTCAATGCGATCCGAAGTTCGTTGCGCTGCCAGGTGATCCCGACCGGTGTGCGGTAGCGGCGGCCGGTTCGTCGGCCGGTGTGTACGACGTTGGCGTAGCCGGGGACGTGTGCGGCGACCGCGCGGAACGCGGGGTTTGTCACGTGCCGGTTGAACCGGGCGAGTACGCGCATGGCCTGATTGTTCACTTTCGAGCTCCTGGTTGAAGTCAACGCTGAGGTTCGAGGAGGCGGCGGGAGCGACCTGCGGTTGACCTCCAACGCATCGTTGTTGCGTTGGATACATCCAACAGATGGATGACGCGGCTTGCTCCCGGTTCAGCGCATCTGATGTTGGCGGGCAACGTCGTTCATTACCGCTTGCGCGGCGTGTACCGCGCACCACCGAACGCGCGGCAAGGCCGATTTCCGTGCACGTCACGTTGACGGCGGATGTGTTCGATGATGAGGACTTTTGCGGCGTGACTTTCGACGAGTTCGATCGCCTCGTCCCTCGAGTTGTCTGTGCATTACGAGCACGCTTCAAAAGGCAAGCGACACGGCCGAGGTGTGACTTGACGCACACCTCGTCACAGCGAGCTGCGCTCTCCTGTCCAAGTAGCAGAAAGATCCGTTCGTCAGAAGGTTCCGCAATGACATCGAAGCTGCTCAAAACATTCGCCGCCGTGGCGGTCGCGTTGGTCGGCGCGCTCACGATCCACGCCCCCGTGGCATCGGGACAGCCGCAGAGTTCGCAGTACCTGACTCGTGTGGAGTCCTCGTTCGTGGACACCGATCTCGCTCGCTTCCACTACACCCGGACCGGCGCCGGGTCGCCCGTCGTGCTGATCGCCGGGGGTGGGCTGTGGGGGTATTCCTGGCGGGATACGGTCCCGGCTCTGGCGGCTGAGCACACCGTCTACACCGTAGACCTACCCAGCCAGGGATTCACCGAACTGCACCGGCGCGATTTCGCCTACGACCTGCCCGCCATGTCGCGGGCGCTCGCGACTTTCCTCGATGCCCTCGGTCTGCACCGGGCAGCTCTCGTTGGCCACTCCTGGGGCGGGGCCTGGAGCCTGTACTTCGCCGAAGAGCACCCCGACCGCGTCGAACGCCTCGTCCTGCTCGACGCGCCCGGACTGGACGCCGAAAAGGCCCCAACCACACCGTTGTTCACCACACCCGTGCTCGGCGAGCTAGCCACCACCCTGACCGACCGTACCTTGTATGCCGAGAGCATCCGCGGCACCTTCCACAACCGCGAACTGGTAACCGACGAGGTAATCGACGAGCTCTACGCACCATTCTCCCGGCCCGCCAACCGTGCCGGCTTCCTGGCACTGTGGCGCAACCTCGACTATCGGCTCACCGACGCCTGGCTCGGCCGGATCACCGCGCCCACGCTGGTGCTCTGGGGCGCCGAGGACACCTGGCTGCCCGCCTCGCAGGCGCACGGACTGGCGGCACGGATCCCGGGTGCCACCGCGGCCACCCTCCCCGGTTGCGGACACACCGTCCATGAGGACTGCCCGACCCCAGCCAATTCGATGATCAGCGAATTCCTGCGCTGACGAGCAGGGCCGGGAGGTCGCATCTCATAATCAGATCTCATAACTATTTGTTTTTGAGATGGCGGTAGAGAGTCGCGCGCGATACGCCGAACCGATGGGCGAGTTCCTCGGCGTCGGCACCGTCGGCGTACAGCGAGCGCGCCTGTTCGACCTGTTCGCCGGTGAGCTTCACGGGCCGCCCGCCGTTACGGCCTCTGGCCCGCCCGCGCGGCCGAGCCGGGCCTGGTTCACCCAGCAGCGCCCGGGCGCCGTCCAGGATCAGCCACCGGAGCCGGTCGGCCGGTTCGTGGCGGAACAGCACCACCGGATCGGCCAGGCCCGCAACCACCTGGGAGGCCCGCACCCGCTGCTCGATCCCGGCCCCTGGACCCGCCACCAGCTCGTTAGCCAAGGCGATCGCGGTCCGGAAACGGTCGCCGACCGGGGCCTCGACCAGCAGGGTCATATCTCTGACGAGCATGGTCAGCGTGTGGCGGTGACGCAGGTGCACATCGACGTAGCCTTCGATCGCGCGCCACCGCACCGCCTCTGCGGTCGGTTCGGACTCGGCCGCGGCCAGCACCGCGTCCAGTTCGTCGAGCAGCGGCCGGGTGAGCTGGTGCAGGATCGTGTCTTTGGAGTCGAAGTAGTAGTAGAGGCCGGCCTTGGTGATACCCACCTCGTCCGCGATGGCCTGCATCGAGGTCGCGCGGTAGCCGCGGGCGGCGAACAGGGTGCGCGCCGCCGCCAGGATTCGCTCGAATGTCATTCAACCACTTACCTACGGTCAGGAGATTCGCTATGGTGCTTACCGATAGTCAGTCTATTGCCGTAGGGGCGATCCGTATGCGAACCAAAGTCTCGTTCAACGCCGCCGGAACCCGGTGCGCCGGATATCTCACACTTCCCGCCGAGACCGTAGGCCTGCCCTGTGTCGTGCTCTGCCACGGCTTCAGCGGAACGATGGACCGGCTGTTCGACTATGCCGAACGTTTCGCGAGCGCCGGCTTCGCGGCTCTCGTGTTCGATTACCGCAGCTTCGGCGAGAGCGCCGGCGAACCACGGCAGCTTCCCGATATCGGCGGCCAGCTCGCCGATATCCGTGCCGCGGTGGCGTTCGCCCGCTCACACGAACGCATCGACGCCGAGCGAATACTGCTGTGGGGCAATTCTCTCGGCGGGGCACACGCGGTGGCCGTCGCGGCCGACGACCCACGCATCGGGGCCGTCGTGGCGCAGATACCGTTCAACGGGTTCCCGAAGCAGGTCGAGGGCAGAAAGGCCCGTGAGACCTGGAAACTGCTCGGTGCGATTGTCTACGACCGACTGCGTGGCGCCGCGGGCATGCGGCCGTACTACATTCCGATGGTCGGCCGTCCGGGTGAACTTGCCGTCACCGCGACATCGGAAGCGGACAACCACATCCGCACCCTCACCGGCGGTGGAGAAACTTTGTGGCGCAATAGGATCGCGCCCCGAGCGCTGCTGAGCATGATGCGCTACCGACCCGGCGCGGCCGCCGGGCGGCTGTCGTGCCCATTGCTGGTCTGTGCCGCCGCCGACGACCGCGAAACACCGGTGGCTACGAGTCGCGAACTGGCCGAGGCAGCCCCGGAGGGCGAGTTGCGGGTCTATCCCGGAACACATTTCTCCTTCTACACCGATCCGTCGTTCCGCGACACCGTCGTCGCCGACCAGATCGACTTCTACCGGCGAGCACAGGCCGAGGTCTGACACCCCGCCACATCTACGCTCCCATCAGCCCGGAACCCGCGGCGGCCGAACGCCCGGTTCCTCTTCTCGCCGCCGAGCATCTCCGTGGCACATGCTTGCCGACTTCCGTTGGCCACCACTCGTCGACAAACCCGAACTCGACCCCAAGGAGTCACCATGAACACCCCGATCGCAGACGTTCTGATCGTCGGAGCCGGACCGGTCGGCCTCACCGCCGCGGTGGCGCTGAAACAACTCGGCCACGACGTTGTGGTCGTGGACCGGCAGGCCGAGGGCGCCAACACATCCCGCGCGGCGGTGGTACATCCGCACACCTTGGAAATCCTCGAGCCCTACGGCGTGGTCCCGGCGTTGGTGCAACGGGGCGTGCACACCCCGACCTTCGCCATCCGCGACCGGGATCGGCTGCTGCTGGCGGTGCCGTTCAGCGATCTGCCCACCGCTTACCCGTACACCCTGATGATCTCGCAGGCCGACACCGAGAAATTCTTGCTGGAACGGCTCACCGAACTCGGCGGGAAAGTGACCCGCCCGGCCGTGGTCACCGGTCTCACCCAACAACCGGATTCGGTCGTCGCCGCGCTGTCCGACGGCGAACCGATCGGTGCCCGCTACCTGCTCGGGGCCGACGGAATGCACAGCCTGGTCCGGGAACAGTCGGGTATCGGGTTCACCGGCGGCACCTACGCCGAATCGTTCACCCTCGCCGACGTCCATCTCTCCGGCGGGGTGCCCAGGGACGAAGTGATCCTGTATTTCTCACCCGCCGGGCTCGTGGTGGTTGCACCGTTGCCCGACAACCGATTCCGGATCGTGGCCACGGTCGACGAGGCTCCGCACGATCCCGATATCGCGTTCGTGCAAGGGCTGCTCGACGAACGCGGACCTCAGGCCAACCCCGCAACAGTCGACGACGTGGTGTGGGGTTCGCGTTTCCGTGTCCATCACCGGATCGCCGACACCTTCCGCCACGGCCGGGTCCTGCTCGCCGGCGACGCGGGCCACGTGCACTCACCCGCCGGCGGGCAAGGGATGAACCTGGGAATCGAGGACGCCGTGAACGCCGCGACAACCCTGTCCCGGGTCCTGGCCGGGGAACCGGACAGCTTGCTCGACGACTACGCCGCCGCCCGGCGCCGCACCGCCGACGCCGTGGTCGCCATCGCGAGTCGGCTCACCGACCTCGCCACCGCCTCGGCGCGCGTGCGCCCGCTGCGTAACACCGCCATGGCACTGGCCGGGAAGGCTCCGGCTGTACGGAACAGGCTGGCCTGGCGCCTGTCCGGCCTCGACCGCCGCTGAACCCCACTCAGTCCGCCTCACCACACCCACCGAGAACGGTTTTTCTGCTCCTCGCCGCCGAAACAGGCGGCTGGGCCGGGCCTTTCCCGCTGCGGCCCGAGCCCGGCGTCGCGCCCTCGCCCGGATCCGCCCGCTGTGTGCGCAACTGGCCCGGCCCGCCCGTGCTTCGCCATCGGTGGCATCGACCGAGAGCGCCTGGACGAGGTGCTCGCCGCCGGTGCCGACCGAGTGGTCGTCGTGCGTGCCATCACCGAGGCCCGCAACATTGAGGCCGCCGCGCGGGCGTTGAAGCAACGCTTGCTGGAAAACGGTTTGCCATAGCTCTTTTCGACGACCATGATTCCGCCGTGCCCGATGGACCGAATTCACCGGCGGTTTCCGACGAAGCGCTCGACAAGACCGCCGACCCGTGGGCGGCATACGACGAGACGGTTGCCGCGACCGGCTTCTGGACTATGGCCCGACAGTTACCGGCCACCTTCGGCCGGGTCCTTCGGGAGTGCTGGCAGGTAAGCCGGAGCGATACCGCCGCGTTGGTGCTGTGCACGCTGATCGCCGAGATCGGTACGGCGGTCGGATTGTTGGCGACGACATCGATACTCGATCACCTCCTGGAGGCCGGGCCGACTCCCGACCGGATCCGCGCGGCAGCACCCGCGCTGCTGCTCGTGACGGCGATGGTGGTCGGTCGGGGCGTGATGCGAGAGGTCGCGGACTGGACACGATCGCGACTCACCCCTCAGCTTCGCCGTAGCCTCCAGATCCAATTGCTCAGGCTGACAACCAGTGTCGAGCTGGTGGCCTTCGACGACGACGCCTTCCAGAACACTTTGCATCGAATCCGCCTGCGCTCGCCCCATGCGATGGAGGCACTGCTCGACGGTGTCCTTCGGCTGCTGTCCGCCGCCATCGGGCTGGCCATGATCGCTGGCGTCCTGGGTGTCCTGCATCCCGTGCTGGTGCCGTTGTTGCTGCTCGCTCTCGCCCCGACCTGGTGGGCGTCGGTACGGTCGGCACGAATGAGCTATGAGGTCTACGCAGCGACCGGCGGCGCCGAGCGCAGGATGGAAACCCTCACCGATCTCATGGCCGACCGGGTGCCCGCCGCCGAGATCCGCGCTTACACAATGCGCTCCTTCCTACTCGGCGAGTTCGATCGGCTGTCCGCGCTGGTCCAGCAACGAGCTTTGCGTCTGGAGCGCAAGCAAGCGGAGACCCGCGCCATCGGCGGGGCGCTTGCGAGCCTGGGTGTCGGAGGGGTCTATGCGACACTGGGACTGCTGTTGTTCACTGCCGCAATGCCGTTGGCCGTGGCGGGCACCGCGGTCGTCGCCATCCGCACCGCCATGAACTCCCTGCGAGGACTTGTGGACAGCATGAACTGGAGCTATGAGAACGCGCTGTTCTTTCGGGACTACCTCGAATTCCGCGACCATGCCGCACAGCGACAGGAACGCAGCGGCGGCACGACGGCACCCGCGGACGTGGACAGGATCGTCGCCCGCGACGTCACATTCACTTATCCGAGTGCGGACCGGCCCGCGTTGAACAGTCTCAGCATCGACATCGAACCGGGGGAGATCATCGCCATTGTCGGCGAAAACGGCTCCGGGAAAACGACTCTCGCCAAGATACTCAGCGGCCTCTACCAGCCCGACAGCGGGTCGGTCACCTACGGCGGTGTGCCACTGCGCGAGATCGATCTGATGTCGCTGCGTGACCGAATTGCCGTGGTGGCCCAAAATTTCACCCACTGGCCGTTCTCGGCAAGGCAGAACGTCACCATCGGCCGCCACGACCATCGGGAAGCCAACGCCGGATTTGCCGCAGCAACCAGCGCATCCGGCGCCGACGAGGTTTTCGCCGGACTGCCCGCACGAGCCGATACACTGCTCGACCCGACCTATCAGGGCGGCGTCGAGCTATCGGGTGGGCAATGGCAACGCATCGCCGTGGCGCGCGGGCTCTATCGCGATGCCCCGCTGCTGATCTGCGATGAACCGACTGCCGCACTAGATGCGCGCACCGAGCATGCCATCTTCGAGACGATTCGCAAGCATGCCGCTCAGCGCACCGTCGTTCTGATCACCCACCGCCTGGCCACGGTCCGGTACGCCGACCGAATATTCGTGCTCGAACAAGGTCGTGTCATCGAACAGGGCAGCCACGACGAGCTGATGGCCCGCGATGGCGTCTACCGCGAGTTCTACACGTTGCAGGCGCAGGCATACCACAGGGCCTCCGCCTAACCCTTGCCCGGCGACGACCGCGTCCAGGCGTACCGGGACACCATTGAGACCGTGCTGTGGAACCGAAACCGGCAGCAACGGTCCTCCACTATCGAGCCGGCAGCACAGGCGATGGGACAACCAAGAATCTGGTGACCGCCTGATCACCCTGAGTGTGCTGCACAGTTTCCGGGTCTGCCATCCGTATGCTCATCTGCAACGAATATCCCTCCGGCCGGCCACTCCAGGTACGGGCGCATGACGGCTCGAGAAGCACCATGTCCGTGCCTGGCCACGGATCTGGGCAGGGCGGGCCGCGGAAAGGTTCGATCAATCACCGACCGGCCGAGCACAGCGTCCGGACACGAGACGGAAGGTCTGCCGCATGCGGAAGCCCTGCGCTTTCCTGCTCTCCACGCTCACGATCTCGACCATCCTGGTCCCTGTGTTGGCCGGAGCCGCCGCCGCCGCGGAGCCGACCCCGAACGACAACGACTTGAAACGCTATCTGCTCCGGGTTCCGTTGCCCGACGACGACAGCGACCTGAAGATCATCACGCCGGAGAAGTATCAGAAGCTCAACGAAGCGTTCTGCACCACAAATTCGATGTCCACGGAGATGCTGGCGGATATCGACAACGTGTACAAAAACGTTCTCCCGGTGACATTCGGTACGCCGGACACACCCGAGGACCCGATAGGCAAGGCTCGTCTGAAGGTCCTGGGCACGGCCGAGCTCACCGATAAAGCCAGGAAGAAGCTGTGTACGGAGGTAGATCTCCAATCCGACTACTACGAGGCATTAGTGCAGCAGATCGAAAAGGCTGGAACCACGGCCGTGCCCGAATTGCAGGCGGCCGGACTGACGGCCGAGAAGAAGAGGAAGATCACCACCAGGATCTGGACAGATCGGCTGATGGGCTTCAAAGCCGCCTTCCAGAACTTGCTCACCGGTACCGAGATCTGAGCCCCCGACCTCGCCTGCTCCCGAACGTCACCCCCCGCCTCGAGGCACGGGCTATACCGCGCGTCGCGTACGGCTGATGGTGATCAGCGGCCGCCCGTGCCGCCGGTTAAGGCCCGACATCGCCGCTGGGCGCGCGTTCTGCATGGCGAGATCAACTGCGGCGCAGGACATCCGATATTGCCGCGGTGCGCGCGTGTTCGACGGCCGCGTCGGCATCGTGGAGCGCGCTTCACTGGAGCGCGGAAGGTCAGTGGGCGCGTCGCCGAAGGACCAGGGGATTCCGCCCTTCGGCGACGCTCGTATCCGACCCGCGCGTTCGGCCGGGCCGCAGCCGGTGCCCGGCAGTCGATCTGGCGAACTTCCGGATCTGCCGATGTGCGTACCACAGGGCTTGACTCGCACCGGACGTCGTATCTGCCGCTGGCCCCGAGAGCGCTGCGCACCTGCATCACTGCCGCTGCAGGCGGTAGCTCGTCGGTTCGTTACTCATATTTACTGGCCAATGACTCTGCCTTCTCGTACAGCTCATCCTTCTTCTTGGCATCCGTTTCGTCCTCAGCCTGGAACGTTATCTGAAACGCCTTGAGCTTGTCTTTGAAGAAATCCTCCAGGCCCTTTTCTGTTGTACAGCACGGCTTGATATCGCCCTTCAAGTCGATCACGAACTGCTTGAGCTCTTTGGTATATTCCTTCATACCTTGACACATCTTCTTCAAGGTTTCCTGGTTCAGGCTCGCATCTCGGTACAGACTCTTGCGAGTTTCCGCCGGGATAGACGTGGCCTTTTTCAGCTCGTACGGTGCCATGTTCTAATGGTTTTATACCACCGATCCTCGTGCTTGTAGTCGTTCTCGTCATCGCACAACCGAGCCTGGATCTTTTTGACCAGCTTGAACTCCTCCTCTTCTGGATTCTCGGCGATAAAGGAGATCGGTTCCGCGACCGCAGGTGCGGCCAAGGTGTACGCGGACAGCGGGAAGTACAACGAGGCGTACTTCTCAACGCACGCAAATGCCGAATAGGTGGTGACTCGCGGCGCGAGGCGCTGTTGGTCCAGGGTTGCGAGCGGCTTGTCGCTGTTGGACGAGGACGCCGGTATCGCCCGGCAGGTCACGCTGGCGGGATTGCCTCACCTTGTCGGAGTCCCGCATCCAGCATTTCCTCACCCATCCCCGCTTTGTCACCAAAGCCGAACACACGACCCGCCTGCCGCACTACCGCCCTCACCGTGAAGGCGTAACCGAACAGCACTGATATAGCCGCAGGCACAGCGAGGAACCCCAGGCCCCACCATGAGCCGTACCATGTTGTGCCAGAGATCAACAACGCCGCGGTGATCCACAAGATGTGGCGGCGAGCTCGAGCGTCGGACTCCAGTCGCGACAGCCACGGAAACGTCAGCATGAGCACCGTGCAACACGGAAACACCATCATCAGCAGACTCAAATCGCTGCTCCCAGCCCAAAAGGCGTTCGTCAACGCGAAACACGACACCGCAGTAGCTATCGCGACCCTGCATATATGGCGGCGGGCCCGAGGATCGGTCTCCACCAACAACAGCCACGGAAATGTCGCCACGAACGCTACCCAGGTCGGAAGCATCAACGTCAGTGCCCCCGATCCATTGCTCGCCACCGCGAAGTACGCAATTGTGCCGACTATCGCGACCAGGCAGATCCCCCAGTAGTAGTCCAACGCACGTCGTCGCGGCGATCGGGTCGCGCTCATCATGGGATGAGCGTATCGACGAGCAGATGTCGGCTCGAAAGCAGGCGCGAGTCGCTCGGCAGGCAGCGATATCGATCCAAGCGGCACCAGCGACGACGGGCATGAACAGCAGCGTGGCCGAACGTCCGCTGCTGCCGCGACCCGCGCGTTCTTGAACGTCTGCATCGGCAGCGTCCGGCCCGGCGTGGATGTGGGCTGACCCGTCCATACGGCGGTCGGCACCGAATTCTGTCGTGGTACGCGCGGTGACGCACGATCACGGTGTGCCAGTTCGGATACGAGCTGCCGAGGAGGTGCCGGGTAGGTCATCTTCTCGGCAGCGCCGATCCCGTGTCCTGCGAACGTCCGTATCTGCCGCTGGGCGGGCGTTCTGCGTGGCGAAATGGATTGCGGCACAGAACGTCCGCTACTTAACTGTGAAGGATTGAGCTCACCTGTCAGCGGCGGAGGCAGTGGACGGTTCCGAGGGCCGGTCACGCCAGGCGTGACGCCACGCCCTCCACGGACTGACCGGTCCTGAACTTTTTCGGCATGCGGGTCCAATTGCTCGCCGCACATCCGGAGCGCGGTCAGAATGGAGGTTCCTACGCGCTGCGGCGCAGAAGGGCTGCACCATGGATGAAGCGGAAAGCTTGGACGACATCTCTGAACGGTTGCGCCAGATCCGGTTCGAACCATGGGGACCAGACGGAGTCCGGTACCTCTGCATCCTCTTCTGGAACGAACTCGGCTACCGGATGCTGTACAACCGCTTCAACAGCAGAGCCTGGACTCAATGGTCGAAATCGTCCGGCGACTTTTGGGACCTGCACTTGGCAGGATGCCACGGCTACAAGGACGAACCACCCAACGGACGCCGCAGCTCCCGGGGCGAAACACAGTCGCTCCCGCTCGCCACAGGGTGGACTAAGCGGCGCGCTATCTACTGGAACTATGACTCTGCGATGCGCTTCGCCGACGAGGTCGCCTCGGTAGCCTCCAGGGCGGGAGTGACGCCAGGCTGGCGGTTCGAAGGGCCCATAGAACTTGTGGTCATAGGGGCTCGCAGGCCTCACAGTACTGGGATCCCGTTCGACTCTCCTCCCGCTGCTGGGTGCACGATCGAATACGCTCACGAGCTCGACTGGGCGAGCATGCGCACCAAACAGTTCACCGCTGCCGAACTGCCGGACGCTGTCTCGTATTACACCGAAGCTCACGTCCTACACGATGCTGATGTCATACCCGACAATCTTCCGAAACCGGGCGACTTCGTTGATTCGTTGCCGGGGGAGATACGGCGAGATTTCAAGAAGCTGATCGGGCCGTTGGCGGGCCTCCTATTCAGGGCGGGGACCTAGGCGTTGTAGGTCATGACGGTGGGACACGGCGGGTCTTTCCTGCTGGGATAACCGGCGCGATTCGACCAGCTCCAGATCGGGCTTGAACGTGCGGAATGCCACTGAGCGCTCGGCCATGGCTCGGGCTGGTTCCGCGGCGAACGCACGCACATGCCGCGGTGCGGGCGTTCTGCGCGGCGAGATCGACTGCGGCGCAGAACGTCCGGTAGTGCCGAGTTGAGTGTCGTCGGCTGACTCGCCATCCAGGATGAGCCAGCCGGTTGCCGAACGTCCGAATCACCGCCGGTCGCCGCGGTGTCGCAGCCGACACCTGCTCGCTGCGTCGGGCGTCGCCGCGACGGCACGAGCACACTGACCGCCGGCATCTGCGACTGGTAGGTGTGGTTGGTGATCGGCGGTCGGACGCCAACCTCGGCGGGTTCGGTGCTATCCGAACAGGACGTAGGTCGGGTAGGGGGCGGAATACTCGTCTGATTGGCGGGAGCCGAGGTACCTCGGAGATGAGGTGCAGCTGGAGTTCGTGTAGAGGTGGGCGTCGGTGTCTGTGTCGTTGGTCGCCTGTGTTGCTCCGCCGTGAACGGCTATGCACTGGCCATTGGGTGTGCTGCCGAGGAGGGTCTGCTGGCCGGTGTCGGCTCTGGTGTAGAAGAACGTGCCCTCGGCAGCGTGAGACGTTCCGGTCAGACCGATCAGCATTGCAGCGGTCGCTCCGGTGGTCACCGCGATTCTCGGTATCGAGTGGAACTTGCGCATCGGGCGGGCTTCCCTTCTATCAGCCAGCACTGGCGTTGCCAGGGCCGGATGCGTTGGAGTCGACTCGGTCTGGGTTGTTCGCGATGGAGCTGGTGGTTGCTTCCACGTAGAGGCATTCGTCGCCGACGGTCAGTTGGACGGATATCCAGTGCGGTGTACTACCGAACGGGTGGTGGTGTTTTTCGGCTCGACCCGTTCGCGATGTCAATCGCACATCGACAAGAGCGCACGTTCTGCGCAGTCGATCTGGTCGCGCAGAACGGCCGCCACGCGGCATTACAGTGCGTTCGCAGCGGTCGGTTGTAGACATACGACAGACGGAGATGTCTACTGCGTCACTCGTCGATTTTCTCGATTTCCGGAGGTGCCTCTTTGTCGGGATACCGGATACGGACAGTGGCCCATGTGGCGGCCTCCTCAGCTTTCGCCGCGTCATTGGCCAGCTTCGTATCGGTAGGAGACTCCGCGGCGGCAGCTTCGGCGTCGGCGGCGGCACGAGCTGACTTTTCGGCTGCGCGGGCCCGTGGGAGCGCTTCTTCGGCTTCCTCCTTCGCGCGCGTGTGCAGGGCATCCTCGATCATCTGAGGAAGGACGCCGACGAGGCAGGTGTAGGCCGGGAGGGCGGCCTCGGCGGCATCGGCAGCGGCGCGGGATGCCGATGCCGCGTCCTCAGCCGAATCAGCCGCCTCGACTGCGCTTTTGACAGCTTTTTTGGCCTCGAGCTCGGGATCCTCACATTCCTTGGGCGTGAGAAAGGAGGCTACTACTCCGGTGCGACCCTCGACGTAGCGAGCACGGGTGCGAGCCTGGTCGATCAAAGCATCGTCGGAATCAGTAGCAATATGGATACCGACACCTGTGGTCGGCAGCGCCCGAGCGGGACCCGCCACCGGGCCGACGAAAGAGGGCACTGCTGCTACAGCAACAGCTGCGAGCGGCGCATACAGAACGCGTATACGACCTCCACCACCGAAACCCACGAACTCTCCCTCCAGACGACGAAAAGACATCGGTCCCCAGGTATTCGATCCAGAGCTGGCCCGAGATTGGTCGCCTACCGAAATCGCGCGATACCGACAGCTCGCACATCGGCATTACCGCGTGTTGTCAGGACCGCCGACCATGACAACCGAACTCGCCATCGCAGCCGGCCACCCGGTTGACGCAAGACACCGGAGGAGTTCAGCCCGTCACTGCGTCAGGTCGTCGAACCTCCGAGGCCTGTCATCGTTGACCTCGGCCAAGCGATCTCGACCCAACACTCAACCTTCGGCCCGAAGAAGTCGGTACCGCTACGGCTCAGATCGGGCGGCTTGCGCCTGACCGGAACCGTGCCCGGACTGCTGCACGCCTGGGCCCGGGCTTGGAACGGGGTATGGCTGGGACTCGTCGAGTTCATCGCCTCTACCGGTAACGGCCGCGGCCAGCTCGTCTTGCGCCGGTGGTGTCCCGAGCAGCCCCTAAAACCGCCGCCCAAGACGATCGTCTCCATGGCCGACACGGGCGGTAGCTGAAGTCCCACTCGCTGGAGGCGGAGGAATTGTGCAACAAACGAATACATGCATTCCACCGGTTCGGACGCCGCGATCAACTTGCGGTGTGTGGTGTTGTCAGGTCATAGAGGGTTATGCCGTCCACGGTGGTCGGTGTGAAGGTTTCTTGCACCCACTGGGTGATCTTCGCGCCCTCGGTGTCCGTCGACGCGCCCATTGCCTTGCCCGCAATGAAGTAGTGGATCCGGGCTTGGGCGACATCGTCCTGGAACTGCGCGAGGGTGGGCGCCGGGTCGCCACCGGCGAAACCGCCGATCGGCATCACCGGCCGCCCCGAATCCAGCTGGAACTCGGCCGCTTTCATCGAACTGACCGCGGCGGCCACCCAGGTGTAGTCGGTGCCGTTCTGCGTCAGCCGCGCTAATACCTGGTCGCTGGGTGCGCCGGCTGGCTCCGGGCCGCGCGCTTGCTCGTCGCGAACGGTGGGTCCGGCCAGCGGGATGCCGCCGGTGTGGGGGTTGGCGATGGTGTCTGCGGTATAGGCGGCTGGTCCGGCGAGCGCGACGAGCACAGCGGCCACTGCGGCGCCGGTGGCCGGACGTGACGCACCGAACGAGAGGGTAAGGGCGGTAACGACTCCGACGGACAGCACCACCCAGCGCAACCATGGCAGGAACACCGCGTCGCGGGATAGCATTACCCAGGCGGTGACGGTGGTCGCCAGCAGACATAGCGTCAGAACCGCACGCGTCCAACGCTTTTCCCGCTCCCGCCACAGCATGACCGCACCAGCCCCGACCACGGCGGCCACAGCCGGGGCGAGCGCCACGGTGTAGTACTCGTGGAAGGTGCCGCTCATGAAGCTGAATACCAGCCCGGTCACCAGGCCCCAGCCGCCGAACAGGATCAGCGCCGCACGCTGTGGATCGGTGCGCGCTGCCCGGCCGCGCAGCACCAACCCGGCTACCAGGAGCAATAGCGCCGCCGGGATGAGCCACGAAATCTGCCCGCCCACAGTGGAATCGAACAGTCGACCGATGCCCCTGCCGCTGGTGAACATCCTCACCCATGGTGAGTCGGAGGTCGCCGAAGGGGCACTTCCCGCGATCCGGTCGAGTCCGTTGTATCCCAGGGTCAATTCGATGATCGAGTTGTGCTTGGAGCCGCCGAACCAGGGGCGCGAGGAGGCGGGCCAGAGTTGCGCGATCAGCAGCCACCAGCCCGCCCCGGCGACCATTGCCGCAGCCGCGGCGAACAATTGGAGCACCCGTTTGCCCAGCTCGGGCGGTCCGGCGATGAGGTAGGTCGCTGCCAGGGCGGGCAGCACCAGCAGCACCTGGAGTTGTTTGGCGAGAAAGCCGAATCCCACCAGCGCGCCGCATAATACGAGCCACCGCCAGCGACCGTCGTCGAGTGCCCTGGTCATCGCCCACACCGCCGCGACCATCAGCAGCACGAGCAGCGCGTCGGGGTTGTCGAATCGAAACATCAACGCCGCCACCGGAGTCGACGCGAGCGCCAGTCCGGCGAGTAAGCCAGCGGTGGGACCGAAGGAACGGCGCACGGTCACCCACAGCAGCGCCACCGCCGCCACGCCCATCAGCACCTGCGGCAGCTGGATACTCCAGCTCGACAGTCCGAAGATCCGGACGCAGATCTCCATCGGCCACAACGACGCGGGCGTCTTGTCGACGGTGATCGTGTTCGCCGCATCCGAGGAGCCGAAGAAGAACGCCTGCCACGACTGCGAACCTGCCTGCACCGCAGCGGAATAGAAGGTGTTTCCCCAGCCGTTGGCGGACAGATTCCACAGGTAAGCGCACGCGGTGCCGAGCAGTAGCGCCGCCAACGCCACGTACTCACGACTCGCGTGGGGACGGCGCACGGCGGTGACGGCGGTGGCCTGGCCGAGGTCGCTCGCGGTTGTGGTCACCGGCCGACGCTCACCGGCGCGGTCGTGGCCGTACCGGTCGGGGCGGTGACGGGGACGATGGTCGGCTTGCTCATGTCGACAACGTTCGTCCGGCATCCTGCAAAGCCCCTGGACGGAAGCTGGGAGAATGCTGGGAACCGATCGTCCTGCCTCAACACCGTTCACCCACCGCCGGGGCGTGCGTCTGCTGAGAACTGTCGCCCTCGGCGGAGGACGGTGCGGCGGGGATGTCGTCGTTTCGGGGGAGGACGACCGTGAAAGTGGCGCCGTTGCCCGGTTCGCTGTCGACGCTGACGCGGCCGCCATGCGCGGCCACCAGGGCTCGGACGATCGACAAGCCGAGGCCCGTGCCGCCGCTGGCGCGGGTGCGAGAGGTGTCGGTGCGGTAGAAACGTTCGAAGATCCGCGCCGTGTCCTCGGGAGCCAACCCTGGCCCGGAGTCGGCGACTTCGATGCGGACGTCACCGGCACCTGGGATGAGTCGGACGACGATCGGTGTGCCGGGTGGGGTGTGGGTGAGCGCGTTGCCGAGCAGGTTCGCCAGGATTTGGCGCAGTCGTGCTTCGTCGCCGAGCACGACCATGGTGCCGTGGCCGCGGACCGCCAGGCTGATCGGCCGGTCGGGGGCATCGGGCTGTTGGCGTGCGGCCACGGCGTGCGCGTTGTGCACCGCGTCCCCGGCCAGCGCGAGCAGATCCACCGCCTGCTGTGCGAGCGGTCGGTTGGCGTCCAGGCTGGCCAGCATCAGCAGGTCTTCGACCAGCACACCCATTCGAGCCGCCTCGGCTTCGATGCGTGTGAGCAACTGGACCGGGTCGGTGTCGCCGCCGTGCCGATAGAGTTCGGCGAACCCGCGAATCGTGGTCAACGGCGTACGCAACTCGTGGCTGGCGTCGGCGACGAACTGCCGCATCTTCGCCTCGGAGCGGCGCGCGGCTTCCTCCGACGCCTCGGTCGCCGCCACGCCGTACTGGATTTGGGTCAGCATCGCGTTGAGTGAGCGGGCCAAATGGTCGACCTCGGTATCCACGTCGCGCACCGGCACTCGCTGCCTCAGGTCGCCCGCGGCGATGGCCGCGGCGGTGTGCTCGACCACGCGCAGTGGCCGCAGACTACGCCGGACCATCAGGTAGCCGAAGACCCCGAGGAGCACCAAGGCGCTTGCGCCAGTGGCAATTTCGACGATGACCAGCCACGTCACCGTCTGCTCGTTCTCGGTCAGTGGAAGCCCGATGGTCACCGAGCCGTATTGGTTGGTCGCGGTCAGCACCCGCCACCGGACGTCGGCGTCGCCGACCGATCCCACCGTCGTCGGTCCCACGGTGTTCGACGACGCCACGTCGGCCACGACCGCCGAACCGTCCGCGTCGCCGGGTATCTGGAAGTAGACCTGACCCTGCGGGCCGGTGCGCCGCTCGAAGAAGCGGTGCGGCTGCACACCGAAGGACGGTGGCGGCGCGGGAAAGCCAGCGGGTACCCAATGCAGGTGCCCGTCGCTATCGGCGATCTGCCGCATCGGGCTCGGCTCGGCCCAGGAGTGGGCCGCGTCGACGAGTTGCTCATCGATCCGATCGGTCAACGCACGGCTCATCACCGAGGTCAGCACCACCCCCGCGCCGAGCAGAACGCTCGCCGCCAGCGCGACGAGGACCACTACCAGCCCAACCCGTAACGGGATCGCCGCGATGCGTCGTTCCAGTGCCGCACCGAGCCTCGCCAAGCGACGTTTCACCACGAACCCGGTTGTGGTTCGCGCAGTACATAACCGACGCTCCGGAGGGTGTGAATCAACTTCGGCTCGGTGGTGTCGATCTTGCGCCGCAGATACGACACATACGATTCGACGACGCTGGCATCGCCGCCGAAGTCGTAGCGCCACACGTGATCCAGGATCATCGGTTTGCTCAGCACCTTGCCCGCATTGACCATGAAATAACGCAGCAGCGTGAACTCGGTGGGGGACAACAACACCGGCGCACCGGCCTTCCACACCTGATGGCTTTCGTCGTCGAGTTCGATATCGGCTACGGTCAGCCGCTCCACCCGGCCGCGGCCCAACGTCCCGGCGCGGCGCAGGATGACCCGCAATCGCGCGATCACTTCCTCCAGGCTGAACGGTTTGGTCACGTAGTCGTCCGCGCCGAGACTCAACCCGGTCAGCTTGGCCTCGACCTGATCGCGAGCCGTCAGGAACAACACCGGAGCATCGAACCCGCCCGCCCGCAGCCGCCGGAGCAGACCGAACCCGTCCATCCCCGGCATCATCACGTCCACGATCAGCACATCCGGCCGGAACCGGCGCGTCATGTCCAAACCTTCGTTACCACTGAGCGCGGTAGCCACCTCGAACCCCTGATAACGCAGGCTCGTGCGCAACAACTCCAAGATCATCGGCTCGTCGTCGACAACGAGAACACGGGTCAGAGGCTCGGCGCTGCTCATCCCAACAGAATGCGCCCGCCCCATCCAGCCAACCTGGACCCCAGCTGGGAGTTCCCTGGGAGTACCCCAATGCAGGCCGCCGAGCGGTACATGGTGGAGGGCTCAGGTGGGGGGCGGTACTCGGTCATTCCGCCAATTGTTCGTTCTGGAAGCCGACCGAGTGCTCCGGTTCGGTTCTGAACGCCCTACGGTAAGCACCCGGTGTCGTGCCGAGCGTGCGAAGAAAGCGCCTGCGGAGGTTGGTGGCCGAGGAGAGTCCGACGCGGCGTGCGACGGCGTCCACCGGCAGATCCGAGGTTTCCAGCAATTCCCGTGCGGCCGTGATTCGCCGGGTGAGCAGCCACTGTCCGGGGCCGACGCCGAGCTGGTCGATGAAGCGGCGGGCGAGCGTCCGTGACGAGACGCCGGCCCGCGCGGCCAGGTCCTCGACCGTGAGCGGTTCACCGAGCCGACCGATTACCCACTCCAGCAACGGCGCAAGCGAACCATCGATCTGCATCGGGTGTGGCGGTGCCGCGTACTGCAACTGCCCGCCCTCGCGGTGGGGTGGCATCACCATGCTCCGTGCGACCTGCGCGGCGTATTCGGCCCCCTGGTCGGTACGTACCAAATGCAGGCACAAGTCGATGCCTGCTCCGGCGCCCGCGCTGGTGGCTACGTCACCGTGATCGACGTAGAGCACGTCCCGGTCGAGCTGGACGGCTGGAAAGCGGGTGGCCAGTTCGTCCGCTCGGGCCCAGTGCGTGGTCGCCCGACGCCCGTCCAACACGCCGGCGTGCGCCAGCGCGAAGACGCCGGTGCAGATGCTGACCAGCCGCGCGCCGCGGGCGTGTGCGTTCCGCAGCGACCGGATGACCGCAGCTGAGGGCGGCTCGTCGGTGGGCAACCAGCCAGGGACGAGCACCGTATCCGCCCGGTCGAGCGCATCGAGTCCAGCTGTCACGAGCATGTCGTACCCGGCGGACGTCGCGACGGGTCCAGGGTGTTCCGTGCACACGTCGAACGCGTAGCGCGCCGGAATTCCTCCTCTCTCGATCCCGAACACCTCTGCCGCGCAACTGAGTTCGAAGGTCGACTGTGGTGAGCGGACAAGTGCCACAACGCGGTGCATGGCAGAAAAGTACCTCGAGATGTCATCTCTGACACTCGGCGGGAGGCATACCGGTCGGGGAGGCTGACTCCATGACGACAGACCAGAACATGTCCGGTTACGTGTGGTCCGCTGTGCAGGACGCCCCGGTTCGTGAGCTTTTCCCTGGCATCCGCTCGCGCTCCCTGTGGGTCGGCGACAACGGTGCGAAGGCATATTTCCTCGAGATGGATCCGAACGCCTGCTGGCAGGGGATCGACGTGCACGAACCGGGCCCCGAGGAGGTCTTCGTGGTCTCCGGCGTCTTCAATGACGGAAACCGGGACTATCCCGCCGGGTCCTTCATTCATGCCCCCGCAGGTTCCTCACACATCCCACAGACGACCACGGGTTGCACGCTGTTCGTCTTCTATCCCGAAGGTTAGGTCGCCGATCCGGCGGGCAGCGGCAGCATCCGGATCAACGAAACGGATACCGTGGGAGGAGTGGGGCCGACGTGGTCGGTGCTGGCCCGGGGAGAAGAGGTTCGGGGATGGCGTTAGCCGCGCTTGTCCTGATCGGCATGTGGTTGTTGGTGGCCGTCGGTGCGCGCACGGTCGTCCAGTTCCGGCGCACCGGGAACACCGAGATCCGAGTCCGTGACCGGCCCGGTACCGCTCAGTGGTGGGCGAAGACGATCTCCACCGTCGGCTTCCTCGGGATCGTTGCCGCGCCGATCGCCGAACTCGTTGGGCTGGAGCCCTTTCCGGTGCTCGATGCGCAACCGATTCGCGGCGCGGGTGCCGCACTCGCCGTCGTCGGCATCGCGCTCACCTTTGTGTCCCAGCTGGGCATGGGCGCGTCGTGGCGGGCCGATGTCGATCCCGGCGTGCGCACAGCGCTGGTCACTACCGGCCCGTTCCGGTGGGTCCGTAATCCTGTGCTGACTGGCGTAGCGGCCACCTTCTCGGGCCTGGCTTTGCTGGTCCCCAACGCGGTCGCGCTTGGCGGGCTCGTGTTCGCGGTGGTCGCCATCGAAATCCAGGTCAGACAGGTCGAAGAGCCGTATCTGCGCTCTGCCCACGGGGCCGCATACGGGGACTACGCAGCCCGCACGGGCCGATTCCTGCCCTTGCTCGGGCGGCAGCGGTAACTTCGCTGGCGGCCGGGACGAGGCGGCCAACCGTCATGGTGGCCCCGGGTCGACCATCATCGCCATGGCGGACGTGCGATGCGAGGGCGGAATATTGCACCGGAGCAAGTCCGCGGCTCTGCGGAACTCGGCCGAGCGCGATTCGGCGGCTTGCGTTGCCGTGCTGAGCACAGTGGAGTCGATGTCGGCGATATGGTCGGCGATGCGTTGGGTTTCGGGTATTCCCAGACCGGCGGCGATCGTCAGGGCAGCCTTCCAGTGCTGGCGGGCAATGGAAAAGCGCGCCGAGTGATGGTTGACCGCGGCGATAGCGTCATAGGCGAGCACCTCTTCGTAAGGTGAGCCGGACGCGTAGGCAATCTGGAGTGCGCGCTCGTAATGTGCGAGTGCTTCCCGAGGGTGTTCTTGCCGCCGATGGACATCGCCGATACCTAAATGTGCGCAACACTCGAGAATCAGATCATTGTTGCGCTCGGCGAGAGCCAGCGCCGTCCGGAAGTTGTCGAGCGCGTTCTCGTACTGCTTCGTAAGACAAGAGGCGTGCCCGATTCGAATCGAAAGATAGTTGTGGAAGAGGGTGTTCGACGACATCGGCGCCAGCGTTTTCCTGGCGTCCGCCAGGTGGGCGAGAGCGTCGTCATATCTGCCGATCCGAATGTCGGTGTCGCTCATGCGCATCAGAGCACAGGAGCGGAGGTAGGGGTCGCCGGTGTCGTCGGCGACGCTGAGGGCTTGCCGGAGATGGTCGAGTGCGTCGTCGCAGTAGCCCATCCGCTCGTAGACCTGCCCGATACCCTGTAGCGCGTAGCCTTCCATGAACTTGTCATCGATCGAGCGCGACAACGACAAGGCTTGGTGGTAGCCCATCAGCGCATCCCGATAACGAGCCAAGCGGAAGTAGACCAGCCCACTGTGGTGCATGGCTCTGGCCGCATTGGAATAGTCACCCATACCGTGGGCCAGCCGTATGGCATCGTCGAGCACCACCAGGGCCTGCTGGTAGTGCCGAATTCGCCAGAGCGTGTAGCCGAGATTGACGAGCAGACGGCACTCTTCCGCGTGTTCACCGCTGCTGCGGGCGACCTCGACAGCGTCGAAGTGCAATGTTATGACGTCGTCGGAGCATCGAAGGCCGGTCACGTACGGCCACCACAGCACTTCGGAGAACAGCCTGGTGTAGTCGGACCAGCGGGCCCGGGTCGCTTCTCTGGCAATGGCCAGCAAGTTGAGCCGTTCGCGGTGCAACCAGGCCACACATTCATGGTGACCGGCCAGTGCGGGTGTCGGTGTCGTCGGCTTGGGCAGGTGACCGATACGAATTGTGCGGTCCGGCAAGATTTTGCTGCCGACCGCCCAGGCGGCATACCGGTAGTAGTCGAACAACCGGGTCAACGCCGCGCTGCAGTCGATATCGGACGGCTCACTCAGGGTCGCGGCGTAATCCCGCACCAGGTTGTGAAATCGGTAGCGCCCGGACACCACTTGCTCCAGCAGATGAACATCGACAAGGCCTTCCAGGATCTGTTCGGCGGCGTCGACCCCGATGTCGGCCAGGGCAGCGGTGGCATAGGTATCGAAGTCGCGGCCAGGATGCAAGCCGAGCAGCCGGAACACGCGTTGTTGTTCGATCGGCAGATCTTGAAAGCTCGCGGTGAGTGCGGCGGCCACGCTCCTCGACCCCGCGGACAGGTGCTCGAGTCGATGGCTGGGGTGGCGAAGCCGCTCGGCCAAACGGTCGATCGGCCAGACCGGCCGCGCGCGGAGGCGGCCTGCCGCGATTCGGATCGCCAGCGGAAGATAACCGCACAGCCGAACGGTTTCGTCCACCGCGTCGGGCTCGGCCAGGACTCGGTCGTCGTTGACGATGGTGGTGAACAGTGCCGTAGCGTCCTCGGCCGAAAGCACGTCCAGCGACAGCGTTTTGGCGACGTCCAGCTCGACCAGCCGCCGTCGGCTGGTGATCAGGACCAGACAGCTGGGTGTGCCAGGAAGCAGCGGCCGAACCTGGTCGGCGTCGGCCACGTTGTCCAGGACGAGGAGCGCCGAACGGGAAGCGATCTCGGTGCGCCACAACGCCGCTCGGGCATCCAGATCGGGGGGTATCGACTCGCTCGGTACCCCTACGGCGCGTAACAGCCGGTCCAGCGCCACCATCGGTTCGATGGGCGCCCGTTCGTCGGCATGCCCGTGCAGGTCGATGTAGAGCTGAGCGTCGGGATAGCGGCTGCTGAGTCGATGGGCCGCGTGAATCGCCAGCGTCGTCTTACCGACACCGGGCATGCCGTCGATGGCCTCGATCAATACGGCCGGGCGGGCCTCGGTCGCCGGGGTGTCGGCAAGCAGGCGACGCATCTCGTCGTTGCGGCCGGTGAAGTCCGCGATATCGCCGGGAAGCTGGTTCCGGCTCGTCGCCACCTCGGGCCGCGATTCTGTGCTGCCGGCGTCGGTTGTACCACCGATGGCGCTTATCGTGGGGGCTCCTTCCGCCGGAATGTTGAAATCCGCGACGCCGTAGGCAGATTCATTCCGACCGGTCGGTGCTCCCGATGGCGCGTCGAGCGGTGGTTCGATCTCGTCGCGCAGGATCCGGCGGTGCAGTTCGCGAAGTTCGCGCCCCGGTTCGATCCCTATCTCCTCGGCGAGACGGCGTTGAGCGTCCTGGAAAACCATCAGCGCCTCGGCCTGGCGCCCGCAGTGGTAGAGACCGAGCATGAGCAGCGTCCGGAACCGTTCCTGCAACGGGTACGAACTGACCAGCGGGGCGAGTTCGGCGACTGCTTCGGCGTAGTGGCCGCGGGCGAGCTTGATCCCGGCACGGTGCTCGAGCGCGGTCAGGTAGCGCTCCTGCAACCTGCGGCGTTCGGCCTCGATGATCGGACCCGCCAGACCGCTGAACGGTTCACCGCGCCACAGTGCCAACGCGGCATCGGTGTGGGTGGCCGCCGCGTCGAGGTCGCTTTCGCGGCGGCATCGCTCGGCGGTCGCGATGAGCCGGTCGAACGCGACGTGGTCCGACAGCGAAGGGTCGCCATGTAGCACGTACCCGGTCTCGGCCCACACCAGCGCGGGTTCCGCGGTCTTACGGCACGGAGCAAGGACGCGACGTAGCCTGCTGACGTAGGTCTGCACACCGTTGCGCGCGTCACCAGGGGGGTGTTCGCCCCACACCCCGTCGATGATCGCGTTCACCGTTACCGGCCGGTTCATCTCTAGCATCAGTGCCGCAAGCACGGCTTGCTGTTTCGCTGGGCCCAACTCGATTTCACGGTCATCTCGCATTGCCGTGAACGAACCGAGCACCCCGTATCTGATCTGTGTGTGCGCCATGGACAAGCCCTCCTGAACCATGTGCTACCAGCGCTGAGCATAGGTGGCGCCGGACATTTCCGACGCAGGAACGCAGGATAGTTACCACTTTGACCAGTCATTTACGCACTAGTACAGCGGCAGTTACGCAGCTCGAGACATCCTGATCGAGTGTGCGGCAGCATGATTCGGGGGCTACGAGTTCATCGGCAGTCGACGAGCTGTCTGGTCAGCAACGGCTCATCTAGTTGTGAGCAAGCGTCCACTTCCCGGCTCTACCACGCGCCGCACCAGCTGAGTCACCGTTTCGCCCTGCTGTCGCGGGCCGCGGACAGGGTTGTCGCCCACGGGGATTCGGGGAGGGTGACGCGCCGGTGGTCAATGAAGCGACCCGGCGCGGATTCGTCGACGGGGGCGGCGGCAGTCGACCGGGGGCACCGCGTGTCCCCACCTTTGCCAGCACAGCGAGCAGGGCGCGCGGCGGTGCTGTCCGGCGATGCGCGTGCTGAGCGGCTGCACCGCCGAAAACGAATTCGTTCGGCCAGCAGTGGATCGGCACCGCCCGGCAAAGGTGATAAGCGAGGGAGTTTGTCATGCAATCCGGTAACAAATCACTGCTGCGCAGTCTGACTTCGATTCAGAAAGAACTCTGGTTAGCGCACGAGCTTTCGGATATTCCCAATAATTGTCTGATATATATCGAAATTCACGCCGAGCTGGAGCTCGGTCATTTCGTCACCGCGTTGCGGCGGGTGTTCGCCGAGTCGGAAGCGCTCACGGTCAATTTCGTCCGTGGCGCCGAGGGGCCGATGCAGGTCGAACGGGACACCCGGGATTGGCTGCCCGCCTACCTCGATCTCACCGAACAGCCCGCCCCGACGTCGATGGCTTTCGACTACATGTCCCGAGAACTCGAGGTCGCCTTCGATCTGGAGCTGGATTCGCTGTTGCGCGTCGCGCTGCTCAAAGTCGGTGCGGGACAGTACTTCCTGTCGATGTGCTTCCACCACATCATCATGGATGGCGTCGGTGTCGCCACCTGGGCCCAACGAGTGCTCGATGTGTACTGCGCCCTGGCATCCGGAACACCCGTCGAGCCGGCCGATTTCGTGCCGGTCGACGAGATCATCGACAGCGATCGCGCGTATCGCCGTCACCAGCAGGCGATCGATCGCGAGTACTGGCGCGGGCAGATCCCGCCCGGGATCGAACCGCTGAGACTTCCCGGCAACGCCGCACCCGGCGCGAAGCCGGGGCGGATCGGCTGCACACATGGCATTTCGGGTGCGGAGCTGGGTCGGCTGATCAGCTCCGCGCAATCGATCGGGGTCAAGCTGCCCTATCTGTTGATGTCCGTCGCGGCCGCCGCCATCCAGCGCTATTCGTTGCGCGATGAATTCTGTGTGCAGATGCCGGTCTCGAATCAAACGGCCATCGCGCGGCGAACGCCGTGCCAACTGTCGGATACCGTTCCACTGCTGGTCGATTCGAGCAGGGACCTGTCGCTGGGCCAGCTGGCCGAACGGCTCCAGGCCAGCATCGCCGGTGCCCGAGATCACCTCAGATACGGGATGTCGGAGATCCGGCGCGACCTGAAAATGCCGCCCGTCAAGGGGAACCCGTTCGGCCCGGTCATCAATATCATGTCGTTCTTCGGTGCCTTGCGAATGACCGGCGGGCAGGCTGACCTCCAGGTCTTCTCGGCGGGTAACAGCGGGGATCTCTCGATCGTCCTGCACTATGAAAGGCAGTCGGACCGTGGTGGATATCTGCGGATCGAGGGCGACGCGCAGCTCTACACCGAAGATGATCTCCGCGGCTATCTCGGATCGATCGCGCAGTACCTGCAGCAGGCGATAACCGATCCAGCGGCGCCTATCGGGGCAGTCGACATTCTCGGTGCGGACCGGTCGCTGGTAGTCGAGGCGTGGAACGACACAGCGGTGCCGGTTGATCCGGCCGCGACCTTGGTGGGGTTGTTCGAGGACCGGGTGCGCATTGCCCCGGACTCGGTGGCGGTGGTGTCCGGTGCCGCGGAGCTTTCCTATCGGGAGCTCGATACCTGGGCGGACCGTGTCGCGCGGACCTTGATCTCGCACGGTGTGCGTCCGGACAGCGTGGTGGCGGTGGCACTGCCGAGGTCAGCGGAGTTGATTGTCGCGATACTGGCGGTGTTGAAGGCCGGTGGTGCTTATCTGCCGATCGATCCGGGATATCCCGCCGAGCGGTTGGCTTTCGTCCTCGGCGATGCCGCACCGATCGCGGTCCTCACCGACGTCGCCACCTCGAAAACGCTCCCGCACAACAGAGTTCCCCTTATCCTGATCGACGAGGCCGACGTAGATCGGCATGAAGTAGCGCGGCCCGCTGCGCTGCTGCCCGGCAATCTCGCGTATCTCATCTACACGTCCGGTTCCACCGGCACGCCGAAGGGTGTTGCCGTCACCCACCGCAATGTGGCATCGCTTTTCCTGAGTACCGCGCCGTGGTGCGAATTCGATGCCGACGATGTCTGGGCTTGGTGTCATTCCCAAGCGTTCGACTTTTCTGTCTGGGAGATCTGGGGTGCGCTCCTGCACGGCGGCCGGGTCGTCGTCGTGCCGTGGGACGTGGTGCGCACGCCCGCGCAGCTGTGGGATCTCGTCGTCGGCGACGGGGTGACGATCCTGAATCAGACCCCGTCGGCTTTCCACGCGTTGGCCGAAGCTCGATCGGTGTCCGGCACTATCGATTCCGCCCTGCGCATGGTGATATTCGGTGGCGAAGCGCTGAATCACGCCCACCTGCAGCCGTGGTACTCGGTCGGCGCCACCGGCGGTCCAGCCCTGGTGAATATGTACGGGATCACCGAAACCACGGTGCATGTGACGAAGCTGGGCCTGCGGGAAGCACATGGCGCCCGGGGTGAGAGCCCGATCGGGACGCCGCTGGGGAACATGCGGGTGTTCGTGTTGGACTCGTCGTTGGCGCCGGTCCCGATCGGGGTGGCCGGTGAACTGTATGTGGCCGGTGCGCAATTGGCGCGGGGCTATCACGGTCGACCGGGGTTGACCGCGGCGCGGTTCGTGGCGGATCCGTTCGATCCGACCGGCGGC
This sequence comes from Nocardia iowensis, assembly GCF_019222765.1. NCBI lineage: Bacteria > Bacillati > Actinomycetota > Actinomycetes > Mycobacteriales > Nocardiaceae > Nocardia > Nocardia iowensis. The sequence continues at coordinate 5,012,936 of NZ_CP078145.1, read as the reverse complement.
CGGTTGTATCGCACCGGTGATGTGGTGCGCTGGACGTCGGCGGGGGTACTGGAGTTCGTCGGCCGGGCAGACGACCAGGTCAAGATCCGAGGCTTCCGGGTGGAGCCGGGTGAGGTCGAATCGGTACTGGCTCGACATCCTTCGGTGTCGCAGGCGGTGGTGCTGGCCCGCGACACCGAAACCGGCGGCGACAAGCAGCTGATCGGGTACGTGGTCGCCGATCGAAGCGGCTCGGTCGAAGGCAACGGCGGGACGGGTGCGCACGCGCTCGATGGAGGACAGGTGCGCCGGTTCGCCGCGGAGCGCCTGCCGGAATTCCTGGTGCCGACCGTGGTGATGGTGATCGACCGCGTGCCATTGACACCCAACGGCAAGCTCGATCGAGCCGCGCTGCCTGATCCGGAGTTCACCTCCTCGATGGCGTATCGGGCGCCGGGCAGCGAGCGAGAACGGGTGCTGGCGGGGTTGTTCGGTGAGGTACTGGGAATCGACCGGGTCGGTGCGGACGACAGCTTCTTCGAGCTGGGTGGGCATTCGCTGTCCGCTACCCGCCTGATCAGCCGGATTCGGGTGGTGATGGGAGTCGAGGTGCCGATCCGGACGGTGTTCGACGCACCGACGGTGGCGCAGTTGGTGACCCGGCTCGATGCCGGTGTCACGATGCGTCCGACGCTGCTGGCCCGGCGGCGGCCGGACGTGGTGCCGTTGTCGTTCGCGCAGCGCCGGTTGTGGTTCATCCATCGGCTGGAGGGGCCATCGGCCACCTACAACATGCCGCTGGCCGCGCGGTTGACCGGTGCGTTCGATGCGTCGGCGTTCACCGCCGCGGTCGCTGATCTGGTTGCCAGGCACGAAAGCTTGCGCACGGTCTTCGTCGAAACCGACGGCGTGCCCGCCCAGCATGTGCTCGAGGCGGACAGCGTCGAGGTGCCGGTGACCATCGCCGACGTGGATCCCGCCGCGGTGGACGCGGCAGTCGCCGAGGCGGCGCGGTATCGGTTCGAGCTGTCCACGCAGATCCCGATCCGCGCCAGCGCGTTTCGGTGCGCGGCCGATGAGTGGATGCTGCTGGTACTGATTCATCACATCGCCGGTGACGGCTGGTCGGCGGCGTCGCTGCTGCGGGACTTGTCGATCGCGTACGCGGCGCGACGGGAAGGGCGGGCACCGCAGTGGGCGCCGTTGCCGGTGCAGTACGTGGATTACACGCTGTGGCAGCAGGAATTGCTGGGTTCGCCGACCGATCCGGACAGTGTGCTGTCCCGGCAGTTCGGTTACTGGCGCGCCGAACTCGACGGTCTGCCCGAGCAGTTGCGGTTGCCGACCGACCGGCCGCGTCCTCGGGTGGCCAGCTACCGCGGCGATGTGGTGTTGTTCGGCATCGATCCCGACGTGCGTTCCGCAGTGGAGCAGCTGGCGGCCCGTGAGGGTGCGACGGTGTCGATGGTGTTGCAGTCGGCACTGGCCGTGCTGTTGTGCAAACTCGGTGCCGGAGACGATATTCCGATCGGCTCACCGATCGCCGGTCGCACCGATGACGCACTGGCCGATCTGGTCGGGTTCTTCGTCAACACCTGGGTGCTGCGCGCAACTGTCTCTCCCGCAGCATCATTCACCGAGGTGCTGGGTACGGTTCGAGCAAAAGCGTTGGCGGCGTACGACAACCAGGACGCGCCGTTCGAGCTGCTGGTCGAGTTGCTCAATCCGGCCCGCTCGGCGTCGCACCATCCGCTGTTCCAGGTACTGCTGACGCTGCAGAACAACACCCTGCCCACCCTGCGGCTGCCGGGGGTGCGGGTAGCGCCCTGCATGCCGGCCACCAACACCTCCCGGTTCGACTTGACCTTCAACATCGGCGACGCCCCGTCCGGGGCGCGGAACAACCGCAACGGCTCCGCCGCCGGGTGGGACGGATACATCGAATACGCCACCGATCTGTTCGATCGCGCCACGGTCGAGGCCATGGCAGGTCGGTTGGTGCGGATCCTGCGGCAGGTGGTGTCGGACCCGGACACCGTGGTGAGGTCGGTCGATGTCCTCGATGTCGAGGAACGCGAGCTGGTGTTGCACCGGTGGAACAACACCGCTGTCCCGGTGGACCCGGACGGCACCGTGGCCGGATTGTTCGAAGCGCAGGTCGCTCGGACGCCCGATGCGGTGGCGGTGGTCTGCGGCAACAACGAAGTGTCTTATCGGGAACTCGACGCGCGCGCAGGTGAATTGGCGTGCGCCCTGATCGCACGCGGGGTGAGCCCGGACAGCATTGCCGCGGTGGCGTTGCCACGATCGGTGGAGTTGATCGTGGCGTTGCTGGCGGTATCGAAGGCCGGTGGTGGGTATCTGCCGATCGATCCGACGTATCCCTCGGATCGGTTGGCATTCATCCTAAGCGACGCCGCACCGGTGGTGGTCGTGACCGATTCCGCCACCGCCGATCTGCTGCCCGATACCGCGGCACCGCGCCTCTACCTCGACACCATCGACGTAGTGGACGAAGCCGCCTCGGATCGGGCCGTTGCGGCGGCCCCGCAGAATTTGGCGTACGTGACCTATACCTCGGGCTCTACCGGTGTCCCGAAAGGTGTTGCCATCACGCACCGCAACGTGGTGGCCTTCGCGACCAAGCCGAGTTGGCGCGACGGTGCGCACGCCAGCGTGCTGGTGCATTCTTCGGTCGCGTTCGATGCCTCCACCTATGAGATCTGGGTGCCGCTGCTGGGCGGTGGCCGAGTAGTTGTCGCGCCGCCGGGCCGCACCGATATCGCAGTGCTGGGTCGGCAATTGGTGGCGAATGGCGTCACCGCCGTATTCCTCACCACCCGGTTGTTCGAGTTGTTCATCGACCATCGCCCCGATGCGCTCGCCGGGCTTCGGGAGGTGTGGGTCGGCGGCGAGGAGATGCCGCCCGAGGTGTTCGGGCGGGCTTTGCGGCTGTGCCCCGACACCCGCGTCGTGCACGTGTACGGGCCCACCGAGACAACGACATTCGCGATCCGCCGACCGTTCGAGGCCGGGGAACACTTCGATGACGCGGTGGTGCCGATCGGGTCCGCGTTGGCCAATGTGCGGTTGTTCGTGCTGGATTCGTGGTTGGCGCCGGTTCCGGTAGGGGTGGCGGGCGAGTTGTATGTGGCCGGTGCGCAGTTGGGCCGGGGGTATCACGGCCGGGCGGATCTGACCGCGGCACGGTTCATCGCCGATCCCTTCGATCCGAGCGGTGGTCGCCTGTATCGCACCGGTGATCTGGTGCGTCGGAACAACTCCGGGCAGTTGGAGTTTCTCGGGCGAATCGATGATCAGGTCAAGATCCGCGGTTTCCGAGTCGAGCCCGGCGAGGTCGAATCGGTACTGGCGCAGCATCCTTCGGTCGCGCGGGCGCTGGTGGTGGTGCGCGACACCGACACCGGCGACAAGCAGCTGATCGGCTATGTCGTGGCCGACCGGGCAGGAGACGAATCGGGCGGCAACGGGCCCGCTCGAATCGACCTCGTTGGCGCGGACGTACGCGCGTTCGCCGCCGAACGGTTGCCGGAGTTCATGGTGCCCACGGTCGTGATGGTGATCGACTCGGTGCCGCTGACCGCGAACGGGAAACTGGATCGCGCGGCGTTGCCCGCGCCGGAGTCGGTGTCCTCGGTCCGGTATCGGGCGCCGGGCAGCGCGCGGGAGCGGGTGCTGGCCGAGCTGTTCGGTGCGGTCCTCGGACGTGACCGGGTGGGCGTGGACGACAGCTTCTTCGAGTTGGGCGGCCATTCGTTGCTGGCGACCCGGCTGGCCAGCCGGATTCGGGTGGAGTTGGGGATCGAGGTGCCGATCCGGACGGTGTTCGACGCGCCGACGGTGGCGCAGTTGGCGACTCGGCTCGACGCGGGCGTCCAGGTGCGTCCGGCCTTGCTGGCTCGACCACGGCCGGATGTTGTTCCGCTGTCGTTCGCACAGCAGCGGCTGTGGTTCATCCACCGACTGGAGGGACCGTCGGCCACCTACAACATGGCGTTGGCGGTGCGGTTGCACGGGGTGGATGTGTCGGCGTTGACCGCCGCGATCGGGGACGTGGTCACTCGGCACGAGAGTCTGCGGACGGTCTTCGTCGACGCCGACGGCGTGCCGTCCCAACGGGTACTCGACCCGGACAGTGTCGAGGTGCCGGTCGTGGTGGCCGAACGGAACACCGACGACGTGGATCCCGCCGAGCTGGACGCGGCGGTGACCGCCGCGGTGCGGTATGGATTCGATTTGTCGTCGGAGATTCCCCTCCGCGCCACCGTGTTCCGGTCGGGCGCCGACGAGTCCGTGCTGGTGTTGTTGATCCATCACATCGCGGGCGACGGCTGGTCGTTGACGCCGTTGCTGCGAGACTTGTCGGAGGCGTACGCGGCGCGACGGCAGCGTCACGAACCGCGGTGGCGACCGCTGCCGGTGCAGTACGCGGATTACACGCTCTGGCAGCGCGAGTTGCTGGGGTCGTCGACCGATCCGGACAGCGTGTTGTCCCAGCAGTTCGAGTATTGGCGTCATGAGCTCGACGGTCTGCCCGAGCAGTTGCGGTTGCCGACCGATCGGCCCCGGCCGCGGGTGGCCAGCTATCGCGGAGACATGGTGTTCTTCCGTATCGATCCGGAGATCCGTACCGCGGTAGAACATTTGGCGGCTCGCGAGGGCGCGACGGTGTCGATGGTGTTGCAGTCGGCGTTGGCGGTGTTGCTGTTCAAACTCGGTGCAGGGGAGGACATTCCGATCGGGGCGCCGATCGCCGGTCGGACCGACGAGGCGTTGACCGAGCTGGTCGGGTTCTTCGTCAATACCTGGGTGCTCCGGGCGGCCGTAGTGCCGGACGCATCGTTCACCGAGATCCTGGGCGTGGTCCGGGAAAAGGCGTTGGCCGGATACGAGAATCAGGATGTTCCATTCGAGTTGCTGGTGGAGTTGCTCAACCCAACCCGCTCAGCGGCGCATCATCCGTTGTTCCAGGTGACGTTGGCATTTCAGAACAACACCCTGCCCGCCCTCGAGCTTTCCGGAGTGCGGATCGAGCCCTATCCCGCAACCACCGCGACCGCGCGGTTCGACCTGTTCTTCAATATCGCGGAAGCCCCCGCCGGTGATCCGTGGAACGGATTCGTCGAATATGCGACCGAGCTGTTCGACCGGTCGACGGTCGAGGCGATGGCTGCTCGGTTGGTGCGCCTGCTGCGGCAGGTCGGGTCGGCTCCCGATGTCCCGGTGGGGTCGATCGATGTCCTCGACGCCGACGAGCGCGAGCTGGTGTTGCGCCGGTGGAACGACACCACCGTCGAGGTACCGGACAACACCACCATCACCGGTCTGTTTCGCGCGCAGGTAGCTGCGACCCCGGACGCGATCGCGGTCGTCTGCGCGGACAGGAAGATGACCTACCACGAGCTCGACATTCGCGCCGATCGGCTGGCGCGGGCCTTGATCTCGCGCGGCGTGGGTCCGGACGGTGTGGTCGCGGTGGCCTTGCCCCGGTCCACCAACCTGATCGTGACATTGCTGGGTGTGTTGAAGGCAGGCGGCGGGTATCTGCCGATGGATCCGGCGTACCCCTCGGATCGGTTGGCATTCGTCCTCGCCGATGCCGCGCCGATTGTCGTCGTGACCGACTCCGCGACCGCCCACGCACTGCCGCCGACCACGACACCACACCTCTATCTCGACTCCATGGAAGCGCTCGACACCGCCGAGGAGGGTGACCGGGCAGGACTGGACCGGGTTGTCGGGGTGGGCTCGCAGAATTTGGCGTGCGTGATCTACACCTCCGGCTCCACCGGTGTTCCGAAAGGCGTTGGTATCACCCACCATAACGTGGCCAACCTGGTTGCCCAGGCGTGGTCGGCGGGTGTCGAGGACCGGGTGCTGGTGCATTCGTCGATCGCGTTCGATGCCTCGACCTATGAGATCTGGCCCGCGCTGTGCGGGGGCGCGACGTTGGTGATCGCCGTCGAGCAGCGCTCGGATCCGGTGGAGATCACCCGGTTGGTGGGGTCGTGGTCGGTGACGAAGATGTTTGCGACGCCACCGTTGCTGTCGGCATTGGTCGAGCACGCGGAATCGTTGCCCGGCAGGCCTTTCCAGAGTCTGCGGCAGGTGAATACCGGCGCTGACACGCTTGCTTCCGGTTTGGTGCGTTCGCTGCGTGCCATAGGACAGGATCTGCGGATCGATAATCTCTATGGCCCCACCGAGGCGACGGTCGATGTGACCGCCTATCGCGTGCCCGATGGTGAGCTGGGTGCGGTGGTGCCCATCGGGGCGCCGGTGGCCAATACGCGGGTATTCGTGCTGGATTCGTGGCTGGTGCCGGTGCCGGTGGGGGTCTCGGGTGAGTTGTATGTGGCCGGTGCCCAGCTGGCGCGGGGGTATCACGGTCGGGCCGGGCTGACCGCGGCCCGGTTTGTCGCCGACCCGTTCGACCGGACCGGTGGTGGTCGGCTGTATCGCACCGGTGATGTGGTGCGCTGGACTTCGGCGGGCGTGCTGGAGTTCGCGGGCCGGGTCGATGATCAGGTCAAGATCCGCGGCTTCCGGGTCGAGCCGGGCGAGGTCGAAAACGTGCTTGCCCAACATCGTTCGGTCGCCCAAGCCGTGGTCGTGGCACACGACTCCGACGCGGGAAAGCAGTTGGTCGGGTACGTGGTCGCCGACGCCGGGGCGACCGCCGGGGAAGGCGAGTTGGTGGGGCAGTGGCGGCGGGTGTACGACGACCTGTACGGCCGAAACGGAAATGGAAAGTATGCCCGACCTGTCGACAGTGGCGAGGTCGCGTTCGGTACCGATTTCGGCGGCTGGAACAGCAGCTATACCGGGGCCGCGATTCCGGTGGAGCAGATGCGTGAATGGCGCGCGACCACCGTGGAGCGCATTCGGGCGTTGCATCCGCGCCGGGTACTTGAGATCGGTGTGGGGTCGGGCTTGATCATGTCGCACCTGGCACCGGACTGCGAGGAATACCGGGCGACGGATTTCTCGGCCGCGACGATCAGCACACTGCGGCGACAGCTGGGTGAACTGAACGGCGAGTGGGTCGACCGTGTCTCGCTGAGTGTGCGGAGCGCCGACGACACCGCGGGGTTGCCGGAGCACTATTTCGACACGGTGGTGTTGAACTCGGTGATCCAGTACTTCCCGAGTCAGAGCTATTTGCGTCGGGTGCTCGAGCGGGTGCTGCGGGTGCTGGCTCCCGGCGGGGCGGTGTTCATCGGTGATGTCCGGAATCTGGCACTGCTCGAGGAGTTCACCACCGCGGCGCAGATCGCGCGCAACGGTGGCGACGATCCGGTAGCGGTCGGTGAACGGGTCCGCCGAGACATCTCGGCCGAACAAGAATTGCTGCTGGCACCGGAGTACTTCCGCGCGCTGGGTGACGTTCTGGACCTCGGTGCCGTCGATATCGAACTCAAACGCGGATACTCGATGAACGAGTTGACGCGGTATCGATACGACGTGGTCTTGCACCCGGCTCCGACGAACGCGCTGTCCGTCGCCGAGGCTCCGAAAGTCGCTTTCCGCGACCATGATCGGTTGCGAGCGCTGCTGCGCGACCAGCATCCGGACGTCATTCGGGTGACCGGCATCCCGCACGCCGGGCTGGTCGGCGAGATCGAAGCGACCAACCGAATCCGGGCGGGGCACTCCGGCGTCGCTACCGACGCACTCGGCGTCGGTTTCGAGGGAACGCTCGACATGATCGCCGACCGTGCGGGTGCCGTGCCGGAGGACCTGTATGTGCTTGGCCGGCGAATGGGATACACCACCGCGGTCACCTGGTCCGCGCGGCCGGATCGGATGGAGGCCGTCTTCGTCGACGCCGCGACCGCTGACGGCAGGCCACTGACCGACGTCTACACCGCCCCCGCAGCCGTGGGCGACCCGGCCGGGTATGCCAACAACCCGCAGGCGGGTCTGCTGGCCGCCGACGTGCGCCGGTGGGCAGGCGACCGGTTGCCGGAGTTCATGGTGCCCGCGACGGTGATGGTGATCGGCTCGGTGCCGTTGACCACAAGCGGAAAGCTGGACCGGAAAGCATTGCCGGATCCGGAGTTCGCCTCGTCGGCGGAGTATCGGGCGCCGGACAGCGAACGCGAACAGGTATTGGCCGAACTGTTCGCCGAAATCCTCGGACTGGATCGGGTCGGCGTGGATGACAGTTTCTTCGCGCTGGGTGGTCACTCACTGCTGGCGACCCGCCTGGCCAGCCGGATTCGTGCGGTCACCGGAGTCGAAGTGCCGATCAGGACGATATTCGATGCGCCGACGGTGGCACAGTTGGTGACTCGGCTCGATGCCGATGTTCAGGTGCGCCCGCCGCTGTTCGCCCGGCCACGACCGGACGTGGTTCCGGTGTCGTACGCGCAGCGCCGTTTGTGGTTCATCCACCGGCTGGAGGGGCCGTCGGCGACCTACAACATGCCGTTGCCGGTCCGGCTGCGTGGCGTGTTCGACGCGTCGGCCTTCGCGGCCGCACTCGGTGATGTAGTTGCCCGGCACGAGAGCCTCCGCACGATCTTCGTCGAAGCCGATGGTGTGCCGACCCAGCAGGTGCTCGATGCGGGCAGTGTCGAGGTACCGGTCGCGGTCGAGGCGGAAACCGGCGAGATGGCGCCCACTGAGCTGGACGCGGCGGTGACGGCGGCGGTGCGGTACGGGTTCGATCTGTCCTCGGAGATTCCCATCCGCGCCAACGTATTCCGGTCCGGCGCCGACGAGTGCGTGCTGGTGCTGCTGGTCCATCACATCGCGGGCGACGGCTGGTCGGCGGCGCCGCTGTTGCGGGACCTGGCGAGCGCGTATGCCGCTCGCCTCGAGCATCGAGCGCCGGAATGGGCGCCGTTGCCGGTGCAGTACGTGGACTACACGCTGTGGCAGCAAGAATTTCTCGGATCACCGACCGATCCCGACAGTGTGCTGTCCCAGCAGTTCAACTATTGGCGTCGTGAACTCGACGGGTTGCCGGACCAGTTGCGGTTGCCGACCGATCGGCCGCGTCCTCGGGTGGCCAGCTATCGCGGAGACATGGTGGTCTTCGGCGTCGATGCGCGAACCAGGACGGAACTGGAGCGATTGGCGGCCCGTGAGGGTGCGACGGTGTCGATGGTGTTGCAGTCCGCACTTGCGGTGCTGTTGTTCAAACTCGGTGCCGGAGAAGATATTCCGATCGGCTCACCGATCGCCGGTCGCACCGACGAAGCGCTGGCCGATCTGGTCGGGTTCTTCGTCAACACCTGGGTGCTGCGCGCAACTGTCTGTCCGGCAACGTCTTTCACCGAGGTCATGGGCCAGGTCCGATCGAAGGCGTTGGCCGCGTACGAGAACCAGGATGTTCCGTTCGAGTTGCTGGTCGAGTTGCTCAACCCGGCGCGCTCGGCGGCGCACCATCCGTTGTTCCAGGTGTCATTGGCATTCCAGAACAACACGCTGCCGACACTGCAGCTGCCGGGCGTCGGGTTCGAGCCCTATCCGGCGTCCATCGCGGCTTCGCGGTTCGACCTGTTCTTCAATGTCGCCGACGCACCCGCCGGTGACCCGTGGAGCGGATTCGTCGAGTATTCGACCGACTTGTTCGATCGGTCGACGGTCGAGGCGATGGTTGCCCGGTTCGTGCGGATACTGGACCGGATCGTGTCGGACCCGGGCGGGCCGGTGGGGTCGATCGATGTCCTCGACACCGACGAACGCGAGTTGGTGCTGCGTCGATGGAACGACACCGCCGTCGCGGTCCCGGACATCACCATGGTCGGGCTGTTCGAGGCCCAAGTCGCCCGGACACCAGGGGCGATCGCCGTCATCGGCGGCGACACCGAAATGTCGTATCGGGAACTCGATATCCGAGCCGACGGGCTGGCGCGCGCACTCGTCGCGCGTGGCGTAGGGCCGGACACGCTGGTCGCGGTGGCGTTGCCACGGTCGGCGGAGTTGATCGTGGCGCTGCTGGGCGTGCTGAAAGCCGGTGGTGGGTATCTGCCGATCGATCCGGGCTATCCGTCGGAGCGGTTGGCGTTCATCCTCGCCGACGCCGCCCCGGTCGTTGTCGTGACCGACTCCGCGACCGCACTCTTCCTGCCCGACACGGCAGCCCCGTACCACTATCTCGACACACCGGGCAGCAACGGTGCTGCGCTCGGCGCCGAAACCGCCGGTGCGGTCACACCTGGCCCGCGGCCGCAGAATTTGGCTTACGTGACCTATACCTCCGGTTCCACCGGTGTACCGAAAGGTGTTGGGATCACCCACCGTAACCTGGTGAACCTGGTTGCCCGGGCCTGGTCGATCGATCCCGGGGATCGGGTATTGGCGCATTCTTCGATCGCGTTCGACGCGACGACCTATGAGATCTGGCCAGCCCTGGCCGGTGGTGCGGCGCTGGTGGTGGCCGGTGCGCAACGTTCGGATCTGGTGGAGATCACCGGGTTGGTCGAGACCTGGTCGGTCACGAAGATGTTTGCGACACCACCGTTGCTGTCGGCATTGGTCGATCATGTCGAGCCCTTGCCCGGCACCCCGCTGCGGAGTTTGCGGCGGGTGATCGTCGGCGGTGCCGAGCTGACAGCGGCCGTCGTGCACAGACTGAACGCGAAATACGCTGGCGTACAGGTGATGAATGGTTATGGCCCCACCGAAACCACGGCCTGTGTGACCGATTACGACGCGCGGGGCGACATCGAGGGCGCGGTTCCGATCGGCCGCCCGTCCGGGAATGTGCGGGTGTTCGTGTTGGATTCGTGGTTGGCGCCGGTTCCGGTGGGGGTCCCGGGCGAGCTGTATGTGGCCGGTGCCCAGTTGGCGCGTGGTTATCACGGGCGTGCGGGGTTGACCGCGGCCCGGTTCGTCGCCGACCCCTTCGATGCGACGGGTGGTGGTCGGTTGTACCGCACCGGTGATGTGGTGCGCTGGAACAACTCCGGGCAGTTGGAGTTCGTCGGCCGGGTGGATGATCAGGTCAAGATCCGCGGCTTCCGGGTCGAACCCGGTGAAGTCGAAACCGTGCTGGCGCAACATCCCGCGGTGTCCCGAGCAGTGGTCGTCGTGCGCGACTCCAGCACCGGTGGTCAGCAGTTGGTGGGGTATGTGGTGGCAGACCGGTCCAGGCCGGTCGCCGCGGAGCAGGAACTGGTCGCTCAGTGGCGTCGCGTATACGACGACCTGTATGGCGCGGCAGGCAAGAGCGCTGATACTCCCCGCAATGGCGCAGGCACTGCCAGAAACGGGAACGGTGGCGCGGATCGTGGCGGTGCCGCCGCTGAATTCGGTATGGATTTCGGCGGCTGGAACAGCAGCTATACCGGGACGTCGATTCCGGTGGCGCAGATGCGCGAATGGCGCGAGGCCACGGTGCAGCGGATCCGTGGCCTGGCACCGCGGCGAGTGCTCGAGATCGGCGTCGGATCGGGTTTGTTGTTGTCCCAGTTGGCACCCGACTGTGCCGAATACTGGGCGTCGGACTTCTCCGCCGCGACCATCAGCACGCTGCAACAACAGTTGGACGAGCTCGACGCCCGGTGGACCGAGCGAGTCTCGCTGAGTGTCCGGTCCGCCGAAGACATCGCCGGATTACCGGAAGACTATTTCGACACGGTGGTACTGAACTCGGTGGTCCAGTACTTCCCCGGTGAACGGTATCTGCGTCGAGTCCTCGAGCAGGTACTCGGACTGCTGGCTCCCGGTGGGGCGATATTCGTCGGTGACGTCCGGAATCTGGGTCTGCTGGAAGAGTTCACCACGGCCGTGCAGATCGCCCGCAACGACGGTGACGACCCGACGGCCATCCGGGAACGCGTGCGCCGCACCATCTTCGCCGAACAAGAACTGTTGGTCGCACCCGAATACTTCCACGCCCTGTGCCGCGCGACCGACTACGACACCGTTGATATCGAGCTCAAACGCGGCTATTCGGTCAACGAGTTGACCCGCTACCGATACGACGTGGTGCTGCGCAAGACGCCCACAAAAGCACTGTCCGTAGCCGAGGTGCCGAAAGTGCAGTTCCGCGACCATGATTGGTTGCGCACACTACTGGAGGATCGACACCAGGACGGTATTCGGGTCACCGGGATTCCGCACGCTGGCTTGATCGGCCAGATCGAGGCGACGAACCGGATCCGGACGGGTCACCCCGTCCCGGCCGGTGCGCGAACCGACCCGGACGCAGCGGCTTTCGAAGGAATACTCGCCGATTCCGCTGCTCGAATGGGTGCCGGATTGCTGCCCGAGGACTTGCACGTGCTGGGTCGGCGGCTGGGATACACCACGGCGGTCACTTGGTCGGCGCGGCCGGATCGGATGGATGCGGTGTTCATCGACACCGCGACGGCACAGAACCGGCCACTGACCGACGTCTATGTGCCGCCGACGGTGGTGGGCGATCCCGCCGCATACGCCAGCAATCCCCAGGACACCCTCCTCCCTGCCGCCGTGCGGGATCTGGCCGCCGAGCGGCTGCCGGATTTCATGGTGCCGTCGGTGGTGATGGTGCTCGACAGTGTGCCGTTGACCGCGAACGGCAAGCTCGATCGGGCCGCGTTGCCGGACCCGGAGTTCGCCGCCGCGGCGGAGTATCGGGCGCCGAGCAGCGAGCGGGAACGGGTGCTTGCCGGATTGTTCGCCGAGATCCTCGGACTCGACCGGGTGGGGGTGGATGACAGCTTCTTCGCGTTGGGCGGTCATTCCTTGCTGGCAACCCGCCTGGCCAGTCGGATCCGGGCGGTGCTCGGCGTCGAAGTCCCGATCCGGGTGATATTCGACGCCGCGACCGTCGCCGAGCTCGCCCGCAGATGGCCCGAACTGGCGCCATCCCGCAGACCGGCGCTGCGCAGGATGAATCGAGAGGTGGGTCTGTGATGATTCCGTTGTCGTTCGCGCAGCGCCGATTGTGGTTCATCCACCGGTTGGAGGGACCATCGGCGACCTACAACATGCCGTTGACGGTCCGATTGCGTGGTGTGTTCGATGCGCCGGCTTTCGCGGCGGCGATCGGCGATGTGGTTGCCCGGCACGAGAGCCTGCGCACGATCTTCGTCGAAGCCGACGGTGTGCCCGGCCAGCAGGTACTCGATGTGGATGAGGCCAAGTTGCCGGTCATCATCAGCGAGGTCGGCCCCGCCGAGTTGGCTACGGCGGTCACCGAGGCGGCCCGGTACGAGTTCGACCTGGCCTCGGAAATTCCGATCCGCGCCAACGTTTTCCGCTGTGGTGTGGACGAGTGCGTGGTGGTGTTGTTGATTCACCACATCGCCGGTGACGGCTGGTCGATGACGCCGTTGCTGCGGGATCTGTCGGAGGCCTACGCGGCTCGTCGGCAAGGGCGGGCGCCGGGGTGGGACTCGTTACCGGTGCAGTATGTGGATTACACGCTGTGGCAGCAGGAGTTGCTGGGTTCACCGGACGATCCGGACAGTGTCCTGTCCCAGCAGTTCGACTATTGGCGTCGTGAGCTCGACGGCCTGCCGGAGCAGTTGCGACTGCCGACCGACCGGCCGCGACCGCGGGTGGCGAGCTATCGCGGGGACATGCTGGTTTTCGGTATCGATGCGAAAACCAGGGGAGAACTCGAAGAGTTGGCGAGTCGGGCCGGCGCGACGGTGTCGATGGTTTTCCAGTCCGCGCTGGCCGTGTTGTTGTTCAAAATCGGTGCTGGCGAGGATATTCCGATCGGATCACCGATCGCCGGTCGCACCGATGACGCGCTGAACGAATTGGTGGGATTCTTCGTCAATACGTGGGTGTTGCGGACGGAGGTGCGTCCGGCGGCGTCGTTCACCGAGGTTCTGGGCCAGGTCAAAGCGAAAGCGTTGGCGGCCTACGAGAATCAGGATCTGCCGTTCGAGTTGCTGGTGGAGATGCTCAATCCGGCTCGCTCGGCGGCACACCATCCCTTGTTCCAGGTTCTGCTGAGCTTCCAGAACAACACCGCGGCCACCCTGGATTTGTCGGGGGTCGGCTTCGAACCGTATGCCCTTCCCGCGCTGACCTCGCGGTTCGATCTGACCTTCAATATCGGCGACGCCGCGACCGGTGCGCGGAACAACGGTGGCGGCGCGGCCGGGTGGGACATGCATGTCGAATACGCCACCGATCTGTTCGATCGGTCCACGATCGAGGCGATGGCGGCGCGGTTGGTGCGCATACTGCGGCAGGTGGTGGCGAACCCGAGTCTGCCGGTGGGCTCGGTCGACGTCCTCGATGTCGAGGAACGCGACCTGGTGCTGCACCGGTGGAACAACACCGCTGTCCCGGTGGACCCGGACGGCACCGTGGCCGGATTGTTCGAAGCGCAGGTCGCCCGGACGCCGGATGCGGCCGCGGTGGTCTGTGGTGCGGTGCGGCTGAGCTACCGGGAACTCGATGCCCGCGCGGATCGGCTTGCGCACCTGCTGGTTTCGTGCGGGGTGGGGCCGGACACCCTCGTCGCGGTGGCGTTGCCTCGGTCGGTGGAGTTGATCGTGGCGTTGCTGGGTGTGCTGAAAGCCGGTGGCGGGTATCTGCCGATCGATCCGGGCTATCCCTCGGACCGGCTGGCGTTCGTACTGAACGATGCCGCGCCGGTCGTCGTCGTGACCGACCGCGCCACCGCGGACACGTTGCCGCACAACACGACACCGCGCCTCTACCTCGACACCGCCGCGGACGAGGACCGGATCGGCATCGATCGAGTCCGCCCAGCGCGTCCGCAGAATTTGGCGTACGTGATCTACACCTCCGGCTCGACGGGTGTGCCGAAAGGTGTTGGCATCACGCACCGTAACGTGGTGAATCTGGTCGCTCAGGCGTGGTCGGTCGGTGTCGAGGATCGGGTGCTGGTGCATTCGTCGATCGCGTTCGACGCCTCGACCTATGAGATCTGGCCCGCGCTGTGTGGTGGTGCGACCTTGGTGGTGGCCGGTGAGCGGCGTTCGGATCTGGCGGAGATCACCCGGCTGACCGGGACCCGATCGGTGACGAAGATGTTCGCGACGCCACCCTTGCTCTCGGCGTTGCTCGAGCACGCCGAATACCTGTCCGACAACCCTTTCCAGAGCTTGACGGAGGTGCACACCGGCGCCGACTCGCTCCCTTCCGGGCTGGTGCACGCATTGCGGGCCAGCTGGGGAGACATACGGGTCGACAACCTTTATGGCCCGACCGAGGCTACGGTCGACGTGACGGCTTACACCGTCCCCGACGACGCGACAGGTGCGGTGGTGCCGATCGGCGTCCCGGTGGCCAATACCCGAGTGTTCGTGTTGGATTCCTGGTTGGCGCCGGTGCCGGTGGGCGTCGCGGGGGAGTTGTATGTGGCCAGCGCCCAACTGGCGCGTGGTTATCACGGTCGGTCGGGCTTGACCGCGGCCCGGTTCGTCGCCGACCCGTTCGATCCGGTGGGTGGTGGCCGGTTGTACCGCACCGGTGATGTAGTGCGCTGGAACAACTCCGGGCAGTTGGAGTTCGCGGGCCGGGTCGATGATCAGGTCAAGATCCGCGGCTTCCGGGTCGAGCCGGGGGAGGTCGAAACTGTTCTGGCGCAACATCCCTCGGTGTCCCGAGCGGTGGTGTTGGCCCACGACACCGGTACCGGCGACAAGCAGCTGATCGGGTATGTGGTCGGCGACCGAACCGGTTCGGTCGAGGGCAACGGGCACGGGCGAGTGAATGGGCACCGGGGCGGTGCCGATCGAGTGGCGGCGAAGCAGCTCGACGGTGCGGAGGTCCGTCGATTCGCCGCGGAGCGGTTGCCGGATTTCATGGTGCCGTCGGTGGTGATGGTCATCGACTCCGTCCCGTTGACCGCCAACGGGAAATTGGATCGTGCGGCGTTGCCGGTCCCGGAGCTGAGGTCCTCGGTGCGGTATCGGGCACCGGGCAGCATCCAGGAGCAAATGCTGACCGAGTTGTTCGCCGAGGTCCTCGGCCACGATCGAGTCGGCATCGACGACAGCTTCTTCGCGCTGGGTGGTCACTCGTTGCTGGCGACCCGACTGGCCAGCCGGATCCGGGTGGTGCTCGGCGTCGAGGTCCCGATCCGGACGATCTTCGATGCGCCGACGGTGGCGCAGTTGGCGATTCGGCTCGGCGACCGCACTCGGTTGCGTCCGGTGCTGTCGGCGCGGCAGCGCCCGGCCGTGATTCCGTTGTCGTTCGCGCAGCGACGGTTGTGGTTCATGCACCGCCTGGAGGGGCCGTCCGCCAACTACAACATCCCGGTGGCGGTGCGGTTGCACGGGGTGGATGTGTCGGCGTTGGCCGCCGCGATCGGCGATGTCGTCGCCAGGCACGAGAGTCTGCGCACGATCTTCGTGGAAACCGACGGGGTGCCGTCCCAGCGGGTGGTCGACGCCGACGAGATCGAGGTGCCGGTCACGGTGACCGAGCCGGATCCCGGCGACGTGGACGCCGCGGTGACGGCGGCCGTGCGATATGGGTTCGACCTGTCGATTCAGATCCCACTCCGGGTCACGGTGGTGCGTTGCGGCGTAGACGAGTGTGTTGTCGTGTTGCTGATCCATCACATCGCCGCTGACGGCTGGTCTGCGGCGCCCTTGCTGCGGGATCTGTCGATGGCGTACGCGGCGCGTCGGCAGGGCCGGGTACCGGAGTGGGAGCCGTTGCCGGTCCAGTATGTGGATTACACCTTGTGGCAGCAGGAACTGCTTGGCTCGCCGAACGATCAGGACAGCGTGCTGTCGCAGCAGTTCGAGTATTGGCGCGGCGAACTCGACGGTCTGCCCGAGCAATTGCCGCTGCCGACCGATCGGTCACGGCCGCGCGTGCCCAGCTACCGCGGCGATGTGGTGACGTTCGCCATCGATCCGGAGATCCGCACCGCGGTGGAACATTTGGCGCGCCGCGAGGGCGCGACGGTGTCGATGGTGCTGCAGTCGGCGTTGGCGGTGTTGTTGTTCAAACACGGTGCCGGGAAGGATATTCCGATCGGAACACCGATCGCCGGTCGGACCGACGACGCCCTTGCCGAGCTGGTCGGGTTCTTCGTCAACACCTTGGTGCTGCGGGCAGCCGTGGTTCCGGCGGCGTCGTTCACCGAGATCCTCGGTCAGGTCAGGGCGAAAGCGCTGGCCGCGTACGAGAACCAGGACGCGCCGTTCGAGTTGCTGGTCGAGTTGCTCAAACCGGCCCGCTCGGCCGCCCATCATCCGTTGTTCCAGGTGTCGTTGGCATTTCAGAACAACGCGTTGCCCACCCTCGAATTGTCCGGGGTGCGGATCGAGCCCTATTCCGCGTTCACCGCTACCTCACGGTTCGACTTGTCCTTCAACATCGGCGACGCGCCTGCCGGTGCGCAGTGGACCGGACTTATCGAGTACGCGACCGATTTGTTCGACCGACCCACGATCGAGGCGATGGCCGCGCGGTTGGTGCGCATACTGCGGCAGGTGGTGGCGAACCCGAGCCTGCCGGTGGGGTCGGTCGATGCCCTGGATACCGACGAACGCCAACTGGTACTGCAACGGTGGAACGACACCACCGCTGGAGTCGCGGGCCCCACGATCACCGGGCTGTTCGAGGCAAAGGCCGACGCGACCCCGGACGCGCTCGCCGTCATCTGCGGGGCTACCGAGATGTCGTATCGGGACCTCGATATCCGCGCCGACAATCTTGCGCGCGAGCTGATTTCGCGCGGGATGAAACCCGACAGCATCGTTGCGGTGGCGTTGCCCCGCTCGGTGGAGTTGGTTGTCGCGTTGCTGGGTGTGTTGAAGGCCGGTGGTGGGTACCTGCCGATCGATCCGGCGTATCCCGCGGATCGGTTGGCATTCGTCCTCACCGACGCCGCACCGTTTGTTGTCGTCACCGATTCCGCTACCGCGGACCTGCTGCCGCCGAGCTCCACGCCGCACCTCTACCTGGACGCACTCGACCTCGCCGCGACCGGGTCGGGCCGCACCGATCTGGATCGGCTAGGCACGGTGGGACCGCAGAACTTGGCGTATATGACTTACACGTCCGGTTCGACAGGGGCGCCCAAAGGCGTCGCCATCACGCACGGCAACGTGCTGAATCTGGTGTCCCAGGTGCGTCCCGTAGGCGCTGGGGATCGGTCGCTGATGCACCACTCCCTGGCCTTCGATGCCTCTACCTACGAGATTTGGCCCGCGCTGCTCGGTGGCGCGGCATTGGTTGTTGCCGAGGAGCTGCGTTCGGACCTTGTGGAGATCACGCGGTTGGTTTCGGCACGGTCGGTGACGAAGATGATCGCGACACCACCATTGCTGTCCGCCTTGGTCGACTATGTCGAGTCGATGCCCGGCGACCCCTTGCGGACGCTGAAACGGCTCATCGTCGGTGGTGCCGAGTTGGCAGCGAGTGTTGTTCGGAAGTTGCATGCGATAAACGCCGATGTTCAGGTCATCAACAGTTACGGGCCCACAGAGACTACGGTCTGTGTGACTGAATGCGAGGCCGCGGGCGAGGTCGATGGTGCCATCCCGATCGGGCGTCCGTTGGGCAATGTCCGGGTGTTCGTGCTGGATTCGTGGTTGGCGCCGGTGCCGGTGGGTGTTACGGGCGAGTTGTATGTAGCCGGTGCACATTTGGCGCGTGGTTATCACGGACGGGCCGGGCTGACCGCTGCACGGTTTGTGGCGGACCCGTTCGATCCGGCCGGTGGTCGGCTGTATCGCACCGGTGATGTGGTGCGCTGGAACAACTCCGGACAATTGGAGTTCGCCGGTCGGGTCGATGAACAGGTCAAGATCCGCGGCTTCCGGGTCGAGCCCGGCGAAGTCGAAGCCGTTCTGGCCCAACATCCTTCGGTTTCACGAGCGGTGGTGGTGGCACGTGGCACAGACGGTGGCAAGCAGTTGGTGGGATATGTGGTCGCCGACCGATCCGGCCCGCGCGAAGCCGAACTCGACGGCGCCGCGGTGCGCGAATTCGCTTCCGCGCGATTGCCGGAGTTCATGGTGCCCGCAGTGGTGATGGTGATCGACTCGGTGCCGTTGACCCAGAACGGGAAGCTCGACCGTGCCGCCCTGCCGGAGCCCCAGTTCACCGCTACGACGCGGTACCTGGCACCGCGCACGACCGAGGAGCGACTCCTGACGAGGGTGTTTGCCGAGGTCTTGGGGCTGGATCGGGTAGGCGTGGATGACAGCTTCTTCGAATTGGGCGGAGACAGTATTCGCTCGATCCAGGTGGTGTCGCGGGCGCGGGAGTCCGGGGTGGCGGTCAGTCCGCGCGAGGTGTTCGAGCATCAGACCGCGGCGGCGTTGGCCGCGATAGCTCGCGGTCGTGGTGTGACCGGTCCGGTGTTGAGCGAGCTGCCCGGTGGCGGTGTGGGGTGGATGCCGTTGTTGCCCGCGGCTCGGTTCGTGCGGGGGCTGGGTGCGGGGTTCGATGGTTTTACGCAGTCGATGCTGCTGGACCTGCCGCTCGGTATCGATCGAGCCGGGTTGCTGGCGACGTTGTCGGCGGTGATCGATCGTCATGATGTGTTGCGGTCGCGGCTGGTCGATGACGAGCGCGGGGCGGGCCTCGAGGTGGCGCCGGTGGGTTCGGTGGATGTGGAGCGGTTGTTGCACCGGGTCGAGATGGCTGTCCCCGAACAGCATTCAGCGGACCGCAGCGGTGAGCGGGCCGAGGTGATCACCGAGCACGTCGGTGCGGCCGTGCGCAGGTTGTCGCCGTCGACCGGGGTGATGGTGCAGTTCGTCTGGTTCGATGCGGGACCCGAGCAGTCCGGCCAGTTGTCGATCGTGGCGCATCACCTGGCGGTGGATGGTGTGTCGTGGCGGATCTTGCTGCCGGACTTGGCATCCGCCTGGCAGACGGTGTCGGCGGGATCGACACCCGAATTGCCGAGGACGGGGACCTCGATGCGGCGCTGGGCGCACGGGTTGGTCGAGCGCGCTGCCGCGCCCCAACTGGTGGAGCAGTTGCCTTGGTGGCGTTCGGTTCTGGACGGCCCGGACCCGATGATGGGTACCCGGCCGTTGGATCCGGAAATCGACGTGATGGCGACTGTGGAGCACGTGAGTGTCCAGCTTCCGGTGGCGGTGACCGAGGCGTTGTTGACCACGCTGCCCGCGGTATTCCACGGCGGGGTCGAGGACGGGCTGTTGGCCGCATTGGCAGCGGCGATAAGTCACTGGCGGGACGCCCACGGCAGCACCGAGGGCGACGGGGTGTCCGAGGTGCTGATCCGGTTGGAAGGCCACGGCCGCGAAGAATCGACGGTTCCCGGTGCCGACCTGTCCAGTACGGTCGGCTGGTTCACCAGTATGTTCCCGGTGCGCCTGAACGCGGCCTCGGCCGAGTGGGACGAACTCTGTGTGGGCGGTCCGGCGGCGGGCGTCTTGCTGAAGGCGATCAAGGAACAATTGCGTGCGACACCGGACAAGGGGATCGGGTACGGCTTGTTGCGGTACCTGAATTCGGACACCGCCGTTGTGCTGCAACAGTATTCGGCTGGTCAGATCGGATTCAACTACCTCGGCCGGTTGGACTCCACCGATCTTCTGCCGCAACGATTGCAGGGAGCCGGGTGGACCCCGACGGCGGATAGCGCGGCATTCAGTGCGGCCCCCGACCCAGCGCTGGCGGCGCTGGCGGTGCTGGATGTCAACACCTTGGTCGTCGACACCAGTGCGGGCCCGGTACTGCAAGCGGTGTTCGCGGCACCTACGGGGGTGCTCGGGAAGACCGAGACGGAGCAGCTTGCCGAACTGTGGCGGAGCGCGCTGACGGGGCTGGCTCAGCACGCCGGGACGTCGGGTGCGGGCGGGTTGACGCCGTCGGATGTGCCATTGGTTCGGTTGGGGCAACACGAGATCGAGGTATTGGAGGCGCGGTACCCGGGCTTGGTGGATGTCTGGTCGTTGACGCCGATGCAGTCCGGGTTGTTGTTTCATCAGGCGCTGGCGGGCTCGGGATTCGATGCCTATCACATGCGGGTGGTGTTCGAGCTTGCCGGACAGGTGGATCCAGGACGGATGCGTGCGGCGAGTCAGGGATTGCTGGATCGGTATCCGAATCTGCGGGTGGGCTTTGCCGCCGGCTCGCACGGCCAGCCGATCCAGATCGTACTGAATGACGTTGAATTGCCCTGGCGTGTGGTTGATTTGCGTCATCTCGACCAGGCCGATCGCGAGGTAGCATTGGAGCGGCTGCTCAGCGAAGACCAGCTCGCGCATTTCGATATGGCCGTCCCGCCGTTGCTGCGATTCACGCTGGTGCTGATGAGCGAGTGGCGTTCGGAGTTCGTCATGACTGCCCATCACGTCTTGATGGATGGTTGGTCGCTGCCGCTGCTGATTCGAGATCTGTTGCGGCTCTACGGTTCCTACGGTGCTGCCAGACAATTGCCGAAACCCCCCGCCTTCAAGGAATTTTTGAAGTGGTTGGCGGGCCAGGATGTCGAGGCGGGTGTGCGGGCGTGGCGCCGGGAACTCGACGGCGTGCACGAACCCACACTGCTCGCGAGCAGTGTGCACGGCACCGATGATGCCGCGGCCGAAGTCGAGCGGGTCGGTGTACCGCTGACCGCCGAAATCGGTTCGGCATTGAACAGGCGGGCAGGCGAACTCGGAGTCACCGTGAACACGGTCGTCCAGGCCGCGTGGGGCGTCCTGCTCGCCGCGGCGACCGGTCGCCATGACGTCATCGTCGGTGCCACGGTGTCGGGTCGTCCCCCGGAGATCGCCGGGGTGGATTCGATGGTCGGTCTGTTCATCAATACCGTGCCCGTGCGGGTGCTGTTCGGCCACCGCGACACGCTTGCCGATCTGCTCACCGACTTGCAGGCGCGCCAGACAGCCCTGTTGGACTATCACCACGTCGGATTGAGCGACATCCATCAGGCCGTCGGCTTGCACGTCCTGTTCGACACCCTCATCGCGTTCGAGTCCTATCCGGTCGACCACACCGGCATCGAGGCGGCGACCGACGCCAGCGGTATCACTATCAGCGACCTGCGCCCGGACTCGGTGACGCATTACCCGTTGACGGTCATCGCCGGCGCCGCACCCACTTTGACGCTGTATCTGGACTACCGCACCGGCGAGTTCGATCGGGCCGCGGTCGAGGCGATGGCGGGCCGGTTGACGCGGATCTTGCAGCAGGTGGTCGCGGACCCGGACGTACCGGTGGCCTCGATCGATATCCTGGGCCCCGACGAACGCGAACTGGTGTTGCATCGGTGGAACGACACCGCGGTCGAAGTCCCCGATACCACCGTCATCGGGCTGTTCGAGGCTCAGGTCGCTCAGGCACCGGAGGCGGTCGCCGTGAGCGGCATGGGCTTCGACGTGTCGTATCGGGAACTCGACAGCCGAGCCGATCGGCTTGCGCACGTTCTGGTTTCGCGTGGGGTGAGGCCGGACAGCATTGTCGCGGTCGCGCTGCCTCGGTCGGTGGAGTTGATCGTCGCGCTGTTGGCGGTGTGGAAAGCCGGAGGCGCGTATCTGCCGATCGATCCGGCCTATCCCTCGGATCGGTTGGCGTTCATTCTTTCCGACGCCGCGCCGGTGGCTGTGGTGACCGATCACGCTACCGCGAGCATTCTGCCCGACACCACAACGCCACTCCTCTACCTCGACACCACGGAAACACCGGCCACCGTGGATCGCTACGGTCGGGGCGAGGTCCGGCCGCAGAACTTGGCGTACGTGATTTACACCTCCGGCTCGACCG
The DNA here is from genome assembly GCF_019222765.1 of Nocardia iowensis. Lineage (NCBI taxonomy): Bacteria > Bacillati > Actinomycetota > Actinomycetes > Mycobacteriales > Nocardiaceae > Nocardia > Nocardia iowensis. The sequence continues at coordinate 4,990,298 of NZ_CP078145.1, read as the reverse complement.
GCGTACCCAAAGGTGTTGGTATCACGCACCGTAACGTGGCGCATCATGTCTCTCAGGGTTGGTTTACCGGCCCGGACGAACGGGTGCTGGTGCATTCATCGATGGCCTTCGACGCTTCGACCTATGAGATGTGGGCGGCGTTGTGCGTCGGCGGCGGGTTGGTGTTGGCGAGTGAGTTGCGTTCGGATCCGGCCGAAATGCTGGAGCTGGTCGCGTCTCGTTCGGTGACGCGGATGTTCGCCACGCCTGCGCTGTTGGCCGTGTTGCTGGATCATGCGGAAACGCTGCCCAGCAACGCGTTCGAGCGTCTTACCCAGGTGATCGCCGGTGGCGCCGAACTCTCCTCGGCGTTGGTGCGCCGGGTCAAGCGGATTGCCGACGGTGCGGCGGTGGTCAATGGCTACGGTCCGACCGAGACCACCGTGTTCGCGACGGTGTTCGCCGCCGATGCGGTCTCCGAAGGGTCGGCGCCGATCGGCCGGCCGTTGGCCAATATGCGGGCGTTTGTGTTGGATTCGTGGTTGCGACCGGTGCCGGTCGGGGTCGCCGGTGAGTTGTATGTGGCCGGTGCGCAGCTGGCCAGGGGGTATCAGGGCAACGCGGGGTTGACCTCGGCGCGGTTCGTGGCCGATCCCTTCGATCCCGCCGGTGGCCGGTTGTATCGCACCGGTGACGTGGTGCGGTGGACTGCGGCAGGGGTGCTGGAGTTCGTCGGCCGGGTCGACGATCAGGTCAAGATCCGTGGGTTCCGGGTCGAGCCGGGCGAGGTCGAAAGCGCGCTGGCGCAGCATCCTTCGGTGTCCCGAGCGGTGGTGGTCGCGCGCGACACCGATGCCGGGGGCAAGCAGCTGATCGGGTACGTAGTCGCAGACCGGGCCGGTTCGGTCGAGGATGACCGGGCAGCGGATGGGCACGTGCTCGACGGAGGGCTGGTTCGGGAGTTCGTAGCCGAGCGGCTGCCTGATTTCATGGTGCCGACGGTGGTGATGGTGATCGATGCGGTGCCGTTGACGGCGAACGGCAAGGTGGATCGTCAGGCGTTGCCCGATCCCGAGCTGAGTTCGTCGCGCGAGTACCGGGCACCGCTTTCGGCGGAGGAGCAGATCCTGACCACGGTGTTCGCCGAGGTGCTCGGGCTTGACCGGGTAGGGCTCGACGACAGCTTCTTCGAGTTGGGCGGGGACAGTATTCGTTCGATTCAGGTGGTGTCACGGGCACGCGAGTTGGGGGTGGAGGTCACGCCGCGGGAGGTGTTCGAGTGTCGGACAGCGGGGGCGCTGGCGACCGTCGCCGCGGGCCGTGCGGTAGCCGGCCCGGTGCTGGCGGAGCTGGCCGGTGGGGCGGTGGGATGGCTGCCGTTGTTGCCGGTGGCTCGGTTCGTGCGCGAGTTGGGCGGCGGGTTCGACAGTTCGACGCAGTCGATGGTGCTGGATCTGCCGGTGGACGTGGATCGGGCGGGACTGGTGGCGACCTTGTCGGCGGTGATCGATCGGCATGACGTGTTGCGGGCCCGATTGGTCGATGACGAGCGCGGGCCGGGGCTCGAGGTGGCGCCGGTGGGTGCGGTCGATGTGGGCGGGCTGTTGTCACGGGTGTCGGTGGCGGGGATCGAGGACATGTCCGGGGCGGTGGTGTCGGAGATGGGGGCCGCGGTGGGGCGGTTGGCTGCCGCGGAAGGGGTGATGGTGCAGTTCGTGTGGCTCGATGCCGGTCCCGGTCGGGCGGGCTGGTTGGCCGTGGTGGCGCACCATCTGGTGGTCGACGGTGTGTCGTGGCGGATTCTGTTGCCGGACTTGGCAACCGCGTGGCAGGCGGTCTCCACCGGGTCGACACCGGTGCTGCCGAGGACGGGTACCTCCATGCGGCGGTGGGCCCACGGATTGGTCGAGCAAGCGGCCCGGCCGGAGCGGGTGACCGAGTTGTCTTGGTGGCGTTCGGTTCTCGACGGACCCGATCCGCTACTCGGCAGCAGGCCGCTGGATCCGGCGGTCGACGTCATGGCGAAGCTCGGTCACGCGCAGGTGCGTATACCGGTGCCGACGACCGAAATCTTGCTGACCACGTTGCCCGCGGCGTTCCACGGTGGGGTCGAGGACGGATTGCTGACGGCCTTGGCGGTAGCCGTCAACCGCTGGCGCGAGCACAGGGGTGTCGGTGAGCAATCGGTGTTGATCAGGTTGGAGGGCCACGGTCGGCAGGAAGACATCGTTCCCGGTGCCGATTTGTCGACGACCGTCGGCTGGTTCACCAGCATGTTCCCGGTGCGGTTGACCGCACCCGTAGCGGAGTGGGACGAGCTGTGCGCCGGTGGCCCGATCGCGGGTGCGCTGGTCAAGTCGGTGAAGGAACAGCTGCGTGCGGTACCGGAGAAGGGCATGGGCTACGGGATGCTGCGGTACCTGAATCCCGAGACCGCCGAAGTGCTGCAACAGTATTCGGCCGGACAGATCGGATTCAACTACCTCGGCCGCTTCACCTCGACGGATTTGTTGCCGCACCGACTGCGCGGCGCGGGCTGGACCCCCTCGGTCGATGCCGGACAGTTGATCACGCCGGTGGATCCGGCGTCGGCGCCGATGCCCGCGATGGCGGTGCTGGATGTCAACACGATCGTGCTCGACACCAGCGAGGGACCGGTGTTGCAGGCGATATTCGCCGCGCCCGTGGAAGTGCTGGCCGAGAACGAGATACAGGAATTGGCCACCCTGTGGCGCGACGCGATCGAGGGGTTGGCAGGACATGTGTCGGCCGGTGGGGGTGGTTTGTCTCCGTCGGATGTGTTGTCGAGCGGGGTGGGGCAAGCTGAGCTCGAGGTGTTGGAGCAGCGGTATCCGGGGTTGGTGGATGTGTGGCCGTTGACCTCGATGCAGTCGGGGTTGTTGTTCCATCAGGTATTGGCGGGGTCGGGTTTCGACGCGTACCACATGCAGATCGTGTTCGGGCTGGTCGGACGCGTGGATGCGGAACAGATGCGGTCCGCCGGTCAGCGATTGTTGGATCGGTACGCGAATTTGCGGGTGGGGTTTGTTGCCGATCGTCGTGGTGACCCGGTGCAGGTTGTCGTGGAAGGGGTGGAGCTGCCTTGGCGGGTCGTGGATTTAGGCGAGCTGGCGGCGGAAGACCGCGGTGTGGCGCTGGAGCGGTTGTTGGCCGAGGATCGGGACGCTCATTTCGATGTGGCGGTTCCGCCGTTGTTGCGGCTGATGCTGGTGCGGGTGGGTGCGGATCGTGCAGAGCTGGTACTGACGGCTCATCATGTGTTGTTGGACGGGTGGTCGTTGCCGCTGTTGGTGGTGGACCTGTTCCGTCTGTACGGCGGGGACGCTGAGCTGCCGCCCGCGTTCGAGTACAAGGAATTCTTGAAGTGGTTGGGGGAGCAGGACTTCGAGGCGGGCGTGCGGGCCTGGTGCCGAGAACTCGACGGCGTGCGCGAACCAACCCTGCTCGCCGACAGCGTGGGTGGCGCCGACAAGGCCGATGGCGCCGAGTTGCCCCAGGTGGAGCGGATCGAGGTACCGCTGCCGCCGGAAACGGCCATGGAGTTGACCCGGCGGTCGACGGAACTCGGAACCACCCTCAGTACTGTCGTGCAAGGCGCGTGGGGAGTGCTGCTCGCCGCATCGACGGGCAGCCACGATGTGCTGGCGGGCGCCACCGTGTCGGGACGCCCTCCGGTGATCGCTGGGGTGAATTCGATGGTCGGATTGTTCATCAATACCGTGCCGGTGCGGGTGCGGTTCGACCCCCGTGCCACTCTGACCGACCTGCTCATCGACTTGCAGGCGCGCCAGACAGCCCTGTTGGACTATCACCACGTCGGATTGAGCGACATCCATCAGGCCGTCGGCTTGCACGTCCTGTTCGACACCCTCATCGCGTTCGAGTCCTATCCGGTCGACCACACCGGAATCGGGGAGGTCACCAGCACCAGCGGCATCACGATCAGCGACTCGCGCCCGAACGCGCCGACTCACTATCCGTTGACGGTCATCGCGAATACCGCGCCCGCCCTGACGCTGCACTTCGAATATCGACCCGATTCGTTCGATCGGGGCGCGGTCGAGGCGATGGCGGGACGATTGGTCCGCATTCTGCAGCAGGTGGTTTCAGACTCGGACGTGCCGGTGCGCTCGATCGACATGCTGGGCGCCGACGAACGCGAACTGGTGTTGCGTCAGTGGAACGACACTGCCGCGTCGTTCCACGCTGATCGAACACTGGTGGGATTGTTCGAAACTCAGGTAACCCGGACGCCGGACGCCGTCGCGCTCATCGAGGCGGACACCGAAGTGTCGTATCGGGAGCTCGACGGTCACGCCGAGCACCTTGCGCAGCTGCTGATTTCGCGTGGTGTGGGGCCGGACCGCATTGTCGCGGTGGCGGTGCCCCGGTCCGCGGAGTTGATCGTGACGTTGGTGGCGGTGCTCAAGGCAGGTGGTGCGTATTTGCCGATCGACCCGGCCTATCCGTCGGATCGGTTGGCGTTCATCCTTTCTGACGCGGCCCCGGTCGTAGTCGTGACCGATCACGCAACCGCGAGCATCCTGCCCGATATGACAACACCCCTCCTTTACCTCGACACACTCGAAACAGTCGAGGTAGCGGGCCGAATCAGTCGAAGCGGAGTCGGGCCGCAGAATCTGGCGTACCTGATTTACACCTCCGGCTCGACCGGTGTGCCCAAAGGCGTTGCGATCACGCACGATAACGTGGCGAATCTCGTTTGCCAGCAGTGGTCGACGGGTCCAAGCGACCGCGTGCTGATGCACACCTCGGTGTCGTTCGATGTCTCGACCTACGAGATCTGGTCGACGCTGGGCGGTGGTCATGCGCTCGTATTGACCAGTGAGCTGCGTTCGGATCCCGCCGAAATGGTCGAGCTGATCGAGTCGCGGGCGGTGACCCGAATGTTCTCGACGCCTGGGCTCTTGCCGGTGCTGCTCGATCTGGTTGAGGCATTGCCTGGCAACACCTTTCGCACAGTGGCTCAGGCGGTGGTCGGTGGCGCCGAGGTGTCCGCGGCGCTGGCGCGCCGGTTGCGGGCCGTTGCTCCCGATGTCGAAGTCGTCAACGGCTACGGGCCCACGGAGGCAACGGTTTTCGCGACGGTGTGCGTGGCCGAACCGACCTCGGCGGGGAACGGCTCGGTGCCGATCGGGCGTCCTTTGACCAATGTGCGCGCGTTCGTGCTGGATTCATGGTTGGCGCCGACTCCGGTAGGGGTTGCCGGTGAGTTGTATGTGGCCGGTACCCAGACGGCGCGCGGGTACTACGGTCGCCCGGGGATGACCGCGGCCCGGTTCGTGGCCGACCCCTTCGATCCGGTGGGTGGGGGACGGTTGTACCGCACCGGGGACGTGGTGCGCTGGAACAGCTCCGGGCAGTTGGAGTTCCTCGGCCGGGTCGACGATCAGGTCAAGATCCGTGGCTTCCGGATCGAACCCGGCGAGGTCGAAAGCGTGCTGGCCCAGCATCCTTCGGTATCCCGGGCCGTCGTGGTGGCGCACCACACCGAGACCGGCGGCAAACAGCTGGTCGGCTATGTGGTGCCCGACCGAACGGGCGCCGAGGCGATCGATGCGGGACAGGTGCGCCGATTCGCCGCGGAGTTGTTGCCCGAGTACATGGTGCCCGCGGCGGTCCTGGTGATCGACACGGTGCCGTTGACCGTGAGCGGAAAACTGGATCGCAAGGCGCTGCCGACGCCGGAGTTCACCTCGTCAGCGGAATACCGCGCGCCGCGCGGCGAGGACGAACGGGTGCTGGCCGAGTTGTTCGGCGAGGTGCTCGGTCGCGACCGGGTGGGTATCGACGACAACTTCTTCGAGTTGGGTGGCCATTCGTTGCTGGCCACGCGTCTGGCCAGCCGGATCCGGGCGATGCTCGGGGTCGAGGTCCCGATCCGGGCGGTTTTCGATGCTCCGACGGTGGCGCAGTTGGCGACTCGGCTCGATGCCGATGCGCAGGTGCGTCCCGCGCTACTGGCCCGATCGAGGCCGGACGTCGTTCCGACGTCGTACGCCCAGCGCCGGTTGTGGTTCATCCACCGGTTGGAAGGACCGTCGGCGACCTACAACATTCCGGTCGCGGTGCGGATGCGGGGGTTGGCTGTGCCGGTGTTGCGCGCGGCGATCGGTGATGTGATCGCGCGGCACGAGAGTCTGCGCACTGTCTTCGTTGAGGCCGACGGCATGCCCGCCCAGCAGGTGCTCGACGCGGGCTCCGTCGAAGCGCCCGTGGTCGTCACCGACGCGGACCCCGCCGAGGTGGACGCGGCGGTGGCCGGGGCCGTGCGCTACGGGTTCGACCTGTCCAGCCAGATCCCGCTCCGGGTCACGGTGGTGCGTTCCGGCGCGGACGACTGTGTCGTGGTGTTGCTGATCCACCACATCGCCGGTGACGGGTGGTCGATGGCACCGCTGCTGCGGGATCTTTCGGTGGCGTACGCGGCACGTCTGGCGGATCGGACACCGGTGTGGGAGCCGTTGCCGGTGCAGTACGTCGATTACACGCTGTGGCAGCGGGAACTGCTGGGTTCGCCGGAGGATCCCGACAGCCTGCTGTCGCGGCAGTTCGACTACTGGCGTCATGAACTCGAGGATCTGCCGGAGCAGTTGCGGTTGCCGACCGACCGGCCGCGCCCGCGGGTGGCCAGCTATCGCGGCGACATGGTGCTGTTCGACATCGACGTGGCAACGCGGATCGGTGTCGAGCGGCTGGCGGCTCGTGAGGGCGCCACGGTGTCGATGGTGTTGCAGTCGGCCCTGGCCGTGCTGTTGTTCAAACTGGGTGCTGGAGAGGATATTCCGCTCGGTTCGCCGATCGCGGGTCGCACCGATGAGGCGTTGTCCGACCTGGTCGGCTTCTTCGTCAATACCTGGGTGCTGCGGACGAGGCTGTCCCCGGCGGCGGCGTTCACCGAAATCCTCTGTCAGGTCAGGGCGAAAGCGCTGGCCGCCTACGAGAATCAGGACGCGCCGTTCGAGTTGCTGGTCGAGTTGCTCAACCCGACCCGCTCGGCAGCGCACCATGCGCTGTTCCAGGTGACGTTGGCGTTCCAGAACAACAGCCTGGCCAATTTGGCGTTGCCGGGCGTCGGGTTCGAGCCCTACAACGCCTCCCTCGCCGCCTCGCGGTTCGACCTGTTCTTCAATATCGCCGATACCCCCGCGGGGCTGCCGTGGAATGGGCTCATCGAGTACGCGACCGAGTTGTTCGATCGGCCGACGGTCGAGGCGATCGCGGCACGGTTCGTGCACGTATTGCGGTCGGTCGTCGCTGATCCGGGTATCTCGGTGCGGTCGATCGACGTGCTCGACAGTGCCGAGCGTGAGTTGGTGTTGCATCGGTGGAACGACACCACGGTCGAGATCGACCAGGACCGCACCCTCGTGGGGTTGTTCGAGGCGCAGGTCGCTCGAACGCCGGATGCGGTCGCGGTGGTCTGCGCGGAAGCCGCGGTATCGTATCGGGAACTCGACCGACGCGCCGATCATGTTGCGCGGGTGCTGCTTTCGCGCGGGGTGGATCCGGACAGCATTGTCGCGGTCGCGGTACCTCGGTCGGTGGAATTGATCGTGGCGTTGCTTGCGGTGTTGAAAGCCGGTGGTGGATATTTGCCGATCGATCCGGCGTATCCGTCCGATCGGTTGGCGTTCATCCTCGCCGATGCCGCGCCGGTCGTTGTCGTCACCGACCGTGGCATCGCCGACGCATTGCCCGATACATCCACCCCGCGCCTGTATTTGGACGCACCCGAGACCATTGATGGGCCAGCTCTGGTCGACCTCGATCGGGTTGTGGTGCGGCCGCAGAACCTTGCGTATGTGATCTACACCTCCGGCTCGACCGGTGTCCCCAAAGGTGTTGGTATCACGCACCGTAATGTGGTCAATCACGTGTCGCAGGGATGGTTGACCGGACCGGACGAACGGGTGCTGGTCCATTCGTCGATGGCCTTCGACGCTTCGACCTATGAGATGTGGGCGGCGTTGTGCGTCGGCGGTGGATTGGTGTTGGCGAGTGAGTTGCGTTCGGATCCGGGCGAAATGCTCGAGCTGGTCGAAACTCGATCGGTGACCAGGATGTTCGCGACCCCGGCACTGTTGTCGGTATTGCTGGAGCGCGCCGAAGCGTTGCCCGGCAATGCTTTACATGGCTTGGTTCAGGTGATCGCCGGTGGCGCCGAACTCTCCTCGGCATTGGCTCGTCGAGTGCTGGCCGTGTCTGCCGATGTCGAAGTGGTCAATGGCTACGGTCCGACCGAGACCACGGTGTTCGCAACGACTTTCGCGGCTGTTGCGGAATCAGAAGGATCGGTGCCGATCGGGCGTCCACTGGTCAATATGCGGGCGTTCGTCCTGGATTCGGGGATGCTTCCAGTTCCGGTCGGGGTCCCGGGTGAGTTGTATATCGCTGGTGCCCAGTTGGCGAGGGGCTATCGGGGGCGGGCGGGGCTGACTGCGACACGGTTCGTGGCCGATCCATTCGATCCGGCCGGTGGTCGGTTGTATCGCACCGGGGACGTGGTGCGGTGGACCTCGACGGGAGCGCTGGAGTTCGTCGGCCGGGTTGATGATCAGGTCAAGATCCGTGGTTTCCGGGTTGAGCCCGGCGAGGTCGAAACCATACTGGCGCAACATCCGTCGGTATCTCAGGCGGTTGTTGTCGCGCGTGACACCGATACCGGCGGCAAGCAGCTGATCGGGTACGTGGTGGCCGACCGCTCCGGACCGGCCGTGGGCGAAGACGAGCTGGTCGGGCAGTGGCGCCGAGTCTATGACGACCTGTATTCCGCGCCCGCGGCGGCCGACGGCGGCCCGGGTAGCGACACCGACCGGATGCCGTTCGGCGCGGACTTCGGTGGCTGGAACAGCAGCTACACCGGGTCCGCGATTCCGCTGGAGCAGATGCGGGAATGGCGGTCGGCCACGGTCGAGCGGATTCGCGGGCTGCGGCCGCGGCGCGTGCTGGAGATCGGCGTCGGATCGGGTTTGTTGCTGTCGCAGGTGGCCCCGGCATGCGCCGAGTATTGGGCGACGGACTTCTCGGCCGCGACCATTGCCACGCTGCGGCAACGGTTGGACGAGCTGGACGAGGACTGGGTCGACCGCGTGGTGATGAGCGTGCGCGGCGCCGACGACACCGCCGGATTGCCGGAAAACTACTTCGACACCGTGGTGTTGAACTCGGTGGTCCAGTATTTTCCGGGCGAAGGGTATCTGCGTCGTGTCCTCGAGCAGGTCTCGGCGCTTCTGGCGCCCGGTGGTGCGGTGTTCCTCGGCGATATCCGCAACCTGGGCCTGCTCGAGGAGTTCACGACCGCTGTACAGATCGCACGCAACGGGGATGCGGATCCGGCGGCGGTCGGCGATCGGGTGCGTCGGGATATCGCCGCCGAGCAGGAATTGCTGCTGGCGCCGGAGTACTTCTCCGGTGTGTGCCGTGAGGTGAACGGGTTCGATGCCGTCGATATTCAGCTCAAGCGGGGATTCTCGGTCAACGAGTTGACCCGGTATCGCTATGACGTTGTCCTGCACAAGACTCCGACGAAATCCCTGTCGGTGGCCGATCTCCCGGAGGTCGAATTCGTCGACCTCGACCGGTTGCGTAGCCTGCTGTGGGCCCGGCACGGTGGCGGTATTCGGGTCACCGGCATTCCGCATGCCGGGTTGATCGGCGAAGTCGAGGCCACCGATCGGATCCGGGCGGGGCTGCCCGGCACCGCCACCGACGCGCTCGGGGTCGGTTTCGAAGGAGTACTCGGCACGGTCGCCGAGCGGGTGGGTGTGTTGCCGGAGGACCTGCATGTGGTGGGTGAGGACTGCGGATACACCACTGCCGTTACCTGGTCCGCGGAGGCGGGCCGCATGGATGCGGTTTTCCTCGACACCGTGACGGCGAAGCACCGCCCGCTGACCGATGTGTACCTCGCTCCATCATTCGTGGCGGATCTGGCGGTGTATGCCAACGATCCTCAGGCGAGCTTGCTGGCTGCTGACGTCCGCCGGTGGGTGGGTGAGCGGTTGCCGGATTTCATGGTGCCCGCGACAGTGATGGTCATCGACAGCCTGCCGTTGACGGCTAATGGAAAACTTGATCGTAGCGCGTTGCCGGACCCGGAATTGTTGTCTGCCAAGGAATATCGTGCCCCGCGCACTGAGCGGGAGCGGGTGTTGACGGAGTTGTTCGCCGAAATCCTCGGACTCGACCGGGTGGGTATCGAAGACGACTTCTTCGCGTTGGGTGGGCATTCGCTGCTGGCCACCCGCCTCACCAGCCGGATCCGGGCCGTGGTTGGGGTCGATGTCCCGGTCCGGGTGATATTCGACGCCCCCACCGTCGCCCAATTGGCGGCCCGGCTCGACGAAGGTGGCGCCGTGGGTACGGATTTCGATCCAGTTCTGGTGCTGAAGGAATCTGGTTCGCGGAAACCGTTGTGGTGCCTGCATCCCGGCGGTGGTCTCGGCTGGTTCTACCAGCAACTCGGCAAGCACCTGCCCGACCGGCCGGTGTATGCCATTCAGTCCCGTGGGCTGGACGGCGGGCCGACGGCCGGTTCCATGGCGGAGATGGTGGCGGACTACATCGACAGGATCCAGTCGCTCCAGGGCGAGGGCCCCTACTATCTGCTGGGCTGGTCGTATGGCGGAGTAGTCGCGCACGCGATGGCGGCCGAAATGTCGTGTCGGGGAATGGAAGTCGGATTCCTCGGCGCCATAGACAGCAAACCGCCGGAGGGGTCGGCCGCCGATTCCGACGTAACGGACGACGAGGCTATGGCCGGCGTCCGAGCCTGGGCAGTAGACCGATTCCAAGATCAGCTCGACGCTCCCGTCATCCAGGAACTGGTGGAGCGCCTGACAAAAGTCCTCGTCAACAACTGCAAACTGTGGGAAGGCTACACCTCGCCATTCTTCGACGGCGATATGACAATCTTCGGCGCCACCGTGGACGCGGAAGGCAACCGAACAGCCGATGTCGAAAACGAGCTCGAACAAGCCTGGCGCCCTCACATCAGCGGCCACATAAAAGTACTCGAGGTGAACTGCGCCCACGGAGACTTCGACCGCCCAGAAAACATGCAGCTCGTCGGCCAAATGCTCAACAACCTCTTGAATTCGGCGTTCCCGAGCCCAAAGTAGGCACTTTGGGCACACGCTCCTCCTGGCTACGGGTGTGCCGCGAAAGTGATGTCGCTGCCGAGCCCGCCATCGTGAGCCGATCGCGGTAACGGCCGGATCAGGCGCGCGTCGGCGGTGGTGCGGACGATCACCGTGGGCGTATCGTTCGAGAAGTCGAGCTGAAAGCTACGAAAGCCGTTCGGCACTTGAAGGGCGGGTGCGGCAGATGACGGATGATCCGTGGGGCGGCGAGGTGTCCCGGCATCGGATTGGTACGCGGGAGGAGTGGCTGACCGCGCGACTGGAGTTGTTGGAAGCCGAGAAGGAACTCACTCGCCGCAGTGACGAGCTGGCACGGCAGCGGCAGGCGCTGCCGTGGGTGCGGGTCGACAAGGACTACCGCTTCGAGACGGGTGAGGGCACGGCGTCGCTTCGCGACCTGTTCCGCGGCCGGTCGCAGTTGCTCGTGTACCACTTCATGTTTCCGAGTTGTCCTAGTTGCGCTTCGATGGCGGACGGGTTCAACGGCTTTGTCGTCCATCTCGAGAACCACGACGTCGCCATGATCGCCGTGTCGCGGTCGCCGATCGCGGAATTGACGGCCTTCAAGAAACGGATGGGTTGGAGCTTTCCGTTGGTGTCCTCCCTGGGTAGCGACTTCAATTTCGACTTCGGCGTCTCCTTCACCGACCAGCAATTGGCGGACGGAGCGGTGTACAATTTCCGCGCGCTCCCGCCGGCCGACCCGGAAAGCCTCCCCAACGACTTGCCCGGCACCAGCGCCTTCGCTGTGCAGGACGACGTCGTGTATCACACCTATTCGTCGTACGCCCGCGGCGGAGACGTCCTCTGGGGCATGTACCAGTGGCTTGATCGTGCTCCCAAGGGACGCAACGAGTCCGGTGAAGAATGGGTTCGACTGCGCGACGAATACGACAACGAGACACCCTGACCAGCCGTCCTCGCCTGGGTGTCAACGCGGGCGCTACCCCAGCGAGACCGCCTTGGCTTGCCCGGCGATCACGGTCTCCTCGCGATCGACCAACGCGACTCGCACCTGCACTCGCTGCCCCGCCGACACCGGCTCTCCGTCGAGCATGACCACGGTGGACTGGTTGGTCCCGTCGCAGGTGATCTCGTTCTGCGTGCCGGTGGCCGACGGACTCTCCGCATCGGGTTCGCCCACCATCACCCGGATAGCGGCCACCCCGGCCGAGGCCTCACAGCTGTAGTCGATCGCCACGTTGGCGGGACCGATAGCGGTGGCGTCGATGGTATTGGCGGCGAGAGTGGGAGCAGCGGCCGAGACAACGGCGAATCCCATCGCACCGAAGACGGTCACAATGAGGGCAGCATGTCGGTAGTTCCGAATAGTCACCATAGATCTTCGTCCTCCTGAGTAGCGGAAGTAGATCGCGGAAACAATCAGAAAACACCACGGCGCTCACGCACCGCATGTCCATCTTGCCTTACCCGGCGTGCCGGGTGGCGTAAACCGAAAGCGTCTCAGGAATTCGCAACCATCCCGGCGGGCAATGGGCGTTGAGTCGCGGAGGTGTCGCGTGTTGGGTAAAGTAGCAAATCCGAAGCAATGTGGGCGGGCACAATGTGTTCGCCAAGGGGACGTCTGCCGTTAATCTCGGCATGATCCTGTGTGCCCGTCAGGCGGCAGTCCTATGCCGATGTCGAGGAGGCGCGGACATGTGAACCCTCTCGGGTAGCGGGTTCGCGACGGAGTCGACAAATAGCTATCGCTTAGCTACTTTCAGATGGAAGGCTCGGTGCGGAGTCCAGCCGTCCGGTTCGTGATAAGAATCCGGCGGGTGGCGACGGTGCGGTCGCGGACTCGGGAAAGCCGATGTGTCACAAACTGGTCAGTTGACCAATAGTGCTGGCGGGCGGTGAGCGATCTGCGGACGTAATCGATGTGCAGGGGAGAGCGATGTGAGGGCTATGGCGTCCGTTGAGACTGGGTCGGTACGGGATACGGGACGGACGCGCCCAGTGCGTACGCGACGGTCCGGGGTGACCACCTTGCCGCGGTTGCTGGCGGTGGCAGCGGAGGCCGATCCCGACGGTACGGCTGTAGCGTTCGGCGGGGCTTCGCTCAGCTATCGCGAGCTCGACGAGCTGTCGTCGCGGTTGGCGCGGTTCCTGATCGGGCGCAACATCGGTGCGGGGGCTCTTGTCGCGGTGGTCATCGAGTCGTCGATCGAGGCGGTGTCGGCGATGTGGGCGGTGGCGAAGACCGGTGCGGGGTTCGTCGTGATCGACGCGAATGCACCCGCGCGGCAGGCTGAGCGCCTGCTGTCCGAAGTGAAACCGGTCTTCGGCCTCACTGTCGCGGCGTCATGGCCCGGCTTCGAACCGAATACACTTCGGACGCTGCGTGATTCGATCGAGTGGCTGCGAATCGATGATCCCGGCGTGCGACGCGAACTCGCCCAATTGTCCGGCGAGCCGGTGACGTACGCGGATCGCTTGCGTCCGATCCGGGAGGACGACATCGCCTATGTGACCGCCGCCGCCGCACACTCGGTCGACGCCGTGAGTGTGACACAAGCAGAGTTGGCCGCGATCGGTCTGCGACCGGACCGGCCCCACCTGCCGAAACCGCTCACCGACTTCTTCGCCACAGTGTTCACCCGCTCCACTCATCCCGGAAAGACACTGGCCGAGTTGTTCGGCCGCGCAGTGGCGGCATACCCGGACGCGATCGCGGTCAAATTCGGCGCTGAAACATTGACCTATCGCGAACTGGACATTCGAGCGAACAGGTTGGCGCGCAAGCTGATAGCGATGGGTGTCGGCCCGGAGAAGCTGGTGGCGGTGGCACTGCCCCGATCGCTGGACCTGATAATCGCATTGCTTGCGACGATGCAGGCGGGCGGTGCGTATCTGCCGGTCGACCCGGCGTATCCGGCGGACCGGATCGCCTACTTGCTCGCCGACGCCGAGCCGGTGTGTGTGGTGACGGGACCGGGCATCACCCTGCCGACCGCAGCCCCCTCGATCTTGGCGACCGGCACCGACCTCTCCGGTATGGACGGCTCGCCGGTCGGCGATGAGGACCGATCGGCGCCGCTGCGCCCCGCGAACCTCGCCTATGTGATCTACACATCCGGTTCGACGGGGCGTCCCAAGGGGGTGCAGATCCCGCACCACAATGTCGTGGCGTTGTTCGCGAACACTCGGCCGCAGTTCGGCTTCGATCACCGTGATGTGTGGACGATGTTCCATTCGTACGCGTTCGACTTCTCGGTGTGGGAACTCTGGGGTGCACTGCTACACGGCGGCACGTTGGTCGTCGTCGACCACGACACGTCGCGAGCCGCCGACCAGTTCCTGGAGTTGCTGCGTACCGAGCGGGTAACCGTGCTCAGCCAAACTCCCTCGGCGTTCTATCAGCTGGCCGAAGCGGACCGGATAGCGTCGGCGAGCGCGGATGTCGTCCCGTTGTCGTTGCGGTACATCGTGTTCGGCGGTGAGGCACTCGAATTTCGCCGACTCGACGACTGGCGCGCCCGCCACGGGGACTCGGCAGCGCACCTGGTGAACATGTACGGCATCACCGAAACGACCGTCCACGTAACCTGTCACCGGGTCGTGGCAACCGAGCGCAGCGTAATCGGTTCTGCGCTAACCGGTTTACGGATCTTGGTGTTGGACAACCGGTTGCGTCCGGTCCCGGCGGGGGTGCCGGGCGAGATCTATATCGGGGGTGCGCAATTGGCTCGTGGCTACCTCGGCCACGCGGGATTGACGGCGGGACGGTTCGTGGCCAACCCCTTCGCCGCCGACGGATCCCGCCTGTACCGCTCCGGCGACCTGGCCGTGTGGAACTCCGACGGCAACCTCGGATACCTGGGACGTGCCGACGATCAAGTGAAGGTGCGCGGATTCCGCATCGAGCTCGGCGAGATCGAGACCGCCTTACTCGCCCTGGAATCGGTCCGCCAAGTCGCCGTTGACGTCCGCGAGGACACTCCGGGTGACCAGCGGATCGTCGCGTATATAGTCGGGCGTTCAGACGTAGCGGAGGTGCGTACCGAGCTGGCGAGTAGGTTGCCCGACTACATGGTTCCGTCGGCAGTTGTCGTCATGGATGCGCTACCGCTGACCGCGCACGGCAAGTTGAACCGCAAGGCTTTACCCGCACCGATAGTCGAAACCGCGGTATTCCGTGCGCCGGAACATCCCATCGAGAAGACGGTCGCCGACGTGTTCGCTGCCGTGCTCGGTGTCGACCGAACCGGCTTGGACGACAACTTCTTCGCACTCGGCGGCAACTCGCTGTTGGCTACCCAGGTCGCGGCCCGGCTCGGCGCCGAATTGGACGCACGGGTGCCCGCGCGGCTGCTGTTCACCGCGCCGACAGTGGTCGCGCTGGCCGCCGAGGTCGGACGGCACCTGGGTGCGACGGGGCGGCGAGCATTGGTGGCCGAGCCTCGGCCGGAACGAATTCCACTGTCGATGGCACAGCAGCGAATGTGGTTCCTCAACCAGTTCGATCGGGATTCGGCGGCCTACAACATTCCCGTCGCGGTGCGGCTGACCGGCGTTCTGAACGTAGCGGCACTGCGACAAGCCATTTGGGATGTGATAGCGCGACACGAGACGCTGCGGACGTTCTACCCGCAGCACAATGGTGTTCCCTATCAGTCGATCCTGCCCGCCGAGCAAGCGGTCATCGACCTCACGCCGGAGCCGGTCGACGCTGCTGCCGTGCTGCCGCGGATTGCCGAGGTAGCCACCACCGGCTTCGATGTCGCATTCGAGGTTCCGTTGCGGGCCAGTCTGTTCCACGTCTACACCGGCGTGGTCACCGAGCATGTGCTGGTGTTCGTTGCGCACCACATCTGTAGTGACGGGTGGTCGATGGGGCCGTTGACCCGCGATGTGATGGTGGCCTACGCGGCTAGATCGGTTGGTGCGGAGCCGGATTGGGTTCCGCTAGTGGTGCAGTACGCCGATTTCAGCCGTTGGCAGCGGGAGGTGCTGGGTTCCGAGACGGATCCGGACAGCCTGATCTCCAGGCAGGTCGACTACTGGCGCACCACGCTGTCCGGCTTGCCCGATGAGCTCGCTCTGCCTTTCGACCGGCCCCGACCGGCCACCCGGTCGCTCGAAGGTGGGCAGGTGCTGTTCTCGATCGACGGCGAGGTATATCGCGGTCTGTGCGAGCTGGCCCGTGCGCGGAATGCGACATTGTTCATGGTGCTGCATACCGCGTTCGCCGTATTTCTGGCCCGCTGGTCGGGCACCGACGACATCGTCGTCGGCACCGCGGTGGCCGGGCGCGGCGAGCCCGAACTCGATGCGGTGATCGGTATGTTCGTCAACACCCTGGTGCTGCGCACCAAGGTCCGCGGGCAGGAGAATTTCGGGGAATTGCTCGAACGGGTCAGAGACGTCGATCTGGACGCGTTCGCGCATGCCGATATTCCGTTCGAGCGGCTGGTCGAGCTGCTGAATCCGGATCGGTCCACGGCACGAAATCCACTGTTCCAAGTCGGGTTGGTGTTCCAAAATCTGCCGGAAGCCACCTTCGAGCTGCCCGGATTACACGTCGCCGCAGTCGATTTCGAGACCCGCGTCGAGAAGTTCGATCTGTCGCTGGTTATCCGGGAGACAGGCGCGGGATTGGCCGCGCAGGTGTCTTTTGCGCGAGACGTGTTCGACGAAGCCACGATCCGGGCGATGACGGACCGGTTCACGCGGTTGCTGGCAGAGATCGTCGCCCGGCCGCAATCGCCGGTGGGCGATCTTCCGCTGCTTGCCGAAGACGAGTACGCCGCACTCACCGAGGTTCGTCCCGTGGAGGCAACGGCCGGTGCGCTGATGCCGGAGCTGCTGCTGCGTGGTGTGCGGTGGGGGCGTGACCGGGTCGCGGTGCGCGACCACGGCCGAACGATCACCTACGGTGAACTCGACGATCATTCGGCACAGCTGGCGCGCGTGCTGATCGATCGCGGGGTAGGGCCGGAAACCCTTGTTGCACTGTCCTTCCCGCGCTCCTACGAAATGTTGTCAGCGGTGCTGGCGGTCGCCAGGGCCGGTGGTGCGTACGTGCCCGTCGATCCGACGTATCCGGTGGATCGGGTGCGGCATATGGTGACCGATTCAGCGGCGGTGATCGGCTTGACTACGGCCGAATACGTGGCCCACCTGCCCGGCGAACTCACCTGGCTGGTGGTCGACCATCCGGCCATGGCGGCGCTGTGCGCGCAGCGGTCGGCGCTGCCGATCACCGACGCCGACCGTATTGCGCCACTGCGCCCGCACAATCCGGCGTATCTGATCTACACCTCCGGTTCGACGGGCGTGCCGAAGGGCGTCACGGTCACCCATGCCGGATTGGCCGGATTGATCGAGCATGCGGTGGGTGTTCTGAACCTCGAGCCGCAACATCGACTGCTGCACTCGATTTCGCCGAGTTTCGACCCGGCGGCATTGGAATGGCTGTGCGCGTTGTCGGTCGGCGCTACCTTGATCATCGTGCCGCCGACCGTGATCGGCGGGCCCGAGCTGGCGGCGGTGCTACGCGACGAGCGGGTGACGCACGGCAGCGTCACCCCCGCGGTGCTCAGCACCATCGATCCGACCGGTGTGCCGATCGGGACTTGGTTGGTCGGCGGTGACATCACGACACCGGAGCTGGTGGCGAAGTGGCAGCCGGGCCGCCGCTACATCAACGCCTACGGACCGACCGAAGCCACCATCGCCGCGACCTTCGGTGCGCAAACCGCTGGACGTGACATCACCATCGGCACACCGGTTCCCGGTGTGTCCGCAGTGGTCCTGGATTCCCGGCTGAATCCGGTGCCGCCCGGTGTCACCGGCGAATTGTATTTGGCCGGAGCGGCATTGGCCCGCGGCTACCACGAGCGGGCCGGGCTCACGGCAGATCGGTTCCTCGCCAATCCGTGGGGCGAGCCGGGAGCGCGAATGTTCCGGACCGGTGACATGGTGCGCCGGTGTGTGCCGCCAGAACAGTCGGCCGACGCTGTTTCCCAACCGCGCTGGGACCTGAAGTACGTCGGGCGGTCGGACTTCCAGGTGAAGGTCCGTGGCTTCCGTATCGAACTCGGCGAAATCGACGCGGTGCTCGGTGGCCACGAAGACGTCGACTTCGCAGTCACGGTCGGTCGCGAAACCGCTTCGAGGGAAACAGTTCTGGTGTCCTATGTGCGTGGGGTACCCGGACGGCAGCTCGACGCGGATCGTCTGACGGGGTTCGCCGCGCGCAGACTGCCACGGCACATGGTGCCCGCCGCGATCGTGGTGCTCGACGAGCTTCCGCTGACCCCGGTCGGCAAGCTGGACCGGAAGGCGTTGCCGGACCCGAGGTTCGAAGCCGCGGCCTTCCGTCCGCCGTCCACACCGACCGAGGAGGCCATTGCGGAGGTGTTCGCGCAGGTGCTCGGTGTCGAGCAGGTCGGTGCCGACGACGACTTCTTCGCGCGGGGCGGCACTTCATTGCTCACTCTTACCCTGCAACACGCGCTGTCGACCCGACTCGGCGTCGATCTTCCGGTGTCGACGCTGTTCAGCGCCGCCACCGTGCGCGGCCTCGCCGCTCGCATAGCCGGTCAGGACGCGCCGGTGCACGACCCGGCCGTGATCGCCGCCGATGCCGTACTCGGACCGGAGATCTCGACCGCGGGCCGCGCACCGAGCCGCCAGGGACCCGCGCGCGACGTGCTGTTGACCGGAGCGACCGGTTTCGTGGGGGCATACCTGCTGCGGGAACTGCTCGATCGCACCGACGCCCTCGTCTGGTGTCTGGTCCGTGCCGACAACGGCCGTCAGGGCCGCGACCGGATCCACCGTGCCTTGCGGCGCTACCAGCTGTGGGACGACGCGCTGGAGGCCCGGATCGTCGCCGTGCCAGGCGATCTCGCCGCACCGTCGTTCGGGCTGTCCGCCGTCGCCCATGCGTGGCTCGCCGATCGCATCGACGCGATCTACCACAACGGCGCCAAGGTCAATCACCTCGAGCCGTATTCCCGGTTACGGGCCGCCAATGTCGGGGGGACCCGGGAAGTGTTGCGGCTCGCGACAACTCGGCGGATCAAGCCCGTACATTTCGTCTCCACCGCCAACACCGTGATCGCCACCGTGCGCCCCGGCGCCGTGGTCCGCGAGACCACCCGAATCACTGCGGACGAGTTGCCCGCGCAGGGGTACGTGGCGAGCAAATGGGCCGCCGAGCAACTGGTCCGGCACGCGGGCGAGCGCGGTGTACCCGTCCGGATCTACCGGCCCGGGCTGGTTTCCGGCGACCTTCGGCTCGGTATCAACAGTGCCGACGACTCGTTCTGGAACATGATCCGCGCGGCGGTGATCCTCGGTGTCGCACCCGAGGTCGGGGCCGCGACGATCTCGCTCGTTCCGGTGAATTACGTGGCCCGCGCCATTGTGGAGATTTCCATCGGTCCCGCGGCCGGTATCGAATACCACTTGGTGAACGACGAACCGGTAGCGATCCGCGACATCTTCGACTGCCTACGTAAACACGGTCTAGCTATCGAGACCGAGTCACTCGACAAGGTCCAACAGCGGCTCGCCGACGAAGCCCACACGCGCTACCTGGCAGGTGACGACTCCTTGGTTCGTGCGGCCCTGCTCGGCAGCAACTACACAGGCGGCGCGGCCGACGTCGTGCTGGACAGCACCAACACGCGACGGGCGCTCGCCGAGAGCGCGATCTCCTGTCCACCGATCGATGAGAACGTGCTCGACACCTACATCGGTGCCTTCATGGAATCAGGATTCCTGCCCACGCCGATCGGGACTTCCCGCGAATAGCGATCGACGAGCATCCGGGGGTAGTGGTGGTGCGCACTGAGAAGGCTCGTCTCCGGGCTGTGCGGCAGGGAGACGAGCCTTATCCCGCATCCTCGGCATGCTATCCGGCAGCGGGCTGCGGGATGCCGATGGCGTGCGCGGCCTGTTGCAGGCCCGCCTGGATTTGCTGTATTCCCGTCTCGATGACGTCGGCTTCAGGTGCGGGGAAGTCCGTCGTGCTCGGTAGTGCGGTTTGCGTGTCGGGGATGGCTTGTGCGGCAGTGGGAGCCGTGGCGGAATCGGTGGTGGTCGGCGGTGGCAACTGACGGGCGATTCCGTCCGATGTCCCGAGCACGACGCCGGACACCGCGCCGACAGTAGTGCCGACAGCGAAACCGATTGTGGCGCCGAGGATCGCGCCGACCGGGCAGCCGACGATCAGGAACGGAAGTCCGGCCACGCAGCCTAGGCCCAATCCGAATGCGGTTCCGGCCACGCCGCCGATCGCCCCGCCGGTCAGGCCGCCGATGATGGCGCCTGCTTCGGCGCTGGGAAACACGTGGGCGGGGTAGTCGGGCAAGCCACCGATCGGACGTTGGGCTACCGGAGTCGCGGCCACCGGTTGGGCGTCGTCGGTGGTGGTGGTGGTGGAACTAGCGGATGCGGCCGGTATCGGCTCGCCGAAAAGCTGCGTAATGAGTTGGCGCTGAGCGTCTTCGGGTGCGAATTCGGCCGCGGCGACGGTTACCGGTGCGTAGCCAGGCGAGGCGACCGCGGCCCCAGCGGGTATCAGCGAACCGGTGGCGACTGGCACGGCTGTGGCGACGAGCGCGACCATGAGCTTGGAAGTTCTTGTATGCACGGATAATCCCCAATCTTTCGAACTGCCTGACGGGGCGAAATTATCAAGTGGAAGTAACTTCGGCAAACTATCAGCAATCACTCAGTTCGCGGAGTCGTTGAAGAATCGGCGGTAACTACCGTGTCTCGGCACGATCGGTCGAGGTAGTCGGCGCGAAGCCGACTGTCGATGAGCCGAAAGTGATTGTGCTCACAGACCAGCCTAAAAGTGCTGTAGGCCAGGCGTTATGCGAGGTTTGTCGGCGCTGTCGAACTGACCACCATCGGATCCGTACCGAAGTGGCCAGCGGAGGGTCGGGCGGTTGCGGAAAAGAACCAACAACAACATGGTGCTGACTCGGCAGCTACCCATCAAGTTCCGCTGGGGCCGGAGATGACCTGCATCGAGGTGAATTCGTGCAGGCCCCAGATGCCGTTCTCTACACCGATACCGCTGTACTTGTGCCCGCCGAAGGGGAGGTGCGGCCGGACCGCGCCACCGTGGGCGTTGATCGACACCTGCCCGCAATCGAGCCGGGTGGCAATCGAGTGCGCCCATTCGGGGTCGCCGGACCACACGGACGCGGTGAGACCGTACCTGCCGTTATCGGCGCGAGCGACGGCGTCGTCCAGGTCGTGATAGCGAATGATCGGCAGAGCGGGTCCGAACTGTTCGTCATCGACCAAGCGGATGCCGTCGGTCACGTCGGTAACGATGGTTGGCGCGCAGAAGAATCCGGGTGGGCCGACGGCCTGTTTGCCTGCCGTGGCGGTCGCGCCGTGCCGCACGGCATCGGCGACCAATCCGCGGACCCGGTCGAGTTGGTGCCCGTTGATCAGCGGTCCGAGTTGGACGCCGGGCTGCCTACCGTCGCCGACCCGGACGCGACCGGCGATCTCGATGAGCGCGTCGGCGACCTCGTCGTGCAGCGCATCGGGAACGTAGACCCGCTTGACGGCGAAGCAGGTCTGCCCGTTGTTGCCGAACGCGGCCCAGAACAATGCTTCGGCCACCTCGGCGGGGACGACGTCGTCAAGGAGGATTGCCGGATCATTTCCGCCGAGTTCCAGCGTCGCGGGCTTCAGTGCCTGTGCGGCAGCTACTCCGACGAGCCGACCGGTCGAGATGGATCCGGTGAAGCTGATCTTGCGGGGAGTCGGGTGTGCGGTGATCGCCGCGCCGAGCGGATCGGTCCCGGAAACGACGTTCAGGACACCGGCAGGCAGGACACCGGCCAGAATTCGGCCGAGCTCGAGCGACGACAGCGGTGTGCACGGTGACGGTTTGAGCAGCATCGTGTTGCCCGCGCGCAGGGCGGGTGCGATCTTCCACATGGCGAGTGCGATCGGGAAATTCCACGGCGTGATCGCGGCGACCACACCGAGCGCTCTGCGATAGATCCGCGCATGGCTGTGCTTGCCGTTGCGCACGATCTCCGGAGCCAGCTCCAGTTGCGCGAAGTACCGCAACCACAGTGCCGCACTGGCAATTTCGCGTCGCGAGTCGGCCAGTGGTTTGCCTTGCTCGGCGGTGAGCAGCTCGGCCAGCGGATCGGCGGCGGCGAGTACCGCCGCGGCCGCGGAGTCGAGCACCTCGCGTCGTCGGTCGTCGTCGGCCGCCCAGTCGGTGAACGCGGACAGCGCGCTGTGCATTGCGGCGTCGAGTTGCGCGGGCGAGCACTCCGGAGCCTGGGCGAACACTTCGCCGGTTGCCGGATCGACAACTTCGAACATGCGGTGGCCGATGACGTGGTCGCCTTCGATGGTCATCCCGAATTCGCTCATCGCGCAATCATTTCGCCGCTGAAGGCCAATCGAGTTGTTTCGGAAGGGATTCGGCGCGAACGCTGTCCGGTGCGTCGACCAATTGATCTTTGCGGCCGCCCGACATTGAGTGAACAGGTGTGCGGGATCGGCCGAGGAGCCGCCTTTTGACGGCGGGCCGACCGTAGACTTGCCTGCGTGCCCGGCCTCCACGGACACCGCCACCTGGGTCACCGGCGGGTGGGGGTCGAGCATTCGTCGGCGTAGCGTGCTCGGGCGCATACTTCGCCGGCTCGGTTTGATCCCTGGGAGGGGAGTATGACGACATCTGGCCAGATGCCGAAGACGCGCCCGTCAGCTACCGATCGTTTATACAGTTGGAAGCCGCAGGACGCGCCACGGAGCAAGCTCACCCCGGCCGATCTCGACGGTTTACCGCCCGGCCCGACCGGCTCGGTCGGTCTGCAGACGATGCGATTATGGAAACGCAGGGATCGTTACCTACCGGCCCTACACGATCGCTATGGGGATATCTTTACCTTGCGAGCCGAACCGGCGGGTGTGCTCGTCGTCGTCAGGGATCCGGATCATATCCGCCAGATATTTCGCGGCGAATCCGATGTCTTCGAGGCCGGGCGCGCGCAGGCGATGATGGTTCCCATGGTCGGACACAAATCCGTGCTGGCACTGGACGGCAGCGAACACGAAATCCAGCGAAAGTACATGATTCGCGCGCTGCACACGGAGCAAATTCAGGCAGTTGTCGCGTTGGTCGAAGAATTGACCGAGCGGGCGGTCGCGGACTGGCCGGTAGGCCGGGTATTCCCGTTGTTGCCGCGTATCGAAACGCTGTCGCTCGATATCATGATCACCGCGCTGTTCGGCGATGTCGGGGAGGCGGGGTCCCGCGAGCTCGCTCGCGCTGTCCGGGCGATCATGGAGGTGCGGTTCTTTCATCTGGCGATGCTGTTGCATCCGCCGATGAGTCGCTATTGGCCCTGGCGGCGGGTCATTCGTGAATTGGACTACGCGGACACACTGATCTACCGACTGATCACCGAGCGGCGAGCGAATCCGGCGGCAGCGCGGCGTTCCGACATCCTGTCCCAACTGCTGGCGGCGAATCCCGACGACACCTCGGTGCGCGACGGCCTCGTCACGTTGCTGACCGCCGGACACCAAACCTCCGCGATCGCGTTGACCTGGACCTTCGAACGGCTGCTTCGTCACCCGGACGCGTTGGCGAGGGTGCGCGATGGCCTCGACGACCCGCGCGATCCCTATCGCACCGCGGTCGTGAAGGAGGCGCTGCGGGTGCGTCCACCGCTCTACACCGTGGCTCGGCGGCTGGCCGAACCGGTCGAACTGGCCGGATATCGGCTTCCTGCCGGGGTTTTCGTGGCGCCGTCGATCGGCGGCCTGCACTCCGACACCGAGGTCTGGGGTCCGGACGCGGCGGCGTTCCGTCCCGAGCGGTGGCTGGCGCCGGACGTCCCACAGTTCGCCTGGATTCCGTTCGGCGGCGGTGATCGCAGGTGCCTCGGCGCCGGATTCGCGCAATCGGAGATGGAGACGGTGCTTCGCGTCGTGCTGCGCGAGGTCGACCTGCACCCGGATCGTCCGAGCGACGAGCCCGCCGAGATGAACAACCTGCTGGTGGTCCCGAAGCACGGTGGACGGGTGCGGATACCGCGTCGGCTTGCCTGATACGCCGCGCACCTCCCTCGACACAAGAGGCTCGAACAACAATTTTATTTGCCTCCTGCCTGCGCGTTAACACACAACTTCTCGATAGCGAACTGTTCCAAAAGACTCATCTAGTAGGAAGAAAGAAAATGGGTAGCCTTGTCCGTGGGGGGGAAGATCTCGGAATATCCGTGGACTGCGATCGCCCCGAAGGTAAAGTAATTTCTTGGCGTGAGCCGCGAGCACAACAGCTGCTGGCCGGCGCGATTTTCGGCTCCGGACCAGATCAAGGCGGTCGAGCCAGGCCTACCGGTCTTATATTGCCGCACAGCCTGTCCTATGAGTCGTGGCGCGAGATCGGCTCGAAGATTTTTACGATAGCCAATTCCTCGGCATGGTGGGTTGGTGATTGGCTCATTTACGGTGAGGATGAATTCGGCAACCGTTATGAACAGGCGATCAAGGAAACGTCTTTTCGCTATCAGACGCTGCGCAACTGTGCCTGGGTGGCCCGTAAGTTTCCGATGTCCCGCCGGCGGGACAGACTGAGTTTCGGTCATCACGCGGAGGTGGCCGCGCTGATCGAGGCGGAACAGGACACGTGGCTGGCCCGAGCCGAGCGATTGCAATGGTCCCGCAACGAATTGCGGCGGCGCCTGCGTGCCGCGCAAATGGTCGAACGGAATGGCCGCAACGGCGTCATACAGTTGCCGAAACTGGCCTCGCCCTTGAAAATCGACCTGACCTATGAACGTCAGGAACACTGGCGTACCGCAGCGGAACGCGCAAACTGTGACAATCTCGCCGACTGGGTGGTCGGCACCCTCGACCGGGCGGCACGGGAGATCCTGGAATGAACAGCGATATGGGCCTGACCCGCTCGGCCCACGGAAACGAACACGAATGGCACGTGGACGCGCCGATCACCGCACGCCTCACTTGGGATTACGAACCACGTTCGCCGCGAACGCTTTCCCTCATCGAGCGGGCGCGCGCCGCGCAGTGGAGTGCGAAGTCGGATGTCGACTGGTCGACCGAGGTAGAGTTCGGTGCTCCACTGCCGAATGATTCGACCTTCAGTATGTCGTCGTTCGAGAGTTCGCCATTCGCGCGACGCGGCCGGGAAAGCTGGGATCTGTACCGGTGGGAATTCCAATCGTGGATGATCAGCCAATTCCTGCACGGTGAGCAGGGCGCCCTCGTCGCCGCGGCGCGGCTCGTCGAGATGCTGCCCGATCTGGAGAACAAACAGTTGGCGGTCAGTCAGGTCGTCGACGAGGCGCGGCATGTCGAGGTGTTCTCGCGATACCTACGCGAGAAAGTTCCTGAGCCGTATCCGATTTCCGACTCACTGTCCACCTTGCTGGGCGACATACTTTCCGATTCCCGGTGGGACGTCACCGCACTCGGCATGCAGATCATGGTCGAGGCGCTGGCGATGGCGGCGTTCCGGATGGCGAACACGACCTTCCACGATGACCTCATCCGCGACATCACCCGGCTGGTTGCCCGCGACGAGGCGCGGCACGTGTCGTTCGGAGTGCTCAGCCTCAAGGAGTTGTACACCGAGCTCACCGACGCGGAACGGCGTGAGCGCGAGGAGGTCGTGCTGGACGCCGCGCAGCTGATGCGGCGCCGGTTCCTGCTCGAGGACATCTGGGACCGCATCGACGTCACCCGTTCCGACGGCATGCACTACGCGCTCACCGACCCACTGATGATCGCCTACCGGCAGGCGATCTTCGCGAAGATCGTCTCCGCGCTCAGCCAGATCGGTCTGCTGACCGAGCGGGTGCGCGACGGAATGTCGCAGATGAATCTGCTGGGGTTCTCGGCGAATCGCCGTGTGCTGGCGGCGCGATGACCGTGGCGCCAGTCATCGTGGCGGCCGTACGGACGCCGATCGGCAAGCGCGACGGCGCGCTGGCCGGCGTCAAAGCGGTCGAGCTGCTTCAGCATGTGCTCGTCGAGGTCATCCGGCAGGCGGGTATCGAGCCGGGCGAGGTGGAACAGATCATCGGCGGCTGCGTCACCCAGGCCGGTGAGCAGAGTTTGAATGTCACGCGCAATGCCTGGTTGAACACCGGACTGGACTATGGGGTGGCGTGCACGACCGTCGACGTGTCGTGCGGATCCGCCCAGCAGGCCAACCATTTGGTCGCGGCGCTCATCGCCGCCGGTGTCATCGACGTGGGTATCGGCTGTGGCGTGGAATCGATGAGCCGAGTGCCGATGGGTGTCAACTTCCGCAACGGGCCGGGCCATTACAAGACGAAGAGCTACAGCTGGGACGACCCACGCGGCGGCCAGTTCGGTGGCGCGGAACGGATCGCCCGCCGGGAAGGCTTGTCGCGCACCGAGATCGACACCTACGGATGGCGCTCGCAGCACCGTGCGGCCGCCGCATGGGCGGCCGGTCGCTTCGACCGGGAGGTCGTCCCGATCCAGGCGCCTGCCCCGAGCTCGGACGGTGCGCCGACCGAATCTCTGACGGTGGACCGGGACCAGGGTCTGCGCGCATCCTCGATGAGCGACCTGGCCTGCTTGCCGCCCACCATCGACGGCGGCCTGCACACCGCCGCGACCACCTCCCAAGTGTCCGACGGCGCGGCGGCGGCGCTGTGGATGTCCGAACGCAAAGCGCGGGCACTCGGCATTCGGCCGCGGGGACGGCTGCTGCATCAGCTGGTCACCGGCGCCGACCCCTACTATCTGCTGGACGGTCCCGCCGTGGCTACCGGCAAGATCCTCGACCGCGCTGGAATGTCGTTGCAGGACATCGACCTGTACGAGATCAACGAGGCATTCGCGGCGGTCGTCCTGTCCTGGGCGCGGGCGCACAAGGCGGACCTGGACAGGACCAATGTGAACGGCGGGGCGATCGCGCTCGGTCACCCCATGGGCGCGACCGGCGCCCGGCTTCTGGTATCGGCGCTGCACGAGCTCGAGCGCACCGGCCGGGAAACCGCGCTGATCGCCATGTGCTGCGGCGGCTCGCTCGGCACCGCGTCGATTCTGCAGCGGATGTGACGGGTAGCCGATGAAGAAGACGGAGTTCTACCGCCGCTCTCGGACCGATCTGGACGGGCCGCTGCACGGGGTGCGGGTGTTGGATTGCACCACGGTCTGGTCCGGCCCGATGGCCAGCTGCGTGCTCGCCGATCTCGGCGCCGACGTGCTGCGGATCGAGATGCCGCGAACCCGGGCGGGCAGGTTGCCACCGGAAATCCCCGGCACCGGGCTGTCCTGGTTCGACCAGACCGTCAACCGGAACAAGCGCAGTGTCTCGCTCGACCTTCGGGTTCCGGCGGCTCGCGACGTGTTCTTGCGTCTGGTGGACACGGTCGACGTGGTCGTCGAGAACTTCCGGCCCGGCACGTTGGCGGGCTGGGGAATCGACTACGAGCACTGCTGTGCCGTGAAGACCGACATCGTCTTCGTGTCGATTTCCGGTTGGGGGCAGTTCGGCCCCGATGCCACGCGCAGCGGCTATGACCCGATCACGCAGGCCAGCAGCGGGTGGTCTCGGCTCAACGGCGACCCCGCGGCCGCGACGAGCAAGGCGCCCACCTTCCTTGCCGACGACTTGGCGGGACTGCACGCCGCCATCGGTGCGCTCGCCGCGCTACGGCATCGCGACCGCACGGGCGAAGGCCAGCATGTCGACGTATCGATGCTGGACGCACTGCTTTTCCAAAGCGATGGCTACCTGACGCTCGCGGCCACCGGCGTTCCGCTCACCCGGTGGGGTGATCAGAGTGAATTCGTGGTGCCGAGCAATTCCTACGAATGCCGTGACGGCCGGGTCTACCTCGCCATCGCGCTGGACAAACAATGGCGCCGGTTCGCGGCCGCGATCGGGCGTCCGGAGTTGGCGAAGGCGCCCGGATTCGCGGTCAACGCCGAACGGGTGGCCAATCGCGCAGAGGTGAATCACGTTGTCGGGCAATGGTGCGCGGCCCACCCGGTCGAGTACGTGCGCGCCGTCCTTGACGCCGCCGATGTCCCCGTGACGATCGAGCGAAGCCTCGCCGAGGTCGCGTGCGACCCGCATGTGCTGGAGCGGGACATGCTGCAGCAGACCACTCTGAGCAACGGGACGACCGCGCCGATCACCGGACCGGCGGTGAAGTTTTCGCGGACGCCGACGCGGGTTCGTTTCGGGGCGCCCGCGCCTGGATCGGCCACCGAAACCGTACTGGCCGAAATCGGTTTGAGCGGGTCGGACATCGCCGCACTCCGCGGCGCCGGTGCGATTTAACAGGTACTCGCTATGGACAATAATCGCCTCGGCATTCGCGCAGCGATGCGTTCTGGTTGCTCGCTTTCGGAAGTAGAATTGCCTACGACTCCAAATAGCAGCATCGGCAAATCCGGAGGGTGCCTTGGCTGATCATTTCTGTGCACTCGTCACCGGCGCTTCCCGGGGAATCGGACGGACGCTCGCACTGCATCTCGCTGCCCGCAATTACGCGATCGCGGGATGCTATTCGGCCGAAAGCGAAGACTCGATGAAGATCAAAGCCGAGCTCGCGGCCATTGGTGTGCCGTTTTATCTCGGGGCATGCGATGTCCGTGACTCGGATGCGGTCGACAGGTTTGTGACCGCTGCGTACCGATCGGTGGGCCCGGTGGGCGCGTTGATAAACAATGCCGGGATCGTCCGGGACAATCCGATCGTATTGATGCCCCGGGACGACTGGGATGCCGTCATCGACACCAATCTCACCGGCACCTGGAATTTCTGTCGATCGGTGCTGTACAGATTCATGAAGCGTAGACGCGGGGTTGTCGTCAATATTTCGTCGGTTGCCGGTATCTACGGAAGCGCGACGCAAAGCAACTATTCGGCGTCGAAGGCGGGCATCATCGGGATGAGTAAATCGCTGGCCAAGGAGGTGGCGCCGTACGGTGTCCGCGTCAATGTGGTCGCGCCCGGCTTCATCGAGACGGACATGACCAAAGGGCTCCCCGCGGCAAAGCGAAAGGACGCGCTCGATTCGATTCCGCTGGGCCGCCTCGGCGAACCCGGTGATGTCGCTCCGCTGGTGGCTTTCCTCATTTCCGATGCGGCTTCCTACATCACCGGCCAGACGTTCGCCGTCGACGGAGGCCTGACATTGTGACCGGCAGCCTCGACCGCTATCGTCCGCTGGCGCCCGTGCGTGGCATGCGGGCCGCCCCGCTCGCCGCGGTCGATGAGCTGCGGGTGCCGCCCGATCTCGATGCGTGGGTCGCCGACGGCCGACGGGACGAGCTGGTCTTTCGCGCGGTCAAGCACGTTATGGACGACGAACCCTATCTTGTCGGGCATTTTCCCGGCTTTCCCGTGCTACCAGGGGTTTTCATCCTGGAATGCCTCGACCAGGCGATCCGCCAAGTGCTCGCCGGGCGTTCGGTCCGGCTGTCGGCGGTGCGGTCGATGCGCTTCCTGGCGCCGATCTTCCCGGGGGACACGATGCACCTGGACGTCAGCGTGCGAGCGAGCGCCGAACCCGGCATCTTCGTCGTCCGGTCCCGGTGTTGTCGAGACGACGGCCTCCGGATCGCCGCGATCACCGCGGAATTCGCGGGCAGCTGATGACACGGGAACTGATCATGCGCGACCACGGACAGATCCGGCGCTTGCTACCGCAGCGTTATCCGATGCTATTGCTGGATCAGGTGCTCGATCTCGTGCCCGGCGAATCCGTGCACGCGATCAAGGCGGTGACCGCCTGCGAGCCGTGTTATCAGGGCATCGCTGAAACGGCGGATTCGGACGCGTGGGCATATCCGGTATCGCTGCTGCTCGAGTCGTTCGGCCAGGCGGCGGCACTGCTGTGGATAGCGGGGCGCGAGTCCGCAGCGGATGGCGTGCTGTTGTTCGGGGCGGCACGGAATTGCCGAATACATTCCGCCGCCTACCCGGGCGATCTGCTGTGCCATCGAATTTGCCTCGACGCGCAGATCGGTGACACCGCGTTCGCGTCGGGGACGACCTCGATAGGGGACCGGCTGGTGGCCGAGGTCGGCACCTTCGCCGCCACGGTCCGGCCGTCGTCGGCAGTACGCCCGCATATCAAGAACCGAGAAAATGTCACGGAGCGAGAGGCAGAATGACCATGGTGCCGAGCAAAGAACTGAAGGCGCAATTGCGCGAAATCGTCGCCGAAGTGCTCGAAATCGAACCCGAAGAGCTATCGGACACAGCGGATTTCGTGTCGGAGTACGACGCGGATTCGTTGCGGGCAATCGAGATCCTGGCGCGCATCGAGAAGCGATTCGGCATCGACGTGCCGCAGTACGAATTGCCGGAAATGCGCAATATGAAGGCGGTCGAGGACCTGGTGCAACGTTATCTGGACGCGGGCTGACAGTGGACCGGGTTGTCGTCACCGGCCTCGGCCCGGTGTCGAGTATCGGCATCGGTGTCGCCGACTTCGGCCGAGGATTGCGGGCCGGGCGGATCGGCACCTCCGAGATCGCCGGCTTCGATTCGACCGGCTTCCCCTACGTGCACGGCGGAGAGGTCCACGGGTTCGCGCCACAGGCCATGGTCCGCCGGGTCGACCCGGCGAGTTGGGGGCGCACCAGCCTGTTTGCCGCGGCGGCGGCGCGCTTGGCCGTCGACGATGCCGGGCTGGGCATGGGCGACGTAGCGCGCGACCGCATCGGTGCGGTAGTGGGCACGACGAGCGGGGAATCGCAAGTCGTGGAGGCACTTACGGCCCAGCAGGTGGCGGGCGGGTTCGAGGCACTGGATCCGAAGCTGGTCGAGCTCGTGCCCGCCGCACGCCTCGCACATGCGGTGAGTGAGGAACTGGATGCGTCCGGACCGTCGATCACGATCACGACCGCGTGTTCGGCGAGCAATTACGCGCTGGCGTACGCCTACGAGCACCTGTGCTCCGGCAGCGCGGACGTGATGGTTGCCGGCGGCGCGGATTCGGTGTGCCGGTGGGCGCACGCCGGCTTCTACCGGATGGGTGCGCTCGCGGAGCGCGCCTGTTCACCGTTCGATCGGGACCGTTCGGGCATCCTCACCGGCGAGGGCGGCGCCGCCCTCGTGCTGGAGACATTCGAGCACGCGCGGGCTCGCGGCGCGCGGATCTATGCCGAGATGCTCGGCTACGGCCTCAACTGCGACGCCCACCATATGGTGGCACCGAACCAGGACGACATCGCCGAGTGTGTCCGGCAGGCGCACCGCAGTGCGGGCGTCGCACCAGGCGACATCGACTACATCTGCGCGCACGGAACCGGTACGCGGGCCAACGATCTCGTCGAGGCGAGGGCGATCCGTGACGTGTTCGGCGACCGGCCGCCGCCGGTGAGCTCCATCAAGTCGATGCTCGGTCACACGATGGGGGCGGCGAGTGGGTTCGGCGCGATCGCGTCGACGCTGGCCATCGCCGACGGGTTCCTTCCGCCGACCGTCAATTGGCGCAACCAGGATCCCGACATGCCGTGGCTGGACCCGGTTGCCAATGTTGCGCGGACCGCGCGCGTGCGCACGGTCCAGAACAACGGGTTCGCCTTCGGCGGCAACAACGCGATCACCATCTTCGGTGCCATGGACGAGGTGCGGGCATGACCACCGGGGTGACGGGCTGGGGAATTCTGAGCGCGGCAGGCGTCGGCCCTCAGGTCTTCGCCGACGCACTCCACGGCCGCCGCGGCACCCGGCACCCGATCGACACCATGTACGACGAGGTGCTGCCGGAGGCGCAGGCGCATGTCGTCACCGATTTCGACATCAAAAGCCATCTCGGCCGCAAGGGCACAACATTTTACGACCGTGGCACCGGACTGGCTTTGGTCGCGACCGCGCAGGCGCTGGAAGATTCCGGGCTTCGCGTTGATGACAAGAACCGCCGCCGTGTCGGCGTGGTCTTCGGCACGACCGCGGGCAGTCTCAGCTCGACGATGACCTTCAGCAAGGACACCTTGATCCAGGCCCGCCCGTATCTCGTCAATCCCGCGCTGTTCCCCAACACGGTGATGAATACCGCTGCCGGGCAAGCGGCGATCCGCTTCCAGCTCAAGGGGGTGAACACGACCCTGGCGGGCGGGCCGGTGGCATTTCTGAACGTCCTGCGCTACGCCCAGAACACACTGGACCGGCTGCGCGCCGACGCGTTGCTGGTCGGTGCGGTCGAGGAGTTCACGCCGCATTCGGCGTGGGCCGGTCGGCATATCGGTATCACTCCGGGTGAGGCGGCCGGTGTGTTCGTGCTCGAGCGGGCCGACGAGGCGCGACGCACCGGACGGCAGGTGCACACCGAGTTGTCGCCGGTGGTCTGCCGATTCAGTCCCGGCGGCCCCACCGTGGACGCGGTGCTGGCTTGCGCGGATGCGGCGCTGGACCAAGCCGCGACGACGTGGGATGCGCTGTCGCATTCGCTGATCTCCGGGACGGACGGCCCCATGGCCGCGCACATCCGCGCGGCCATGGCGCTGCGCGCGCCTAGAGCGCGGCAACTCGATCTCGAGGTCACTTTCGGCGACTGCCGGGCGGCGGCGGGTGTGGTGCAACTGGCCGCCTCGCTGGTGGTCGGCGCTGCGGCGGCGCTGATGGTCGGCTGGTCCGAGGACGGCGCGCTCGCGGCCGCGGTGGTCAGGGGGTGTGCGGATGTCCGTGGTCATCGAGGCTAGTGCGTGTCGAACCTGCTTCGGCGATGGTGACGCGACCTTCCTGGCGCTGCTCGACGGCCGCAGCGGGATCGCACGGCTACGGTATGTAGATTCTGGAAAAGTCAACGTGCGGTGCGGATTTCATGCCGAGCCCAGAACCGAGGAAGAGACCTTCCGGGCGAGTCGCTGGCTCGGTGAATGTGTCGCTGAGGCTTTGGCCCGTTCGGCGGTCGATCCCCGGCGGCATCGAGTGCGGGCGATCATCGCCACCGGATTGCGGGAATTGCGTGCGGTGGAGCGGATGGCGCTGGACTCGGACGCCGAGTTCGCCGCCGACGCATTGCATTTCGGTACCGTGGTGCGTCGGGCGGCACCGGGCATTGCGGACGTGCTGACAATCTCCAACGCGTGCAGCGCGGGCGGATACGCGCTGGCGCTCGCGCAAGATCTGCTCGACGCGGGGGAGGCGGACGCGGTGGTGGTCGGCGGCACCGATTCGATGACGGCATCGATGCTGGCGATGATCGGCAAGGTCAGCGAGACACCGACGACGGCGGTGCGGCCCTTCGACACCGACCGGACCGGAGTGTTGCTCGGCGAGGGCGCGGTGGTCTTGGTGGTCGTCCGCGAGAGCCTGGTCGGCGCGCTGGCCAGGGCTCGCTTGCTGGCCACCGGGTTGTCCTGCGACGCGGCCCGCGAGACCGCGCTGGATCACGACGGCATCTGCCGGGCGATGCGGGAAGCTTTCGAGCGGGGTGCGCGGGACCCGTCATGCGTGGATCTCGTTGTCGCGCACGGCACCGGCACCGCGCTCAACGATCCCGCCGAAGCCACCGCATTGTCCGAGGTGTTCGGCGCGGCAACACCATTGGTGACCGCGCTGAAAGGCGCGGTAGGGCATACCTCCGGCGGTTCGGCACTGCTCAGTACCGAGATCGCCATCCGATGCATGGCGGCGGGGATGGTGCCACCCGTCGTCGGACTGCGGCAAGCGCTACCGGAGGCTGCCCACCTACGCCTGGTCGCGGGACGGCCGGTTACGGCGTCCGTCCGGACGGCCCAAGTGAACTCGTTCGGTTTCGGGGGAGTCAACGCCGTCACGTTGCTGGAGGCTGTCGCATGAACGAGCGCGGCGCCCGAACAGCGGGGATGGCTGAGCCTGGCAAGGGAGGAGTCGGCCTGGCTGATTCCGGTGGCCGAAGGGGCGGCATGGCTGGGCCCGGCGAGCGAACAGCGGGTGTGGCTGACCGCGGCGAGCGAACGGTCCGCACGGTCGAGCGCAGCAAGCGAACAGCGGAGGAGACTGGGGGACTTGCGGATACCGCTATCACGGGGTGGGCTCTGCACTTGCCGTCCGGGTTGTCCGGCGACCAGGACAAATCCGACCTTCCGCCGGAGCGGGTGCACGAAATCTTGGGCCGAAAAGGCTTGTTGCACAAGGAACCGGCGACCCGGCTCGCGTTGTGTGCGGTGCATCGGGCGCTGGGTCTCCCTGCCGGAGCGTCGCGGAACCTGGGCCCGCCGCAACCGCGCACCGCGGTGGTGGCCAGCTCGAACCTCGGCAATGTCGCCACCGTGGCGCGTCTCGCGCGCACCGTGGCGGCAGGCGATCTGCGCGGGGTCAGCGTGCTCGACGCGCCGAACGCGTCGAGCAATGTGCTGGCGAGTGCGGTGGCGATCTGGTTTCGCTGCGGCGGGCCGAATGTGATGGTGTGCTCCGGCGCGACCTCCGGTCTCGATGCCGTGGCGACCGGTCGGTTTCTGATCAACGCGGGCCGCGCCGAGCGGGTGATCGTCGTCGGCGCCGAGCCGGATGACGAGATCGCCGCGGCGTTGTATCGCCATGCGGTCGCACCGGACCAGGTCCTGCTGCGGTCGGCGGCCGGATGCGTGGTCCTCGAGCGCGCCGATCGCGTCACCTGGCCTGCGCCGGTGATCGGAACGATGCACGCAGGACCGCCACCCACGCAACCACCACCGGACGACTTCGACGCGACCTTCGGTGCGTGCGGTGTGCTGCGCACAGCGGCGGCGGCCGCATCGGTGCTCGAACACGACCACGCCGTCACCGTGGCATGCGGCAGCCGGGCCGATGGCTGGAAGTGGCTGCGAGTGACACCGACGGAGCAGGGAGGTGCGACGAGTGAATAACGCGGTGAACATCCGCGCGGCGCAGCGCGGCGAGATGACGGTACGACCCCGCTACGACAGCGCGAACATCCGGACCTGGGTGGGCTTCAAACAGTTCATGTGCTTGGTCGAAGAGGCTGTGCTGCAATGGTTTCGCGATAGCGGGCTGGGTCCGGGCACCCTGTTCCACGACTACGGACTCGGCTTGGAGATCGTCGACTCTTCGGTGCTGCTGCCCGCGGTGCTCGACATCGACGACCAGGTCACCGCCGAGGTCAGCGAGCGCGGCTCCGGCCGCTTCCAGGTCCGGCTGACCGCGTCCAGGGGTGGAACGGACGTGCTGGTCGCGCGCGCGACGGTGACCGTCGCCCTGGTCCGAGAGCGCGGCCGAGCCGTCCTCGCGCCACCCCCTGACCTGGTCGAGCTCGTCGTCGGCGGCATCGGTCCGCCGGAATACGCTGCCCAGCAGGTGGTTTCGCCCGGCACCGAGGTGCGGCGGGCGCTCGGCATCGGCCCTACCGGGTTCCTGTGGTCCTGGCGGGTCCCCTACTTCTACTGCCACTACTCGGATCGGTTGCAGCATTCGGGATACGTGCGCGCACTCGAGGACGTCGTCGACCGGTTCCTCGACAGTCGCGGAATCTCGGTGGGCCGCATGCTCGCCGACCGCGGCTGGATACCGGTCGTCTCCAAGGCCCGCGTGCACATGCTCGCCGACGTGCACATGGAAGAAACCGTGCACACCACATTCACCGTCGAAGAGATCCTGCGCGGCATCAGCCATCGGGGTCGGATGGATTGCTACGTCGAGCGGGACGCGACGATGGTGCACACCGCGACGGCAGGCATTCTGCACGGATACGCGATCGTGGACGGTCCTGGCGCGGGTACCCTCGCCGAGTTCGATCCGCCGACGATTGCCGCACTCCTGGGAGATCGCTGATGAAACGCGGTGCGCGGGTGTTCTTTTCGTTCCGCAGTCCCTACACGTGGCTGGCCGTGCGCAAGCTCGGTCAGGCGATACCGAACCTGCACCGCACGGTCGAGTTCATCCCGTACTGGGATCCGGACGAACGCACGTCGGCGGCACTGCGCGAACGCGGCGCCGAGTTCCATTACGTGCAGATGAGCAAGGCCAAACATATGTACCTGCTGCACGACACCAAGCGCCTGACACGACAGCTGGGGATTCCGATGGCGTGGCCGATCGACGTGAACCCGTGGTGGGAGGTGCCGCACCTGACGTGGCTGGCAGCGCGGCGCGGTGGCCTCGGTGCCGAGTTCTTCGATGCGGTAATGGCCGCCCGGTGGGAGCGCGGCGAGAACATCTGTGACAGCACGGTGATTCGCGGGCTCGCCGAGTCCGTGGGTGCGCCGCCGGACGTGCTGGCCCGAGCCACCGAGGACGCGCAGATCCGGGAAGAGGGCGTCGACTGCCTGGTCGAGGCCTACCTGGACGACATCTTCGGCATCCCCTACTTCCGGATCGGCCGCCACCGCCTCTGGGGACTCGACCGCGTCGACGCATTCATCGATCTGCTGGCGGCACAGGATGATTCGCCTAGGCAGGTCGATTCGCCGACGAGACAGGTTGATTCGCCGCCAACACAGGACACGCTGCTCGTCCCGTTCGCCTACGACCGCGACACCGCAGGCGGATGCGGTTGATCTGGAAGGACTTTCGATGACGAGCGCGACACACCCGTCCGGCCGGGACAATGCCGCCGAACGCGTCCACCGGCAGCGCCAACTGGCCGCAAGCTTACGACTGTTCGCCAGGTACGGCTTCGACGAAGGGGCGGGCGGTCATCTCACCGCTCGCGATCCGGAATTCCCGGACCGATTCTGGATCAACCCGTTCGGGCTGCACTTCGGACAGGTACGGGTCGCCGATCTGCTCCTGGTCGACCGGGACGGAACGGTCGTGCAGGGGAGCGGACGAATCAATCCCGCCGGGTTCGCGATTCACAGCCAGGTGCACGAGGCCAGGCCGGATGTCGTCGCGGTCGCACATACCCACTCGGTGCACGGGCGGGCCTGGTCCACACTCGGGCGTCTGCTGGATCCGCTCACCCAGGACGCCTGTGCCTTCTTCGAAGATCACGCGGTTTATGCCGAATACCAGGGCGTCGTCCTCGGTCTCGACGAGGCGAAGCGGATCGCGGCGGCGCTCGGCGCGGGCAAGGCGCTGATCATGCGTAACCACGGGCTGCTGACGGTCGGTGGTTCGGTGGGCGAGGCGGTCTGGTGGTTCATCGCCATGGACCGCTCGTGCCAGGTGCAACTACTCGCCGAGGCGGCCGGTGACCCGGTGCCCATCGATCCGTCGTCGGCCCGGTCCACCCGCGACACCATCGGCAGCCCCGAGTTGGGTCGGCTGAACTTCCGCCCGTTGTTCGCCGACATCGTGCACCGGGAACCGGGCCTGCTGGAGTGAGGGAACGGCGATGAGCACACCGATCCTGCCCGCGCCCGATGCGCAGGCACTGAACCCTACGGGTATCGAGCAGGTCAGCCAGTGCGTGCGGACGCTGCGGTCGGTGCGCCGCTTCCGAAGCGACGACGTGCCGATCACGCTGCTCGATTTCGTGCTGGACCATGCCGTGTGCGCGGGCTCGGGCAGCAACCGGCAACCATGGCGCTTCATCGTCGTCCGCGATCGGACACTGCGCGGCGAACTCGGCGACTGGTATCGAGAGGCGTGGCAGGTGCTGGAGAACAGCGGATATACCGCGCGGCCCGGCGGGTCCGTGCGAGCGAGTGCCCGCCGGATCACCGCTTCGGCGCGGTACCTGGCCGAGCATTTCGAGGACGTGCCCGTCGTAGTGGTCCCGTGTTTTCTTCCGGTGCCGCGCAATCCGGTCGACCTGTTCGGCGGCGCCTCGATCTATCCGGCCGTGCAGAACTTGCTACTGGCGGCGCGGTCGGTCGGCCTCGGCACCGTGCTGACCACCCCGCACGCCATCTGCGCGCTGGACCGGACCGGGCGACCGACCGCGCACGAAGCGCTCTACCTGCGCCTGTGCGAGCTGCTCGCCATTCCGGCGGGCGTGGTACCCGCGGCGCTCATACCGATGGGCTGGCCCGCCGAAACGTTCGGGCCGTCGCGGCGACGACCCGCGCGAGAAATGACTTACCGAGACCGCTGGGCTCAGGAATGGGGAAATGTGCAATGAGTGCTTTGTTGCGGCGGATGGTCCGTGATCGTCCCGAGGACGTTGCCATCATCGACGAATCCGGTTCTGTCAGTTGGGCGGAGCTCGACGACAGGGTCGATCAATGGGCCGCGATGCTGCGGGCGCGCGGGCTGAAGGTCGGCGATCACGTCTGCTTCGTCACCGGTAACCGGCGCGAGACGTTCGAGGCGCTGCTGGCCTGCCTGCACACCGGGCTCACGGTCACCCCGGTGAACTGGCATCTCACGCCGCACGAAATCGCACACATCGTGGCCGATTCGGGGAGCCGCTGTGTGCTGACCGAGCCGCGTTTCGCCGAGACGGCCGCGACAGGCGCCGCTCAGGCGGGCGGTGTCGATGTCCGCCTGACCTTCGGTGACCAGCGGATCGGCGACTTCATCGCCGTCGAACCGTTGCTGACCGGCGCGGCGGCGGGCATCCAGGACGAGTGCTCGGGTGCGGTCCTGCTCTACACCTCCGGGACGAGCGGCCTGCCGCGCGGAGTGGTCTCCGACCGGCTCGTCGCAGGCGCGCCGCTGGAGCGTGTCGAGGTGTTGCTGACCATGCTCGGCGAACGCCTCGGGCTGCCTGACCAGGGTCGGGTCCTGGTGGCGGGGCCGTGGTATCACTCCGCGCAGACGTTCTTCTCGCTCTACCCGCTGCTGCGCGGCTGCGCGCTGGTGCTCATGCCACGGTTCGACGCGGCCGAGGCCTTGCGGCTGATCGACGAGCAGGCCATCACGTTGTCTCATCTGGTGCCGACCCATTTCGTCCGCATGCTCCGGCTGGACGACGCGACGCGCGAGGCGTTTCGCGGGACCAGCCTGACCCGGATCTGGCACGGCGGCGGTCCATGCCCACCAGATGTCAAGTGGCGCATGATCGACTGGTGGGGCGAGGTGTTCAGCGAGTACTACGCCGCCACCGAAGGCGGCATCGCCACGTTCGTGGACTCCGCCACGTGGTTGACCCGGCCCGGCACAGTCGGCAAGCCACTGCCGCCGACGGAACTCGTGATCGTCGACGCGGACGGCGAACCGGTCGGCCCCGGGGTTGTCGGGAAGGTGTACGTGCATACCCCCGGACAGTCGTTTCACTATCACAACGCACCCGAGAAGACCCTGGCCGCGCAGCTGACCCCGGACACCGCCACCTACGGTGACCTCGGCTATCTCGATGACGACGGCTACCTCTTCATCGTCGGCCGCACCCTGGACACCATCATCGCCGGTGGCGTCAACATCTACGCGGCCGAGGTCGAAGCGGCGATCCTGACCCATCCCGGGGTGCGCGATGCCGCGGTCTTCGGGATTCCGGACGAGGAGTTCGGCGAGCGAGTCGCCGCCGTCGTGGAACTGCAGCCCGGCACCGGACTCACCGCCGACGCGGTGCCCGCGGAGTTGGACCGGGTGTGCCGGGAACGGCTGGCCGGTTTCAAGACGCCGAGAGCCTATGCGGTCGTGCCGAAACTGCCACGGGATCCCTCCGGCAAACTCCGTAAGGCGGCGCTGCGCGACGAGTACTCACGACGGGCGCTCGCCCGCCCCGCTTCGATGACGGCGGCCCGACGATGATCGAATCCCTGCCGATCGAATCCATCGCCGATCCGCGCACCTACGCCGACGGTGTACCGCACGCGGTCTTCGACCACCTGCGCGAGCATCAGCCGGTCGCCTGGATCGAGGAGCCGCTGCTGGCCCGTGGCGGGGTTGGCGGTGCGCGCGTGCGGTGGAAGGGCAGTGGCTACTGGGCCCTCACCCGCCACGGCGATGTCGCCGAGGCGTCGCGGCGGCCCGCGGTCTTCTCCTCGGCGGCCAAGGGCGCATTTTTGGTCGATCCGCGGACCAGGGCGGATCTCGAGCGCGACCGGCAGCTGCTGGTGAACATGGACGACCCGCAGCACGTCACGTTGCGCAAGGCGATCAACTCGGCCTTCAGCCGAAAGGCGGTGCGGCACTTGCACGCCGACATCGCCAGGCACGCGCATGCCGTCGTTGCGATGGTACTGGCCGCCGAGCGGTTCGACGCGGTCACCGACTTGGCCGCCGAATTGCCCCTGCTGGTGCTTGCCGAGCTGCTCGGGATGCCGCCCACGGACCGCCGATTGCTGTACGACTGGAGCAACCGGCTCGTCGGCTTCGACGATCCCGCTTTCGGCGGCGGCGACATCCAGACCTACCGGGACACCTTCGCGGAGGCGTACGCCTACGCGCTACGCCTCGCGGCCGATCGCCGCCGCAATCCGGGCGACGATATCGTCAGCATGCTCGTGCACGCCGATATCGGCGGGCGGCCGATCCGCGAGGTGGAGTTCTGTCAGCTGTGGGTGCTGCTCGTGGTGGCGGGCAACGAGACCACCAGGAACCTGATCTCCGGTTCACTGCTCGAGCTGGCGCGAGACCCCGCACTGCTGACCGAAGCCACCGATACCGCGCGCGCCGTGGAAGAACTGTTGCGCTGGGTCACCCCGATTATGCAATTCCGGCGGACGGCAACCGAGGACACCGCACTGAGCGGCCAGGTGATTCGAGCGGGTGACAAGGTGGTGCTGTACTACATCTCGGCCAATCGGGACCGGCGCGTGTTCGACGCGCCGGACCGGCTGCGATTGACGCGAGATCCTAACCCGCACTTGGCATTCGGGGTCGGCCCGCATTTCTGCCTCGGCGCCC
Source organism: Nocardia iowensis (assembly GCF_019222765.1). NCBI lineage: Bacteria > Bacillati > Actinomycetota > Actinomycetes > Mycobacteriales > Nocardiaceae > Nocardia > Nocardia iowensis. The sequence goes on along the minus strand of NZ_CP078145.1, from coordinate 4,949,501 downwards.
ATCTCGCCCGGCTGGAGGCGGTGACGCTGTTCGACGAGCTGCGGCCGCACCTGCACCGGTTCGAGCTGCTCGGCCCGGCGACCCGGCTCGCGTCGAATTTCACCAACGGCATCACCTCGCTGCCCGCGAGGTTCGCCGCTAGCTAGTCAGGCCTGCTTTCGCTGCTGGAAGTGCCACAGGTGCCCTTCGACATCGGCGGCCTGGTAGCGGCGATCTCCCCAGAAGGCCTGCTCGGGCTCGATGATGATCTTCGCGCCGGCCGCCCTTGCCCGCGCGCAGTGCGCGTCCACGTCGTCGACGTCGATCATCGTCGTCGAACTCACCCCGACCTTCGGGCTGACGCCGTGCACCGACGGCGCGGCCAGCATGATCAGGCCACTGCCGTCGACTTCCAGTTCCGCGTGTACATCACCGTCGCTGACGATTCTGGTGTCGGGGCGCTCGGTGAAGCCGAAGGCTTGCTCCAGCCACCCGATCATGGCGACCGGATCGTCGTAGACGAGCAACGGCACGATGCGTGCCGTTGGGTTCGATTGTTGCTGGCTCATGATCACATCTCCCAGGTCGTTGTATGGCGTCCGCATCCTCCGGCACAGGCCGGGCCAACCTGAACGTTCACTGTCCATGGTCCGCTATCGCGGCCCGCGCGTCCGGCATTCGAGGAGCGTGCGAGTCGCTGTCCGGCGTGCCGCGACGACGGTGAGCCCGGCCGATTCGATCAACGTGCGCATCTGCTCGTGCGTGCGCTCCTTGCCGCCCATCGTGACCAGCATCCGGAGGTCGAGTGTGGTGGACACGGCAGGCGGCAGATCCCCGTCCGCGAGTCCCTCGACGACGAGCACGGTGCCGCCCGCGCCCGCGGCGTGCGCGCAACTACGCAGGATCGCGCGGGCCTGCCGGTCGTCCCAGTCGTGCAGTACGACCGAGAGCACGTACACGTCGCCGCCCGTTGGCAGCGGCGCGAAGAAGCTGCCTTCGACGACGGTGCAGCGATCGGCCAGTCCGGCTTCCTCGAAGACCCGAGTCGCCGCCTTCGCGGGTCCCGGCAGGTCGACGAGTGTGCCGGTGAGCGTGGGATAGGTGCGCAAAAGCTCGGTCAGCAATGCGCCAGCGCCGCCGCCGACATCGACGACGTGCCCGACCTCGGACCACGAAAAGCCTTGTGCGACTTCGGTGGCGACATCGCCGACCTGCGCCGCCATCATCGTGTCGAAGGCCTGCCCTAGCTCGGGATGCTCGGCGAGATCGTCCCAGAAGGGCTTGCCGAAGATGGCGGGATACGACGCCGAACCGGTGCGGACGGACTCCAGCAGACCCGCCATCGGACGATCCAAGCGCCCGCCGAGACCTTCGAGATCCAGCAACGCGCGCAGGTTGCCCGTGCTGTCGCTGCACAGCATGCGTGCCGCCGGAGTGAGCCGGTAGGTGTCCGGTGCGGTCTCGGCGAACACGCCGCGGCAGGTGAGGTATCGCATGAGCCTGCCGAGCGCGTCGGGTTCGGCCCCCGCAGCGGCGGCCAGGTCGGTGAGCTCGCAGACTCCGTCGGCCAGGAAGTCGGCCAGCCGCAGCGTGGCGGCGACCCGCACCGCGTACGGGAACACCAGATCCGCTGCCTCCGCGAGATTGCCCCGCCGCCGCGGGCGAACCGGCTCGGTCATCGGGCGTCCTCTGCGGCGATCACGGTGTCGAGCTCGCTCTCGCTCTTGGCGATCATCAGGTTGTCGAGGACAAGGAGGTCGGCGCCCGACTGTACGAAGGTGGCGACGGCGTCCTCGGCGGTGTGCACGATGGGCTCGACCGCGAGATTGAACGACGTGTTGACGACCGTCGGAATGCCCGTCAACTGCCGGAAGTGTTCGATCAGCGACCAATACAGCGGGTTGGTCGCCCGGTCGACCAGTTGCGGCCTTGCCGAACCGTCGACGTGGGTCACCGCGGGAATCACCCGGCGCATGGCGGGCCGGATACTCGCCGCCGCCAGCATGAACCGAGCCGGGTCATCGACGGGGCTCTCGAAGATCTCCCGGATGTGCTCGGCGAGCACGCTGGGCGCCAGCGGTCGCCACATCTCCCTGCCCTTGATGGTGTTGAGGCGTTCCCAGGTGCGCCGGTCGCGCGGATCGGCGAGCACACTGCGCGCCCCGAGCGCGCGCTGGCCGATCTCGGCCCGGCCACGCGCCCACATTACGATCCGGCCGTCGGCGATGGCGGCCGCGGCGCAGCGGGCGAGGTCCGGCTCGGGCAGTGCCCGGCAATGCAGCCCGGTGGGTGCCACCGCCGCCGTCGCGGACCGCGCGGTGATGGCCGACTGCCAGTACGGATGGTCGATGTGGGTAGGCGCGAACGGCCGGTGCCTGGCCGCGGCGACCAGCGCGGCGCCGAGCGACACCCCGGCATCGGTGGCCACCGGGGTGACGTAGATCCGGTCGTAGATGCGGCTCTGGATCAACTTGCCGACCATCGAACAGTTCATCGCCACGCCGCCGGCCAGCGCCAGCGTCGAGGACGCGATCCGCTTCCTGGCATGCAGCGCGAGGCCGAACGCCGCCTCCTCCAACTCGTGTTGCACCGTCGCCGCGAAATCGGCGTAGGACAGCGCGTCTTCGCCATGCCGGGGCACGAACGGATAGTGCCGGGCGAAGGCGGTGGTCACCGACCGTTCGAAGGCCGCGGGGATCTCCAAGCGGATCGCCTTGGACCGGTCGGCTCCGGTGGCGTGATGCGATACCGAGTCATCCGCGGCGGTGATCCAGTAACCATCCGGACGCCGCTCCAGTCCGATCGGTGCCTGCGGTCTGCCGTATCCGGCCAGGCCCATCAGCTTGCCCGGCCCGAAATGCAGGTGCAGCCCGGCCCATTGCGAGGCCAATCCGTAGTAGAAACCCAGCGACTGGCTGATCGGCCATTCCTGCAGGATCTCGATGTTGCCCCGGGATCCGTGCGCCAGCGTGGTGGCCTGTGTCTCGCCTGCACCGTCGACCACCAGAATCGCGACATCGTCCTCGCCACACGTGTAGTAACAGCTGGCCGCGTGGGCGAGGTGGTGCGGCACCCACTCCAGCGCGGGCATGGTGCTCGTCACTTTGCGATCGGGAAATAGCCACCGCCGCACGCCATCCGGGGTGAATCGTCTGCTGCCCGACAGCGGTGTGTCCGCGATATTCCAGCCGAATGCGATCGTGTCCACCGAATCGAGCGTGATGCCCGCCTCGGCGAGACACGCGCGCGCGGCGTCGGCCGGTGATTCGAAGACGGCGTGTTTGCGGCGACTTATTCGTTCCTGTTCGATGAGGCAGATCAGGGCGCCGTCGCGCAGCAACGCGGCCGAGGCATCATGCGGGCTGATATTCAATCCGAGGATGTACATTCCACCAACCACTGACTTCCTGCTGGGGAGTGGTGAAGAATTATCGAGAATTCCTCGAGTATTAGTTTTTCAGCCGCCCGCGCGCTTGTCGAGCTCGCGGACAAGGTGTTTCGAGGCAATATTGCGGTAGCTTTCGACGACCCAGTCGGTCAAAATCTCGTAGGACATTCCGTCGTGCAGCGGGATGGTGACCCAGCCGTGCGGCCCGAGATTGTGCCGGGCCGGCGTCGCGCCGTCGACGGCCAATGCCTGTTCCCTGGATTCGTCGAGCTTCACGCCGATGACGCGTTCGGCGCCGTCGGTGGGTCCGAGAAAGACGAAGACTTTCCCGTTCACCTTCATCGCCGGTCGGCCCCAGGGAAAGTCTTCCTGCGCACCGGGGAGTTGCGCGCTGAATTCCCGCAGCCGGGCGTGCAGACGGTTTCGGTCGGCCATGTCGCCCATTGTCGTCTCAGACCGGCTTGACCTCCAGGATCGGGTACATCCTGGTGGGGATGACGCGGCTGCTTTCCAGCCCGGCCCCGCGTAGCAGCTCGGCCAGCTCGGGCTCGGTGCGCACCCGTCCGCTGCTCAGCACGAGCATCATCAGGTCGATCCGCAGTGCGAGCTCGTCGCCGGGCAGCGCGATGGGTTCGATCACCAGCAGCCGACTGTCGGGTCGCATCGCGGTGCGGATCGCGCCGAGAATTCGGGTGGCGCTCGCGTCGTCCCATCCGTACAGAATGCGTTTGAGCACATAGAGATCCGCGCCCGCGGGGATCGGTGCGGTGAAGAAGCTACCGGCCTCGACTCGGCAGCGCTCACGCACGTCGGCGAGCACCTCGGGCGCGGTCGCGACGGCCTCGGGACGGTCGAACACCACACCGTGCAAGCCCCGGTATCGGTTCAGCAGCGTGGCGAGGAAGGTCCCGTCGCCGCCGCCGACATCGACGATGGTGGCCGCGCTCGCCCAGTCGAACGCGCGCAATACCGCGAGCGCTTCGAGTCGCGTCGAGTCGCGTTGGGATCGGTGGAACCATCGGGCCAGCTCCGGATTCGCGGCCAAATGGGTCCAATAGTCGGTACCGTTGGCGAGCTCGAAAGGAGTTGTTCCCGAGGTTATTCCGTCCGCCAGCGCGGTCCATGCCGCGATTTCCGACGGGATGAGGCGCAGTGCCGTCGCCATGGACAGCGGATGGTCGGCGCGCAGGAATTCACCCGCCGCGGTGAGCTCGAACAGGCCGGGCTCCGGTTCGGCGAAGATGCCCTTGCGCACCATCGCGCGCAGTGCGCGCCACAGCGACGGCGCGTGCGCGTCGAGCGCCCGCGCCAGGTCGGCCACCGATCGAGGACCGTTGCCCAGTTCGTCGGCGACTCCGAGGGTGCACAGCGCCCGCAGCGTGAAAGGGCTTACGTCGTCGGCCAATTCGGTCAGGTCGATGATCGACCGCAGATCGAGCCGGTCCACCGCTGGTCGTCGCATCACCGGCTCCTTCCCACGCGTACCGGGACGTGCTGGTAGGACCGCAAAGTCGCGGACCCGGCCAGCACCGGCTCACCGTCCGGCTCGAACACGGCAAAACGTTCCAGCAGCTGCCGCAGCACAATGGCGCCTTCGAGGCGGGCGAGTCCGGCGCCGACGCAGTAGTGCATGCCGGAACCGAAGCTCAGATGCGGGTTCGGACGGCGGGTGACGTCGAACGTCTCGGGGGCGCGGAACTGGCGCTCGTCGCGATTCGCCGAGGCGATGAGCAGGAAAACCACTCGCCCTGCCCGCAAAACCCGGTCGCCGACCGGGACGGGTTCCAGCACGATCCGCCCGGTGATCCGGGTCGGCGGATCGAAGCGAAGGACTTCTTCGACCGCCGACGGCACCAGCGCCGGGTCGGCGCGCAAGATGTTCAGTTGATCCTGGTGACGGGGCAGCCCGGCGCACAGGCTGGAGATCATCGTCATGGAGGTTTCCAGACCGGCGAACAGCAGGAAGATGGCGTTGTCCAGCAGTTGCGCGCGATCGACCGTCCCCGCCGCCTGCGCGTGCGCCATGCGGTCGAGCACGGTGTCGGTCCCGGCACCGGCGGCGACCAGTTGCTCGACGTAATCCCGCAGCCAGGTGACGGCCGCGTCGGCGCTGGCGCGATCCTCGTCGGAGAGCACGGCGGTGAAGATCTTCGCGAGCTCGAGCACCTGATGCCCGACCAGCTCCCGCTCGTCGGGCGCGATCCCCAGCAGTTCGCCGAGGATGGTCAGCGGCAGCGGAAACGCCAAGTCCTCGACGGCGTCGAAGCCACCGGTGTCGGCGGCGGCGTCGAGGAGTTCGCCTGCCCGACTCGAGATCCGGTCGGACATGGCCTGCACCCGCGCGGAGGTGAACGATTCCGCGAGCAACCGCCGGACCGGCCCGTGCGCGGGCCGATCGAGCCCGGCGACCACGCGCTGGGTGAAGCTGTTCGCCGGGCCGTCGCCGAGGGACTGGCGCAGGGTGGCGGGGAAGAGCCGGTAGGCGTCCGCGAACTGGAACTGGCCGAGCCTGGCGTCGCGCAGCAGCCGGGACACTTCCTGGTAGCGCGGGATCAACCACTGGGCGGGTCCGCCACGGCAGACGGCGCCCGCGGCGCGCATCTCGGCGTACAGGCGAGCCGGGTCGTCGTGCTCGGTCTGCTGAAACGGATCGAATCGGGCAGGCAATATTCGCTCGGTCGTCACTGCGCGACCACCTCGACGATCGGCAGGGTCACCCGGGGGATCACCTGCGTCGGGCGCAATCGCGCACTCGCGAGCAGGCGTTCGTAGTCGTCCATCGTGCGATCCAGTCCGCCGTACAGCAGCAGCGTGCGCAGGTGGACGACATTGCCCAGAGTGAACTCCTCGCCGTAACCCATGATCGGCTCGAGCACGAGCAGCGTGCTGTCCTGGCGCATCGCGGCGCGGACAGTACGCAGGATCGCGACGACGTGCTCGTCGTCCCATCCGCCGACAACGGTCTTGAGGACGTACAGATCGGCTCCGGCGGGCACCGAGTCGAAGAAATCACCACCCACCAGCACACAGCGCGCGGCGACATCGGCACCGTACTGCTCCGGTCGCGCCTGGGCGACGACGTGCGGCAGATCGAACAACGTCCCCCGCATCGCGGAAAACCGTTGCAGCAGCGCGAAAATCAACGCACCGGTGCCGCCACCCACATCGACGACGGTGCGCGCCGCGGCCCACGGATAGCCCCGGATCAAGGTGAGCAGATCGAGCCGGGTGCCCGCGTGCTGAGCCCGGTCCAGCTCCGCGTCCTCGATCGGGTTCCGGCTGCGATAGGTCGCGAGATCGCAGCCGTGCACCCGTTCGAACGCGGCGGCGCCGGTGCGCAGGCTGTAATCGAATGCCCCCCAAGCGCGCACGTCGGCACCGGCGCCGGAATACACGTCCCGCAGCGAGAACGGATGCTCGGTGCGCAGCAACTGCGCCGACGGCGTCAGCTCGAAGATCCGAGGCCGCGGTTCGGCGAAAATACCCTTCACGGCCAGCGCGCGCAGTAGCCGGTACAGCGGATCAGGTTGCACACCAACGGCTTCGGCGAGTTCGGTGACGTGCCGTTGACCATCGGCAAGGTGATCGGCCACCCCGAGCCTGGCCGCCGCGCGCACCGCGAAGGCGAACGCGTAGTCCGCGGTCGCCGCCAGCGTCGCGATGGGCATTGCGGCCCTGCTGTTCCTGGCCTTGGTGGTAGTTGTATCCGGCACTGCCAGCACACCTCGCACGATCTCGTGGTCGAGGACCGTTGCCCGGCACGGCCTCTCGGAGCACCTCCGATTAGGGCACATGCCACCGGGCGCGGCACCACCGAGCACCGAAATTGCTCAACCCGGATGCGTCGCGGGTCAACGTGGTAACAGCCGCATCGGCACCGCGCTGTAGGTGCGGAAGGCGCCGTCGAGTTGGCGGACCGCGGGGCCTGCCGGCTCGATGGTGGGGAATCGTTGGATGAGTTCGGTGAACAGGACGGTGGCTTCGATGCGGGCGAGGGTGGCGCCGAGGCAGTAGTGGATGCCGCCACCGAAGGACAAGTGCGGGTTCGGATTTCGGGTGACGTCGAGGCGCTCGGGGTCGCTGAATTGGCGTTCGTCGTGGTTGGCCGAGCCGATCGACAGCAGGACCACGCGCCCTGGCCGGAGGGTCCGGTCCGCGATTCGTAACGGCTCGAGCACTAGTCGCAACCGGCTCTGAATCGGTGCGTCGTAGCGGAGGAATTCTTCGATGGCGTGGGGTATGTGGGTGGGTTGTCGGCGGAGTAGTGCGAGTTGGTCGGGGTGTTGGAGGAGTGCGGCGGAGCCGGTGGCGATGAGGCTGGTGGTGGTTTCGAAGCCGGCGAAGAAGAGGAAGACGGCGTTGTCGACGATGTCTTCGTGGGTGAGGCGGCGTCCGTCGTCTTCGGCGGTGAGCATGCGGGAGAGCAGATCGTCACCGGGACTGCGACGCCGCTGCGCCAGCAGGTTGTCCAGGTAATCGCGCAGCCAGACCACGGCGTCATCGGCCGCCGCCCGGTCGGCCGCGCCGACGCTGGTCGAGAATGCCTTGCCGAGATCGAACGCCCGCGGTCGAATAGCGTCGCGGTCGTCAGCCGGGATACCGAGCAGTTCGCAGATGACCAGGACCGGAAGCAGATAGCCGAGATCGGTCACCGCGTCGATCTCGGCGCGCTCGCGGGCGTCCGCGAGCAGGTCGTCGACCAGTCGCTCGATCCACTCGTGCATGGTGCGCACCAGTCCGGGCCCGAAGGCGCTGCCCGTCAAACGGCGTAACACGGTGTGGTCGGGCCGATCCCGATGCAGGATGACCCGCCGCAGGAATTCTGTCGCCGGGCCGTCGCCGAGGGAGAACCGGTGGTATTCCTCCGGGAACTGGCTGCCGAGCCGGTGATCCTTGAGCAGATTCGCGACATCGGCATACCGCGTGACCACCCACTGCGCGGGCCCGCCACGGCACAATGGTCCGGCCGCGCGAAACCTGGCATAAGCCGGGTACGGATTCTCCCGCAGCGCCGGACTCGACGTGTCGAAACGTGGGGCCAGTTCGGACCGAACCTCTCGCATGCCGATCACTGTCGACGCGCGGACAGAAACCTCGCAAGAGCGCGGCCGATATTCGGCCGGACGGTTGGCGTGGCGCGTTGACCTGTCCCGCCAGCGGGACGGCGGAAATCGTCGAACGCACTATTCGCGGGCGGCATCTCATATTCGCTGCGACGGGTTGAATAGGGCTGTGTGTCTCGGCGCAGGCGTCCTGTCGGGGGAGGCTTCGGTGTTCGAAATCGCCTATGTCAAACCCCGTTGGTCGTTTCCGTTTCGGGAAACGACGTGAATTGAGATTGTGTCGTGAGTGAGCGTAGCCAAACCGGAACTGTCACGATCGAAACGGTGCGTCGGATCGTGGCGCGGCAGTTGCGAGAAGACGACTCGGCCGCGCAACTACCCGCTGCCTACTCCGACAGTGCCGATCTCATCGCCCTCGGTATCGATTCGCTCCGATTGATGCATGTCGCCAGTGCGTTGCGTACGCACGGCGTCGAGGTCACCTTCGCCGAGCTGATCGAGACGCCGACCGTCGCCGCTTGGTGGCAGTTGGTGCGCGAATCCCATACCAACGGAACACCATCCACCTCGACGCCGGTCCGCGACACCGAGCCGTTCGATCTCGCGCCGATGCAGCAGGCGTACTGGATCGGCAGCGCGGGCGGGTCGGCGCTCGGTGATGTCAACGCCCACTACTACGCCGAGCTCGACGGCCACGGCGTCGTAGCGGACCGGCTCGAACAGGCGATGCGGCTGCTGGTGCATAGGCACCCGATGTTGCGTGCGGTGTTCCTGGACGACGGGCGGCAACGGGTGCTGCCGGACAGCCCGTGGCCCGGCGTCATCGTGCACGACCTGCGTGAGTTAAATTGCGCGGCAGTCGATCACGAACTCGCCGTGCTGCGTGCCCGGCTCGCGAGCCTGCGGATGGACAACGCACGGGGCGAGGTGTTCGACGTCCGGTTGTCATTGCTGCCGGACGGCCGGACGCGGCTGCACCTGAACATCGACATGCTCATCGCGGATGCCACGAGTTTTCAGGTCATCCTCGACGAACTCGCGACGCTCTACCGAGACCCGGCGGCATCGTTGCCGCCGGTGGAATACGGCTTCGCGCAGTATCTGGCCGAACTCGGTGACCGGCGTGCTGCCGAGCGCAGCCGCGCGCAGGCCTACTGGCAGCAGCGAATCGCGCAGCTGCCCGGTCCGCCTCGGCTGCCCCTTGCCGTCGATCCGGAGCGGTTGAGCCGGGGCACATCCGGGCGCAGCCACCATTGGTTGAACGCCACCGAGAAGGACGTGCTCGCGAAACGGGCCAAGGCCGCGGGGCTGACGCTGCCGGTCGTGCTGGCCACCGCGTTCGCGGAGGTCATCGCGATGTGGAGCGAGGAATCCCGCTTTCTGTTGAACCTGCCGGTGTTCGACCGTGAGCCGGTGCATCCCGACATCGGGCGGGTCGTCGGCGATTTCACCAATATTGTGCTGCTGCAAGTCGATTGCGCCGTGCCGCACACCTTCGCCGAGCACGCCGCCGGGTTGCAGCGTCAGTTGCACGCCGATCTGGCGAACACCGCCTACACCGGACTCGATGTCGTGCGCGACATCATGCGTGAGCGTCCTGGCACGGCATCGATTGCGCCCGTGGTGTTCACCAGCGCCGTCGGCATGGGTGAGCTGTATGGCAGGAACGTGCGGTCCTGTTTCGGACAGCCGGTGTGGACCTCGTCCCAAACGCCGCAGGTCTGGCTGGACCAGCAGGTGACCGAACACGACGGTGGCCTGTTGATCAACTGGGACGTGGTCGAGGAACTGTTCCAGCCGGGCGTAGTCGACGAGATGTTCGCCGCCTATCTGCGCCTGCTGCGCTGGTTGGGGCAGCAGGACGTGGACTGGGATCGGCTCATCCCCGAACTGCTGCCCGGCGCGCAGGCCGAAGTGCGGGCTCGGGTGAACGCGACCGAGGGACCATCCCCGGCCTGGCTACTGCACGAACGATTCTTCGAGCGGGCGGCCGAGTCGCCGCAGCGGCCCGCCCTCTGGTTCGGCGAGTCGGTCACGTCCTACGGCGAACTCGCGCACCTGGCGCGCGGCATTGCCGCGATGCTGCGGGGCAAGGGGCTCGCGACCGGGGAACCCGTCATCGTCAACGTGGCGCGGGGACCGGGCCAGATCGCCGCTGTGCTCGGGGTGCTTGCCGCAGGCGGGGTCTTTGTCCCGGTTGGGATAGATCAACCCGTAGCGCGCCGCGAGCGAATCCGTGCCGGTGCGCAGGCGCGGTGGGTGCTGGTGGACGCGGCGGGGCCGACCTGGGCGGCTCCCGCGCAGACCCTCGACATCGGGGATGCCGCCAGTTGGCCGCCGATCGATGAGCCTGCGCGGACCTCGCAGGCGGCACCCGCATACGTGATCTACACCTCCGGTTCCACCGGCGAACCGAAGGGTGTTGAGGTATCCCACCTGGCGGCGGCGAACACGGTCGACGACATCAACTCCCGGTACGGCATCGGTGCGGACGACCGCATGCTCGCCGTGTCGGCGCTCGACTTCGACCTGTCCGTCTACGACATCTTCGGTGCGCTCTCGGCCGGTGCGGCGCTGGTCCTCATCGATGAACAGGACCGTCGCGACGCGGCGGTGCTGGCTGAGCTGGTCCGGCGACACCGCGTCACGGTCTGGAATTCGGTACCGGCCTTGCTCGACATGCTGCTGGTCGTCGGCGATCGGCTACCGTTGGGCGAGAGTTTGCGGCTGGCACTGGTTTCCGGCGATTGGGTGGGCCTGGACCTGCCCGGCCGGTTGGCCGCGCAGGTGCCGCACTGCCGGTTCGTGGCGCTCGGCGGGGCCACCGAGGCAGCGATCTGGTCCAACAGTTTCGAGGTCGGCACGGTGGCGCCGGAGTGGAAGTCCATTCCATACGGCTTCCCGCTGCGCAATCAGCAGTACCGGGTGGTGGACGAGCGAGGCCGGGATCGCCCGGACTGGGTCCCCGGCGAATTGTGGATCGGCGGAACAGGAGTCGCGCGCGGATACCGCAACGCCCCCGACCTGACCGCGCATTCCTTTGTCACCCACCACGGCGAGCGCTGGTACCGCACCGGCGACATCGGCCACTACCTACCCGACGGCACCCTCGTCTTCCTCGGTCGCCGGGACCAGCAGATCAAGATCCGCGGTCACCGCATCGAGATCGGCGAAATCGAAGCCGCGCTGGAGGCCGACGATCAGATCACCCGCGCCGTCGTTTCGGTCGTCGGGTCACCGCATCGGCGGCTTGTCGCGACGGTGACGTCCGCTGATCCCGAACTCGATCCAGCCCGGGTTCGATCGAACATGGTCGATCGCCTGCCGAGCGCCATGCTGCCGGACCGGATCGTCGTCGTGGACCGGCTGCCGGTCAGCGGCAACGGAAAGATCGACCGTGCGGCGATCGCCGCCGGGCACGAGCGCGACGAGATCGAATTGCCGCCGCCGACCACCGCACCGGTGACACCTACCGAGCAGACGATCTGCGAGATATGGGCGCGGGTGCTGTCGAGCGCACTGCCCGATCGCGGGATCAGTTTCTTCGTCGCTGGCGGCGACAGCCTGACCGCCACCCGCCTCGTCGAGGCACTGAACCGGCATTTCGGGGTGGCCATGACGTTGCGAAAGCTGTATAGCGCCAACACCGTTGGTGAGCAGGCGGCAATCATCGATGCCGAGCTGGCCGGGCGGACGACGGCATTCGAGGAGGGGACCGTATGACGACGGTCGCGGAGCTCATCGTCGAATTCGAGGCGGCGGGCATCACCCTGTGGGAGGAATCGGGGGCACTGCGTTTCCGCGCGCCGAAGGGCGCGATGACCACCGATCGGCGCGATCGGCTGCGGGAGTGCCGGGCAGCGGTCATCGCGCAATTGCGCGACGGGCCCGAACTGGCCCTGGTGCCCGATCCCGACGCGCGGCACCTACCGTTCCCCCTGACCGACGTCCAGTCGGCCTACCTCCTCGGCCGCTACACGCTGTTCGACTACGGTGGTGTTGCCTGCCACGGTTACGGCGAAATCCCGTTCCCACACTTGGATTTCGATCGTTTGCAACGCGCGTGGCAACACCTCGTTCGACGCCACGACATGCTGCGTGCGGTCATCGACGCCGACGGTTCGCAGCGGGTGCTACCGAGCGTGCCCGACTACCGGATCCGGGTCGTGGACGTGCGCGGCACCGTCGACGGCGCTGCCGTGGCCGTCGCGGCGGCCAGGGCCGAGATGAGCCATCAGATGCACGACCCTGGCGTCTGGCCGTTGTTCGAGTTGCGGGTGACCCTGGCCGAGGAGACCAGCATCCTGCACTTCTCTATCGACCTGTTGATCGCCGACTTCGCCAGTACCCAACGCCTGCTTGCCGAATTGCACCTGCTGTACACCGATCCGGAAACCACCCTGCCCGCCCTCGACATCACGTTCCGGGACTATGTCCTGGCCACAGCGGACAAGCAGCACACGATCGAGTATCAACGCGACCGCGCCTACTGGCTCAGCCGGATCGACACCCTGCCGCCCGCGCCCGAGCTGGCGATGAGCGACCCAGCCGCGCCTGGCCTGTCGCCTCGATTCCGGCGCAGGTCAACGGCTTTGAGCGCCGCCGAATGGACGGCCTTGCGCGCGTACGCTGCCGAGTCGGCCGTCACGGATTCGGGTGCGCTACTCGGCGCGTATGCCGAAACCATCGGCCGATGGAGCCGACATCGGTCGTTCACGCTGACGGTGACCATGCTCAACCGCTATCCCCTGCACCCGCAGGTCGGTGCCCTCGTCGGTGACTTCACCTCGACGAACCTGCTGGCGATCGCGCCACCGGAGGGCAGCAGTCTCGCCGGGCGGGTGGCGGCGGCGCAGGCCCAGCTGTGGTCGGATATGGACCATCGGCGATTCACCGGCTTGGACGTGACCAGAGAGCTGGCTCGCCGCGCGCACGGCGAATCCGTCCTTTTCCCAGTGGTTTTCACGAGTGCCCTCGGCCTCGGCGCGGACGCCGACACCGCGGGAGTCGGCGAATTCGGCTACGGCATCACCCAGACCCCGCAGGTCTGGATCGACTGTCAGGTGCTGCCGCGCCGCGACGGTGTCGCGATCAACTGGGACATCCGCGAGGGTGTGCTGCGCGACGACGTGGTCGACGACATGTTCGATGCCTTCGCGGCGCTGCTGCGCCGGATGTCTACCGGACCGGACATCTGGCGTCAGCACCACCCGATCCCGCTGCCCGCCGCACAACAGCGCTGCCGGGCCGCCGTTCGGCCGTCGGCCCCACTGTCCGGCGCGCTGCTGCACGAGGGTGTGTTCGCTCAGGCGGCGCGGACACCGGATGGCGTCGCAGTCGTCGATACGCGGCAGACACTGACCTACAGGCAGTTGTGCGATCGCGCGGCTGCAGTAGCGAATGCACTGCAGGACAATGGTTTCGATCCCGGTGAGCTCGCGGCCGTGGTGATGGACAAGGGTGCGGCGCAGGTCGTCGCCGTGCTCGGCATCCTGCTGGCGGGCGGTGCGTACCTGCCGGTGGACACCAGCCAGCCGCCGATGCGGCGCCGGGACATCCTCGCCGATGCCGGTGTGCGGCAGGTACTTACCCAACCCTGGATCGAGCCCGACGAGTCGGACGGCACGACCTGGCTCGTCGTCGACACGACGGCACCCGTGCCGCTCGAACAGCCGCGCGCCGAACGGCACCGCCGCGATCCCGGAGACCTCGCCTATGTCATCTACACCTCCGGTTCCACCGGACGCCCCAAGGGCGTGATGATCAGTCACCGGGCCGCCGTCAACACCCTTGACGACATCAACCGGCGGTTCCAGGTCACCGCCGCTGATCGGGTGCTCGGGCTGGCTCAGCTGGGTTTCGATCTGTCCGTGTACGACATCTTCGGCACCCTCGCGGTCGGCGGCACCCTCGTGCTGCCCGCGCCGGAGCGCCGCAGCGATCCGGCGCATTGGGCCGAGCTGATCGCCGAATGCGGAGTCACGGTCTGGAATTCGGTGCCCGCGCAGTTGCAGATGCTGGACTACTACCTGGATTCCGGCGTCGAGTGCGATCTGTCCGCGCTGCGTCTTGCCTTGCTCTCCGGTGATTGGATTCCCGTCGAACTGCCCGATCGCCTCCGCACCCGGCTACCGGGCCTGTCCATCGTGAGTCTCGGCGGTGCGACCGAAGCCGCGGTGTGGTCGATCTGCTTCCCGATCGAGGACGGGTCGAAGTCGTGGCGCAGCATCCCGTACGGAACGCCGCTGACGAACCAAACCGTGGACGTCCTAGACGATTTCGGGCAATCATGTCCCGACTGGACGACCGGCGAGCTGTACATCGGTGGTGCGGGCGTCGCCCTCGGCTATCTCGGCGACCCGCGGCGCACCGCCGAAAGGTTCATCGAGGATCCCGAGACCGGCGTACGGCACTACCGCACCGGTGATCTCGGGCGCTTCCGCGACGACGGCGTCATCGAGTTCCTCGGCCGGGAGGATCGGCAGGTGAAGGTCCGCGGCCACCGGATCGAACTGGCCGAGATCGAATATTGCCTGGCCACCCATCCAGCGGTGTCCGGTGCCGCACTGGTAGCCGGCGGCGACCGGCAGGATCGGCGGCTCGCCGCATTCGTCACGGCGGCAACGCTGCCCGGTGCGGTTGAGACGGCGGGTTCGGCGGGTCTGCCTGCCGCGGCCGAAACGCCCAGCGCGGACACTGATCCGGCCGAGTACGCGGAGTACTACTCGGCACTCACCGCGAAGGCAATCGCGGTGATGTGGTCGACGCTGCGCACTCTGGGGTTCTTCGATTCGATCACCGACCGGCACCGGGCCGAGCAGATCACCGCCGCCGTGCGGCCCGAACATGCCAGGCTGGTTCGGCGCTGGCTGCGGACGCTCGTCCGGTCCGGTCGACTGCGCGTGGAAAACGGCGAGTACGTGTCCGCAGCTCCGCCCGAGGACGAACCGCGGTGGGATCGAATCGCCCGCATGGCCTATCGATTCGGCGAAGCGGAGCTGACCCGCTACGTCCGTGCGTCCGCCGACAAGCTGCCCGACCTGCTCACCGGCGCGCAAGACCCGCTCGGTCTGTTGTTTCCACAGGGACGTTCCGACGTGGCCGAGGCCGTCTACTCGTGTTCGGCAGGCAGCAGGGGCGCGACCGCGCGAGTGGATGCCGCGCTGCGGCACCTCATCGCGGCCTGGCCGTCCGGTCGCCGGTTGCGGGTGCTCGAGGTGGGCGGCGGCGGTGGCGGCTCCGCGCGCGGGCGGATCGAGACGGCCGCCGACCGCGACATCGACTACCTGTTCACCGATCTGTCGACGTTCTTCCTCGGCGACGCGCGGCAACGGCTCGGTGCCGCACCGTGGTTGCGGATGGCCGTGTTCGACCTCGAACAGGATTATCGCCCACAGGGTTTCGCGCCCAATACCGTCGACGTGATCGTCGCGGCCGATGTGCTGCACGCGACCAGGGACATCGACGGCGTGCTGCGCCGCCTCGGCGAACTGCTCGCCCCCGGGGGCTGGCTGCTGTTGTCCGAGATGACGCGCGATCACCCGCACGTGATGATCTCCCTCGAACTGTTACTCGGGCACGCCGACGACATCGTCGACGAGCGCGGTGGCCGGGACGAGGTCTTTCTCGGTACGGAGCAGTGGCAACGGGCCCTCGGCCGAGCGGGTTTCCGGAATGTGCGGCAGCTGCCGGAGTCCGACGCGGCGGTCGCCGGACTCGGCATCGCGGTATTCGCCGCACAGGCCAAACCGGACCGCGCGCGGATCGACACCGGTGAACTCACCGATTATCTGCGACAGCGCCTGCCCGACCACATGGTGCCGTCCGAACTACAGGTGATCGATGCGCTGCCGCTGACCGGGAACGGCAAGGTCGATCAGCGAACGCTCGAATCGTGGCTGCCGCACCGGACAACCGACCGGTCCGCCGCCCTCGACGAGGAACGCGGGTCCGAGTTGGAAACACAGCTGGCGAGCCGATGGGCGCAGGCGTTGCGCCGCGACACCGTCGGACGCAACCAGAACTTCTTCGAACTCGGCGGCGATTCGCTCGTCGCCGCTCGGCTCGCCCGGCTGGTGGGGGAGACCGTGCCCGCCGCCGAGCCGATCCTTTTCGACGACCTGCTGCGAATGATCTTGACCGCGCAAACGGTCGCGGGCATGGCCGCCGAGATCGCGGCGCTCGACACGGTCGATACGGGGCCCACCGGGCCACGCCTGGAATTGCGGCAGATCCTAGGCCCGCCCGACAGCGAATCAGCGACCGTCCTGTTCGCCGACGACACCGGACAGCTGCCCGACGGCTACCGAGCCGGTGCGGTGTTCGCGGCCGTCTGCGGCCCGGACGCCGGGCGGGTGACTCCGCTCGCCGACGAGTGCGCGGCCACGCTGCTGGACCGCGGCATCGACCAATTCCAGCTCGTAGGACTAGGTTTCGGCGGCCTGCTCGCCGTCGAGACCGCCTGCGCCCTCGCCGAGGCAGGCGCGCGGGTGAACAGCGTCACCGCGATCGGAATGAGCCATCCCGACGCCTTTGTCGCCGGGCCCGCCGCCGACGCACTCGACGGATTCGAAGCCCGTGTATACGCGGGCGATCTCATGCTGGTGCGCGACGGCGAGTCCGACCTGGCGTGGTCGGACACCATCGCCTACTGGACCGGCCGCTGCCTCGGTGAGCTGCACATCGTGGAAGCCGCACCGTCGTGACCGCCGTTCCGGCGGGCGCGACCGGCGGTGCGCCCCGGACACTGGTGTGCGGCACCGGTTTCGGTCGAACCTACCTGGAAGCGTTTCGGCAGCCGGGCTTTCCCTTGCAGCTGGCAGGCATCCTCGCGCGCGGCAGTCCGGAATCACTCGACTGCGCAAGCGAGTTCGGCGTTCCCCTGTTCAAGACGGTCGACGAGCTACCGGCAAGCATCGATATGGCGTGCGTGGTGATCCGCTCCGGACTGCTCGGCGGGCCAGGAACCACGCTCGCCCTCGAACTGATGGCTCGCGGTATCCCTGTGCTGCAAGAACATCCGGTACATCACGACGAGTTGGCCGAGTGCCTGCGCACCGCCCGCCGCAATGGTGTCGGCTACCAGCTCACCACCTTCTACCCGCAGCTGCCGGTCGTGCGCGCCACCATCGCTATGACCCGAGCCCTGCTGCGCCGCCAGCGGCCGGTGTACCTCGACGCGGCATGCGGCTTTCAAGTGGCCTATGCCCTGCTCGACATTCTCGCCCGGATGGTCGGCGGCGTACGACCGTGCGAATTCGCCGACCCGGCACCGGTTCCCGAGGCCCCGGCCGGCGCCCCCTTTCGCAGTTTGCACGGCGTGCTGGCCGGGGTCCCGGTGACGCTGCGGGTGCACAACGAGCTGGACGCGGGCGATCCCGACCGGCACGCGCACCTGCTGCACCGCATCTGCCTCGGCACCGAGGGCGGAAACCTGACGATGCTGAGCACGGACGGCCCCACGATGTGGAGCCCGCGCCCCTGGTTCCCTCGGCACGGCGCGTTCGATGCGTCCGAGGTTGACCAGCCGACCCCGACGATCATGGTCGCCCCGGAACCGGTCGACTATCGCGCTCTGTACGGCAAGGTCTGGCCCGCGGCCGCTGGGCGCGCCATGGCGCACGCCTGGATCAGCGCGGCCGCCGGTTCGGATCTGTTGCGGGAGGGGCAATATCACCTTGCCCTGTGCCGGATCTGGCAGGACGTCGCGGCTCGGCTCGGCCCGCCCGCGCCGGTGCGGTTCGGCCCGGTGCACCGGTTGTCCGCCGACGACCTGCGGGACATCGCCGACGCCGCCCAGCACAGCGACCCGGCGGAGGCGCTGCGATGACACCAAGGGCCCGCCGCCGGGCGCCCGGTTTTCGGTGCGCGACCCGACAGGAGCAGTGATGGAATCATCAGCCCGGATTCTGGAGAACCTCGACAGCGTGCTGCCGCATATCGCCAAGCGTGCGGGCGAAGCCGAACGCGCGCGCCAACTTCCGGACGATCTGTTCGCCGAGCTGACCGCCGCCGGGTGCTTCCGGATGCTCGTGCCACGCTCGCACGGCGGAGCCGATATCGGCCTGCCGGACGCACTGCGTGTCATCGAGCGGGTCGCGCGGGCGGACGGCGCTGCCGGGTGGCTGGTCGCCGTGCTGAGTTCGGCGCCGCTGATCTTCGGCCTGCTGCCGGACGCGTCATTCGACGAGATCTACGCTGCCGGACCGGATGTCATCGGCGCGGGAGCGCTCGCCCCGAAGGGTGCCGCGGTCGAGGTGGCCGACGGCTGGCGGGTGACCGGACGGTGGCCGTTCGTCAGCGGGTGCCGCTACGCCGAGTGGTTCTACCTGCACTGCGTCGTCTTCGAAGACGGCAAGCCGCTATTGGATACCGCGCAACGTCCGGTGATGCGCATGATGGTGGTGCCGACTGCCGCGGCCAAGGTGATCGACACATGGCAGTCCTTGGGCTTGCGTGGCACCGGCAGCCACGACGTCCGGGCCGCCGCGACACAATGTCCGGCGTCGTACAGTTGCACGGTCCTCGGCGAGGCGGGGGTGCGCCGCCAGGACGGGCTCGTCATCAACGACCAGCTCGGCTTCGTCATCGGTGCGGTCGCGGTGGGTATCGCGGCGGGTGCGCTGGCCGAAATCTGCGAGCTGGCCGCGGTGAAACGACCCGCGTTCAGCGCGCAGGGACTGGCACAGTCACCGGTGTTCCAGGACCGGCTCGGGGAAGCGCAGATGAAACTCGTTGCGGCACAGGCTTTACTGGCCGACCAGGCGCGAGTCGCGGTCGAGCCGAGCCCCGAACCGGTCGACCGGCTCACCTTGCGGGCGACCGGTGCGACGGTGACCCGGCTGGCGGCGAGCGTGGTCGACACCGCCTACGAACTCGCCGGTGGCTCTTCGGTTTTCGACAGTTCACCGGTGCAGAGGCGGTTTCGGGACATCCACAGCGTGACCCAGCATGCGGTGACCGGGCGTGAGTTCTTCCGCACCCTCGGTGCGGGGCTGGCCGGGCTGGAAGGCGATGCGGTGTGGCGCTGAGAGTCAGGACGTCGCGGCACGATCGGATAGGTAGACCGGCAGCCGGGCGAACGATCGGAAACTCGCACCGAGTTGGCGAACGGGCGCGCCCGCGGGTTCGATCGTGGGGAATCGTTCGATGAGCCCGGTGAACAGGACCGTGGCCTCGATCCGGGCGAGGCTGGCGCCGAGGCAGTAGTGGATGCCGCCGCCGAAGGACAAGTGCGGGTTGGGGTCACGGGTGACGTCCAGCTGCTCTGGATTGTGAAACTGCCGTTCGTCGTGGTTGGCCGAACCGATCGACAACACCACGACCCGCCCCGGTTTGATCGTCCGGCCTGCGATCGCGATGGGTTGTTTGGTGAGCCGAGCGGTCACCTGAACCGGTGCGTCGTAGCGGAGGAATTCTTCGATGGCGTGGGGTATGTGGGTGGGTTGTCGGCGGAGTAGTGCGAGTTGGTCGGGGTGTTGGAGGAGTGCGGCGGAGCCGGTGGCGATGAGGCTGGTGGTGGTTTCGAAGCCGGCGAAGAAGAGGAAGACGGCGTTGTCGACGATGTCTTCGTGGGTGAGGCGGCGTCCGTCGTCTTCGGCGGTGAGCATGCGGGAGAGCAGATCGTCGCCGGGCCTGCGACGGCGTTGCGCCAGTAGTTCGTCGATGTAGGCCCGCAACCAGGTGACCGCACGGCCGCCCGCGAGACGCTCCTGCTCGGGGACCACCGCGGCGAATGCCTTACCGAGGTCGATCGCATGCGGCCGGACCTCGTCCTGGTCGTCGGCGGAGATGCCGAGTAGTCGGCAGACCACCATGACCGGAAGCGGAAAAGCGATGTCCGCGACCAGATCCAGAGTGCCCTTGGCCTGAGCGTTGAGCAGCAGGTCGTCGACCAGCGTGGTGATGTCCGCGTGCAATCGCCGGACCAGACCAGGACTGATCGCCTGCCCCATCAGTCGGCGCAGGTGCGTGTGATCCGGCCGGTCCCGGCCGAGGATGATGCGCTGGAAGAACGATCGAATCGGGGTGTCCCCGGCCGAAAACCGGTGATACGCCTCCGGAAATTGGTGGGCCAGCCGCGGATCCGACAGCAGCGCGGCCACATCCACGTATCTGGTGACCAGCCACTGCGCGGGCCCGCCCCGGCACAACGCCCCGGCCTGCCGCAGTTCCGCGTACTTCGGATACGGGTCATTCAGCATCGTCAGGGTGTGCGCCTCTATCCGGGGCGGCAAGCCGGATTTGTCGACGTCCACCTGGTCAGTATCGGTGCGCTGTTGTTCGTAAAGCAATATTGTCGACCGCAGCGGCAATTGCTGTTTTCCTCGTGTCATCAAAGGGGTTTCGATGACCATTCGCGAAGAACCCGCATCGACCGGACAGCGGCTGCTGTGGTTCCTGGAGCGATATCGGGATCGGCACGGCGCGCTCAACTGTCCGACCCTGTGCCGCCTGCGCGGTGCAGTCGACTCGGCTGTCGTGGATTCCGCATTGTCGGCCCTTGTCGAACGGCACGAAGCGCTGCGGACCACATTCACCGGTAAGGGCCGGGAATTGACCCAGGCCATCGGGGAGCCGATTCCGGTGCGGGCGAATGTCGTTGATCTTTCCGGGCGGTCCGATGCCGCCTCGGTCGCTTTCCAGGAGGTATACCGGGAACTGCGCACGCCGATCGACGCGACCGTGCGCCCGCTGCGCGCGGTGTTGTGGAAATTGGGCGACCGGGAAGCGATTCTCTGCCTCAATGTGCACAATATGTTGTGCGATCTGTGGTCCAGCACAATCCTTTTGGAGGACTTCGCCGCCCTACTCGACGGCCGCGATCCCGAGCCCGTCGACTGGCAGTTCGCGGACTTCGCCGCGGCAGAACGGCGCTACCTGGCCGGTCCGCAAGGCCGCCGCCACCGCGAATACTGGGAGGCTCGCCTCGCCGGGTTGCAGACACTCGAGCTGCCGCTGAAGCCGCTCGAGGCGGGCGTGACCGGAAAGCGGACGAGCCGCAGTCGCACGCTCGGTCAGCCGGTGTCCCAACAGCTCGCGCAGTTGGCGCGGGACTGCCACACCACGGTGTTCGCGGTGCTGCTCGCCTGCTTCTACGTCCTGCTGCACCGCCTCAGTGGACAAACCGACCTGTCGGTTGCTTCCTTGTTCGCCAACCGTTCCCGGCGTGAGACGCAACGTACCGTCGGCCAGCTCACGAACCTGCTTGTGCTGCGTAGCTTTTGCGCGCCGGACGACACGTTCACCGAACTCGTAGGCCGTGCGCACGAGGCGGTCGTCGGCGCGTTCACCCACCAGGGCATGCCCTACCATCTGCTCCGCACCAAGGCCAGCGGGGCGGGGACGCCGGTGGACAGCGTCGTCTTCCAGGCCGCGGCCGCCCCGATCGAGCGGACGATCACCGCGGGTGACATCGCCATCGAGGCGCTGGTTCCCGATGTGCTCAGCCGCTTCGACCTGGAATTCGCGGTGATGCCGTCCGCTCATGACACGGCGGTCCGGGTGTTCTTCACCGAGCAACGACTCGATCCGGGCACCGCCGACGCGATGCTCGCGGACTATGCAGAGATCGCCGCCGCGGTTGCCGCGGCACCGGGACGTCGCATCCGTTCACTCGGTTGACCGGCGTCCGCGGCTGACGGGCTTCCGCACAGCCAGCTGCGTTCGTTCAGCCCAGCTGCGTTCGGCCGAGTTATGTTCGTTCGGCCGAGTCGCGTCCGCTCAGCCGACCTGCGTCGCATCGGCCAGGTCGCCGCGCTGTGCCAGTTCGGCGACCACGTAGTCCCCGACATCGCGCATCGTCGCGATCTGGCGAGCCCTCGCCTCGTCGATCGGTTCCAGATCGAACTCGTCCTCGAGGGTGAAGGCCATCTCGATCAGCGCCAGCGAATGGAATGCCAGGTCGTCGACCAGGCGGGCGTCGCCGTTCGCGTCGGCACGGTCGGGTGCGGGCGCCAGTTCGAGGATGAGAATCCTGATGAGCGAGCGGATCTCGTCCTCTGAACGCATGCGTCCGTTGTCTTCGGGCAGTGAGTCGTTCACGAGCGTCGGCCTCCTGTAGCCAGCTTCGGTTCCTGGGTGTCGTACAGCACGGTCCCCGGCAGCTGCCCGGTGACGAACGCGTTCCACAACTGACGGCGGCGCACTTTGCCGCTCGATGTCCGCGCGATGGCGCCGCGCGCGGCGGTGACGAGCACGATCCTGGCGGTCTCGGTGCGCCGCCGCAGCAACGCGACCAGAGTGTCGATCGCGGATTCGCTCAATTCCTGTTCGAGCATCGCGACGACGGTGGGCTGCTGCCGATGCATACCCAGCAACACCGCGCACCGGTGTGCGCGCAGGCCCAGGCCCGCCATCGCGGCCTCCAGATCTTCGGCGAAGACCGTGGTGCCCCGGATCTTGATGCTGTCGCCGAGCCTGCCGAGCACGAACAGCTGCCCGTCGAGGACGAAACCGGCGTCGCCGGAACGCAACTCGCCAGCGCTGAGGGTGGTCGTCCTGGTGTCACGACTGTCGGCGTAGCCGTCGGCGACCGAGGACCCGCGCACCACGATCTCGCCGACGGTGCCTTCGGGTAATTCGGCTGGTCCGTTCGAGAGTTCTGCCCGATCACTGTCGACGATGCTGACGGTCAGTCCCGCGAGTGGTCGGCCGCATCCGACTATCGGCTGCCCGTCCGGCACCTGACGCAGTGGGGATCCGACCGCGAGCGCATCGGGATCGACTATGGCGCAGGTCCAGTCTTCGTCCAGCGGTACTCCGGTGACGGCCAGCGTCGATTCCGCGAGCCCGTACGCGGGCAATAGCGCCTGGCGGGAGAGCCCGAACGGAGCCAGCGCCGCGTGGAATCGCCGCAACGAATCCGGATCGATGTGCTCGGCGCCGATGATGACGGCCCGCCAAGCCGTGAAGTCGCAGTCCGTCAAGGCATCCGGGGATACCCGGCGGGTCACGTATTCGAGTCCGAAATTCGGCATCGCGGTCAGCCGTGCGCCGAACTCGCCGAAGCATCGCAGATATCGCGCTGGCTCGCGGAGAAAGTCACCGGGTGCGAGCAACCACAGATCGCCGCCCATGACCACCGGCGCGACCAGGCACCCGATCAGGCCCATGTCGTGATGGACGGGCAGCCACGATGCCGTGGCATCGGCCGGTGTCCAGCGCAGCCACCGATGGATCGCGGCGACATTGCTCGCCAGCGCCCCGTGCGACACCTCGACACCGCGAGAACGTCCGGTGGAGCCGGAGGTGAATTGGAGCAGCGCCAAATCGCGCGCTGACGTTCGGCCGGTCCGGTCGGCTGGTTCGGTCGCGGGCACGTCGCCGAAATCGGCGACCGGTGGCGCGGCGGCCGCATCGGCCAGGATTTCTCGGATGGTGTCGACCAGTTGGGCATCGGCCACCACGAGAGCCGAACGCGCCGTGTGTACGAGGCCGTTGACATGGTCGGCGTAGGCGGCGATATCGCCGAAGACCAGCGGCGGCGCCGCCGGTGACGGCACGGCCCCCGCCAGCATCGCACCGAAGAACGAGGCGACGAAATGCGGGCCGGAACTCTGAATAAGGGTGACCCGCTGGCCGTTACCGATGCCGCGCTGGGTCAGCCCGGCCGCGAATTGTCGAGTCAGCGCGGCAAGGCGCGAATAACTCCAGAAATCCCAGGTGCCGTCCGGACCGGAAAACCGGATCCCGTTGTCTTCGGCCGGGTTTTCGAGCCAGTCGAGTACCGATCGAGCTGCTGCCAACAATTCCACCGCCTGCGCGAATAATCGCCTTGATCGAAAGACTGGAGAACGTCCGGGCCCCGGCCCCGTCCGAACGATGATGCCCTGAATTGTATGCGCGCCATCGTCGGGCGACACCGCCGTCCGATTCGATTCGCAGGCCGTATGTTTCGCTGCCCCGATCGCGGTGCACGTCGATGACACCGGGACACCTGCGGACTAGCGTGCAATTCATCTCATCGCGCCGAGCCCGCCGGCCGCCCGGCCGCGTGTCCCGCCGGCGAGACGCGATTCCCGCGGAAGAGCCCGACCGGCGTCTCGATATGGGAGAAATAATGACGCTGCGACTCCACTGGTTCATTCCCTCGCACGGCGACGGCCGCAATATCGCGCGCCCGGCCGGTGGTGGAACCACGACCGCCGCCGACGTCCGCCGCGAGCCGGACATCGACTATCTCGCCCAGGTCGCCATGGCCGCCGACCGGCTCGGCTTCACCGGAGCGCTGGTGCCGTCCGGGCTGTTCTGCGAAGACCCGTGGCTGGTCGCCGCGGCGCTGAGCGGGCAGACGACCCGGCTCCAGTTCATGGTCGCCTTCCGGCCCGGCCTGCTGTCGCCGCTGACGGCCGCGCAGATGGCCACCACCTGTCAGCGGTTGTCGGGTGGGCGCCTGCTGCTCAATGTGGTGATGGGCGGCGACGAAGACGAGCAGCACCGGTACGGCGATTGGCTCGGTCACGACGAACGCTACGAGCGGGCAGGCGAATTCCTCACCGTCATGCGCGGCGCGCGCGAACATCCCCCGTTCCATTTCGAGGGGAAGCACTACCGCGTTGCCGCGGCAACGCTGACCCGTCCCTGGCCCAGCGCGCCGCCGGTGTTCTTGGGCGGTTCCTCCGACGCGGCGCGGACGACCGCGGCGCGACATGCCGACGTTTACCTCGCCTGGGGTGAGACGCCGCCGCAGATATCGCGAATGTTCGATCAGGCACGCGAATGTGCCGCGCGGGAAGGCAGATCCATCCAGCTCGGCACCCGCTTCCATGTGATCAGCCGGGACACCGCCGAACTGGCGTGGGCGGAGGCCGATCGCATCCTGCGCGGCATGGATCCGGTCCGGGTGCGCGAGGCGCAGCGCCGCTTCGAACGCTCACAATCCGAGGGGCAGCGCCGAATGGCGTTGCTGCACAACGGCGCATCTGGCCAATCGGCCGCTTCGCTGGAGATCTACCCGAACATGTGGGCAGGCTACAGTCTGGTCCGGCCGGGTGCCGGTGTCGCGCTGGTCGGCAGCCACGAGGAGGTCGCCGACCGCATTACCGAATTACACGCACTCGGCGCCGATCATCTGATCCTGTCCGGCCAGCCACATCTGGAGGAGGCGTACACGTTCGGTGAGGGTGTGCTGCCGTTGCTCCGGCGCGCGGGCCTGCTCGACCCGCCGGACCGGGCCGATGCCGCTGTCCCGCTGACTATTTCGGCACGATGAACGGCCGCGGCGACTTTCCCGGCACGCCACCGGCCGATGCGGCGCGATACCGACGCGACGGCTACTGGCGTGGCGAGCGGCTCGGCGACCTGCTCCGGACCGCCGACGACCGGCAGGCAGGCAAGATCGCGGTCGTCGCCGGACGACGCCGATGGAGCTACGCCGAGCTCGATCACTGGGCGGACCGCATTGCCTGGGGGCTGCTCGAACGCGGTTTTCAGCCGGGTGACCGGGTGGTCGTCCAACTGCCGAACATCGTCGAGTTCGTGGTGGTCTGCGTCGCGCTGTTCCGCGTCGGCGTCATCCCCGTGCTGGCCTTGCCCGCGCATCGCCAGACCGAGATCACTCAGCTGTGCCTGCACACCGACGCGACGGGTTACGTTGTCGCCGACCGATATCGAGGCATGGACTATCGCGCGCTGGCGCGCGATGTCGTTGCGGCGGCACCCACCGTGCGTAGGGTGATCGTGGTCGGAGAGCCGGACGAATTCGTCGCGTTGACCGACCTCGAGTCGACCTCAGCACGGGCGCTGCCCGCGCCGGACCCGTCGTCGGTGGCGCTGCTACTGCTCTCCGGCGGCACCACCGGAACCGCGAAACTGATCCCGCGAACCCACGATGACTACGCGTTTCAGCTGCGCGCGACCGCCGAGCAGATGGGATTCGACGCGGCGGGCGTGTATCTCGCGGTAGTTCCGGTGGCGCACAACGCCGGACTCGGCTGTCCCGGCGTCCTCGGCGCGCTGCGCGCCGGCGCCACGGCGGTGCTGGCCGCGACCCCGAGCCCGGACGAGGCGTTCCCGTTGATTGCCGCCGAACATCCGACGCTCACCACCCTGATGCCCTCCTTCGTGACGTTGTGGCTCGATCTGGCAATGGAATTCGACGCGGATCTGTCCGGGCTCGTGCTCGAAGTCGGCGGGGCACGGCTGCCGGAACAGATCGCCAGACGGGTCGAGCCGGAGCTCGGCTGCACGCTGACCCAATGGTTCGGGATGGGGGAGGGGCCACTGGTTTTCACCCGGCCCGGCGACGATCCGGAGCGCCGGTACACCACCCAGGGCAGGCCGCTGTCCGAGGCCGACGAGTGGCGAATCGTCGACGACGCTGACCACGAGGTGCGGCCGGAAACCGTTGGCCACCTGTTGTTCCGGGGGCCCACCACGATTCGTGGCTACTACCGGGCCGAGGCCGCCAATGCGAGCGCCTTCACCGCGGACGGATTCCTGCGCACCGGTGACCTCGCGCGGCGCACCGCCGACGGCTGCCTGGTGGTGGAGGGCCGGGTCAAGGACATTGTCAATCGCGGGGGCGAGAAGGTATCCGCCGAGGAGGTCGAAGCCCACATCCTGGCTCATCCCGCGGTACGCCGGGTGTCCGTCGTCGCGGTGCCGGACCGGCTGATGGGTGAGAAGACCTGCGCTGTAGTCGTTTCTGGCGCGGCACTCACCCTCGGTGAGCTAAGGGACTTCCTGGACGGGCGCGGCGTCGCGGAGTACAAGTGGCCGGATCAGCTGGCGACGGTAGCGGAATTGCCGCTCACCCACCTCGGCAAGGTGGACAAGGTCGCACTTCGCCGCGACCTTGCCGGTAAAGCGGATTCGCGTCAGGCCAGCGTGATCGACTCACCGCGCAGATAGCCGTCCAGCGCCTCGGCCGCCGACCCGAACGAGGGCGGATGATAGGCCAGCGCCCGCGAAGCGGCCAGCAGGTACCCCACGTCGGCACCGGTGATGAAGCTCAGCCCGCCCGCCAGAGCGGCGGCGTGCATGCTCGCGCCCTCGATCGCCCGCTGCACCCCGTAGCGGATCAGCAGCACTTTGCCGAGATCGGCGCTGCCACCATCGACCTCGCCCGCGACGCCTTCGAGTGCGGCCATCGCGGTCTCCAATGGTGCCGCGACCTGGCATCGTTCGCTCGCGGTGCCGCGCTGCTCGCGGATCACCCGTTCGGCCAAGCCACTGGCTATACCAAGGTAGGACGCGCAGATCAGCAGCTCGAACCAGACGAACCCACGGGTGTGCACCGGATCCATTCGGTCGCCTGCCTGTTCGGCGACCACCGCCAACTGCTCGGGCACGAACACGTCGGTGAGGACTATTTCGTCGCTTTCCGCCCCGGCGAGTACGGGGTTGGCCCAGAACGGTTTTCGGGTGATCCCCGGACTGTCGGCGGAAATCTGCAAAACGACCAATGCCGGTTCGCCAGAGGTACCGAGGTCTGCCGGTATCTGGGCGCTCGCCGTCAGCACATCCATCGACCAGGTGAGGCTGCACGGCTTCTTCGATCCCGTCACCAGGAAGCCACCTGGTACGCGCCGCGCATGCAGCGCGGGCTTCAGGATGTGCTGGCCGGGTCGGCCTTCGGCGAAGCCGGACGCCACCAGCATCGATTTGTCGGCGATCGAGCGCAGCAGCAGCCATTCGGCGCCCTGGTTGCTCTCGGCAAGGGCGGTCACGGTGGCGACCGAGAAATGGTGCATGGTGCTGGCGATCGCCAGCGACGGGGCACGCGCCGCCACCGCGCGCTGGATGCGGACGGCGTCGACGGCGCTCGCGCCGCGCCCGTGATACCGCTTCGGGACCAGCAGCCCCGGGCCGCCGCTGCTGCGGAACAGCTCGATCGCGGGGCCGCGTGCTCGCTCGCATTCGGCGAGGAGCATCGCGTCGAGGCCGTCGGCCAGCTCGGGTAGGAAGGCGGCCAGGCACGCGCGCTCGACTCGCAGGAATTCCATTACGCTCTACCGATTTCCAGGGCGGCCGCCTGTAAGGCCGACAGCAGCCAATCCACGTCGGACGCGCTCAACAACGCGGGCGGCGTCAGTCGCAGCACCTGGTCGGCGTTCAGGGAGTAGGAGGTGATCACCCTGCGGCGCAACATTTCCCGCATCATGTTCAGCGCCGCGCCCGCGCCGACGAATTCGATGCCGATCAGCAGTCCGCGCCCGCGCACCTCGCGGACCAACTGCGGGCAGCCCGCGAAGACGAGCTCGCGGACCTGCGGCAGCAGCAGCGCCCCGAGTTCAGCGCTGCGGGTGACCAGATGTTCGTCCGCGATCACCGCCAACGCGGCGCGGATAGCCGCGGCGGCGGCCGGATTGCCACCGAAGGTGGACGTGTGCAGGAACGGGACCCGGTCGAACGGCCGATGCACCCGCGACGTCGCCAGCGCAGCGCCGACGGGGTAGACGCCGCCGCCGAGAATCTTGCCGGACAACAGGATATCCGGCGCCACGTCCTCGAACGAGCAGCCCCATTCGCGGCCGAGCCTGCCGAGTCCGGTCTGGATCTCGTCCACGATGAGCAGGGCGCCGTGCGCGTCGCAACGCTCCCGCACTGCGGCTAGATACCCGGCCCGCGGGATCCGGACGCCGCCTTCGGCTTGGACCGGCTCGACGATGACCGTGGCGGGCCCGCCGGTCGCCAATGCGCTGTCGAGGGCCGCGATATCGTCGAACCGGACGTGCTCGACGCCGGGCAGCAACGCACCGAAGGGCTTGCGGTAGCGCTCATTTCCGGTGACCGACAGCGCACCCATGGTCTTGCCGTGAAACCCGTTTTCCATGGCGATGATTCGATGACGTCCCGTCGCCCTGGCCAGTTTGAGGCCGATCTCGACGGCTTCGGCACCGGAGTTCGTGAACGTCACGTGCGCCAGCCCCGGCGGCGCGATACCGATCAGCGCCTCGGCGGCCCGCACGATGTCCGGGTCCACCAGCAGGCGGGAACCGAGCGGCCGGGTACGCACCTGCCCGACCACCGCGTCGACCACTCGCGGGTGGCAGTGACCGAGCAAGAACACTCCGTAGCCACCGCACGACAGGTATTCGACGCCCGCCTGGTCGACGACATGACAACCGCTGCTCGACTGCTCGACCGGGGCGCCGATCGAGCCGAGCATGCGCGCCATCGCCTTGCTCAAGAGCCTGCCGTGACCATCGAGTACATCGGCGGCCGGTGCTGCCGGTCGAGTCGTCTGCCGGGTCATCGCCGCACCGGCTCCGGCGGCGGTTTGCGGAGGTCAGCTGCCACGTCACCGATGCTAAGACCGCGGCGCGGTGCCGCGACGGGTTCGCGGCAGTTCTCGTCCGGTCGGGTGGAACGGGTAGTGGCCGAGAGCTTCTCGGTGCGGTGGCGGGCCGGATACGATGGCGCGACGAATCGCGAGGAGCGAGTATGTCCGATCCGTTGGCGCAACCGATCCTGACCGAGGACACCGATCCGTACTGTCTCGACGACCGCGCGTCCGACGAACTACTCGCGGGCGCGCCGTGGCGCAGATACGCGGTGCTGGGGGACAGTGTCGCCGCGGGCACCGGGGATCCGAGCCCCGGCTATCGGACCATCCCGTGGGCGGATCGCGTGGCCGCGGCATTGCGTCGGGTGCAGCCCGACCTCGCCTATCTGAACACCGGCAGGCTCGGCGCGGTGACTGGTGAAGTCGTTGCCACGCAACTGGATCCGGTGCTGCGGTTCGAACCGGACCTCGTCCACGTCAACTGCGGGGCCAACGACCTGTTGCAGCCGGAGCCGGATGTGCGGGCCATCCGCGCCAACCTCGACACGATCTGCACGGCGATAGGTGAGATCGGCGCTCGCATAACGATGTTCACGTTCGTCGACGTCAAGATCAGGCCGCGCAGACCTGCACTGCGTGCACGATTGCAGGCGCTGATCGATCTCACCGACGACGTCGCCGCCTGCTACGACGCGATTCTGGTCGACGTCTCGGAGCACCCGGCCCGGCTGCGGTCGAATCTGTTGAGCGCGGACCGGATGCACTTCTCGATGGCCGGACACGCGGTATTGGCCGCGGAAATGATCAAGGCGCTCTCCGCGCAACGATAGCGGCTGCCTACCGGGCGGGACTATTCTGAGCGTGCGCGCATCCAGGACCTTCTTCGAGGGGAACGCAAGATGCAGTCGAAATGGTGGACGCTGATCGGTGTTTGTGTCGGCGTATTCATGATCTTGCTCGACGTGACGATCGTGAACGTGGCGCTACCGGACATCCAAACCCACTTCACCGCGACGCTGACCGACCTGCAGTGGGTGATCGACGCCTACGTCCTCACCCTGGCGGCCTTCCTGCTGACCGGTGGGACCGTTGCCGATCTCGTCGGCCGTCGGATCGTCTTCGCCTACGGTCTGGTGATCTTCACCCTCGCGTCGCTGCTGTGCGGCCTCGCGAACGGTGTCCTGATGCTGTCGCTGTCCCGTGCGTTGCAGGGGGTCGGCGGCGCGATCATGTTCGCGACGTCGCTGGCGCTGCTCGCCGCGGCATTCCCGCCGAAGGAGCGGGGTATCGCGTTCGGCGCGTTCGGCGGGATCACCGGCGTCGCGCTGGCCATCGGGCCGGTGCTCGGCGGCGCCCTGACCAGCGGACTGTCCTGGCGCTGGATCTTCCTGGTCAACCTGCCGGTAGGCATCGCGGCCCTGCTGATCACGGTCTTCGGGATGACCGAGTCGCGTGACCCGGCACAGCGCCGCGTCGACGTGCCGGGCGCGATCACCTTCAGTGCGGCGCTGGCCCTGCTGGTCTTCGGCCTGATTCGCAGCCATCCCGACGGCTGGGGATCGGTTGTCGTCCTCGGCTCGTTGATCGGTGCCGCGGTGCTGCTCGTCGCGTTCTTCGTCATCGAGAGTCGTTCCGCGACACCGATGTTCGATCTGAGCCTGTTCCGGGTGCCCAGCTTCAACGGCGGGCTGCTCGCCGCCTGGGGCATTTCGGCCTCGCTGTTCTCGCTGTTCACCTTTATCGCCATCTACCTGCAAGGCGCCATGCAGTATTCGGCGTTCGAGGTCGGGCTGTGGTTCCTCCCGATGACCGTGGTGATCTTCTTGACGGCGGGGCTGGCGGGTTGGCTCAGCAATATGGTGCCCTCCGGCCTGCTCATCGCGGGCGGTTTCGTCCTGGTCGCCGTGGGGCTGTGGCTGATGCGCGGCAGCGACCCGGCCGGAAGCTGGACGCATTTCCTGCCGGGGTTCGTCGCCGCGGGCGCGGGCGCGGGATTGCTCAACGTCCCGTTGGCGGCCGTCGCGGTCGGGGTGGTCGCCCCGGAACGTGCGGGGATGGCCTCGGGAATCAATTCGACCTCGCGCCAGGTCGGGATCGCGATCGGCGTCGCTGCGCTCGGCAGTCTGCTCGCCGCACGGATACAGGACAGCGTGCGTTCGTCCCTGTCCGAGGGGCCGCTGGCCGAGCACGCCGACCGGTTCGCCATGGCGGCCAGCAAAGGACAAGCGGGCACGGCACTCCAGTCGCTCCCCGAACAACAGCGTGGCCTCGCGGCACAGACTGCCGCGCAAGGCTATTCGACTGCGCTCGACGAAATCCTGGCCGTCGGTGCCGGTATCGCAATCATCGTGGCAGTACTGACCGCCGTGCTGATCAGGCAGCGAGACTTCGTGGCCGGCCCCGAAGTCGACGCCGAGGAACCCAAACCGGCCTGAGCCCGACCGCCGCGGCGGCTGGCGCGCACGCCCGAGCGGGAAACAAGGGGGAGTTTTGCGCAAAGTCGTGATCGTCGGTATCGGTAGTCGCGGAGATATCGCGCCACTGACGGGGATCGGTGTTCGTTTACAACAGGCAGGGCATCAGGTCGTGGTGGCCGCGCCCGCGCTGTTCGCGGACCTGGTCAGCGGCTGCGGGCTGGAATTTCGACAACTCGATGCCGATCTCGGCATCGACGCGGACCTCTCGGATGTGAATCCCCTTCGGGCGCTCGCGGCCTTCTGGGCGCCCAGCGGCGTCCGCGCGACCGGCGAAGGAGTGCTGGCGGCTCTGCGCGATGAGCCTGCCGACGCTCTGCTGCTGTCACCGCTGGCCGAGTTGGCCGGACATCCGCTCGCCGAGGCGAAAGGCATTCCGTCGGTTGGTGTG
Source organism: Nocardia iowensis (assembly GCF_019222765.1). Classification (NCBI taxonomy): domain Bacteria; kingdom Bacillati; phylum Actinomycetota; class Actinomycetes; order Mycobacteriales; family Nocardiaceae; genus Nocardia; species Nocardia iowensis. The sequence continues at coordinate 4,916,977 of NZ_CP078145.1, read as the reverse complement.
CGATTGCAGCCATTATCGGCCACTGCCGAGTACCCACCCGCGGTCCTGGGCGCCTGGTCGGCCGGTGCTGGTGGCAACCGGCTGGCCGCCGGGGCGGGCGCATGGGTTGTCGATCGCCTCTACTCCGGTGTCGTCGGTGAGTTCCGGCGACAACTGGGGTTGCCCAAGATGTCGACCCGAGCATTGCGGCGCCGTCGAACTGAGGCCGAATGGCCGGTACTGCACGGGTATTCGACCACGGTGGTGCCGCGACCGGTCGATTGGCGGCCGAATCTCGAGGTGGTCGGCTACTGGTGGCCTGCCCGCCCGAAGGCGTGGCGGCCACCGGCAGAATTGGTCGCGTTCCTCGACGCTGGACCGGCTCCGGTGTTCGTCGGTTTCGGCAGCCTGGTCAACACCGAGCGACAGGCCGCGCGGCTGTCCGATATCGTGCGCCGCGCCTTGCGTGCGGCCGGCGTGCGCGGCGTCATTCAGGCCGGTTGGGCAGGTCTCGAGGCGGTCGATGAGGGTATATCGACGATCGGCGAGGTGCCGCACGACTGGCTTTTCCCGCGAATGGCCGCGGTTGTCCACCACTGTGGGGCCGGGACGACCGCCGCGGGACTGCGCGCCGGTGTGCCCGCAATCGCGGTGCCCGCCATGGGGGACCAACCTTTCTGGGCACGACGCCTCACCGAACTCGGCGTCAGCGTCGCGACCATTCCCCACCGCAAACTGACCACCGATCGGCTCGTTTCAGCGATTCACACCGCTGTGACCGACCCCTCACTACAGGACAATGCCCGGCAGCTGGCCGATCGGATCGCCGTTGAAGACGGTGCCGGACAAGCCCTCACCATCCTCGAAACCTTGCTCGACACAGTCGACGAGATCCCCTGAAGTCCAAGTGAATTCGGACAACCAGCGTTGTCGCCGGACATCGGTTGTGGTGCCTTCAGGTTGTCAGGTCTAATCGGGTGGTGCCGGTTCCGCCGTATATGCGTCCGTTCGTACTGCCTGTGGCCGAAGTCCGCCGCGAACGTGCGGGTGCCATCGACATCTACCGTCCGCAGGAAATCAACGGCGAGCCGGAGCCGATCATTGTCTTCGTACCTGGCGGGCCACTGCCGCCGGACCTGCAAGCGATGCCGCGCGACTGGCCGGTGTTCGTCGGCTACGGATCGTTGGCGGCAGCTCATGGCGCTGTCGGAATCACCGTGGAGCACCACCTGTATTCGCTGGACGACTACGCGGCCGCAGCGGACGAGGTGGCCGCGGCTGTCGATACGGCCCGAAATCTGCCCGGCGTAGGCCCCGATCGGGTGGCGTTGTGGTTCTTTTCCGGCGGCGGACTGCTCAGTGCCGACTGGCTGCGCATGCCGCCATCGTGGTTACGTTGTGTCGCGGCAAGCTATCCCGTTCTCGCGCCGTTGCCGGGCTGGCGGGTCGATGCGCGGTTCGACCCGGTGGCTGCGCTCGCGTCGGCGACTGGACTGCCCATTCTGTTGACCCGGGTGGGGCGCGAGCGCCCCGAGATCGCCGCCACCGTAGCCGCGTTCAGCGCGGCGGCCACCCGGCATCGAGCCGAACTCGAGGTGATCGACGTGCCGGACGCCCACCACGCCTTCGACACGATCGATGACACCGACGCCTCCCGCACGGCTATCTCGCGCGCCATGTCCTGGGTGACTTCGACGCTGTCGGCGTAACCGGCCGCCGTCTTCGTGCGGGTGTCAGGCGCGGACCGGGGGATCTCCTTCGACCCGGCCCGCTACGAGCACGGCGGTGTGTCGAAGTGAGCAGGACGTGGCGGTCGGGACCGGGTCCGTGGCGCTGATCGCCTAGGAATACGTCGATTGCTACGTAGTAGCCTGTGGTTTCGGCCGGTAGTGCTCGGCAATCGGCGTTCGGAATGCTGAATTTGCGCGACGCCTTTGTCGCTGGGCTGGCGCAGTGTTGTCCCGTGCGGCCCTCAGCCGATGCCGAGCAAGTGACCTATCCCGGTGATGAGCTGATATGCGCCACCGATGATTGCCAGCGGGGTGAGGATCGCGAGCCACATGAGTGCACCCTCGAGATTGTTGACGTCCATGGAAAGCCTCCTAGCTGATCGTTTGATCTGAACATTTACCTTATCAGATATGTATTGCTAAATGTTAGCTAATTCCTGGATCTAGCGAATGGTCGATCGATCTTGTCGGGGTAGCCGCCCGCCGTCTTCGCGGCGGTGGGCGACGGCGTCGAGCCAGTCGCCGATCATGTCGGCGGTCTCGGTGATCAGGCGGTCGCGATCGACGGCGGGTGTCGGGCCGAGGGCGAAGCGCAGGCTTGCCGCGAGGCCAGCGTTCGCCATGACGAAGGCGCGGACTTCGAGTTCTTCCTGCGGGCCCGGGCCGAGCTGGTGCAGCAGGTAGGCCCTGGTGAGCACCAGCAGTCTGCGCTCCAGGTCGGGTAGACCGACACCCTGTACGGTTGCCTCCGCAGCGAGTGCGCGGACCAGCCCCTCCCGCTGTGCCACCACCTCGACGATCGCGCGCAGGCTGGCGGCTACCGCTTCGCGCGGTGACACCGTGAGGCCGGTCAGCACGGTCGCGGCGAACCGCTCCTCCAGCTCGCTCAGCACCCGCTCACGCAGCTCTTCGACGATGTTGTCCTTGTCGGCGAAGTACCGGTACAGCGACCCGATGCTCATCCCGGCTTGCGCCGCGATGCGGTTCGTCGAGGTGTCGGCGATACCGCGTTCGGCGAAAAGCTGAGCGGCAGCGGTCAGAATGCGTTCCCGGGATTCCCGAGCCCGCACCTGCTGGGGGCGTCGCCGCCGGTCAGCGCCGGACATCGGAACCGCCCCTGCGTTGAACCAAAAGAGAGTAGAAGGTGAGCATTCGCTCACTTTACAGTTCGTTCATGGTCACCGACACCTCGAACAGCGCAGCGGCGGACGCCATACCGTCCGAATTCCGATACTGGACAAGGATTACCGATCCGCGAGTCCAGCGGGCACGCCGAATCATGCGCCGCGCCGTCGGCTTCGACCCGCAGCCCGACGAAACCATGGTCAGGAACTTCGCCGCGGCCTACTACCAAGCCGACCCGGTCGCCGAGGCTTTCGTGGACGAGGTCTATCTCGGTGAGCTCGGCCCGAAGGCGGGCCGAGCGATGCTCGATCAGGCACTGGCGCACGGCGTCGAGTCCGTGCCGGACTCTCCGCCGTCGCTGGTCCGGTTGTTCGCCGAATTCGAAAAAGCACCCGAATGGCTGGATCCGGCGCTGGTCGAACAGGGTGCTCGGGTGTTCCGCCGCTGGGGCACTTCGGTATTCAGCTTCGCCACCACCAGCACGCTGGAGATGTATTCGGAAAGCTCGATCACCAAGCCGCTTTCGTACACCGGCGGCTACGCGGGCGAACGCGCGCACAAGCGGCAGCTGGAGACGGTGCGGTTCTGGATCGACGTCTCCGAGCCAGGGGGACTGGCGCAGCGAGGGCGCGGGCGGCAGACCGCCATGCGGGTGCGCATCATGCATGTCTTCTTGCGCCGCAAATTGATTCAGCGGCCAGAATGGGACCGCGCCGCCTGGGGTGTGCCGATCAGCGTGGGCGATGCGACCCTCACGCTGATGGCGGGCAGTGTGGTGCCCGGCCTTGCGCTGTGGAGCATCGGGTATCAGACCACGATCCGCGAAATCGAAGCGACGATGCACTTTTGGCGCTACGTGGGCCACTTGCTCGGTGTCCAGCCGGACTGGTACCCCTTGAACTTTCGAGACGGCGTGCGATTGATGTTCGCCGCGTTCGTCAAACGCGCACACACCGCGGGCACCGACGGCGCGGAGCTGGTGGAGTCCTACCTGCCCGCCTTCGAGCCGAAGCCGGGAACGCCGTGGCCCAAGCGAATTCGCGACGAACTCAACTACCGGATGCAGATCGGCTACACCGCCGTTTGGCTACCACCGGCGACCTACGCCCGTCACGCCATGCCCCGCCGCTTCCCGTGGGTGCTGCATCCCATCCTGCAAGCACCGGTGATCTTCAGCCTGGAGACCCTGCGCCGCACCGTTCCCGGTGTCGACGATCTCGCCGACCGGGTGCAGCGCCGACGCCGCGAAACCTGGTACCGCAATGAGGTCGGCGATCGGGCCGCCGAATTCCGGCCGGTCGAAGAATTCCGAAGGTAGCGGTAATCAGCCATCTTCGATGGAGTACCGTTCCGATGATGGTGGCGGCGGTATCGGTGGCGCCGGGCTGGGATCATCCGCGTGCGGCGGCAGCGGCTCGGATTCTGGTCGAGGTGGGCACCGAGCGCGGAATGACCGTCGGAGCCTGCCTGGCCGGTAGCGGCCTGCGCGCCGAAGATCTGGTCGCGCCGGGCTTTCAGCTGGAGGCGGGGCAGGAATTGACCGTGGCCCGCAACCTGATCAGAGCTCTCGGGGACAGTCCTGGGCTCGGCACCGAGGCTGGTCGCAGGTATACCATTGCCAGCCTGGGGATCTGGGGCTACGCGATCCTGTCCAGCCCGACGTTGCGCGAGGTGCTGCGCCTCGGCGTGCGATACGCCGAACTGTCCTTCGCGTTCATCCAGCCGGTGCTCGAGGAGTCCGGCGCCGAGGTGGCGGTGGTGTTCGATGACGAGCAGATCCCGGCGGACGTGCGCGATTTCTTCGTCGAGCGCGAATTGGCCAAGATCGCGCACCTGCTGCCGGTGGCGGTCGACCCGCGGCACCGGGTGCGCATCGAGACCCGCTTCACGGGCCCGCGCGCGGCGGCATTGGCTGCCGTGCTCGGTGACGTCTCGCTGCGCTCGGGAGCTCCGCGGCACCGAATCGTCGTGCAGCGCACCGCGCTCGACGCCTCCCTGCCGCATGCCGATCCGATCGCCGTCCGCGAACTCGAGGCGCAATGCCTGCGCACCCTCGAGGCTCGGCGCGCCCGCCGCGGTGTCGCGGCGCACGTGCGGTCGCTGGTGCTCGCCGAGCTCGACACCGGACCGACGATGGCACGGATCGCCGACTACCTGCACATCGACGCCCGCACCCTGCGCCGCAGGCTGCGGGCTGAGGGCACCACCTACCGCGAGCTGGTCGACGAGGTGCGCGCGGCGATCGCGGACGAACTGCTCGCCGCCGGCCTCACCCTCGCCGACGTCGCCCGCCGCCTCGGCTACCACGACGCGGCGGGATTCTCCCGTGCCTACCGGCGATGGACGGGCACGGCGCCCGGCCGGTCCCGTCGCTGAGCTGTCCGCAAGGCGCTGAGCTGTCCGGAAGGCGCTGAGCTGTCCGGAAGGCGCTGAGCTGTCCGCAAAAGACAAAAGACCGCCCGCGCCGGGCATGGCTTGCCGGGCCGCTCGGTTCCTACCGTTGCCGCATGACCGGATCAATGCCATCGGTGGCCGTCATCGGCGCTGGGTTCGGCGGCTTGGCCGCCGCTATCGAGCTGGACCGCAATGGGATTCACACCTACGAGGTGTTCGAGCGAGGTGATTCCGTCGGCGGAGTGTGGCGGGCGAACAGCTATCCCGGCGCCGCGTGTGACGTGCCGTCGCCGACCTACTGCTTCTCCTACGCGCTGGAACCGGAGTGGTCGGCGCGTTACGGGTCACAGCCGGAAATCCACGCGTATCTGCGCCGCTGCGCCGACCGGTTCGGCATCACACCCAAGATCAGGTTCGGCACCGAAGTGGTCGCGGCGACCTTCCGTGACGAGGGACGCTGGGTCGTCGAGTTCGCCGACGGCCGGACCAAGGAGTTCGACGCACTGATCTGCGCCACCGGACAGTTGTCCCGGCCGAGGATTCCGAACCTGGACGGGCTCGCGGATTTCGCTGGCGCGCAGTTCCATTCGGCCGAGTGGGATCACTCCGTCGAGCTGGCGGGCAAACGCGTCGCGGTGGTCGGCAGCGGCGCGAGCGCCATCCAACTGGTGCCCGCCATCGTGGACCGGGTCGCGTTGATGCACGTCGTCCAGCGCTCCCCGAACTGGGTCGCCAACAAGTACAACCACCGCGGCACCGGTCTCGCCCATCGACTGGCGCATCGGCTGCCCGGTATGGCCCGGCTGGAACACAACGTCGAATGGCTCTGGTACGAAATGCGGGTACCGATGATCTTCAATGCCGCGGACCCGCTGCGCGCGCTCTATCACGCACTGCTGCGCGCGAAGATTCGCCGGGAGATCAAGGATCCGGCACTGCGTGCGGCGGTGACGCCGGACTACAAGATCGGCTGCAATCGCGTGCTCCTGTCCACCGACTGGTACCCGGCGCTGGATCGTCCGCATGTGCGCGTGCACACCGAGGGCGTGCGGCGGGTGACGCCGACAGGTCTGGTGCTCGCCGACGGCACCGCAATCGACGTCGACGTGATCGTGTGGTGCACCGGCTTCACGCCGAACGAGTACCTGGCGCCGATCGACATCACCGGACGCGACGGCCGGAAACTGCACACCGAATGGAAGCGCGGCCCGCAGGCGTACCTGGGCATCAGCGCGTCCGGGTACCCGAATCTGTTCATGATGTACGGCCCGAACACCGGTTCGCTGACCAACACCATCACCTTCCTGTTGGAAAAGCAGGCTCGGTACACCCGGCTGGCCTTGCAGCACTTGGCGCGGACGGGCGGCTGGCTCGATGTCCGGCCAGACGTGCAGGACCGTTTCAACGCCAAACTGCAACGGCGACTGCGCAATACGGTCTTCACCAGCGGCTGCCCCGGCTGGTATCACACCGAGGAAGGCAAGGTCTTCGCGGTATGGCCCGGTTCGCACGTCGCCTATGCCGCCGCCACCCGGACCTTCGATCCGGCCTGCTACGAGCATGGTGGTCTGCGGAAGTGAGCGGTGTACCCATTTGACATTCTGTTGGGTTTTTACAACACTTAGTTGTATGAGTCCGGTGAAGAGGGGTGAAAGCCTACCGATCTACAACCGTATCGGCGTGCTTCGGGCCGAGCGGCGGATGAGCCGGGCTGAGCTGGCCGCGCGTATCGAGGTCAATCCGCAGACCGTCGGAGCGCTCGAGCGCGGTGACCACTACCCGAGCCTCGACCTGGCGATGCGCATCTGCGACGTCTTCGGGTTGCCGGTGGAGGCGGTGTTCTCTCGCACGCAGTTCGCGCCGCTGTCCACCGAGCTCTACGGGCGCACCACTTGATCCGAAAGAAGGTTCCGATGAACTCCATTGCCCATTCGCGGCGAAATCCGATCGAGCGCTACCAGGACTACCGCGCCCAGCGCTTCGCCAAGCACGAGCGCACCTGGTCGAAGTCGTTGCCCGGCTGGCGAACCAGGAGTCGGCGCCGAATGCTGGTCGTCGGGTTGGCGCTGACCTTCGCGTTCATGCTCGCCGTCAGTGTGTTGTGCGCGTTCGGGGTGCAGTGGGCTCCGTTGTTGTGGTTGCCCGCCAGCGTCGTGTTCTTCCCGCTGTGGATCATGTTGCAGATCGTCTCCGGGCGCCGCGGCGACGCACCGGGCGCCGTCCTGGACGAATTCGAGCTCGCACAACGCGACAGCGCACGCTCCATCGGCCTGACGGTCACCCAAAATCTGATGATGATCCCGATCGCCTACCTGATCGTCGGTGCGGTGATCACCGAGGGCACCAACGAAAGTATGGCCTACGCAGGCGGATTGATGGCATTGGTGATGTTGCTCGTCGGCGGCTGCACGCCGGCCATGGTCCTCGGCTGGACCCGGCCCGACCCGGAACCCGAAGACTAAGGTTGTCCCGGCCCTGGCGTCTGGACCGCTATCTCGCCACCCAGTTCGTAGCCGCCGGACAGCCGCAGTCCGTCTCCGCTCCAGAATCGGCCCGGGTCATACCAATTGGGGCTACGGTTCTGCGGCAACAGTCCCATCGCCTGGTATGTCGTGGCTACGATTTCCGCGCAATACGCGTTCTCCAACTCTCGCGCGGCCGCCTTGCGCGGCTTGCGGCGCGGGAGACGCGCCCGGCCGCGTAGCCAACGTCCGGCGAGACCGGCCGTGGAAGGGAACGGAGTTCCGTCGAGCCGGGCGATGGTGCGCAGCAGGCTGTCCTCCATCTCGCGGGTGGCCGGCCGATTCAATTGGCGCAACCAGGCCTGCTGACCGTAGCGGTGGGCCCACACCAGCACGGCATCGCGCAGATTGTGCAACTGGACGCCGCGGTGCGCGGCACCCGACCACATGTCGGGCAGTGATCGGCCGAGTTCCGCATGCCAGATCAGCGCGGGCAGATCGTCGAGCACCACGGACATGCCGACATGGTTCACCGGACTGTTCGTCGTCATCCGGATTGCCCGGTCGGCCGCCGAATGGCCACGGAACAGCCAGATGTCGCCGGTTCTGGTGAGCTCGAGTGCTCGGTCCAGACTGATGCCCGTACCCGTCATGGCCGTAGCCTATGCGGTATGAGGTGGTGGAAGGCAGTGGGATTGGCGGGTGCGGCCGGTGTGGTTGCCACCGGGGTGGTGGTCGTGCGCGCGGAGCGCCGTCGCCGCGCCTACACGCCGGACCAGGTGCGCGAGCAGCTGCACGTGCGATTCGCCCAGGCGACGGCGGCCGAGGCGGTCGCCGAAACCGCTGCCCCGGTACCGCAGGCCCGCTCCGGTATCCGTGGACGCGTCCGGCGTTTGTTCCGCCGAGCAGCTGGCTGAGGTCACTGGCTGGGCAAGATCGGCGGGACGTAGTCGAACGTCATGCCGAGCAACCACACCAGCAGCAATACCACCGGCAGGTGGAAGATGAACTGCAAGAACGTGAAACCGACGAGGTCGCGCGCCCGCAGTTTGAGTACTGCCAGCAGGGGCAGCATGAAGAACGGATTGATGAGGTTCGGCAGCGCCTCGGCGACGTTGTAGATCTGGACCGTCCAGCCCAGGTTCATCTGGACGTCGGTCGCTGACTGCATCACGTAAGGGGCTTCCACCAGCCACTTTCCGCCGCCGGACGGGACGAAAAGGCCCAGCACCACCGTGTAGATGGCGATGACGATGGCGAAGCTCCCGCCGCCGCCGATGCTCGTGAAGAACTCGGCGAGGTGCTCGGAGACCGTGACGCCGCCCCTGCCCTTCGCTTTGGTAAGGATCGCGGCCATAGCGGCGTATAGGGGAAATTGCACCAGAATCCCGGCCGTGGCGGGTACGGCGAGGGAGACGGCTTGCAAGAACTTGCGCGGCGTCCCGTGCAGGACCAAGCCGAGCATGAGGAAGATCAGCAAGTAGCCGTTGAGGCTGCTGACAACGGTGAGGATCGGCTTGCTGAAGAGTTGGGAGATCAACCAGCCGACCGTCATCAGGCCCGCCAAAGCGGGCAGGATGGGGCTGTACTCGAGCCATTCCCCGGGTCGCGAGCGCGGCGCCACTTCCGCGGGCTGGTCGTCCAGATCGACCTCTAGTTCCTGAGCCGTTTTGATGGCCGCGCCCTTCGGTGCCGAGAAGTGCGCGATCACCACGGTCAGCGCCAGGATGATGGCGCAGGTGAGCATGGATTGCCAGGTGAAGATGGTGCGTCCGAAGTCGAGGACACCGGTGATCTTCAGCAGGGCCGGCGGCAGGGAGGTGGCGGTGGCCTGTAGCTGCGCCGCCGAGGAGGATATGCCCAGCGCCCACACGGCACCCAAGCCCATGAACGCCGCCGCGCCGAGCGCGCGATAGTCCACCCGTAGATCGGTGCGACGGGCGATCGCACGGGCAAGCAGACCGCCGAAAACCAAGCTGAGTCCCCAGTTCAGCAGCGATATCGAGCAGGACAGGAACGCGACGAAACTCACTGCGCCAGCAGCGGTTTGCGGCACGGTGGCCAGCCGGTCGATCAGCCGCGCGATCGGCGGGGACGTGGCGACGACGTACCCGCTGAGCACCACCATCGCCATCTGCAGCGTGAAGGCGGTCAGATCCCAGAAGCCATCACCGAACGCATTGACGACCGCTTTCGGCGACGAGCCGTTGGCCAGCGCGGCGACCGCCACCAAGAACACCCCGGCAAGCGCGACCACATAGGCATCCGGGAACCACTTCTCCGTCCACCTGGCGAGCAACTGCGCAACCCGCGCGAGCCCCTTCTCCGAGCTGGCTTCTTCAATCGTGGACGTCATCCAGTTGTTCCTCTACTTCCCAACGCTGCCCATCCGCATGTGACGCACCGCACACAGGCTCGGTTGGCCAGTATTGGTGCCCACATGTGCGCAGACAATAGGGAAATCCGCACGCACCCTCTGCGAAATTGCAGAAACTGCCAGTGATCTGGCCCTAGGCTGGCCCAGTATCAGTTTTGGTGTCCCGCCGGGGGAGCTCAATCGTGGGGGACTGGGGTTTGCTGGTCCGGCGGTATCAGGTAGGCGCGCAGGTCGTCGATTTTGGACTCGATACGTTCGGCGTTTTCCGCGTCTACCCGGAAGATCCAGTGCTTGGCGCCCAGCAACAGAAGGGCCTGGAAGACGAGCTGCAGCCATTCGCTCTGCCAGTTCTCGAAGGTGCTGGCCAGAAAGTCCGGCCAGTAGCCGGACCACTGGAACGGCTGTCCGTGCTCGTGCTGGGTATTGCGGTATTCGACGAGCTGGGTGAAGAACTGCGCGACCCACGATCCGGCGAACAGCACGAGCAGTAGATAAACAGCTCCCCAACGCCTGAAGTGTGCCATGCCCAGCGAATACCCAGCCTGCGCCCGTCGACCCAGCACGCCGGGCCTCGTTCAGCACGGCGTGCAGGGTCCACCGGCACGAAGGAGAACTACACCCAGGGCGCCACCGGATACCACGGGATGATGTCGCGCATGGCGAGTAGGCGCACGTCCCAGTAGAGGAAGGTGAAGACGCCGACGGTGAGTAGGGCGGTGGCGCTGAGGATGCTGACGCGACGTGGGTCGGCTTGGAACCAGCGTTGCAGGCGCCCACCGACGAGGACGGTCAGGATCAGTAGGACGGCGAGGATGATGATGTTGCCGATGGACTGAAGGACGAAGGCACTGGCGGCGTAGAGGATGTTGCCCTCTTCGGCGGCGTCGCGAAATAGCTTGCGGAACAACGGGAACGGGCGTCCGATGAGGAAGGCGCCGATCAGGCCGCCGAAGACGACCAACGGGGCGTTCGGGAAGCGGGCGGCGATGCGGGCGAACGGGTCGCGCACCAGACCGAGGACGGCGAGTCCGAGGTAGGTCATGATCACCCCGATCACGCCGAACACCACCATGGACTGGATCAGCCGCGGCGACAGCTGGCCGGGTCGGCTCGGCGCGGTGTCGAACTGCGGCATGTCGGTCCCGAAGATGCCGACCACCACACCGTAGGCGGCCGACACGACGACCATCCCGACCGCCATCCACAGCAGCGGCCGCAGCACCGCCTGCACTCGGCTCCACCAGCCGCCCGCGCTGCCCGCCAGCGGCGCCACCGCGCCGAACACGGCGATATTGCACGCGGTGAACGTGCCTGCCAGGCCGGAGACGAACGCGAACACGATGCCCGCGCCGATGCCGGTGATCGCGGTTTCCTTGGCATCGTGGCCGAGCAGCCCGTCGGCCACCGTGCCACCGATCGTGGTGTCCACGAACGGCGCCGACCACACCACGGTCAGCAGGAACCCGGCGAGCACACCGAGCAGCAGGACCAGCCCGCGCCGACGGGGAATATATCCATTGACGAACACGCTGGTTGCTGCGGAATGCTCGGGTGTGGGGGAATCGGGTGCGGTGGAAGGGGATTCGAGCTGTGTCATCGGGCTCTCCTATCGGCCACTGACCGGCAACGAAACGCCGGCGTTCCCCATTGTCGGGTATCCGTGACCGCCAGTCCTGCTGAATGGCCGAGATGATCACCTACCTCACCGCGGCCCGCCGTGGGCTGTGCGCAGGTAGTCCACAGTTCATCCGGCGCAGGGACTTTCGGCAGTCGGCTGGTGACAAGTCGAACACCCTGCGACACAGCAGATTCCGACACGCAACGCACGAATCCGCAGTCGGCTGGCCCGGACTCGCTACAGACTCGACTCCGACCCGGTACGCCGCTCAAACCGGGACCGCGCGCGGTCGTAGGCCATTTTCAGCAGCTCCCGTGTCGGCTCACCGGTCCGGACTCCCGGATTCACCACGGCGAGCCACCCCGCGGTGCCATAGTCGGGGTGCGGGATGACGGTGTCGATAACGCTGTAATCCACATCCTCGGCGGCCGCCTCCCGCGGAGTTCGCCCGATCCAGCGGATGAACGCCTCTTTCCCGGCATTGATATTGACCCGGAAGGTATCCGGACGATCCAACCGGGAGCTCCGATCCGCGTCGTAGTCCTTTGTCACGATCGTCGCGAAGGGCTGGGTCCTGGCCGGAACGACGCCGTCCGGGGAGTAGTAGAAAAACGAGTCACCCCAGGCGATCTCGGGCCAACTGTCGCCCGGTACCGGGCTGATGGTCAGAACGCCGTCGAGGCTTCCCACGAAGTCGATGATCTCCTCTATCGTCATGGTTCCAGCGTCTCATTCATGTGCCTATGTGGACTTAGGACGGATCGACTAGGAGTTTTGGTTGCCAACCCTCAAATCTCAGTTCAAGCGCACGGTCGACATCGCGCGCGATACCGGTTACTCGGTCCAGCAAATACGCAACCTCGAACGTGCCGGTGTACTCCCGCCTGCCACCCGCTCAACCACCGGCTACCGCGCCTACGCCGAGATCCACCTGCACTCGGCACTCGCCTACCGGGCCCTCGCCGCGGGCATCGGCCCTACCGAAGCGAAGAAGATCCTCCAGGCGATGCACACCCGTCCGCTCGCCGAAGCCCTCGCTCTGCTCGACGCGGCCCACGCCCGCCTGCACAGCGAACGCATCGATCTAGCGCACGCCACCAGGGCCGCCGAATCAATCTCCACCGAACCGATCACCGACGTGCACACCTCCGACTCGATGACCGTCGCCGAACTCGCCACCGCACTCGGCATCCGCCCCTCGACCCTGCGGCACTGGGAGGCCGAAGGCCTGATCACCCCGGATCGCACCGGTCCACAGGGAGCCCGCCGCTACACCCCGAACCAGGTTCGTGACGCCCGCGTCGTCCACCAACTACGCGCCGCCGGATACCGCATCCCGCACCTACGCGCCTTGATCCCAGAACTGAACCGCCCCCACCGATCCGAAGACATCCGCTCCGCCCTGGCCGCCAGAGACGCCAGCCTCACGGCCTGCTCCCGCGCACTCCTCACCGCCGCCGCGGCCCTCGACACCGTGGTCGCGCTCACCGACCGGCGCTGATGATCAGTTCGTTCAATCGGCGAGCCACATCTCGTGCCCGTTCGTACGGAAGGATGTGTCCCGCTCGGGGATAGAGCACCAGATCCCCGCTCAGCTCTGCCGCGATAGCGCGCGAGTCTCGCACCGGGCACAGGCGGTCGCGCCCACCACCGAAGACGATCGTCGGGATATCGCGATAGTGCCGCAGGGCGGCGTGCCGGGAATGCCGCGCTAGCGCCGCCTGGAATCCGGTCACCGCACCGGGCGCGGCCAGGGAGGATTGCTCGATCATGCGGTCGACGTCGCGCAGCCGAGCGTCCCGGCCGAACAATGACCACCGGGTGTTGCACCGCGCCGCCCACCGCAACCACGGTTTCCGCAATGGACGTTCCAGCAGCGCCATGAGCTGGCTGAACCGTTCCTCGAGCCAGGACGTCTGAACGCCATCGGGCCGTCGATGCCCCGCACTGGTCGCGACAAAGGCGGCCCCGCCGACCCGATCGGCCACCACCGCTGGGTGCCGTTCGGCAAGCGCCATCAGCGTCATGCCGCCCAGCGAATGCCCTACCAGCACAATCCGTCCCGTAGGCACGCGATCTTCGATCAACTCGGCGAGATCGTCGGCCAGTCGCTCGAGGGTGGTTGTCCCGACCGGGGCCGGGTCCGATCGCCCGTGTCCGCGGTGGTCGTAACTCAGTACGCGCAAGTCGCGGTGGCGCGCCGCGAGCAGCGGGGTGACGTCGTCCCAGGTCCGATGGTCCAGCGTCCAGCCGTGCAGCAAGATCACGGTGGTCACGGCGTCGGCCGGGTCTTGCTCGAACACCGCCAGTGAAACGCCGTCGCTGGTCACGAATCGTGTTTCGGTCGCTGCGTGTGGTCTGTCGAAGGCGGCCGATAGCTCGGTCATACCAACCCTTTCGACGCATTTCCCGCAGCTCCGGCGTGCCGCTCATCGACCGTGCCGCTACGGCGGGCCAGCGCCGCCCCGATGTCCTGATACCGCGGCCCCACCACCCGCGCCACCACGTCGAACAGGCGAGCATCCGCGCCGATGAGCACCCTCGGCTTGTTCTTCTCGACGCCCTTCAGAATGGTTTTCGCCGCCGATTCGGCATCGGTCCACGCGCTCTTCTCGAAACTCGTCCGCACCTGCTCGAGATCGAGACCGTCGTTCCCTCGGGCATTCACCGCGATATTCGTCTTGATCCCACCCGGGTGCACCGAGGTCACCCCGACCGGATGCCCGGCGATGCGCATCTCTTGGCGTAGTGACTCGGTGAAGCCGCGGACCGCGAACTTCGCTGCGCAGTAAGCACTCTGGGTAGGCACGCCGACAAACCCGAAGACCGACGAGAGGTTGGCGATATGCCCGTCACCCGAGGCGATCAGATCCGGCAGAAACGCCTTGGTGCCGTGGACGACACCCCAGAAGTCGATGTTCATCAGCCATTCGAAATCCGCCCACGACATCTCCGCCACCTCGGCGCCGAGGGCCACACCGGCATTGTTGATGACTAGATCGACCCCACCGAAATCCTCCCGGACCTCGTCGGCATGCCGATAGACCGCGTCGCGATCGGCGACATCCAGGCGGTATTGCTGGACCGGCGCGCCGATCCTTTCGCACCGGGTCGCGGTGTCGGCCAGCCCGGCGGTGTCGATGTCGGACAGTGCGAGCGAGACGCCACGCCCGGCCAGCTCGGCGGCCAGCGCTCGGCCGATGCCGGACCCGGCCCCGGTGACCACGGCGACCTTGCCCTCATAGATCTTCATCTGTTCCTCGTTCCGGTGAATGTGCTTGGGGGTCAAGCGCGTTGAGCGGACTGCTGGGCCGGAAGTTTCGGTTCGAAACGCATCCGATCCCCGACCGGGCCTTCGAGCAAGTACTTGCGATCCAGCAGATAGTCCATGTCGAGTTCGAAAGGCTTCCCGGCGGCTTGGCGAGGGAATTCCTGGACGGCCCGTTTGACATAGCCGGGCGAGAAGTCGTCGGCCACCGAACGCTCTTTGGTGCCACGCACCGGCGGTCTCGGGACGCAGAGTCCATAGCCGCGCGCGTCCATGAACTCGATGAGACGAGTCAGCTGGCCGCCGATCAGCTCCACCATCAGCGTCCAGGAGAGATGCGGATATCCGAAGACGTAACTGAAATTCGGGACATCGGTCAGCATCATCGCCTTGTAGGTGAAGGTTTCGGCCGGCACAACGGGCTTCCCGTCGACCGTGAGCCGAATCTTGCCGAACGACACCACCTGTAGCCCGGTGGCCGTGACGATGACGTCCGCCGCGAGTTCCGCACCGGATTGCAGCAGCAGGCCGTTTTCGGTGAAGGTCGTGATGTGGTCGGTGACCACCGACGCCTTCCCCTCGCGGATCGCGGTGAAGAAGTCGCCGTCCGGTGCCAAGCACATCCGCTGATCCCACGGCTGGTACGGCGGGGTGAAGTGCTTGTCCACGTCGAAGCCCGGCGGTAACTGCCTGGCGTTCGACTTGCGAATCCATTCCTTCGTCCGATCCGGAAAGAATCGGATCACGCCGAACAGCCACGAATCCCTGCGGATATTCACCTGACGCACGATGCGCGCGGTCGCCGTGCGGCCGAGCACGCGGCGCAGCAACCTGGTCAGCGGATCGACCGCGGGCGCGGACATGATGTAGGTCGGCGTCCGCTGCACCATCGTCACGTGCGCGGCCCGCTCGGCCAGCGAGGGTACGAGAGTCACCGCCGTCGCGCCGCTGCCGATGACGACGATCCGCTTGCCCGCGTGATCGAAATCCTCAGGCCAGTGCTGTGGATGGATGATCGTGCCGGTAAACCTTTCGACGCCATCGAATTTCGGCAGGTAGCCCTGGTCGTAGTCGTAATACCCGGCGGCGGAAAGCAGCCAGTCAGCGGTGAATGTCACCGGCTGCCCTCGGTATTCGGCCGTCACCGTCCAGCGCTGGTCCGCGCTCGACCACTGTGCCGTGCGGACCTGGTGCCCGAAGCGGATATGGTGGTCGATGCCGTGCTCGCGCGCGGTCTCAGTGATGTATTCGAGAATCGCCGGACCGTCGGCGATCGACTTCTCGCCGATCCACGGCTTGAAGGAATATCCGAAAGTCTGCAGATCGGAATCCGAGCGAATACCGGGATAGCGGAACAGGTCCCAGGTGCCGCCGATCTTCTCCCGACCCTCCAGGATGAGGTACCGCTTGCCGGGCAACTTGTCCTGGAAGTGGTAGGCCAGGCCGATGCCCGAAACGCCCGCGCCGACAATGAGGATGTCGACGTGCTCAGGAATGTTCGTCTTCGTTTCCATGGTCGCTCACTTTCTTCCGGTGGTCACCGGGAACCGCGTCAGTCCGCGAATGCCGCTCGCCCTGCGTTCCGGTGGGGCGGCCGACGCCAAGTGGGGGAGTCGTTCCGCGAGGGCCCGCAAGGCGACCTCGCCCTCCAATCGAGCCAGTGGTGCGCCGAGGCAGAAGTGGATGCCGCCGGAGAAGGCCAGGTGGTCGCGTTCGTGGATGCGTGTGATATCGAAGACATCCGGGTTGTCGAAGGCTTGCGGGTCGCGTCCCGCCGAACCGAGCACGACGAGCACCGGCTCGTTGCGGCCGACGGGTTTGCCGGCGAAGTCGAGATCCTGATGGGCTACCCGCACCGTGGCCTGCACGGGCGGGTCGTAACGCAGGGTTTCCTCGGCGGCTCCGACGGCGAGATCAGGATTCTCCTTCAACGCCGCCCACTGCGCCGGATTGTCCAGCAGCGCAAGCGTTCCGTTGCCGATCAGGTTCACCGTGGTTTCGAAACCGGCGATGAGCAGCAGCCCGCACGTGGCCAGCAGTTCCTCGATGGTCATCTCGCCGTTGTCGCAGGCATGGGTGAGGTGGGTGATCACGTCGTCACCCGGCTCGATCCGCTTGTGCTCCACCAGCTTCCGGAACATCTGGTCCAGCTCGGTCTCCGCGGCGCGCAGCGCATGGAACTGGCGGACCGAGCGGACGCCGTCGAGCGACTGTCCCACGATCTGGCCGATGTGCAGAAAGCGGGTGGTGTTCGCATCCGGGATGCCGAGCAGGTCGCTGATCACCCGAATCGGCAGCGGTCCGGCGAAGTCACTGATCAGGTCGAACCGGCCCTTGGCCTGCGCGCGATCGAGCAGGTCCATCGTCGCCTTCTCGACAAGCGCGCGGTAGCCCTTGATCTTGGCCGGCCCGAAGGCCGGTCGGGCCAGCTTGCGCAGCCGGGTGTGCTCGGGCGGGTCGAGCTCCAGAAACGATGGCACGTCCCCGGTTTCCCGTTCCCGCATGAAGCGTTCGAACGCGCGTGGCGTCGGACCCGCGGCGGCCTGGACACCGAATCGGCGGTCCCGCAACACATCATGGCAATGCTGGTAACTGGTCGCCACCCAGATACCGATGCTGCTGCGATACAGCCCGCCCTGCGACCGCAGCCGTGCGTAGTGCGGATACGGATCTAGTCGATTGCGTGAACTTTCCATCCGGGCCAGTTCGTCACCGCGGGCGCTGAGTAACCAGTTACCGACACGGGCGGCGGCCAGCCGGGTGAAGAGGCGGGCATCTGCCAGCATTGTCATGCGAAAACCTCGCTATCAATTCTGTTTTCTTGTTGCCGCGCAAGCTGAATCGCGGTGACCGGGTCACTGCGCGCGGTCCGTTCGCCCGAGACCGGTCAGCGCCGTCTCGAGCGCGAGTTTCGGGGCGTCGAGCGGGGCGAGCCTGCCGAGGGCGACGTTCTCCCACGCTCCGTAGCAGATGGCGTAGAGCGTGGAGTTGATCCACCACGCGGGTTGGTCCGCGCGCAGCAGCCCCTCTCGCTGCGCGCGGACGATGAACGCGTTGGTAGTCGCGTCGATGCGGTCGCTGGCGAGTTGGATGTCCTTCACCGGATCCAGCGAAGGCTGCCGGAACAGGAACGCGATCCGGGAGCCGAGGGCCACGCAGGCCTCGATGAAACGCCCCAGGGCCTCGGCGGCGTCCGTCTGTTCATCGGTCATCCCGGCGTCGATCAGTGCCTGCTCCATCAACTCGATCGAGTCGTAGGCCACCGCGAGCAGCATGTCCTGCCGCTTCGGGAAGCGCTTGTGCAGCGTGGTGCGCCCGATGCCCGCCGCTTCCGCGATCACGGCCAGCGATGCCGTCGGGTCCAGGGCGAGTACGTCCGCGGCCACCGCTAATGTCGACCGCTTACCTCCGTGGTGAACATCCATGTTCAGAACTGTACATCGATGTTCACACTCGGGAGATACCCATATTTCAGGGGCAGCGATCGCTGCGGCTTTCGCGGAAACCTTTGCCCACGTCCGGGGTCAATCCGGGAGGTAGTCCCGCAGTGGCGCGGGCCGCAGACCGGCCGCGTCGGCGGCGGCGAGCGCCCGGCCCAAGTCGGCGGTCACGGTGTCGTTGAAATGCAGCAAGACGATGTCGCCTGCTTCGAGGGTCGGGGTCGGTGGTGTCGCACCGGCCCAGGTGGAGAAGTCGTGGGTCCAGGTCACCAGTGCTTTCGCGCCGCACGCCCCGGCAACAGCCCGGGTGGTGTCGTTGTACGCGCCGTACGGCGGCCGGGCCAGGCGCGGCTCCTGACCGAACTGCGCCAGCGTCTTATCGCGCGCCGCGCACAGTTGGGCTCGCTGCCCGTCCGCGTCCATCGTCGTCAGGTCCGGATGGTCGACGGTGTGATTCTCGATGCGGGACGGCCCGTGGTCGAGCAGAGTGCGGTAGTAGCCCGCGTCGTAGGAATAGGCGCCCGGCAGCAGGAACAGGGACGCGGGCACCTGGCGATCCAGCAGCAGTTGCTGTGCGGCCGGGTCGTGATTCCATCCGTCGTCGAGGGTGACGAAGATGACCGGGTCGTTCGTGGCCACGCGGGAGACGACGGCAACCGGGGCGGGCCATTCGTGAGCCGTAGCAGGCGTGGCGAATCCCACGAGGAGCAACAGCGGGCCGACGACTGCGAGCACAGCGCGGGTCATCGGCATACCCGCATCATTCGCCCGTCGAAGTGGTGGAACCAACTGGGGGCGAGGCTAACTCGACTGGGGAAACCGTCACGCCGATGCCGGGACCACCCCGACGTCGTCGCTGCCCGAGGCGGAATATCGGGGTGTCGGGTGACGCACGCCGAAACGCGGCAGCTCGACCGGATCGAAATTGATCGGATGAATCCCTTACTCTGGAGAGCGTTGTGAACTTCTCCGTAACAGTGGTGCACCTGGTCGCCAGGCTGCACGTGGATCTGGGCCGTTTGGCCGCGCAGTTGTGTCGCTGACGCGCGCACACACCTCACTAGATCCCCCTGATTGCCTTGGAGATGGTTTCCTTGTCTGCACCCAGTTCGCGCAGCCGTACGCTCAATCCGGCGCGCTGGCCGTTCGGCGTCCAGATCCTGCTCGGTTTGGTGGTCGGTATCGCCGCGGGCTTCCTCGCACGCGCGACCGACGCCGCCTGGCTCACCAGCACCCTGACCCAGGTCGGCAGCATCTTCGTGCAGCTGCTGAAGCTCGCGGTGCCGCCGCTGGTGTTCACCGCGGTACTGGTGAGCGTCGCGGGACTGCGGCATGTCACCAATGCCGCCCGGCTGGCCGGTCGCACCCTGCTGTGGTTCATGGGTACCGCGCTCATCGCCGTCGCGGTCGGCATCATGCTCGGCCTGGTCACCAATCCCGGCCGCGGCGTCGACCTGACGCTGACCGGTGCGAAGGCGCCGGAGGCGAAGGGCGGCTGGACCGACTTCCTCACCGGCATCATCCCGACGAACGTCGTCGGCGCCTTCACCAACGGCAATGTCTTGCAGCTGGTGTTCCTCGGCGCCGTGCTCGGTGTCGCCGCACTCAAGCTCGGTGATGCCGCCAAACCCGTTGTCACACTGGCCGAATCGGTGCTCGAACTGGTGCAGAAAGCGCTGTGGTGGGTGATCCGGCTCGCGCCGATCGGCACCGCGGGACTCATCGGCAAGGCGATTGCCAGCTACGGCTGGCACCTGCTGCGACCGCTGGCGACCTTCACGATCGCGGTCTACGCGGGCTGCCTCATCGTGCTCGTCATCGTTTACCCGATCCTGCTGCGCACCGTCGGTGGCGTGAATCCGATTCGCTTCTACGCGAAAGCTTGGCCCGCAGTCGAATTGGCTTTCGTGTCCCGTTCCTCCATCGGCACGATGCCGCTGACTCAACGGATGGTCACCGAACGACTCGGTGTCCCAAGGGAATACGCGTCGTTCGCGGTGCCCTTCGGCGCCACCACCAAGATGGACGGCTGCGCGGCGGTGTATCCGGCACTGGCTGCCATCTTCGTCGCGCAGCTCACCGGAATGCAACTCGGTCTTCGCGACTACCTCTTGATCGCCTTCGTATCCGTGGTCGGATCCGCGGCGACCGCGGGCCTCACCGGCGCCATCGTGATGCTCACCCTGACCCTGTCCACGCTGGGCCTGCCGCTGGCCGGTGCGGGTTTGCTTCTCGCCATCGACCCGATCCTCGACATGATCCGCACCGCAACGAATGTCGCGGGCCAGATGGTGATCCCGGTGCTCGTGGCGAAACGGGAAGGCATCCTCGACCAGGATGCCTTCGATCAACCGTCCCCACCCCTGGTCGCCGAGCCGACACCCGAGCCGGTGCCCGTAGCCGCATGACGAGGCGGGGTTCGAGCTGTTCGAGTCGGCGAGCGACGCTGCTGTCGAGCGGGCCGTGCGCTGGCCATATGACGCCGTAGGGAAGATCGTGCGGTGTCGCCTGTTGAGCTCGGGCGGGGACCGGCGGAAGCTGGAGGGGTGGAGTGGGCCGAGCTCGTCGCAGCGGCACCGGACCTCGCCGGTAGCGCCCAGGAAGCGTTCGCCCGCTCGGGTTTCGGCCTGATCGGCACCGTCCGGCGTGACGGAACCCCGAGGATCAGTCCCGTCGAAGTCCACTTCGTCGACAACCGGCTCGTTCTCGTCTTGATCGCTGGCACCCGCAAGGTTCGTGACCTGGACCGTGATCCCCGTGTCCTACTGCGGACCCCGGTAACCGACGCCGCCGCACCAGAACCCGAGATCACCGTGCGCGGCCGCGTCCGGGAGCTAGTCGACGACCGCCTCCGTGGCACTATCGCGGACGCGGTCCAGTCCCGCAGCGGGTGGCGCCCCCACCCCTCATGGCGCTTCTTCGCCCTAGACGCCGACGCCGCGAGCTGCGTCGAGTGGAACGGCGACGAGATGCGTTTGACCCGCTGGGACACAGCCCACGGCCTCCGCCCCACCCAAAGACGGCGACTCGACATGCACGAGAGCCGGTACATCGACATCTAGGATCGGCATCCGGACCGGCCGCGGTGATCACGCCCTGACCCTCGAGCGGGATGAATGCGTGGTGGGCGGATGCGCGTCAATGTCCCTGGGTACGGCGTCGGGCGCTGGGCCGAGCGCGAGGAACGCGCCTCGGGTGCAGGTATTTCAGGTGGCTTGCGGGGGTGCGGGGGAGGGTGTGGGATGGATGCGGTTCGCGACGGTGGGATGGCGAGATGTCTGGTGAGAGAACGGTTCCGATTCTGCCCTGTCGGCACATCGATGAGGTTGCTACCTTTTATCGCGCGCTCGGGTTCGAGGTGACCTACCGGCAGATGCGGCCGAATCAGTATGTGGCGTTGCGACGCGACGACATCGAGCTGCATTTCGGTGCCTGGGAGGGGTTCGATCCGGCCGACTCCTACGGTCAATGCGCGGTGTACGTCGCCGATACCGCCGCGCTGTACCGGTCTTTCGCCGACGGGATGCGCGCGGAATACGGCAAACTGCTCGTCGCCGGTATTCCGCGGATGACGCGCCCGCGCAAACGCAAGAACGCCGGTGATGTCTCCGGCTTCACCATTATCGACCCGGGTGGCAACTGGATCCGCATCGCGCAACTTCCCGGCGACGACCGGCCAGGGCCGTCGACGGCCCGCGCCGACAGCAAGCTTGCCGAGGCGCTGCGGACCGCGGTGGTACTCGGCGATTCCCACGGCGACCATCGGCAGGCCACCAAGGTGCTGGGATCCACATTGGCCAAACACGGCGATTCGGCGCCGAACCCGGAGCGTGTCCAGGCCATGGTCTATCTCGCCGAACTAGCGATCACGCTCGGCGAAGCCGACAGGGCCGCCGAACTGCTCGACACCGCTGCCGCGGTACCGCTCACCGACAGCGAAACCCGCGCTCTCGCCGATGAACTCGCCGGTGCGCAGGAACTCCGCACGACGCTGGAACGAAACCGGACCTAGATGGGGGTGCACCCTTCGCGGGTGCAGTACAGCTGACCGAGAACGCCTTCCTCGCTCGGCCGCTCCCCGTCGAAGAGCGTCACATCGACCCGATGGACGCCACCCTCGGTCTTGACGAAGAACCGGTAGGCGAAGCGTTCGGTGCGGCCGGGCTGCGCGGTGGTGCATTCCCCGCCTGCCCCGAGTTCACCGGCGCTCCCCGAATAGCAGACGGTGCGGACGCTGCCGCCCGCTTTGACCCAGCCGTACGCGTACGCGGAATAACCGGAGCCCCAGTAGATGTCGCCTTCGGTGCGGGTGTCCCCGTGCGACATCGCCCAGTGGGTCACCTGGTCCGCCGCTGCGGGCGCGGCCGGTTGGTCGGCGGTTGCGGTGGGAAGTGCGGAGGCCATCGACAGCACGGCCGCCGTTCCGAGAATTGCTGCCCACCTGCGCATCTGAGTCCTCATTTCGTGACATACCGGCCGCGGCGGTGCATTCTTTTGAAAGGCATTGTCCCCCAACGGCTCCAACGCACCCATGCTAGCTCGGCTGGCACTCCCCAGTGGTTGCCGACATCTGGGGAACAACCGATCAACCTGCGGTGCACTTCTGCCTACAACCCCGGTTGACCCCGCCCGCTCGGCTACCGAACCGGTTTCACCGAAGACACAACCTCCATCGGATGCCCTCAGTACCCGAAAGCCCGTAATTTCACAGATGTTCGAAGGTGGATCGGCTGGACAACGGGTTTGGATGGGCTATGACGGAGATCGTGTGGGGGACAACGGATGTGGTCGACATCGCGATCCACGAGCTGGTGCGCCTCGCCGACGCGCCGGACTGTCACGTCGGCGCGGTCGTCGACCTCGCCCGGCGGCAGGCGCAAGCGTGGCTGGAACTCGCCCGCATCCTCGAGGAACGCGACACGACGGACCCTGCGGTTCCGGACGCCGACCACGTCGGCGACAGCGAGGAACTACCGCCCGCCCCGCCGCTGACCGTCCTCACCGAACGACAGCGCGAAATCGCCGAGCTGGTAGCCACCGGCATGACGAACCGGATGATCGCCAGACGGCTAGGACTCTCGGAATGGACTGTGGTGAACCATCTCCGGCAAGTGATGGTGAAGCTGGACTGCCCTTCCCGGCTTCATGTCGCCCTGATCATCCAGCGGGACAACCAGCCCGCCGTCCTCAAGAGTTAAGCACTCCTCCGGTGACGATGAACGTGCCGGTGAACAATTTCAGTAGCCAGTGCCCACCGTGCAGCGCGGCCGACTCCCACGGCATTCGATTTCGCAGCCAGAGGAAGACGGTGATCGGCACCGCGGCGGCGGAGCCGACGACCAACCCGAGCCACGCCGCATCCGGCAGGTTGCCGACCTCGCCCGCGATGACCAGCAGCGCGAGTAGCGCGGTCAACGCCGCGTGCCCGAGCAGGCTGAGGGCGAGTGTGCTGCTCGATAATCCCGCACCGACGCGATAATCGAACTTCGGCTGCTCGGTGCGGAAGAGGCTGTCCAGAAGCACCATTGAGAGCGTTGCGGTGGGAAACGTCCAGAACGAATCGGCGGATACGGCCTGGTCGGCGATAAGGGACATGGGACCCCCAGATACGAACTGTTCTGTGGAGCTTGCGCGGAGTGCATGTACTTGCCCTATGGGCGCGGGTTGTTCTGGAACATCGTCCACATCCGATTGCGGATGTCGGCGCCGAGGTCGCCGCCCGGTATGCCGTGCCCGGCGTTGTAGACCCGCCAGACGACCTTGGTGTCGGCGTTGCAGGTGTTGACCTCCGCCGCGAGAACGCCGGCCGGGTGCGGTTCGGGGACCGGTGGTGTGGTGCAGCCGTTGCGGATCTGCCAGTTCAGCCGATGGTTGCCCATCAGTATCAGATTCACCACCGGGTCGTTCTGACCGGCGAAGAGTCCGAAGGAAATCGGCCGGGCGGGTGCGCAGTCGAAGGGGTTCGCGCTGTGCGCCGGGCCCGCGTACACCGCGACGGAGGCGATCAATCGCGCGGCGCTGCAGGCCATCCGAGTCGTCATCTGGCCGCCGTTGGAATGTCCGGACACGTGCACTCGCCTGGCGTCGACGCACCATGTGGCGGCGATATCGGTGACGACCTCGCGCAAGAACCGTTCGTCCTGGTCCTGGCCGGGCAGGTAGTGCCACGACCAGGTGCCGTTGTCGTTCGCCAACCCACCGCGCGGATAGGCGACGATGAACTTCTTGGCGTCGGCGAATCCACTCCAGCCGCTTTGGGTTTCGTGCTGCGCGGGCCAACTCCCGCCGCCGTGCAAAGCCAACAGCAGTGGCGCGGGCCGCGGCAGCCCGGCAGGGACATGCAACAGATAGACGCGTCCGCCGATCCGCCGCTCGATGGTTCCCGAGGTCGGGGTCTGGGCGCAGGCGGCCGCCGGTTCGTCCGGCAGTGGCTGATCCGGCGTCTCGGCAACCGCCGCCGGAGCCGCCAACCCGAAGGCGAGCGCAACAGACGCGACGACCAAAGATACGCGGGTGAATACACGTCGTGCGTGGGGCATGAAGCTGATCCTCTGCTCGAAACAGGCCCCGATCCGGGGACCGTCGGCGACCGCGGGGTCATCCCCTCTGCGTCCCCGCGGCCGCTGCCGGTGAATTCTTCTCCGGATACCGCGATTTGCCGGCCCATGTGAAAAGTACGCGCTCAGCGGCGCCGGGAAATCAGCTACAAGTTGTGTTTTCCAGCGAAACCGGTTCGGTAGCAGAGCATGTGAGGTCAACCATGGTCGTAGGCGGAAGTGCACCGTCAGTTGATGACTACGCTGCCGCGCCCGAATAGGGTGGGTCGGTGTGGACCGTGACATCGCTGAGACCGCGGTTTATTGCGGTATTACCGCGGATCCGTGACATCGGCGGGCCGATCGGCTTCACCGCGGCCGCGCTGCTCGCAGCCCATAGCAACTACGCGACGGGACCCAAAGAGCTCGATCTGCTCGGCGCCGCGCTGATCGTCCTCTCGAATTTGCCCGTGGTGTGGCGGCAGCGGGCTCCGATACTGACGTTGTTGATCTGTTGCACCGGAATGGTCGCGTTCGCGCTGGCCGGGTACTGGGAAGCGTTGAACGGCGCCGGTGCGCTCCTGGCGGTGTACACGGTGGCCGGGCGCTATCCGCCGAGCAGATCGATCCCAGCAGCCGTGTTGCACACGCTCACCCAAATTTTCGTCGCCGTGATCAGCGACGAGATGGCATTGTGGATGATCTTGGTGCTGGCACCGCAGTTCAGCTTGACCGCGTGGATGCTCGGCAACCTCAAACGGGTACTGGCCGCCCGCAACGAGCGACTCGCCGCGCTGACCGAACGGCTCGACCGGGATCGGATAGCCAGGGCCCGCCGCGCGGTCATCGAGGAACGGGTCCGACTCGCGCGAGAACTGCACGACGTTGTGGCCCATCACATGTCGGCGATCTCGATCCAGGCCGGACTGGCCCGATACGTCTTCCACAGCGATCCCGACACCGCATACACCGCGGTGCAGGCCATCGGTGATGCCAGCGGCAAAGCGCTGGAAGACATGCGACGCCTGCTGACGCTGCTCCGGCTCGACCCGGAACACCCGCGCGACGCGCAGTTGATCGACGTCGGTCTCGGTGTCGATCGGCTCGGCGAGCTGGTGGACAACGTGACCGCAGCGGGTGTACCGGTCGACTTGGCGGTCACCGGAACGGTGCGCCGCCTGCCGGCCGGTGTCGAGTTGTGTATCTATCGGGTCGTCCAGGAGTCGCTCACCAACGTCCTCAAACACGCGGGCAAAGCCCAGGTCAGGGTGACCGTGGATTACCGCGCGAGTGAGGTCGTGGTCGAGGTCGTCGACGACGGTCCGGGTACGGTGCACGGCACGGTTTCGGCAGCGGAGGGACACGGGTTGATCGGCATGCGGGAACGGGCGAAGCTGTATGGGGGTAAGCTCACCGCAGGTGCATTGCCGCAGAAGGGATTTCGTGTCGTGCTGAGCCTCCCGATCGCCGGGGAGACCGGGGCCGATGAGCCGCATCCGGATCACAACACCCGACCTGCGGGCGACGGACGGTCGGATGATCAACGTACTGGTTGTTGACGACCAACCACTCGTCCGCGGTGGACTCGCCGCGCTGATCCGTACCAGCCCGGAGCTCGATGTGGTCGGTGAAGCCGCCACCGGTGACGAAGCGGTCGCCCTGGCGGCCAGCTTGCGACCGGACGTGGTGCTGATGGATATCCGGATGCCGGGCATGGATGGCATCACCGCCACCGAACGGATCCTTGCTGCCGCGACGCCCCGGACGCCCCGCGTGCTCATCTTGACCACCTATGACCTGGACGAGTACGTCTACACCGCGCTCAGCGTCGGCGCCTCCGGATTCTTGCTCAAAGATGCTTCGCCCGAGCAAGTCCTGGCCGCCATTCACGCCGTCGCCACCGGCGACATGCTGATCGCGCCGACCATCACCCGACGTTTGATCGAGGAATTCGCCGACCGCACCAAACCCCGCCAGAAATCCCAGCCGGACCTCGACGCCCTGACCGCCCGCGAGATCGAAGTACTCCGATTGGTCGGCACCGGGAAATCCAACACCGAAATCGCCACCCACCTGTCCGTCAGCAACGGCACCGTCAAAACCCACCTGTACCGCGCCATGAACAAACTCGGACTGTGCAGTCGCGCTCAAGCTGTTGTCATCGCCTATGAATCCGGCCTCATCACACCTCGTGGCACCTAGTGCCCGCGGCCGACGCGCGCGAACTGCCGAACCAGTTGCGGCGGGCGAACTTTCTGGGACACTGATCTCACCTGCGGGGAAGATCCCCCGAAGACATGATATACACACCGAGCGCCTTCGCCGACGGGGTCAGGCGCCCCCGGCAGTGAACATGGAGCACACGATGTTTTCGCGATGGAAGAACACCGCCGCATGCGCGGCAGCGATGGTCACCGCCGTCTTACCGGTCGGCACCGCGTCGACCGCGCAAGCCGCCCCACAGCACTGCCCCGAAATGTACGTCGTGGCGATTCCCGGAACCTGGGAGACTTCGAATACCGACCCCGGCAAGGGGATGCTCGCCGAAGTCGCCGAAGATTTGCCTGGTGACGTCTGGACCGACTACGTCGCGTACCCGGCGACCGCGTTCCCGTGGGAAGGCGACGTATACGGCCGTTCCAAACAGGAAGCCATCGATGATGCCAGGGGCCTGATCACCGCGATGGCCCAGCGTTGTGACACCACCCGATTCGCGCTGCTCGGCTACAGCCAGGGCGCGGACGCGGCCGGTGATCTCGCCGCTGAGATCGGCACCGGGCTGGGTGCGGTGTCGCCCAATCGTGTCGCGCTGGTGGGGCTCATCTCTGATCCGCGCCGCTCACCGACCGACACCTTGATCGGCCCGCCCGTCACGGGTGCCGGCGCGGGCGGTCCGCGCCTCGGCGGCTTCGGTTGGCTCTCGCCACAGACCTATACGTTCTGCGCCGCAGGGGATTTGTACTGCGCGACTCCCGACGGCGACTTCGCCGCTCGCATCGCCGGTTTCTTCGCCCAGATCTCGAACCCCAACCCCGACCTGTTCGGCTCCTACCAGCGACAGGCGGACGAATTGATCAACGATGCCCTCGCCGCCGGTGGTCTCGGCTTGCTGGCCGACCAGCTGAACAATTCGGCCTACGAAGAACGCAAACGGCAGATCGACGATTTCTTGAAGTCCGGGATTCATCAGAGCTACCCCGGCTACGCCGTCGGCGGCGGCGCCACCCCGCTGACCTGGTTGCGCCAACGGCTGATCGAAGCGACCCGAGGCTGAGCTGATACCGGTCCGGCGGCAATCGCCGCCGGACCGGATGCATCGGCTGACACCACCGGGTCGTCGACGTCCCAGCGCCGCAACATCATTCGGTGCATCACTCAGGGGATACCCGGTTTCGGCCACGGATGAGCTCGCATAGCGCCGCGACCTCCGCGGGGTCGGTCTCGAAGCGGTCGAAGCCCTGGGGGACACCGACTCCGGCGAACGAGACCGCGCCATTCCTGGCGCCGCGCACCGGCGTGCGGACGGCCGCGTGCAGGTCTGCGACGCCGGTCGCCGCAAGCACTTCGACGGCGTTCGATGCGCGCACGCCGCCGCACGCCATCACCTCGATCGCGCCGCAAGCCTGCCGCACCAGATCTTTGATCAATGGTGCGCCGTCCAAGACCGAGCGTTGCCTGCCCGAGGTCAGCACGCGCGTGAAGCCGAACGAGATCGCTTGGTCCAGTGCCCGTTGCGAAGACGCACTGACATCGATCGCCCGATGGAAAGTGACGTCCAGGTTTTCGGCCGCGTCAACGAACGCCGCGCACGCCGGGTCGAGCGCACCGGACGAATCCAGCGCGCCGACCACAACCCCCTTGGCGCCCGCCGCGCGAGCCGCACGAATATCGCGCACCATCACCGAAATCTCCTCGGGGGAGTACCGAAAGTCTCCTGCCCGCGGCCGAATAAGCACGTGCACTTCAGTTTTCCTGGTCAGTGCCACCGCGCGTTCGATCAGCGCCACACTCGGAGTCAACCCGCCATCGGACAGCCCACCGCACACCTCGACCCGGTCCACCCCAGCCTCCTCCGCGACCCGTACCCCATCAACCGACTCGACACTGATCTCTACCCGCACCTCAGCGAGTATCCACCTCCCGCGGTGTCGGCCGTAAGGTCGCCCAGCGCCGACCGAATCCGGACAATGGACTGTGTCGGCACTGCTGTTCGCACATCGTCGGGCGTGAACCAGCCTGGCGCGGTTGCGGATCAGTGCGGCTCTTCGCATGAATCGGAGGTTCATGACATGAAGATCGGCCAGGGTGTGCTGCTGCTCGCTGCGGCGTTGCTCGTAACCGGGTGTGTTGGGAGCGGCGAGGATACGAATCCGGCTGTCGCGTCGTCGGCTCGGTCCGCAGCCCAGATCAGCTCGAGCGCGGGGCCAGGTGCCCCCGTACCCGAGCCACTGCGGTTCACCGCGCGCACCGTCGACGGTGCCGAGTTCTTCGGTGCGAGTTTGGTGGGAAAGCCGGTCGTGCTGTGGTTCTGGGCACCGGGGTGCCCGGACTGCCGAACCGAGGCTCCTCGTGTCGCCGAGGCTGCTCGCACTCATCCTGACGTGCAGTTCGTCGGTGTCGCCGCTGGCGACCAGATACCTGCGATGCGCGCCTTCGCCGCCGACCACGCTCTGCCGTTCGCGAGCATCGCCGACACCGACGGATCTGTGTCCCAGCGATTCCGCGTGACCGACCACCCGGCCTTCGTCTTCGTCAGCAAATACACCGAGGTCGACACCGTTCCGGGAACGCTGAGCGAGCCGGAGCTGACGGCGCGTATCGCGAGCTTGGATTGAGCAGCGTGCGTACCTGAACCGGCAACCGCTATTCGGCGTTGTGCACACGTCCTGCAAATTTTCGGCGTGTCTCCGCGCCACCGCTGCCACACTGGCGATGCCGGGCCGGTTCAGCTCTTTCCGGATCGCACGGCACCGGGTGCCGATCGTGTGAACAGGAGCGTGATCGCATGTCGCAGAGGTCGAATCAGCGCGGATCCCGGACTGAGGACGCGGTACTCCTGGCGGCCGGTCTAGCGGATCTGGCACTCAGTCGAGTGGGCCCGGTGGTGGGTCGGGCGTGGGGACTACTACGGCGGTCGGACCTGACGGGGCTGGCCGGGGAAGCGCGGAGCGACCTCGAGGCGCGCGGGCGATTGGCACTGGACCGCGGTGCATTCCTGCCGCCCGCCCATCTGGAGATCCTCGCCCAGCACGTCGCCGCGCGCCGGACAGGTTCCGGTGATGCCTGACCGGCACGACGCCCGCGCCTTCAAGGCTCGCGTCGACGACGTTCTCGAGGAATTCATCGGACGGGAACGCGACCAGCTGCTCGACATCGACCCGCGACTGGGTCCGGTGGCCGATCAGCTCGTGGTGGCGAGCGGCCACGGAAAGCGGTTGCGGGCGGCCTTCTGCTACTGGGGCTGGCGCGCGGCCGGGCAACCCGACAGCGACGCCTTCGTACGGGCCGCTGCAGCTTTGGAATTGGTGCACGCGGCGGCGAGTGTGCACGACGACATCATCGATGACAGCCCACTCCGGCACGGGTTGCCCACCGCGCACGCGGCCCTGCGCGCCCGGCCGCACCGTGCGTCCGAGTTCGAGCAGACCGGGAAAGCGCTCGCCATGCTGGTCGGGGATCTGCTCATGGCATTGGCCGGTCAGCTGTTCGTGACCAGCGGTCTGCCCGTGGCCTACCTGTCACGGGCGCGCCCGCTGTGGGCGGTGCTGGCCCGGGAGCTGATAGCCGGTGAGTGTTTGGAGATTCTGTGTACCGGCGCGGTGCCGGATGTGGCCGAGTCGCTGAAGGTGGTCCGGTACAAGACGGCCAAATACACCGTCGAGCAGCCCCTACTCATCGGCGGTGCGCTGGGTGGCGCGGACGACCGGCTGCGGAAAGCCTTCTCCGCGTACGGTCTACCTCTCGGCGAGGCATTCCAACTGCGCGACGACCTGCTCGGCCTGTTCGGTGACCGGGCCCGAACCGGCAAGGCGAATCTCGACGACCTTCGCGCCCACCGTCCAACGGCCCTGCTAGCCGAAACCTGGCGGGCCGTCGACCATCCGCAACGCGAACGGCTGACGCGGCTGCTGGACCTGGGCGAACCCGACGACACGGATCTGGGCGAACTGCGCGACCTGATGACCCAGGTCGGCGCACCCGCCCGGATCGAGCAGATGATCACCGCCCGGGTCGAGGAGGCCACGCACGCTTTGGCGGATGTGCCCGCGCCCGCCGCGCACGCGCTGACCGAGTTGGCCCATGCCGCGACCACGCGCCGGTACTGACTCGCGCACCATTTCGCCACCGACACAAGGAGGCTCGATGACCTACACGCAAGCATCGATGGACGCACTGCGACTGCACGGTGACGAACTCGCCGATGCCACTGTGGCCACCCTGTTCGAGCGTGGTGAGGTGGGCAAGTTCAACACCCTCATGCGCTATGTCTCAACCGCTGGTGCGCCCCTGCCCGACGACCTGCCCGAGGTCGCCCGCGAGTATCTGCAGACGACCGCCGCCCCGCCCGCCTGGGTGGACTGGGACGAGATGGAGAAGGCCAGGCTGTTCTTCATCGACAACAACGTGCACATCTCCACCGCGCTGTCTTTTGCGGCCATGCCCGCGTGTTACGTGATCCCACAGGTCGCGAAACTGCTGTCGGCCACGCATTCGCTGGAATATCCGTCCAAACGGATGGCCGAGACCGGGCAGTTCACCGTCTACCTCATGCAGCCCGACGCCTTCGAAGCCGGTAGCCGCTTCATCCCCGCGGTGCAGAAGGTGCGGCTGCTGCACGCCGCCATTCGCCACCACCTCTCCCGCGAAAAGCGTTGGGATATCGAGACTTGGGGCACACCCATCTGCCAAGAGGACATGATCGGTGGTCAACTGCTGTTCTCCATGCTGGTCCTCGATAGCCTGCACCGGTTGAACATCCACATGAGCGTGGACGGCGCCGAGGCGTATTTTTACGCCTGGCGGGTGGTCGGTGCGATGCTCGGCGTCGACCAGCAGCAAGCGCCGAAGGACCTGGAGGCCGCCCGGCAATTCCTCGACCTCTACCTGATCCGTCACATGGGACCGAGCGACGAGGGTGTGAACCTCACCCGCCAACTCATCGACCTCTATGAGGACGTCGTTCCCGGCACCCTGTTCGACCCGGTGGTTTCCGCCCTTATCCGCTACCTCATCGGCGACACCTGCGCCGACTGGCTCGCGGTGCCGCGCACCGGATGGGACACCGCGATCAAGACTGTCCCGGCCATGCTCGGCGTCCTCGAAACCATCGAGGACAGTTCACCATTGGGTGAGTGGGCACTGGACCGCCTCGGCCACCTCACCACCTGGTTCGAGCTCAGCTCGCTCACCCGTGGTCGCGTCATGCAGTACGCCATCCCGGAAGAACTCAAGCACGACTTCGGCTTCGCGTCGGCCGCGTCGCGCACCGGCCGCTGGACCCCGCCGGAACCCACCATCGTCACGGCTAGCCGTCGAAGCGGTTGAGCTTGACAGCCATAGCTTTGCGGCGCAAAGTTGATTTATGAACTCTGCATCGCAAAGTCAACCGGATGTCGAGGGTGCCCGTCAGCTCGTCGGCGATATCGAGAAATGGACCGCACAGGGCTGGAAGTTGGGTTCGCCCGTGTGGTTTCCGCTGTTGTGTGTCGCCGTCGAAGTGCTGGCATCGGTACCGGTGGTGAACTTGCTCGACTCCGGCAATGGTGTGTCGCTGTATTACACGATGGTGTCCCCGCTGACGGCGGTCGCCTGCGCGTGGTTCTTCGTCAGCCGACGGGTGCAGGCACCGGAAAGCCGTGGCGGGCTGGCCTTTCTGACCGGCATGGTGATGTTGGCGGCCACCCTCGGGGCGAGTTGGCTCTACCGGGGCGAATGGGCCTCGGCGATTCCGTGGCTGATAGTCGGCACGGGATTGGCGGTGTTCGCCGCGGCCTGGCGTTCGATGACAACGGCCGCGGTAGCGATTGTCTGCGTCGCGACGCCCGTCATCGTTGCCATCGCCGATCCGGAAGACGGCTATTCCGTGGTGGCCCTTGCCGTAGGTGTGACGGCCGCGTTGGCTGTCTTCGTCGAGTTGGTTCGCGCAGATCCCGCGCGTGCGTCATGACTGACGTGCACCCCGCCGTAGGGCTCGACGACACCGTGCATCAACGCAGTCGCCTCGGCATCCTCGCACTGCTGCGCACCGGTGTTTCGATGGAGTTCGGTGCGCTGCGAGATACCTTGCACCTCACCGACGGCAACCTCAACCGGCATCTGAAAGTGCTCGAAGACGCCGGACTGATCGTCAGCACTCGCAACACCGGTCAAGGGCGACCCAGAACCTGGCTGACCATCACCGACGCCGGGCGCGCGGCGTTGGATGCGGAAATCGCCGCGCTGCGCGCATTGATCGCTGCCACCGAGTGATGCACGCGCAGTGCCGGCACGCCCATCAGCTGCGCGGCCCACCGCAGCAGCGCGCAAGGGGCCAGGTCCGTAGTCGGTTCTTTACCGGCGGCGGCGCCAGTTAATTGAGCGGCTGGTGCCGACACCGGCTAGGTGCAGGGCGACGAGCAGCAGGCCGAGGGTGACGAGCGTGCCTTCGGTGATGTGGTCGCCGAGGCTGGCATTGATCAGATCGAACAGCAACGCGAGCCCGAACGCGACAGCGGCAGCTATGGCCATCATGATGAAACCTCCTGTAGTGCCGAGGAAGTACCCCCCGACGACGTCCGCAACCATCGGTGGTGCGATTGCCCAGCCGACCGGTTCGTCCTGCTACCATCCGGATCAGGCAGGACCTGCGAGAGGCTTTACAACCGCGTATGCGGTGACCCGGGCCCGGGTACTGCGTTCGGAGGAGTTCTTCCTTGGACACGGCTTCGACCGTCTTCGACATTCCTACTATCGATGAAGTTCAGACGCTTGCCCCGAGCGTCGACACTCTCCCGGGCCGGTGCGTCCCGTACTACCTGGCTGCCGGTGCAGGTGAACGTCACGAACTCGGCGGGCAGCTGATCACGGTCATCGCCCGGCCGGAGGACACCGGTGGGCAGTTCGGCGCCGCATATGTGTACGGCGGCAAGGGAATCGAAACACCATTCCTGTCGCATGCGCAGGAGCACCGGTTCCTGTACGTCACCGATGGACAGCTGCAAGTGTGGCTGCCGGGTGAAACGCACGTCCTCATCCCGGGCTCTTCCGTCACCGTTCCGCCCGGCGTGCCGTACGCCTATCGCATGCTCGCGCACCGCACCCGGTTCCTGAGTTGGCTCACCGTGGGCGACGGGCACCGGTGGGCGCAAGCCACCGGTCGCGAGACCGCGTCGCACGTCTTCGACGTGACCGCGGACCGGCCGGTATCCGCTGGACAGCAATCGGAACTCGCCGCCCAATTCGGCGTACGAATCCACGATCTGGCGAAGCATCACCTGCCGCCGTTGACCGGAACGTCGCTGCCAGACGGCGAATCGCCTTTTGTCCTCGAGGTGGGCGAAGGCGACCGGTGGGCGAGCATGGGCCAGCTCAACACCTATCTGGCGCGGTCCGCCAACACCGGTGGAACCTACTTCGCGATGCACACCATCGGCGGCAAAAGCCCCTACATCCCGCGGCACTTCCACCGCGAACACACGGAGAACTTCATCTGTCTAGAGGGTCGAATCCTGTTGCACGCGAACGGGACAGAACTGCTGCTCACCAAGGGCGACTTTCTGCATGTCCCGGCGGGCACCGTGCACAGCTTCGCGTTCGACAGCCACAACACCCAGATGCTCGGCCTACTGACCACCGGTGTGTTCGAGAAGTTCTTCGAGTACATGAACACACCGACCGAGGCGCATGTGCACAGCGAGGACGGGGATATGGAGTTCCCGGCAGCGGGTTACGCGCGAGCGCGGGCGGAGCTGGATCTCGAGGTCGTCGGCCCACCTCCGGTCCGCAGCGTATGAGGCGGATGCCACGCGTTACCGTTCGGCTCCGAAGGCGGCGTCGAACGGGGCCGGTGGTGGGGTGATGGCGTTGAGGCGGCGGACGAAGGAGAGCGCTTCGGGCGCCCCGGCGAGCCGGTCCATGCCCGCGTCTTCCCATTCGATCGAGATCGGTCCGGCGTAGCCGATGGCATTGAGGGCACGGAAACAGTCTTCCCACGGCACGTCCCCACGCCCGGTGGAGACGAAATCCCAGCCGCGGCGCATATCGGCCCACGGCAGATGCGACGACAGTCGCCCGCGTCTGCCGTCGCCGCAGCGCACCTTGGTGTCCTTGCAGTCGACGTGATAGATCCGGTCGGCGAAGTCCAGAATGAACGCGACCGGGTCCAGGTCTTGCCAAATGAAATGGGAAGGGTCCCAGTTCAATCCGAAGGCAGGCCGGTGGTCGACGGCAGCCAGGGCGCGCACGGTGGTCCAGTAGTCGTAGGCGATTTCACTGGGATGCACCTCATGCGCGAAACGCACGCCTTCGGCATCGAAGACATCGAGGATCGGATTCCACCGCTCCGCGAAATCTCGGTATCCGCGTTCGATCGCCTCCTGCGGCACCGGAGGGAACATCGCGACGGTGTGCCAGATACTCGATCCGGTGAACCCGACGACCGTGCGCACGCCGAGCTGCGCGGCCGCCCGTGCCGTATCGGCCATTTCGGCCGCGGCCCGCCGCCGCACGCCTTCCGGCTCGCCGTCGCCCCAAATGCGTGGCGGCACAATGGCTCGGTGCCGTTCGTCGATCGGGTGATCGCAGACAGCTTGGCCGACCAGGTGATTGGACAGTGCGAAGACCTGAAGCCCGTAACGCTCGAGAGTCTTCCGTTTGAGCGGTGCGTAACCGGGGTCGGCCAGTGCCTTGTCCACCTCGAAATGATCGCCGGAACAGGCGATTTCGAGTCCGTCGTAGCCCCAGTCGGCCGCCAGCCGACACACCTGCTCGAAGGGTAGGTCGGCCCACTGGCCGGTGAACAGCGTGATCGGTCTCATGGTCGTCCTCCTCCGATGGCGGTCCAGCGCCCGGCGTCGGCCGCGCTTTCCTCGACCGCCGCCAGCACTCGCTGCACCGCGAGCCCGTCGGCAAAGCTGGGGCTCGGGTCCTTGCCCGCCGCGATCGCGATGACCAGATCGGCGACTTCGTTGGTGAAGGTGTGGTCGTAGCCGAGCCCGTGCCCGGCGGGCCACCAGGCACCCGAGTAGGGGTGCTGCGGCTCGGTCACCAGGATGCGGCGGAAACCGGCGGTCTCCGGTTCCTCGGTGTGGTCGTGGAACCACAATTCGTTCATCGCCTCCAGGTCGAAGGCCAGGCTGCCGTTGGTTCCGTTGAGCTCGAGGCGAAGTGCGTTCTTGCGTCCGGCGGCGACCCGGGTCGCCTCGAAGGAAGCCAGTCCGCCACCGGAGAGCCGACCGAGGAACAGCGCGGCGTCGTCCACCGTGACCCGGCCACGGCCCGGCCCGTCCGGGCGGGGGCGTTCGGTGACGAACGTGTCCAGCAGTGCCGACACCCCGGTCAGCGCCTCCCCGGTGACGAACTGAGTGGCGTCGATGATGTGCGCGCCGATGTCGCCGAGCGCGCCCGACCCGGCGCGCCGCCGATCGAGCCGCCAGGTGAGCGGCGCCTCGGGATCGACGAGCCAGTCCTGTAGATACAGTGCCCGCACGTGCCGGATGGTGCCGATCCGACCCTGCGCCACCAGATTTCGCGCCAAGGCCAGCGCGGGCACCCGCCGGTAGCTGAATCCCACCATCGACCGCACCCCGCGCAGAGCGGCCTGCTCAGCCGCGGCGGCCATCGACTCCGCCTCGGCGACGCTGTTGGCCATCGGCTTCTCGCACAGCACATGCTTGCCCGCACGCAGCGCGGCGATGGCGATTTCGGCGTGGCTGTCGCCGGGTGTGCAGATATCGATGAGATCGACATCGTCGCGGTCGAGCAACTCCTTCCAATCGCCGACGGCGCTCGCCCAGCCGAGCCGGGCGGCGGCGGTGGCCGCCCGGCCGACGTCCCGGCCCGCGAGGACGACCGGTACCGGCCGCCACGGCAGGTCGAAGAACGCATCCACAC
Source organism: Nocardia iowensis (assembly GCF_019222765.1). Lineage (NCBI taxonomy): Bacteria > Bacillati > Actinomycetota > Actinomycetes > Mycobacteriales > Nocardiaceae > Nocardia > Nocardia iowensis. The sequence goes on along the minus strand of NZ_CP078145.1, from coordinate 4,879,958 downwards.
TGCGCCAGGCATGCGAATGGGCGCGGCCCATGAAGGCATGGCCGACCATCCCGATGCCGAGTGTGGGTCGGTGTGTCGAGGTCATCTGGCTCCGATCGGTCAGTAGCCGTTCGCTAGATACTGTTCGGCGTTGTCTTTGGTGACGACCGCGGAGAAGGTCGTGATCTTCGCGGGCACATCGTGTTCGGCGAGATCGCCGAGTGCTCTGCGCTGCCCGAGCAGCCGGGCCAGCGCGACCGCCGAGGAGGCCATGGCCGGGCTGTAGAGCACGGTGGCCTGCAAGGGCGAGTTGCCTGCCTGAATTTCCTTCATGGCCTGGGCCGAGCCGCCCCCACCGACCATGACGAACTCGCCGGATCGGTTGGCCTGTTTGATCGCGGCCAGCACGCCGATGCCCTGGTCGTCGTCGTGGTTCCACATGGCGTCGATCTTCTTCGTCGCCTGCAGCATCTGACTGGCCACCTGCTGGCCACCTGACGCTGTGAAATCGGTGGATTGCCTTGCGGCGATACGGAATCCGGCGGCGGCGAGAGCGTCCTGGAAGCCCCGGCTGCGTTCCTGGGTGAGCTGGAGGCTGTCGATTCCGGCGATTTCGACGATTACTGGGTCGCCGATGCCCGCGTCGCGCAGCTTGCGGACGATGAAGTTGCCCGCGTTGACGCCCATGCCGTAGTTGTCGCCGCCGATCCACGTGCGGTAGGCCAGGGCCGATGCGAAGACCCGATCCAGGTTGATCACTGGAATCCCCGCCGCCATCGCGTTTTTCGCGATCTCGGTGAGGGCGTTGCCGTCGAACGGCAGTACCACCAGGACGTCGGCCTTCTGGTTGATCATCGACTGCACCTGCTCGATCTGGCGGGCGACGTCGTTGGTGCCTTCGGTGACGTTGAGCGTGACATCGGCGAATTTCTCCGCCTGAGCCCGCGCGTTGCGGGTGATCGCCGCGGTCCAGCCATGGTCGGCGGCGGGTGCGGAAAACCCCACGCGCACTTGCTGTCCGGCGGCGGCGTTGTCACCGGTATTGCCAGCTACCTGAGTGCCTGCCGTGGTGTCGTTGGACGTGCAGGCGGCCGCGAGGACACCGGCGCCTGCCGCGAGACCGGACAGCAGGATGCCGCGACGGGGGAGAGAGACTGTGGTGCTCATGATTTTCCTTGGTACGTGGGAGATCAGGTGAGAGTGGGGACCGCGCGGGCGCGGCCGAAGCGCTGGAACAGCAGGACGGCCACGATGATCGCGCCCTTGCCGATCGCCTGGATGGGTTGTTCGAGGTTGTTGAGGATGAACAGGTCCTCGATCACGGTGAAGACGAGCACGCCGAGGATCGAGCCGGTGATGGTGCCGAATCCGCCGCTGAGCAGCGTCCCGCCGATGACCACCGCGGCAATGGCGTCCAGTTCGTAGAGCTGGCCGTTGGTGCTGGTGCCGGTGGTGGTCTGCGCGGTGAGCATGATGGCGGCGATGCCGCAGCACAATCCCGACACCGCGTACAGCAGCAGGGTGTGGCGGCGGACGTCGATGCCCGCCAGCCGGGCCGCCTCCGGGTTGCCACCCACCGCGGCCGTGCGGCGGCCGAAGGTGGTGCGCTCCAATACGATCCAGCCGACCGCGACGACCACGACGAACAGATAGACCAGCAGCGGGATGCCAAGCACCCGATTCTGAGCGAGGGCGAGCAGGTCGGTGGTGACGAGCTGTGATTGCCGCCCCGAGATCTGCTCGGCCAGCCCCCGCGCCGCCACCATCATGGCCAGCGTGACGATGAACGGCACCAATCGGCCGTAGGCGATGAGCGCCCCGTTCAGTAGTCCGCAGCCCAGGCCGACGAGCAGTGCGCTGAGCACCATCCCGGCCACGCCGTAGGACTGGGTGGCGGTCGTGGTGCACCAGACCGAAGCCAAGGCGATGATCGCGCCGACGGAGAGGTCGATGCCGCCACCGATGATCACGAACGTCATCCCGACGGTCACCACGCCGATCACCGACGCCAGGGTCAGGATGGTGATCATGTTGCTGGTGCTGAGGAAGTCTTCACCCTTGGTCAAGGCGCCGACGAGTAGCAACGCGAGGAGCGCGAGGATCAGCGTGACGTGTTTGCGTAATTCGCCGCGTCCGCCCGCCTTACGGCGCACCATCGGTGGCGGATCACCGTCCGCTACGGGTGTTTTCGCCTCAGTGCCGACTGCGGGCGTTGTGGTGTCGGTTCGCTCGCTCACAGCGCACTCCCTTCCATGATCATGGCGATGATGTCCTGTTCGGTGAGCTCGGCCGCGGCAGCCGCGTGGATGATCTCGCCGTCGCGCAGGACGAGCACCCGGTCGGCAAGGCCGAGCAATTCCGGCAGATCGCTGGAGACCATCAGCACCGCGACACCCCGCTCGGCGAGCCCGCGAACCTGGGCGTACACGTCGGCGCGCGCGCCGACGTCGACCCCGCGGGTCGGTTCGTCGAGCAACAACACCCGGCAGTCGTCCAGCAGCCAGCGGGCCAGGACGGTCTTCTGCTGATTGCCGCCGGACAGTCCGCGCACCGGGTAGTCGGGATCGGCCGGGCGGATGCCGACGCGGGTGAGCAGGTTGCCGGTGTCGGCGCGTTGCCTGCCGCGGTCGAACCAGCCGAACCGGGAGTAGCGCGGCAGGGAGGCGGCAGAGATGTTGCGCCCCACCGATTCCAACAGGAACAGCCCCTGCGATTTGCGCTCCTCGGGCGCCAAGCCCAATCCTGCGGCCACGGCCGCGGTGGTGTTGCCGGGTCGGACACGGCGACCGTCGACCAGGATCTGGCCAGCTGACGGACGGCGCGCCCCGTAGATGGTTTCCAAGACCTCAGAGCGGCCCGCGCCGACCAGCCCGGCTAGGCCGACGATTTCTCCGGCGTGCACGGCGAACGAGATGTCCCGGAACCGCCCGGACAGGCCGAGTCCGGTCACCCGTAGCACCTCGGTGTCGTCCTGGGCGCGCGGCTGCTGTGCGAGCGCGTCTTTGGCGCCGTTGCCGCCCGTCATCAGCGAGACGACGTGCTCGGTGCTGGTGGTCCTGGCGGGCAGCCCGGCGGCGACGGTGCGACCGTCCTTCAGCACGGTGATCCGATCGCCGATGGTGCGAATCTCGTCGAGCCGGTGCGAGATGTACACGACGGCAACACCATCCGCGCGCAGCTGGTCGATGATGCGGAACAGGTTGGCCACCTCGTCGTTGCCTAGCGCGGCCGAGGGCTCGTCCATCACGATGAGCCGCGCCTCGTAGGACAGCGCTCGCGCCATGCTCACCACCTGCTTGGCGGCCGCGGGCAGGGTGCCGACGAGCGTGTCGGGGCGCAACTCCCGGTGGCCGAGGCGATCGAGCAAGGCGGTCGCGGCGCGGGCGGTCGACGCGCGACGGGTGAACCCGGCGCGGGCCTGTTCGTGGCCGAGGAAAATGTTCTCGGCGATGTCGAGCCCATCGCACAGATCCAATTCCTGGTAGATCGTGGCGATGCCCAACCTGGTGGCCGCGGCGGGACCGGACAGCCGCACCGGTTCGCCCAGCCAGCGAAGCTCACCCGAATCCGGCTGGTGCGCCCCGGCCAGCACCTTGATCAAGGTGGACTTGCCCGCGCCGTTCTGGCCGAGCAGACAGTGCACCTCCCCGGCGCGGACCTCGAGATCGACATGGTCGAGGGCACGCACACCGGGGAAGTCCTTGACGATGCCGCGCATGGTCAGCACGGTGTTCATGGCAGGCCTCCTTGCCGTGGCGTCAGGCGACGCTGAATACGTGGTCGCTGATCAGCCGCGCCGCGCCGATCACCCCGCCGAGCTCGGCCAGCTCGGAGAGCACGATCGGCAGGTTGCCGGTGGCCAACGGCAGTGACCTGCGGTAGACCACGCTGCGGATCTCCGCGAGCAGGGGGTGCCCGAAGCCGGTGAGGCCGCCCGCGATCACCACCATGCCGGGGTTGAAGAAGCTGACCAACCCGGCCAGCGCGGTGCCGAGATGGCTGCCAGCCTCGCGAATCATGTGGACTGCCAACGGATCTCCCGCCGCAGCGGCATCGGCGAGGTCGGTGGCCGTGAGGGTGCCCGCGGCGGCAAGGCGGTCGGCGAGAAACGGCGACCGTCCGGCGCGCGCCGTGGCCTCCCTGGCCAGTGCCGCGCCGCCGGCGTATGCCTCCAGGCAGCCGCTGTTGCCGCAGGCGCAGACCGGTCCGTCGTCGGTGAGCCGGAGATGGCCGATATCGCCCGCGCTGCCGGAGGCGCCGCGATAGATGCCGCCGTCGACGACGATGCCGCAGCCGATGCCGGTGCCCGCCTTGACGAGTAGGAAATCGGCCACCGCGTGCGCCGAGCCCGCGTGCATCTCGCCGAGCGCCAGAATGTTCACGTCGTTGTCGACGAGTACCGGGCAACCGAGTTCCTGCGCGATGACCTCGCGCACCGGGAATCGGTGCCAGCCCGGCATGATCGGCGGCGCGACCGGCATGCCCTCGCGGAAGCTCACCGGCCCCGGCACGCCGATTCCCGCACCGTGCAGCCGACCGGCCATGTGCTCGTCGGTGCGCAGCTTGCCGAGCAGATCCAGCGCCCGTTCCAGCACCGCGGTCGGTCCCTGCCGGATATCGCAGGGCTCGGAAAGCTGCCCCAGCACGCGCAATTCACCGTCGGTCACCGCGACATCGATGGAGGTGGCGCCGATGTCGATGGCGGCGAAACGCAGTCCTGAGGCCAGCATGGCGATGGCCGATCGGCGACCGCCACTAGATGCTGCCAGGCCACCGGCTTCGACCAGTCCGAGCGTGGCGAGCCGATCGAGCTCCACCGCGAGCTTGGACCGGGACAGCTCCATCGGCTGAGCCAGTTCCGACCGCGACTGCGGGCCCCGATCGCGCAGCAGCCGTAAAAGCCGTGCCTGGTGGGCGTTTTCAGGTCGGGCCGCGATCCGCATCAGCTGCTTCTTTCTATCTGCTGAGCGAATTCAACCGCACTTTGTCGAGCTTTGTCTTCGCTTTAGACAGATTGAGCCCAAGTTTGTTCTGTGGCAGGACAAAGTTGCCGAGGTGCACCGGAAGTGTCTGTTGGACAAGAGCAATGGCTTGCGTGAAGTACCGGCGCCGGGGAGCATGGCCCTGGAGGAATGTCATGGAACCAGGCCGCGACGGTACGTCCGCCCGGATCCCGGGACCGCGTGGCGAGGGGGATGGCCTCGCCGACATCGTGGCCGCGGGCGGGCTGCACAACTATCAGCTGAAGCTGCACGCCGATTACGGCCCCGTGGTCCGTTTCCGGTTGCCCGGTGCGGAGGCCGCGGTGTCGGTCGCCGACCCGGTGCTACTGGAGGCCACCGCGAAGATCGATAAGCGGCCGGAAAAGCTGTTCGAGTTCCTTGCGCCACTGCAGGAGTCGGACAATCTCCAAACCATCCCCGCCGAGGAGCACACGCCATGGCGCCGGGTGCTGCTGTCGGTCCTGGCCGCGCGTCCCTCGCACGAGGCGCATTTCGGGCAGTTCGTGACGCTGGCCATCGAACTGGCCGATCGGTGGGCCGAATCGGCTTCCGACGGCCCGATTGCCTTACAGCAGCAGCTCAGTCAGCTGTCGCTGCGCATGATTTGCGACTATGCGCTCGGCAGCGGCCTGGATTCGCCGGAACAGGCCGGACGGATCGTGTCGGCGTTCGAGGATGTGCTGACCGAACAACTGGCTCGGCTGTATCAGGTCGACCTGCCGGGCACCGACCAGGAACGCGGCGTCCGCGCGCAGCGAGCACTGACTTATCTGCGGGGGATCGTGGACGGTGTGCTCGCCGCGCATCAGGACGGCGGCTCACCGACCGTCGGCAGCGACCTGATCGCCGCCCTCGCTGCCGCGGGTCAGTTACCGGCGCGGATCCGCGACACCGTGCTGATGACCCTGCTGGCCGCCCACCACACCACCGGCGTCGCCATCTCCTGGACCCTGTACTTGCTGGCGCAACACCCGGACGCGGCCGATCGCGTCGTCGAAGAACTCGCGCGCGTCGTGGGGGACCGGCCCGCGCCCGACTACGCGGATCTGAAACACCTGACGTATCTGAACATGGTGCTCAAGGAATCGATGCGCCTGTACCCGCCCGGACCCTACGGCGCCCGCGAAGCCACCGAAGACCTTCGCGTGGGCGAATATACGATCTCCGCCGGTACCACGATCTTCTACCCGATCTGGGCCGTCCACCTGAACCCCGAATACTGGCCGAGCCCAGAGGTCTTCCGGCCCGAACGGTTCGCCGCGCAGGAATCCGCCACCCGCCCCAGACTCGCCTACATCCCCTTCGGCGTCGGCCCACGCAGCTGCGAAGGCGCGGCCGTGGCCATGATCGAAGCCGAACTCGTCCTGGCGGTCCTGCTGAAGCGGTTCCGTTTCGAGCTCGCCCCTGACCATCCAGTGATCCCGATCGAGCGCTTCGTACTATGGGCAGCTGACGACATCCACATGAATCTCACCCTCCGCGAGCCCATCCCGTCCTGATTCACCGCAGCGCCGTAGCACCGATGCGGAGGACAACGGATCGCCGCCGCGAAAACTGCCGCACCGCAAGCAGATACGGGAACTTCATCATGCGGAAAGGCATCGAAGGTGGGCGCGGCGCGGCTAACGTAGGATGAATGCTGCCTTGGTCTGCCGAACTTGCCGGACGTCTCGATGAACACATCTTCGAGAGCGCGCTATTGCGTGACAACCCGTTGCAGGATCCGCATCAACGCCCGTTGTGGGTGTATGTGCCGCCCGGTTACGAGGAGGATGGCGACAGACGCTATCCGTCGATCTACGTTATCCAGGGCTACAGCGGTCACGTCGAGATGTGGCGGAATCGGATGCCGTTCCGTCGTCCGTTTCCCGAAACCGCCGACGCGGTCTTCGTGGCGGGTGAGGCTCCGCCCGCGATTGTCGTGTACGTCGACGCGTGGACCGCCTACGGCGGCAGCCAGTTCGTCGACTCGCGCGGCACCGGCCCGTACCACTCTTACCTCTGCGATGAGATCGTCCCCTGGGTGGACGCGCACTATCGCACGGCCGCCGACCGTGATCATCGCGCCATCATGGGCAAGAGCAGCGGCGGATTCGGTGCGATGATCACGCCGATGCTGCGTCCAGACCTGTTCGGCGCCTTGGCAACCCATGCCGGTGACGCTCTCTACGAATACTGCTACATTCCCGAATTCCCGGACGCCGTGCGCCATCTCCGAGCGTACGACGGAGATATTCACCGGTGGTGGGCCGAGTTTCAGCAGCGGGTGTCCTTCACCAAACCCGAAGACCACGATCTTCTCGTGGTGTACGGCGTCGCCGCCTGCTTCTCACCGGGCCACGACGGCCGCCCGGAGCTTCCGTTCGATCCCCGCACCGGCGTGCTGAAACCCGATGTCTGGCAACGCTGGCTGGATTGGGACCCGATCCGCATGGTGCCCACCCACGCCGAGGCCATGCGGTCGATGCGGGCGATCTGGATCGACGGCGGCACCAAGGACGAATGGTATCTGGACATCGGCGCCGAAGCTTTCCGCCAGGCACTGCTCGACAACGGCGTGCACAAGGATGTGATCAATTTCGAGCTGTTCGACGCCAAACACGGCGGCATCGACTATCGCTACCCCATGTCGCTGGCGTGGTTGGCGAAGAACCTCTCGGATCGAGCCGCCGACCGCTAGAAGAAGTGGGCGGACAGCGACGAACTTCCGGTCCCGTAGCCCATACTCACCAGCCAATTACGGAAGGCGATCACCGCTCCGCCGACCGGACCCGGGTCGGAGCACGAGCCGCCGACCGACGAGAAGGTGCACCCGTCATTCGCCACCGGTGCCGAACTGACCACACCGGGGTCGAACTGACCGCTCTCGGCCGAGGCCGTGGCCGCCGTACCGGACAACACACCCGCTACTACCGTCCCGGCCAACACCGCACCGCTGATCCCACGTTTCCACTGCACACTGCTCTTCGATGTACTCACGGGTACGAAGCTACCCCACCTCCTCAGCGGGCCAGCGTCGAGTTGCGCTGTGGCACCGTCGGGTTCGGCGACGGTCTCGGTGTGGGGAAATCGCGAGCACGTCGGATGGTTGTACCGGCGTTCCCGGCGACTTATACTATCGGTTGATAGGGCTATCGGTCGCTAGCTAAGGAGGGTGGGTATGGCCATTCAGCGGCTGGACAACATCGGGGTCGCAGTGCGGGATGTGGAGCGGGTCGCGCGGTTCTTCGCAGATCAAGTGGGCCTACCGACAGAGCTGGACCTGGCGGGCGAGCCACCCTCGGCTCAGGTGGCCGTAGGTGAGCAGTACCTGTATCTGTTCCGGACGACCGACGCCGCGGGGCAGACGAAGCGACTGCCCGATCTGGTCGGCAATCCGCAGGGCTTGGATCATGTGAGTTTCACCGTCGACGACGTCGATCGCACCTACGCCGAACTCGTCGAACGAGGCGTCGCCTTCGACGGCGAGCCCACGACCGAGCAGGCCTGGAACATCCGCCTCGCCGGTTTCGCCGACCCAGAAGGTAACCGGTACTACCTGGTCCAGTCCCTATCGGCGGCATGACCGAGCTGCCGGAAGTAGCCGGACCGCGGGGTCGGCGTGGGCCGGTGAGCGGCTTGCCGCCGCGGTACCGGCGGCTGATCGAGATCTCCACCGATCTGTTCAGCCGATACGGCTACGGCGCCACCACGATCCGGCAGATCGCCGACGAGATGGGGATCAAGAGCGCGAGCCTGTACTCGCACGTCGGCAGCAAGGCCGACATCCTGCGCGTCATCATTCTCGATGTCGCCCGTGAATTCACCGAGGGCGCAACGCAGTGCGTCGACACCATCGCCGATCCCGAGCAGCGACTGCGCGAGCTCTGCCGGTCGCATATGCGGGTGATGGAGCGTCGCGCGGCCGCCGTGGTGGTGTACTTCCATCACTGGCGCAAGCTCAATCCGGAGTACCAAGCCGAAATCATCGACCTACGTGGGGAATACGAGGCGATGTTCCGGTACGCGGTCGCCGAGAGCGTGCGGCAGGGAATCTATCGGCCGGTCGACGAGGCCCATGCGGTCCGGGTCCTGCTCGGCGCGTTGAACTGGACCTACGAGTGGCGCTCCCCGTCGCGCGGCATGGATGCCGACGCGACGGCGGACAGCATCCTCGATCTCATCACTTCCGGCTTGAAGGGATGACACCATGCCGGCGGCGCAGTACCTGATCGATCTGGCAATGCATTTCGAATGCAGGCCGAATCCGTTTCCGAACGGCACGGGTGGCGGTACCGCGGTGTTGTGTCCCGGTTGCCGGGTGCTCGCACCGGTCTACGACGTCGGACATTTTGTGCGGTACACCTGGGGGACTGTCGCCGCTTACGACACCATCGACCGGATCGTCACCGTCTATTACGACGCGCCGGAGCCGACCAGCGATGGTTTCGGCACCAGCGGTGTCCTGGCTTATCCGGTCTCGCTCAGTACGTCTCTCCGGAATTCCGGGGAGTAGCAAGGGAGCTCAACGGCGAGCTCCGACGGAACGAGCCACCCATCGGAAAGCGAAGATCAGCACCCTCGTGGGGGAGTGTTGGGAGGGGCCGGAAATATGCAGCAAACCGCCTACGACCCGGAAGAAATCGAGTGCGTCATCAGCAGCCTGCAACGCGCCATCGAATCACAACAGCAGGCAATTGACGCGTTGCAGCGCTTGTGGGCTCGACCTCGGGTCGAGTACGAGCCGGTACCGCTGTCGGCAACGCCCGCCCAGTCCGACGTATTCACCTTTACCCGCAGGCAGGCGCAGGTTCTCGACCTGCTGGCCGACGGTGCGACGAATCGGCGGATCGGCAAGGTGCTCGGAATCAAGGAGCAAACGGTGAAAGCGCATGTGCACGCGGTGCTTTCGAAGCTCGGCGCGTCGCATCGCACCGAAGCCGTGTCGATCGCCTACAAGTGGGGACTGTTGCGCGCCGAGACCGCCTGAGGCGCGTGCAAAGGAAGTATCCACCTCGGTCATGGCAGGGTGACGAGGTGGATATTTTGCTGAATTCATACCGGCGGCAAGCCCGGTGGTATTAATACCACGAGACATTCGGTGCAGTGACATTCGAGATCGGGGCAGTTACCGTGGAATGCGAAGGCATACTTCGTCGTCGTATCGGATAAGGAAACCGATGTCGCCCGAAATAGCACCGCTGGCCGGAAAGCTCGCCCTCGTCACCGGTGGCGCCCGTGGCACCGGCCGCGCCATTGTCGAAGAAATCGCGCGATTGGGCGCGCGCGTCATCATCAACTACTGCCATTCCGAGGAAGACGCCGAGCGCACCCGTGCCGAGCTCGGCGGCTCGGTAGTGGCGACGATGCGCGCCTCGGTGGCCCGCGAAGACTCGGTGGAGCGTCTCTTCCGCAGCATCGAAGAACGCTGGGGGACATTGGATATTCTCGTCAACAATGCGGCCTCAGGTGCGTTCGGCGCACTGAGCGATCTCTCCGGCAAGGATTGGGCGCGGGCGATAGATACGAATCTGCTCGGCACGCTGCGCTGCTCGCAGCACGCGGCGGCCCTGATGCGCGACCGCGGCGGCGTGATCTGCAATGTTTCCTCGACCGGCTCGACCTATCCGGTTCCAGGCTACGCGGCGGTGGGCGTCACCAAGGCGGCGGTGGAATCGCTGACCCGCTATTTGTCCTATGAATACCGGGACGACAACATTCGGGTGAACTGTGCGTCGGCGGGGCCGCTGGAGAGCAGGCCATTACGCCAGCTCTTGCCGGATCCCGTTGCGGCACAGCGCGTCGCGGAGCAGACACCCGCGCGGCGGCTCGGCGTGCCCGCCGAACTCGCCGCCGTGGTCGGATTCCTGGTATCCCCGGCAGCGGGCTGGATGTGGGGGCAGACCGTGATCGCGGACGGCGGCCTTTCACTGACCTCCTGGCCGAATGCGGCTGTCGCCGAGTACGCGGTGCGGTCATGACGTCGGCGGCGCGCGACCGGGTGGCGCTGGTTACCGGCGCGTCCGGGCTGCTTGGCGGCCGCGTCGCCGATCGCCTGCTGGCCATGGGGATTCCAACGGCACTGCACTACTCGGCGAACCCGCAGCGCCCGCACGAGGTGACCGCACAGAACGCGGGGCTGGCCATGCCGGTAAAAGCCGACTTGGCGGACGGCGCCGCGGTGGAGACGATGATCGCCGATGTCCGCGAGCGGTTCGGACCGATCACCGACCTCGTGCACTGTGCGGCGGTCACCGACGACGGACTGCTCATCGAGCAGGACGAACAGCGCTGGCGGTCGGTCATCGAGGTCAATTTGCTCGGCACCTACCGGCTACTGCGCGGCGTCGTTCCGATGATGATGCGCAAGCGGGCCGGTCGCGTCGTGGTCGTCTCGTCACCGTCCGCGCTGCACGGAATTGCGGGCCAGTCCTCCTACGCGGCCTCGAAAGCCGGTGTGCTCGGCCTGATCCGAGCCCTCGCGGTCGAGTATGCGGCGCGCAATATCACTATCAACGCGGTCTGCCCCGGATTCATGGACAGCGCGCTGACCTCGGCGACACCGGAACCGGCGAGGGAGCGGATTCTCGCGAGGACTCCGCTCGGTAAGGAACCCGTCGAACCGGATCACGTGGTGGACGGGATCTTCTTCCTGCTCGCGAACCCCATGGTGACCGGTCAGAACTTGGTCATCGACGGCGGCTACACGATCTCTTAACCAGTGGGACCTGGAGGAGCACAATGACCGGATTTGCGCTGGCCTTCCCCGGACAGGGCGTCAAACCCGCGGATCTGCGACGAGACTTGGCGGAGCTGCGGTCGGCACCCTTGATCTCCGTGGTGCTCGAAAGCCTGCATCGGGCCGACGTCGCCGACCTCGATCTCACCGACACCCGCGTCGTGCAGCCAACGATGCTGGCGCTTGGACTCGTCCGGGCCAGGGCGATCGCGCCGTCGCTCGCGAACGTGCCACTGGTGGCCGGGCACAGTTTCGGCGAAATCACCGCACTGGCCTTCGCGGGGGCGATCTCGGAGGACGACGCTGTTCGGCTCGCTCGTACGCGCGGCGAGCTGTGCCAGCGAACGAGCGCGGAACGGCCGGGTGCGATGGTCGCCGTGATGGGGTTGGACGCGACCGAGGTCGAATGGATGCGGCGACGGATCTCGTTCACCCAGCCGTCCGCACACCTGGAGGTCGCGGCGATCAATGGGCCCAAACAGATTGTGCTGTCCGGTGATCCGGACGCGGTGCGGCAAGTGGCCGAGGACGCGGCGGCGGTCGACGCGGAAGCACAGGTCCTCCCGATCGGTGGCGCGTTCCACTGTCAGCACATGGCCGGTGCGCTGCCGGAATGGACCGCTGCCCTGGACGCGATCGAGATTCGGCCGCCGAACTGCACGTTCGTCTCGTCGACCGAGGCGCGGCCGTTGACCACCGCGCGAGGTGTCCGGCGCGCCCTCGCCAGGGCGCTGGTGCTGCCGGTGCGGTGGGTCGAAACCCTGTCGGTGGCGCACGAACTCGGCGTGCGCCGGATGGTTGACGCCGGGCCGGGGCAGGTGCTGCACAAACTCGGTAAGCGCTTGGGACGACTGGATTTCGTCGAATACCACACAGTGATCGAGCAGACCGCGACGAGCAAGGGAGCATGATCATGCATGACATCACCAGGGAGATCTTGGACATGCCGCTGCGGGTGCGGTATCACGAATGCGACCCGCAGGGCGTGGTGTTCAACGCGCATTACCTCGCCTACGCCGACATGGCCTGCCTGGAGTCGATGAAGCGGCTGTTCGGCTCCTACGACCAGGTGGCCGAGCACGGCGTCGAACTCGTCCTGGCCGAATCACAGGTGCGATACCTGCAGCCGTGTCGGTTCGACGAAGAACTCACCGTGACCGTAGGTGTGGGCAAAGTCGGCCGGACTTCGCTGACCTTGATCTATCTGATGCGCCGCGCCGAGGCGACGGTAACGGTGGTGTCGAACCGGTACGTGTGGGTCGACGCCACCGATTTCCGGCCGGTGCCGCCGCCGACGAGTGTGCGCAACGCCTTCACCGGGGACGAGATGCTCACTCCCGCAAGCGGAACCAGCACCGTTTGAGTGCGGGCCCGGCGGCGGTGTCTGCCGCGATACGGAAGGTTCGCGCGTCCGCGGTGCGCTGCACCCGATATGACACATCCGTGGGCAACACCACGGGGTGGCCGAACCGAGTGCGGATCTCCGCCAGCTGTTGATACGGGCAGACATCGAGTTCGCGTGCCACCGATACCCCTGCCGCGAGGACGTGCAGCCCGTGCGCGATCGGGCCGGGGAAACCCGCGTCCTGGGCGGCCTTGGCGTGCCGATGGATCGGGTTGGCATCACGGGAGACCCGGGCGTAATCCCGCGCGCTGCCCAGATCGAAATGCCGCCGTCGCAGGCCGATGGTGTCGGTGCCCGCCGCCGCGCGATGCGCTCGCCACGGCGGTAACTCGGCCGCCTCATCAGGTTGCCCGTCGATCAGCAGCGCCACGTCGAACTGGGCAACCCGCGCACCGGTCGGCTCGGTGAACGAGACCCGCAACGTATAGACGGCGTCATCGCCAAGACTTTGCACCGCGTGCACATCGCACCGGCCGATGAGCTGTTCGGTGGGGCGCACCGCCCGTGCGAAGAGCGCCGACTGGGCAAGGTGGATCACCGGACGCTGCCGGTGCGCGGACCGGATCTCGGTCACCGTTGGCTCCCAGAGCGGCGCCGCGGCGCGCACCAGGGCCAGTGGGTGGACCCGCCCGGACGGGTCGGCGCTGTCGACCAGTTGGGTATAGCGGTGGATGTCGTCGGCGCCGAGCGTGCAGTGCGTTTTCGTCACGAGACCGAAAGGCGTTGCACATCAACGTCTGTCTTGCCGGTGCAGGCCCAGTCGGCGAGCACTCGGCCGAGGATAGGGACGAACTTGAATCCCCAACCCGCGGCGAAGGTGGCGATCCGCGCTGTGCCCGCCCCGGGTGCGGTCACCGGTCCGAAATAGAACTGCCGCGCGGGGTCTCGGGGCAGCACGGCCAAACAGGTAGTGGCGGAAACGGCGCGGGCTTCGAGCATGGGCATATGGGTACGCACCCAGTCGTGGACGCGGTCGACGTCATATGCCTTGGGGCGCAGCGTCGGCACGGTCTCCGCGGTTATCTCGTCGATCTCGAACATCGGGGCCACCCGGCAGGCACTGTCGGTGGCCCACGGCCGAGGGCCGAAACCGTAGAACAGATTCGTATCGCGCTCGGTGGGCTGCTGGAACGCGAACCAGAACGGCAGTTCGACCCGGCCGTTGCTGGGTACGAACGAGAGGTTGGCCATTTCGAAGACGCGGTAGTCCATGTCGACGCCGAACGGCCGGAGCAGGCGCGCGGTCGCCGGACCGGCCGCGACCACCAGCGACGAGGTGCGGTAGGTGCCCGAATCGGTGACGACGCGAACAGTGTCCGTTTCCGGCTCGATCGACCGCACCGGCGCGTTGGGCGTGACATGGACTCCCGACCGGATCGAGAGCTCGTACAGTGCCAGCAGGGTGGCCTTTACGTCGACGATGCCGCCGTCGGGTTGTAGGAAGCCCGCGTAGTCGGCGGGGAGGTCGCGGAAGCCGAAACGGTCGGTGATTTCGCGCGCGGTCAACCACTCGTAGGGGATGTCGAGTTTGTCCATAACCCGTGCGGCGGAGGTGATCTGGCCTTCATTGGTGTCGACGTCGACGTCGCCGAACCACAAACTACCGACGCGATGCCGCAGCCTGCGTCCGGACTCGCTCTCCAGGCGATCCCACTCGGCGGCGGTTTCCAAGGCGAGCCGGGACAGGTCTTCCTGCGAATACTGGACCCGGGAATGCCGTTCGGTACCAGCGGAACTGGCGTGGTCGTGGAACAGCGGTCCCGCCTCGAGCACCAGCGTATGGATGCCGCGTCGGCCCAGTTCCCGTGCGGCACTGAGCCCGACGGCACCGCCACCGACGACGATCGCGGCGTAGGTCTGGATTTCGGTCATGACAGTCGATGCTCCTTGCGGTTTACAAATGGACGGCGGCGCGAGGTCTCGTGATGAGCACGTCGGACAGGGCGTTCACCAAATGGTCGACCTGGCGATCGGTCAGGCGGGGATGGCATGGCAGGTTGACCTGGGTGTGGAACCATTGCTGCTCGGTATTCGGGCAGTCGCCCGCTCGAGACCCGCGCATCCGCCATTCGGGGCGCAGATGCAGGGGGAAGTATCGCAACTGAACCTCGACGCCGGCCCGATCGAGCGCCTCGATGATCTCATCGCGGTGCCGCCCCACCGACTTGTCGGCAAAGAAGGTGTAGAAGTGGTACGCGTGGCCGATATTGGGATTGTCGCTGCGCTGCACCGTGATTCCGGCGGCGTCAGCGAGGACCTCGTCCAGTCGTGCGGCAATGGCACGGCGGCGGGCAACCATGCGGTCGAGCTTGCGTAGCTGAACCAGGCCGACCGCGGCGGCCACCTCGCTCATCGCGGCATTGGTGCCCGATCGGCGGATATCGTGGCAGTCCATGGTGTAGGCATCGCCGACATCGCGCATCCATGCCAGGCTGCGTGGCGGCGTGGCCAGCCGGTCGGCGCCGCGTTGCCGCGGCGCGAAGATCGCGTCGACTTCGTTGGAGCGCAGGCGATCCAGCCGCTGCCACCAGTCGTCGCGGTCGAAGGTGATCATCCCGCCTTCGCCGAGTGTGGTGATGTTCTTCGCCGAGTGGAAGCTGAAGCAGCCGAGATCGGCAAGGCTGCCGGGGCGTTTGCCGAAGTAGTCACCGCCGAGCGCATGTGCGGCGTCCTCGATGACGAGGATGTCGTTGCGGCGGGCGAGGTCTCGGATCCGCCGCATATCGGCGGTCAGTCCGCCGTAGTGCACCAGAACGATGGCCCGGGTCTTCGGGCCGATGAGCCGTTCGACCGCCGCGGGATCGGCATTGAGGGTGATCGGGTCCACATCACAGAATTTCACCTCGACGTCGTAGTCGAGCAGCGGTTGAATCGAGGCCTGGTAGGTCTGCGGCGTGGCGATGACCTCGTCGCCCGGCCGCAGGTCGAGCAGGTGGATGGCCAGCGCCAGCGCGACGGTCCCGCTGGTGACGGTGACGGCGTATCGCACACCGATATAGTCCGCGAGCGCGGCCTCGAATCGGGCTCGCCACTCGCCCTGGGTCAGGGTCGTGCCGTTGTCGAGCACCGCGGCGATCGCCTCGTGTTCGTCCGCTCCGAGCACCGATCCGATGCGGGCGTAGGGCACGGCATACTGTCGGGGAGCTGTCTGCTGTCCTTCATCTACTGCGTGCGAAGCCATGAATGGATCCTCCACCCGGCGGCCGAATGAGTAAATACGGCCGTTGGTTCCAAGTGGTACTAATTCTATGGGGCGATGGTATCGGTGTGATACCCCCATTCGGGCGATATCTCCGGTGCTGCTCCGCTGTTACGCTCGGTTGTCAAAGGTATGTTCGGCAAGTTGTTTCATCCTGTGAGACAAGCTGTTTCGCGGTCAGGTCGGCGGGCTGGTCGCGGGGACAAGATTACTCCGACAGCATGGGAGATGTTGTGACAACCGAGGGAATCATCGAAATTCTGACCGACATGGGCGTTGATACCGACGATATCGATGACAGCTCATCTATGCGCGAAACACTCGGCCTCGACTCGACCGAGATGGTCGAATTGCGGCTGGAAATCAAAGAAAAGTACGGTGTGGTGCTCGATTTCGCCGCGCAGCCGGATTTCACCGTCGGTGAGCTGGCCGCCCTGGTCAGCGGTGGACATACCGTACGGGCGGAGTAGGTCGTGACGGCGGACCTGAGCAGTTCGGTCGAAGCCGCACCGAACAGCTACCGGCGGCTGCCCCTGGACCGGATCGCGCACTACCGCTCCCAGGGGTGGTGGATGGACGGCAGGCTGGAGGAACACATCGCCCGGGTGGCCGCGCAGGCAGGCACGAAAACCGCTGTGGTCGCACCGAATCAGCGGCTGACCTACCGTCAGCTGTGGCATGCGGTGGAACGCCTGGCCGCCGAACTGGCCGCCGCCGCGATCGTGCCGGGCGACCGAATCGCGGTGCAGATGAACAACTGCGCCGAACTCGCCGTCGCGCTGCTCGGTGTGCTGCGGGTGGGCGCGATCCCGGTTCCGGTCATGCCGAGCCTCGGCGTCCGGGAGACCAGCCACGTCGTGGCCACCGCGCAAGCCGCGCTGATGATCATCGCGCCCGCTCGCGATCTCGGCGCGCGCCGGGCGCTACGGCGGCTCGGTGATGTGGCCGAGCGGATCGCCGCGCCGGTCGCCGTACTGGGGCTACCCGAGGCTTCCGACAGTGCCGCGCCGGTGCTGACCCCGATGACCGAGGGTCGTAGCCGGGCAATCGGCGCACCGGCGCGCGATCTCGACAAGGTCGCGGTGATGCTGCTGTCCAGCGGTACCACCGGCCTGCCGAAGTTGATCCCGCGGGAGCACGGGCCATTCGGGTACATGATCACGCGGGCTGCCGCGGCATCCGAATTCGATGCGGAATCGGTGTATCTGGCGGTGCTGCCCGCGACCCACGGCTTCACCCTCGATTGCCCAGGGGTGCTCGGCACTCTGCTGGTCGGGGGCACCGTCGTGTTCGGTGACCATCGCAATCCGGCCGCCGCGCTCGCCATGGCGGCTGGGGAAGGGGTCACCCATACCACCGTCGTGCCCGCTGTCGCGCGGCAATGGCTCGCCGAAGCGGAAGGGTTGGCACGGTGCGCGGCGACGATGCGGGTTATCCAGATCGGCGGCGCCCGGCCGTCGGAAGTGCTCATGCGGTCGCTCGAGGAAGGGTCCGGCGCGTTCGTGCAGCAGTGCTATGGGATGAGCGAGGGCTTGCTGTGCTTCACCGACCGGTCCGACCCGGACTCGGTGCGTTACCGCACCCAGGGCAGGCCCGCCTCGCCGGGCGATGAGCTGCGACTGGTTGCCGACAATGGCGAAATGGCGTACGGCACAGGTGAACTGTGGACCCGTGGCCCCTACACCGTGGCCGGATACTTCGACGACGCCGCGGCCGATCGGCGCGGGTTCGCCGCGGACGGTTTCTATCGGACCGGGGATGTGGCCAGGATCGCCGCGGACGGTTCGGTGACGATCCTCGGGCGGACCGGGGACGTGATCAGTCGGGGCGGGGAGAACATTTCCCCGGACGAGATCGAGGACGCGCTGCGCGGTCATCCAGAGATCGAGGATGTCGCGGTGGTCGGCCGTCCCGACGAGATCTACGGCGAGCTGATCTCGGTGTTCGTCGTGACACCCGACTGGGCTGGACCGCCGCTGGCGGCTCTGCGAGATCACCTGCGCACGCAGGGATTCGCCGAATTCAAGTTGCCGGACGACGTGAAATACGTGGGGGAGATCCCGAAGATCGGCATCGGCAAGGTCGACCGCAAACGGCTGCGCGCACTGCTGGTCGAATAGCTGGAGGTGATCGAAGCATGGCTGATTCATCACGGGTCGCAATCACCGGACGGGGCGTGGTGTCGCCGCTCGGACCGGATCTCACGTCGTTCTGGGCTGGGCTGGTCGCTGGCCATTCGAAGCTCCAGGTGGACCCGTGGATGCGCGAATCCGGTTTCCGGAGCACGGTTTCCGGTCGGATCAGCGATTTCCGGGACCAGGCCTGGGTACCGAGGGTTACCGCGTTGGCGCTCGATGCCGCCGAGCAGTGCATGAAAGACGGGCTGCCCGCCGCCATCGCGCCCGAGCGTCTCGGTGTCGTCTTCACCTCGGTCAATGGCGGCATGAGTGAGATCACCGCTGCGCAGGCGGAATCGGGCGACCTACGGACCGCATTGCCGGACTACACGACGGGGCTGCTGCGTGAGCTGGTCGGCGCGGGCGCGGGCGCGCTCACGCTGTCCAATGGTTGCTCCTCCGGCCTCGACGCCGTGACAGTTGGGACCGACTGGCTGCGTGCGGGGGAACTGGATGCCGTCTTGGTGGTCGGTGCCGAATCGCCCTTCAACACGCTGAGCGTCGGAATGCTCGACAACATCGGTGCGCTCGCGCGACCGACCGCTGAGCTCGACCCGGCCCAGTGCTGCCCGTTCGATCGGCGGCGCAACGGAATGGTGCTGGCCGAGGCCGCTGCGGCGGTTCTGCTGGAGCGCCTCGACCATGCCCGAGCGCGTGGCTGTCCGATTTATGGTGAGATCACCGGCACGGCAAGTGGTAACAATGCCTGGCACATGAGCGATCTGCCGCCGGACGGCGTCGCCCTGTCCCGAGTGATCCGGCGAGCCATGCGCGCGGCAGCCGTCGAACCTACGGCCATCGACCTGATCTGCGCCCACGGCTCCGGCACGCCACAGAACGATCTGTTCGAAACCAATGCCGTCAAAGACGCTTTCGGCCCGCATGCCGCCCACGTTCCGATCACCGCGGGAAAGGCGGTGCACGGCCATGCCCTAGGTGCTGCCGGTCTGCTCGGTACGCTCGCGGCGCTCGGCGCGCTCGAGCACGCCACCATCCCGCCCACCGCGAATTACGCGGTGCCGGACCCGGAATGCGACCTCGACTACGTCACCACGGGGCCGCGTGCCGCACCCGTCCGGACCGCCCTGGTTCTCGCGACCGGACTCGGCGGCGTGCATACCGCCGTGACGATCAGCGGCGCTCGGTGACTGTCCGCACTGAAATCGACATGTTGAGGAAGAGAGGTGGGAGATGGACCTCGGGGTGGCCGGTACAGGAATCCTCACTGGAGTCGGAACCGGAGTCGAGGAAGTATGGACTCGGCTGGCCAGCCCGGCAGACGACGGTGCGGAGCCGCGCCATCGGGTGTCCGCCGAGCTAGCGGTGCCACGGCGGATCGCGAAGAAAACTGATCGCTTCGCCCACTTGGCTTTCGCCTCGGTGCGCGAGGCGATGGGTGTCGCGGGCCGTCTCGGTGCGGAAGCCGCTGACGCGGGTGTGTGGTGGGGAACTTCGGGCGGGGGTACCGCCACCCTCGCGCGGGCGTTCGAATCGTCCACGGCCGCAGGGCCTGAGGCGATGAGTCCCTGGGTGGCGACCGCCTGGTTCCCCGCGTCGGCGCAAGGGTGGCTGAGCATCGAACACCAATTGCTGGGCGCGAGTCGCACATTCGCGGCGGGGCGGGTCAGCGGCGCGATCGCTTGTCATATGGGGGCGCTGGCCGTTCGTGCCGAGCGCAACGACTGGGCGCTGGTCGGGGGAGCGGACGCGGCGCCACCAGCGGCGCACCCGAATCCCTTCCGCCCCTTCGATATCGAGCGTGCTGGACATCAGGTCGGCGAGGGTGCGGCCGCGCTGGTGCTGGAACGGCCGGGCGGCCGTGCACTCGGTTACCTGCTCAGCAGTGCGGTGGTCGCTGGTCCGCCGGCGGATCCCCAGCCGGTGGAGCGGGCCATCCGCACCGCACTGCGCAGCGCGGACCTGGTCCCGGACGACATCGCTTTCGTTGTTGCCGAAGGCGCCGGAACCCGGGCGGGGGACCGAGCCGAAGCGGTCGGCATAGCGCGCGTCCTCGGCCGCGAAACCCCGGTCACCTCAACGAAAGCCGCTTATGGACATCTCTACGGCGCATCGTTTCCTGCGGAAGTCGTGCTCGCCGTCGAGTCGATGCGCCGGGGCTTCCTGCCCCCGCTACAGGGAGTTCGCCGCCCCGACCGCGATGGCTGTCCCGTGAACGTGACAGTGGCAGGTTTCGACGCGGATCTGCCGTATGCCGTCGTCCTCTCTACTGGCGACAACGGAACCGCGGTTGCCGCGGTCCTGGCACGGGATCCGCGCTGATCCACGCCCGGTCGGTCGGAGTGGGTCGGCCGGTGCCGAGCGGGCGGGTCAGGTGGTTGCGCAGAGGGCGGCGTCGACGACCTTCATGACGTCGGCGGTCGCTTCCGCTGCTTCGGGAATCTGGTTGACGCTCACGGTGACCGCGCGGCCGTCCCCGGTGACGCCGCCGCGGGTTTCGAAACCGTCGATATCGCCGCCGTGGCCCCAGAACTCCTTGCCGCAAGACAGCGGGCGTTGCATCAGACCCAACCCGTAGCTGAGCGGCGGCCCCGGAACTTCCATCGGAACAGTACGTTTCATCTCGGCCAGCTGCGCGGGTGGCAGTAGTTGACCGGCCAGCAAGGCCGTGAAGAACCGATTCAGATCCGCGCCGGTGCCAACCATCGCACCGGCCGCTCCGCCCGCGGAGGGGTCCAGTTTCGTGATGTCGACGCGCTTACCGTCGATAATGGCGTAGCCGCTCGGATGCGGATCGCGAAGGACGGCATCGCCATCCGCCGGATAGTAGGTGTCGCGGAGGCCCAGTGGCTCGATGATCCTGCGGGTGATCTCGGCCTCGACCGAACTGCCCGTTATCCGCTCGATCACCGCACCGGCCACCAAGTAGTTGGTATTGCAGTAGTTCCACTTCGCGCCGGGCTGGAATTGGGCGGGCAGCGTCAAGGCTCGACGCACGAGTTCGTCCGCTCCGTAATGGGTCAGGGGGTTCGCCGTGAACTCCGGTATCAGGTCCGCGTAGTCGGGCAGACCGCTGGTGTGCTGCAACAGATTTCGAATGGTGATGCGTTCGGCATCGATGCCGTCACCGCGCACGACGCCGGGCAGGTAGCGCTCCACCGGAGCATCGAGTTCCACCTTCCCCTCGGCTACCAGCTGCAACATGACAGTCGCGGTAAAAGTCTTGGTGTTGCTACCGATCCGTACTCGGGCGGCCTCCGGGAACGGCGTGCGGTGCTCGAGGTCGCCGACTCCCGCGGCGGCGGTCCAGTTCCGCCCCCGATCGGTCACCACGGCTTGGGCCCCTGGCAATCCGATCTCGATCAAACGGTCCAAGGCACGGGTGACCTCCGGACGGCCCACGTCGACCGGGGCAGGCTCGGTGGTACCGGCACCTTCGGAAGTGCATGCCGCCGTCGCCATGATGGACACCAACGCCACGCCGGTCAGTAATCGACGGAATTCCCTTGTCCGCAAGGCGGTTCCCCCTTCTGCTCCGACCGCGGCAAGCGCGCCGCGGTCCGGTAAACCACTCTAGAAGCGCCGAATCACCACTCCAATGCAGCGGCCACCTCTGTTGGTGGTAGCGCCAGCACCACTGCGGTCCCGCGTCAGGAGCGTGGCCGCGCGGCCTGGATGACACCGGCGACCGCATCGCCGATACGGGTGGCGGCTTGGTCGGGGTCCGGTCTACCGGCGTCCAGCCACGCCATGATCGCCTCGATGGCCGTGGTTGTGCCGAGCTGTGCCGCCCAGTCCGCCCATGCTCTGTCGGGGATCAGTTCGGTCAAGTTGCGGCGGACGGCGATCACCATCTCCGCTCGCAGCTGATCTGCCTCGGCGCGGAAATCGGGTTCCCGGGCCGCATGGTGGAACAACAGCCGGAAACCTGCGGGGTTCGCCTCCGCCCAGCGGAGCAGCTCGGTGACGGCGGGCCCGCCGAACTCGCTTTCGCTTGCGGTGGCGAGTTGTTCGGCTGCCCGGGCCAGCGCCGTGCGGTACAGGTCGGCCTTGGACTCGAAGTGGCGGTACAGGATTACCCGGCTCACGCCCGCCTCGGTAGCGACGTCGTCGAGGCTGGTCGCGGCGAAGCCGGAACGAGCGAACGCCCGGGTGGCGGCGTCGAGCAGCTGCTCGCGTCGCTCGGATCGCGCCAGTCGCATCGCGCACACCTCATTCCGCTTGTTTACACGGGAGTATACAAACTGAGCTATATTTACTTTGGAATGTACACTTGAGAGTAAACAAGGAGTGGTCATGAGCCTTCCGACCCTTCCGTTCGATCAACCGGACCCCTTCGCCCCGGCCCCGCTGCTGCGCCGCTTGCAGGCCGAGCGGCCAATTGCTCAAGTACGCACCGCTGTTGGCAACCCGGCTTGGTTGGTGACCAGGCACGCCGAGGTGAAACGCCTGTTCCTGGACGACCGGCTGGGCCGTTCGCACCCCGATCCGGACAACGCGCCGCGGGTCGGCGCGGCCCCGTTGCTCGGACCGACGCAGGACTACGCGACCGAGCCGACCGACCATGCCAAGCTGCGCGCCTTGTTCACGCCGTTCTTCTCCGCCAGGCGGATGCGGGCCATCCGCCCGCGAGTGACCGAACACGTGGACCGGGCGCTTGCCGCGATGGCCGCCGCCACGCGACCGGCGGATCTGCGCCAGGCACTGTCGGTCCCGATTCCGTCGGCGGTGCTCTGCGAACTGCTCGGCATTCCCACCGGCCAGCGCGCACGATTCCAGGCAGCGGTCGATACGATCATGGGCTTCGATGGGCGGCAGGCCGCCGATGCCGGTCTCGCCGAACTGATTTCGCTCACCCGGGAGTTGATCGGCGGCAAGCGCGCCGATCCGCGCGATGACGTGCTCTCGTCGCTCTGCGCACCGGAACACGAACTGTCCGATGACGACATCGCCCACCTGGCTGCCTTTCTGCTCACCGCAGGTCTCGCCAGTACGTCCTCGGAAATCGACGTCGGCGTCGTGCTGCTGCTGAGCCGACCAGGTCAATGGCAGGTCCTTCGGAACAACCCCGATCTGGTGCCGTCGGCGGTGGAAGAGATCTTGCGCGTAGCGATCAGTGCGGGCGGTGGCGATGCGCCGATGCTGCCCCGGTACGCACGGGCCGACATCGAACTCGGCGATGTCACCATCCGCGCGGGCGAGCTGGTGTTGCTCGACATCACCGCGGCCAACATCGATCCGCGAGCCTTCACCGAGCCGGACCACTTCGACCTGACGCGGGCGCCCAACCACCATCTCGCTTTCGGACACGGCCCGTGGCACTGCCTCGGCGCGCCGCTGGCGCGAATGCAATTACAGGTGGTGTTCGCCGGGCTCGTCACTCGCTTTCCCACGCTGCGGCTGGCTGTCCCGGTCTCGCGAATTCCGGTCACCGCCAGCGTGCTCGACCGCGGTATCGCCGAGCTACCCGTCACCTGGTGAACGCCGCCTTCGAGCCGGGAAATACCGGTCCCGATGTGCAAGATGGACGGTAGCCGGTCGCGCGGTGGCGGTGCGAAACTCCACCCTATGGATGAGCACGAAACATTGGTTGCCCATGTTTCCGACACCGCACGGTGGGCTGCCGCGTGTAGAGCGCTCGAATCCGCCCGGCAGGACCCGGTTTTCACCGACCCGCTGGCGGATCGGCTGGCCGGCGAGCGCGGGTACGCGATTGTCGCCGGCGGTCCGCGGTTCGGCCGCACCGGGTGGTGGCACTCGGTGCGCGCGAAGCTGTTCGACGAGCTGATCATGATGGCGTTGCGCAGCGGTTGTGACATGGTGCTGAATCTCGGTGCCGGCTTCGACACCCGGCCGTATCGGCTCGACCTACCCGCTGATCTGGTGTGGGTGGAGGCCGATCTCCCGGAATTGCTCGCCGAAAAGGAACTGTTGCTCGGTGGCGAGACGGCCCGCTGCCTGCTGACCCGACGACCGGTCGATCTGGCCGACCCGGACGCGCGGTCGGCGTTCCTCGACGCGGAGTTGGCCGACGCGTCGAAGGCGCTGGTGCTGACCGAGGGATTTGTGTACTTCCTGTCCGACACTGCCGTGCGAGCACTGGCGCTCGACCTGAAACGTCCGGAAATCGCCTGGTGGGGAGTCGATTTCTGGAACGCGGCGATGCACCGGATCATGGCGGCCTCGACCAACGACCTGTTGCGGTCGGCACCCATTGTCTTCGCGCCGCGGGCGGGGATCGCGCACTTCGAGGCGCTCGGCTGGACCCCGCTCGAGATCCACTCCATCTTCGAAAGTGCCCATCGACTCCGGCGGCTGCCACCCGCGCTGCGGCCCATTGCCTATCTCCCGCAACCGAATCCGCGTAAACCCAGTACGCGGCCGCTGTCGGTGGTTGCCCGGCTGGCATGCACCGACACCACCCGGCGGTGAGGGTGTGCAACCGGGGAAATTCCGCTGTCGCACAGCACATTTCCTGACCATCGGTCGGTAATTCGGGAACCATTCGGCGCGAATTCAGCACGAGGGCAGCTGGATCGAGTTGATAGCATCGGCCCACCGAATTGCGGCATGAAGGGATGGTCATGTCGAGGGCCGTGGAACTGTTACCCCGCACTGGCGCAGGCGATTCCGTCGCTGTACCGATTGCCTCGCTCGTCGTGCCGGAGCATTCGCTGCGGCGCGACGGTGAGAATTTCGACCACACCCTGCTCTTGGCCGAGACCGAAACGCCATTACCCCCGATTGTCGTGCACCGCACCACCAGGTGTGTCATCGACGGAATTCATCGGCTACGCGCGGCGATATCGCGCGGGGCGACCGTTATCGAGGTGGTGTATTTCGACGGCTCCGCGGACGAGGCGTTCGTGTTCGCGGTACGGGCCAATATCGAACACGGTCTGCCGTTGTCGATCACCGATCGGCGGGCCGCCGCGGCACGCATCCTCGCGAGTCACCCGCACTGGTCCGATCGGATGATCGCGGGCACGACCGGGCTCGCGGCGAAGACGGTCGCCGCGCTGCGCGCGGGCGCGCCGCCGAATTCGCACCCGCGTCATCGACTCGGCAGCGATGGCCGGGTCCGGCCGTTGACCACCGCTACCGGACGCCTGATGGCGGCCGAAATCATCAGCACGCGGCCAAGCGCGTCGCTGCGCGAGATAGCCAAGGCGGCGGGCATCTCACCGGGAACTGTGCGCGATGTCCGGGATCGGATGCGGCGTGGCGAGGATCCGGTGGCCAAGCGCTGCGGTACCACCGGCCGCGGACAGCTGGACGTGCGGTGTCCGGAACAGCGCGCGAACCTGGACGTCGCAGCGGTACTGCAACGGCTGGGCCGGGATCCATCGTTGCGTCACAACGAGATCGGTCGCCGACTCTTGCGCTGGCTGTACCTGCACACCATCGACTCGCAGGACTGTGCGCGCGTCGTCGAATCCGTGCCTGCCCACAACGCGCGATTGATAGCCGAGCTGGCCGCGGAATGCGCCGAGCAATGGTCGAGAATTTCCGTAACGCTCCGGAATCAGGGTTCGGATCGATAGTCGCGGAAGAGGTTTCGTCCATCGGTCGGCGTGCAAATCTGCACGCTATACGTTTCCCGGTCGACCCGGCCACCATGGTGTCGAATCGAGCGACCGGGAGTGACCATGAGATTCCTGCAAACCGAGCGCCGCGTCGTCGACGAGGTATTTCCCGGCCTGGCCAAGAATATCGATGAGATCCCCTGGGCGGAGCGGGAGAAAGTCGGAAATCCATGCCTAGGGCTGTTTCGTGACGCGGGCGGTCCCGGTTTGCTCATTCCGGAACAGTACGGTGGCCGCGGGGTGGATCCGGTGGATGCGGTACGCGCCCACCGGGCCGTCGGCATGCTGTCGCCATCGCTCGGTATCGCCACCACGATGCATCATTTCTCGCTGGTGCCGGTGCTCGCCGTCGCGGCCATCGGCGACGGCGCGGAATTGGCGTTCATCTCGGAGGTCGCACGCAACGGACTGCTGGTGGCGTCGGGGTTCGCGGAGGGCCGCTCCGGGCAGGGCATCATGCATCCCACGCTCGTCGCGAAGCCGTGCGATGGCGGGTTCCTCGTGTCGGGCCACAAGCGGCCGTGCAGCCTGGCCTCCTCGATGGATTTTCTGACCGCCAGCGCGATCATTCCCGGTCAGGATGCGGACGAACTGGCCTTTGTGCTCGTCCCGGCGGGCTGCCCGGGTGTGATCGTCGAAAAGTTCTGGCGCGCCGATGCATTGGGCGGAGCGGAAAGTGACTCGGTCGAGCTGGCCGAGGTATTCATCCCGACCGAGTTGGTGGTGCGGGCCGGGGCCGGGCCGGATTCGCCGCTGGACACCGTCCAATCCGTCGGATTCCTGTGGTTCGAGCTGCTCGTCTCGGCCAACTATCTCGGCGTGGCGAGCCGACTGGCCGAGCAGGTGCTGGAGAAGACGAGTCTGTCTGCCGGTCTCCGCGTCGAACCCGCATTGGCGTTGGAGGGGGCAATGAGCGGGCTGGAGAATGTGGCGCGCCGCATCCCCCCGGTCGAGCAGTCGGCCGCGACGACTCCCGACGTGCTGGAAGAATTACTAGGGCAGGCGCTGGCGGCCCGCTACGCCGCGCAGGAGGTGGCGCGCCGAGTCGCCGATTCCTGCTTCGAACTGCTCGGCGGCATCGCCTTCGCGACCGAACCGGAGATCGCGCAGCGAGTTATCGCGTGTCACGCCTTGGCTTTTCATCCGCCGTCCCGGGCACGCAATGCCGAAAACCTGGTCGACTACCTGACCGGCGCCGCACCACTGCGGCTGGTTTGAGCTGTCGTGTCGCCCGCGAAACCACGACTGTTGCTCACCGGCGCCGCCGGAGTTCTCGGCTCCGATCTGGTGCGGCGGCTCGCGGCCGACTATCGCCTGGTGGTGCTGGTCAACCGCACCCCGGTCGGCGCGCGCACCGCGGCGACGGTGCGTGGCAACGTATCCGAGGAACGGCTCGGGTTGCCGCGCGGCATCTACGGCGATCTCGTCGGCGAGCTCGATGCCATCGTGCACGCCGCCGCGGCAACGGATTTCAGCACCGACCGCGACACGGTGTTCGAAACGAACGTCACCGGTACCGCCCGAATACTCGACCTCGCCGAACGCAGCAAAGCCAAGCTGGTGCACGTCAGCACCGCTTTCGTGGAGTGCCGCGGCCACGGGGTAGCGGATGCGGTGTCACCGGACACCTATCTGGAGAGCAAGCTCCGTGCCGAACAGTTGATCGCCGAGCGTGGCTACCCCACCGTCGTCGCGCGCCCCTCGGTGATCGCCGGTGATTCCGAGACCGGTGCGGTGGCCCGTCTCCAGGGCCTACATGTCACCGGGGCCGCGGTCGCGCACGGGGAACTTCCATTGCTTCCGGTCGAGGCCGACGCGGTGGTCGATTTCGTGCCCACCGACGTCGTCGCCGAGGCGATCCGAATTCTATTGCGCACCAGCGAGCCCCGGGTCTACTGGCTGACGGCTGGAGAGCACGCGGTGGCCGCGGCGGACCTGGTCCGGATCGCGGTCGCGGCGGGCGAACGGGTGCGGGGCGAGCCGGTGCTCCCGCCGCGACTGATGCCGCAGGACGTGCTGCGCCGGCTGGTGCTGCCGCTGCTGACCGACGTCGGACCGGAGCACCTGCGCGCCAGGCTGAAGCAGTTCTTGGCGCACTCCTACTTGTTCGAGTCCGGGCGGATCTTTCCCAGCGACCTCGCGGCCCTCGGCCTCGCCGAGCGGGTGACCCACGCGAAGTTGCTCGCGGGTTTGGAAACCGGAATGGCGTACGTGCTGAAATGAGGTCAACCGGAATGCAATTACCCCAGGTCGACACCGGCATCGAGCTCGTCATCGACCGGTATCGACGGCACATCAGTTCCGGGCTCGCCACCGTGGCCCAGCTCTCGGGCGGCACCTTCGAGCAAGAGGCACAGGGCTGCTGGGTGCTCGGCGGCGATGGTTGCCGGTATCTCGACGTCGGCGGATTCGGTGTGTTCCTGCTCGGCCATTCGCACCCTGCCGTGGTCGAGGCGGTGTGCACGCAGGTGCGCCGCCGGGCATTGGCGACCAGGATGTTGCTCGATCCCGTGCTGGCCCAAGCCGCGGAAACGGTCGCCAGGTCGGCGCCCGCGGGACTGGACTACGTCCACTTCGTCAACAGCGGCGCCGAGGCGGTCGAGACGGCCATCAAGATCGCGCGCTTGCACGGCTGCCGCGGGATCATTTCGGCCCACGGTGGATTCCACGGCAAGACCATGGGTGCGCTGAGCGTCACCTCGAACGACAAACTGCGTGAGCCGTTCCGGCCGCTGCTGCCGGAGGTGACCGCCGTGCCCTTCGGTGACGCCGCGGCACTGGCGACGGCGCTCGAGGCCGCGCCGCAATCGTGTTGCGTCATCGTCGAACCCGTACAGGGGGAGGGCGGTGTGCGGATCCCGCCACCGGGCTATCTGACCCAGGTCCGGGACCTGTGCACGGCCAGCGACGCGGTATTCGTACTCGATGAGGTGCAGACCGGTCTCGGGCGGCTCGGCCGCTGGTGGGGTGCGGAATTCGATGCCGTGGTGCCGGATATTCTGCTGGTTGGGAAGGGGCTTTCCGGGGGAGTCGTCCCGGTAGCCGCGGCAATCTGTTCCGCGCCGGTCTACGCCCCGCTGAGCGCCGATCCATTCCTGCATCCGGGTACCTTCGCCGGAAATCCGCTGGCCGCCATGGCGGCGCACACCGTGGTGCAGGTCATCGAGCAGGAGGGCATCGTCGACGCGGCCGCGGCTTTGGGGGAGCGACTGCTCGCCCGATTGACCGAGGTGCTGATGGGTGAATGCCCCGAACTGGTCACCGAGGTCAGGGGGCGGGGATTGATGATCGGCATCGACTGCGTCTCGCCGCCCGTGGCCACCGAGCTGACGCTGGGCTTGCGGCAGCGTGCCGTGCTGACCAATCCGTCGATCAACGCGGGCACCGTCGTCCGGCTGACGCCCGCCGCGGTAATGAGTCCGGCCGACGAGGAGTTCCTTTTCCACGCGTTGGCCGAAACCGCCGCCGACATCAACAAGTTCGGGCACCGCTACCGCTGAGCACGCACCGAGAAGGAGACAGCGCAATGGGTTACGTATCGCTGGTGGTGCAGGTTCCCGGGTGTGGGCCCGACGAGGCGTTCGCCCGAATCCGCGACTTCCAGAGCTGGATTCGCTACACCGACACGGTGAAACAGGTGACGGTGCGCCCGGCCACCGCCGAGCCGCCCGGCGACCAGGTGGTGCGCGCCCAGTCCGAGTGGGAAGTGGTGTTCCGGGCGGGGTTGATGCGGTGGACCGAGACCGACACGATCGACCCCGCCGCACGGACCATCCACTTCCAGCAGACCACGGGGGATTTCGCGGCCTTCGCCGGACATTGGCGGGTCGACGATGCCGACGGCGGGGCGCGCATCGAGTTCGAAGGAAAGTTCGACTTCGGCATGCCGAGCATCGGCGATTGGCTGGAGCCGGTCGCGGAAGTGACGATGCAGGACAACCTGGTGCAGATCCTCACCGGCCTGCTCGGCGAGCTGGAACCGGTCGCGGCGCGCGATTCGGCGTGAGCAGTACCGCGCGACGAGCCGGTACGGACAACAGGTGGTGGTAACGATGAAAAACGCTGGACCAGAGTTCTTTTCCAGCCTTACACCGAGCCGAGGCTTGCCCCGGCTGACGCGATTTTCCCGAAAACCGGCAACCGGAAAATATGGTGAGGCGTGGTCCGTGGCGGCCGCTCGGTTTCCGGACCAGCGAATAGTTCTGCAACGCCCCGCCGATATCGCGCCGGAAGGTGGTGTGGAGTATACGTTTTCACGCTGGGCCGGTTTGGTCGACGAGGCGGCGGCCGCGCTGCGTGCGGCGGGCGTCCGGGCCTGGGACCGGGTCGCGATCATGAAGGCCAATCATCCCGACGTGCAGGTGATCGGCTGCGCGGCAGCGAAATTGGGCGCGATTCCGTTCCAGCTGGCGTGGAACCACGGCACCGAGGTCGCCGAAACACTGTTACGCAGGCTGGATCGACCGTTTCTGGTCACCGACCCCGGCAGGCTGGAGTTGGCCTGGCCCGGCGGGGCTCGCGCCGCGCTCGCCGCATTGACCAAGAGCACCGTGCTGATCGGCGGGCGCGGCGACGGCGTGGTGAGCTATGCGGATCTGCGCGGATCCGCGCCCGCGCCGACCATGTTGCGCGACTGGACCGAGCCCATGGTCGCCACCCACACCTCGGGCACCACCGGCTTCCCGAAGTTCGCGCTGCACTCGGCCGAATCGATGCACGCGCTCACCCACGTCGAGACGGAGAACTGGTTCCTACAGGGTTTCCGGAGCAGTGACGTGTGGGCCTATCTGGATCCGTACTTCCATCAGCGCACCGTGACCGCCCTGATGGCGCTGGCGACGACCGGCCCGAAGCTCGTCGCGATCAGTGACATCCCCGATCCGGGCATCGCCGAGCTGTTCGTCGCGCACAAACCGACCGTCGTCGACATGCTGCCCAACATCTACCTCGCGCTGGAGCCCATGGCTCGGGACCAGCCCGGTCTGTTCGAGAACGTGCGGTTCTACATCAACTCGTTCGACGCGATCCACACGCGCACGATGCGCGCGTTTCTGGCGGCGTCGAAGGCACCGATGCCGTTCTGGATCCAATCGTGGAGCCAAACCGAGAACGGGGTACTCGTGTTCCGGCCGTATGTGCGGCCGATGGTGCGGCGAGTCGGCAAATACCCGCCACCGACCCAGCAACTCGGCTGGCCGCTGCCCACCGTGGCGAAGGTGCGGGCGGTGGACCCGCACACCGGAAAGCAGGTGCCCCGTGGCCAGGTCGGCCTGATCGAGATCAACCAGCCGGGCCGCTGCCTGGACTATGTCGGGGAGTCCGACCGGCACCGCAACAAGGTCGACGGATGGTGGTGGAACACCGGCGATCTCGGGATCATCTCCCGGTGGGGTTCGGTGCGGCTGGTCGACCGGGAGATCGACCGCATCCGCGGCGCCAGCGGTATAGCCATGGAAGACGTTCTACTGGACCGCCTTCCGGAAACCAGCGAGGTCGTCGTGCTGGCCCGGCCCAATACCTTGCCCGTGCCGGTGTATTCGACCTATGACGGTGCGGCGATCGCACCCGACCGATGGTCGGCGGCCGCCGCGGGACTGCCGCCGCTGGGCGAGCCGATCCACCTCGACTGGGCGAAGATTCCGCGGACCGCGACCTGGAAGGTGCGCCGGGTCGAGTTGCGTCACCAGTTGTTCGGCGAACCCGCCCTCGGTTTGGGCAACTGGACCTGACCTCGTGGTTCAGCGCAGAAACCACTCGCTGATGACCAGCGCGGGCCTGGCGCCGACGATGATCCGATAGCAACGGGCGCACACCGAATCCGGTGTGCGCCCGTAGAACAGCAATTGCCGGTGCGACTCGGCGTGTGCCGCCTGCAGCGCGGCACCGATGCCCGCCGGTTCCGCCTCGAGCGCCGCCCGGAAGCCGATCGGCAGGCGGTCGACGGCGATCATCGATTCCGCGCGTGCGTAACGGATTCGCGAGCACTGCCCGACGAGTTCGGCGTGCCGGACCAGCACCCGGTCGTCGGGTCCGGCGGCGAGCCAGTCGCTGTGCTGCTCGTCCCCGGTCACCTCGTGCTGGTCAACGCAGCGTGCTTCGATCCGTTCGAGGGTGTGCGCCTCCAGCGTCCGAGTGACGGTGCCGTCGCAGACGAGAACGGCTCGGTGATAAGGACTCAACGCCGCGGCGGACACGTCGTGCCAGTCGGCCGGTCGTGCGGACTGCGCGCAGAAGTGTCGCCGCACGATCGCGTCGATACCGGTCTCGGTCCGCAGCGCGGCACCCAGTTGCTTGGACACGGAGTCTCCCAACGCGAGCGTCGATGTCGGCGGCCACCGGCACGCCAACTTTCGCAATCGGGCGACCGGGACAAAACCCCTATGTGCCCCTATATTTTGTGGCCCCAATGGAATTCCGGGTACCTTGACAACCGCGCGCGCGGTGCGGTTTGCTGGGTCCGGTAGAACTAGTCGATGCGTGCCACTTATGCGGCCACTGCTCGGGTATCGGCATTCCTGCAACGCCGCAGGGCAATCCTTGGACAAATCCACATGGGACGAATTGTGGAATGCACGACGTCGACAGGGAAACAACAGAAGGCCGACCATCATGAAGCGCGTGTCCGCCGGCAACGCACCACCCGGTCCGGTGGTCATTTTCGATGCTGACGCCATCGACCTCTACGATCCGCCGCGGACACCACCCGCCGTAGTCGATCGCGAGTCGTGCGCCGTCGCCGACCTGGTCGGACAGACGCGGATCGCGGAAGTCATGTCGATCATCGATGCCGAGGCAACGCCCGAGCTGATCGCCCGGATCCTGGATGCCGACCCACAGCAGGTGCTGTCCGCCCTCGCGTGGATGACACAGGCCGGAGTGGTCGACGGCGGCCGGATCCGCGACCCGGAGCTCCGGCGGCGCCTCGGCCATCAGATGTCGATAGACACCCGGAAACGGTTGCACGGTAAAGCGGCCGTCGCCCTGCACGAGTCGGGCGCGCCCGCGACGACCGTCGCCGGGCACCTGTCCGCAGCCGGCTCGTTCGGATATCCCTGGGCGGCAACGGTATTGCGGAACGCGGCCGACGACTTGCTCGCCATGGATCAGATCGGCCGGGCCGTCGAATATCTCGAGGCGGCCTACCGTGCCACCACCGAGGCGGGCGAGCGCGCCGAGATCTCGGCCAAATTGGTCTCCGTCGAGTGGCGGGTGAACCCATCCCCGGCGACCAGGAATTTCGCTCGACTGAACACGGCGTTGCAGACCGGGCGATTGTCCGCGTCCACGCTGCCCGCGGTCGTTCGATATCTGTTGTGGCACGGCCGCGTCGACGAGGCGCGCGCGGTGCTGGATCTGGTGGAACGGGATCGCGCGATGTCGCGGGGCGTGCCCACCGCCGAACTCGCGTTCCTGCGGTCCTGGATCGCCTACTCCTACCCCGAGTTGCCGAAGCCCCGCACCACCACCCAACCGGCCGCCACCGTCCCCGAGGCGTCGTGCGTGCAGGTCATCGCGGCGAACCTGCTGACCGGCGTGCTCACCGACTGCGCGGGCGAGACCACGGTCGCGGCCGCGCACCGGGTGTTGTCGCGCCACCGGCTCGATTCATCGACCCTCGACGCGCTGACCACCGCACTGGAATGCCTGATCTACTCGGGGCAACTGGAGATCGCCGCGGCCTGGTGCGACACGCTACTGGCCGAGGCGGCGGCGCGCTGCTCACCGACCTGGCAGTCGATCTTCGCCGGGCTGCGTTCCGAAATCGCCCTCCGACAAGGCGATCTGGCCGCCGCGGTGCGCCTGGCCATGGCGGCGTTGAACTATGTGCCCGCGGCCAACCTCGGTACCAGCATCGGGCGCGCGCTGTCGAGCTGTGTGCTGGCGCTGACCGCCGCGGGCAGATACGACGAGGCGCGCGCCCAACTGGACCGGGAGGTGCCGCTGACGCTGTTCGACTCGCGCTTCGCGCTGCCGTATCTGCGTGCCCGCGGACACTATTCGCTCGCGATGTCGAAATTCGACGACGCGCTGCTCGACTTCCAGGTCTGCGGCTCGATGATGCGGCGCTGGCGGATGGACATTCCCGGGCTGTTGCCGTGGCGCAACGATGTCGCCAAGGCCTATCTGCTGGCCGGTGATCAGCGTCGGGCCCGTGCCTTCGTCACGATGCATCTCGATCTGCTCGGCGACCCGGGCCGGCACGAAAGCGGGGCGGTCTCACTGCGGTTGCTGGCAGCCATGGAAGCCGATCCGCGCGCCGAACTGCGGTTGTTGCGACGGGCCGAAACCATCGCGCGGTCCGGCCACGACCGACATGAGCTCGCCGTCGTGCTCGCCGACCTCGCCAGGGCGCACGAGTCCATCGGCGAACGGGATCGAGCCCGGTCGGTGGAGCAGACGGCACTGCGCCTCGCGGGCGAGTGCGGCGCGGGCCCCGTGCGGGATCGTTTGATCGGTGATCGGACTGCCCCGTCCGGGACGCCGAGCGAGAACACCGGTGCCCCACCTGATGTCGGGTCATTGAGCGCGGCCGAGCGCAGGGTGGCCGAACTGGCCGCCGGCGGGAGTGGCAATCGCGAGATCGCCCGGCGGCTCGGCATCACCACGAGCACCGTCGAGCAGCATCTGACCCGGGTGTACCGGAAGCTGCGGGTGCGCAGACGAACCGAGTTACGCTTTCTGTTGCGCAAGCCGCTGTGATAGGGGGCACGGTAGGGGTTATATCGATGCACCCGCCGGGGCAGGGTGGAAATCCCGGTTGTGAGGAGTGCATCATGGAACACCGATCGGGATGTGCGGACCGGCGGTTCGCCGTCATCGGCGGCGGGGTGTCCGGCATGGCCGCCGCCTACCAGCTGCGCCGGGCAGGCGCGCAGGTGGAGCTGATCGAGCGCGACACCGTGCTCGGCGGGCGGCTCGGACTCGATCGGCTCGGCGACCGGCCCGTCACGATGGGTGCCCAGCTGATCGGCGAAAAGTACTTCGGCTTCCGCGAATTCCTTGCCGACCTCGGGGTCGACTCCTACGAGCGATACTCGATCGCGTTGGCACGCACCGTCGGCGACAAACTGATCATGGTCGATCCGACCAGATACCACGCCGTCATGCGGTATCTGTCCAGTGTCGGTTCGGCACGGGAGGTCGCCAAGTTCGCGTATCTGGTCGGCAAGGTGCGCGGTGATGGCAGGTTCCTCGGCTCGCGTTACTTCGCCACGCTCGGCGCCCGCAGCGACCACAAGCCGTTGAGCGAGCATTTCGGCCCCGGCCTGAGCACTGTGGTGCGGCCGATGATTCGCTGGATGAACGGCGCCGAGCCGGATGAGGTGTACCTCGGCACATTCGGGACCAACCTCGGATGGTTTGTCGAACGGTTCTACCGAATGCCCGGCGGCGTGCAGCTTGCGGTCGACGAATTCGCCCGGCGCGTCACGGTGCGGACGGATGCGCGGGTGGAGGGGATCGTCGTGCGCGGCGGCCAGGTGAGTGGCCTCGCGATCTCGGAGAACGGCTGGCCGACTCGCGAATACGACTACGACGGCGTGATCCTGGCGACCTCGGCGCACGATGCGGCAGACCTGGTGAAACCGGAGTTTCCCGAGCTGAGCGAGTTGCTGGCGCAG
This sequence comes from Nocardia iowensis, assembly GCF_019222765.1. Taxonomy (NCBI): domain Bacteria; kingdom Bacillati; phylum Actinomycetota; class Actinomycetes; order Mycobacteriales; family Nocardiaceae; genus Nocardia; species Nocardia iowensis. Next base: position 4,844,313 of record NZ_CP078145.1, on the reverse strand, counting down.
GTCCGGTATTTTCCTGGCGCTGTCGCGATGGTCGAGTACGACCGAGAACTGTTCGGGCCCGGCGCCTACGGTTTCTCGGTGGAGGACGACTCGCCGTGCAGCTTGGCGGTCGCCGAGGGCCGCACCGACCGGCACATCGGCCGTTACATGTTTCACGGCCGACGGGCCAGGCCCGCGCCCTCGGACGCGGAGTTCGAGCGCTGGCTCGATGAGGCCGAGCAACGGGCGCTGGACCATTATGGTGGCGGCCCGGTGCACCGAGTCCATACGCTGCGGCGGAGTTGGCAGGCGGGGTACTGCGCCTACCTCCCGTACTACGGCGATTTCCTTTCCGCGCTCGACACCGCGTTGTCCGAATGTCCTGGCTTGACGCTGGCCGGTGACTATCTCCGCGGCGGCGCCCTGGAAGGGTGCTACCGCGCCGGTGTCGAAGCGGCCCGGCGCGCTTGCGCCCTATCGACCGGGCAGCCGACTGATCAGTTGGGCAAGGGGAGCCTCTAGTCCCCGCCAGCGCGCGCTGGCGATCGCCGGTGGCGCATCGAGATCGATGACCCTGGTGGTGGCCACCGTCTGCGGCTCGGTGTATTTCAGCAACCCGGCCGGTCCGTGCCTGCGGCCGATGCCGGAACTGCCCATCCCACCCATCGGTGCGCCCGGGCTGGCGGCGGCGGGCAAATAGCCCTCGTCGACATTGACCGCGCCCGAACGCAGGCGCACGGCGATGGTTTCGCCGTACGCCGGGCTCTCGGCGAAAACACTGGCGCTGAGACCGTATTCGGTGTCATTGGCGCGGGCCACCGCCTCGTCGACGTCGGCGACCGGGTAGATCGACACCAGGGGGCCGAACGTTTCGTTCCTGGCGCATTCCATCTGGTCGGTCACCCCGGTCAGCACCGTCGGCTCGAAGAAGAGCGGGCCGATATCCGGCCGCGGATTCCCGCCGGTGCGTACCTCGGCTCCCTTGGATTTCGCGTCGGCCAGATGTTTGGTCACCGTCTCGAGCTGGTCGGTCGAGGCCAGGCTGCCCATGTCGGCGCGGAAGTCGTAACCGGCCGCGAGAACCATGCTTTCGGTCGCCGCGACGAACTTTGCGGTGAACGCCTCGGCGACCCCACATTCGACATAGATGCGTTCGACCGAAAGGCAGAGCTGGCCGGCATTACCGAAACAGGCGCGCCGCGCGACCTTGGCGGCTTTGGCCAGATTCGCGCCCTCGGTGACGATCATCGGGTTCTTGCCGCCCAGCTCGGCGGAGAACGCGACAAGTCGCTGTCCGCACTGCTGCGCCAGCTGCCTGCCGGTGGCGGCCGAACCGGTGAACATGAGGTAATCGCAGGTGTCGACGAGAGCGGCGCCGACCACCTCGCCGGAACCGGGAACGACCGCGAACAGCTCGCGCGGCAACCCGGCGCAGTACAGCAGTTCGGCATTGGCGAGCGCGGAGAACGGCGTGCGCCCAGCGGGTTTCAGGACGACCGCATTGCCGGCGACCAATGCGGGCAGCGCGTCGCCGATAGCGAGGAACATCGGGTAGTTCCACGGCGCGATCACGCCGACGACACCACACGGTTGATGGTGCACCACCGACTTCGTCACCAACGGCAGCGGGCCCCGAACGCGATACGGTCGCAGTATTTTCGGCGCATGGCGGGCGTAATAGCGCGCGACCGCGATGATTCCGAGGCACTCCTCCTGCGCGGTCCAGCGGGCCTTTCCGGTCTCGGCCTGCACGACGTCCATCAGGAAATCGCGGTGGTCCAGCACCATATTTCGGTAGCGCTCGATGACGGCCGCGCGTTCGTGCACCGGCCGCGCCGCCCAATCCGCCTGGGCGGCGCGCGCTTCGGCGACCGCGGCGCGCACGTCATCGGCGGTGCCGATCGGCGCGACGCCAAGCGGTCGCCCGGTGAACACCTCGCTGATCGTGCTCGCCGACCGTGCCGCGGCATCGGAAATGGCGACGAGGTCGCTGAGGTGATCGAAGTCCGCGGGTGTCGGCACCGGCATCGTGTGCTCCTGACATCGAATTGTCTTTGCTTTTCTCAAAATACCGAGCTCGAATTCGAATCAGCAGTGCCGATGGATCGATGGTTACCGGGCGATGGGCGGAGGTAAACCGTGCCCTGATTACGCTTGGTTCAATTCGGAGCGGCCTGGCCATTTCGATTCGGCGGCATACCGATACGAGGAGCCCGGAAAATGTCACAAACACTCGGTTCCGATATTCGTGCCGCGCTGCGCCGCCGATCCATCGATGAGCAGCGGCGCATGCTCCGCGACATCGTGCTGCGCGAAGTGGCCGCGGTGCTCGGCGACAGCGGCCCGGACCTGGTCGATCCGGCGGAGTCGTTCCAGCAGCTCGGATTCGACTCGCGGTCCGCGGTCGAGTTGCGCGACCGCTTGCGGACCGCGACCGGGGTCGAGCTCACCGCGGTGGTCGCGTTCGACTACCCGTCGGTGGACCGATTGGTCGAATTTCTCCGGGAGCAGTTGGTGCGCGCCGAGGTCGCGGGCGATGTCGGGGTCGTGCGGGCCGGGCCCGCCGAGCACGGTGGCCGCAACGAACCGATCGCGATCGTGGGCATGGCGTGCCGATTCCCGGGCGGCGTCGAGTCGCCGCAGGACCTCTGGCGGTTGCTCGTCGAGGGACGCGATGCGATATCGGAGTTCCCCACCGACCGTGGCTGGCCGGAAGATCTGTACGACCCGGAGCCGGGAAAGATGGGCAAATCCTACGTGCGTCACGGCGGGTTCCTCACCGGTGCAGCGGATTTCGACGCCGCGTTCTTCGGCGTCTCGCCTCGGGAAGCATTGACCATGGATCCGCAGCAGCGGCTGCTGATGGAGACGACCTGGGAGGCGCTGGAAACCGCGAGGATCGTGCCGGATTCGTTGCGGGGCAGCCGCACCGGCGTCTATGTCGGAATGTTCGGCAGCGACTACGTGAACGAGCAGGTGCCGCCGGAACTCGCCGGTTTCATGTTGACCGCCATGGCGGGCAGCGTCGCCTCGGGTCGGGTGTCTTATCAGCTCGGCCTGCAGGGGCCCGCGTTGACGGTGGACACGGCATGCTCGTCGTCGCTGGTCACCATGCATCTCGCGAGCGAAGCGCTGCGGGCGGGCAAGTGTGATCTGGCGCTGGCCGGCGGCGCGGCCGTGGTCGGCAGGCCGGGTCGGTACCTGGCGTTCTGTATCCAGCGGGGGCTGTCCGCCGACGGGCGCTGTAAGTCCTATGCCGCCGACGCGGACGGCACCTCGTGGTCGGAGGGGTCGGGCGTCGTTGTGTTGGAACGGCTCTCGGACGCGCGCCGCAACGGTCGGCGCATCCTCGCGGTGATCAGGGGTTCCGCGGTCAACCAGGACGGCGCTTCCAACGGGCTCGCCGCACCGAACGGCCCCGCGCAGCAACAACTCATCCATGACGCCCTCGCCGATGCCGAGCTGAGCGCGGCCGAGATCGACGCGGTGGAGGGGCACGGCACCGGCACGGTGCTCGGCGATCCGATCGAAATACAGGCGCTGCTGCGAACCTATGGTGCGCGCCGCCGCGCGGGGGAGCCGCTGTGGCTCGGCTCGGTCAAGTCGAACCTCGGACACACGCAGGCCGCGGCGGGGGTGGCCGGAGTCATCAAGATGGTCATGGCGATGCGGCACGGGCTGCTGCCGCGCACCGTGAACATCGAGCGGCCGACCGACCACGTGGACTGGTCCGGCGGCGATGTCCGGTTGCTCATCGAGGCCGAACCGTGGCCGGGGCACGGTCGTCCGCGGCGGGCCGCGGTGTCGACGTTCGGCATCAGCGGTACGAACGCGCACCTGATTCTGGAGGAGCCGCCGCACGATCCGGCCGCCGCGCCCGAGCGGCGGTCCGACCCGCCGGTAGTGCCGTGGGTAGTGACCGGGGCGAGCGCGAAAGCGCTACCGGCACAGGCCGATCGATTGCTGACCCAGCTGACGGAATCCGGTCCGGGATCGACCGCGCACCCGGTGGACGTGGGTTACTCGCTGGCGGCGACCAGGACAACCTTCGATCACCGCGCTATCCTGCTCGGCCGTGACCACGGCGCCTTGCTGTCGGCGCTACGCGCGCTGGCAACCGGCGAATCGCGGGCCGCCGGTTCCGATTCGGCGGTGCTGCTGCGTGGTGTGGCCCGGCCGAACGCCAAGACGGCGGTGCTGTTTCCGGGGCAGGGCGCCCAGCGGATCGGGATGGGCCGGCGACTGTATGAGACCTATCCGGTGTTCGCCGCGGCGTTCGACGAGGTGTGCGCACAGTTCGACGGGGCATTCGATGTCCCACTGCGCGCGGTCGTCTTCGCCGAGCCGAGCTCCGGGCCGACCCTGCTGGATCAGACCGCCTACACCCAGGCGGCGCTGTTCACGGTGGAGGTCGCGATTTTTCGGCTGTTGCGTTCGTGGGGTCTGCAGCCGGATTACTTGATCGGGCATTCGATCGGCGAGCTCACCGCGGCGTACGTGGCGGGCGTGTGGTCGCTGGCCGATGCGTGCGCCGTGGTCGCCGCGCGCGGGCGCCTGATGCAGGAATTGCCCGAGGGCGGCGCGATGGTGTCGATCACGGCCACCGAAGAACAGGTTTCAGAGGTGCTGCGCGACCACACCGGCGCGGTCGGCATCGCCGCGGTGAACGGGCCGCGCTCGATCGTCGTCTCGGGTGACGAGGCGGCGGTCAGCGAGGTGGCGGCGGTGCTGAAAGACCGTGGCGCCACCACGAAACGGCTCGCGGTCAGTCACGCGTTCCACTCACCGCGGATGGAACCGATGCTGGCCGCGTTCGAGCAAGTCTGCCTCGGCCTCACCTATAACCAGCCGAACGTGACGATCGTATCGACGCTCACCGGGAAACCGGCGAGTGCCGATGAGCTGTGTTCGCCCTGGTATTGGGCCGCCCAGGTCAGGCGGCAGGTGCGGTTCATGGCCGGGGCGCGGTGGCTGTTGGAGCGGGAGCGGGTGACCGTCTTCCTGGAGGCCGGGCCGGGTGCCGCGCTGGGTGCGATGGTCGCCGAGACCGCGGTCGAGGTCGAGACCGGGGCCATCACGCTGGCGCCGACGATGCGGGCCCGCCGGGATGACGACGAAGTGCTCGGCATACTCACCGGTCTGGCAACGGCGCATTGCGCGGGCGCCGTAGTCGACTGGACCACTCTGTTCGCCGCGACCGGTGCGCGTGCGATCGAGCTGCCGACCTACGCCTTCCAGCGTGAACGGTACTGGCTCGAACTCGGCGAACTCGGCGGCCGGGTCGATCTGCGCCAATCTGGTCTTCTGGATGCCGATCACCCGTTGCTGGCGGCAATTGTCAGCGTGCCGGATTCGCCGGAGCTGGTGTGCACCGGCCGGTTGTCGCTGCGCAGCCACGCGTGGCTGGCCGATCACGCGATCGGCGACGTGGTGCTGCTGCCGGGGACCGCGCTCGTCGACATGGCGCTGTATGTCGGTGCGCTGGTGGATTGTCCGAGGCTGGGCGAGTTGGTGCTCCGAGCGCCGCTGGCGTTGCCTGCCGACGGCGCGGTGGAACTGCGTGTGATAGCCGGAGCACCGCAGGAAACGGGTGTGCGGTCGTTGACTGTGTACGCCCGGCCACAGGGGGCGGCGGATGCCGTGCCCGAGGAGCTGACCAGCTGGACAAAGCACGCGGTCGGCGTCGTGACACCGGCCGCGGACGAGCGACCGGTGGTCGACTCGGCCTGGCCACCGCCGGGCGCGGTGCCGGTGGATATCGGCGACGCCTATCCGGCATTCGACGACCTCGGCTATCGGTACGGCCCGATGTTTCGCGGCCTCACCGCTGTATGGCGCAGTGAGAGCGAGGTATTCGCCGAGGTAGCGTTGCCGGACCTGGCGCGGGAAGCAGCCGGAGGGTTCGGACTGCATCCGGCCCTGCTGGATTCGGCGCTGCACGCCATCGCGGTCGGCGGGCTGCTGCCCGGCGCCGATGCGGGCGAGGTGAGTGTGCCATTCTCCTGGGAGGGGTTGTCGCTGTACACCGCAGGGGCTGCCGCGTTGCGAGTAAGGCTGACAGCACAGGGATCCGACCGCATCGCGCTGACCGCGACCGACGACACCGGCGCGCTCGTCGCGACTCTGGACACACTGTCGATGCGGTCGGTCGCGCCGGAGTCGTTCGGCGCGTTGCTCGCCAAGACCGCCGAGCCCCTGCTCGAATCGGCATGGATCAGTACAGTTCGCCAGGAAAACGTTGCTGCCGAGGCCAATTGGTCGGCGGCACCGACCGCGGGCCTCGACATTGTCTCGATGGCGGGACACCAGGCCGTGGTCATGCCCTTCGCCGACCCGCCCGCGCCCGCCGACGAATCGCCCACGACATGGCCGCAGGCGGTGCGCGCACGGATTGCCGAATTGCTCTCCCGCACACAGGAGCTGGTCTCCTCGGAGGAGTGGGCAACCGCATCCGTAGTGCTGGTGACCCGCCGATCGGTCGCGGTACACCGCGGCGAGACGGTCGACGCGGCAGACGCGACCGCATGGGGCCTGCTGCGCAGCGCTCAGCACGAACATCCCGGCCGCCTGGTCCTCGTCGACGTGGACGAGTCGGCCGACTATCGTGACGCGGTCGAGCAGGCATTGGCCACGACGGACGAGCCGCAAGTGGCCGTGCGCCGTGGAGTGCCGCATGTTGCCCGATTGCGCAGGGCCACCGCGGATTCGGTCGGTTCGGTTGACCTGCTCGCGGGCTGCGCATGGCGGTTGACGCAGCACGGCAAGGGCACGCTGACCGGCGACAACCTGGCGTTGGTCGCGGCTGAGCGGACAGCGGAACCGTTGGCGCCCGGTCAAGTACGGATCGGCCTGCGCGCGGCAGGTGTGAACTTCCGTGATGTGCTGATCGTGCTCGGCATGTATCCGGATCCGGAAGCGGCGATCGGTGGCGAGGGCGCGGGGGTCGTGCTGGAGGTCGCCGCCGACGTCACCGAATTCGCGGTCGGTGACCGTGTCATGGGATTCGTGTCCGGCATCGGCGCGACCGCGGTGACCGATCGGCGGCTGCTCGCCCGTATGCCGCGGGGTTGGTCCTTCGCACAGGCGGCCGCGGTGCCCGTCGTCTTCGCCACCGCCTACTACGCGTTGGTCGACCTGGCGGGTGCGCGGGCCGGCGAATCGCTGCTGCTGCACGCGGCGACCGGTGGGGTCGGCATGGCGGCCATCCAGCTGGCCAGGCACCTCGGTCTGGAACTCTTCGTCACCGCGAGCACACCGAAATGGGATGTGCTGCGCGGCATGGGGTTCGACGATCAGCGCATCGGCGACTCCCGAACGCTCGACTTCGAACAGAAGTTCTCCGCCGCCACCGGCGGGCGCGGCGTCGACGTCGTACTCGATTCGCTGGCGGGCGATTTCGTCGACGCCTCGCTGCGATTGCTCGGCGAAGGTGGCCGCTTCCTGGAAATGGGAATGACCGACCGGCGCGATCCCGCGGCAGTGGCCGCGCGTCATCCCGGACTGACGTACCGCAGCTTCTTCCTGATGGAGGCCGGTCCGGATCGACTCGGCCAGATCCTGGCAACTCTGGTGGGGCTGTTCGAATCCGGTGCGCTCGACCCGATCCCGACAACGGCCTGGGACATCAGGCACACACCCGAAGCCTTCCGCTTCCTCGGCCAGGCCCGCCACATCGGCAAGAATGTGCTCACCCTGCCCGTACCGTGGCACCCGCATGGCACGGTGCTGATCACCGGCGGAACCGGTGGGCTCGGTGCGGTGCTCGCGCGGCATCTGGTCGGTGTCCGCGGCGTGCGGCACCTCGTGCTGGCCAGTCGGCGCGGCCCGAATGCCGCGGGCGTCGCGGAGTTGGTCACCGAACTGGGCGCTGCCGGTGCGAATGTCGACGTCGTGGCGTGCGACGTCGCGGATCCGGACGCGGTGGCCGCACTGCTCGCGGCCATCGCGCCGGATCATCCGCTGACCGCCGTGATCCACGCCGCGGGTGTGCTCGCCGACGGACTGTTCGATTCGATGACCGAGACGGCAGTGGCCACCGTATTCCGGCCCAAAGTGGACGCGGCATGGCACCTGCACGCGGCGACCAAGGGCCTGGACTTGGCCGAGTTCGTGCTCTGTTCCTCGATGGCAGGTGTGCTCGGCGCGCCGGGGCAGGCGAACTACGCCGCCGCCAACACGTTCCTGGACGCACTGGCACAGTCGCGCCGGGTCGCCGGACTGCCCGCCACCTCGGTGGCATGGGGCGCCTGGCAAGGCATCGGCGGCATGACAGGTCAGCTGACCGAACAGGATTGGGCCCGGCTGCGTCGGGAAGGATTCGTCCCGCTCGACGCGGTGGTGGGCACGGCCCTCTTCGATGCCGCGTTGGCGTCGGGGCAGACCTGCCCGGTGGCCGCACGGATCGACAAGTCCGTACTCTCGAGGATCGGCCCGGAGCAGCTGCCGCCGATGTTGCGTGGTCTGGTGCGCGTCCCGCGGCTCGCCGCCGACAGCGGGTCGGGCCGACCGGACAAGCTGACGGCCCGGCTGTCCGGCCTGTCACCCGCCGATCAGCGCCGAGTCGTGGTCGAGGTGATCCGTTCGCAGGCCGCGGCGGTCCTCGGTCACTCGTCACCGGACGCGATCAGCGCCGATATCCCGTTCCAGGACATCGGTTTCGATTCGCTCGCGGCGATGGAGTTCCGTAATCGACTCGAAGCGGCGACCGGCACCAAGTTGGCGACGACGATCGTCTTCGACTACCCGACACCCGAGGCATTGGCCGAATATCTCCGCGCCGAAGTAGCGCCGGACGCACGGGCGCAGGTCATCGCCGATATCGAAACGGTCGAGCGGGACTGTGCCGCCGCACAACTCACCGACACCGAACGCGCGACGATCGCCGCCCGGCTGGCGGCACTGGCCCGTGCCCTGGACAGCCGCGAAACCACCAAGGCCATCAGCGATCTCGACGACGCCGAGGACAGCGAGCTCTTCGAATTCGTCGAACGGCTGAGCTGATCGCGCCGACCTGTCCGGGCGCAGAGGAGGAAACGACCGATGGCAACCGACGAGGAGTTGCGCAGATACCTCAAGCGAACCGCGCGGGAACTGTACGAGACCAAGCAGCGGTTACACGAGGTACAGCAACGGACCGGCGAGCCGATCGCGATCATCGGCATGGCCTGCCGGTTCCCCGGGGACATCCGCTCACCGGAAGACCTGTGGCAGTTGGTTTTCGAAGGACGCGAAGTGGTCATGGGCTTCCCGCCCGACCGGGGTTGGCCGCCCGCCGCCGCATACGACAGCGACCCGGATGTGCCGACGGTGGACGCCGGGGCGTTCCTCGAGGACGTCGCCGAGTTCGACGCGGGATTCTTCGGCATCACCGATCGCGAGGCGCTGGCGATCGATCCGCAACAGCGACTGTTGCTCGAGGTCGCCTGGGAGGCGATAGAGCGGTCACGGATCAATCCGATGACGTTGCGTGGCACCGACACCGGTGTCTTCGCTGCCTGCATGGACCAGGCCTACTGGGAGTGGTCGCGCGAATGGGACGGGTACGAGACGTATTACGTGCTGGGAAACACGCCCAGCGTCCTGGCCGGACGGGTCGCCTACGCGCTGGGGCTGGAGGGTCCCGCCGTCACGGTCGACACGGCGTGCTCCGGCTCATTGGTCGCGCTGCATCAGGCGGTGCTCGCGCTACGGGCAGGCGACTGTTCGGTCGCCCTGGCGGGTGGGGCCACCGTGATGGCGCAGCCGCGGCAACTGGTGGTCTTCTCCCGGCAGCGCGCGGCGGCGCCGGACGGCCGGTGCAAGTCCTATGCCGCGGCGGCCGATGGCACCGCGTGGTCGGAGGGCGTCGCGGTGCTTGTGCTGGAACGCCTCTCGGACGCCAGGCGCAATCGGCATCGGGTGCTCGCGGTGGTCCGCGGTTCCGCGGTCAATTCCGACGGCGCCTCCAATGGTCTGACCGCACCGAACGGGCTGTCCCAGCAGCGGGTGATCCGCCGTGCGCTGGCCACCGCGGGGCTCTCGGCGGCCGCCGTGGACGTGGTGGAGGGCCACGGCACCGGCACCGTGCTCGGCGATCCGATCGAGGCGCAGGCATTGCTGGCCACCTACGGGCGCGAACACCCGCCGGGACAGCCGTTGTGGCTCGGGTCGATCAAGTCGAACTTCGGGCACACCCAGTCCGCCTCCGGTGCCGCCGGGCTCATCAAGATGGTCTTGGCCATGCGGCACGGCATCGCGCCCGCGACACTGCATGTGGATGCGCCGTCGACGCACGTCGACTGGTCGGCCGGTCAGATCCGGCTGCTGACCGAACGGCAGGCCTGGCCGGGCAGCGGGCGGCCGCGCCGGGCCGGGGTGTCCTCGTTCGGGTTCAGCGGCACCAACGCGCACGTGATCGTCGAATACGACCCAGCCGAAGAGTCTGCTGCCGTGGGAAGCCCGGAAGTGGCTGTGCCGCCATTGGTGTGGCCATGCGTGCTGTCGGGGAAGTCGGTGCGGGCGTTGCGCGATCAGGCGGCGCGGTTGCGTGAAACCTGCACCGCCGAGCCGGGGCAGCGGATCGCCGATATCGGAGCGGCGCTGGCGACAACGCGTGCCGTGTTCCCTCATCGCGCGGTGCTGCTCGCGGATACGCGGACCGAGCTGCTTGCGGGTGCGTCGGCACTGGCCGAGGGCGCGCTGCACCGGTCCGTCGCGGCGGGAATCGCGCCGAGCACCCGCAACGGCACCGTGGCCGTGCTGTTGCCAGGTCAGGGCAGCCAGCGGATCGGCATGGGTCGCGAACTTTATCAACGGTTTCCGCGGTTCAAGGAGGTTGTCGATGAGTTGTGTGCTTGCTTCGATCCACATCTCGACCGCCCGCTGCGTCCGGTGCTGTTCGGATCCGACAACGGCTCCGCCGCTCTGCCCGACAACGGCTCCGCCGCGCTGCCTGACAACGGCTCCGCCGCCCTGCTCGACCGCACCGACTTCACCCAGCCCGCGCTGTTCACGATCGAGGTAGCGCTGTTCCGATTGCTCGAATCATGGGGTTTCCGCGCTGATTTCGTGCTCGGTCACTCGATAGGGGAGCTGGCGGCCGCCCACCTCGCCGGTGTCTTCTCGGTGTCCGATGCGGCGGCGGTGGTCGCCGCCCGAGGACGGCTCATGCAGCGGCTCGGTCCAGGGGCAATGGTTTCGATCCGCGCCACCCACGAGGAGGTGGTGGCCTCGCTCGTCGGATCGGATCGCCGCGTGTCGGTCGCCGCCAGCAACGGCCCCAACGCCACCGTCATTTCCGGGGACGGCGACGCCGTGCAGGCGGTCGCCAAACAGTGGCGCGAACGGGGCAGGCGCGTCAAACAACTCCGGGTGGACCGCGCCTTCCATTCATCGCATCTCGATGACCTGCTCGACGACTACCGAGCCGTTGTGGCGAAGGCCGAGCTGCGACCCCCGGCGATGACGGTGGTCTCGAACGTGACCGGCGCTCCGGCTACGCAATTGTGCATCCCCGACTACTGGGTGGATCAGGCCCGAAAACCGGTGCTGTTCTATGACTCCGTCCGGTTCCTGCTCGGTGCGGGCGTCGGGACGTTCGTCGAGCTCGGGCCCGGCGACGTCCTGTCCGGTATGAGCCAAGAGTGCATTGCCGACGGTCGCGTCGTGTCGATTCCGACATTGCGCGCCGGTGAGCCCGAGGACGCCGGTCTGCTCCGGGCGGCCGCCGGTACCTGGATTCGGGGCGCGGCCATGGACTGGCCCGCGGTGTTCGCGGACAGCGGTGCAGCGCTCGTCGACCTGCCGACCTACGCTTTCCAGCATCGGCGGTACTGGCGGACGGGAGCGCATTACTGGTGCGATTCCGAACACCGTGTCGTCTCGATGCCGGACGATCTCGGCCGAGCCGAGCCCGCCGACTCGGCCACAGGGCCGGACCCGGCCGTTGAATTCCGCGCCGGATGGTCCGAGCTGGATCCCGCGCGGCGACTCGACTATGTGCTCGGCGTGGTGCGCGCGCAGCTCAGTGCGATCCTGATCGACTGCCCGGTTGATGACATCGACACCGAGACAGGCATTCTCGGGTCCGGCCTCACTTCGCTGTCCGTGCTCGAGCTGCGCGCGCGACTGAACACTGTTGCGGGAACGGCACTCCCGTTGGAGAACTTCTTCGCCGATCCGACACCACGTGCGCTGGCCGAATTGATCTGCGCCGGATTGACAGTGCCCGAGCTCGCCTCCTCGAGGACGACACCATGACCGTAGAAACACTGAGCTTCGAGCAGACCGTGCCGCGCACCCTGGCCCATCGCCGTTGTCTCGGTGAAGTGTTCGTGGCCGACACCACTGCGCTCGGGCCGGCGGAATTTCTCGCCGCCATCCAGATACCGAGGGCGCACTCGCACTGGTCCGACCGTATCGCTGCCTATCACGACCCGTTGGCCGCGGTCGAGGCGATCCGGCAGGCGATGACCGTTATCGGGCATCGATATCTGCGGGTGCCGCTCGGTACGCCGATGAGCCTGCAGCGGATGGAAACTGACGTCGAGGACCACAGCGCCCTGCGCGAGGACGGGAGTGCGCCGCTGGAGGGCATCGTCCGTATTCACGCGCCGCAGACGGGCGGCACCGGCGGCTACTTCGCGGACAACACCTTTACCGCGAGCCTGACGATCGGTGCCGCCCTGGCGATGGTCGTGCGCGGCAGTGGGATCGCGTTTCCCCGCGAGGCATACGAGCAATTCCGGCGACATCAGCAGCAGACACGCCCGGCTGATCCGGATGCGGAAATCGCTGCCCGCGGACCGGTCCAGCCCGCACGGATCGGTCGCCGGAACCCGCGCAACGTAGTGGTCGGCCGCCCCGATACGAGACAGGGTTCGGCGCTGGTGCTGCCGTTGGTGGTGGATCAGCGACACCCGTCGTTCTTCGACCACACCTACGACCACCTGCCGGGCCCACTCATCCTGGAGGGCTTCCGGCAGGCCGCCGTGCTGGCGGCCTGCGAAATCGGTGCGCTCGCAACGCCGGTCGCGGCCGTCGCGGCCATCCACGCGACGTTCACCGGGTTCGCCGAACTGAACGTCGACGCCGACTTCGTGGCCACCGTGCTGCCGGACGGAGGTGGTGGCGCCGTCGTCGAGCTCGATCTGTCCCAGTTCGGCACCACGATCGCCACTTGCACCGTCGAACTCGCCCCGTACCCACCGGACTGAGCAAGGAGGACAAGCGATGGACACAGCAACGAGTAAGCCGCCCCGACACGTGGCGGTAGTCGGTTCGGGGATCGCCGGAATGGCCGCGGCATTCCGATTGCACACCGCGGGCCACGAGGTCGACCTGATCGAGCGGTCGAGCGTACTCGGCGGCCGATTCGGCATCGACCGCCTCGGAGACCGCCCGGTGATGATGGGCGGGAAGAATCTCGGGCGAACCTACACCGCGATGCGCGCGCTGCTCGCCGAGCTGGGCGCTATCGGTTACGAGCCGTTCGGGATCAACACCTCGCGGGTCGTCGACGGGCGCCTGGTCACCTTCGACAGCAGCAATGGTCCGCTCGAAAAACTGAACTGGCTCAGGAAACTCGGCCCGCCGAGCGATTTGGCTAAGCTGCTCTACCTGCTGTCCCGGGTCCGTCGCAATGCCGAGAACAAATTTCTCGGCTCGGCCACCTTCACCGATATCGCCGCCGCGAGCGACGATCGGCCGCTGAGCGCGCATTTCGGTCCGCGCATCGCGCACAACATGTTCCGCGCGCTGACGGTGCGGCTCAACGGTGCCGAACCCGATGAGGTGTATCTGGGCACGTTCGGTACCAACCTCGGCATGTTCCTCGACACCTACGACCAACTCACCGACGGCGTCGAACCCGCGATCACCGCACTGACCGAACGGGTTGCGGCACAGACGGACACGCGGGTCGAACGATTGCTCCTCGACGACGGCCACATCGCCGGTGTCGGCGTTGTGCGAAACGGCGGGCCGCTGCGCGAGCGGCAGTATGACGGTGTGGTGCTGGCGACCCCGGCCCACGCCGCGGCCGACATCGTCAAGTCCGACCTACCGGCGCTGAGCAGTCTGCTGATGGATGTCAGATACTTTCCTTCGACGGTTGTGCTGGTGGAATACGAGCAGCCGGTCTTCCACCAGGGCGTGCGCGCCATCGTGCTCGATGACGGACCGTGCAGCAATGCGGGCGTCTACGGAATCAACGACCTCAATATCGTTCGATACACCTTCAGCGGCCGGGCGGCCAGGCCGACGCCGTCGCCGGACGTGCTAGAGACGTGGTTGAACGAGGCGGAGCAGCGGGTCACCTCGCTGCTCGGGACGGGGCCGGTCCGTCGGGTCCGCAAGGTCGAACGGATATGGGACGCCGCCTATTGCGCCTATCTGCCCTATCACGGTGAATTCCTGTCGAAGGTGCGGGCCGAGGTCGAGGCGGTACCCGGACTCGCACTGGCAGGGGACTATCTGCGTGGCGCGCAGCTCGAAGCGTGCTGCCGTTCCGGCATGGAAGCGGCACGCCGTTTCGGGTGACCGTGGCACATCACGCGGGCGGCCGAAACTTCCTGGTCTGCAACGATGCATCCTGTGTCAAGATCATTTGATGCAGTCGTTGCAGATCCCGGCCGGGTTCGATGCCGAGGCCGTCGACCAGATTCGCCCGTGACCGCTGGTAGACACCGAGTGCGTCGACCTGCCTGCCGGACCGGTACAGGGCAAGCATGTATTGGCGGCACAGACCCTCGCGCAAGGGGGCTGCCGCGGTGAGTATTTCCAGCTCCGGGGTGATCTCGCGGTGTCTGCCGCAGGCGAGCTCGGCGTCGAAGCAGTCTTCGTAGGCGTTGAGCCGCTCGTCCGCCAGGGCGGTCAGCTCGCGCCAGAGTATTCCGGCCTCCGCCAGATCGGCCAGCGCGTTGCCGTGCCACAGTTGCAGCGCACGCCGCAACGACAGCTGCGCCGCGGCGGGCGATCCCGCGGCCGATTCGGCCCGTCCCTGTTCGACCAGTCGACGGAAGCGGCACAGGTCGACCGCGTCCGGGTCGACCTCGAGCAGGTAACCGGGCACCTTCGTCAGCAAGACCGTCGCGGGGTCGGCCTGCGCGCGGTCCGCGATGATCTTGCGGATCGCGGAGATGGCGTTCTGCACGATCTTTCGCGCCGTTGGCGGCGGATCGCCGTGCCACAGGGCGTCTCTCAGTTGACTGGCCGGCACCACCTGGTTCGGATGTAAGAGCAGGTACCCCAGCACAGCGCGGCGGGTGAGGCCGCCGAGATCGACCTGCACGCCGTGCGCAGTGACATCCAATGCACCGAGTATCCGGAATTCCATCTGTGCCTCCATCCCCAGAGAACCAGGTGTAGCAGGCACTTTCCGGCGCACAGAACCCCTATGCGACCGACCCCTAACCGGGGCTCAGTTGACGGCGCGGTCCCGGTCCGCCCAAAACCGCTCGCGCAGCTTACGGCGCAGGATCTTGCCGCTCGCGTTGCGGGGCAGATAGTCGACGAATTCGACGTGGCGTGGGTGCTTGAAGGACGCGAGTTTGTCGCGCAGGAACAGCACGAGTTCGCGCTGGGTAACCGTTCGCCCCGGCACCAGCGCGACGAAGGCGTGCACGGTTTCGCCCCAACGGTCGTCGGGAACCCCTACGACCGCGGCTTCGCGGACAGCCGGATGGCCGACGATGGCGTTCTCCACCTCGGCCGGATAGATGTTCTCGCCACCGATGATGATCATGTCCTTGATCCGGTCGCAGATGTAGACGTAGCCGTCCTGGTCGATCCATCCGGCATCACCGGTGTGGATCCAGCCGTCGGCGCTGATGATGTCGGCCGTGGCTTCGGGCCGATTCCAGTAGCCGAGCATGGGGGCCGGTCCGTGCGCCATGATCTCGCCGATCTCCCCGGGCGGCAGTCGATTACCGGCGGGGTCCACCACGGCCATAGCGCAGCCGGGATAGGGGAATCCCGCCGACCGCAGCCTAGGGCTGCCCACCTTGTGGTCCGTCGGTGGCAGAAAGGTCAGTGGGGTAGCGGTTTCGGTCATGCCGTAGAACTGGACGAACTCGCAGCCGAAACTGGTCATGCACTCGACGAGCATGTCCTCGGGTATCGGCGATCCGCTGTAGGCGATCTGCCGCAGACCGGCGAAGTCCGCCCTGGATATTCCGGGCTCGGCGAGAATGAGCGCGAGCATCACCGGCACACCGCACATGACGGTGATCGAATGCGACCGAATGATGTCCAGCGCTCGGCCGGGAGTGAATTCCGGCAGGATGAACAGCGGAGCGCCCGCGATGAGGCCCTGGACGACCCAGCCGAGGCCCGCGATATGGAATCCAGGAATGGCCACGAAACAGCGGTCGTCGTCTGCCATCTGTAGCCATTCGAAACCCTGCTGGTGCAGGATGTCCCACACGACGAACAAGCTCCGCTGCGCGATGACGACCCCTTTCGACGCGCCCGTCGTTCCGCTGGTGTACATCTGGAGCAGCGGGTCGATCTGCGTAGTTCGCGCTGCTGGCGGCGTATCGGGTTGTGCGGCAATCCAATCGGTGAATGCCGCGCCCGGTATGCCGTCACGGTCCATCCTGATCAGCCGGGCGAGGTTCCATCCGGCCGGTGGCAGATTCGCGGCGAGTTCTTCGGCGGCCGAGTCCAGGAATACTATTTCGCAGTCCGCATCGGTGATTATGTGGGTCACCTCGGCGCTGGTCAGCCGCCAATTGATCGGAACGAGCACCGTTCCGATGATCGAGCAGCCGATCAGCAGCTGATACAGCCGGGCGGAATCGCGGCCGAGATAGGCGATGCGATCGCCACGTTCCAGACCGGCCGCGAGTAGGGCATGCGCTACCTGATGCGACACCCGATGCATCGTCGCGTAATCGGTGACGTCATCGCCGCAGACGATGGCGGTACTGTCCGGCCGCGCCATCGCATGTTCGCCGATAACCGCCGCCAGATTGTCCGCTCGATGGTGTGTTTTCACGAACGATTGCGACATGACCGCGCTCCGAAAAATATTGCCGGGCAATTATTGTGGATTCACGATAACGCGCGGCGGTAATCGTCGAGTAACCGAGAATTCAGTCGGTAACGTCCAACTCCGCCTTACCGGGCTGGTGCGGCAGATCGGAGACGAGGTCGGCGGTGATCCGGCCCGGGCCGGTGGCCGCCCGGTAGGCGATGCAGATCGGGATGTCACAGCCGACCGACCCGAAGGCGATGTCGAACGAGTCGGCGCCGGTGACACCGGTGGTGGTGTTCCGCCAGCGCAGCGTGAGCCGAGCCGAACAGCCGAGCGGAAGACCGAGCAGCAGCGTCGGCTGGTGCCATGCGAATGTCACCGTGCCGCTGGCGGATCGGGCCGCGGTGACGTCCTGGCGTCCGATGCACGGACCGGTGGTGAGCGTTGTCACCGACAGCTTCGTTTCGGCCGCTTGCGCGGGCGCGGCCAAGCCGACCACCACGGCGGTGGCGGCCGTGAGCGGGAATGCGAGTCGAGTGAACAGTCGGCGCATGATCGGACCATACGGCGCTGACGACGTGTTCGATAGCCCCGAAAAGTAGGCGTGGGATGACGCCCCTGTCGGTTCGGCGCAACACCTTTCGGCCCTATTCCGGGGAATGACCGTCGGTGTGGGCCGTCTTGTGACACCGTCAGAAATGACAACGGAAGTGTGCTGGAGGTACCCATGGCACCGAACAGGGGGATGCTCGCGGCGTTGGCGAGCGTCGGCGTGCTCTTGGCCGCAACGGTGGGTTGCGGGTCGGACAGCGGCGGGCAGAACGCACTGACCATCACGGCGAACGCGATCAACTCGGCCGGTGGGAAGAACGCGGACGAGGCGAAGTGGATCGAAGAGTGGGTCATCCCCCGGTTCGTCGAGGAGCAGCAGGCCAAGGGCCGCACCGTGCGGGTGAAGTTCCAGGCGACCGGGGTGCCGGATGAGGACTACAAGAACCGGATCGCCAAGGACCTGAAGACCGGCACCGGCGCCGATGTCGTCTCGCTGGACGGGATCTGGGTCGGCGAGTTCGCCGAGGGACAACAGATCGCGCCGCTGGACGAGCTGGTCGGAGCCGACAAGGTCCAGGCGTGGGACGGATGGCAGCACATGCCGGAGACGGTGCAGCGGCTGATGTCCTACGGCGGCAAGCAGTTCGGCATCCCGCAGGGCACCGATGGACGGGTGCTGTTCTTCAACCGCAATCTGTTCGAGCAGGCTGGTCTGCCCGCGAACTGGCAGCCGACCAGTTGGGATCAGGTGCTCGACGCGGGCCGGAAGCTGAAGGCGGTGCCCGGCGTGATTCCGGTGCAGCTGAACGCGGGCACCAGCTTCGGCGAAGCGACGACCATGCAGGGGATTCTGCCGCTGCTGGCGGGCGCGGGCAGCGCCATGCACGACGGCGCCAAGTGGGTCGGGAACACCGCGAACTTCCGTGAGGTGTTGGAGTTCTACCGCACGTTGTACGGCGAGGAACTGGGCGATGCCGAGTTGCAGCAGGACGCCAAGGGCCGGGAAAAAAGCTTCGAGAAGTTCGCCAAGGGCCAGGTCGGCATCCTGTTGGAGGGCGACTTCCTATGGCGTGGCGTGCTGAACCCCACCGGTGGCAGCTTCCCGATGGCGGATCGGGACACCGGGGTCGGCTGGGCGAAGATCCCGGCGGCCGCGCCCCGCGCCGGGGTGAACGGGCAGGACTACGTGAGCATGTCCGGCGGCAGCGGGCGGGTGGTCAGCCCGAAGAGCAAGAACGTCGAACTGGCGTGGGAACTGCTGCAATTCATGAATTCGCCAGCGGCATACGAACAGTGGATCAGCATGGGCGGCGCGCGGATCACGCCGCGACAAGATGTGAACGCCGAGGTGCTCGGTGGTGATCCGATGCTGACCTTCGTGTCCGAGCAGATCCTGCCGATCACCTCGTTGCGACCCGCGCTACCGGAGTACTCCACGGTGTCCAAGGCCATGCAGCAGGCGACGCTGGATGTGGTCACCGGCACGAGCCCGGCCGATGCCGCCGCCGCGTACGGCAAGGCCGTCGAGGAGGCGGTGGGCAAGGACAAGGTAGCCAGTGACTGACCCGGCGACCCCCGGCCCGGCCGGCATCGCCGATGTCCGACCGGCCGGATCCGACAGCGATGTCGCGGGATTGGGACGCGGTAAGGCGAGCGCGTTCGTCACGCCCGCACTGCTGCTGATCGCGGCGTTCCTGGTGTTTCCCGCGCTGTGGCTACTGTGGATCGGGCTGACCGACCTCACCGTATCCGGGCGCACCTCGGTCGACGTGTCCTTTGTGGGGCTGGACAACTACGCCAACGCGCTGGACGACCCGCTGTTCCGGAACAGCCTGTGGATCACGCTGCTGTTCGTCTTCGGCTCGGCCGTCATCGGGCAGAACTTCCTGGGTTTCACCCTGGCCTGGTCGCTGCGCGACGCCGCCCGCTGGCTGCGCGCGGTGGTGGAAAGCTTGGTGCTGCTGGCCTGGATTTTGCCGTCCAGTGTGGTGGCGGTGCTGTGGATCGCGATGCTGGACCGTGATGCGGGCACCATCAACCAGCTGCTGGACAACCCCGGCTATGCCTGGATGATCCGGCATCCGCTGGCCGTGATCATCGTGTTCAACATTTGGCGCGGCACCGCCTTTTCCATGCTGCTGTACTCGGCTGCGCTGTCCACGGTGCCGCCTTCGCATCTGGAAACCGCGCGACTGGCCGGTGCTTCCGGGCCGCAAACATTACGGGATGTGGTGTTTCCGCACGTGCGCGCGCACGTGCTGACCAACACGCTGCTGATCAGCTTGTGGACCTTCAACGACTTCACGCCATATCTGCTGACCCGTGGCGAGCCGAACCATGGCAGCGAGACATTGCCGATCTTCCTGTACCGGCAGGGGATCGACGACGGCGCACTCGGGTACGGCGCGGCCGCTTCGGTGCTGATGCTACTGATCAACCTGGTGCTCGCCCTGTTCTACCTGCGGCTGCTGCGGCGGAGGCCCAAATGAATCCCAGACAGATTGTCGCCCGGATCGGGTTCTACACCTTCATCGCGGTGCTGACCGGGTTCTTCGTGCTACCGATGCTGTGGCTGGCCTCGGCGCCGTTCGACAGCAACCCCGGGTACGCGCCGCGCGTGCCGGAAAAGCCGACCCTGCAGCACTTTTCGGCGCTGTTCGAGAACGACCTGACCATGGGCTCGCTGTGGAACTCGGTGGTCATGTCCTTCTCCTGCATGGTGCTGGTGGTTGCCAGCGCGGCGCTTGCGGCGTACGCGTTGTCCCGAGTCCGGATTCCGGGCCGGGATGCGCTGCTCTACCTGCTCTTGCTGCTGTCGAGTGTGGTCACCGGTACGGCGGCGATGGTGCCGATCTTCCTGATGGTCTGGAAGTTGGGGCTGCTGGACCGGCAGTTGGGTGTGGTGCTCGTGCTGTCCGGCGGGTTGCTGCCTGCGGCCATTTTCATCCTCAAGGACTTCATGGACGCGGTGCCCAAATCCTATGAGGAGTCGGCGCGGGTGTTCGGGGCCGGACCGCTGCGGATCCTGCGCGAGATCGTGGTGCCGGTGGCTCGACCCGGGCTGGCGACCATCGCGGTGTGGACCGTGGTGAACGTGTGGGGGACCTACCTGGTGCCGTTCCTGCTGCTGCGCGACCAGGAGAAGCAGCCCGCCGCGGTGGTGGTGCGCACCTTCTACGACGAGGGCGGTGGGGCACTGCTGGGGCCGATCTCGGCGTTCTCGCTGCTGTACTCGATTCCGGTCGTGCTGATGTACCTGTTCGTCAACCGGCGCTACGGCTTCCGGTTCCATGGAGGGATCAAGTCTTAGGTGGCGCAGATCGATGTGGTGGAGCTGACCAAGGTCTTTCCCGGCGACGTAACAGCCTTGGACGGACTGACTTTCACCATCCAGGATGGTGAGTTCTTCGCGCTGCTCGGGCCGTCCGGGTGCGGCAAATCCACGCTGCTGCGCACCATTGCCGGGCTGGAAACCCCGACCGGCGGGCAGATCCGGATCGGTGAGAAGGACGTGACCCGGTTGTCGCCCGGCCGCCGCGATGTCGCGATGGTGTTCCAGGACTACGCGCTGTTCCCGCACATGTCGGTGGTGGACAACATCGCCTACCCGTTGAAGGTCCGCGGCACCGACCGGCGGACCCGCGCGGCGAAGGCGACCGAGACCGGGGATCAGTTGTCGCTGCAGGGGTTGATGGCGCGCAGACCGGCCGAACTGTCCGGCGGGCAGCAGCAGCGGGTCGCGCTGGCGCGGGCGATGGCCTGCCGCCCCAAGGTGTTCCTGTTCGACGAGCCACTGTCCAACCTGGACGCTCGGCTGCGCCTGGAAGCCCGCACTTTCCTGAAGAAGCTCCAGCTCGAGCTCGGCGTGACCACGGTCTTCGTCACCCACGACCAGGCCGAGGCGCTGGCCTTGGCCGATCGGATCGCGGTGATGTCGGACGGACGGATCCGCCAGCTCGACACCGCGCGCGAGGTATTCCGCAGGCCCGCCGACACTTTCGTCGCCAACTTCATCGGCTCCACCCCGATGAACCTGATCCCCGGCGAGCTGGTCGGGCTCGAGCCATCGGTGATCTGGGGCGCACGACCGGAGTACCTGGGCTATTCCGCCGAGGCGGTGGACGGTGGGCTGCACGGGGTCGTGTCCACGGTGGAGCACCTGGGCGCGACTTCCCTGGTCACGGTGGAAGCGGACGGATTCAACCTGAGTGTCACTGTGCCGGAGGCAGATGAGCCGTCGGTGGGCAGCGATGGTTGGGTGATCCCGCAACCCGGCCGGGTCCTGTTGTACGACGCCGAGTCGGGCAGACTGCTCCCGTAATGCACAGGGCGGCAAGGCCATTCGTTACCGGAGAGCTCGCCTCCAGGGAGGTATGGGCGTTCAGTGGGTGGCGAAGCCGAGTTCGGCGATGAAGTGTCGCTGATTTCCGAGGATTGGTGTCTTGCGGATCATCTGGGTAAATTTCGGGTTCCACCAGAAGCCGCGTCCCGGGGCGGTCGGCAATTCGGTGTATGTCGCTAGGCGCGGGACCTTTTCGGGGAGTCGGCGGGCCTGCGCTGCCGTGATCGCCCACGGCAGCGGTGGTAGTTGGAAGGTGGCGTTCCGGGCGGGCTTCGCACCCTTTCGGCTGAGCCAGGCCAGCAACGGCGGGATGATGTCGAAGACGATGCTGCCGCCGGGGAACCGCTTTGCCAGATCGCCGAGCAGGGCCATCACGTCTGCCCGCGGCAGGTAGAACAGCAGACCTTCGGCGGTGATGATCACATCGGTGGTGGTGACGAGATCGAACCACGATCGATCCAACGCCGAGGTTGCCACGTGGTGTATCCAGAATTCGGCGGGCAGCAGCCCTTCCCGCAGGGCGATCATTTCCGGCAGATCCACCGACAGCCAGGGCACGTCCGGGCGTCCGAGTCGCCAATAGCTCGTCTGCAAGCCCTCGCCCAACGCCACGACGGTGCAGTTGTCCGAGTGCGCCAGCTTGTCGCGGATCGCGGCATCGAAGGTCTGTGCGCGCCGGGCATGCGACTGGCTGGGTTCGCCGAAGATCTCATACGGGTAGCTGATCGACCGGTACAGGTGCTCGGCCAGCGGATCGCTGAAGTCGGAATCCGATCGAGCCGACTCGATCGCCCGATTCCGCAGTGTCCACAGCGCGGTCGCCGGAACACCCTCGAGCGCTGTGCCGTCGACCTCGCCGGATGTCGCCATGCCGAACGGACACCTCCCCGTCGGTGCAGGGTGCGGATCGGGACCGAGTCGGCACCGCGACTCGTCTGCGAGATTACCCCTGAGCGGGCCGGAACGACATCAGCGGCGGAATCGGGCAAGTCCCAACGAAGCTGATGCTGGTCACAACAGGACGAGCGCGATGCTCAGGCATGCCATGACGATCACCCACACGGCGATCAGCAGACGACCGGATCTCGGATTGCCGAATCGCGGGTGGGTGCGGCGCGGGCGAATGTGTCGGGCCGATAGGGCGGGATAGGAAGTAGTCACAGTGCACTCTTTCCGTTGTCGGTAGGAGCCTGTCGTAATCCGGGTACCCACTATGGCGGCATTGCATCACCCGGTGGCAGTGGCGCTGAACACTCGAACTGCCGTGCAGTAGAACGGAACTCGCTTCGATGGCGACCAACGACAGTCTGCGGTTGTTCACCCCGGCTCACTCGTTCCGGTCCTCGACATCGGCGGCTACCGCCCCGATCGAGGCCGGGAGTCCCGACCACCGTGAGCTTTTCGTGGGCGCGAGCCAGCGCACGCTGCACTGGCCCACCGGCAAACGTGAGCACGTCGACGCCGTCTTCCGGCGGGATTCAGGCGGTGATGCCTGCGATGAGCTGGTCGCGGCTGTTCACGCCGGTCTTGCGGTAGATGGATTTGAAGTGGTCGTTCACGGTGTGCGGGGACAGTTGGAGGCGACGGGCGATCTGATTGATCGGCAGGCCGTCGAGGGCTTGTTCGACGATGGAGTGTTCTCGGGCGGTGAGGCCGTACCAGGTTGCGACGGCGGGCAGCAGTAGCGCCGTCGGCGCCGGTTGAATGGTGACCGCGATGTTCGTGGTGGGCGTGGTGTCGGCGGGTTGGGCGTGTACGGCGACCCAGCCGTTGGGCGTGGGAACGCGGCTCAATGCCGGTCCGGCTCGGCGTCGGGCCAGGTAGGTGATGTTCCAGATGATGCCGTGCAATTCCCCGCCGTCGACTTGGGCGCAATGTCGAGTCAGCTCGGCCAACCAGTCGTGCGCGGAGGGGGTGGCCATGGTGATCGAATCGTTGGCGTCGACGAGTAGGACCCCGGGCGGGAACTCGGTACGGGACGGTCGCAGTTCTTTCGCCCGGACGAACCGCTCGATCGCGGCGGCAACGGCAGGCACGAGACGCTGTGCGCACGTTTCCTCCGCGACCGAGAACGACCGACGGCCGAGTTCCCGAACCAGGACCAGCGCGCCCCAGGCGATTCCCCGGGCGGTCAGTGCGATCCGCATCTCGCTGCAGAAGCCCTCGGGAACCATGACTTCGTGCACCCGGATGCTGTGCCGGGATTCGGCTGAGTCGACGCTGGTGACCCCGACCTGCGACGGGCCGGTCACCAACTGTGCGAACGGCTGAACATCCAGGCCGAAGGTGTCGGCTCGTTCGAGCAGGCGCGCGACCTCGGTGCGGTACCCGTGTTCCTTCGCGTGCAGACAGCCCGCTCCGGACAGTGGATCCAGCCCGACGAGCATGTAGCCGTCGTGGGGTACCACCCGGCTCAGGTGACGCGAGATCTCGGTACCCAATTCGGCGACGGTCAGCGCCTCCGCACCGACCTCGGGCAACGTGCGACACAACGACTCCACCCCGGTCACCGAACCAGTATTGCGCGAAACGCGGATGTGCCGTTGGGCAATCCCTTGATCTGGGGATGTCGGTGGCCCGGTCGCCCGGCCGACGATGAAAACGGTCGAACGCGAAAAAGCGGCGAAGTTCCAGAGCGCCTCGACCGGGGGAGTGATCGGGCGGAAAGCAAGGAGTTGACATGGCAGGCAGCCGCGCGGGTGCCTACAAAAAGCTGGGTGGCGCCACCACGAGATCTGACGTGAGACATCCCGGTGACAAGGGACGATCCGATGACCGCGGAAACCGAGTTGCCGCATCGGAACTGGCCAGGAGATGACTTGGTAAGCCCTGGCGCGGCGACCCATCGGCGGAGTAATCCACCGATGGGGTCGGTTGCGGGGGCGGCAGCTCAGCGTGCCGGGAAGCGAATGATCCGATCGTCGCCGGTGCGGACGTTGCCGCGGCCGTCGGTGTTGGATGTCGTGACCCACAGTGCACCGTCCGGAGCTACTTCCGCGGTGCGCAGTCGGCCGTATCGGTTGAGTAGCTTGGCTTCTGGCCTGCCGAGGGTGCCGTCGTCGCGCTGGGGAATCGTCCACAGTCGCTCGCCCCGCAATGCCGCGACGTAGAGCGTGTTCGCGGTGATGGCGAGGCCGGACGGGGACGCCTCCCTGGTCGACCAGGTGACCAGCGGGTTGGTGAAGCGGCCGTTCTGGGTGTCACCCTTGCCTTCGACAATGGGCCAGCCGTAATTGCGTTTGGGTTCGATCAGATTGATCTCGTCGTAGGTGTTCTGGCCGAATTCGGTCGCGTAGAGGCGTCCCATCCGATCCCATGCCAGGCCCTGCACATTGCGGTGGCCGAGGCTGTAGACCGGCGAATTGGCGGTGGGATTGCCAGGCGCGGGCTTGCCGTCGGGGGTCAATCGGAGAATCTTGCCGTTGGGACTTGCCGGGTCCTGCGACCGGTTCGACTGCGCCGCGTCGCCGGTGCCGACATACAGCATGCCGTCGGGCCCGAATGCGATTCTGCCGCCATTGTGAATGTTGGCCTTCGCGATTCCTCGGAAAATCACTTCCGGCTGTCCGTCGAGCCGGAAGCGCACGATCCGATTGTCGCTGCTACTGGTGAAATAGGCGTAGACGTAACCGTTTTCGGCGTACTTCGGCGACACCGCGACCCCGAGCAGTCCGCCTTCACCCCGTGCGACCACGCCCGGCACGCGATACGCCTGCTCGGGTTTGGCGCCGGGTGCGACCCGCAAGATCACGCCGGTATCGCGCTGGGCTACCAGCGCACCACCAGTCGGTAGGTAGGCCAGGCCCCACGGCACATCTATATCGCGCGCAACCTCTTCCGGGGCATTGAGGTCGGGCACGCCGGCCGCCGCGATCTGCTCCGCGAAGGAACTGGGTAGGGCGGTGAAAAATGTTGCTACTAAAGCGATCACAACCGTGCTGGCGTAGCGTACAGCACTTCGAAGTGTCGAAGTCATGCCCAAGTAGAACCACAACAGCATGGTCATCTCGACTGGCGAACAACTGGGGACAGTAATGGCCGTGCGGAGTCTTACGCTCGTGAAGCCCCCTCCCAATCCGAGCAGCAATCGGAGGCATTCGCATGCAGATCATCGGAATGATTCGGACTGTCGAAAAGGCCAAGAAGACCTGGCGCCGACCTGATTTCGTCTTCTTCGACACCGCCTTCGAAGTCACCGCCTACGCCGGCCGCGGCTGACTCGTGCCGACGGCGAAGGACCTACGCGGATAGGACAATTCATGGTCCGTGACACCGAGACGCCTTGGAGCGCAGCTGAATTCCAGGAAGCGCTCCGGGCGCTCGAGCCCAGGTACTGGGATCGGCATCCGTTCCACGAGCGGCTGCACGACGGGCGGCTCGACAAGGAGGAACTGCGGTTGTGGGCGGCCAACCGCTGGTACTACCAGCGCAGCCTGCCACAGAAGGACGCCGCGATCATCGCCAACTGCCCACTACCGGAGGTGCGCCGTCAGTGGCTGCCGCGGATCGTGTATCACGATGGAGCGGACGGCTTCTCGGGCGGTGCGGAGAAGTGGCTGCGCTTGGCCGAGGCGGTCGGCCTCGGGCGGGCCGAGGTGGTTTCGGAGCGTCTCGTCTTGCCCGGGGTCCGGTTCGCCGTGGATGCCTACCTCGATTTCGCTCGGCGTCGCCCGTGGCTGGAGGCGGCGGCGTCCGGGCTGACCGAGCTCTTCTCACCGGACCTGTTGGCCTATCGGCTCGGCCGGATGCGCCAGCACTATCCGTGGATCGCGGAGGAGGGTTTCGCGTACTTCACCGCGCGCATCGATGTTGTGCAGGCGGAGGGCCGCTCACTGCTGGATCTGGTGGTCCGGCACGCCACCACGGGCGCGCAGCAGCAGGCCTGCGTCGCGGCGCTCGCCTTCAAATGCGAGGTGCTACGCGCCGTGCTGGATGCCCTCGACTATCACACGGGTGCGGGGAGGAACGGCTGATGGCCGGGCCGGTGCCGCGGTTACGCCCCGGAGTCCGGTTGGCCCGCGATCCGGCGCACGGCGAGCTGGCCCTGTTACCCGAAGGAGTGGTCGTCCTCAACGACACCGCCGCCGCGGTGCTGGCACTCTGCGACGGCTCGTCGAGCATCGATACCATCGCGGCGCGGCTCGGCGAGACGTACGAGGGCGTCCGCGCTCAGGACATCGCCGAGTTGCTGGACCGGCTCGCCCAGCGGCGGGTGGTGGCTCTAGGTGACTGAAACACCTGTCGAGGCACCGCTGGGAATGTTGATCGAGCTGACCCATCGTTGCCCGCTGCACTGTCCCTACTGCTCCAACCCCGTTGAACTCGTCTCGCGCGCAAGGGAACTGACCGGTGCGCAGTGGATCGACGTGCTCACTCAGGCTCGCGAACTCGGGGTGGTGCAGATGCACTTCTCCGGCGGCGAGCCGCTGGCCCGTTCGGATCTGCCCGAGTTGATCGCGCACGCCCGGCAATTGGGTGCCTACGTCAACCTGGTGACCAGCGGCGTCGGTCTGACCGTCGAGCGGGCTCGACTGCTTGCGGAGCGCGGCGTCGACCACATTCAGCTCTCCATGCAGGACGCGGATTCGCGAAACGCGGACCTGATCGCGGGGGCGCGCGTGCACGCCGTCAAACTGCGTGCGGCCGAGGCGATTACGGCTGCGGGCTTGCCGCTCACCGTGAACGTTGTGCTACATCGGACCAACATCGATCGGGTCGAGCGGATCGTCGATCTCGCCGTCGGTCTCGGCGCTGATCGAGTCGAGCTGGCCAACACCCAGTACTACGGCTGGGGACTGCGCAACCGCGCCGCGCTGCTGCCCACCGCGGTACAGCTCGACGCCGCACGGGAGGCTGTGCAGCGTGCCAGGGTGAAATACGCGGACGGCCCCGAGTTGGTCTATGTGGTGGCGGATTACTTCGCCGATCGGCCGAAACCATGCATGGACGGCTGGGGCAGGCTCCAACTGACGGTCACCCCCGAGGGAAATGTCCTGCCCTGCCCGGCGGCATCGGCCATCACCACGCTGCCGGTGGAGAACGTGCTGCTTCGCCCGCTGGCCGAGATCTGGTATTTGTCAAAGACATTCAACGCCTACCGGGGCACCGCCTGGATGCGCGAACCGTGCCGCTCCTGCCCCGAACGCTTCACCGACTTCGGCGGCTGCCGTTGCCAGGCATTCCAATTCACCGGAGACGCCGCGGCCACCGACCCGGCGTGCGGTCTCTCCCCGCACCGGCCGCTGGTGGACGCCGCGCTGACCGAGACAGCGGAACCGGCCTTCACCATGCGGGCGCAGGCGGCTCCGTGAAGCTGATTTTGCTCGGTACCGCCGCCGGAGGTGGTTTCCCGCAATGGAACTGTGCCTGCGCACTCTGTCTCGGCGCCCGCCGCGGCGCATTGCCGCCGCGCAGCCAGGAATGCGTCGCCATCAGCGGCAATTCGCGCGACTGGTGGCTGCTCAACGCCTCACCGGACATTCGTGCGCAGCTGCTCGCCACGCCGGATCTGCGGCCCGGTCCAGGACCGCGGGACACGCCCGTGCGCGGCGTGCTGCTCACCGATGGCGAGGTGGACCACACGCTCGGCCTCACCACCATGCGCGGGGCCCGCGGTCTGACTGTCTACGCTCCGCCGCCGGTGCTGGGCGCGCTCGGCGCGGGCCTGCCGTTACGCGGACTGCTCGACCGCTACGGACCGTGGACCTGGCGCGACAGCACCGTGCCGGGCGGCTTCGAACTGGCCGGTGGGCTCCGCGTCGTCGCGCAACCGGTGAGCGCCAAGGCACCGAAGTACGTCACCGCGGCATCGATCGACGACCACTGGGTGACCGCCTTCCGGATCGAGGACCTGGCCACCGGCAGTGCGCTGGTGTACGCCCCTTGCTTGGCAAGTTGGCCGAACGGCCTGGACGAGTTACTGGGCTCAGCAGGTTGCGCGCTGGTGGATGGCACTTTCTTCAGCGCGAAAGAACTGGGCTCGGCCGTGCGATCACCGGATTCGGACGCGGGGCAATCCCTCATGGGCCACCTGCCCGTGGCCGGGCCAGGCGGCACGCTCGCTGCCCTAGCTCGCCACCCTGGACTGCGCCGAATCTATACCCACCTCAACAACACCAACCCGCTGCTCGACCCGTCGTCGAGCGCGCGGGCGCTGGTTGCGCAAGCAGGTGTAGAGATTCTGGCCGATGGCACCGAATTCACCGTCTGAGGGAGATTCGGGCGGCACTCGTCTTCACCACCACGGTGTGAGCGCACCGATTTGACGTCCGAGTTCGGGGGCGAGGGTGCGGGCGTAGCTGGCGGTGAGGTGGTGTTCGTCGCGGTAGATGAGGACGTTGCCTTCGGCGACTCGGCAGCGGTCGGGACGACACACGGCGTCGGACAGGTCGAGCGGAAAGACGTTGGGGTAGACCGCCGCTGGTTGTTCGGCGGGATTGTGCGGGTCGAGTGCGGTGGCCCGGTCGATACCGCAGCTCTCGGGACTTCCGCGCTGGGCAAGGCAGTCCACCGCGCGGTAGAGCACACCGTCGCGGCGCAGCCGTGGGGTGTCGCGCAGCGCGAGGACGTTGAGGCCGCGGTCGGACAGTGCGGTCCAGATGTCGAGATATTCCGGCGGCACCTCGTCGCCGTCGTCGTGCACCCGATTGCGGGTCGCGATGGTGAATACCCAGTCCGGACGCGATTCGGTGAGGCGGTCCAGGACTTGCACCGACCATTCCGAGCATTCCGGGAACGGCGTTTCGGCGTAGGAGGGTTGCTCGACCAGGGTCAGCGGGCAGCCTTCTTTGAGGAAGGTGACGATGCGGAAATTGTGTTCGCGGGCAAGAAGTTCGAAGGCGGGGATCCAGTGCTCGGAGTGGGAGCCGCCGACCAGCGCGATGGCGTGCGGAGCCGTCGGATCGCCATAGGTGCAGGTGCGTATCTCTCGGTTCGGGGTGATGCAGCCATCGGTCGTCGGCGGCGGTGAATCGGTCGGTCCTTCGAGGACGGTGGGCCGCATCGGTGCCGAGGGTGTGAAGGCTTGGTCGACAAGCGCCGCCGCCCCCGGGTATCGAACCGGATCGAGACCCTGCGGGTGCTGTGGTGGACCGACTTTCAGCACCGCTTGCCAGCCGAGCGCCGATACCAGCACGCCGACGCCGAGCGTCACAACCACGCCCGTAGCTCCGCGGTGCGGTAGCGGCGTCGGGACCGGAGTCGATGTCGAGCGCCGACGCAGCGGGGTTTCGATGAAACGCTGGGTGATCAACGCAAGGGCGAGCGAGACGCCGAGGACCAGGAGGCCGCCACCGATGCCGGGTGTCGGTTTGCCGTACTCGGCCAGGTAGAAGATCAGGACCGGCCAATGCCAGAGGTAGAGGGCATATCCCAGTGCGCCGAGTTCGGTGAACACGCGGGTGGCGAGCAGACGGTTGGCCCACGGCCGTTGCGGGACCGGGGTATTCATACCCGCCACGATCAACGCCACCGCCGCCGCGACGGGGTACAGCGCGGCCGGACCGGGGAATCGGGTTGCGCCGTCGATGAGCAGTCCGCAGGTGAGCACTCCGGTGAGTCCGAGGATCGCCAGTACCGTGCGCAGTGGCTTCGCGACCGCGATCCACGGCGCGGCGACCGCGAGGGCCGCGCCGATCAACAGTTCCCATGCCCGGGCGAAGCTGTCGTAGTAGGTCCACGTCTGGTGCTGGCCGGTTCCGTCGGCGGCGTACCAGAACGACACCGCCGTCAGTCCGGCCAGCACGGCGACCAGTCCGGGCCGGTGCAACGCCCGGCGCCCGATGCGCTGCGAGATCCAGGCGGCGATCGCGAGCAGGACCAGCATCGCGAGGTAGAACTGGCCTTGTACGGCCATCGACCACAGGTGTTGCAGCGGGCTGACCGACGGATCGGGCGCGAGATAGTCCAGCTCGGCGTAGGCCAGATGCCAATTCTGGTAGTAGAACGCGGCTGCCAGGGTCTGGTCCGCGATGTCGGCCCACTGGGTGTAGGGACGCAGTATCACCGTCGCGACGGCGACAGTAGCGAGTACCACCACCAGCGCGGGCAGCAGTCTGCGCGCGGTTCGCCGCACCACCTGCCATCCATCCACCCCACCGATGTCGGTGCGGCGCAACACCATTCCGGTGAAGAAGAACCCGGACAGCACCAAGAACACATCGACACCGCCGGACACCCGGCCCATCCAGATGTGGAATACGACTACCAGCGCGATCGCGATGCCGCGCAACCCGTCCAGATCGTGGCGGTATTCCGATACCGCCGGGAGCGGCGACAGGGGCGTGTCGTGCCGGTGCGGTGCGTCGGGGGTGCCACGCAACTGTTGGTCGACGGCATCCGGTGGCGGCACAGGCATGCCCCTCTCACGATCGGCTGGTACGGCATAAGCGGGGAGTAGCGGTGTATCAGCTGAACACGAAATAGCGCAGCCACAGATACGGCGCGGCAACCGCGATGGTGATCACGGTGACCACCGCGCCTTTGCGGGTGAACTCCCAGAATGACACCGGAGTGCCGGCTCGCGCGGCGATTCCGAGCATCACGACGTTGGCGCTGGCGCCGACGGCGGTGAGGTTGCCACCGAAGTCCGCGCCCAGCGTGAGCGACCACCACAGCGCGTCGGCGTGCACCGGGTTGTCGATGGTCTTGGTGAGATCGGCGACCAGCGGGCTCATCGTCGCCACATAGGGGATGTTGTCGATGATGCCCGACAGCAGCGCCGACACCACAAGGATCAGCATCACCGCGAGCAGTGCGTTTCCGTCGGTGGCGTCGGTGGCCCACTGCGCCATCGTCTTGACCACACCCGTTTTGACCAGGGCGCCGACCATGACGAACAGTCCGGCGAAGAACAGCAACGTCTCCCATTCGACTCCGGAGAGATAGTCCTCGGACTCGGTACCGGAGATGAGGATCAGCACACCGGCGCCGAGCAGGGCGACCACCGCCGGATCGACATGCAGTACCGAATGCCCGATGAACCCGGTGAACACCGCGAAAAGCA
The DNA here is from genome assembly GCF_019222765.1 of Nocardia iowensis. Lineage (NCBI taxonomy): Bacteria > Bacillati > Actinomycetota > Actinomycetes > Mycobacteriales > Nocardiaceae > Nocardia > Nocardia iowensis. Next base: position 4,812,483 of record NZ_CP078145.1, on the reverse strand, counting down.
CGACACCGCATTTGATCAGCAGTCGCGCATCCTGGATCGCCTCCCGTTCGTTGAGGGCCATCACATCGGCGACCCGCGCGGGGTCAGAATCGAACGAGCCACGGAACAGGATCGGCAGGATCAGGGTGAACACCGCGAGCTCGACCACCACGATCGGCGCCATGTGCACGAGGAAGTCGTTGAACGTCAACCCGCTTCGGCTGGCCACGATGATATTCGGCGGATCGCCGATCAGTGTTGCCGCGCCGCCGATGTTGGAGGCCAGCACCTCGGCGATGAGAAACGGCACCGGCCGGATCCCCAGCCGATCGCACACCAGTAAGGTGACCGGCGCGATCAACAGCACCGTGGTGACATTGTCGAGGAATGCCGAGGCGACGGCGGTGATCAGCGTCAGCAGGATCATGATCCGGACCGGAGATCCCTTGGCGCGCTTGGCCGCCCAGATCGCGGTGTATTCGAATACGCCGGTCTGGCGGAGTACCCCGACGATGATCATCATGCCGAACAGCAGCAGGATGACGTCCCAGTCGACGCCGGTGTCGTGGGAGAAGAACGCCTCCCCGGAGTCGAGCACACCGGCAGCCAGGACGATCGCGGCACCACCCAGGGCGGCCTTGGTCTTGTGAATCCGTTCGGTGGCGATCAACACATACGCGACCACGAACGAGATCAAGGCGATCGCGGTCATCGTCGGCCTCCCGCGAGGCCGTCGCCGGTCACATGTCGGCGAGCGCCACCTGCAACAGCCGAGACGCGGTGATCACGCCGACCATCTTCGTCCCGTCGACCACCGCGATCAGCGGCGAGCGGCTGCGGGCCATCAATGCGGCGACCTCCACGACGGTGTCGTCCGCGCGAGCGACCGGAAGTACCGACTTGGACTTCGGCGCCGGTTCCGGCAGTAGTTCGCCAACGGTCTTGCCGCGCAACGCATCCGCGATCCGGTCGGCCACCGACTCGGACAGCACGCCCGCCAGCGCGGGATCGTCCTGCACATACCGCGGTACCAGGAACCGCACCACCTGCGACGCGGGCAGCACCGCCCGCGGTGCCGAGCTGCCGTCGGTGACCACGATGCCGGGGAGCCGATGCTCGGCCAGCAACTTCGCCGCGGCCAGCGCATCGGACTCCATGGTGACCGACGGGTAGTCCTCGGCTATCTGTTTTGCCTGCACAACAGAACGATACGGCTCCCGAGACCCCCGACGCCGCACATCCACCCCGGTAGACGTCGACTGCCCGTATAGACATTGTCAAGGACACGCGCAGGCGCAAAATGGGCTCCCTATGCCGGACGGCCCGACCCGCACTCGCGGGCCGGGTTGCCGACCAGACTTCCCGGCGCACCACCCGTAAAGATGCCGTAAAGGGCGCACCGAAGGCAAACCCGGTAGCTCGGCGCAGCGCGCCCCGCCGCTACCCCGCCGTTTTGAGCTGGCCGGAGTAAGCGTCTACCTGCACCTCGTAGTCTTCGTCATTGGTGCCGGGGCTCTCGATATCGAACTCGTACTGCGCCGTGTTGTTCTTGCCCTCGATCTTCCACTTCTCGATACGGCCGGGACGGGCCTTCGAGGCGGTATCCATCGCCTGGCTCAACGGCACCGCGGAGTCGAGGTTGACGGCCTCCTTGGTGCGCTCGGTGCCCTGCTCGTCCGCATCCAAGGGCTCCTTTTTCTCGGCGACGATCGCGCCGGAGTCGGCGGAGACCTGTGCGGCATATTTCTCCGTATCCGACATCAGTTCGACCTTGTAGACGTAGATATTTTGGGCGTTGACACCCTCGCGCTCCAGTTCGATTTTCGTCACCGTGCCGTCGAAATTCTTTCGAGCGGTGCCGAGTGCGTCCTGAGCGCTCACCGGGAACGTATGGTGCGCGAGGTCGATCTGCGCGACGTTCGCACCGGTCGTCGGGGTGCTGTTTATCGTCGTTATGCCTGCGGTTGTGCTGGTCGTGCTCGTGTCCGTCGAGTCGTTGCCGCAGGACGCCGTTACTACCGCCGCCGCAACCACGAATGGCGTGATCATTGCCGCTCTCATCGCGTCTTCCTTTCCGTCCGAAATGGATTCAGCATGAACGTGAGGTGCAGGTGCAGCCTACTTTCGGCACGCCGCAACAGCGTGGCTATGCCCGGCGCGCGTGTCGGTAAACCACGCGTGCTGTTCGGGCGATGACCGCGGCCGAGCAGCGGTCGATTGCGATACCGGGGAGCCAGGGCGTTCAGCGGCCCGCAGTGGCAGCACGAGGACTATGTCCTGATCGCGATTCCGGCTCTCGGCGGGAACTTGCTCCTGCCCGGTTGGCAACGGGCAGGAGTGGGCAACTCAGGCGAGGCCGAGCAGGCCGGGTTCGGTAGCACGAGCACGCAGCGCCGCTGCCGGATCGCTGACCAGGCGTCGGGTGCGTAGGTCGAGCAGCCCGCTGACGCTGTTGACCTCGGCGACCAGGGTTCCGTCCGGCTTGCGCAGGACGTGTTCGACGCGGTGAGTTTTGCCGGTGCCCCAAATGAAGGCGCACGACACATCGACGTCGTCGTCGCCGCGCAGTTCGCTGTGGTAGCGCAGGGTGGTTTCGAGATTTATCGGACCGAGGCCGTCAGCCAGCAGCCGGGCGGGGGACAGCCCGGCCGCTTTGGCGCAGGCGAAGCGGGACTGGTCGGCGTATTGCATGTAGACGGTGTGGGCGACGTGGTGCTGGGTGTCGAGTTCGTAGCTGCGGACAGCAAATCGGATGGTGAACGGTTCGGTGCTCATCGTGCCTCCTGGGCATGGTGTCGTTGGGATTGGTTGGGGGATAGGTGAATTGGTGAGAATCGGCCGTCAGGCGGAGTACATGGCGTCGAATGTGTCGGCGTATTTGGCGTGTACGACCTGTCGCTTGAGCTTGCCGGTGGACGTCAGTTCTCCGCTCTGCGCGGCCCACCGCGCCGACAGCAACGACCAGGCCCTGACCTGCTGGAATGGGGCGAGCCGGGCATTGGCCGCCGCGACGGCCGACTCGACCTCGGCCAATACCGTCGGATGTTGGGCGAGCTCAACCGGGTCCGCACCGATCCCGCGGGCCGCCGCCCACGCTTGGGCTACCTCGATTTCCAGGGTGAGTATGGCGACAAGGTTCGGGCGTCGGTCGCCGAAGACCAGGGCGTGGCCGATCAGCGGGTGTGCCTTCAGCAGGTTCTCCACCAGCGCTGGTGCGATGTTCTTTCCATTGGCGGTGATGATGATTTCCTTCTTCCGGCCGACCAGGGACAGGAAGCCGTCGGCGTCGAATACGCCGATGTCGCCGGTATGCAACCAGCCGTCGTCGTCGATCAGTTCGGCTGTGGCCGTGGGCAATCCGAGATATCCGGGGGTGCACGCGGCACCCCGGACCTGGATCTCGCCATCTGCGGCGAGGCGCAGTTCGATGCCGGGCAGTGGTCGGCCGACCGTCCCCAGTTTGTAGGCGAGAGGGTTGTTTCCGGCGACCGCGCCGGTCATCTCGGTCATGCCGTAGACGTCGAGGATGAGCAGTCCCAAACCGGCGAAGAAACGGGATACCTCGATCGGCAGCGGGGCACCGGCGCTCATCGTGTACAGCACCCGGTCCAGCCCGATCTGGGCGCGCAGTTCCGCGAGTACCGATGCATCGGCGGCCGCGAACTCGTCGGCTAGTTCTGGTGCGGACGGATGGCCGTACTGGTGACTTTCCACGTAGGCCCGCCCCACTCGCATCGCGGCGGCGACCGCTTCGCTCTCCAGGCCGAGTCCGGCCTGGATGGTGGCCATCATCTGTTCCCAGTCCCGGGGCACGCCGCGGAAAATGTGCGGACGGGCCTCCCGCAGTACCGCGGGCAATTGTGCGAGGTCGGCGCAGAAATGCGTGTGGGAGCCGCGCACCACCGGCATGTAGAGGTTGAACATTCGGGCGGAGACGGCTGTGAACGGGATGTGGCAGACCTCGGTGCCGCGCGTAGCGGAGGCGGCCGCTGACGAGACGGCCTCCTGATACAGCGCCATCCGATGGGTGATGATCACGCCCTTCGGGTTTCCCGTGGTTCCCGAGGTGTAGAGGATGGTGAGCGTGTCGTCGGGGGCGAGCGCCTGCCAGCGGTCGTCGATCGCGGCGGTGCGCCGGTCCCGGCCTATTCGCAGCAACTCGTGCCAGCTGATGAACCGTTCCCCGGTGGGACATGCCGTTTCGTCGACCACCACGATCTTGCGAAGTCCTGGTAGTTCGGACAGCACCGGCAGCCATCGGTCGAGCTGTTCCTGACCGTCCAGGACGGCGAACTTCGCGGCGCAATCGCTTGCGACATAGGCGATCTGGTCGGCGGCGAGGGTGTCGTGGACCGTGCTGGGGACCCCACCCGCGTGCACTACCCCTAGATCGGCGATGACGTGTTCGGTGCGGATGCCCATGGCCAGGACCACCACGTCACCGGGCTCCATACCCAGCTCGGCAAACCCCGCGGCCACCTCGAGCACCTGCTGCCGGGTCTCACCCCACGTCATGGCCGACCCGTTCTGGGTGAATGCCGGAAGTTCGGGATGGTGCCGGGCCGTGTCGGCCAGCGCCTGGCAGATCGTCCTGCCCGCGATCGACCGCTCGAACCGTGCCCGCTCCGTTGCCGCACTCATGCTCGCGCCGCCGACTATCGATTGATTCCGCAACCTCATGGATGAGCAGCCTGCGGAGGTCGGGCGACGGATACCAAGTGCCTCGCGACACTGGTGTTGGCAACACCTGGCAACCGGTTCCGGGATGGTGGATCATGGGCGCGTGCCTGTGACCGTGTCTTCCTCCCGTCGGACCGAGCTCGCCTCGTTTCTGCGCAGCCGCAGGGACCGCATCACGCCCGCCGACGTCGGCATGCCGCCGGGGTTGCGGCGCCGGACGCCGGGTTTGCGGCGCGAGGAGGTCGCGTTGCTCTCCGGAATCGGTGTCACCTGGTACACGTGGCTGGAGCAAGGGCGGCCGATCAACGTCAGCGGGCGAGTCCTCGACGCCATCGCCGACACCTTGCAGCTCAGCGGCCCCGAACGCGACCACCTCTACCACCTGGCCGACGTACTGATCCCCGGGGTGGCGACCATCGCGGCCGGAATCACGCCCACTGTGCAGGCCATCCTCGACAGCATTTCCGGGTTTCCTGCCGCGGCGCTCAACAGTCGCTGGGATGTACTCGGCTGGAACACACCGTGCGCGGCGTTGTGGCCGCGGCTGACCGCGCCGGACAGCTCCCGTAACGTCCTATGGGAACTGTTCGTCACCCCCGAGTGCTGTCGGCGGTTCGTGAATCGGGATACCGGACTGCCGCACATGGTGGCTTCGTTCCGCGCGGCATTCGGCCAGCATCTCGACGACCCCGCGTGGACCGAACTGATCCGCCGACTCTCCGCCGCCAGCCCCGAGTTCGCCCAGATGTGGGCCACCCACGACGTGGCAACGCCACCGAGCTCGGTCATGACCTACCGGCACGCCGGGATCGGCGAACTCTCGTTCTCGCTCACCACCCTCGACCTCACCGCAACCCCCGAAACCCGCCTCACCATCTGGACCCCGGCCGATGACGAAAGCAAGCGCCGAATGGACTGGCTGCTAGCCAACCCAGACGCTCCCTCCGTGGACCACACGCACTAGTCCGGCACCCGGAAGGTCAACACTCACAGAGGTTCTGTGCACCTCACAGGGGCTAGCTGCGCTGTGCGCCGGGGAAGGCTCTGTGAGTGCTTCGGCGGACTAGTACTGGACGGTAATTCGGCGGGCGGGGCCGTCTATCCGGATCCGCCCACCGATGGGGAGGACGACTTGGGGGTCGGTGTGGCCGAAGTCGACGTCGAAGACGATCGTTGCGTGGGGCGCGTATTCGGCGAATGCGCGTAGCACCGCAGCCCGTTGGTCGGCGGTGTAGCGGGCTCGCTCCGCGTCGGACAATGGTTGCTCGAACGACCAGTTCTTCGCTCGCCCGATAAGCGCTGCGGAGAATTGGGCAAGTAGTCCCCGTTCGCCCATATTGCGCAGGACCCGGTAAACCTCGGTGGCACTGGGCATTTCCTCCGAGGTCTCGGCGACGAGCACGCAACCCGCGTAGGTCTCGGGCGGGCGTACCTCGCGGTCGGCCATCAACAGCCAGGACAGGATCTCCAGGCAGCCGCCCCAGGCCACGCCTTCGATTACGCCGGTGGGGTGGTGCCAGTGCCAGTCCTGCGCTGGTTCCATCTGCGGCACGGTGTCCAGTGCGCCGGGTTCGTCCCAGCGCCGCTGCTTGTGCCCGGTCTCGGCGCACGCGGTGAGTTCGTGTTCGCCCGAGGTGAACAGCGCTGCCCGCAGCGACGCGGCGGTCAGTGCGTGCATGGCGCCGGGGCGGCCGAACTCGACCATGATCGAGCCGCCGTGATAGCCGACGAGTCCGGTATTCCACAGGTAGGCAAGCAGATTCGTGTTGTCGCTGTAGCCGAAGAACGGTTTCGGGTTGGTCCGGATCAGCTCGCGGTCCAGGTGCGGGAGCACGGTGATCTGGTCCTCGCCGCCGATGCTCGCGATCACCGCGGCAATGTCCGGATCGGCGAATGCCGCGTGCAGGTCGGCCGCGCGTTGCGCGGGCGCGGTGTGCAATCGGCGGGTGGTCGGGTACTCGACGGGCTCGAGCTCGAATTCGCTACGCAGCCGCCGTAGGCCCAGTTCATAGGGTTCGGGAAAGACCTCGGCCAGCCCGCCGGACGGGGACACGATCGCCACCCGATCACCGGGAACCAACTTGCGCGGATAGAACCGTTCCTCCATGCTCCGATCATGTCGGACGCCGCTCCGGGTGCAACTGTCGAGGTGGTCGCGGGCCGAGTCAGAGTAGTGCCAGCACGACCATTCTTTGGGGCGGTAGCAGGCTGCTTGCCGCACAGCATTTTCCGTAGCTTGATGCCGTGTGGTTGAAACTTGGGGTGCTCGGAGTGGCGTTTTTGGCGGCGACGGCTTGCGGCGTGGACGATCCGGCCGATACGCGGGAAATGGGTCGGGAGCAGGTCACTGCGGCCTTGAACGATGCTGTGCGGCTGGGGTTTCCGGGCGCACAGGCGGTGGTCGCCGATAAAGGTCACAACTGGACGGTCGCCGCGGGTGCCGGTGATCTGGTCACCGGCGAGCCGTTCGCCGACGATGCCCGGGTCCGGATCGGTAGCAACACCAAGACATTCGTGGCGACGGTCATGCTGCAGTTGGTGGCCGAGGGCAAGGTCGAATTGGATGCGCCGGTGGAGCGGTATCTGCCGGGGGTCGTGCACGGTCCGGGTATCGACGGGAACCGGATCACGATCCGAAATCTATTGCAGCACACCAGCGGACTGCCCGAATACGCGGCGGAGTTCGGGGCCGTTCCCAAGCCGGGCCAAATCGGCTTCATGACCGAACAGGTGCGGTGGCAGACCGCGGATATGGCCGCGATCCTGCGGAATGCCCTGACCGCGCCCGCTGATTTCGAGCCCGGCGCGAGATGGGAGTACTCCAACACCAATTACGCCGTCGCCGGGATGGTGATCGAGGAGATCACCGGCGATTCGGTCGGCGCGGAGATCACTCATCGCATCATCGAGCCGCTCGGTTTGCGCGACACCTACTACCCGGCGCCTGACGAAATCGATATCCGCGGACCGCATCCCGTCGGTTACACCGAGATCGGCGGACAGCGGGTCGACTACACGAGCCAGAATGTGTCGGCGGCCGGTGCGGCGGGAGCGATGGTCGCTACCGGCGCGGACCTCAACCGGTTCTTCACCGCACTCCTGGACGGAAAACTGATTGCGCCCGCGCAGTTGGCGGAAATGAAGAGTGTCAGGTCGATCGCCGAGAACAGCGCAGTGGCATACGGACTCGGGTTGATGCGGATCGCGATGCCCTGCGGAACAGAAGTCTGGGGGCATACCGGTGGCATACCTGGGTCACTCACCAATGTCGGTGTGGTTCCGGCTACTGGGCGGGCCGTGACCATCGCGCTCAATCAAGACTTCACCGACAAGGAGCGTTCCCCCGCTGGAATGAATGCGCTCAGTGCCGCGGTCTGCCCGGCGCCCTAGGTCCACGCGAGCACGCCCAGGCGCGCATCTTGCTGTTGACAAGTTATATTCCACTGTGGAATGTTGTGAGCAGTCGGCGGTTCGCCGTCACCCTCCTGATCGAAAGAGTGGCCATGCCCACGATTCCCTGGACGACAGTCGCCACGCCCACTACGCCCGAGGTCACATGCATGGCGTCGCGGCTCGAGGTCAAGTCGCTGCCCCACGCGCCCGGCTTCCTGATCGCTGCACTGACGCTGTGGCGGCAGGCCCGTCGGTCGCCGGGAGTGCTGGGCGTCTCCTTGAAAGCAGAAATGTGGAAGGGCACATTCTGGACCTACTCGGCATGGACCGACAAGGCAGCCATCTACGCCTACGCAGGTGCTGAGCCGCATAGGTCAACTGTCGAGCGCAAGCGAAAGGTCATGCGGGAAGCCACTTTTGTCTTCTTCGACGCGCCCGTCGACGAGTTGCCCATGCCCTGGGACGAGATCCGTCGCCGGATCTCCCGGCAGCGTGCCTCAGCGCAATCGATACACAAGCCGTGACCGGCTTCGCGGCGGGACGAGGACATGTCAGCCGCGCCTCGACCGTGTCGATTGCCGTAAAGTTGCCGGGCGAGCTGTAGTTTGACGGCATGATGTCGCATGCCACCGGCACCGAGGTCACCGGCCGGGCCGGGGATCGGTCCGGTGACCACCATGGGCATGCCCGGCAAGAGGCGATCTATCGGCCCGGCGCCTTCGGCCGCAAACCCGCCGTACCGACCGACTTCACCGACCTCGAACGCGCCGCGATCCGACGCATGTCGAAGCGAGCCGTGGCCTACCTGGCCGGTGGCGCCGGCAACAGTGCCACCGTGGACAACAACCGGCGGGCATTGGATCGTTGGGCGATCGTGCCGCGCATGCTGCGCGACACCTCGCAGCGCAGCCTGAGAACCGAGCTGTTCGGCCGCGTGTTGCCCGCTCCGGTGTTGGTGGCTCCGGTCGGTGCGGGAGCGCTGGTGCACCGCAAGGCCGATGTGCATATCGGCGCTGCCGCCGCAGCCCTGGGAATCCCCTACATCTTTTCCAACCAGGGTTCGGCGCCAATGGAGCAGACCGCCGCCGAGATGGACCGGGTCGCGGCGAAAAACGGCGGTGTCAGCGCGCCGCGCTGGTTCCAGCTCTACTACTCCACCGATGAAGCGCTCGTCTACAGCTTGATCGGCCGGGCCGAAGCCATTGGTGCCGAAGCACTGGTCGTGACCCTTGACACCACCCAATTGGGTTGGCGGCCCCAGGATCTCAATATCGGGAGTCTGCCGTTCAGCCAGGCGGTGGGCATCGACCAGTACACCTCCGATCCTCGATTCGCCGAGATGGTGGACGAACATCTAGCCGCAGCGAAACGTAGCGGCGAACGGCCGAAGACCGAGGTGACCCTCGGCGGATTGCGCACGCTGCTGGCGATGTCGCGCAACATGCCGGGAAAGTTCTTGCGCAACCTCGTCTCACCGATACCACGGGCCGCCGTGGAAACCTTCCTGGCAACTTACTCGCGTCCGTCCCTGAATTGGCAAGACGTCACCGCCTTGCGTACGCGAACCAAGCTGCCGATCCTGGTCAAAGGAATCCAGCACCCCGACGATGCCCGCAAGGCGGTCGATCTTGGCATCGACGGCATCGTGGTCTCCAACCACGGTGGCCGCCAGGTCGACGGGGGAATCGGGGCGGCTGATGCGCTGGTCGATGTCGTTGGCGCGGTCGGCGACCGAACGAAAATCGTCTTCGACTCGGGAATCCGGGGTGGCGCAGACATTTTCAAAGCGCTGTCGCTCGGTGCGGACGCGGTAGCTATCGGCCGCCCACACATGTACGGCTTGGCTCTGGCGGGCCGCCGCGGCGTCCAGGAGGTGCTGGAGAACTTCGTTGCCGAACTCGACCTGACATTGGGCCTGTCCGGCTTCAATTCTCCCGCCGAGCTCTCGCCGGAGGCGTTGCAGCGAATCCGATAACTCGGTTTCCCCGACGACCGGCCCGGGCTACAGAATGCAATCTCTGCACGATCAGCCGGGGAGCTGACGGTAGAGCCGGGCGAGTTCTTCGGCCGTGGTGCGGGCCGGGGCGCACCCGTTGAGGGCTCGGATCGTGATGATCTCGGAGTATCCGGCGTCCGCGCGCCCGGTAGGTGCGCCGGGTTCGATGACAGGTGGCTGCGGAGCGGTCGAGAGGCTGATCTCGCAGGTTCCCGCGGCCAAGTGGTCCCCGGGGGTGGGGTCCTCGGTGGCGCGGAGCCCGCCGATCGTGGTCTCCTTGCGGGTGCCCTTCGCCGTCATGTGTGCGGCGTCGGATTCGAACATGTAGCGGACAATCTGGGCCGTGGAGCCGTCGTCGGGGTTGAGCAGAAATTCGCATTTCCACGGGTCCACATAGGGGTCGGCGTCCGGGGATGCCAGAGCTGGTCGGTGCCCTTGTGCGATGGTGCCGAGTACGGAACACGGGTCGAGCGTGGCCAGGCGTGAGTTGATGTGTGCGCGTTGAGATGTCGCCCGTAGTGGGCGTTCGAGACGGTGCGGAACAGTCGCCCTGGCGAGGTCCAGCGCCGTCGCGCACAGGTCGCCTTTCGGTTCGTCTGCCCTGGCGTCGGGATCGGCGTAAGCGCTCAAAACGATGTCCGAGCGGTCGTCGACGGGAATGCCCGCCCTGCAGAACTCTCCCGGCTTCGCAGAAGGGATGGTCCATGCCTTGACCTCCCCGACCTGGTGTGTCGCGTCCGCTGACCCCGATCGCATCATGGCGGCGCTGATCGAGCCGATACCCGGTACCGCGCTCGGGGATGCGAAGCGCACTGTGCACCAGCTGAAAATGGATTCCGCGCCGATGTAGGTCGGTGTCCCGATCCGGCGTATCGCCGCATCGTCGAGATAGCCGCATGGATCCAGTGTGCGCAGGGTGTCGCGGTAGGCGATCGTCGCTTTGTCCTCCGCCGACAGGAACTCCGGATACGCAGGTTGTTCAGCCTGCGTAGTCGAGTTCGGCTGGGTGGACGAACAGGACGACGCGGCGACGACAACCGAAAACAGAACCGCGGCAGCGGCGCTCACCTTCTTCACATCGGCGGATCATACGGTCCCTTCGCCGCATTCGCCCGTTCTGGTAATCACAAACCGATCATCGGCTGATCACTCCGAGACGTAACCGCCCGCGCAGCCGCTCCGGGACCACACCTCGGTCTCGGAGCGGCTGCCTGATGGAGGGAGCTAGGGCTTGGCGGTGGCTCTCCGGCGGACGGTGCGCTCGAGGATTCCGAGCGTGGCCTTGAGGGCGGACGCGGGGACCACGGGGAAGGTGATGCGCTTCTTCCACTCCTCGTCCACTTCCGACCAGTCGTAGTAAGACGTGACGAGGGTGCCGTCTTCGGTCGGCTCCAGTCGATAGCCGTAGATGTGGCGGGCATGCGGCCGGATTCGGCCCTCGACGGTCCAGGCGATTTCCTTGTCCGGGATGAGTTCGGTGATGACAACCTCGACGTCGTACTTGCCAAGGGGAACATCCCCGAGGGCTTCCCGGTCCATGTGGACCAGGAACCGGTCGCCGGGCCGCCCGACGGGTTCTCCTTCTGCGTCGATGAGCATTCCCGACGCGTCGATGTCCACGTGGCCCTTCGGGTCGATCAGTACCGCGAAAATGGCATCGGCGGGGGCGGGGATGAGTCGGGAAACCTCGATCCGTTCGGGGTCCTCGCGCGGCGTTTCCGCCGTGGCGGTGAGCACCGCGCGGCCGAGGATGTGACCGGCCATGGTGAAACCGAGAACGGCCGGCGTGGCGTCGGCCGGGACGCCGATGGACTCGACATCGAGGGCGTGCACCACGACGAAGTAGCGGTGCGAGCCGTGCCCGGCCGGCGGTGCCGCACCGAGGAAGCGGGCTGCGCGGGCGTCGTTGGGCAGTTGGAAGGCGCCTTCGGGCAGGCCCGAGCCGGTGTCGTCGCCCGCGCCCTCGGGAAGTTCGGTGACGGTGGCGGGGATGTCGGCGACCGCCCAATGCCAGAACCCGGACCCGGTGGGGGCGTCGGGATCGTAGACGGTGACGGCGTAGCTCTTGGTGCCTTCCGGGGCGCCGCTCCAGGACAGCTGCGGGGAGACGTCCTTCCCGCCGGGGACGCTGGCGGAGAACTGTTCGGGCGGCCAGGCGGCGCCGTCGGTGACGGTGGCGCTGGTGACAGTGAAGGTTGCCGCCTCGGGAAGGCGGGCGAAGGGGTCATTGGCGCTCATCGCGTCGTTCCTTTCAGGCCGTGCTGTGCAGTGGCGGTGCGGCCCAGGGCCCGCTTCGGGCGACGCCCTCACCGCTGAATCGACCATAACACAGATAATCGATTATTGGATGGATCGTCTATGATGGCCACCATGACCCGGACGGCCCCCGCCTCGACCTCGTCGGAGAAGCAGATGCTCACCGAGCAGATCTACACACATCTGAGGAACGCGATCATGCGCGGCGACTACGCCCCCGGTGACGCGCTCAAGCCCCAGGACCTCGCGAAGGAACAGGGCGTGAGCTTGGCCGTCGTACGCGAGGCGCTGGTGCGCGTGGTCGGCGAGGGCTTGGCCGACCGGCTGCCCAACCGCGGCTTCGCCGTTCCGGCTTATTCCGCTCGCCGCTGGCAGGAGATCGCGGAGGCGCGCCGGACCGTCGAACCGGTCCTGCTGCGCATGTCGATCGAGCGCGGTGACGTCGAATGGGAGGCCCGGGTACGAGCGGCCCACCACCGGCTGGCCCGCACCCCGGCGTTCGTGCCGGGGGAGGGCGAGTACTACAGCGACGCATGGTCCGAGGCGCACCGTGTCTTCCACCGCACCCTGCTGGAGGGCTGTGGCAACCCGTTCCTGCTGGAGACCTTCGACCGGATGTGGACCGCGAGCGAGCTGGCGCGCCGCTGGTCGGCAGTCCGCAATCCCGACCGGGACGGTGCCGACGAGCACCGCAGGCTGGAGGAGGCCGCGCTGGCTCGCGACGCCGATACCGCGGCGGAGACCTTGACTCGGCACCTCACCCTGACGGCGGCCGCACTGGCCGACCGGGTTCCGCACGAACCCGCGCGAGAAGCCTGATCTGTCCGGAGAATTCGGTCGGAGTGCTGGCGACCGGGGCGCTAGAGCTGATCGGGACGACTATCGGTCAACGATCGGTCGGCGGCTGTCGTAACGATGCGTCGAGATTCCGCATCAGCTCTCCCACCCGGCCGCGACCACCCGGCGCGTTGGGGTAACGCGTCAGGACGCTCAACACGGATGGGCTGGCCAAACCCTTTGCCCTTTCGAGGTATTCGACGCCGATGTCGGGGTCGTCGTCGTCATCGAGCTCGAATGCGCGAGCCGTATAGGCGGCCGGTCCCAGGATGTGCAAGACCTGAGTCGCTTTCGCCAGCGGGTGCAGGAACGCCGCACTGGCCGCGGCAACGGACGCGCGCGCAGCATCGCTCGCCGCGGCCTGTCCGCTATCGCGTGCGTCCTGATACGCCCGCTGCGCCGCCCACGCGCTGTCCCGGATCGCCTTGGTCCGCTTGCCTCCCTCCGCGAACACCCGCGCGGCGTCGATCGCGGCTCGTGGCCGCTGATCGTCTGGACGTGCACGTTCGAAGATCTCCAAGGCGGGCTCCGCGCAGGCCACGGCATAGCGCGCGATCTCGCGCAGCTCGTCCATGCTGAGTTCGATTGTCGGATCCCCGTCTGCCGCATTCATAAACTTCGACAGTATCGTTGAATAATCGGTTGGCACTTTTCAGCGAGAATGGCAAGGGAGTGCGGCGAAACCTTCAAACTCTGCGGAGCTATTGTGCTGGCCCGCCCCGAAGCTGGTTAGCCTGGACGGGTGGGAGCTGTGGACTTCGGCCGCGAGCCTGATGTGGCTTGGGATTTCGCAGGTGCGGCGGGGCCCGCGCCGCGGGGTGCCGCGATCATCGGTTACCGCGATGTGGGTGGCACCGGGTTGGATCTTCGGGTTGCCGGGGCAGCGGCGATCACCGCGGTGATCGGCTTCGGGGATCGCGAGCTGATCGTCGACGATGCTGTCGGGCGGCGGTCCCTCGGCGGCTTCGTTGCCGGGCTTCCCATCGAGGCCATGCGCGTTCGTAGCGAGCGGGCAGAATGCATCGAGGTTCGCTTGTCGCCGATCCAGGCGTATTCGCTATTGGGTGTTTCCCCAACGGATTTGGGCCGTGGCGTTGTCGCTCTGGAGGACCTGTGGGGATTGCGCGCTCGGCGACTGCGTGAGCAACCCGCGTCCACCCGGACCTGGGACGAGCGTTTCGCATTGACGAAATCGTTTCTGGCACAGTGCGACAGGCCGATGCGGACGCCCGACCCGGAGGTGCTCGCCGGCTGGCATCGCATACTCAGCTCCCGTGGCCAGGTGAAGATCGGTGAGCTCGCCGAATCCCTCGGCTGGAGCCATAAACGGCTGTGGGCGCGCTTCGAGTCCCAGATCGGCCTGACACCCAAGCGGGCTGCGATGCTGGTCCGATTCCGGCACGCGGTCGACGGTCTGCTGGCGGGTCGGCCCGCTGCCGATGTCGCGATCGCCTGCGGGTACACCGATCAAGCTCATCTGTGCCGAGACGTGTCGATGTTCGCGGACCACACGCCGGGGGCACTGACGGCGCACTATTTGCCCGACATCGCCCGGCACCGGTACCGGGCGTGGGGAAGATTTTTCCAAGACCGTACGGGACCGGTCGGTTGATAGTGGTGTTCACCTCGGGCGCGGTCGACGACTGCGACTCGAGACACCACCCATCGACAGCGAGAGGACACATGTCCGTGACCAACCCCCTCGACCCCGCGAAGCTACAGACCGCCCTGGAGACCGTCCATCGCGCGGGCATGCCCGGCCTTTTCGCCGAGGTGCGCGACGGCGACGAAACCTGGCGCGGCGCAGCCGGAGTCGCCGATGTCGCCACCGGCCGCCCCGTCACGGCAGATATGCGACACCGCGTCGGCAGCATCACCAAGACATTCACCGCCGCCGCTGTGCTGCAGCAGGTCGACGAGGGCGAAATAGGGCTCGACACACCGATCGGCCACTACCTGCCACGGCTGGTTCCCGGCGAACGAGGTGCGGCGATCACGGTCCGGATGTTGATCAACCACACCAGCGGCCTCGCCGAATACCTCCCGCATGCTTACCCGTCCCTCGCGGCCTTCCCCGCCGTGGCGAAAACGACACCGGACAGCCTGGATGACCACCGGTTCACCCGGTTCGACCCGACCGAGCTGATCGCGATGGGCGTCGCGGCGCCTGCTACCGGGACTCCCGGCGGCACACCGGGGGTGTACTCGAACACCAATTACCTTCTCCTGTGCCAACTTCTGGAGTTGACAACCGGGACTTCGGCGGAGAAATGCATCACCCGCAACGTCATCGAGCGCGCCGGGCTGCGCGATACCGAACTACCGGACGGACCGTATATCAACGGGCCGCATTCCCTGCACTACGAGGCGTGGTTCGGCATGATCGAGCCGCCGCGCGACTACAGCGTCTTCGACATGTCATGGGTGGGCCCGTCGGCTTCGCTGATATCGACCGTCGCGGACCTGAACCGCTTCTTCGGTTTGCTGCTGGCGGGCGAAATCATCAGCCGATCGTCGCTGGCGCAGATGCAACGGACCGTCCCGGTCATCTCGTTCGAGGGAAAGACCCTCGATTACGGTCTCGGCCTGCAAAAGACGGCGGTGCCCGGTCACGGCACCTACTGGGGCCATGAGGGTTCCGTCTGGGGCGGCGGCGCGATCTCCATGATCAGTGCTGACGGCAAACGACAAGTGTCCATCGCGGTGAACCTGCAGCGATGGAACCAACTCGGCTCCGCGCAGCAACCCCACCCCATCGACGACGCACTTCGGGCTCTCACCCAGCTGGCATTGGGTGGTTGATACACCGCAACGTGGCCCGCCCGAGGTCAGGCGGGCCACGTACTCCGTTCGAAGTGTTACTGCTGCAAGACGGACAGGACGTTCCCCGCGGGGTCGGTGAACCAGGCGATCAGGGGACCGCCGCCGCGGTGGATGCCTTTCTCGTCCTGTTCGGCGAATTCGTAGTGCTCGAAACGCACATCGCGTTTGGTGAGTTCGTCGACGGCCGCCTCGATGTCGGCGACCGGGAAGTTCAAGATGGTGAAGGACGCGGGGGTGTGATCCGGTTTCGGATACACCAGGACCGTTCCCCCGCCACCGAGGTGCAGGTTGAGCATCCCGTTCTCCGCTGAGACCCGGATGCCAAGGGTCTCGGCGTAGAACTTCTCGGCTGCGTCGATGTCGTCTACCGAGAATCCACTGAATGCGTTGCTGTCGGCGAGCATCACTTGTCCCCTTCGGTCATAGCAGCGCGATGCTGCGGGCTCAACTGAACGAGTTGGATGTAATTTCCATCGGGGTCGATCGCGGTGGCGAACAGGCTTCCGTCGCGGTCGTCGAGTTCGGCCAGCCACTGCCCGCCGAGGTCATCGATGCGAGCGGCGACCGCTCTGGCATCGTCCACATCGACGTTCAAGATCATCCGGCCCGGCTCCGGGTTGGTGGTTCCGACGTCGTCGCGGCTGTCGATCATCAAGTAGAAGCCGCCGAAGTCGAGCACATCGTAGCCGGGATCGCCGGGCGTATGGTCGACCTTCAGCGCGAATGCCGTTGCGTACCAGTCACGCAGACGGGCGGGCTCGGTGCTGGACAACAACAGGCTGCCGATCGTGGGTGTAGTCATGTAGGTAAGACGACACGAGCCGGATAAATTCATCGGTGCTGTGGAGATCGTGTGTTGGATTTGTAGGGATGTGGTGGTCTTCGGGGCTGGGCGGGGTGGTCGGGCACGTTCGGTCGGCATGATGACGAGATGGATGTACTCGATCGGGTGGGGCCGGGCCTGTTGGATGTGGTTCGGCGAGACTTCATGTGGCTGAGTTGGAACACGCTGTTGGCCTGGGTGCCGGTGGTGTTGGCGCTGTTGGTATTTCGGATGCGGCGCGGTGATCGAAGGGTATCCCGCTCACCGGTGTGGTGGGCGGGCGTCGCGCTGTTCGTGCTGTTCTTGCCCAATGCGCCGTACGTGGTCACCGATCTGGTGCATCTGCGCGACGACATTCGATTCGTCGGTGACGGTCCGGTGGTCACCACGGTGCTGCCTGTCTACGGGGCGTTCATCGTGTCCGGCTTCCTCGCGTACTACCTCGCGCTGGCCGAACTCGGGCGGTACCTCGACTACGTCGGTCTCACCAGGTGGCGCACGCCGGTCACGCTCGGTCTGCACTTGCTCTGTGCGGTGGGCGTTTTCCTCGGCCGCTGGACCCGCCTCAACAGCTGGGAGCCGGTGGTGCAACCGCGCGGGACCTTCGAGCGCATGCTGCTCGCGCTGACATGGTCGTGGGCACCCGTGCTCATCATGGCGATGTTACTGGCGACGGCCGTCGGACATTTCGTGACAAGAGCTGTAGTCGAAGCGGCGGTGGCCGGTGTACGTAGTATCGTGGCCGGTATGAAGCGCGCTGCTGTGACGACGACGCCGGACGATGTCCCGGCGCGCTGATTGATGTTCTGATCCGAAGCCCCGGGCAAGTGCCCGGGGCTTTTGTCTTGTGGTCGCTTGCCCTCTGTCTGCGAGGGAGACGTTGTGTACGACCATCGGAAACTGGGCCGGGAACTCGGCCTGTTCGACACCGACCCGCTTATCGGTGCGGGACTGCCGTACTGGCTGCCCGATGGCGCGACCGTGCGGCACACCCTGGAGGAATACATCCGCACCGCGGAGCGGCGGGCGGGCTACCAGCACGTGTACTCACCCGTGCTGGGCAAACGTCAGCTGTACGAGATCTCCGGGCATTGGTCGCATTATCGCGACGACATGTTCCCGCCGATGGATTCGGGCGGCGAACAGGTCGTGCTGCGGCCGAGCCTGTGTCCGCACCACGCGGTGATATTCCGCTCCCGCTCGCACAGCTACCGCGAGCTGCCGCTGCGGATGGCCGAGCTGGGCGGGATGTACCGCTCCGAACTCTCCGGCGTGCTCGGCGGATTGACCAGGGTGCGGGCGATTCAGCTCAACGACGCACACATTTTCTGCACCATGGACCAGGTCACCGAGGAGGCGCAGGCCGCATTGCAGTTGATCCGCCGCGCGTATGGCGCGCTCGGCATCAGCCCGACCCGCTATCGGTTGTCATTGCCGGGGTCGAGCGGGAAATATGTTGCGGCTCAGGAGATGTGGCAGCGCGCGATCGCCCTGCTGACCGAGGCTCTGGACCGCTCCGGCCTGCTGTACGAGGCCGTCGAGGGGGAGGCCGCCTTCTACGGCCCGAAGATCGACGTGCAGTTCACCGACAAGAACGGCCATGAATTCACCCTGTCCACCGTCCAGGTCGACTTCCATCAGCCCGAGCAGTTCGACCTGCATTACGTCGGTGCCGATGGCGCGAAGCATCGGCCGGTCATGGTGCACCGCAGCATTGTCGGCAGTGTGGAACGCGCCGTCGCCCATCTGATCGAACAGCACGGCGGTGCGTTCCCCGCGTGGCTCGCTCCCACCCAAGTCGCGATACTCCCGATCTCCGATGCTGAATCACCCGACGCCGCAGCATTGTTCGAGCGATGCCTGGACCTCGGCGTACGAGCGAAGATAGTCCGACCGGACCAGGGCAGTTTGGGTGCCCGCATCCGTGGAGTCCGACTCGTGCCTTACCAAGCCGTTATCGGCCCGAAGGAATCAGCCAACGGCCATGTCGCACTACGACTGCGAGACGGACGTCGGATAAACCCGCAGCCCGTGGGCGATGTCCTCACCCGCATCGACGCACTTATCGCAACTCACAGCCTCGAGCTCTGGGACTGAGTCCGAATCCTGCGGATGCGGCGGCACCGCGCTACAATTTGTACGAACGCCCAATGCGGTCGTACAGTGCGATCGACCAAAAAGGAGGTGCCATGTCGCAAACCGCGGTGGAGCGAGGTCGCGAAGCGCGCGAGAAGCTGCTGGCCGCCGCGGCCGAGCTCATTCCTGAGCTCGGCTGGGGTGCGGTCAGTACCCGGGCGATCGCTGCTCGCGCGGGGGTCACCGTCGGCGTGGTGCACTACCATTTCCCGTCCGTGCAAGCGCTGCTGCGCCAGGCTGTCGTCGGTGTGCTGCGTGATCTGCTCAGCGGGGTGGAACCCATTGTGGCGCAAGCCGACTCGACGGAGGCGGTGATCGCGGCGATGCTCGGCCCGCTGGCCGAGACCGACGCGGACGATCCCGCATCGCTGTTGTTCATCGAGGCATGTCTGGCCTCGGCGCGCGATGAAGAGCTACGTGCGCAACTCGCCGCCGCGGCCGCCGAGTTCCGCGCCATCATTACCCGCTGGCTCGACCAGGCGGGCCACCCATACACCGACGACACCGCGTCCGTGCTCGCGGCGGCCATGGACGGTGTACTGCTGCACCGGCTACTGAACCCGCGCCTCCATCCGGCCGCCGCGGTGCCGGTGCTGGCGAGGCTGATCGATGGACCGTCCGCGAGCGCAACCGATGCCTGAGCGGGAACGTCCGACGGTCTGTCCCAATGTGATTCGAAGAGGTACAGGATGCTGACATCAGCGGATATCACCAGTCAGTACACGGATGCGAGCGAGGACGAACTGCGCGTGCTGATCGTCGGCGCGGGCATAGCGGGAGTCACCGCCGCGCAACTGCTGCGGCGTGCCGGGCGGCATCCGGTACTGATCGAGCGCGCCCACGACGACTCGCACGTCGGATACATGCTGGCGTTGATGCCGATGATCGATCCGGTGCTCGACGAGCTCGAGGTGCGGCCCGGTTATCGTGACCGTAGTGTTCCGTTGCGCCGCTTCGGTTTACGCGCGCATAGCGGCCGCATCCTGCGCGCGGACTCGGTGGATCGGATCCTCGCGCGATTCGGCGACTATCGCGGTATCGCCCGAGGCGAGCTGATCGATGCCCTGACGCCCGACGGTTGCCCAGTCGGCTTCGGCACCACCGTCACCGCGCTCACCGAGACCCCCGGCGCGATCGTTGCCACACTGTCCCGCGCGGGCACTCACACCGAGCTCGAATTCGATCTGGTGGTCATCGCCGACGGCCTGAACTCGACCACACGCCACTTGGTACTCGCCGGGCGCGAAGTCGACACGCTCGACACCGGATGGGGCGGCTGGGTCGTCTGGACGCCAGCCGACAGCGCGCCCGATCTCGGCGAAGAACTCTGGGGCGCAGGGTTTTTCCTGGGAACCTATCCCGTCCTGGACCGACTGGGCGTATTCCTCGGCGGCCCTCGCGCAGACACCGACGCAGGACCCGGCCCCTTCGTGGATCAGGTGCGCCGCGGGCTCACCACCATCGATCCCCGCGTCGAACGCGCGCTGCAGGCGGTGCTCGACGACCCCGGCCGTTACTACTGGCCGCTGACCGATTGCCGGGCACCCGCCTGGACCACCGGACGCAGCGTGCTCCTCGGCGACGCGGCAGCGGGCTTCCTGCCCACCGCCGGTCTCGGAGCCGGGATGGCGCTGGAATCGGCGTGGGTGCTGACCCGAATGCTGCGCCGAGCGCGGCCGGACACCCTCGAACCTCTGCTGCGCGTCTACGAGAACACCCAGCGCCCCCGAGTCGAGGCCGCGCAGAACACCTCCCGCCGCCTCGCTCGAATCATGTTCCGCCGCAGCAGAACAATCGCTCTTCTTCGCGATGTCGCCTTGCGGGCGACCAGCGTCGAGGCAGCGCTGAAACCGATCCAGCGCCTCATCGACGACCGCCCCGACCCCGAGGCAGCGGCAGCCCGATTCGCTCCGGCGGGACGTCAGCGCTGACGAGGCGGCACCGGGCTACCACGTGAGACGGGTGCGGCAGAGTCGCTGGTCCTGCCGCGCGGCGCCTATGGTGGAGTGGCGGGTATGACCGACGAGAATCGAACGCTAGGCGTCCTGTCCGGGATTGTGGTCGCGGACTTCGGCAGGATCCTCGCCGCGCCCTACCTGACAATGCTGCTGGCCGACCTAGGCGCCGAGGTGATCAAGGTGGAACGGCCCGGCGTCGGTGACGACACCCGCGGCTGGGGGCCGCCGTTCGTGGACGGTCAGTCCACCTACTTCCAATCGGTGAATCGGAACAAGACGTCGGTAGCGCTCGACCTGCGCAGCGAGGAAGGGCAGCGCTATGCCAGGGAACTGGTGCGCCGAGCCGACATCGTGGTCGAGAACTTCCGGCCAGGCACCATGGCGAAGTTCGGACTGGCCTACGAACAGGCTCGCGCGCTCAATCCGCGGCTCGTCTACTGCTCGTTGTCCGCGTTCGGTGGCGGCAAGGGCGCTGAGCTGCCGGGCTACGACCTGTTGATCCAAGCCGCGGGCGGTCTGATGAGTATCACCGGGCCGCGGGCGGGGGAGCCGACCAAGACGGGTGTGGCGGTGGTCGACGTTCTCGCGGGTCTGCATGCGACGGTGGGAGTTCTTGCCGCACTTCGCCATCGCGACGCCACCGGCGAAGGACAGCTCGTCGAGGTCAATCTGCTGTCCAGTCTGCTGGCGGGCATGGTGAATCAAAGCGCGGCGTACTCGCTGGCGGGTGTCGTGCCCACCATCCTCGGCAACCGGCACCCTTCCATCGCCCCCTACGAAGTATTTCCCACCGCGGACCTACCCCTGGCGTTGGCCGTCGGCAGCGACGGACAATTCACGACGCTGTGCGAGGCGATCGGAGCCGAACAACTGGCCGTGGACCCGCGATTCATCGACAACGCCACGCGGGTCGCGCATGTCGAGGTGCTGGCCGAGCAGCTGGGCGAGATCTTGTCGACCCGTCCTGCCGCCGACTGGGAGGCGCTGCTCACCCCGCTCGGCGTCCCGTGTGGACCCGTCAACGATATGGCGGGAGCTTTCACACTCGCCGACCGGCTCGGTCTGCAACCCCGCATCTCGTCGGGCACTGCCGACATGCCACCGTTGGTCGCCAACCCGATCACCCTGTCTCGCAATCCAGTTCGCTACACAAACCCGCCGCCCGCGCTCGGTTCCGGAACCGACCGCATCCGCTCCTGGTTGGACAGCGACACCGAACCGAGGGAAGACGCGCGATAAGACGGTGGCGGCTGGACCGGAAACTACCGGTCGACAGTGAACATTGTGCTTCGACGCGCCGTCGCGATCAGCCCGGCGTCGAAGACGAGTTCACCGGTGTTGCCCAGCACCGGAA
The DNA here is from genome assembly GCF_019222765.1 of Nocardia iowensis. Lineage (NCBI taxonomy): Bacteria > Bacillati > Actinomycetota > Actinomycetes > Mycobacteriales > Nocardiaceae > Nocardia > Nocardia iowensis. The sequence continues at coordinate 4,790,248 of NZ_CP078145.1, read as the reverse complement.
CCGACGTCGACAGTCCCGCGACCGCGGCCATGACGAACGCGGGAACGGCAAGACCGGCGAACGAATGCCGTTGCCACAGAAAGATTCCGACGATCAGCACGGTGAGCCCGGAAACCAGCACCGGTGCGGTGGCGGCAAACGTGGCGGCGGTATCGGAGTAGCGCAAGGTTCCCGCCCACCATGTCGGTTGCGCCGACAGCTGGAAATAGAAATGGCCGACGCCGGTCACTATGAGGATGGCGGCGAGCAGCCAGGCGCCCACGCGAGCACGCAAGCTTCGGGCAGCTGCCAGGCCCGCGCGGGCAACGACGTCTCGCGACCACGGAATCAGCAGCGGGGTGAGCATCGCGTGCATGACAAAGCGTGGCGCACTGAGTGTTTCGAGCATCGGTCCCGGACCCAGCGTGCTGCCCATCGCGATCACCGTGTTGTCGTACACCAGCGCCAGGCACAGCACCGTCGGGAGCGCCGCGAATCGACCACCGTCTGCCCGCCAGCGCCGCAGCCCTTGCCAGCCGAGCAATAGCTGCCCGGCGGCGAGGGCGGCGAAGATTGCCGAGACCATCACTTGATTCGCAGTGGCGTCATGGCTGAACGCGGCCGAGCATCAAGCGTTTCACGTAGGAATGCGCTGCGAGAGTGCAGTAGTGCTGGCCTTTGAAGGCGTCCGGAATGCCGGGGGTATTGAGCGGGACGTACAGCGATTTCGAGGGCAGATGGATCTTTCCGTGCGCGTCTTTTGTCGCCGCCGGGAACTCGGTGAACCAGTCCTGTCCGGTGACGGCCGGGGTATCCGGGTCGATCACGATGTCGTCGGGTCGATGCACGAGCTCTCTGCGTTCAGCAGGGGTGAGCATCAGTGCCGCCTCCACCACGGTCTGCCGGTTCACCTTCGCGCAGTTGTCTTCGGCTCCGGCGACGCCCGCGCCGTAGACGGCGGCGATGTGGTCGGCCGATTTCCCCTTGCAGCGCACCTGCTCGAGCAGTGTTCCCGCGTTGTCCTCGTAGGTGTTGTACCGGGTGGTGGTGAGCGGTTGCACCTGCGGCTTGGATGCGGCGAAACCAGCGAGATCCGGATAGACGACGTTGTCGAATGTGCCACCGGCGCGCCGGAATTCGACTACCCGCAGGTTTGCGGTCTGGGTCTGCGCCCGCAGGCACAGGTCGCCGAGGATTGTCGGTTCGGGCTGGTCCGCGGCCGCGGGTGCGCAGGTGAGGCCACCCAGCACTGTGATTGCGGCAAATGCCGACACCATGGTCAACCGTCGTTGAGGTCTATGCACCTGAGTCTCCACTTCGCGAGTCGTTCACCATAAGGAAACTCTGTTTCTTCAAACGAAACAACCCACACATTTCAATCATGGTGTCGCCGTGACGATCGTCGTAGTCTGCGACGTTGCGCATTCGATCGAGAAGTCACCGATCGACCGCTGGGTTCTGCGTCCCCAGTCGGCGACTGGGGGATGTCGTGGCTATGCCCGCCCGAACTGGACGTGTGACCATGAAGCCCTGTGGACCAACCGATCGGGGAAGCCGATGCGCAGAATCATGATGACCGCGATGGCCGCGACGCGGGGGCGGGGGCGACGATGGGTGGCCGGCGCCGCTGCGGCCGCGATCGGATGTGCGACGCTGGTCACGCTGCCGGAACCGGCGCTGGCCGCCCCGGTGGCAGCGCCGATCAGCCGAATCCAGGCCGAAGGCACCTATCTCGTCGATGACCACGGCCGCAAGGTGCTGCTGCACGGAGTCAACAATGTCGACAAGGAAGCGCCCTACGTCGAACCCGGCGACGGCTTCACGGTGACCGACGAAGACGCGGCACGCCTTGCGGGGCACGGCTTCAACACCGTTCGGCTCGGCGTCAGCTTCGACGGTTTGATGCCGACCCGCGGTGTCATCGACACCGCCTACCTCGACCGCATCGCCACGACGGTCGACACGCTGGCGGCACGCGGCATCTACACCCTGCTCGACAACCACCAGGACGGATTGTCGAAGATATGGGGCGGCAACGGTTTTCCGGAATGGTCGCTGCGATCGCGGCCCGGCGCCCTGGAACCGAATCCCGGGTTCCCCCTGTACTACTTGATGCCCAGCATGAACCGGGGCTGGGATGAAGTGTGGGACAACAGCAATGGGGTGCTCGACTATCTCGGCCAGGCCTTGGCTGCACTGGCCGCCAAGATGAACGGACGCACCGGCGTGCTCGGCATCGAGCTGATGAACGAGCCGTGGCCGGGATCGCCGTTCCTCACCTGCTTCCCCAATGGGTGTCCGCGCTTCGACGCCAAATATCAAGCGGCGCTGCAAAAACTGACCGACGCGGTGCGCGCCCGCAACGCCGATATCCCGGTCTTCTGGGAACCGAATGTGACCTGGAACGAGACCATGCCGTCGAATCTGGGTAAGAATCCGCCGATCACCTCGAACGATATCGTCTTCGCCCCGCACGACTACTGCATCCCCAGCCAGCTGGCGATCTACCTCGGTCTGCCCGAACAACTGCGCGGGCTGTGCCCGGTGCAGCAGGACAAGACCTGGGGCAACATCGACTCGTTCACCCGGCGAACCGGCATTCCCACGCTGATCACCGAATTCGGCGACGGCGACGCCACGGTGCTGCGCAACACCCTCGTGCGCGCCGATGAACGATTCATCGGCTGGCAGTACTGGCACTACGCGTCGGGCTTCGACCCGGGCGGCAGCAAACCGGACCCGTTCCTCGGCGACATCGGGCGCGACCTCGTGCGCACCTACCCACGGGCGACCGCGGGCACACCGGGTCGGCTGATCTTCGATCCCGCCAATGGCGATTTCGCCTACCGGTACACGCCACGCGCGCTGTCCGTGCCGACCGAGATCTACGTCTCCGATCTGCACTACCCGAACGGTTACGAGATCCGCGTCGAAGGCGGCACCGTCACCTCGACGCCGGGGGCTCGGGTTGTCACCGTGGTAGGAAATGCCTCCTCAGCGGTCACGGTGTATATCAACCGACCGGGATCGAAGGGGGCCACGGTGCCGAACTGACGGTCCGAGCGCGACCGCCGACGGCACTACTCTCATCGCCACGTGCGGCCGTCGGGTCCGCACTCTGCCTCTGGCCGAAGCATTCTCGTAGAACACCGAGAGAAACGCGCCAGCCTGTGTGAGGATTGTGGTTCCCCGCGTATCCGTCGACCCCGAATGTGACGGCCGTGACCGCGTCGCATCGACCCGGTCGGACGGTGCGCACACCGTCCGAATGGTGGGGTTCGCATGTGGCTTCCGGCGTTTCGGCGGGCCCGGCTCGGTCGGGGTACTGGCAAGGTAGTGCGGCTCACCGCGATTGCGTTGATCGCCGGAGCCGGGGCCTATCTGTCGTTGTTCGCGGGTGCGAGCGGGCTGTCACCCGAGGTGCGCGTTGTCGTGGGGGTGGTCGCGGCACTGGTGGTGGGGCTGCTGACCTCGATTCAGATCGCGTTGTCCCTAGACGTTCGTGGTGCGGCCTCGGGCCTGGCCGAGCAGGGACCGCCGCCGAACCAGTTGCCGAGGGACCTGTTGGATTTCGCGGGACGCAGTCAGGAGGTGCGGCTGCTGGTGCGGGCGCTGGTCAAAGCGCCGAAGAGTCGGAATGCCGTGCTGATAACCGCGATTTCGGGTCGCGGCGGAGTCGGCAAGACGGTACTCGCGGTGCACGTGGCGCATTTGGTGGCGGATGCGTTTCCGGACGGGCAGATCTACGTCAACCTTCGAGGGCCGGAAGCCCAGGCACTCGATCCTTATGAAGTGCTCGGTGCGTTGCTGCGGGAGTTGGGAGTGGCGCCGGATGCCGCTCCGGTCTCGCTCGACGACCGGTCCCGGCTGTTCCGATCCATTCTGGGCCGTCGTCGCATACTGATGCTGCTGGACAACGCCCAGTCCGAGGCGCAGGTGCAGCCATTGCTGCCCGGCGAGTCGACCAGCGTCGTGCTGATCACCAGTCGTGCCCGGCTGGCGACACTCGACGGGATCACGCGGCTGCGCCTGGACGTGATGGCGCCGGGGGAGGCGATCGATCTGTTGCGCGAGATCGTCGGCCGCGAGCGTGCCGACCGGGAAATCGAGGCGACCAGGAAGTTGGTCGAACTCGCGGCCTACCTCCCGCTCGCGATCAGGATTCTGGGTGCCCGGCTGGCGGTCAATCCGCACTGGTCCATCCAGGAACTGGTGCAGCGTCTGCTCAGCCAGCAGGCACTCCTGCCGTCGCTCACCGATGGGCAACGAGCGGTGCGGTCGACGCTGGAAATCAGCTATGTCGCGATCTCATCGCAGGCGGGTCTGCTGTTCTCTTCCCTTGGCGCATTGAGCATCACGACGTTTCCCGACTGGGTCTTCGAGTTGCTCGACACGCAGGATTCCACCCGCTCGAGCCGCGACGAACTGGTCGAAGAGGAATTGCTCGACTTCCTCGGACCTGATCCGCTGGGGAACAGCCGGTACGGCTACCACGACCTGGTCCGCGAGTTCTCCAGGGAGAAGCTGGCCGCACTGCCCGACAGCGCCGCGGTAACCGCTTCCACCTTGCAAACGGTTGGCGGTGCGTATGCCGCCACGGCGCGCGCCGCCGACCTCTGGATACGTCGTGGTGCGCCGCGGCACAACATATTTCCCGTGCTCGAACTGCCCACCGAGCCGCGCCCATCTACCGTTCACCTCGATTCACCTCAGACGGCGGCGCTGTGGTGTGAAACCGAACTGCCGAGTTTGCTGCTGCTCGCCAACCAGCTGCTGCTCGACGAATGCATGCCGCCGGTCATCGAATTGGCGTTCTCGCTCAGCGCCTTCTGCGAGCAGTGCACCTACTGGCGGGAGTGGGAGTCGCTCGCGAAATGCGGGCTCTCGGCGGCGGTCGCAGTGCACGACGACGCCGCGCGCAGTCTGTTCCTGTTCCAGCTCGGCCGGGTGCACCATCTGCTCGGTTCGTGGACGGACGCGCTGCCGGAGTTGGCGCAGGCCAGGACGCTCGCGATCGAGCATGGCATCCGGCCGATCGAGGCGGCCTGCGTCTGCGCGATCGGCAAGGTCCACCAGAACGGCGACGTCGACGCTGCCCTTCGCCTCTTCGAAGAGGCGCGTGACATCTATGACGAGGCCTCGCACGATCATGCGTGGGGATATGTCACGGCGAACATCGCCGATATCTATCACCAGAAATCGCAGTACGAGAGGTCACTTCGGGAATTCGACGTGTGCATGCCGGTCTTTCGGCGGCACGGGGACGACTGGTGGGAGGCGAACGCCGGTATCTGGATCGGCGACGTCTATCGAGGTCGCGGCGCATACGCGGCGGCCATCGAGCGACTCGATGCCAGCCTGGCCGTGCTGCGCCGCCTCGGCGACGAACGCCGGGCCGCCGTCGCACAGGTGCACCGTGCCCGCACCTACGTCGACTCCGGTGACGGCCGGCGGGCGATGACCGCGCTGGGCGCCGCGATACCGGTGCTCGAACGAGCCGCGGACCGGTGGTGGAATGCCATGGCGATGATCGAGATGGGCAAGGCGCAATCGCTGCTGCAGAAGCCGACCGAAGCGCTGAAGGCATGGAACGAAGCGTTGCCCGTTGTCACGGAACGGAACAACCGAATTGTCCTCGACGATCTCTCCCGCCGCATGGACGAGGCGACTGCGGTGCTCAGCAGTTCTCGCGGGAACCGCAGAAGCTGAATCCGGTCACCAGGTCTCGGCGACAGAGCAGAAATTGTTCGAGTCCGGATCGCGCAGCAAGACGTCCATATGCGAGTAGTCGATCTCGCCGCGGGTGCTCAACTCGACCCAGGTCTTTCGAGAGGCCATCGCATGCGGCAGTCGCGACCCCACGGTGCCGAGGCAATTGTGGCACTTGGCCAATGGGTCCTTGCGGTTGAGGAAGGCGCTGAGTCGGTGTTCGAGGGTGTCGTGGGGTTCGATGCGGCAGGACGGACCGTCGTGCCGGGCAATGGTGGCGGGCGCCGACATCGGGCACAGATAGACATGCCCGTCCTGGACGATGTGCGCGCTCTTCGCGTGCGCCATCTGGCAGGTCTGGAATACCTGGCGTGCTTCGGTGGCGGTCAGCTGGCGGGTCGGGCGGCTGGCGCGGAAAGCGAAGAATCGTTCTACCAGCAGGGTGGTATTTGCCGTGGCGCATTCGGCGGCCAGATGGCGCAGTGTCGAATCGGGAACGGCTGCTCTGGGATACACCGAGACAAGCAACTCATCGAGGGCGGCGAGCCACGGTGACGTTCCCTTATCGATACGAGTGCCGTTGGTGTACAGCCGGATAATCGCATGCGGCATCGCCGACCTGATGGCCCCGATGATCTGGTCCAACTCCGGATGCAGCAGCGGTTCGCCGCCGACGAGCCGCACATAGACCGGCTCGACGACATCGGCCAGCGCCGAGAAATCCCGGCCGACCGTGGCAACGTCGGCGAAGCCTTCCGCCGCCGCCGGACTCGAATGGCTGCATCCCACGCAGGAAAGATTGCAGTGCGTCACGACATTGATCTCCAGCGCCAACAGATGGAGCATGACGGGCACCTCCGGTGCTGTGAGCATACCGACGCGGTTATGCTGACCGTCGCCAAATGTGCTACCTGCCAACAGTCACCGAGGTCGCTTTACGGGTCGGACCATGGGGCGCGGAGTTCCGCAGGCGCTGCACCCGCATGACCGAGAACGCCAAAGCCGCGCCGAGTACGCCAAGTCCCGCGGCAATCGCGGCGAACGCGCCGCCGCCGATCGGGACACTGCCGAGAATGGTGTTGCCCGAAGCGTTTCCGAAGCTCATGACGGTGCTGTGCCAAGCAACCAGGGTGGTTCGGGTATCGGAGCGCATATTCGCCAGATATGCCTGTTGCGCCGAATAGAACACGCTGCCCGCCAGACACCAGAGCACCAGTGCGACGAGGAAGAGCCATAGCGCTCCGCTGAGCACCGCTATTGCCACGGCCGCCGCGAAGATGAGCGAACTCGCCACCATCACCCAGGCTTCGCTTCGGCCGCTCCGGCGTTGGATGTCTATCAGCGATCCGCTCAGCAGCGAACCCGCGATGACGGTGACGCCGACCAGGACACCGACCAGCCCACTTGCGACCACGTCGAATCCGAACCGCATCTCCAGCAGTGCGCCGAGATAGGTGAAAGCGCCCAGCCGTCCCGCCATTACCGCGAACGTGGCGGCCAACGCCAGACACACCACGGGAGACAGCAAGGGCCGGAACAGATTCGACCAGCGCATGACGGTATCGCGCGGGTGGATCGTGTCGACCGTCCGCCACGCGCACAGCAGCACGAGCAGGAAGCCGACGCCGATGACGATGTAGGGCAGGCGCCACCCGACGGCGAGCGTGCCGAAGGCCCCCAGCGGGACACCGATCACTTGGCCGAGCCCGTACGCCGCGAAACCGCGGGCGACCGCACGTCCACGCCGCCCAGGGGGACAGACCTCGGACAGGTGCGCCCACGCCGCCGGGGTGGCGACTGCCGCGCTGACTCCCATCAGCACTCGGGCGACGACCAGCTGGGGGAGGTTCTGCGCCAAGCCGACGCAGATATTGGTGACCGCGAACAGCGCCATCCCGACAAGGATCGGCCCCCGCTTGGGGAGAACGTCCGACAGCACACCGAGCGGCGGCCCGAACACCGCGTACGCCACCACGAACGCGGTGGCCGCCGCGGCGGCCAGTGGTACCGATACCTTCAGGTCCGCGGCGATTGTCGGCAGGATCGGCGGCATCAAGTAGCCCTCGGTGCCCATCACGAAAAACAGGAAATACAACACCGCGCACTGCACGCCCGCGCTCGACCTCTTGCGGTCTACGCGTGAGCGCGTCTTCCGCTCGAATTTCTCGGCATATCGAACGATGCTCATCTACTGTCCGGCCAACCGCTCGACCAGTTCGGCGCAGACCCGCGGCGGTCCCAGCATGAAATGACTGATCCCTAGGCGTTCTCGCAATGACAGGCACTTTTCGGTCAATTGGTCGATCGTGCCTATCCATACGTGCGGCGAGTCCAGGTACTCGTCTACGGTCAATTCCGCGCCGGTGCGGGAGCAGATGTCGTCGACGCAGCTCCGCGCGATGGCCAGCGCATTGTCGGTCACCGTGACCGGCAGGGCGGACGGATGAATCGCCGAGGCGTAGGTCGACAACTCCAGCTCGTCGAACCGTTCGCCGGCCGCCTTGCGGATCCAGGCGATTTTCTCGGCCGTCGCCGCGAAGGTGATGCTGGCCGGCTCGAAGAAGACGCCGCCAGGGCGGCTGGGGGGCACTCGCGGCGCCAGCCCGACGATATCGGCCAGCTGTGCCGCTGACGCCAGCATTTTCCGGCCCCCGCCGCCGAGCAGGAACGGCGGACCTGCCGGGTGAAAGGGTTTGGGCTGACCGTCGTGCTCGGTAATCGTGTAATTGTCCCCGGCGTACGAGAAAGGCTTGTCCCCGAAGCAGCCTTTGAGTACCGCGACTGCTTCGCGCACTCGGGTAACGCGCACTCCGACCGGTTCGAATGGAATCCCGGTCGTCAAGTATTCGGGTCGGTTCCAGCCCGCACCCAACCCGATGGTCAGCCTTCCCTCGGATAACAAATCCAGAGTGGCGAGCTCCTGCGCGGCCACGGCCGGATGCCGGAAGTCGACGTTCAGGACATAAGGGCAGACGCGAATGCGTTCGGTGGCCAACGCCGCCGCCGTCAGCAGCGGGATGGGGGCGTATGGCACATCCAGGTGATCCGGAAGGACCAGCGTCCCGAATCCCACCGACTCGGCGAATCGAGCAGTCTCCTGTATCGCCTTCGGGCTCACCACGCCGGAGGCAGCCGGTGTGGCGAAGTGAAACGGCTTCATATCCGACGGTTCCCCTCTGCCGAGGCGACTTCCGAAGGTTCTGGCGGACGTCGATGGCGTTGTCCCAGTGCGGCTTCCAGCGCCGACGCCACGCGGAACACCGTCGCCTCGTCGAACGCGCGTCCGATGATATGCAGGCCGATGGGCAGGCCGTTCGCGGCGAACCCGATGGGCAGCGACAGCGCCGGATGACCGGTGACATTGAACGGAATGGCGAGCATGTCGTTGACCAGCTTTGGTGGCGGCCAGTTCTCGGGGAAATCGCCCCATCGGGCGGCGGTGGTCTGGCCGGATGCCATGACCAGGACGTCGTGCTGACCGAAAACGATCTCGTCGAGTTGCTGGATCAGCCATCGCCGAACGTCATAGGCGCGCAACAGATCCGCCGCCCCGAGTCCGGCTCCTGGCATCATGCGCTGATAGGTGTAGCGCGCGAAAGAGCGTGGGTGCTTGCGCAGATCGTCCTCATAGGTGGCGAACGCCTCCGCACCGAAGATGACGCGGCCGCACCCGTTGAATACGTCGTACGGGGGCAAGGTGACTTGCCCGACCGTCGCACCCAGGCCGTCGAGCACCCCGAGCGCCTCCTCGATTCCGGCGAGGATCTCGGGCATCGTCGAGGGATCTTCGGCGTACCAGCCCGGCGCACTGGCTACGCGCAGCCCGGCGACGCCATGGTTCAGCGTCGCAAGGTAGTTCGGGTCCGGAGTGTCGGCTGTGCGCGGATCGGCCGGATCGGCGCCCGCGAGCACCTGTAACAGTGCGGCCGTGTCGCCGACTGTCCAGCTCAGCGTGCCGAAGTGGTCCAGGGTATGCGAAAGCGGCTGAGCGCCATGCCCGGACACTCGGCCGTAGGTCGGTTTGAGCCCGACCACGCCGCAGTGGAATGCCGGGCCGCGGATCGATCCGCTGGTATCGGAGGCGACGGCGGCACGGACCAGTCCGGCGGCGACCGCGGCACCCGCACCCGACGACGAACCACTCGGCACGTGCTCATCGCTCCACGGGTTGCGTGCGGGCGGGAACGGCAACTCGAAACTCGGGCCGCCGAGCGCGAACTCGAAGGTGGTCAGCTTGCCGAGACCGACCGCACCCCCGGCCCGCAGGCGCCGCTCGACCGTGCTGTCCGCACCGGCCACGTGGTCGACGCAGAGCCATGAGGCATTGGTGGTCGGCACCCCCTCCGCGTCGAAGATGTCCTTCAACGCGTACGGAATCCCGTGCATCGGACCGCGATCGACGCCGGCTCGCAAGTCTCGATCGGCTGCTCGCGCACGTTGCAGCGCGCTCTCCTCCGTCACCAGGATGAAGGCGTGCAGCGCGGAATCGAGCCGGGCGATCCGGTCGAGCGCGTGCCGGGTAAGCTCCACCGAAGTCAGCTCACCCGCGCGTAATAACGCCCCCGCCTCCGGAACCGACAGCTCGTGCAGCGCGGTAGACGGCCGAGCCGCCACTCCGTCAGCCATTGGGCGTTTCCTTTCGCTCTCTCGTCGACTGGACCGGGACGTCGCGCAGTGCCGCGGCCATGTCCCGCAGTCCCCGATAGCCGCGCAGGATGCCGCCCTTGAGATCCGCGGGCACCTCGATGCCGAGTCGCCTTGTGCAGGCGTCGTATTCGGCCTCGATCGCCTCGTCGGAGGGTTGCTCGGCCGGTGCTCCGTTCCCGCGGGTGCCTGTGTTCGAGACCCGGCCTTGTCCGAAGTCGTCCACTGCGTGTTCCTCCTTTGGCATGGTCTGTGTCCTGGTCACAGGGGAAGACTCGCTGTCCAGAAGTCCTCCGCGTCGTGCTGAGCGGCCAGTTGGGCGCAGGTGATCAGGTCCAGATATGCGCACCCGGTGGAGGCGAAAACCGTCCGCCTGTCCCTGAAATCGGCGGGATCCGTTGTCACGAGAGTGTCGAGTTCGATTGCGGTACTGTGACTCTCACCCGCCTCGGCGATCGCGGTGCGCAGGTCCTCGACGATCACGACGCTGGAACGGAGCAGCTCGACCGGTATTTCGCGTGACTCGGTGGTGTGCGCGCCCATGCAGTTGATGTGCACGTGCGCGGGCAGCTCCGCCGAGATCGGCAGGGGAGACATCGAGGTGGTCGCGGTCGACAGGACGTCGACACCGCGGCTGGCGTGCTCGGCCGAGTCACAGACGACCACATTCACTGTCGGGTCGGCCGCCGCGACGTCACCGGCGAACGCTGCGGCGTGGCCCGCGTCGCGGGACCAGATGCGGACCTCGGTGAGGTCGCGTATCGCGGACACCCCGAGGAACTGCTGGCGAGCCTGTACGCCCGACCCGATGATCCCCAGGACCCGGCTTTCCGGCGCTGCGCACCGGTCGGTCACCAAAGCCGTCACGGCAGCGCATTTCAGGTTGGTGACCGCGGCGCCGTCCAAGGTGCCGAGGAATCGTCCGGTGGAAGCGGCGAACATCGGCACCACCGAGGTCACGGTCGTGCCGTGACCCGGCGCGGCGGCGATCGTCGCGACCTTGTTGATGTAGAGGTCGTGGTCGGGCGACACGGCGGGCATCGAGAGGAACTTCGTTCCGGTGGCGTCCTCGATGGTTTCCCGGACCGGGACCAGCATCCGACCGACAGCACCGCTGCGCAGCCCCTCGCGCATCGACTCGGCCAATACCCGGACGAGCCGGACGGACGACATGGCGGGAGAATTTGCCGCAGTCATGCGAACTCGTCCAATACGTCCTCGAGGACAGTGACGAAGTCGTCCGTCATCGTGCTGGTCATGTCGCCGCGCAGCATCATTCGGACGCCGGCCTGCCCGCGCGCCACGATCGGGAAGAACATTGCCGAGCAGTAGTAGCCGCGCCGGTACAGCTCGGTGGACAGCCGCACTGCCCGGTCGTTGTCGCCCACGGTGACGAACTTGATGTGCGATCCGACGCCGCGGACGGCGCGGTCCTTCATCCGACGATCGAAGATGTCGATGTTCTCCGCCAGCTGACGTTGGCGCGCAACGAGTTCGGGGGTGCGATGGACGGCGATGCTGCCTCGGGTAGTCCCGACGGCGGCGGTGCGCAGCCCCTGGGACCAGCCCATCGGACCGGTCCGGTACAGGAAGTCGAACTTTCCGGATGACCCGATCATCGCGATGCCGCCGGTGCTGCCGAAGGCCTTGGCGATCGAGGCGACGATCATTGTCCGGTCGTCGAGTTCATCGAACACTGACCGGGCGTAACCGGCACCGTTCGGGCCTTCGGTCGACAATCCGTGCGAATCGTCCAGGTAGACGTACATTCCGTACCGCTCCTGCAGGGACTTGATGCCCGTCAAGTCGGCACGACCACCGGTGGAATAGACGCCCTCGCAGACATAGGCCACGCGGGGATACTTCTTGCACACGTCCTCGAGGAACGCCATGTCGTTGTGCGGACACGTCAGGACCAGCGCTTCATCCGCCACGATCGGCTTGACGAAGTTCATCGAGAAATGCGCGAACCTGTCGAACACGACAACCAGCGGATCGGTGTCGGTCAGGTGCCCCGACCCCAGCAGAGGCAAGACGGCGGCACTGAGCACCCCGCAGGAGATCGACGGCAACACCCGCGCGCCGAACAGCTCGGAAAGCTCCTCCTCCAGCTGATGCATCACATCCAATCGAATTCGGCACTCCGCCATGGCAAGTCCGGTGATGTTCTGCTCCCGCAGCGCCGCGATGCCGGCCTCGATGACCGTCGGGTGACTGTTCAGCCCCAGGTAGGAACACGACGCGAGGTTGACGAACTCGTGCCCGGTCCGGGCATCGCGCAGTCGGTTCTGGCCGTTGCTGGCGTCGACGCGGATATCGAGCATCCCGTTGTCGGCGACGACCTGCCATGCCGTCTCGCTCGCCGGGACCATCCGCTGGTTGTTCCGGAACCGGTGCGGTCCCATGATTTCTTCTTCGGCTCCCGTGTCGGGCACCCTGTCTCTGACGTGCATCTGTTCCCCTCGTGTCGCGCAGCAGAGCCCCTGCGGCGCCGGGTGGGCAAACAGCTCCACACTTACGGCGCCGCAGGGCTTTCGGCTGACTACGACGGTCGCCCGGTCGGTTACCTGGTTCCGGGGAGCGCGGCGTCCACACCCACGTGGTAGCGATCGTGGTCGGGGGTGTGCTCGTCGGGCACGGTCACCTTCACCTGTGGCATATCGAGGCGGTAGTGGCTGTACCAGTTGCGCAGATTCTGGTCGTCGGCGAACTGCAACTCGATGTGACGCAGTGGGCGCTTGCCGGGCTTGGCCGGGTCGGCGAGCCGCGGCGTGGAACCCGCGTGCGCCAGTCCGCCGGAGACCTCGTTGTTGAGTACGACCATGATCATGTCGTCGATCAGGTCGGCGTCCACGGTGGCCGCGTGTTCGGCGAGGATCTCGTCGGCGTACTCCTGCTTGACCGCGACGTTGTAGCTGTGCGGCATCAGCTCGACCAGGTCGGCCGGATCGAGGCCCTTCCTGCGGCAGTATTCCCGGGTGTCGCAGATGATCGGCAGGCCGCCGGTGATGTTCGTGTTCGGGCCGTAGACATTGCCGATGAACGTGGTAGCGGAGTCGAAGTGGACGCACTTGGTGCTCAGGAATTCCCGCGACTCGGTGTGTTCGGAGTTCACCGTGAAGGCGACGTTTTTGTTGAACCCGTCCAAGTCGACGCCCGATACCTTCTCGTAGTTCATCACGAGCGGGCTGTGCGCCGAGAGGTCGACCGCCGCCACGAACGCGCTGAAGATCGCTTGGAAGTAGTCGCGCATGGCCGTGGCGTCGGCTTCACGGTGTACGTCCATGCCGTGCTTGCCGAGCAGCGCGCTCGCGCCACAGCACACGCCGAGGCCTTCGCCGTCCGCGACCCGCGATACCAGCTGCTTCGTCAATTCTGTTGGCACCGGGCCGAATCGGCCGTCGGTCAGTGCCACGTCGTAGTCGGAGACGTCGACCATCGCCTGCTTGACAATGTCGGTAATCGAGGTGCTCATGATTTCCTCTCAGTTTCCGGTTCGCCCTTGTCGGGTGAGGTTGTCGTGGTTCGGTCGGTCAGCGGATCGGGCGGGCGTTCCCGTCGTAGAGCGCGAGCATGCGCCGGGCCTTCAGGACGAAAGGCGGGGCGAGTACCCGGTCCTTGGTGACGGCGAAGCCCGCGTCGTCGGCTTCGTAGTCCTTGATCGTCTGGCGGTAGCGATCCAGTTGTTCCGGGTCGACGGCGAACGTCTCGACGATCGGTTCGACCTGTCTGGGATGTATGGCCGCCTTGCCGGTGAAACCGCATTGCTTCGCGGCCTCACACTGGGCTCGAATGACGTCGGTGTCCCAGAGTTCGAAGGAGTTCCCGTCGATGGCGGGCAGACCGTAACGGGACGCGGCGATGCACAATCTGGCCCGCGCGTGGGACAGGTAGGACTCGTCCGGTGCCCACATCTCGGCGACCAGGTCGGAGGGCCCGAAAATGAGCCCGTTGCTCGCCGCCGCGATGTCGAAGACGTTCTCGACCGCGTCCAATGTTTCGATGATGCTGCAGATTTCGGGCGGGTCGACCAGTCCGGACAGCAGTGAGCGGTAGATGGCTACGTCGCGGCCGGTGATGATTTTCGGCACCAGGATCGTTTGGATGGGTAGTCCGCCGACCTCCCCGTCGAGCGCCAGGATGGTCTGGATGTCGAGCAGCCCGTCGGGTGTTTCGATGCTGTTGATGCGCAACGTGACGCCGGACAGCCCGGTCCCGGACAAGTCGACGTCGGCGAGCCGCGCGCGGGCGGTGGGTTTCGCGTGTTTCGGGACCGAGTCCTCGAGGTCGAGTACCAGCGCGATCGAGTGCCGCGGAACGTTTTTGAGCAAAGTGTCGACGCGGGATGCAGGCACGAAGAACAGGCACGGGTCGACGTTCATGATCGAGCCTTCCCACCGGACAGTGCGTCTACTTCCTCGGCGGGGTGGCCTGCCGGGTGTCGCATGGACGCGAGCAGGCTGCGGTCGAATTCGATGACCTGGACGCCGTTTTGGTTGCGGCCGGTGGTGTGGACGGTGACGATGCCTTCGCCCGGCCGGGAGGCCGACGGTCGTTTGTCGACGATCCTGGTCTCGGCGTACAGCGTGTCTCCGACGAATACGGGGGCGTTGAGCCGGACCTTGTCCCAGCCGAGGTTTGCGACGGCCTGCTGGCTGATGGTTTTGACCGTCATGCCGTTGACGATCCCGAAGGTCACCAGGCTGGATACCAGCAGTTGGTTGAACTCGGTTTCGGCGGCGTAGACCGCGTCGATGTGGAGCGGGTGCTGGTTGAGGCAGAGCAGCGAGCTCCAGATGTTGTCCGTGGTGGTGATCGTCCGGCCGGGACGGTGTTCGAAGACGTGGCCGACGACGTAGTCCTCGTAGCGCAAGCCCGGGTCTTCGCGAAACCGTCCTGGCTCGACTTCGATGTATGCCAACAGCGTCGGATCGTTCATTGGGCTCCCTCCCTCGGCCCGGTCAGGTGCGCGGGCCCGCTGGTTCGCTGTCCGGGCCGGGTGGGCACAGCGCGGCGCTGGCGCTCCGGGCCGGGAGACAGGCATGCGGAGATTCGATGATGAGCACGTTCCCCGGCAGCGACCGCAGGGGTCGTCGAGGGCGCGTCGTGCTTGTAACCCGATATCGGGATGTTTATTACTGACGCACGAATTACGTGATCGTGCGAATAGCTGAATTAGCGGGCTGCACCTATATCGGAATAACTATAGCGAGCGCACGTCTCATTGTTGCGCATAGCTGAACCCCCGATGCAAAAATAGTCACGTCAGGTGTCTAGAAATGCAGATATCGCAACCTAGGTTGAAGTCCCCATGTGTGCCAATCCTCGAAGTGCTTTTGAGTTGCATTACCTTCGCCGGCTATCGCAAACCCTACCACCGGGCACGTCACGGCAGCAATGGACTTAGTCATGGGATGAGCCCATATTTTTGGGGGCTGGCGCGAATATCGGCCCGAGTGGTCGGTTTCATTCTGTGAAAATGTCAGACCGGAGAATAAGCTCGAACAGTCGTTTTGCAGCAGGAGATACCGACCGGCTTTTCTTATTTGTCGAAGCCGGCGCTTGGGTCACCGCGTACTGACGGCGCACTGCAATCGGGCCGCCATTCGCTTGGCCAACAAGATCACCACGTGTTCCCGCAGCATGCCGAGCCTGCCTGCGCAGTCGTCCGCGAGCGCTAGGGCCACGCCGTCGTGCGCGCTACCGGGTTCGCTGAGCAGTTCGTCGAGTTCCATTCCGGCCCTTGCTTGTTCGAGCGTGAGGAGCCGGTCGGGCAGCCAGCTCAGCCGCCACGCCACTCGTCCGCGCGAGATTGTGCGAGATGCACATTCCGGCGTGGTATCGCTGGTGATCGACAACTCGGTGAAATAAAGCGCCATTTCAACCTCTTCTGGATGTACTGGCAATATTCGTGCCCCGTGCGGCTTTGTTCTTACGGGGCCGCTGTGTGCGTCCAGTTGGTGCCGTATCCACGCTTGTCGAATGCGTCAGCTCGAAGTGTGGGTCCCGTAGGAAGGTGGCCTGACTCGTTGTCACCAACGTAGAACTTGCCGAGGCGAACTACGAGTAGTGTGGCGCATTCTAAAATCGAGTTGAGGTCCGATTAACAGCGATAGCGGTCGATCACGGGCGGATCACGTGCTGGTCACGGTCTATCACGTCGACGTGCGGGTACTCGAAATGTGTTGTGCGGGAAGCTTGATCTCGGCACCCGCGCGGTGCCGCGACGCGTGGTAGGGGATGGGCCCGTCCTGGAGCGGTGCCAGGCGCGCGTCCCCCGGCGGTCGGCGGGGGGCGGTGTGTGGTCAAACAGATCGGGCTGTGGAGGAGACCTCGACTCGGCTGCCGATATTGCCCCGTAAGGGCAGAAATGTCCCCTCGCGCAGGGACTGTTCGATGTCCTCGAGCGAATGTCCCTTGGTTTCGGGAACGAGGAAATACACGAAGACGAACGACAACAGGTTGAACATCGCGTACATGACGAACGCGGGGCCGAGCCCGAGGCTGTCGATAGTGGTGAGCGCGGTCAGCGTGAGCACCAGATTCGAACCCCAGAGTGCGACCGCGTGCAGGCTGGTCGCGCGGTCGCGAATGCTCAGCGGATAGAGCTCGGAGCCGAGCAGCCAGCCCACCGCTTGTAGCCCCGCCGCGTTGCATGCCATGTAAGCGAGCATCAGGGCAAGGGTGAGATAGCGGTTGGGGTGGTCGGTGAGCACGAAGAGCAGGCCGAAGCCGAACAGAAAGATCGTCGCGCCCGGAATGAGCATGAGCATCAACCGGCGGCGCCCGACCACATCGACCAGCCGCTCGCCCACCGCGGTGAAGATCAGATAGACCGCGGCGATGCCGAGGCCCGACCAGACGACCATGCTGGTGCCGAAGCCCGCGGCAGTGCCGAGGATGGTGTGCGAGTAATAGATCATCATCTCCAGCCCGGACAGCTGGGTGAACGCCGCGATGCCGAGGCCGGCCACCAGTGCGGGCCGGGCCCACCGCTGGGTCAGGTTGGCCCAGCCGCCACGGGACTCCTTGTGCTCCTGCTGCGAGATCGCCCAGATCTTCAGCGTTTCGTCGACGGCGGCCGACCTGTTCGGGCGCATCCACCGCAGCACCACCCTGGCCTTGCCGACCGTCCCGTTGTCGATGAGCCAGCGTGGTGTCTCCGGCAGCCGTTGCATTGCCGCGGCCAGTACCAGCGCCGGGACCACGGCGATACCGATCATCCACCGCCAGTCGCCGCTCGCCTCGAAGGTGCCGTCCGCGCCGCCGGAGGCCGCGAGCAGACTGACCAGGTTGGCCAGGAAGATGCCCACACCGATCGCCAGATTGAAGAAGGTCACCATCGCGCCCCTGCGGTGCGGTGGCGCGAGCTCCGCGATATAGGTCGGCACGATCTGTGAACAGCCGCCGACCGCGAGACCGAGGAACAGCCGGCAGACCACCATCATCCAGGCGTTCACCGCCAGCGAGCAGGCCACGACGCCGACGGCGAAGACGCAGGCGATGATCAAGATGACTTTCCGGCGGCCGAGCGCCTTCGACAGCGATCCACCCACCAGCGCGCCGACCACCGCACCGGCCAGGATCGCGGCGGTCACGATCTCCTGCTGCGCGTGGCCGATGCCCCATTGCGCCGACATCTTGGGCAGCGCACCGGAGATGATCCCGGTGTCGTAGCCGTAGAGCATGCCGCCCAACGCGGCGAACAAGGCCACGATCAACACATTGCGGTTGGCGCTCTGCGTTTCATCCGGCGTCGGCTTCTCCGACGCCGCGATAACCATCTCGTAGCCGTCGAGGTTGCGACGACGCAGCCGCGGCAGGAAACCCCTGCGTCTGCTTATCGTCGAACTTTCGCTGGCCATGCGCCCCAGTCGATCAGCGATCGAACAAGCTACGCAAACGGAGGATAGGTAATTGTGAATAGACTTACGTTCGGGTTTAGTTCGCTGACCCTACTGCAGGGGCCGCCGGGCGGACTGTGTGGTCGGAGTCACCGCGAATCGTGCTGCCCGGCTGGATGGGACTTTCCGGGCAGGTGCGTGGGTTGTACGTGGGGCCGATATGAGGAGGTCATGTGGCACAGGAATACAACCGGAATCCCGCGGCCGTCGCCGCCCTGTCGCCGGAGCAGTACCAGGTCACGCAGAAGAACGGGACCGAGCGGGCGTTCACGGGCGAGTACTGGGACAATCACGAGCCGGGTATCTACGTCGATGTGGTGTCCGGTGAGCCGTTGTTCGCCTCGGTCGACAAGTTCGACAGTGGGTCGGGATGGCCGAGCTTCACCAAGCCGATCGATGCCGGAAATGTGGTCGAGAAGCGGGACTTCAGTCATTTGATGATCCGCACCGAGGCGCGGTCGGCGCACGGGGACAGCCATCTCGGACATGTGTTCACCGACGGGCCACGGGAGGCGGGCGGCCTGCGCTACTGCATCAATTCGGCGGCGCTGCGGTTCATCCACCTCGATGACCTCGAGGCACAAGGATATGGGCAGTACCGGACTTTGTTCACGAAGGAGGACGCGTGACCGACACGCGGAAGGCCATTCTGGCGGGCGGATGTTTCTGGGGCATGGAGGATTTGATCCGTAAACAGCCCGGCGTGCTGTCGACCCGGGTCGGCTACATCGGCGGCCGCAATGACCATCCCACCTATCGCAATCACCCGGGCCATGCGGAGGCCGTGGAGATCATCTACGACCCGGCGCGAACGGACTACCGGGCGCTGCTGGAGTTCTTCTTCCAGATCCACGATCCGACCACGAAGGACCGCCAGGGCAACGACATCGGTACCAGCTACCGATCGGAGATCTTCTATCTCGATGACGAGCAGCGGCGCGTCGCACTGGACACCATCGCCGATGTCGACGCCTCCGGCCTGTGGCCGGGCAAGGTGGTCACCGAGGTGACCCCGGCGCCCGAGTTCTGGGAGGCCGAGCCCGAGCACCAGGACTATCTAGAGCGCTACCCCGACGGCTACACCTGCCACTTCCCCCGGCCCGGTTGGAAGCTGCCGAAGCGGCAGACCACCGCGTAATAGGTCAGCGCGTGCCTCTGGCGGGTGTCCGCCAGGGGTCGTGGCTAGGTCCGCGCCTCCATCGATTGCCGCGCGGAGTCGAAACCGGCAGGCTCGACAGCCCACCCGACGATCAGCGCCGCAAGAACAGCCACGGGTACGGCCGCGATTTTCCAGCTCCACCGCTGCTCTCGCCCGACAACGTACAGCGTCTTGATCGCCCATACCGCGAGCGAACCAGTTAGCAGCATCGCGCCGATTACCAGGGTCAGCAGCTGGTCGGGGCCGGTGAGGTCCCCGACGAAGGGGATGCGGTCGAAGTGGACGCAGAGAAACAGCGCAATCCCGATGAGCGCACAGGTGAACACCACGAGCCCAGGCGGACTAGCCGTACGTTCCCCCTGGGCCGAGTTCTGGTCGCGCCTCTTCGACGTCTCGATCAGTTCCTCCCTCGAAGCAGTGGCCCGACAAGATTTTCGCCGAATCCTGGACTACCACCGTGACACACTAGTAGCTGCCGCTCGGGGACGGGCCGCCTCGGCTGTCGCGTTTGCCGCGATACATCCAGACGAACGGATAAGCCGGATCGGTGCTCGCTATCCGTTCGACATGGTCCAGGCGAATGCCGTTGTCCGCGAAGCTGTCCAGGTACAGCTGCTCGTCGAGCTGGATTCGTTCCGGCTTGTCTGCTGCCACCCAGTTCGCTCCCGCTACCCAGCCGTCCGCGGCGAGGAGCGACGCGGAACCTGTTACGGCGGCGCGGAATCGATCCCGCGCTTCGCAGAGCCCGAGCAGGCCGAACTGGGTGACCAACTCGGCGGTGTCCGGGATGGCGGGCTGATCGGTCAGGCAGTCCGCCACGGTGGTCGTCCGCAGCGTCGCGCGTATGTCGTCCCAGCTTCGCCCGGAACCGGCCAGCGCTATCGCGGTGGCGTAGGAACCAGTGGGTTCTGTTGTTTCGGAATGCTTTTCGAGCAGCCGGAGCCGCTCCCCGTCGGAGTCGACGGCGTGCAGGGCACCTGCGCGGATGGCGCAGGCCCACAGCAGCGATTCGGAGCCGCACCCCAGATCTATCCAGGTGGCTACCGGAGGGAGTCCCGCGAGCAGCCGCAGGATGTTCTCGGTGCCCATTCCGTACAAGAAGGGTTGCGAGTAGTAGGTATCCCAGTATTCCAGTGCGTCCATTGGTCTTCCGGTCTATCGCTGGAGTATTACTTCGGTCATGCCGTCACGAATGCCGATGTCGGCCAGGCGGTGTCCCTCGACCTCGGTGAATCGGACGATCTCGGCACAGTCGATGACGACGAGCTCGATGGTGGATGCCGGAAGCTCGGTGCCGTTGTGCGTGCGCGCGAACGTGACGATGATGCGATCGCCACGGCGGCGCTGCCATCTGCTGCGGGTTACCGTGCCGCCGTTACCGTCCGGGCGTTCCCACTCGGGTATCCAACGGTCGTGCGGCGCCTGCGGGTCGTAGCACGCGGTGGGGTCGATGCGCCCGTCCGCATGGCGGAGGACAGCCTGCACCAGCAGATGTCCCTCGGTGGTGGTGAATCGGAGCAGGGATCTGAGCACACCGGCCATTCCGAGCTGTGCGGCAAGGTAATTGAGCGCCGCGTTGGGGCACACCACGACATCGAAGTGTCCAGGTGATCGATCACGGCCGATGAGCACGGGGCTCGTGCGGACGGGGAGTCCGAGTGCCGCGCACCGTCGTTCCGCTTCTGCCAGCATCGCGGGTTCGGCGTCGAGCAGCCAGCAGTCCGCGTGGTGCGCCCGGTACAGCGGCAGGAAATGACCAGTGCCGCAGGGCATCTCGGCGACGCTGACGCCGGGGTGCAGGAGTTCGGGCAGGCTGCTCGGCACCGGCGTCGCGGCGATCTCGATCGCATACAGCGCCGCGCGATCGGCGTAGGAGGTGGTCATCTGACGAGCCCGCTCTCCAGATATCCCATGTGCTCCTCGAGCACCGGATGCCGGACCCGCCCGGCCTCGGTGATGAGCGCCGATTCGATCGCCGGATCCGGCCCGCCGTGCAGCACCGCGCGAGCGAGCCGGAGCAGGTAGGGTGCCGCGTTCGTGGTGTAGGCGAAGGTGGCCGTCAGGGGCACGACCGACGGGAGCACGTCGACCTTGACATGGCCGACGCCGTGGACGATGCGAGCCGGATCGCCGGGGCGCTGGACCGGCCCAGCGGTGGGCAGGTAGCCGTCGCCGTAGCCCGCGGTCGCATCGACGATCACCGCCCCCGGCTTCATCGTCCGCACGTGCTGCTCGGCGATCATGGCGGGCGTGCTGTAGGTCGAGATCAGAATGGCGCCGATGACGGCGTCGGCCTCCCGGATCTCCCGCGCGAGCGTGGCCGCGTCGTTGACCTCCGCACGGATTGTGCCGCCGGTTCTCGCCTGGAAACGCCGCAGGCTCGCCGCCGAGTGGCAGAGGACGACGACGTCGCAGCCCAGGCTGACGGCCGTTTCGGCGGCGGAGGTGCCGACGTTGCCGGAGCCGATGACCAGGACGCGCGGCACGGGGCAGCCCGGCACGTCGGCCAGCAGGACGCCGCGTCCGCCTTCGGAGGTCTGTAGGTAGTGCGCGGCGTAGAGCACCGACTGGATGCCCGCGATGCGGCCGCCCGCCCGCATCATCGGAAATTGATTGTCTTCGTGCAGGAATTCATAGCTGTAGGCGCGGACTCCGGACTCCAGCAGAGCGGAGGTGATGTCGGGGCGTCCCTCGGCGTGGAATACCGCCGCGACTGTCTGGTCGGTGCGCAACATCCGGATCTCCGCCGGCTCGAAGGCCTTGTACTTCATCAGCAGCGGGCACGACCAGACTGTTGCCGCGTCGGCGAAAGATACTCGGTGCGTGGCATATTCGTCATCGGATATGCCGAATCGGGCGCCGATACCCGGCTCGGTGAGCACGGTGAAACCGGCCCCCGTCAGTTGGTCGGCGAGGGCCGGGGTAAGCAGGATCGGGCGGTTATTGTCGGTGCGGTCGATGGGAAAGCCGATGGGCGTGCCCGAGCGGCGCTGGTGTGGGTTCACGACAATGCCCCCTGCACGTCGATCACCGGGCAGGACACGCCTCGTTTCTGCTCGGCGATTTGTAGCCTGCCGGGCGAGAAGGTTTCGTTCAGCACCGGGATCGCCAGATAGGGGTCGCAGCTGCCGCAGGTGAAGATGTCCCAGGCGGCGTAGCCGCGTTCCGGCCAGGCGTGCATGGATATATGTGATTCGGCCAAAAGTGCTACAGCCGTTAGCCCTTGGGGTTCGAAGCGGTGGAGGAACACATCGAGCACGGTGGCACCGCACGCGGTGGCGGCCCGGCGGAGTGTTCGGCTGACGAGGGTCGCGTCGTTGAGCAAGGTGGCATCCCACATGTCAACGGTGATGTGAACGCCCGCGTATTCGATGCCTTGGGCATTGGCTCGGAAAGCCGTTGGTAAATCTTGAATGGTCATGAGAAACCTTCCCCGTGGTAGCTGCACGACCGCTCGACGGCTCGTCGCGCGCCAGTACGCGCGCCGACAACTGATCGAACGAGCCTGCATGGACAGGCCTGGCGAATAGGTTGAGACAGGGCTTTGGTCTAAACCCTCCGGCAATTGCCGTGCGCCCCATGGATGAAATCCAGTCCGGCCCCCGCCGGAACCGGCCCGCTGCGCGACCGTCATTCCAGCTGTGGCCGACGTTACGTGCCCAAGGTAACGACTGTCAACCATCTATTGGCTGATTGGCGGCATTTGGAAATCGGTGTTTTGGCGTGTGCGCCTTGGGTATTCGCAGACACCGATGCCGGTACGGTCCACTGCTGTGTCGACATGCGTTGTGGCACTTCACGGGTGTTGAGAAGTGTTGGCTGACAACGTATCTAGTACTTGACAGAAGCCGCCTTTTGGTGCGATAGCGCATCTTCTGGTGGATTCGATGATGGTGGTCCTTGGTTGCGGTGCGCACACAACCGGTGTTATATGGAAAGCGACCTACCAACAAAGCGCAGATAGCCGGTAAACGGTCAATGCGTTGTAGGGAGAGAGATGGCGAATAGCGACAGCGCTCGCGGTGGCGGGCCGGTGGCCGCGCCCGCCTGCGACACCGCAGCGTCCGACACCGCAGCGTCCGACGAGGTGCGGGCCCGCTGGTCCGGAGCGTTCCGAGTCGGTGTGCCCGGCTTGCTGACCCTCGCGATCGTCTACGGGTACGGCCGTTATGGTTACGGGCTCTTCTTGCCGCAATTGCAACGCGAATTCGGCGGCAGCGCAGGTGTTCTCGGCGCCATATCGAGCGTGGGCTACGTCGCCGAACTCGTCGTCCTGGTCGTCGTCGCGCGACTGTCCGGCCGCTGCAGCCCCCGCGTTCCGGTGGTGATCGGCGGATTGAGTGCGGCCGTCGGAATGGCCATGATGGCCGCGGCGCAGAGCACCGCGGTGCTCGCGATCGGTGTGGCGCTCGCCGGTACGGCGCCGGGCTGGGTCTGGGCCCCGTATTCGGACGCCGTCGCGGCGTCGACCCGGCCCGACGCTCGCGGGCACGCGCTCTCGATGATCAGCACGGGCACGACGTTCGGGGTGATGGTCGCCGGCCCCGCCGTCCTGCTCGTCACCGGCTCGGGCTGGCGAACCATCTGGTTCGGGACCGCCTGCCTTGCATTGCTCGTCACGGCATGGAACTTTCTCGTCCTGCCCAAGGCGGCCCATACCGGCCGGTCGGGCCGCAATCCGCCGAGGCTGCGCTGGTATGCGTTGCTGCAGACCGCACGGCACCGTCGGCTGGTCGCCGCGGCGTTCTCCGTCGGCCTCGTCGGTGCGGTCTACTGGTCGTACGCGGGAATCCTGGTGGCAGGTGGTGACCACGAAAGCAGCTCCGCACCGCTGTTCTGGAGTTTGATCGGTGTTGCGGGGGTGATCGGTACCGCCACCGGTGCGCTCGTCGGCAAGTGGGGCATGCCAACGGTTTTCGTCGTCGCGCAGCTCTGCACCTTGTTGTCCTGCGGGATCCTCGCGATGGGCAGTCCGTCGTCGGTCATGTTCGTCGTGGCAGCCGCACTCTATGGCACGGGTTTCATGGTGTCCGGCACCGTGGTGTCGCTGTGGAGTTCCCGGGTGTTCCCGGACCGGCCGACCGAGGGATTCAGCTGGGTCATCATCGCGTTGACGGTCGGCGCCGCGGCGGGGCCCGCGGTGTTCGGAATCCTCGTCGACGCGTTCGACATCGAGATCGTATTCGCCGTACTGTCGATAGTGGTGGCCGCGACATTCTTGGTGCGGCCCCGCCGAATGGATGTCGACCTCGGACGCGGCCCACCCGATCCGCCGGGGCGATATCAGTGAACGAATTTGGCAGGAGTATTCCAGTGGACTTGGAAAGGGTGGGGGGAGAATTATGTTTGGACTTCGCGAATACCGTAGGACCTAGGTATTCGCGGCCGGACAAGGAATCGGAAGAGTACCTGGAGAACTTCGGCGACTTCCTGCGCTGGTGCGCCGCGTCGGGCATTATCGATCAACGCAGTGTCGCCGCTCTGGAACACGGAGCGACCACGGCGTCAGCCGGACCCGTGACCTATTCCTACTGCATCGGCGTTCGCGAAGCGATCTATCGCACCTTCTCGGCCATCGCCGCGTCGCGCGAGCCGCATCCGGGCGATGTCTCGGCCGTCCTGGCGAGCCATACCGCCTTGCTGGGTGACGCTGTGCTGCGTGTCGATGCCGACCGGGCGGCGCTGACCTGGCCGGGAATCAGTCCAGCGGCGACGCTCGGACCGATCGTGCTGTCCGCGGTAGATCTGTTGCGGGGCGGATCATTCGAGCGTATCCGGCAATGCCCGGGGCACGACGGTTCCTGCGGCTGGCTCTTCTACGATACGTCCAAGAACAACTCACGACGATGGTGCAGCATGTCCATGTGCGGCACCCACAATAAGTCTCATCGGCAGAGTGCGCGGAAACGCGCCGCCAAGAATTAGCCGTCATCCCTTTGGTGCGGATTTCGGGACCACGCGGTTGGATGGAGTTGATGCCGCATGTGCGGAATAGTAGCGATTCACGGTGATCCGGACAGTGCCATGGGTAGGCGGATGCTGGCCCGCTTGGCGCATCGCGGTCCCGACGGAACGGGGGAACTACGGTGCGGGAACAGCTGGCTCGGCCATCAGCGGCTGGCCATCGTCGACGTTCGGCACGGCGGGCAACCGCTTGTCGGGCGGGGTTACGGACTGATCGTGAACGGCGAGATATACAACCATCTTTCGCTACGGGACGGTTTTACCTCGGCCTTCGCCACCGGCTCGGACAGCGAAGTGGTTCTGCATCTCTACGCCGAGTCCGGAACCACCCGCTTCCAAGATCTGGAAGGCATGTTCGCCTTCGCCATCGCGGGGCCGGGTGATGCGTTCTGCGCGGCCCGCGATCGCGTCGGCATCAAACCGCTGTACTGGGCTACCACGACCGACGCCGTGATCTTCGCGTCCGAACTGAAGGCTTTCGACGCCGAGGTTCGCGCTCTGGTCCGTCCATTCCCGCCAGGGCACTATTGGACGCCCGAAGAGGGTCTGGTGCGCTATGCGGCGATACCGGCGGCCGCGCCTTCGGATGTTGCCGAGGAGGGTTACTACATTCAGCGGATAGCGGATGTGCTCACCCGCTCGACCGAGAAGCAAATGATGGGAGACGTTCCCGTCGGTGTACTTCTTTCCGGTGGCCTCGACTCGAGTATCGTTGCCGCGATCGCCGCCCGCTGGTGTAGCGCGCGTGGCACCAGGCTGCCGACGTTCGCGGTCGGTCTCGAAGGTTCGCCGGATCTGGCAGCGGCCAGAACGGTCGCCGAATATCTGGACACCGACCATCACGAGAGCTCGTTCACCGCCGCCGACGTCATCGCGGCGGTACCGAAGGTGATCACCGCCGTCGAGCAGTACGACCCGGCATTGATCCACAGCTCGGTGGCCAATTTTCTCCTCGCCGAATACGTGGCGCGCCACGTCAAAGTCGTGTTGACCGGCGAAGGCGCCGACGAGTTGTTCGCCGGCTACCGCTATATGCGGGCGATGAGCACACCGGACGAACTCCACGAGGAGTTGGTCCGGTCGGTCACCACGCTGCACAGCCTCAACCTCCAACGCTGTGACCGCACCACGATGGCGCACGGACTCGAGGCGCGGGTCCCGTTCCTGGAGACCGAAATGATCGAACTCGGTTTGTCGATACCGGCCGCCATGAAACTGACCAGCGACGGCCAGACGGAGAAGCGACTGCTGCGCCGGGCTTTCGCTCACTGGTTACCGCCGTCGATAGCGTGGCGCAAAAAGGAGCAGTTCGGTGACGGTTCCGGCGTATCGGCCATTCTGCGCCGGGCGTCGCCCACCTTGATCGACGACCGCGAATTCGCCGCCCGCGATCTCGAAGCGCCGCCCATGCGCAACAAGGAGGAGTACGCGTACTACAAACTCTGGGCGGAGCAGTTCGGCGGCGTGAATTCTACTGCCACATTGGACTTCTCCATGACCACGTGACGGGTCGACAGTGTCGTGTGGGTCGTCTCGTGTCCTGCGGGCACCGCGGGATTGAGACGGTCCGGGGTGGGTAAGTCGAGGCGACCGAAGAAAGGGGTTTGCCGTGTCACGTGCGAAAGATACCGACGACGAAAACGCCGACGAGTCGAAGGAGCCCGCCCCGGGCCCGACGGATCAGGGCCGCGAGGGCGGGATGGCGACGAGGGAGCTCGCCCCGGAGCTGACCACGCCCGACGATACCCAGGAACCGCCGGACTGATCAGGTACCGGTAGTTCGCCGGTTCAGCAGGTCTTTCGGACATAGTTGGGGTCGCCGGGGACGGTGACGTCGGTGTCCCGGCGCACGATGCTCATCCGGTCCTTGAAGTCCGCGCACGCCTTGGCCAGGCCCGCGTCGGTGTATTCGATATCCACCACGTGGTCGTCGAACGCCCGCGCGTAGATGCCGCATTCTTCGGTGTCGCCGCATTCCTCGGCCACGGCGAAATCGAGCTGAGCTTCGACTCGGCGGTCGGCCAGCTCCGCGGCGTTCTTCTGGCCGATGGCCAAGCCGCGGGCATGCGCGTGCGCGGCGAGCGCGGTGATGAAGGTGACCGCGTGATCGGCCGTCAGCAGGTCTTGCGATCGGGTGTAGCTGTCGTAGTTGTCCGGCTCGACGGCGTTGAATCCCTTGCCCGCGCAGCCGTCGACCCACTGGTTGATCTTGACCGCGATCCGGTCGCGTTTGGCCTGGGTGCGGATATCGAGCAGGGCTTCGTTCCACACCTCGTCCATGACGACTTCACCGTTCGCGTCGCGCAGCAACAGATCCGGCGGCCAGTCGCCCTGGGCATCCGGCTGAACCTGAAAGGCGTTGACGTAGCAGATGTTGTACATGCCCCGAGCTGGAGCAGCGGTATGGTCGCGGCTGACGATCCCGACGCCCGGTGGCGGGTCGTAGGGTTCGGTGATCTGGTAGTCGAACCCGGCGTGGGCGGGTGGCAGGGTTACCCCCGGTAGCGGCGCGGCGCTTGCGGAATCTGCTTGCTGCACAACGAAACCGGTGGCGGCGATGAGCGCGGCCATGGCGGCTGTCCAGCGGCGGGGGATACGGGCGGTGGAAGTGGGGATCACAAACGCTCTCTTCGCTCCGGATAACGGCGCGGGCCCGAAGCGATCCACTGCTCCGAGACCTCGCCCTGCTGGGGTCGGACGATACCTGCCCGCGCCGGTGGGTGAAACCCCTTCGGGCGCAGGCAGATACAACTGGCTCCGACCCGGCGGTCGGTTACCGGGTCGGCAGTGCCGTCATCGTCGGGTGCTCAGCACTTCTTCCACGCGAAGTGATAAGTGGTCGAGATGTTTCCGTCAACGGAGTCCATCGTGATGAAGCTGGTGGTCTTCTTCGGGTCCGATGTGCCGGCATCTACCCGCAATTGGGTATTGATGTTGAAGTTTCGGAATTCACCGCACGGCTTGTACACGATCGCGCCGACCTCGGTTTTGTCCGTCGCTTGCCAGTCGTCATTCAACGGGCCCTTGTACGTGTGGTCGACGAATTCGGTCGGTGACATGCCCTGGAAGTAGTACCTGGCCCTTTCCAAGGCGGTGGCGCCGGCTTGCAAATGCGCGAATCCACGGTAATCCGCCTGCGCTATCCCGTAGGTGAAGCCCTGCGGGACGTGAACTTTCAGATTGAGCTGACAGTTCTTGCGGAAGTCGGTTGGCTCCGCCCCCACGCCTACCTGCGCGGTGTACTCGCTGTAGGTCACCGTGAAGGCCGTGTTGTCCTGTGAGACCGCGACAGCCGCGGTGCCCTGTGGGCAGCCGGAACCATTGACCGTCACGACATCGATAACAATCTTGTCGGGCGGAACGGGTCCGTTCCAGTCGGGTGCCGGCGCCCCGGCCGCCGGTGCGCCCGACAGGGGGATGGCCAAGGCGAATATGGCAGCGCCGAGGGCGGCGATATTCTTGTACATGAGAATTCCTTACAATGCTCCGGTGGCGGAAATACCTCACTGTAAATCCCCGAAGCTTCGCCGAACCTCCCCAGTGAAGTGGGGACGATTCGCAAACCATACGGCTTCTTAAGCGCGCAGAATTTCCAACATGTAACAACCGAATATGACATTGCGGGCATGCAAGAAAGCAATATCCGTATCGGATAAAAGTTCCCTGGCTGCCGCGTCATAGTCGTCGCCCGGCGTCACGCGTACCCCATCGGCGATCGACCCGTCGGCCCGATAAGCCCGCAACACCTGTGGCCGGACTCGTGCCCAATCCGTGGGATAGCGTCCCTGATCGACATACCCGTCGCACGGATCTTCATGCACGAACACCGGCCCGACCTCGTCATACGCCCCCGCATCGACCGTCACAGCGGCCCGCACCGGCGCATACGAGATCAACACGATCCCTTCACCGGCCAGAGAGTCACGCAGACAGCAACGCAGCGGTGCCCCACCTTCGCGATCCACGCGCCGCACCCACGGATGGCCATGATCGTCGTACCCCTGACTCCGGAGCCGCCGCATCGTTCCCAGCGGAATGGCCTGTATCCGCAAGCCCCCCAAAGCATTAGATGTCATACCGTCATCCTGCCGTCGCGCAACAGCCCAGCTCCGGCGAGAATCGGACGTGGCATTCCGAATGAAGGACGCAGGATTATCCGAGTGAGTGCTCTTCGACGGAGGTGCTCAGGCTGGTGCCGTTGAGATCCAGGTACAGCAGGCGCTCGGTGATCGACAGCGTGGCGGTATTGCGACGTTCGATGGCGGCGACGGCGGAATCGACGAAGTCGCGGTCGAAGCTGTAGAGCGGAATGGCTTCGGCGCGGTGGATCCGCTTGCCTGCGAGTTGGGCCAGCACCTTGGCCGGATCTCGGTGGGTATAGATGGCGGCCCGTCCGGCCAGCTTGCTGCCGCGGTGCAGGCGTTCCGCGTCGGGGGCGCCGACTTCGATCCAGGCGGTCAGGCGGCCGGTGCGATCGCGTACCAGCACCGCGGGCTCGTCGGTGGACGAGACGCCGCCGTCGCTGAAGGCGATGCCTTCCTCGTACTCGAGGCAGTAGGCCAGCAGCCGGGTGAGCATGAACTCGTCGGTTTCGGACGGGTGGCGCGCGATCCGCAACTCCAGGTCCTGGTAGACGTCCCGGTCGACGTCGGCAAGTTGGACGGCGAAGTTGTGCATCGTTGCGCTCAGGGCCATAAGAGCAGAAGCCTAAAGGAGCCCCGCACCCGTGTGACCGGGGCGTGCCCCGAGATGCGGTGGCCCCGCGCTTGGGTGACATCACGGGGGCGGGTCTCGGTTCGCTGAACGGATCGCTCAGTTCGTTGGCCGAAACAAATGCTTACCTCCCGTGCCCGCTGAACGCACGATGGCTCTCGTCGAATCGACACCGATTGGTCTCAGCGCCGACGCGTGCACGAGCGGCGATTGTTTCGGCGATGCCCTCGTGAAATGGGAGGTGTACACATGGGCGTTCAGATCGACAGTATTCTGCTTCGTCTCGCGGACGCGGCGGGTGTGCACGATATTGTCTTTCCACCGGGCGATACCGGACGTACCAGGATCCGGACGTTGCTTTCCGCGGTCTACCAACTGCCTTTCGCGGCGATTCACGACGTGACGGCGGTGGACGTGGTCGCCGTCGACTGCGCGCAGCCGTTGTTTCCGATCGTCCGCAGGACCGGCAATTGGACGCAGACCATGCCGGCGCATATCCGGACAGACGTCGACATCTCCGGCAATGACGGCGCCGCACCGCGCTGGATCGATGTCGCCGCCGAACTGTCCGCGACGGTCGTGCTCGAGATCGATCCCGGCGAACTGGAATCGTTGCGCACCGAGGAGATCGGCGACTTCGCCACGCTGGACGAATTCCGGGCGAAGTTCCGCTACCTCGATCTGGACGCGTTCATGCGGGAGCACCGGCTGACGACGGTCGAGGACCTGCGCCGGGCGTTCCGCTACCTGCGCACCGAGGTGAAGCTGAAGCCGGTACCCGCATTCGACCCCGCCGACCCGGCGAACACCAGACGGCTGGCGTTCCGGGTCGGAATCCTGATCCGCGACAACATCGATCTCACCGGCGCACTACGCGATGTGCGTGAGTTGTCGGCCGCGCACGGTCCTGTCGTCGGGGAGCGCACCGACCGGGATTTCGCCGAAGTCACCTCGGCCATCGCGCCGCTGGTGGTCTTTCCGGAGACGGCAGTGCCGAGCAGCGGATTCACCAAAGAGCAGATCATCGCATTCTTCGGCCGCCAGCGCATCCTCACTGTTTTCGGCTGAGCGGTCGGCGGGGCAAACACAAAGGAGTAAGCATGGCACAGAAGCAAACTCGCGCGGAGGCGGCGGAAAAGGAAGAAACCGAACAGCCACCCGCGGCTCCCGAAGATTCCCGAGTAACTATGTCGCGCGCGGAAATCGAAGCGTTCCGGGCGAAACTCCAGGCCCTCTACCACGAACCGTGACGCGGCCGCGCCACCTATTCAATTCGCCCCCATTCAGGAGGAGATCCGTATGCCACTCCATTACGTCCGGGTGTACCCCGTACTCGACAATTTCTCGCCCGTCGTCCGGCCGACCGGGAACATGGTCGTGATCGGTGACGCGACAGCGGGCGCGCCGAATGTCGCGGTCGAGGTGAGCACCCTCGCCGAGGCGACCGAAAAGTTCAGCGCGCCCAACGGCCCGCCGTCCGCTCTCACGAAGTCGCTCATCACCGCCATGACGCAGAGCCCGAGCCCGAGCAGGCTCTGGGGCATCAAGCAGGGCACGGCCATCGCACCAGCTCTCACCGCCGCCGAGGCGCTGGACGTCCAGTTCGTGGTGATGGCGCAGACGCCGCTGACCACCGACACGGCCAAGCCGGGCGGCGCCATCGCCGCGCTGCGCGAACACGTCAACGCGGTGTCCCGTACCGGTGACGGGAAGGAGCGGATGGGCGTCGCGATGCTGACGAAGGGCGTCGCCGAAACCACCTTGGTCGCAGGAACTTTGGTCGACGACCGGATGGTCTATGTGGCACATCAGAGCGACGAGGACGCGGCGAGCGCGGTGGCGGGCACCATCGCCGGATATCCGCCACACACCTCGATGGTGCTCAAACAGGTTGCCATCAACAATGTTCCGTTCACCAATGCCCAGATCGACACGATCAACGGTGCCGAGGACGAGGGCAGCCCCGAGGCGCCACCACCGGTGCCCGCAGCGATCGCCGGTAAGGGTGTCGTGTGGCTGACCTCTCCGGCCCTCATCCCGGGCAAGGGCACCTACCTCGGTGAGGGCTACACCGGCAACCCGAGCAAGAAGAAGTACATCGATGTGCAGCGCACGATCGACGACGTCACCTTCCGGCTCAAGGCCCGGCTGATCGGTGCGATCGGCAACCTGCGGATCAGCCGCTCCGGGTTGCGGGCACTGATCGTCACGATGGAAGCCGTGCTCAACCCGCTGGTCGCGGGCGGAGTGCTGGAGAGCTACCGGCTCACCATTCCGATCCTCAACCTGCTCGACGCGGATCCGGCGACCCTCACCGACACCCAGGTGCAGGCGATCCACGACGCCTACACCAGCCGGGTCGCCCAGGTGCTCGCCAGTGTCGAGTACGCGGGAGCGATGCACCGCATCCACATCAACCTGAAGTTCAACTAGCGGCCGATCCCACGAATCCGAGGACAGAGCAATGGCCAACTGGAATACCCGACTCGAAGTTCGACTGGGCAGCACGGTGATCAGCCCGATCTCCCAGTTCACCCCTACCTTCAACGTGCCACACACGGTGGTGCACAGCGTCGAAGCCGACAACCTCGGCTATGTCCGCCAACCACAGACCTTCACCTTCACCATGACGGTGCAGGCGTTCGCCGCCGTCGTCGCCGAGTTGACCCAACTTGCCGTGACCGGCAAGGAATTCGAGATCGCCGTCGCCGAAAAGACCGGCACCGACTGGTCTTTCAAGGCGCTCAAGTTCGGCAGGTGCATCATCACCTCCGCCAACCCGAGCAATGTCGTGATCGACGGCGTGCCGCAGGCGACGTTCACCTGCATGTGCCTGCAGCCGGGAATCGAGTAGGCGATGCACCCGGATCCGTCCTGGCCCGCCGAAGCCGCGGACCAGCAAAGCGAACCCGCCTACCACTTCCCGGTGGAAGTGGAGGTGGTCGGCGAGTTGCGCGAAGAGCAGCTGCGCCAGGTCGCCGAGTACGTCTTCGACCAGCTGCACACCACGCTGCGCGGGCGCGGCTGAGCCGAATCCGTGGTCCAGGTCCACGACGACGAAAGGAGGGTAGCCATGCCAACGGAGACGCCGCCACCGAATACGCGGCCGCAACACACTGCGCCGACGACCGCCCAGTTCGCGGTCAAAGTACGGATCATCGGCACCCCAACGGCCGCGGACCTGGACAAGGTGACCGAGTCGGTGGCCAGCGGCGTCGGTCGGCGGCTTCGGGCGTCCCGCGTGACTTCAAGTCCTGCCACCGAGGCCGAGCTGACCCATCTGCGGGCCCAGGCGGAATGGCTGCACGCCGCCGACGCCGAGGCGAAGCTGCGCGCGGAAGGGCCACCGACCATCCTGAACCCGCGGTATAGGTGGCAGCCGCTCGCCGACCTGCTCCGGGGAGTGGCGTCGCGATCGGGGACGGATCCAGCGACCTACGTCGCCGTCGCCGATGCGATCACGAGCCTCTATCGGGCCGCGCGCGACGAAGCAGGCTCCGTCGATTACCGAATCGGCAAGTCCGAGCTGCTCGAAACAGGCATGACCGCCGAAGATATCGCGGAAGTCGACCGGATCTTCACCGCCACCGGATTCGCCCCGGAAGGGACCCCGGTCCGGGATTGGGCCATCGACGACGGCACCGGCACCGGCTGGATTCTGGCGCGGCGCAAGACCGAGCGGGAGGCGAACAACATCGCTCGGGGTCTGCGAGCCCGGCAGCAAGCCACCGTCCGGCAACAGGCCGAGGAGCTGATCTGGGGGCTGCTGTACGCCCTCGGCGGGGCCAAGCGGGGCAGTGCGTCGGCGAATCTGGTCGTGCCGCGCGCGGGCGCGGCGGACGGGCCTGCGCGGACCTACCTTCCCCGCACCGGCGCGAGCAAGGACACGGCCGTGCCGTTCGCGGGCCTGGTACCGGCACCGCTCGGCGAAGTCCGAAGCAATATCGGTTTCCAACGCGAGCTCGCGGTGGCCCGGCTCACCGGCGGTCGACTGGCCAGAAGCGGACGGGTAAGCGAAGGCGGCACGCTGGAGGATCTGAAGCTGCGGTTCCAGCGCGCCAATGGTGAGTCCGGGGCCGTGGATGTCGATGTGATCGGTCCGCAAGGCGAGCTGATCCTCGTCGGCGGGCCGGGTAAGAGCGGCGCCAAGATGTCGCTCACGATCCAGCGCATCGCGGATCTGAAACTCGCCGCGGCGCAACGACGGGTCGGCGCCCTCGCCTACTTCACCAGCGATACGCCGAAAGATGTGCTGGACAAGGCGATCAAGCACCTGGGTGCGGACAACGTCCGGCTGTTCGACGCGCCGCAATACCGGGAGCCGCCACGATGAGCCCCGATTCGCGGAAACCCCAGTCGATTCCGATCACCTTCACCGGTTCGCTGGCGCTCGACGACCCGCACAGCGTGGAGGAGGCGATTCGGCGCGGGATTCGCCAAGCGGTGCGGGAGTTCGAGTACGAGCACCCGACAGTCGATCCGCCAGCGACCCGCGCCAGTGGCGTGGTCCCGCGGGAGCGCGTCTTCCATGTGTTCGGTGACATCCTGCGCGTCGGTGCGACCGCGCACAGCCCGGTGCTCAGCCTCGGTCGAGACTTGCCGCTGTGGATCAAAGCAGGCGGCTATGTCGAAATAGAGACGGACAACCCGGCGCGTGCGGTCAACTGGGGCAACAGGCTGTTCGGTGCACGCGGCTTCGCGGTGCTGGCCAAGCCGCATGAGCAAGGACGATTGCTGGTCCGCCCGCTCGTCAAGGCGTTGCACGTCAACGACTTCGGCGGCTTCGCGCCCGCGGTCAGCCGTGAGCCGGGCCGGGTGGGAACCGTGTCGAGTGCACCTGCCAGCGGCGCCACCTTCCTCACCGATCCGGAGAACAGCCCCCTCATCATCTCGACGGCCGAGGGCGTTCGGCTGTATCGCACGAACGTCTCGGACTCGCCCACCGCGTGGGTCGGCGACAATATCGAGCGGTGGCTGGCCGACCCGGTCAACGCGGCATCGCTGGCCGAATCCGACGTCAGCGCGGTTGTCCAGCTGCTGACCACCGAGCACGCCGACGACCTCGGCATCGCGCATATCCTTGCGGCACTGGACCGTTCGCTGTTCGCCGCGATGGCCCTCGATGATCGCCGCCGCTATCTGCTTGTGCTGATGCGACTGGCGGAGCAGCCGGTGAGCGGTGTGGACACCGATCAACTCGACGCGGCAATGGTCGAGCTGGTGGCGTCGTGCCGGTCCAAGTCCGAGTTGGACGCACTGCTGGCTCCGCTCGCCGCGGACGGCACGCTGCTGAAGTTGTTCAGCCAGTTCGACAAGCCCACATTCCGGTTGCTGATCGCGGTCGGCTCACATCTGGCGATCACGCCGCTCGAGCCAGCGCAGCTACTGGATATCGTTGTCTACCAACTGAAACACCCGATGTCGATGATCGACATCGCCGAATTCGTCGGCACCGCCTACGACTGGCTGCGCGGCACCGTGGCAAGCCTCGGCGATCTTCCCCTGCTGCCCGTCGAGCTCGCCTCGGGCGTGCCCAAACTGTTCGAGCTCTACCTGCTGGTGTCCCGGGCGCTCGGCGAAATGCCGATTCCGATCCCCGGATTCCCGGCCGCGCCATCGCCGCCCGACCCGGCGGCGCAGGCACAGCTGCGCGCGCTGCTCGCGAGCGCGGGCACAACCGCGCGCACGGCGATGCTCGGTCTGCAGCACATCGATCAACTCGCGGGCACGGGAGCTGTCGCCAGTGCACTGGCGCGCCGGATAACGCGGGTGATGATGCTGGAGATCCTCGCCGCGTTCGTCACCGGCCTGCCGGAGGCCAAGGCTGCCTCGGTCGCCGAGAAGATCGCCGCGCAGGCACGGTTGTTCGAGGCACTGGCCACTGCGCTGAAGCTGGCGGACGCGGGCGAGGTGGGCAGGTTGATGTGGCTGTTGCCCAAGTCGTATTCCGACGACGTCCTTCGACTGCTGACGAACGCGCCGAGCCGGGCCAAAACGCTGCCACGGTTCCTTGCCACGAGCCCGCAAGCCAGGGCGGCGGGCAAGCGGCTGACGGCCGGACTGCGGGTCGCCGAGGTGGTCGAGGACGCGGTCGGCCCGGCGAGCGGACTGGCCGAGGACGTGCTTGCGGGCGTGCACCGGATGCTGGATCTCGTCGACGCCGCGCCCGGCTGGTCCGGCGACGCGATGCGTGCACTGCTGAAAGGCATACCGGGACAGGAGATGTCCGCGATGCTGCGGGTTGCGGGCCGCCTCACGACCGAGCAGCTGCGTGATCTCGGCCCGACGGCGTTCAACCAAGTGGCCCGCGCACGGGGTGCGCTGGAGTTCGTCGTCGACGCAGGCGGGCACGCACTGGCACCGACCGCGCGCGCCTTCGGTACCTACCCCGCACGGTATGAGCACTTCCTCGAAAAGGTTGCCGACGCTCGGCAAGGGCTTGGGCCGCAGCAGTATCACCACCTGATGGAGCGGATCGCGGCAGGTGATCTGGCGGACTTCGACGACGCCGACTTCTTGTCCAGGATCACCGAAGCCGCCGCGAAGGCGGTGCGGCCGACCTCGGGCCCGACGGTTCCGGCGTCCTCGCTCGGCAAGATCGGGCGCATCGCAAGCAAGGAAGCCTTCCGCCGCGAGGTGGCCAGGATCCTTCGCGAGAACCCGGCGCACCCGCTGCGAGTCCTGTTGGACGAGAACGGAAATCTCCGGACGACCATTGGGGACGCCGCGCATTGGTTCGAACATCCGGAGATTTCCGAAGCGGGTCACCTCCGCAGCGCGAAATCGCTGACCGAAGCGGGCAGCGATCAACTGGTCGTGATGTCCGCGTACCGGAATCGGCTGGCCAGCAGCACCATCGAGCATCCGTCGAAGGGTGGGTTCATGAGCATCGAGGCTGCGCTCGACATCGAAGGCATACCGATCGACATAGAGACCGCGGTCGATCTGGTCGCCAAGGGTTCCCTCGATCCGGCGGTGGTGGCCCGTGCGCCGCGGATCAGCTATCGGCTGGCCGCCGAAGCACCCTTCGGTTCGGCGGCTGACGCCGCGGCGAAAGGCCTTCGCGTGGCAGCGGAGCCGCCGCGGCTCCGAGTGGAGGTCGAGCAGCCACGCATTCGCGTGGCCGACGAACTGGTCGATGAGCCGCCCGGCATCGCGGACGAACTCGTCGACGAACTCGAACCACCCGCAGTCAAACAGATGATCAAGAAGGAGCCGGAGCAATGACGGCGCAACCAGTACTGATCGGCCCGGTCCCGTTGCTCTACGTGCAGAGCATCTCGATGACCGAGGGATACCAGATCCAGCGGGTCGCGGATAGTTCGTTCTCGCAGGCTATCGCGCCGACCCGCAAGGCCATCGCGATCGAGGCCATGTTGCTGGGACCGGACCGGTTGTTACTGAAGAAGGAGCTGGAAGCGCTCGCGTTGACATCCCGGCTGCTCGTCGCGGCGACCGCGAAAGCCCTTGCCGTGACCGGTATCCCGGTGGTGTGCGGGTTGACGATCAGCCTGGACATGCAGATCACCGACCTCCGGTTCACCCAGAGCGCGCAGAAGCGGGACGCGATCGACGTCTCGATCAGCCTCAGTCATGTGCCGAGGAGCAGCGCGACGGCCGTACTCGGTGAGCTGGCCGACCTGGCGCTGGCCGGGGGCAGCGCGCTTTTCGCGGGCCCGGCCGAGCCCGCGTCCGTGCCCTCCGTCCCGTCGATCCCGCTGTGAATCGCGAGGAAGCCATGAACCCGACGCCGTACCGCTATCTCCGTCTCCCGATCGACGCCGATCAGGGATTCCCGCAGGCCGTGCGCATGTCCTTCGGCGGGCGCAACTATGTCTTGTCGTGCTACGTGAACGTGACCGATGAGGAACTGCTCGACCGCGACGAGCCGCTGCCGCTGCCGCAACCCGGTGCGTTCCTGGTGCTGGAGGTCGCCACCGAGGAGGCGGCGGGCACCCGAATCCTGTTTCGCCGCAAGCTTGTTCCGCACCGCGAGTATCACGCCCAGGAACTGGCTCTGCTCTTCACCGAATCGGCCGTGCACCCGCGCAACCTCAACGCGTCCGGTGCGCACAACTCGTCAGTGGTCGGGGGTGTGGCGCTGCGATGGGCTTCATAATCTGGTACAAACTCGAATTCCGCGCGGGCACCACCGCGCCGACGCCACTGCTGCGGCTGTCCAACGACGTGTTGCACGGGGACCTGCTGCTCGATGCCGCCGTCAAGACGAAGGCGACGCTCGGCCCACACGCGACGACCTTCGAGATCACCCTGTGGGACCTGCCGCTGGACGAAGCCGAGAGACTCGCCGAACAGTCCCGGACCCGGGCCGGGTCGCGGGATCCGTTGCTCGTCGACATCGGCCTCGGCTACTTCGACCAGCCATCGACCCAGTTGCGGCCGGTGCTGCGCGGCGCGGTCACCGACATTCGCACCGAGGTCGCCGCCGACGGAAGTCTGCTGACTCACCTCAAGGGCAAGGAGTTGGGCGGCTATCACCTACTCCGGCAAAGGTTCTCCTACCACAAGCCGGGTGAGTCGACCTTCGCGCAGATCCTCGCTGCCGTGGCGGCCGAAACCACCGTGCACATCCTGCACGACGGGGTCACCGGTACGGACAAGGATGTCACCATCGCGGACGGCACGGCGCTGAGCGCGTTGGGGGCGCTGGCGGCCAAAGCGGGCGCGCCGCTGGCAGTGCGCAATGAAAAGGCGGTGCTCGGCACCATCAGCGACCCCGCGCCGCCCGCCATGTTCCGCAACGCGGACAACATTGTCGACCGGCGCCGATGGGACAGCGGATCACCGGATCCGCAGGCGGCCCCGGGCACGACGACGCGATACGAACTGACGGTGCTCGGCGATCCGGCCCTCCAGATCGGCGCCAGAGTGTCGATGGACGATCTGGAGACGCACGACCTGCGCGTCGAATCGGTGCAGCACCTGTTCAGTCTGCGCAGCGGTTACACCTGTGCGGTAACGGTGCTCGACGCCGGCTCGGCCGATCGCGCCGAGGCGGTCAGTGGGCCACACGCCGTGATCGATGACCTGCACGCGTTGACCCGCGGCGTCCTCGCCGGACACCCCAACGTCGACGTGGGTGACATCGCCGGGTACCGCAAGACCGGAGAGGGCGACAACGGCGGGCATCGGGCCACGCTCCGCTACGGGCAGCAACCGTCCGCGTCGAGCGTCGACGACCCGGTGGACAACCGGTTGATGCTGCACGACAAACCGCTGGCGTCGGTATTCGCCTGGGACCGAACAGGATTGATGGTTCCGGTCTATCCGGGCATGCGATCGCTGCTGGTGCACAACGGCGGTGAGGTGAACGACGCGATCGCCGCGGGATTCCTGTGGTCGCGCCACGCGAAACACGTTCCGCCCAAGAACGAGGCCGGTGACTACTGGTTGTGCTTGCCGACCGCGGTATCGGACGGGCGGCCCGAGGGCAAGGGCGTCAACGATCTCATCGACGCCGGTGGACACCGGGTCGTGCAGGCCGTCGGGCTCGCGATCGAGGTGGGCACGGAGGTGCTGCCCGAGGTCGGTGAGCGCCCGACCCCACCGACGGCGCAGACGCTGACCATTAAGCACGGCAAGGGCACAACGATCACGGTGGCCGAGGACGGCTCGGTGGACATCACCACCGAAGGCAAGGATCTGACGTTCGGCAACGGCAAGGCGTCGATCGCCATCAGCGGCGGCGAGATCACCATGACCGCGGACTCCATCAAGCTCACGGCCACCTCGGTGGAGGTGGGGTGATGGCGAAAGTGCTTGTCACGAACTCACAACTCACCTGCGCGCACGCACCGCTCACCGTGCGCTCCAGCGCCGCGCTCACCGTGAACGGCAACCCGGTGCTGCTGGTGACGGATTTTCGAGCCGCGACGTTCGCCTGCACAACGGTCACGCCGGCGGGCGGCCCCTGCAAGAAGCTGCTCCCGTTCACCGCGGGCGTGTCGACCGTGCTGAAAGTCGGTGGGCAGCCGGTGGTGCTGGCCACGGCGGCGGCGTTGACCGATGCGTCGGCAGCGAACGCGGGCAAGTTCACGGTGGTCGACGCGGCCCAGACCATTCTCGATGCGAAGTAGGAGGAACGATCATGGCAACAGGACACGGTATCGGGATTCGGCTCGACCGCGGCGACATCGTGCTCGCGGACGGCGACATAGCCCTCGTCTCCGGACTGCCCAACCTGGCGCAGGCACTCCAATTGCGCGTGCTGACACCGCTGGGCAGCGATCGCTACGACACCAGGTACGGATTCGACTACCGCGCCGTCTTCACCACCCCGGCGGGTGCGTACGAAATGCGGGATCTCGTTCGGCTCAACCTGGTTCGCACCATCAGCACGGACCAGCGGGTGCGCGAGATCCGCGATATCGACGTACTGGATGCGCAGGTTGATCCGCATCACCGGAAGTGGAACGTCGAGGTGTCGATCATCGCCGGTGACGGCACCGCGGCGACGTTGACGACGGAATTGGGGGCGGCGGCATGACGCAATTCGGGGTGACCAGAGATGGATTCGTGCTCAAGGGCCTTGCCGAGATCCTGCGAGCGGCCCAGCGGCGAGCGGTCGATGTGTTCGGTCCCGAGATCGACCTGTCCAGTACCAGTGTGCTGACCAAACTGTTGCAGGCGACCTCCGATGAAGACGCCGAGCTGTGGAAACGGCTGGAGGACGTCTACTACGGCCAGTTCGCCTCTACCGCCTCCGGCGACGATCTGAATCTGCTCGGTGCGGACATCGGGCTGGAGCGCAACCATCTGTTCGCCGAGGGCGATGCGCAGTTGGAAATCGTCGGTGCCGAGCCCGGCCGCAGCTACCTGTTGCCGGAAGGCACGGTGCTGTTGGACAACCTGCCGACACCCAACGCCTTCTACCTCACGGCACCGGTGACACTGAGTGCGAAGTCGCCCGTCGCGACGGTGCGTGCGCGCGCCTTCGTGGCGGGTGGCCGAGCCGATATCGAACCGGAGCAGCTCGTCGGCGTGGACCCCGACTACCTGCGCACGCAACTGCACTTCCCGACGACGGTGACCGTCACCGCGACCAATCCGAGCGCCTTCGCGGGCGGCGCCGATACCGAGGACGACACCGCCTACCGGGCAAGGCAACTCGGCTTTCCCCGTGACATGTGGACGCTGCAGAGCGTGCGGGCGGCCGCGCTCCGGGTGCGCGGTGTTGTCGATGTGCTGTTGTCGGATTCGCTCGGTGGCACCGATGTCACGCAGAGCTTCTTCGACCAATTCAACTTCGGCGAGCGCACTTTCAGCGGTGAACGAAAGTTCGGCGAACCCTATTTCTTCGATGTCGTTGTCGCGCACGAGTTCGCGCGGCCCTGGCGGACGACCGGACCGGTCGTCGGCATCTACGAACAGGTCAA
This sequence comes from Nocardia iowensis, assembly GCF_019222765.1. Lineage (NCBI taxonomy): Bacteria > Bacillati > Actinomycetota > Actinomycetes > Mycobacteriales > Nocardiaceae > Nocardia > Nocardia iowensis. The sequence goes on along the minus strand of NZ_CP078145.1, from coordinate 4,748,780 downwards.
GGCGGAGGTCGACCGGGTACGGCCGGTCGGCATCTACCCGAACATCGTCGAGGCCGACCACATCGAGGTCGGACTGCGTGCGACCGTCGTCATCGAGCCGGGTCAGGATCCGAAGTCCCTGCGCGCGGCCCTGCTCGATCGCCTCTCGAGCAATCTCGATGTGCTGCGACTCGGCAGTGACGTGGTGTTCTCCCAGGTGATGTGCGTGCTGGTCGATCAGCCGGGTGTGCTGGATGTCCGCGACCTCCGCCTGCGGCGCTTCCCACCGACGCTGGGTCGAATCACCTTCGGCGCGGAGCTGTTCCAGGCCGAGCCCATCGAGGTCGGGTTCGGCGAGAACCTGACGCTCGGGCCCACCGAGATCGCGCAGTTCCGGCAGGACAGTTTGCTCGTCGACATGCAGGTGGTGGGTCAATGATCAGCTATCCAGCCGCGCTCGACCGGATGGCGGGCACGCTCACCACCCCATTCGCCGCCGGTGCCGATCGGCTCGCGCTGCCCTTCGTCCCCGGTGAACAGAGTCGCGAGACCAGGTTCGCTGCCTACGATTTCGGGGAGCACCGGGCGCGGTTCGGCACCGATCCACGGGTGCGGTACATCGTCACAGCGCGGGAAGATATCCCCGTCGAGGTCACGATGACGGTTCGCTACCGGTCGTCGGGATCGTCGAACGCCAGTCTCTCCTTTGCCATCCCGGCCGGCACCCCGGCGGGCACGTCGCTTCTCGTCCCGCTCGGCGTCGATGCCGCGACCGCGGTGCTGCAGAGCGTCTCAGTGGAGGTGCCGCAGGGAGAGCCGCCACAAGGCGTTCGGGGCGTGTTCCGGTTCACCGCGTTGCTCGGTGATCTCGCGGCGCTGCTGTGGGTGCTCGGCGGCGAACGGGATGTGCTTGCCGCGCAGCTGAATCAAGTGCGCGGACAGCGCAATGTCGCCGCGGCCGTCGGGCTTTCGCTCGATCTCATCGGCTCCGATCTCGGCATCCCACGATTCCCGCCGCTGCCCTACGGCTTCGCGCCGGACACGATCGCGCTTTATCACCTCGAGGACAAGGTCGAGACGCCGACGGTGGTGGACGCGATGACCCTCTACACCGGGGTGGGCCATCCAGGCAGCAGGACCAACGCCACACCCGGCGCGGACGGTCGTTTCGGGTCCGGCATGGGCTTCGTGTACGGCCAGTCCGAGATCACCGTCCCCGATCACGCTGATTTCGCCCTGGCCGCCGCCGACAGCTTTACCGCCGAATGCTTTGTCCGGCCCGCCCCCGGCGAGTGGCGCGGGGCGGTGCTCTCGAAACACACCGACATGCTCGACCCGGTAAAGCCGGGCTGGGGCTTGCATATCGGGAACTTTCGCGGGCTCGACCGCAATGTCTGGTTCCTGTTGTCGGACGGGGCGATTCGGACCGAGCTGTTCGCCGACGTGTCCCTCGACACCGACAGGTTTCATCACCTCGCCGGGGTCCTCGATCGCGACCGCGGGCTGGCTCGGCTGTTCGTGAACGGCGAACTCGCGGCGACGCAGGCGACCACCGTCGGGGCGCTGACCAACACCGCGCCGCTGCGGATCGGTTTCAGCGACAACACGGGTGGCGGCTTCAGCAGCGGTTTCTACGGCACGCTCGACGAGGTCCGGATCTCCCGGCGGGCGCTGACCTCGTTCGCCCCTGTGCTCGGCGAGGACGACACGAGCTATCGGCACCGCCTTGCGCTGTTCCGGCGGTGGAACCTGCCGACACCGGCGAATATCAAGGACGCGTTGAACGACATCGTCGGTGAAATCAACGGCGTTCCGCGCCCGATCACCGTGTCCGATGCGTTCGTCCGGTCGCCTGTCGGCTCGCATACCGTCACTATCCGACCGGTGGCCCTCCGGCCCGGCGAGACAATCGACGCTCGGGGGCGAAGGGGCACAACGGAATCCGAGATCTGCGGCACGATCGCCGACGATCAGTTCGATCCGCGGTGGCTGGTGGCCTACGACAACGACCGGCCCGCCTTCACCGGCGGCGAGCGCCGGATTCGCCAGCCCATGCGGCGGAACCTGGAGGCACTGGTCCGGCTGGTGCAACCCGACGACGTGCTGCCCGACATCCGGCTGAGTGTCGCCCTGTACGACCCGAAAGCCGCCGACCTACGTGCCGTCGGGCGCGCGGTGATACTGCGGCATCCCAGGATTCCGGCGGACCGGCTCGCCGCCCTGGCTCACCGGGCTGGCTTCTCCTGGGTGCAGCACCGTGCGGGCAGTGCCGATGTCTATGCCTCGATCGCCGATACCTCGTCGATCGAGATCACCGGTCCGCTGCCGGGGAACTGGTACGGCAAGGACATCCCGGTCGACAACCCGATCCCGCTCGACATCGCACCGCCGCCGCCGGGCGACAGCCTGTTGCGTTGGTCCGTGCTGCAGGCGGGGCCGGGACGCGCTGAGCTGCTCGGGCCGGTCACCGGCAAGCGGATCGAACTGCGCGGACGGCATACCGGCGAAGTCACCGTGAAAGTGGAGGCCCGGCTCGGCGGCAAAACCTATTCCGCGACACGCAAATTGAGTATGGGGCCGGTGCAGCTCGACGCCGGGCAAACGATCGGGGCGGACGGTTCGACCGGCGTCGACGCGTCGATTGCCGGTGGGCCGGGTGACGGCGCGTACTCGCCGGAGTATCTGGTCACCGTCGACGATCCGACGCTCGAGGTCGCGACCCCCGGGATCAACCGGATGCAGGCGAATGTCGCGGACTGCCTCGGGCGGCTACTCGCGGGCGTATTTCCGCCGCAGCCGACACAGGTCAGGCTGGTCGAGGGCTGGAATGCCAATGGCACCGGTCTGGACCGGGTCGGCCGCGAGCTCGCCCTCGCCCCGACGGCGGAGGCGCCGATGTCGCTGGCCACCTTGGGCGTACTGGCACACGGAGCCGGTTTCGACCACGTCGAGAACACCGGCACGGTGGTGCGGGTCAGGCATCGGGCAGGCGAACACGTCGAGGTCGGCGGACCGGCCGAGGTGGACGAAGGCAGCACGACGTCGTTCGCGATGCCGCAGCACGGCAACCCGGTGGGCGCGGTCCGGGCGGGATCCGCGCTCGCCACCGTGAACCGGGGTAGATCGACAGTGTCCTTGCTGGACAGCGCAACCGGTGCGTTGCTCGGCACCGTCCCGGTAGCCGGGTCGCCAATCGGTATCGCCGCGAACGCGAACGGCGGGACGGTGTATACCGCGAGCAGCACCGACCGCACGGTCACCGCCGTCGACGTGGCGACCGCGAAGGTCGTGGCCGTCGGTCCCGCGCTCGCCGCGGCCCCGGTCGCCATGGTGGCGCACCCGAGCAAGCCGTGGTTGGTGATACTGCTGCCCACGCAGGTCGTCATCGTCGACACGAGCTCGTTGGCGGTCGTCAAGCAACTGACGATCCCCGATGCGAGTACCGGAAAGCTCTTGGCGCTCAACCCGTCCGGGACGACCGCGTGGGTCGCGTGCACGGACAGGACGCTGCGCAGCGTCGCCGTCGAGGAGGGCACTTGGGGTGCGGCACCCGCACTGCCCGCCGTCCCGCTGGCGCTGGCGGTAAGCGGCACCCGGGTCTACGTGACGGCCAATCGTTCGCTGCTGGTGCTCGATTCGGCGAACGGGACGGTGACCCGGAGCTTCGACGACCTGGATCTTTTCCCGTCCCGGCTGCACGTGGACGAGTCCGCGGGTGCCGTGTACGTCGGCGCGTGGTTCGACAAGGGCGTCGAGCGCAGGAACGCGGCGGGGGAGCGGCAGGGCTTCGTCGCGACCCCGGGTGCGCCCGTCGCCATCCTCGGCTCGGGCGCTTCGGTTTTCGCTGTGCTCCGTGGCGAGCCGCACAGCGGGGGAATCGATGCGGTCGCCACGCTGACAACCGGCCCCACCCTCCGTATCACGGCGCTGTGGCCACTGGCCCCCGTCGGCGGCCGACGCCTCGAATGGTCGGTGCGAACGGCCGACGAGGCGAAGGCCCATCTCGACGGTTCCACCGGTGAACTCGCGAAGCTCACCGCGACCAGCGCAGGCGCCGTGCAGGTTCGGGCCCGCGCACGGGTCGACGGCAATCCGCCCTACACCGTTCGGATCGGTCTCGATCAGGCCCTGCTCGATATGGAGCAGGCGGGCACACCGGTGGTGATCCGGCGGGGCCAATACGAACGAATCATGAATGTGCTCAACGAATTACACCCGGTGGGCGTGGAATTCGAAACCAGCGTGATCCGGTCCCATGTGCTGGAACTCAAAGCGGGGCAACTGGAGCTCTTCCCCGCCTACACCTACCCCACTTATCGGCTGCGTGGTCAGCACATCGCGCGCCCCATCGGAAAGGACTGAATCGTGCCCTTCAACATCAATTTCACGAAGACCTTCAAACATCAACCCTGGGTCGACGCCCGCGACCGGGTAACCGCAGGCGGAGACAACGGCTTCAACGTTCGATTCCAGGCGTTGGAGGCCGACCTCGACACCCTGGAGGACCGCTTCCAGCAGGTGAGCGCGGCATTGAACGCGGTGGCGGCCGGTGGCGGCGGTGACCGGGTGATCACTGTGCCACCGCTGTTCGTCACGACGAGCGGAGCGCCGTGGGATCTCAGCAATGTCGGCACCGCGCACACGCTGGCGGGGGCGGACGCCTCGGGCGCGGTGCAGGTGCAGTTGCCTGCGGCCGGAGTGGTGTCCTCTTTGACGGTCACCGGGCGCACCATCGGGCCCGGCGTGCTGCAGGTGACGTTGTACCGCATCGACGCCCGCGGCGCCCAGAGCTCGATCGTGGTGGCGCGGGTGGACGGCCAGGCGGGGGAGATCCCGTTCACGGTCACCAGGAGTGCCAACGGGCACCGCATCGACCCGGCCTCGTCGTACTTCATCTACGCCGACGGGCAGAGCGGCTCGACCACCTCTTCCATCCAGATCAACAGCCTGCAGGTCGCGTGCGCGGCCGGCTGAACCGAAACAATCAAGGAGTAATGCAATGACATGTCCAGAAGGCGTAGGAAGCGGTACGACCAAGGGTCTGCACATCGGACTCAACGTCGCGACGATCGATAACGGCGATCGCCCGATCCCCAAGGACACGCAAGGCAACTTCGTCTTCGCGTTCTGGGTGAGCCCGAATATCCGGCTGGTCCCGATCGGGGAGCTGGATCTGTGGAAGAACCCGCAACATTGGAACGGGAAAGATCTGATTGTCCAGAAGGTAGAGATCGGGACCGCCTACAAACTCGTGGTCCGGGTCCGCAACACCGATGTCACGTATCGCCGGAATATCACCCTGGAGGCATGGGTTGCGGATTTGAACGCGGGCTCCGGATCCGCTGCCGCGATCCGGAGGTTTCCGAACAGCACTACCGACCGAAGTAAGGTGTCGTTCAAGACGGACCTCATCCACAGCGCCCAGGAGGTACCCCCGCAGAACCCGGCCGACCCGGATGACCCCACCAAGATGGCGGTGCTCGTCGGCCGGGAAACCTGGACTCCGAACGCGGAACAGTTGCAGTACAACGGCGGTCACACCTGCCTGATCGCCAACGTGTACACCGAGGGCTCCAGTGACGAGCGAATCGCCGCCACGCCGTCGGAAGGCGAGCCGCTCGGCATCGGCGACGTGCGGCCATACTGCGACCGGCGACACGGACAGCTGAATCTCGACATCGTCTATCGGACCGTCGGTACCACGGAGACTCGCACCGTAATGGTCGGCGTGCCGGCCACCGACCGCTGCACGCTCGAAGGCGAGGTCGCCCTGAAAGCGGTTCAGTTGACGCAGGGCGAACCCCAATTGGCCGGCCTGGCAACGCATGCGGGGCTTACGTCGCACCACTGCCCGGACGACCCGATGGAAACGGTGACCATCGACGACGACGGGGATCCGAGCCACGAGCTCGGTATCTGCCTGGAACCCGGCGAGAACATCCCCGTCGCGCTGACCATCGCGCCGTACGACGGCGAAAAGCCCGGCGATATCTACGCTTTCGACATGATCACCACCGATGAGTCCAACGACAGCATCTACGGTGCGGCTCGTTTCTTCGTACTGGTGACGGATCCGGCCTGAGTCAGGTCAACGATGAGAGCTCGCCGCGTGTTCGACCATTTCGCGCACCACCGGTTTCAGGGACGCGACGAGGGAGAACCCGGCGAGCCTGATGCGCTCGGCGGGGTCGGTGACCTCCGGGAAGCTCGCGTCCGGGTTCCAGAACGGATATCCCCCGAAAGGGGCCAGCTCGCCGGACATTTCGGCGACGACGTGGTGCTGGGATTGCATGATCTGGAAGGTGAAGTTGTGCATGCGGTCGAGCGTCAGCCAGTGGTAGAACATTTTGTAGCCGCACATGACGCTCCATTCCTCGCTGCCGCTACTCACGTGCGGGGACAGCCAGGCGTGCACGAATGGATTGTCGCCGTTGTATTTCGCGACGACGTCGAGCACGCCGCGCGATGGCGTGAGACCGGCGTGGATGCCGTAACCCATCTGCAGGAAGCGGTCGTCGAAATAGACGAAGCACAATCCGCTGTGCGTGACCGTCATCTCGCCGGGAACGAGGCACGTCCACTGGCCGGGGATGAAGCGATCGAAAATCGAATGGAGCTCGTTTTCCACCGCGACCGGCTCGGTCCTACCGTGCAAAATGGCCATCTGAACCCTCTGGCATCTGGAGAGCTACGCCGAAGACGCTGCGCCTCCGGGCATTTGAGTACTCCTATGCTAGGAACCGCGGGAATCAGGTGACCAGTCGTTCGAACGAATGATTTCAGTGGCCCCCGTGTGCCGCGCAATCCGCGCCACATGGGGGCCGCTGTCCGTCCTGGCTAGGCGTCCAGTGCGGAAACCGGCTGATCCGGTTGGTCCGCCTCGTCGATAGCTTCGTGCAGGTTCTTGATCACGCCGCGGGCGAGGGCATTGTTGCCCACGCCGCCGACGACGGCGCCGATACCGGCGGGGATCACCTTGCCGAAGGCGAGGGCACCGCGTTTGACGATGAACTGGACGAGGAACCGCTTGATCGGCGAGTCGTCCATGTTCCTGATGATCGGCAGCTTGTTCGCCAATCTGGTGTCCCACTGTTTGGCCGAACGTCCCGCCGTGCCGAGAGCTTCGGTCCCGGCCTGGCCGAGCACGACCGCCGAGACGAGCGGACGTCGCGGGGCCGTGGCCTTACTGCCGGAAACTTCGGTCGCGCCGACGGCATAAACCGTCGATGCCTCCAGGAAAAAGAGGGTGTCGGCACCGGCCGCGCCGAGCCCGACCAGCGTACCCACGCCCGGGACGGCCGCGCTCAACCCGACGAGCACGCCGCTCGCGGTCACCGCGATCAGGTAATGCTTCTCGAGTCGCTCGATGATCTGCTCGGGCGACGCGCCGGGGTGCCTGCCCCGAACGAACCCGGTGTACTTGCGCACCAGTGGTGCCTGCACGCGCGCCGACTTGTCGATCAACGAGACGACACCCTGATCGAGGAACTTTCGCAGCATTGTTTATCGCCCTTCCGGTCGGCACTACCCATTGCGACAACGTCTCGGCCGTCGACCATCCGGTCGACACGACCGAGCCTACGGCCGTCACGCTGTGCCACAGGTGATCCCGGCCACTTCAGTTCCGAACCGCCGCCACCGACTAGATAGCCCGCGGCGGCGACGGCAAACAAGATCGCCGAACTACCGGGCCTCGTTCAGCACCGGACGCTCGGGGTCGAGCTGTTCGGTGGCGGTTGCGGTGGCGGCATCGAGCTCGCCGCGACGGACGACGATCACGCCGGTGAGGATCAGTGCGCCGCCGAGCAGTTGGACGGCGCGGGGAGCCTCGCCGAGCAGCGCCCACGCGAACGCCAGCGCGGCAAGGACCTCGAAGAGGGCGATGAAGGAGGCGAGCCGGGAGCCGAGCAGGCGGGTGGCCACGATGCCGGAGACGTAGGCGAGTGCGGCGGTCACCACGCCGAGGACCAGCACCGGCAGCCACCAGGAAACGGTGAAGTGCTGGAAGACGACAGGATCGGTGGTGGCATGCAGGGGGAGAATGCCGACCGCGCCCGCCGCCAACAGGGCGAGTCCGCCGATGAGGAGTGCCCCCGCGGCCAGGACGGTGCCCGGTAGCGTGCCGTCGCCCTGGGCGGAGAGCACGAAGTACGCGGCCGCGCCGACCATGGCGGCCAGTGCCCACGCGATGCCGACCCAGCTGGTGGTGCGGCCGGAGCTCAGGTCGATGACCAGGAACAGGCCGGTGATGCCGAGTGCGGCACCGGCGACCGTCGCGGCACCCGGGCGTTGGCGGTGCCGCAGCCACAGCCAGCCGACTACGGCGATCGGGGCGGTGTACTCGATGAGCAGCGCCACCCCGACCGCCATGTGGGCGACGGCGTTGAAGTACGCCAACTGGGTGCCAGCCACGGCGACCAGGCCGTACGCGGTGATCAGGGATGCGTTGTGGCGCAACAGTTGCCAATTGCCGCGCAGCTGACCGGCCGCGATCGGCAGGAGTACGGCGGCGGCCACCAGCACGCGGACCGCTACGACGGACGCGGAGCTCCAACCGGCGTCCATCAAACCGCGGGCCAGTGGGCCGGAGAGGCCGAACGACGAGGCGGACAACATCGCGAAGAGCAGTCCTGATCTGAGCCGTCGAGCTACTGCTATGTCATGAGTCATCGTCGTCATGGGTAATGACGCTATGACCGAGGGGGTAATATGTCAACATGACTTTTGCTGATGACACCGAGGCTGCGCTGATGGCCGCGGTTGAGCTGGTGAACTCGGCGGAGGACCCGGATACGCTCACCGAAATCGCCCAGCTGGACGAGTTTTTCGTCAGGCACGCCTACACCGGCGTGCACACCGGCGACACCGAGGAGCTCGCGGCGGTGCGGGCCTTGCGTGCGCCGCTACGCCGGATGCTCACCAGTGACCGCGATACGGCGGTGCGGCTGGTGAACGAGTCCCTGGCGCGGCATCGGGCGATGCCGCAGCTGGTCCGCCACGGCGATATCGACTATCACATTCACGCGGTGCCCGCCGCGGCGCCGCTGCCCGTCCGGATCGCGGTCGAGACCGCGATGGCGATGATCGATCTGATCCGCTCCGATGAGCTGAGCCGGTTGTCCGTCTGTGCCGACAGTGCGTGCGAGGGGATCGTTCTCGACTTGTCCCGCAACCGATCTCGCCGGTACTGCAGCACCGCATGCGGGAACCGTAACGCCGTGGCAGCCTACCGGGCGAGGAAGAAATAACCGACCCGCCGCGGCTTGAGGAAATCCACCACGAGAATAGGCCGTCGCTGTCCACACGGATAGTGTGCTGATCTCACATTGCAGAATATGAAAAACCGCCTTAACGTCGATTAGCACGCCAAGTTGGATGACCAGGGTAATCCCCGGGTACACCCGGGTCCGTTGTCGACTCGAGGGCGGTAACTGAATGGCCGATAATCGATCGATGTTTCGAACATGGTGGCGAGACCCGGTCGATTACCGCGGTCTCGTCGAAACGTTCGGTTCCCATGGCGCGCTCGGCCGATTCAAGTTCATGCTCGGCGCCGGTGGGCTGGTCATGCTGGTGATCGCGGTGCTCGCCTCGATCGCGCAGGGCGATGTCGCCGGGCCGGTGGGGGAAATACAAGGCATCGTCGAAGCCGTTGTCGCCGGGGCGTGGACGGTGCGCTGGTGGTTTTTGCCGTGGCCGCGCGAAACCGAGTCGCTCGTCTGGATCGTGCTTTTCGATATCGACACCACCGCCAACAACCTGCTGGTGCACGACCGCGTGGTCGGGGTGTTGGGCGTCTTTCTGTTGATGGCGATGGGCGGCTATGTGACCGTGTTTCACGGACCGCGGGTGCTGGCGTTACACGTCGGGTGGACATTCCTGACCAGCGTTATGTTGGCGTGGTTGATGTACAGCGGCGCGCTGGCCGACCCCGGGCAGACGAATGCCGGTCATCGGCCGGAAGATCTCGCCTTGGGTCTTGCCGTCATCCTGGTCATGCTCGTCGTGGTCGGCGTGATTCTCCCGTTCGTGCAGTTCTGCCACTGGCTGCTGCGCATGGACGCCTTGTCCGATCCGTTGACCGTGCTGTTGAACCGGCGCGGCCTGGACTCCTACCTGGCGTCGCACATCGGCCACTGCCAGGGCCGGGCGGTGTACGTCGCGACGCTCGACCTGGACCGGTTCAAAGCCGTCAACGACAGCTTCGGCCATGCGTTCGGCGACGAGGTGCTGATCCGAACGGCGCAACGGATACGCGCGGCCGTCGAGCCGCATACCCTCGTCGCGCGCACCGGCGGGGAGGAGTTCGTGGTCGTCGGGCGCCTGCGCGAGGACGCCGCCACCGTCGGCGAGCGGCTGCGCGAGGCGATCGAGACCATGTCCGAGCTTCCGGTGCGGATCACCGCCAGCGTCGGCGTCGCGGTCCTCGACACGTCGCGCCGGGATACCCCGTACAACGAGACCACCTATCGCAGGCTGCTGCGCGGCTCCGATTCGGCGATGTATCGGGCGAAACGACGCGGCGGCAATGCCGTGGCGATCGCCGGTCAGGACGAGCCGCCGCCGAATCGGCTGAAACGCGCCCCGGCGAGCGCACCCGAGATCCACACCGCGCCGCCCCGCGATGACTCCGGGTTGCGCAGCGGTTCGATAGCACCACCCGCCTAGACTCGTCATCGAGAGGAAGGACGGCTGATGAAGCGAAACCTGAACTGCCCCTGCGGAGAAGCCATCGTCGGAACCGACGAGGACGACTTGGTCGCGAAGACCCAAGCTCACCTGGCCGAGAAACACCCCGGTCACGACTACTCGCGCGACGAAATCTTGTTCATCGCTTATTGATTCACGAACCGCGCGGCCCGCTGCCTCGGAAGGTGGTGGGCCGCACGGCGATAGTCCGCGCTGTGATCAGGCGAGGAGCGCCTTCAGTGCGGTAAGGGCGGCGATGACGTCGGCGCGGTCCACCTCGGTGGGGTCGATGACGGCGCGGTGGGCGAAGCCGTTCACCAGGGCGTGTACCGCCGGAGCCAGCCGGGCGGCTTGTTCGGCGGTAGTGCCGCGGTGGTGGGGCGGGTCGATCACGCGATCGGTGAGTAGCGTCCGCAGCAGTTCCAGGCCGCTTGGCACCTGCGCGTCGACCTCCGCCATCAGCTGCGGATCGCGCAGTGTGGTGGCCAATGTTTCCAGTTCGAAGGCGAAGTACTCCCGGGCGCGGCTGTCTCCTGTCGCATCGAGCACCGCATCCGCGTAGCCCCGCAGCACTTCGTCGAGCGTCAGCGCGGGATCGGCCAGCGGGCGCATGGTGTCGTGATATTCCGCGACCATCTGGTGGATCGCGGCGATGAGCAGCGCTCGTTTGCTGCCGAAGATCGAGTAGATCGCGCCGGTGGTCAGACCCGCCTGGTCGGCGACATCGCCGAGTCTTGCCGACTGATATCCGTTGGCGGCGATCTCGGTGATCGCCGCCGTGATCAGGGCCTCCCGGTTGTTCTCCCGGATCTGTGCGCGCTTCATCCCCTGATGATAATCTCATTATTGAAATAATCAGATTATCGAAAGAGTCGTGATGCACGAGCTGGCAAGACGCAGACTGTTCGCCCTGATTGCCGCAGGTGTTGCTGCCGCGTCGACCGGCTGTGGACGCGGCGACGAGGAGGACAAGGTGCGCGTGCTGGATGAGGTAGCCGAGATCGTCGGGCCGGTGGAGCGGATGGACTCGTTCCCGACGGTCGACGAGCTCAACAGGTTCGTCGATGGGTTGGCAGCCGCACATCCGGACGTGGTCACCGTCGAGGAGATCGGGCGTTCCCGCGGTGGCGATCCGATCCGCGAGGTCCGGATCGGATCGGGACAGCGGCACCTTGTCGTGCTCGGCAATCCACACCCGAACGAACCCATCGGGATGGCGACGATCCAGCATCTGCTGCACCGGCTGACTCGGGGCGACATGGACACCCTCGGCGCCACTTGGCATTTCGTGCTCTGCGTGGATCCGGACGGGACTCGACTCAACGAAGGGTGGTTCGCCGGACCGATGACCAGGACCGCCGTGGCCCGCGACTTCTATCGCCCGGCGGGGTCCGAACAACCGGAATGGTGTTTCCCGATCACCTGGCAGGGCACCGAAGTCGGTGTGCCGCTTCCGGAGACCAAGGCGCTGATGGCCCTTATCGACCGCACCCGTCCCGCACTGATCGCGTCGCTGCACAACGGCGATTTCGGCGGCGGCTTCTTCTATACCACCGGCGGTGACGCCGAGTACTACGCGACGCTGACGCGGTTGCTCGCCGATGCGAATGTGCCGCTGTATCAAGGCGAGCCGGACGCGCCCGGCGCGAAAAGCTGGGCGCCGGGCGTTTTCGAGCTACCGACGTTCGCGCAGATGGCCGACGCCTTGGTGGCGGTCGGCGTGGACCCGGTGCCGTCGATCGGCGGCGGTGGGAGCCGGGACTACTCGGCTGCCTACGGGACGGCGGTACTCGTCATCGAATTACCGCTGTGGGGTGATCCGCGGATCACCGACCCGGCGGCGAGCGACCGTTCCGTCGGCAGCGTAATGCGCGCCGCCGCAACGGCATGTCGGGAACTCGTCGAGCTCGTGGCGGGAGTGCTGGATCGGCTGGGCGACCGGGCGACCGGGCGCAGTCCGTTCGAACGGTCGCTGCGGGCCGGGCTGACGGACCTGCTGGATCTGGCCGCGGCAAAGGATGCGGCGGCCGATCAGGAGCGTGCCGCGACCCGCGGTGAGGTATTCACCGAGGAGTACGTCTGGACCGGCCTGCACCGCCTGCGCAGCGGCGGCATGCTGCTGCGCCTGCTCGATGAGGAAATGCGACGGGACCCGTCGCCGGAACTGGCCGCCGAACGCACGCGCGTCGCCGCGATATTCGAGGGGTGGAGCGCCGATATCGAGCGCAACGCGCCTGGCCGGTCGGTTCCGCTGGATCGGTTGGTCGCGATCCAGGCGGGCGCCATCGTCGCCGCGGCAACCCGACTGCGCGACGGTCTGCCGATCTGACGGCTTGTCGGCGACTGGAATGTAAACGCCACACCGCGCGCTACACAGGGCGGCGGAAGCGGTGTGGGGACGAGTGAGCAGGGTCATGGTGCCCTGCCACCACTCCAGGCGTAAGTTCGTTAATTAGCGAAATACCGAAGGTGGTGAGCGTGCTCGACGAGTGCAAGGCCCTGGCGAACGAGACCCGGTTGCGCATCCTGGAGTGGCTCAAGGACCCGCAGGCGCACTTCCCGGGACGAGCCGACGAGACGGCCGAACTCGGCGTGTGCGTCGGTCTCATCCAGCAGAAGGCAGGCACCTCGGCCTCGACCATGTCGGTGCACCTGGCGATCCTGCAGCGCGTCGGCTTCCTCAACGCCACTCGGCGCGGGCAGTGGACCTACTACCGCCGCGACGATGCCCGCATCCGCGCCTTCACCGAACAACTGCACCGCGTTCTCTGACCTGAAAGGCACTCTTATGCCGACTGCTCTGTCCATCCTCGACCTGGCGACGATCGCGCCCGGCCAGACCGCGCGCGACAGTTTCCGCAACAGTGTGGCACTGGCCAGGGCCGCCGAACGCAGCGGTTACCGCCGCGTCTGGTACGCCGAGCACCACAACATGCGCTCGATCGCATCGAGTGCCACCAGCGTGCTCATCGGTCACGTCGCAGCGCAGACCGACACCATTCGGCTCGGCGCCGGCGGCATCATGCTGCCCAACCACTCGCCGCTGGTGATCGCGGAACAGTTCGGCACCTTGGCGACGCTGTTCCCCGGCCGGATCGACCTCGGCCTCGGCCGGGCGCCGGGCAGCGACCAGAAGACGATGCTGGCGCTGCGCCGTAACCCCGCGTCGGCGGATTCCTTCCCGCAGGATGTGCTGGAACTGCAGGGGTATCTGTCGGGGCACTCGCGGGTGCCGGGCGTGCAGGCGGTGCCGCGGGCGGAAGAGATTGTGCCGCTCTACATTCTGGGTTCGTCGCTGTTCGGCGCGCAGCTTGCCGCGCAGCTCGGCCTGCCGTACGCCTTCGCGTCGCACTTCGCCCCCGAGGCGCTGCACCAAGCGGTCGCCGTATACCGGGAAACCTTCCGGCCCTCGGAGCAACTGGCCGAGCCGTATGTGATGGCGGGAGTCAATGTCTTCGCCGCCGAGAACGCCGAGGACGCGGCAGCGCAGCAGACGATCGCCTACCGTGCCCGGGCCCGGCTGATGATCAAGCGGGGTGCGGCGGGCGCCGACTTCACCGACGCCGAGATCGACGCGTTCCTCGCCTCGCCCAACGGTCGCCAGCTCGCCTCGATGACCCGGTACACCGCCACCGGGACACCCACCGAAGTGCGCGACTACCTGGATGAGTTCGCCGCCTCCAGCCACGCCGACGAGCTGATCCTCGCCCACCACGCCACCGAGATCGAGGATCGCGTGCGCTCCGTCGAGCTCACCGGCGCGGCCATGGCCGCAGCTTCGCCCGAGCCTGCCGTCGGCTAGCTACGGCGGCGTGATGGCCAGGTACACACTGCTCCACAGTTGTGCCGCATTGGATTCCGTCACGTCCCCCTCGTTGGCGCCATAGGGCGCGACCTGGTAGCGGCCGTCCGCGAAACGCCAACTCCACAGCTCCGAGTTCGACATCGGCTCGGCGGCGGTGATCGCCTGCCACAGGGTGCGTTGTGCGGTGCGGAGGCGGTCGCGCACGGGTTGGGGCAGATCGGTGCGGTCTAGTTGGCGCGCGAGACCGCTCGCCAGCGCGGCCTGCATCCAGGACCACACCACCGTGCCGTGATAGTCGCGGTTGGTGAACTGGTCCTGGAGGCCGGGGTCGGCGAAGACGGGATTGGCGACCACCAGCCCGGCTCCGGTCATGAGTCCGAAGGGGAACGGGCGGAACAGCGTGCTCACCTGCGTGTCCAGCACCTCGGGCGGGGGAGAACCGAACAACAGGTCGAAGGTGTCGTCGGAATGCGCGATCGGTATCGGCGTGCCGGCGGCGTCCAGCGAAACAGCGGGAAAGGTGACCGGTCCCTGGTCGACCGCCGCGAGCGCGTCTTGTGCTGGTACGCCGAGCTTTTCGGCGTAGGCACTGATGGCGTCCTTGGCTTGCCCGCCGTCGATGGTCACCGCGAACAGGCGTGGCGCTTCGGCGCGCCACGTTTTCGCCGCCGCGGCGGCAAAGGACAGTTCCATGCGGTCGTCGGAGTTCAGAAAAGGATCGAGCACACCATTGTCGAGCAACCGAGCGGTCGCCTCCAGGGCGGCCGGGGCCAGGATGGCATTGACGTCATAGGGATACCGGCCGCCGCCGAGCCCGATGCCACTGTCCCGCCATTGCCCGGCATCGCGCCCCTCCTGCAACGCGATCAAGTTTCCGTAGCGTGGATCGCGCGCGAACGCCTCGGTGGTCGACAGGACGAGCCGCAGATTGCGGACCAATGCCTGGCCGATCGACGCGGTGGTCTTGTCGAGCGGCGCTGCGTCGGAGTTCAGATAGGCGGACGCGCGCTCGGCTCCCGCCGGATCGTCGAGCAGGTAGGCGGCGACAACCGGTGCCAGCAGGTAGTTCCCGTCGATCATGCTGTAGTCGAGAATCGGTGTGTCACTGAGGGTGCCGCTTTTTCGCTGGTGGGTGAGGATCGCGAATTCCGACAGGGCCTCCTCATGGGCGACCTGCCCTTCGGGACCGAGTCGGGCGAGGACGGCGCGGATGCCCGCCTCGAGCGCGTCGGGCGCCAGCACCGGCTTCAGCAGCATCATCGAGATCAGCGTGTCGCGGCCGAAATAGGTATTGAACCGCCACGACCCGGCGAGGAACTTCTCGCGGTAGCTGAGGAAGGTGAGCGTGTTCTTCGCGCTGTCGAGCTGTCGCTCGCGGCCGTTCAGCAGGGCGCTCCCGGACAGCGGTGTCAGCGGGGTATCGCCGGTCGCGGCGGTGACGCGGAGCTTGATCCGGCCGTCGGCGCCCGCGGTGATCGTTCGCCCGGCTGCCACCGTGCCGTCGAGGACATCGAGACTCAGGCGGTAACCGGGCGCGCCGTCCAGCCGGTCCCTGGCCCACGTCACGGTATTGTCCGAAGTCGTTGGGGCGACCGGGATCTCGGTGGGTACGAAGCCGAACTGGTCGTAGTCGCGCAGGACGCGGACATTGGACAGCACGGCGCGCTTCAGTGCCACCTCCGGAGCCGCGATCGAGGCTTCGAAGCGGATTCCGTGCAGCGGCCGTCCGCGCGGATCCTTGCTGGTCTGCGCCTCGGGTGGGGTGTCGAGCACCCAGTCGGCCGAGGTCGCCAGTGGCTCGAACCAGAGCCCGGCACCGCTGTTTCCGGCGGGGAACGCCACCACGATGCGCAGGTTTCGGCCGGACCGCAGCAGCAGATGGGCCGCACTCTCGCCGTCGCGGGTGAGGTGGTTGAGGTTCAGTCCTTCCGTCACCTCGAAGTGGAAGGACGTGTCGTCGGAACCCGCGGTGCATCCCGTGGCGAGCAGCAATACCAGCGCAATGCACACTGCCACAACATGTTCGAGGAAAGACCTGGCCCGACGCCCGGCAATCCGGATCGTCTCGTCACGCTGCATGACAGAGCCCCTTCGTCCGTGCTCCGGACATCCGGAAACACTTTTCCGAACTCGCCGAGCCGCACAGCGCTCGGCTGGGACCTATTCAATGTATCGCCGACCGACGGTCCAGTCGGCTGGAATGGACGTCTGCGGCTCAGTTGCTCGGCTCGAGCTGGTAGGCGGCGGCTTGCAGGCCGAACATGTGGGCGTAGGTTCCGGCCAGCATCATGAGTTCGGCATGGGTGCCTTCTTCGATGACGCGACCGCGGTCCATCACGATGATCTTGTCGGCATGTCGAATGTTGGCCAGCCGGTGGGTGATCAGGATCGTGGTGCGATTGCCCGCGCTTCGGCCGTTGCCGCGGCTGAGGTGTTGCAGCGATTGGAAGACCGCGTGCTCGGCCCTGGCGTCCATGGCCGCGGTGGGTTCGTCGGCCACCAGGATGGGCGCGTCCCGGTAGAGCCCGCGTGCCACGCTGATCCGCTGCCACTGCCCGCCGGAGAGGTCCCTGCCCTTGGTGAATCGGCGAGAGAGGACCGTGCGCTCGCGGTAGGGCAGCTCGTCGATGACCGTGTCCGCACCGGACTCCCGCGCCGCGGCCGCGAACACGAGGTCGTTCGGATCGACGCGCTCGATCCGGCCGATGCGGATATTGTCCCGGGCCGTCATCGGCCAGCGGGCCGGATCCTGCATGACCATCGCGATGTGCCGGTAGATCGACTGCTCATCGACCGTGGACAGGTCGACGCCATCCCAGCGCACCTGCCCTGCTGTCGGCAGATACAGGCCGGTGATCAGCTTGGCGACGGTGCTCTTGCCCGAGCCGTTCTCGCCGACCAACGCGACGACCTGGCCGCGGCGAATGGTCAGGTTCACCTCGCGCACGGCAGGTTCGTCCTGATCGGGATAGGTGAAAGATACTGAGCGCAGGGTGATCTCGCGTGGATCGGTGGGCGCGCGGGTCGCTGATGGCGGGCGGGTACGTTGTTCGGTTTGGGTGAGCAGGTTGGTGTAGAACTCGAGGTACAGAATGTTCTCGTAGAGGCTGTTGACGCCGACCATGGTCTGCGACAGTGCGGCGGCGGCCATCCGCATCGCCACGATCGCGGTGCCCGCCATGGCCAGCGGCAGCGCGCCGAGGTAGAGCAACAGGCCCAGCACGCCGAAGGCCACCCCCATGCCGGCACCCGCGATTGTCCGTCCCACCAAACGCACCCGCGCCCTTGCCAATTCGACCCGGCTGGTTTCCTCGGTGATCTGCTCGCTGATCCGCCGATACTCGGCGAGCAAGGCCGGGCCCGCGGTACCGGCCCGTAGCTCGGCCGCGGTGTCCCGGTCCGACAACAGTTCGCTCGCGATGGCCGTGCGCAGGTGGCGGCTCACCATCCGGACGTAAGACTGGTAGGACAGCTTCGCCGCCCGCGCCGAAGCCCACATATCGGGGACGACGGCCAACAGCACCAACGGCGCGAGCAAGGGGTGCAGCACCGCCGCCGTGCTCACCGCGGCCCCGACATGGATGAGCGCGCCGGACACGCTGGTGATCGCGTCGACCGAGCGGGCGATGCTGCCCATGCCGCGTTGCAGGCCCTGCCGGATCAGGTCCGCGTATTCGCTGTCCTCGAAGGCGATCAGGTCGACCCGCGCGATCGCGGTGTGCGCCTTGTCCCGCGCTATCTGCTCGACCCGGGGCTTCAGCACGGCTTGCGCGGTGGCGGTGGCACTTTCGATCAAGGCGCGTGCGGCGAGTGCCGCCACGACCAGCCCCACCGCGGGCAACGCGGACACCACACGCTGTGGTGTCGGGCCTTGCGCGAGCAGCATGGTCAGCGCGTCGGCGGTGGCCAGCAGGCCGAACGCGGTCGCGCAACCACCCGCGACGGCGAGGACAGCGGTGAGGATGGTCAATCGTCGAGAGGCGTGCCAGGCCAAGCCGACTACCACACGCGCACCCGCGGGCAGTGCCAGCAAGGTTCGCCACAGTCCGGCGTTGGCGACCTGCTGATCCACCGTCATCCACTTGGGTGTGGTCATTTCGTCCACGCCGACGAGGGGCGCATCGGCGAATTGGGTTTTCGTCATACGGTCGGTGTGGCTTTCACCTTGTCCTCCAGGGTCGTTCGCGGTAATGGCACCACACCAGGCTCGCTCGGCGGCCCGCCCGATCGGCAGGGACTGCGGCCGGGAACTTTCGGGAAAACGTCCCGGATATTCCCGGTCACCTCCTCTATCGCCGAGGGGCCAGCGTGCCGCACGGTGGGAGGCGTGCAATCCACGCGGCGGCAATCGGGCCGCCGGGGAAGGAACAAAATGTCCGCTCCGGTAGACGAATTCGATCTCGATATTCGCCTGGGTGACGTACCGGCACCGAATCCGAATGACCAGCTCACTCCGCTGGTGATGCGGACCAACGAAGCCGTCTGCCCCACCGATGAATGTAGTAGTTACCCGATGTGCAAGACCACCGAACGGACTTGCTGAAAGAAGGATGAATATGTCCGCACCAGTTGATGATTTCGATCTCGATATTCGAATCGGCGACGCCGTCCGGATGCTCGACCCGGCCATGGCCGCACGGACATCCGATTTCGAAACATGTGCCGACTCGCACTGCGCGACCTGTGGTTCTGCCTGCGACACCGAGCACCCGCCACGCTGCACCAAGTACTGCTGATCGGCCCGGAGGGAGATCCAGATGGAATCCCACGCCGCCGGGCGAGCGTGGCGGAGCGTGCTGCCCGCGGACCTGGCGGCCTCGGCCATCGCCATGTCCACGGAAGTGGGCGAACGGCTGTGCGCCGCCGAATTGGCGGTTCCACCGCACAACGCGGGGCGTGCCGTGTTGTTCGGTCAGCTGGATTGCTCGCTGCCGGAACAGGATTGGGCACGGCGCTCGCACAGCCACCTGACCGCCGCCGCACGGACCGTCGAGCAGACCGAGCGCGGAGTGCTCGGCTTGTTCGGCGGGCTGTGTGAAATGGCGTTCGCGGCCCACGCCCTGTCCAGGGACGGCACCCGATATCAACGTCTCCTGACCGGCTTGGACGGCGCCATCGCGACATCGGCGGCCGCACTCGGCCGCACGGTCGCCCGAGCCCCGGCCGGTCTGCCGTTCGCCGCGTTCGACGCCATCTCCGGGTTGGCGGGCATCGGCGCATACCTGTTGTGCCGCAAAGACGAACCGCAAGCCGAGGCCGCGTTGCGCCACGTGCTCACCGGGCTGGTGGGCCTCTGTGGTGAAAGCGAGGGACTGCCCAACTGGCACACACCGGCCTCCGTGATGATTCCGAACACGCCGATGTCGCGTTCCTATCCCACCGGCGTGCTCAATTGCGGCCTCGCGCATGGGGTCCCGGGCCCGCTGGCGGTGCTGGCGCTGGCCGAGATGTCGGGCATCTCCGTGCCAGGCCAGCGAGCGGCGATCGAGCGGGCGGCACGCTGGTTGGCCGCCCATCGAAGCGACGACGAATGGGGGCCGAACTGGCCCACCGGAATCCCCATGCCGGACGCGACCGGAGCCCCGCCGCGTGCCTACGGTCCGACCCACAACGCATGGTGCTACGGCAGTCCTGGGGTTGCCCGAGCGCTGTGGCTGGCCGGGACTGCGTTGGCGGACCCGGAATTGGGCGCGCTCGCGGTGGACAGCATGACCGCGGTGTTCCGTCGTCCTGCGGATGTTCGGCGCATCGATGCCTCGCCCGGGCTGTGCCACGGGGTGGCCGGGCTGCTGCAGATCACGCTGCGGTTCGCGCATGACACCGGCGAGGCGGTGTTCGCTGCCGCTGCCGCCACCCTGACCAGCCAGCTGTTGGCGATGTTCCAGCCGCACCGCCGGTTCGGCTACCCCGCACTCACCGAAAACGGCACAGCCACAGACGATCCCGGTCTGCTCGACGGTGCGGCCGGGGTTGCTCTCGCCCTGCTCGCCGCTGCCACCGACGCCCCACCCGAGTGGGACCGCACGTTGCTGCTGGCCTGAGAAGAGACCGAATGACCTGGGGGAGTGTGGTGCCGACCGCGACCGCGGCGCGTGCCGTCGCGGTGGCGCGGGAGGTGGCCGCTCGCCTCGCCACGCCGGACAGTCTGCCGCCCGCGACGCACCGGCCGACCCGTTTGCGCGACGGTGCGTCCGGGGCCGTTGGCTGCGCGCTGTTACTCGGCCAGTTCACCGGGCACGACTGGGAATCGGCTGCCCACCGGTGTCTCGGCGCGGCGGTCGGCGATATCGCGCAGGCCGGGTTCGGCTTTCCCGGCCTGTTCGACGGGCTTGCCGGGGTAGCGTTCGCGACCGCGACCTTGTCCCGCGACGGCGCCCGCTATCGGCACCTGCTCGCGGATGTGGACCGCCTCGTCATCCGCAACGCCATCGCCCGCGCGGACGCGGTGACACACGCGCCGCGCGGACTGCCGTTCGAAGCCTTCGACATCATTTCCGGCCTCGCCGGGATCGGCGCATACCTGTTGCGGCGCCGGGAGATCGCGGAAGCGAAGCAGGCCCTGCGGGCCGTGCTGACCGCTTTGGTGGCCGTATGCCGCTGGGATGCCGGTGTACCCAACTGGTACACCCCGCCATCGCGCATCGCTCCGGGAACCCCGATGGCCGAATCGTTTCCCGGCGGTGTGCTCAACTGCGGTCTCGCACATGGTGTGCCGGGCCCGCTCGCACTGCTGGCGCTCGCCGAACTCGACGGCGTTTCCGTTGCCGGACAACGTGCATCGATCACCACCGTCGCGCATTGGCTGGCGGCACAACGGGTCGATGACGAGTACGGGCCGAATTGGCCGAAAGGGGTCGCGTTACCTCGCGGGACGGCGGTCGGCGCGCCGGCTGCGCGCAACGCCTGGTGCTACGGCGGTCCGGGAGTCGCCCGGGCGTTGTGGTTGGCGGGCAAGGCAATAGCTGACGCTGAGCTGCGGGCGCTCGCGGTGGACGCGATGGCCGCCGCGTGGCTGCGCCTCGCCTCGGTGCCGGACCCCGACACCTCACCTGGACTGTGCCACGGCATCGCCGGGCTCTTGCAGATCACCGCCCGCTTCACCCAGGACACCGGCGACGCGAGATTTGCCCGGGCCACCGTTGCCCTGACCGACCTGCTGCTTGACCTCTACGACCCGGGATACCCGTTCGGCTTCCGCTTTTGCGGCGAGGATCCGCAAGACCGCCCCGGCCTGCTCGACGGCGCCGCCGGGCCTGCCCTCGCCCTGCTCGCCGCGGGTACGGATGTGCCGCCGGCCTGGGACCGAATGTTGTTGCTGGCCTGAGGAGATGAGATGGCGATGACCGGATCGAAGCTGTATCGCCCGCTGGACTGGCTGCTGGTCCGCGCGCCGCTACTGCCGATCGAGGAGTATCTGGCGCTCGGTGGCGCCGCGACACCGGACTGGCCGACCGAGACCGCGCCGGGCACGCTGGTGCCTGCCGACCCGAGGATGCAGCGGGCGCTCGCGGTGGGCGGCGGCGACCTGCTGCGCGCCTTGGAGCGGCCGGTCGCCGATGCTCGCGCCCGTAGGCGGCTGGCGGGCAAACTCCAGCGGTACCTGATCAGGATGTCGAGTAGGCCGACACCGTTCGGCCTGTTCGCCGGTGTCGGACTCGCGGGCTGGGGTGACGAGACGGACCTGGCCATCGCCGACGCGCCCGGGATCGTGCGCACCAGGCCGGACATGGGCTGGCTGCTCGACTTCGTGCACACCATGGAGCAGCGCGCGGACGTGCGTTCGCGGCTGCGCCTGTTCACGAATCCAGCGGCGTTCGTCCAGGCCGACCGGGTGTTCCTGAGTGAGCGCACACCCATTGGCGACGATGCTGAACGCGGTCGGCCGATGTCGCTACGAGCCACCGCGGCGGTGCGGCGGGCACTGGAGTGCGCGCGAACCCCGTTGCCCTACAGCGATTTGGTCGCCGAGCTGACCGGTGTGTTCGGGGCGACAACCGAAAAGGTGGAGCGGCTGCTGGACCAGCTGTGGGAACAAACCCTGTTGCTGACCGACTTGCGGCCGCCACTCACCGCCGCCGAACCGGCCCGCTATGTGGCGCGCAGGCTCGCCGAGATCCCAGCGGCCTCCGACGACGCGGCGGCGCTCGACGAACTGCTCGACGAACTAGCGACCTGGGACCGGCTCGACAATGACCAGGCCGCGGCCCGATATCCGAAGCTGGTGGACCGAGCACAGTCGGTGCATTCGGTGCCGACGCCCAAAGGCCCGTTCCAGACGGATATGGGCACACCGCTGGCCGGACGAACGATCAACCGTGCCGTAGCGACCGAAGCGGCCCGCGCCGCCGAACTCACACTGCGGCTGACCTCGTGGCCGACCGGCCTGACCCATCTGGACAGCTACCGCACCGCCTTCCTCGACCGCTACGGAGCCGAACGGGAGGTAGCGCTGCTGGAACTGCTCGACCCGGAGATCGGGCTCGGCGCCCCAGGTCAGTTCGACAACACCACGCCGGACGACAGCCGACGGCAGCTGCGCCAGCGCACACTTACCGAGCTGGCGCTCAACGCGATCAAGGATGGCAGGCAGGTGGTCGAGCTCGATGCGGCCACTATTGCCGAATTGGAGTTGCAACCGCTCGACGCGGCGAAAGCTACTACCTCCATGGATATTTCACTGTTCGTGGTCGCCGAGTCGGCCGCGGCGGTCGATGCCGGGGACTTCCGAGTTGCGGTCGGTCCCAATATGGGTGCTTCGGCGGCCGGACGCGTGCTCGGCCGCTTCGCCGACCTGATCGGGCCAGCGGCCGATGCGGCGCTGCGGACCGCCGCGGCGGCCGAGGCCGCTTGCCGACCCGGAAGGCTGTGGGCCGAGGTCAGTTATCTGCCGAGACCCGGCCGACTGGCGAACGTGACGATCCGGCCGCTGGTACGGGAGTGGGAGCTCGCCTTCGACACGACGCCCGGTGGGCGGTCCGACCGCGTGGTTCCGTTGGCCGAATTGGTTGTCGGCCTGCGGGATGATCGGTTCGTGGTGCGGTGGCCGCGGACCGGGCATGAGGTCGTTGCCTGCGCGGGGCACATGCTCAATTCGCAGGCGGCACCGGCGGTCGTGCGTTTTCTGGACGAGATCAACCGCAGCGGGCGGGCGGTACCCGCCACCTTCGACTGGGGTCCGGTGGCCGGATTCCCTTTCCTGCCAAGGGTTCAGGTAGGCCGGATCATTTTGGCACCGGCCCGCTGGCGGGTGAATGCCGACGACCTGGCCGCGTCCTTCGCGGAAACCTTCGCCGCATGGCGGGGCCGGTGGCAGCCGCCGCGGTATGTGTACCTGACGATGGCCGACCACCGCCTGCTGCTCGATCTCGACGCCCCCGACCAGGTCGAACAGCTCCGCGCCGAAGCCCGCCGCACCCCCGGTGGCCGGTTGTACCTGGACGAAGCATTGCCCGCGCCGGATCAGGCGTGGCTGTGCGGGCCGGATGGGCACTACGTCAGTGAAATCGTGGTGCCGGTGGTGCTCGATGCCGTCGAAGCACCGACCGAGCCGGTGCGGGCGTCGGGCCGCGCCGCCCGGTCGTCGGGTGTCGAACGTCTGCGTCCACCGGGCAGCGATTGGTTGTTCGCGAAGCTCTACCACGTGCCGACCTTCGAGGAGGATTTGCTCGCCGAGCAGATCCGCACGTTCTGCGCGCAGGTCGTCGCGGACGGATCGGCGGACAGCTGGTTCTTCATGCGGTATGCCGATCCCGATCCGCACCTTCGAATTCGCTGGCACGGCGCTGCCGACCAGCTCGCGGACAAGCTGGCGCCCACGCTGCTGCGGTGGGGAAACGCGTTGGTGGCCAACGGGTTCTGCCGCCGGGTGGGCCTGGACACCTATGACCAGGAGGTGGAGCGTTACGGCGGCGCGGCGGGCATGGCGGTGGCCGAAGACTTGTTCGCCGCCGACAGCGTCGCCGTGCTCGACCTGCTGGCGCTGATCGATCAGCACGCGATCGAGCTGGATCGCACATTGCTCGGCGTGTACACGGTGGCCGATCTGGTCGCCGCGCTCGGCTTGGACGAGGCGGAGCGGGACGAGCTCTTCCGGCGCGGGGTGCTAGATCGACGCGCCACCTCCGAGGAGTACCGCAGTCAGCAGCCGATCCTCCGGTCGATGCTCGGCGATCCCGGGTGGTTGTCCGATCAACCCGGTGGGGACGCGATCGCCGCGGTGCTCGCGCGCCGCCGAATCCACGTGCGGGCGAGCGCCTCCCGTCTCGACGCTCTCGCCGATCGCGGTGAACTGGGCCGGTCGCGGCTGGAATTGGCGCGCAGCTTCGTGCACATGCACTGCAACCGACTGCTCGGTTGCGGCCATCCGCCGGAGCAACGCGTACTCGGCTTGCTGTGGCGGACGGGGGAAAGCCTGCGGCACGCGCCGCTGCGTTCGTAGTGCGGACGAACCCATAGCGGAGGAGCAGTGCAGGAGCTAATATAAGCGGCAACTTATCTAAGGAGACGTTATGCCCCTGCTGACCGACCCCGCCGCCATCGCCGGGCTCGTCGCCCGCGAAGTCCGTACCGGCTCCCGGGACGGCACACCGACCAAGATCGCTGTCGCCCGGCGCGCCTACGCCACCGACGGGGCCGACCTCTGGGACGCGCTGACCAATGCCGAGCGACTGCCGCGCTGGTTCCTGCCGGTCAGCGGCGAGCTGAAGCTCGGCGGTCACTATCAGATCGAGGGCAACGCCAACGGCGTCGTCGAGCAGTGCGAGGAGCCGCGACGGTTCGCCGTCACCTGGGAGATGGGCCCGCAGGTGTCGTGGCTGGAGGTCACGCTGAGCCCCGTCGACGAGGGCACCCTGCTGGAACTGGTACACGAGGCGCCGGTCGACCCGGACCTGTGGTCGCAATTCGGTCCCGGTGCGGTCGGCGTCGGCTGGGACCTCGCGCTGATGGGTCTGGGCCTGTACCTGTCGAGCGGAGCGGCGATGGATCGGGCTGCGGCGCTGACCATCCACACCACTGCCGAAGGCAAGGAGTTCATCCGGGCCGCGGCCGTCGGCTGGGCGGACGCGGCGGTCGGTGACGGCGAGGACCCTGCCACCGCGCACGCGGCCGCGGAGCAGACGGTGGTTTTCTACACCACCGAACCCGAGGACGGCCCGCAGTCCTGATGGTCCACTCCCCGGCGAAGATCTTCGAGGCACTCGGCGACCCGGTCCGTCGCTACATCCTCGAGTTGGTGGCGACCGGCGAACAGCCCGCGGGCGCCGTCGTCGTCGCCGTGCAAGGGCACACGCGGATTTCTCAGCCCGGCGTCTCCCAGCATCTCAAGGTGCTTCGTGCCGCCGGACTGGTGAGCGTCCGCGCGGAAGGCACCCGTCGGCTCTATGCCCTCGACCCCACCGGCATAGCGGCGGCCCAGTCCTGGCTCACCGGCCTGGCCGATCCGCTGGCACAATTCGCCCAGCCGCTCGACGCCCTCGCCACCGAGATCGCCCGCGGCCACCGAGCGCGCCGAGCCGCCGAGTCCGCCCGTCCCGCCGAGGAGGACGGTGGCCGGGACGCCCGGCACGCCTGAGGGCCCTCGAATCCCGGTGCTGCCCACCCTAATTCGCGGTGCCCGATCATGGAGACGATCTGACTTTCTTCCGGTTGGGTTCTGACGCACCGTGGTAGGCGATGATCACGAGCACGATGAGCAGGACGACGATTTCGAGGATGTTCCACGCGAAGGGTTCCGCGGTGGGGGCGGCTTCCTGGGTGAGCGGGAAAGCCGCAGTGCGCTCGAATGGTGCTGGTGTGCTTGATGATTCGGGCGCGACGACGGGCGCGGCCACCGGCCACAGCGGGGGACTCGGCACCGGTGACGGGATCAAGAGGGGAAAGGCGGGCGTGGGTGGGGGTGGGGCGACGGTGGCAAGTGCCAGCAGACACGTGAGTATCGCACTGCCGGTGACCGCGCTGCCGACGGCGGCGCTGCCGAGCGAGGACCCGTTCGAGCCGAAGCCGGAGCCTATGCCCGGCGGAACCATCACCGAACCCGCCGAGCCGACCATCGCCAACCACGGCGGGGCGAGCATCCCCGGCCCGATCACGCCGGAACTCGTGGCCGACCCGAGCAGGAGCAACGCACCTCCGGTCACGGCGCTACCGGCGCAGGCCGTGAGCAGGCTGCCGCTGTCGAGCCCGAGGACGGCCGGACTTGTCGCGGGCGCTGGGATCTCACCCCCCGCTTCGGGTCCGGTCACATCACCGAGGTGGCGAATTCCGCTCGCGGCCGCCAGGGGTATCGGCGGCTCCAGCGCCAGCGGTGTGCCGTCGATCGCACTTCCGGTCGAAATATCTTGCGGTACAGCGCTTCCGGTCGCGAGATCGCCGTACCACGGCGGCATCGTCGCGTCGGCGTCGGACCGCCCCGCGCACAGCATCGCGGCGGGCACGAATGCGCTCACCACGACGAAGCTCCGCGCACCCCTTGCTATTCGCGGCGCGATGTCGCCGGATGTCATGTGTGGAAGTCTCATTCGACGTTGGTAACCGGTCCGCCGGTGGTCAGCTGATATTGCGACTCGGCATAGACAAAGGCGTCTTTCGGAACGCCGAGCACACCGGAGAACGGCCGCTCCAGGTCGTGCACCGCCAGTAGTGCCGCGCCGATCACGATGCCGAGCAGAGCGGTCATCGCGACGCTGCGCCGAGTGACCTGCATGCCGGTCAGCACCGGGTGCAGCAACACCAGCACAGCCCCGAAAAGCAAGGCCATGTACAGGAATTCGGGGATGGCGCGCTCGACATCGACGGCGCGATCATGGCGGGCCTGGGTGGCCCGCTCGAGACCTGCCAGCGCTCGGGACCGTGCCTCCATGACGGTCGATTCCGACGAGTGCACCGACGCCACGGTGTCGCGCAGGGAATGGAGCGCGTCGCCGGCGGACTGGCTCAGGCGACTCTGATGCTCCATGAGCGCCCACTCCTCGGTGAGGACGTGCTCGGTGTAGGACCGTACCTGGGCGTGGATCCGCTGCTGCTCCGGCCCGGGCATGGCGTGTGCCGCCCAATGGACGTCGACCAATCCCTTCGCCTCGGCGATGGTGTGGTTGTGTGCGTTCTGGGTCTGCTGCCAGCAGGTCACGAAGACAAACGCCAGTACCGCGGTGAAGAACGTCTTGCCCAGGTCGAGGGCGAGATGACCGGACGCCTCGTCACCGGTCTGCTGCCACGATTTCGGGCGCAATCGGTCACCGACAATGAATACCCCCACCGCGATCAGTGCGGCGCCCAATGCGACGAGCAATTCTTGAGCCATCTCGCTCCGCTTTCCCGGTCAAAGTCGGTACAACTGATTTCCGAGTGCATGGTTGAGCGGCCGAGGCGACCCCGGCATGGGAATGTTAGACAGCAACCGTCGAAGATTAGCCCTGGCCGACTGCCCGACGATGGCTAAGTTACCGAAGTGTGATCAACATTGAATAAGCCGAGCGAATTTGTAGCAAATGCAGATTCGATCCGCGTTCAAGGCAAGCGACGGTCGGCGACGAGGGCGGTGGCGTTGTCGGTTCCGCCGGTGCGAAGAGCGTTGTCCACCAGTGTCTCCGCAACGGTGGCGGGGGATTCTTCGGCGGCGAGCATGGTCTTGATCGTGGCTATGTCGAGGCGTTTGTGGACACCGTCGGTACTCAAGAGCAGTCGGCCGGTGCTGGATCCTGTAGTGGCGCGGCCGATGTCGGCGGCGCGTACGGTGCGCACCGACGTGGTGACGAGGTGGTTCAGGCGCGGTGGCGGACAGTGACCCCGGGCCAGCCAGAACTCGGCGACGGTGTGGTCGGTGGTGATCTGGTGCAATACGCGTCCGTTCCATCGGTAGGCGCGGCAATCGCCGACCCAGGCTATGTCGCACGGTGCATCGGGGCGGCCGGCGGTGGGCAGCACGGCTACGACGAGGACGCTGTCGGCCTCCGATTGCGCGAACTGGCGTAGCAATTCGCGTTGGGCCGCAAGGATTCCGGCGGATGCCCCACCGCGGGCGCCGACCACCGCGGCAACCGCGGCCGCGGTGCGTGCCGCCCGGACCGCGGACAAGTGGTCGCCGACGCCGTCGGCGACGACGAATGCGGTGTGCCCGGTGACCGAATCGGTCACGGCGGCCGCTGCGTCGGCGTTGAGGGAACGGGAACCGCGTCTGCTCACCGACTCCCACGTCGCGCCGGTGAGGCGGACCAGTTCGGGATCGGGGCCGTCGGTGGCAGGTGCTGAGCACATGGCCGGACCTCCTCGGGTGGAACCGTGCCGATCGGCACTAGTCCAGTCAACCGCCTCGACCCGTGCGGTCGGTCACGGTTAGCCGTGCAGATCCTGTGAAGATCATTACGGTTCGGTCACTGGAGCGCAGGTCAGCTCGATGGTGACAACGGCACGGCGAGTTGGGCTTTGATTCGTTCGTAGGTCGGCAACGTCTCGTATCTGAGCACGGACTTGTTCCGGACGAACAGGTCATTGGAGATCAGGCGGTACGCGGCGAGATCCGCGGTGACCATCACCACCACGTAATCCCATTGGCCCACAACGGAATAGCACTGTTGCACGGCCGGTTCGGCTAGCACGAGGTCGCAGAACGCGAGGTATTCGTCGGCATCGTCCTCGGCCAGCTCGACCAGCACCACGGTAGTGAGCCCCATCCCCACGGCGCGCGGGTCGACCACGGCGACCTCCGCGGTGATCACCCCGTTCGCGCGCAGCCGGGTGAGCCTGCGCTGAACCGCACTCGGCGACAGCCCCACTCGTTCGCCGAGCTCGTGCAGGGGCTGAGTCGCGTCGACCTGCACGAGCTCGAGCAGCAGGTAGTCGATGTGGTCCAACGGAACAGCGGTCACGCAATAAATTTGCGTGAATGCGGGAAAATTGTCAATCGTGTCCGGTGGCATCCCTTCTAGGGTTTTTCCTATGGACGATCTTGTCGATATCGGTGCGCTGCGGCGGCGGGCGGGAATCAAGTGGGCGCGAGCGGGCGCGGATGTGCTTCCCGGCTGGATCGCGGACATGGATTTTCCGGTGGCGGATCCGGTGCGCGAGGTGCTGCGGCGCGCGGCCGAGGGCGACCTCGGGTATCCGGAGTGGGACGATCGGCCCGATCGAAATCCGATGCGGCACGCGTTCGTCGATCGGATGCGCGATCGGTACGACTTCATTCTCGACCCGGATCAGGTGTACGTCTTCACCGAGCTCATCCAGGTGGTGCAGGTCGTGCTGCAACTGATGACCCGTCCTGGCGACGCGGTGGCCGTGCACACGCCCGCGTACCCGCCGTTCCTGGAGACGCTGCGGGTGATGGGGCGGCGGCTGGTGCCGATCCCGATGATCGAAGGGGACAAGGGCTGGACCTTCGATGCCGACCGAATGGCCGAGGATGTTCGCCTGCGCGAATGCCGTGCGTTGATCCTGGTGAACCCGAACAACCCGACGGGGCACGTGTTCGATCGCGACGAACTGTCGGCGATCGCGGAGATCGCTTGTCGGCACGATCTTCTCGTGATTTCCGACGAAATCCACTCCGAGCTGACGCACGAGCAGAATCAGCACATTCCGTTCGGTTCGCTCGGCCCGGACGTCGCGGCGCGCACCGTGACGCTCAACTCCGCGAGCAAGGCATTCAATCTTGCGGGTCTGCGGTGCTGCGTCGCCCACGTCGGTGACAACCGCGTCCGCGCGGCACTGGACGCACAACCACCGCAGCTGTACGGGCAGGTGAGCGCCCTCAGCGTATTGGCGACCTGCGCCGCCTGGCGGGAGGGTGACGGATGGCTGGCCGAAACGCAGCGCACCCTGACCGGCAACCGTGACCTCGTCGCCGACTCGTTGCCGCCCGAGATCCGTTACCACCGCCCCGATGCGGGCTACCTGGCGTGGCTCGACTGCCGCGCGCTCGATCTCGACCAGGACCCCGCCGCGTTCTTCCACGAGCAGGCCAAAGTCCTGCTCTTGTCCGGACCGGACTTCGGACCCGACAGCGCCGGATTCGCCCGGTTGAACTTCGCGACCTTCCGGCCGGTCCTGGAAGACATGCTCGGCCGCGTGAACGACGCGGTCCACAAGCACCTCAACCGCTGACGGTCGAGACAGCGGGCGGCGGAAGATGATCGGCGGCACGTAGATTGCCGCCGGGCGAGCGCCGCCATCGAAGCGGGCGAGATGACGCGTTTGCGATCACCGTGATGCTGACCCCTGCGGCCACGGTGATCGGCACCGTACGCTGTGCCGCGCCGGTGCCGTCGGGTGGCTCGGCGGGAGGGACGCCGGTGGCCGTAGTCGCGACAGGTGGTAGGAAAGGGTACGTGTCCACAACTGTCGAAGGATCGATCCCTAACAGCAGCTCTCGCGCGGTCGACGAGGTGGTGGACCTGGTCAGTGCGCTGATCCGGTTCGATACCTCCAACACCGGCGACCTGGCCACCACCAAGGGGGAGCGTGAGTGCGCGCAGTGGGTGGCCGACCAGCTGCACCAGGCGGGATATACGACCGAGTACGTGGAGTCGGGCGCGCCGGGGCGCGGGAACGTCTTCGCGCGGCTGAAGGGCGCCGATTCCAGCCGGGGCGCGCTGATGATGCACGGACATCTGGACGTGGTGCCCGCCGAGGCGGCCGACTGGAGTGTGCATCCGTTCTCCGGCGCGGTGCGCGACGGCTACGTGTGGGGCCGCGGCGCCATCGACATGAAGGACATGGTCGGGATGATGCTGGCGATTGCCCGCCAGTTCAAGATCGAGGGGACGGTGCCGCCGCGCGATATCGTGTTCGCCTTCCTGGCCGACGAGGAGAACGGCGGCAAGTGGGGGTCGCAGTGGCTGGCGGACAACCGGCCCGACCTGTTCGAGGGCATCACCGAGGCGGTGGGCGAGGTCGGCGGCTTCTCGCTGACGGTCCCGCGTCCCGACGGCACCGAACGCAGGCTTTATCTGGTGGAGACGGCCGAGAAGGGGCTCGGCTGGATGCGGTTGCGCGCCAAGGCCCGCGCGGGCCACGGCTCGTTCCTGCACGAGGACAACGCGGTCACCATTCTGGCCGACGCGGTGGCGCGGCTCGGCAAACACACCTTCCCCGTGGTGATGTCGGATTCGGTCACCGAGTTCCTGGCCGCCGTCGCCGAGGAGACCGGGCTGGAGTTCGATCCGGCCAGCCCCGACATCGAGGGCCAGCTGGCGAAGCTGGGCACCATTTCCCGCATTATCGGTGCGACACTGCGGGATACGGCGAACCCGACCATGCTGCACGCCGGGTACAAGGCGAACGTGATCCCGCAGACCGCGGAGGCCGTGGTCGACTGCCGGGTGGTGCCGGGACGCCAGGCGGCGTTCGAGCGGGAAGTGGACGAGCTGATCGGCCCGGACGTCGAACGTGAGTGGATCACCAAACTCGACTCCTACGAAACAACATTCGACGGCCACCTGGTCGACGCGATGAACGACGCGATCCTCGCCCATGATCCGCAGGGCCGCACCGTGCCGTACATGCTCTCGGGCGGTACTGACGCGAAAGCGTTCGCCCGCTTGGGCATTCGCTGCTTCGGCTTCGCGCCGCTACAACTGCCGCCGGAGCTGGACTTCACCGCGCTGTTCCACGGGGTCGACGAACGGGTTCCGGTGCAAGCACTCGAATTCGGCACCCGGGTACTGGAACACTTCCTGCTGAACAGCTGACGATCGAAAGGACCACTGTGCCCGATTATTCGTACAATCCCTACAACGCACTCCCGCAGCTGCCGTCGTTCACGCTGACCTCCGACGACGTGACCGACGGACAGCCGTTCGGCAACGACCAGGTCAGCGGCGTGTTCGGCGCGGGCGGCAAGGACATCTCGCCGCAGCTTTCCTGGTCCGGATTCCCCGCGGAGACAAAGAGTTTCGCGGTGACCGTGTTCGACCCGGACGCGCCGACGGCGTCGGGATTCTGGCACTGGGCGGTGGCCGACATTCCGGTCGGCGTGACCTCGCTGCCCAGTGGCGCGGGCAGCGGCGAGGAGGGCGGCGCGCTGCCGACCGGTGCGATCACCTTGCGCAACGACGGCGGGTTCGCCGGATTCGTCGGTGCGGGACCGCCGCCCGGACACGGCTACCATCGGTATTTCATCACGGTGCACGCCGTGGACGTGGAGAGTCTCGGGATCGATGCCAGCGCGAGCCCGGCGTACCTCGGGTTCAATCTGTTCTCGCACGCCATCGCCCGCGCCACGATCGTGGGTACCTACGAACAGAAGTAGCTGTGAATGACGGTGGCCCTGAGCGGAATGCTCAGGGCCACAGTTCGTTTCAGATACTGCTGGGGGTGGGCGTCACTTGACGTTGATCACCTTGTCGGCGGGGTCCTTGGCGTAGAGTCCGTCGATCTCGGCCGCGTACTTGGTCGCGATCGGGGTGCGCTTCAGCGACATCTTCGGGGTGAGCTCGTCGCCGCCGGGCTCCCAGACCGAGCCGATGATGGTGAAGCGCTTGATCTGCTCCACCCGCGACAGCTTGATGTTGCCCGTTTGCACCGCGGCCAGCACCTCGTCGATGATCTCCTGGCGGGTCGCCAGCGTCGCCAGGTCGGCGTCGGTGGCGCCGAACTCCTTGGCGCGCAAGGCGGCAACGTCGGGGTCGAGCATGATCAGCGCGGCGATGTACGGCTTGGCGTCGCCGATCGCGACGACCTGACCGACCAGCGAGGAAACGGCCTTCACCGCGTTCTCGATATTGCTCGGCGCGATGTTCTTACCCGCCTCGTTGATGATCAGTTCCTTCTTGCGGTCGACGATGCGCAGGTAGCCGTCCGGGTCGAGGGTGCCGACATCGCCGGTGTGCAGCCAGCCGCCGGCGTCGATCGCCTCGGCCGTCTTCTCCGGCATATTGCGGTAGCCGCGGGTGACGATGGGCCCGCGCACCAGGACCTCGCCGTCGGTGTCCAGGCGCAGTTCCATGCCGTCGACGGGGCGCCCGACCGAGCCGGGGCGCGGCTTCTCCAGCTCGGTGTAGGTGCCGACACCGGTGGTTTCCGACATGCCCCACACCTCGGTGACGGTGAAGCCGAGGCCGATGAAGTACTCGAGGGTCTCCGGCGGGATCGGCGCGGCACCGGAGGCCGCCACCTTCAGCTCGTCCAGGCCCATGGCGTGGCGCAGCTTCGACAGCACCAGCGCCTCGGCCAGCTTGTGTTGCACGGCCAGCACCGGGCCGCCGCCTCGACCCGTGAGATCGGCTCTCGCCGCGGCGATGCCCGTCTCGATGGCCCAGTTGGCGAGCTTCTTCTTCACCCCGCTGGATTCGGCGGCGAGCTTGCCCTCGATGCCCGCCTTGATCTTCTGCCACACCCGTGGCACGCCGAAGAAGATGGTCGGGCGGGCGTCGGGCAGCGCGGCGGCGACCTCGCGCGGGTCCGGCACGGTGGTCATCTGGATGCCGGTCAGCAGGTTGATGGCGTGCCCGGAGATGCGGTCGGCGACGTGCGCGGCGGGCAGGTAGGAAACCGAACGGTCGTCCAGCCCGACCCGCAGCGGGCCGTTGACCAGCGCGATGATCTGAGCGAGCACATTGCGGTGGGTGATCTCTACGCCCTTGGGCGGGCCGGTGGTGCCCGAGGTGTAGATCAGGGTGGCCAGGTCGTCGGCTTGCACCGCCCGCCAGGCGGCGTCGAAATCGAAGTCGGCGGCGGGGTTCGCCTCGACCTCGGCGAGGGTGATCGTGCCGGTGGCCGGGCCGTCGACCAGGATGATGTGCGCGAGGTCTACGCCGGCGCCGGTGACCTTGTCCAGGAAGACCTGTTCAGTCACAACGACTTTGTTCGCCGCGTTGGTGAACAGGTGGGTGATCTGCTCGGACGAGCTGGTGTTGTAGATCGAGAACGGGGTCGCGCCCAGGTGCAGCGCGGCGGTATCGATCAAATTGAACTCGGGCCGGTTCGTGAGCATGATCCCGACGGTGTCGCCGTGCCCGACGCCGAGCTCGGCCAGGCCCGCCGCGATGGCGCGCACCCGTTCGCCGTATTCCCGCCAGGTGATCTGCTGTGTTCCGCCGACCGTCCGCAACGCGACCTGCTCGGGCCGCAACGTGAGGGTTTCCTGGAATGCCTCCGGGACGGTGTAGACCGTTTTGCCCGATTCGTGCGCGAAGCCGATGTCTGTTGTCGTCATATCCCTGTTCCCGATAATCATGCCGTGAACCGCGCCTCGCGGCGTCCGCACGCGGGCGGTTCGAGACCCGATCCTGACACAATGCAGCGACGCTTCTGTCAGTTTCTCACGGGTCGGCGCGCCAGGTGTGGCGCGGCTCACTTATGGTAGCCAGGCGGCGGGGTAGTGGGGCGGCTTACTCGGGAAGTAATGCTTATGCGACCTCGTCGACGATCGGCGGGCCGACGACCGTCAGCGCTGCCTCCTCGGCAGGCCGCAACTGCGGCTCCGGCGCGATCACCGGTACCGACTCGACCGCCCACGGCGGCGCGTCGGTGGGGATCCAGTGCTGCCTGCGGCGGCGCTTGGCCTCCAGATAGTCACGCGCCCGCTCGCTGAGCACCCGGGTATGCAACGGCCGCACGGTGACCGCGATGCCCGCTCGTTCCAGCGCTTCCCGCTTGGCCGGATTGTTGGTGAGCAGTTCCACCTTCTGCAAGCCGAGCGCCAACAGCCCCTGGGCCGCTACGTCGTAGGTTCTGGCGTCGGCCGGATAGCCGAGTGCCTCATAGCTGGCGAAGGTATCGGTGCCCGCTCGCTCGCTCTCGCGATAGCCGCGCGCCTTGGCGATCAGCCCGACACCGCGTCCCTCCTGCTCCAGATAGACGAGCACACCCGAACCCGCGGCCTGGATGAGGTCGAGGGCGACATCGAGTTCGGCGCCGCAATCGCAGTCGTCGGACCGCAGCGCCTCGCCGTAGAGGCAGCGCGAGTGCACCCGGACCAGGCAACCATCGGCGACATCGCCGAACACGAGCAGATGCCCGTGTTCGCGGTCGTCCGCCAGGTCCAGCACGCGAACCTGCAAGTCATGCCCCTTGCGGGTAAACCGGTGGTCGGTGTCGGCAAGGCTGGACACAGGTGTGGTCAATGCTCCTCCGAAGCGAGTCTGACGATTCGATCGATCTCTGTGGCAAGTGGCATCGCACCCGGGACATCCCCGAAAGATTGCGTCGCCACCATCGCGGCAGTCGCCCAGACGTAGTCCTGTTCTCCGGCGGGGCGGCGCGTCGAAACGAGACGATATACCAGCGCGGCGGCGAAGGCAGCCTGAGCGCCGGGGGAGTCTTCGAGTGCCGCGGGGAAGGGCGGAATCGCCACGTTGACTTGATCCGACCAGACCGTGCACTGGAAGTCCTCGATCGCGCACACCGACCGGACGCCGAGCGCGCGCAACCGCTGGGCGTTGTCCGCGGTGGAGCCCGCGTGCACCTCCGGAACCATGGCGGCCAGGTCCGCGCTGGTGCCCGCGAGATAGTCCACGACGCCCAGGTACTGGTAAAGGTATTGCGGCAGATCGACTTTCGGCGCCGGATGCACCATAAGCAGCGGTCGCGAATCCAGCCGCCGTACCGCGGCCATGACCTGCTCGATCACCGCGCTCGGCTGTTCGAAGGTCACCAGGACCGCGTCGGACGAGCTGATCGCGGCGCGGATCACCGGGCTGCGCAGGTCCTGGGTGCTCAGCCGGATGCGGTCGTCCTTGCAGCCGATATTGCTCGCCGCGCCGGTGCTGGTGATCAGCACCGCGGTCACCGGGGTCGGTGCGTACGGCACGACCTTCACCAGGTCGGTGTCGACGTTCTCGGCGCGCAGATAGTCCAGCACGCGCCTACCCGCCTCGTCGTCGCCGACGGCGGTGATCAGCCGGACCTGCAGCCCGAGCCGTGCGGCGGCCACGGCACGGTTGAGTCCCTTGCCGCCCGGGTGCTCTTCGAAGTTACCCGGAGTGGATGTGCCGACCGGTGGGACATGGTCGACGCGGTAGATATGATCGATCACCGCGTCGCCGAAGACCGTGACAATGCCCCGAACCGGCGGTGCGGCAACGGTTTCCGGCGGGCTCGGCGTGTGCGCGGGTCCCGAGCCGTAGACCGATTCGTTGGCGAGCAGGCCCGCGAGCTCGGTGAACGCGCGCCATTCCTGGGTGCCGCGCAGCGACCGCACGCTCGGGGCGGGCGGAATGGGGTTGGCGCACAAGGATTCGTGCAGCAGCTGCCAGTGCTCGGCCAGATACTCGCGGCGCTCGCCGAGGTCGGGGGCGTAGAGCCGGTCGAGATCGACGCCGGGCGGGGTGGTTTCCCGCAACAGCCCCAGCGACAGCACGGCGTCGACGATCAGCATCGACGACGGATTCAGGTGCCGGGCCAGCTCGCGGACCACCGGCAGCACCGCGTCCTCCCGCTCGATCCCGGCGCGGTGCGCGTGCTGCCGGACCACCAGCAGGTCGAGCAGGGGCGCGACATCGATCTCGGTGGTACGCAACCGATCCGAACTCAAGCCGGAGCGCTTGCCCAGCCGGGTGAGGATGTTGCGAACGGCGACCGTGGCCGAGTCCTGCGGGACCATCTGTGCGCTCCACCCTCCGTGTGGCTGTAGTTGATCGTGATGTCCGGTTGCTCACAATAGGCGGTTTAGCCGGGACATGAACTGGCAATTACCAAACTACAACGGCAATTGACCATTGAGAACGGCAAATGCCACACTGGTCATGGCGATCCCGTCGCCCCACCAGAGAACTCGGGAGGGCCTGGTGATGAGAATGATTCAGCAGATCCGGCAGATCCGGCGACGCAGGCTGCACCGCCGCGTCGGCGCCGACACCGAGCGCGAGCCGGGCCTGCACGCGGTGTAGGCCAGAAACCGCGCGCCCGCCACACTCGCCCCAGCCAGCCTCAGTACGTTGCCCGCTCCGCCGCGCCAAGAAGAAGCATTGCCCGGCCCGACCCGTATTCCGTGTCACCCGGTCGCGCCTTCCGCACGGGTCGGCGTTATTCGGCGACGGCTCCTCCACGATGGAGACATGCCGTGACGATCTACGAGAACAGCCGGTCGATGACCAGCAGCGGCACGCTCGAGTGGGCATGCCGGGGGTCCGGCGCGGAACCGGCCTGGCGGCTGAGTTGGTTGCCGAACCGGCTCACCCGTGAACAGGCCAGGGCCGGAATGGAATTGGACGAGATCCTCAGCGGGCCGGACTCGGCCGCGAATCCGCAGGCGCAGGCGCGGGCCGACGCGCTCGCCGGCGAACTGGGACTCAGCGTGCAGCAGGCACTGGCGTTGCTGCACGACCGGATGCACGACAGGCATTCGTGATGAACGTCGAGCCGACCACGCTCGATCCGTTGTATCGGAGGCAGCAATGACCCTTCACAGCACCGAATGGACGATCACCAGCGACCTCACCCCGGAATCCGCCTACCGCGACACCGAGGACGCCGACACCTGGCGGCTGAGCTGGTTGGCCGACCGCGCGCTGACCCGCGCCCAGGCCAGGGCGGGTATGGAACTCGACGAATTGCTCAGCGACCCACTGCGGGTGCATGACCAGGCCACCGAGGCGCGGGTGGACGCCTGCGCCGAGGAATTGGGCGTGCTGCGGGCGGAGGCGGTGATTCTGCTGGCCAAGCGGATCGCGGCGCGACTACAGCAGCCGGTGCGGCACGCGGGTGATCAGACCTCAGCGTGCCGCACGGGCCACGCCTACCGGCTGCGGTCGCACGTCATTGAGCCGCCCTACGTCCACGGGTAGCGAGATACCTACTCGTACAGCGAGTGTCGCCGACACGCCGGGTCAATCCGGCGTGTCGGAGACCGCGGGTAGCCGGGCGATCCGATCGACCTCGCCTGCCGTCGGCATGGCGGCGGGGATGTCGCCGAAGGACTGGGTTGCCGCCATGGCGGCGGTGGCCCACTCGAAATCGCCGCGATCCGCTGGTCGGCCCGAACTCACCATCCGGTAGGCGAGCGCGGCGGCGAAGGCCGCGTACGCGCCGGGCGAGTCGGAAAGCACCGCCGCGAGCGAACGGGGGACGTCGAGATTCAGCTCGGCGGAGCGGACGCTGCATTCGAAACCCTCGACGGCGCAGACGCAGCCGACGCCGTGCGCAAGCAACTGTGGCGCTACCTCGGAATCGAAATCAGCCGTTGGCGTTTCGCTGTCGCGGCCCGGATCGGCCACCAATTCGCACAGCTCCCTGCGGGTTCCGATCAGGTAGTCGATCCGGCTGAGGTGTTTGGTGAGGTACTGCGGTGAATCCGTCTGCGGCGTGGCCTGAACCAGCAGGCGTGGCCGCTCGTGCGCGGTGCGGACCACCGCCATCGCCTGTTCGATGACGGCGATCGGCGGCGCGAAGGTGAGCAGGACCGCGTCCGAGGAGGTGATCGCCGACCTGGCGGCGGCGCTGCGCAGATCGTCGCGGCTCAACCGGACCGCGTCCTCGCCGTCCTGGATGATGCCGGTGAAACCGCTGCTCGCGACGATGAGGGCGACGACGGGCGTCGTCTCACCGGGCACGATCTTGACCAACTCGGTGTCCACGCCCTCGCGGCGCAGACACCGGATGATCCGGCGACCGGCGACGTCGTCACCCACCGCGCTGATCAACCGCACGTCGAGGCCGAGGCGAGCGGCTGCGACGGCGCGGTTGAGACCTTTGCCGCCGAAGTGCTCCTCGAAACGGCCGCGCGCGGGAACCCCTTCCGCGGGCAGGCGGTCGGTGCGGTAGATGTGATCCACGACGGAGTCGCCGATGATGGTGAGCACGCCTCGATCCCGAGAGTTCATGCGCCACCCCCCTCGGGTGCGGTTTAGTTGTGCCCCACCAGAATAAGCCGTGGCAGGCGAGATGCACCGCGTTCGTGGAGCATTCGCGACGCGGCTCAGGCTTTGGCGGCGTGCTCCGCGCCGATGGCCTCGGCAATGCTCTGATAGCCGTTGGCGCGCAGGTGTTGTGCCAGGCCGCGGTGGATTCTGCGGGTCCAGAACAGGCCGCCGTAGATGAAGCCGGTGTAGCCCTGCAGCAGGGTGGCGCCCGCGCGGATGCGCTCCCAGGCTTGGTCGGCGGTTTCGATGCCGCCGACGGAGATCAGGACGAGGCGGTCGCCGACGCGGCGGTAGAGGCGGCGCAGGACGTCGAGCGAGCGGTCGGCGACCGGGGCGCCGGACAAGCCGCCCGCACCCATGGCCGCGACCTCGTCGGCCGGGGTACGCAGGCCGTCGCGGCGGATGGTGGTGTTGGTGGCGACGATTCCGGCAAGGCCGAGTTCCACGGCGAGGTCGGCGACGGCGTCGATGTCCTCATCGGAGAGGTCGGGGGCGATCTTCACCAGCACCGGCACCCGGACGCTGTCGAGCACCGCTTGCAGCAGCGGGCGCAGCGATTCCACGGCCTGCAGGTCACGCAGGCCGGGAGTGTTGGGCGAGCTGACGTTGACGACGACGAAGTCGGCGAGCGGACCGAGCAGTGCGGCGCTGATCGCGTAATCGGCTGCGGCCTCGGCCGGTTCGACGATTTTGGTCTTGCCGATATTGGCGCCGATGGGCACCTCACCGCGGCGGCCGCGCAGGTGCTCGGCGGCGGCCGCGGCGCCGAAGTTGTTGAATCCCATGCGATTGATCAGGGCATGGTCGGCGGGCAGCCGGAACAGTCGCGGCGCGGGATTGCCCGGCTGGGCCTGGGCGGTGACGGTGCCGATCTCGGCGAAGCCGAAACCGAGTGGCGCCCAGGCGTCTACCCCGTCGGCGTTCTTGTCGAATCCGGCGGCCAGGCCGAGCGGCGCGGGGAAGTCGATGCCGAAGGCGGTGTTGCGCAGTATCGGATCGTCGGCGACGAGCAGTTTGGTCATGAGCCAGCGAACGGGCGCGAAGCGGGTGGCCAAGCGCATGGAGGCGAAGACCAGGTGGTGGATGCGTTCCGGCGGAACCAGGAACATCAGGCGTAATAACAGGGCGTACATCAGCTCACATTCCAGGTTCGGGCTGGGGTAGTGCGGTTTTTCGGCGGCGCAGCAGCACCCGGCGGCTACCGTCGGTGTAGGCCCGCACACGGGACAGTTCCCAGCCGCCGAACTCGGCCTGGATGGCCAGCCGCATGGACGCGGTCACCCGGTTCACTTCGGGTGGCAGCCGCAGCGGCACGTATTCGTAGTCGTCGCTGGTGGTTTCCCAGCCCGCGGGTAGGGCGCGTCGCCGCGCTCGCTGCTCGCGGGCTGAAGGTTCGTCGTCTGCGCGCGTTGCGGGAGCCATCAGTGCCCTCTCTTCCGATCGTCCGCGCGGATCCGCTGCAGACCGGAATCGGCCGCGGATCCGACGAACATGTCACCGGTGCGCTGATCGATGGTCACCGAGTTCGGCTGCCGCACCGTGGGGAAGCGGCCCACTTCTACCGGTATGCCCGTCGACAGATCGAATCCGACGACTTCGTTGCTCTGCGTGCACGTCACCCACACGGTGTCGGACCGCTGATCGTAGGCGAGCGCGTAAGGCGAAGAGTTTACCGGGAACCGCTGACGCAGGACGAGAGGTCCGGCGCTGTAGACCAAGAGTTCGCCGCCCGCGGTGTCGGTGACGATGATCCGGCCGAACTTGTCGGAGATCATGTTGGTGGCGCCGTCACCCGCGCGCAGCGCCAGGCCGAGGTGGTCGTCGCCGAGCTCGATCTCGGTGACCGAGGTCTGGCGGCGGTCCAGCACGGTCACCTGGTCGGCGGTGACGGCGAGCGCGTCGGCGGAGGCGAGGCCGGAGACGGTCCGGACGACCTTGCCTTCGGGGGAGAGGGTGCGGACCTTGCCGTCCGCCGTGCCGACGAGCAGGGTGCCGTCGTCGCGGCGCTGCACCGATCTGGCGTCGCCGTCGACCGGGAGCTCGGTGACGGTGCCGGTGGCGACGTCGACGCGGATAATCCGCTCGGGGGCCGGGATCAGCAGTTCACCCGGTTTGCCCTGGGCCAGGCTCGCGCCGTGCGCGGGCAGCGACAGGGTGCGAAAGCTGGGGTCGGGCACGCCGCCCTGGCCGGCGCGGGCGAACGACGCTTGATCGATGAGAAAGAGGATGGTGCTTGTTTCACTGCTGGCCTCGAGTGCGGCGATCTGCCCGGTACCGGCCTCGACGAGCAGCCTGCCGAGAGGGTTGGCCAGTCCCATGACTTCGCCTGCGGGACGGGCGGTTTCGGCGGGTGCGGCCGCGGCGGTGGCCGGATCGCGGGTGGGCAGGTCGTCGCCGTCGGTGCTGGACGAGCAGCCGGTCAGCAGGATCGTGCCCGCGAGGGCGGCCGGGAGCCAGCGCCGCATCGCGGACGATCGAACCTCGCGGTGCGTGCGACGGGCCCGGAGGGTGACCACGGAGGGCCCCGCGAACGCCGCCAATCCAACCCAGCCGCGAGGGCGCATCCTCCGAACTCCTTCTACCGACGAATAAACCGCAACTCCACCATCTGACCATGATGGCGCACCACGGCGGCGTACCGGGGTGGCGGCGGGCGGAGAATGTCGGTGATGCGGGTTACGGTTGAGTTGAAACAGTGTCCAAATCAGGGAGATCCGGTTGATAGCCGACCATACGTCGGGATTTACCATCGATGACATAACCGTTGGTCCGTTCGCTCATGGGTTCGGGACCACCGGCGACGGCAGGCCGTACGCGTTTCGCACGGTCCGGTCCACCTTGACGCTGGAGATCTACCGGGCCGACCTCGACAGTGACGTGCCCGGTCCGGAGGATGTCGTCGCCGTCGCCGAGGCGCGGGTCACCGATATCGACCTCGACGACGAACGCAGCGTCGTCGCGCTGGTGCGCGACATGATTCCCGACGCCGTGCCGGTAGACGCGGTCCCGGACCGCGAAGTGACCACCGTGCGCGCGTTGCTGGGAAGAATAAGCTCCGTAATTGATGGTATGTAGATGGTGATGCCATACACATTTCTCGCCCGCACCGCGCTGACCGCGACCGGCCTCCTCCTGGTGGCCGCGACCGCGGCATGCAGCACCGGACCGGACGAGGCAGCCGTCGACGCCGCACGTTCGTCGGCCAACGCGTCACTGTCCGCCTCGATCACCACGTCCTCCATCGCCGCGCACCCGCCGCTGCCGACCGCCGCTCAGCTGGACGCGCAGATCAAGCGTGCGCTGGACCCGAACCTGCCGGACACCGAACGCACCGACCTCATCGAGGACGGCGACGCCTTCCGCACCGCGATCCCCGACATGTACAAGGCACTGCAGGACAATCCGCGTGCCGTCTACGGGGTCACCGACCCGGTCTTCGACAATCACGACGGCACGCTCACCGCGACCATGCGCCTGGACAAGGACGGCACCGGGACCGCGGTGCGCACGACCGTGGTCCATTTCGTGCTGATCGACGGTAAGTGGAAGATCTCGCGCACCGACCTGTGCGGCATCCTGCGGTCCGCCGATTACCGCACGCCGGCCTGCGGCTGACCGTGGCGGCTGTGCGGAGTCCGCGGGTTTCGTCGGGTGGATCACATACTTCATCGGACGAGTTGCACTCCGGTCTGCTGCGGTGGGGCAGGTTCGTCTATCGCCATCGCTTTCTCGTGCTCGGCGTGTTCGCGCTGGCGGTGCTGGCGTCCGGCTTCTACGGTCGCGGACTGGTTGACCGGCTGACGCAGGAGGGTTGGTTCGACGAGTCCAGCGAGTCGGTGGCGGCGTCCAAGATCGCCGACGCGACCTTCGGGCGCGACACCGACAGCGATCTGATCCTGCTCTACACGGCGTCGGCGGGGACGACGGTCGATGATCCGGCCGTGCGGTCCGCGGTGACCGGTGCGCTGAGCGGGCTGCTCGCGCGGTATCCGGACCGGATTCTGAAGATCGACAGCTACTGGGACAGTCCGTTCGCGGCGAACGCCACCGATGCCTCGCGCGCGCACGCGTTCGCCAGCGTCGGGCTGCGGGGTGAGGGTACGGCCACCGTCGAGAACTATTCGGCGATCAAGGACGAGTTGGGTGCCGGGCGCGACGGTGGTGGACCGGGCGGCACTACGGTCCAGCTGGCCGGGTTGCAGCCGGTGCTGGCCGGTCTCAATACCGGTATGCAGAACGACATCCATCGGGCCGAGTTGATCGCACTGCCGTTGGTGGCGATTCTGCTGTATTTCGTGTTCGGCGGGGTGATCGGGGCACTGCTTCCGGTGGTGATCGGCGGGATGACGATCATGGGGACCGCGGGGATCATGCGGGTGCTCACCGGAGTCATCGATGTGAACGTATTCGCCAGCACCGTCATGACTTTGGTCAGTCTCGGGTTGGCCATCGACTATGGACTGTTCACCGTCACGCGGTTCCGTGAGGAACTTGCCGCGGGGCGCAGCGTGGAGGAGGCGACCGCGCGTACCGTCGCGACCGCGGGGCGCACCGTGCTGTTCTCGGCGGCGATCATCGCGGTCAGTCTCGGCGCGCTGTTCATCTTCCCGAACGGGGTGTTGCGGTCGGTGCCCTACGGCGGCATCAGTTCGGTGCTGCTCGCCGCGCTGCTCTCGGTGACGGCGCTGCCCGCCGCGCTGAGCATCGCGGGGCGGCGGATCGACTTCTTGGGCTGGAAACGGTTCTCCCGCAGCAAGACCGAGGCGCAGATCGATGCCGGGTTCTTCTCACGCCTCGCGCAGTGGGCGATGCGGCGCCCGTGGGCGGTGGCGGTGCCGATCGTGCTCGCGCTGCTGGCGTTGAGCATTCCGTTCCGCAACA
Organism: Nocardia iowensis; assembly: GCF_019222765.1. Classification (NCBI taxonomy): domain Bacteria; kingdom Bacillati; phylum Actinomycetota; class Actinomycetes; order Mycobacteriales; family Nocardiaceae; genus Nocardia; species Nocardia iowensis. The sequence goes on along the minus strand of NZ_CP078145.1, from coordinate 4,704,632 downwards.
TCGAATTCGGCGGGATCAGCGAGAAGTATCTGGGTGCCGACAACCCGGCCAGGGTGGCGCAGGAACGGTTCGACGAGCTGTTCCCGAGTTTCCGCACCGAGCCGTTGAAACTTGTTGTGCTGGGCGCTGATCCGCAACAGCTCAGCGATATTCGGTACGCGGCTAGCCAAATCCCCGGGCTCACCGGACGATTCGAGCCGTCGGTGCCGACCAAGGACGGCATCAATGTGTTGCAGGCTGGGTTGGCGGACAAGCAGGATGCCGATCGCGTGATCTCGGCGTTGCGGGCGATTCCGGAACCCTCCGGGGTAGAAGTCATGGTGGCCGGGGTGCCCGCGCTGGAACGCGACAGCATCAACGGGTTGTTGCGTGGGCTGCCGTTGCTGGTGGCTCTTCTCGCGGCGGCGGCGCTGGCACTGATGTACGCGGCGTTCCGGTCGATCGTGTTGGCGGTCAAGGCAGTGGTGATGAGTGCGTTGAGTTTGGTGTCGACGCTGGGTGTGCTCACCTGGGTGTTCGTCGAAGGTCATGGATCGGGGGTATTCCATTTCACGCCTGGCCCATTGATGTTCGCGGTGCTGGCGCTGATCGTGACCGTCGTGTTCGGTCTATCCACCGACTACGAAGTGTTCCTGCTGTCCCGAGTAGCCGAGGCCCGCGCTGGCGGCGCCGACCCCCCCGAGGCGATCCGCTACGGCATCGCCCACACCGGAGGCGTAATCACCTCCGCCGCAGCAATTCTCATCGTCGTAACCGGCGCCTTCGGCTTCTCCGACCTGGTCCTGATGAAGTACATCGCCTACGGCATGATCGCTGCCCTGATCCTCGACGCCACCGTCATCCGCATGCTCCTGACTCCCGCCGTCCTGAAGCTCATCTGGCGCTGAATCCCACCCGGGTCCACCGAGCGGGACATGTTGCGGCGAATGCCGAGTGGAAGCGCGGTGGCGTCCCGCTCGCGACCCCGCTGCACGGGTGTGGTCTGTCGAGGGGGACGTGGCTGAGGGATTTGTCGAGTGAGGGCTCGGTGGTGTCCCGGTCGATGGGGGCGGGGTGGTTAGCGGCGGACGGGGAGGACCAGTTGGGCGCCGGTCAGGGGATGGTTCAGGACTTCGACGGGGTGTTGGTAGACGCGGGTCAGGAGGTCGGTGGTGAGGACCTGGCGGGGTGGACCGTCGGCGGCGATGCGGCCGGATTCGAGGACGGCGACGCGGTCGGCGTAGGCGGCGGCGATGCCGAGGTCGTGCAGGACGACGACGACGGCGGAGCCGGCTGCCGCGCGGCTGGTGGCGAGGCGAAGGACGGCTTCCTGGTGGCCGAGGTCGAGGGCGGCGGTGGGCTCGTCGAGGAGCAGGGTGCCGGTGTCCTGGGCGAGGACCCGGGCGAGGGCGACGCGGGCGCGTTCACCGCCGGAGAGCGTCGGAAAGGACCGGGCGGCAAGGTGTTCCACGTCGGCGGCGGCCATGGCGGCGGCGATGCGTTCGTCGTCGAGTTCGCGGCGCTCGGTACGCAGCCAGGGGGCGCGGCCCATCGCCACGACCTCACGGGCCGTGAACGGGAAACCGACGGTGTGGGTTTGGGGCAGCACGGCACGGCGCCGTGCCATGTCCAGCGGCGACCAGTGCGTCAGCGCCCGCCCCTCCAGTTCGACCGCCCCCTCGCTCGGCGTGAGCTCCCCGGCCAGCGCGGCAAGCAACGTGGACTTGCCCGCCCCATTGGGCCCCACCAGCGCAACCACTTCGCCCGCGACAACATCGAAGTCCACCGCCTCGAGCACCCGCCGCTGCGCCGTATGCGCCCCCCGCCGATCGACACTCACCCCCCGCGCCCGCAACGTAACCGCCCCCTTCTCCGGCTCCGCGGGCAATTCATGCGTCCGCGCGAACACAGCGCCCAACCCCTGCCGAACCCCGCTCACCCGCCACCCCCAACCCGCCGAACCCGAGCACCCACAGAGCCTCCACCCATCCCGCAGCCCCGGTTAGGCGCACCGAAACCCTGTGAACCCCAACGCAAATGGGTAATCATGCCCAGCCTCCGGCGCGGGCTCGGGTGCGGCGGAGCAACCAGAAGAAGAACGGTCCGCCGACGAGCGAGGTGAGCATGCCGAGGGGGAGGTCGGCATTGTGGACCAGGGAGCGGGCGCCGACGTCGGCGGCGAGCAGGACGACGGCGCCGAGGATGGCGCTCAACGGGATCAGGACGCGGTGGGCGGGGCCGACGAGCATCCGGACCAGGTGCGGGACGATGAGGCCGACGAACAGGACGATGCCGGTGAACGCGACGCCCGCGGTGGCGAGAATGGCGACGACCAGGATGACGTTGCGGCGCAGGCGTTCCACATCGACACCGAGGTGCCGAGCGGAGGCCTCGCCGAGGGCGAGCAGGTCCAGGCGCGGGGCGATCAGGATGGCGGCAGTGACGCCGACGGAAGTGAGAATCGCGACGACGGTGACCGAATCCCAGTTGGCGCCGTTCAGAGAACCCAACTGCCAGAACACGATCTGATCGCGCGCGGCGGGCGAGGCGACGAACAGCAGGAACGCGATCAGCCCACCCGCGAAGGCGTTGATCGCGACACCGGTGAGCACAAGCGTGACCACCTCGGTACGCCCATTGGACCGCGCCAGCAGATACACGAGCAGCGTGGTGGCCAACCCCGAGACGAACGCCGCCCCGGCGACCGACCAGGCTGCGACGAACGCCCCACCGATCACGATCATGGTGCCCGCCCCGACCGCGGCACCGGCCGACACCCCGATCACCCCGGGTTCGGCGAGCGGATTGGCGAACACCCCCTGCAACAGCCCGCCAGCCGTCGCGAGCGCCGCACCGACCAGCATGGCCAGCAGCACCCGAGGAAACCGCACCTCCCACAGCGTCACGTCACCGGCGGGATGCGCGGGCATCGGCCCCCAATCCAGCCCGATCCGGTGCAGCACGCTGCCTGCCACCTCAGCGGGCGTGGTCGGCACCTGACCGATCGCTGCCGAGGCGAGCGCGAGCGCGAGCAGTCCGGCGATCGCGACCGCGAACACCAGCGTGGTGCGCGAACGCCCGCGTGACTTCGGCGCGGGCGGGTCCGCGGGTTCGATCTTGGTGGCCGATCCGGTCATGCGGGCCGAGCGCCGTAGACGGCCTCGCTCAGCGCCGTGATCACCCGGCCGGTGTTGGGGCCGAAGCTGAGCAGCACCGAGTCGGACATGTCGACGATGCGCTTGTTACGCCCGGCCGGTGTCTGCGCGATGCCGGGAACCTTCTGCAATCCGTCTACTCCGCCAACGGATTTCAAACCATCCGACATCACCAGCAGCACGTCGGGCGCGGCGCCGATCATCGCCTCGCTGGTGATCGAGACGAACGGCTCGGGCAGCCCGGCACCCGCGTCTTTGCCGCCGAGCGCGGCGATGAGCGCGTCCGCACCGGAGCCAGGCCCGGCGAGGAAGGTAATGGCGGTGCTGCGCAGGTAGAGGAACGCGATGGTGAGTTGCGGATCCTGCTTGGGCACCGCAGCAGTGGCGGCGGCGATCTCGTCGCGGGTGCGTTCCGCGAGCGCCTTCCCACTGTCGGGCACGCCGAGCGCGGCGGCGACGGCCTCGATCTGCGGGCCGACACCCTCCATGGTGCGCTGCGGATCGAAGAAGACGACGGTGACACCGGCCGCGCGGAGCTGCTCACGTACCGCGGGCGTCACACTGACGGTGTCGGTGAGGAAGACCGAAGGTCGTTGCTCCAGAAGCCCTTCCACATTCAGCGAGCCGTTGCCGCCCGCCACGTTGGGCACGTCACGGACGGCGGGGAAGGCGGCGCTGGTGCTGCGGCCGGTCAGCTTGGCTCCCATGCCGAGCGCGTACACGATCTGCGCGAGGGTGCCGTAGCGGTCGACGGCGACGATGCGGCTGCTATCGGTGACGGTGACGTCGGAACCGTCGAACGAGCGCACCGTAACCGGTAGCGTCGGCGTGGGTTCGGGCCCGATCGGCACCGGGTCGAGATCGGTCAGCGTCGCGGTGGCCGGACCACGCTGCCCGGCGGCGGGTGCCGCGTTGTCGGTGCCGCACGCGGCCGAGGCCACGACCAGGGTCAACGCCAGCACCGCGAGAACACCGCGCGCCCAGCCGGATCGGACACCGGCAACCCACTGCGGCTGCACGGACGGGTTTCCGGACCTGGCACTCATGAAGGTAAGCCTAAGACGTGCCCCACGACGGCGGGCAGCGGGTCGGCGCCGTTCACATCGTCCCGGGCGCTGATCGCAGCGCCTCCGGCCCGCACGGCACCGCCCCTGGTCCCGATCGCACCGCGCCGGGCGCCGATCACACCACCCTCGCCTCTGTCACTCGGTACGGGCACTGACGTCGTCCAGTGCGGCCGCGATGGCGCGCGGCAGTTCGAGGGCCTCCGCAGCGAGCACGCCGGTGAGCTGCCCGATATCGCGGGCGCCGACGATCATGCTCGCCACGCCCGGCCGGTCCCGAATCCAGGCCAGCGCGACCGCCAACGGCGACGTACCCAACCCGTCGGCAGCGGTGACCAGGGCGTCGACCACCCTGGTCGCGCGTTCGTCGAGGCTGCTGCGGATATCGGCCGCGGTGGCCTCGTCCGCACCGCGCGAATCGGCGGGAACACCGTCGCGGTACTTACCGGTGAGGATGCCGCCCGCGAGCGGCGCCGAGGCGATCACGCCGACGCCGTGGTGCAGCGCGGCGGGCACGAAATCGGTTTCCGCGTCGCGAGCCAGCAGCGAGTACGGCGTCTGCGCGACGCTGACCGGCACGACGGCGGCGAGGCTGGCCAACTGCCAGGCACCGAAGCCACGCACGCCCGCGTAGCGGACCTTGCCGGACCGCACCACCTGTTCCAGGGTGGCCGCGACTTCATCGAGCGGGGTCCGCGGATCCCACACCGCGACATTCCAGATATCCAGATGGTCGGTGCCGAATTCGAGCAGCGTCCGATCGAGCTGCCGGAGCAGTGCGCGGCGCGAGGTATCGATCGCGATGTGGGTCGCGTCCGGCACGGCCGGACCCGCGGGGGCGGGCAGCACGCGCGGCGCGATACCCGCGCAGCCGCTGAGCACCAGATCGTCGCGGGAGACGAGGTCGCCGAGCAATTCGGCCAGAATTCGCTGCGCGCCACCACCGGCGTAGGCGGGGGAGGTATCGACGAGCGTGCCGCCCGCCTCCACGAACGCCGCCAACTGCACCGACGCCTCATCGGCATCCGTATGCGAACCCCAGGTATGGGTCGCCAGGCCTATCCGGGACACCCGTAGGCCGCTGCGGCCGACCGTCCGCTGTTCCATCACCGTGTCCGCGCAATCGTCACGGCGCCAAGCCTAGAGCGTGTGCGCGCATGCGGCCGCCTACCCGCACAGCGCCTCGCGCGTCGCGGGTGGAATCGGCGAACCACCGTGCGGGCAGCCGAGTTACCGAAGCGCGCGGCGGCGTCTGTGCGGCAGGTCAGAGATGTCTGTGAACCCACTGCGGCCGACGGTGCGGGCATGCCGCTCCGGCCTCGACACTGTACTGTCGCTGCGGGATTGCGGCGGTCATCACTCGCCTGCGACCCCGGTTGACCAATTGCCCAGTCGGAACAGTTCTTTCGGGCAAGAACAGATGGAGGCGGCATGAGACACCAGGAGGCTGCGTGACGGGCGAATCGATGACCTGGGTGCAGGCGCTGGTGCTCGGACTCGTGCAGGGACTCACCGAGTTCCTGCCGATCTCGTCGTCGGCGCATCTGCGGATCGTGTCCGGCGTGTTCTTCGGCGACGACGCGGGCGCCTCGTTCACCGCCGTCACCCAGCTCGGCACCGAGGCCGCCGTCCTGGTGTATTTCGCCAAGGACATCTGGCGGATCGTGCAGGCCTGGTTCACCACGGTGCTGCGCAAGCTGAGCGCGTCGTCCAGGCAGACAGTCCCGATCACCGACCAGGTCACGACGAAGCTGCCGGTTTGGAACGCGGCACAGGCGGGCTACTTCGATGAGGAGACCCAGCGCGAACTGGACTACCGCATCGGCTGGTATGTGATCATCGCCACCATCCCGATCGGCGTGCTCGGCTTCCTGTTCAAGGACGTGATCCGCACCGCGGCCCGCAACCTGTGGCTCATTTCGTTCATGCTGATCGCGTTCGCGCTGGTCATCGCGGCCGCCGAGTATTACGGACGCAAGCAGCGCCCGCTAGAACAGCTGACCACCCGGGACGGCCTGGTGATGGGGTTCGCCCAGTGCCTCGCGTTGATTCCCGGTGTGTCGCGTTCCGGTGCCACCTCGTCGGCGGGTCTGTTCCTCGGGCTGACGCGTGAAGCGTCCGTGCGGTTCTCGTTCCTGCTGGCGATTCCCGCGGTCACCGCGTCCGGCTTGTTCAGCATTCCGGACGCGTTCAAACCTGCCGGTGAGGGGCTCAATGCCAGCGGCGCGCAGCTGATCGTGGCGACGTTGCTCGCGTTCGTCGTCGGGTACGCGTCGGTGGCGTGGCTGCTGAAGTTCGTTGCGAAGCATTCGCTGGACTGGTTCGTCGGCTACCGGATCTTGCTCGGTCTGATCGTGATGGGGCTGCTGGCCGCGGGGGTTGTGTCGGCCACATGAAATCAGCATCGCGGAGCGATCCCATGAGGGGCGGGGGCCGGGCGACGGGTGGGCTTAGGCTGGCTACATGACGGTGATTCTGCTCCGACACGGAGTCTCGACCTCGAACACCGCCCGCACCCTGGCCGGTCGCAGCACCGGCGTCGAACTGACCGAGCACGGCAACGAGCAGGCCAGGGCTGTTGCCGAAAGGCTCGCCGGGCTGCCGATCGAACGGATCGTGCACTCGCCGCTGCTGCGCTGCCAGCGAACGGTGGCGCCGCTGGCGGAGAAGTTCGGGTTGGAACCGGTCTTCGACGACCGGCTGATCGAGGTCGATTACGGCGAGTGGACCGGGCGACCCATCGCCGAACTGCTGAACGAGCCGTTATGGAAGGTCGTGCAGCGGCACGCCTCCGGCGCCGTGTTCCCCGGTGGGGAAGGGCTGGCGCAGGTGCAAAGCCGCGCGGTCGCCGCGCTGCGCGAGCACGACCGCGCGCTCGCCGAGCAGCACGGACACGACGCGCTGTGGGTGGCCTGCACGCACGGTGACGTCATCAAGTCGGTACTTGCCGACGCATTGGGTATCCATCTGGATGGGTTTCAGCGGATCATGGTGGAACCCGCGTCGATCAGTGTTATCCGCTACACCCCGACCGCGCCGTATGTGTGGCGGCTCAACGACACCGGCACCGACCTGTCCGCGCTCTCGAATCAGCAACGCCCCGTTGCCGATTCCCGTGCCGAACAGCAAGACGCCACGGTCGACACCACCGGTCCCGTTCCCGGCGGCGAGCTAGGCAATACCGGGAGTGCGGATAATGGGAATGCGGAGCGCTGAGATTACTTGTAAACGGGTAGTCGGCGTCGCAACGCCGTGGGTAGTCGGATCAGGGTCACGTATCAGGAGGTGCATGTGTCACGCGCAATCCATGTATTTCGCACCCCCGATCGTTTCGTCGCCGGGACCGTCGGTGAGCCGGGCGATCGCGCGTTCTATCTGCAGGCCGTCCAGGAACCGCGAGTCGTCAGCGTGCTGCTGGAAAAGCAGCAGGTGAAGGTGCTCGCCGATCGGATGGGCCTGCTGTTGGACGAGGTGGCCCGCCGCTTCGGCGCCGAGGTGCCGCCGCAGCCCGAGGACATCGGCGACACCGCGCCGCTGGTGACGCCGGTCGACGCCGAGTTCCGGGTCGGCACCATGGGCCTCGGCTGGGACGCCGACGCGAACGCCGTGGTGGTCGAGCTGCTGGCGATCACCGAGACCGAGGTCGACGAATCGGTGGTGCTCGACGACACCGAGGAAGGCCCGGACGCGGTCCGCGTGTTCCTCACCCCGATCCAGGCCCGCGAGTTCGCATTGCGTTCGACCCGGGTGATCGCGGCGGGCCGGCCACCGTGCCCGCTGTGCGGGGAACCGTTGTCGTCTCGTGGACACATGTGCGTGCGCACCAATGGATACAAGCGCGGAGACATCTTCGGCGCGGCCGAGCTAGAGGAGTGATCGGTGACGCGGGCCGGGGATCGGTTCCACAGCGGCGAGCTGACAGTGATCGGGCGGATCAGTACCGCCAGCAACGTGACCCTGGTCTGCGACATCCTCGATGAGGTCGAACCGCCGCTGCGGGTGGTGTACAAGCCGGTGCGCGGCGAACGACCGCTGTGGGACTTTCCCGATGGCACCCTCGCGGGCCGGGAGGTGGCGTCGTATCTGATCTCGGCCGCGCTCGGCTGGGGCGTGATCCCGGAAACGATCCTGCGCGACGGACCGTATGGCGTCGGCATGGTGCAACGCTGGGTCGAGGGCGTGGACAACCACACCGACCAGGGCGACCGCCTCGACCTCGTCGACCTCTGCCCGCCCGGCGCGGTCCCCGACGGCTTCCGTGAGGTACTGCGCGCGCAGGACCCGGCAGGCAACGAGGTCTCGCTCATCCACGCCGACGACCCGCGGCTGCAACGAATGGCCGTGCTGGACGTGCTGCTGAACAACGCCGACCGCAAGGGCGGGCACGCGCTGGAAGGCACGGACGGGCAGGTGTACGGCGTCGACCACGGCATCTGCCTGCACAGCGAGCACAAATTGCGCACCGTGCTGTGGGGCTGGGCCGGACAACCGCTCAGCGACGCGCTGGTCGCCGATATCACCGCGTTCGCCAAAGAATTGCCCGGCGCCGTCGCGGACGAGCTCGCCGAGCACATCACCGACGCCGAGATCGAAGCGTTGGTAGACCGAACCCAGGAGTTGGTCGACGACCCGGTGATGCCGACTCCGCGTACGTCCCGGCCGATTCCGTGGCCGGCGTTCTGAAATAGGTTGGGGCTCAGGCGGTTCGTTTCCGCATTGACTGCGAGATTGCACACAGTGCCGAACGTGGCTTGTGCCCAACGTAATCCGCTCGGATCCGCACCGCCTCGCATGGAAGGGCGCTGCTGTCGCCGACCAGAGCGCCGGGGTCCGGCGCTCCGACTGCGCAACTCGGCGGTAGCTGGCCCCGGCCTGGCCACGAGCGCTCGGCCACACTTCATTCCGCTCGTGACTGGAGGTTGGAGGTTGGCGCGATCGCTCTGAACCGTCATGTCCTACGCGGGTCCACGCGACTGTCGTCGACCAGTTCGACAGCGTGTGGTGCCGCGCCGATCACGGCGATTCCGCAGTGAACGCAGAGTTGCACGCTGTGCCGCCGATGCCTCCAACCGACCTAGGAGGTCGAATTCCTCATTGTCATGGCGAGGGCAGGGCGATACCGTCTTCGCTTGACTCCATGGCCCCGCGACGCCGCGATGTACCCGTCGCCGGGTCCGCCGACAGCTGATTCTGCGTGAGCGAAAATCTTGACATCCCATGATTTGCTGAAATGTGCAGGTCGGGACCGGCAGGTCAGCGGCGTATGGCGGCCGCTGGGCTGGGGCGGGGGGCGATGATCTCGACCACACCTTTACCCTCGAATCATGCAGTCCTGGTCCGATACAGCCCTACCCACCATCCCCGGAGCAGGGCCACCGTTGCGGTTGTACGACACCGCCGACCGTCAGGTGCGGCCGGTGACACCCGGTGCCACCGCCACCATGTACGTCTGCGGGATCACCCCCTATGACGCCACCCATCTCGGTCACGCCGCCACCTACCTGACCTTCGATCTGGTCAACCGGCTGCTGCGCGACGCGGGCCACGAGGTGCACTACGTGCAAAACGTGACCGACGTCGACGACCCGCTGTTCGAGCGGGCCGAGCGCGACGGCCTGGATTGGCGCGAGCTGGGCACCCGCGAGATCGAACTGTTCCGCGAAGACATGTCCGCATTGCGCATCGTGCCGCCGCGGGAGTACGTCGGCGCCATCGAATCCGTCGACGAGGTCGTCGAATTCGTGCAGAAGCTGCTGGCCTCGGGTGCGGCGTACATCGTCGACGACGCCGAGTTCCCCGATGTGTACTTCCGCGCCGACGCCACCGAGCAGTTCGGTTACGAATCCGGTTACGACCGCGCCACCATGGAGCGGCTGTTCGCCGAACGCGGCGGCGACCCCGAGCGCCCCGGCAAGCGCGACACTATCGATGCGCTGCTGTGGCGCGCCGAGCGTCCAGGCGAACCGTCCTGGCCCGCCCCGTTCGGCGCGGGCCGTCCCGGCTGGCATATCGAGTGTTCGGCGATCGCGCTCAACCGAATCGGCGCCGAGTTCGACATCCAGGGCGGCGGCAGCGACCTGATCTACCCGCACCACGAGTACTCCGCCGCGCACGCCGAGGCGCTCATCGCGGGCCGCCGCTTCGCCCGCCACTACGTGCACGCCGGTTTGATCGGTCTGGACGGCGAGAAGATGTCCAAGTCCAAGGGCAACCTCGTGCTGGTCTCCACCCTGCGCCGCAGCGGCGTCGACCCGGCCGCGATCCGCCTCGGGCTGCTGGCCGGCCACTACCGCCAGGACCGCATGTGGACCGACGCGGTCCTCGAACAGGCCAAGACCCGCCTCGACCTGTGGCGCCGAGCCACCGCGCTCGAATCGGGCCCCGCGGCCAGCGACACCATCGCCCGCCTCCGCCAACACCTGGCCGACGACCTTGATACCCCGAAAGCCCTGGACGCCGTGGACAATTGGGCCCGCCAGGCACTGGACTACGGCGGCCCCGAAACCGACGCCCCCGCAGCGATCACCGCCGCTGTCGACGGCCTACTGGGGATCACGCTGTAGTCGTTCGGGTGCCGGTGTCGCCCCGGTCACTGGTTGTGGCTCCGTGTTCGTCTTGCGAGATAGCCTGGTCGACAGGGCGTTTCGTCGCGCAGTCATTGACCGCGATGCACTCGGTGCCGTGATGCACTACGTGCCGCCATGCATCAGGTGATGCGGGATCGCAGTTCGGGGAGGGGTATCGGTGCGCAATCCGTTCGACAGCGAGGCGATCGCCGAGCGTTATGTTCGTGGGCGGCTTTACTACCATCCGGAGGCGCTGCGGATTGCGTTGCGGCAGCTGGGGATCGGTCGTGTCGGCGTGGCGGTGGATGTCGGCTGCGGTACCGGGCTGTCCACGCGGGCCGTGCTCGAGGCGGCCGAGCGGGTGGTGGCCTGTGATGCGTCGGTGGCAATGTTGCGTGCGGCCGAGCGACACCCGCAGGCGCAGTTCGTCGCGGCGGCGGCCGAGCGACTTCCGCTGGCGGACGGCATCGCCGAGTTGACTACGGTCGCCACGGCATTCCATTGGTTCGATCAGCCGAGTGTGCTGGCCGAATTAGCCCGTGTCCTGCGCAGCGGTGGTGGGCTCGCGGTCTACAGCGACTACTTCCACGGCGATTTGGTGGGTCGCCCCGCGTTCGCCGAATGGATGGCGGGCGAGTACGCGTCCCGCTATCCCTCGGTGCGCCGCCAACCGCACTTCGACCCCGAGGCCGCCCGCGAAGCAGGTTTCGGCCCGACCACACACTCCGAAGAGCAGTGGCGGGTTCCGCTGACACCTGAGACAGCCGCCAATTATCTCGTGAGCCAGAGCAATACGGCAGTCGCGACCTCGACATGCGACCTGGCGGAACTGCGTCACTCGCTATCCGAGGAAATCCGGCCCTTCTTCCCCGAAGGTGCGCCCGCCGAAGCCATATTCACTATCCGAGTCTGGACCACAATCCTCGAGTCCTGAACCATTGCTGCGGCGGGCACACGCCGAGACCCAGGATTACGGCATTTGCAGCCACGCGGTCGGGGTGGCGGTTGGTGGCGTCTCCGCCCGGTGTCCCGATGCGGCTGGACCAATTCGCCGAACGGGACATGGCTGCGGGGAATCGCGAGTGGACGCACGGTGGTGTCCCGCTCGGCGCGTTGTCGGAGGCCTAGCCGGGGCTGGTGGTTTCGGTGGTGGTGGGTTCGTGGACTCCGGGGGCGAGATCGGGGGCGTATAGCCGGTCGATGTCGGGGGCGTATTTGGCGGCGATGGGTTTGCGGCGGAGTTTCATGGTGAGGGTGATCTCGTCGCCGCCGGGTTCCCAGAAGGACGGGAGGACGGTGAAGCGTTTGATCTGTTCTACCCGGGAGAGTTTGGCGTTGCCCGCTGCTACGCCGCGGGCGATCTCGGCGATGACGCCGGGGTCGGCGGCTAGTGCGGCGGCGGAGGCGTCGGGTAAATCATGCTGGACGGCATAGGGTTCCGCGGTTTCGGCGTCGATGACGATGAGCGCGGTGTTGAACGGGCGCTGGTCGCCGATGGTGGCGATGGAGCCGATGAGCGGGGTCGCGGCTTTGATGGCGTTCTCGATGTTGGCCGGGGACATGTTCTTTCCGGCGGAATTGATGATGAGTTCTTTCTTGCGGTCGATAACGCGCAGGTATCCGTCGGCGTCCTGGGTGAGGATGTCGCCGGTGTGCAGCCAGCCGTCGGCGTCGAGCGCCTCGGCGGTCTTGACCGGTTCGTCGCGGTAGGCGCGCATGACCGAAGGACCTCGGACCAGGAACTCGCCGTCCTCGGCGATGGTGGCTTCCAGGCCGGGCAGCAGTCGGCCGACCGTGCCGAGCCGGGCATCGTCCGGTGCGCTGACCGAGGCCACACAGGTCAATTCGGACATGCCCCACACCTCGGAGATGGGAATGCCGAGGCCGAAGAAGAAGCCGAGCGTCTCCGGCGGGATCGGCGCGGCACCCGACATCGCCCACTTCACTTGGTCGAGACCGAGTTTCGCGCGCAGCTTGGACAGCACCGCGGCATCGGCCTTCGCCCATTCGTCGGCGAGCGCGTCGTCGACCGGTTCGCCGGCGAGTTGGGCGGCGGCCTTGCGGGCGGCGACGCCGAGCGCCCATTGCAGACCCGCGCACGTGGCATCGTCGGGCTCGTTGGCGGCGGCGAATTCGAGTGCGGCCTTGAACTTTTCCCACACGCGCGGGACAGCGCCCCAGATCGTGGGTCTGGCATCCAGCAGCGCGGCGAGCAATTGGGCGCGATCCGGCACGACGGTGATCTGGGTGCCGAACACCTCCTGCAGGTACAGCGCGGTGAATCGGTCGGCCATGTGCGCGGTCGGCAGGTAGGAGGTCTGCCGGTCACCGAATTCGACGGGCAGCACCGAGGCGAAGGCATGCGCGTCGAACAGCAGGTTGGCGTGGGTGAGCTCGACGCCCTTCGGGTTACCGGTGGTACCCGAGGTGTAGCAGAGGGTCACCACATCGTCCGGCCGCACCGCCCGCCAGCTCGCCTCGAAGTCGAAATCGCTGCGCCCCAACGCCTTCAGCTCGGCCACGCTGAGCGTTCCTGGCGGGTTGCCGTCCAGGCTGACGATGGTCTCGATCGGCACCCCGCATGCCCGGATCCGGTCCACATACTGCGCCTCGCAGATCACCACCCGGTTGCCCGCGTTGCCGAACACATAGTTCAACTGCTCGGGAACCAGAGTGTTGTACACCGAAAACGAGGTGGCCCCGGTGTGCTGCGCACCCACCTCGAGTGGATAGAACTCCACCCGATTGGCCATCATCAACGCGACCGTGTCGCCGCGCCCGACCCCGAGCGCACTCAACCCCGCCGCGATTTCCCGCACCTGCGCGGCATAGTCCCGCCAGGTCAAACTGTGCTCGCCCCCGACCGACCGAACCGCAACCGCGTCGGGATCAATGGCCGCAACCCGCTGAAATGCGGCGCAGGACGTCATCGGTTCGGTCATGGCACAACCCCGTTCACTACATCTATCTCTCTGAGACGGTAAGTGTCCCGAAACCCCCACGGGAACGTTTCGCCCCATTTCCCCGGCCAACCGTGGCGTGATCGGTTCAACTGACGCGGTCGATCACGTTGGCGTGCTGTGCGGCTGCGCGTCGGCGTGCGGCGGCGGGTCGAGAGCGGCGACGCCGCCGCTCAGACGCCCGCCACAGCCGCGACGCCCGCCGCCGAAAGGCCGCCGCCACAGCCGAGACGCCGCCGACTTCGCCGACTTCGACTTCGCCGCCGACGAGACGCCACCACCACCGCCGACATCGACGGTTGGCGATAGGCCGCCGGGATTTCGAATGGGATGCAGTGTCAGGGCGCAGGAGGTGACCAGACGTACGGCGTGGTGGTGGTGACGGCGTGGAAGCCGAGACGGCGGAGGATGGGGGCACTGTCGGCGGAGGCGTCTACCTGGAGGTAGCGGATGGCGCGGGCGATGGCGCGTTCGACGCGGGCGGCCACCAGCGCTCGGTAGATGCCCTTGCCGCGCCACGCGGGCAGGGTTGAGCCGCCCCAGAGGCCAGCGAACTCCGTGCCCGCGCGGACGACCATCCAGGCCGCCGAGACCACCTCGTCGGCGGCTTCTGCGACGTAGATGATGGTGTCGTAGGGTGCGGCGGCGACGCGTCGGTTGAGGTCGTCGGCCAGCCAGCCCATATCGGTGCCCCAGACGGTCGACTCCATAGCGGCTATGCGGCGCAGATCGGACGGCTCGGCGACCTCACGAATGACAACGCCGTCCGGCGGCACCGCTTCGGCGGACAACTCGGCCGTCGTGGCGATGAGGATCGTCTCCTCTTCCTCGGGGACGAATCCCGCGGCCCGCAGACGGTCGGGGAGATCCCTCGGCCGGTCGTGACCACGGGTGGTCCACTCCACCGCCTCGCCACGGGCGGCGAAGTAGTCGCGTTGCCGGACGATCAGCCGATCCAGTTCCGCGTCACGGACTTCCACGTCGGGCGGTGCGCTGAGGAAGCCGCGGAAGTTCCCGACGACTCGGACGAGCGGCCCGTCCTGCTCCCAACGGACGCCCGCGGGAAGGTTCGGCGGCGCCCCGCGCATCTGCTCGTCGTAGGCCGCGAGCAAGCTGGTGATGTCAACCACGAGGTAGACACTACGAGCCTGTGACAACTGGTTTCCCGCTTCGGCATTCGCGATCCAAGTTAGACACCTACCCCGTAGGGGTATATGGTCGATGGGAAGTTCTGACCGACGGCACGCGTCGGCTCGATCCTCGAGCCGAGCTTTCGAAGGAGTGAGCTACGTGAACCACGACATGCAGGACCGCCACCCGCACCGCCGCACCGCCGTCCTCGACGTACGCGGTGTCCGCTGGGCCAGCCAAGCCAATGTCGTCACCGCCGTACTCCGCCGCAGACCGGGCGTCCTCGACGTCGCCGCCAACCCGGCCGCCCAAACCGCCACCGTCGCCTACGACCCCACCATCACCTCAGTCGCCGAACTCGCAGGCTGGGTCCGCGACTGCGGCTACCACTGCGCGGGCCGCTCGGTCCCGAATCACATCTGCGATCCCTTGGTCGAGCCGCGCACCGACGGACAGCGGCGGCCAGACCACACGGCGACCGGCGATAGTCCCACGCGCCGCACCCGCGCCGCCGACACCGCATTGACCGCCGACGCCGCCCCGCCCGCGGACGCCGCCCCGCCCGCGGACACCTCGCCGACCGCACATGCTGTGTACGAGAGCCCCACCGACGCCGTGCCCGGTGACACTCGGGCTTCGCGAGCCGACCGCGATGAGCACGCCGGACACGATGCGCACATGGCACACGCCGGTCACGCCGGTATGTCGATGGCGGATATGGCTGCCGATATGCGGAACCGGTTCGTCGTTGCGGCCGTGTTCTCGGTGTTGGTCATGTTGTGGTCGCCAATGGCCACCGACATGTTCGGCCTGCACCTGCCGGTCCCGTTCGGTCTGCGGCAGGACATTTGGGCGTTGGTGCTGAGTTTGCCGGTGATCTTCTATTCGTCGGCGATCTTCTTCACCGGCGCGGTGGCCGCGTTGCGTGCGCGCACGTTGGACATGATGGTGTTGGTCGCGGTGGGGATCGGGGCGGGCTGGCTGTACTCGCTGGCAATCACCCTGACCGGCGGTGGTGAGGTGTTCTATGAGGCCTCGACCATGCTGGCTACCTTTGTGCTGCTCGGGCATTGGTTCGAGATGCGGGCCCGCGGCGGTGCCAACGATGCCATCCGCGCGCTGCTGGACCTGGCGCCGCCCAAGGCGGAGGTGATCCGCGACGGCACGCCGGTCGAGGTGCCCACCGCCGAAGTGGTCGTCGGCGACACGCTGCTGGTGCGACCTGGCGCGAAGATCGCCGTCGACGGTGTCGTGGAGGAGGGTGACAGCGAGGTCGACGAGTCGATGGTGACCGGTGAGAGCATGCCGGTGCACAAGGAACCGGGCTCGACGGTGATCGGCGCGTCGCTGAACACCAACGGCACGTTGCGGGTGCGCGCCACCAAAGTCGGGGCGGACACCGCGCTGGCACAGATCGTGGAACTGGTTCAGCAGGCGCAGAATTCGAAGGCGCCAGGTCAGAAGCTGGCTGACCGTGCCGCGTTCTGGCTGGTGCTGGTCGCGCTGATCGGCGGCGCGTTGACGCTGGTGGTGTGGCTGCTGGTCGGTGCGTCATTCGCCAAGGCGATGTTGTTCGCCATCACCGTCGTCGTGATCACCTGCCCCGACGCGCTCGGCCTCGCCACCCCGACAGCGATCATGGTCGGCTCCGGACTCGGCGCGAAACGCGGTGTGCTGTTCAAGAATGCGCTGGCACTGGAAGGCGCGGCGCGCATCGACACCGTCGTGATGGACAAGACCGGCACCCTCACCAAAGGCGAACCGGAAGTCACCGATGTGGTGACCGCCGACGGATATTCGGCCGACGAGGTGCTGCGTCTCGTCGCCGCCGTAGAACGCGAATCCGAACACCCACTCGCCGCCGCCATCGTCCGGCACGCCGAAACCCGCAGTGCCGGGCTGACCGCAGGAAGGTTCGAGAACGTTCCCGGCCATGGCGCCATCGCCGAGGTCGGCGGCCATCGCGTGGTGGTCGGCAACCGCCGACTGTTCGACCGGGAGCACATCGATCTCGGATCCCTTGCCGCGCACCGTGATCGGCTCACCGACTCCGGCCACACCGCCGTCCTCGCCGCGATCGACGGAACCGCCGCCGCAGTGATCGCTCTGGCCGACGCACTTCGCGACACCTCCGCGGCCGCGGTCGCCGAACTGCACGACCTCGGCGTGGAGGTAGTGATGTTGACCGGCGACAACCGCGCCACCGCCGAACGCATCGCCGCCGACCTCGGCATCGACACCGTCATCGCCGAAGTCCTCCCCGGCGACAAGGCCGCGAAAGTCGCCGAGCTGCAACACGATGGCCGCAAGGTCGCCATGGTCGGCGACGGCGTCAACGATGCCCCCGCGCTGGCCGGTGCCGACCTGGGCATCGCCATCGGCGCGGGTACCGACGTCGCCATCGAAACCGCCGACCTCGTCCTGATGCGCTCGGACCCACTCGACGTCCCAACCGCCCTGCGTATCGGCCGCGGCACCCTACGCAAAATGCACCAGAACCTCGCCTGGGCCGTCGGCTACAACACCATCGCCCTCCCCATCGCCGCAGGCGTCTTCGTCCCCGCGTTCGGCTTCACCCTGCGCCCCGAAATCGCCGCCATGTCGATGTCAGGCTCCAGCATCATCGTCGCTTTGAACGCGTTGTCCCTCAAACGCCTCCGCCTCCCCAGCCAAACCCCAACCAAGCCCGCGGAATCCCGCCCCCGCACCCCCGCCCATCGCTGAACCCGCCAGTGCGGCAACTGCTGCAAACGATTTCGCGCTGCGCGCACGAATCAGGGCCAGACCCGACATGCGCTGGCAGCCGTATCGTGCGCGGGCAGACATCGTTCGTGGCCAGACCGAGTAGGCCGGGTTGGGCGGAGCGCGCTCGCTCGGCGATTGGTGCACGCTGACGACTAATGTGAGCGCGGTGAGTCAGCCCGCAAAGCGTCCCCGGCAGCCGCGGATGCAGCTGGCGGTGCGTCGCGAGCAGGTGCTCGATGCCGCGCTGCGGCTGCTCACCCGGCACGGCTATGGGGCGATCACCATGGAGGCGATCTCCCGCGAGGCGCAACTCGCCAAACCTCGTGTCTACGCGGCATATCCGGGCGTGGAGCCGCTGCTGCTCGCGGTGCTGGAGCGCGAGGGGCAGCGGGCGCTGGCGACACTGGCCGAGGCGATGCCCGTCTGCACCGATGACGCCGACTTCGACGACACGCTCGTCGCGGCGATGAAGAATCTGCTCACCGCGGTCACCGCTCAGCCCGAGTCGTGGCGCCTGCTGCTCCTTCCCGCCGACGACGCACCCAGCCAGGTCCGCGAACGATCCGCAGCCGCGATGCGATTCGCGCGAGACAAACTCCGCACCCTCCTCGAATGGGGTCGCGACCGTCGACCCGGCTTGGCCGACATCGACCTGGAACTACTGGCCGACTCCCTACTCGCCGTCGGCGAACGCGCTGGCCGCCAACTCCTCACCGACCCCGAACAGTTCAGCATCGCCCGCTACGAACGCTTCGCTCGCAGCCTCCTCGCCGCCCTCGCGCCCCACTGATTCCTCATGGTCGGCCGCCAAGGATCATGAGCCACGGCTAGGCGCCAAACACCTCCGCCACACGCCGCGTCCGCGTCTCCACACCTAGCGGCCACGGCCCGCACGTCGCAGCAACGACCACGCCAGCCCAAACCACGTGCAACGCCACGTGCCGCAGCCACGTCCACTCACCGTGGTTCACGGATCATGGCCACGCGCTGGACCGTGAAACCATGTGGGCGTGCGGCCCGCGCTCGCGCGCGGAGAGTGCTGTACATGTCTGAGACACTGACCTAGATTCGATGGGTATGCAGACGATTGAGCTCAGCGCGCCGGATGGGCGGCTGGAGGCGGTGCTGGCGCGGCCGTCGGGGCAGGGGCCGTGGCCAGGGGTGGTGGTGATTCACGACGGGGTGGGGTTCAGTGCGGATGTGCGGCGGACCGTGCGGATGCTGGCCGATTACGGGTATCTGACGATCGCGCCGAATCTGTTCTCGCGCGGGCGTGTTCGATGCATTCGCGCGATCTATCGGGCGCTGGTGTTCACCGGAGACGGGCCGCCGGTGCGTGACGTCCTGGCCGCGCGTGATCGGCTCGTCGCCGAACCCGATTGCACCGGGCGCACAGCAGTTATCGGTTTCTGCATGGGCGGCGGGTTCGCGTTACTGGTCGCGCCGAAGGGTTTCGACGCGTCCGCGCCGTTTTATCCGACGCTCTACGGCGACTACCGCGCCCAACTCGCGGGCGCCTGCCCGGTGGTCGCCAGTTATGCGCAACGTGACCCGCTCTTGGTGGGTGCCCCACGCAAACTGGACCTGGCGTTGACCGAGCTCGGCGTCGACCACGACATCAAGATCTACCCCAAGGTCACCCACGCCTTCGCCAACCTCACCCCCGCCGACCCGGTCCTGCGCGTCACCGGCCTCGGCTACAACGAAGACGCGACCCGCGACGCCTGGCAACGCATCTTCACCTTCTTCGACACCCACCTCACCCCGCCAGAACGCCCCTGACTCGCCGCCCAGCCGTCTCCCATCATGATCAACGGCACATGACAAAGACCGCTACTCGCGAGATGCCGCAGCGCCATGTGCCACTGATCGTGAAAGCCGGTCCTACTCGCCGCGCCACTGTGGGGCGCGCTTTTCGGCGAAAGCGCGGGGACCCTCGGCGGCGTCCTTGCTGACGAATACGGGGCCCGCTTCCTCGAGACTCATCTGCCAGATCGGCGTATCCCAGTCGGAGCCGAAGTCATTGACACGGTGGATGATTCGTTTGGAGGCAAGAACCGCCAGCGGCGCGTTCGCGGCGATGGTTCCGGCCAGTTCGAGGGCGGTGGGCAGCACCTGGTCGGCGGGTACCACGCGGTTGACGAGACCCCAGTGCGCGGCACTCGCGGCATCGATCGGGGTGCCGGTCAACGCCATCTCGAGCGCGATTTTGGGTGGGATCGCGCGTGGCAACCGCAGCAAACCGCCTGCCGCAGCCAGCAATCCACGCTTGACCTCGGGCAGTCCGAGCGAGGCATCCTCGCTCATCACCGCGAGATCACTGGCCAGCACGATCTCGGTGCCACCACCGAGCGCGAACCCGTTGACCGCCGCGATCAGCGGTTTGTCCACGAAATGCTGCACCAGCCCGGCGAATCCGTACTCCGGATGCGCCGGATCGTGAATCCCGTTGCCCCGCGCCAGCTCCTTGAGGTCGGCTCCGGCGCAGAAAGCACGCCCGGCCCCGGTGATCACCCCGACGCGCAGCTCCGGATCAGCGGCGAGCTCGTCGAGCGCGGCACCCACCGCGCTGGACAACGCGGCATTCACCGCGTTCATGGCCTCGGGTCGGTTCAGCGTGATGACGGCGATGTGCCCGTTGCGTTCCAAGGTGGCTGCGGCGGTCAAGGTTGGCCCTCCTTCAGACAAGATCATTCGAACCTACCGGGACGGCGCCGACCCGCGGGAGCAGGTCTCGGTCAGCGGATACCGGTCGATCGGGTGCATCCGCGAGCTCTCGAAACCATCCTGCGGTGACTACCGCACGCCGCGGCGCGCGGCATGCAATGACCTGCTCGTGCATAGCCCTCGTGCAAGACTTGGCGCGTGAGTGGGCCCAGCGAAGACATTCAGCACAACATCGACAAGAGTCGCGACAACACCGACAAGCGACCCGAGAACACCGACAAGCTGACCGGCAGTCACGCGGTGCCCGACCGCGGCGACGTGATCGGGGCCGGGATCATCTGGCTGGCGAAATGGGCACTGTGCATCGTCGCGATCGCGGCGGGCGCCTGGGTGCTGATGTACGTCTTCGCGAAGCTGTGGGTGGTCCTGCTGCCGGTGGCGCTGGCGATCGTCGTGGCCACGGTGTTGTGGCCGCCCACCGGGTGGCTCGTCCGGCACGGCTTGCGTCCCGCCCTGGCGGCGACGATCACGATGGTCGGATTCGTCGGCGCGCTGGCCGGCATCATCGCGCTGATCGTGCCGTCGGTGGTGGACCAGGCACCGGACCTCGCCGATAAATCGACCGAGGGTGTCAATCGGGTGCGTGACTGGCTGCAGGGTCCGCCGCTGCGGATCCGTGACGAGCAGCTCGATTCCGCGGTCGACGCGATCGTGTCCCGGCTCCAATCGAGCGCCGCGCAGATCGCCGGTGGGGTGTTCAGCGGCGTGTCCACGGCGACGTCGGTGCTCGTCACCGTGTTCCTGGTGCTCGTACTGACCTTCTTCTTCGTCAAGGACGGGCCGCGCCTGCTGCCCTGGCTGCATGCCGTGCTCGGCAGCCGCAGCGGTCGCCATGTGGAAGAGGTGCTGAATCGGGTTTGGGGGACCCTCGGCGGCTTCATCCGGACCCAGGCGCTGGTCAGCTTGATCGACGCGATCTTCATCGGCGCCGGGTTGGTGATTCTCGGTGTTCCGTTGGCATTGGTGCTTGCTGTGATCACCTTCATCGGTGGTTTTGTTCCGATGGTCGGTGCGTTCGTGGCCGGTGCGCTTGCGGTGCTCGTTGCGCTCGTTGGCAACGGGTTCACCACGGCGTTGATCGTGCTCGGCATCATCATCGCGGTGCAGCAGCTCGAAGGGAATGTGCTGCAACCGGTGTTGCAGAGTCGGAGCATGAAGTTGCACGCGGTGATCGTGTTGCTCGCCGTCACCGCGGGAGCTTCGCTGTACGGGGTCGTCGGTGCGTTCCTTGCCGTCCCGGTCGCGGCGGTGGCGGCGGTGGTGATTCGGTACATCGGCGAGCAGATCGATGTGGTGACCGCTGCGCCGCCGGAGGCGGAGGAGGAGGTTCAGCCTGCGCCGGAGTGATGGCGCGGCTGGTCAGCGAAGTTCCGGTTCGGCCCGGGCGGCGCGTGGGTTCGCCGGTTCGGCTATATAGCGGCTGAACTACGGATCGGGCTGTCCGCCAAGAGTATTGAGGAACGGCCAGGCGAAGCAAAACGGCTCCCGGGTGCTGCGCGACCGCTCGCTGCTTGCCGCGCAACCTCTCGATCATCCACGCGCACTACGTATTTCACCAGGTAACTGGTACTCGGGGTCGCTCGAACGGCATCGCGACCGCATGGCTATCCTCGTACGAGCCGACGAGACAATGGGGTACTGTTCGGTCCTCCCCACTCCTGCCCGAACGAACAGAACGGCACCCGGCATGTCACGTGTGGTCACCAAGGAGCAGTACTTCGACACCGCTCTGGAGGTGCTCGCGGAATTCGGCTTCAAGGGCCTCAACATCGGTGTGCTGTGCCGGCGGCTCGGTGTCACCAGCGGCTCGTTCTATCACCACTTCGGCAGCTGGCAGGGTTTCGTCGACGCCCTGCTCGAGCATTGGGAGAACCGGCAGGTGCTGATCCTGCGGACGCTGAAGTTCAACCAGGGCAACCCCGATGACGACATCCGCGCCATGTCCGACCTCGCCGTCGGCCTGCACCACGCCGCCGAAGCAGCCATTCGCGCCTGGGCCGCCAACGACGAATCGGTCAACCTGGCGCTCAAGCGGGTCGACGAATCCCGCAGGCGCACAGTGCACAAGGCGATCAAGGGAGTGGTCGGCGACGACGACACCTCCGCCGTGGTCACCTCGCTCGGCATGGCGA
This sequence comes from Nocardia iowensis, assembly GCF_019222765.1. Lineage (NCBI taxonomy): Bacteria > Bacillati > Actinomycetota > Actinomycetes > Mycobacteriales > Nocardiaceae > Nocardia > Nocardia iowensis. The sequence continues at coordinate 4,682,173 of NZ_CP078145.1, read as the reverse complement.
TGCTGATCGGCTACCAGCAAATCGCCGCAGGCGGCGAGGACCTCTCCTTGGACAAGCTCCTCACCGAATACGCCCGCCTCATCTACTCGCACGCCCGCCGCTGACCGCGCGGGGTGCCTGTTCGAAATGACGGGCAAGTCCGGGGCCGTGCATGTTGCCTTACGGCGTGTGCCCGCGGCTGTGGGAAGGGGGAGACCCGCCGTGTGCGTTGGGTTATGGCGGTGCCGAGGTCGTGCGGGACGACGGCCAAGCTCGGCACCGGCACGGCGTGTAAGGCGGCGCGACGTCCGGCAGACGGGTGCCGCGCACGTTGGCTACGCCGCACGCGACGACGGGCAACCCGGTGCTGCGCATGTTGTGTCGGGTCGCAGTCGTCGACGACCGCCGCGCTGTTTCGTTTCTGATACCCAAATCGGAACGGCACCCGCTCGAATCGATCAGCCCAGCAACTCGTCCACATAGCACCACCGCCATGCCTCACCTGGCTCGACACTACGCATCACCGGATGCCCACTGCTGCCGTAGTGCTTGGTCGCGTGATTGCCGACCGACGAATCGCAGCACGCAATGTGCCCGCAGGACAAGCACATTCGCAAGTGCACCCAGGTCAGTCCTTCGGCCAGGCATTCGGTGCACTCGTCGGGTTCGACGGGGTCCATGACCAGCGGCGCGGCCTGCAGATGCGCACAGTTCTCGGCGGCTAACGGAACGGCGAGCGGTTCGACGCGCTCCTCCTCGGCCTCGTCGTATCGATCGATCATCGACTCTTCCAGATCCAGCCTGGCCAGCACGTGCTGCAGGATCTCGTAGTCCACCGTGCCCGAATCCCGCACGCGCAGCACCGTTTCCCGTTCCGCGCGCAACATCTCCAGGCGCAGCCTCCGGTACTCCGCGGTCGGTGTGGCCTGCTCGGACTCCGCGCGCCCCAACCGCTCCCATGCGGCATTGGCCTTCCACGCCACCCGATCGCGCAACTGCTGCACCACCCCTGGCGGCGTGGCGGGCGTGATCTGGGCTTCCAGCGCGGTCAGTCCGGCCGTGGTTGCCTGCTGCAGCAGGCTCGCCTTGCGCAACGCGTCCTCGGCCCGGCTCGGCCCACGCAGCCGCAGCAGCCGCACCAACCACGGCAGCGAAGTGCCTTGTAGCAGTAGGGTTCCCGCGACAACCACGAGCGCGAGCAGCTTCAGCACCGGCAGCTGCGGCGTGTCCTCCGGCAGCAGCAGCACCGCGGCCAGCGTCACCACGCCACGCATCCCCGCCCAGGACACCACCGCCGGATGCGTCAACGGCACATCCGCGGCGGTCCGGCCGATCCTGCGGAACACCAACGCCCACGGGAAGATCCACAGTGGCCGCGCCACCATCGTCGCGAGCAGCACCGCGATCGCGGTGACCACCAGGGTGCCATGATCGAGCCCGCTGCTCCACGCGCCTTCGAGGATCCCGCGCACCTGCAACCCGATGAGCACGAACACCGAGCTCTCCAGAATGAACTGGATGGTGCGCCAATTCGTCCGTTCCGCGATTCGCGAGGCCGCACTCTGCCAGACCGGTGCGCCGTGCCCGAGGATCATCCCGCAGGTGACCACCGCGATCACGCCGGACGCGTGAATACCTTCGGCGGGCAGGTACGCGGCGAACGGCGCGAGGAACGACAGCGTCGTATCCAGCACCGGGTCGGTGATCCGACGGCGCAGCAGCGCAAGCAGATACGCGACCGCAATGCCGACCACCGCGCCGCCGCCCGCTGCCAGCAAAAAGTCCCCGCCCGCGCTCCACACCGACACCGCACCGGCCGCCGCCGCGATCGCGGTACGCAACGTCACCAGTGCCGTCGCGTCGTTGAACAGCGACTCGGCCTCGAGGATGGTGACGATCTGGCGTGGCATCCCGATCCGCCGCGCCACCGCCGTCGCGGCCACCGCATCCGGCGGCGCCACCACCGCGCCGAGCGCCACCGCCACCGCGAACGGCACCGGAAGCAGCCACCACACCACGGCCGCCACGACGAAGGTACTGAACAGCACCAAACCCACCGACAGGAACGCGATGGTCGCCGCGTTCGCGCGGAAATCCACCAGCGAGGTCCGGATCGCCGCGGTGTACAGCAGCGGCGGCAGCAAGCCGAGCAGGATGATCTCCGGCTCGACGTGGACCTCCGGCACCAGTGGCAGATACGACGCCGCTACTCCGGCCAGGGTCAACACCAGCGGTTCGGAGATGCCGAACCGGCGGGCCAGCGCCGCCAGCGCCGCTGCCGACGCAACGAGAACCACCAAGCCGATCGCGACATGCACCGTGGCATTCTCGCAGAGCGCATTCGCGGCAATCCGACGCGCGGTAGATGACACGTCCGGTGTCGACGAATTTCCTGTGCCGACGGGGTTCGGGGTCCATGCTTGTCGGCGACAAGGAGGTAGGCATGGAGGAGTTTGCGTCCTGGCGGGCGAACGGCAGGCGGTACACCCATCGCGGCCATCAGATCTTCTATCGCGACGACGGTGGCGGGGCTGCCGGAACACTGCTCTGCATCCACGGATTCCCGACGGCGTCCTGGGACTGGCACGCCATCTGGCCCGGTCTGTGCGACCGGTTCGGCCGGGTGATCGCGCCGGACATGATCGGCTTCGGCTGGTCGGCCAAGCCGCGCAACTACACCTACTCGATCGCCGACCAGGCCGACATCCACGAGGAGCTGTTGCGGGAACACGGGATCGCCCGCGTCCACATCCTCGCCCACGACTACGGCGATACCGTCGCCCAGGAATTGCTGGCCCGCGACATCGATCGCCGCGCCGCGGGTGATGAGTCGCTGGTGATCGAATCGGTATGCCTGCTCAACGGCGGACTGTTCCCCGAGACCCACCGCGCCCGGCCGGTGCAGCGCCTGCTGGCCAGTCCGCTCGGACCATTGGCCGGCATGCTCGCCAGCGAGCGCGCCTTCACCAGCAGCCTGTCCGGCGTCTTCGGCCCCGACACCAAGCCGAGCAGAGAAGAGCTGGACCAGTTCTGGACCCTGTGGTGCAGCAAACACGGTAAACGTAACGGCCACAAGCTGATCCGCTACATGAGCGAACGCCGCAAACATCGCGAACGCTGGGTCGGTGCCCTGCGCGACACCAAGGTGCCGCTCCGCCTCATCGACGGCCTACTCGACCCTGTCTCCGGCGCCCACATGGTCCGCCGCTACCGCGAACTGATCCCCACCCCCGACGTCGTCGAACTCCCCAAGGTAGGCCACTACCCCCAGGTCGAAGCCCCCACCGACACCCTCGCAGCCTTCCTCGACTTCCACGCCACCCGAGTAGCCCCCCGAACCACCTGACCACAATCAGACGGGACCCCACCGAGGCCGCACCCACGAAACCCCTCAACCACGCCTCGTTGATCATGCTCACTGCGGTTCGTTGGAGTCCTTTGTAATCCCGGCTGGCATGGCGGGCTGGGCGTTCAACCGATCCGCTAGCTGGCAGAGGGGCCACCGGCCATCGGTCCCCGATCACGATCAACGCGACAACACGGGAGTCTTACTCGTGAAATGCCTCGACTGTGTCCCGTTGATCATGAGGACGCTGGGTACTGCTGATGGCGGCGTCGGCTGTCGGTGGATCTGTCCTTCGACCCATGCCGCGTCACGTTTATGGCACATCCCATAACATGGCGGTATGGCAGGGACACGCCGAGCGCGTAGTGAGGGTTCTGTACGTTCGCGGCCGGGGGATGCGCGGCGGCGGATGATCGAGGGCGCGGTGGAGTCGTTGCGGATTCATGGGGCCAGTGCTACCAGTGTGGATCGGGTGCTCAGCAGTACCGGTGCGCCGCGGGGGTCGGTGTATCACCATTTTCCCGGTGGGCGCACGGAGCTGATCAATGACGCGGTTGTCGCGGCGGGTGCCGTCATGTCCGAGTTCATCGAGCGGTTGACCAGGGACAGCGATCCGGTGACCGCGCTCGACCAGTTCGCGGCGCTGTGGCGGCGCACCTTGGTCGACAGTGACTTCCGTGCCGGCTGCCCGGTGTTCGCGGTGGCCGTCGAAACCAACGACGACGCACCGGAATTCGCGCGCGCCGCCGCCGACATCTTCAGCCGCTGGCAACATGCCCTCGCCGACATGCTGGTCCGCGACGGCATCCCCGAACCCCGCGCCCGCCGCCTCGCCACCCTCACCGTCACCGCATTCGAGGGCGCTATCGCCCTGTGCCGAGCCCAGCACGACCTCGCACCGCTGGACGACATCACCCACGAACTGCGCGACCTGATCCCCACCGTCCGCCGCCAGAACTGACGTCCCGCTCCGCCGGACCGCCGCTACATTGCACCGCGGATGAGATTGTGCCGGAGCCTATTCGGCTGTCCGATGACTGAGCTCCAGGCTGCCGATCGGTACTGCTCAGCCGCGGTAGTGGGTGGTACCTCTTGACACACCTATTATGGTGGACACCATAGTCAAGAACGGGTCCGGGTACGAACGAATCGGGTTTGCGCCGAAGCAGACTCGTCATCCGGCCGTTGACATGCGCATCGAAGGAGCCGCCGATGTCTGCCGCCGACCTCCAGTTGGAGACCATCGAATTGGACCAAGATGGGCGGGTGCTGACGGCGCGGGTCGTCGCGCCACCGCTCAATTTCGCCACTCCCGAATTCGTCCGTGACCTCGACATACTGACCGCCGCCGCGGATGCAGACGACACGGTGGGCGCGGTCGTGCTCACCGGCGGGCTGCCCGGCCGTTTCCTCACCCATGCCGACCCGAGCGCGCTCACCGGCATGATCGAGCTGCCGCATCCGTTCATCCCGGCTCGGGTGGCGGCCCCGTTCCTGCGGATCGGCGACGTGGCGATGCGGCTGCCCGGTGCGGCGCGGCTGGCTGAACGCTTCGGCGGCGGGCTCGGCGCGGGCCTGGTGTGGGGGCATCGCTGGAAGAAGACCACGTTGCGGATGAACCGCTCCGCGGTGGTGTATCTGGCCGCGATCAATGGTCCCGCGCTCGGCGGCGGCCATGAGATCGCCCTGTCCTGCGACCTGCGCTATGCCGCCGACGCCGATCACGTCAAATTGGGTCAGATCGAAATACTGGCCAACTTGATCCCAGGTGGCGGTGGAACCCAGCGGCTGTCTCGACTGCTCGGCGCCGCCAAGGCTATTGAGGTCACCCTGGAGGGCGCACCGCTGTCGGCGCAAGAAGGCTACCGACTCGGCCTCGTCCATCGGCTGGTCCCGGAAGCCCAACTCCTGGCCGAAACCCAAGCAACCGCAGCGCGATTGGCCGCCCGCAATCCCGTCGCCATCGCGGAAGCCAAGCGCGCCATCTACTTCGGCACCGACAAGTCGCTCTCCCGCGGCCTCGACCGCGAGCAAGCCGGATTCATCTCCGCGGGCACGACCGCCGCGGCGGGACGCACCACCACTGCCTTCTTCGAAGACCTCGAAAGGCTGGGCGATACCCCGTTTCTCGCCGACCTCAAACCGTGGCTCGACGGCACCCGCGTCGACCAGGTCGGCAAATGAGCGAGCGAACCACAGGTGTGCCCGCGGGAATGTCGGAGGTCGAACTCGTGAGCGGGCACGTCAGAGACATAGCGCCAGCGGGCGTGTCGGAGTCGAGCGTTAGAGGGAAGTCATGACCACTGCCCAGGATGAGTGGCACAAAACCGCGTGCATTCTCTGCGAGAACAACTGCGGCCTGCTGATCCAACTCGACGACCGCCGCTTCGCCAAAATCCGTGGCGACAAGGAGCATGTCGCCTCCGCCGGATACACCTGCAACAAGGCGCTGCGACTCGACCACTATCAGAATGGCGGCGCTCGCCTGACCGCACCGCTGCGCCGCGAACCCGACGGCACCTTCACCGAAATCGACTGGGACACCGCTATTTCCGAGGTCGCCGAGCGCCTCACCGAGGTCAAGAACCGATACGGCGGTGACAAGATCTTCTACTACGGCGGCGGGGGACAGGGCAATCACCTCGGCGGCGCTTACAGTGGCGCACTGCGCCGCGCCGTCGGTGCCCGCTACCGGTCCAGCGCGCTGGCGCAGGAGAAGACCGGCGAAGGCTGGGTCGACGCGCACCTCACCGGCGGTCACACCACCGGCGATTTCGAGCATGCCGAGGTGTCGGTGTTCCTCGGCAAGAACCCTTGGCAGTCGCACGGCGTCCCGCGCGCACGAACGGTGCTGCAACAGATCGCCAAGGATCCCGCCCGCAGCATGATCGTGCTGGACCCGGTGCGCACCGAAACCGCCGACCTCGCCGACATCCACCTGCAACTACGCCCGGGCACCGATGCCTGGTGCTTGTCCGCGATCCTCGCCATCCTGGTCCAGGACGACCTCGTCGACCACAATTTCCTCACCGAGCACACCACCGGGTCCGAGGCGGTGCTGCACGAGTTTTCCGGCATCGACGTCGCCGCCTACGCCGAAATCTGCGGTGTCCCTGAACAACTGCTGCGCGCCGCTGCCTACCGCATCGGAATTGCCGACAGCGTCGCCACGTACGAAGACCTCGGTGTGCAGCAGAGCCCCAACAGCACCCTCATCTCGTATCTGAACAAACTGCTCTGGCTGCTCACCGGCAACTTCGCCAAACGCGGTGCCATGCACCCACATTCGTGGATGGCTCCGCTGGCCGGGTACAGCGTCGACATCAAACGCACTCCCGTCACCGGCGCTCCGATCCTCGGCGGCATGGTGCCGTGCAACTCCATCACGGAGGAAATCCTCACCGACCATCCCGACCGCTTCCGCGCGATGATCATCGAATCATCGAATCCCGCACACTCCCTTGCTGATTCAGCTACGTTCCGCCGAGCTCTCGACGCGCTGGACCTGGTCGTCGTGCTCGATGTCGCGTTCACCGAGACAGCGCGGCACGCCGACTACGTGCTGCCCGCGGCCAGCCAATTCGAGAAGTGGGAAGCGACGTTCTTCAATCTCGAATTCCCGCACAACACCTTTCACCTACGCGCGCCGGTGCTCGACCCGCTGCCGGGCACCCTGCCCGAACCCGAGATCTACGCCAGACTGCTGCGTGAGCTCGGCACTGTCGGCGGCGGCAAGCTCGCCGTGCTGCGGAGGGCCGCGAAACTCGGTCGCCGACCGTACAAATGGGCGTTTGCCGCACTGCTCGCGACCGACAAATCCCTCGCAGGCGTGGCGCCGTATGTGCTGTACGAGACACTGGGCCCGACCCTGCCCGACAACGCCCGCTCCGCCGCGGTCCTGTGGGCGCTCGCCCAGCGCATCGCCAAGGTCTATCCCGCCGCCATGCGCCGCGCCGGGCACCGCGACGCCGAGGCCCTCTTCGACGCGATCCTCGCAGGCCGCTCCGGCGTCACCTTCACCGTGGACGACTACGCCGACGCATGGGACTACCTACCCCATCCCGACAAGCGCATCCCCGTCGCGATACCGGAACTGCTACACGCCCTGCGCGACCTCGCGAACACTCCGGCCACTCACACGAGTGCTGAATTCCCGTTCGTCCTGGCCGCAGGGGAGCGTCGTTCCTTCACCGCCAACACCATCTTCCGTGATGACACCTGGCGCCGCCGCGACCCCGACGGCGCCCTGCGTCTCAATCCCGACGACGCCGCTGACCTCGGCCTCACCACCGGCGACCGCGCTCGCATCACCACCCGCCGCGGCACCGCCGTCTCGACCGTGGAAATCAACGACCGCATGCAACCAGGCCACGCCTCCCTCCCCAACGGCTTAGGCCTCGACCTGCCCGACGGAGACGGCACCCAGCGCACCGGCGTCGCCGCCAACGAACTCACCGACGTCACCTGGCGCGACGCCATCGCGGGCACGCCATGGCACAAGCACGTTCCCGCGCGCATCGAGGCGCTATAGAAGGGGTGAACACGGAAGTGACACAGGCGCCGAAGAGGTCGCGCTGATCGCGCGTGTATGCGTCCGGAAGCTGTTGTGCGGCAGCGTTATGCAGTCGGCGGGCGGACCCCGGGTAACGCGCGAACGCCCCGGCCGCGAACGTGTCTCCATTGACACGGTCGCGGCCGGGGCGCTCGCATTCTCCGTTCGTGAGCCCTCATCGACTCACGAAAGGTGCTGGACTAGGACGGGTTACGCAGGACGTCGATACCGCGGCTGGCCAGCCAGGGGAGCGGGTCGATGGGCTCGCCGCTGGGCAGGTGGACCTCGTAGTGCAGGTGCGGGCCGGTGGAGAAACCGCGGTTGCCGACGGTGGCGATGATGTCGCCCGCGCGGACCTGCTGGCCGACAGTGGCCAGGATGTCGTTGACGTGGCCGTAGATGCCGATGGTGCCGTCGTCCTGCTGCACCCGCACCCACATGCCGAAGCCGCTGGCCGGTCCGGCCTCGATCACGACGCCGTCGGTGACTGCGGCGATCGGGGTGCCGATCGCGTCGGCCAGGTCGAGGCCCGCGTGCAGCGAGCCCCAGCGCATGCCGAAGGTCGAGGTCAGGATTCCCCCGATGGGGCGGACGGTCTTGGGTCGGGCGGCCTCCACCGCGATGCGGTGCTGTTCCCACACGACGTTGTCCGGCACGATCTGCGGCATCTGCGCTTCGCGCGGGGTGAACGCGGTGAACTTGGCCTGAGTGGCCACATCGGTGTCGGCGGAGGCGGGCTTTCCGGCGGTCAGGTGGCCGGTGGGGTCGGTCGATTGCTGATCGGCGGCGGCGAGGACGCCGAGCGAGGCGCTGACGACCGCGGACACGGCCACCGCGCGGGTGGCGGCACGGTGGCGACGGGTCCGGGTCGCGCCCCGACGAGAAGATAACGGAACGGTCACGGGCATGGGACGAACGTACGGGAGGTCCATGCAGGTTCGGCAATCGTGTGGCTACCGTCACAGCGGGGTGAAAGCCCAGTTGGGATGTCACAAGTAGGTAACGGTATGGCGCGCCTCGGCCGTTCACCTGGGGAAATTCCGTATTGCGTCGAGTTGACCAATTGGTCGCTCGTTGATCACACTATTTGAGTGGCGACTAATGGAGTTCGCGCCCTCATGGCGCTGTCCGACCCGACCCGCCGCGCCATTTTCGAGGCACTCCCGCAGGCCCCGCGCGCGGTCGGCGAACTCGCGGAGATCACCGGCGTGACCAGCTCCGCGGTCTCCCAGCATTTACGGGTTCTCCGGGCGGCCCGTCTGGTGATGATGCGCCCGGAAGGCAATCGCCGCCTGTACTCCCTCGACCCCCGCGGCCTCGGCGACGCCCGTGACTATCTCGACCAGTTCTGGCCGAGCGCGCTGGCTGCCTACTCGGCCGCACTCCAAACCGCCCGTGCCGAGGGGACCGCGTAATCGCGCAGCAGTCAATGGCCCTTCGTCGCCGTCAACCGACGCGTCGATAAGTCGCCCGACGCGGTTGAACACCGTTGCCCGGCGCACTGCCCTTGTTGAGCTGCTTGTCGACGGCATTGATCACGTCGGTGACACCGATCCGCAGCAGCCCGGCATCTGGGGTATCGGCGTTCGGGTCGCCGAGCTGCCCGGCCCACAGCACTGCGTGCCGGTTCAGCAGGTGCGGGGGTGGCCCACCCCAGCGCGGTGGTGTGGGACCGAAGAGCAGCACGGTGCGCGTGCCGAAGGCGGTGGCCAGGTGGGCGACCCCGGTGTCGCCGCAGATCACCAGTCCGGCCTCGGCGATGGTGGCGGCCAGTTCGATGAGGTTTTGTTCCCCGGCGAGGACTTGTCCGGTCGGCAGGCCGGCTCGCGCGGCGATGTTCAGCGCGATGTCCCGCTCGTGCGCGTCCCCGGTGAGCACCACCTCGCGGCCGAGCACCAGCAGATGTCGGACCACCGCCGCGAACCGGTCCGGCGGCCACCGCCGCGCCGGTGCGCCCGCGCCGACGTGGACGACGACACATCCCCGATGGCTCGTCGTCGACACCGGCGGCACCAGACCGAGATTGCGCCGGTCCGCGACGATGCCGTCGGATTCGAGCAGGTGGCACCAGCGGTCCACGTCGTGCATGTCGGTCTGCCACTCCGGGCCGGACAGCTCGGGGAACGCCGGATTGCGGTAGCTGAGGATGCGTCCCGCGTCGGTCTTCTCCAGCTCCACAATGCTTTCGGTGCTCGGGCCGTGCAGGTTGATGGCGAGTTGTGGTGGGGGCGCGTCCCAGCGGAGTCCGCCGAGCTCGGCGGTCGGCATGATCGCGTCGACCGAGGCGGTCAGGTCGACGATCGGTTTGAGGCGGTGCGGTGCGGCCAGCACGATCCGGTCGTGTGGCTTGGCCCGGCGCAGCGCACGTAAAGCCGGGACCGCGGTGAGTAGATCACCGAGCCCACGTGCCTGCAGCACGAGTACAACCGCCACCCACTTCTCCTAGCCACCCGAGACTCACGAAACCCGACCCACCCGCTCCACCCCATAGGCGTACACGACGAGAGTCACTTACGGATGACTACCCGACGCCCACCGGCGATAAACCCCGACTCAGGCGTTATCGATCGCACCTTTTCCGCAGGAGCACTAACCTCGTGTGCATGACCTCCCGGCTCAACCCGTACCTCAGTTTCGGCGACACGGCCCGCGCAGCCTTGGAGTTCTACCGCGACGTGTTCGGCGGCACCCTGACCATCAGCACCTTCGGCGAATTCAGCGACCAGGACGCACCCGGCGCTGACCTGGTCATGCACGGCATCCTGGAGACGCCGAGCGGCTTCACCCTGATGGCCGCGGACACCCCGCCCGGCATGGAATACAAACCGGGAAGCAGCATTTCGATCAGTCTCAGCGGTGCGGACGCCGCGGAGTTGCGGGGGTACTGGGACCGGTTGTCGGCCGCGGGCACCGTCTCGGTGCCGCTGGAGAAGCAGATGTGGGGTGACGAGTTCGGCATGTGCCAGGACCGGTTCGGCATCTCCTGGATGGTCAATATCGTCGCCCCGGCGACCGCGGGCTCGGGTGCGTCGGCCGCGGACCCGTCTGCCTGACGGGCACGTCACGGCCCCCTGCACTTGCGGGTCGCGCGAGCAAATTCCCAGGAAACCCACTGACAGGGCATAGCATCCAGCTATGACGACAAACAGTGTGCTCGAGGGTCCTCTGCAGTCGCTTGCCCGCAGTGCGTGGCAAACCGTTCTGGTCACCGGCCTGCTGTCGGTGGTACTGGGTGTGATCATTCTGGTCTGGCCGGGGCCGACGTTGCTGGCCGCGGGTGTTCTGTTCGGTATCTATCTGGTGGTCAGCGGATTCCTCCAGCTGATGGCGGCCTTCGGCTTCCCGAGCAGCACCGGGGTCCGGGTGCTTGCCTTCATCAGCGGCGTGCTGTCCATCGCCATCGGCATCTTCTGCTTCCGTGATGAGCTGACTTCGATTCTGCTGCTGGCGATTTGGATCGGCATCGGCTGGTTGTTCCGTGGTATTTCGGTGGTGATGATGTCGCTGTCCGAGCCGACGATGCCCGGCCGGGGCTGGAACATCTTCTTCGGGGTGATCACGGTGATCGCGGGCGTCGTATTGATCGCCTGGCCGTTGGAGTCGGTGGCCACGTTGGCCGTGGTCGTCGGGGTGTGGTTGATCGTGCTCGGCATCATGGAGGTCATCGTGGCGTTCGGAGTTCGCAAGGATGTCAGGGCGCTGCACGAGACCGTCGTCTGACGGATTCGCTTCGGTCTGCGGCCGCCGCGTCGATTCGGCGCGGCGGCCGATCCGATGCCGACACACCGTGTCGGCATCGGCTCCGCCATCATGATTCGAACAACGTTTGTCCCACATAGCCACCCGGTGACGGCACCCCCGATGGGATGACGAACACCGCCGAGCCGACCGGCGTCGTCCACACATTGAGCGCGTCGAACTCCGCGAGCCGTTGCTGGACCGGCAAGAACTGCGTATCCACGTCGCGCTGATAGGCGGCGAAGAGCAGACCCGAATTCGAGATCGCGCCCGGCGCTGGGGCATCGTCGTAGTTGTAGCCGCGGCGCAGGAACCGTTCACCGTCGTGCGTGTGGTGCGCGCGGGCGATGTGCGAGGACGGCGGGATGATCGGGATACCGTTCGCGTCGACCGCTGCGAAATCCGGTTCGTCGAATTCCGCGGTGCCGGTCAGCGGCGCACCGTTGGCGATGGTGCGGCCGACAGTGAGTTCCCTTCCCTCCTGGTCGATTTCGTCCCAGGTGTCCAGCGTCATCGCGATCCGGCGCAGCACGAACGAGGTGCCGCCGGCGAGCCACGGCTGGGCCGCGCCGTCGTCCCACACCAGCCGATCGAAATCGGGAGTGCCCGGTGCGATGTTCACCGTGCCGTCCACCTGACCCATCAGATTGCGCGGCGTCCGACCAGGCGCGGCATCGCGGAATCCGCGCTGCACCCAGCGCACGGTAACCAGCGACGACACGCTCCGGCACAGCACGCGCACCGCATGCGACACCGTGGTCGCCGCGTCGGCGCAGACCTGCACGAGCAGATCGCCGTCGCTCCAGGCCGATTCGAGCCGGTCGATATCGAACGGCGGCAGCGGGCGAAGCCAGGACGGGCGCTTGTGCGCCAGGTGCGCAGCCGTGAACACGGCCGGGCCGAAGCCGACCGTCACCGTGAGCCTGGCTGGTCGTTGTGCCAGTTCCGGTTCCGTGTCGGCCAAGGCGGGGCGGCCCTGGGTGAGCCGGGCGGCGTCGCCGGTCCAGATCTTCAGGATGCCGACGATGTCGTCCCTGGTGACGCCCGGTCTCAGATCGAAGGCGACGAACGCCGCCTGCGATTGCGGAGCCGTGGCGATCCCGGCCTGATGCGGTCCGTAGAACGGTTCGGTGGTCGCAGCCTGCGGTGTTTCGTCGCGGCCGGTCAGCGCGACCGCGCCCCACCCGATGCCCGCGGCGCCCGCCACGGCGGCACCGCCACCGAGCAGGCGTCGTCGGTTGAGGCGTCCCGGGCGGGAGCTGGTCTGCTCAGCCACCGTGCGCCGGTGCCTGCGCACCGCTCGCGTGATCGGGCGCGTAGTTCTCCTGGTTACCGGAGAAGTCACGCACCTGCGCGGTGAACTCGGTGCTCGACCCGTCATCGAAGGTGAGGGTGACCGGTGTTTCGGTGCCGGTGCGCAACGGACCGTTGAGTCCCATGAACATCATGTGATCGCCACCAGGGCGCAGCTCGATTTTCCCGTGCGCCGGAATCACGAAGCCGCCCGCCTTCGGGCGCATCGTCTTTGTCCCGCTGGCATCCGCGACCACCTCGTGCAGCTCGACCCGGCTCGACACCGGACTCGACGCCGACACCACCGTCCGCGCCTTGTCGCTCGCGTTGCTCAGCTCACCGAACGCCGCGGACATCCCACCGTCCGCCGCCTTCACCCACTGGTCTTGGATGGTCACCGAATCGGCGGCGCGGGTGTCCGCCTTTTCGGTGGACGAACAGGCGACAAGCAGCAGCGGGAGGGCCAAAGCTGCGGCGGCGCCGCGCAATACACGTGTCGATGGGCGAGAGCTGGGTGTTGTATCACTGGTGGGGGTGCGCATGGAAATCTCCGATCGTGTGGGGGTTGTTGTGGGTCGCGAGTCGATGAACCGACACCGGCTGTTCGCGCGAGGCTTGCGGACCTGGCAGGCGCACAACACGCAATGCGTTGCGGAGCGGCCCTTTACGGCCGAACCGGGAAGCGGATCATGGTCGTGCTGGCGTGCTGCATGTGGCTCAAGTACCTGTAGCTCACCTGGTCAGCACTGACGCACCGAGCCCACTGACAGCTGAAGTCCAAGCGGCTTTGCGCAATACGTGCGACGAATCCCGTGGCCGCGTCGAACCCTTGGTGCGGCTCGACCAGCAAATGGTCGCGCTGATCATGCGGAACAGCGCCGAGTGTTCGCTTACAGGTGTAACGCGCCCGCACGGCGGAAGCGTTGTGCAGCAGCGCGATTGGTCCACTACTCGCGGCAGTGAAGCAGGTTCAGCGAAGCGCCGGTGGCCCGCGCAGTCCGAATCCGGAACTGAACAGCAGTCGGCGCGGCGCACTCAGCGGGCCGACGAAGACGGCGTAAGCGATAGTGGCAGGCGCGGCGGGACGGGAGCTGAGCACCCGCACAGTGCCGTTCGCCGCGGATACCGCGCGCGTGACGGCGATTTCGGCGCCTCGGATGAGCAAGGCTCCCACCGGAATAGCAGCGAGATGCGCGACAGCCATGGCCGCGGTCATGCCGCTGCTGTGCTGGTGACCGGGCGACATCGTCAGCGCCGAGTGGCCGACCGCCTGCCCGATCGCAAGCATCACCATCACTTCGGCAACCCCATGCCGGGTCCGCCGGACCCCGACCACCACGCCGACAACCGCGCAGGCGGCTACCAGCAGGGCGATCGAAGACTGTCCGGGGGAGACCACCCCACCACCGAGCGCATGCGCCGCAATGCTCACCGCCCCCGACGCGGACCCGACGAACGCCCCGCGCAGTCGCGCCGCTGCCTCCGCCGATGTCCGCACCGACCCATACTACTTCCGGTCGTAGTGCCGAAATGCACCGGTTTGGCCGACCGTCCACGTCACGCTGCCCGCGCCAGCACGCCGTCCGGATTCGAGTCGGCAAGGATCGCTGTGGCCCGGCGCGTCCTCGGCCGCCAGCGCGGGGCAGAACGCGCCGTTGACGTAGACCTCGCTCACGCCACCACAGGCAGCAGAACCGGGCGTTTGGGTTCGTGGCCGGTGCCCGACGACGCTCCGCGCAGGCGGCGACCGATCCACGGCGCCAGGTAGCGGGTGGCCCATCGGAACTCTGTCGCAAGCGTCCCCGCGAAGGATCGGTCGACTGGCGGCAACGGTTCACGCCAGGTGTCGTCGGATCCGGGAACGGCGAGCGCGGCGGCGAGGGCGCGGGCGACGATGTCGTGACCGATCGGACTGAGGTGCAGTCGATCCTCGTCCCACGCCGCAGGGTGGGTCGCGGCGGCGACCGGTTCGAAGTCGAGGAGGGTGACGCCGTGCCGTGCGGCCAGCTCCCGCAGGTCGGCGTTCAGGGTGCGCACACGCGCGGAGAATGGGCGGGCGAACGGGGCGACAGCGCCGATGTCGGGGAACGTGAATGTCACCACGTCCGCGCCGCTCGCGGTGAGGGTGGCGAACATCGCCTCGACGTCGGCGAGCAGCGCAGCCCGGTCGAAGCTCGGCCGGATGATGTCGTTCATGCCCGCCAGCACGGAGACCAGATCGGGTTCCATGGCAAGTGCGGGTTCGAGCTGTTCGGCCCGCACCTGGGCGGCGCGACGGCCGCGGACGGCGAGATTGGCGTACTCCAGACCCGGATTGGCGGCGCCGAGCAGCGCGGCGAACCGGTCGGCCCAGCCGCGGTATCCGCCGTTTCCGTCGGGATCGCCGATGCCTTCGGTCTGACTGTCACCGAGGGCGACGAATCGGCGAACGAGAGTGGGCTGCACGTCGGGCTCCTGCGTCGGGCGGGAACCCCTGGGGCGCGCCGCTTTTCGCTTCATCCTCGCACGCGCTCAGAGCGGCCGGAATCCCGACCCGATGCCACCACCGAGATCGATGTCTTCGAGCACCATGCCGATCTGGGTCGCCACGGCCGGATCATGCAGCGGCGCCACCGCGGGCTGGCACACCATGTCGAACACGGTGACGCCGACCACCTGCACGCCGATGTGTCCGACATTCATGCCGACCAGCCGATCACCGATGGTGACCGGTCCGCCGGAATCACCCGGCTGGGAACAGGACTGATTCTGGAACCACCACCGATGCGTATCCCACACGACCCCGCAGTTGTATCCGGAGGTGCGCCCGTTCTTGCACACCACATCGCCCTGCTGCGGCGGCGTTCCGATACCGCCGATCACGGTGGCGGCTACCTGGCGGATCGGGATGACCTTGGCTCGATCGAATTCGAGTACCGCGTAATCGTCGTGATGGTCCACCGCGGCGACGGTGCCGACGGTCCCCGCGTTCGGCATCCCCTCGGCCCGCACGGACATCCCGATCTCCGCGCAGTGCCCCGCGGTCAGCCCGACCAGCCGGTCCTGGCGGTCGTACCCGATCGTGGTCAGCGTGCACACGCCG
Organism: Nocardia iowensis; assembly: GCF_019222765.1. NCBI lineage: Bacteria > Bacillati > Actinomycetota > Actinomycetes > Mycobacteriales > Nocardiaceae > Nocardia > Nocardia iowensis. Next base: position 4,666,183 of record NZ_CP078145.1, on the reverse strand, counting down.
CGCCCGAGCAGAATTCCCGAACCACCTCCGAGCGTCGCCATCGGCGTGGCGGCCGCGACTCCCGGCGCCCCGACGGCGGCGAACGTCATCGCGGCTACACCGACCGCCATTCGAATCCCGAACCGTCTTAGCCCAACCATGTCGCACCCTTCATCCGGGGATGTATCAGGTCACGAGCACCAAAGCGGCGGATCCGATCCTTCCAGACCGACCGGTCTTTACGTTGGTCGATAACCGTTCCGTGACCAGATCTTGGGCCAACCGCAACTCGAGCCAGGCAGGTGGACGCTTCACAGGAAGTCGTCGAGATGGGCGAGCAGCGCCTCGGGCCGCTCCTCGGCAATGAAATGACCACAGTCGGGGATGGCGCCGCCGCGCACGTCCTCGGCGTAACCGCGCCAAACATCCAGTGCCGGAATCTCTTCGAGGAAGCTGGCGGCGCCCCACAGGACGAGCACCGGCATGCTCAGGCGGTGGCCGGCGTCCGCGTTGTCGTGTTCGGTGTCGAGGTCGGCGGCGCGGTAGTCGTCGAAACCCGCCCGCAGCGCACCGGGCGTGCTGAAGGCTCGGATGTATTCGTCGATGGCTTCACCGGGCAAGCCGTGCCGGTTGACGGTCCAGGTCTCGAAGAAGTAGCGCAGATAGCCGGAAATATCATGGCCGACAAGGCGTTCCGGCAGATCCGGTTGCAGGTGGAACAGCCAGTGGAAGTAGCGACGGCCGAGCGCGGCGTCCATCCGCCGCCAGGTCTCCCTGGTGGGAATGATGTCGAGCACGGCGAGCTTGCTGACCTGATCCGGGCGATCCAGCGCCCACCGGTGGGCCACCCGTGCGCCGCGATCGTGCCCGACGACCGCGGCCGCGCTGAAGCCGAGCGATTCGATCAACGCGGCCACATCGGCGGCCATGCTGCGTTTGTCGTAGCCGGTCGTGGGTTTGTCGGTGTACCCGTAGCCGCGCAGATCGGGAGCGATGACGGTATGGCGCTCGGCCAACGCGGGCAGCACCCGCCGCCAGCAGTAACCGGTCTGCGGCCAGCCGTGCAGCAACACCACGGCTGAACCCGACCCCGCTCGCCGGTAGTGCATGTGAATGCCGTTGACGGTGGCGACGCCGCGGCTGATCTCGACCATAGGAGCATTCTCAATCGCGCCGGACGTCTGCGACAGTGGAATCGCGGCATCGGGTTGTTCGCGCTGGACGTCTGCGACAGTGGGACCGCGGCATCCGTTCGTTGCGGGTGGCGGCGAATGCTGTGCCTGCGGGCGGACTTTGGGTGCTGTGTCTGCGGACGGATCTCGGGTGCTGTGTCGGCAGGTGGATTTCGGGGCAACGGCAGCGTCGCGCCCTCTGCCACACGCGCAGCGCGGGCTCGCCGTGGTGACTCGGCAACCCGCTGAACCCTGATCGGCGCCGCCATCGATGAGCAGACGCCGAATCGCGGCCGCCATATGTCGACCCGCTATTACGAAATCGCCGGGCTCACAACGCAATAGTCGCGCGGACGAGGTTGTGGTCGGACAGGCCGTCCGCGTCCTCGACCACTATCTCGCGCACTGTGGCCTCGCGCACGACGACTTGATCGATGAACTGCGACTTCGCCCCCGAGGAGCGCGGGCGCGTCGGCAGGGAATCGGACGGCAGGTCGGCAACGGTGAAGCTCTCGCCGAGGCTCGCCGCGACCGTGTCCCGGTCGATATTGAAGTCGCCGAGCAGGATGGCGGGGTATTCCGGTGTGGCGGAAGCCAATTCGACCAGCCGGGCGAGTTGCTTGGTGCGTCGCCGGTCACCGGTGAGGTGCGTGGCGATGACCACCGCTCCGCCTGTGGCGACCGCCAGCGCGCCCTTGCCCGGGTCGTCGGTGAAGGATTCGGCGGTGATCTCCCGGCTCGGGCCTTCGACGATGAGCACCAGGTGCTCGCTGGGATCGCGTAGTGCGCTGGCGTGTCGGCGAGCCGTCGGGACCCGCTGATACTGCATGGAGTGGACCGTGCGGCCGGGTAATGCCGCACGCAGACTGATCAATTGGTCGCCGCTGACCTCTTGTAGCGCGATGACCCGCTCGGTCCGCGCGGCGACGCGCGCGGTGAGTGCGTCGATGCGCGCCGCCTCGTCCGGCCAGCGGCTGGAGACGTCCTCGTACCAGTTTTCGGCGTGGATGCGGTGCAGGACGTTCCACGTGGCAACGGTGATCACAGGTCGCGATGCTAGGGGACCGCGTCTGAACGCTCTCTGCCGGAGCGGTATCCGTCGACCGGATGTCTGTCATATGTGGTCGGCGCCACTGCTCCAGAAGTACTTCTATGCATACATAGCGATCTATGCATATCATGGACACATGAGCACAGCGGGACGAAAAGACGACGACGGCCATGGCGCCGCATTGCTGGGAGAGCGGTCAGAGCTGATCTTCGCGATCGCCTCCGGCGTGACCTACGCCGGAGGCATGACGGCGAAGTATCTGGTGTCCGCGCCGGAATGGGTAGTGCTCGCGCTGTTCGCGGCGACCTACTTCTTCGGCGGCTTCTTCACCATCCGCACGGCGCTTGCCACCGTGCGTCGCGGCCGATTCGAGGTCGACTTCCTGATGCTGGTCGCAGCGGTCGGCGCGGCAATGGTCGGCAAGTGGGCCGAAGGGTCGGTGCTGCTGTTCCTATTCAGCCTCGGGCACGCGTTGGAGGAGTACGCGATGGGTCGGGCACAGCGGTCGATCGAGGCGCTCGCCGAACTCGCACCCGACACCGCGCTCGTGCGTGGCTCGGACGGAGTGGTGCGGGAGGTGGCCGTGGACGCGCTCGCGATCGGCGATGTGGTTGTTGTGCTACCGAATTCGAGGCTTGCCGCGGACGGTGTGGTCGTCGATGGCGTGAGCAGCGTCGACGAATCGTCGGTCACGGGAGAAAGCATTCCCGTGGAGAAGGCGCCGATCGCTGATGTCGCGCTAGCGAGTAGTACGGCTGTACCGGAAACGCATCGGGTGTTCGCGGGCACGATGAACGGTTCCGGCGCGATGGATGTCCTGGTGACCAGCCGCGCCGCGGACAGCATGCTGGCGCGGGTGATCACGATGGTGCGTGACGCAGACACCCAGAAGTCGCCCACGCAGCGGTTCATCGACCGGTTCCAACTGTTTTACGTGCCCGTTGTGCTCGCCGGCGTGCTCGGCGTACTGGCCTACGGGGTGTTCGCCGGGTCGGAATCGTTTGCCGACAGTTTCTACCGAGCGATGGTCGTGCTCGTGGCGGCCAGCCCGTGCGCGCTGGCGATCGCCACACCGAGTGCGGTGCTGGCGGGCATCGCCCGTGCCGCGCAGGCCGGTGTGCTGGCCAAGGGCGGCGGGCCGCTGGAAACCCTCGGCCGGGTGCGGTCGATGGCGTTCGACAAGACCGGCACCCTCACCTGGGGTCAGCCGAAGGTCACCGATATCGTCCCGGCCCGCCCGGAACTGCGCGACGAGCTGATCGCCACCCTGTTCGCGGTCGAGTCCTACAGTGACCACCCACTGGCCGGTGCGATCACTCGCGACCTCGCCCCGCTGGTGCCTGCGGGTACCGAGCGCACCGCGACCGCCGTCAATTCGGTGACCGGTCGCGGCGTGACCGCCCTCATCGACGGTCGCGCCACCGAGGTGGGCAACCGCACTATGTTCTTCGAACTCGACCCCGATGGGGTGCCGAGCGAGATTGTCCGAACCGTCGACGAACTGCACGACCGGGGCCGCACCACGATGATCGTCCGGCACGGCGGCGTGTACCTGGGTGTCGTCGGCGTCATGGACATCCCCCGCGCCGAGGCGGCCCCGGTCGTCGAGCGTCTGCGCGCCCTGGGTATCGACGACATCGTCCTCATCTCCGGCGACCACCAGCGGGTAGCGGATGCCGTCGCCGCCGACATGGGCCTGAACGCCGCCCACGGCGGACTACTGCCCGAGGACAAGGTCACCATGATCGGCAAGCTCGGCGGCCGCAACGGCACCGCCATGGTCGGCGACGGCGTCAACGACGCACCCGCGATGGTCAATGCCTCGGTCGGCATCGCGATGGGCGCGAGCGGATCGGCCGTCGCGCTGGAAACCGCCGATATCGCCCTGATGGTCGACGATATCGGCCGCCTACCCTTCGCCGTGGCACTGAGCAGGCAGACCGCCCGCATCATTCGCCAGAACCTGACCTTCTCCCTGCTGATCGTCGCCGCCCTGGTCCCCGCCACCCTGCTCGGTCTGCCGATCGGCCCCGCGGTCTTCATCCACGAAGGCTCCACCCTCCTTGTGGTAGCAAACGCCTTGCGCCTCCTGCGTTTCGGTCGCGGGGCCGAGCACGAGGGCATCGACCACGAACCGCGACCGGCCACGAGGTAAACACCTCCGCCACAAGCTCACCTCCCCGCAGCGCCCCACGTTGGCTTTGCGGGGAGAAGCGTGCGCAGCCAATGTCTTCCGATTTCTCGGAACGTTCAGTGTTTCGGCGGACTGCGTGTGGAGTGGCGCACGGTAGCGCCGCTGGAAGAGACTGGCGTTGATCATGTGGAAGAGACAGGGCTGTCGCTGAAGTGGAGGCGCAGTAAGGCACCCAGCCAGGTCGCCGGTGAAGGTGTGGATGCGACGTTGGATGACCTCTGGTTGACGGCTGTGCTGGTCTGGATGGCGGCAGGCTGGGGCGAGTGGGCATGCGTGCGGGAAGCTCTGGTTCCGGTGCGGTGGGGACTGTTGGGTGGTGGACGGCGTCGAGCTCGTGCGAGTAGGGGTATCGGCGGATGGTGCCGCATGACAGCACAGCCGCTGGGGCGCCGGTGCCGCCGCGGGTATTGGCGCCCGCCGAAGACATCAGAGGACCGACGGCGGAGGGCGATGGCGGAGGTCATGGGCAAGGTCGGACGCGACACTTTCATCCAGGGCTGATTGTCGATCACTTTCGCGGTGCTGGTGCCGCTCAGGGGTTGGCCGTCCACACGGAATCTCCACATTTGGTGCCGGACCTCTCCACAGGGGGTGGCTAGGGTTTGCGAGCATGGAGCAGAACGGAGCGGCTGGGGGACCGGCCGCGCGGCGGATTCTGGTGGTGGATGACGAAGTGACCATCGCGGAGTCTGTGGCCGCGCGGCTGCGCGCCGAGGGGTTCACGGTGGATGTGGCGCACGATGGGCCTGGTGCTGTGGCGGCCGCGTCGGCGATTGCGCCTGACCTGGTGGTGCTGGATGTGATGTTGCCGGGTTTCGACGGCCTCGAGGTGTGCAGGCGGATCCAAGCGGAGCGTTCGGTTCCGGTGCTGATGCTGACCGCACGCACCGACGAAACCGACCAACTCGTCGGGCTCGGCGTCGGCGCGGACGACTACCTGACCAAGCCGTTCTCTTTGCGCGTCCTCACCGCTCGCGTGCACGCACTGCTGCGCCGCATGGACCGCGCCGCCGACCGCGACGGCGACACCATCATCGTCGGCGACCTGCGCATCGACGTAGACCAGCGCCGCGTCTGGCGTGCCGACGTCGAAGCCCAGCTCACCCCCCTCGAATTCGACCTACTCGCCCGGCTGGCCCGCCGCCCCCGCGTGGTCCTGGCCCGCGAACGTCTGCTCGAAGAGGTGTGGGACTGGGCCGACGCCGCAGGCACCCGCGCCGTCGACAGCCACGTAAAGGCATTGCGCCGCAAGCTCGGCGCCGACCTGATCCGCACGGTGCATGGCGTGGGCTACGCACTGGAGGCGCGATGAAGCAGGACGCGGAGCGCGGGGGCGTAGAACGGGACGGCGTCGAGGGCAACGCCGTGGGGAGCGGCGGTGTGGAGCACGGTGGCACGCAAAGCGGTGGCGCGCAGAGCGGCGGTGCGCAAAGCGGCGGTGCGCAGAGCTCGGGCATGCAACGGGACGGAGTGGTCTCCGCGTGGGCGTCGGATTCGTCAATCGACCCGGAGCACGCCCGGAGTATTCCGGGTGAGCGCTCGCGCATTCGTGTGGCGAGTCCGGCTCGTACCGGTGGCGCTCCCTGGGGCCATGCGGTCGTCGAACGGCTGCGCGAGCTGTCGGACAAGGTGGCCGAGGTTCTGCCGCGGCCGTTGGATCCGGTTCGGTCGATCAAGTTGAAGCTGGCCATCTTGATGTTGTGTGCAGGCGGGATCGCGTTCGGGTTCTTCCGGGTCAAGATCGGCTGGTTGCCTCCGAAAACGACGGTCGCTGCGGTGGTAATCGCACTGGTGACCTCGCAGTTCCTGGCGCACGGCATCACCAGGCCGCTGCGTGAGATGACAGCGGCGGCCAAGCGGATGGCGCAAGGTGACTACACCCGGCGGGTGCGCGCCAGTTCCCGGGACGAGGTCGGGCAGCTGGCCGAGGCGTTCAACCAGATGGCCGCGGATCTGGCGGCCGCCGATCAACAACGCCGCGACCTCATCGCGAACGTCTCGCACGAATTGCGCACGCCGATCACCGCCCTGAACGCGGTGCTGGAGAACCTGGTGGACGGTGTCTCCGAACCGGACCCGAAGACATTGCGCACCGCGCTCGCCCAGACCGAACGGTTGAGCCTGCTCGTCTCCGAACTGCTCGACCTGTCCAGCATCGAGGCGGGCGCTTTCCCGCTCGACCGCGAAAGGCTGGAGGTCACACCGCTGTTGGCCGAGGTCGTGGCCGAGTCCGAAGTCGCCGCGGCGGCACTCGGCCGCGGCGTCCGGTTCACGACCGACGTGCAACCGAGCACGGCAAGCGTATTCGCAGACCGTGCGCGATTGCATCAGGTGTTGCTCAACCTGCTCGACAACGCCGCACGGCACGGCCCGGCAGGCGGCGAGGTCCACGTCAGGGCACGCAGGCACCCCGGCCAACTGGTGATCGAGGTGGCCGACGACGGCCCCGGCATCCCACCGGCCGAACGCGCCCGCGTCTTCGACCGTTTCACTCGCGGCGGCCGCACCGCAGGCGGCGGCACCGGCCTCGGCCTCGCCATCTCCCGCTGGATCGTCGACTTGCACGGCGGCACCATCGCCGTAGCCGACCCCGGTTCCCGCATCCGCGTGGTCCTACCCGACCACTGACCAACCACACCCCCCAACCCGCACCGCATCAGGTCGCGGGGCGATCCCGCACACCCTCAGGAGGGGCCCATGCCCGAATCAACCGAAGTACCACCACCTCCGGACCCGAGAAGACCCGGATCCCCAACACCCGCGGAACCCGCCGGAGAGGGTTCGGCCCACGAGGCGCAGTCGGCGACATCGTCACACCCTCAGGAGGTGCCTACGCCCGAATCAACCGAGGTACCAACGCCTCCGGAACGGAGAAAATCCGGCTCCCCGACCGCCGTGGAACCCACCCGAGAAGAGTCGGCACACGGCCCCGACGAAACCCGGCCAGCACCGGAGTCTTTGCCATCGCAAACGCCCCCACCGAAATCTCAGCCATCGGTGACGCCTTCGCAATCGGCTACGGCGGAGCTACGAGCATCGGAGGTTCCGCTATCGCCGGTGCCTCCGCAGTGGCCGGAGTTTTTGCACCGGTCGACGACTTCACGATCGCCGGCTCCACCGCAATCGCCGACGTCACCGACTTCCGCTTCGCATTTGTCGCCTGCGCCGCCTCGACCGCCGCGTTCGGCCACCGCAGTGACGTCGAGATGGCGTCACGTCGCCTGCCCGCCCGGCGTCCTACCCGCTGCGGGTCTCGCCGGATTGGCCGGTGCGGCCTTGATCCCGTTGGACCGCCCCGGAATCGGTTGGGTGCTCGCGGGAACCGTCGCCGTCGGCGCGGTGTACCTGGTAGACCGCAACGCCCGCAAGTCCGCTCGCAGTGCGCCCGAAGGGTCGGGCGCGGTCGAAGGCACTGGGGTGGACGCCAATTCACCGACTGGGCCTGACCCTGAGCGTGCTGGCGCGCGGACACCACCGGCGAGGACATCGAATCCCGCGGCAGCGGATCTGACTCCCACTACGCGGACAAAGCTCGCTGAACCCGATTCGGCCTCGACTGGCCACGTCCAGAGCAGCGGGCTCGCTAGCTCGGCGAATTCAACACCGATCGATCCGCGAGAAGTGGGCGAGCGTAAAGCCGGTGCGGCGGTGTCGAATCCCGGAGGGGAGGATTCGACCCACGCCGCGCGGTCGACAGCCTGGCCAGGACTCGGCGAGAATTCCGCCCGAATCTGGTGGACGGGAATGCTCTTGGCGTTCCTGGCGGTAGGCACCTTTCGTGCGGCGGGTTGGCTGTTCGTGCTGTGCGTGCTGGCGGCGGGTGTCGCGGGCAGCTTGGCAGTCGTGGGACGGCGGTCGGCGAACGGGCTGCTCTACGACGTGATCGCGTTGCCGCTCGGGGCATTGACCAGTATCCCGTGGGTGTACGCGGGGCGAGCGGCTGCGCGGCGGCAAGTCGCGGCGAGAACGCGGAATCGCGCTGTCGGTGACCGTCACCGTCGCATTGCTCGCGGTGTTCGTTCCGCTGCTCGGCGGCGCCGATGCGACCTTCGCGAATCTGCTCGAGTCGGTGACACCGAAGGTCGACAGTGCGCTGACGGTCCAGTGGATCGTGCTGTTCACCGTCGTCGGGCTCGGTGCGGCCGGTGCGCTGTACGTGCTGGCCGGTCCGCCCCTGCCTGCTGCGGAATCCGCTGGGAGCGAAGCGGTTCGAACGCTGCGCCGCCTCGAGTGGGCACTGCCGGTCGGTGCGCTGACCGTGCTGTTCGCGGTGTTCGTCGGCGCACAGTTCGTGGCGCTGTTCGGCGGTGATGACTACGTGCAGCGCACGGCGGGTCTCACGTACGCCGAGTACGCGCGTAGCGGGTTCTGGCAGCTGTCGGTGGTCACCGTCCTGACCCTGGCGGTGATCTTGGTTGTCCTGCGCTTGGCCGCCAAAGAGTCTGCGGCCGACCGTCTTTGGCTGCGCGTGCTGCTGTGTGCGGTGAGTGTGCTCTCGCTGGTGATCGTCGCCTCGGCACTGGGGCGCATGTGGACCTACCAGCAGGCTTACGGGTTCACCGTGCTCCGGCTGCTGGTCGAGGTCTGCGAACTGTGGCTCGGCCTGGTCTACCTGCTGGTGATCGCGGCTGTACTGAGCCTGCGCCGAATGTGGTTGCCGCGCGCCATGATCGGCACCGCCATGGCCACTCTGCTCGCGCTGGCTGTCCTGAACCCCGAGCGCTTCATCGCCGACCGGAACATCGACAGCTGGCAGCGGGGCGAGCCGCTCGACGCCGCGTATCTCACCACCCTGTCACCCGACATCCTCCCCGCCACCGATCGCCTCCCCGAAACGCTGCGCACCACCGTGCGCGAGCAGATCCGCGACGATCTCGAGCCCGACACCTGGCACAGCTGGAACCTATCCCGCGCGAATGCCACAAGGTGATCCCGCGGATCCGCAACGGCGCGAAGGTCTGGACGAGCCTGTCCTCACGGTGCGGTTCGCGCGGCGCGCCGGGCGAGGAGCTCATCCAATTGCGCGGCGAATCCATCGGCCGCGTTGACGTACCCGATGTGGTCGCCGGGGAATTCGACGACCTCGGGTCCGAGTTCCTCGGCGAGGACGGTGTTCGGCCGGGCGGGGAAGGTGTCTTTCGAGTCGTGCCCGATACCGAGCACGAGCTTGTTGACAGATTGCCGAAGGGCCGTGAGATCCGGTGTGTAGCGGATGTATTGGCGCAGCTCGTGCTCCATCCAGAAGTGGATGTTCTGGTGGATCCGGGCAAGCAACGCCTCGGCGCTCTCCGGGGTCAGATCCGCGGTCTGCGGCGCCTCCATCCGAAGGCCGATGCCCTCGGCGAAGGCGCCCATCGCCGGCATCATGCCGTCGGTACGGCTCGTGCGGTAAATGCTGTCGAAGAACTCCAACCACGTGTCGGAGTCGGGCAGTAGCGTCGCCAGCGGCGGTTCGTGCGCCACCAGGGTCTGCACCAATTCGGGGTGCTTGCTGAGCAGTTCGAGCGCCACGATCGCACCTGAGCTGCTGCCGAGCACGTGGGCAGGCCGGTCGGCGAGGTGGGTGAGCAGCGCGGCGGCGTCGGCGCCGTCGGTGGCCAGCCGGTCTTGCGGCGGCCCGGCGAGCGGACTGCGGGCGAAGCCGCGCCGATCGTAGGCGACCACCGTGTAGCGGTCGGCGAGACGTTCGGCGAGTGCGTCGAACACGTCCGTGTCGCCGTTGGCACCGGGGATCAGCAGCAGCAGCGGTCCGTCGCCGCGGATCTCGTAGTGGAGGGTCGCGCCGGGGACTTCAAGGGTGTGCTGGGTGGGGACATTCATGGGGAACGCTCCTGGGAGAAGGGACAGCTGCCGCAACGCCTCTCGGATCACGGGCAGCACGGGAACCGGCGGGTCGGCATCGACCCACCGATCGATGGCCACCTGTAGTGCTGCCGCGACAGCTCCCGCCATGATCTGCGGGAACATGTCGGTGCCGAGGTCGCGGCCGGTGCGCTCGGCGATGGCTTGGGCGAGCGCCGCCTCGATCACGGCCTGCGCCTTGCGATATTCACCCTGTAGCGCGGGTGCGCCGGTGATCAGCCGTACCCCTGCCGTCCAGGCGGGATCGGGTGTTTCGGCGTCGCGGAACTCGTCGAGCACGGCGTGGATGACCGCGGGCCACAGCGCTTCCGTGCTCGGCCGCGCACGTAGGTTGTCCGCGATCCGGCGTACCCGATCCACCGCGACCGAACAGACCGCCTCGTACTTGCTGGCGAAGTAGTTGTTGAACGTCCGCGGCGAAACACCCGCCGCCGCGGCTATGTCCTCGACCAGCACGTCATCCAATCCACGCTCGACCGCCAGCCGCAGCGCCGCCAAAGCCAGCGCCTCTCGCGTAGCCAGCTTCTTGCGCTCCCGCAGGCCGAGTACGAATGCCATGCCGCCAACAGTAGCGAAGTTGCGTGCCACGCAAGTTTGCGTGATCGGAAAGTTATGACGGCCCGCACGATTTCGGCGCGGCCTCGGCTCAGCCGGTCGCCAGTGCGCGGGAGACGGCGTCGGCGGGGTCGATGGCGGAAACTGTTGCCTCCAGTGGGTTTCCGTCGGCGTCGAGTAATTGCCAGCCGCCGAGTGAGATCACGGGGATACCGCGGCGGTGCCGGGCCAGGGCGAGTTCGGACAGCGTGCCCCAGGATCCGCCGATGATGATCACCGCGTCCGCCGACTCCACCAGGATCGCATTGCGCGCCTCACCCATATTGGTGAACAGCACCGCCGACAACCCCGCGCACACCGCACCCCGATCGTTATCCGGCCGCACCCCGACCACGAGCCCGCCCGCACTCGATGCCCCTTCGGCCACCGCCGCCATCACACCACCCCCGCCCCCACACAGCACCGTCACCCCGGCCTCCCCCAACAGCCGCCCCACCCGCCGCGCCTGCTCACCCTCCATTGCACTGCACTCACTCGGGCCACACACCGCAACTTGCCGCACCGCCACCCTCCTAGGATCGAGTCCGCCGTGCGGGACATGAGCGAGTGGTTACTCGACTTTTGCCGCGACCATGTCCCGCTCGGCAAGTATCGGTGGGTGTGTTCGGGGAGCGCGTTCGGGGATCGGCGTGGCGACGTGGTGTTCTCTCGCCATTTGTCCAGCGCAGCATGCGAAGGTGTGCAATGTTGTTACTGCGCAACAGCATTGAGGGGACGCCCGGAGCGCGGAGGTAGGCACCGGTAAGGGGGTGCGGCGGACTATGTCGTCGTCCAACACAACCGGGGGGAGTACCGCGGCACACCGCGGGCGGCACCAAGCGTCAGTACCGCTGTGGCCGGGAATGATTCCGCCGTCACGCCCGCAACGCTGGCACACGCAGCGCAGGAATCGACCGTGGCTGGTCGGGTCCGCCGCGGTGGTGGGATCGATGGCCGCGGTGGCGGTAGTGCTGGTCTACACGGCGGCGGCGAGCACCCCACGGCAGTCGGCAACGTACGTGGATCCGGTGCTCGGCGGTGGACCCAGCTGCCAACCGACCAGGAACGAACAGTTGGTGCGCGGCAACGGCACCGGATCGACCGCTTCTGGCCCGGACGTCATTCTGGCGTTCCAGTACGCCTACTACGTGGCCCGATCCGGCGCGGAGGCGCGCGGTGACCACACCGAACGCATCGGTACCGCCCGTCGACGTGATCAGTGCGGGCATCAAGTCCGTCCCGCCGGGCACCCAGCATTGCGTGATGATCACCCCCATGGCCGACGGCCGATTCGACGTGGTGATCACCGAGATCCGCCCCAACTCCGCGGTGCCCACCTATCGCCAGTTCGTGACTGTCACAGCTGGCGCAGGCGCGGTGTCCATAGTCAAGATCGCGCCACCGGCTTAGCGTGTCCCGCGCCCCGGTCGGCTTACGGCGAGACGATGGCCAGTTGACGCGACTGCGCGACCAAAGTTCCTGTGCTGTCCCAGATTTCGAAGTCTTCCTCATGGAAGCCGTCGATCAGGTAGTTGGTGGAGACGCGGCAGGCCAGCCATCCCGGCGCCGGACGGTGGCGAATGTGGACGGACAATTCGATGGTGGACGAGCCGGAGACGCCGAGCTCGAAAATGATCGGGGCGGCGGAGTCCACGAGTAGCGCGAGAGCGATCGGGTCGGGGTCGCGGCCGTCGGCGAAGCGCATCCAGAACTCCGCGGCGGGGACACCGCCGGGGTTGCCGCGCCAGAAGCCCGGAACCTCGGCCATGCGGAACTCCACCCGCCGCGAAATCTCAGGACGGTCGCCGGGGAATTCGCCGGTGGGGTCGATGCACTGCTCCGGCGCGGGCAGGGCGGGCGGTTCGCCCCGGACGAGTGTCGGCCCGTCAGCTGCCGCCAGATCGGTGAAAGTCGCCAGCACACGCAGGATTTCGCGATCGTCCCGAAACAGGGACGCCTGCCCGGTCGCGGTGCGCCGCCCGATGCGAGCAACGTCGGTGCTGATCCGCGCCGGCCCCGGAGTGCCAGGCCGCAGGTAGTGCGCCGACGCGGACAACAGGTCCGGCTGCGGAAGTTCCCGCCGAAGCGCCTGCAGGCAGCTCGCCAGCATATACCCGCCATTGACCGTGCCGATAAACGTCGTCCACCGATCCGGCAAGGTCAGCGCATACTCGTGCTCCCCAGCCGGATCACTCGCCGTATCCCCATCGAACAAGAAATCCGCCGTAGTAGTCATCCCGCACCCTCTCATCGACCCAACGCCCCATCCTCACCCATCCACCCCGCCTGGTCGAGTGGGACATGACCGTGCGCGCACTCGACATTCGCCACAGCGATGTCCCGTCCGTTGAACGCTGGCCAACCTGTCGGGTCGGTGTCGGCCTGCCCATCCGTCGAGCGCATGACCGTCCGCGCATTTGACATTTGCCTCAGTCATGTCCCGTCCGTCGAAGCCTGGCCAACCTGTCGGGTCGGCAATGGCCGTGAACTCTGGCGTCGCCGGGATGGACATCAGGGCTGCACGGCGGGTGGTGGCGGTCATGGGGTCCTTTCGTTCGGCCCCACGATTGCCCGACGCTGGTGCCGTGTCGATTACTTCCGAGGTAATCGTCGTGGCGCCGGGTTGTTCGTAGGATCGGGGAGTGAGTACGCAAACAGCCGGTGATCTGCTGCGACATTGGCGGCTCGAGCGCAGGCTCAGTCAGTTGGAGTTGGCGGGGCGCGCCGAGACGTCGGCCCGTCATCTCAGTTTCATCGAGACCGGTCGAGCCACGCCGAGCCGGACCATGCTGGTGCACCTGAGCGAGCACCTGGAAATCCCACTACGCGAACGCAATCGGCTGCTCCTGGCGGCGGGGTACGCACCCGCCTACGCGGAACCCGCCCTCGACACACCGGCGATGGACGCGGTCCGGAGCGCGATGCGGCAGATCCTCGTCGGCCACCAGCCGTATCCGGCGCTGGCCATCGATCAGAGCTGGAACATGATCGACGCCAACGCCGGCGTCGCGCTGCTACTGCCCGACATCGACCCCGCGCTGCTGACCCCACCCGCGAACGCCCTCCGGCTCAGCCTGCACCCCGACGGCATGGCAGGCCACATCGTCAACCTGGCCGAATGGCGCGGGCACGTGTTCGCGCGGCTGTCCCGCCAGATCGAAGTCACCGGCTCACCCGAGCTGATGGAGTTGCGCGACGAACTCCGCGCCTATCCCGGCGGTGAGATCGACCCTGCGCTACCGGAGCCCGACCAGTCCGTCGTCCCGCTGCGCCTGCTCCGCGACGGCCACGAGCTGTCTTTCCTCAGCGTCACCACGGTCTTCGGCACGCCCATGAACGTGACCGTTGCCGAACTCGCCATCGAATCGTTCTTCCCCGCCGACGAGGACACCATGAAGCGCCTCACCGTCCCGACCCCATGAACCTCACCGACCGCCTCGGCGCGCTCCTGGATACACCCATCCGCGCCGTCACCGACTTCGGCTCGAGTCACGCGTGGACCCTGCACCGCGCCACCCTGGCCGACGGCCGCGACATTTTCGTGAAAGCCGCCGCCGAGCCCACATCGGTCTTCGCCGCCGAAGCGGCAGGTCTGCGCTGGCTCGCGTCCCTCGCCGGAGCGGGCGTCGATGGCGGTGGCTCGCGCGAGTGGCCGGGTGAGACTTCGGATGAGCTCGGCGCGGCAGCTGCTGCCGTTGGCGACGCTGCCGCTGGTGGCGCTACGGCCACTGGTGCCGGTGGTGGCGCTGCAACTGCCGCTGCAACTGGTGCTGACGCTGGTGCCGCTGGTGGTGGTGCGCCTGCTGGCGCTGCCGCTGGCGCGGATGGTGCTGGTCCTGCGGAGTTTCGACCGGCAGCGGATGCCGCGTCCATCGATCGACGGCCCGCCGGCGAGCCGCCCTCGATTCCAGATGTGCGCCAGCCCAGCCACGATCAGATCATCCGCGAGCACCACGCTGATGTGCCGAAACTCCTCCCCGAAGTGCTGGCCGCCGACGATCGGATGATCGTGTTGCCCTGGCTGGACGACAGCGGACCCAGCGCGACCACTGCCGACAAGTTCGGGCGGGAACTGGCGGCGCTGCATACGAATTCGCCCGGCGAGTTCGGCGCGCCCTGGCCCGGCTGGATCGCCGACCTGCCCCTGGACAACACACCCTCGCCCGGACCGTGGGCACAGTGGTACGCCGAACGACGACTCGCGCCCTATCTCCCCGATGCCGCCACCCACCTGGGCCAGGACGGAATCCGCTTGCTGGAGCAGGTGATCGACCGCATCGACACCCTGGCGGGCCCACCCGAACCACCCGCCCGCATCCACGGCGACCTATGGTCTGGCAACATCGTCTGGACCGCCGACCGCGCCATGCTCATCGATCCCTCCGCTCATGGCGGACACCGCGAAACGGACTTGGCCCTGCTGGCTCTCTTCGGCGCCCCGCACCTGGACCGAATCCGTGCCGCTTACCACGAAACCCACCCCCTCGCCGACGGCTGGCGCACCCGCATCCCCCTCCACCAACTACACCACCTCCTCGTCCACGTGATCCTCTTCGGCCCCAGCTACCGCTCCCAAACCCTCGCCGCCGCCAAAGCCGCCCTCGCCGGCTAGCGCCATGGTGGCGGTCAACCTCGCCCACCAGACCCAGCAACACCGCCCGTCCGCCGGTGTCCGCCCATCGAGCGGGACATGATGGAGCCGCTACTCGCGTTTCAGCACAGCCAGGTCCCGTTCAGTGCGTCTGGCTCACCTGTTGGTTCGGGCGATGACGTTGTCGGCGAAGCGGGAGAGATTGGCGATCTTCGTGTCGAGGGGTTCGGTGTCTTGTTCGAGGGTGTAGGGGAGGCGGAAGCCGACGATGACGTCGGTGACGCCCTTGTCTTCCAACCGCTTGATTCCGTCGACGGTGAACCCGTCGAGTGAGATCACGTGTACCTCGAAGTCCTCGCGGGTTCCGTATTCGGCGCGCAGGGCAGCCAATTCGGCCAGTAGCCGGTCGAGTTCGGCCCCGTCGCCACCGGCGTGCATCCAGCCGTCGCCGCGTTGTGCCGCGCGTCGCAGGGCGGGTTTGCTGTGTCCGCCGATGAGGATCGGCACCGGTTCGGTCGGTACCGGGCTGATCTTGATCGGTGGGATGTCGTAGAACTCGCCGTGGAACTCGAAGTACCCGCCCGCGGTGAGTCCGCGCACGATGTCGATGCACTCGTCCATTCGCGCGCCGCGCTTGTCGAACGGTACGTCCATGATCTCGAAATCGTCCGGCCACGGACTGATTCCGACGCCAAGCCCGAACCGATTGCCACTCAACGCGGCCACCGAGGCGGCCTGTTTGGCGACCAGTACCGGTGGGCGAATCGGCAGCTTCAGCACGAACGGGGTGAACCGCAGCGTCGTGGTCACCGCCGCCATCGCCGCGCTGAGCACGAACGCTTCGATAAACGGTTTGTCCTCCAGAAACTCTCGGCTCCCGTCGGGGGTGTATGGGTACTTGGCGTCGGAGTCGCGCGGATAGGCGATGCTATCCGCGACCGCCATCGTCGAATACCCTGCCTCCTCGGCGGCGCGGGCCAGTGGCAGGTAGTACGCCGGGTTCGTCATCGTCTCGGCATAGGTGAAGCGCATGTCAGTCGCCTTTCTGGCGCCGCGAGCGCAGCGCCGTGTGAGCCCCGGCGCGGCGCCCGAAGAACGAGCCCGCACCGAGACAGGTTCCACTCGAATATCCGCCGCTGTCCTGGGTGATGTTCACCGCGCGGGCACCGGCGATGCCGAAACCGACGACCAGCACGTCTGCACACCTCAGTGGGCCCGAAACCAGTTCGGGGACTTCGGTTCCTACTGCCATGGGTTGGCGAAACCTTCCGGGATCAGCGCGTCGAACATCGCCTTCATGTCGTCGGACAGCCGCAACAGCTCGATGTACGAGCCGATCGGCCCGCCGTCGAGATAGGCGAACTCCATCCCCACATCCGCGAACTTCCCTTGCGCCACCACCTCGATACCCGCCGCACGCGCCTCGTCGAGTGCCCCGTCGTAGTCCTCGGGCACCCACGCCGCATGATGGAGTCCGGGTCCCACTCGTGCGAGATGCTCGGCGTACAAACTGTTCCCACCCCGCGGTTCGATCAACTCCAACTGCTGCCCACCCGCATATCCGAGCCCCACCGTAATCGTGTAATCAGCTGGCGCACCCCGCAATTCGCACACCTCCGGCCCGAAGTGCACGTCCGGGATCGTGAACCACTTCGCCACCCCGTACCGCTCGGTGAACTGCCGCTGCGCCGCGCCCATATCGCGCACCACCCAGCACAGCTGAAAAATCGGCCCGCTCGCGATCATCGGCTACTCGCGTGAAATTCGAGCACTCCGCGCGATGCGACCGGCCCTGGGTGCCGGTGCGGCGACGCGGCGATTGCCCTGTGCCGCAACGGTTCGGGCGGCACCGCACCCATCGCCTGGCTTCCCACACCTCCAACTAAACACGTGTGCTTAACTCCGTCAAGGCTTCGGTTTAGTACAGTTGCAGTCATGCTCATCGCCGATTCGCGCGCCTCTCTGCTCGACGCGGGGGAGCGACTCATCGCCGAGCGGGGAGTCGACGTACCCCTGCGGGAGATCGCCGCGGCAGCGGGCCAGCGCAACAACTCCGCGGTGCACTACTACTTCGACTCCCGTCACGGCCTGATCGAAGCCATCGTCGAGCGCCGGATGAACTGGCTCGAAGAACGCCGCATGCACCTGCTCGCCACCCACGAGGCCGACGGCACCGCCCACGACATCAACACCCTGGTCGCCATGCTCGTCGCCCCGATCCTCGAACTCATCACCCAGGACGAGGTGACCCACTACGGCCGCTTCCTGGAAGTGGTCCGCGCCCACCCCGTCGTCGCCGACCCCCGCCGCCTCGCGGGCGCCGACCGCGCCGCCGTGCGCATCATCGCCACCCGACTCGCCGCCGCCTTACCCCACCTCGCACCGCGCAGGCGCCGCCAACGCCTGGAGACCATGGCCACCGTCATGTTCGCCCTCATCGCCGACTACGAGCGCGGCCTCGAAGCGGGCGTCCGCAAACCACACCCCGACGACGCCGCCGAGATCACCGACATGATCGTCGCCATGCTCACCGTGCCCACCGGCCGTCGCCGCTGACCACCGCCGCGACACGGACCCGCCACCAGCTCGTTCAGGGAAGGCACTACCGCCACATGCCCCGGCGGGTGTTCAGGACAGCGGAAGACAGCCTTGCGGATTTGTTCCCCTGCCGATCGGTCGTCGCCGCGGGCTTCGGTGATGGGTCCGGCGCATCACCGGCCCGCGCGGCACCCCGCTCGTCCGTCCTGCGACCCGCAATGCTGGTGCGTCGTCCGGAGCGACGCGTTCCCTGGGATACGGTCGCGGGGTGGAACTCCTAGGTATTCATCACGTGGCGGTCATCGCCTCCGACTATGTGCGGTCCAAGCGGTTCTACACCGAGACGCTCGGGCTCGCGGTGATCGCCGAGCAGTACCAGGCCGAACGCCGCTCCTACAAGCTGGATCTGGCCATCCCGGGTGGGAGCCGGATCGAACTGTTCTCCTTCCCCGACCCGCCCGACCGCGCCAGCTGGCCGGAGGCGGCGGGGCTGCGGCATCTGGCGTTCGCGGTCCGCGACGTCGCCGCGACCCTCGCCGAGCTGGCCGCCAAGGGTGTCCGCACCGAGCAACTGCGCGTCGACGAGGTCACCGGCAAGCGGATGGCGTTCTTCTTCGACCCCGACGAACTGCCCCTCGAACTCTACGAAGTCTGATTCATCCCCCGCGACCGCCGCGCCAACTCGACTGTCGCTGCCCGCAATTCGTCGATGGAATCGATCGGCGCGACATAACCCACCCTGGTCCGCGCCACTCCGCGCGGCGTCACCACCCGCAAGTCCAACCCGTACCGGTCGGCGCGCTCACAGCTCGCCTCGGTCGCGTCCGGATACCCGCCCAATGCCTGCGCCATCGTCAACAACGCCGCGGCATGATCGTCGTTCAGGTGCGCGATGGCACCCGCCGCCACCGGCACGATCGGATCCGGCGTCATCTGGGCATACTGCTCCGCAGTGGCCGAATCCATCCGCCCATACCCGCCGACCCACCGAACCCGCCGCACCCGCAACACCCACACCGAGAAATCGCTGTAGTCGATGTAATGCTTCGCCGCGGGCACCGCCGCCAGATGCGCCTCCCGCGCCGCCTCGGCCTCCGCACCCACCGGCTGCTCGACCACGCCGGCCAGCGTGATCCTGGTACCCGCCAGCGGATCCGCTGGCAGGTCGGGCGCCACGATCGCGAGACTGGCCCGCGGATCGGCGGCCAGATTCCGGCCGTGCTCGGCCATCCGGGAGACACACAGCACCGGCTGACCGTCCAACAGCCCATACGTCACGAACGACGCCCACGGCGTCCCGTCCTCGCTCAAACTCGCCAGCGTCGCGGTATTCGTCGACGCGGCAACCGTTCTCGCCTCCTCGGCGGCGGACGGCCGCGCCGGATTCGCCACCGGCGCGGTCGGCTGCGGAATCGAAGGGGCGTCGCCTGGGTCACCATGGTCGAGGGTCATGCCGTCCATCCTCTCCTGCCCGTCCGACAGAATGACAGCGGGTGCCGTCACCGAGCGAACTTTCTCCAGCGTGCCACGCGGAATCGCGATGCGCGTCGCGGTCAATGGATCGGATTGACCGAGCGGAACGCGCCCGGATAGACCAGACTTGCCGGGTGACCCGATATGCATTCGACGCCGACCGCAACGTGCTCGTCGCCACCTGGCCGAGCGGCCGGGGTGACCTCGCGCAGACGGTTGCCGTGCTCCCCCCGACGGTAACCCATGACCAGGCAACAAGTCTGGCGTCGCACCTGACCACGCTGTCGCGGTTCCAATGGCGCACCTACACCCATCCGGCCAGTGCGGCGGGCGACCCCGACATCCCCAACAGCGAAGCCTGGCGCCGCGCCGAGGAACGCCGCAACTTCAAGGAAGTCGAGGCGGGAATCCACACCCCCAACCTGCCCTCCGAAGAAGGACTGGTTGTCTCCTACAGCGGCGTCGTCGAATCCGCGCACCGCCTCGGCCGCACCCTGCACGAGATCGACGATCCCACCCTCCGCGACGCCATCGCCGCCGAGGTGAGCGCCGAGCAGGCCGCCATCGAATCAGCCGAACGCGGTGACCTGTCCGATCGCGCCCGCCAAGCCGTCGAACTGTCCCGCCCCGACGTGTCCCCGGCACAGGTACAGGCCGCCGACGACCTGCTGCGCGCCGACCCGCTCGGCTCCGTCGAACTGTTCACCGAACTCGACCCCGCCTCCGCCGCGGTCGCCGCCGCGCACTGGCTGCTCGCCGCCGCCGAGGTCGCCGGTGAAATGGCGGGCGTGCCATGCACCGACGTGGTCGTGGAAGCCGACGACATCGAGGCGCTGCAAGTGGAGACACCGACCCTGGTGCTCGAGCGACTCGACGCGGGGGAGAGCCCCACCGAAGTAGTCGTCGACCTGATCGCCGAAGCCATGGCCGTGCACGAAGGCCGAGTGCCCGCACCGTGGGCCGTCGTCGCCCGCGTCGCCGAAATCGAAGAGCAGGCCCGCAAATTCGAGGTCGACGCCGATACCCGCGCGGCCATGCTGGCGGGCTTCCGAATCAGCCGCCTCGATCCGTCGCGTCCCGCCCTCGACCTTCTCGAAGACCTCCTCGACGGCATCCGCGGCTGCTTACTCCTCTACGCAGCCCACACCGATGACGACGCCGACGTCGAAACCCTCTTCACCGCCGACGTCCGCTTAGAAGCCGACGCCGACCCCGAACACCTCCTCTGAACCCCCGGCCCCTCTCCATAGCGCGGCACTGGCACGGGGCGGGTTACTGGGTTGCGCGTTCGGCGGCGGCTTCGGGGGCGGTGCTGAGCCAGCGACGGAGGCCTTCGTAGACGGCGTGGTGGTTCAGGAGGGTGAAGTGGTTGGCAGCGGGGACGTGCAGGCCGTTGGAATCGTCGAAGCCGATGCGGCGGGCCCGGTTTCGGCCTGCGGCGCTGGGGGTGAGGACCAAGCCGTCGCCGATGATCCGGCCCAGGGGGTGGCGGGGGCTGCGGGTGACGCAGGCGGTGACGAAGTAGTGGGCAGCGCCGTCGAGCAGGGGAACCTCGCGAATGGCCCGGCGGCTCAACGCGTCCGTGTCGACGCCGCGCCAGTCCTCGTCCACCAGGGAACCCTGCCGCAGATCACGGATGCCCGCGCTGCGCCGACGCAACAGCCGACCGAGCGGGCGGGTCTCGGGCATCCGCACCAGCGCGGCGGACGCATAGTGGACGAACTGCTCGAGTGGTGCACCGAGATGCGGCGAACCGAGGCAGACGAGGTGCCGAACCCGGCCCACCCAAGCCCGCTTGGACTCGCACGCGTCGAAACACGCGCCCCGGGCGATCAACCCACCCATCGAATGCCCCACCAGCGACAGCTGCTCGACCTCGACCGGCCAATGCTCGACCAGCCGCTCCAACAGCTCACTCAACTGACGGGCATTCTCGGAAATGTGCAGTCCGCTGTTGTACCGGACCTGCAAGGTGCTGTAGCCGAGATCCTGCTCGATCCCTTCGGCGTAACTCGTTCTGCCCCCGAACCGCCACGCATGCTCGGTCTCCACCAGACCGTGCAGGAAGACCACCACCTGCGGACTCGGTTGCGCCACATAGTTTCCGATCTCCTCGGGCGGCACCGGATCCCCATCCACCCGCAACGTCATCGGCCCGGCGAGAATGGGTCGCGACTCCTCGAGGTCGTCGCCGATCAATCCCTGCAGCGCACCGAGGAACCCCGCGCCGAACACCGTCCGCGACGGCACCTCCGCACCGGGCAGATCCACCGTCCGCTCGGCCAGCTTGCCCGCCGCGACCGCCGTCTCGCGCACCGCCCGGTAGACGCCGTCGGTGATCGCGTCGTGCACCAGCTCCACCGGGGCCGCGGCCGGGCCGACTCCGAACCGCACCGCCGCGAAGACCCGGTCGGCGATCGCCCGGTGCACCGCCCCGATCCCACCCACCGCACCACCGAGCTCATCGCCTGCCAACCGGGCGAGGGCCCGGACTTCGGCCCGCCGCTGGTGCGTCTGCTCAGTCATTCTTTCAGTGTACAATCGTGCACTGAAATCGTCTCGCCGACGCAAATCCGTTGTCGCCCTTAGCCCACCGAATCCGAATGAAACCGCTGCTGGTCACGGGCGCCACGTCGCCGTCTCCCAACTGGCTGCGGGCAGGCACCCCGCGCACGCGACAGCACTGGGTAGCCGAGCAGGTCCTCGACTGGACAGGCATCGGCGCGAGCCACCTTCGCTTCGCCGCGTCCCGTTCCGCACGGCACTGATCCCACGCAGGGACGCCGAGTCAGGGGACCCGGCTCACCCCCACCGCCGACTCGGTGAGACTGCCCAAATACAAAGTGCCAGCACGTTCCACGACACCGGTGACCATCGCGAAGTTGGTCCCCTCGGTCTGTAGATCGTGCACCACCTTGCCGTCGAAGTCGACCGCCATCACCCAGATGGTCTTCGCCGGTTTCGGCTGCACCCACTCGGGCAGCGCCCACACGATGCGACGCAGGAGGCCGGGAAGCGGAAGTAGCCGGTCCAGCAACGAGTTTCGGGCGGCGGGCAGGGTGATCCAGACGAGCCCATCGCTGCCGAGGCCCAGATTGTCCGGGAAGCCGGGCAGATTCTCGATGAGGTAGTCGCGGGTGCCCGCCTTCGGACCCGTGAGCCAGCAGCGCGACAGCCGGTAGGCACCGGTCTCGGCGACGATCACGCAGGAGCGGTCGGGAGCGAGCACCACGCCGTTGGCGAAATACAGGTTGTCGAGCAAGGTTTCGACCTGGCCGGACGGATCGCGGCGGAACAACCTGCCGGTTCCCGAATGCTCGAGCATGTCGCCCATGTACTCGCTCAACGGATATCGGCTCGACGACGAGGTGAAGTAGATGGTGCCGTCGTCATCGCGAACGACATTGGTGGCGAAGGGAAGTGGTGCACCGTCGACCTTGTCGACGAGCACCTCGGGTTCGCCGCCCGGCTTCAGTTCGAGCAGGCCGCGGTCGAAATCGCAGATCAAGATCGTGCCGTCGGGGTCGGCATGCAGGCCCAGTGGCCGTCCGCCGGTGTTCGCGAGCTTGCGTACATTGCCGTCGGCGGGGTCGATGCTGAGGATCGATCCGTCCTCGATACCGGCGATGACCCGTCCGTCGGGTGCGAGCACGACATCTTCCGGACCGGCACCCGGCAGCTCGAGTCGGGTGAGGTTCGGAAGTGGTGGCGTACTACGCGATTGGCGCGCCCGCGGCGAAGCGGGAGGGGGTGTCCAGCGTTGCGGGTTCATCGTCGATGCGAGCACGCCTCAGGGTAGCTGCGGGGTAGGGGAATGGCCGTCGGAATCGCGGAGGGGGGCTGCGTTGGGATGGCCGAACTCGAAAGCACAGGGCGCGGTGTCCGTAGGGGCAATGGAGTGTGGGCAAAGCGTCCATGGTGAAAGGCAGGTCAGCTTGACAATAACATGTTGATACGTAGATATGCGCATCTACGCATTTGGATCTCATCATTCCGGAATCTCCCGTCGATCAGTCGTCACGACAAAAACCGCATAGACCCCAGGGGGCTATCCAACAAAAGCGGGGAGCACCCAACGGGACATGGCAGCGCCCCTACTCGCAAAACGCCATCACCACGTCCCGTTGATCAGGCGCCTACGGCTGGTGGGTGATCGAGTACCAGAGAACCGCGAGGGTACCGAGGACGAATAGCGGTGAGAGGATCCAGGTTTCGAACTTGTTCCCGGTCCGGTCGATTATCGGCACGCTGGTGCGCAGGTTGAACGGCCAGAACAGGCGACAGCCGCGGTCGGTGAGACAGTCGCCGAGCAGGTGCACCAGTGCGCCGAGACCGACGGAGAACGGCAGCCAGACTGGCTTGTCCGAGATCCAATGGTCCATCGCGAAGGTTCCCGCGACGGCGAGGACCACGATGGTGCCCCAGGCCTGGAACCCGTCACCCGGCGGGCACAGGTGAAGTGCCCGCACGGCCAGCGCCAGCAGGAAGAACACCAGTCCGAGGGTGAACCACCGCCCGATCCAATGCTCGCCCGCCCACGTGCCATAGGAGACGGCGGCGACGAAAGCAAAGGAGTGGGTGGCGTGCCGATGTCCACCCGAGATCCATGAGATCAACTTGCAGAGGTAGTAGGAGATGGGACCGAGCACATGCGCGATCGTTCCGTTCGGGTGGTCGGCGTCCGGCAGCAGTGCGGCGCCCGCGGTGAGGAATGTCCCGAGCAGCAGATCGACCGGGCCGAGATGTCCTGTCGCGCCTTGAATCGTGGGGTACGTCAAGATCGTGACGGGCAGCGCCGCTGCCGCCCCTGACCAGGCCAAAGCGCCACTGGTCGCATGTGAATGTCCAAGCACCGGTTGAAGGTTAGTTCACCTCAGCATCTTTCAGCGAATGCCGGTTCAGTGATCGTGAGCAGCGGCGATTCAGCTCACAAATTCACTGGCACGCCGACGATAGGCTTGCCGGTATGGCACGTGATGAGCGCGGAGTTACCGCCCAGAGCGAAGATTTCTCCAGCTGGTACAACGAACTGGTCCTCGCGTCCGGTCTCGTCGACCGGGGTCCGGCCAAGGGCACCATGGTGATTCGACCGTACGGGTACCGGATCTGGGAGCTCCTACAGGCCGAACTGGACCGCCGGATCAAGGAAACCGGTCACGAGAACGCCTACTTCCCGCTGCTGATCCCGCAGAGCTACCTCGAACGCGAAGCCGATCATGTCGAGGGATTCGCCCCGGAACTGGCGGTGGTCACCCACGCCGGTGGCAAGGACCTCGAAGAGCCACTGGTGGTGCGGCCCACGTCGGAGACGATCATCGGCGAGATGATGGCGAAGTGGATCTCCTCGCACCGCGATCTGCCGATGCTGCTCAACCAATGGGCCAACGTTGTCCGCTGGGAGATGCGCCCGCGAATGTTCCTGCGCACCACCGAATTCCTGTGGCAGGAGGGCCACACCGCGCACGTCGACGAACCGCAGGCGCGGGCGGAGATGGGGTTGGCGCTCGACATCTACGCCACGGTCGCCCGGGAATGGGCGGCCATGCCGGTCGTGCCGGGGGAGAAGACCCCGGGTGAACGGTTCGCCGGCGCCGTCGAGACGATCACCATCGAGTCGATGATGCGCGACGGCAAGGCGTTGCAGGCGGGGACCTCGCACTATATGGGCACCAACTTCGCGCAGGCGTTCGGCATCCGCTATGCCGCTGCCGACGGCCGTGACACGTTGTGCCACACGACATCATGGGGGATGAGCACCCGCATGCTCGGTGGCATCGTGATGACCCACGGCGACGACCGCGGCCTGGTGCTGCCCCCTCGGCTGGCACCGCATCAGGTGGTGATCGTGCCGATCATGCGCGGCGAGACCGCCGCGACGGTGGTGGCCGCCGCCGACGAACTGGCCCGAAAGCTGCGTGCGGCGGGCGTTCGCGTGCACGTCGACGACCGCGACCAGACCCCAGGCTGGAAATTCAACGAGTGGGAAATGCGGGGCGTCCCGATCCGCATCGAGCTGGGGCCGCGCGATCTTGCCGCGGGCACCGCGGTGCTGGTCCGCCGACTCGGCGAACAGGGCAAGCAGACCGTGGAGCTGGCCGGCCTGCCCGCGACCGTGCCGGGCATTCTCGCGGACTTTCAGGCCTATCTGCTGCAGCGGGCCACCGACTTTCGGGACGAACACACCCGCACGGTCGATGACTGGGCGTCGTTCGAGGCTGCTGTCGCCGCGGGGTGGGCGCTGGCATTGCACTGCGGACAGCCCAATTGTGAGGACGACATCAAGGCGCTCACCGCGGCGACCCCGCGCTGTGTGCCATTGTCCGGCACTGCCGAGAGTGGGCAGTGTGTGCGCTGTGCCGCACCGGCGGCCTATGGCAAGCGGCTGATCTTCTCCCGCGCTTACTGATTCGTGTGGGTCAGCTTTGGTCGAGGCTGACCCACACTGTGCGGGTAAGGCAATCGGTAGATCTGTCCGCCAATCGGCGTGAGAGGAGGGGAGAAGTCGATATGGAAGGGCGACAGGATGTTCGGTTGGGGGAGGGTGGTTGCGCTGCCGTGCAGGATCTGGCGACGGGATGGTGGACCGCTGCTACCAGGCAGTGTCATACATTGTGGTTGCGCACCGATGGGATGGGTCGGCACGCGTTAGCATAATAAAGCATCTGGTTACGTACATGTGCGTATATATGAATATAAATGCTATTAAGGACACGTAGCGCCGCCCATTGAGTCCCTTAAAGAACAGCAAGGACTGGCAGAGGCACCTACGGAAGTCTTAACCCGATCACGGACGCCCGTGCGGATTGACGATCCGATCCAGCGCATGCAGGTCGGAATCCAGTGAGTAGAACACCCGCAAGGCGCCGACGAACGCGAACAGCCCGCACACGCACAACGCGACAATCGAGGCGATCACCGTCTGCTGTTGCGCGGGATCGAGGAACGCCACCCCCGCCGCAACACCGAAGAGGGGTACTGAAGCGGCGATGCCGAGGTAGATCCGGCTCCGCCGCGCCAGCCTATGCAGCTGCACCGATTCGGCGGGGGAGCTGTGCCCGGCGGCGACCAGTCCCGGGTAGTACCAACGCAGTACGAAGAAGGTCACCGGGAAATAGGTGTACACGACCGCAACTGCGGCCGCGACCAGATGCGAGGCGATCAGGTTGAACAGTAGGCCCGCGGACAGGTCGGCGATGTCGTGCAACTTGATGAGGAACGCCACCAGCGCAAGTGCCCACCCCGTGAACGCGACAGCGGCGATACGGTCACTACAGGCAAGGGTGTCGGCGCGCGCCTTCGCTAGTGTCTGCTCGTCGTAGTGTTTGCCCCGCCGCAGACCGAAGGGAACCAGGAACACCAGCCGACACCAGTAGAGCAGCAACGCGATCCCCACCGGATAGCCGACGGCGGCCGCCAGCAAGCCGAGCCGAGTGAGTTCGGCCTGTCCGTCGAGGCCGAGTTCCAGATGGAGAAGTTTGGTGTTGTGCGCCGAGAGATACAGGCCGCCGAGTAGTTGCCCGAGCGCGCTGGACAGGGTCACCACCGGCATCGGACGCATGCGCAGCCTGCCGCGGAGGCTGTGCGAGGGTGGGTCGACGAGGTCGCGGGCGGTCCGATCCAGGGTGAGTTCGAGGTGCTGGGCGAGTTCGGCGCCGCTGGCATATCGGTCGTCGCGGTCGGGGGACAGGCAGGTCAGCAGGGCGTGGCGCAGGATCTGCGGGCAGTCGGGTGGCAGGCTCGCCTCGAGGCGAGCGTCGATCGGCTGGCGGCGCAGTTCGATCATCCTGGTGAGCGAGGTGTCCGATTCGCCGATGCCGAGTTGGTCGGCGAAGGGGAGTCGGCCGGTGAGTAGTTCCCACAGGACGACCGCGAGGGCGTAGAGGTCGCTGCGGGTGTCGAGGTCCGCGGCCGTGGTGGGGATGCCGGGATGGCAGGCCTCGAGTTGTTCGGGGGACATGTAGGCCAGGGACCCGCCGAAGTAGGCTACCGGGCTCGCACCCGGAATGTGGGTGCTGAAGCTGATATTGAAGTCGGCGAGCTTGGGTTGGCCGTCGACGGTGAGCAGCACGTTGGCGGGTTTGATGTCGCGGTGCAGCACGCCGGAGCGGTTGGCGTAGTCCAGGGCGGTGGCCAGCCGGCTGCCCAGCCATGCCACGGTTTCGGGCCAGCTCAGGCTCGCCAGGTCGGTCCGGGTCGCGGACGGTTGCGGGGTCAGCACGCCCCCCGAGGTGACCGCGGCGTCGACCGCGTCCAGTAGCAGTTGACCGGTACGCTTCTCCACCGGTGTGGTGCGCACCAGGCGGAGCGCGCCGAGCAGGGTGCCGCCGGGCACGTACTGCATGTACATCAGCTTCAGATGCTGTTCTTCGATCTGGCGCTGATCGAAGACGCGCACGATGTGCTCGTGGTCGAGTTGGGCGAGGGTCTGCGGTTCACTGCCGCGGTCGCGGGAAATCTTCACCGCGACAAGGCGTTGCATGGAGCGCTGCCGGGCCAGGAATACCCGGGCGAAGGCGCCCTGTCCGAGTTGGATCAGTAGATCGAAGTCGCCGACCGTGGCGCCGGGGGCGATGGTGTCGAGTGCGTTGCTTGCCGTCGAGTCGGCAAGCAACGTGGTGCGGAAGTTCTCGGCGGTGAGGCGGCCGGTGTCGAGCTGATCGGCGAGCTGCGCCATCTGCGTCGAGAAGTTGTGCTCGTACTCGGTGAGGTCGAGGTCCAGGTCGCCGCCGCGGCTACGGGCGGTGATCTCCTCGTAGATCAGATCCGGCGGTAGCGGGGCGACGTCGAGTTCGGGAAATTGTGCCCGGTACTCCGCGAGTCGCTTGGCGTTGCGTGCCTCGCGCCACCGATGTTGCAGATCCACCTTGATCAGCTCGATCAATGCGGACCGGCGCAATCCGCCCTCGGCGGGCAGATGTGCCGCCAGATCCGGCGGCTCGTCCGCGTCCTCCCAAGCGCTGTCGAAGCCGGCAACCAGTCGCGTCAACGCGCTCTGCGTCGCCGCCACTCGGTCCATCTCCATGTGTCCCACCCGATCGAAAGGCTTCCCGAGCCCCCAACCGAGGATAGGCGATCACCTCTGCCGCGGCCGCTGAATTATTCGTTTCCGCAGGTCTGTGGTCTTTTCTGCGTTGCTGTGGTGAGCGAGGCAGCGGAGCAATGTGCAACGAAGTGTTGCGTGTCTGCCTGTCGTCGGCTAGGTTCATGTGCAACGAAACGTTGCGAGTCGAAGGAGTTCACATGGAGCACGGGCAGATCGAGCGGACGCTGTACATCGAAGCCTCGCCGGAAGTGGTCTACGAGGTCATCAGCAGTCCTGCCCACCTGAAGGAGTGGTGGCCCGATGATGTCGAGCTGGAGCCCGTTCCAGGTGCGGTGGGAGAGCTGATCTGGGGCGACAAGAGCACACCGGACGCGGAGATCGTCCCGATCACCGTGGTCGACGCGCAACCGCCCCGGCTGTTCTCGTTCCGCTGGAGCCACCCGGCCGATGAACCGGCGGCTGTCGGCAATTCGATGTTCGTGACCTTCGAACTCACCCCTTCCGGGGAGGGCACCACGGTCCGGATGACGGAGACCGGGTTCCGCGAAATGGGTTGGGAAGTCGCCGTTCTGGAGCAACATTACAACTCACACTGCGAGGGCTGGGACCTGTACCTGCCGCGTCTGGGCGAGTACGTCGTGCGGCTGGTTTCGAGCCGATGAGCGGCCTAGTCGACGACGACCTCTGGTCGGCCATCGGTGATCCGACCCGTCGGCGCATGCTCGACCTGCTCCTGGCCGACGGGGAGGGCACGGCGACCACCCTCAGTGAGCGGCTACCCGTGACCCGGCAGGCCGTCGCGCGCCATCTCGGCGTGCTCGACCGGGTCGGCTTGGTACACGGGACACCCGAGGGCCGCGAGCGACGCTACCGCGTCGATGACGCCCAACTCGCTCGCGCCGTAGCGCAACTCAACGCCGTCGGGTCCACGTGGGATGCCAGGCTGCAGCGGATCAAGCGGATCGCCGAAACCATTCAGCGCAACAAACAGCAGTAACAACGAGAAGAGGAGTTCGACATGGTGGACATTCTGCACAGGGCCGGGATCAAGGCAGGTATCGACGACGTCTATGCGGCGTTGACGACGACCGACGGACTGGCCGGTTGGTGGACGACCGACACCAAGGGGGACACGAACATCGGGGGAGTAATCCAGTTCCGTTTCGGGGCGGATGGATTCGATATGAAGGTGCTCGACGGCAAGCCTGCCGAGCAGGTGCGCTGGCAGGTCGTCGGGGGTCCGGAGGAATGGATCGGCACCGAAGTGGTGTGGGACCTGAAGCAGGACGGTGAGTACACGATCGTTCTGTTCCAGCATCGAGGATGGAAGGAGCCGGTCGAGTTCATGCACCATTGCAGCACCAAGTGGGCGATCTTCCTGATGAGCTTGAAGTCGCTGGTCGAAACCGGCACGGGGGCACCGTATCCCGATGATGTGAAGGTCGACAACTGGAACTAGGTCGATAGTGCGTGGGGGATGGTGGGCGATCTGTTGGATCGCCTGCCATCTCTTCTACTTGACATAATGTGCATTATCGGCGTAGAAACGGAGTCAATAATCGGGGCTGTACCGGGCCATATTGCTCCGTGTGTGCGCGGCGTTTGCGTTGACTCGTATTCGCTTGGGCGCCCGCCCCGCTGTCGTAGCCGGTCGTTGTGTGCGGTGTGCGCGTTGGATCGGCGTTGATCTCCCCTTGGCAAATTTGCCGTTGATGTAAATATTCCGGTCTACGGACGATTCAAGCGGAAAGTGTTGGCCTGGTTCCGGATTGGCCATTTAGGGCCGCTCCCCTAGGTCTACTTCCCTACCTTCAAAACGTCACAGTGACGTTTTGAAGGTAGGGAAGTGTAGACGCTGAATCCTGTTGAGGGTCAGCCGTTCCAGCTAGTTTTGGCCACTCGCGAAGGGGTGTCGACTCGGGCTTGTTGCGGACAAGTCTCGCCGACCCGTTCGGTGCGACCCGTTCCAGCGCCGGTCCACGAGGCCAGATCTTTACCGGTGGCTCTGTTTTGGCATGCCAGTGGTCGGCATGCTGGGCGGGTGTTGATTCGGCGGTTGGTTGCGTTGTATGTCGGTCTGTGGTTGTACGGGTTCTCGATGGCGGTGATGGTGCGGGCGGGTCTCGGGTTGGATCCGTGGGATGTGTTTCATCAGGGTGTGGTCGAGCATGTGCCGCTCAGCTTCGGTGCGGTGACGGCTGTGACCGGGATTGTCGTTCTGCTGGCGTGGATTCCGTTGCGGCAGCGGCCCGGCCTGGGGACGGTGAGCAATGTGGTGGTCATCGCGGTGTCGGTCGATGTGGGACTGTGGCTGTTGCCTGCGTGGCAGATGATTCCCGCGCAGGTCGGTGCGATGGGTGCGGCCGTGGTGCTCAATGCGATCGCCACGGTGCTGTACATCGGGGCCGGGATGGGGCCGGGCCCGCGCGATGGACTGATGACTGGACTGGTTCGGCGGACCGGAGTCTCGGTGTGGGTGGTACGGACCGCGATCGAGGTGACGGTGTTGTCGACCGGCTGGGTGCTCGGTGGCAGCGTCGGCATCGGAACCCTGGTGTACGCCTTCGGTATCGGCCCGCTGATCCAACTCATGATCCCCGCGGTGAACCGCCACCTGCCAGGTTTCCAGAACCGCCCGACAGACGAACCGGCCGCCGCGGTCCCCGCGTAAGCCAGGATTCGTCATGATCAACGGGACATGGCTGTGGCGCTACTCGCGAAATGCCTCAGCCATGTCCCGTTGGTCATGCTTGTTGCCTGTGGTGAGCCTGGAGGTCTCCCCTGCTGGCTCAACTGTAGGCTCAGGTTGTCCACCGCGAAACGTCACTGTGACGACAAGGTAAGGGCGCGTGGGAAAGTCGCGCCTCAATGCTTCCGTGGCTGTCGAGTGCCTGAGCGGGCCCGGCTCATCGGGTTGTGACATCTGATCATCGGTCGTGAATCGGTAGACGACGAGATCGTCGATATTCCGGGAGAACTCAGGGAAAACTCCCGCAATCAATTGGGGGCTCGGCCCGGATGCGGCGATCGGCGCTGCACAGAGACGATGGTCGGCATGAAAGCCGCCATGCGACGAGTCGATGTCTATTTCCTGTGGCTTCTGGTCATATTCGTCGGCATACAGTTCGGGGCCGGTTGGTACGAGAAGCTCGCAGTCGTTTCGCTGTGGGCCGACCTGCCACCCGACCAGGTGCTCGACGGAATGAACGAGTCGGGGATGCACCGTGCGGGACGCGCGTTCTGGCCGTTCGTGTCGCCGGTCGTCGCGGTTGCCGCAGTAGCGAATCTGGTGTTCGCGTGGCGCTCCACCGCGCCCAACCGTTCCTGGTGGCTGGCCGGTGCGGCCGTGATGTGCGGGTACGCCGCGATCAGCTACGGCTACTTCGTCCCGCAGATGCTGACGTTCCAGTCCGATGGGGGCTCGTGGTCACCCGAGCGCATCGACTCCTTCGTTACTTGGTGGACCCGACTGAATTACGGCCGCATGGTGATCGGTGGAATCGGCTGGTTGTGTCTACTGCGTGCGCTTTCACTGTCCACCGCCTACCGCGATCCGGGACACGCTGATTCCGAACATCGACACGCTGCGCCTCTCGGCATCCGCGATGGTCAACAGACCTGATCGGCTCCGCTCATGACCCCGGTCGCGCTGGGCGGTGCCTGATCCAGCACATCGCTCGGCCGGAGTCGGCGGGAGCGGTCTTCTCGCGCGGTCCGATCCGATCGAGGCGAAACCCGATCCGGCGGGCCACGGCGGCGCTGCGGGTGTTGGTTGCGTCGCAGTGGATTTCGACGCGGTCTATGGCTGGTAGGGCGAGGGCGATCTCGGTCAGCGCCGCCGCGGCGCGGGTGATCACGCCGTTCCCGGTGTGCGAGACGTGGCACCAGTAGCCGAGTTCGATTGCGCCGTAACCGATCCTGTCATGCAGGTCCGCGCCGCCGAGCACGGTCTCGGCTAGGTCGAAAATGCCGTAGCGGAAGGATCCTCGCTCGGTTGGCCAGCGCATGGCTTGTTCCCCGTAGGTGCGCTGGCCGTCCACTGTCGCGAGATCGAGGAGGCTGTCGTCCCACCATGGGCGTAAGTGATCGAACGATGCGGTCATCGCCTTCCATCGCGGCAGGAGATCTGCTGGCTGCCATCGGCGAATCAGTAGCTCGTCCAAGATGATTCGTTCGGGCGGGGTGATCCCGGGCGCCAGTGCCGGTGACCGTTCGGTTTGCATTGCACGAGGATGGCGGTGCATTCGGAGACAGGCAAGCCAATAAACCCAGCGGACGCGCCGTCGACCGGCGGTCTCGGCGGGATGGCACCCACCGGAATCCCCGGTCGGCACCGCATGCCTCGCACCGATCGCCTGGGATGATTTCGCGGTCAGAGTGGTAGTCCCTTGAGGCGGTGGTGGTAGCACGTACGTAGGCAGCAGCTCCTGAAACCCGCTGTGCCATAACCACACGGCGCCGCCACCTCCCGGAGGCGATCGCAGAACTGGAGACGGTTATCCGGGGCGTGAGAAGCGCCTCGTGGCACCCGGCCCTCGCCTGAATGTGGCGGGTGCCGGGTGCCGTTCGGTCCGGGTCGGGTGCGTAGCTATTGGTCGTGGTGTTGTCCGGGGGCTGCGCTGCCTTGGTATTCGCCGAGATCGGTGACCAGTCGGGTGAGTTCGGGGTCGCTGTCGTAGCGCCGCTGGTGTAGCGCGGCGATCTTCGCGCCCATCTCGGGGTCGGGGTCGTCGGTGATGTCGAAGGACATGAACTTGTCCACCAGAGGCAGTCCGATGCGGTCGGTGTGCAGATGGGCGGGGTGGGTGAGGTATTCCCAGTAGCCGTCGAGATCATCGATGGCGAAGACCGCGCCGTAGTCGTATTCGCCGCCGTAGTCGGGTCCGACGGTGAAGTGCCGTACCGATGGGATCTGGCGTCCCTGGTTGCGCAAGCTTTCCAGTGCCTGCTCGAGCCGTTCGGCGGGGGTGCCGGGTTTGATGGTGAAGCGATTGCCGTGGTAGATCATCTTTCTGAACCTTTCTGAGTGGTGTTCTTTTTGCGTCCGTGGACGAGGGTGACCGCGGAGCCGGCGAGCAGTGTGATGCCGGTGGCGGCGAAGGCACCGGCTGTTCCGAGGGCCGATACCAGCGGGGCGAGGAGCAAGGGGGATAGAAATTGGCCGAGGAATATCGCGGTGACCAGCCCGGCGAGGATCCGTCCCCGGTGCTCGGGCGCAGCGAGGTCGCCGAGTCTCGAGCTGAGATGCGGTACGACCACGCCGACGCCGAATCCGCCGATCAGCAGTCCCGCCATCACCTGCGGAAGAAATGCCGCGGTGCCGACGACAATCCACCCCACCCCCAGCATCGCGATGCTGAACCCGGTGAGCGATGCCGAGGACAAACGACTTCGCAAGGCCGGAAACGCCAGCGCCCCCGCCGCACTGGTCAGTGTGCTGCCCGCGATGACGGTGCCGATCGCGGCGGGACTCACGCCGTCACCGGCGAGCAGGAACGGTAGTTGCGTTGGCGCCATGTAGAACGCGAGCGTCGCGGCCAAGGCGAAGGCGTAGATCCCCAGGACAGGGCGGGTCCTGCTGTGCATGGGGCGGCGCACCGATGATGGCGCCGGCTGGTGATCGCGACGTTGATCGCGTAGCGCGGTGGTGGCGGCCAGGGCGAGTACCGCGGCGACCGCGTAGATCCAGAACGGAGCCCGCCAGTCGATGGCGGCCAGCAGGCCCGCCAACGGCAGGAACACGACACCGCCGAGGCTGGCGGACGCCTGTTGCCAACCCAGCCATCGCGCCCGCCGCGCACCGTCGTACCAGTGCGTGAGCGCAGTGCTCACGGCGGTCATCACTGCGCCGACCGCGATGCCGAGCACGACCCTGCTGACCAGCAACACGGGCAACTCGTCGAGGAAGTAGCCCGCCGTGCCGCTCACGGCGTACAGCAGCAAGCCGCCAACCAGCAGTGGTGCATATCCGAACCGGTCGGCGATCCGGCCCGAGATCGGCGCGGTTACCGCGATGGCCAGGGAGGTGACGGTGACCGCGAGACGGACCAGCAGATCCGCACCCGGGGTAGCCGCGAACTCGGTGCGCATGCCGGGAAGGCTCGGGGAGATGATCGCGGCCGCCATGATCGTCAGCGCGGCCGCGGCGAGTACCGTAGCGCGTGCGTGCCGGGACGGCCCTGCGGACAAGACCGGCGACCGGCTGGTGGAAACGCTCATGACTCGAGCACCACCTTGCCGACGACGGTGCCGGATTCGGCGAGTCGCATCGCCTCGGCCACCTCCGACAAGGAATTCGAGCAGCCGCCCGGGTCCGTATCCGGCCCGCGACGGCCAGGTCGAAGACGCGGCCGAGGGGGCAGGACGACCTCCACGGTGGTGACAGTCTGTGTCGTGTCGCGAGTCACGGGTTCTCCTATAGTGTGTGACTGGTCAATCACTCTGAGCGAATGAGAGACGCGCGAGTTCACAGATCGTCGAGCGCCTCTGGCGGCTAGGTCTTGTGGCGGGTCTCGGGCCTGTTGGGATGACGGATTCCGGCGGTGAGGATTTCTGCCCAGGTGCCCTGGTGGTCGTCGATGTCCAGCGTCGTGATGAGATGGCAGAGTTGCCCGAAGGCCATGAATCGCTGGACTTGTTCGTCTCCGGCACCCGAGCGCACCTTGGCCATTTCGGTGACTCGCGCGAGCCCTTGGCGCATGGCGTCGGCGATTTCGGCGATCTCAGCGACCGACTGCGCATGGACCTGGAGCATCAGCAGCTTGTCGTCGGCGATGAGGTCGGCGTACGCGCCGCCCATCCGGTACAGAACCTCCTCCGGAGCGCAGCCCGCGGCGGTCGCGGCTGCGGCGGCCAGGGCCTGCTCCACCAGTTCGAAACAGCGATCCAGCGCCGCAACGAACAGGGCGGTCTTGCCGGGAAACAGCTTGAACACATAGGCGGGGGAAATCCCGGCCCTGGTCGCGACGTTGGCGATGGGCGTGCCGTGGTAGCCGGTGCGTGCGAACTCCTCGATCGCCGCGTCGACAACAGCCTCGCGCCGAATCTCGGCTGTCGAGAGAGTGGCTCGCTTGGTCATGTGAGTGACTGTACACTCACTCCCCGGCGCTGTCATCCCTGCCGCCATTTCCACCGACCTGGACCACGCGCTCGGCCCGAGACACACCGTTCGGCGCCGGCCTTCGCAACGCACCGTTGCGGCTCGTCCGTGGCGTTCTTGGGCCGATGCGGCGTGTGCTTCGGTGGTTCAGAACCCTGGAGGCCGTTGGTAGCCGGGTGGGAAATCCTTGTCGCGCCATGCGGTGACTCCCCATTTCCCGTTCTCCCGCGTCCAGACGGTCGTGTTCGTTCCTTGCCGGTCCGGCCAGTCGCCTGCGCTGGTGCGCGCGCCCTGCTGGGTCCATTGCCAGTCGACGACCACGACATCTTTACCGAGCACTCGCACGGACTGGATCGAGCCTGTCGATGAGGTGCCGACGAAGCTCGGGAAGCCTGGCGGGGGCTGTGGCGAGAACAGTTTCTCGTGCAGCGACCTGATCTCCGCCCGCCCGTGCAGCACCATGCCGATCGGGTTGTGAAAGTCCGCGTCGGGATGGAATTCAGCAACGAACCCTTCCAGATCGCGGTGATCGAGCGCCGCCATGAGGCGCTGAATTCCGTCATTGACCGACTGCTGGGCTTGCGGACGATCCCTGTCTCCCCCGCCCTGGGCTCCGCACCCAACCATCGCTAGCACCACTCCGGTGAGTAGGGCTACGAGCGGTATATGCCTAGTCACATGCATTGATCGACCTATCCTGTGCTAAATCGGAACCGGAACTCCAATTCCACATTATCGGAGCGCCTCAGGTAGATCAAGTGGAACCGGATTTCTGGATCCGGTTAACTGGTTGCATGACGAGCAACAGCGCCAAACGTGAACGATCCGACGCGCGTCGCAACCGCGAGCGCATCCTGGACGCTGCGCGCGCTGCTTTCGCCGCCGACGGCACCGGCCTGGAGATGCGCGCGATCGCCGAGGCGGCGGGTGTCGGCATCGGCACCGTGTTTCGCAACTTCCCCACCAAACAGCAGCTCGTCTCGGCGATGGCGCACGAATGGGCCACCCAACGGGACGCGACCCTCGGGCGTTCGTTATCGATCACCGATCCATGGGGAGCTGTCGCCGACCACGTCCGGTGGTGTGGCGAGATGATGAGCCGCGAACCAGGTCTGCGCAGGTTGCTGATGGATGAGTCCGTCAAATCCCAGTTGTCGGACGAAGAGGACACAGCATTCGCGGCGGGCCTGGCCGAGTTGGTCGCCAGAGCCCAGGCGGCGCAGGTGCTGCGTACCGAAGTCACGACAGCCACCTACTACGGATTGCTGGTCGGTCTCGCCGCCGCGATCAACGCCGGAAGCGCTTGGCAGATCGCCGCCGACGTCATCTTGTCGGGCCTGCGCCGCCCCAAGGACGCGCCGCAGGTCGACAACGGGGCATCGACATAAGCGCGCATTCGACGGATCGGCCCGGGCGCTGCGCGCCGAGTTGGTGGTGCCACCAGCGGCGTGGGCACGGCAATTGACGGCGTTTCAACGGATGATCAGGTCGCTACCGTTGGGCGCGCACGGAGTGCACTGATTGTGAAAGGTAGTGTCAATGAAGCGTTTTGGGGTTTCGTC
This sequence comes from Nocardia iowensis, assembly GCF_019222765.1. NCBI lineage: Bacteria > Bacillati > Actinomycetota > Actinomycetes > Mycobacteriales > Nocardiaceae > Nocardia > Nocardia iowensis. The sequence goes on along the minus strand of NZ_CP078145.1, from coordinate 4,629,025 downwards.
TCTGGTGGTCGGTGCGGCCGTGGCAGGCGCGGTGTACGCGGCGGCGCCCGCGATGGCGGGGCAGGGCCTCCCCCTCGAATCTCCGACCGCCAGCGCTGAGACGCAGCAGGTGGCCGATATCTCGCCGTCCGGCTCGGCGAATTCGCTGGCCTCCGGCTCGGCGTGGCTCCCGTGCCTGCTCGGTCAGAAGTCGACGTTCTGTAACTGGGTCGGCTGAGGGTTCGGTTCGACCGGCCGGTGCCGCGCGCTCGACGGCGGCACCGGCCTCGGCGCGTTCTACCGGGACTTCCTGTGGCTGGCCGTCTTCAACGATTCGTACGCGTAATAGGAAGAGGCCTACGTGACCGACCTGTCCCCGCAGGAGCAGCGCTACATGCAACTACTCGACGAACTCCAACAGGCTCGCGGCATCGAAGTCTATTTCGAAGAACGAGGCCCGGTCGAGAAGATCTACGGGGATGTGCCGACGACCTTCGCGAGGTTGGCCGAGCTGCATGGGCTGATCCTCGATCCGGAACTCCAGCAGGGCTTTCTGCGGTTCGAGGGCGTGTCCAGCCACTGGGGCATCTACCTCGAGGACACCTATCTGAGCGGTGAATTCTCGGTTCGGCACCTAGGGGCGGCGATGTTCGCCACCGCGAAGCATTTGGTGACCGAAGACAGCACCGAGTTCGAACGTCACCTTTATCCACAGCTGCGAGTATTCGACAGCCAGCCCAGGACTGGGGTCGGTACGATGGCGGCACTGCGCATCCAGCCCGGCGTCACCACCCCGGAGATCTGGTACTACCACGGCACTCGCGGTACTTTCCGACTCGACTTGAACTACCGGGAGTACCTTGACGCTCTCCTTGTCACCAAAGGGGCACATGGGTGGCAATATTTGTTCGCCGATGTGGACATGAAGAACGACGAATTCCACGGACCGGCGACGAATATGCGAATCATGCTGGCCGCGTTCCCTGATCTCTTCCCTGACCACGACTATTCTCCGCTGCGCGCGCGGCTGGCTGAGCGACTTCGCTGAGAGACGCGAGCAAGCCGGGCCGGTCCCGGACAGCGCGTTCAGATCCTCGACGAACTCCGTGTCAGCGGCGAGTTCAACATCTCGTACCTGCTCACCGCGCTCTCCACTGGGTCACCTCCGACGGCATGGGAGTTGTCGGCAGCCGAGCAAGAACGGTACGCGGATCGCGCCTGGGCGCTAGCTTGCTAGTATGCTAGCATTGGCTTGTGGGCGAAGAGGAAGTGAAGCAGTTCAACGTTTACCTGCCGCTCGGGCTGATCAAGCAGGTCAAGTTCCGGGCGATCGAGTCGGGGATGTCGCTGTCGGCGCTGGTGGCCGACGCGCTGCGCGCCTACCTCGACGACACCCGCCCGCAGTCACCGTCAGGAAAGGATTGATATGAAGACCGAGGGCATCGAGGCCGTGTTCCTGGAGACCCACAATTGGGGCAAGCAGGCCAGGTTTCTACAGGAACTGGGTTTCGAGGTCGAGTTCGAGACCGACCACAATTCGGGCCAGTTCCGTAGCGGTGACGGCCCCTATGTCTTCGTGGCCGAGGTCCCACCGACCCAGGATCCGCGGACGCTGCTGGTGGTGAAGGTCGCCGACACGCACAATCGCCCCGGCGGCGATGTCGACATCGTCACCGACTTCGAGGCGACCCACTACGGGACCCAGGAGATGACCGTCCGCGACCCGGACGGGCGGCTGTGGAATCTGCAGGCGCCGGGCCAGGAGTGAGTGTGATGCCGAGCGAGCAGATGATCGCCCCGGATCACACCGCGGTCCGGGTTGCGCTGTGGCGGGCACTGCATACGCAGATCGATGCACCCCCTTATGTTTTCGACGACGAGATCGGGCTGCGGCTGGCGGCGCCGGAGGACGGCTGGCGGGATCGCCCGGATATGGATCCGCAGACCACCAGCCCGATGCGCGCGGGCGTCGTGTCCCGGGCTCGCTTCATCGAGGATCTGCTCGCCGAACAGGTCGGCCGCGGCGTGGATCAGTACGTTCTCCTCGGCGCCGGACTGGACACCTTCGCGCAGCGCCGGCCCGAGTTGGCCGCGCGGCTGACGGTGTTCGAGATCGATCAGCCCGGCCCGCAGGCATGGAAGCGGCAACGCCTCACCGAACTCGGATTCGGCGTTCCGGACCGATTGCGGCTGGTACCTGTCGATTTCGAGGTGGACTCGTGGTGGGAGCGATTGACGGCCGCCGGTTTCGACCCGCGCCGACCGGCGGTCGTGGCATCCACCGGCGTCTCCATGTACCTCACCCGGGAGACGAATATCGCCACCCTCCGCCAGATTTCGACGCTGGCGCCCGGCTCCACGCTGGCTACGACGTTCATGCTGCCGCTCGGACTCGTCGATTCCGACGAACAGCGGCTGCGCCGGTTCGCTGAACAGGGCGCCCGCGCATCGGGCACTCCGTTCATCAGTTTCTTCCGCCCCGACGAGATCGTGTCGCTGGCCAAGGAGGCGGGTTTCGCTGCAGCCCAGCATATTTCGCCCAGCCAGCTGACCCGCCACTACTTCGCCGACCGTGCCGACGGGCTCCAGCCCGCGGAATCGGAACAGATCCTGGTGGCAACCACCTGACTGGTCCATAGCTGCGGCAGCAGGTCAGGCAACCTGGAACCAATCGCCGATACCCCTGTCCAGCAGCTCGAAGGCGCGCTCTGCCTCGCCGACCGCCACCGGATGCCGCTGTGCTGCCGTCTGGCCATTGGCCAGCGCGTGCCAGTTGGCCTCGCTGAGGTTGCGCTGCACCGCGATGATCGCGCTCGCCGCCAGCCGCGCGTCCAGTTCCCCTGGCGGCCCGAGTGTCCGGGCGAGCGCATCCTCTCCGCTGGTGAGGAACTGGGCGAGGCGCGCGGTCAGCGCCGGGGTATTCAGTACCAGTCGGTAGCAGGCCAGCACCTCGGGCGCATCGCACAGGCCGGTGCTGGGTTCGTGGTGGTCCAGCCCGGCGCGGAACGCGGCTCGCAGGGCGGCCAACGGCACCTGTCCGGGTGCCCGGCTTCGTACCACGCGGGCAGCCTCGTCGACGTGGTCGGCGAACCGGTGCACGACGAGGTCCTCCTTGGACGGAAAGTACTTGAACAGTGTGCGTTTGGACACCTCCGCGGCGGTGGCGATGTCCACCACCGACACCGCGTCGAATCCATCGGCAAGAAAGAGCCGCAGCGCGGCGTCGGAGATGGCTGCGCGAGTGTGTTGTTTCTTGCGCTCGCGCAGGCCCGGCTCGGGGGTCATGTCAGCAGTGTAGCCAAATGTAAACCGAGTAGATAAGTAAACTTGGTGTACTTTTGTTGGTATGCGAATCGGCGTTGCCCTGCCCACCGACTACTACAACCAGCTCACCCCAGGGGTGAATCCCGTCGACTACCTGCTCGACCAGGCCCGCAAGTTGGCCGCGCTCGGCGTGCCCGCGGTCTGGCTGACCCAGCGGTTCGACTACGACGCACTGACAGTTGCCGCGCTGATCGGGCGGGAACTGCCCGACATCACGGTCGGGACGGCGATCGTCCCGATCCACCCACGCCACCCCAACGCGCTGGCCATGCAGGCGCAAACAGCGCAGGCGGCCGGCAACGGGCGCTTCGAACTCGGCCTCGGTTTGTCGCTGCCGGAGATCGCCGCCGGCTACGGCAACACGCACCCGCGCATCCGCTACCTACGCGAATACCTCAGTGCCTTAAGGGATCTGCTCCACACAGGCGCGGTCGACCACAGCGGCGAGACGCTGGTGGCCAAATCACCGACCCGCAGCATGATGCCGACGGTCCACGCACCGGTCCCCGTGCTGCTGGCCACTTCGGGTCCGCTGACCCTGCAGGTCGCCGCCGAACTCGCCGACGGCGCGCTCCCACTCCTCACCGGTCCCAACACCCTGGCCGACTTCACCATCCCAACACTTGCTCGACACGCGGCGGCAGCCGCTCGGCCGACACCTCGGGTGATCGGCATGGTGGGCGGAGTAGTCACCGCTGACGTCGCCGCCGCCCGTGATCGCGCGGCGCAACAGATGCACAGATACGGCGAGATGCCGACATACCGTGCGTTGCTGGACCGTGAGAAAGTCTCCCATCCAGTGGAATTGGCCGTGATCGGCGACGAGCAGACCATGGCCGACGCGGTAGCCCGTTACGCCGAGGCCGGCGTTGGCGAACTGATCTTCGCGCTGACCGCGATAGGGTCGACGCGCGACGAGGAGCGAACCTGGGCACTACTCGGCGAATTGAGCAGAACCGGCAGCGCCTGAAGGTGTGTACTGACCCACTCCCCGACCACGGATTCAATTGAGGTGTTTGACCAGGATGGTGTACTCGCCTGCCGTCGTATGGGGTGTCCATCCTTCGTTGCGGTAGAGCCGTTGCGCGGGTTGGTTGTCGCGATGGACTCCCAGCGTCAGTGCGGGCAGCCCAGACTGTCTGGCGGTGTCCTGAAGGCGTTGTAGCAGAACAGTTCCCAGTCCTTGGCCGCGAACGGTCGCGGCGGTGGCGATAGTCAACTCCGGGGTGTGGTCGTCGATGAACGCCGGTGAGCCGACCGGTCGAACAGTCGCGCCCACGCCGCGCCGACGGGTATGCCGTGCTGATCGTGGGCGATGACCCCGAGGTCGGAAGGTTTGCCCCAGTCCGCGACATAGCGGTAGGACTCGGCGGTGCTGGGCAAGTCGTCGAGGGTGAGCAGGTGACCGGAGGCTTGGGTCGCCTCGATCAGCATCTCCGCCAAGAATTGCTGGTCGGCGGGGGTGGTTTCGCGGTAGATGAATCGGGTGTGTGACATGGTGACTTTCCTTGGTCGGGCGGCGACCCGGTGCACAATGCGCGGCCGTTCAGATCCACCCTCGTTGGGTGGACAACCGAATCGCCTCGATGCGATTGCGGGTGCCGAGTTTGTGGTTGATGGCCGCTAGGTTGTTGCGGATGGTTCCGGCCGAAAGATGCAATGTCGCAGCGATTTCGCCGGGAGTGCGTCCCTGCGCGGCAAGGCGCAAAATGTCGATATCGCGGGCACTGAGCGGGTTGCCGGGCACACGCAGGGCTTCGGCGACCGTGTGTGGCTCCAGTACCCGCTCGCCGTGGGCGACCCGATGCACGGTGTCGGTCAATGCACCTATCGACGCCGCTTTGCTCAGCAGCCCCTCCACCTGGGCCCCTAAGGCAGACTTCAACAGATCGGGCCGGTGCGGCGGCGTCACGAGGACGACACGACAGGACGGTAAGACCGACTTGAGCTGCACGGCGGCCGAAACCCCTTCCAGCCCTGCGAGATCAGCGTCCAACAGCGCGAGGTTCGGCCGAGTACGCAGCGCGCTTGGCACTACCTCGGTGCCCAGTGACACCTGTGAAACCACCTGGATGCCGGGCACGCCGGACAGGACGGTGGCCATCGCTTCGCGGGGCAGTCGTAGGCTGCCGGCGATCAGCACTCGAATCATGGATGTTCCATTTCGGAGGACGCCAAAGAGGTCTGGAATGTGCCGAAGCACGCGGCGAGCCGTCGTTCCCCTCCGGGAAGGAGCGGAGGGGAACGACGGTGGGCTCAGGCGCGGGCCGGTCGGAGGCCGAAAGCCTTGGCTCGGGCTTCGCCGTCGAAGCTGATGTAGAGGGTGGCCAGCACCTGCGGCACCATGACCGCGGCGGCGGCACCTTGCAGCGCGCGAGCGCCGATCAGCATGGCAGGTCCGGTCGCGAGGCCACACAGCAGCGAGGCCACGGTGAACGCGGCGGTGCCGGTGAGAAAGACCCGTTTGCGGCCATAGATATCACCCAGTCGCCCACCGGTGATCAGCCCGAGGGCGAACACCAGCGTGTATGCGGCCGGAATCCACTGCACCGCAGCGCTTGTCGCGCCGGTATCGGCTTGGATCGAGGGTAGCGCGGTGTAGACGATGGAGCCGTCGAGCGCGTTCATCAACTCGGCGACCAGCACCACGATCAGCGTGATGGTGAGCGCGCGGCCCGCAGCGCCGGTGGAACTGCGGGCGCGGGCGGTGTCAAGGGTTTCCGAAGACACGAAAACCTCCTGTTCTTACAGTTGGTCAGGGATACGGGCAGACCTGGGCCACGTACGCCAACTGCGCACAGGAGAGTGGAAACGGGTACGACAAAGTCCCAGGCCATCGGGAAAAGCCGTCCACGACATGACCGGAGCACGCACTCGGCGGCTCACGGGTCAGTGCCGGAACAACGGCTACTTGGCCTGGGAAGGAATAAGTCATCACCTCGAACTCGATCGGAGCGAAACACGGGTTCGTGTTCCGCGGGCGCACCCTGCGGGAGGCCGGGCAAACCACTGTCCGAATCGGTGACCGATCGGCAGTGACGCCGATCGGTGGGCTCCGTCGAACAGCGGTATCGCTAAGTACAGTTGTACCCTATGGGCAAGTCCGAGAAAAGCCGATATGAGCCAAATCGCACTAGGTACATACGTACCCTGAAGGTATCGGAAAGTCCGGACAGCTGCGGTGGAGGAAAAATGGCCGAGGTCGCACAGAGCGCAAAACCAGTGCGCCGACGCCGATTCGATCCGAACCGCCGGGAACGCATCGCGCACGCCGCGATTCAAGTCATCGGAGAACGGGGCGTGGAGGGCTTGACCCACCGCGCGGTCGCCGAGGCCGCCGACGTTCCGATCGCGGGCACCACCTATCACTACAAGGACAAAGAGGATCTGCTCACCGCAGCCCTCGAGATCTGCGTCGCCGACTACGCCGCCCTCATGGCCGCCATCCCGCGGACCGATCCCGCGAAGACGATCGAGCAGATCATCGATCAGACCGCGGACGCCCTGATCGGCTGCTTCACTACCGAACGCACGATCACCACCGTGCAACTCGAGTTGTACGTCGCCGCCATTCGGCGTCCCGCATTGCGACCGATCGCCGACCGCTTCACCGAAGCTACCCGCACCATGTACGCCCACTACACCGACCCCGACACCGCCGCCCTGCTCACCGACACCGCCCAAGGGATCACCCTGCGCGGCATGGCAACCGACATCCCACCCACCGGGGAACAAATCCGCAACCTTCTCATCCGCTGCCTGCCATGAACACCCGCGTGAACCCGCATTGCAGGTGGGTTCGCGCGGGCGAGGCCGCGAAACCGGCGTGACCGCAAGACTTGATCGCCGCACCGATGCATCCGGTGGTGGTCACGGCCAGCGCCGAAACCAGGGCCGCGAGAAAGCGGCGGCGAGGTGGCGTGGACTGCACCGGATAGCGCTGGAATGACCGGAGATTGCCCGTGGGTGGGCGGATGTTAGGTTCACCAGCGCTGGGCGTATGTCCAGTTGGGTCGGGCTGGTTGGTGTGGAGGCATGGTGGGCAAGACGGCGCGAGTTGTGATCGCTTGTGCGGCAGCGGCAATGGTGACGGCGGGCGGTGGCGCTCCGGTGGCGTCAGCGGCTCCGGCGTTCGGTGAGTATGTGGCGCTGGGTGATTCGTGGTCCGCGGATGCCTCGCTGAGCCAGGCGACGGGTGAGTTCGTGCCGTTGGCGTGCGCGCAGAGCCAGGGTAGCTATCCCAAACAGGTCGCGGCCGCGCTGGCTGTTCCGGTTTTCCGGGATGCGACATGTGGTGGCGCGACCTCGGTGCATATGACCGGCCCGCACAGTGTTCCGTTCGGGGTCAATCCCCCGCAGTTCGATCGGCTCACCGCGTCCACCGATCTGGTGACGCTCGGAATCGGTGGCAACGACGCGGGGTTGGCGGCGACCGTGCAGCAGTGCGTGACCGGTGACGCGGCGCTGTCGCCGTGCCTGGATACTTTGGTGGACGGCGACGTGGATCAGATGTCGCTGAATATCGCCGCGGCAGAACAGAAGGTGACCGCGACCATCGACGGCATTCGGCAGCGCTCGCCGCGGGCGCGGATTCTGCTGCTGGACTACTTCGAAGGAGTCACCACCGGACCCGGCTGTTTCCCGACCGTACCGATCTCCGATGCCGACGCGGATTGGCTGGGTCGCAAGCTGATCGAGCTGAATGCGATGCTGGCGCGCGTCGCGCGAGCCACGGGCGTCGAGTTGGTCGACACATACAGCACGAGCAGCGGTCACGATGCGTGCCAGCCTCCCGGTGTCCGGTGGGCCGAAGGGCTGGTCCCATGGTCGAGCAACCCTCCGGGTTTGGCGGTGCCGTTCCACCCCAACCAACTCGGCGCCGACCACCAGGCACGCAGGGTGCTGGCGGCCCTGGGTCGATAGCCCTTACCGCATGACGGGCGGGTTCGTTGGTTGTGTGGTTCGGCGTGCGCCTCGTGAGCGGCCCGGAAGGCGCTGATTCGGTGGGTTGTGAGCATAGAGGTACCTACGGTCTGCTTGGTAGCCTTTGGCAAGCGAACCGGCGGAAGGGGTAACCCCATGAGTGCCACCACCATTGCCCGGCAGTGCACGCTGTGTGAGGCACACTGCGGAATTCTGGTGACCGTCGAGGGCGAGCAGGTCACGCGGATCGAGGGGAATCCGGATGACGTGCTGTCGCAGGGCTATATCTGCCCGAAGGCGACGGCGATGGGTGGGCTGCATCATGATCCGGATCGGTTGCGGACGCCGATGCGACGGGTGGGTGACGGGTTCGAGCCGATCGGATGGGATGAGGCGTTCCGGGAGATCGGCCAGCGGCTGCGGGCGGTGCGCGGCGAGTACGGGCCGAGCGCGATCGGCATGTATCTGGGGAACCCGGCGGCGCACAGTTCGTCGGTGATCTACGGGGCGCTGCTGCGTGCGGTGTTGCTGACCAAGAACTTCTATTCGGCGTCGTCGATCGATCAGTTTCCGCAGGAGTTCGTGGCGTGGCGGATGTTCGGGTCGAACGTGCTGATGCCGGTCACCGATATCGATCGCACCGATCGGCTGGTGATCCTTGGCGCGAACCCGGCGGTGTCGAACGGGTCGATCACCACGATGCCCAATGCCAAGCAGCGCATTCGGAATGTGCGGAGCCGGGGCGGAAAGGTGGTGGTGATCGACCCGCGGCGCACCGAGACCGCGCGGCTGGCCGATCAGCATGTGGCGGTGAGCCCAGGTGGTGATGTGTATCTGCTGCTGGCGATGCTGCGGGTGCTGATCACGGAAAACCTGTGCGACGAAAAGGCAATTCGCGCGCAGTGCACCGGATGGGAACAGCTGCGGGAGCTGGTGGCCGAGGCGACACCGGAGCGGATGGCCCCGCATGCCGGAGTCGACGCGGACACCATTCGCCTGCTCGCTCGCGAGCATGCCGCCGCGTCGTCGGCGGTGTTGTACGCGCGGATCGGGGTGTGCCAGCAGGTGACCGGCACGCTCACGCATTGGCTGGTGAACACCATCAACGCGGTCACCGGGAACCTGGATCGGGCGGGTGGGCAGATGTTCGCGACCCCACCGGTGGACGCGGCACGGTTCACGAAATACCTGCCGATGGCCTACGGGGCGTGGACGGATCGTTCCGGGGTCTACAAGTCGTTCCGGACCGAGCTGCCGGTCGCGGTATTGGCCGATGAGATCCTGACCGAAGGTCCTGGCCGGATCCGGGCGATGATCACCTACGCCGGAAATCCGGTGCTGTCCACGCCACAGCGCGGCCGGCTCGGCTCGGCGCTGGATTCGCTGGATTTCTATGTCGCCGTGGACATGTACATCACCGAGACGACCCGGCACGCGGACATCATTCTGCCGCCGATCTCGCCACTGGAGCGCGAGGACGTCAACCTGCTGTTCCCGGTGTTCAGTGTGCGCAACAACCTGCGCTACGACGCTCGGGTTTTCGATCCGCCCGCCGATGGGCTGGAGGATTGGCAGATCATGGCGCGGCTGGTGACCGAGTTGGTGCCGTTGCCGGTGCGGCGGTGGACGGGACGGGCGCTCAATGGGGTGTTGGAGCAGTTCAGTCCGGTGCGGTTGGCGACGGTCGGGGTGGCCACCGGCCCGTATGGGGTGTTGCGGCGGGGGCGTAAGGGGTTGACGGTCGGTAAGGTGCGGGACTCGGCCGGGGGGATCGATTTGGGTCCGTTGCGGCCGAGGTTGCGTTCGCTGATCGGGACCAGGGATCACAAGGTGCGTTTGGCGCCGGAGGATTTCTGTGCCGCGGCCCGCCAGATTCTCGATGACGCCCGCGCCGGTAGCGCGATCACGACGCCGATGGACGGTTATGACCTCAAGTTGATCGGGCGGCGGCACTTGCGCAGCAACAACTCCTGGCTGCACAACGTCCCCGCGATGGTGAAGGGGCGTGACCGCTGCACCGCACTGATGCATTCCGCGGACGCGTCCGCGCGCGGGCTGACCGATGGTGAACCCGTGGCGGTCACCTCCCCCACCGGTTCGATCGTGGTACCGCTCGAGGTCAGTGACGATATCCGGGCGGGCACCATTGCCGTCCCGCACGGGTGGGGGCATCGGGAGCCCGGTGTCGGCTGGTCCGTCGCCGCCGCGCTGCCGGGGGCCAATGTCAATCTGCTGCACGACCCGTCGCTCACGGACACGTTCTCCGGCAATGCCGCGGTCAACAACACCTGGGTGACGGTCACCCGTGCGGCAGGAGTTGTGGTCGACGAGGGCACTGCGGCGTCGGTGGCGACGTCCTGAACACTCAGAGGTGGCGGGTGTCGCCGAGCCGGACGAGTTGGCGGTTGTGGAAGTAGTCGTCCTCGCGGAGTTCGGTGATGCTGCCCGAGGGGGCGTTGAACCGGGCGTAGGCGAGAGCGTCGAGCGGTAGCCTGGTCCACGCCGCCACGGTGAAAGTGATTGCGCCGCCGTGCGTCACGATGACCTGATGGCCGCAATCGCTGTCCATGATCACGTCCATCGCCGCGTAGACGCGCGCACCGAACGCGGCCATGGTCTCGGCTCCCGCTATGCCTTCATCGTGTGCCAGCCGCTCGCCCACCGCGGGCGGGGGTACGAACCGCCGCCGCAGCCATTCCTGGGGCTTGCCTTCGGCCTCGCCGTAGGACTTCTCGCGCAGTCTGCGATCGAGGATCGGCGTCGTGTGCAGGATGTCGCCGATCACCTCGGCGGCCTGCGCGGCGCGCTGGAGATCCGAGGAGAACAATTCGACATCGGCCTGTTCGGGGATTGTTGTCCGCAGTGTCTCGGCGATGGCCGCCGCAGCGCGCAAACCCGTCGGGGTGAGCGGGGAGTCGTACCATCCGCCCACCAGTCCGTCGACGTGATGTGTCGACTCCGGATGTGCGATGACGTAGAGGGTTCGCACTAGCCTGTCTCTCGCTCGAGGGTTCGGTGATCCCGGCAAGCACGCGGCCTGCGGACCAGCTGCCCGTTTCGAATTCACTGCCCTCAGCGCATCGCACGATTGGACCTGTCCCGTTACGCCGATCCCACCATGATCAACGGGACATGATCCATGCCTTACCCGTGAAACGCCTCAGCTAGGTCCCGTTGGCGATAGCTCGACCGCGGCTCGCGCAGGAGGGTCATCCGGTCACCACGGTGACTCGGTAACCGAGGCGGATTTCGCGGCCGATATGGGCGGCGCCGCTGAGGTAGAGCCAGCGGTCGGTGCCGCCGCGCGGGTCGGGCAGGTAGCTGGCTTGGACGTGTTCGACGCCGAAGGGGAAGTTGCCCGAGGTGGAGGTGGCGATGCCGGTCATCAGGTGCGCCTCGGCGAGCAGTCGCGGTTCGGGCGCGGCCGCGGGCAACGGGGTGGCGGTGGGGACGAAGAATCCGAACGGTTCGGGTGGGGCGCCGGAGCCCTGGACAAGCATGCCCGTCACGAACAGCCGCGCGATCCCGGTGTGGACCAGGCATTCCGGCGTCAACTGCAACGGTGGAGTCGGCCGCAAGTCGAGTTGGAACGCCATGGGCCGAACTTTACGGTCACCCGTTGTCCGCTGTCCCCGCGACAACAACCAGCTTTCCGAACCATGCACAACCTGTGCCTGCGGTATGCGTGAACGCCACCGATTCAACACGCACACCACACACAACCGTCAGCTACGGCACAGGGTGGACAGGCCACAGAGTCATGGCCTGGAGGACTCGGTCAGCGATGTTCGCCATGGCCGATGGCGGGGAACGCAACGTTGCACTCGCCGCCGTTTGCATTGGTCACGTGGTTCGGCTGAGCGCACCGCTGCGGCAAACCGCCCGTCGCGGGCACCTTCCCGGCCAGCGTTGCGCCCGATGCAGACTTGCGTCCGGTGCATCAATTGCACGTGAACGGCGTTGGCGGGCTTGGTAATTCATCGTCTGCACGCGGGGTTCCACGTGAATCAGGCTGACTGTCCAAGAATTCGGGGACCCGATTACGGAGGCAAGGAGCCGGGTGGGGATCAGCTGCCGTCGCGCAGTGACTCCTGGTAGCTCGTCTCGATCTTCTCGCGCAGGTGCTTCTCGGTGTGCCGGATCGCCGGACCCATGAACGCCTGGATCACGCGATCGAGGGCTCGTCCGGCCAGGCCGCCAGGTACCCGGTAGTCGGCGGTGGCGGTGACCTTCGTGGTTTCCGGACCCAGTGACGCGAAGTCCCAGCGGATCGTGCCCTCGATGCCTTTGATCGCACGCATCGTCACCCGCGAACCCGCCATCCATTCGATGGTGTCGGTGCGCAGGTGCAGCGTGGTCGGGCCCAGATGCAGCGCCGTGTCGAACACCGACCCGACTCCGGAGGTCTGCTCCCCCACCGGGGTGAAATGCCGTATCCCGTACATCCACTCCGGAACGTTCCGATAGTCCTCTACATAGGTGAACGCGTAATCCACCGGCGCCTTACACGTCGCACTGTGCTCGACATGCCCCATAGTGCCCTCCAGCGCTCCGATCCTGTGCCTCGACCCTAGGGCAGTCTGCCGACCTTCGCCCCTCGATGAACTCCACTGCCCGCCAAGCATTTCCACTCGCGAATACTGCCTGGCTACCCATCCAGCGGCGTCCGGTGCCGCACTGGTAGCCAGCAGGATCGATGGCTCGCCGCATTCGTCACCGCAGCAACGCCGCCCGGTGCGGCGGCTCAGCCCGCCGAAGCGCCGACATCGCGTGTCCAACGGGACCTGACGGAGCCTCTTCTCGCACAATGCCGCAGCCACCCCCGTTGATCATGGAAGAGCGTGCGTTCCGGCGATGGTGCGACACCGGCTGACATCGCCAGCCGAGGTGCCTGCTCGAGGAGAGGGGTTCGCTGGTCGCGGCGGGGGCGGCGGATAGGGTCGGGGGGTGACCTGGACGGTGGGCTTCGACCTGGATATGACGCTGATCGACTCTCGACCGGGGGTCAGCCGGGCCATCGACATTCTCGCGGCGGAATTCGATGTGCCAGTGCGTGGCGCCGACTTCGCTGATCGGCTCGGGCCGCCGCTGGCCACTCTGCTTGCCGAGTCGGGGGCGCCGCAGGAGCTCATTCCGGCGCTGGTGGCTCGGTATCGCGAGCTGTATCCGACGATCGTGTCGAGCATTCCGGCGATGCCGGGCGCTGCGGCGGCGCTGGCCGCGATCGACCAGCGGGGCGGGCGGGTGCTGGTCGTCACCGGCAAGCACGGGCCGCTGGCACAGTTGCACATCGACGAACTCGGTTGGCGGATCGACCATCTCGCGGGCGATCTGTGGTCCGCGGGGAAGGCGACCGTGCTGCGGCAGGAGCGGGCGAACATCTTCGTCGGTGACCACGTCGGCGACATGCGCGGCGCGCGGACGGCGGGTGTCCTCGCGGTCGGCGTCACCACCGGGCCGTGCGACGCCGACGAACTCCGCGCCGCGGGTGCGGACGTGATCCTCGCCGACCTCACCGAATTCCCGCAGTGGCTCGCCGACGAGCTCGGACCGGTCGCCGACGCCGGATAGCCGCCGGGACAGCGGGATCGGCGGCGAAATGCGTTGGGCGGCTCACGCCCTGGTTCGGCGGGTTAGGTTCGTGGTCGCTAGCCTGCACACCAATTGCTTGTCGGCCGCGTCGAGACCGGAGCGGGCGCGTTCGGAGAGGAGAACGAACCAATGGACCGTTTCACCGACAGGATTGCCGTGGTGACGGGTGCGGCGCAGGGTATCGGCGCGGCCACCGCGCTGCGGCTCGCGGTCGAGGGTGCCGCCGTCGCGGTGCTCGACCGCAACACCCCCGACGCCACCCTCGAGCAAATCGCCCGGGCGGGCGGCACGGCACGCGGCTACATCTGCGACGTCACAGACCGCGGTTCCGTCCACACCGTATTCGACCAGATCGCCACCGATCTGGGTGACCCGCAGATCCTGGTGAACAACGCGGGCATCACCCGTGACGACCTGTTCTTCCGGCTCTCCGAGGACGACTGGAACGCCGTGCTGTCGGTCAATCTGACCGGCGCCTACCACTGCGCCCAGGTCGCGCAGAAGTACATGGTGGCCCAGCGCTACGGAAAGATCGTCTCGCTGTCGAGCCGCTCGGCCCTCGGCAACCGCGGCCAGGCCAACTATGCGGCCGCCAAGGCAGGCATCCAGGGCCTGACCGCCACCCTCGCCATCGAACTCGGCCCCTACAACATCAACGTCAACGCCGTCGCCCCCGGCTACATCGCCACCGCGATGACCGCCGCCACCGCCGACCGCGTCGGCCTGACCCCCGAGGACCACCAGAAATCCGTCGCCGAACGCACCCCCCTCGGCCGCGTCGGCCAACCCGACGAAGTAGCCGCCGTCATCGCCTTCCTCGCCAGCGACGAAGCCTCCTACGTCAGCGGCCAAACCCTCTACGTCAACGGCGGCGCCCGCTGACCCTCATGATCAACGGGACATCGCGGAGACATTTCCCGAGTGGAGCCTCCGTCACGTCCCGTTGATCATGAGGCCCTCACCATGGGATCGGGCCTCGGCGGTCGAAGTAGCCGCCGGTGGGGCCGTCGGGGTCGAGGGTGGCCAGGTGGACGATGGCGTCGGTGCCTTCGGTGAGGGTTTGGTGACCCGTGTGGTTGTTGAAATCCGTTGCGGTGTAACCGGGGTCGGCGGCGTTGATCTGGATTCCGGGTAGGGCTCGGGAGTACTGGGAGGTGATCATGTTGAGGGCTGATTTCGAGGCGGTGTAGGGCAGGTTCGGGAAGGTCGATTCGAGGCGGTTCGGGTCGGCGGTGATGGCCAGCGAACCCATTCCGCTCGACACCATCACGATGCGCGGTTGCGGTGCGGCGCGCAGCAACGGCAGGAACGCGTGGGTCACCTGGACCGGTGCGAAAACATTGGTTTCGAAGACCGCACGGAAGTCGGCGGCTTGCGTTTGCTCCGGCGGATGGAACCCACCGGAGATCCCCGCGTTGTTGATGAGCACGTCCAGGTGCGCGGTGCGCTCGCGCACCAGCTCGACCGCCGCGGCGATCGATGCGACGGAAGTGACGTCGAGCTGGACGAATTCGACGTTCAACCCCTGCTCGGCGAGCTCGACCGCCGCCTGCTTGCCGCGGTCGGCGTCGCGCGCGCCGAGGAACACCTGCCAGCCCAGCTCGCCGAGCCTGCGGACCGTCTCCCGGCCGAGCCCCTTGTTCGCTCCGGTCACCAGAGCCGTTGTCGTTGCGTTCATGCCCTCAGCCTCGGCCCGCGCCCGGCACCCCACCAGGGCCGCATTGTCCTGGGACCGGTGGTACCACCCCGGGCCGGTCCGGCTGCGGGATGATCGAATGATGGATCGCTCGGAACTCGCGGCGCTGCTGAGGCAGGCACGCACCCGGATACAGCCGCGCGATGTCGGACTGCCCGCGGGCTCGCGCCGTCAGGTGCCCGGACTGCGCCGCGAAGAAGTGGCCCAACTCGCCGGAGTAAGCGTCGACTACGTGGTGCGGCTCGAGCAAGGCCGTGGACCGCGACCCTCGACCGCCGTGCTCGGCGCACTGTCGCGAGCGTTGCGGTTGACCGACGACGACCGCGACCTGCTGTTCCAACTAGCCGGATCGGCGCCACCGCAGGCAGGCCGCATCGCCCAGGTGGTCCGGCCCAGCGTGTTGCGGCTGCTGGACCGGATGGCGGACCTGCCCGCGCTGGTGATGTCCGCGAAAGCTGATGTGCTGGCGTGGAATTCGATGGCGGCGGCGCTGCTCGGCGACTTCTCCGCCTGGCCGCCGCAGCGACGCAACATCATCTGGCAATGCTTCCTCGGCACCGACCCCGGCCGGGTGCGATTCACCCCCGATGAACTCCGAGCGGTCGGCGCGTACGGCGTCGGCACCCTCCGCAGCGCCAAGGCCCGCTACCCCACCGACCCCGACCTGGACCGCCTCATCACCGAACTCCGTTCCGGCAGTCCCCAATTCGAACAACTCTGGCGTGAACGTCCCTCCGCGCAATGGCGCAGCGCCACCAAAACCATCGACCACCCCGAAGTCGGCGTCCTGGTCCTGGAATGCGACACCCTGCTGGTCCCCGACACCGACCAATCCGTCGTCGTCTACTCCGCCGCCCCCGGCACCCCCGCCGCCACCGCCCTCGACCTACTCCGCATCACCGGCACCCAACAATTCACCGCCCCCACCTGAACCACCCCGCAACCGCGCACATCCTGACCCGCCGCGCACCGAACCACCGACGAAAACGTGCGCGGGAAGACCGGGCCGCTCCCGACCCGGCCCAGCGCCGAAACCCTACGCCGCCTTGTACTTACGCAAGTACTCGCCGGTGAGGGAGGTCGGGTGGTCGAGTAGGGCGGCGGGGGTGCCGGTGAAGACCACTTCGCCGCCTGCCTTGCCGCCGTCGGGGCCGAGGTCGATCACCCAGTCGGAGTGGGCGACCACGTCGAGGTTGTGTTCGATGACGATCACGGTGTTGCCGCGCTCGACGAGACCGTCGAGCAGGGCGAGCAGAGTGTCCACGTCGGACATGTGCAGGCCGGTGGTCGGTTCGTCGAGGACATAGACGCTGCCGGTGTTGCCGAGCTGGGTGGCCAGTTTGATGCGTTGCCGCTCACCGCCGGACAGGGTGCTCATCGCCTGACCGAGGCTCAGATAGTCCAGGCCGACCTCGTTCATGGTGCGCAACTTGGTGTTCAGCGCCTTCTCCGGGAAGAACACCAGCGCCTCTTCGGCGGTCAACTCCAGCACGTCGGCGATCGACTTGCCGCGCAACGTCAGTGCCAGCACCTCCTCGGAGAAGCGGCGGCCGTCGCAGGCGTCGCAGTGGGTGGTCACCGGGTCCATGTAGGCGATCTCGGTGATGATCACGCCACGGCCCTCGCACTGCTTGCAGGCACCGGCGGAGTTGAAACTGAACAGGCCCGGCGATTCGCCCGTGGCTTTGGCGAACAGTTTGCGGATCGGATCCATCAACCCCAGATACGTCGCCGGCGTGGAGCGGGAGGAGGCGGCGATGGCGGACTGGTCGACGAAGATCGCCTCGGGATGCTCGACCACGAACACATCCCGGATCAGACTGCTCTTACCGGAACCGGCGACCCCGGTGATCGAGGTCAGAATGCCGGTCGGGATCGCGACGGTCACGTTCTTGAGGTTGTGCACGTCGGCATCCTCGATCAGCAACTCACCGGTGGCCGTGCGGAAGGTGTCCTTCACCGTGAACGGCCTGCGCAGTCCGGCCCCGGTCGGGGTGTCGGCCGCGCGCAGTTCGGTGAAGCTGCCCTGGAACACGATTTGCCCGCCGTGCAGCCCGGCTCGTGGCCCGACATCAACGATATGGTCAGCGATCTGGATGACGTCGGGATCGTGCTCGACCACCAGCACCGTATTTCCCTTGTCCCGCAACGCCTCGAGCAGATTGTTCAACCGCCCCACATCACGCGGATGCAACCCGACGCTCGGCTCGTCGAAGATGTAGGTCATCCCGATCAACGTGCTCGACAGATGTTTGATCATCTTCAGCCGCTGGCCCTCACCACCGGACAGTGTCGAGGTCGGCCGATCCAGACTCAGATATCCGAGCCCGATATCGGCCACCCGCTGCAACGAGGTGCGGATCGCGGCGGCCAGGCCGATGGCGGCCGGGTCGCTGATCTCGTCGAGCACCACCATCAGATCGGTGATCTGCAGCCCCGCCCAGTCGGCGATATTGCGGCCGTTGATCTTCGTGGCCAGTGCCGCGGCGTTGAGCCGGGCACCGTGACAGGTCGGGCACACCCCTTCGGTGAGGAACTGCCGGATCTGCTCACGGGTCTTCTCGCTGAGCGTGGAGGTGTCGCGTTGCAGCCGGGTGCGGGTGAACTTGGTGGCGATGCCCTCGTAGTTGGCTTTCCAGGTGCCTTTGGCGAAAGTCAGCTCCACCTTGCCGCCGGTGCCGTGCAGCAGATCCTCGAACTCCTCGTCGGTGTAGTCGGCGAGCTTCTTGTCCGGATCGAAACGGCCCGAATTGCCGTAGAGCTGCCAGTCGCCGCTGCCGACGCCGTAACCGGGCAGCAGGATCGCACCCTCGTTGAGCGATTTGGTCCGGTCCAGCAGCCGATCCGGATCGGCGCGGACGGCGATGCCGAGTCCGTCGCAGTCCGGGCACATGCCCTGCGGCACGTTGAACGAGTAGTTGTAGACGAAACCGGCCGAGGGCGAACCGAATCGGGCGAACATGGCGCGCACCATGGAGAAGATGTCGGTCATCGTGCCCACGGTCGAGCGTGGCCCGCCACCGACCGGTTGCTGGTCGATGATCACCGGCGCGGTCAGGTTCTCCATCGCCTCGGCGTGCGGGCGTTCGTAGCGCGGCAGGAAATTGAGGATGAACGCCGGGAAGGTCGCATACAGCTGACGTTGGGATTCCACGGCGATGGTGTCGAACACGATCGACGATTTGCCGGAACCGGACACCCCGGTGAACACGGTGATCTTGTTCTTGGGGATTTCCAGCGACACGTTGCGCAGGTTGTGCTCGCTGGCTCCGAGGACGCGGATGACATCGGAGGGAAAAGCGGATGCGGCAGAAGACATACCGAACACCATGCCATCCGATACCGACATTTCGCGCAGCGCAATGTGACGCAGATCACACACATTCGTACGACGTCGACGCGGATCTCTGCTCCCGCTCGTACTGTCGTGGGGTGAGTGACGACCCGTACTGGAACCACAACACCCACTACCACCCCTGGCTGCTCGCGCAGGCGCCCGATTCCGCCCGCACCGTGCTCGACATCGGTTGCGGCGACGGCCTTCTCGCCCGCAAATTCGGCCGCCGCGGCCTGACCGTCCACGGCGTCGACCTCGACCCCGTCATCCTGGACACCGCGGCACCGGCCACGAACGTCACCGTCGAACAGGCCGACTTCCTCGATCTGCCAGGCACTTTCGACCTCGTCACCGCCGTGGCGAGCCTGCACCACGTCCCGCTGAAGGACGGCCTGACAGCCCTGCACCGTCTCGTCGCCCCCGGCGGCACCCTCGCCGTGGTGGGCTTGTGGCGGTTCGACATCCGCACCGACTTTCCGTATCTGGCGCTGCTGCCGGGCATTTGGGCCTTCGACACACTGCACCGCCCGAAACTCAGCGGCCCCGATGCCCACCTGCGCGACCCCGAGGACACCTACCCCGAAATCCGTGCCGCCGCCGCCGAGATCCTGCCCGGCGCCCGGCTGCGCCGCCGGGCGCTGCTGCGCTACACCCTGCTCTGGCACAAGCCCGCGACTCCCCCTGCCGGACGCGGGCTGGCCGAGATAAAGTCGTGAGATGGCCCCGTCGCGCGCGCACCGGACACGCAAGGTCACCGTCACGCTGCCCGAGGAACTGGTCACCACCCTCGAACACTGGCGCGCGGAAGGGCGGATCGAATCGCTGTCGGCCTTCGTCGCCGAATCGGTGCTGGCGCGGCTCAACACCGCCGAATCGCTGGCCAAACTCGAGGAAGTCTTCGGCGGGCGGCCACCGCTGGATCTGATCAACCGAGCTCGCGCCATTCAGGGATTGCCGCCGTTATCCGAGGAGGATGCCGGCGGATCGCACGCCGGCGCCGCGTGAGAACCCCAGCCCTTGGCGGTGTCGTCTTCGACACCGCCGCCGTCGTCAGCTGGGCCAATCAAGCCAACTACGCCCAAGCGGTGGTCTGGGCGACGGTGGGCGCGGGCAACACCATCGTCGTGCCCGCCACCGCGCTGGCCGCGGCGCGCGCCCATATCCCCGACGATCGGCTCGACGTGCTCGAGGTGCTGCTGGAACTTCCGCACACCGTCATCACCGCACTGGACCGTGCCGCCGCCGAACGGCTCGGCGCCGCCTTCGCGGGCAACCCCGACGCCGAGGTGCTGCTGCCCGCCGGTCACGCCGCCGCCGAGGCCGTCGCCCGGGACTGGCCCTGTCTGACTTCACGCCCCAAGAAGCTGCGTCAGCTCGACCCGCGAGTCATCATCGACCTACTGCCCTGACGGCGGCCGCGCCGGGCGTCACTGCCCGCGCAGCAGCTCGATGACCGGCGCGAACTCCTCCATGCTGTGTTCGAGCACGGTGATGTAGCTGAACCCGTAGCGGTCACGGTGATCGCGCACGCGATCGGCCATCTCCTTCGGCGTGCCGATGAGCAGGGTGGGCAGGTCCTCGGGATGATCGGCGACGTCGTCGGGCAGGGCCGGGCCGAACAATTCGAGCACGGCGGTGCGTTCCTCCGGCGGGACCACCCGCTGGATGAGGATGTTCAATTCGACGTCGGCGAGGCGGTCGCCGAGCAGGCCGCGCACGTAGTCGACGCGCTCGCCCACTTCGGCGAGCCCGGCCAGGTGCAGCGGCCCGCCGTTCTCGGTCGGCGAAGCGCCGGGGAAGGCGATGATGTCGGCGTGCTGGGCGGCCAGGCGCAGAATCCGGTTACCCCAGCCCGCGATCAGCAGCGGCGGCCCCGAGGGCTGCGCCGGGCGCGGCTGATACTCCGGATCGGAGAACAGGGTGCGCAACGTGGCGACCGTGCGCTCCAGATGCGCGACGCGGTTGGCGCCGCTCTCGAACGGGATTCCCGCGGCCTCGAATTCGGCCTGCACATAGCCCGCGCCCAGCCCGATCTCCACCCGTCCGTCGGTGAGTTGATCGGCGCCCGCGATATCGCGGGCCAGCAGCACCGGGTTGTAGAACGGCGCATTCAGCACAAAGGTGTTCAGCCGCACCCGTTCGGTCGCCTCGGCGGCCAGGATCATCGACGGAAACGGCGCCGGACACCCCAGATGGTCGGCCACCCCGATCACGTCGTAACCGAGTTCCTCGGCCCTGCGGCACTTTTCGAGCCAATTGCGCCGTGAGTCGGCAGTCACCATATTGACACCGAAACGGAACGCACGCTGCCCAGTCACCAGTCCTGTTTACCAGCAGGCGGCGCGCGACAACAGCGCCCGCGGCCATCCCGGCACGGGTCACCGATCTGCCCTACAGTAGACGCCAGAGGTTTGCTGAATGACCGCTGATGTTCTGCCACCTGATCCGAGAGGGGTAACTCGATGACTCAGCTAGATCCCGTGGTACAGGAATTCGTGGACGCGCTCAACGCCAACGACCAGGACCGGCTCTTTGCCGCGCTCACCGACGACGCGACCATGTCCGACGACGGCGTGGAACGCAACATCACCCAGTGGACCGGCTCGGAGGTCTTCGGCGCCAACGGGCACATGCGGGTCGAGTCCGTCGCCGACGGCGGCACCGACCTCGTTGCCGACTACACCAATTCCCGCTGGGGCTCGATGCGCACCAGCTGGCGGTTCACCGTGCGCGACGGCAAGGTCGCCCGGTTCGAGACCGGCCAGGCCTGATAACGGCTTGCCCGCCGCCCACCCGCCTTGACATCCTGACGCTCGTGTTCGACGCGCCCCGTTACGGTACGGGCTCCCTCGCTGATCTGTTCCCCTCGCTGCTGGCCGGTTTCGGGGTGCCGGGCGAGGTCGATCGGCTCGGTCTCGGCATCACCGCCGACCGGGTCTGTGTGCTGCTGGTCGACGGTCTCGGCGCGGCCGCGCTCGCCGCCAATCCCGGTGTGGCGCCGTTCTTGTCCGGCCTGACCCCGGCCACCCTCACCGCCGGATTCCCGAGCACCACCGCCACCAGCCTGAGTTGCCTCGGCGTCGGCGTGCCACCGGGCGAGCACGGCATCATCGGCTACCTGATGCACGTGCCCGGCCAGGATCGGCTGGTGAACGCGCTGCGCTGGCGCCTGCACGGCGAGGGCCCGAAGGTCGATCTGCTGACCGAGCTGGTTCCCGAACAATGCCAGCCGCTGCCCACGGTCTTCGAACGCGCGGCGGCACACGGGATCACGGTGACCCAGGTCGCCCCGAACTACCAGAACGGTTCCGGGCTCACCCGAGCGGCGTTGCGCGGCTGCGAGTTCCGGCCCAACTTCTCGGTCGGCGATCTCGTCGACGGCATCGGCATCGCGGCTCGCGCCGGTGAGCGCGCACTGGTCTACGCCTACCACGGCGACCTCGACACCACCGGGCACGTGCGCGGACCGTCCTCGGACGCGTGGCTGCTGGAGCTGGCCCACGTCGACCGCATCGCCGCCGAGATCGCCGAACGTTTGCCGCCCGGTGCCGTGCTGGTCGTCACCGCCGATCACGGCATGGTCGAACTCACCGAACGCATCGATGTCGACCACCACCCCGAGCTGCGCGCGTCGGTGCGCCAGGTGGGCGGGGAACCCCGTGCGCGCCATATCTATACCGAGCCCGGCGCCGCCACCGACGTCGCGGCCGCCTGGCGGGCCACCCTCGGCGCCGACTTCGCGGTCCTGCCCCGCGCGGAGGTGATCGAGCGCGGCTGGTTCGGCCCGACCGTCGCCGCGCGGGTCGCCGAACGCATCGGCGACATCGTCGTCGCCGCGACCGGTACCCGCGGCGTCATCCGCAGCGGCGCCGAACCGTTGCAGTCGATCATGCTCGGCCACCACGGCTCCCTCACCCCCGCCGAACTCGACATCCCGCTGCGCGTCTTCCGCGCCTGAGCGACAAAGAGGGGGGAACTGGTGGTGGCAGCGCGAGGACCCGCCGCCACCCCCTCGCCCGCCCGACCCGGCACGGACGCCGTGCGGTCACCCGGTGGCTCTAGGCTGAGGGGCGATCGCCGCGGATCCCCGCGCGACCGAGCATTCAGGAGGAGCACATGAACGCCACGCTGTCACGGACCGGACGGACCGGCCTCGGGATCGCGGCGGTCGCGCTGGTGCTCGCCGGCTGCACCGACGTCCAGCGCGCCCTCAACCGCGGCGGCGACACCCCGTGCAGCGAATACGTCAAGCAGGGCCAAGACGAAAAGCGCATGACGATCACCAAATTCGTCAAGCAGCAGACCAAGGACGACCACGAGCCCGCCGGTACCGTCGTCGACGCGACCATGGTGTCGGTCGATCTGCTGTGCGGCGCCCAGATGAACGCCGAAACCCCCATCAAGAACGCCGACGTGGCAGGCATTTTCATCAACAAGTGACCCCCGACGGCACTCGAGGCACCCTCGCACCGGCTGCCGTGTTCACCGGACCGGGTGCGCCGCCAGCCAATCGGCCGCCCGCTTGCGCGAGGCCCGCGACAGCCACGCGTCTTGCACAACTTCCGACAGCTCCCGATAGCTCAGCTCACCGATCCGGCTGCCCCGCAGCAGCACCGACGGGTGACCGTCGAAATGCGCGGTGGTGAAAAACGGTGAGTCCGGATCCTGCACCATCGCCTGCTTGTCGGACTCCGAAGGCACCCAGAACACGATGACATCGGCGTAGCGTTCCCCGGTGTCGGCGTCGACGGCATCGGGGCGCGGGTTGCGGAAGAACACGAACGACTTGCCGCCGACCTGATAAACCGGATTGCCGTGCGGGCCGTCCAGGCGCGTCACATGCGGCATGCCCGCCGCCAGTTCGTGCACGTCGGCGATCCGGGCCCGCCGCGAAACGGTAGCCATGCCAGCAGCATAATCGGCGCGCCGCTCCTCGGCCGCCACGCCGGGGACGACACGGGCCACGGCATGGGGACCGTTCGGCTTGCCGCCAAACCCTCCCGTTCCCGTCGTGCGTACGCCAGAATGAGAGAGCGAATGTGAGCTCACACGACGATGGGGTTCCCCGAGGTGGCACAGTTCCGCACCCTGACCCAGCAGCGGGCCGAACTGGAAAAAGAATGGGAGCGCTGGGCTACGGCTCCGAATACCGCCGCGCCGCCACCCCGCACCACCCTGCTGCGCAGCGACGTCGCGCAATCCTGGCAGCGCTCGCTGCACACCGTCGACCCGGCCGTCACGGTGGCGCCCGGACTCGCCGACATCGGCGACAAATGGTCGGAATCGCCACTGCGCACACCGATCACCGAACTGTCGGCTGATCTGCGCGGCATCACCGAGGACGCGGGCTATCTGGCCGTGGTCACCGACGAGGCGGGCACCATCATGTGGTCGTGCGGCGACCGCACCCTGCGCAGGCAGGGCGAAGCGGTGAACTTCGCGCCCGGCGGCTGCTGGGACGAAACCCACATGGGCACCAACGGTCTGTCGCTGGCGCTGCACGACGACCGCGCGTGCTCGGTGTTCTCCGCCGAACATCTGGTCGCCGCACTGCACGGCTGGGTCTGTTACTCCGCGCCGATCCACGCCCCCGACGGCCGCCAGGTCGGCGTGCTGGATCTGTCCAGTTCCTGGGACCGCTCACATCCGGCGGTGATGACCTCGGTACGGGCACTGGTCACCGCCGTCGAAACCATGCTGCGCGCCGCTGAACCCGCACCCACACCGGGCGTGCGCCTCGAATGTCTCGGCACCGCACGGCTGATGCGCGACGGCAGACCCGTCCCGCTGCCGCCGCGTCAGCTCGAGATCCTGGCGCTGCTCGCCCTCGAACCCGACGGGTTCACCCCCGAACAACTGCACGCCGCGGTGTACGGCGACCGCGCGGTCTCCACCAGCACCCTCAAAGCCGACGTCTCGCACCTGCGCCGGGCCACCGGCGGTGAGATCACCAACCGCCGCTACCTGCTGACCGGCCCGGTCGCCTGCGATGCGGTGGACTTGCTGGCCGCCGTCGCCGCCGGCGACACCACCTCGGCGGTGTGGCTGTACCGCGGGCCGCTGCTGCCGGGCTCGGACACGCCCGGGGTGATGCAGTGGCGCGCGTATCTCGATGTGGGCGTGCGCAATGCGGTGCTGGCCAGCGACCGTGCCGAGCACGCGGTGGCCTTCGGCGAACGCGCGCCCGGCGACATCGAGGTGCACGAACACGCGCTGCGCCTGCTGCCCCTCGACGACGTGCGCCGCGCCGTGGTCGCCGCCCGGTTGCACACCGCGTTGCGCACGTAAGCACCGCACACCAACCTCGCACCAACCTTCACCGGTCATAGTGGCCCTCTCAGAGTGAGTCTGTGAGGAGCGAGTGCCATGATCTACGCCAGGCCGGGTTCCGAGACCGGCATAGTCAGCTACGCCACCCGCTATGACAACTTCATCGGTGGCGACTGGGCGGCTCCCATCGAGGGACGGTATTTCGACAACGCCTCCCCGGTGGACGGCGAAACATTCTGCGCGGTAGCCCGATCCGGTGCCGCCGATATCGATATGGCCCTGGAGGCCGCGCACGCCGCCGCCGAAGGATGGGCAGCCACCTCGCCCACCGAGCGAGCCAACATTCTGCACACCATCGCCGACCGCATCGAACGCCACCTCGAACCGCTGGCCGTCGCCGAAACCTGGGACAACGGCAAACCGGTTCGCGAAACCCTGGCCGCGGACCTACCGTTGGCCGTCGACCACTTCCGCTATTTCGCGGGCGCCATCCGCGCCCAGGAGGGCAGTGTCGCCGAAATCGACCGCGACACAGTCGCTTACCACTTCCACGAACCGCTCGGCGTGGTCGGGCAGATCATTCCGTGGAACTTCCCGATCCTGATGGCCGCGTGGAAGCTCGCGCCCGCGCTGGCCGCGGGCAATTGCGTGGTGCTCAAGCCCGCCGAGCAGACACCGGCCTCGATCATGCTGGTCGTCGAACTGATCGCGGACCTGCTACCGCCCGGAGTGCTCAACGTGGTCAACGGATTCGGTGTCGAAGCCGGAAAACCGTTGGCCTGCAGCCCGCGGGTGGCGAAGGTGGCGTTCACCGGCGAGACCACGACCGGGCGGCTGATCATGCAGTACGCCAGCGAGAACATCATCCCGGTCAGCCTGGAGCTGGGCGGCAAGAGCCCCAACATCTTCCTGCCCGACGTCATGTCCGCCGACGACGAGTTCCTCGACAAGGCCATCGAGGGGTTCGTGATGTTCGCGCTCAACCAGGGCGAGGTGTGTACCTGCCCGTCGCGGGCGTTGATCCACTCCTCGATCTACGACGAGTTCCTGGCGCGCTGTGTCGCCCGCACCGAGGCCATCCGGGGCGGTGACCCGCTCGACGACACCACCATGATCGGCGCCCAAGCCAGCAACGACCAATACGAGAAGATCCTGTCCTACATCGATATCGGCAGGCAGGAGGGCGCGCGCGTGCTCACCGGAGGGGAAGCACGCAAGGTCGACGGACTGCCCGGCGGCTACTACATCCAGCCCACCATCTTCGAGGGCGTCAACACCATGCGGGTGTTCCAGGAGGAGATCTTCGGACCGGTGGTCGCGGTGACCCGGTTCGACACCGTCGAGGAAGCGGTGCGCATCGCCAACGACACCCTCTACGGTCTCGGCGCCGGGGTGTGGACCAGGGACGGCAACATCGCGTATCGGATGGGGCGCGCCATCAAGGCGGGCCGGGTCTGGACCAACTGTTATCACGCCTACCCGGCGCACGCCGCGTTCGGCGGCTACAAGAAGTCCGGGATCGGCCGGGAGAACCACAAGATGATGCTGGATCACTATCAGCAGACCAAGAACCTGCTGGTCAGTTATTCACCGAAGAAACTGGGGCTGTTCTGATGCAGCAGTATCGAACCCATCGCGTCGCGATGACCGAGCGGGCGCGAACGGTGTTGCGGCAGTTGATCGACCAGCACGGCGCCGTGCTGTTCCATCAGTCCGGCGGCTGCTGCGACGGAAGCTCACCGATGTGCTTTCCGGTGCGCGAGTTCCTGGTCGGGAGCGCTGACGTGCTGCTCGGCTACCTGCCCTGGCACACCGAATTCTGGATGACCGCAGACCAATACGAGCTGTGGAAGCACACGCATCTGACGGTCGACGTGGTGACCGCGCGTAGTGGTGGCTTCTCGCTGGAAGCAGCCGACGGTGTGCGTTTCCGCATCCGATCGCGGCTGCTCACCGACGAGGAGGCGGCGCTGTTACCGCCACCGCGCACCGGTGCCGATCGGATGACCTAGACCTCCGGGACGCCCGGCGCCGCGCGGTCGAACCGGACGACCGAGCGCGGCCACGCGAACCGGCGGCGGCGTCCGCCAGGTGGGCACGACCACCTGGCGGGCGTCGAGTCATCGGCCGGGCAGGAACCGCAGGCCGCGCGCGACGGCCATCAGGAACCGCTGCCACTTGTCCTGCGAAACCATCGGCGGCGCATCCAGATTCAGGAACCGGGTGACCACAACGGTCTGCGGTTCGG
Organism: Nocardia iowensis; assembly: GCF_019222765.1. Taxonomy (NCBI): domain Bacteria; kingdom Bacillati; phylum Actinomycetota; class Actinomycetes; order Mycobacteriales; family Nocardiaceae; genus Nocardia; species Nocardia iowensis. Next base: position 4,601,656 of record NZ_CP078145.1, on the reverse strand, counting down.
TGAACTTGAGCAGCCCGTCCGGGCCGTGCCTGCGCCCGACCCCGGAAATACCCATCCCGCCCATCGGCGCGGCCGTGCTACCCCACGCGGGGGCGTAGCCCTCGTCGACACAGACGGTGCCCGCGTGCAGTTGCGCGGCTATGCGTTCGCCCTCGGTCTTGCTGGCCGCCCACACGCTGGCGTTGAGGCCGTACTCGGTGTCGTTGGCCAGGCGGATGGCCTCGTCGACCGAATCGACCGGGTAGATCGCGACCAGCGGGCCGAAGGTTTCGTTGCGGCCGCATTCCATCTCGTCGGTGACCTCGGCGAGCACCGTCGGTTCGAAGAACAGCGGACCCAGATCCGGGCGGGCCTTGCCGCCAGCGAGCACCTTCGCGCCCTTGGAGGTGGCGTCGGCGACATGCTTGGTCACCGTCTCGAGCTGTGCCTCGGAGATCAGTGAGCCGATATCGGCCGAATAGTCATAAGCCGCACCGAGTTTCGCGGCTTGGACGGCGGCGACGAACTTCTCGGTGAATTCCTCGGCGATCGCGCGTTCGACGTAGAGCCGTTCGATCGAGATGCACAGCTGTCCGGCATTGGAGAAACAGGCACGCACCGCGGCCTTGGCGACCTTGTCCAGTTTCGCGCCCTTGGCGACGATCATCGGGTTCTTGCCGCCGAGTTCGGCGGAAAAGCCGATCAGCCTGCGCCCGCACTGTTCGGCCAGGGTGCGCCCGGTCGCCGAGGAGCCGGTGAACATCAGGTAGTCGCAGTGATCGACGATGGCGGTGCCGACCACGGTGCCAGGGCCCGGCACGACCGCGAGCAGATCGCGGGGCAGGCCAGCACGGTAGAGCAGTTCGGCGTTGGCCAGCGAGGAGAACGGAGTCTGGCTGTCGGGCTTGACGACCACGGCGTTGCCCGCGATCAGTGCGGGGATGGAGTCACCGATGGACAGCAGCATCGGATAGTTCCACGGTGCGACCACCCCGACTACGCCCTTGGGCTGGGTGCGTACCGAGGTACGGTTCAGCACCGGGAACGCGCCGGGCACGCTGTGCGGGGCGAGCAGGCTCGGTGCGGTTCTGGCGAAATAGCGGGCCGCGAAGATCAGGCCCATGATCTCTTCCTGCGCCGCCCAGCGCGCCTTGCCGGTCTCGGCCTGCACCACGTCCATCAGGAACTCGCGGTTCTCGACGATCAGCGCTCGATACCGTTCCAGGACCGCGGCGCGCTCGGCGACCGGGCGCGCGGCCCATCGGGTCTGCGCGGCCTTGGCCTTGGCGAACGCGGCCACCACATCCTCGACGGTGCCGACGGGCACGCTGCCGAGCGGGGTGCCGGTGAAGGTCTCGGCGATCGTCTTGCGGCGGCGGGCATCCGGGGTGTCGATCGCGGCCAGCGCGCTCAGCCGGTCGAATACCGCGGCTTCCGGTGCGGGCATCGGTGCCTCCTACGTCTGTGTCCCTGCGATCTCGTGTTACCGCGAGATACACACAATCTACGCCGGACCGGCCCCGATCAGAAGTCACTGCCCTTCACACCGGCCGTTCGCCGGACGGTCCGCCGGAAATGCCGGGTTCGGGCGGTATCGGCTCGGCCGTCCGGGCAAAGTCAACTCGAGTCCCACTCACCGGGACACAACGGCCGTGCGGTCCGTTTTCTGGTTTAGGTTGTGCCGATGTTCAGAGCGAGGCTCGGGGTCCGTACGCGGATTCTGGCAATCGCGCTCATTCCGAGCTTGACTCTGCTTGTAGTCGGCGTGGGCGCAGCGGGGTATCTGGTAGCCGAGGGGACCAAGGCCGAGGAGTGGGCGGTCCAGAACCAGAAGGCCATCCCGTCCACCCGCGAGTTGATGGAAGCGGTCCAGCAGGAACGGCGACTGACCCTCGCCCAGCTCGCCGGCGACGACACCGTCCCGCCCGCGCTCGCCGCGGCCCGCATCCGGCTCGACGGGGCCATGCAGGGCCTGATCGAGGTATCCAGTGGCCTTCGCGAGGTCGATGATTCGAAGATCGGCGACGACGTCGCCGGCTTCAACACCCTGCTCAGCCAGATGACCCAGGTGCGGATGGCGACCGACGCGGCCCAGCTGCAACCGTCGGACGCCTACATGTTCTACAACCGGATCCTCGATGTCATCTTCGTCGGCACCGAGATCGCCGAACAGACCGCGCCCGACGCCGAGATCGGTGTCGCGATCGCCGAGGGCATGCGCTTCCTCAACGCCGCCGAGGCCATGGCGCGCAGCCACGCGCTCGGCGTCATGCTCGCCAACACCGACGGACCCGCCCCGATCCCGATCGAGGAGTTCCTGCGCCAAGTCGGCTTCTACCACAGCGAAATCGGCTTTCTGACCACCGAACTCGGCGCCGCCGAAGTGCAGAGCCACCGGCTCCAAGAACTCACCGGCAGCAACGCCTGGCAGCAGCTCTCGGCAATGGAAACCGCGCTCGCGCAACGCCATCTGACCGCGAACTCGACCGGCAACAGCAGCTCGTCCACCGGTTCGACCAGCTCGTCGAGCACCAGAGGGTCAACCCCCGCGCTGCCGTTGTCGACGACCGAGTGGCAGAACGCCGCGGCCGAGGTCAACCGCGGCCTGGTCGACGCCTGGATCTCGCACAACCGCGAAGCCCAGGCGCTGGCCGAGGACAAGGCCGCCAACTCCGCCGCGAACTCGCTCTACGCGGGCGGTGGCGTGCTCGCGGTCAGCATCGCGGCCTTCCTGATCACCCTGGTGCTGGCCAACCGCATCATCCGCAGGCTCAAGCGGCTGCGCAAACAGACCCTCGCGATGGCCGATGACCGACTACCCGAGACGATGCGCAGGCTCAACGCCGGCGAAACCATCGACCCCGCGGCCGAAACCCCCGTCCTCGACTTCGGCCACGACGAAATCGGCCAGGTGGCACGGGCTTTCCAGCACGCGCACGCCGCGGCGATCAGCGCCGCCGTCGCCGAGGCCCGCACCCGCGAAGGCGTCAAGGCGGTCTTTCTCAACATCGCCCACCGCAGCCAGATCGTGGTGCACCGCCAGCTCGAGATCCTCGACGAAGCCGAACAGCGCCAAGAAGATCCGGCCCTGCTCGACCTCCTGTTCCGGCTCGACCACCTGGCCACCCGGGAACGCCGCAACGCCGAGAACCTGACCATCCTCGGCGGCGGCCAGCCCGGCAGGCAGTGGCGCAACCCGGTCCCGCTGATGGACCTGGTGCGCAGCTCGGTCGGCGAAACCCTGGACTACGCCCGGGTGCGGGTCTCCCGGTTGCCCGAGGTGCACGTCGTGGGCACCGTCGTCGCCGACCTGATCCACCTGCTCGCCGAGCTCGTCGACAACGCCACCGCGTTCTCCCCGCCCCAGTCGCGGGTCGAGGTCAGCGGCAACGTCGTCGGCAAGGGCGTGGTCACCGAGATCAACGACCAGGGCATGGGCATGCCCGAGACCGAACTCGCCCGGCTGAACGACATGCTGCGCACCCCACCGGATTTCGGTGTCGCGGCACTGTCGGCGGACTCGCGGCTCGGCCTGTTCGTCGTCGCCCAGCTCGCGGCGCGCCACGGCGTCACCGTGCGGCTGGCCGAATCCGACTACGGCGGCATCAAAGCGATCGTGCTCATCCCGTCCGCGCTGATCGTCACCGACCGCGTGCCCGCCCCCGCACCGGCGGAGCTGACCGACCCCGGCCGGCGCCGCCGCATCCCGGCGCCGGTGGCCGAACCCGGCGAATCCGCCGAACCCGCAACCGGTTCGGTCGCGACCCTGGCCATCGAATCCCCGGCGCCCTACGGTCCGCGACCACACATCGAAGCACCGCCGCACCCGGACGGCGACGGCAGGCCCGCGCTGCCGCGCCGCAGCAGGCAGACCAATCTCGCACCGCCACTGGCCGAGCCAACCCCGGCACCGGCCGCACCCGCGGCGTCCACCCGGTCGGCCGAACAGGCCCGCGATCTCATGTCCGCCATCGAGAACGGGACCAGGCAGGGCCGCCGCGCCGCTGTCGTCCCGGACGAACAGGAAGGTTAGGGGTGTCCTCTTCTCCCACAGGTGATCTCAATTGGCTGCTCGACGATCTCGTCGACCGGCTGGCCGGGGTACGGCACGCGGTGGTGCTGTCCACCGACGGACTGTTACTCGGCCGCTCCAGCGCGATGACCCGGGAAGACGCCGAACACTTCGGTGCCATGTCCTCGGCGCTGTACGGGCTCGCCCGCAGCGCGGGCAACCGATTCGACGGCGGCGGGGTCCGCCAGGCCGTCATCGAACTGGACCGGGCCGTGCTGTTCGTCACCTCCGCGGGCGACAACGCCTGCCTCGCACTGCAAGCCATCGAGTCCGCGAACCTGGGCATGGTGGCCTACGAGATGAACCTGACCGTCCAGCGGGTCGGCAACTATCTGTCCACCACGCCACGACGCGACCTCGTCGGACAAGGCGAGTCGAATCTGTCATGACCCACCCGCGTGAGCCCTGGTTCGACGAGGCGGCAGGCCCGCTGGTCCGCCCGTACGCGCTCACGCGCGGGCGCACCACCGGCGCCGGCCCCGAGCTGGACATGCTCACGTCGGTGGTCGTCGACGACACCGCGGGCGCACTGCGCCGGATGGAACCCGAATACGCCGATATCCTTCGGCTGTGCCGAGTTTCGCAATCGGTGGCCGAAGTGTCGGCACAGTTGCGTTTACCGCTCGCGGTGACGAAGATCCTCGTCGGCGACCTCATCGGCGACGGGCACCTGATATTCCGTGCTCCCGTTCCGACGGAAGCCGGACCCGAAGACCTCAACATATTGCGAGCGGTACTGGATGGAATCCGAAAAATTTGACCCGAGCGGCACCCCGCACCTGGCCGCCTCGGTCAAGATCCTCGTCGCCGGCGGGTTCGGTGTCGGCAAGACGACCATGGTGTCGGCGATCAGCGAGGTCGCGCCCCTGCGCACCGAGGAGTTGATCACCGAAGTCAGCACCGGCGTCGATGATCTGTCCGGTGTGGAATCGAAGACCACGACCACGGTCGCGCTGGACTTCGGCAGGCTCACCATCGACCGAGACCTGGTGCTGTACCTGTTCGGCACGCCGGGACAGGACCGCTTCTGGTTCCTCTGGGACGAATTGGCCCGCGGCGCGCTCGGCGCGGTCGTGCTCGCCGACACCCGCAGGCTCGGCAATTCCTTTGCCGCCGTCGACTTCTTCGAGCGGCGCGGGCTGCCGTTCATGGTCGGGGTCAACTGCTTCGACGGCGCGCCGGTGTACACCGTCGACGAGGTGCGCGACGCACTCGACCTCGACCGGCAGACCCCCGTACTGCTCTGCGATGCCCGCGACCGCGGCTCGTGCAAGACGGTGCTGATGACATTGGTGGAACACCTCATCGAACGCGTCCAGCGGCCGATCGTCACCACCTGAGGCAGCCGGAACCCGACAGCCGACAGCTGCCGGGCACAGTCTCACTCAGGCCTGTTGCAGCCAGGAGAGGAAAAACAGCACACCGGCGGCACACAGCAGCAGCGCCACCGGCACCGGCCAGCGAGGGCCCGCGCGTCCCAGCAGGCCGCGGGCGACCCGCACCTGCAGCGCACCAAGCCCGGCCAGCAGCAGCAACCACACCGGCAGCAGCGCGATACCGATCAGCGCGTGCACCGACCACGCACCGGTCAACGTCGGCCCGCCCCAGGAGTTCTCGTAGTCGTCCGAGGCGACCAGCGGGTAGAGGACGCCGCGCACCAGACCCACCACGGCCAGGAACGCGAGGAACCAGCTCAGCAGGCCCAGTGCGCCGCCGAGCATCGAGTGCAACACCGCACGCGCTGCCAAACGGTCACGCGGGGTGATGGATTCGCCGAGCAGCCGCCGGGGCACCCGCAGCCGCGTTGCGACCGGGCTGACCGCCAGTGGCAACGCCCACAACGAATAGGCGGCCGCGCGCAGCCACCCGAGGAGCACAGTCATACCGCCGACGGTAGCGCGTTGTGCCGGTGGCTCAACTCAATCGGCCCGCATCCACCAGATCGTCGAACAACAGTTGATCGACCGGGGGCACCAGGGCGCGATCGGCGTAGCTGAACCACGCCATCTCCTCGATCTCGCTACTGGCGGCCAGCGTGCCGTGATAGTCGGCGGTGTAGCAGCTCATCCGCACGACCAGACCGATCGTCGGCTCGTGCACCGCCTGGTAAGTGCCCACGTGCGCAACCGTCTCCGGCCGCAACGCGACGGTGAGCTCCTCCTCGATCTCGCGCACCAACGTCTGCAGATCGGTCTCGGCGCCCTCCCGCTTCCCGCCCGGGATGTAGAAGACATCCTTACCGCGCGGCCGCGCGCACAAAATCCGCCCGCCCTCGATCCGCACCCACGCCACCGTATCGATCAGCCGCCCGTCCGCCACCCCCGCACCCTAACCGCCACCCTCCGTTACCTCCCCACCCACCGCCCCCGGACGGGACACCACCGAGCGACCCCGCAGTGCTGTCCCGTTCGATCAGTGCGTGGGGACCGGGAGGAGGGCGGGGGTGCGGGCGCCGGGGCCGAGGACCGGTCGCAGGTCAGGGCCGGTGAGGTGCTCGCCGCACGCCGAGCAGACCGGCTCGACGACCGAGGTGTGGCCGCAGGTCTTGTGCACCACCTCCAGTGGCGGGCCGTCGGGTGCGGCCCACTCGTCACCCCACTGGCGCATGGCGGTGACCACCAGCCACAGCGAGCGGCCCTTCGGGGTGAGGCGGTAATCGTGGCGAACCGGGTTGTCCTGGTAGGGCTCTCGGGTCAAGATGCCGTGCTCGACCAGGTGCTCGAGGCGCTGGGTGAGCACGTTGCTTGCGATGCCGATGCGGGCGCGGAAGTCGTCGAACCGGGTCACCCCGAATAACGCGTCACGGATGATCAGCAGCGTCCACCACTCCCCGACCACCTCCAGGCACTGGGCCAGCGAGCAGTTCATGTCCTCGAAGCTCGTCCTGCGCATGAGCACAGCCTAGTCGGTTGCTTCATAAAACTTACTGACCTATGGTTCGTTGCATGAAGCAACTCACTAGCCGGTCGCTCGTCGAGGCGTTCGCGCTCAGCGAGATCGACCACCGTGTCTGGGAGGCATGGGTCGACGAATCGTGGCGCGGGTGGACCGGACCGCACGGCGGTGTGATCGCCGCCCTGCTCATCGAGGTGGCCCGGCGCGCCGGTGGCCGCGAGCTGCCGGTGCGCGCGGTGGATCAGCGGTTTCTCGGGCGGCCGACGGCGGGGCAGTTCACCTTTCGCGCCACGGCGCATCCGGTGGGGCGCAGCGCCGTCGTGGTCGACGTGGAGGCCTTTCAGGCGGCCGGAGCGCTCGCATCGGCCTCGATCACCTTCGGCCGCACCATCGCGACCGGCGTCGCCGACCACGCCGGTGCCCCCGCACCCGACGTGCCCGCCCCCGAACACTGCTCAGCGTTCGCGATGCCGCCCGAACTGCTCCCGGTGGCAGCACATTTCGAGATCAGGCCCGCGACCGGGCCGCTGCCGCTGAGCGGGGCGGACGACGCGATGATGTGCGCCTGGATCGCGCTGCGACCCGCCATGCCCACCGACGCGGCGACCCTGGCCATCCTCGCCGATGCCCTGCCGCCCGCGTTCTTCCCCACCCTCACCACACCCGTCGCGGTGCCCACCGTCGCGCTGTCGATGCACCTGCACACCGACCTGCGCACACCGGCACCGCAGCCGGTGCTGGTGTGCACCGCCAATGCCTCCACCGGCGGTGGCTGGTCGGTCGACGACATCGATATCTGGGACGGCGGCGGGCGAATGCTGGCCTCGGCCAGGCAAACCCGCCGCGTGCTCGGCTGAAATCGGAGAAAGCGTCGTGAATTCCACTGTCTCACTCCAGGACCGGTCGGCCGCCGATTCCCGGATCGTGTTCGCCATCGTCTCGGTCGGCGTGCTGCTGTCTAGCCTGGACCTGTTCATCGTCAATGTCGCGCTGCCCGAGCTGGCCGCCGACTTCGACGGCGCCGAGATCGCCGGATTGTCGTGGGTGCTCAACGCCTACGCGATCGTGTTCGCCGCCTTGCTGGTACCCGCGGGACGGCTCGGCGATCGCGGCAGCAACCGGACCACCTTCCTGATCGGGCTCACCGTGTTCGTCATCGGATCCGGTTTGTGCGCCGCCGCATGGGATGTCGCATCGCTGGTCGGGTTCCGGGTGCTGCAAGCCGTCGGTGCCGCGATGCTGATTCCCACCTCGCTCGCGCTGGTGCTGGCGGCGACGGCACCGCACCGGCGGCCGGTCGCGGTGCGGCTGTGGGTGGCGTTCGGTGGGCTCGGCGCCGCGCTGGGCCCGGTACTCGGCGGCATCCTGGTCGAATTCGGCTGGCGCTGGGTGTTTCTGGTGAACGTTCCACTGGGCATCGTCGCCGTGGTGTTGGGTCTGCGGCTGTTGCCCGACCCGCCCGGCGACGGCGGCCGGTTGCCGGATCTGCTCGGCGCGCTGCTGCTCGCGGGCACCATCGCCGCGTTCGTGCTCGCGTTGGTCAAGGGCGAAGACTGGGGTTGGTCCTCGACCGGAGTGCTGCTCGCGTTCGCCGCCGCCGTGCTGCTCGGCCTCGCGTTCGCCGTCTCCTCGGCGCGCCATCACAGCCCCGTCGTCGATCCCGCCCTGCTGCGTGCCCCCAATTTCGCGCTGATGGCCGGGAACTCGATCTTGTTCAACATGGCGTTCGGGGCGATGCTGCTGTCCTCGGTGCTGTGGACACAGCACGCGTGGGGCTGGTCGGCGCTGCGCACCGGGCTCGCCATCGCACCCGGCCCGCTGATCGTGCCGATCGTCGCGATCCTGGCGGGTAAGATCATCGGCCGCGTCGGCGCGGGCCCGGTCATCGCCGCGGGCGGGGTCACCTTCGCCGCGGGCATGCTGTGGTGGGCCCAGGCGATCACCCTGCAACCCGACTACGTCGGCGGACTACTCGGCGGCATGCTGGTCAGCGGACTCGGTGTCGGCCTGAGCCTGCCGACCTCGTTCGCCGCCGGGACCAGTTCGCTGCCGCCGCAGCGCTTCGCCACCGGTTCGGCGGTACTGAGCATGGCCCGCCAGATCGGTCTCGCCGTCGGTGTCGCGGTCTTCGTCGCGGCGCTCGGCTCCCCGGCCGGTCCCGAGGCGACACTCGAGGCGTTCCAGCGCGGGTGGTACGTGACCGCGGCCGTCGCGGTCCTTGCCGGGCTCGTCGGGATCGCGGCCAAGATGCCACGCCCCGCTGTGCCGCAACCGGATTCAGCGGCGCAATCGGTCGCGCCGGAGTCAGTGGCACACCCAGCCGCCGACGACCGGCAGGAGGCCGCCGTGCACGAGCCGCGCACCGGGTTTCACCAGATCGCGGACTGAGTCCCCCAGACGTTCGGTGCCCGGCATCCCATGAAAATGCCGGGCACCGAACGACCGGCGAGCTCACCGGCTCAGTCGCTGGAAGCGGCGCACCGCCAGCGGCAGAAAGACCACCGTGAGGATCAGCGGCCACGCCAGCGCCATCAGCAGCGCGTGCTGCTCGATCCAGGTGTCCCCGCTGCCGACCGGTGTGCCGAACAACTCGCGCGACGCCGCGACCGTGGACGAGATCGGATTCCACGACGCGATCGCCCCCAGCCAGCTCGGCATCAGTTGGGGCGCAACGAAAATGCTCGAGATCATCGTCAGCGGGAACGCCACCGCGAACAGGCCGCCCGCCGCCTCCGGGTTCGGCACCATCAGCCCGAGCCACACGCCGACCCAGATCAGCGCGAACCGCAGCCACAGCAGCAAACCGAACGCCGCGAGACCGCCGAGGATGCCACCGTCGGGCCGCCAGCCGATGGCCAGCGCGGTGAGCATCAGGATCGTCAACTCGGCGCAGGCGACGATCAGATCGGTGACACCGCGCCCCGACACCACCGCCGACGGGGACATCGGCATCGAACGGAACCGGTCGATGACGCCCTTGGTGGCGTCGTGCACGACCAGCGTCGCGGTATTGATGAAGCCGAAGGCCATCGTCATCGCGAACATGCCTGGCATCAGGAAGTCCCGATAGTCGCCGCCGCCGGGCACGGTCATCGCGCTGCCGAACACATACCCGTACAGCAGCACCGACAGGATCGGGAAGCCGAGCTGCCAGGCGATGTTCACCGGTTGGCGCTGATAGTGGGTCAGCCCGCGCCGCACCACATTCCAGCAATCCATGAGCGTCCAGTAGACGCGGGATCGGGTCTTCGCCGGGGTGAGATCCATGGTGGTCATCAGGCCGCTTCCTCCGTGCTCGTGCGGTGTCCGGTCAGGTGCAGGAAGACGTCGTCGAGACTGGGCCTGCGCAGCCCGATGTCCTCGACATTGACGCCTTCGTCCTGCAGGGTGCGCGCCACCTCGGTGAGGGCGGCCACGCGATCGGTGACGGGTGCGTGCACGCGCCGCTCCACCTCGTCGATATCGGGTTCGCCCACGCAGACCCGGGCCACCACCTTGGCGACCGCGGGCAGGTCGATCGCATCCACCGCGACGACCTCGATCAGGTCGGCCCCGATCGTGTTCTTCAACCCGTCGGGGGTGTCGTCGGCGATCGAGCGTCCGTGATCGATCACCGTGATCCTGGACGCGAGTTTGTCTGCCTCCTCCAGATACTGGGTGGTGAGCAGCACCGTGGTGCCGTCGGCGACCAAGGCCCGCACCGAATCCCACACCTCGCCGCGGCTGCGCGGATCCAGGCCGGTGGTCGGTTCGTCGAGGAACAGCACGTCGGGGGCGAGGATCATCGACGCCGCCAGGTCCAGCCTGCGCCGCATGCCGCCGCTGTACTTGCCGACCCCCTTGTCGCCGGCGTCGGTGAGGTCGAACCGGTCCAGCAGTTCGCGCGCCCGCCGCTTGGCCTCGGCATTGCCCAGATGAAAGAGCCTGCCGAACATCTCCAGGTTCTGCCTGCCGGTCAGCACCTCGTCGACCGCCGCGTACTGGCCGGTGAGTCCGATCCGCGCGCGGACCTGCCTGGGCTGCTTGGCCACGTCGAGCCCGGCCACGGTGGCGGAGCCGCGATCGAGCCGGATCAGGGTGGACAGGATGCGCACCGCCGTGGTCTTGCCCGCGCCGTTCGGTCCGAGCAGACCATGCACCGTGCCGCGCCGCACGGTCAGATCGAACCCGTCGAGGGCGCGCTTGTCCCCGTATCTCTTCTCGAGCCCCTCGGCGAAGACCGCGTAATCGTTCACTAATCACCCTCCGAATCGAACCTGCACCCGAAACTGGGTACGTTGTACCCGAATAAGAGTACAACGTACCCAGTTCTTTGGCCAAGCGATTATTCTGGCCATCATGACGAGCACGGAGGCCAGCGGAAGCGGTCAGATCACGCGCACCCTCGCGCTGCTGTGGGATTCCGGTCCGCGCCCGAGTCGAGGGCCGAAGCCCGGCCTGACCTTGGATCGGATCGCGGAGGCGGCGATCGAGGTGGCCGACAGCGAGGGGCTCGACGCGGTCACCATGCGCCGGGTCGCCACCCAGCTTGGCACCGGCACCATGTCGCTGTACCGCTACGTTCCCGGCAAGGCCGAACTGCTCGGGGTGATGCTGGATCGGGTGCAACGCCCGACCGGTGAGCCCGTACGCGGCGACGGCTGGCGGGGCGCGCTCGAGACGATGGCCTACGAGCAACTCGAACTCAACCGCCGCCACCCCTGGCTACTCCAGGTGAATCAGGCTCGCCCCGTGCTCGGCCCGAGCGCGGTCGAAGGGATGGAGGTGATGCTGTCCCGGATCCGGCCGATGGGCTTGCCCGATCGCGAGCTCGTCTCGGTGGTCATCATGATCAGCGGCTACGTCGACGGGGTCGCTCGCACACAGCTGTATCAGGAAGAGGTGGAACGCAAGACGGGCCTGACCGATGACGAATTCTGGGCGGCCCAGTACCCCGTCCTGGAGCGGGCACTGGCCAGCGGCCGCTACCCGGTGATGGCCTCACTGGCCGAGGACTCCTTCGATCGGGGCTTCGACCACTTCGGCTTCGGCCTGCAACGCATTCTCGACGGACTCGAACATTATGTCGCGCAACGGGATACGAAGTAGGGGCGCCGGGGAAGTAACAGCGGAGTCGCCAGGATGAGCAGGCCCGCGATCGCGATCGCGATGCGCAGGCCGGTGATGGCTGCCAGCAGTCCCCACAGGGCGGTCATGGCGGCGATGGTGGCGTTGCTGCTGATCGACCACGCCGACAGCGTGCGGGCGGCTCGCTCGACCGGCACCTGATCGAGCCGGACCGTGGCGAACACCGGGTTGAACACGCCCATGCAGGTGACCAGGCCGAACTGAACGGCAAGGACGAGCACGAGCCCGGCGGCGCCGGGGCCGACGAAGGCCAACCCGAGCGGCCAGACCGCGCGCAGCGTCCCGACGGTGCGCAGTACGTTGTGCTGTCCGAACCGGGCGACGAATCGGCGGGCCAGCCGTGCACCCATCAGGCCACCGAGGCAGGGCGCGCCGAATGCGATGCCGTACTGCCATGGCGCGAACCCGAGGTGGGCGAGCATGAGGACGGCGACCAGCGGCGAGCTCGCCATGATCAAGCCGTTGACCAGGATCGCGTTGCAGAACAACGGGCGCAGCGTCGGGTGGGTCAGGATGTAGCGCCACCCGTCGAGCAAATCGCCTGCGCGCAACCGTGATTCAGCGGTGCGCACGGGAGGTTGCTCGTCGGCGCCGATCGCGCGGATCCCCATTGCGGAGAGCAGGAAGCTGAGCGCATCGGCCACCACGGCCGTCACCGGGCCGAACAGCCCGATCGCGGCCGTGCCGAGCGGCGGTCCGAGCGCGGTGGCGGTCCACCTGGTCGCCTCGAATCGACCGTTGGCGACGAGCAGATCCGAGGACGGAACGAGCGTCTTGAGGAACGCGCCGCTCGCCGCGGCGAATGCGTTGCCCGCCGCGGCGACGACCACCGACACGACCAGGAGCTGACCGAAGCTCAGCCAGCCCAGCACGTACGCGACAGGAACACTGGCCAACGCCACGAATCGGGTCAGGTCCATCCCGATCATGACCGGCTGCTTGTGCCGGAACTCCACCCACGGGCCCAGTGGCACCGCCAGCGCCGCACCCACCGCCAGTCCCGCGGCGGCCAGCGCCGATACCTCGGCGGGCCCGGCGTGCAGTACCAGAATCGCGATGAGCGCGAACGCATCGAACGCCAGCCAGGTGCCGAACGTGCTCACCGCGTACGCGGCCCACAGCCACCCGAACTGGTGTCCCAGCGATCCGCCCGCACTCATGCCCAGCCTCGCAAAACTCGATCGAACAACCCGACGTTGACCAGCGATATCCAAACAAGCGGCTCGACTGCTGATCAAACAACCGTCTCACCGGCGAGCCACAACGATCAGTTGTGCGGCTAAGGTCTATCGCGTGGATCTCGATGCCGTACGCACCTTCGCCGCCGTCGCCGACGCGGGCCAGTTCCAAGAAGCGGCGGTGCAGCTGTCGATCACCCAGCAGGGCGTCTCCAAACGCATTGCCGCCCTGGAGAAACAGCTCGGGGTGCGCCTATTCACCCGCACCGCGCGCGGCGTCCGACTCACCGTCGACGGGCAGGCGTTCCTGCCCCATGCCCGCGATCTGCTGCGGGCCGCGGAGCGAGCAGCCGCGTCCGTGCGACCCGGCCGCCGCGCGTTGCGCGTCGACGTGATCGGCCGGCGGATCGCACCGGCACATCTGATGCGCGACTTCCACCGGGCCTATCCCGAGATCGAGCTGGACATCGTCGCTCTGCTCCAGGCCGACGAGGCGATCGCCGCCGTCCGCTCCGGCGAGGTCGATGCCTCCTTCCGCGCCGTCACCATGCCCGTCCGGCAGCTCCCGGACGGCATCGAGACCGTTCCCGTTCTCGACGAAGCCCACTACCTGCTCACCGGACCGAACCACAGGTTCGCCACCGCCCCGGCCGTCACGCTCACCGAGCTTGCCGGACAACGGATTTGGATGCCCGGCATCGCCACCGGAACCGAATGGGCCGCCTACTACGCCGAACTCGCCGCCGCATTCGGGCTCACCATCGACGCCACCGGCCCCAATTTCGGCACCGAGGCACTGCTGGACGTGATCGCCGATTCCTCGACGGTGGTGACCCTCGTCGGCGAGCAGGCTCGGCTCCTGTGGCCCGCACACTACGATCTGCGACGCATTCCCGTGCGTCACCCGACCCCGGTTTACCCGCACTCGCTGATCTGGCGCAGCGACAATCCGCACCCCGCCCTCACCACGCTCCGTAACTACCTCCGATCCCGGCAACACGACAGCGCGGACGGAGACACCTGGGGTTCCGGTTACGCGAAAACACCGGATAGTTAGGTGCCGTCAGGAATTCGCGCTGTGGTGGTCGACGAGCTTGGTCAGCAGCGCAGCCAGCTGCTTGCGTTGTGTCGCGGTAAGCGGGGTGAGGAGTTCGTTTTGCAGGCCGGTCAGCACGACATCGAGTTCACGCAGCCGCACGGTGCCCGATTCGGTCAGCGTGATGACGTTGCGCCGCTGGTCGTCGGGATCGGGGACGCGTTCGGCGTAGCCGTCGCGTTCGAGTTCGTTGAGCACCGCGACCATGTCACTGCGGTAGATGCCGGTACGCCGGCTCAGCTCGGCTTGGCTGGACGGCCCCCACTCGGCCAACGTGGCCAGTACCGCGTAGTGCCACTTGCGCGCGCCGATGCGGGCGAGGCCGGTCGACACCAGCCGATCGCCATGCGCCGCAGCCTGACTCAACAGCCGACTGGGCAGCGCGCGCAATCGGGGTGCCGGTGTGGTCATACACAGAGCATACCCACTTGCGTTAGTGCGACTAACGATCTAATTTGTTAGTCCAATAAACGTTCACCGCACTAACGAAAGAGGATCCACCATTCCCAGCAAGACACTCCAGATTCCCACCCCCGACGGCCGGGCCGACGCTTTCGCCGCCTTCCCCGACGATGGCCAGCGGCACCCGGCGGTGCTGCTGTACCCGGACGCCTTCGGCCCGCGGCCAGTGCTGGAGCGCATGGCCCGCGAACTGGCCGAGCACGGGTACTACGTGCTCGTCCCCAATCTCTTGTACCGGCACGGCGCGGCACCGGTGGTCGACCTTCCCGAGCACATCCGAGAAACGGCCCGACCCGCGATCACCGCTCAGTTGATGCCCTTGATCCAGGCGCACACCACCGAACGCATCCTGCGCGACGCCGACGCCTACCTCGAATTCCTCACCACCCAGCCCGAGGTCAGTGCCGGACCGGTGGCCGTGATCGGCTACTGCATCGGCGGCCTGCTGGCGATGCGCACCGCGGCGGCCCACCCCGGCCGGGTGGCCGCCGTCGCCGGATTCCACCCCGCCTTCCTGGTCACCGACGCACCCGACAGCCCGCACCGCCTCGTCTCCGACCTCACCGCCGAAGTCCACCTCGGCCTCGCCGAGGGCGACATGTCACCCGAGGCCATCGGCGAGCTCGAGCAGGCCCTCGATGCCGCGGGCGTCCGCTACACCTGCGAGATCTATCCCGACACCGTCCATGGATTCACCATGTCCGACACCGATGCCTTCAACCCCGCCGCGCTACAGCGCCACTGGGATCGGCTACTCCCCCTCCTCGGCCGCACCCTGACCAAAAGCTGAAGCTCTGGACTGCGCAGGCGGGTCGGCAGCGCAGTGACAGCGATCACAGGGCAGGACAGGGCTTTACTGAGCCTTTACCATGGCAGGCGGCCAGGTTATGTCGATCGAAAGGGATACACCATGAACGATCTGATCAAGACCCTCGCTCAAGACGTCAACTGGGACAAGTGGGTAGCCGCCAACTCCGAATCCGGGACCAAGGACGGCTGCATTTCCAAGGCAGGCTGTATCTCCAAGGCGGGCTGCATCTCCTAGTCGCGGTCTCCGGGCCGAGTCGCGTTCCAGGCCCGGCCCGGATGCCCCGGACATCATGGCCAACACTCCCGTCACGCGCCCCCTGCCGAGCGACTTCGTCGACGCGATCCGCGACATCCCCTTCTACCGGGAGCACGCGGCGGCGAATTCTTTCCCGATCATCACGAAATCCGATCTCGCCGAATCGTTCCCGGATTCGTTCCTGACGCCGCGGGTTAACGCTGCCCTGGAATCCGGTGCCGCACAGTACGTCTGGTCTACCGGAACGAATCATGCCCGCATGCAACTGATCCGGCCGCCACTGTTTCTGCTGAAGACCTACTACGCGGTATGGCGGGACCACCCGGAGATCGGTGACACTTTCGCCGCCGGTGTCCCGCGCATCTCCGTCACCACCCGGTTGGCGACCGATCACGTGGCACGGATCAACGAAGCCAAGGGTGGCACGCCGGCCGATATCGCACGGCGGTGGCTCGACGACCGGACCGTGTATGTCAATCAGGAGCTGGATCCGGCACGCTGGACTCCGGCGGCCGTCGATCGGATGCTGGCGGAGATCGATGCGGTGCGCACCGAAAGAGGTGACGGCCGTTATCATCTCGATTGCTCGTCCTACCATGCGGCCTATCTGCTGATGGCGGCAGGCGACCGGCTCGCGCAGCCGGTCAGCGCGATCCACGGCTACGAATTCACTCCGCGCAATGTCCGGCGTTTCCTCGCCGAACGGCTCGAATGCCCGGTGATCGAGCTGTTCGGTAGCACCGAGCTCGGATATCTGTATTACGGCGATACGCGGGGCCGCTACCACCCGCACCTCGGTGAGATGGAAGTCGAGCTCCAGCCGATTTCCGGCAGCCGTGGCATTCACAGCCTGGTCGTGTCGAGTATCCGCAACCCCTACATGCCGTTGATCCGGTACAACACCGGCGACTGCGTGCACACCCGGGACGGATCGTCGGATCCCCGCCAGATCGTGCGCTTCTGCGGCCGCGAGAAGGAACTGCTCGTCACCGACACCGCCATCACCTCGCAGGCCGAGCTCGACGATGTCATCGCCGAGATCAGCCCACAGGTGTTCGTTTATCAACTGCGCGTCGACGGTTCCCAGTCGCGGCTGGCCTACACCACCTTCGACGGCGCGGCACTCGATCGTGCTCGCGCCGACGAATTGGCCGACGCGGCAACGAAATTGACCGGATCGACCGTCACCGTCGCGCACCATACCCACATTCCGATCGGCAAGTCCGGCAAGTACGCCTGGCTGGTTCGATGAAGGAGCTCGCGGATGACCGAACAGCAGATTCTCGGCGACCTGTACGAGGAGACGGTCCGCTATGTGCGACAGCACAATCAGGTCGATGAGCCCACCGCCCGCGTCCAGGTCCGCGAGGCGGTGCGGTACCTGACGCTGGTCTCCGCGCACCGCGATGAACTCAGCGGACTGTTCCTCCCGGTCGAGCAGGCGATCGATGAAGTCTGGCACTACCTCATCCTGCAGACCCGGGAGTATGTCGACCTCTGCGAGAACCGGCTCCCCGGTGGCTATTTCATCCATCACCGGTCGATCTCCTACGACGACTACGGACAGCAGCAGCCCTCGCGCGAGGCCATGATCGAGCAATTCCTGCGGTGGATTCCGTTCTACAGCCGCAGATTCGGCGAGTTCGACGCCGACGGCGGCAGATGGTGGACGATGGTGCGCTTCCTGCACGAAGAGATGGGTTACAGCCTCAGCGAGATCTCGTCGCTAGCGCCCGCCGACGCGCCGACCGGCAGCTGATCGAAGACTGGCGATGATCACGATCGCCGCCAGCAGCACCTGCACGACGAGTACCACCACCATCGCGGTGCGATGCCCCGACGACTGCACGACCACACCGAACACGGTCCCCAGAACGGCTGTGCCCGTGGCGATCGAGACCTGTTGCGCGGTGAGCAGCACACCACCACCCATGCCCGCCAGCTCGGCGGGGACCAGCGCCAACAGGTGCGCGTTCATCGCGCCGAGGGTGATGCCCTGCCCGGTGCCGATCAACAACATCGCCACGCACATGAGCGGGGAACTCGCGACCGTCACCGCGACAGCCATGCCCGCCAGACCCGCACCTTGCACCGACGCGCCCAGCGCGATCGCGCCGACACCGAGCCGGCCACGTATCCGCGGGACCGCGAACGACGAAACCAGGAACCCCAGTGCCATCGGCGCGGTCAACGCGCCCGCGAGCAGCGGTGAATGCCCCAGACCCTCTTGCAACGTTTGCGGCAGCGCGTAAAGAAATCCCCCGGCACCGGCGAAGAAGGGCAACATCAGGACAAGGGCCCACCGCAGGTCGGGGTTGGCGAACATGCCCTGCGGGATCACCGCGGGCTTGGTCGTGCCCGCACGGCGCCGTTGCTGCGACAGCCACGCCGAGCCGACGACAACCGTCAGCACGGCCAAGGCGAGCACCGCGGGACCGAGGATCGACGACAACGACACTGTGAACAAGAACGACAGCACCGTCAGCGACAACAGCGCACCGCCGCGACCATCGATGTATTGCGCGAGATTCGGTTCGGTGTCCGGCACCATGCGTGGCAGCAGAATCAACGCGACGATGCCGACCGGAATGTTGATGATGAACAGCCACCGCCACGCATCGCCACCGATAACGTCGAGCAGCGCGCTACCACCGATGAGCCCGATCAGCGCGGAGATGCCACTCATCGACGAATACCAGCTGATCGCGCGCTCCCGGCGCTGCCCGGCACGGGCCGTGACCAAGCCCAGCACCTGGGGCATCACGAACCCCGCGCTGGCGCCCTGCAGTATTCGGCCGCCGACCAGTACCTCGAAAGTGGGTGCCGCACCGCAGATCGCCGAGGTGACAAGGAATCCGGCTACCGCCACCCACAGCACCCGGCGACGCCCGAAGCGGTCACCGACGCGACCGCCGAGGATCAGCAGCGACCCGAATCCGGCGAGATAACCGACCAGCACCAGACTCAGCAGCGCCGACCCCTGCGCGATGCCGAAGTCGCGCCGGATACCGGGTAGTGCCACACCGGCGATGAACGTGTCCATCATCGGAACGAACGCACACGCGAGGATCAGGAAGATGCCTGGCGTGCGCAACTCTCGATCATCGGGCGGGGACAACGAATTCCGGGTGCGCATGCTCGGCAAATATCTGCCCACCACGGTCACCGTGCCCGCACGTGCGGGGTGGCCGATCCCAGGGCCGCGGCGAGGTTGTCGAGTGCCGCATCGAGACCGTTCTTCGGCAACGGCGCACCATCGAACATGGTGATGTGCACCGTGTCGTCGATGAGCTCCCAGGTGCCGACGATGCGTCCGGCGACGACGACGATCGGTGAGATCCAGCCCGCGGTTCGGCTCACCTTCGCCCGGTGCTCCTGCGGCAGCAATGCGGTGTCCTTCGTGCCGGGGCCCAGGACGTACTGGTCGAAGGCGCCCAGCAGGTGCACCGACTTCGTCGGCTCGGTCGCGGCCAGTTCGTCGACGTGTTCGCTCAGCAGATAGCCGGTCCGACCTTCCACCTCGACCTCGGTCAGCGTGTCCCCCAGCTCCGAAAACCACCGGCGCAGCACGGTTTTGCGCAGGCTGCCGCGACTGAGCCAGGCGTCGAACGTCTCCGGGGTGCCCGGGCCGTATGCCCCCAGGTAGGCGGTGATCGCCAACGGTGCGGCGGCGTCGGGTTCCGGCAGGCCGGGCCAGTCTCTGACCTGCCGCGCCGGTGCGGCGAAGGTAATTTTGCTGCCGCGCGACGGTCCGTGGCAGATCGCGCCTTGCCAGGCAAGAGGTTTGAGCAGCGCACCCCAGCCGGAGCGCAGCTGCTCGCCGAGTCGATGGAAGGCGGCGTCTGCGGTCAGCGCGTCGACGAGTTCCTCGCGGGTGAGCGTGGCGCCGTCGAGGAGGTGGCGTACCTGCTCGGTCAGTGCCGCGACCTCCTCGGGTGACGCGCCGTAGTTGCGTTGCCACACCGGCTTTTCCCAGGTGCGGGCCGAGGCGAGTAGCGCAAGGCAGGCCGCGGCGAGTTCGGGGGTGAGTGCGTGCAGCGTGCCGCGCATCGCCCACGTCTTGATCAGCGTGCCCTCGGTCAATTCGCGCACCAGCGCACCCGGCGCCGGCGCCGAACTACGCAGCGCCACCGCCAGTTCCGCGGCCGAGGTGACCTGTGCCTGCACCCCGCCCAACCGGCCGACGATTTCGGACACGCTCGCCGCGCCCGAGGTGACGTACTGGCGCCGCAGCCGCCACGCGAAAACCTGGTCCCAGGTAAGGCGCACGGGTCCCCCTTCGATCTTCAGCCGAGCACAGCGCTGCAGAACGCTACCGTAGCCGCGGCCACCGCCAATCCGGTCACCGTTGTCGCGATCACCCCGAGCAGCGCGGTGCGCGTGGTCGCCCGCCGGATCGGGCTCACCGGGTCCACCAGCCGCTCGGCCCTGGCCAGCACCGCCGTCCCCGCGGCGCCCAGCGCGCCCGCCGGTACCGCCCCGGAAACGCCGAGGATCGCCAGCAACCCGCCGAGCAATGGTTCGGACCCGTGCTTGTCGGCCGCCTTGTCATCGGCACACATCTCCAGTAGCCGGGTAATTTCCGCGGCGCCCGCGGTGGCCAGGCGCAGACCGGGCAGCGTGGTCGCGATCGCGCGCAATACTGCGGTCAGCGGGGCGTGCCTGCCGGACAAGTGGGCGCGTTCGTGGGCCAGGACCGCGGCGAGCTGGTCCGGTGCCAGCGCGTCGAGGGCGGCGCTGGTGACGACGATGGTGTCGGGGCGTCCCGGCACGCAATAGGCTTGGCGCTGCGGCGAATCCAGCACCAGCGCGCCGAGACCGGGCACCCGGCGCCCGACCAGTCGCAGCGCCGTCGCGTGCGCGTGGGTGCGTCTGCGCATATCCCGCACCACCGCGACCGCCCGCGCCACCACCGCGGCGGTGCAGGTGGCGACCAGCGCGCCGACCGCGAAGGTGGCGGCCTTGGTCGCGCCGCTGCCGTCCTCGTGGATCGGGGTCCACATGATCGCGAAGCAGGCGCGCAGCGCCTCGTGCGGATGTCCCCAGTAGGTGGCGAACTCGACGGTCAGCATGGTCGCGGCCGCCGCCCACGCGCCGAGCGCGCCGATGATCGCGACGACCCAGGCGATGATGCCGAGCCGCGGGGCGTTGCCGCGCCGGGTCAGCCGGGTCAGCACCGGCGGGCCGAGCGTGGCCACCGTGCTGCCGTAGAGCATCAACGCGATCGCCAGCGTCACGGCGTGGCGTTCTCGGCGCCCGGTAGCGCGCCGGGCGTCTTGCGGGCGGTGAGCCTGCGTAGCGCGGCACGCAGACCGGCGGATTCCTCGGCGCTGATCCGGTCGACGAAGTGGCTGAGCACCAGATCGGAACGCCCGCCCGCACCGAGCGCCTCCAGCATGAGCCGGGCGCTGTGCTCCTCGCGGGTCAGCGTCGGCCAGTACCGGTATGCCTTGCCGGAGCGCTCGCGCGCCAGCCAACCCTTGCGGTGCAGATTGTCCATGGTGGACATGACGGTGGTGTAGGCGATGTCGCGTTGCGCGGACAGTTCGTCGAAGATTTCGCGAACCGTGGTGTCCTCCGCGTCCCGATCCCAGATGCGGTCCATGATCACCGCCTCCAGGTCTCCAAATCCGCGCAACGTACCGACTCCCTCATCCTGAACGTGCCGTGCTGTCGGGTCAGCGTACCGGTTAGTCCGGATTGCTACGTAGTCAAGCCGTAGATTTGGCCGGTTGCTCGGCGGATGTCGGTGGGCCATGCGAACATATGTTCGTGTCCGACGCACTCGCCTCCCGTCCGCGGATAGTGGCGCGGGCCGAGTCGTCCATCCTGCATGCCGACCTCGATTCGTTTTATGCCTCGGTCGAGCAGCGCGACAATCCGCGGTTGCGCGGCAAGCCGGTGATCGTCGGCGGCGGTGTGGTGCTCGCGGCCAGTTATGAGGCCAAGGCGTTCGGGGTGCGCACGCCGATGAACGGCGGGCAGGCGCGGCGGCTGTGCCCGCACGCGATCGTTGTGCCGCCGCGCATGTCGGCCTACGCGGAGGCGAGCAAGGCGGTATTCGAGGTCTTTCACAACACCACGCCCGTGGTCGAGGGCGTGTCGATCGATGAGGCGTTCCTCGATGTCGGCGGGCTGCGCCGGATCGCGGGTGAGCCGATCGGGATCGCCGAGCGACTGCGCGCCACGGTGCGCGATCAGGTCGGGCTGCCCATCTCGGTAGGCATCGCTCGCACCAAATTCCTCGCCAAGGTCGCCAGTGCCGTCGCCAAACCCGACGGCCTTCGCTTCGTCGCACCCGACGGCGAGCTCGACTTCCTGCACCCGCTGCCGATCGAAAGACTTTGGGGCGTCGGCGAAGTCACCGCCCGCACCCTGCACGACCACGGCATCACCCGGGTCGGCCAGCTCGCCGACCTCGGCGAAAGCCCGCTGCGCGCGATCCTCGGCCCTGCGGCCGCCCGCCACCTCTACGCCCTGTCCTGGGCGCGCGACCCGCGTCGCGTCGAAACCGGCGTGCGCCGCCGCTCCATCGGCGCCCAACGCGCCATCGGCCGCAAACCCCACCCACCCGACGAAATCGAGGCCTACCTGCACGGCCTCACCGACCGCCTGGGCCGCCGCCTCCGCGCCGCCGACCGAATCAGCCGAACAGTCGTGCTACGCATGCGTTTCGACGACTTCACCCGAGCCACCCGCTCGCACACCCTGCCCGAACCCACCGACCACACCGAAACCCTCCTCCACGCCGCCCGCACCCTCCTCGCCACCGCCATGCCCACCATCGAAGAACGCGGCCTGACCCTCATCGGCCTAGCCCTCACCAACCTCACCGACGCCACCCCCTACCAACTAACCCTCCCCTTCACCCCCCGCGCCACCAACACCCTCGACGCCACCCTCGACACCCTCCGTCACCGCTTCGGCTCCACCGCCATCACCCGAGCCGCCCTCCTCACCCGAGGCGAAGGCCTCTCCGTCCCCCTCCTCCCGGACTGATTCGGCCGATCGCAATCGCGTCCGAGGTGTGTCGGCCTCGAAAAGAACATTGTCGGAGGTTGATTCGATCAACCCGATGCCTAGGAAGCGGACTGCCCCTGCGCGGCGGCCAAGGCTTCTTCCTGGATGCGGGGGAACTGGGCGCCCATGGCTTCGGCGAGGGCTTGGGCGGCGGAGAGGGGGCGGACCATGACGGTGAAGGTGTCGATTTTGCCGTTGTCGTCGAAGTGCAGGAAGTCGCACCCGTTCACGGTTTTGCCGTTGACGGTGGCTTCGAAGACGAGGGCGTGGTCGCGGCCGTCGGCGTCGACGATTTCGCGCAGGTAATGGAAGTCCTCGAAGACGCGCATGACGCCGCGCAGGATGGCGGCGGTGATGGGCTTGCCCGGATAGGGCTTGAAAGCGACGGGGCTGGTGAACACGACGTCGTCGGCGAGCAGCGACTCGAGCGCGTCGAAATCCCGGTTCTCGACGGCTTCACGGAACGTGGTCATGCCAGCACCTCGCATATGCAACTAGTTGAATAGGGTCTGACGCGAGCGTAACCCAGAATCACCGTTGCGTGCCAGCTGACGGGCATGACGGCACAGGACGACCTCCGCCGACGGGCGGTCGCCGGCGGAGGTGCTGAGCCCCGCCCTATTCCATCTTCACCGGGATCTTGCGGGCGGTGCTGCTGGATTCGCCCATCCGGATGCGCACGGTGAGGATCCCGTTCGCATAGGTCGCGGCGATGTCGTCGTCGCGGGCGCCGACCGGCAGTGCGACGGTGCGCATGAACGATCCGTAGCGGAACTCCGAGTACCCGCCCTCCGAACGCCGCTCACTGCGCTCGGCTTTGATCGTCAGTCGCCCATCGTGCACGGAGACCTCGAGGTCTTTGTCCGGATCGATCCCGGGAATCTCCGCACGCACCACGTGATAGTGGTCGTCGTCCGGCGTCTCCTCCACCCGCAGGTTGCTACCCGACCCCGAGCCGACGAACGGCACCAACTTGCGCACGAAATCGCCGATACCGGCCAGGGGCGAACGGGACTGCTGTGACACAGGAAGCTGACTCATGATTCCTCCTGAAGTCGGCTGCTGACCAGGACAATTGTACCGAAATCAGCGAGATCGTTTGGGTCGCTTGTCCATCAGGCGCAGGATCAGCGGCGTGAAGATGAGCTGCATGGCCAACTCCATCTTGCCGCCGGGCACCACGATGCAATTCGGACGCGACATGAACGAGTCGTGCAGCATCGACAGCAGGTACGGGAAGTCGATCACCTTCGGATCGGCGAAGCGAATGACGACGAAACTCTCGTCGGCGGTCGGAATGCTGCGGGCGATGAACGGGTTCGACGTGTCCACGGTCGGCACCCGCTGGAAGTTGACATAGGTGTGCGAGAACTGCGGGCAGATGTATTTCACGTAGTCGGGCATCCGGCGCAGGATCGTATCGATGACCGCCTCGCTGGAGTACCCGCGCTCGGTCTTGTCCCGGATCACCTTCTGGATCCATTCGAGGTTGACGATCGGCACCACGCCGACCAGCAGATCCGCATACCGCGCGACATTCACGCTGTCGGTCACCGCGGCACCGTGCAGTCCCTCGTAGAACAGCAGATCACTGCCGGGTGCCAGATCCTCCCACGGCGTGAACGTGCCCGCGGGCTGCCCGTAAGGCTTGGCCTCGAACTCGTCGTGCAGGTATCTGCGCACCGAACCGACCCCGGTCTCACCGTACTCGCGGAACAACGTCTCCAGCTCCGCGAGCAGATTCGCCTCCTCCCCGAAATGCGAGAAGGTGAGGTTGCGATGCTGTTCGGCCTCGGCCATCGCGAGCTTCATCTCGTTGCGGTCGTACCGGTGGAACGAATCCCCCTCCACGACAACCGCATTGATCCCCTCACGCCGAAATATCTCCTGAAAGGTCCTGGTGACGCTGGTCGTTCCCGCACCGGAGGATCCGGTGATCGCGACGACGGGATGCTTGACCGACATGACACCTCCTCGATTACCGGACAACAGAACTCAGTGCGGCGCCGGACGAAACAGCGACCGGGACCCGAACAACGAACTGTCGAAGCTGGGCCCGGCCTCGGGCTCGCGGTGGTAGCGCTCGATCCGCTCGACCTCGTTGCGCGAGCCGAAGATCAACGGCACCTGGTGATGCACGTGCTCGGGCGGCACCTCGAGCACCCGCTCGCCACCGGTGCTCGCCCACCCACCCGCCTGCTCGACGATGAACGCGACCGGGTTGGCGCCATAGAGCAACGACACCCGCCCCGGCCGCACCGGCGGACGGTTGTCGTGCGGATACAGATAGACCCCGCCGCGGGTCAGAATGTGGAAGGTGTCCGCGACCAGCGACGCGACCCAGCGCATATTGAAGTCGCGCCCGCGCGGCCCCTCAACACCGTCGAGGCATTCGTGCACATACCTGCGCACCGGCCGCTCCCAGAACCGCTCGTTGGCGGCGTTGATCGCGAAACCCGAGGTGTCATCCGGGATCCGCATCCGCGGATGGGTGAGCACGAACGCGCCGATCTCCCGATCCAGGGTGAACCCGTCGACGCCACTGCCGGTGGTGAGCACCAGCATCGTCGCGGGCCCGTACAGCGTGAATCCGGCACACACCTGGCGCACACCGCGTTGCAGGAAGTCCTCGGCGGCAGGCGCGCCGTCGTCGCGCTCCGGTGACCGCAGCACGCTGAATATCGTTCCGACGGGCAGATTTACGTCGATATTGGAGGATCCGTCCAGCGGATCGAAGGCCAGCAGGTACTTCCCGCGCCGGTGTGCGTCGGGCACCGGATGAATGGTCGGCATCTGCTCCGACAACAGTGCCGACAGATGCCCGGTCCACTGGGTCTCGGCCACCATGATGTCGTTGGCGATGGCGTCGAGCTTGCGGTGCACCGTCGGCGGCAGATTGTCCGGCTCCGAGGCGCCGAGCGAGCCGACGATGGCGCCCCTGGTCACCTGGTTGGCGATGATTTTCGTCGCGGTCGCCACCACATTCACCAGGGCGGAGAACTCACCGGACGATCCGGGGTGCCGGTGTTCCTCCTCGATCGTGTAGCGGGTGAGCGTCTTCAGTCCTTCTGGCATGGGCGTCTCGATCTCGTCACGCCGGGGCCCGCGCGCTTGGCCCGTCCCGCGGTTCGGTGCTGTCGGTGAACACGCTGCTGCCGTAGACATCCTGGTCGGTCAGCGTGATCAGGTCGGTCTTGGTCAGTGGTCGCCGCAGTTCCACCAGCCGTTTTGCCTGCCGCAGTCGGCACCGGTCCAGTGCGTTGCGCACGCTGCGCGCGTTGGAGAACCGCGGCCTGGTCATCCGCAATGCCAGGTATTCGGCGAAGGCGGCCTGCGCGGGTTCGTCGAAGCGGAAGTTCTCCCGCGCCACCATGAGTTCGGCGATGCCGAGCAGTTCGGCGTGGGTGTAGTCGGCGAACTCGAGATGGTGGGCGACCCGTGAGGACAGGCCCGGATTGGCGGAGAAGAAGCGCTCCATCCGATCCGGATAGCCCGCGAAGATCACCACCAGGCTGGCCCGCTCACTTTCCATCTCCTGCAACAGGATTTCGATCACCTCCTGCCCGTAGTCCCGCTCGTTCTCCGGGCGGAACAGGTAGTAGGCCTCATCGATGAACAGCACCCCGCCCGCCGCCTTGGCCAGCGCCTCCTTGGTCTTCGGCGCGGTGTGCCCGATGAACTGTCCGACCAGATCGTCACGGGTGACGGTGTGCACCTTGGGCTTTCGAATGTAACCCAGTGCGTGCAGCATCTCCGCCATCCGCAGCGCCACGGTCGTTTTGCCGGTGCCAGGCCCGCCGGTGAAGCTCATGTGCATGGTGGGCCGGGACGCGCTCAAGCCGAACCGTTGCCGGGCCCGATCGATGAGCAGCAGCGCGGCGATCTCCCGCACCCGGCGCTTCACATTCGCCAGGCCGACGAGTTCGGCGTCGAGCCTGGTCAACGTGTCCTCGACGTCGTTGCCCGCGATATCTGTCGAAAGATCCAGCAGCGCACCATCATCCAGGATCTCGACCGCGTCCTCGGCAGGCTCGGCACGCACCGGCCTGCCGTCCCCGGTGCCGGGGCGGTGCAGTCGGAAACCGTTGGCCTCAGCCGCCATACCGCTGCCCCTGGCGTTTGTCGGTAGCGTAGGAGTGCAGGCCGTACTTCTGCTGGCGATCCGGCCCCTCCAGGCGGGTCAGGCCGAAACCGGGTTCGTCGGCCGGGCGCTGCACCAGGAAACTCAGCGCCGTGGTCTGCCTGCCGAAGCGGGCGTCGTAGGCCAGCACCCGGACGTAGTGGCGGGGAAAGGTCGCCCGGCAGGCATTGATCTCGGCGAGCACACCGTCGGGCTCGTCCAGATCGAACAGCGGCAGCCCCCACATCTCCCAGTAGGCGTTACGGGGATGCGGGTCGTCGGTGTATTCGATCGACACCGGCCAGCTGTTGAGCAGCGCGTAGCGCACCTGGGCGGCGATCTCCGCATCGGTGAGCTCCGGCAGATAGGAGAAAGTTCCGTGACGCAGATACATGGCGGTGCTCCAAGGGATTTCAGCGGGTCGCGGTCGGCACCGCGTCAGGGGCGTCGGTGGAGGTGTACTCGAAGGTGACATCGCCCCAGGTCGCCAACGCCACCTCGAGCGGACGGCAGATCTCGGCCGCCTTGCGCAACACCTCCGGGCCCTCCTTCAACAGATCACGACCTTCGTTGCGCGCCTTGACAACTGCTTCCAACGCGACCCGATTCGCCTCGGCCCCCGCCGCGATTCCCAGCGGGTGTCCGATGGTGCCGCCACCGAACTGCAGGACCACGTCGTCGCCGAAAAGATCCAGCAGTTGGTGCATCTGACCGGCGTGGATACCGCCGGAGGCCACCGGCATCACGCCCGGCAGGCTCGCCCAGTGCTGGTCGAAGAAGATGCCGTTGCCCGGGTTGGCGGGAATGTGGTTCTCCCGCAACGTGTCATAGAAACCCCTAGTTGTCGCCGGATCACCCTCGAGCTTGCCGACCACCGTGCCCGCGTGCACGTGATCGACGCCGATCAGCCTGCACCACTTGGCCAGCACCCGGAAGCTCACGCCGTGCGTCTTCTGCCGGGTGAAGGTGGAATGCCCGGCGCGGTGCAGGTGCAGCAGCACCCCGTTGCGCCGCGCCCAGTGCGACATCGACTGCATGGCCGTGTATCCCACGGTCAGATCCATCATGATCACGACACTGCCCAGTTCCTTGGCGAACTCGGCGCGCTCGTACATGTCCTCCATGGTCGCCGCGGTGACATTCAGATAATGGCCCTTGATCTCGCCGGTGTCGGCCACGGCGCGGTTGACGCCCTCCATGGCGAACAGGTAGCGGTCACGCCACCGCATGAACGGCTGGGAATTGATGTTCTCATCGTCCTTGGTGAAATCCAGGCCGCCCTTGCACGCTTCATAGATCACCCGGCCGTAGTTGCGGGCCGACAGACCGAGTTTCGGTTTCACCGTCGCACCGAGCAGCGGCCTGCCGTATTTGTTCAGATATTCGCGTTCCATCACCGTGCCGTGCGGCGGGCCTTGGAAGGTTTTCACGTAGGCGACCGGAATCCGCATGTCCTCCAAGCGCAATGCCAGCAGCGGCTTGAAACCGAACACGTTGCCGATGACCGAGGATGTCAGGTTGGTGATCGATCCCTCCTCGAACAGGTCGAGATCGTAAGCGACATAGGCGAAATACTCACCCGGCCGACCCGGTACCTCGTCGACCCGGTAGCACTTGGCCTGATACTTCGAGTGCGCGGTCAATCGGTCGGTCCACACCACCGTCCACGTCGCCGTGGACGATTCACCCGCCACTGCGGCCGCCGCCTCGATCGGATCCACCCCCGGCTGCGGGGTCACCCGGAAAACGGCCAGCACATCGGTATCCGACGGCTGATAGTCCGGCGCGTAATATCCCATCGACGCATACGATTGAACACCCGGATCCCACCGGTCCCGCTCGGTCTCTTCGGCCATCGTTCCTCCTGGCAGTCATTACGGCGGGACGCCCGTGCCCGGGAAGGGATTGCGCGCCTTGCGAATTCCAGGATGACGGCAGCGTGCACAACAAACAATTTGATTGTTCCTGCGAAAACTCAACCGAATAGTCAGGTTTCGTGCTTCGCGGAATGGGGTAAGAAGACCCCCGGGCAGTGGAAAACTTCCTGACCCGCCGCGAACACCTCGGGGCGCGCACCGCCCCGAGGTGTTCGAGCGCGACGCGGAAGGGGAGTCACGCGCCGCAGTCGGGTTGACCTCGACAACACCGATGTTTGCACAGATCACCGCCCGCGCGGGGACGTCAATTCCGTTGGCACCAGAGTCGCGGTCGAAGTTTTGCTACCGTCGGCGGATGGGAGCGGTCAGTGCGGCCAGGATGGAAACATTCCTGGTGGTCGCCCGGCTCAGCAGCATCCGCCGCGCCGCCACCCAACTGCACATCACCGAGGCAGCTGTCTCCGCCGCCGTCGCGCACATCGAAAAACAATTGGGCGTCAAGCTGATCGCCAAATCCGGGCGCGGGATCGCACTCACCGAAGCCGGCCGGATCTACGCCGAATACTGCCGCAGCATACTCGGACTGATGCGGGAAGCCCACGCCGCCGTCCAGCAAGCCGAGACCGGACGGCTGCGCATCGGCGTCGTCGCCACCGCGGGCGAATACGTGCTGCTGCGCCCACTCGCCTCGTTCCGCCACCGTTACCCCGACATCGAACTGAGCCTGTCCGTGCATCCGCGCGACGTCCTGTTTCTCGAATTGCAGCACCACGAAACAGATCTCGTCATCGCGGGCCGCCCACCCCGCAACACCGGCCTGGTCATCCGCGCCCGCAGACCGAGCCGTCTCGTCGTCGTCGGCGCCGCCGATCAGAGCCCCGACCCGCTGAACGCCACGTGGCTGCTCCGCGGCCGCGGCTCCGGCACCCGCGACGCCACCCTGGCCTTGCTCGACGAACTCGAAATCAACCCACCTACCCTCACCTTAGGCAGTCACGGCGCCGTCCTGGCCGCCGCCCGAGCAGGACTGGGCGTCACCCTGATCCACAGCGACGCCATCTCCCAGGATCTCGAATCCGGTCTGCTGCAAATACTTCCGGTCACCGGCACGCCCCTCGACCGCCCCTGGCACGCCATCACCACCCGCACCCCCACCCCCACCGCCCGCCTGTTCCTCGCCCACATCGCCGACCCCACCGAAGTCGGCCCCGCCGCCTTCCACCCCGCCTGAACCCGTCCAGCGAACTGCCCCGCCGCTCGACGTACCTGAATCTCACCCCAACACCCTTTGGCCGAGTGGCTACAAATCTGGAGCGAGCCCTTCGCCATATTTGACCTATGATTACAGAATCGCTACGGTCGACCTTGTGGCACGCACAAAAAGCTTCGATCCCGACGACGCGGTCGCCAAAGCGATGGAGGTGTTCTGGAGCAAGGGATACGCCCGCACCACCCCCCAGAACCTGGTCGACGCGATCGGCATCGGCCGGGGCAGCCTGTACAACGCGTTCACGGGCAAGCACGATTTGTTCGAACGGGCGCTGCGCCGGTATCAGGCGCAAGAAACAGCGCGGTTGATCAATCTGCTCGACGGGCCGGGTTCGCCGCGACAGCGGGTGCACGCCGCGTTGACCTTGGTGCTCGAGGCAGCCTGCGCGGACACCGACCGGCGCGGCTGCCTGGCCACGAATGCCGCAGTTGAGCTGGGTGGCGATGACGAGGCGGCCACGCTACTTGTTCGCCGCATCTTCGACCGCCAGCACGACGCCTTCCGGGGCGCCATCGAGGAGGGGCAGCGTGCTCGGGAGTTCGCCGCCGATCTCGATCCGCGGGCCGCAGCCGACTTCTTGCTCGCCACCATCAACGGTATGCGGGTGCTCGCCAAAGTCGACCCTCACCCGGCTCGCCTCGCCGCACTGGCCGAAACAGCAATGCGCGCGCTGTAATTCACCTCCCCCGTCGACTCGATAGGCAAACGTTCAGCAGAGGGCAATTACGTTGCCCTGATTTTGTAACTGTAGTTCAAGAAAGGGAACGCCATGGATCTGCAACTCGCAGGCAAGACCGCCGTCGTCACCGGGGCGAGCAAAGGTATCGGCCTGGAAATCGTCCGGGCACTCATCGCCGAAGGCGTGCGCGTCGTCGCCGCCGCACGCACTATCACCCCGGAACTGCGCGCGCTCGACGGCCCGTCCACCGCGGTGACCGTCGATTTGGCCACCCCGGACGGAGCCGCCGCCTTGGTGGAACGAGCCACCGAGATCCTCGGCGACCTCGATATCCTCATCAACAATGTCGGCGGGGTCGTCCCCGGCAGCGCCGACGCCCGCGGCTTCCTCGAGATCGCCGACGATGCCTGGCAGCGCACCTACGACCTCAACCTGTTCAGTACCGTCCGGGTCACCCGTCACGCCTTGCCCGGTCTGCTCCGGCGGCGCGGGGTGATCATCAACATCTCCTCCATCGGCGCACGCGCCGCCTACCACCCCGTCGATTACGGCACCGCGAAAGCCGGGCTGAACAACCTCACCAAGGCGCTCGCCGAAGAGTTCGGTGCGCACGGCTTGCGGGCACTCACCGTCTCTCCGGGGCCCACCCGCACCCGCAATTGGTCGGCCCCCGACGGATACGCCGCCGACGTGGCCGCCCAGAACTCGATGACCCTCGACGAGTTCCTCGACCAGGCCCCCACCCAGATGGGCATCACCACCGGCCGACTCACCGAACCAGCCGAAATCGCGGCACTGGTCAGCTTCCTGGCGTCCCCTCGGTCCGGAAACCTCACCGGCGCCGACTATTTGGCCGACGGCGGAGTGATCAAGACGGTTTAACGCGGTGAACCGTCCAGCGGCCAGCTACCTCTCGACCAACTGGCCGCCGGCGGGGAACCCCGTGCGACGGGTCAGTTGGCTAACGGCGTTGCAGCGCCTTGACGTTGTCGCCGAAGGTCCAGCCGCGGGAGCCGTCCCAGTTGATGGACCAGGTCATCAGGCCCTTGAGGGCGTTCGCGGAGCCGGTGCCGTAGTGGTTCCAGGCCTGCGCGACCAGGCTGGGCGACATGTAACCCCCGCCCGCGCCCGGCTGGGCGGGCAGGCCGGGGGCCTGCTTGTCGTAGGGGACGGTGATGGTGGTGCCCTGTATGGTCAGACCCTTTGCCAGGCAATCGGTCTGCGCGACGAACCCCTGGACCGTCCCGGCCTGGTAGGAGTCGCCGGAGCAGCCATACATGCTGCCGTTGTAGTACTGCATGTTGAGCCACCAGAGCCGGCCGTTGTCCACGTACTTCTTGATGATCGGCAGGTAGGCGCCCCAGATCGAACCGTAGGTGACGCTGCCGCCGGTGACGTACGCGGTCTCGGGCGCCATGGTCAGGCCGAAACCGGGGGGCATCTGCGCGAGGATGCCGTCGATGATGCGGATCAGGTTGGCCTGCGAGGTCGACAGCTTCTTGATGTCACCGCTGTTGGTGAGGCCGGTCTCCAGGTCGATGTCGACGCCGTCGAAGTTGTATGTCTTCAGGATCGGCACGATGGTCGCGACGAACCGGTCGGCGACCGCGGCGGAGCTGAGGTCGATGCCGGCCGCCGCGCCGCCGATGGACATCAGGATGGTGGCGCCCGCCGCCTTGGCCTGGCACATCTCCGCCGGGGTCGCGACCTTGACGGTCGGGCTCATCCCGTCCTCCCACCGCGCGGTCCCGTTCGATTCGATGACCGGGAACGCCGCGTTGATGACGTTATAGCCGTGCGCCGCGATACGTGCGTCGGTGATCGGGATCCAGCCCATGCCCGGGTGGACGCCGTTGGCCGCGCCGTCCCAATTCTCCCAATACCCTTGCAGCACTTTGCCTGCCGGACGCGGTTTGGTCGGACAGGTCGTGTCGTTCGGCGCCGCGGACACCTCCGGCGCGATCGCGACCACCATCGCGCCGATCATTGCTAACACTGCCATCACGCATCCGAAGAGTGCCGAGCGACGGCCGACTCCACGTGAGCCACCTGTGGAATTCATACCCAAGTAGAACCACAACCAGGATGATCATCTCCAATGGCGACAACTGGGGAGAAGTTGCCCGAAATTACAGCTGACCGTGCTGGGAGTCGAAGGTGGCGACACGCCCGCCGAGCTGGACCTGGGCGCCGGGGACCAGTTTCACCGGATGCCCGGGAATGGCCCTGGTCCAATCCGGATGGCCGGGTTGGCGGATGTGGGTTCCGTTGGTCGAGCCACCGTCGACAACGGTGACATCCCAGTCGATGAGCCGAATCTCCGCGTGGGCGCGCGACATTCCACCGGAACGGTCCTCGAGCCGCACCGGGCGCGCGCCGCGAGCAACCGCTTCGGCATGCTCGGGTTCGCGGCCGAGCACGCAATCGTTGTCGAGGACGAACGAGGTGCCGTCGTCGAGTAGCAGCAGACCGAGCGGCGGGCGCACACCATCGGTGAGCACGCAGGTCAGCTGATCCATTCGAATGCCACACACCGCGCAGAACGACACCCGCGGATCATTGTGATGATCACGCGCGCACTTGAATCCCTTGACGATCACACCTGGCTGGGCCGACTCGCGCACGGTGGCGCTGTCGGGCACGCGCGACACCAACGTCTCCGCGGGCACCACGGTCTCTACGAAGTCGATATCGCTGACGAAGCCGCGCGCGGGATTACCTTCGGCCTTCGAGATGTCCGGCCTGGCCGGACCATCTGACGGGCCGCCGCCGGAGCGTGGCGGCTCAGCACCTGTCGAGACATCCTGCGCAACCGGCTCCCGCGGCGCGGTCCGTGGCACCGCTTGGCCGCTGTAGGACTCTGTTGGCGCATCCATG
Source organism: Nocardia iowensis (assembly GCF_019222765.1). Lineage (NCBI taxonomy): Bacteria > Bacillati > Actinomycetota > Actinomycetes > Mycobacteriales > Nocardiaceae > Nocardia > Nocardia iowensis. Next base: position 4,567,938 of record NZ_CP078145.1, on the reverse strand, counting down.
GATTCGTCACGCTTGCGCAGATCCGGTCCACTGTGCGGCTGGGATGCCCGCTGCGGCACCGGCTTTGCGGCGGGCATACTCTCACCGGCCGCACCGAACCACAGCACCGCGCCCGACCCCGGCGCGGTCCCTTCCGTCAACGCGAAAAACCCACGCTCGGGCAGCGTCTCGACCGCGCGTCCCGGCTCGTCCACGAACAACCCGGCCCCGATCCCCGGCGCGGGCGTCACCACCCGATCGACAGTGAACCCGGCGTCGCGCCCGCGCAGAATCTCCGCGCCCTGCGACCCGGCCAGCACCGCCGTCACCTCACCGTGCAGAAACACCGCGATCCCGGTTTCCCCCGGCGTGATCACCCCGAACTCGACCGCGTCCTCGTCCCCGTTCGCCAAACCCATCAACCAGCTCGTCGCCAGCCGCGCCAACGTGCGCCCGCTGCGCCGCGGTTCGTTCGAGGCGGCCTGCCGCACGATCCCGAGCAACGCCGTCATCGCGCGCGCCGCCACCGAATCCGCGGTCACCGCGGTGTCCAGCCGGTGCGCGACCACCACGACCACACCCCCGGCGGCGGCCACCAGGTGCCGACCGGGCATGACCTCGATCTGCCTGCTCACACGAATCTGCCGCCCTGAAATCGCCACCGATGGAACACCACTCGCATCGGACCGTTCACGATGAGCCAGAACACGATCCAGGTGAGGATGAACTGGATGAGGAACGCGGTCAGCGACGGGCGCAGCGACTCGGGCAGCACGATGGTCGTGTGACGGACGAGGACCCACATGAGCGCCCCCTCGTTGACCATGGTCAGAAAGCCGAACAGCGTCGGCCAATCCTTTTCCCAGCGGAACTGTTGCAGGAAATGGTAAAGCAACTCCCACAGCACCCCGACCAGAACGGTGCCGAGCAGGACCGACAGCGTCACCCGGTAGGCCTGTCCGAGACTCAGCGATCCGGTCGGCAGCAATGGTGTGATGATCAGCGCGACGAAGCATCCGATCACGCTCAGCGCGAGCACACGGGTCTGAATTCGCCCGTTCAAGGTTGGCAGCATCAGCTCAGATCTTCTTGTTCGTGACCCAGGACCACCACTGGCTCGTCGAGCGCAGCGGACCCATCCGGCGGCAGAACCCCAGCGCCGCAAGATCGTCCGCGATTTCTTGCGCGGCGATCTGCAGGCCGAGGAAGGTGTCCACCCCGACGAACGGCCCGCCGAGCGTCGCGCTACCGGATGCGTAGATGCGCCCGGTGCCACTTCGGGTGCCGATCAGCTCGAAAGTGGTGTCGACGTCGAGCCGCCCGACCGGGTTGCGCCCGGCACCGGTGTGATCCAGCAGATCGGCGAGCAACCGATGCTCCCGGATATCGGCCTCGAGTCCGGTGCAGTCGATGATGTAGTCCACCGTCGTGTCGAACGGTTGTGTCGGCGGCGGGAACGGCAGCTCCGCCGTTGTGTCCGGAATGATGGTGGCTACCACGCCCTGCCGTCCCTCGGCAGGCCGTGGCGCGCGCATGGTCCCGGCCATCACCTGATACCACCCCTGCTTGCGTCCGCGACGCAGCTGCTCCTGCCATGAGGACCGGATCGGCGTATTGGTACCGGAGATCTCCTGGTACGCCGCCGCTCGCTGCTCCCCTTGCAGGTTGCGCATCTTCTGCTTGAGCTGGCCGCCCCACACCGATTTGGGGTAGTTGAAGCCCTGGTACGCCCAGCCGTCGCCGCCTTTGCGCCGGTTGAACAGATTCTTGCCGTGTGCCTTGGCGACGTAGGTGCGGAACAGGTGCAGGATCTGAGTGTTCAGCCGCATGGTGTCCCGGTCGTCGATGAGCCGCTGTAGCACCCGGCTCGCGACGATCCCGCTGCCTCGGATCAGCACCGTTCCCGGCCTGCGTTGCAACGCCTGATAGACGTGCTCGTGCGGCTCGTACGCGTTCACCACCCGCGTCGGATCGCGATGCTTCTCCCGATACTCCTGCAGGTCCGGCAGCAGCTTCAAACCCGGATATCCCACCGCCACATGCACATACGTGCTGCGAAACGCCACCCGCTTGGTCGGCGTCGATCCCACGGGCGGGGTGAGGATGGTGAAATAGCCGCCACCGTGCCGCTTGCGCACCATGCGAACCTGCCCGCGATGCAACGAGCTCGCGTAGCCGATGCGGTGGAATTCGCGCTCCATCCCGACGAATGCCATCCCCGCCCGCGGCGTGTAGTAGTTCGCGAAGATCGGCTCCACGAAGACGTTCCACAGCGGCTTGATCGACTTGTCCGCGATGGCCTCGCGCACCGCGTAGGAGGGAAAGCCCCAGATATTGTCCGGCTCCGACGCCGAATCGCTGCGCAACCGCTCACCGCGCGGAATCTGCGACACCCGGGTCAGATACTCATACGACGCCCACGGATGCTCCTGCGGGCCCAGCACCGCCATCGACTGCGCGGGCACCCCGAAGATCCGCAACGTGTCATAGGTGACGAACGAGCCGATCCCACTGCCGATCGTCACGAACGGCACATCGACCACCGGAATTCCGGCCCTGTCCAGCATTTCATCGGCCCACACGTCGCTGTCGACGAGGGCCGGGGTGAGATCGCCCCGCATTGGCCGGACTCTACCGCCACCCGCTTATCGCCAACTTACGATCACCCGTGCTCCCGGCGTCGGGTGAATGGCATCTGGCTGCGGCGAAGTGCGAGAGCCGGGCACGCAGGTGTGCGGGCGACGCGCGAGGTGATCTAGCCGAACATGCCACGGGAGGGAGCTTTGCCGACATATCATGCGGTCGTGGCCGACTCGACGCGTTCCACCCCGCTGCGGGTACTCGTGTACAGCAATGACGCCGATACGCGGCGCCAGGTGATCCTGGCACTGGGCAAACACCCGCACCCGGAACTACCCGCCTTCGACTACCTCGAAGTGGCCACCGGCCCCGTGGTGATCCAGCACATGGACGCGGGCGGCATCGACCTCGCCATCCTCGACGGCGAGTCGGCCCCCACCGGCGGGCTCGGCATCGCCAAACAACTCAAGGACGAAATCGACCACTGCCCACCGGTGCTCGTGCTCACCGGTCGCCCGGACGACGCCTGGCTGGCCAACTGGTCCCGCGCCGAAGCAGCGGTCTCCCACCCCATCGATCCGATCCGCCTCACCGAGGCCGTAGTCGGTCTGCTCCGCAACCGCTCAGCAGCCTGAGCAGTTCGGCTTCAGCGCACGCATTCATGCAGTCTGCGCATTAATCGCACCGACCCTCGGGGGCGGTCCGCAGCTAGCGCTTTGGCATCACAGAGGTTTCGCGCGCGACACAACGGTTGTATGCGCTGTGCGGCGCCGCGAAGGTCTGTGACGGCGTAGGAGGCGGGTCGGAACGGCGAAAACATCGGCCAGCACGAGGTTTTCGCGGTACGGACTGACCGGTCAACCAACGTCACGTGACAACGACCCGGATTACCCCCGTTTCAGTCATGAATCGGCGTCACGAATTAGATCAAACGCAGCAGTCAATCCCGCGGCACTCAGACCGATCAGTTGTAGGCTGTGCCCTAGCTCACAGGAGCGCGGGCACCAGCCTTACCCGCCTCGAGCAGGCCATGGGGCGAGTCTGGCCGAGGCGGACAACGACGTCAGCCCGCCTCGGAAGCTGCCGTCCGGCAACGGGCGACCCACCCGCAGGCTCCAGGTCCCAAGGAGGGGCCGGCTCACATTGGAGGGAGGGCAGTTGTGAATATCGAGGTGCCGACTCTTGTATTAGGCGCGGTCGCTGCGGCGTTCGCGGTGTTCACCATCATCATGGCGGCCCTGGTCGGGCCGAAGCGGTACAACCGAGCCAAGCTCGAGGCGTACGAATGCGGTATCGAACCGACCCCGCACGCCATCGCGGGCGGGCCGGGAAACGTGACCGGCCAACGCTTTCCGGTGAAGTACTACCTCACCGCCATGCTGTTCATCATCTTCGACATCGAGATCGTGTTCCTCTACCCGTGGGCAGTCCACTTCGATGCGCTCGGTCTCTTCGGTCTCGCCGCGATGGCGCTGTTCATCTTCAACGTCTCCGTGGCCTACGCCTACGAATGGCGACGCGGTGGCCTCAGTTGGGAGTGATTGCCGCGCAGTGTGTTCGGGCGACGAGTGGAAGTGAAGGTTAGTCGGATATGGGGCTAGAGGAAAAACTGCCCAGTGGCTTTCTGCTGAGCACGGTCGAAGATTTCGCCGGATATTTGCGTAAGGGCTCGCTGTGGCCCGCCACCTTCGGTCTGGCCTGCTGCGCCATCGAGATGATGGCCACCGGCGCAGGCCGTTTCGACATCGCCCGCTTCGGCATGGAGGCGTTCCGCGCCTCGCCGCGGCAGGCCGATCTGATGATCGTCGCGGGCCGGGTCAGCAACAAGATGGCACCGGTGCTGCGGCAGGTCTACGACCAGATGACCGAACCGAAATGGGTGCTCGCCATGGGCGTGTGCGCGTCCTCGGGCGGCATGTTCAACAACTACGCCATCGTGCAGGGCGTCGACCATGTGGTGCCGGTCGACATCTACCTGCCCGGCTGCCCGCCGCGGCCGGAGATGCTGTTGAACGCGATCCTGGCACTGCACGCAAAGATTCAGGAGATGCCGCTGGGCGTCAATCGCGAAGAGGCCGTCCGCGCCGCCGAAGCGGCGGCACTGGCCTCCACACCGACCATCCGAATGGAGGGTCTGCTGCGATGACGTTCGATTCTCCCGACGAAACCACCACCGCGCACGACGAAATCGACGCGGCCGCAACGGCGGGCCCGGAAGGCACGCTGCCCGGCGCGGACGAACCGCAGGCGTCCGGAGCCGAGGTGATCGGCGTGCGCCACGGCATGTTCGGTGTCACCGGCACCGGCGACACCTCCGGCTACGGCAGGCTGGTCCGCCCGGTCAGCCTGCCCGGCAGCACCCCGGCGCCCTACGGCGGCTACTTCGACGAGATCGTCGACGCGGTGCGCGCCGCGCTCGGTGCGGTCGGCATCCGGTTCGAGACCGCGCTGGAGAAGGTTGTCGTCTTCCGCGGCGAACTGACCCTGCACGTGCACCGCGAACACCTGGTGGCCGTCGCCCAAGTGTTGCGTGACTATGCCGCACTGCGATTCGAGCTGTGCCTCGGCGTCAGCGGCGTGCACTACCCGGAGGACGCGGGCCGGGAACTGCACGCGGTGTACCCGCTCATGTCGATCACGCACAACCGTCGCCTGCGCGTCGAGGTGTCCGCACCGGACGCCGACCCGCACATCCCGTCGCTGTACGCGGTGTACCCGACCACCGACTGGCACGAGCGGGAAACCTACGACTTCTTCGGCATCATCTTCGACGGGCACCCCTCGCTCACTCGAATCCTGATGCCCGACGACTGGCGCGGTCACCCCCAGCGCAAGGACTACCCGCTCGGCGGGATCCCGGTCGAGTACAAGGGCGCGCGGATACCGCCGCCCGACGAGCGGAGGGCTTACAGCTGATGAACGATGTTGATACCCGGGCCGATGTCACTGGTGACGCCGGTCCGGAACCCACTGTTGTCACTGTCGCGGGACAGGACTGGGAAGAAGTCGCCGACTCGCTCCGCGGTGCGGGCGAGGAACGCATCGTCGTCAACATGGGCCCCCAGCACCCGTCCACGCACGGCGTGCTGCGGTTGATCCTGGAGATCGAGGGTGAGACGGTCACCGAGGCGCGCTGCGGAATCGGCTACCTGCACACCGGAATCGAGAAGAACCTCGAATTCCGGAACTGGACCCAGGGCGTCACCTTCGTCACCCGGATGGACTACCTGTCGCCGTTCTTCAACGAGACGGCGTACTGCCTCGGCGTGGAGAAACTGCTCGACATCACCGAGGCGATCCCGGAGCGGGTCAACATCATTCGGGTCATGCTGATGGAGCTGAACCGGATCTCCTCGCACCTGGTGGCGCTGGCCACCGGCGGCATGGAGCTCGGTGCGCTCACCCCGATGCTGTTCGGTTTCCGCGAACGCGAACTGATCCTGGACGTGTTCGAGACCATCACCGGCCTGCGGATGAACCACGCGTACATCCGGCCGGGCGGGCTCGCCCAGGACCTGCCCGACGACGGCGTCGCCAAGGTCCGTGAGCTGCTTGCCCTGATGCCGAAGCGACTGCGCGACATGGAGCAGTTGCTCACCTCGAACCCGATCTGGAAGGCCCGCACGCAGGACATCGGCTACCTCAACCTGCAAGGTTGCATGGCTCTCGGCATCACCGGTCCGGTGCTTCGCGCCACCGGCCTGCCGCACGACCTGCGCAAATCCCAGCCGTACTGCGGTTACGAGAACTACGAATTCGACATCCCCACCACCACCGGCTGTGACTGCTACGGCCGCTACGTGATCCGGGTGGACGAGATGAAGGAATCGCTCAAGATCGTCGAACAGTGCCTGGACAAACTGCGCCCCGGCCCGGTGATGGTCGACGACAAGAAGATCGCCTGGCCCGCCGATCTGGAACTCGGCCCGGACGGACTCGGCAACTCCCCCAAGCACATCGGCAAGATCATGGGCACGTCCATGGAGGGACTCATCCACCACTTCAAGCTGGTCACCGAGGGCATTCGGGTGCCAGCGGGCCAGGTGTACACCGCCGTCGAGTCACCACGCGGCGAACTCGGCGTGCACATGGTCAGCGACGGCGGCACCCGGCCCTACCGGGTGCACTACCGCGACCCCTCGTTCACCAATCTGCAAGCGGTGGCGGCGACCTGCGAGGGCGGCATGGTCGCCGACGTCATCGCCGCGGTCGCCAGCATCGACCCCGTGATGGGCGGAGTTGACCGATGACTATCGAGCGCACCGAAGCGCAATCCGGCGCAGCCATTCTGCTGAAACTGTCCGTCCGGCCCGAGCCGTATCAGCCGTTCATCCGTGAGCGCCTGGAGTTGGATGCGAAGGAGATCATCGCCCGCTACCCGGACCCGCGGTCGGCGCTGCTGCCGCTGCTGCACCTGGTGCAGTCCGAGGAGGGCTGCGTCACCGGCACCGGCATCGACTTCTGTGCCGACCAGCTGGGTTTGACCGGCGCCGAGGTCACCGCGGTGGCGACGTTCTACTCGATGTACCGGCGCACCCCGACCGGCGACTACCACGTCGGCGTGTGCACCAACACGCTGTGCGCCGTGATGGGTGGCGACGCCATCCTGGCCGCGCTGGAGCGGCATCTCGGCATCGGGCACGGGGACACCACCACCGACGGCAAGATCACCCTCGAGCATGTCGAATGCAACGCGGCCTGCGATTTCGCGCCGGTGATCATGGTCAACTGGGAGTTCTTCGACAACCAGACCCCGGAATCGGCGCAGGCCCTGGTCGATGCGCTGCGCGCGGGTCAGCAGGTGACGCCGACGCGCGGCGCACCGCTGTGCACGTTCAAGGAGACCGCGCGCATCCTCGCCGGTTTCCCCGACGAGCGACCGGGCGTGCTCGACGGCGCGGCGGGCGAGGCCACCCTGGCCGGACTCCAGGTCGCTCGCGAACAGAACATGCGAGCTCCCGCCGCCGCGGAAATCCCAGCGCTCTTGGAAAGTTCAGCGCCGCAACAGGATTCGGAGGGCGCCTGAGATGACGCTGACCCCCGTACTCACCCGGTACTGGGACGACCCGCAGTCGTGGACGATGGACACCTACCGCCGCCACGACGGCTACCAGGCCCTGCGCAAAGCGCTGGCGATGGAGCCGGACCAGGTCATCCAGACCGTCAAGGACGCAGGACTGCGCGGCCGCGGCGGCGCGGGCTTCCCGACGGGCATGAAGTGGAGCTTCATCCCGCAGGGCGCGGGACCCGACGGCGTCACCAAACCGCATTACATGGTGGTGAACGCCGACGAATCCGAACCCGGTACCTGTAAAGACATTCCGCTGATGCTGTCCAGCCCGCACGCGCTGATCGAGGGCATCATCATCGGCTCCTACGCCATCCGCGCCGCGCACGCGTTCATCTACGTACGCGGTGAGGTGGTGCCGGTGCTGCGCCGACTGCAAGCCGCGGTTGCGCAGGCCTACGAGGCAGGATTTTTGGGTCGCAATATCCTCGGCTCCGGTTACGACCTCGAACTCATCGTGCACGCCGGAGCGGGCGCCTACATCTGCGGCGAGGAAACCGCGCTGCTCGATTCGCTGGAAGGCCGGCGCGGCCAGCCCAGGCTGCGGCCGCCGTTCCCCGCCGTCGCCGGGCTCTACGCCTGCCCGACCGTGGTGAACAACGTGGAATCCATTGCCAGTGTGCCGCCGATCATCCTCAACGGCACCATGTGGTTCCGCTCGATGGGCACCGAGAAGTCCCCCGGTTTCACCCTCTACTCGCTGTCCGGGCACGTGAATCGGCCCGGCCAGTACGAGGCGCCGCTCGGTGTCACCCTGCGCGAACTTCTCGGCTATGCCGGTGGCGTACGCGACGGGCACACGGTGAAGTTCTGGACTCCCGGCGGTTCGTCGACGCCGCTGTTCACCGACGAACACCTCGACGTGCCACTCGACTACGAGGGTGTCGCGGCGGCCGGATCCATGTTGGGCACCAAGGCATTGCAGATCTTCGACGACACCACCTGCGTGGTGCGCGCCGTGCTGCGCTGGACGGAGTTCTACGCCCACGAATCCTGTGGCAAGTGCACTCCGTGCCGGGAAGGCACCTACTGGCTCGTCCAACTGCTCGAACGCATCGAGCAGGGCCGGGGCACCGAGGCCGACCTGGACAAGCTGCTCGACATCAGCGACACCATCAATGGCAAGTCGTTCTGCGCGCTCGGCGACGGCGCGGCCAGCCCGATCTTCTCCTCGCTGAAGTACTTCCGCGACGAGTACATCGCCCACTTCGAACACGGCGGGTGTCCGTTCGACCCCGCGTGGTCCACCGCGTGGGCCGCGGGTGGACCACGAGACACGGAAGGAGTGCGATGACAGCCACCGTGAACACCAATACCAGCGGGGTCGTGCCCGCCGACCTGGTGAGCGTCACCATCGATGACACCACCGTCAGCGTGCCCGCGGGCACCCTGGTGATCCGGGCGGCCGAGCTCATCGGCATCCAGATCCCCCGGTTCTGCGACCACCCGCTGCTCGACCCGGTCGGTGCCTGCCGCCAGTGCATCGTCGAGGTCGAGGGCCAGCGCAAGCCGGTCGCGTCGTGCACGATGACCGTCACCGACGGCATGGTGGTGCGCACCCAGCTCACCTCCCCGGTGGCCGACAAGGCACAAAAGGGCGTGATGGAGCTGCTGCTCATCAATCACCCGCTCGACTGCCCGGTGTGCGACAAGGGCGGCGAGTGCCCGCTGCAGAACCAGGCGATGTCCTCCGGGCGCGCCGAATCCCGGTTCGAGGGCGAGAAACGCACCTTTCCCAAGCCGATTCCGCTGTCCACCGCCGTGTTGCTGGACCGAGAACGCTGCGTGCTGTGCGCGCGCTGCACCCGGTTTTCCCAGCAGGTCGCCGGTGACCCGTTCATCGAACTGCTGGAACGTGGTGCGCTGCAACAGGTCGGCACCGCACAGGCCGAACCGCTGGACTCCTACTTCTCCGGCAACACCGTGCAGATCTGCCCGGTCGGCGCGCTGACCGGCACCAGCTACCGGTTCCGCGCCCGCCCGTTCGATCTGGTGTCGAGCCCGAATGTGTGCGAGCACTGCGCATCCGGCTGTGCACAGCGCACCGATCACCGCCGCGGCAAGGTGCTGCGCCGACTGGCCGGGGACGACCCGCAGGTCAACGAGGAATGGAACTGCGACAAGGGCCGCTGGGCATTCGCCTACGCGACCGAACGCGACCGCCTCAGCACGCCGCTGGTCCGCGGCTGGGACGGCAACCTGGCACCCGCCTCCTGGTCCGAAGCCCTCGCCGCGGCCGCGGAAGGATTGGCCGCTGCATTCGGCAGCGCCGGTGTGCTGGTCGGTGGCCGGGTCACCGAAGAGGACGCCTACGCCTACGCCAAGTTCGCCCGAATCGCCTTGGGCACCAATGATGTCGACTTCCGCGCCAGGGTGCACTCGGCCGAGGAGGCCGACTTCCTCGCCGCACGCGTCGCGGGCCAGGGCATGACGGTCAGCTACGACAACCTGGAGGCCGCGCCGATCGTCCTGCTCGTCGGATTCGAGCCGGAAGAAGAGTCGCCGATCGTCTATCTGCGACTGCGCAAGGCCGCCCGCAAGCGTCGCATGCCGATCTACTCGCTGGCGCCCTACTCCTCGCGCGGACTGGACCGCATGTCCGGCAAGCTGATGCAGGCCATGCCGGGTGCCGAACCGCATCTGCTCGACGCGGTCCGCACCGGCGATTCCGCGGCGCCGGGCGCCGATCCCACCCAGCTCGCCGATGTCGGTCGATTGCTGCGCGAACCGGGCGCGGTGATCATGGTCGGTGAGCGGATGGCGGGTATCCCCGGCGCGTTCTCGGCCGCCGTGCGGCTCGCCGACGAGACCGGTGCCGCGCTGGCCTGGGTGCCGCGCCGCGCCGGTGAGCGGGGCGCGGTCGAAGCCGGTGCGCTGCCCGGCCTGCTGCCCGGCGGTCGCCCCGTAGCAGATCCCCTTGCCCGCCAACAGGTTCGGGCCGTATGGAACGTGCCGGACCTGCCGGTCACGACCGGCCGCGACACCGCCGCCATTCTCGAAGCCGCGTCCGGTCTCGGTGCGCTGGTGATCGGTGGCGTCGACGTCGCCGACCTGCCGGACCCGAACGGCGCACTGGCCGCCATCGACGCCGCGCGGTTCGTCGTCAGCCTGGAACAGCGGCACAGCGCGGTCACCGACCGTGCCGACGTCGTGTTCCCGGTCGCCACGGCGATGGAGAAGTCCGGCACCTTCCGCACCTGGGAGGGCAGGCCACGCCCGTTCGCGGCCGCGCTCGGCGACGACATGGTGCGCCGCCAGTCCGCCCCGCTGTCCGATCAGCGCGTGCTGCAAGCCATCGCGGATGAGATGAAGGTGCGTCTCGGCCTGCCCGACACCGACGCGGCGCGCGCCGAACTCGCCGAACTCGGCGCATGGGACGGCGCACCCGTCGCACCGCCCGCGCACCGGCCACACCCGCTGACCCAGCCCGGACCGGGCACCGCGGTGCTGGCGAGCTGGCGGATGCTGCTCGACCTCGGCCGTCTGCAGGACGGCGAACCCAACCTGCCCGGCATCGCCCGCACACCTGTGGCCCGCCTGTCCCCCGGCACCGCCGCCGAAATCGGCGCCGCCACCGACGATCTGGTGACCGTCGCCAGCGACCACGGCACCATCACGCTGCCGCTGGTGATCACCGACCTGCCCGACCGGGTGGTCTGGCTGCCCCAGCACTCGCCCGGCAGCTCGATCGCCGAACAGTTGGCCACCCAGCCCGGCGGCATCGTGCAGCTGCGGCGCGCCGACGAGAGGATGAAGGAGCACAGGCATGAGTGATCTGTCCCTCTTCGGCCACGACCCGTTGTGGCTCGTGCTCGGAAAATCCCTCGCCATCTTCGTCTTCCTGCTGCTCACCCCGATGATCGCGGTGGTCGCGGAACGAAAGATCGTGGCGCGCATGCAGATGCGCATCGGCCCGAACCGGATCGGCCCCTACGGCATGCTGCAGAGCATCGCCGACGGCGTGAAGATGGCGCTCAAGGAAGACATCGTCCCGGCCATCGTGGACAAGCCGATCTTCATTCTGGCGCCGATCATTTCGCTGATCCCGGCGGTGATGGCGTTCGCGGTGATCCCGTTCGGCCCCGAGGTCTCCGTCTTCGGCCACCAGACGGCGCTGCAACTCACCGATATGCCGGTGGCGGTGCTCTACATCCTGGCCATCACCTCGATCGGTGTGTACGGGATCGTGCTGGCCGGCTGGTCTTCGGGGTCCACCTATCCGCTGCTGGGTGGGCTGCGCTCGACCGCGCAGGTGATTTCCTACGAGATTGCGATGGCGCTGTGCTTCGCCACCGTGTTCCTGCTCGGCGGCACCATGGCCACCTCCGGCATCGTCGAGGCGCAGGAGGGCACCTGGTATGTCTTCCTGCTGCTGCCCTCGTTCCTCATCTACTGCATCTCGATGGTCGGTGAGACCAACCGGGCACCGTTCGACCTGCCCGAAGCCGAGGGCGAACTGGTCGGCGGCTTCCACACCGAGTACTCCTCGCTGAAGTTCGCCATGTTCATGATGGCCGAATACATCAACATGGCAACGGTTTCCGCGCTCGCCACCACGCTTTTCCTCGGCGGCTGGCGGGCACCATGGCCGTTGAACATGTGGGAGGGCGCCAACACCGGCTGGTGGCCGGTGCTGTGGTTCACCGCCAAGGTGTGGATGTTCCTGTTCGTGTTCATCTGGTTGCGCGGCACGCTGCCCCGCCTGCGCTACGACCAGTTCATGAATCTCGGCTGGAAGCTGCTGATCCCGACCGCGCTGCTGTGGGTGATGCTGGTCGCCACCGCTCGGGTGTTGCAGGCCGAGGGCTACGAGATCCAGACACCGGCGCTGGTCATCGGCGGCCTGCTGGTCTCCGGCCTGATGGTGGGAATGTTCCTGCGCGCCGGACGCCGGGGCGGCGCACCACCGCCCGCCGAGCCGATCCCCACGGCACCGGCGTCGGATTCGGCGGTGTTCCTCGGTTTCCCGACACCACCGCTGCCCGAACGCCCCCGCCCGGTCGCCAAGTCGGGCTTGTTCGATCCGCTGGCCGGATTCGTGGTCACCGCGGCGACGATGTTCAAGAAGCCCAACACCGAGTTCTATCCGGAGCAGAAGGTGCCGACCGCGCCCCGCTACCACGGGCGCCATCAGCTCAACCGGCACCCGGACGGGCTGGAGAAATGCATCGGCTGCGAGCTGTGCGCCTGGGCCTGCCCGGCCGACGCCATCTACGTCGAAGGCGCGGACAACACCGAGACCGAACGCTTTTCGCCGGGTGAGCGGTACGGGCAGGTCTACCAGATCAACTATCTGCGCTGCATCGGCTGCGGATTGTGCATCGAGGCGTGCCCCACCCGCGCGCTGACCATGACCAACGACTACGAGATGACCGACGACAACCGCGCCGACCTCATCTACGAGAAGGACCGGCTGCTCGCTCCGCTGGCACCCGGCATGACCCCGCCACCGCACGCGATGCAGCCGGGCACCGACGAGAGCGACTACTACCTCGGCAACGTGCTCGGCAGCATCGCGGAACCCAACGGCGCCACCGTGCCGGACGGTGCGAAGCAACCCGCCGCCGCAGGCGTGGAAGGAGCGGCGCAATGAACGAATTCCTCCTTGCCGCAGAACCACTCACCCGGACCTCCACCGGCGAAGCGGTGAACTTCTGGGTGCTGGCTCCGCTGGCCACCCTCGGCGCGCTCGGCATGGTCTTCGCCCGCAAGGCAGTGCATTCGGCGATCTGCCTGGCCGCCACCATGATCGTGCTCGCCGTGTTCTACATGGCGCAGGACGCACTGTTCCTCGGTGTGGTGCAGATCGTCGTCTACACCGGCGCGGTCATGATGCTGTTCCTGTTCGTGCTCATGCTGGTCGGTGTCGACTCGGCCGAATCGCTGAAGGAAAACCTGCGCGGACAACAGCTCGCCGCGGCGGCGGTCGGTCTCGGCTTCGGGCTGCTGCTGATCAGCGGCATCGCCCGCGGCATCGGCGACTCCGGAATCACCTTCCCCGCCACCGGATTCGCCGGACGCAACGTGATCGGCGAACTCGCCGAGCTGATCTTCGTCCGCTACGTGTGGGCCTTCGAGCTCACCGGCGCGCTGCTCATCACCGCCACCATCGGCGCCATGGTGCTCGCGCACCGAGAGCAGTTCGGCCCGCGGATCGGTCAGCGGGAAATGTCGGTGCGCCGGTTCCGCGAAACAGGCCACCGGGCGACCCCGCTGCCCACTCCTGGCGTCTACGCCCGGCACAACGCGGTCGACATTCCGGCCAGGCTGCCCGACGGCTCCTTCGAGGAACTGTCGGTCAGCACCATCCTGCGGCACCGCCGCACCCGGGCGCTGATCGTTTCGAGCGACCTGCAAGCAGTCGCTACGGATGCTGAGGCGGCCGTCATCTCGGTCGGGACCGAGAACCAGAGCGACGAGGAAGGCAACCGGTGAATCCCCAGAACTACCTGTTCCTGTCCGCCCTGCTGTTCACGATCGGCGCGGCCGGCGTGCTGCTGCGGCGCAACGCCATCGTGGTCTTCATGTGCGTCGAGCTGATGCTCAACGCGGTGAACCTCGCGTTCGTCACCTTCGCCAGGCTGCACGCCAACCTGGACGGTCAGGTGTTCGCGTTCTTCACCATGGTGGTCGCCGCGGCCGAAGTCGTTGTCGGCCTTGCCATCATCATGACCATCTTCCGCGCCCGCCGCTCGACCTCGGTCGACGACGCCAACCTGTTGAAGTTCTGACGTGGATACCGCAACGCTCTGGCTGCTGCCAGCCCTGCCCCTGGCAGGTGCGATCGTCCTGCTGCTCACCGGCCGCTTCAGCGACAAATGGGGTCACCTGCTCGGCACGCTGATGGCGCTGGCCGCGTTCGTGGTCGCCGCGATCGCGTTCGTCGACATGCTCGGCCGCGACACCGCGCAACGCGGCATCCACACCGACCTGTTCAGCTGGGTGCCCGCCGCCGGGCTGCAAGTCGACTTCAGCCTCCAATTGGACCAGCTCTCAGTATGTTTCGCGCTGCTGATCACCGGTGTCGGCTCGCTGATCCACATCTACTCCATCGGCTACATGAGCCACGACCCCGGGCGACGGCGGTTCTTCGGCTACCTCAACCTGTTCCTCGCGGCGATGCTGCTGCTGGTGCTGGCGAACAACTACCTGGTGCTCTACCTCGGCTGGGAAGGCGTCGGCCTGGCGTCCTACCTGCTGATCGGGTTCTGGTACCACAAGCCGACGGCGGCAACGGCGGCCAAGAAGGCGTTCGTGGTCAACCGGGTCGGTGACATGGGGCTGGCGATCGCCATGTTCGTTATGTTCTCCACGTTCGGCTCGATCAACTTCACCGATGTTTTCGCGGGTGCGCCGCAGGCCGGGGAGGGCACGCTGACCGCGATCGGGTTGCTGTTGCTGCTCGCCGCGTGTGGTAAGTCCGCGCAGGTGCCGCTGCAGTCCTGGCTCGGGGACGCGATGGAAGGCCCGACCCCGGTGTCGGCGCTCATCCACGCGGCCACCATGGTTACCGCGGGTGTGTACCTGATCGCGCGGTCCGGCCCGATCTTCGACCTTGCGCCCGACGCGCGGCTCGGGGTTGTGCTCGTCGGTGCGGTGACATTGCTGTTCGGTGCGATCGTCGGTTGCGCGAAGGACGACATCAAGAAGGCCCTCGCGGCGTCGACCATGAGCCAGATCGGTTACATGGTGCTCGCCGCCGGTCTCGGCCCGGCCGGGTACGCCTTCGCCATCATGCATCTGCTCACCCACGGGTTCTTCAAGGCCGGGTTGTTCCTCGGGGCCGGTTCGGTGATGCACGCGATGGACGACGAGACCGACATGCGCCGCTACGGCGGATTGCGCACGTTGCTGCCGATCACCTACGTCACCTTCGGGCTCGGCTATCTCGCGATCATCGGGGTGCCGCCGTTCGCCGGGTTCTTCTCCAAGGACAAGATCATCGAAGTGGCGTTCAACCAGGGCGGCGTAAGCGGTTTGGTGCTCGGCACGGTGACGCTGCTCGGTGCGGGGCTCACCGCGTTCTACATGACGCGGGTGATGTTCCTGACCTTCTTCGGTGAGCGGCGCTGGAAGCCGGATACCCATCCACACGAGGCACCGGCGGTGATGACCGGACCGATGATCCTGCTGGCCATCGGATCAGTGGCGGCGGGTGCGTTGTTCGCGTTCGGCTCCTCGCTGCAGAACTGGCTGGAACCCGTGGTCGGCGCGCATCACGGCGAGGAAGCCGTCCCCGCGGCTGTCGTCACGGCGCTCGCGCTGGCGGTGGTCGCGGCCGGGGTCGGGTTCGCCTACTACCAGTACGCACAGCGCAAGATCCCGGAGACCGCACCGGAAGCCGTGTCCGCGTTGACCATCGCGGCCCGCAAGGACCTCTACGGTGACGCGATCAACGAGGCGGCGTTCATGCGGCCGGGCAGCTACCTGACCCGCGCGCTGGTGTTCCTCGACAACCGCGGTATCGACGGGATCGTCAACGGAACGGCCGCGCTGATCGGTGGCCTGTCCGCCCGAATCCGGCCGGTGCAAACCGGTTTCGTGCGGTCTTACGCCCTGTCCATGTTCACCGGCGCGGCCCTGGTGGCTGCCGCCCTGCTGGCGGTGAGGTTGTGGTGACGGACTTTCCCTGGTTGACCACTCTGTGGTTGGCACCCGTGCTCGGTGCGGTCGTCGTACTGGTGCTGCCCGCGAGTCAACGGCTGCTCGCGCGCTGTGTGGCGTTGGTGGTGGCGGTGGCGGTGCTGGCGTTCGCCGTCGTGTTGGCGGTGCGCTTCGAACCCGGTGGGGCGCAGTACCAGTTCGTCGAGGACCACGAGTGGATTCCGGCGTTCGGCGCCGGGTACACCGTCGGGCTGGACGGGATCGCGCTGGTGCTGGTGCTGCTCACCACCGCGCTGGTGCCGTTGCTGATCCTGGCCGGCTGGCACGACGAACGCGAGGTCGGCAGCGGACGGCGGGTGTCGCATACCTATGTGGCGCTCACCCTGCTCGTCGAGGCCATGGTGCTGGTTTCCTTCATCTCGCTCGACATCCTGCTGTTCTACGTGTTCTTCGAAGCCATGTTGATTCCGATGTACTTCCTCATCGGTGGCTTCGGACCGCGATCGGCGGATGTGCAGCTGCGGCAGCAGCGGTCGCGGGCGGCGGTGAAGTTCCTGCTCTACAACCTGTTCGGCGGGCTGATCATGCTGGCCGCGGTGATCGGGTTGTACGTGATCACCGCTCGGGAAGGACTCGGCGACGATTCGGCGGGCACCTTCGACTTCCGCACGGTGGTCGCCGCGGCCAACTCCGGACAGCTCGGCGCGGCACCGGCGGTGCTCAACGCGCTGTTCCTCGGATTCATGTTCGCGTTCGCGGTGAAGGCGCCGCTCTGGCCGCTGCACACCTGGCTGCCCGACGCCGCCGTCGCCGCGACACCGTCCAGCGCGGTGCTGATGATGGCGGTGGTCGACAAGGTCGGCACCTTCGGCATGCTGCGCTACTGCCTGATGCTGTTTCCCGAGGCGTCGAATACCTATGCGCCGCTGGTGATCACGCTCGCCGTGATCGGCATCGTCTACGGTGCGCTGCTGGCCATCGGGCAGACCGACGTGATGCGGTTGATCGCCTACACCTCGATCTCCCACTTCGGATTCATCATCCTTGGCATCTTCGCGATGACCAGTCAGGGCCAGACCGGCGCGACGCTGTACATGGTGAACCACGGCATTTCCACCGCGGCGCTGTTCCTGATCGCGGGATTCCTGGTGTCGCGCCGGGGCACTCGGGTCATCGCCGATTTCGGTGGCGTGCAGAAGGTGGCGCCGGTACTGGCGGGCACCTTCTTCATCGCGGGCCTGGCCACCCTGTCGCTGCCCGGCCTCGCGCCGTTCATCAGTGAATTCCTAGTGCTGGTCGGCACATTCAGCCGCTACCAGTTCGCCGCGGTCGTCGCGACCGGTGCGCTGGTGCTGGCGGCGCTGTATGTGCTGTGGCTCTACCAGCGGATGATGACCGGGCCGGTCAAGGAGGGCAGCGAACGCATCTACGACCTGGTCCCGCGCGAACTCGCGGTGGTGGTGCCGTTGATCGCGGCGCTGATCTTCCTCGGTGTCTATCCGAAACCGATCCTGGATTTCATCAATCCCGCGGTGAGCCAGACATTGACGACCATCGGCAAACACGACCCAGTGCCCACGGTGCCGCCGCTGCCCGAGGCGGGTAAGGCCGATCTTCCCGGAGGTGTCCACAAATGAGTCGCACCAGTGTTCGCGTCGCCATCGCCCGCATCGCGGCGGGCCTCGCCACCGTGATCTCCTTCTCGAGGACGGCCTAAGTGACTTCCTTGGACTACGGAACAACGCTCGCCGCAGCCATTCCGGCGCCGAGCATCGAATACGGGCTGCTTTCGCCGATGCTCATCGTCTTCGGCGTCGCGGTGATCAGCGTGCTGGTCGAGGCGTTCATGGGGCGGCGGTTCCGGTTCGGCGCGCAGGTGCTGCTGAGCCTCCTCGGGCTGATCGCCGCGTTGGTCGCGGTGGTGCGGTTGGCGGGGACCGAGGCGACCGCGGTGGTCGGCGCGGTCGCTATCGACGGGGTCACGCTGTTCTTGCAGGGCACCATTTTGATGGTGTCGATCCTCGGGGTGCTGTTCATGGCCGAGCGTGGTGCCGAGCCTCGGGTCGCGGCGCGCAGTGGGCCCGGCACCTGGAGCGTGGCGGCGGCGACGCTGGGGCGTGGGGTGGATGCGTTTACCCCGCAGGCGTCTTCGGTGCCGGGTAGCTCGATGGAGCGGGTCGCGCTTCGTGCGGGTATCGCGACGACCGAGGTGTTCCCGTTGACGCTGCTCGCGGTCGGCGGGTTGCTGTTGTTCCCGGCGTCCAATGATCTGCTCACCATGTTCGTCGCGCTCGAGGTGCTGTCGTTGCCGCTGTATCTGCTGTGCGGGCTCGCGCGGCGCAAGCGGTTGCTGTCCCAGGAAGCGGCGCTGAAGTACTTCCTGCTCGGCGCGTTTTCGTCGGCGTTCTTCCTCTACGGTGTCGCGCTGCTGTACGGGCAGGCGGGGACCGTCGAGCTGGCCGGGATCGCCGATGCCATCGCACTGCACCCGGACAACGCGCTGCTCGCGCTGCTCGGCGTCGCGCTGCTCGCGGTCGGCCTGTTGTTCAAGATCGGCACGGTGCCGTTCCAGTCGTGGGTGCCCGATGTGTATCAGGGTGCGCCGACACCGGTTACGGCGTTCATGGCGGCCGCGACCAAGATCGCCGCAGTCGGTGCTTTGTTGCGCGTGCTGCACATCGCGGTGCCCGGGCTGCGCGACGACTGGCGTCCGGTGCTGGCCGCCATCGCCATCGCCACCATGGCGGTGGGCGCGGTCATGGCCATCACGCAGACCGACGTCAAGCGGATGCTCGCGTATTCCTCTGTCGCCCATGCCGGTTTCATCCTGACCGGTTTGGTCGCCGCGAACGACAAGGGCGTCTCGGCGGTGCTGTTCTACCTCGTCGCCTACGGCGTCGGTACTGTCGGCGCCTTCGCCGTCGTCAGCCTCGTGCGCGATGCCGCGGGCGACGAAGCCACCACACTGTCCCAATGGGCCGGCCTCGGTCGCCGCTCCCCCTGGCTGGCCAGCGTTTTCGCGCTGTTCCTGCTGTCCTTCGCCGGCCTGCCCCTCACCAGCGGATTCGTCAGCAAGTTCGCCGTTTTCGAAGCCGCCGCCGCAGGCGAGGCCACCCCACTGGTAATCGTCGGCGTCATCTGCAGCGCCATCGCCGCGTTCTTCTACATCCGCGTAATCGTCCTCATGTTCTTCACCGACCCACCCACCGACGCCCCCATAATCGTGACCCCCTTCCTCACCACCGCCGTAATCGCCTTCGGCGCCGGAGCCACCATCCTCCTCGGCATCCTCCCCCAACTGCTGCTCGACTTGGCAGACCGCGCTTCAACCTTCGTCCGCTGAGGACCCGTTCCCCAGCCACCACCCCCGAGCCGCACACCCCGTCCCCGGGTGTGCGGCTCACCCCTTCCCCTTTCATGATCAAACGGGACATCACGTGGGCCTTCTCGGACTTTGGGGGTAGCCGTAGCATTCGCCGAAAATCGGGCGTATATGGCGTAGGTGCCTGGTAGGCAACAGTTTCCGGGTTCGACATGCGTCGTCGGCGGGTTGGTGCTTGGCTGCCGGTGATGTTGTTGTTCGGCGTTGGTGGAGGCTGGGGTTCGTGGCGACGCGGATGTTCGCGGACGAGGAGTTGGAGCGTCTGCGGGGAATTCGTCACCGCGACGCAGGTATTCGAAGCATTTGTCCCACTCCGGGCGCCGCGCCAGCTTGCCCGATGCCTTGTCCACCCAGATCCGTTCGCACCCAGCCGCGGTGAGCGCGTCGATCTGGGAGTCGTCTTTCTGCCCTCGCGTGGACACCTGCGCGTACCCGAACCGAGCCATGCCGGAACTGTCCCATAAAGGGCCGACACCCGGGGTTTCGTCTCGTAGATTCCGCACACGGGTTCTGACCCGAATCGGGTCGGTGGCGACCTGGGCGGCGTGCCGGTGCCCGGCGGAAGCCGTTGTGGGACAGAAACGATCGTTTTCGACCCACTCCCGCCGCGCGATCTTCCGGGCTAGCGGTCCACCGGCAGCCCGGCCAGGGCCCATTCGAGCATGCCTTCGTCGAGGCGTTTGACCTGCCGTCCCGAGGACTGCGCGATGCGGACCGCGTCCGGTGCCATCACGCAGTAGGTCCCGCGACAGTAGGCGACTATGTCGCGATCGGCGGGCAGCTCGGCCAGGCGCGCGGCCAGCTCGGCGAGGGGGACGCTGATCGCCCCAGGGATATGACCGGCGTCGTATTCCTCGTGCGGGCGCACGTCGATCAGGGTGATCTCACCGGCGTCGTGGCGGTAGATCTGACGGGTGCCCTCGCGGCGGGCTTCGACCAGGCCGCCGGACTTGAGCGATTGCAGGTTCGCCGAGGCGGTGGTCACGTTCTGGCCGGTGGCGTGCGCGATGGCGTCGACGGTGCGCTCGCCCTGGGCGAGCAGGTTCAGGAACGGGTTACTGGTTGAAGAACGTCTTCAGTACACGGGCCATGAGTTCGGGGGCGACGACGTGTCCCTGCCCGTCGAGCGTGTGTCGTTCGGTCTGGGGTGTGGCAGCGGTTATCGCTTTCGCGGCGCGGTCGAAGAAGTCGGTCGGGAGGCCTGCGAACTGGGGCTCGGTGGTCGGACCCTCGGTGGTCACCAGGACCGACTGAGTGATGCGGGCAAGTCGGTTCGTGGGGATCTTGTAGTCATTGAGGATCACGGCGTCTTTGACGAGCGTGTGGGCGAGCGCGACGGACGAGGCCCACATCGGGTGCTGTTTGCCAGCCGCGATGTCCGCGTCGGGTCCGCCGGTAAGCCTCATGAACAGTTCCAGGAGCTCCTCGTCCCGGCCGGCTTTGTATGCCTCGTGGGTGTCCGCGAGGTACTGGTTGAACCTCGGCCACAGGTCGTCCCCGATCACGTACGGCACATCCCACACCGCGATCTTGTCGATCGCCGAACCTGCCGCTGCTGCCTCCAGCGCGAGGGCGCCGCCAGATGAGGCGCCGTACACGTGAGCTGAGCCGCCGGCTGTCGCAATCAGCGCGTCGAGGTCTTCCACCTCCCGCGCAACCGCGTACGGCGGTGTATTACCGCTGGCGCCCCGGCCGCGTCGTGCGTAGTTGTAGACCGTGAAATGGTTGGCAAGGAGCCGGGCCAGCGGCGCGTTCTCAGCGCCGTCGTCTAGGGTGCCGCCGACGAGGATCACCGCCGGGCCAGTGCCTTTCCGGTCGTAGGCGATCCTCGTACCGTCGGCGGACGTCACACGAAGTGTCATCTCGTTCACTGCTTCTCTCCATATCCCGATGCGTGGTCGTCACCGTCGGAGCATGTCGATCAGGATTGAGTTACTGGATCTAATCTACGAGCCCAGGCGATCACCGCAACCACTACCAGGAGGGCCAGGGGGCCTTCGCCAGCGAGGTCCACCTACGACTACCGCGTACTCCGATAGCCGAGTTCCGTTGATCGGCACTTGCGGTCCGGTGTCGCCTCAAGTAGAGCGGGCGACGACCGGGCCGAGTCCGAAGACTCCTGACCGCGCCCACCGCCGGCCTGGGCGGCGGCCCCACCGAGACGATCAGCCAATCCTGCGACGTGGCCGTCAGTTCGACACCGTCAGCCCAGCGTCGCGTGAGGGGTGCCGTCTACACGAGGCCGGACCGCATTTCGAAGTTCCGTTTCCCCGGCTACGAGACGAACTCGCGAACCGGATCGACGTCCTCGAACGCCACGCGCCCAGCGTCGAGGGGATCCACCTGCTGGACGTGGCCATGCCCGTGCTCAGGAGGCTCGCCCGCGGATTTCCGGATCTGGTGAGACTTTCGCAGGTCGAGTGAGAATCGACATGTTCCCGTCGATCAACTCTCGATCGGAGCGCCTAGCCCGCGGCCGCGGCCCGCTCCCACAGCGGGCCATCGTGCCCGCGTCCTACTGGCGCGAAATGCAGAAGCCACAGAAGCTCTGGCACCACCTCGCACTACCCGACGCCGAGCTGCTTGGCCTGGCGGCCGTCGCCCGACCCGGACGCACCGAGGACGGCGCAGAGTTCGTCTGCTACAGCCTCGTCATGCACGCCGCGGCCGCGCACATCGCGGACGTCCACGACCGGATGCCCGTGCTCGTGCCGCCCGGCTTCGCAGAGGAATGGCTGACCAGCTCCGCCACTGCCGGGGGTCAAGCTGGTGACTGAGCACAGGCGAGCAGTCGAATTCGCACATCGACACGAGCTACGCCATATCCGCCCGATTTTCGGCGGATGCTACGACTACCCCTTTTGCCACCACCATGTCCCGCTGATCGTGATCGCTGACGGGACAGCGCACCCCCAGAGGTCGAAACCTCGAGGGGCGAACAAGAGCGGGTCGATTTCGCGGGGTGGGTCAGGCGGTGAGGCTGCGCCCGCCGTCTATGACGAGGCGTTGGCCGGTGACGAACGAGGCTTGGGGTGAGGCGAAGAAGCTCACTGCGTTGGCGATGTCATCGGGGATCCCCAAGCGGCCGATCGGGACCGTGGCGAGGTAGGCGTCTCGGGTGGTGTCAGGGACGTCGGTGTGGCGCTCGACGGGGATGAAGCCAGGTGCGACTGTGTTCACGGTGATGCCGAACGGGGCGAGTTCGCTGGCCCAACTGCGGGTGAGGCCGATCTGGGCGTGTTTGGCGGTGGCGTAGGCGGAGCGGCCCGGCGGTGGGCGGTCGGCGACCTCGGAGTCGACGTGCACGATGCGGCCGTAGCGGCGTTCCTGCATACCGGGGATTATCTGGTGGCCGAGGAGGATAGGGCTTTTGACGAAGAAGTCGAGTTGCCCCAGATGGTCCGACCATGCGACATCGGTCAGCGGCGCTTCCGGTTGGGGCCCGGTCGCATTAAACACCAACACATCGACCGGACCGAAGCGTTCGGTGATCGCCGCGACGAGCTCGCGTACCTGATGCTCGTCGGTGACGTCGGCCGAAAACGCTTCGGCGACACCGCCTTTATCGCGGATATCGCGCGCCACAGCCTGCACCTTCTCGTCCCGTAAACCGTTGACGGCGACAGCCATCCCATCGGCGGCGAGCCGGTGCGCGACCGCGCTACCCAACCCACGTGAACTCCCCGTCACCAACGCCACCTGCCGCTGCGGAACCACCATGTATTCGATCATGCCAGGCGTATACCCACCCGCCGATTGGATGAGCGAAAGGGTGGCGGTGATGTCAGGATCGCCGCTTGGACAACGTGATCCCAGCGGGCGTCGCCTCCGGCTACCTAAGACGACCCGTCACCGCGGAACCTCAGTATTCGATCACGCCGCGCTGTTCGTCGACGCCACCATCCTGCGGATGCTGCTCGTCCCCGCCGTGATGAAACTGCTCGGCGACCACTGCTGGTGGGCGCCCGCCTGGGTGCAGCATGTGCAACAACGCGTCGGACTCAGCGAACCGATCCTCGCCGACGCACACGCCGCCGTATCAGGTCACCGCCCAGGCGTTGGCAGAGCGGCGTTTACCCGCAACTGTCTACCGCTGTTGGTCAGTGCAAATACGAGGCGCCATTGACGTTCAAGACAGACCCGGAGGTCCACGTCGCTTCCGGTGACGCGAGATAGCGCACGGCAGAAGCGATTTCCTCCGGGGCTGCAACGCGACCGAAGGGGCTCTGGGCGCGGACCTCATCGGTGACGCGGTGCACCACCCGCTCGGTGGCGACGAAACCTGGTGCCACGGAGGCGACCGCAATCCCATAGGGCGCCAACTCGACCGCGAGCGACTGCCCCAGCGCGTGCACGGCGGCTTTGCTGGCGCCGTAGCCGGTGTACTCGGGCTCGCCGCGGAACGCGCCGCGCGAGCCGATGTTCACAATCCGCCCCGCGACACCTTTGTCGATCATGTGCCGGGCGACGCAGTAGGACATATTCGCCGTCCCGAACACGTTGACGTCCATGGTTTCCCGCCACACCCGCTGCCACTCCGCGTAGTCGGTGTCCGCCACCGGATGCGCGATGTTCACCGCCGCATTGTTGACCAGCACGTCCACCGTGCCGAGCCCGTCCACGGCAGCGCCGACGATCTCCGCGACAGCCTCCGGCGACCTGATATCGCCGCCGACGAGTACATGACCCTCCCCCGGCAACCCACGCAAGGTCTCGTCACCATCGTCACGACTGGACGAGTAGTGCACCGCCACCCGATCACCGATCTCCGCGAACGCCAGCGCAATTGCCCGCCCGATCCCCCGCGAAGCCCCCGTTACCAACACGCCCCGGCTCATTCTGTGATCACCATTCGCCAAGCTTGCCATTGACACCCAGCCGACGTCGCGCTGAACGGGCACCCAACCCTCGCAGGTCCGGCTGTTCCGCCACGGACCGCTCCAGCGGGCCGAAGATACTGGCCCTCCCAATCCGCCGCTAAACCCCGGCCCCGGCCAGGCCCCACCCCAGCCGTCGAACGGGACACCACCGCGCTCCCACTCGACATCCGACGCGGCGAGGTCCCACTCGGCGGGCAGCAACTCCACTACTGGCCCGCGAGTGGCGCACGATGGAGGTCGTGAGTTCGCGCGGCGACGGGCGGAACGATCGGGTCCCGCCACGCGGTTGAGCTGGCATATCCGTCGCGCAGTCCCGGCACGCCCCCCAGTCCCGCCGCTACGCCCGCAACTCTCTCGCCACGGCGACGAAACGGTACGCGATTGGCCGACCCGGTGTATGAGCCGCTGGCTGCACGAGGCGGCCCACATCGACGCACACAACGCCTGGAGCTTGCCCGACCAAGTCCCACTCGACACTCAGTCAGCGGTGATGGGTGCGATGCGTGGATCCGCCACGCGAAGGTAGTCCTCGGTCGCTACAGCTAGGGATCGATCCAGTCGCGCCGCATTGAAGTAGAGCTCGGGCACCGTCAACAGCGCGGGGTCGGCGATGACTTCCAGTTCCGGGTGGTAGCTGAACGGCAACACGGTTCCGCTGACGCTGCCTGCCAGCTGTTCGGCCTTCTCTTTGCTGGCGAACGCGACGTAGGTTCCCTCGTGCAGCGCCTTCACCGCTTGGAGGTCCAGTCGCGCGTGACCGGGAACCACCGCGAGCACGTGCCGGGTCTGCTTCTTGCCGATCTTGACCATCACGATCAAACATTTCGCGGCTGCCGCGACGTCGTGTCCACGCATGGCACTGACCAATTCGGTCCGTCCCTCGGGCACGTGGTCGATCAATCGGTATCGTGCCCCCGCGGCATTCAGATCACCGATCAGCCGCTCGTAGAGTCCGTTGTGCTCACCATTCACTGCTCAGCAGCTCCTTCGCTTGCGCGATGCGGTCTTCATCGCGTTGGTAGAACACCCACTGTTTGATCTTCGTGCCGCGCACCAGGCCAGCGGCGGCGAGAACTTTCAGGTGCTCACCGCAGGTCGGCTGACTAACGCCGAGTTTCTGCGCGATGCTCTGCGAGCACACGCCGTCGCGCACCAGATCGCCGTCGCGCTGCGCCGGGAAGTGCTGTTCCGGGTCGCGTAACCACGCCAAGATCAGCAGGCGCTTGTCGTTGGCCAGCGCTTTGACCAGATCCACGTCCAACACGAAGGCATTATGGCAATTAGCTAAATGCCTGTCTAGCCCGAGAGTAGGCTAATCCGTTGGACCACAAGGTGTCTGGGCCGCAGCTAATTGCGCGCGGTCAAAGCGCTCTCGGCCTTGGCGGACTGCATGAACGCATCAGTAAACTCCTGACAAATCGCCCAGTGACGCGAACCTCATCGCATGGCAACGTCACTCATCGTGGCAAATGCGGCGCGGCGTCTCGGACGGTTGGCACAACAGGAGCGGCGCGAGAGGCGCCGAAATGGTTGGGCGACAACGGTGGTGCTGACGGTGGTTGCCGCCGGTCTGGTCCCACCGGGGGTCGCGGCGGCCGAGGAGTCGGCCCCGACATCGGTCGCGACCGATCGACAGGAACAGCCGGTGGCGACGCGCGACGGGATCACGGTGTCCCACGTCAGTTTCCGGCTACCGTTGCCGAGCGGCGCACCGGCGCACCCGGATGCCTGCGATCGCACCGGGTTCCTGCGCTACCGGCCCGCCGACGGCCCGGAGAATTCGCGCGATGCCGACGCGGTGGTGGTGCAGCAGCAGGGATTGCTCGGCGGCGCGGTGAATTCGGATGCGGTCGCCGCGAATACCGTGCGCTCGGCGAAGACGCTGGGCCGGTCGGTCGAGTTCTGGGCGTTGGCGCGGCGCGGGTCCTGCCTGGACGAGCGGACCGGTTTCGACGCCGCTCTGCAGAGCGGGAACTACCTGGACGCGGTCGACTACTACTTCAACGGCAAGCCGATCGATGGACGAACCTTCCCCGGTTTCAAGCATTCCGCGGATCTGCCGATCCTGGATTCGATCGGCGTCGAGCGGGTGGTGCGCGACCAGTACGAGATGATGCTGCACGAGGTGCCCGATCAGGCCGACCGGCAGCGCAAATACATCTGCACCGGTATCTCCATGGGCGGGATGATGACCGGGTTCTTCGCCGACTGGGATTTCGACGGCAACCCCGCGACCCAGGCCGACGCGGGCTACAACCAGTGCGCCGCGTTCGCCGCCCAGGACTCGATGGTGTCCTCGGATCCGGCCGCGATCCAGAACACCCCGTTCTTCCGCGACGTCACCGACGCCGTCTTCGGCCCGACGAACACGGTGCTGAAGGCCGGTCTCGACGTCGGAGCGCTGCCGCTGCGCATCTTCGGGCCCGCCCCCATCATCGGCACCAAGGCCCTGATGCTCTATCGGCTCGCCGGACTTGCCGCGCACCTGGAACCGGACGCGGAAAGCCAACTGCTGGCCCACCTTCCGCGCGACCCCGAGATCGATGCCACGCTGGCGATCCTGTTCGGACAGAGCTGGAGTGCGGTCGCGACCAACGGCAACAACGGTGAAGGCACGATCCGCGACTTCCGCTTCACCAACACCGCATTACTCGGCACGCTGATCGACAACAACTCCGGCAACTTCGCCCTGCTACAGCAGGGTGTCGGTGCCTTGTCAGGTGGGCCGGTGCAGGAGAAGACCTTTCCGAATCCCGGCTCGATCACCCAGGTTCCGGTGTTCGGCAACCTGCTACGGATGAGCGCGGGTCCGCAGCAGCGGGTCGCGCCGACCGACCGGACCGCGCTGTACACGTGGCGCAACTACAACGACGTCGTCGGCGTACCGTGGACCGCGCCGAACCGGGAAACCTCCGATATCCGAGAAGTGGCCCGCCAGTTGGGCACCGGCGCACCGACGGCCTATTGGGAGAGCTACTTCCCGCTCCGCATCCTGCTGGACATGGGCGCCGGGTTCACCGGTGCGCGCAGCGGCGATATGGCAAACCTGCGCTACCGCAACATGAGTCGCACCAAACCGAACTTCGTCGCCTACGCCGGTGACAGCGTGGTTCAGTACGGCGTCGGCGCTTATCTCCCGACCCCGGCGACCGCGCAGGTCGAGACGCTACCCGGTTACACCCACATCGACACGATCGGCGCCGCGGCGGTCCAGAACAACGGCAAGCCCGATTACAGCGGTCAGTACCTGGCCGAATTCATCAGGGGGCTCACCTAGCAGATCGTCACCGCTCGCGTGCCGGACCGCGCGAGTGGTGACACCGAGCGGCCTTTCGGTCGCGCGGTGAATGTCCTGGACGGCGGTGAGGGCAGCACCGTCGTCCAGGACGCCACCTTCGCGAGTCGATCGGACGTGACCGCGAGGCGATCAGCTCAACGCAGCACTTCGCGCAGTCGAGTCGCGAAACCGGCTGGGTCATCGACGAATCCGACGTGCGCGCCCGGGAACAATGTCGGTTCGATGCCGAGTTGTGCGGCGAGCGCCCGGGTGGTGTGGTCACAGAACTGACCGGTCGAGTCGGCGCCGATACCGGCGACCAGCCGCACCGGGGTCGCGCGCAGTGTCCCGAGATCGGGCTCCCACCAGTTGGTTCCCTGGATCTCGTGCAGGTACCAGTAGCGTTCGCTGGCTACCTGAGCCGGATCGCGGTCGCCGCCGAACATTTCGTGCAGTGCCGGTTCCGGCATCTCGATGTTGGCATTGGCGAAGAACTTTCGCCAGGCGCCGAGCACATCGCCGCTGGCGTAGGTGGCGACGAGATCGGCTGCCCTGGAGCGTAATTCGTCGTGGTCGGCGAGCACGCGGTGCAGCGGTGGTTCGTGCGCGATCGCGATGGTGACGAGGTCGGGGCGGGCCTGCACCAGGGCCAGTGTGGTTACCGCGCCGCCGCTGGAGCCGAAGACCACGGCCGGTCCGGCGTCGAGGTGGGTGATGAGCCGGGCCAGGTCGTCGGCGCGCAGTTGCGGGGTGGAGTCCTGTTCGGGATCGTCGAGCACGCTGTTCTTGTGTCCGCGCGGGTCCGTGGTGAGCACGGTGTATTCGGTGGCGAGCAGCTCGGCCAGTGGGGCGAAGGCCGCGGCATCCATGGGAGCGCCGACCAGTGCGACCAGTGGTCCGCTGCCGCGCACCTCGTAGTACAGGTGGGCGCCGGGCACGTCGAGGGTGTGCGCGTCGACGGACGAGGTTCGGGTCATGAGTTCTCCTTTGAACGGTGCTCATGACTGTCGACGGGGCCGTTGCCGGAAACTCATCGCTCGCCAACGGATTGGCGCGCCGACGTCGGCACATTTGCCAACCTAGTAGCCCTAGGTTATAAACTAGTAGCCCTAGGTTAATGGAGGTTGGGACATGATGGCACGAGCCGGGTTGACCGCCGAGCGGATCACGCGCGCCGCAGCCGATCTCGCCGATGAGATCGGTTTCGACAACGTGACGATGTCGGCGTTGGCGAAGAAGTTCGGTGTCAAAGACGCCAGCCTCTATTCCCACGTCAGGAATCTGCAAGAACTCCGGGCGCGGGTCACGATGCTGGCCGCGGCCGAGAAGACCGAGCTGATCGCGGCCGCCGTCGCGGGACGAGCGGGACGCGACGCCCTCGCCGCGTTCGCGCACGCTTGGCGCGACTACGCACTCCAGCACCCCGGCCGCTACACCGCGACCCAGACCCCCGTCGCGCCCGGACTGGTCGAGGCCGACCCGGGCGCGGTGCGCGGCATCGAACTCACCTACGGCATGCTGCGCGCCTACGGCTTGACCGAACCCGACCTCACCGATGCGGTCCGGTTGCTGCGCAGCACTTTTCACGGTTATGCCGCCCTGGAAGCGACCGGCGGTTTCAGCCATTCCCGCGACACCGAGGCCTCCTGGGCCCGCATCATCGACGCCCTGCACGTCACGCTCGAGCAGTGGCCGTCCAGCACCGAGAAGGACGCGACATGAAATCCGACACCTTGAAGGTCCCCGGCGCCACCCTCTACTACGAGGTACGTGGCAGCGGGCCCGTGCTGTTGCTGCTGCCGGGCAGCGGCGGTGACGCGGCCGTCTTCGACCCGATCGCCGAGCCGTTGGCCGAGCATTTCACCGTCGTCACCGTCGACCCGCGCGGCTACTCACGCAGCGTGCTCGACTCCGCCGAACCGGTCGATCAGCAGGTCGAAGTGCAGCGCGACGACGCCCACCGGCTGCTCGAAACCCTCACTCCCGCAGGCGAAGACGCCTACGTCTTCGGCGGAAGCGGCGGCGCGGTCGTCGCGCTCGACCTCCTCGCCCACCACCCCGACAGGTTGCGCCTGGTCGTCGCCCACGAACCGCCATGCTTCGCCGTCCTGCCTGACGCCGTCGAGCAGAAGGCGTTCGTCGACGAGGTATACACACTGTTCCGCACCGAAGGCGTGGCGGCGGCGGGCGCCCGCTTCGTCGAGGGCATCGGCGGCACCATGACGGGCATGCCCGATCCCACCGACATGCCACCGCGCACCGCCGCCATGATCCGCAGGCTGCACGCCAACGCCGCGCCGATGATGGCCCACGAACTACGCCCCATCACCGGATACCTACCCGACGAACCCGCCATCGCCGCCGTCGCGGACCGCCTCGTCCTCGGCGCAGGCCGCGAAAGCCGCGGCCACCTGCCCTACCGCCCCGCCGCCACCCTCGCCGAACACCTGAACCTCCCACTGACCGAATTCCCCGGCGGCCACAGCGGATTCACCGACGCCCCCACCGAATTCGCCACCCAGCTCCTGGACCTCCTGCTCGCCGCACGGGTGCGCTAGCCTCGCCATCGACCGAGCACCGCCAGTGTCCGAGAGGACGCTTTGCCATGTCCCGCTCGTGCGCACCGAGTTCGTCTCCTCTGGGCCGGGGCACGGCGTCCTACGCGCGCGGCCAGGTCCTTGGGCCAGCGTGTCGCAGGAGACGAGGCGTGGTCCGACTCGGTCAATCCGCCTGTGGCAGAACAGGTTCTCGACGACGCTTCCACTCCGGGATCGACAGGTAGGTTCCGGCCCGCAGTAACCATTCGATCGGTCCGTAGCGGTGGTTGCGTAACCACCAGGTGCTCAGAGCCAGTTGGGCGGCGAAGGTGAGCAGGGCGAGGCCGACGACGCCTGCCGGTGGAATCTTGTCGGCCAAGGCGAACCCGTAACCGGTATAGATCAGCATGAGGACGACTGATTGGGCGATGTAGTTGGAGGCGGCCATGCGTCCGGCGGGTGCCAACAGGCTGGTCAGCTGTGCGGTGCGCGGCGACTGGGTCAGGTAGATGATGCCTGCGATGTAGGCGAAGGTCATGAGCGGGTTGATCAGTTGTTGGATGCCGAACCAGATGGTGGGCAGGGTGAGCCAGTTGAGCGCGCCGGCGAAGGTCACCGCCGAGACCGGCAGGCCGATGGCCAGGCCGCCGACCAGGACGCGAGGGGCCCAGCGCCGCAGGGTGTCTCGGTCGTCGAACAGCTCACGCTTGCCTGCCGCCATGCCGATCAGGAACATGCCGAGGCTGGTAATGCCCTGAGTGAACCAGATCAGCAAGAGGAACCCTGGGGCCAGCCACATCTGGGTGGCGAACGTATCGCCGAAGGTGCCGGCGTACCCGTCGTGTATGCGCTCGAGGTCGAAGAGTGCGCCGAGCGCCGAGATCGCATGGCCTTTTCCGCTCGGCAAAAAAGCCCATCCGCACCACACCACGTACAGCACCGCGCCGGTGATCACGGCGGTCCGCGGCTTCAACTTCTTCAGCGAAATCAGGATCAGGCACAGGAACGCGTACAGGGTGAGGATGTCGCCGAACCAGAACAGGAACACATGCGCGAGCCCGATCGCCATCAGCGCCGCGCAGCGCCGCAGCAGCCTGGCGTTGGCCGACGCACCCGCGCGCTGTGCCGCCGCGATCTGCAAGGTGAACGAGTACCCGAACAGGAACGCGAACAGCAGATAGAACCGGCCCGCGAACAACGCGTCGACCATCCCGGTCACCGCGTGGTCGATGGGACCGTCGAATCGCGGTTGCGGATCGTCGTTCGTCCCGCCGAACGACCACAGTGTCGTCGCGACGACCACATTGGTGATGAGGATGCCGAACAACGCGAATCCGCGAAGAATATCGACCTCGGCGATCCGTCGACCTGTGGTGGTGGCGGGAAGAACCGATTCGGTCATGCCATCGAAGGTAGATGCCCGTACCGGAACGGCGCGTCGGTCGCCGGACTGAACTCGCCCCCACCAAAGGCTGGTCGCGCCTGCGACCCGCGCCGTATTGACAATCGCCGCCGGAAGTCACGCCAGGTCGGCGACCTCCAAATAGATCTGCCGCTCGACGACGATCTCGGCCAGAAATCCTTGCGCGTCACCCGCGGACGCGGTCGGCGGAAATGCCGCAACCGCCAGTTCCCCTGCCCGCAAGCGGGTTCCGGTGAACTCGCGCTGCCCGAGGATGATGGGCTGCGCCTGCTCGAAGCGTTGGCTCGGCACGTGGTCCGGGACTGGCTCGCCGAGCATGTCGGTCACTGTTCCGGGGATGAGCCGCGCCCCGACGATCTGGTCGAAACTGGGTCGGAGGGTGATGCGGTGCGCCAGATACATTCGGTCCGGCCGTCCGAAACACAGGTGGGTGAGCAGTCCTCGGCCGCGTTCGCGATCGGCGCCGAGTTCGGCAAAGTAGACGACACGGCGCACGGTGGCGACCACGTCGTTGGCGATCGCGATACCGCCGCGCTCATGTCGGCCACGAATCAGGGTGCCGCGGAACGAGCCGCGTCGGTGTTCGCTTGCCGGATCCAGTTCCGCGATCGGGAAGTCCTCGGGATCGAAGGTGTGGATGCCGGTGTAGCCGACCCGCCGGTCCGCGCCCAATGCGCGGCTACCCCGTTCGTCGAACTCGACCGCGAGCAGAACCTGGAAGTTGTAGGGTTCCTGGAACATCGGACGGTACGAGAGGTAGCAATCGAGGCCGGTGCCGAAAACCACCATGCCATGCATCCCCGCACCGGCTGCCATTCCGGGCCGATGATGATGTCGAGGGGCACGAATATGGATTGCGCTCATAATGAGCTCCTTTCTCGCCACCATCACCTTGCCAACAACAAACCCCCCTGCCACGAGTGCCGGGCTACTCGAATCTCCCGCCCCTTGCTACTCGGCAACCAGTGAACTTCGCGAATACCCCGCCCACGTCGTAGCGGCCGCTGGAAGCCTCCGGTGCGTTGGGAGCTAGCCCGATCGTCCCGACATCGGCGGGTCCGGGCGAAGGTTAGGATTCCGGACGTGGGTGTTTCACAACATGGGCGGTCCCGGGTGCCCGCGCAGTATCGTTCGGTCCTGCCGACGGTCCCGGGGCTCCCGATGGGCGCGGCCGTCCTGATCGCGGCTGCCTGCACGTTTCTGGGGTTCTTGATCGATGCGAACGGCGGTAGTGCCGACCTGACCGGTACATTCGCCGCGCTGTACATCGCCGGTTGTGTGCTGGCCGTGCTGACGGTCCGCTATCGCGGCCTGTTCACCACCCTGGTGTTGCCACCGCTGCTGCTGTCGGTCGCCGTCTCGCTCGCCTACCAACAGCTCACCGGCCGCCCAGCGACCTCCATCAAGGACATCCTGCTGAATCTGGCCGTCCCGCTGGTGGAGCGCTCCCCGATAATGATGGCGGCCACCGCGCTCGTCCTGCTGATCGGCGGCGCACGCATCGTGCGGCAGCGCCGCAGCGAACCATCGGCCCCCGCGACGGTCTCCTGACGGTCAGCCCGGCGCGGCCATCGCCCTGAGATCGGGCAGGTTGCCGATTCGCTGGCTTGCGGGCCGCCCGGGTGCGCTCGTCTGCGGGGACCCGGTGGCGCGCAGTCGGGCGCGCATCTCGGCGGGCGTCCTGCGCCGACCCGCCGCGGCGCTCATGCCTTGATAACTCGCGACGGCGCCGGTGACGATCGGTGCGGCGCTGGATGTTCCGCTGAACACGTCGGTGTACCACAGGTCCTCGTCGGAGCCGCCCTGCAGATCGCCGTAGCCGGTGGTGGTGACTTCCCGGCCCCAACCCTGGGCGTCGATGCGGGAACCGAAGTTGGAGAAGGCCAGCCGGGACCGAGCGGGTCCGTGATCGCGGCCGTGGAAGCCGGGCGGCGGGGCTCCCGCACCGACCATGATCGCCCCGGAATCGGCCGCACCACCGCGGAACGGGTTGCGCCACGACGCGGGAAATCCGAAGGGACGGGCGTCATACAGAGCATCGTCGAGGTCTTCGGCGCCGTTGCCGCCCGCTTCGACCACGATGACGCCGCGACCGTTCGCGTAGCGGATCGCCGCCAAGTCGTCGGGCCACCACTCGAGCGCGATATAGCCTGCTTGGTCCGGACGGTCCGCGTAGTTGAATCGCGGCCCGGGACGATGCAGTTCGATCAGGACGACATCGCCCGCACCGAGCGCGTCGACGGCGGTGCGGATCGCGGCGGCTGTTCCCGCGCCGAAGATCGAGACTGCCCGGATGAAGGTTTCCGGTGCGATGCCGGTGATGCCGAAGGCGTTCACATCACCGCTGATCTCGCCGGCGACCGCGGTGCCGTGGTTGCGCCAGCCCCGGTCCGGTGAGGTGTTGCCGCCGATCACCCCGCCCTGGTTGGCCAGCAGATCCTCGTGCGTGAACCGCCACGCACCTTCGATGTCGATCATGCGCACACCCGCGCCGCGACCGCCGGGCACAGTCCACGCCGAGCGCGCATCGACACCCTCGGGTGCGGGGTCCAGATAGCCTTGGCGCACTTCGAAATTCGGGGTGACCGGCGGTGCGTCGGTTGTCGCGGTTTCGATGGTGTCGTAGGGGGCGATCGGGGGTTCGGCGGGTGGCTTGACGTAGGCGCCGTCGACCGCGTCGTCTTCGCGCAGCCGCGCGGCGATCGCGTCGAGGTCCTGGTCGAGCCCGCGGACCGAGAAGTACTTCAGATACTCCGCGGCGACGGGCTCGTGCGGAGTGCCGGCGACCCGGCCGGGCAGGCGGTTGGCGGGCCCGAAGATGCGGGCGAGCTCAGCGCCGGGCGGGAGTAGTGCGGCCAATCGTGATTCGATGCCGCGACTCTGCTCGAGCACGCTCGGCGTGAGCGGGCGTTCCGTGCCGTGCGTGACCACGATCAGTTCCGCAGGCGATCGGAGTGCGCGGTGTTGGGATGCCATGGTGCCGAGTCAACCTGGTGTGCGAGGGGGTCACCACCATTATGCGCGTAACTGCCGCCGGGAAACGCCGGGCAGGTCCACCACACCGTGACGCACCGCGGCGACGCTGAGCACTTCCATCGTCCCGATCAGGATGAGGCACAGCCCCACCACCACACCGAGTGCATCCAGCGAATCGAAGGGGAGCACGCCGACCAGGATGCCGAGCACCATGGTGGCGAGACCGAAAACCTCCTGCCTGCCGGGTAGCTCGTCGGCCCAGGACGCCACTGTGGCGTGGCATATCCCGCGGATCGACCAGGCCAGTGCGATCCAGAACGACAGCAGCAGTGCCGAATTGCCGCCACTGAAACACAGCATGGCAAGCAATATCGAGAGCACGCCGCTGACGAACACCAGCGCTCGCAGCACGGGCGCGAACTTCGCGCCGAACGCGACAATCATCTGCAATCCGCCGTTGAGCAGCAGGTAGAGACCGAAAAGCAGCTCTGCGGTTGGTAGCGACTTGTGTGGCCAAACCGCTATGACCACACCCACGATCATCGAGCAGGCACCGGCCACCAGTATTGCCTGCCGGGCACCCCCGGCCAGTGGTTCCGTACGCCCTTCGAGCTCGTTTTCGGGCATAGCTACATGATATGGCCGGGCCGTTCAGTTAGCGGCGTGTTTGCCTTCACTCGGTGCGGCGAGCTGGGTCTGGCGGCTTCCCTGTTGACCGAGGCGGCGGTGTACGGGGGGCACTTGAGCCATTGGCCGCCCTTGTCACGGACCGCCGCCGAATGTTGCCGGGTTGTTGCCATTGGCGTGGCGCGCTGGGACCGGCGATGATGACCCGAAACAGGGTGGCGCGCCGCTATAACTAGTCACATGGCATTGAGTTGGAAGCTGGTCATCGACAGCAGAAACGCCGCCGAGCTCGCCGACTTCTGGGCCGCGGCCCTGGAGTACGAGGTGGAAGATCCCAGCGCTCTCATCGAGCAACTGCTGGGCGCCGGGCAGCTCGGCGAGGACGCGGTGGTCGAGCATCGGGGCCGCAAGACCTTCCGGGGCTACGCCGCGATCCGGCACCCCGATGACCCGTTCGACCAGACCAGCGGCATCGGCCGCGGTCGGCGACTGCTGTTCCAAGACGTACCCGAGGAAAAGTCGGGCAAGAACCGTCTGCACGTCGATGTGCACAGCGCGCCCGGCGACCTCGCCGGACTGGTGGCGCGACTGGAAGGGCTCGGAGCGACCAGGGTTCGCGAGATCGACAAAGGACCCGCCGGGCACTGGTGGATCATGCTCGACCCGGAAGGCAATGAGTTCTGCGCCGCATGATTTCGGCTACTACTCGTCCTACGTGGCGTTCAAGGTCAGGAACACACCGCGAACCTCGGTTCGGTCCGCCAGCCGCCACGGCGCTATGACCTGACCGGCCCCGGCCGGATCCGCGGTCTCGGCGACCGGCCGCAGGATCCGGTTGACCCGGATGATCGCGGTGTTCCCCGGTGCCTGCATGCCGACCGCGATGTCGGTGCCGGTCGATCCGTCTTCGGCCGCCACCGGCCCGGATCCGAGCGCGGGAACCGCGACGTCGGCGATCGTCACGGCAACCGAAGGATCCACCGTCGCACTGTCGTTCTGCGCCTGCGGCTCTGCCGTTCCGGTGAGTAGCGCCAGGATCTGCGCCACTACCACTGGATCGCGCGTTCCGTCGTAGAGCCACCGCTGCCCGAGCACACCGTGCATGGACGTACCGACGAGTGCGTCCTCGGCGCCATCGAGCGGCGTCCCGCGGTAGCCGAACGGCACTTGATAGGTGACCGGTTGTTCCCCTGAGCTGTCGGTCACCACCATGAACTCGATGCCGACCTCCCCGTCCGGATCGTCGAGCCGGAAACCACCGGCCCGGTGCAGCACCGGCCGAGCATCGCCGCGATACCACGAGCGAGTCGGCAACCAGGAACTCAGCAGCTCGGTCTTCGTGGGAACCATTGTGGTCTCGTGGATTACGGCCATGGTCGAGTCCTCCTCTTGCGCGCCAAGACGATCCGCCGCTGCGCTTCGCAGTTTATGGGACCGACGCGCGACTGCCGAGGTCGGTGACTGTGGCCGACTGGCGGCGGGTTTCGGCGAGGAGTTCGTCGAGTTGGGCTTCGGCGCGTTCGGCGCGGGCCAGGGTTTGGGTGCGGGCCTCGTCCAACGCCTCGATGCGGTGTGCTGCTTCGGCGCGGGCCTTGTCGATGGTGGCGGTGGATTCGGCGCGGGCCGCGGCGATGTCGGCTGCGGCGGCACGGCGGACGTCCGCGAGTTCGGTGCGGGCGGTGTCGAGTTCGGCACGGACCCTGCGCCATTCCTCGCGAGCCTCGTTGGCCGCTTCGATCCGTTCCATGGCTGCCTGCTCGGCGCGTTCGGTCGCGCGTTCGGCGTCGGCGGCGCGTTGGACGGCGAGGTCGCGTTCGGCGTGGGCGGCGGCGACCTGGGCGGCTGATTCGCGTTGTGCGTGCGCGATTTCCGTTACTGCGCGGCGTTCGGCGCGTTCGACCTGTTCGGCGGCTTCCTTACGGATTCGTTCGATCTCCTCGGCGGCTTCCCGGCGGGCGGTGCGGACCTCGGCCTCGGCTTCGCGG
The DNA here is from genome assembly GCF_019222765.1 of Nocardia iowensis. Classification (NCBI taxonomy): domain Bacteria; kingdom Bacillati; phylum Actinomycetota; class Actinomycetes; order Mycobacteriales; family Nocardiaceae; genus Nocardia; species Nocardia iowensis. The sequence goes on along the minus strand of NZ_CP078145.1, from coordinate 4,530,620 downwards.
CGGGCGGCGAACACGTCGTCGGCGGCTTGCCTGGTGGCGCGCTCGACTTCGCGTAGCGCGTCGTCCCGCGTGCTGTTGGCGTCGGCGACCGCGGCTTCCGCGCGTTCGGCCGCACCGGCCGCGTCGTCGGCGGCGGCTTCGGCCAGCGCGCGGGCTTCCTCGGCCTCGCGTCGTGCCTGTTCGGCGGCGACAGTGGCCATTTCGGCTTCGGCGATGCGGCGGGCCGCATCGGCTTGGACCGCCTGGACCTGCGCTTCCGCGACCGAGGGGTCGCCGAGGGTGGACAGTTCGGCGACGGCGGCGTTGAGGGTGTTGCCCAGTTGGTCTGCCAACCCACGGAATTGGGTGAGCAGCTCGTCCGCGCGCAAACGGGCGACGGTGACCGGACCCTGCTGCGTCACAGTGACAGAAGCCAGAGGTACCTCCGACTCCTGTTGTTGCCGTTGACGTTCCCGCCACGCACGCCATCGCGTGTGATCGGGGTGATCACAGTATTCCGAGGGGCGGCCGGGGCCCCCGCCGCGCGTGATCGGTCGAGCGCAGCCCGGGTAGTTGCAGACGTTGGACACCTGAGAATCGTAGCGTTTGTTTCGTCACTGTTGACGTATTGAGACGAAACGAAATGCGCCGTGTCGCAGGAAATCCCATACGCCGACCAGGATTTCTGACCGCCGATAAGTGAACATTATCGGTGGTCAGATCCCCCTTCGATCACGAATCCTCTGGCCCCAGTTTCGTTTACGTTTGGTTGGCGCATACGAAACGAAACCGCTACGGAACGCCTCGAAAGCTAGGCACCCCTGTACGTCCGTCCCATTCGCAGCTTGTCAGCCCCTCGCGACCAGCGGGCGATTCGCATCAATCTGGTGAAACCGTGGTGGCTTCTCACCTGAAGTGGCGAGAATGATCCCGCCTAAATACGGTTACGTAGCTACGGTTGCTAAGCTACGACATCGTGTCTAGTATTCCTGCCATGGCCACCGATGATGAACAACAGGGACGACGCCGCTCCCTCGACGAGGTACTCGACGCGTGCCGGTCCGCCGTGGTGGCCGAAGTGGCGGAAAAGGGCCTGGGGCGGCTCTCGATCGAGGGCGTCGCCCGGCGGTCCGGGGTCGCGAAGACGTCGATCTACCGGCACTGGCCCTCGGTCGAGGAGTTGCTGCTCGACGCAATAGGCCATTCCCATCCCGTGGAGACGGTCGCTCTCGACGGCGGGGGGCTGCGTTCGGATCTGCTGCGGTCGCTCGAACAGTTGGTCGGCTGGCTCGGCGGGCCAACCGCACCGGCGGTCGCGGCGGTCGTCGCCGAACGGCAGCGTCGACCGGATCTCGTCGAGGCCCTGTACACCCGGGTGTTCGACGCCCATGGCAATCGGTTCACCCGCACTGTGATCGAGCACTACGCCGAGCGTGGTGACATCGACCCTCGTCTGGTCACACCTGTCGTCGTCGACATCGGCGAGGCACTGGTGATCAAACACCAGATCGACACCGGGAATCTGCCCGATGCGCAAACCCGCGCCGCGATTGTCGACCAGGTGATCCTGCCTGCGCTCGGAATCCCGCGCATACCTGAGAACGGACCTTCGATATGACCCGCACCGCCCACGACGCTCCCGCGGCACCGCCCGCCACCGTGCAGGTGAACTGGGAGGAGACGACCGGCACCGCACGGACCACTCTCACCACCCACCTGTGGACCGCGCCGCCACTGCGCCGTGAATCTTCGATCCACGACAAGGCATTCGACGCCCTGCGGGAACTGCGCGTCGATCTCGCTCGCTTCCTGCCCTGGTTCAGCCATCCGCGGATCGCGGTTCCCGAGCTCACCCCGCCGACGTCCACCGAAACGTCGTGGAACTTCGAACTACTCGACCCCTTCGTCGAGGACTTCGTTGCGGCATCGGAGGGCCGGCCCATCGTGGCGAACTTCGCCACCATCCCGACCTGGATGTTCGTTACCCCCGAGCCCGTGCCGGTCGCCGACGATCCCGACGAAATCCAGTGGCATTACGAGCAGGGCTCCGAACTGCGCGACCCCACCTGCGCCGAGGTCGCCGACTATTTCTACCGGATCGCGAGCTGGTACATGGCCGGCGGCTTCACCGACGAGCTGGGCCGATGGCACGAGTCGGGTCACCACTACCGCTTCGCCTACTGGGAAGTGTTGTGCGAGCCCGATATCGGACACCGGATCTCACCGGCGAACTACACCAAGCTCTACGACGCCGTCGTCGCGAGGCTGGCTCCGCTGGACCCGGAGATGAAATTCATCGGGCTGTCACTGAGCCACGTGCACCATCAGCCGGAATACTTCTGGCATTTCCTCGATCCGGCCAACCACGCCGACGGTGTCCCGCTCGACGCGATCTCCTATCACTTCTATGCCCAGCCCGAGATCGTGAATCCCTTTGGGGCAGCGGGGAATGCCCCGAGCACGCACTGGCGTGACATCTTCTTCGCCCAAGCCGACGCGTTCCTCGACCAGGTTCGCTTCATCGACTCGATCCGCAAGCGCCTCGCGCCCGGCACCGCGACCTTCATCAACGAGTTGGGCAGCTACCCGGCCGATGTGATGAACCCGGCGCCCGACATCCCCGACACGTACTGGGCGCTGAGCGCCTCGGTCCAGTCGTATCTGTGGGCCAAGCTCGTCGAGCTCGGCATCGACCTGGTCGGCATCGCCGAATTCATGGACTATCCCGGCATGATCCCCGGAGTCAGCCTGATCGACTGGGAAACCGGCGCACCCAACACCCGATACCACGCGCTCGCACTGCTGCTGCGCCACTTCGGCAAGGGGGACGTTTTGGTGTCCAGCTCAACCGGCGCGTTCGGCTTCCCGGACCCCCGCATCCACTCCCAGGCCTTCGTGACCGCCACCGGCCGCCGCAAACTCCTGCTCATCAACAAGACGGCCGAACCGGTCGCCGTGGCGGTCCCTGACATCGACGGGCGAGCCGAACTCGAACAGCTCGGTGTCGGCACCGTCGGCGTACAGCGAACGCCCTTCGAGGACGGTGCCGCGGTACTCGACGGCTACGCCACCGCCGTCGTCTCCTACTGACCACGCGGCCCGAGATCAGGGAATCCGCACGGCCGCCCGGATCCTGCAAACCCACACACTTTCAGTTCTCATGACTGGTGGACGAGCAGATGCTGCACCGAGCGAAAGTGAGTACCCACGAATGACTATCGACCCTGAAGTCCGCACGACTGCCGGAGTTGTGCGTGGCAGGTGGGAGCACGCCGTCGCGGTTTTCCGGGGCATCCCGTACGCCCAACCACCGGTCGGCGCTCGGCGGTTCGCGGCTCCCGTTCCGGCACAGCCATGGGACGGCTGCCGTGACGCGCTGAAGTTCGGTCCGCCCGTTCCCCAAGCAGGTAGCGCGGTATCCGGCACCAGTGATAGTTCCCGAAACTGCTTGACCCTCAACGTTTGGTCACCTGACCTCGGTGCCGGGCTGCCGGTGATGGTGTGGATACACGGAGGCGCGTACCTGGAGGGCACCTCCGGAAACCCGCACCACGACGGTGCGACCCTCGCCCGGTCCGGTGTGGTGATGGTCAGCCTGAACTACCGCGTCGGTGTCGAAGGGTTCGCCCACATCGCCGGTGCTCCGGACAACCGCGGCATCCTCGATCAGGCCGCCGCGTTGCGGTGGGTGCAGGACAATGTCGCCGCGTTCGGCGGCGATCCGGGCAATGTCACCGTGTTCGGTCAGTCCGCCGGCGCGGGTTGCCTTGCGGCGCTGATGACTATGCCGTTGGCCGCTGGGCTGTTTCAGCGGGCGATCGCCCAAAGCGTGCCGGGCACCTATTTCTCTACCAGGCTCGCCGCTGCGATCTCCGCAACGATCGCAGGAGAGCTCGGCGTGCAAGCCACGGTCGACGAGCTGTCCCGGATCTCCCCGGGCGCGCTGATCGACGCAACGGATGCAGTCATCCAGAAGATGCCGGGACTCGTCGAATCGTGGGGGCCGATGGCGCTGACCCCGACACCGTTCTCACCTGTTGTCGACGGTGATGTTCTCCCACATGCGCCATGGCGCGCGCTCGCCGGTGGCGCCGGGCGAGGCATAGACCTACTCGTGGGGCACACGCGTGACGAATACCGGCTGTTCACTACCAGGCTCGCCAGCGAGGTGACCGCCGAGCAGGTGACCGCCACACTAGAACGTCTCGGGCCCGCCTCGGACAGCCATAGCGTTTACCGTGCCGCCTATCCCGACGCCAGCCCGGGGCAGCTGTACGAAATCGTCAACTCCGACTGGCTGTTTCGGATGCCCAGCCTGCATCTCGCGGGCGCCCGGCATGCCGGGGGTGGACGCGCGTGGACTTACGAACTCTGCTGGAGCTACAACCGGGACGAAGGCGCCTCGCACAGCCTCGACGTGCTCCTGGTATTCGGCACACTCAGTGCCGACGAGGTGCGCCGCCATCCCTCCGCTGTCCCGAACGCCGCGGACGAGGTCGTCAGCGTCGCCCACCACATGCGCACCGACTGGCTGAACTTCGCGACCACCGGCAATCCCGGCTGGAAGCCCTACGATCCGGAGACACGATCCACCCGTGTCTACACCGCCGAGCCGATCACCCAGCCCTACCCCGAGGAACAATCGCTCTGCATCTGGCACACGCACCGGTTCGACACTCTGGACCTACTGCATCCCGAATAGGGTGTCCCACTTGCGGATCACTCACCTCCAGTCGGTGCGTAGGCCCATGGATGCGGCTCGAGAGCCGTTCAACTGGTGCTGAGCTCATTCGGCAACAATCCGGGCCACTGGATCGTGTTGCCCGGCTGGGGACGGGCACTCGGTGGGTGTGAACGGACTTGACCAGCCGACTCGATACTGGCCACTCGCGGCGGGCACGTACCGGATCTCCTCCCCGTTCGGAAGACGGGCAGATGGGTTCCACTACGGGGTCGATTTCGCGGCGGCGCGTGGCACACCCTTTTACGCGCCCGCGGAGGGCGTGTGTGTGGAGGGCGCGGAGCGGTTCGATGTCCAAGGGTTCGGACGCTGGGTATGGCTGGATTGTCAGGAGTCGGTCGGCGTGGACATCATTGTCGGCCATGGTGATCCGGCGGTACGCGGCGGTGAACGCGTGCTCGCCGGTCAGTTGATCGGCCATGTGAACACGCATGGAACGTCTACCGGGCCGCACGCGCACGTCGAGGTGTGGACCGCGCCGGGCCGACTGGGTGGGCGGGCCATCGACCCTGCGGAGTGGTTCGCGGGCGCGCTCGACCCCGGGAACGACGAGGAGGAACTCATGGCACTCACCTTCGTGAACTTCGAAGGCAAGACGGTCGACGCCGCCACCGCGCTCGAATGGATCGATCGACGCAGCTACCAGAACGAAATCATGCTGATGGCGATACTCGATCAGCTCCTCGGACCCGGCGCGGGACGGATCATCCGGGACCGCGCGGGCGAACAGTTGAGGGGCTGGCGTCAGAACGGCGGGCGGTCACTCAATGATTTGACCGCCGCGATCGCCGCGCAAGTCGACGTCCCCCGCACCGAGGACACCGCGGCACGACGGCCGTAAGGAGCGGACGCACGGACGCGAGTATCCCTCGGCTGCGGCCAGCCCGATCGAGGGAGGCTGCTCGTCGGCGACCGGGATCCGCCCGACTCGCGGAGACCTGCGGGTGCCGCGAATTCGACTGCGACAGCAGGAGAATGAATGCGGTCGAGAAACAGGGAGCTGGTCGATGGAAGAGCGGACCGCGATCGTCGCGATGCCGGAGTCGGTGCGGACCGAGCTGCGGCGCGGGGTACGCAGTGTCCTCGTGGACGCCGCGGCGTTGCGGCTGGTGCGTGAGCGCTTCGATGACACGCAGGCGAGCTCGCTGCGCCGCTACCTCGAGGCCTCGCAGTCCGCGAATACGTTGCGCGCGTATCGGACCGACTGGATCGCCTGGTCGGCTTGGTGTCTGACGGAAAGTCGGCAGGCGATGCCCGCCGATCCGCTCGACGTCGCCGTCTACCTGGCTGCCGCGGCCGACGCACGCCGCGATACCGGCGAGTGGGCGTTCAGCGCGGCGACTCTGGAACGCAAGTCCGCCGCCATCGCGGCCGTGCACGCCGCCAACGGATTACCCTCCCCTACCCGATCCGACGTCGTCCGGCTCACCCTGCGCGGTATCCGCCGCACCCGCCGCACCCAGCCGAAACGCAAACGCCCCGTGCTGTTGCACACCCTCGACCAGTTGCTTGCCGGGCTGCCCGATCCCGGCTGGCCCACCGAACCCGCCCGGCGCCGCGACGCGCTGGTGTTGTTGATCGGGTTCGCCGGTGCGCTGCGTCGCAGCGAACTCGCCGGGCTGCGCATTGCCGACGTGGACGTGCAACTCGATCACGCCACCGGTGAACCGGTACTGCTGGTGCGGCTGCCGTCGACGAAGACCGACCCCACCGGAGTCGCCGAACAACGGGTCGCACTGCCGCGCGGCCAACGCCCACGCACCTGCCCGGTCTGCGCCTTCGCCGACTGGGTTCGCCTGCTCGAAATCCAGGCCGCCGAAGGCACATCGGGCCTGCGCGCCCGGCTCGCCGAGGACGCCACCACCGACGCGGACATCCACCGCTGCCACGGCTTCACCGGAACCGCCCTCGCCGCCCAACCCGACCTACCCTTGTGCCCCACCATAAATCGTCACGGTACGGTCGGCGCCGACCCTATGTCCGGCCGCGCCGTCGCCGAACTCGTCAAACGCTACGCCGCCCGTGCGGGCCTGGACCCCGACCTTTTCTCCGGCCACTCGCTGCGGGCCGGTTTCGCCACCCAAGCCGCTCTCGGCGGTGCCAGCGACCGCGAAATCATGCGCCAGGGTCGCTGGTCCAACCCGCGCACCGTGCACGGTTACATCCGTACCGCAAACCCCTTGGAAGACAACGCCGTTACGAAACTGGGTCTCTGACCAGAGGTCAGGATGAATGAGGGGATTCGGATGTTCCCCGTGCGGCAGCGGCAGAGTCGGCATGTCGTACCTCTCTGGCACAGTGCTCGACCATGAGTTGGAGACCGTGGTTGTCACGCTGGAGTCAGGAGTGGATCCGCAGGCACGAACCCGGCCAGGAGGATCCGGAGATCCTGCGCGACGGCTGGCTCGGGTTCGCCCCGGCAACCGAGGGCGCGGTCGCGGCGGCCGAGGTGCGGATCGGGCGGACGCTGCCGCCGTCTTACCGCGAATTCCTGCTGACGACCGACGGCTGGCGGCACGCCGGTTGCCTGCTGCAGATTTGGAGTCAGCCCTACACGAAACCCCTGGTCCACCCGGCGACGTGATTGCTCCCGATCGAGCGCTCATCGCTGATGGCTTCGGTAGTAGGTTTAGCCAGTTCGTTGGCCGGACCGGAAGCCTGACGTGGCGGGTCGCCGAAACTACGCTCCCCCATTACTACTGCAATGCGATTGGGGGAAACATGTTCAGAGGACGCACGTTATGGCAGTCCCATCGCCCGCTCGCCGCGCCCGCGCTGACGGTGTACAACAACACGTTGGTGCTGGTGTGGTCCACGGATAACGGCACCATGTACGCCGCGTCGGGCATGGAAACCGACGGTGTCGTCAATGCGAAGCCGCTGCCTTCCGACTTCAGCCTGCAGCGGCCGTCACTGGCTTTCCACGCGCAGACGGGTCTGCTCTATCTCGGCTACTCAGGCACGGACAACCAGCAGTGGCTCGCGTGGTCGCGCAACGGCGTCGACTATCACGACCACCGCGCGTGGCTGGAACCTGTGATCGGCGGCCCGGCGATGATGTCGGACAACGTCACATTCTGGTTGGCCTACACCGCGCAGCGGGAGCAGTACCTAGAGGTGGTGCGCTCGCAGAACCCGCCGTTCAGCTCCGCGGGGGCGAGCCCAAGCCCCGCCGAATTCAGCGTGGACACCCCTGGGCTCGTGCTCAACCCGGCCAGGGGCACGCTGCTGGCGTGGACGGGCACCGATAGCAGTGGGCTCCACCTCAATGCGCGCTACATCGGTGTCGGGGTGCCCCCTACCAGGGCCACCTTCAGCGACGTGCTTGTCGGCGGGCCCAATCTGTTCACCATCGGCGGCCGTTACGTGGCGGGCTACAGCGGGCGAAATACCAACATCTACCTGCTCTTCGACATCGACAACCTGAACGAGGGGCAGGCACAGCGATGGAAGTTCGCCGACACCAGTCCATGGCCGCCTGCGGTGGCGACGATCAACGGCATCACCTACGTCGCCTGGTTCGGCACCGACGGTGACCGGAAGCTGAACTTCGCCGATCTCGGGTCCATGCCGACCATCTACCAGGGTGGCAGCGGATAGATACCCCGCAGCTCACGTATTCGGTTGGCCCCCAGGCGCTGTCGCGCGCATCGCGGATCGCAGTGCGCGAATCTCTGCGGCGGTGCTGTCTTCGGCTGTTCGCATGAATCGCAGGAGGGTGTCGAGTTCGCGGTCGTCGAAGGGGTCGAGGTCGTCTCGGGTGCGGTCGATCAGTCCTGTGTAGGCATCGCGGACTCGGTCCAAGCCGTTCTGGGTGGGCTCGATCAGCACTCGGCGACGGTCCTTGGGGTCGGCCACGCGTCGGACGCATTCGGCGGCGACGAGGCGGTCGATCATTCGGGAGGCCGATCCGGTGGTGAGGTTGACGTATTGGGCCAGCACGCTCGGTGTCGTCGGGCCGTGCTGGCCGAGTACGTGCAGGCACTGCACATCGGTATCGGTGACGCCGAGGCGTTCGGCGACAAGGTTGTTGAGCTGAACAACCAGGATCGCCCAGTTCGGTATTGCCTCGGTGAGCAGCTGGTCGAGTAGCGCGTTCCGCGCCGGGTTCGGCTTGGCCATCGGGAACCTATTCCTCGTTATTACTGCGTCACGCAGCGAATCTGGTGTAAAATCACTGTGTGACACAGCTACTGTGTCACACAGTGACCTTACCGGATCGGCTTTCGGCAGTGAGAGCGCAACGCCGCGTGTCCACTTCCCCGGCTGCCGAGGCGATTCCGGACAGCTTCCGAGGAGTGCCCGTGACCGTCGCGCCCCATGCCGCCGTCGACCCATTCGCCGTCACCGTCCGAAGGGTCGATGAACCTCATCCCGCACATGCCGCTCTGCGCGCTACCGGACCGATCGTCCAGGTCACCGCACCGGCGGGCGGTCCGGCGTGGATCGTCACCGACGATGCGCTGGCCCGGGAGGTCTTCGTCCATCCCGCAATCGTGAAAGACCCCGCCTACGCACCGGAAAGCTGGGACCCACGGATCGCGGGCCTGGAACCGACAGCGGCCGCACAACCGTCACTCACCACCTCCGACGGACCTGCGCACGCTCGGCTGCGCGGCGCACACGCCCCACTTTTCACGGCCCGCCGCATGCACGACTACTCCGCGCGGATCTCGGCGTTCGCCCGTGCGCTGCTCACCGATCTCGCGGCGGCCGGCGAAACAGTCGATCTGATGGCGGATTTCGCGACGCGGTTCCCACTCACCGTCGTCTGCGACGTGCTCGGCGTCCCACTCGACCGAATCGACCCCGCTATCGCGGCTTGTCGGCTCATGCACAGCGACGACCCTGCGGATGTCGGAATGGCGATGGACGCCTTCGCGGAATTGGCCGCCGCCGCATTGCGCGATGGCCGGAACGGTCTCGCCGTCGAGTTGCGTGCCCGGATACCCGACGATCTGACCGAAGCGCACCTGCACTACCTGCTCTTCACCCTGATCTACGCCGGGCAGCTCACCACCGACCCCGCACTCGGCTTCCTCCTCGCGCACACCTTCGCGGCGAATCACACTGCCGCGGAACCGGATACGACCGACGCTTTCGTTCGCGAAACCCTGCGCCTACACGCCCCCGCCCCCTTTTCGCTCTGGCGCTTCACTTCCACCGACATCACACTCGCCGGGGTGCGCTTGCCCGCCCGCTCGCCGGTGCTCGTCGATATCCAGGGCATCAACACCCACCCGGACAGATCGATCGGCCCGGACCTCACCTTCGGCGCCGGTGCGCACTACTGCACCGGAGCGCAACTCGCGCAACTGGAACTGACCGCGGTTGTCGACGTGCTCCGCACCGATTTTCCCGACGCACGTCTCGCAGTGCCGTTCACCGAACTCCGCCAGACCGACCTCGGTGGCATCCAGGGACGCCGATTGCTCACACTCCCGGTGCGGTTGCGAGGCTGACGGGACGCACTCGTGGGCTAATCGTGCTGTGGCAGTGGATGTTCGGGGACCCGATCCCGCGCAACCGACGCCCCACAACCCGCGAACCTGACCGAATACCTGCGCAGACTGCTGCGCCAAACCGGCCTCGCACTCCCCGCCACCACCGACCGCTCAGATCCCGCGACATAGTTCCGCCAAGCTCACTCCCCCAATGAACGACGTCCGAATTCGCCGACACAGTCAGGTAGCTGTTAGATCGCCATCGGATCTACATCCAGGGCATGAAGCGGCCATCAACCAGATGAAGTTGCAGTTCAGAGCGGCGCGCCAGGTAGCGGGGTGCGGTGAAGCTGTGGATATGCTGATCTTGTGCAGTCTGCGCCGGCGCCGATGCTGGCCGTCCCCGGGCGGCCACCGGCAGACACCGGTCTGTGGGCGATCGAGATGAAGTGGGACGGTATTCGCGCGATCGCGCGGTCGACGGGTGGGCAGTGCCGGTTCTACAGTCGCAACAACCGCGACCTCAGTGGCTCATTCCCGGAATTGACCTCGGCATTTGCTGGAATTCTCAACGGCAGGGACGTGCTGATCGATGGCGAGATCGTGGCACCGGAGCCGGGCACCGGCGTGCCTTCTTTTCGGCGGTTGCAGCGGCGGATGCACGTCGTGCGACCGGGCGCGGAACTATTGCGTGAAGTGCCGGTGCAATACCTGGTATTCGATTTGCTCGCTGAAGACGGCGAGTCCATCATGGGGCGCCCGTACACCGAACGACGCTCCCGGCTAGACGAATTGGCGATCGACACCCCCCTCGTGCGCACCCCGCCCTACTACGCCGATATCGACGCCACCACCATGCTCGGCGTCGCCCGCGACCACGGCCTCGAGGGCATCATCTCCAAACGCCTCGACTCCAGCTACCAACCCGGTCGCCGTTCCCCCGCGTGGATCAAAACCCCGCTGCGCAGAACCACCGAAGTCGTCGTCGCGGGCTGGCTTCCCGGCAGCGGACGCTTCTCCGGGATCTTCGGCTCCATCGTGATGGGCGCCTACGACGACGCGGGCCGCCTGGTCCACGTCGGCAACGTCGGCACCGGCTGGACCATGCGCGACCGCAAAACCCTGCAGCTACGCCTCAACGACATCGCCCGCCCCGACAGTCCGTTCGACATCCCACCACCGCGCCCCGTAGCAATCGCGGCGCACTGGGTAGAACCCGAACTCGTCGCCGATATCGAATTCCGCGAGGCCAGCGCCGAGGGGTTACGCCACCCGAGCTGGCGCGGCCTGCGCCCCGACAAAGCACCGCGCGAAGCGAAACTGCCGAACCGTGCCTGATGCCAGCCTGCCACCGCCTCTACACTTTGTGTCATGACAGATACTTTGTGTCGATGAGTTTCCGTTCGCGCTCTTATCACCACGGCGACCTGCGCGCGACACTGTTGCAGCGGGCCGAGGTGACACTGCGCGAATCCGGGGTGGATGGGCTGTCGTTGCGGCAGCTTGCTCGGGATGCCGGGGTCAGTCATGCGGCGCCGAGTCGACACTTTCGGGACAAGCAGGCGTTGCTGGATGCGCTGGCGTTGAGCGGCTTCGAGCGGCTCGCGGAGGTCTACCAGGGTGCCGCGGTGGCGGGGACGTTCGCGGAACGGCTGCATGCGATAGCGCGGGCTTATCTGACGTTCGCGATCGAGAATCCGGAGTTGCTCGCGGTGATGTTCGCGCGCAAGCACAGTCCTGATCCGGGCGCAGAGATGGCTGCTGCAGTGGCGAAGGCCTTCGCGGTGCCGATGGCGGCGATTGCCGAGGGGCAGGCGCGAGGGGAGGTCGCGGCCGGTGATCCGATGCGGATCGGTATGCCGGCTGTCGCGGCACTGCAAGGTCTCGCCACGTTCGTCGGCTCGGGATTCGTTGCCGCGGAGAATCTGGACGAACTGCTGGCCGACACTATTGGCCAGCTCATGGTCGGGCTGCGACCTCGCGACTGACGTATCGCAGACCCGTCACCAAGGGGTCAGACGGTGGACGGTACTCGGGTCAGCTGCTCGGACAATTCCCATAGTCGGTGCGCCATTTCGGTGTCGCTTGCCGCGGCGGTACGTCCGACGAGGGTCGGGTGGCCGCGATATTCGAGCAGGCCGTCGGGTCCGACGTAACTTGCCGGCGGTAGGTCCTGGCTGGCGGCGTAGAGGGTGGGCAGCGCACCGGTGGCCGCGTCCTGCGCAAGCAGTTTGTTGCCGAGGGCCATCACGCTGCCGAGGAGTCGGTTGCCCGAATGGCTCTGCAGGTTCGTCGCGGCCCAGCCGGGGTGTGCGCTGTGCGCGCGTAGCGATCCGGTTGCCGTCAGCCGTCGCTGCAGTTCGAGGGTGAACAGGAGATTGGCGAGTTTGGACTGCGCGTACGCGTCGGCCGCGCTGTAGTTACGGGTTTCCCAATTGAGGTCGTCCAAATCGATGGTGCCGCGGCGGTGAGCCTGCGAAGACACGGTGACCACGCGATCGGTGATATGCGGCAACAGCAGGTTCGTCAGGGCGAAGTGGCCCAAATGGTTTGTGCCGATCTGGCTTTCGAAGCCGTCCTTCGTCCGCATTTCGGGGACGAGCATGATGCCCGCGTTGTTCACCAGGACGTCTATATCGCCGGTCCATTCGTCGGCGAAGCGCCGGATCGAGGTCAGGTCGGCGAGGTCGAGGGCGCGGACTTCGGTGTCGCCCGCGATCTCTCCGGCCACCTCGCGACCGCGCGCGACGTCTCGCACGGCGAGTACGACATGGGCGCCCACGCGGGCGAGTTCCCGGGTGACCACCAGGCCCAGTCCGCTATTGGCACCGGTGACGACAACTCGGCGCCCGGCAAAGGAAGGTAGATCGCTCGATGTCCATCGGGTATCGGTCATACTCGCCAATGTAGGCGTTGCCTACAAAGTAGTCAACGTCAACATTGTCGTACCGTCGTCTCCTATGGAAAGGGGTTGTGGCCGAGCAGATCTGGCGTGAGCATGTGTCAGTTAGGCTGGCGCGGTGCTCGAACCGACGGAATCGGATGTGGATTGCACGAGGTGGGCAGGCCATTGACCGATAGGACGACCGAAGACCAGTTGTCCGCGCCGGACGAGGCGGGCAGCGGGACGGATCGGATGCTTCGCCGACGGCGGATCATCCGGAGGTGCGCTGTCCTTGCGCTGTTCGTGGCAGGAATCGCGGCAGTGCCCGCATGGTTTCTGTCAGACAGCTTCTATCGATTCGACTGGATCCCGGTGTGGGCTCTGGCGGCGTGCTGGACGGCCGCCGTGGTGCTCCTTGTCCTGCCGTGGCTTGGTCGGCGCGGCACACCGGGGTGGGTTGCCCTCGCCATCGCGCTGGGGATGGGGATGGTGCCTGTGTGGGGCATTTCGATGTTCGTGGCCTCGTTTGTTGCCGAGGACAGCCAGGTGGTGGCTACCGAGGTGAGTTCCGACGGGCGCCACGAAGTCGTCACGGAATCGTACAAGCTCTACAACAACCCTGCCTCGTGCCGCGTCTTGCTTCGTGAGCGCGGTGGGCTGTTCAGCAGACAGGCCCTTGTGTGGGACGGGGCCGGAAATGTTTGCCCACAGCGCGTGTCCTTCACGGACGACACGACGATCAGCGTCACCGAGGCGGGCTGCGCGAAGCCCAAGATGACGACCTTCGACGCCGACCGGACACAGGTAGCACAGACCTACTGGGCTTCACGGCGGATCTGCTGACGCTAGCCGTCGGTGCCGGGGAGGCTGATCGGGTCGGCGAGATCGGCTGTGCTGCAGCCCATCCCATGGGGCGGCGCTATGCGGCTTCGGCGGTGGTTTGCGGGGAGACGGCGACTCTCACGACGGCACTCCGTAGCAGGTAGCGATCGCGGCGGCGCGGTCGCGCAGGGAGGTGCGCAACCACTGCGGGGCGAGGGCTTCCGCGTTCGTGGCGAGTTGCCACAGTGCCCATTCGGCGTGTCTGGGATCTTGGAAGGCCACCTCGAGCCGCAGCCAACCGTCTGCGTCGGTCTCTTCGGCGCGGACGGCCAGCGCGGTGCCCACTAGTTCCTCCCGCCGTGCCGGGTTCACCCGGACGAGCACGGTGACTTGGTCGCCACCGGTCCGGAACTGTGTGCTGCGCTCCTGCCAAGCCCGGTCCAGGTCGACCTGGTCTGGTCGCTGCGCGAGTTCGGGGAGTTCCTCGGCGGCCAAGATCCGCGACAGCCGGTAGGTGCGGTCCGCGCCGGAGCTCGTGGCCAGCAAGTAGCCCTGGTCGCGCACGGTGACCAGGCCGATCGGGTCCACCGTGCGCCACTTCGGGGCCTGGTTCACCGCCGCGTAGTGGATGCGCAACTTGCGTCCGGCGAGCACTGCGCGCCGGACCTCGGTCACTACGGTGTCGGGCTCCGCCGAGGCGGCCAGGCGGCGCGAGAGGATGTCGGTCTCCGGGTCGATGAGCAATCGCTGGGCCGCGCCGGTCGCGGTGGCCCGATAGTTTTCGGGCAGCGCGTCGACCACCTTGCGCATGGCCGAAGCGAGCGCCGAGCCGAGGCCGAATGCCTGTGCGCCGCGCCGTGATCCGGCTACCAGCAGGGCGAGTGCCTCGTCGTGATTCAGTCCGGTGAGCTCGGTCTGAAAACCGGGCAAGAGTGCGAAACCGCCGTGCCGGCCGCGTTCGGCGTAGACCGGGACGCCGGCCGTGGACAGCGCCTCGATGTCGCGCAGCACGGTACGGGTGGATACCTCCAGCTCGCGGGCCAGCGCGGTCGCGGACAGCCGACCGTGCCGGCGCAGCAGCAGTACCAGCGAGACCAATCGATCGGCGCGCATACGAAAACCTTTGCAGAAATACACGACACAAGATGTCGTGATTCGTTGAGAGCCTTATCAGTATGACGAACAAGAAAGTGGCCACTGAGCCGAACGACCTGAGCAGGTATTTCATCGAGCGCGCCAACGCGGGCGACGTCGACGGGCTGGTGGCGTTGTACGAGCCGGATGCCGTGCTGGCGTTCCCACCGGGGAACCTCGCGACCGGACATGCGGAGATCCGCAAGGTGTACGAGCAGTTCGTCGCGGCCGCACCGGTGCTCTCGCTCGGTAAGCAGCATCCAGCGCTGGTGAGCGGCGACCTGGCACTGACGGCGTCCACACTGCCCACCGGCGAGGTGGTCGTCGAGATCGCCCGTCGCCAGCCGGACGGGTCGTGGCTGTGGGCCGCGGACCAGCCAGCACTCGTGCCGTAGCCGGGCGGCGGTGGGCCGGCGCGACCGAGCCCACCGCCGTGCGGCGGCGGGTAGACGTGCGCCGCGCCGCTTTCGGTGAACGCCTCGGACATGGGCTCGGCGTCCTGCCGCGCCACCGAGTCGGCCGGGTGCTGCGATGACGCGCATCGCGACGATCGGCGTCTACGGCTTCACGGTCGACTCCTTCCTCGAGAAGCTCACCGGCAGGGGCGTGGGGTTGCTGCTCGACCTCCGCCAGCGCCGCGGCGTTCGGGGCCCCGAGTACTCCTGGGCGAATTCGGCGCGGCTCCAGCACGCGCTGGCCGAGGCGGACATCGGCTACCGGCATGTGAAGGAGCTGGCGCCGACGACCGAGCTGCGCCAGCTCCAGTACCGCGAGGACGACCGCCACGGCGTGGGCAAACGCAACCGCATCGCGCTGGCGCCCGAGTACGCCGAGCGCTACACCCGTGAAGTCCTCGACCCGTTCGACCTCGGCGCGCTCGCAGCCGAGCTTCCGGGCGACTCGGCGACCGCCCTTTTCTGCGTCGAGCGCGATCCGGACGCATGCCACCGCTGCCTCGTGGCCGAGCGCCTGCGCGCCGAGCACGGCCTGCCGGTCACACATCTCCGCCCGGGCTGAGCTATGGAGTTCGTGGACTGGATGATTGGCGTTTCACACAACTGGGCCACAACAGCGGATGTTGGTGTCGGCGGACTCTGGTCACCGATGAGTGAATGAGCTCGGCGGCTGGGCGGAGCAGCCTGGCGAGAGGAGCGCGGATGCCCGTTGGTGCGTTCGGCGGTGGATGCTGGTGATAGCAACCTACAATAACTGCTAGCCGAAAACCGTTGCGGGACCGATCTCGTGGAGGCGTCATGAGCAGAGCTCTCATCATCGTCGACGTACAGAACGACTTCTGCGAGGGCGGTTCGGTGGCCGTACGTGGCCGCCGCATTGCCGGGTCGATACCCCCGGCGCCGACTTCCACCCGAACCTGGACACCGCGCCGATCGACGAGGTCTTCTTCAAAGGCGCCTACGCCGCCGCCTACTCCGGATTCGAAGGCGCCACCAAAGACGGCATCGGTCTCGCGAAGTGGTTGCGCAGCAAGGGAATTGATACCGTCGATGTCTGCGGCATCGCCACCGACCACTGCGTTCGCGCCACCGCAATGGATGCCCGCACCGCGGGGTTCGACACCCGGGTACTCGTGGACCTGTCCGCCGGTGTCTCCCCCGCGAGTATCGAACGGGCCCTGGACGAACTTCAAAAGGCGGGCGTGGAGATCGCCGGAAACATCAACGATTGACCGAGGCCGCTCATCGGGCCGTCGGGTGCGAGGCCCTGCTCAGGAGTGGGAGTAGCGGTGTCGAGGTGCGACGCGTCGGCAGCTGCCTACCGAGATGAACGTCCGATGATGCCTCTACCTCACCGACAAACGCCGCATTCCGGTGAATGCGCTGTGGCGCCGCGACATTCGGCGTAGCAGCCAGGCGGTGAGGTGATGTACGTAAAAGGGCAGCGAGGTCATGCCACGCGCTGGGCGACGGTTGTCGATCGACCTCCCCTCATCCGGGGCCAGCCTTTGCCTGTTATGGGAAGAGAGCCCAATGCCGTTCGGCGGCGTCGACATCGCCGCCGAGAACGGCGGGGTGGTGTTCGAGGTCGACGTGCACCCGGTACTGACCGGTGAGCAGGGCTTCGACACGACCGTAATCCCGTTCGTACAAGCACATCTCGCCGAGTCGGCAATCACTGGCCGCCGGGCACGGGACCAGGCCTGACGGGGAGGCCGCGCGGCATCACCATGCAGCCTTACTGGAGTGAGACGAGGATCGGTATCAAACCGCGGCCGTCGGCACATCCTTGTAGTGCTTTGCCTATGACGGCGCCGAAAGACCGCGTCGGGTCATCAGCTTTCATGGCGTATCCCGGTGTCGGCGAGGTGGTCAGGAGATCACCCACCTCGACGGCCCCGTGGTCGGCATCGACCATGCAAAAGGTCTTGCCGTTGAGCGCGACCGTCACTCGTTCGCTGTCTGCTCCGGCACGGTCCAGCACGATGCCCGGCCGTAGGTTGCCCGCACCCGATACGACGCCGGCCACTCGCCGGTCGTAGGGCTGATCGCTCGGCCGTAACCCGCCGCTCGGATCGATCACCAGCACGCTACCGGGCGCGAAATCCGAACCTGCCGTGTCGAAATCCTCGGCGCAGTCGCCGCCCGCCAGAATGAGATCGGTGGCGGTCACCGTTCCGGTAACTCTGACGTCGCCTTCGAAGTGCCCGGCCGGTGTGCCCCTGCCCCAGATACCAACTCCGCGTTCGCTGTACCCTTCGACCGCGGTGGCGTTGGTCGCGGTGCCGACCACGCCGCGTCCCCGTTGGCCGCCTGTGCCGAGGACACCGATTCCGTTCTCGGTGTTGCCCTCGACGGCGGTGTGGTCGGAGCTGGTGCCGACGACGCCGCGTCCGTGTTGGCCGCCCGCACCGAAAACGCCATCGCCTCCCGCCGCGTGTTCGGCCAGCACAGCCGCAATCGCCGGATCTGTGGACTGCTCCCTGATTGCCATCCAAGCTCTCCTTGCTAGGTCATCAGTTCCCGGGCGCAGTACCTCCCATGGATCTGCGACCTCGCGGTGCTGGTCAGT
Organism: Nocardia iowensis; assembly: GCF_019222765.1. NCBI lineage: Bacteria > Bacillati > Actinomycetota > Actinomycetes > Mycobacteriales > Nocardiaceae > Nocardia > Nocardia iowensis. The sequence goes on along the minus strand of NZ_CP078145.1, from coordinate 4,512,589 downwards.
GTGGCAGACCAGCACCGTGGCCCTCACGAGTCGTTTCGCTGAGCGGACCGCCGATTTTGTTCAGCCATGGCGTGATGGATCGCTTCTGTCGGAGCCGCTGGGGACGCTCGGGCTACTGCTGGGCCACGGTCAGCGTGTCAGGAAGGTGTGTAATGCGGTGATCAGCGCGGCCGGATTGTCCTCTTGGACGTTGTGCCCCGCGTCCGGTATGACCACGAGTTCGCCGTAGGGGATGCGGCCGACGAGGCGTTCGGCGGTTGCCTGAGGGACCACTCTGCTGCGTTCGCCGCGGACCAGCAGCACCGGCACTTCGGTCAGCTGGGCGGGCAGCCGGGTGATGGCCGCGAGAATGGCCGGGTAGTCGGGTGGGCACGGATCGGCCTTCGGCACCCAATCACCGTCGGGCACAAGACGAAACAGTGTGCTCATGCGGTAGCGGACCGTCTCGCGGTTGGCGCGGGGATTGATCCGCATCGCGGTCTCCACCACCGTCTCGAGTTCTCGCACCGGGCCGAGTTCGCTGATGAATTCCCGCATTCGCCGGGTGCTCTCGAAGTCGGCGCCGGGTGCGACATCGATGAGCGCCACCCGCTCCACCAGGTCGGGCCGCGAATCGGCGACGGTAGCCGCGACCACGCCCCCAAGGGACATGCCAACGAGCCGGACCCGATCGAAGCCGAAGTGGTCGGCCGCGGCGACGACATCGGCGGCCAGAGTGTCGATTTCGTAGTCGTGTGACCAGTCGCTGTCACCGTGACCGCGCAGATCCAGCGCGATCAGTCGGGCGGCACCGCGCAGGCCGAGGCAGACGAAATCCCATGTGTGCGCGCTCAGCCTGCCGCCGTGCAGCAGGAATACTGGGAATCCCGTTCCGCCCCAGTCGAATCCATGCAGACCGCAGCCCGCATGGGAGAAGCGGAACTCGCGAGGCGGCGCCGCGTCGTCGATCGTGACGCCCAGTGTCGCCGCCAACTCGGCCATCGCCGGAACCGTCGATTGTCCTCGCACGTCCCCCACCCTTCTTACCTTGAGCATCCAAGGTAGCCCGCCAGCCTTGGCGCGTCAAGGTAGGAGCGCCTATCCGCTCCGGCCGCACCCCTGCTGCCAGCACCGAACGGGACTTCACGGCGCCCAAGCCAGCGTGTCGCCACAACCCTGTCCGTTCGCCGCTCAAGCGGATCGACAGCGTGGCGGACCGGCTACCCGCCCAGGCCGATACGGCCCTGCGCGGCCACCGGCAAACGCCGACCGCAGGTGATCCCGCCCCCGTGGCTGGCGCGCCGGGGCCAGGTCAGCACGGTCCTCGCCGGAGACTAGATACGACTCCCACGGACGCTGACCCGACCACCCCAAGCGCCACCAGCCGGTCGCAACCCCTCGTTGAAATCGGTTGGGCCGCCATATCAATAGCGGCTTGCGGTGAGCGCGGTTGGGTGGGCTTTCCGTCAGGTGGGCGGTGCGATGATGAAGACCTTCGAGGACGGAGTTTTGGCACCGTCGGGGGTTTCGACGTAGAAGGTGACGGGGCTCTGTTCGGCTGCGTGACTATCGATGTCCACCGACACCGTGACCGGGGGGTATGACTTGCCGGGGTCGAGGGTGTCGGTGTCCTTGGCGGGGCGGTGGCAGCTGACCACTTGGCCGGCGATGGCGCAGGTCCAGCCGTCGCCATTGGCGCTCGTCGGGGCGAGCCCGTCGGGGTAGGTCTGTGAGGTGTTGATCGTGCCGGTGGTGGGCCCTGCGAGTTCGCTGTTGGCGACGGTCATTCTGAAGACCGCGGAATAGTCGGCGACGAGTTTGCCTTCGGCGACGAGTTTGATCGTCAGTTGTGGCGAGGTGGGAGCGGCGAAGGCTACGGGCTGGTTCGCGCCGAGCAGGAGGCCCCCGGCGACCAGGGTGGCAAATCGTGCGCCGTCGAAACGCATGGTAGTTCCCATCTCTGGAGGTAGACGGACCAGTACGTCAACGTATTCGAACCCGTGGGCAACCTGGATCAGACACGCTGGATCGCGTGCCGAGGCGCGAAGACCAGTGGCAGGCGTCGGCGATACCGTCGGGCCAGTCGCGCGCTAGCTCGACTCCCCGATGAGCGCCCCTGTTCAGCGCGCACTGCGTACTTGCACTCGACGCAGTGCGGCGCGGGGTGGTGATTCCCGCTGACGCGGGTTCCCCCGCAGCGATCGGATCGGCGTGCACCTCGAGTCGTACTTACCCTCGATCGGCATCCACCTCAAGCGCACCCCCCGATCGGTATGCACCCCAATTCACCCCCACCCCCGATCGGCCTGCGACCCCGGCGGAGTTGATGGGCTCGCCGCCGGGGCCGCGTTTCGGTCGGTTCAGTTGAAGTGCAGGGTGTGGATGGGGATCCGACCGCCTTGCATCGTTCCGTTCATGCATGCGCCGACTAGCGGCTGGCTGTCCACCGGTCCCTGATCCACGTGCAGTCGACCGCCCGCACCGGGTCCGTCCATGATGTTGAGAACGTTCGTGACGGAGGCCGCGGGGTTTCCGCCGGGAACATGCCATTGCCCGGACACGCGGCTGACCTCCCCGTTGCCCCACTCCAGGGTGCCTTCGACATGCCCGAGCGCGTCGTTGCAGCTGGCGTTGCCGTTGAACTCGGTGCGGAAGGCAACGTCGGCGGCGGGCGTCCCGGTGCAGCCGCCGATGTCGGCGTTGAATCCGCCCCGAGCGGGCACGGTGTTCATGCCGATCGGGTTGGTGTGGAACGTCATTTCACTTGCCGGGCACCAACCGCCTATTGGCTCGGACACCGCAGGTTGTGTGGCAATCAGCGGCGCGGCAACTGAGGCCGCGACGGCAAAGAAAACACCGATTTTCCTGGGTGTTGCCATGTGAATCCTCTCCTTTTCGATCGACCTTGATCTCGTGGGAGTGGTTAACCGCGGGCAATCCCACGGCGAGTAGTCGATACCCGAGCGCATCGATACAAAACCACGGCGGACGCATTTTCCCGAACCGCGATTGCGACCGCCTCAGAACTCGCCTTGATGGCCGCGTCGAGGTGGGGACAGATTCTGATCCAGACGCTTGCCTTCGATTTTCCACGGCCTCGGCGGCGTCAAGGAACCAGCACTGCCAATCGGCTCGGGCAGATTCTCGGGAATACGGGCTCGACGAGTCGGTGCCGCTTACGGACGAACGGCAAAAACCGCCTCACCGGGCACGACAACATGTGCGTCGCGCCGAGGCCGCACCGCCGACTCGAAACGCTCAATTCCCCTGCCCCTGCCAATGGTTAGGAGGTAACGGCTTCGTAATCGGCGCGTTATCGACCTGCCACACGGGCGGCGCCTGACCGCCCGCGTACTGGAACGCCATCACCCCGCCGATGATCAGTGCCAGTGCCACCAACGAACCAGCCAGTGGCCGCACCCACCGTAGTTGGGTCAACCGCCACAGTCGCCACAGATTCGCTAACCGCCACAGTCGCCACAACTGCACTACCCGCCATGGTTGCCATAGTCGCAGTTCGTTCATGCCACAGTCCCGTCGTCGCACGGCATAAACGGAATCGTGCTGGCGACCAACACGTTACGCAACCGCTCTGCTACTGGGGAACCGACCGGGAGAGCCTGCCGAAGTCGACACGACGCGGCGACGGTCCGCACGCCCTGCCATTCCGCTGCGCTGGTGTCCGAGCACACCTATTCGTCGACGGCGAGCTGGAATTCGAGCCGTACCGGCGCGGGTAGGCCGCTCGGCCGGTGGTGATGCTGTGGGCGAGTTCGACGAATGCCAGCTCGGCGCGGCCGCCCGCGGCATCCAGACGCAGGAGGTCGGTCAGCCCGTTGTCGGCATCGGTTCCTTCGGACATGATTCGCTTGCACTCGGCCCCCGACCCGGGCTTCGACGCACGCCAGCGATCAGCAGCGGATGCCGACTTGCCCTCGATGCAGAACACCGTGCGCCGCAACAGAAATCGGGCTACACCGTGTTGGCGAGCACCCGCGCGTTCCCCAACGCATCAGCCAGCGCGACGAGCGCACCGGAGCATCCCGCATCCAGAGTGAGCGTCGCCAGTTCATCCCCTCGGGTGTTTCCGCGATTGACGATCACCACTGGCCGCCCATGTTTCGCCGCGTGCCGCACGAAACGCAAACCCGACATGACGGTCAGCGACGACCCGGCGACAAGCAGCGCATCCGCCTCGTCGACGAGTTCGTATGCCGCCGCGACGCGCTCCTTGGGCACATTTTCCCCGAAATACACGATGTCGGGCTTGAGCATTCCCCCACAGCCAACGCAATCGACCATCCGGAAACTGGCGGTATCGGCGATCACCGCATCGGCATCGGGCGCAACCTCCACACCATTGGTCGTAGCCCCCTCGGCGAAGCCGGGATTCACCGCCTCCAATTGCTCCGCCAACGCCATCCGGGAAATGAGTGCATCACAATTCAGACAGCGCACCCGCGCGTAAGTGCCGTGTAGATCGATCACCCGGCGATGGCCCGCCTTGGTGTGTAGCAGGTCGACGTTCTGCGTGATCAGACCGCTCACCACGCCCATGCGTTCCAGCCGGGCCAGCGCGCGGTGCCCCGGATTCGGCCGTGACGCATCCATCCGCCGCCAGCCGACGTGATTGCGCGCCCAATACCGCTGCCGGAACACCGCGTCGCCGACAAACTGCTGGTAGGTCATCGGATTGCGCGGCGGTGCGGCAGGCCCGCGATAATCGGGAATCCCGCTGTCGGTCGACACGCCCGCACCGGTCAGCACCACCACGCGCCGACCGGCGAGTAACTCGACCAGCCGCTCGAAGCCCACACCGGCGGGCAGTTCCGAGACATCCGACATCAGTTCAGGGTACGGCGGCCCGCCGCCGAGGCTTCAGACCCGGCGCATCACCGACACCACCTTGCCCAGCACGACGGCCTCGTCACCGTCGATGACGGGATAGGCGGGGTTGCGCGGTTCGAGGTACACGTGACCGTTGCGCCGCCGATACACCTTCACCGTGGCTTCGCCCTCGATCATCGCGGCGACGATCTCCCCCGAATGCGCCTCGTTCTGCTGCCGTACCACCACGATGTCGCCGTCACAGATCGCCGCATCGATCATCGAATCCCCGCGCACCCGCAGCCCGAATACGGTGCCGCGGCCGACGAGCTGGCGCGACATGGTCACCATGTCGTCGGTGTGTTCCTCGGCGAGAATCGGCGTCCCCGCCGCGATGTCGCCGACCACCGGAACGGCCACCGAATCCTCGTTCGATTCCCGCGGCGCCGACCCCTGGAGGAACATTCGCACATCGATCGGCCGTGACATCGTCTCGCTGCGCCGCAGAAACCCCTTCTCCTCCAGGCTGTTCAGATGCTTCGACACCGACGACGAAGACCGCAACCCCACCGCGTCCCCGATCTGCCGCGAGTTCGGCGCATACCCGTACCGGACCACCCAGTCTCGAATCGTGGCAAGGATGCGCCGCTGCCGTTCCGGCAGCCGGGAAGTGTCGAGATGGTCGAAGTCGTCGTAGGTCACCCGGGAATCGTAGAGGTCGTCGCCGATCCCGCGGCCGCACAGGCCATTCCAGTGGAGTGTCGTGATCTGCGCGAGATTCACGCCCGGCCGAGGTGGTCGAGGAACAGCTCATGTGGCCACCCCTCGTGCAGGACACGCTCGAGGATCGGGTCACTGGAGTCGGTGCAGTAGGGGGTCTGGCTGGTGTCGCGGACCGTCGCGACCACCGGGGCGGCCAGCAGGCCCCACGGCTCGATGGCATTCGCGAGCAGGCCCTCGACCCGCAGCGCGGCGTATTCGGGTTCGAACCAGACGTCGAAGATCGGGCGCAGTTCGCGCGGGTCGATCGCGATCCAGACGCCATAGGTGAGGGTGTATCCCGCCGTGAGTCGGATGGGCAGCAGCGCCCGGACGAACGCACCGAGCCGCGGAACCTGCATCAGTACCGATCCGTTGGCGGTGTCGCCGCTCATCCAGGTGCCGGGTGTGCGCTCTTTGTCCGGTAGGTCGCGCACGGGATCCGGCAAGATGAATCGCATATGCCTGTCGTGGCCATCGAGGGGGTCCCCGCAGGTCGGGCAGGCGCCGAAAGCCGGCGGCTGGTCGTGCGCGTCGTGGTCAGTCTTCGGTACCTCGTTCGGCTGTGCTTCGCTCGACACAGAATTCGTTCCCTTCGGGGTCGAGGAGGGTGACCCAGCCGCGACCCTCGGCGGTGCGATGATCCTCGTACAGTGTCGCGCCCAGGCCGATGATGCGCTCGACTTCCTCGTCGCGGGTGCCCTCGGACGGCATCCAGTCGAAGTGGATCCGGTTCTTCACCGTCTTGGCCTCGGGGACCCGGATGAACAGCAAACCGGGCACGGGCGCGGGGGCGATCAGCACCGTGTCGTCGTCGCCGGGTTTGTCCTCGTCGGATACCGGCCATCCGGTGACGGCGCTCCAGAACGTCGCGAGTTCGTAGGGATCGGCGCAGTCGATGGTCACGTGGCGAAGAATCATGTCCGGGAGCCTAACGGCGCGCCGAGTGCCGATGCAGCGCAATAGGACTGCCGGTTCGGGTGGCTCGCGGCGGACCGGCGCGCACCGCGCACCCGTCCGCATAGCAGGATTGGCACAGTGCACACCTTCGTCTTCGACCAGGTCGGCGTAATCGCCGGTTCGACACCCCTGCTTGTCGACTTGGACCTCACCCTGCCCGGCGGGCGGTGCACCGCGGTGGTCGGGCCGAGCGGGACGGGCAAGAGCACACTGCTGCGGCTACTCAACCGGCTCGCCGAACCGAGCAGCGGGCGGATCCTGCTCGACGGCGCCCCGATCACCGGACTCGACGTGCTGGAGTTGCGCCGCCGGGTCGGGCTGGTGCCGCAGCGGGCGGTGCTGTTGACCGATCTGGTGGTCGATGAGGTGCGGGTCGGCCGCGCCGATCTGCCGATACCGAAGGTGGCAGCGCTGTTGGCCAGGGTCGGCTTGCCGGAGTCGTTCGCGGAGCGCCGCTGTGCGGAACTGTCCGGTGGTGAGGCGCAACGGGTGTGCTTGGCCCGCGCGCTGGCCGTCGAACCCGACGTGTTGCTGTTGGACGAACCTACCTCCGCGTTGGACACGGCCGCCGCGGCGGTGATCGCCGACCTCATCCGCGCGCACATCGGCGCGGGCGGCACCGTGGTACTGGTCAGCCACGACCACGGTTTCGTGCGATCAGTCGCCGACGACATCTTGTTACTCGACAACAAACGCCTGATCCGTGATGGGCGCTCCGACCAGATCGATCGGAAGTCGTGACGGTGGAGGGCCTTTCGGTACCCGACTGGACCGGTGTCTCCGCGTCGCTACTACTCGTCGCCCTGGCTGCCTTCATCGCCTACCGGCAGCAGCTCAACTTGACCCGCGAACTGGTGATCGCCGCGATCCGGGCCGGAGTGCAACTGGTCGCGGTGGGCGCGATCCTGCTGATCGTGTTCCGGCACACCGCATTGCCCGGCGCGTTCGCCTGGGTGATCCTGATGGTGATCATCGCGGGGCAGGTCGGCGGACGCCGCGGCGCGGGCCTGCCGCAGGCGCGCCGGGCCGCCACGATCGGCGTGGCTGTCGGCGCGGCCAGCACGCTCAGTGCGCTCCTCCTGCTCGGCGTCATCTCCACCGAACCCCGCGTCGTCGTCCCCGTCGGCGGGATGGTCGTCTCCGGCGCCATGCAAGCCACCGGTATCGCACTCCGCCGTATCCGCGAGGACGCCCACCAATCCCGCCCCGCCATCGAAGCCCGCCTGTGCCTGGGTTTGCCCGCCCGCCAAGCCTTTCTGCCGCACCGACAGTCGGCGCTGCGCACCGCCTTGGTCCCGTCGATCGACGCCACCAAAGTCGTCGGCCTCATCAGCCTCCCCGGCGCCATGACCGGACTCATCCTCGCCGGCGTCGACCCCCTCACCGCCATCCGCTACCAAATCGTCGTCATGTACATGCTCCTCGCCGCCACCGCCCTAGCCGCCCTGGTCGCCGCCCGCGTCGCCGAACGAGCACTGTTCGACCCCGCTCAACGCCTCGTGCCCCTGCCCGACTGACCATCGATTGAGCAGGTCCACAAGAGGCTGAGACGCCCGCCCCATCGCCGCCCGCCCATGATCAACGGGACTTAGTGGAGGCATTGTGCGAGTAAACCCACCGTCATGTCCCGTTGATCATGGCCGGGCACGGTGACACAGGGAACACCTATTCATCCTATGAATTATTGACTTCGGTGAGGGCGGGGAGGAATGTGGACTGGTCAGGTGCGGTTTTCGCAGACGGCTCGTGGCTCTCGGGGCGGCGGTCGCGATGTGAGGAGGTCGGATATGGATGACAACGAGACGCTCCAACGCCGCATCGAGGAGTTGATTGCCCAGGATGAGCAGGTGGCCGCGGCGGTGCCGAGTACCGAGGTGATGGCTGCGGTGGACCGCGATGGGTTGGCGTTCGCCGGGATGCTCGAGATGATCATCGAAGGCTACGGCGACCGTCCGGCGCTCGGGCAGCGCGGCGTCGGGTACGTCACCGATGACAGCGGCCGCAGCCGTACCCGACTGCTGCCCCGCTACGACACGATCAGCTATCGGCAGCTGTGGCAACGCATCGGCGCGGTCGCGTCCGCGTGGTATCACGACCCCGAATTCCCGTTGCGTGCCGGTGATTTCGTGGCTGTTCTGGGGTTCGCCAGCGTCGACTACGCCACCGTCGATCTGGCGTGCGGGTACCTGGGCACCGTGTCGGTACCACTGCAGGCCGGTTCGGCCGAAGCGGCGCTGAGCGCGATCGTCGCCGAGACGGAGCCGCGGATGCTGGCCACGAGCGCCGAGGAGTTGGCGGTGGCGATGCGTTTGGCGCGGGCCGCCGAATCGATCTGTCGCGTGGTCGTCTTCGATTACGACGACCGCGACGACGATCACCGGGATGCTCTGCGTGCTGCTCGAAACGGTCAGGGCGACAAGCCAGTCCGGGTCGATACCCTCGACGAGTTGCTGGCGCGCGGCCGGGAACTGCCGGTCGCGCCCGCGCGCACCGAGGCGGACCCGAACGAGCTGGCGCTGATCATCTACACCTCCGGCAGCACGGGCGCGCCCAAGGGCGCGATATACACCGACCGGCTGGTCAGCAAGCTGTGGCGTGCGGGCTGCCGCCGCCCGGTGCCCACCGTGCAACTGAACTACATGCCGATGAGCCATGTCGCGGCCCGAATGCTGATGGGAGCAGCCCTCATTCGCGGTGGCACCCTATATTTCGCGGCTCGCAGCGACATGTCGACATTGCTGGAGGACCTCGCGCTGGTGCGACCGACCTCCCAGTTCCTCGTTCCCCGCGTCTGCGACCTGATCTTTCAGCACTACCGCAGCGAGTTGGCTCGCGCCGGAAGCGAGACGCAGGTGAAAACGGCTCTGCGGGAACACCTGCTGGGCGGCCGCGTGATCCACGCCGGGACCAGTAGCGCGCCCATCGCGGCCGAGATGAAGGATTTCATCGAATCGGTGCTCGACATCCCCTTGCACGACAACTTCGGCACCACCGAAACCGGTCCCGACGTCATCCTCGACACCGTGGTCCAGCACCCGCCGGTGCTCGACTACAAGTTGGTCGACGTTCCCGAACTGGGCTACTTCCGCACCGACCGGCCGTATCCGCGTGGCGAACTGCTGGTAAAGGTGGACACGCAGATTCCGGGCTACTACAAGCGGCCGGAGTTGAACGAGCAGATCTTCGATGCCGACGGCTACTACCGCACCGGCGACGTGATGGCCGAGCTCGCCCCGGACCGGCTGGTCTACCTCGACCGCAGCAAAAACGTGCTCAAGCTGTCACAGGGAGAGTTCGTGGCCGTGTCCAAGCTCGACGCGCTTTACATCAGCAGTCCCCTGGTCCGCCAGATCTACGTCTACGGCAGCAGTGTGCGCTCGTATCTGCTGGCCGTGGTCGTGCCGACCGCCGACGCCTGTGCGGCGCACCCGGATGCCGCGGAGTTGAAGGCGGCGGTCTTGGCGTCGCTGCAACAGGTCGGTCAGCAGGCTGCGCTGAGCTCCTATGAAATTCCCCGCGACATTCTGCTCGAGACCGAGCCGTTCAGCATCGAAAACGGGATGCTGTCCGGCATCGGAAAGTCATTGCGGCCCAAATTGAAACAGCGCTATGACGAGCGCCTGGAGCAGCTGTACGCCGACATCGAGCACCAACAGCAATCCCAGCTCGCCACCCTCCGGCACGAGGGGCGTGAGCTGCCCGCGGCACAGGCGGTCGGTCGTGCGGTTCAGGTGGTGCTGGGTTGTGCCGCAACAGATCTGCGGCCGGATGCGCACTTCACCGATCTCGGCGGCGATTCGCTGTCCGCGTTGTCGCTGTCGAATCTGCTGGGCGAGATCTTCCAACTCGGTGTCCCGGTGGGAGTCATCGTCAGCCCCGCGACCACTCTGCAGGGTCTCGCCGACTACATTCAGGCACAACAGAGTTCGATGAAACCCGCACCCACCGCCGCCTCAGTACACGGCAGCGAACTGCGTGCGGCGGATCTGACACTCGACAAGTTCATCGACGCCGACACATTGGCCGCCACCACCACACCGCGCGTCGATTCCCAGCCGCAAACAGTCCTGCTGACCGGCGCCAACGGGTACCTCGGACGCTTCCTATGCCTGGAATGGCTACAGCGCCTCCATGATTCGGCAGGCACCCTGGTCTGCATCGTCCGCGGCAGCGACGCCGCAGCGGCCCGCGAGCGGCTCGATGGCGCCTTCGACAGCGGCGATCCCGAGCTGCTGCGGCGCTACCACGAGCTCGCCGACGGCACGCTCGAGGTGCTGCCCGGCGATATCGGCTATCCGAATCTCGGCCTGGGCGAAGACGATTGGCGGCACCTGGCAGGCACGGCCGACCTGATCGTGCACGCGGCAGCACTGGTCAATCACGTCCTGCCTTACGACCAACTGTTCGGCCCCAATGTCGTCGGTACCGCCGAGATCATCCGGCTGGCGCTGACCGAACGCATCAAGCCGGTCACCTACCTGTCGACCGTTGCCGTCGCCTCCCAGATCGACCCGCAGATCTTCACCGAGAACGGCCACATCCGCGAGATCAGCCCGGTCCGTACCCTCGGCGACGACTACGCCAACGGGTACGGCAACAGCAAATGGGCCGGCGAGGTGCTGCTGCGCGAGGCCAACGAACACTACGGCCTGCCGGTCACGACGTTCCGGTCGGACATGATTCTGGCCCACAGCCGTTACGCGGGTCAGCTGAATGTGCCCGACATGTTCACCCGATTGCTGCTGAGCGTGCTCGTCACCGGTCTGGCCCCGAAGTCCTTCTACGAACTCGATGCCCGCGGCAACCGGCGCCGCGCCCACTACGACGGCCTGCCCGCCGATTTCACCGCGGCGGCCATCACCGCCCTCGGCCCGCAGACCACGTCCGGCTACCAGACTTTCGACGTGATCAACCCGCACGACGACGGCATCTCCCTGGACACCTTCGTCGACTGGCTCATCGAGGCCGGACACCCCATCCAATGCCTCGATGACTACCCGACCTGGCTGTCGCGGTTCACCACCGCACTGCTGGCCCTGCCGGAACGCCAACGCCAGCACTCGATCATTCCGCTACTGCACGCATTCCAACAACCAGAAGCCCCGCTGCGTGGCGCGGCACTGCCCGCCAAAGAATTCCAAACGGCCGTGCAGGCAGCGGGACTGGGCCCACAGCGCGACATTCCGCACCTGTCACCCGCATTGATCGAGAAGTACGTCGCCGATCTGCGGCTGCTGAACCTGATCTGAGCGCACGCCCGCGACTGCGTAGCAGTACCGAGACGAAGTCATCCTCGGCCAGATCCGCCCGATGGTCGCAGGACACCGAGAGTGCCCCCCCCCCCCCAGGGCCACCGTTCCGTGCCAGCAACGGGACATGGTGGAAGCGTTGTGCGAGTAAGCCCGCCGTCATGTCCCGTTGATCATGATTGCGGGCGGACGATTGACGGTCAGGTCTGGGAGGTCGGGTTCGTATCGCTCGATGTCGACGAGGCATAGTTGGCCGGTGCTGCCTTGGCTGAGGGTTGACGAGGGGCGGTCGGGGGTGAGGACGTTCGGGTTGCCGTGGCGGCAGAAGGCGGGGTCGGTGGGGTCTGGGTCGTACCAGGCGCCGGTGGACAGTTGCGCTACTCCTTGGCGGACGGCGTCGTCGATGATCAGGCCGGCCAGGCAGCTACCTTGTTTGCTGAAGACGCGGACCACGTCGCCATCACGCAGACCGCGCGCGGCGGCGTCGTCGGGATGTAGTCGAACCGGTTCGCGCCCAGCAACTTTGGTGGATTGACTGTAGGCGCCGACGTCGAGTTGGCTGTGCAGCTTGGAGCGTGGCTGGTTGGCGATCAACTGGAGGGGAAACTCGGCGGCGGCCGGACCGCCCAACCACTCGTCGGGTTCCAGCCACACCGGATGGCCCGGGCAATCGGCGTAACCGAAGCTGTCGATGGTTTCGGAGAAGATCTCGATCTTGCCGCTGGGCGTGGTGAGCGGGAACCGCTGCGGGTCGGCGCGAAAGTCCGCGCCGAGCACCTGCTGCGGGTCGGGCACCGGCAATTCGATGTGCTCGCTCGCCCAGAAGGTGTCGAAGTCGGGCAGGTCATGCTCAGTGTGCCGCTGCCGCCATTCCTCGTAGAGGTGGCGCAACCATTCGACGACGGTGCGGCCCTCGGTGAATTCCTTTCCGACACCCAGACGTTCAGCCAACTCACCGAAGATGGCGTAGTCGTCCCGCGCCTCGCCGTGCGGACGGGTGATCGCCTTCATCGCGAAGAACACGCGGTCGTTCTCACCCGCGCCGTAGTCGTCGCGTTCGATGGTCATGGTCGAGGGGAGCACGATGTCGGCGTGCCGAGCGGTCGACGTCCAGAACGGATCGTGCACCACCACCGTCTCGGGCCGGGTGAACGCCTCCCGCAGCCGGGCCAGATCCTGGTGGTGGTGAAAGGGATTGCCGCCCGCCCAGTACACCAGCCGAATGTCGGGATACACCAGGTGCTGCCCGTTGTATTCGAAGGACTGGCCGGGATTGAGCAGCATGTCGGAGATCCGCGCCACCGGAATGAACGTGTCGACCCCGTTCGGTCCTTGCGGCAGCCGCGGCGGCGAGAATTTCCGAGCGGGCTCACCCAGGCTCGCCGCCGACCCGTAACCGTGCCCGAACCCGCCGCCGGGCAGCCCGATCTGGCCCAGCATCGCCGCGAGCACCACCCCCAACCACAGCGGCTGCTCACCGTACTGCGCGCGCTGTAGCGACCAACCGACCGTCACCAAGGTCCGCGCGGCGGCCATCTCGCGCGCGAGCGTCCGGATGCGCTCGACGGTGAGACCGGTGATCGGTGCGGCCCATTCCGGCGACTTGACGATGCCGTCCACCTCGCCGCGCACATAGCCGACGAAACGCTCATAGCCCACCGTGTACTTGTCCAGGAATTCCGTGTCCGCCAACCCCTCGGCGTCCAGCACCTGGGCCAGCGCGAGCATCAACGCCGCGTCACTGCCGGGCCGCGGGGCGAGCCATTCCGCCGCCGCCTCGGCCGGGGTGTCGTCGCGCAGCGGCGTAATCGACACGAATCGGCAACCCCGCGCCCGCGCGGCACCGATCCAGCCCCGCGTGTTGTGTCGAGACACACCGCCCGGGGACACCGCCGAGTTCTTCGGGGACAACCCGCCGAACGCCACCACCAACTCGGCGTGCTCGACCAGCGACTCCTTCGACGTCGCCTGCGTCATGATCCAGCCGATATCGCCGATCACATGCGGCAGCAACACCGTCGACACCCCGAGGCTGTAGCTGTTGACGTGGCGCACATACCCGCCCAGACAGTTCAGGAACCGGTGCACCTGACTCTGCGCATGATGAAACCGCCCCGCACTCGCCCACCCGTAGGAACCGCCGTAGACGGCTTCGGCCCCGTGCTCGCGATACACCCGCGCCAACTCACCCGACAGCAGATCCAGCGCGGTCTCCCAGGACACCGGCACGAACGGCTCGTCCCCACGCCCGGTGCCGCCCGGCCCCCGCTCCAACCACCCTTGACGGACATAGGGTTGATCCACCCTGGTCGGATGATGCTGCGCGGACGCCACATTCTCGATCAGCCGCATCGGCTCCGGATCATCACGCCACGGCCGCACGGCGGTCAGGCGATCACCATCGCTGTCTGCTTCGAAAGCTCCCCAATGCGTCAGATGCGTCGTCACCGTCTCACCGTAACGGCAGCCTCCGACAATTCGTCAGCACCATGTGACGCGCGACTCACCCACGCCTCGAACACTTTTCAACCGAGCGGCGGGTGCGCTTCAGGCGCGGCGCAGTTCGAACATCCGGAACTGGCGGCCGCCGGACAGTTCGTATTCCATTTCGTACCCGGGCCAGAATTCGACGGCCAGATCCCACGCCCGTTTGCGATCGACGCCGGTGATCTCGGTGACGGTGACCGTGAATTGCTCGCCCTTGTGCCGAACAGTGGCAGTGTCGGCGGCACGCAGATTGGCCGACCACACCGGATGCTTCGGACTACCCCAGTTGGAACCGAGCACGAGGAAGTCTTCCCCGCGCGGAACGTACAGCAGCGACGTGGTCCGCGGGATGCCGGTCTTGCGGCCGGGGACGGTGACCTCGATCGAGGGCAGTCCAACCAGATCCAGCACACCCATCCGGCCGTCGGTCCAGCGCCGCACCGACCGCTCCACCGGGATCACGACCGGCGCCGTGCGCATCACCCAGCGCTGTTGGGCGAGCCGACGGGCAAGCGGAGGCAGCGGATTCGACACCATCCTCGAATCCTGACACGTCTTTGTTCAGCGCAAGCACCGGCAGGCCGGACCGAGGGGCATCTCACATCGGAACCGCCGGGTCCGGTTCGGCCCGGCGCGGCCAGCGGATGGCTGCTCAACATCCGCGCCCACCCGCACGTCCGAATCCGCCTGCCGGACGCAACATTCGACGGCGTCGCCCGCGAAATCACCCAGCCGACCGAACGCATGATCGCACGAACCATCCTCTGCGAGACCGTCACGCGACCGATTACGGCGAATGCGCCCTGCATCTGCGCGGACGCTTGAGCCGAGTCAAAATCCAAGAGCTGCACCGCTATTGGTTCGACACCGGCAACCCGCTCGTCATCGAGCTCGAGCGCTGATCCCCGCAGGGCCGCAGCCCCGCGGAGATCAGTGGACACGACTGGTCCAGCGGCTCAGGCGCCCTCCTCCACCGGCAGACCCGCCTCCGCCCAATCCTGAATACCCGCACGGTATACCCGGACATTCGGGTACCCCAGCGCCCGCAGTTTGACGGCAACGTTGTGGCTGTTGCGGCAGGCTTCGTTCGCGCAGTAGGTCACGATGGCCGCATCGCGATCCGGAAGCAGTTGTCCAGCAGTCGATTCCACGTCGGATTCGACGAGGACCAGTGCGCCGGGCAGATGCGCCTTCTCGTAGTAGCCGGGCCCGAGCGTGTCCAGCACCGTCACCGAATCCGCCTCGATAGCGGCGGCGAGCTCTTCGCGGGCAATGACGTCGGTCATGAGAGTTCCTTCCTCAGAACACAAATTATGTGCGTGTGCACGCTACTAGATGCGTGCACGCGCACGCAAGTAGGTAAGATCAGACCGTGGCACACACCGACAATCACCGCCGCGCAGCAGGCAACGCCTGGTCCGCGCTGCTGCGCGTACACGCGCAGCTGGTGCCCCGAATCGATGCCGACCTGCGCAAATCCACCGGACTCCCGCTCGCGTGGTACGACGTCCTCCTGGAGCTCGACGGCATCCCTCCGCTGCGCATGACCGATCTCGGCGAACGCGTAGTCCTCAGCCGCACCCGCGTCAGCCGTCTGGTCACCGAACTGGAGACGGCCGGATTGGTCACCCGCGAAGCCAACCCCGACGACGGCAGATCCGCCTTCGTCGCCATCACCGCCGCCGGAAGCACCCGCCTGCGCGAAGCCGCCCCGCGCTACCACGCAGGCATCGAAGAACGCTTCGCCGGCAAACTCGAACCCGACGAACTGCAGGCGCTCACTCGAACCCTCAGCAAGATCCTCGGCCCGACAGACATTTCCTAGCAAACACTTTCACCAGGGCTACTCCGCGACGCCGGTACTTTGGAGAGCGCGCACCTCGGGCGCGACCTCATCGGAAAGGATGCAGCCACTTGATGACCGGTGCCGTCAGGCCGCCCACCGCACCACCGTTCCGCCGCCACTTACGAAGAGCCGCCTGATGTTCGCGCGCTGGGGAGATCTCGTCTATCGCCTCCGGTTCGCCGTCATCGGCATCGTCGCCGCCGGACTACTCGGACTCGGCGGATACGGATACGACCTCGGAAACCATCTCGGCGCCAGCGGATTCGACGACCCGACCTCGGAATCCTCACTCGCCGCGCGTATCTCCGACGACGCGTTCGGCCGCGACCACCTAGCCGACGTGATCGTGCTCTACACCGCTCCCCCCGGCGTGCGACTCGACGATCCGGCGTTCAGCGGCAAGATCATCGACAATCTCAACAACCTGCGGCGCAAGCACCCCGACCAGATCGACAAGATCAACGGCTCCTACTGGACGACCGATGCCGGTCCAGGACAACCGGCCGCCTTCGGCAAACCCGACAAGAATCGAGCCTTCGCCTCCATCGCCATCAAGGGCGACAACGACACCGACACGGTCAACAACTACCGCGCCGTGCAGGGGGCCTTCGATATCCCCGACGTCGACGTCCAGGTCGCGGGCCTCCAGCCGTTGGCAGGCGCACTCACCGACACCCTCGCCGACGATATCCACCGCATGGAGCTGCTCGCCTTCCCCCTCGTCGCGATCCTGCTGTTCTTCGTCTTCGGCGGTCTCGTCGCCGCGGCGCTGCCATTGATCATCGGCGTCCTCACGATCATCAGCGCCAACGGGATCGTCCGATTCATCACCGAGTTCACCGACGTCAACTCGTTCGTCTCCAGCGTCGTCTCGATGGTCGGCGTCGGACTCGCGATCGACTACGGCCTGTTCATCGTCAGCCGCTTCCGCGAAGAACTAGCCGAGGGCTACGACACCCGCATCGCGGTACGCCGCACCGTGATGACCGCCGGACGCACTGTGGTCTTCTCCGCGGCCATGATCGTCATCAGCCTCGGCGGCATGCTGTTCTTCCCCCAGGGCTTCCTCCGATCGCTGGCCTACGGCTCGATCGCCACGGTCTCCATCGCCGCGCTGTCGGCCATCACCATTCTGCCCGCCGTCCTCAGCATCCTCGGGCCGCGCGTCGACATGCTCGGGATGAAACGTTTCCTCCGGACCAAGACCGCCGAGGAAGTCGAAAACGGCTTCTGGGGCCGCACCACCCGATGGGTGATGAAGCATCCGTTGAAGATCGCCATCCCCATCTGTATCGGACTGCTGATCCTCATCACCCCGGTCAAGAACATCGCCTTCGGTACGTTCAGCGAAACCTATCTACCGCCGGACAACCCGACCCGGATAGCCCAAGAGGAGTTCGACGAAACCTTCCCGCTCCGCAAGCCCGACCCCGTGCGGCTCGTGTTCATCACCGAGACCGACAATCGCACGGCCATCGGCGCGGCCCTCAACGAGGCAAACCGAGCGCCCGGGCTCGTCCAGTTGGCACAGGGAACATCGGCGCAGTTCCACTCCCCGGTACCTTCGACCAAGCGGCCTGGCGTCTTCCGCACGGCGGCGCCGCTGACCAATCCCAAGGACGCCAACGAGACAATCGACTATCTACGCGCGATCGACTTGCCCGACGACGTCACCATGCTGGTCGGTGGCACGCCCGCGTTCCAGAAGGACACGATCGACGGACTCTTGGGCCGCATTCCGTTCATGGTCGTCGTGGTCCTGTTCCTCACCACGCTGCTCATGTTCCTGACCTTCGGATCGCTCGTGCTGCCGCTCAAAGCCGTCCTGATGAGCATCCTCGGCCTCGGCTCGACGCTCGGCATCCTGACCCTCATCTTCGTCGTCGGCCACGGCGCGGATCTGCTCAATTTCACGCCGCAGCCGATCCAAGCGGTCGTCCTCGTCTTGATCATCGCCATCGTCTACGGCCTGTCCACCGACTACGAGGTATTCCTGTTGTCCCGCATGGTCGAAGCCCGCAACAAGGGCGCGACCACCACCGAGGCCATCCGCATCGGCACCGCGCACACCGGCGGCATCATCACCGCCGCGGCGCTCATCCTGCTCGTCGTCACCGGCGCCTTCGCCTTTTCCGATCTGGTGATGATGAAGTACATCGCCTACGGCATGATCGCCGCACTGTTCATCGACGCCACCATCCTGCGGATGCTGCTCGTCCCCGCCGTCATGAAACTGCTCGGCGACGACTGCTGGTGGGCACCCGCCTGGATGCAGCGCGTGCAGAAACGCGTCGGACTCAGCGAACCGATTCTCGCCGACGAACACGCCGCCACCCGCAACATGCCCGACCTCATCGAAACCACACCCATCACCGACCCGGTCACCTTGACCCTCCCGATCGTCACCGAGGAGAAGCAGCGGCGCTGACACCGGAATTCGCCCACAGCGGAATCACTTACACCGCAGGCCCTTCCGAATTAGCGTGAGCACCTCGAAGGGAGGTCGAGCATGAACGCTCCGATCAAGTTCTCGATGACCGCCAATGTGATCGAGGTCGGCACCTGGCCGGAATTCGCCCGAGGGTGCGAGCAGGACGGCTTCGACGCCCTCATGGTTCCGGACCATCCCGGCTCGTTCGCTTCGCCGTTCGTTGCCCTCGCCGCGGCGGCGACGGCGACCGACACGATCCGGCTCGGGACCAATGTGGTGAATGCCGGGATGTGGGAGCCGTACCTGCTCGCCGGCGAGGTCGCCACGCTCGACCTCGTCTCGGGTGGCCGGGCGCTGTTCGGCATCGGCGCCGGGCACACTCCGGCGGAATGGACGATGCAGGGACGTGCGCATCCGTCGGCCGCCGCGCGGGTCGACCGGATGATCGAAGTCACCGACACCACTCGGCGACTGCTCGCCGGTGAAACCGTGACCTTCGACGGGGACCACGTGCGACTGCGGGACGCCGTGCTGACCCGGCCCCGGCCGGTGCAGGAGCAGATTCCGCTGCTGGTGGGCGGCAGCGGGCCTCGGGTGGTTCGCTATGCCGCCACGACCGCGGATATCGTCGGGTTCTCCGGGCTCGGGCGGACACTGCCCGACGGGCGTAACCACGAAACCCGTTGGGGCCGCGACCAGATCGACGCACAGGTGGAGGTGGTGCGCGATACCGCGGCCAAGGCGGGGCGCGATCCCGCGTTCGAGGCACTGGTGCAGCATGTGGAGATCACCGATGACGCCGAGGCCGCCTGTGCCCGCTTCGCCGAGGATATTCCGACCACCAGCGCCGCCGAGTTGCTCAGCGCGCCTTACGTGTTGATCGGCACGGTAGACGAACTGGTCACCGAACTTCGCGAGCACCAGAAGCGTTGGGGGTTCAATCGATTCGTCATGCGCGCCCCCGCCCGCGCGGCCGGTGCGCAACTCCTCGCCGCGCTCGGCTGATCGGAGTCCTAGTAGAGACGGGCGGCAGCCAGCTGGCTGCCGCCCCTCCGCCCATGCTGGGTGAGTGGATGTTGGCGTGAGTTTTGTCGTGTGGTGATGTGTGGGTCTTTGATATTGGACGAGCCAAATGCGTAGATGCGCATATATAAGTACCTACATGTATTATTTCAGTTTGCGCCTTCTGCCGCGCTCTTCGACCCAGCCACTGAACGCCCCCAGCTACGAAGGGCCCTCGCTCAAAGTCTTACTAGAACCACGGCCACTTTCCTGCCCCGCACAACGCCCCTTCCCTCTGACTGCCTCTCCCCTACGGCATCGACTCAGCGGCTAGCGGCGACCTTGTCGGCAGCAAAAGACGTCAAACCTATCCCCCGATACTGCTTCATGAGCTGGGCGTATCGACGTCGATTGCGAGTCAGTGGCGTCTGGGTGATCGCTTCGGGCACCAACCGATTCGCGAGCCGAAGCGACCTGGTCAGAACGGCGAATTCCAGGTCGTGACGCCTGCTCCAGCGCACCGGCGTCAGTGCCCGCACTCCCGGATGCATGATGCCGAAGCCGAGGACGTAGCCGACGTGTCCGGCAACCGGCCCGACCAACTTCCACAGCGGTGTCGCGGCGACCGGCAGGAAGTCGGGCAACGGCGGCCGCAAGACGATGTCGGTGGCGTTCTCGAGCGTGGCGGTGGTTGCCAACTTCTCGGCGACCATGCGGTCGTAGTAAGCGCACAGTTCGGGATAGCTCTCGACCAGTCGGGAACGGCCGGGTAGCTGCAATTCCTCGGTCAGCTGCCGGTACCGGTCCCAAATCGCCTGATCCTCAGCAGGACTCAGCCGATGACCCGTCACCGCGACAAAGGCGCCGCTGTGCACGAAGAAGGTGCTGATCAAGATCCAGTTCCAGGACTCGGGCATCAGCGCGCTGTAGCGGACCCCGTTGGCGCCGACACCTTTGACATCGCGATGCAGTTCCTTGAGTCGCCGCATCTCCGCGCGCCGGTCGGCGTCCTGCCCCGAGAAGGCGATCTGATCCGAGGCCGCGGTGCGCAAGGCACGGCCCCAAGGCGCGTTGCGGATGCGGCCGGTGTTCTCCAGGGCCGCCGAAACTTCCGGCAGCATCGCCTGATCGAACAGGCCCGCCGCGAAGAACGCGATGTACACCGTTCCGGCGAACCGTTCGAAGCGGTCCGCGATGTCGTCACCGTCCGGCCAGGAAACTGCTGCGGACGACGGCGCGGGTGCGGTCAGCTGGCCAGATCCGGCCGATTGCTGCACGGGGCATGTCATCGGTGAACTCCCTTGTTCCGGCGCCAACGGGTCGTCCGTCCGCCACCTCCGCGATATCTGGTGCAGTGCGGCACCAAATTATTCTGGTGTCAGAGTGCACCAAATACGCGGGCCGGTCAAGAGGATGAGGAAGAATGGCTCGACATGGCAGCAGCGACACGCACCTACGGCGGAGTGACCGCAGTCGAACGCCGTGCCGTTCGCCGCGCCGCACTGCTCGAGGCCGCCTTGGACCTGTTCTGCGAGGGCGGCTGGAGCCAGGTCTCCAAGCGCGCCGTGTGTGCCCGCGCCCGCCTCAACGATCGCTATTTCTACGAACACTTCACTGATCGCGACGCGCTGATCGAGGCGATGGCCGAAGAGCTCACGGCCCATGGCCTGGAAGCCGTCGTCACCGCGACCATGCACGCACCGCCGGACCTACGAGTCCGAGTCAAGGCCGCCGCCGATGCCGCGCTCGATTACGTGATCGCCGACCCACGCCGCGGCCAACTACTCGTGGGCTCCTACACAGTCGATGTCCTGCAACGCGCTCGGCAAGCCAGCATCCGCACGATCGCCGCCGCCCTGGCGGCGATGACGCGTGACGTTCTGGGCGAGTCGGCTCCGGCCGAATTGGACACCGAGATGGCGGCGTTCACGCTTGTCAGCGGAACCATGGAGCTGGTCGCTGCGTGGGTGCGCGGAGAATTCGACACCGGTCGCGCGCATCTTGCCGAACTCATCGCCGCGATGCTGTTGTCCGGCACCAACTTCGCCAACACCCTGGGTAGCTCCAGTGCTACCGACGCGAGCTCGCAGTAAGCGCTGCGCCGGACAAACATGCTATCGCCCTAACGCCGGACCGCAGACGACACACACGGATCCGCCTGAAACGGACATTCGACCAGTTAGGCTGTCCCCCAGTTCATGGCCCCCGGTCATCTCGTTGAACAGGAGATCCATGCGATCACAGCGCCGTCTCTTGGCCACGCTGGCGGCTACCACCGCCGCGCTCATCATCGGAAGCACCAGCACCGCTGCCGCACGGCCGGAACCGCCGGCTCAGGTCGCGCCGTTCGGCGCGGACTTCCTCTGGGGTGTCGCGTCGTCGGGATACCAGTCGGAAGGGCATGTGCCCGACAGCAATTGGTCGCGCTACGTCGCGGCGGGGAAAACCCCTGACCCGTACGGTGATTCGATCGACTTCTTTACGCGCTACCGCTCGGATATCGAGCTGGCGGCACAGCTGGGCGTGCGGGTCTATCGGATCGGTATCGAATGGGCGCGGGTGCAACCGAAACCCGGCGAGTGGGACGAGGGCGGGCTGCGGTTCTACGACAGTGTCATCGACGCGATCACCGCGGCGGGCATGCGGCCGATGCTGACGCTGGATCATTGGGTGTATCCGGGGTGGGAAGTCGATCGCGGCGGCTGGCGCAACCCGGGGATCGTCGACGACTGGCTGGCCAATGCGCGTAAGGTCGTCGACCGCTACGCCCAGCACGATCCGCTGTGGGTCACCTTCAACGAGCCGACAGTCTATATCGCCAACGAACTGCGCAAGGGTGGACTGTCGCCGATCGACGTGCCTGCCATGCACGATCGAATCGCCCAGGCGCACAACAGCATCTACGACCACATCCACGCGGTCCAGCCGGGCGCCATGGTCACCAGCAATGTCGCCTACCTGCCCGGGGGCGAGGACCTGATCAACAAGCCACTCATCGACAAGATCAGCGCGCGACTCGATTACATCGGCATCGACTACTACTACGGCCTCACCCCCGATAGCCTCCTGACCACCCCACCTGACGTCGAGAAACTGTGGACGCAACCGCTACATCCGGAGGGCATCTACTACGCGCTGGAGCACTATTCCCGCCAGTTCCCTGGAAAACCGCTGTACATCGTCGAGAACGGCATGCCAACGGAGAACGGCGCGCCCCGCGCGGAAGGCTACACCCGCGCCGACAACCTGCGCGACACCGTCTACTGGCTGCAACGCGCCAAGACCGACGGCGTGAACCTCATCGGCTACAACTACTGGAGCCTCACCGACAACTACGAATGGGGTTCCTACTCCCCACGTTTCGGCCTGTACACCGTCGACGCCCTGACCGACCCCACCCTGACCCGCAAACCCACCGACGCCGTCCCCGCCTACACCGCGATAACCCGCGCAGGCGGTGTCTCCCCCGACTACCGACCCACCCGAGCCCCCCAACCCTGCTCCCTCGTCGACGCCGCCACCAGTTGCCTCGACCCGCTCACCGTGCCCCGCTGAACCCGCCCGAGAGGACCTCGAATGTCCAGCGCACGAGGCGAAACACCGGACGCGACAACGATTCTGCGTCGTTGGGAAGACTCCGGTGCCGTCTGGCGCGTCATCAGCCGGAGACCGAGCCAGGTGACCGTCGCACTCTACGAGTGCACCGGCGGCCAGGAGGTCGATCGACTCGCCTCCGACGACCCAACTCTCCTAGACTTCATCGGGGACCGGGCGAGCAGCGAAGACTGACCACCTCAGAATCTCCTCGAAAGCCTAAATGGCTACTGCCACACCTTGTCTCAGGGCATGGGCCGGTAGCCCAGCATGTCCAGCAGTCCGTCGAGCTGGAGCTCGAAGAGTTCGTTGCGGTCGGTGAAGGTGTCGGTGCCGTACATGTCGAATACGTCGGCGCTTATCGCGCCGAATAGGCTGGTCCAGAAGGTGATTCCGCGGGCGAGTAGCCAATCGGGGAGTTCAAGACCGAATTCGGTGCGGATGCGGGCGAAACTGCTTGCGAGGGGCGGGGATACGCGGGGCTCCGGGGAGGGTGGTTCGAGCAGGCGGGCCTGGTGGGCGCGGGCGAACAGGGTTTGCAAGGTGGTGATCACCCGGGTGCCGGGGGCGACGGTTTGGTCGGCGGGCGCCTGGTAGCCGGGGACCGGTGTGCCGAAAAGCAGTCCGTAGCGGGCGGGTTCGGTGTGCGCCCAGTGGCGGATGGTGCGGGCTACGATGCGGAGTTGTTCGATCGGGTCGTCGGGGGCCTCGGTGAGCGCGGCGTCGACCTCGTCGCCGAGTGCGTTGTACCCGTCCACCACCAGCAAGGTGAGTAGCTCGTCACGACTGCTGACGTACCGGTAGACCGCTGAGGAGACGACGCCGAGGTCGCGTGCGACGGCGCGCAACGAAAGGGCCGCGGCACCGCCGGTGGCCAGGTGTTCGCGGCCGATGCGGACTATGTCGTTCATGGTCTGTGCCCTTGCTCGGGCCCGCGGCGTCGTCGGCATCTACCCACGGTGCAATATTTCGAGAGCATTGTCAACAACAGTGAGCACCGCTCTTGAGAATGCGAGCGGGCCCCCCGCATGAAACGCGCCGTCGCCACCACCGTCGCGCGGTGGAAGACTCGTTCCTGAGCGCACAGCAGTCGGCACCGAGCCACCCACCGCCCTGGTTCGGCGCGCAACCTACCCGGTAGTAGTGTTACCCGAGTCACTGGCGACCCGATCGAGGAGTTCTTCATGGACCAGCGAGCAACGGATTTCGACGTCCTCATCGTCGGTTCTGGGTTCGGCGGCAGCGTCACCGCGCTCCGGCTGGTCGAGAAGGGCTACCGGGTCGGCGTCCTGGAAGCGGGTCAGCGGTTCGCCGACGACGAGCTGCCCAAGACCAGCTGGGAGCTGAAGAAGTTCCTCTGGGCACCGAAGCTCGGCTGCTATGGCATCCAGCGCATCCATCTGTTGCGCGACGTCCTCATCCTCGGCGGCGCCGGTGTCGGCGGCGGATCCCTGAACTACGCCAACACGCTGTACGTGCCGCCGGAGCCGTTCTTCCGGGACGCGCAGTGGCGCGACATCACCGACTGGCGCGACGAGCTCGCTCCGTACTACGAACGCGCGCAGAAGATGCTCGGCGTGGTGCGCAACCCGCACATGACTCCGGCCGACGAGGTGTTCAAGCAGGTCGCCGACGACCTCGGTGTCGGCGACACCTTCGTACAGACCCCGGTCGGCGTGTTCTTCGGCGAACCAGGAAAGACGGTGCCGGATCCGTACTTCGGTGGCGTCGGCCCCGAGCGCACCGGTTGCGTCGAATGCGGTGACTGCATGGTCGGCTGCAAATACGGCGCAAAGAACACGCTCGTGAAGAACTACCTCTACCTCGCGGAACAGGCCGGAGCTGAAGTCATTCCGATGACGACGGTCACCGAGCTGCGCCCGCACCCGGACGGCACCTGGGACGTGTCCACCGCCCGCACCGGAGCCTGGGTGCGCAAGCAGCCGAAGACCTACACCGCCGCGAACGTCGTGCTCGCGGCCGGTACTCGCGGCACCCAGAAGCTGCTGTTCGCCATGCGGGACAAGGGCAATCTGCCGGAGCTCTCGGCTCGGCTCGGCCAGCTGACCCGGACCAACTCCGAATCGATCGTCGGCGCGGCGACCAAGAAGGTCACCCCCGGTGTCGATTTCACCAAGGGTGTGGCGATCACCTCGTCCATCCACCCGACGCCGGACACGCATATCGAACCCGTCCGCTACGGCAAGGGCTCCAACGCCATGGGCCTGCTGCAGACGCTGATGGTGGACGGCGGCGGCCGAATTCCGCGCTGGCTGCGCTTCCTCGGCATTCTGCTGCGCCATCCGATGGACCTGATCAGCTTCCTGAGCACCAAGAACTGGAGCGAGCGCACCATCATCTCGCTGGTCATGCAGCACCTGGACAATTCGATCACCACCTACACCAAACGCGGGCTGTTCGGCCGCAAGCTGACCAGCAAACAGGGCCACGGCGAACCGAATCCGACCTGGATTCCGGTGGGCAACGATGTGACCCGCCGGGTGGCCGCCAAGATCGGCGGCATCGCGGGCGGCAGCTGGGGCGAGATCTTCAACATCCCGCTCACCGCCCACTTCCTCGGCGGCGCGGTGATCGGCGCCGACCCTGAGCACGGCGTAATCGACGGCTACCACCGCGTTTTCGGTTACCCGACGCTCAGCGTCGTCGACGGCGCGGCGGTCTCGGCGAACCTCGGCGTGAATCCGTCGTTGACCATCACCGCCCAGGCCGAGCGTGCCGCCGCCTACTGGCCGAACAAGGGTGAGGCGGACATCCGTCCCCCGCTCGGTGCGGGATATCAGCGCATCTCACCGATCGCCCCGGTCGCGCCCGCGGTACCCGCGAACGCGCCCGCGGCGCTGGTGCTGCCGATCGTGGAGATCCGGGAAACCCCCGCCGCAGGCTGAACTCACACTGCCGCGGGTTCAGCGTGGTACTGGCGACGGTGTTCGATCCACGGCTCGCGTTGTTCTTGCGGGCTCATCGCGAGCAGCCGCCGCAGTTGTGCCCAGTGCGTTTCGTCGGCCGGGGTGTAGATCTGTACCCAGGCACCGGCTACGGCGGGCAGTGACATGCTGGTGATGAACATTTCCAGTTCGCCGATGGCCAGATTGCGGATCTGCTTGATCCGGTTCGCCGGCACCGCGACATCGTTGCGCGCCCACAGGGCGGCGAAGTCGGCGCTCTCGGTACACATTTCCTCGATGAACTGTTGCCAGCTCGGGTCGTCGAGGTTCTTGGCGTAGGAGCCGCGCAGGTAGGCGACCATGCGGCGCAGGTCATCCCAGCTGTGCTTGTAGGTGTTGCAGCACTGCGGGGTGAGGAACACCCGCCGCGCGACATTGCGCTCCCCCATCAGGAAGCCCGGGCACAGCGCCGCGTAGGACTGGTTGTACGCAAGCAGGTCGTACCGCGCGCTCAGCACCGCCGCGGGCAGTGGCGCCAAATGGTCGAGGATGGTTTGCATCTCCTCGGGCAGCGCGGTGTTCGAGTGCGGACTCGGCACGGTCGGCACGTCGGCCAGCCGGTAGAGGTGCGCGCGCTCGGCATCGTCGAGCGCCAGCGTCCTGGCCACGGCGTCGAGTACCTGCACGCTGACATTGATCTGGCGGCCCTGCTCGAGCCAGGTGTACCAGGTAACGCCGATGCCGGACAGCTGCGCGACCTCCTCACGTCGCAGGCCAGGTGTCCGGCGGCGCGGTCCGGGTGGCAGCCCGACATCATCCGGCGAGATCTTGGCCCGCCGCGACTTCAGAAAGGTTCCCAGTTCCGCACGCCGCGCTTTGCGCACCGCCCGCACATCGAGCACATCGGTCATCCGACGATCGTGCCCGAAACAGCTAACGGTATCCAGGTGCTGGTAGTACCAGTTTTACCAAGTTCATCCGCGATCAAGTGGGCGACCCGACACTTCGGGGCGTGCTCGGGATCGAGTTATTCGGTAAGTTGATCACTTGTGCCCAAGTCCCGGATGCTGGAATTTCCACGCAGGGGCCCAACGCTTTTCATACTGGCCGCAAGCGCCGTTCTGGCGGTGATCCTGCTGTTCACCACGGTCGATCCGTGGCTGGAACGGGCAGGCATCCTGGACGGCGGGCTCGACGTGCACGTGTATCGGGACGGCGCGTGGCGCATCCTGCACGGACTGCCGCTCTATACCGAGCCGACCATCGCTGGGCTTCTGTACACCTACACGCCCTTCTCCACTATCGCGTTCATCCCCATCACGCGAATTCCGTGGTTATATGTCGCCGACACCTGGCTGGTGCTGAACCTGATCGCCATGTTCGGGTGCGTCCTGATCAGCTGGCGCATCCTCGGGTACCGGATCAACGCCAGACTGGCCGTCGTCAGCGCCCTACTGGCGCTCACCTGCGCGTTCATCGAGCCCGTCCGGACAACGCTGTTCTACGGCCAGATCAACCTGATGCTGATGCTGCTGGTGCTGTGGGACTTCTCCCGGCCCGACCGCAGCAAGCTGCGCGGCCTCGGCGTCGGGGTGGCGGCGGGCATCAAGCTCGTCCCTGGCTACTTCGTCGTGCAATTCCTCGCGTTGCGGCAGTGGCGGTCCGCGTGCACCGCCGTGGCGGTGTTCATCGCGTCCATCGTCCTCGCCTGGATCGTGCTGCCCGCCGATTCCCGGCAGTACTGGACCTCGACGTTCTTCCAGTCCAATCGGATCGCGGACGATATGCACCCGTCCAATCAATCCATCCGCGGCGCCATCGCGCACCTGACCCATCACCCGGCGCCGGTGTGGCTGTGGCTGCTCATCGCGGGCTCCGTCGCGCTGGCGAGTCTGGCCGTCACCATCGGCCTGTATCGGCGTGGCGAACAGCTCCTCGCGGTCACCCTCGCCGGCCTCACCGCCTGCGCGGTCTCGCCGTTCTCCTGGGACCACCACTGGGTGTGGTTCGTTCCCCTGTTCGTCTATCTACTGCACAGGGCGCAGTCGCAGCCGTGGTGGTGGCTTGCCTCGGCCGCGCTCTTCGTCTCGATCGGCGCGTGGACGTGGGAATACAGCCCGGACTACGTTGTCGTCGGGCTGTTCCTGTTCCCGCCGTGGTGGCCGGTCGCCCAGGTCCTGATCAACAGCTTCGTCATCGTCTACGCCGCTGTCCTGGGTGGCTCGGCGGTATTCCTGTTTCGCCTCCGGCGCGAAGGCGCCGAACGCACCGACGAGGTGCGCGCGGCGGCCTGATATCCGTCAGAGCAGCTGAAGCAGTTCCAGATCGCTGACGTACTTATCGATCAGTGGCGCGGACAAATGCGGGATGTCCTGTTCCGGACCGATTTTGGCTGTTTGCACCGCCGCTTGGAACTCCTTGGCCGGGAGTATCGCGCCGCGGACCGCCGGGCAGGGGTTGCGGTAGGCGTCCAGCAACGGCAGCACCGAGGCCTGGCGTTGCTTTTCCGGCAGCGCGCGGATCGCCGTCTCGAAACGGTGGAACCAGTCGCTGTAGTCGGTGATGCGCTGGATCGGGTGGCCGGATTCGACGAGCCAGTCGACGAATTCATCGAGGGAGATGCCATCGTCGTACGGATTGAGCACGTCGTAGGTCCGGAAGCCTTCGGTGGCTTGGATGCCGAGCGCGGTGATCGCCGCCGCCGTGAAATCGGCGGGCAGACCGTCGTAGTGGGCCCGCTGCCGGTTGCCGTCCGCGTCGGTTCGGTAGAACGAGTACGGCGCGATGCCGGTGGCGACCAGGCTGAGGATCAGCCGGGTGAACACGTCCTGGACGTTGAGCTGACCCGCGTACCGGCTGTGCGCCAGGATCATGTCCGAACGGAACACCGCGACCGGCAAGCCACACAGATCGTGTGCTTCGCGCAGCAGGACCTCCCCCGCCCACTTGCTGTTGCCGTAGCCGTTGGCGTAACTCTCGCGCACGACGCGCACCGCGCTCATCTCGCGGACGTCGCTGTCCTCCTGATACTCCGCCGGGTCGACCTGGTCGGCCACTCCGACGGTCGACAGGTAGGTGACCGGCTTGCGCCGCGCCGTGATCGCCAACCGGACGATTTCGGCGGTGCCGACGACATTGGGGCCGAACAGCTGGGTGTAGGGAAGGACGTGGTTGACCAACGCGGCGGGATGGACGATCAGGTCGACGGTTTCGGCCAACCGCTGCCAAGTCGCGTCGTCCAGACCGAGATTCGGGTCGCCGATATCACCGGCGAGGACTTCCAGGGTCCGTGCGGCCAGTTGCTGGTAGTGCTCGAGCAGGCCGGGATCGCCGCTGTCGAACGCCGAGTCCAGCCGTTTACGGGCCGCGGCCGCGTCACTACCGCGCACGACGCAGATCAGCGTGCCACCCGTCTTGTCCAGCCGCTCCAGCCATTCCAGGCACAGGAACCGGCCGAGGTAGCCGTTCGCGCCGGTCAGCAGCACCGTCTGCGCTGGCACCGGCGCGTGCGGAATGCTGTCGGCGGCGGCCAGGGTGCGGGCATCGATGAACTTGTCGAGGGTCAGATCGGCGGCGCGGATCTCGGAACCGCCGCCGTGCACCGAGGTGAAGGTGGGACGCTTCGCGCCCGAGTTGCGTTCCGCCTCAATGTAATTCGCCAGATCGCGCAGCTCGTTCGCCGGGCTGACGACGACACCCACCGGCACCTCGACCCCGAAGATCTCGTGCAGCAGGTTCGAGAACGACAGCGCGGAAAGGGAATCGCCGCCCAGGTCGGTGAAGTGCGCGTCGGGACGCATATCGGCGGAGGCGACGCCGAGCATCGCTTTCGCTGCCCGGCTGACGGTTTCGAGCACCGGCAGGTCGGCGGCTTCGCGGCGCAGGGCGAGCAGCTCATCGGCCTGGCCTGTCGCGAGATCGGTGTACATCTGCTCCAGCTGAGCGCCGTAGCGTTCCTTCAGATTGGGGCGCAGCAGCTTCGCGATGCCGGAGAGCAGTCCGTTGGCGATGGTGAACGGCTCGGTCTCGATCAGGAAATCGCGCGGAATCTCGTAGGGCTGCAGGTTCGCGTCCTTGGCGATGCGCTGAATCGATTCGGCCAGTGCCGATTTCAAGGTGGCGGTGTCGCGGCCGCGCAGCGCGTCGTCGGTGGGGACGATCACCGCGAGCAGATAGGAACGTTCGCTGCTGCCGTAGATGAAGATCTGCCGGATCAGCGGGCTGCTGGCGAACACGGCCTCGAGATGGGCGACGGTCACGAACTCGCCCTGCGACAGTTTGAGCACATTGTTGCGACGGTCGACATAGACCAGCCGATCGTGCTCGAGCTCGGCCACGATATCGCCGGTCTTGTAGAAGCCGTCCTCGTCGAAGATCTCCGCGGTGACCTCGGGCCGCTTGTAGTAGCCCGGAATCGTGGTCTCCGCCTTCAACAACAGCTCACCGCGCGGATGCGGCCGGTCGGTGCGGAAGTAACCCAGTTCGGGCACGTCGACGAGCTTGTAATCGAGCACCGGCGGCCGCTGGATCTGGTTGTCGAGCAGCACGCTTGCGCCCGCCTCGGTCGACCCGTACCCGTCGTGCAGTGGCAGATCGAGGACGGACTCCATGAACGTCTTCATCTCCGCGGCCAGCGGCGCGCTGCCGACGACCGCCACCAGGAAGCGCCCACCGAGGTAGTTCTGCCGGAGGTCGGCTTTCACTTCCCGATCGAGCGTGTCCAGGTCGGCGCCCGCCACCGAGCGCCGGTCCAGCTCGCTCTGATAGCGCTGGAAGACCATGTCGCACACGCGCGGGACGAAGAAGATCTCGGTGGGACGTACCAAGCCGATGTCTTCGAACAGTGTCGACATGTCGCTCTTGGCCGCGAAGTATGCGGTGCCACCGCGAGCGAGCACGCCGAACAGCGATATGCGACCGGCGATGTGGCTCATCGGCATGTAGTTGAGATTGATCCCGACCCGTTGCGAGTTCCCCTGCAGCATCGAGTTCCCCTGCCACATCGTGGCGGCCAACCGATTGGTGTACATCGCGCCCTTCGGCGTTCCGGTGCTGCCGGAGGTGTAGATCAGCAGGGCCAGCGGGTCGTCGTCGGTGTCGGGAACGAACAGTGGCGCGGCCGGTAAGTCGCGGCCCCGGGCACGCACGGCATCGAGCGTTTCGACGATCACCGAGCTGCCCGCGTCGGCAAGGCGGCGGCGGGCGGATTCGAAGGCCGCACGCTGGTCGTCGTCCTCGGGGTGGTAGTCGAAGACCACCAGTCGTTCCGGTGTGGTGCCCGCGAGTAGGCACTCGACCGCCGCATCGAGGTGCTCCGGGGTCGAGGCGAGCAGCCGCGGCGAAGTCTCGGTGAGGATAGCGATCAGCTGGGACACCGCCGCGCTGGCCTGCAACGGCACGGTAACCGCGCCGAGGTGGATATCGGCCAGGTCGAGGGTGGCGTAGTCGATGCTGGTGAAGCCGAGCAGGGCGACGAAATCACCTGCGCGCAAGGGGTTCTCGGGATCATGATGCCAGGCCGCGGCAACCTCGCCGACTCGCTGCCACAGTTCGCGATAGGTGATGGTCTCGAATCGGGGAAGTAACCGCAGCGAGGTGCGGCCCGTCGCGTCGTCGGTGTTCAGTTCGAACGCACGCTGCCCGGCGGCCGGGCGGTCGGCGTAACCCGCCATAACAGTGGCGGCGATCTGCGCCAGCCGCATACCGGGCGCGCTCACCGCCGCGCTCACCGCTTCGAGCGGACGTGCGGCCTTGACCTGCTCATCTTCTGCAAACAACTGTGCAATGCGGCGCTGTAGCCGCTCATCCGGTGAATCCACTGCCATGGCAAGCCTCCCTTGTCATAAGTAGGAAAAGCCCTGCAACCCGTAAAACACGTTAGCCTAAGTAAATACTTCCGGGAAGGTGATACGCGGCGGTGACTCGAGTGGTCTTGGCCACATCGGGCCGGAACGGCGGCCACTCCACCGCAGCGGCCCAGGATCCGACCGCTTATCCAGGTATTGCCGGTACCAGTTTTAATGGGCTCCTGTTACCGGTGTCATCGAGCTCGCAAGATCAGCATATGACCCAGATCTTGTCGCCGGACCCGGCCACCGCATCGCCGGTTGTCGCGCCCCCGGCAGCTCCACCGGCCGCGTACGGTGCGCGGCGCACCCTGGCCATCCTCACGGTGATCCTCACCGGCCAGTTCATGGCGGTGCTCGACTCCTCCATCGTCAATGTCGCGATTCCGTCGATTCGCGATTCCCTGCACACCTCCGGCGCTGCCTTGCAGCTGATCGTGGCCGGTTACGTGATCGCCTACGCCGTGCTGCTGGTGACCGGCGCACGGCTCGGCGACCGATTCACTCAGCGGCGGATGTTCATCGCCGGATTGGCCCTGTTCACGGCCGCGTCGCTGGCCTGCGGGCTGGCCTGGAACGAGACCGCACTCATCGTGTTCCGGTTCGCCCAGGGCGTCGGAGCGGCGGCAATGGTGCCGCAGATCATGACGCTCATTCAGCGAAACTTCACCGGTCATGCGCGGGCCAAGGCGCTCAGCGTGTACTCGGCGATCATCTCCGGCGGCATGGTCGCCGGGCAGGTGCTCGGCGGGCTGATCGTCAGCGCCGATCTGTGGGGCAGCGGCTGGCGCGGGGTGTTCCTGGTCAATGTGCCGATCGGCGTGGTGCTGCTGGTGCTCGCGCCGCGAATTCTGCCCACGGCGACCCAGCGCTTCGATCGCAACCTCGACCTGTCGGGGCTCACCATGCTGACGGCGGCGGTACTGGCATTGGTACTCCCGTTGGTGCTCGGCCCGGAATTGGATTGGCCGGTCTGGTCGTGGATTTCGTTGGGCGCCTGTGTGATCGGCTTCGCGGTGTTTGTCGGGATCGAGCGGTCGGTCGCGGCGCGTGGTGGTGAACCGCTCTTCTCGCACCGGGTGCTGGCCGCGCCGGGACTGCTGCTCGCCGCCGCGACGCTGTTCGTGATCATGGCGACCTTCGGCGGGTGGATGTTCGTGATGGCCATCCATCTGCAGAGCACTCTCGGTTACAGCGCATTGCATGCCGGTCTGCTGTTCATTCCGATGGGCGTGACGTTCGCGCTCGCCAGCCTGAACTGGGAGCGCATCCCGAATCGCTTGCACACCAGCATGATTCCGCTCGGTCTGGTGCTGGCCGCGGCGAGCATGGTCGCCATCGGCGCGCTGCTGCGCAACGGTGCGGACGTCGGGGAGCTCGTGCTGGTACTGCTGGCGATCTGCGGTATGGGCAACGGGCTGGCGTTCAGTCCGCTGATGACGCGGACGCTGGCCAAGGTGCCGATGAACCTGGCCGCGGACGCCAGCGGAATCCTGGTGACCAATGTGCAGCTCGGCATCGTGGTCGGTATCGCCTCCTTCGGCACGCTGTTCCTCGGGCTGGCCGGTAGCACGACGCTGTCCGCGGCGCACGCACTCGGCGGCACGGCCATCGCGGAAGGAGTGACGGTGCTGCTCGCAGCGGGTCTTTCGGCCCGCGCCGCGCGGTAGTCCGCGGAGTCCCGGGCTCGAGCGAGCCCGGGATTCGTTACGTCGCGGTCGTCTTCGAATCACCCCGAGGTAAACCGTCGCGCCCAACCGCACCGAATTGCATGCTCGAGGAGGGCTGCGCCGCCGACAATGGCGTTGTCACTGCCCTTCGATCGCAGCACGGAAGAAGGTGTCGGATGGGCGTTTTCGCGCTCGGTATCGAACTCGACGGCGAAGGCTTCCACCCCGACGCGTGGCGACGCGCCACGCATGCGCCGGATCGTCTGCTGACCGGCGAGACCCTGCGCACCCGCGTCGCCGCGGCCGAGAACGCGGGCTGCACGCTCGCCACCTTCGCCGATTCCATCCTGCCACCCGACGCCGTCGCGGGCCGCATCGATGCGGTGACGCGGGCCTCGTTCGTCGCGGCGGCCACCAGCACCATCGGCTTGGTCCCGACGGTCGAAACCACTTACGCCGAACCGTTTCACACCTCCTCGCAGATCGCGACGCTCGACTATGCGTCACGCGGCCGGGCCGGATGGATCGCCGAACGCATCGATGACCCGCGCGCTGCCGCCGCCTGGGGCCGCCCGCGGATCACCGGCGAGGACGAACTCGCCAGGGAATACCGCGATTCCATCGAGGTGACGCGTCGCCTGTGGGACTCGTGGGAAGACGACGCGGTAATCCGCGACCACCCCAACGGGCGCTTCCTGGACCGGAACAAACTGCACTACATCGACTTTCGCGGGGCGACGTTCTCGGTGAAAGGCCCGGCGATCGTGCCACGCCCGCCGCAGGGGCAACCGGTGGTATTGGGTGCCGACGGTGACGTCGACGTCCGGCTCGTCGCGGCCGATTCGGTCGCCGCCGCGATCGAATCGGCGGAGCAGGCCCGATCAGCGGGTACGCCGCTGGCCTTCGCCGAAATCGACGTCACCCTGGATACGCCCGGCGCGACCGCCGTCGAACGGTTCGGTGTCGCGCCCTCGAATTCTCCCGCCCGGCTGGCTTTTTCCGGATCGGCGGCCGCTCTCGTCGATCTGCTGACCCACCTCAGCGCCCACCTCGACGGCGTGCGCCTGCACCCGGCGGTCATCGATGAAGACCTGCCGGTACTGACCCGCGAGGTGCTGCCCGCGCTGCTGCGTACCGGCGTCACGCACCGTCCGGTGCCCGGCTCGACGCTGCGCGCGAACCTCGGGCTGGCCCGTCCCGCCAATCGCTATGCCGCGGCGCACTGACCGACAGGAGCCAACGACATGACAGTCCCGCCACGTCCGGACGCCCAGCTCCATTTCGGTGTGTTCTTCCAGGGCGTCAACCACACCACCATCTGGTCCGATCCGGCCAGCGGCTCGCAGATCGACTTCGAGACCTTCCGGCGCGTCGCGCAGACCGCCGAGCGCGGCTTGTTCGACGCGTTCTTCCTCGGCGAGGGGCTGCGGCTGCGCGAGCAGGACGGCAAGATCCTCGAATTGGACATCGCGGGCAGGCCGGACGCGATCGCCCAGTTGGCCGCACTGGCCGGTGTCACCCGGCACATCGGCCTGGTCGCCACCCAGAACACCACCTACAACGAGCCCGCCGATCTGGCGCGCCGCTTGAGTGGCCTCGACCTGATCTCCGGCGGCCGCGCCGGATGGAATGCCGTCACTACCGATAACGCCTGGACCGGCGAAAACTTCCGTCGCGGTGGCTATCTGGAGCACGCGCAGCGCTACGAGCGAGCCGGGGAGTTCCTCGACATCGCCCGCGCCATCTGGGATTCGTGGCGCGACGGGGCCATCGCCGCCTCCCAGCAGAGCGCGTCCTGGGCAAGCGAGGACGCCATCCGTCCGGTCGAAAGATCCAGTGACCACTTCCAGGTCACGATCACACCCACGCTGCCGCGCAGCCCTCAGGGCCACCCCGTCATCTTCCAAGCCGGTGACTCCCCCACCGGCCGCGACTTCGCCGCCACCCACGCCGAGGTCATCTTCTCCAGGCACGGAACACATTTCGACGAAGCACTCGCCTTCGCCGATGACATCCGGGCCCGGCTCCGCGCTGCGGGGCGTCCCGACGACGACATCAAGATCCTCCCCGGCACTCAGATCGTATTGGCGGAGAAGGAATCCGAAGTCGAAGAGAAGGTCCGCTGGGTCAAGGACGGCCAGTACACCGGCCAAACCGCCTTGTCCCTGGCCGGGCAGGTCTGGGGCCGCGACCTCTCCCACCTGGACCCCGACGGCCCGCTTCCCACCGAAGATCCCGAACACCGCGCCATCTCCGAAACCCGCGGCGCGCCCCGTCACGGCCAAGACCCGCACGCCATCGCCCGCGAATGGCGAGCCCGCGCCGAAGCCGAAAACCTCTCCCTCCGTGAAGTGGTCATCGCCACCACCGAACGTTCGGGCTTCGCGGGCACTCCCGCCCAGGTAGCCGACGAACTCGCCCGCTGGGTCCGCCACGGCGCCGTCGACGGCTTCAACGTCTCCCCCTACCTCGTGCCCACCGGGCTGGACGAAATAGTCGACTGGCTGATCCCCGAGCTCCAGGAACGAGGCGTCTACCGCACCGAATACACCGGCACCACCCTCCGCCACCACCTAGCCCTCCCCGAACCCCTCACCCACCGCAGCTGAGCCGCCGCACTCACAGAGGGCCCATACCCTCCACAAGGGCTACAAGCTCTGTGTGGAGTATGGATGCTCTGTGCGGTGCCATTACGGGGGCGTCACGCCAGGAAGCCCGGCGAACAGCAGCTGGAATATCTTGGGCCCGTTGACTACCACCGCGGTGGACGGCGCGTAGGGGGTCCGCTCGCCGGTGTCGGTGACGATGTACGGGGCGTGGCTGCCGGGTATGCGATCAAGTATGCCGCCGCAGTGCGGGCCACCGGTGGCATTGACCTTCGGCAGGTCGTCGGGATAGGTGTACGGTTCCCCGCCGGTCATGAAACCGGCAAAGAAGACCGCGCCCGGTTGCACACCGCCGACGAAGGATTCGGCCGCGGGCAATGCCTGGGCGAGACCGCGGATCAGGCAATTCAGTGCGGGCTCATACGCATTCAGCAGGCCGGTGGTAGGACGGAGCAGGTCGAGGGCCGCGCTGGCGGACTGTTCGTTTTCGGTGAGCACGGCCGAGGTGGTGTCGGCGAGTCCGATGACGTTCACCAGCAACGCGTCCACCTCGGACTCCCGGTCGGCGATCGTCGTGCTCGTCGACGTGACATTCGCCGTGGTACGCAACAGATCTTCGAGGGTATCTGCATACAGCCCGCTGACCTCGGCTGTAGCGATCGTGTCGCGGTGCAGGGCGGGCAGGCTCGGGTTGAGGTCCTTCAGATAGGCGTCGGCGCGCGCCAGCAGGTCACCGAGTCTTTCGCCGCGGCCCTGGAGCGCGGTTCCGAGGGCGGTGAGGGTGGCATTGAGCCGTTCCGGTGCCACCTTCGCCAGGATTTGCGTGAGATGTTCGAACAGCGTGTTGAATTCGACCGTCACCGCCGCCGCGGACACCGTCGCGCCCTCACGCAGCGGTTCGGCTGACGGCAGCTGCGGGACAACCAAATTCACGTACTTCGCGCCGAATATCGTGGTGGAGCGGATATCAACGCGCACGTTCGCCGGAACGAGCTTCAGCGCTTCGGGATCGAGCTCCAGCCCCAGCAACACCCGGTCGGCCGCCCGGCGCACCGACGCCACCCGCCCGATCTCCACCCCACGCAGCTTCACCTTCGCGGCGGGGTCGAGCACCAGCCCACTGCGCGGCGCGTCCACGGTGACGGTGGCCGTCGCACCGTAACGGCCCGCGAACATCGAAAGGGCCGCAACGACTATCGCGACCAGCGTGACCACCATCGCCGCCGCGGCCAGCTTCAATCGCACCGCCGACCACAGCGACCATCTTGCCCGGTCACCCGTGTCGTAGTACTGTCCAGACACGTGTCCATGATAGATCCGGACCGCGATCCCCGGGAGGATTCCGATGACTCTGGTTACGCCACAACGCGTTTCGGGCGGACAGCAGGAGCACGGGCATCTCGAAGAGTTTCGGAGTGATCCGATCGGATTGATGCGCCGGGTACGGGCGGAGTGCGGGGACGTCGGATCGTTCGAGCTGGCCGGGCGCCAGGTGATCCTGCTGTCCGGCGCCGAGGCGAACGAGTTCTTCTTCCGGTCCGGCGACGAGGATCTGGATCAGGCGGCCGCGTATCCGTTCATGAAGCCGATCTTCGGGGAGGGCGTGGTCTTCGACGCGCCGCCGGAGCGGCGCAAGGAGATGCTGCACAATCAAGCGTTGCGCGCCGAGCAGATGCGCGGGCATGCCGCCACGATCGGCCGCGAGGTGGATCGGATGCTGGCGCGCTGGGGCGACGCGGGCGAGATCGACCTGCTCGACTTCTTCGCCGAGCTGACCATCTACACCTCGTCCGCCTGCCTCATCGGCGTCAAGTTCCGCGACGAACTCGACGAGCGCTTCGCCAGGCTCTACCACGACCTGGAGCGTGGAACCGATGCGCTGGCCTACGTAGACCCCTACGCCCCCATCGAGAGCTTCCGCCGCCGGGACGCCGCGCGGGCGGAACTGGTCGAGCTGGTCCAGGGCATCATGGACACCCGCGCCGCGAATCCCCCCGCGGGCAAGGACGACCGGGACATGCTCGACGTCCTCGTTTCGATCAAAGACGAGCACGGAACACCGCGATTCAGTGCCAGCGAGATCACCGGAATGTTCATCTCGATGATGTTCGCGGGGCATCACACCACCTCGGGTACCGCGGCGTGGACCGTCATCGAACTACTCCGCCACCCCGACCAGCTGCGGCAGGTTGTCGATGAACTCGACGAGCTGTACGCCGACGGTTCCGACATCAGTTTCGGCGCGCTCCGCCAGATCCCGAACCTCGAAGCCGTCATCAAGGAGACGCTGCGCCTGCATCCGCCGCTGATCGTGCTGATGCGGGTCGCGCGCGGTGATTTCGAGGTGTGCGGGCATCGCATCGCGCCGGGCGAGCTGGTGGCCGCCACACCTGCCGTTTCCAACCGCATCGCGGACGACTTTCCGAATCCGGACCTGTTCGATCCGGGCCGCTACTTGGACCCGAAGCAGGAGGACATCGTCAATCGGTGGACCTGGATCCCGTTCGGGGCCGGTCGGCATCGCTGCGTCGGTGCGGCGTTCGCGCTGATGCAGTTGAAGGCGATCTTCTCGATCCTGCTCCGGGACTGGGAGTTCGAGATGGCGCAGCCGTCGGAGAGTTACCGCAACGACCACAGCAAGATGGTTGTGCAGCTGCTGCAACCATGCACGGTGCGCTACCGAAAGCGGCGGCGCTGAACATGATTCGTGGCCCGGTCCCGCCGTCGGCGGGACCGGGCCACGAATTTTGCACTCAGAGCAGCGATTCCACCGCGGCGACGAGCTCGGGCGCGTCCGGTGCGACGGTCGGCCGGAATCGTCCGGCGACCTTACCGTCCCGGTCGATCAGGAACTTCTCGAAGTTCCACTGAACATCCCCTGCCGCACCGTCGGCGTCGGCCGTCTCGACCAGCGTCGCATACAGCGGATGCTGGTTTTCGCCGTTGACGTCGGTCTTCGCCAGCAGCGGGAAGTCGACGCCGTAGGTGGTCGAACAGAACTGCTGGATCTCCTCGGCCGAGCCGGGTTCCTGCCCCATGAACTGGTTGCACGGCACCCCGACCACGCTGAGTCCGCGCGGTCCGTAGGACTTCTGCAACTCGACCAGACCGGCGTATTGCGGCGTGAGCCCGCATTTCGATGCGACGTTGACCAGCAGCACCACGTTGTCGCCTGCCAACTTCGCCAGCGTCGCGGGTTCCCCGCTCAGTGTCTGTAGCGGTACGTCTCGAAGATTCATTCGTATCGGACCTGCCAATTCTTGATTCCGTTGATCCACCCCGACCGCAACCGTACCGGATCGGCCACTTCGGTGATCTTGGGCATGGCGTCGGCGATGGCGTTGAACATGAGGTCGATTTCCAACCGGGCCAGGTTCGCGCCGACGCAGTAGTGCGCGCCGGTGCCGCCGAAACCGACATGCGGATTGGGGTCGCGCAGCACATCGAAGGTGAACGGATCGGTGAACGCGTCCTCGTCGAAGTTGGCCGAGCCGTAGAACAGCCCGAGCCGCTGGCCCTGCCGGATCACTTGGCCGCCGAGCTCGGTGTCCGCGGTAGCCGTGCGCTGGAACGCGGACACCGGCGTGGCCCAACGGACGATCTCGTCCGGCGCGGTGCGCGGCCGCTGCGCCTTGTACAGCTCCCACTGCTCCGGATTGTCCACGAATGCCTTCATGCCGTGCGTAATGGCATTGCGTGTCGTTTCATTGCCCGCCACCGAAAGCAGGATGACGAAGAAGCCGAATTCGTCGGAGCCCAGCGACTCACCGTCGACGTCGGCGTGCACGAGTTCCGACACGATATCCCCCGCCGGATGGCCGCGCCGCTGCTCGGCCATGTTCCAGGCATAGCCGAGGATTTCGGTCGAGGCGAGCGCGGGATCGCCGTAATCCGGGTCGTCGTAGCTGAGCATCTGGTTCGACCAATCGAACAGCTTTCGCCGATCCGCCTGCGGCACGCCGATCAGCTCGGCGATCGCCTGCAACGGCAGCTCACAGGCGACCTGCTCGACAAAGTTTCCACCGCCCGCTTTTTTCGCCTCGTGCACAATGGCATGCGCTCGTTCGGTCAATGCGGCGCGCAGTCCCTCCACCGCGCGCGGCGTGAAGCCTTTCGTGATGATCCTGCGAAACTTGGAATGTTTCGGCGGATCCATATTCACCAGCAGCACACTCGACGCCGCCTGCTGCTCGGGGGTGATGTCATCGGACAGCCGAATGATCGAGCCTTTGCGCTCGGACGAGAACAGCTCCGCATTGCGCGAAATCTCCTTCACGTCAGCGAGCTTGCTGACCACCCAGTAGCCGCCGTCGCGGAATCCACCCGAGTGATCATCGGGCTGCGGATTCCACCACACCGGAGCGGTCCGGCGCAGCATCGCGAATTCCTCGACGGGCCTTCGTGTCTCCCACAGCGCCGGATCGGTGAAGTCGAATCCGGCCGGCAACGACGGTGTCGCCACGGCTACCTCCTTGGGCTCAGCGCAGCCTGGTTCTACGCATCAGCCGCAAGGACGTCAGCGTCATCTTCAATTGCTTCTCGTACGGCTGCCCCGCACGCGCGGACAACACCTGACGCTTGAGCACCCCGACGTTCACCGTGTCGGTGTACTTGAGCAGTCCCTGATCACCGTGCCGCGTCCCGACGCCGGACTGCTTCACCCCGCCCGACGGCGTCGCCTTGGCGGCATAGGTGGCCACGAAGCCGTCGTTGATGTTGATATTGCCCGCCTGGAGTCGGGCGGCAATGCGGTTGGCGCGGGCCAGGTCTCGGCTCCACACGCTCGCGTTCAGGCCGTAGTCGGTGTCGTTGGCGAGTCGGATGGCTTCCTGCTCGTCATCGAACGGATAAACGCTCACGACCGGGCCGAACGTCTCCATCGTCGCGTGCGTCATCTCCGGCGTGACGCCGGTGAGCACGGTCGCCTCGTAGAACGCGGGTCCGACGTCCGGCCGCACCTTGCCGCCGGTCAGCACAGTCGCCCCCTTGGCTCGGGCATCCTCGACGTGTGCGGCGACCCGTTCCATGTGCTGAGCCGACACCAGCGACCCGAATTCCGGGTTGTAGTCGTACGCGGCGCCGATCTTGCTGTTCAGTTCCTCAGCGGCGGCGACCAATCGGCGCACGAACTCGTCATAGCGGCTGCGGTGCACGTAGATCCGTTCGATGTGCATGCAGGCCTGGCCCGAGTTGGCGAACACCGAGAACGCCGCGCCGGGGATCACCTCGTCGAGGTTCGCGTCGTCGAGCACGATCATCGGGTTCTTGCCGCCCAGTTCGAGGCTGCACCCGATGAGGTTGCGCCCGGCCTGTTCGCCGACCACCCGGCCGGTGGCGGTCGAGCCGGTGAACATGACGAAGTCGACGTTGTCGATCAACGTCGGACCGATGTCGGGACCCTCGCCGCAGACGACCTGGACCAGCCCGCGCGGCAACCCGGCCCGATGCAGCAGTTCGACGCCGTAGAGGACACACAACGCGGTCTTGTTGTCCGGCTTGAGAATTACGCCGTTGCCCGCCATCAGCGCGGGCATGGCGTCGGACAGCGCGATGGCAAACGGGAAGTTCCACGGCGCGATCACGGCGACCAGTCCCTTGGGCCGGTGTTCCTCGGTCGAGGTGGTCAGGATCGGCATCGGACCGCCGCGCCGCCTCGCGCGCAGCACGCGGCGCGCGGTCTTCAGGTAGTGGCTGATAACCATCGGCACGTCGCAGGATTCCTCGACCGCCATCCGGCGGGTCTTGCCGCAGCCGATCTGGATGAGATCGGCGATGGTCTCGACCTCGGTCAGGATCAACTCGTGCATCCGCTCGAAGACACGCAGCCTGGTGCGCAGCGGTAAAGCGGCCCACTCCTGGTGTGCCGCACGGGCGGTCGAGGCCGCCGCGATCACGTTGTCCGGCGTGGACTGCGGGAGCTCACCGACCGCGGCGCCGGTGTAGACCTCGGTCATCGAGTACGGTGCGGCGTTACCGTCGGCGGCGACCAGGTCGGTCAACCGCTCGATCAGTGCTCCGGTGATCCGCGTGGGCAGGACTGCCGTCGGACTGTTCTTGGTCTCAGTACTCATTGGGACTTCTCCATGACGTGCGGAATCGCCGCAGGTATCGGGCCAGACATTGTCTCCGAATTAGAACACGTTCCTGTTGGGTGTCGCTGGCGTTCGCTCGGTCTCATGGTTCAGTCCGCTCGATAGTCCGGCGCGTGCTGTGCCGCGTAGTCCTTGGCCCACCGGTAGTCCGGTTTGCCGCTGGGCGCCCGGGCGATGACGTCGGCTACCCAGATCTTCTTGGGCACCTTGTAACCGGCGAGGTGCTTGCGCACGTAACTGTCCAGCGCGCCGAAATCGACCGGGCCCGTGGCGG
Organism: Nocardia iowensis; assembly: GCF_019222765.1. Taxonomy (NCBI): domain Bacteria; kingdom Bacillati; phylum Actinomycetota; class Actinomycetes; order Mycobacteriales; family Nocardiaceae; genus Nocardia; species Nocardia iowensis. The sequence continues at coordinate 4,470,061 of NZ_CP078145.1, read as the reverse complement.
ACACCACGGCCGCGACCTGCCATCCCCACCGCTCGTGCGGGACGCCGATCACCACGGCGTCGTAGATCCCCTCGTGGGCCTTGACCACGCCCTCGACCTCTTCGACGAACACCTTCTCGCCGCCGGTATTGACCACCATGTTGCCGCGGCCGAGCAGGGTGACCGAGCCGTCCTCCTCCATCCGCGCGCGATCGTCGGTGACCACGATGCGTGCGCCGTCGACCGTCTTGAACAGCTTGCCGGTCTTCACCGGGTCCTTGTAGTAGCCGATCGGGACCGACCCGCTCTTCGCCAGCCACCCTTCCTCGCCGGGCCGGACCGGACGCCCGTCGTCGTCCACCACCACCGAGCCACGCCCCGTCTGCACCCTAGGCCCTCGACCGGGATTGTCGTCCTTCTGCGCGAAACCGATTCCGCCGAAACCGGTTTCCGACGAACCGATGGAATCGGTGATAACCAGCGACGGAAACAGTTCCAGCAGAGTGTTCTTCACCGGCTGCGACAGCAGCGCGGCACCGGAGCCGATGGCCACCAGTCCGGACGCGTCGACAGGGCGGGCGCGGTAGGCGTCGATCAACGGCCGCGCCATGGCGTCGCCGGTGATCACCATGACCTGCGGACGATGCCGAACCACCGCCTGCCACACCCGCTCTGGGTCGAATCGGGGCTCGAAGAGCACGGCGTTGCCGGACCACAGCGCGGTGAACGTCGGCATCATGGCGGCCGCGTGGATCAGCGGCGGCAGCACGAACCAGGTGCTCTGCTCCCGTTGCGCGCCGACCCGGGACTGCTCGTATTCGTCGGCGACCGGGACGCCGGTGTAGAAGTCGATGCCGCCGCCGAGTACCCGCCACATGTCTTCCTGGCGCCACATCACGCCCTTCGGCAAGCCCGTTGTGCCGCCGGTGTACATCATGAACAGGTCGTCGGCGCTGCGTTCCGGGAAGGCGCGCTCCGGTGCGCCCCCGGCGAGCGCGTCCGCGTAGTGCACGGCGTCGACCGGCGGATCCGTGTCGGTGGTGTCGTCGGGCACCACGATCCGGTGCTGGATCGAACGGACCTGTCCCGCCGCCTCGTGCACCGCGCGGGCGTAGGAGGCGTGGTACACCAGCGCTTGCAGATCCGCGTTGTCGTAGACGTAGCGCAGTTCCTCGACACCGTAGCGGTAGTTGATATTGATGGGGACGGCCCGAATCTTGAAGCAGGCGAGCAGCGTTTCCACGGTTTCGATGCCGTTGTGCAGCTGGAATCCGACATGTGTGCCCGCCAGGATGCCCGCGGCGGTCAGGTGCGCGGCCACCTGATTCGCCCGCGCGTCGACTTCGGCGAAGGTCAGGCGGCGATCGCCTTCGAGCAATGCCACCCGATCGGGCATCGCGTCGACGGAATGTTCGAACAGGTCGGCGAAGTTACGTGCCACGGCTAATCACTCTCTCGATACTGGTCACACCACCGTGAGCGGCAGGGGGATGCCGCGGTCGGTGAAGGCGAAGGCGGCGCCGGTGCTGAATCGGGTCAGCGCGACCTCGGACGATTCGCGAAATGGTTGGTCGGCACAGGTGATTTCGACCGTCAGTTCATCGTCGCCGGAATCCACCGCGTGCGCGGTGAATCGGGGATTCACGCCGCGGACCATCGCGTCGACCGGAGCGAGGTGTTCGGCATCGATCAGCGCAGGCCATGCGCCGTCCGACTGGGCACCGCTGTCGCGTGGAAACGCCAGTCGGACACTGTCTTCGGTCTGCACGACGCGGATGCCCGTGTAGGACAGCGGATTCCATGCCGGATGCAGTCGCAGGACGGTGGCAAGGGAAGCCGGGTCGTCACCGAGCTGCAATGCCTTGCGCAGACGTTCGGCCGTGAGCCCGGCGATGCCCGCGAATTGCTTGCGGCCGATCTCGATCGCCGCGGCCGGGTCGAGGCGGGAGCGCAACGCGACCAGAAAGCCGAGAGTCAGCAGGTGGTGTTGCAGGCACACTTCATCCGCCATGCGTACCAGCGCCGACTTCGAGAAGTCCGCGAAGCGAAGATCACTCAGCAGCGGGCCCGCGTAGTTCGACCGTCCGTCGTCCTCGGTGTCGATGTCGGCCAGCGCCAGACCCGCGGCGGCCGAGTTCGCGACCAGGTCCGCGTTCGGCGGCACCGGCGGCGGAACGTGCGCGGCGTCGATGGTGACCGTCCACGCGCACATCGGTTTCCGGTCGGCCGGTCGGCGCGGCGGCCGATGGATCGGCCGGACCTGGGCGTGCGGATTGGTGGCCAGCGCGGTAGCGTCGAAGGTCGGGTCCTCGATGTCATGGCACATGGCGACCACGAAGTCGTCCCCCATCGGCTCCACGTCCAGCAGCGCGCCACAGTGGTCGAGCCAGAATTCCCCGTGGTCGCGGTCGTCGACGCGGAACCGGAAATCCATGAATTGCGGCGGCGCACCGATATCCAGCTGCAACCCCTTGAAGATGGTCGCCACATCGTCACCGGGGAAGCCGAACGCTCGCTGCATCCGCCGGGTGTAGACCGGGCTGGCCAGCTGCCACTCCTCGATGGCGACGGCGGTCATGCCCGCCCGGCCGAAGGCCGCGATGGTGTGCGCCATGCCGGACCTGTCGATCAGATGACCGCACAGCAGCAATTCGGGCAGCAGCGCGGCGAGCTGTGCCCGCGACAGCTGCTCGAAGTTACTCACCGGCATCGCGTTCACCACAACGGGGCCGGCGCCGCACCGACGGGATACCACCCCGGCAGCGGGCCGGCGACCGCACGTTCGATCCGCTTCTGCATACCGGGCGGCAGCACCTTCTGGGTGATCATTTCCATGAACAGGTGCGAGACGTTGCCGAAGTCGAAAAAGTCGCGCTGCCACGACCATTGGAAGTCGCCGCCGTAGCGGAACCAGCTGCCGCCGATGCCCTCGGGCGAATAGTGGCGCCCGTCCGGCCGTTTCACCTCCGACACCTGCTTCCAGAAGCCGATCACGGTGCCGCTGCGGTCGTCGATGACGAACTCCTGGTACGGGTAGGTCCAGCCGTCTAGTCCCCGCATCTCCTGGCCGAGGGCCAGTTCCCGGATCTCCTCGCGGCCGACGGCCATGAATTCCTGCGTCGGACCGTAGTTCCAGCCGTAGGTGGCGTCCTCGGTGTACATGTCCGCCAGGGGTTTCCAATCCCCTTTTTCCTCGCAGCGCTGGTTCTCCAGTACCCAGCGCCGAACCATCTCGTCCAGCTCGTCACGTGCGAAACTCGCCATCACCGTGCACCTTCCGTCGAAACGATGGACAACGCCTGCGTCGGGCAGTAGTGGACGGCGCGTTCGATGTCGGCACGGGCGGCCTCGTCCGGGGCGTCCAGCAGGATTTCCACTTTGCCCCGCTTGGGCACTCGGAACGCGTCCGGCGCCTCGTCCTGACACACGGCATGGCCCTGACACAGGTCCAGATCGGCGACAACTCTCACTGTCGGCTCCTGTCTTGTTCTTTCGTGAGGTCCCGTAACGGCGCCTCCGGCTGGACCTCGACGAGCACGAGATGCGCACCGCGCGGGGTGGCTACGACGGCCGCGACCGCGGCGGCCAGATCGTGCGGGCGCAGCATGTTCGGATGCCGGGCGAAACCCCAGTCCTGCCAGGACGCCAGCAGCGGCCCGATGACGTCCGGGGTGGAGTTCATGCCCATGCCGGTGAGCGTGGGGCCGGGGCGCACGAGCGACGCGCGAATGCCGGTGCCCTCCAGCTCCATTCGCATCTGGTTGGCCATGGCCTCCAGGCCGGCCTTGGCGGCGCTGTAGGCGCCGGTGCGCGGCCGGGGCTCGGGCGCGCAGTCCGAGCTGATCAACACCACGTCACCACGCCGCCGTTCGAGCATGCCGGGCAGCACTCGGTGTACCAGCCGGTGGGCACCGACCAGGTGCACCTGAACCTGCAGTAGGAACCGCTCCGGATCCATCTCGTGCACCGGCGAGAATTCGATGTCCCCGGCGCTGGCGACGAGCACCTCGACGGGGCCCAACGCCGCTTCGACCGCGGCCACGAATTCCTCGATGGACGCGGCATCGGTGACGTCCAGCCGATGCGCGAAGGCTTCGCCACCATCGGCGCGAATCTTGTCCGCCAGCTCCACACACTGGTCCACTCGACGTGCGCCGAGGGCGACCGGATGCCCGAGCTCGGCCAGCGTGGCGGCGGTGGCCGCGCCGATACCGGAGGAGGCTCCGGCGACCAGAACGGGGCGGCGAGCCGGGTGCGGTTCGAAACGAGGCACTATCCCACCTCCGCGACGATCGGGAGTTTCGCGAAGCCGCGCACGTTCGACGAATGCACCCGCACGATTCCCGTGTCGACGACGTCATAGGACCGCACCCGAGCAGCGAACTCGCGCAAGGCGACTGCCGCTTCCAGCCGCGCCAGGTGCGCGCCGAGGCAGTAGTGCACGCCCGCACCGAAACTCGCGAGCCCGGCCTTGTCGGGCCGGTCGATGCGGAAGCTGTCGCCGTCGTCGAACACCGCGGGATCACGGTTGGCGGAACCGATCAGCAGCAAAACCTTGGCGCCGGTGGGGATGGTGCCGCCGTGGTATTCGAGATCGGCGGTGGCCGAGCGCGCGATCACCTGACTCGACGTGTCGTAGCGCAGGGTCTCCTCGACCCAATCCGGCACATGGGCCGGTTGCGCGGCGACCTTGGCGTACTCCCCCGGGTTCTTCGCGCCCCAGTACAGCGCGTTACCGAGCAGCTTCGTGGTGGTCTCGTTGCCCGCCACCACCATGAGGAACAGGAATCCGATGATCTCTTCGTCGGACAGTGTGTCGCTGTCGATTTCGGCGTCCAACAGCGCGGAGGTCAGGTCGTCGCTCGGCTTGCGCCTGCGTTCGGCCAGCATCTCGGTGTAGTAGGTGAGCAGCTTGATCGACGCGTCGACCGCCGCGGGCGGGATGTCGAGCACCCCGTCTTCCCGGTGCACGACCAGGTCGGCGAGCCTGCGGATTTCGACGCGGTCGCTCGCGGGCACACCCATCAGCTCGGAGATGACGTCCATCGGCAGCTTGCCCGCAACCTCGTCGATCCAGTCGAACGACCCCTCGGCGACCGCGGGTTCCAGGTAGGACAGCGTCAATTCCTTGATCCGGTCCTGCATTTCGGCCACCCGCTTCGGCGTGAACCCCTTGTAGACCAGTCTGCGCATGCGCAGGTGCCGGGGATCATCCATGGCCAGGAACGACATCACCCGATGCGCGTGCGGGCCCCAAGCCGCCGGGTCGAGGGAAACACCGTTGGCGCTGGAGAGCCGTGCGCTGTCCCGGAATCCGGCGGTCACGTCCGCGTGCCGGGACAGCGCCCAGAAGTCCAGGTCCGCGTTGTAGTAGAGCGGCGCTTCGGTGCGCAGCCGGTGATAGGTCGGGTACGGGTCCTCGTGGAACCGGTAGTCGTAGGGATCGAACGTCAAAGGTTCCAATGCCGCTGTCACCACACCCACCAAACATTCGATAACACGTTCTCCCGAGCCGGATGAGGCGAAAATCCTGCGGGAGACACATAGCTGGACATGTGTCTGGACAGTACCATCGGCCCACACCTCCGACAACGGTTCCGGCGGTTTACCAACACCATTGCGCACAATCCCATCGACTCGCACGGAAACCACGGAGATTCCCCACCAACCGCGTGGGTCGTGGATCAGAATGACTGAGTTAGAACCTGTTCTTGCGGCAAAACGCGACCCGAGACTATATTCCGTACACGTGTCCAGACAGCATCGGAGCAATGCATGAGCAGCCTTCTCCCCGCCGACGGTGCGCGCCTGCTGATCGGCGGCAAGCTGGTCGAGGGCGCGGACGGAGTGTTCGCCACCGTGAATCCGGCGACCGAAGAGGTCCTCGGGCACGCGGCGAACGCGAGCGCCGCGGACTTGGACGCGGCAGTTACCGCGGCCAGCACCGCATTCGACGAGACCGACTGGTCCCGCGACCATGCCTTCCGCGCGCACTGCCTCGAACAGCTGCGCACCGCACTGCGATCCCACATCGAAGAACTGCGCGCGCTCACCATCGCCGAGGCGGGCGCGCCCGCCATGTTCACCCGTGGCCCGCAGTTGGAGGGCCCGGTCGCCGACCTCGCCTACTCCGCCTCGCTGGCCGAAACCTACAGCTGGGAAACGGATCTCGGCACCGCGGAACCCATGGGTATCAAGACCCGCCGGGTATTGCGCCGCGAGCCCGTCGGGGTGGTCGGCGCGATCACCCCATGGAACTTCCCGCACCAGATCACCTTCGCCAAACTCGGTCCCGCGCTCGCCGCCGGAAATACCGTGGTGCTCAAGCCCGCTCCGGACACACCGTGGTGCGCGGCGGCCGTCGGCGCGATCCTGGCCGAGGAGACCGACATCCCGGCGGGCGTGGTGAACATCGTGACCTCCGCCGACCACGGGCTCGGCGCGCGGCTCACCGAACATCCCGGCGTCGACCTGATCAGCTTCACGGGTTCGACTCAGACCGGTCGAGCCGTGATGCGCGGCGCCGCAACGACACTCAAGAAGGCGTTCCTGGAGCTCGGCGGCAAGTCGGCGTTCATCGTGCTCGACGACGCGAATATCGCGGCAGCCTGCGGGGTGGCCGCGTTCTCGGTGTGCGTGCACGCCGGGCAAGGCTGCGCCATCACCACCCGGCTGCTCGTCCCGCGCGCGGCCTACGCCGAGGCGGTGCAGGCGGCCGCGGCAACGCTCGCCGGGATCCGACCCGGCGATCCGGCCGACCCGCGGACGGTCTGCGGGCCACTCATCTCCGCACGCCAGCGCGCCAGGGTGGAGCGCTACCTCGAGATCGCGCGGGCCGAGGGCGGCCGCATCGTGACCGGTGGCGGGCGACCGACGAATCACGAACGCGGCTTCTTCATCGAGCCGACCCTGATCGCGGACGTACCGAACTCCGCGACCGTCGCCCAGGAAGAGATCTTCGGCCCCGTGCTGGTGGTCATTCCATACGACGGCGACGACGACGCCATCCGGCTCGCCAACGACTCCCCCTACGGGCTGTCCGGCTCGGTGTGGGGTACCGACCCGGAGCGGATCCGCCGCGTCACCGACGGGGTGCGGACCGGGACGTTGAGCGTGAACGGCGGCGTCTGGTATTCCGCCGACGCGCCGTTCGGCGGGTACAAGCAGTCCGGCATCGGCCGGGAGATGGGCATCGCCGGGTTCGAGGAATACCTGGAAACCAAGCTGATCGCGACCGCTGGATAAGAGGAGCACACTGTCATGGCCCGTTTCGCGGGAAGATCCGTCATTGTCACCGGTGCCGCACAGGGCATCGGTGCCGCCTACGCCGCGGCCCTGGCCGCCGAGGGCGCGAAAGTCGTTGTCGCCGACAAGAATGCCGAGGGCGGCCAGGCGATGGTAGAGAAGATCACCGCAGACGGTGGCACCGCCGTGTTCGGCCAGGTCGACGTGTCCGATCCTGAATCCGCCACGGCCCTGGCCGAATTGACCGTCGCCGAATTCGGCGGGATCGACCATCTCGTCAACAACGCCGCGATCTACGGCGAGATGAAGGTCAATCTGCTGCTCACCGTGCCATGGGACTACTACAAGAAGTTCATGAGCGTGAACATGGACGGCGCGCTGAATATGACCCGCGCCGTCTGGCCGCACATGCGCAAGACCGGCGGTTCGATCGTCAACCAATCGTCCACCGCCGCATGGATGTACGCCAGTTTCTACGGTTTGGCCAAGGTCGGCATCAACGGTCTGACCCAGCAGCTGGCGTTCGAGCTGGGTGGGTCGAACATCCGGATCAACACCATCGCACCGGGCCCCATCGACACCGAGGCCACCAAGGCGGTGACACCCGGGGTAATCGTGGAGGATATGGTGAATCGGCTGCCGCTCAAGCGAATGGGGACACCGGCGGATCTGGTCGGCGCCTGCCTCTTCCTACTCTCCGACGAGGCGGGCTGGGTCACCGGGCAGATCTTCAATGTCGACGGCGGGCAGGTCTTCCGCTGATGAGCGACGCCAGGATCGGTTTCATCGGCATCGGCGCCATGGGGGCGCCGATGGCCACCCGGCTACTCGACTGGCCCGGCGGGCTCACGGTGTGTGATGTGCGGGCCGACGCGGTGCTGCCGTACACCGCGGCCGGTGCCGGAGCCGCCGACTCCCCCGCCCGTTTGGCCGAGCAGGCCACGATCATTTCGGTGGCCGTGGTGAACGACGCGCAGGTGCGCGACGTGATCACCGGACCCCAGGGCCTGTTGCGCAGTGCCGCACCGGAAACTGTCGTGGCCGTGCACTCGACCATCAGCGACCGCACCGCCGAAGAACTGGCCGCCGAATGCGCCACGCACGGCGTCGAATTCATCGATGCACCGGTGAGCGGCGGAGCACCGGGCGCCACACGGGGCACGCTCGCGGTCATGGTCGGCGGCAGCGACGCGGCCTTCGAGCGGATCCGTGCGCCGTTCGGTTGTTTCGCCGATCTGATCGTGTATGCCGGGCCGGTCGGCGCGGGCACGCGAATGAAGCTGGCGCGCAATCTGCTCCACTTCATCGCGTTCACCGCGGCCACCGAGGCGCAGCGGCTGGCCGAGGCGGCCGGACTCGACCTGAAGGTGCTCGGCAAGGTGGTCAGGCATTCCGATGCCGTCACCGGCGGGCCCGGCGCCATCATGCTGCGCGACCGCACCGCGCCGATCGAGGATGGCGACTTCTGGCTGCCGATCCTGCGGCACGTGCGTGATCTCGGTGAGAAGGACCTCGGTCTCGCCCTCGACCTCGGCAACCGACTCGACGTCACCCTCCCCCTCGCCGAACTCGCCCTCGAGCAGCTCGGGCAAGGGCTCGGCGTCGGCGCATCCGAAAGGCACAGCTCATGACCGACAACGGTTCCGCCGATTCCGTCCGCCAGCGCGGACTGGCCAAGATGGCCGAGGTCTACGGCACCGAATTCAAGGACTATCCCGGCAGCCACTTCGCCGTCACCGCCGACCACCTGTTCGCCGACATCTGGTCGCGTCCGGCGCTGTCCATCCGGGACCGGCGACTGCTGCTGCTCGGGGCCCTCACCGCACAGGGGGCCATCGACACCGCTGGCATCCAGATCGGCGCAGCGCTGCGCAACGAGGAGCTCACCGAGGAGCAGCTACACGAGATCGCGGTATTCCTCTGTCATTACGTCGGTTGGCCGAACGGCACCAAACTCGATCTGTTGGTGGGCACCATTGTGGCGCAACAGAAAAAGTCCGCCCGCCAGAGTGAAGGACCGAAACATGACTGACGCCAACCCCCTTCGTCCGTTGCGTGCGAGCGGCATCACCGAGTGGGACCAGCAGGCCGATGTCGTCGTCGCGGGCTACGGCATCGCCGGGGTCTGCGCGGCGATCGAAGCGGCGAGGGCAGGCGCCGACGTGCTGATCCTGGAACGCACCGGCGGCTGGGGCGGCGCGGCCGCGATGGCGGGCGGCTTCATCTACCTCGGCGGCGGCACCCCACTCCAGCAGGCACTCGGCTTCGAGGACACCCCCGAGAACATGGAGACCTTCCTGCTCGCGGCGCTCGGCCCCGGCGTGGACAAAGCCAAGATCGCCGACTACTGCCGCGGCAGCGTCGAACACTATAACTGGCTCGTCTCCTGCGGAGTGCCGTTCCGGGAGGCGTTTTGGGGTGAGCCAGGGTGGGAGCCCCCGCACGACGAGGGGCTGATGTACTCCGGCGGCGAGAACGCCGCCCCGTTCAACGCGATCGCGAAACCGGCGCCGCGCGGCCATGTTCCGCAGCTGGCCGACAAGAAGATCGGCCGCAAGAGCGGCGGCTACATGCTGATGAAGCCGCTGGCCGAGACCGCCGAATCCCTCGGTGTCCGAGTCGAATACGACCTGCGGATCGGTCGTCTCGTGGTGGACGACGACGATCGCGTCGTCGGGGTGATGGCCAAGCGTTACGGTAAGACTGTGGCGATCCGCGCCGATCGCGGACTCGTCTTGGCCACCGGCAGTTTCGCCTACCACCAGCAGATGATCGAAGGCTACGCGCCGCGACTGATCGGCAGGCCCGCGGCCGCGATCGAGGAGCACGACGGGATCGGTATCCGGGTCGCGCAGGCGCTCGGCGCGGAACTGGCGCACATGGACGCGACCGAGGTGGCGTTCTTCGGCGACCCGCAGCTGATGGCACGCGGCATCCTGGTCAACGGGCGCGGCCAGCGGTTCATCGCCGAGGACACCTATCCCGGCCGGATCGGCCAGGCGACGCTCATCCAGCAGGACAACCAGGCATATCTGGTCATCGACGAGGCCGCCTACGAGGCCGGGCTGGCCACCGAGACCGCTACCCCCTTCTTCCGGCAGCCGCCGACCTGGGCGGCCGAAACGGTGGCGGAGCTGGAGGCCGACATGGGGCTGCCGACGCTGGCGTTGCAGTCCACTGTCGACTGCTACAACCTGCACGCCGCCGACGGCAAGGACCCATTGCTCGGCAAGAAGCCGGAATGGGTTCGCCCGCTGCGAGGTTCGCTGGCCGCGTTCGACATGCGCGGTTTCACCGCGGGTTTCACCCTCGGCGGGTTGCGCACCGACCTCGATTCGCGGGTGCTGCACGTTTCCGGTGCGCCCATCCCCGGCCTCTACGCCGCGGGGCGCTGCACCTCCGGGCTGTGCGCGGGCGGCTACGTGAGCGGGGCCTCGCTCGGTGACGGCAGTTTCTACGGCCGCAGGGCCGGCTTGGCCGCGGCCAAGAACTGAACCGGCCATAGTAGTATCCAGACACATGTCCGAACCCGATTCCGTCATTCTCGAGGCGACCCGCCGCAGGCTGTCCGGAAAGCAGGCCGACACCGTCGACAAGCTCACCAGGTCGGCGGTGGAAGTGCTTGCCCGCGAAGGATTCGCGGGAATGACGATCCGGATGGTCGCAGCGGCGGCGGGGGTCGGTACGGCGACCGCGTACACGTATTTCTCCTCGAAGGAACATCTGGTCGCCGAGATCTTCTGGCGGCGTTTGATTTCCGCGCCGTCACCGGCGAGCGAGGATGCGGACCCGACCGTCCGGGTGATCGCCGAATTGCGGAACATCGCCATGCTGGTGGCCGACGAGCAGGAGCTGTCCGGCGCCGTGACCAGCGCGCTGCTCGGCCGCGATCCCGATGTCGAGCATCTGCGCGGCCGCATCGGCACCGAGATCCGCAAGCGGATCATCCGCGCCCTCGGGCCGGACCCGGATCCCGATGTCGTCGAGTCATTGGAGTTGCTGTACGCGGGCGCGCTCGTGCGGGCGGGCATGGGCTACGGGTCGTATTCGGAGATCGCCGACCGCATCGAGAAGTCGGCGTTGCTCATCCTGAACTAGCCGCTCACAGCGGCGGAGCGAGCACAAGGGCCACCGCGACGAGCACGTCGACGCGCAGATGAGCATGTTCGTTGCCGCGCCACCGGCCGACCACGACCTGGTCCGTCGCGCCGTGGCCTACCTCAACAGCCACCTCGACCAGGCCCTGTCCGCGAGCAGTCTCGCGGCCGAAATCGGGGTTGCCGCTGACCTAGCGCCCGCCTGCGAGATCGATAAAGGTGCCGGTTACGTACGAGGCGCGCTCGGACAGCAGCCACGCGATGGCTTCAGCGACTTCCTCCGGGCGACCGCCGCGGCGCATCGGCAGGGTCGGGGCGATCCGGTCGACCCGGCCGGGCTCACCGCCCTGAGCGTGCATATCGGTGTGGATGAAGCCCGGTCGGACGGCGTTGACGCGGATGCCTTCCGCGGCGACTTCGACGGAGAGTCCGCGGGTGAAGGTGTCGAGGGCGCCCTTGCTCGCCGCGTAATCGACGTACTCGCCGGGTGAGCCGAGGCGCGCGGCCGCCGACGACACATTGACGATCGCGCCACCCGTGCCACCGTGCGAGGTGGACATGCGCTGGATCGCGTGTTTCGCGCACAGCATCGGGGCGACGACGTTGACGGTCATCACGCGGTGCAGCCGTGCGGCGTCGAGTTCGTCTACCCGACATTGGGTTTCGAGCGTCGCCGCATTGTTGACCAGGCCGCGGAGTGGTCCGAGCTCGGTGTCGACGGTGCTGAACAGCGCGGCGATGTCCGTGGGACTGCTCATGTCGGCGCGCACCGCGAGCGCGGTGCCGCCCGCGGCGGCGATGTCGGTGGCCACCGCCTCGGCCGCCGCCGCGTCGGCGCGATAGGCGATGCAGACGCGGCGGCCCGCCCTCGCGAGCAGGTGGGCGGTGGCGGCGCCGATACCGCGACTGCCGCCGGTGACGATCACTGTTCCCGCATCCACTGCTTCGATACCTCCGTAGTCGGTGACTTGTGTCCGGTTGGGCCGAAATCGAACCCCGGCCAACCCGATCCTCGTATCTTTGCCGTAGGCAGCGCAGATCGGAGTGGGACAGTGCAACCAGGTGGGCTTACCGCGGACTATGTGATCGTCGGCGCCGGATCCGCGGGCGCCGTACTGGCGAACCGGCTCAGTGCCGATCCGAACAACTCGGTGGTGCTGCTCGAGGCCGGGCCGCAGGACAAGAACAAATTCGCCCACATCCCCGCCGGATTCGCGAAACTGTTTCGCTCCGAGGTGGATTGGGACTATCTCACCGAGCCGCAGCCGGAGTTGAAGAACCGGCAGATCTATTGGCCGCGCGGCAAGATGTTCGGCGGCTCGTCATCGATGAACGCGATGATGTGGGTGCGTGGTTTCCGCGCCGACTACGAGGAGTGGGCGCTGCTGGCCGGCGACGAGTGGGGCTTCGCGGCCGCCGTCGAGCAATTCCGGCGGATCGAAAGTGTCGAAGCCGCACAATATCCGGACGAAGGCGCCAACGGCCCCCTGCACATCTCGCGGCAACGCAGTCCCCGCTCGCTGACGGCCGCTTACCTGACGGCGGTGCAGGAGGCCGGTTTCGAGGTCGAGCCGCCGAATCGGCCGGAGCCGGAAGGCTTCAGCCAGACCATGGTCACCCAGCACGGCGGCCGCCGCTGGAGCACCGCGGACGGCTATCTGCGGCCCGCGATGCGCCGGCCGAACCTGACCGTCCGCAGCGAGGCATTGGCCACCCGGGTCCTGTTCGACGGAACCCGCGCGGTCGGCGTCGAATATCACCAGGGCGGCGGTCCGCACACGGTCACCGCGCGGCGCGAGGTGGTGCTGTGCGGCGGTGCGATCAACAGTCCGCAGTTGCTGATGCTTTCGGGCATCGGCGACCGGGACGAGTTGGCGCGCCAGGGCATTCGCGCCCTTCGGCACGTGCCCGAGGTGGGCGCGAACCTGCAGGACCATCTCGTCGCCGGCATCGGCTACGGCGTCGCCGCCGACTCGCTGTTCGCCGCCGAGAAGCCGCGCCAACTGCTGGACTACCTGCTCCGGCATCGCGGCATGCTCACCTCCAATGTGGGCGAGGCCTACGGGTTCGTGCGCAGCAGGCCCGATCTCGACCTGCCCGACCTCGAGCTGATCTTCGCCCCCGCGCCGTTCTACCACGAGGGCTTGGTCGACCCGACCGAGCACGGCGTGATCCTGGCGACCGTGCTGCTGCGCCCGCACAGTCGCGGCCGCATCACGCTGGCCGCCGCCGACCCCGCCGCCAAGCCGGTGATCGACCCGCGGTACCTGTCCGACAGCGCGGGCGTCGACCGCGCCGCGATCATGTCCGGCCTGCGCACCTGCGCCGAAATCGCCGCCACCCCGGCGATGAAGGCGGTACTCGGCCCGCTGATCTATCCGCCGCAAGCACCGGCGAATATGGAGGCGACCCTCGAACTCACCTTGAACGGCTACTCGCACACGCTGTACCACCCGGTCGGCACCTGCCGGATGGGCACCGATGTAGCCAGCGTCGTCACCCCGCGCCTGGAAGTGCGTGGCGTGCAGGGCCTTCGGGTGGCGGATGCGTCGGTCATGCCGCTGCTCATCCGCGGCCACACGCACGCACCGGCGGTCTTCATCGGTGAGCAGGCGGCGCGGTTCATCCTGAACGGGTAGCGGGCGGCCCCTTCCGACAGTGCGCCGACTGATCGGTCGTGCTCACGAGGCGACGAACAAGCCGAGCGACGCGGCGGCCAGGACCAGGTACGGCGTCGGATAGACGAGGTCGCCGTAGCCGCGGGCACGGACAATGGTGATGATCGCGCCGATGAAGTACAGGACCAGGCAGATGGCGGCGGCCAAGCCGAGCGCGGGGATGGCGAGCCCGACGAGCAGGCCCAGCGCCCCAGCCGCCTTGATCACGGCCAGCGGGTACAGCGTCCACTCGGGCAGGCCGTAGCGCTTCATGTTGTCGCGCACCCACTGGGCGCGGAAGACATCGACACCGGACGCGATCAGCATGGCGGCCGCGGCAACGATGGTGACGATGACGTAGGCGGTGGACATAGGTAATACCCTCCTGGTTCGTGCTGCGACCGGCCTGCGATCGTGGTGTGGCGCCGGGCGACGCCGCACCTCGCCGAGCCGGGCGCGGGCGGATCTGTCGAACGTGTGACGGATGGCGGAACGGAAAGGTGACCGATGCGGGCCGAAGACATGCTGGCGCGGCGGTTCGAGACGCATCGCGGCCACTTGCGGGCGGTCGCGTATCGCATGCTCGGTTCGGTCAGCGAAGCCGACGACGCCGTCCAGGAGGCGTGGCTGCGCCTGGCCCGCCACGACACCGGTGACGTCGAGAACCTGGTCGGCTGGCTGACCACGGTGGTCTCGCGGATCTGCCTCGACATGTTGCGCTCGCGGGCCGCCCGCCGCGAAGACCCCATCGATCTGCTCGCCGAACTCGGCGACGCCGCCTACGACAGCGACCCGGAACACGAAGCGATGCTGATCGATTCGGTCGGCCGCGCGCTGCTGGTGGTGCTGGACACGCTCGGCCCCGACGAGCGGGTGGCGTTCGTGCTGCACGATCTGTTCGCGGTGCCGTTCGACCAGATCGCACCGATCGTCGGGCGGACGACGGCAACCACGAAGAAGCTCGCCAGTCGGGCACGGCAGCGCGCACAGGGTGAATCGACAGCGACGGCAACCGAACTCGCCGAACAACGGCATGTGGTCGAGGCGTTCTTGACCGCTGCCCGCGGCGGTGACCTCGACGCCCTGCTCGCCGTGCTCGCCCCCGATGTGGTCCGCGTCGCCGACCCGGCAGCGCTGCCAGCGGGCATGGCGGCGGTGGTCCGCGGTGCGCGGGCGGTGGCCGAGGAAACTGTACTGCTGCAACGTCGTTCGCGGGTGGCCACGCTGGCCGTGGTCAACGGTGCGGTCGGCATCCTGGTCGCGCCGCGCGGCAAACTGTTGCTCGCTCTTACCGTGACAGTGCGCGCCGACCGGATCGCGGGCTACCAGGTGATCGCCGATCCCGCTCGCCTGCGCGCGCTCGACATCGCGGTGCTGGCGTAATCGTTTTGGGCCACAACGCAAAACGTGCCCACACACCGGAAAGGTGTGCGGGCACGGCTGGCACCGGCCTTACGGCAGGATGCGCGGAACCGAGTTCGGCGCGATGATGCCGACGAGGGCACCGACCACCGCACCGAGCACGGTGCCCCAGATGGCGCCGTTCACGGCACCCGGGATGCACAGCACGTAAATCGTGGCAATGCAGCCGATGATCGCCGAGCCGGTGGCACCGGCGAGCGCGCCGCCGACAATGCCGTTGGCCAGCGGATCCTCGTTCTTGATCTCGTCGTTCTTGATCGACTCCAGCGGCAGACCGGCCTCTTGCGAAACCGGCACGACCTGCGCGACCGGCTCAGCGACCGGCGCTGCCGCGCTGTTTTCCACCGCTGCGACGGCGACCGACTGACTACCGGGCACACCCGGATCAGCCTGAGCAACGCCGACGGACGCCACGGCAACCGCGACCGGCAACGCGGCCGCGATCAACAGACGACGAAACTTCACGGTGGTATGGCGAAACGCCACGAACCCCCTCCTTTTCGAACTCCCCGACCCAATGTTGGATACAACGGTCAATTCATAACAGTCCGACCAGGTTTCAACAAATCAAGCGACCAATTGTCAGCCGCGGCTCGCCGCTGTGACCGGTCACAACCGCCAACCGACCAGTCTCTGACGCTGCACAGAACCGCCCAAATCGTTCCGTTACCAGGAAGAAACGATTAGTGTGAATGCGCCGCACAGCTAGATCCCGGGGGCGGAAGGAGTCGTCAATGTCGATCGACAACTCGGCACGGCAAAGCCTGACTCTCGCAGGCAAACCGATGTCGTCCCCGCTCAAGGACGTCCGTGCGCTATCCCGGCAGATGGTCGGGCACTTCGTCGAAAACATCATCCCCTGTGGCACATTGCCCGCCGACGCGATCTCCGGCGACGTCACCACCATCACCCGGGTGTGCCTCGAGTTCGCGGTGAGCATGCTCGACGGCCAGAACATCCCGGAGAAGCTGCAGCGCCTCCAGGACGCCGCCGCGGGTTGGGCGCGCGAGGGCGTGCCGATCGACACGATTCACCACTCCATCCACGAGGGCTTCAAAATGGGGCTGGATCTGGTGATCTCCGACGCCTCGATCAAGGATTACGACAGCCTGGTCGACGGCGCCAAGATGGTGCTGGAAATGCTGGACATGATCAGCTCGGCGACCTCCGTCGCCTACATCAGGGAACTGCGCGCGGTGGTCAGTGAACACCACACGGCCGTGCACACGCTGACCTCCGCGTTGCTCGGCGGGCACAGCACCTCCACCATGGCGCGCGAGTGCGGCATCGCCATCGCGGCGGCGTATGCCGTTCTCGCCGTGGCGATCCCGCCACATCGGGAGGAACACAACCCGATGCTCGACAGCCAGGTCGTCGCGCGTCGCAAGCTGAGACGGGTGCAGGCCGAACTCGCGACGCGTTGCGGTGACAGCGCCCTGTCACTGCTCAGCGTCGACGGCGGCACGGTTCTGATCCCGTCCACCAAGTTCGACAACGCGGGCCTCGAAACCTTGGTCAACCAGCTCTCGCATGCCGCGCAGGTCGGCATCACCGCGACCATGGTCGAGGCCACCCCCGAACAGATCCCCAATGCCGCCGACCAAGCCCACGAACTGCTCGATATGGTGCAGCGCCTGGAGGCGGTGGCCGGCCTGTACCGCTTCGACGAACTCGCGCTCGAATATCAGCTCACCCGCCCCGGCCCCGGCCGCGAATACCTCGGTCAGCTGCTCGACCCCCTCGACGAGCACCCGGAACTGCTGGAAACCCTGCAACGCCACATCGGCAACAACCTCAACCGCCAGCGCACCGCCCGAGTCCTGCACGTGCACACCAACACCGTCGACTATCGCCTCAAGCGCATCGGCCAGCTCACCGGCTTCGACCCGTCCCAGCCTTCCGGCCTCTGGTACCTGCGCTCGGCCCTCGTCGCGCGCAGCTATCGCACGACCTGACGTCCGGAAGCAGTCTGCGGTCGTGCCACCGAAACGGGTAGCGCCGCCAGACCGGGGAGGGCGCCGAGGGGCACCGCATCGGCAGGGCCGAAGATATCCGCGAACCCGGCGGGCACCCGCGCGCCCACTGTCCCGATGCCGAACTGCCAAGGCGGCGCAAGCACACCGCTCGGTCCGCTCACCCGCACCGCGATCTGCCTGGTGACGAAGTCGATGTCGCACTGCGGATAACACTGCACGGAGATCGCGGAACCCGCCGGGCCGTTCAATGCCATCCACGTGATGTCACTCTTGCCGGGGAACCGGCCCAGATACGGCGACTCCGCCCGTAACTCGGCCGAGCGGAAAACCGGTGCCGCCGCACCGAGGGCGGCGAAACAACGCAGAATGTCGCCGGGGCCGTAGATCAACAGACTGAGCCCGGCTCGGTCGAGCCCGAGGAAGGCCCGCTGTTTGGGGTTGCCTTCGTCGTGCGGGTCCGCCAAGGTGACCCGTTCAGACTTCGCGCTCGGCCGCTGCCACTCTGTGAAGATGCTCATCACTCAAATGCCCCTGATTCGGTCTGCACGATCTCGAACTTGTTGTCCAGCAATCTCTTCAGTTGTCCGGGTGTGGTGATCCGACGCGCACCCGGAGTCCTGCGGCCGCACCTATTGAGTTTCGTGGCGCCGGTCGCCGATGTCTGTCCACCGAACACTCGACATCCCGGTACCGGCCCCGGCGTGGCCCGCGTGATCCCGATCGACCCGCCACTGAAGCGGCCTCGATCGACGAGCGCCGACTGTAAAAACGGGTAATTTGAGGAAATATCACGCAATACCCCAACCGGCTCGATAACGACGACATCGAGCGCATTCCACGCACATATGCGCAATTACCTACAGAGATCCGCGCACACAGAATACGGCTACCGCCATCCTCGAGGAACCAATCCTGATCCCCACTGCCGCAAGCGGATTCGACCGCCGAATTATCGAACCGACCGGTCGAAATCAGCTTACGACGTAAGGTGACAATCTCGTCCGACCCCTTCGATCACCATTCGCTCCGATGATGCACGGTGTTACCTCCGAATATCAGAACAGGTTCCCTTGGCACGCCGGTTATCGAGTGATTTAATTCCATTCATGGTGATCCGCCGGCTGCTCACAATGGCGGGAGTCGCCGTCACCGATCTGCCCGGCGACTATGCGACGCCAGGAACGGTGCGCCGAATCGGCATCGTCGAAGACCACCAAGCCGTCGCGGTCGGTCTGGCCGCGATCCTGTCCGACCAGCCCGATCTGACCGTCGTCGCGATCGCGCCGACCGTCCCCGCGCTGCTGGACCGGACAACGGAATTGGATCTGGCCGTCCTCGATCTGCGGCTGCCCGACGGTTCCAGCCCACGTGCGAATGTCGAACTGCTGCACAGCCTCGACATTCCGTGCCTGGTCTACACCACCGGCGATTGGCGCGACCTGATCCGCTCCGCGGCACGCGCGGGCGTACTCGGCGTCGCGCTGAAAAGCGATCCGGCCGAACGCACCACCGCGATGATCCGCGCGGCCGCCTCCGGCAGACAGGTCGCGACGATGGCATGGGCCTCGGCCATCGACAGCGATCCGGCGCTGACCAACATCGATCTGCCACCCCGGCAACGAGACGTGTTGGAGCACTACGCGAATGGCGAGACCGCCGCCTCCGTCGCACACAAGCTCGGCCTTTCCGAACACACGGTCAACGACTATCTGAGCCGGATCCGCCGCCGGTACGCCGAGGCAGGCCGTCCGGTCCGGTCGCGGGTGGACCTCTACCGGGAGGCGAAACGGGACGGTTTCCTCGGCGGCGATCCCCGGCCCCGATGATCGAAACGGCCGCGCCACCGCGCAGCGCCGAATCCCGCCTCGTCCGTGGCGCTTGCCTTTTCGTCGGATCCGGTGGCCTGTTCTATGCGGCCCTCACCGTGCCGATCGCCCTGGCCCAGTCCGCGCTGGCCGCACCGTGGTGGACACCGGTCGCGCTCGTTCTGGTCTACGGGCCCACCGTGTTCATCATCGGCGCGGCCGTGCGCTGGCGCTTCGACCTGGTGCGCTACGCAGTCCTCGCGTTCGCGCTCGGCTACCTGCTCGCGGCGACCAGTTGGCTCGTCGTGCGTACCGGCGCCACGGTGACCCCCGAGGAATCCTTGTGGACCACGTGGATTCCAGGGCTACCCGCGCTTTCCCTGTGTGTCTTCTGGCGCCGCATGCCATTCGGCTACCTCGCCGTCTCCGCGGCGCTCAGTCAGCTCAACGCGGCGTATGCCAGAGGCCCGGACGCCCATAATCCGCTGCTGCCGGAATTGCTGTTCGCCGTGGCCTATTCGGCGCTGCCCTGCGCGGCTTGCGTCGTGCTGGTCCGGGTCGGGCGGACGCTGGATCAGACCTCCTCCGCGGTGCGCGCGAAGGCCACCACCGCGGCCGCCGCGGAGGCGCGCCGATTCGAGCGGCGACGCTTCGACGCCCTCGCGCACGACTGGGTCATCGCGACTTTGCTCGAGGCGTCGCGTGCGCCCAACTCCCCCGTGCTGACCCACCACGCGGACAGCACGCTGCGCGACCTCGAACGGCTGCGCTCCGGGCTGCCCGTGCAGGACAACCTCGACCTCGATCAGGTGGTCTCCAGCATCCGCGCGGCGGCGGCCGAGGTCGACGACACGGTGCGGCTGCGGGCCGCCGGTGCCGCGGGTGTCGCGCTGGCGGTGCCAAGCGATGTCGCGGCGGCGCTGGCCGCAGCCGTGGGCGAGGCGCTGCGTAATTGGCAGCGGCACGCCGGTTCCCGGGGACGCGAGGCAGACTGCGAGGTATTGGTGACCGCCGATGCCGCGTCCGTGCGCGTCGACGTCGTGGACGACGGTGTCGGTTTCGATCCCACGACCGTCCCGCCGGACCGACTCGGGTTGCGCGCCAGCATCACCGACCGCCTCGCCGAACTTCCCGGCGGCTGGTCCGACATCGATACCGCGCCGGGGCGCGGCTGCCGGATCAGCACCGGATGGGTGGCGCGATGACCACGACCGTCCGAGACGATGTTCGTGACATTCTCGGCATGCGGACGCCGACCGCGTGGCTGCTGACCGGGCTCTTCGCCGTCGCGATCTGCTCCATGGCGTTGGCCGCCGACGACGGGATCCGCGACATCCGGTGCACCGTTTTGGCCGCGGTTCTCATCCTCGGTGCCGGCCTGAGCATGCTGCTCGCGCCCGGCGATCCGCTGCCCGCCCGTTTCGCGATGCCCACCGCGGCGGCGGCTCCGCTCGCGAGCGCGCTGGCCATCTGGCAGTTGCCGGTCCCGATGGCCAACTCCACCCAGATCTGGTTTCTCGGGGCCTGCTCCGCGTACCTGAACTTCCTGTGCGTGCGCGGGGCCGCACTGTGGGCGTGGGCAGGCTTGCTCGCGCAGATCGCGGTCTGTGCGTGGTGGACCGCGGGCACCGGTCAGGGATTGCTCACCGGGGTGGGGTTCTCGTTCATCAACCTCACGCCGTTGCTGATGGCGACGTTCTTCGCCAGGGTGGTCCGCCCGATGGCGCATTCGATTCTCGCGCTGCGGCAACAAGATACCGAACGAGCCGCCGCCGAGGCCGCGGCGCAGGCCGCGCAGCAGGAGCGAGACGAGCGCGTCGCCCGGCTGGACAGCGCCGCGCGCCCGCTGCTGGAGATCATCGCCTCGGGCCGCCCGCTCACCACGCACGAACAGGCCGAGTGCCGACTCGTCGAGGCGGAACTTCGCGACGATATTCTCGGCGGTGTCATGATCGACGCCTCGGTCGGCGCGGCGGCGCGCAGTGCGCGACAACGCGGCGTGACCGTGGTACTCGATGACAGCGGCGGCCTCGACGACGTCGACACCGACCTTCGGCAACTCGTGCGCACCGTCTTGCGGGACGCGCTCGACTATGCCGATGGCGGCACGGTCACCGCCCGCGTCCTGCCTCCGGGGCGCACCACGCTGGCGTCGATCCTGTTGCGCGACAACGGTGAACTGCGGATCGAGGTCGAGTCGACCGGTTCGGTGCGATCCGACCTGGACCGCCGACAACCACTTCGCGAAGCTAAGCAAGACCCAAGACCTGCGGGCTGAGAGTTGGGGAATTCCCATGGGCGACAACGGCTCATATATTCATTAGGCACGTCGGTTATTGGTCCGCAACCTTCGGGGAGGTGTGGTACCGGAACCGGATGACACTGCATGAAGCGGGAAACTCTGATGACCTCCATCGTTCCGGACCCCCGATCACGACCGAACCGGATGGGATTGTGGCAAGACCCGCACTTGTCCGCGCGCGAGCGCGAAGTGCTCGTCGCCTGGGTCAAGTGTGATTCGAAAACCCAAGTCGGAAAACAGCTTTACCTGTCTATCGGTACGGTCAACACCCACATCACCCGTATTCGCGGCAAGTACGCGGCGGCTGGGCGGGCGGCCAACACCAAGGCAGCGCTGGTGGCTCGGGCTCTGCAAGACGGCCTGATCGTGCTGGACGAGTTGTAGTCGTACCCGACGCTGCCCGCCACCGTTGCGCCGCGGCGGAGTGCCGACCGCGTGCCCATCGTTTCCTTGTCGGACATTCGACCGACAGACAACGTTGCGGAATCGTGACATCGTCAGGATTCGCGGACGAAACACCGGCCAGGGCATTCGGCGAAGACCCGCCGTCGTGCAGATCGGTTGCGCCCACGATCTTCTCGGACATTGTTTGACTCTGAACTCGGTCGCCGGTGCGACAGGATCGCGACCGTATGCGGAAAGTGTGGGCACCCATCGTGAACCGGCGACATATCTATGAGGTGACTGTTCCGGCCTCGGCCCTCGGCGAGCTCATCCTCGCGGTGCACGAGGCAGCGGGGCAATCGGGCGGTCCATCCATTCGCCGGTGGCGGTACGGCAACGTCGTCGGCATCAGCACGCCACAGGTGCACGATCTCGCACTGGCCACCGTGCACCTGAAGCACGTGATCGAACGCCGGGCGATCGCGGCGATCACCGTCGCGGTGCACAGCAAGATCGCGGTGGACGTGATCTTCACGCTGGACAACACCGTCGCGTCGGCTCAATTCCGCTGCGCGACAATCGGGCCCGAGCCCGCTCGGGGCCCGGAGATGGCGTTGGCCGAGTCGCTGGCGACCAAGACCTCGGCGGCGCTCGACGCGCACGACATCGCCACCGAAATGTCGTGCGGTAACGCGAGCGCCACCGACTGAACGGCACGGTCCCGCTACAACCGCCCACCGCCGCCGATCAACCACGGGTTGAACGTGCAGTCGAGGTTCGGGTGACCGGCCGGGTCCAGGGCGTGCAGGGCGATGGAGAGGGCGCGGGGTGAGTACATCATGGTCTGGTGGTCGGAGAGGTCTTGCTCGCAGCCGTCCTGCAGGGTGATGTTGCGCACCGAGGCGCCGCGGCCCGCGTGCAGGAAGCTCAGGTGGTATGGGGTCATGACTTCGTCGTAGCGGGTGCCGACGATCGTGTAGTCGACGCCAGGGACGGTGTCGCCGTTCGCGTTGAGCCGGTTGACGAAGTTCGAGCCGACGGTCTGTTCGGCGACGGCGTGGCCGACGACGATCGAGCTGGCGCCGATGGCGTCGACACCGATGGTGTCGACGACCCGGCCGAGGGCGGCGATGCCGTCGATGGTCGAGCCGTGATGCGTTGCGCCGTAGGTGATCAGATTCCGCACCTTGTCCGCACCGCCCTCGAACTTGGTGTACCAGTTGGCCATCGCGCCGCCCTGCGAATAGCCGATGATGTCGACGGCGGGCGCGCCGGTGGCGGCGAGCACCCGGTCCACGAAGCTGGCCAGCTGCTTCGCGGAGTCCTCGATGTTGCCCGTGCCCATCACACCGGGCAGCAGCGGCGGGAGACCACCGCCCTGCGCGGGGTCGGCTCGGCCATAGTTGAAGGCGAAGGTGCAAAAGCCCGCGTCTTTGATCGGCTGGCCCATGAAAGCGAAGCTGTTGTAGGCGTTCATCCAGGTGCCGTGCAGCAGCACCACCGGGCGGGGATGCTCGGCGGTCGGCTTGCAGTTCCAGTCGTTCGCGCCGGGCGGGGCAGCGTCGGGGTTGACCAGGCCGTAACCGAAAGCAGCCAGCCAGGAAGCCATCGGCGGGCCGGAACCGACTGTGTCACTGGCGAATCCGCCGGACAGCCCCGAGCTGAAGCCGTAATCGGTGACGGCGGTAGCCTTTCCGCTCGCGGCGATGCGGTCCGCGATCGATTGCTCGATCGACTGGTCCGTCGGCGCGGCGCTCGCGCCGGTGCTCGCGACGCCCATGACGAGCGCGGTGACACCGGCCAACACAGCCGCGATCGACAGCCGACTGGAGGTCCTTCGTTTCATTGACACGCCTTCCTGCGTCGAGCGCAGCATTCGAGATCCACGGAAACGGCACAGTCCGGCGCGGGAAGGTTCGAGAGCGAAGCTTTCATCCGAACAAACCCGTGCCGGACAGTGAGGACTACAGGCAAGCAGCAGGGGGTGGAGCGAACATGGCCAGTTGACCAATGGCGGGTGAACCTGGTCCAGATCAGGTAAACCTCATACAGATTCGCTGCAACGCACAGTGCCCACCGGCGGCGCGTGCGGCAGCCGCTCGGTGGGCACTTCGCCACGGGCCGGAGAGTGGGCAACGAACAGAGAGCGGTTGAGGGGAACCTGTTCGGTGCGCACGTGTCACGTGGCGGGGGGTGCATCCGTCGGAACAGGCTCGGAGAGTGCGGGTTTCACCTGCCCGACGCGGTGCACGTTCTGTTACAGCTGTCCGCCACCGCCGATCAGCCACGGGTTGAAGGTGCACTCGAGATTCGGGTGACCGACCGGGTCCATGGCACGCAGGGCGATGGACAGGGCACGGGGTGAGTACATGATCGTCAAATGGTCGGAGACGTCTTGTTCGCAGCCGTCCTGCAGGGTGATGTTCTGCACCGACGCGCCGGGGCCTGGCCGCAGGAAGGTCAGGTCGTACGGGTTGGTGATCTCGTCGTAGCGGGTGCCGACGATGGTGTAGTCGACGCCGGGAACGGTGTCGCCATTGGCGTTGAGCCGATTGACGAAATCAGAACCGATGGTCTGCTGGATACCGGCATGGCCGACAAAGATCTCGATGAAACCGAGGATGTCGATGCCGAAGTTGTTGATCGCCCGACCGAGCGCGCCGATGCCGACCAACGAGGTGCCGTGATGGGTGGCACCGTAGGTGATCAGGTTCTGCACCTTGTCCGCGCCGCCCTCGAACTTGGTGTACCAGTTCGCCATCGAGCCGCCCTGCGAATGCGCCACGATATCGACCTCCGCCGAGCCGGTGGCGGCGAGCACCCGGTCGACGAAGGTGGCCAGTTGCTTGGCCGAGTCCTGGATGTAGCCGGTGCCCATCACACCGGGCAGCACCGAGCCGAGACCGCCGCCCTGCACCAAGTTGGACCGGCCGTAGTTGAAGGTGAAGGTACAGAAACCGGCGTCCTTGATCGGTTGGCCCATGTACGCGAAGCCGTTGTAGGCGTTCATCCAGGTGCCGTGCAGCATCACCACGGGGCGTGGGTGCTCGGCGGTCGGCTTGCAGTTCCAGTCGTTCGCACCGGGCGGAGCGACATCCGGGTTGAGCAGACCGTGCCCGAAGGCGGCCAGCCAGGAGGTCATCGGCGGGCCGTAACCGACTGTGTCGCTGGCATATCCGCCGGACAATCCGGAGCTGCTGCCGGAACCGCCGTAGCAGTCACCGGAGCCGTTGCCTGATCCGGCGCCACTGCCGGAGTTGCAGGCCGAGCCGGACGCGCTGCCGGAATCGGCGACCGGCGCCGCCTTCCGGCCCGCGGCGATGTAGTCGGCGAGGGCCTGCTCAGTCGCATCCGCCGGGGGTTCGGCGCTCGCGCCGACTCCGGCGATGCCCATGACCAGCACCGAGACGCCCATCATCACCGCCGCCGCGATCGACGACCGGCCAGAGGTACTTCGTTTCATTGCATGCCTTCCTGCTTCGAGCACAGAGTCCGAGTCGCAGTGCCGAGGTATGCCGGTCGACGGCACCGAAACTGCGCCAACGCTAAAGCCGGGCGCACCGTCGACCCATCGATCGACGCGGTGTCTGGACACCTCACCAAAGCCGCTGTCGCGGTTAGGGAACCGACACAGTCCGCCGCCGAGAATTACGTCGGTAAGGAATAGTCACAGTGCGACGGACCAACTGTTCCGGCAGCGCACAACCGCACGTGATTTTCACTGAATAGCGACCCTGCCGAACGGTGAGGTCTACAGATAAACAGCCGAATTGTGGAGCGAATACAACGGAGTGGCCGAACATGGGTGAATCTTTTCCAGCCACCGGTGGTGAGCCGATGGCTAACCCCGGAGATCCCTATGTTCGTCACCGTCTTTTCGAACTACCGCAGTCCCGCGTACCGAGCGAGGAGCACCGTTCGCACGCTGTTCGGCGCGGTCGCCGTCGCGGTCGCGGTCGTCCATCTGCCCGCCGCCTTCGCCGACAGCACCGGCTCCGCCGAAAGCCGATTCCCGGACGCGCTGCGCACCCTCGTCCCGCCGGAGCCGCAACCCCTTCCCGCACTGCGCGGTCCGGCGACCGCCATCGTGGTGCTCGGCTACGGCCTGCTGCCCGACGGAACGATGCGACCGGAGCTGATCGACCGCTTGCACGCCGGATTTGTGCAGGCCCTGCTGGCTCCGGCGTCACCGGTCATCGTCACTGGCGGGAATCCACACAACGGCATCACCGAGGCACAGGCGATGGCGGACTGGCTCATCCGACACGGCATTCCGGCCGAGCGGATCCACCTCGAACCGGACGCGGACTCGACCGTGCAGAACGCCGAACACTCCGCGCGGATCATGCGCGAAATCGGCGCGCAAGATGCGGTGGTGGTCACCTCGGCCGACCATATCGACCGGGCCGTCGGCACGTTCACCGACGCCGGTGTGGACGTGGTCGGCGCGGTGACGCCCGACCAAGTGCCGCGGCTCACTTGGCAATTCGGGCCAGGCCAGTAAAGCTCGACACCGTCTTTTCGGCCAGTAGCAATACAGGAGCAAACATGCGCGACATCGCCGTGAATCCGGCCGATCAGGTCCAGGCACTGGTCAACCATCGGTATCGTTCGACCACGCCCTATGAAGTCGGCCGGGAAAAGATTCGCGAATTCGCCCGCGCCGTTCAGGATTTCCATCCGGCGCACTGGAGTGCGGACGCGGCCGCCGACCTCGGTTTCCCGGGCCTGCTCGCACCGGCCACCTTCTCGTCGATAATCCTGAGTCGGGTGCAGCGGGAAATACTTGACACGCTGATCACCGGCTACCAGCCGACCCGCATATTGCACGCGGATCAGGTGCTCGACATCGGCAGGCCGTTGGTCGCGGGCGACCGGCTGACCTGTGACATCTATTTCGAGTCGTTCCGTCATTTCGCCGACTACGACGTGTTGGCGATCAAGAGCGTACTCATCGATCAGCACGGCGAAACGGTGCAGACCGGTTCGACCGCTCTGCTCGCCAGGACCGGTCCCCAACTCGCCGAAACGGTCCGCGGCATCGCCGTGAACGGCTACGCCCCCGCCCGATCCGGCTCACCGCCCGGCAACCTCGTCCCGTCGACGGCCGACCGGGTGGCTCCGCCGTGCGCGAGCCGGATACCGCGCACCACAGCCGATTTCGATGCGCTCGCCGTCGGCACCGAACTGCCCCGTCGAACTGTGCGGCTGTCTCGCGGTGATCTCATGAACTACGCGGACGTGGTCGGTGACGGTGATCCGGCAGTGTGCAACGAGCAGGCAGCGATGGCGAGCGGCTTGCCGTCGCTTGTCGCGCCCGGCATGCTGAAACTCGGTCTGGCCGCGGCGTTTCTGAGTCCATGGCTGGGCGACCCGGCCGCGGTCACCAGGTTTCGCGCGCAGTTCGCGCACTCCACCCACTCCCTGCGGATCCCGCTGCTGACCACCAGTGCGATCGAATTCCACGGCCGGGTGACCTCGCTCGATCGACGCCGCCGTCGCGCGACCATCGCGATCGACGCGCGATCCGACGGACGCAAGCTCTTCGGCTACGCGGCCGCGGAAGTCCGCTTCCCGCTTGCCGATTGAGTAGTGGCTACACCGCCTGTCCGATTCGCGCACCCGCTTCCGCGGCGCCGAGCAATCCGGTCAGCCGGGCCAGCCTACGGTGCGACTCCAGCCGCGCGGCCCGATCGTAAGTGCTGGTGTGCACCAGGATTTCGTCGGCACCGGTGCTGGTCACCAGGTGCTCCAACTGGTCGGCGACCTCGTCCTCGGTGCCGTGTACGTGGCCGAGCAGCGATTCGTCGAAGATCCTGCGCTCCCGGTCGGTCATGGTCAGCGCCTCGATCTCGGACGGCGGGATCAGCGTCGGAAATTCGCCGCGGGTGCGTGAGTACGCGTTCGACCACGCCTCCGGCAACAACAGTCGGCGCGCCTGCTCTGTGGTGTCGGCGATGACGACCGATCCGGACACCATGACATATGGTTCAGCGCCCCAGGCCGTGGCCTGGAACCCGGCGCGGTAGCGCTCGATCGCCTCGATCATCCGGTCCGTCCCGCCCACCGCGGCGATCACCAGCGGCAGCCCGAAGCGCGCGGCCCGCTCGGCACCCGAGCCGGTCGCCAGCAGGAACGCCGGAATCCGCAGTCCCTCGGCGGGCCAGCCGTGCACGCCGTTTCGGCCGTGGTCGAAATAGTCGAGCAGCTCGGTCAATTGGGCGTCGAAGTCCTCGGCGTCGCGCTTGTCGTGGCCGAGCGCGCGGCGGACCCCGTCTGTGAAGCCGACCGAGCGGCCGAGACCCATGTCGATCCGGCCCGGGTACAGCGATTCCAGCACACCGAACTGTTCGGCCACGATCAGCGGTTGATGGTTGGGCAGCATCACTCCGCCGGTGCCGATCCGGATGCGTTGGGTGGCGGCGGCAGCGGCCGCCGCGAGCACCGTCGGTGCCGACCCGGCCACACCGGGCACGCTGTGATGTTCGGACACCCAGAAACGGTGGTAGCCCCATTCCTCGGCGAGGCGAGCGAACTCGACGGTGTCGCGCAACGCCGCGGGGTGGCTCTGACCGCGCCGGACGCGGGACCGGTCCAGGATGGAGAACCGGACGGAGGGAAGTGCCGAGGTCATATCAGTGTCAACGCGCCGACCGGCCGGTGATTCCGCGCTGCGCCTTCCGTCCCTCCGAGACGACGTCTTCGGTCACTCCGCGATGCCGTCATCGGTCACTCCGTGACGACGTCCTCGCTCACTTCGGTGATGGCAGCTCGAGCGCCTTCGCCAGCACCTGCCAGGCCCGCGGCAGTTCGGCCTCGAAGTCCGGCCAGGTGTGCATGCCCTCGGGCCCGTATTCGACGGTGGCCGGGATGTTCAGCTCGGCCAGCCGGCCGGCGAACCGCTCGGTGCACGACCGGGCGCCGGCCTCCAATGCCGCACCGCCGCCCGCCAGCCGCAGCGCGTCGACGATCGTCGGCGACTGCGCGATGGCCACCAGATCGGCGCCGGTCGGCACGCCGGTGGCCGCCGAGAGGTAGATCGCGGTGCCGCGCAGCGCGGCCGCGCCGAGCAGACTGTCGTGCGCCGCCCATTCCGGTGAAGCCGGTGGGCCCCAGAGGTTTTCGACATTGCCGCCACGCGATGCGACGGTGATCGTGGTGACCGCGCGACCCAGCGGGTCCGCGGTGGAATAGCACCCGCTCATGCCCGCAACGGCGTGATAGCGCCCAGGATGGCGCGCGGCCAGCATCATCGCCGCCTGCGCACCCATCGAGACCCCGGCGATGGCGCGGCGGCCGGAGGACTTCAGCAGCGACTCCACGATCGGCGGCAGTTCGTCGGTGAGGAAGGTTTCCCACCGGTTGAGCCCGAGTGCGGTGTCGTGGCGCACCCAGTCGCTGTACATGCTGCCGGTGCCGCCGCTGGTCAGTACCACGTCCACCGGCTTGTCCGCGAAGAACTCCGCGGCGCCGCCCTTGGTGAGCCAGCCCGAGGTGGCTTCGCCGTCGACGCCATCGAGCAGATACAGCGTCGGGCGTGGCGCCGAGCCGGTGCCACGCAGCACGTCGACCTCGATCACCCGGCGCATGGCCGCCGAGGAAATCCGCAGGTGGTCGCGCTGCGGGCCGACACTCTCGATGGAGAGGAGGCCGGTCCGGGTCATCGACGGGTCGACGGCGGGTGGTGGCCCGCCGGGTACGCCGGGCGTATCCGCCACGGCGGGAACAGCGACCGTCGCGGCGATGAGTGCCATCGCCGCCGCGCTGATCGGCCGCCGGATGCTCATCTCGCTACGGCGGCTCGTTCTGCCTGCCTGGCCGCCACCCGGTCCCGCTGCTCTTCGAATCTCGTTGCCTTCGTGGCCAATTCGTCGAGGTAGGCGGCGAGCTCGTCGCGCGCCCGTTCGCCGTCGCCGGATAGGTCCGTGCGCTCGAAGACATTCCACGCCCGCAGCACCGGCCGCACCACTACGTCCAGGTGCTGACGGAGGTCGTAGATGCCGTGTTTGGCGAGCACCACCGCGTTGCGGCGGAAGTTCGGCTGGGTGAGACCGGGCATCTGGAAGCGCGTGACGATGTCGGTGATGGCACGCAGCGATTCGTTCGGCATCAGATCGAGGGCCGCTGCGCTGATGTTGCGGTAGAAGATCATGTGCAGGTTTTCGTCGGCGGCGATCCGTTGCAGCATACGCTCGGCGATGGGTTCGTCGCATGCGGTTCCGGTGTTCCGGTGACTGATTCTGGTAGCCAGTTCCTGCAAGGTGACATAGGCGACCGAACGCAGGAATTGCTGCCCTTTTTCGGGTTTCGCGATGCCCGTGGTCATATGCGCCATCCGGGCCTGTTCCAGCAGCACCGGGTCGACCGCGCGGGTAACCACCAAATAGTCGCGCATGACGATGGCGTGCCGATTTTCCTCGGCGGTCCAGCGGCCGACCCAGGTGCCCCACACGCCGTCGAGGGAGAACGTCTCCGAGATCTCGCGGTGATAGGACGGCAGATTGTCCTCGGTGAGCAGGTTGGTCACCATAGCGGTCCGGGCCACCTCGGACAGCTTGGATTGGCCCGGCTCCCAATCGATTCCGCCGAGTGCGGCGAAGTTGCGGCCGTCGTCCCACGGCACATAATCGTGCGGGTTCCACGCCTTGGCTTTGCGCAGGTGGTCATTGAGCAAACGTTCGGCGACGGGTTCCAGTTCGCGCAGAATATCGCGATCGGTCAACGCGGTGGTCACACGTACTCCTTGTGCTCGGCGGTAGCGCGGCGCATTCGACAGTAGGGATGAAACGTCAAGCCGAGCGGCCTATTTCATGATCGTTGGCCGAGGTGACCATGGGGGTCCGGACTTGCTGGGCCGGATCACAATCCGCCGCCTCGTCGGGGTCGGCCACGCGGTACAGACCCGGCGATCTGCCCGCGGCGCGGATGCGGTCCAGCAAATCGTGTGTGCGAGCGGCGAGTTCGGGGATGCGGGCGGTGCCGCCGGTGGCGACCACGGCGGTAAGCGGCACCTCGGCGGCCTCACTCAGGATGGCGAGCACATCGGCGGTCATCGCCGGTGCGCCGACGCGGGCGGGCCGGATATCGGACGGCACGAGCACGGTGCCGCCCGCCGCGGACAGCAGCGACAACGCGCGGGAACCGAGCGGGCCGGCCAGCGCGGCCTGCACCCGGCGCAGTTTGCGCCGGGCCGCCACGACGCCCGCACCCGGTCTTCGTTCATCGGGGTGGGCCGGAATACTCAGCGCCACCACCTGATACGCCGGTGCGATCGCGATTCCGGTCTGCGCGGCCAACTCGCCGACCGCATGGCCGCCGAGCAGGGCGGACAGCAAGGTCTGCGCGGCGGTTTGGTGCTCCCTGGCCACCGCGCGATGTTCGTCCACATAGGCGGTCGACGTGGTGACCGTGACCATTTCCAGCACCCGCAGGATCAACTGCGCCCCGGCGACCGCCTCGCCGTCACTGTGTTCGGCGACAAATTCCAAACCAGAACGGATTTCGTCGTGATAGGCGCCGAGCACTGTTTCCAGCGCGACCCCCTCGCGTGCCCATCGCGTTGCGGTGCCTGCGATTTCGGGCGGCCCGGCTATCCGCTGCGGTGGTCGCGGCGCGAGCAACTCTACCGCCGCCGCGACACAATCCCTGGTGGTCGTCGCGACATCACCGATCGGAGCGCCGCCCGCGTGCTGTGCCAAGTAGTCGAGGAGTTTCGACGCCAGACTCTCGGTACTCGAACTGACCTGCATAGCCGTCATGACTCAAGAAGACTAGCGACGATTCGTGATGAAAACGGGATACGATCCACCGAATCAGGGAAGTCATCAGCGGGCACCCCATTCGTTGGGCGAATTCACAAGCACCCGAGTGATTTTCGTTACGTGCAGCCGCCAAACGATCATGATTTCGGTATCGACCGCGTATTCGGCGCACAGGAATTTCGCCCCCGGCGCAGTTCCCCGACCCGCCCAAATAGATTGTGACGCAGCGCCGACCGCGCATTCCGGCGCTGCGTCGAAGTCACCCTAACGCCGCGCGACGGCACCCGGATAGGCACCGGCGCGATCCTCGGGACCAGTCATCGGCGCGACGCGCGCCGACTGGTAAGTTGCACAAACACCGCGTCCCTTCGCAGGCTGCGTGGGGTGTCGCATTGACCGAGAGCGTGCCGGGCAAACCTGTGAGCTGTCCCATCCGATGCGACGAACACCTGTGCAGCGGCCCACACCACGGATACCATCGGGCGCTGCGCCCGTACGGCGACACTGCAGAGTTCGAAGGGCAACACCAGGACATGAGGGAACGAAGTGAGCGAATCATGTGCCAGCGCGCCTCGCGCATGACGAAGCCGAGCGCCAGCGAGGCGCAGTCATGAGCGGTACGCGAGAGAAGCTGGACGAGCTGCGGGGGATCCTGGAGCTCGCCGAGGAACCCGCCGGCGAAACGGGCATCGCGAAACGCAAGGCCAAGGGAATACCTAGTGCACGAGAGCGCGTGCGCGCCCTGCTCGACCCGGGCAGCTTCGTGGAGATCGGCGCGCTGATGCGCCAATCGGCCCAACCGGGCGCGATGTACGGCGACGGCGTGGTTACCGGTCGCGGCTATATCGACGGCAGGCCCGTCGTGGTGATCGCGCACGACCAGACCGTCCACGGCGGCTCGGTCGGTGAGATGTTCGGCCGTAAGGTCGCCGCCGCCATGGAGTTCGCCTACGAGAACGCCTGCCCGGTGGTGGCGATCAACGACTCCGGCGGCGCGCGTATTCAGGACGCGGTGACCTCGCTGGCCTGGTACGCGCTGATGTGCCGACGCCAAG
This sequence comes from Nocardia iowensis, assembly GCF_019222765.1. Classification (NCBI taxonomy): domain Bacteria; kingdom Bacillati; phylum Actinomycetota; class Actinomycetes; order Mycobacteriales; family Nocardiaceae; genus Nocardia; species Nocardia iowensis. The sequence continues at coordinate 4,437,378 of NZ_CP078145.1, read as the reverse complement.
GTGACATGTCGGGATACGTGCCGCAGGTGGCGATCATGCTCGGCAAGTGCGCGGCCGGTTCGGTGTACGCGCCGGTCAATATGGATGTGCTGGTGGCGACCGAGAAGTCGTACATGTTCGTCACCGGTCCCGAGGTCACCAAGGCGGTGACCGGCGCGGACGTGAGCGCGGAGGAGCTCGGCGGCGCGGCGGCCCTGGCCCGCAACGGCACCGTCCACCATGTCGCCCCCGATGAGCAGGCCGCTTTCGACTGGGTGCGTAATTACCTGAGCTACTTGCCGACCAGCTGTCTGGAACAGCCGCCGGTGGTGAATCCGGGGCTGGAGCCCGAGCTGACCAGCCATGACCTCGAACTGAATTCGATCATCCCGGACTCCGACAAGGTCGGCTACGACATGCACGAGATCCTGATCCGGATCTTCGACGACGGCGCCTTCCACGAGATGGCCGCCAGTACCGCGCAGAATCTGATCACCGGTTTCGCCAGGGTCGACGGCCGCAGTGTCGGCGTGGTCGCCAATCAGCCGCAGGTGCTCGGCGGCGCGCTCGACGCGCAATGCTCGGACAAGGCGACACATTTCATCCGGCTGTGCGATGCCTACGGGCTGCCCGTCATCTTCGTCGTCGATACCCCCGGTGTGTTGCCCGGCATCGAGGAGGAACGCAATGGCGTCATCAAGCGCGGCGGTCGCTTCTTCCGCGCGGTGATCGAAGCGACCGTGCCGATCGTGACGGTCGTGACGCGCAAGGCCTATGGCGGCGGTTACGCGGTGATGGGCTGCAAGCAGCTCGGTGCCGATGTCAGTCTGGCCTGGCCGACCGCGCGGATCGCGGTAATGGGCGCGGAGAGCATGGTCGGCATCATCGGGCGTAAGCAACTCGAGGCCACCCCTGTCGATCAGCGTGCCGCGGTGCGAGATCAGATGATCGACTTCTACAACGCCACCATGGCGACGCCGTGGATCGCTGCCGAGCGCGGCTATGTCGATGCGGTGATCGAGCCCGCACAGACCCGACTGGAAATCCGTAAAGCGCTGCGCTTGCTGCGCGACAAAGACACCATGAAAACGAATCCGCGCAAGCACAGCCTCATGCCGGTGTGATCGACCGCACCCGCTTGTGTTGTGTCACAACGTAACCGGCCGTGAGTTATGGAGTGCCCGGCGATCGTCTGCTTGCCGGACGAAGCCGGCTGAAAAGACTTAACGTCGAGGACGTGCCCGGCCGCCGTTTGCCGCGATGTGGTCTGGTACGCGGCGTGCCCGCCTAACCTGTTCCCTACCCTCGTCGGCGGGCACGCCGTACCCGAGGTCAGCTGTGACTGCCCCAGCGCAGATCTACCGTGGCCCACTCCATTTCCCACATCCGTAGGCGGCGACGGTCGAGGGCGCGGCGAAGCGCGAAGTAGCAACCCACCAGGGCGAGCACGACGCCCAACAGGGCTCCGGAGGTGAGCAGCACCGCCTTGCTGAGCGCCTGGTCCGGTGACGGCGGCTCGACGATCCGTCCGGCGCCGTTCAGCCAAATGGTCACTGTCGAACCGGGTTCCACGACGGTGGTCGACTGATAGTCGTCGGTGTGGATGACGCCGTCGGCGTCTTTCCACTCCACTTTGGCGGGCATGATCGGGGCGTACAGCGGCGCCTTGCCGGTTGCCGTCACCGTCGCTTCGACCTGCTGCAGTTTCGCCGTTTCCGCTTGCACCGCAGCGGTTTCGGTGTGATAGACCCGGGCGCCCACCGACATCACCAGCACGGGAACGGCGATCAGGAAGACCAGCGTCAGTGCCGCCGCGACCAGGGTCTGCACTCGATCTTCCCTGCGGCGCATGGGATTACGATCCAGCCCGACGCGGCGGCAGGTCCTGCGGTAGATATTCACCGACTCTGTGGTCATGGCGGTGACTCCTCGGTCCGGAATTCGGTGGTCAGTTCGACGAGGGTGCCGAAGTAGCCCTCGATGAGTTCGGGCAGGCCGTCCGGATCATCACCCGCGGCCCAGGCCTGTAGGGCCGCGATGAGCAAGCCCGCGCCGACCGCCACCGCGGTGGCCGGGCGCAGATCGCGGTCCGGGTCGACGCCGAGCCGGGCGGCGATGATCCGCACCGATTCTCGCTGACCTTCGAGCCGGATGCGCTGATATCCGGCGAACAGCTCGGGTTCGTCCTCGAATCGTTGGAACAGCGCCCACCGCCGGGCCAGCAGCGCGGCTCGTTCGCCGCCGTATTCGGCGGTGAACCAATCGTGGATGGCGTTGTGGTAGGCCAGCAGCGGCGGTTCCGCCGCCGGACGGCGGCGCAGGGCGGCGTTGAACAGGTGGACGTCTTGGTCGACCTCGCCGAGGATGGCGTCCGCGATGGAGGTGAAGTGCCGGCTGAAGGTGCGCCGGGTGACCCCGGCCCGCACCGCGATGTCCTCGACGGCGACCGCGCCCAAACCCCGCTCGGTGAGCAGATCGAAGGCGGCGCGCGAAAGAGCTTCCCGGCTGCGTCTGGTCCGCAGCCTGCGGCCATCGAGATCGACACCGTCGTCGCTCATATCGTCAGTTTACCACCTTATTGTCCCATTGGGACAATACTTCAGGCCCTTCGCTCGCCGGTTTCGGGGCCGGGTGGCAAGGTCGGTCGGCCCCTGCTGCACGCAGCACAGCACGCGGAGCGTCGAGCACTACGGGTATTCGTCTCGATTAGCAGATGCCCAATTCGGCCGAGCCGAATCAGCCTGGGGCACTTGCCCGTCAGGGCTTGGTGCCGGCTGGCTGGTCGAGGATTCGCGGCTGACGGCGGCGCAGCGCCTCCAGCAGGCCGATGGTGTATTCCGGCGGCGCGGCGTGCACCGAAAGTTGGTTGGCGACAGCGCGATACGCGTCCAGGTCGGCTTGCTTGTCCAGGTAGAGGGCGCTGGTGAGCTGTTGCAGGTAGACGATGTCGGGCAGGTCGGCCTCGGCGAAGCGGAGCATGGTGAAGGCGCCGTCGGCGAGGGCGGGTCCGCCGACGTGATCGGCCAGCACCTGGACGGTGATGTGCCGCTTGGCTACGACCCGCAGCAGGTGCTCGATCTGGGCGTTCCACACGGCGGTACCGCCGATCGGACGGCTCAGGGCCGCCTCCTCGACGACCACCCACAGTTGCGGTGGATTCGGCCGGTCCAGGATGCTCTGGCGGCGCATCCGCAGGGCGACGCGGCGCTCGATCACGGGCTGCGGCTCGCCGGAGTGCGCCAGCGACAGCAGCGCCCTGGCGTAGTCGGCGGTCTGCAGCAGCTCGGGCACGGCCCTCGGTTCGTAGGCACGGACCAGCGTGGCCGCCTGCTCCAGGCCGAGATAGGTGTCGTACCACTTGGGCAGCCAGTCGCTGTCGCGGTGCCACCAGCCCGATTCGTTGGCCTGACGCGCCAGCTCCAGGTATTCCTCGCGCTCGACCGGATCGGTGACCCGGTAGAGGTCGAGCAGATCGAGCAGGTCCCGTTCGCGGAAGCCGGTGCGGCCGAGTTCGAGCCTGCTGATCTTCGAGTGCGAGCCGCGAATGGCCGCACCCGCGTCCTCGCGGGTGAGGCCGCAGGATTCACGGAGCTTGCGCAACCTGGCGCCGAGCACCATGCGCAGCACGGTGGGGCCACTCGCCGGAGTCATTGCGGCCAGCGGGGCATCAGTCGACTGTCGCACCTCCGAAGCCCGCATACCTCGAGTTTGCCATGCGTAGCTTGTCTGTTTCTACGGACTAAAGACCCTGTACCGATAACCGACCGCAGGTCCAGTGCCTGCCCAGCGTGCGAGATCGCGGCCGTCGGCATGACTCAGCGGAGCGCGACGTCCGCGGTCGCGCGACCGAACAGCTTGCGGCCGTCACACGTCGCGGTGAGCGCGACGGTGGCGGTCCGGCGTTCCGGATCGAGCGATTTGATCTTGCCGCGGAATTCGATGGCGCTCGCCTTGGTCGCCGCGACCGGCGCGAAACCGGCGAACCGCACGCCGTAACCGGTGACGGCGGCGGGATCACCCAGCCACGAGGTCAGGTAGCCCGCGCCGAGGCCCATGGTGAGCAACCCGTGCGACACCACGTCAGGCAGGCCCGCACTGCGCGCGACCACGTCGCTGAAGTGAATCGGGTTCGAATCACCGGACACCCCAGCGTAATTCACCAGATCGCCACGGGACAGCACCATCGAGCGCGGCGGCAGTTCCATTCCGACGGCGAGCTCGTCGAAACTCGGCACGGTGTGGGGGGTCCGCTGGTGATCGAGCGGGTCGGCCCGCACCGGTTCGTCGAAGCACTCCAGCACGCCCGCGTCCGCGCCGAGCTGTGTCGCGGCATCGTGCCGGTCGGCCGTCGACTGCCCGGTCATGATGACGCCGTCGACGGCGGCCGTCAGCTCCGCGGCGATCGCCACCCCGGTCTGCGCCACGGCGGTCGAGGTCGCGGTCTGCAGCAGTTCTTTGTGCTGATTGGTGAGCACGTTCTTGGTCACCATGAAGTCTTTGTCGCCGAATTGACGGAACGACTCGATATAGGAGACACAATGCAACTGGTCGCCCGCGAGCACCGGGCGGTGCACCTCGATGGACTGTTCGGTCTGCAGCACCTGGCCGATGTCATAGGCCGTGAGCACCGACTCGAACATCTTGCGCTGCATCAACATCAGCACGATCGAGGTGAAGGTCAGCGGCGCGATCAGCGCGTCGTAGCCCAATTCCGCGGCGGCGGACTCGTGCCAGTGCGCCGGATGCTGGTCGTGCACGGCGCGGGCGAACTCCCGGATCTTCTCCCGCCCGACCTCGTAGTGCTCGGTCATCCGGTAGTGCCGCCCCACCAAGGCCATTGCCTGTTCGGACGCGGTGGTAGTGATGTCGTTCATCTGCCTCTTTCGCGAATCCCGGCGTCGAGCTCGCCCGGACCGGCCCACAATACCGAAGCGCTACAGAGTCGGATAGCGCGGGCAGCCGGTCCAGACGCTGCCCGCCCGCCATCGAGGGAAGGGTCGTCCGTCATAGATCGCGACAATCGGGGCAAAATGTAACACCAAGTGTTCAGCTCACTTGACAACTCGCCCGGCGCGCGGCAAACCGTCAGCACTCGTTGGGCGCGGGTACACCGTGCAACCGTTCGTCCAGCCAGAGCATCGCCTCCGGATAACCGAGCCCACCCGCGATGATGTGTTCGCCGAGCACGCTGCGATAGACCGAGGGCACGCCGAGCCGACACTGTTCGTGGTAGAGATTGCGCGCCCCCTCGGCCGGGATCCAAAACTCCTGCTCGCCGTTGTAGATATAGAGCGGCGTAGCCGATTTCATGTCCGCCATCCGGGTCACCCGATAGATCTCCTCGGCGACATCGGACCGCAGCGGGTCGGCGATGTTGGCTGCCACATCGATCGGCAGCATCAGCACGCCGATCGCTCCATAGGTGCTGCCGCACAGGTTCTTCACCGGCGAGGTCGCCACCCACTGCGCCAGATTGTTCATTCGGGCGAGGATTTCCGGGCGCTCCCTGCCGATGCCGAAGACCGCCGCCATGAACACCGCCGACGCGAGATTGCCGTTCATGCTGCGCGCCAGGATCTCGTAGTCCGCGGGTACACCGCCCAGCGCCGCGCCGACGATGACGTCCGCCAATTCCGGTGCGTAACCGTCGATCAGCTTCACCGCGCCGTGCGTGGCGATGGCGCCGCCGGAATAGCCCGCCATGCCGAACCTGCTCGCGCCGAACTCGTCCGGGAACAGGCCGCGCACCGCCCGGATCGAGTCGAGCACCGCGTGGCCGGCGACGTACGGCTCGGCGTAGGCCATCCACGGGCCCTCGTGGTCCGGGATGAGCACCGCGTAGCCGCGCAGAGCCGCGACGTAGCTGGTCGGTGGGATGAAATCGGTGACGCTGGTATCGGGGTTCAACCCGTGCGCCAGCGTGTATCCGGGCGTGCAGCCGCGGCCGAGTGCGTCGATGGGCAGGTTGTTCACCACCACCGGGCGCGGGCCCTGTCCCGGCCAGGCAGCGGCCGGGACGACCAGTGTCGCGGTGGCGTAGGAGGGTCCGCCGTGCGCGTTGGTGGTCCGGTATTTGAGCAGTTGCGCGCGTTGGATCGGCAGCAGCATCAACGGGGCCGTGGTCGCGGTGACGTCCCTGACCTCGATGACCTGTCCCTCGTCGAGCTCCGCCAGGTTCGCGGGCCAGGCATCGAACATCGGATCACCGATGTTCGCGGGCAGCGACGCGTCGCGCAGGGCGACCACCGAGGGCGACAGCGTGGTCGCCTCCCAGATCGGCTCGGTCTGGCGCGGGGCAGGCTCGATCGGCGGCGGCGGGATCACCTGATCGATCAATTCGTGCAGACGAGGCAGCGGGCCGACAGGTGGCGGGAACAGACCGGGTAACTGCGGTAGCTCGGGCAGCCCCGGCAATGCGGGTACCCCCGGCGGGGCAGGCAGCGGCTCGGCGGCCGCCTGCCCCATCGTGCTCGGGCAGACGATCAGCAGTGCCACGGCAATGGCAGGCAAGCATCTCATGGCACACGCCTCTGGGTGCGATGTCGGGTTCGCCTGGCGCCCGGGAGATGTGGCCTTCGGCCCCGTAATGCCCCCTGTCGCACCGAGGCCAGACCGTCAGGCTAACCCGGCGAGTACCCTCCGACGCGGCGAAGCGCCCGAGTTGTGTGTGACACGTGGCCGAACCGCAACAACCGAGCCGAATGCCGCTCGTGGCGAAACAGGTTCGGCCCGGTCGTGGTCGTGCGGTTCAGCAGTTGCTCGGTGCGGGCTCCCCTCGGAAACGGGCGTCGAGCCAGGACAACGCCGCCGGGATGCCGAGCACCGCCGCGGTCAGGTGATCGGGTACCGGGATCTGTTCGGACTGCACCGTCGCCCCGGCCGCGCACCAGCGCCGGTCGGTATTGACCACCGCGTCCACCGGGATCAGTCCGTCGATCGGCGAATGCCATTCGAAGACCGGTGTTTTCGGCACGCCGTCGTACAGTTCCAGGCTGTTCTCCTCCACCACGGCCCGTGCGGTGCTGTCGTTGATCATCGAGGTCGTCTTCGCGAAGTCCAGCGCGCCACGACCAGCACCCGCCGCCAGAATGTCGTTGGTGCAGCTGTTCGCCATCTGCGCGCGGGCGGCGAGACCGCGTTCGTTCAGTTGCTCACTCAGCGGAAAACGCTCGGGATACTCGCGTTCCAGGCCGAGACCGGCCGCCAGCGCCAGCCCGAACACCGGGTGCGCGCCGAGACCGAGGCCCTCCAGCATTTTCACCAGGTTCATCGGCACGCCGCCCATCGCGGCGCCCACGATATCCAGCTCGGGCGCGTACTCCGGGGCAAGCGCGGCGGCCCATGCGGTGGCCATGCCGCCGCCGGAGTAACCCACCATCGCCACCGGGCTCTGCTGCACCTCCAGTTCGGCCACCTGCTTGACCGCGCGGATGCCGTCGAGGGTGATCTGGCCACCCAGCTTCGCCGCGCCGTAGGCGAAATTCGGGCCGAGATGGTCCGGCAGCGCGACGCTCCACCCGCGCTGCAGCAGCACGTTCCAGCCCGGCGCCTCCCGGACGACCAGGTTCGGGTCGCCGGTGTAGAGGACCTTGGAGACCGAGCATTCGGCGCCGAGGCCATTGATGATGTGCTGGAAGGACAGCAGCGGCCCATCCTTGGCGTGCGCCCGCGGGGTGAGCACGGTGGTGGTCGCCGCGATCGGCTTGCCCTCGGAACTGGTGGAACGGAACCGCACCACCGTCACGGTGGTGTCGGGGAAAATCGGCAGCGGCGGCATCACCCGGGTCGCCAGGACATCACCGGGTTTCTTGTCGGCCAGATCCGCCGGAGTCGCGTAGAACGGGTCCGGATCGGGTACGGGATAAAGAGGTGCGCTGTGGCCTGCCCCCGCCATCGTGGCGACGAGCACAAGACCCGCGGCCATTGCGCCGAAAGCGCGGGTCAATCGTCTGCGGGTCGCTCCCCTGCCCATCGAACGTAGGGCCTGACTCATCGATAGGTGCCTCTCGAATGGTCCAACGTTGTGATTCATCCTCGGCAATTTCGCCGACGAGCGGCAGACACCGCATGGATCATGTTGAGAATTCACAAGTTTGGGGCGACCAGTCTGTGACGACTGTGCGCATTCGCTCGTGACACTGCCCGACGAGCGCGACCCGGCCCTGTGACATGTCCAGCCAATAAGAAGTAACGTGTTGCAGCCGGTCCGGCGCCTCTACCTTCACGAAATACCGGCGCGGTTGCCGCGTCCGGCCGGAAGGAGACGGTGGCATGGACGGCACTGTGCGCGAACTGGCGAACCGCGACGATATCGATGAGGAACCGACGCGGCGCGTCACCGTCTACTTCGACGGCCCCACCCCCGACGACGCCCTGGTCCTCGAATACGCGGCCAGCAGCACCGAGGCGTGGGAATTCACCTCCGCCGCGGTGCATGCCGGTCTCACCGTCACCGTGGATGGCAAGGTGCGTCCGGGATTACGCCGACTCCCCTGCCGATCACTGTGGCGCTGAACGTATTTCGCTGACCGCCGAGCGGGTCCCGCGCCGTTCGCGCGGGACTCGGTCAGCCTGCGACGTAGGCGGCGAGATGCTCACCGGTTAGGGTCGAGCGGTCGGCGACGAGGTCCGCAGGGGTGCCCTCGAAGACGATCTTGCCGCCGTCGTGGCCCGCGCCGGGGCCGAGATCGATGATCCAGTCGGCGTGCGCCATCACCGCTTGGTGGTGCTCGATGACGATGACCGACTTGCCGGAGTCCACCAGCCGGTCGAGCAGGCCGAGCAGATTCTCCACATCGGCGAGATGCAGCCCGGTGGTCGGCTCGTCGAGGATGTAGACCCCGCCCTTGTCGGCCATGTGCGTGGCCAGCTTGAGCCGCTGCCGCTCGCCGCCGGACAGCGTGGTGAGCGGCTGGCCGATGGTGAGGTAGCCGAGGCCGACGTCGGCGAGCCGGGAGAGGATGGCGTGCGCGGCCGGAATGCGCGCCTCGCCGTCGCCGAAGAACTTCTCGGCCTCGCTCACCGACATCGCGAGCACCTCGCTGATGTCCCGCCCACCGAAGTGGTACTCGAGTACCGATGCGTCGAATCGCTTCCCCTCGCATACCTCGCACGGGGTTTCCATGCTGGCCATGATGCCCAGGTCGGTGTAGATGACGCCCGCGCCGTTGCAGTTGGGGCAGGCACCCTCGGAATTGGCGCTGAACAGCGCCGGTTTCACACCATTGGCCTTCGCGAACGCCTTGCGGATCGGTTCGAGCAAGCCGGTGTAGGTCGCGGGATTGCTGCGCCGGGAGCCGCGGATGGGTGTCTGGTCGATCGACACCACGCCTTCCGACGCGGGGATGGAACCGTGGATCAGTGAGCTCTTACCGGAACCCGCGACGCCGGTGACGACACAGAGCACCCCGAGCGGGACATCGACGTCGACATTGCGGAGGTTATGCGTGTCCGCGCCGCGGATCCCCAGCTTGCCGGTCGGTTTGCGGACCGTCTTCTTCAGGGTGGCCCGGTCGTCGAGGTGGCGGCCGGTGATGGTGCCACTGGTCCGCAGCCCGTCGACGGTGCCCTCGTAGCAGATGGTGCCACCCGCCGCACCGGCCCCTGGGCCGATGTCGACCACATGGTCGGCGATCGCGATCATCTCCGGCTTGTGCTCCACGACGAGCACCGTGTTGCCCTTGTCCCGCAGCTGCAGCAGCAGCTCGTTCATCCGCTGGATGTCATGCGGGTGCAGGCCCGCGGTGGGCTCGTCGAAGACGTAGGTGACATCGGTGAGCGCCGAGCCGAGATGGCGAATCATCTTGACGCGCTGGGCTTCACCACCGGACAGCGTGCCCGACGGCCGGTCGAGCGAGAGGTAGCCGAGCCCGATCTCCACGAACGAGTCGAGGGTGTGCAGCAGCTTTTCCAGCAACGGCGCGACCGACGGCTCTTTCAAGCCGCGGACCCACTCGGCCAGGTCCCTGATCTCCATCGCGCAGGCATCGGCGATATTGATCTTCTTGATCTTCGAGGTGCGGGCCAGCTCGCTGAGCCGGGTGCCCTCGCATTCGGGACAGACGGCGAAGGTCACCGCCCGTTCGACGAAGGCGCGAATGTGCGACTGCAACGCGTCGACATCCTTGGACAGCATCGACTTCCGAATCTTCGGGATGATGCCCTCGTAGGTCAGGTTGATGCCGTCGACCTTGATCTTGGTCGGCTCCTTGTAGAGCAGATCGTTGAGCTCGCGTTTGTTGAACTTCTTGATCGGCTTGTCCGGGTCGAAGAAGCCACAGCCTGCGAAGATCCGCCCGAACCAACCGTCCATGCTGTAGCCGGGGATGGTCAGTGCGCCCTCGTTGAGCGACTTGGAGTCGTCGTAGAGCTGGGTCAGGTCGATGTCGTTGACCGAGCCTCGGCCCTCGCAGCGCGGGCACATGCCGCCGGTGATGCTGAAGCTGCGGCGCTCCTTCATCGACTTCCCGCCGCGCTCGATCGTGACCGCACCGGCTCCGCTGATCGAGGCGACATTGAAGGAGAACGCCTGCGGCGAACCGATGTGCGGCTTCCCGAGTCGGCTGAACAGGATGCGCAGCATCGCGTTGGCGTCGGTGGCGGTGCCGACCGTGGAGCGCGGGTCGGTGCCCATTCGCTCCTGATCGACGATGATCGCGGTGGTCAGCCCCTCGAGCACGTCGACGTCGGGACGCGCCAGCGTCGGCATGAAACCCTGCACGAAGGTGCTGTAGGTCTCGTTGATCAACCGCTGCGATTCGGCGGCGATCGTACTGAACACCAGCGAGCTCTTGCCCGAACCGGAGACGCCGGTGAACACCGTCAGGCGGCGCTTCGGAATCTCGATGCTGACGTCCTGGAGATTGTTCACCCGCGCGCCGTGCACCCGGATCAGATCGTGGCTGTCGGCAGCGGGCAGCGCGGGCGCTTTCGCGCTCTTCTTCGCGCCGTTCTTCGTGGCCGTGGTCATCGGGGCTCCATCTTCTACATCTAACCTGATCAGTGCTGGTGGACGACGGTCTGGCGATTATTGCGTCCCTTGCGGTACGGCTGCACGAACATGTACAAACCGGTGCCCATGAGCAAGAAGAGCGGCGGCAGCGGCAGATAGAACAGCCACATCGCGGTCTCCGTCAGACCGAGGGCGGCGCCGATGAAAGCGATGACGACGGTCGAGGTGAAGATGATGGACAGTGCGCGGTGCAGCTGCCGGTTGCGCTTGCTCCAAGTCATGATGATCTCCTTTTCTGCGTGTTATTTCGCGGCTACCGCTCGTCCAGTACCTTGCCGTCGACTACCGAGTGGCCGGTGGTCAGCGCCGCTGTCGCCGCTGCCAGCGGGAAGTTCTGCAGTCGGTCCGTGGCGCCCCGCATCGCCTCGGCCGATTCCCAGCGCCAGATGTCGAGGTAGGACCCGTCGTCCTGGCGAATCAAGGTGGCAGCGGTGAACGCCGCGTTCGCCGACCTGATGCCACGGAGCAGCAGCGTGCGCTGCTCGAGCAACTGCGCCAGCTTGCCGGTCACGACGGTGTACCGGTGCGTTCGTACGACTGCCATGGTCGCTTCCTCTCGGCTCAAAGCGGTTTCCCTTACGACTCTTAGTTTTCCGCCACGGCCATCCGCGAACAATGAGCAATCGCGAAACGCCGGTTGCGTCGGGGGTTAACGATCGCGGAGTATGACGGGGTGGAATTGCGTGAAATCGAGATCTTCCTGACCCTGGCCGAGGAATTGCACTTCGGTCGTACTGCGGAGAGGTTGCACATCTCGACGCCGCGCGTAAGTCAGACAATCGCCAAGCAGGAACGGCGAATCGGTGCGCCACTGTTCGAGCGAACCAGTCGCAAGGTGACTTTGACACCGCTCGGCGAACAACTCCGAGACGACCTGCAAGCCGGTTATCGTCGAATTCTCGACGGCGTCGAATCGGCCGCGAACGCCGCGCGCGGTGGCCCGGACACCTTGACGTTGGGCGTGCTCGGTCCGATGTGGCAGGACCTCGCACCGATGACAGCGCTGTTCCGGACCCGTTGTCCGCACGTCGAATTCCGCATGCGCGAGGTGCGGATCGATGAACCGTTCGCGCTGATCCGCAATGGCGATGTCGACGTCGCCCTGCTGGCGATGCCCGTGCGAGAGCCCGATCTCCAGGTCGGGGCCCCGGCGTTCACCGAGCCCATCGTCTTGGTGGTCGGACGTACGCACGAGTTGGCCAGACGCCCCTCGGTCTCGCTGGCCGACCTGGCCGACTACCAGATCCTGCCGTCGGGGTTGCCGATGCCGGACTACTGGGAGGAGTCGTTCTCGCCGGTGCCGCCCGGCGCGCGCGAGCCGGGTGCTCCCCAGCCCACCCGCGAGGAGGTCCTGTGGGCCGTGACCGCCGGAGATGCCGTGGCATTCGCGTGCGGGCAAGCGATCAAGTACTACGACCGCGGTGAGGTCGTGTACATCCCGATCGAGGAGAATCCCACGCTGAGTTGGGGGCTGGTCCACCGCGCCGAGCCGGTCAGCCGGTGGGTGGCTGAGTTCGCCCGCATCGCGGCCGAACTCGGGCCGATCAACCTGACCCTCGACCTCGATCCGTCCGCTCTGCATCGTCTTCGTTCGGTCAGCTAGGGACGTTCGCGAATACGGCGGCGCTGCGACGGGCAGCGCCGCTCGACCGCCGGACCGCTCAGCTCAGCTCTTGGATGCGGATCATGTTGCCCGCGGGATCGCGGAAGGCACAGTCGCGCACGCCGTACGGCTGGTCGGTCGGTTCCTGAACGACCTCGACGTCGCCGGCCTGCACCCGCTCGAATGTGCCGTCGAGATCCTTGGTGGCCAGCAGGATGGAGGCGAAGGTGCCCTTGGCCATCATCTCGGCGATGGTGCGGCGCTCGTCGTCGGTGATGCCGGGGTCGGAGCCCGGCGGGTACAGGACGATCGATGTTTCGGGCTGGTCGGCGGGGCCGACCGTGATCCAGCGCAGCCCGTTGTAGCCGACGTCTTTGCGTACCTCGAAGCCGAGGGTGTCACGGTAGAAGGCCAGCGCGGCCTCCGGATCGTTCTGCGGGAGGAAGCTCGCGAGAATGCTGATGTTCATGGCGCTCACGCTAGCCGCGGCTAGGTGACCTGCGCTTCTCGATTCCTGATCGGTCTGGTCACCTGTTTCGCCACGCAGGACGGCATCCCCGCCGTCGCGAGCGTCGCCGCACGCCGATACACGCTGGGCGACACGCCGACCAACTCGGTAAAGCGCGTGCTGAAGGTGCCGAGCGACTGGCAACCGACCGCGAAACAGACCTCGGTGACGCTGAGATCGCCACGCCGCAGCAGCGCCATCGCCCGCTCGATGCGGCGCGTCATCAGGTAGCCGTACGGCGACTCGCCGTAGGCGAGCCGGAACTGGCGGCTGAGGTGCCCGGCCGACATGTGCGCGTCGCGGGCGAGCGCCTCGACGTCGAGCGGCTGCGCGTACTCCCGGTCCATCCGATCGCGAACGCGGCGCAGCCGTGCGAGATCGCTCAGGCGCTGCTCTTCGCCAGGTCTGCTCGTCACATTCGAAATGGTGCCACGTCGCACCGGCGTTGCCTAGCGCCGCCGACGTCGCACCCCTTCCGGTCCGCTGTGCTAGGTCGGATCCAGCACGCGATGCAGGAACGCCACGGCATCGGGGAGCGCGGCCCGTGCGGCGCCCAGGTGATCGCCGGGGTAGATGTGTGTCTCGAGGTCACTACCCGACAACCGCAGCTCGGCGATCAGTTTGGCGGTCAACGGCGGCGGGACTTCCATGTCGGTCAGTCCCTGACCGACGAACAGCGGAACCGTGTATCCGGAGGTCGGGATCTGCAGCATCGCCCTGGCCGCCGCCACCAGCGCCGGATCGTTCAGTGGTTTGGCCAGCATCTCACCGATCGGGACATCGGCCAGCCGGGCGTTGGCCTCGGTGATGCACTCCGACTCCACTACCCGCAGCGCGTCCTGACCGGTCGGCGTCAGGTAGCTGTCGACATCGAGTTCCGGTGCGCTGGCACGCAATCCGGCCAGCAGCATGGCCACGTAGGCGGGGGTCTTCTCCAGCGGAAGGCGCGGTATCCACGGCCCGGCCAACGGGATGGCGAGCTCGAGGTTCGACGGCGGGCCGGTGGCCGCGGCGCCGCGCAGTTGCAATTCCGGAGCGTCGGCGGGTCCGAGATGCGCGGTGAACAAGGCGGCTTGCGCCCCCTGCGACTGGCCGAGCACCGCCCACCGGGTACCGAGCGAGGGCGCGACCGCCCGTGCCGCGCGGACACCGTCGATCACGCTGCGGGCCTGCGACGGTCCGTCCAGATAGGGATGCGTGCCCGGCGTACCCAGCCCGACGTAGTCCGAGATCACCACCGCGTAGCCCGCCCGCAGCAACTCTGGGTAGAGCGAATCCAGGTAATACACGCGGGGTTCCGTCGTGAAGGCGCACTGATCCGCGATCCCGGTGGTGCCGTGCGCGTAGGCCACGATCGGCCAACCGCCCGGTGGCGGCGGGCCGGGCGGCACGTAGACCGCGCCCGTACTCTGCATCGGCCCGCGCGGCCCGCGCGACCAATAGGTCAGCCGCTCCGCAGTCGCCGCGCCGTCCACCCGGAATCGCCCGGTGAGCTCCGTCAGATTCGTCACCGTTCCCGGTGCTTCGCCCGCCCGCGCCGCCGCCGGTGTTGCCAGCACGACCGCCACCGAGATCACGACCCCAGCCGCCCCCGCCATGATCCGTGTACACATCATCGAACGACTATCCACACCCCGGCGCCCTCACGGCAAGCCACCACAATCAGTGGCCTATACCGGGTGCCACCGGCTGTCGCCCGGACAGGGACGGCTTCGGTTCCGGGCGCGCGGACTGTCGAGGGTACCGGCCGGTCGCTAGGCTCGAAGGTAAGAACGCTCCTCGGTCGGCCCGGGGACGACGCGGAAGGAGCCGGAGTGGGTGACCCGAACCGGCCGGTCCGCAGGCTATGGCGGGCCGGTATGCCAGTTCAGGTCCGGACGACCGCGCTGTTGTGTGCGGTAATACTGCCGACGGCGACCGCATGCGGCTCCGACGCACCGGCGACCGAGCCCACGGCCGCACCGACCACGATGTCCGCGACGCTACCGCCCGCCACTACGCCACCGGGCACCGTGCCGACCGTCGACCCGTACGCCGGGATGCCGCTCATCGACCATGTCGGCTGGACCGAGGCCGTCGACGGACCACGATTGCTCGTCTACCCCACCCAGGCCGGACGGCACACCACCTTTCCCGGCACCGACGAACGCGCGTGGCAGGAGGTGATCGCGCAGTCGCCCGACGCGGACACGCCCGGTATGCGCGACCAATTCGTCTGCCATTGGGCCTGGGCCAGGCTGGTCCAGCCCGACAAACCGAGCTGGAACCTGGAACCCTGGCGTCCCGCGGTCGGCTACCAGGCCACCGTCGAAGCCCGCTGCAATCCGGGTGGTCCCGAACGCTGAGTGCGGACCCACCCCCGACCGAAAGGACCGACGCATGCGCACCGTAATCGCAGGCGGACACGGGAAAATCGCTCTGTTGCTCGCCGACCTGCTCACCCGCCGCGGCGACGAGGTCGTCGCGCTGATCCGCAATCCGGATCATGCCGCCGACGTGACCGCCGTCGGTGCCGAACCGGTTCTGCTCGATCTGGAGCACGCCGACTCGGCGGACCTGCTCGCCACGGTGAAGGGGTCGGACGCAGTGGTTTTCGCGGCGGGCGCGGGCGCCGGTAGCGGCGCCGACCGCAAGTACACGGTCGACCGGGACGGCTCCGTCCGGCTGGCCGACACCGCCGAACGGGCCGGAGTGCGGCGTTTCGTGCAAATCTCCACGATGGGCGCCGGTCAGCCGCCCGCACCTGGGAGCGACGAAGTCTGGGCCGCCTACATCGATGCCAAGACACAGGCCGAAAACGATTTACGCGAGCGCGATCTGGCCTGGACGATCCTGCGGCCGGGCCGTCTCGTCGACTCCGCCGGCACCGGCCTGGTCACCCTGGCCGCGCCACGCGTTCCGCGCGGCGATATCGCCCGCGCCGACGTCGCGGCCGTGCTCGCCGAACTACTGCCCGCGACGCACACGGCGGGCGCCACCCTCGAGCTCGTCTCCGGCGACACGGCGATCAGCCGGGCGGTGGCCGAGCTCGCCGACCGCGCCGCATCGGATGGTGCAGCCCCTCTTGCCGATTGACCTTCACGTTCTCGATGGGAGAGAGCAACCTTGTTCAGCCGCATCGTATCCATGAAGATCCGTGAGGGATCGCGCGCCGAGTTCCTCGATGCCATCTCGCGCAGCGCGCTGTCCGCACTGCGTGACGAACCGGGTTGTCTGCGCTTCGACGTCTGTGCCGACCGCGTCGATCCGCACCGATTCTTCCTCTACCAGCTGTATACCGATGACGAGGCCGCCGAGGCGCACCGCTTCACCGAACATTTTCTGGCCATGCGCGCGGCGGCTGAGCGGTTTGTCGAGCCAGGCACCCAGATTCACTACAGCACAGACGTTCTTTTCGCCAACTGATCCTCTTATCGGAACGTGGCGTCAGCAAACATTCAGACGCCTAATCCCGCACGTGCGCTTGCAAATCGATCGTGCAGATGTACTTGCATCTGAAAGGTACGGAGTCCTAAACTCAGTCCCGCAACGCTTTATAGGGGACAACCAGGGGAGGCCGCATGGGCGAGCCGAAGGCCGAAGTCGCCGTGGGTCCGCCGCCGCCAAACGTCAAGGGCGTTCTGATGAACCAACCACTTTCCGGCGGCCGGCTCGGAATAGCCGACGCCGCACTGGTCGACCAGCCAGCGAACGGTATAAAAATGAGCACACCGTCGGCCCGAAGTGGCCACAGGAACACCGCGTACTCGCGGGAAACCGCCGTCGCGTTCGTCATCGATGCCGTCGAGTCCAAAGGTGCGGCCACCCGGCACGATTTCGATATCGACCGGATCGTCACCACCGCACACGATGTGGTCGACGACTGGGACTTCCACACACTGCAGCCGTCGACGTTCTGGCGGATAGCGTCCAGCTTTATCAAGCAGTGATACTTCCGGGCATCCCGGTGTCCGGTAGACGCCGAATTGCCTTGTACCGCAAGCCTTGAGCCAACTTGCTCCACTGGCGATGATCTACCCTCGGGCGCAGGGCTTGCGGTACAAGGCACTGAGGCGGCGAAGGGCGTCGAGCCGCCCGATGATGCTCGCACCGAAATACCTGGTGCGCGTACTGAATTGACTCGCGCCTGCGTTGAATGATCTCGCGCCCGCGCCGAATTATCGAGTGGCCGTGTCGAATTGGCGCTCGATGCCCGCCCCGAATCGGCCAGCGCCGACGACCATGGATCCTGCGGTGTCACCGGCAGCGAGTGCCGTCGGACTCCCCCACCGAATCGTCCTGCGGCATAGGCTCGCACTTCCCTGCTCGCCCCACAGCCTCTCGGCTCCCGGTTCGGCACCGGTGTGTACGGCAGCCCATTCTCGGCCGACCATAGCGCCATCAGACGCCGCGAATCACGCGGCAGCCCAGACGAATCCTCGCCCTCGGCGAAATTGTGGCGCACAGCGCCTGAACATCCCCGTACCGCGCAGTGAGACACGGATCGCGTTCCAGTACACCACGGCCGACTTCGTGACGCGTGGTGTCCTGGTTGTTCATCGGTATCGACGGGTGCCGACATGATCCCCTCACCGGGTGATCAGTAACCTTCGGCGTACCTACCGAGGATCTCGATCGACTTCTCCGGCCGTTCGGCCTGGACGCTCAATCGGTCCATGACCGACAGGTACAGCGCGAGGTCTTGCCGGCGATCCAGATATAGCGCACTCGTCAGGTGTTCGAGATACACGATGTCCGGCAGCTCGGGCTCGGCGAAGCGCAAGATGCTGAACGAGCTGCCCGCGGCGGCGTGTTCCCCCGCCGAGTAAGGCAGCACCTGGACCGTCACGTTCGGCAGTTTGGCCAACCGCATCAGATGTTCCATCTGTTCGCGGTGCACCCGCGGCCCGCCGACCGGCCGATGCAACGCAGCCTCATCGATCACTGCCCAGACGATCGGCGGATCCGACCGATGCAGAATCTCTTGCCTGCGTTGCCGCACCTGGACCCGCCGATCGGTGTCGGCGTCCTCATACCCCAGCGCCACCACTGCCCTGGCGTATTCGGGGGTTTGCAGCAGTCCAGGAACAAGATGCGCCTCGTAGGTACGAATCTTGCTCGCCGCCTGCTCGAGGCCGAGGTAGGTGCCGAACCACTGCGGCAGCAGATCGCTGTAGCGATGCCACCAACCGGGCTCGTTCGCCTGCCTGGCCAGATCGAGAAACCGCTCCCGCTCTTCGGCCTCGTCGACGCCGTACAGCGTCAGCAGGTCCCGGATGTCACGTTCTTTGAAACCGGTGCGGCCCAACTCGAGACGACTGATCTTCGCATGCGACCCACGGATGGCATCGCCCGCTGCCTCGCGGGTGATGCCTTTCGCCTCCCGGAGCCTGCGCAACTGACCGCCCAGTGCGATGCGCAGCACTGTCGGACCACGTTCCGCGACAACGGAATGCAGCTGACCATCGTCATCGGGTTCAGCGATCATTGAGTTCGTCTCCGATACTCGGGGGTTGCCCACAGTGTGTCACAACCACCTGTCGCGAAACACACCGCACCGATCGCTTATGTTACCGCTCAACTCGTCAGATAGTCGAACTCCCCGGCCTTCGCGCCGCGGACGAACGCATCGATTTCCGGGCGGGTGTAGAAGAGCACGCCGCCTTCCGGATCCCGCGAGTTCCGTACAGCTACCTGGCCGTTGGTCGCCTCGGCGACTTCGACGCAGTTCCCGCTCGGGTTGCTGTAGGTGCTCTTGCGCCAGGTACCGGTGATCTTGTTGGTGGATGTATCCGACATTTTTCCCCACTCCTCGGTTACGCCAGTTTTGGATGAACAGTTCGTGCATATGCACGCTCAAACGTTCTTGCATTTGCACCAACACTTTGGACGATAGCACGAAGTTCGCCCCTGCGCCCCTACTAATTCGGACCATCCGGTTCGGGATGTGACGCACGAGTGTTTCGCCACCGAACCGGCTGCTCAGCTCGCTGATCACGCCCTCCGACAGACGCGAATCCGGTACTACACAAGGCAGATCGGAGGTTCCAATCGTTCGCGACAGCCCTGCTCCGCACCCGCGCAGCGCGTCGTCACCCGCGTCCCGAGACGCCCGGGCATGCCCGAAAAGCGACAGCAGACCCCGTGATCCGGACATACATCCCGCGCTCCGCGCGCATCCCGCACTACTGGATGGGCGGCAACGACTTCGGCACTGCCGGCCGACCACGCGGAACACGCACGAAGTCGCTTAGGCCGCGACACCGGTGTCGAAAGTTGTACATAGGCAACGACCCCGATGGGACTCACCCCGTCAAGGGCCCTACCGCCCAACACCCGAAAGCGTGGCCACACATATAGGCTGCCGGCCACACCGCCACCGAGCGCATCGTCGCCGCGAGCGCGTCGCCGCGAAGGGACGTTGCCGAACTTCCGACCAACCGATCACGTCATGTTCATGAGCGTCCTCGGCCACGCCGAGTCGTACGCCGACCTGCTGCGGATCGCGCGAACGACCACGCCGTCGTGCCATCGGGCAGCTACCTCGCCATGCGGGACGACGCCGACGACAGCCCCGGCTACGTCAAGCTCCGCGAGCATTACACCGGAATCCGTGGCGCGTCCCATGTTCCGCGCCTCGAGGAAGAGATCCGCAGCGTCCTCGACGGACCGAAACTGATGCGACGAGGCTCCATTTCGATCTCCCAATGGCAGCCCGACGCCACAGAGCCCCCTCTGACCAGGACCATCTCCGCAAACAGTGCGGTCGACCGAAAGCCATGACCTGTCAGAGAACTGAAACGGTGGCCGTTCACGACCGCCGTGTCGGCCCGGATTCAGCTCGTGTTCATCGTGTTCGTCTGTGCAAATGTACTTGCATCTGTAAGCGACGGCGGCATAGACTTGGGCTCATATCGGGGAGGTACGCAGGGAGTTCGAGCCGGCGGCGCCTACACAGCAACCTCCCCACACGCCACACGCGAGGGGCGGTCGAATGAGCCAGCCATTCCGGACTCCCCGCCGGGTCGCCGTCATCGGCACCGGCGTCGAGACGCTACGGCAGTGTCCCGCTACGGGCCCGGTATCCGATTGCGGTGTCGAACCCCCCGGCCTCACCTACCGGCTGGCACGCGACATCCTGTCCGCCCACGAGGTCCACGGCCCCCAGTGCAGGCAGTGGCTGGCCGCCGCCGCGTACCTCTCAGCCGGCCTCGACGACGAGTAAATCCTCCGAATCAGTTGGTGGACAACGATGTTCGCCGCGTGACACATTCGTTGCAACGTAGCGCGAACGCACGCCGATATCCCGAAACAGCGGTAGGTCACAAACGGGTTACCGCACAATGCCGTAGGCTCCCAATAGATCTCACCGATAGCACACCACGCGCAGCACCCTTTCGTATAGTGAGCCGAACGATTCGGGCACAGTTCTATTACGCCCGACGTGGCAATGGAGCGACCCGAATGACCTTCTCCGCGCTGGATATGTCCGCTGGTTCCTCCGACGCGGCGCTCGAAATCGGTGGCCAGCCGGCTTCGGTGCCCCTACAGAACACCGACCGAGTGGCCTCGCGGATGGTCGGCTACTTCGCCACCTGCATGGCACCGTGCCGCACCCTGCCGGGCGAGCAATTGCGCGGTGACGTCACCAAGGTCACCCGCAGCTGCCTGGCTTTGGTCGCCGAAATGTTCGACCGCCGCACCGTGCCCGGCGACGAGCAACTCGGCGAGGTACGCGAGGCGGCCACCCAATGGGCCAGAGAAGGCGTACCGCTCAGCACCATCCTGCGCGGATACCACGAAGGGGTGCGCATCGCGTTCGGTCTGGTCACCGCACCCGCCAGAGCCGACGACGTCGACGAGCTGCTGGTCGCCACCGATCTGATGCTGGAACTCCTGGAGGCCGTCACCGCCGCGGTGGCCGACGCCTACGTCGACGAACAGCATCTCGTCGCCAAGGAACACCAGACCGCGGCACAAACCCTTGCCTCGGCACTGCTGAGCGGACGGGGCAGCTCGGCACTCGCCCGACAGGCGGGCATCCCGATCGCCGACTCGTATCAGGTAGTGGCCCTGTCCCTTTCGGAGCATCCGGACGAACGCGATCCGCGGGTCGACGGGCACGTCGCGGCCCGGCGCAAGCTACGCAGGCTGCAATCCGCGCTGGCCACCGTGTTCGCCTCCCGCGCGCTGGCGCTGCTCAGCACCAAGGGCGGCACCATGCTCATTCCGGTAGGTGAAAGCACCGACGCCATGATGACCGCCGAGACATTGGCGCGACTAGCCGAGGCCGCGGAGGTTCCGCTCACCGCGACGGTCGTCACCAGCGACACCGACGAGGTGCCCGAGTCGGCCGATCAGGCGCACGAACTACTCAATCTGGTTCGCGTCGGTGGCAAGTCCCCTGGCCTCTATCAGATGGCCGACTTGGCGGTGGAGTACCAACTGACCCGCGGCGGTCCGGCGACCCGGCGCATCGCCACCATCCTCGATCCGCTCGAAGCACATCCCGAGCTGTTCGAAACCATGCGCGCCTATCTCGGCAACGATATGAACCGCCAGCTCACCGCGCGTCAGCTCTACGTGCATCCGAACACCGTCGACTACCGGCTGCGCCGCATCGCCCAGCTCACCACGGTCGACCTGGCCACCTCGGCGGGAATTTCCCAGGCGGCCATCGCCCTGCTCGCCCGGGACCTGGACCACAGTGTCACCCGGCGTTTGTGATCGCCACGTGACCTGTAACGGATTTGTGCTGGTCACCAGGCGATCGACTTGGGATCCTGAAACTGCCGCGGACGTCTGGATGGTGAAGTATGCGAATAGCCGAAATCTTGCGCAGAAAAGGTAGCGACGTCGCAATGGTCGCGCCCGACACGACAATTCGGAGCCTGCTGGCCACCTTGGCCGAGCGCAACATAGGCGCGGTTGTCGTGTCACGTGACGGCGAAGGGATCGTCGGGATAGTCTCCGAACGCGACGTCGTGCGCAGCCTGCACGCGCGCGGCGCGGAGCTGCTCGACACCCCGGTGTCGGAGATCATGACCACCGACGTGCGCACCTGCGCGCCCGACGACAGGGTCGACGGGCTGCGAAACACCATGACAGAGCATCGGATTCGACATCTGCCCGTCGTCGACAAGGGCAGGATGATCGGCATCGTCAGCATCGGCGACGTGGTGAAGAGCGCCATTTCGGAACTGACGACCGAACGCCAGCACCTGGTCGAATACTTGCAGGGCAAGTACTGACCCAGCAGCCGGCTACACCCCGCCGAGGTCCGCGGACAGCCAGTGCTCGGGCCGCAGGTAGACCACGACCTGCGCGCCGAAGCCGGCCGCCTGCTTCAGGTAGGCCTCGGCGGCGTCCCCGCTCAGGTAGCGGTGGACCAGCTCGAGGTGCAGTTCGTCGGTCATCGGCTCGACCCTGGCGACCGGACCTTCGACCGTCACATACCGAACGGTCGGCTCGATACGGTGCACCATCAGAGTGAACCGGCCGGCCTCCTTGATCGCACGCATTTTCTGCGATTCCGCGCCGGTGAGCACCCACGGCTCGCCGCCGGGCTGGTATTGGTACCAGATGGGCACGGTGAGTGGCCCACGACCGGGAGCACCGGCCACGGACAATGCCGCGACGTGTGGCTGCGCGAGGAACTCTTGACGCTCTTTCAAGGTCAATGCCATGGCTCCCACCCTAGTCCGTCAAAGCCGTTGCCCACGAGAAACCTTCGAAGACCTTACGAAAAGTGCGTATCGTTGGGAGCGTCCAGCGCACCTTGTGAAGCGCTTTTGCGGAGGGAGCGTCATTGCGATCCCATGCCTCGAGGTCGCATTTCGCGCGGCCGTCCGCCGCGCGATTATCGTCGGCGTCGACACCGATGCCCCCCGACCTCCGCAAGCTCTTCCCCGCCCTCGCCGAATCCACCGAGATCTATCTGGACAGCGCCGCGACCACGCAAAAGCCGCTGCCGGTCATCGAGACCATTCACCGTTATCACAGCTCACGAACCGCCAATGCCGGGCGCGGCACCTATCCGTGGGCGACCAGTCTCAGCACCCGATTGAGCAGAATCCGGGACCGCACCGCGGCCTTCATCGGCGCCGAGCACCCCGATGAGGTGGTCTTCACCAGCGGCGCCACCGCGGCGCTGAACGCGGTCACCCTGTCCTGGGGGCTGGCGGTGCTCGAGGATGGCGACGAAATCCTATACAGCCCAGCCGATCACGCGTCGAATGTGCACCCGTGGCACCACCTGCGCGGCCTGCTCGCCCGTTTCGGCCGCCGCATCGAGCTGGTCCCCTATCGGGTGACCGCGCTCGGCGAGGCGGACACCGCGGACATCCTCGCCAAGGTGACCCCGCGCACCCGGTTGATCACCACCAGCCACCTGCACCACGTCTACGGCGGCCTGACCACGCTGGAGGAATTGCGTGGCCTGCTCGACCCCGCCATCCTGCTGTGCTTCGACTGTAGCCAGAGCGGCGGTCATGTGCCGGTGGATGTCACCGCGCTCGGCGCGGATTTCGCGATCTTCGCCGCGCACAAGATGTTCGGGGCACCGGGAACCGGAATTCTGTACTGCCACAGGCGGGTTCACGATAGGCTGGTGCCGTTCCTGCCCGGCGGCAATTCGGGGGTGCTGGTGAGCGAGGCCGGGCTGGTTCCGGAAGCGATGCCCGCGCTGCTCGAAGGCGGAACGCACAACGTCCCCGGCGTGCTCGCGCTCGGCAGCGCGCTCGAGGTGCTCGAGTCGTTGGACGTCGGCGCCATCGCCGCGCACAATCGCGAGCTGACGCTGCGCCTGATCGACGGCCTTCGCCCCATCCGCGGCCTGGAATTCCTGCCCGGTCCGGCGTACGCGTCCTGCGCGGTCGGCTACGGCATCGTGTCGTTCACGCTCGACGGCATCTCGGCGACGGACCTCGGATTCGTGCTGAGCGAACTGGGTTTCCTGGTCCGCACCGGCCTGCACTGCACTGTGGCCGACGCACCGGCCGCGGACGCGGGCTCCGACGACTCGGTGCGGGTCAGCACGCACGTCTACAACACCGCCGACGAGATCGACCGATTCACCAAGTGCGTCATGACGATTGCCGAGGAGGTCAGATGACTATGGACACCCCGCGCTACGACCGTCGGGCCGCGTCCCGGGTGCTCGCCGGGCTGGCGCAGCCGGGGCTGTTCGCGGCGCCGGTGCCCGTCCCCGAGCGGCGCAAGTTCGAATTCACCCGCACCGCACTGCATACCGAGCCGAACAGCCACCTCACCTACTCACAGCGGCTGTACCTGGAGCGGTTCATGCGCCCCTGCCGCCCGTATCAGGTCACCAGCGCCACCCATCGGATCACCTGGACCGACAGCGACGGCATCCCCAATACCGGCCACTATCGGGTGGACGGCCTCGGCCCGCTGGTACCCATCGCCATGCGCGAGACCGTGCTCGCACTCTGGCATGCCCTCGACGCGAATACATCTTTCGCCGAACGTATTTCGGCACTCGGTCCGCGTGAGCACGCGGTACTGGCAGGCACCACCACCGACCACGAGCCGATGGATATCTTCCGGGTCGGCATCGAAGCCGCCGGTCGGGCGCTCGCCCAGCACGCCCTGCTCGCGCGGCAGACGCCATATCGCGGTGCGGCCGAATTCGCCTGCGGCATGCGCGAATCCGGCCTCTTCGCCGCCGTCGCCACCCGCTGGTATTGGGAGCTACAGGCGTCCACCTACCGGCGCGGGATGATCCCGGTGACGCTGATCGCGCAGCCCGACGGCACCGTGCGCTACTCCGCCGAGACCGTGGCGACGCTGCGCGCGATGAAGGACGCCACCATCTCCGACGCCCACACGGTGATGCGCCGCGCCACCCATGTCGAGGGACTCAGCGTTGCGGAGGCGATCGCCAAGTACCACGAGGACCTGGACCTCATCTCCCGCCAGTACGCGCTGCTGCCCGCGGGCACCCGCCCCGCCTGCCTGGCCGCGATGCCGCATCACCTCGGCGGCGGGCACTACAGCATCCTGCCGGTGGTGATCGATCAGTTCGTCGCGGTGTTCACCGAGGTCGCCGAGCGGTGCGCGCTCGTCGAGGTGAGTGCCGACCTGGACGGCGACGACGCCGATCGCGCGGCCACCGCCGAGGATCGCGTGTTCTACGTGCCGGATATGACCTGCAAGCACTGTGTCCGGACGATCGGCGGAGTGCTGGAGTCAATGGACATCCGGGTGGTCGAAATCGATCTGGTCAGCAAGCGGGTGGTCGCCGAATTCCGCAGTCCGCGCAATCGGGCCAGGGCATTCGAGGCCATCCGGGACGGCGGCTACAACCCCGTCGCCGAAAAACCCGACGGCGCGCCCAAGGGTGCCGTGCCCGCACAGCCGTCGGAAACCGCGGTATGACAGCACCGCTACCGGCGCTACCCGCGAAGATCCATCCGCTGGTACGCGCCTTTCTCGATACCCCGGACGCCGTGGAAGAGACGCTGATCCGGTTCGGCTCGCCGGTGCACCTGCTGTTCCCGCAGGTCTACACGGAGAATCTGAAGCGATTCCGCGCGGTGCTCGACCACCGGCTGCCACGGCACCGAATCTGCTACGCACACAAGGTGAACCAGTCGCGCGCTTTCGTACGCACCGCCGAACACGCCGGAATTTCCATCGATGTCGCCTCGCCACAGGAGTTGGCGGCCGCGGTGGGTGCGGGCTTCGGACCGATGCGGATCGAGGTGACCGGGCCGAAAGGCGAAGTGTTCCTGCGGGATCTGATCGACTGCGGCGTCACGATCAACGTGGACAATCTGTGGGAACTGCGGCGGATCGCCGAGCTGGCCGGGGACCGCGCGAAAGTGCCGGTGCTGCTACGGGTTTCCGGATTCGACGAGGCACAGGTTAGCCGGTTCGGCGTGCCGCTGGCGCACATCCAGCGCGCCTTCGACGTGCTCTCGGCACACCGTAGCCGGATCGCGTTCCTCGGCTTCGCTTTTCATCTCGACTCCGGTGACATCGGCGAACGGATCCGCGCGATCGAGGCATGTCTGGCGCTGATCGAACGAGCCTACGGTTACGGGCTCACGCCGTCGGTGCTGAATATCGGCGGCGGGTTCCGGCAGGTCTTCACCGCCGATGCCGACCGGTTCGACCGCTATGTGCACGCGCTGCGCGAATCGCTGCTCGGCCATGGTGAGCCGATGAGCTGGGGCAGCAACACCTTCGGCTATCACGTGGCGGGCGGCACGGTGCACGGGACACCGATTTTCCACAAGTACGCCAACACGATTCCGGCGACCACCATGCTCGATGATCTACTCACCGCCCCGCTGGAGCGACACGGCGGGCGCACGGTCGCCGAGCTGGCCTCGGACAATCTCCTGGACGTGTGGCTGGAGCCGGGCAAGGCACTGGTCGACCACGCCGGGGTGACGGTGGCCAGGGTCGACTTCGTCAAGGAGATCGCCGACGGCAGCGTCCTGGTGAATGTCGACCTCAGCCGCGACTCGGTGACTCCGGCCGATCAGGAGGTGATGGTCGATCCGGTCGTCCTGCCCACCACCGCGCACCGTCCGGCCCCCGCCGTCCCGGTCGACGGTGCGGTGGTGCCGACGCTGGGGGCGGGCGACACCTCGCCGAGCCTGCATCCGGTAACCGAAACCGGGCCTGTCGGTGTGTATTTCGCCGGGCGCCTCTGTCTGGAGCGGGATCTGATCACCAATCACAAAGTCTGGCTGCCGGAGCGGCCGCGCCCAGGCGATCTGGTGGTGTTCCCGAATACCGCTGCCTATCACATGGATCTGTCCGCGGCGACGGCCTCGATGCGGCCACCGCCGATCAAACTGTCGGTCGCGCACCGGGCGGGCAGCTTCCAGGTATACCGCGACCCGGACTATGAACCGCACCTGCCGGTCGGGTTGCCGCCGCACCGCCGCACCTCACCGCACGGACCGTGGCGCCCGCCGATGCCGCGCCGACCCACCGGGGCGCCGTGATGCGCTACGACCACATCACCGAACTCATCGGCAACACTCCCCTGCTGCGGCTCGACCCCGCCGTGCACGGTCTGCCCGACGTCGAGCTGTACGCGAAGCTGGAGTCGCACAATCCCTTCGGCTCGGTCAAGGACCGAGTGGCGTGGGGCATGATCCGCGACGATCTCGACACCATCCTGGCCAACGGGCAGACCTTCATCGAGGCGTCGAGCGGCAATACCGCCAAGGCGCTGCGGATCCTTGGCGCCATCCACGGCATCGGGCTGCGCGCCGTCACCAACCGGATCAAGGTCGCCGAGGTACGTGAGCTGTTGCAGCTGTTCGACACCGACATCGTCGAGTTGCCCGGACTGTCCGAGTGCCCGGACCCGACGACACCGAACGACGTGTACTCGGTGATCGAGGCGACCATGGCACAGCACCCCGGCGTGTACCATCACCCGTCGCAGTACACCAACGAGAAGAACGTCGAGGCGCATCATCACGGCACCGGCCGGGAGATCCACGAGGACCTGGCCGCCGACGGCATCACCAGGGTCGACTACCTGATCGGCGGGCTGGGTACCACGGGTTCGACGAGGGGCGCCGCCACCTATCTGCGCAAGCACAATCCCGAATTGCGCACCGTCGCCGTGGTTTCCGGCCGCACCGACTTCATTCCCGGCATCCGCTCGGAGAGTGAGATGTGGGATGTCGGCCTGTTCCAGCCCGACTTCTACGACGACATCGTGACCGTCGAGGCCGCGCACGCGGTCGACGCCACCCTTCGGCTCGCCACCGGGTACGGCATCCTGGCCGGGCCGACCAGCGGAGCCAGCTACGCGGCGGCGCTGGACACCCTTGCGGCAGCGGCTGATTCGGCACAGCGGACGGACGGACCGATCGTCGCGGTGTTCATCGTCTGCGACCGGTTGGAGCCATACCTGTCCTACATCAAGAAGCGCAGACCGGAGCTGTTCGGTCGCGCCGAGCGCCGACCGCCACCGACCGCCACGGAATTGGCTGCCACACCGACACTTTCGCCCGCCGAGCTGGCCGAGTTGGAGCGCACCGGCAAGCCGACCATCGTCGACACCCGCGGCGCGATGGCCTACCGGATCGGGCACGTGCCCGGCGCGCTCAATATTCGCGATGATCAGCTCGACGAGATGTTCGCTCATGGCATTCCGTTCCCCCGCTCCCGACCGGTGGTGTTCGTCTGCCCGGTGGGTGAGCTGTCGCTGCGGTTTGCCGGCCGCGCGCAGCAGGCGGGGTACGACGCCGCGAGCCTGGCCGGTGGGATCGTTGCCTGGCGGGATGCCGGGCTGCCGCTGGAAAGTGGCGGATGACGCGCGGAGGCCGTCCGCGATTCCGCGCGTGTCTCGTTCGCGTCGCGCGGAAACTACAGGGAGCGCAGAACCGGCGCTGCTTCCCGATCCACGTCGAAAGAGATGATTCATGTTCCGGTCGAAGAAATCCGTTGCCGCCGCACTGACTTCCTTCAGCGCCATGAGCGCCGCCGTCGTGCTCGCCGCACCCGCCGCACCCGCCGCGGTCACCGCCATCGGCCTGGCGCCGGGGATGAGTTTCGGCACCTCCACCGCCTACGGCACGAACTGCACCTACATCGCGACGGCGACCGCCACACCCGGCGACGTCATCGGATTCGTCGACCCCCTTGGCACTTTCGATCCCGCGGGCTGGATCACCGTCCCGTCGTCGGGCACCGTGACCGCGAGGTGGACACCACTGGTCCCGGGCAACCACACCGTCTACGCGGTGCACAATTCGAACGCGTGGGTGTCGACGGCGGCCACCGTCGGCAACGGAGTCAACCTCGGCTTCGCCTGCGTCGTGCTGCCCTGAGCGACCGGTCGGCCCGGTTCCGGCGAGATCCGCGGTGTGGTGCGGGTCGGCGGGCTCGCCGCCGATCACGCACTAGTCTGGTGCGGTGCAATCAGGCCAGGAAACAGACGACGACGCGGGCCCGCGGATCTGGGGCGGCACGACCCTCACCGAGCGCAGGGAGGCGCGCCGCACCGCGCTACTGGAGGCCGCACTGGATCTGATCGGTGAGGCGGGGGCGAGCGGGGTGACCATGCGCGCGGTGTGCCGCCGGGCCAACCTCACCGACCGATACTTCTATGAGAGCTTCACCAGTCGCGACGAACTGCTCGACGTGCTCTATCGGCAGGTCGCCGAGGAGTTCCTGCAACCGATGACCGCCTTCGCCGCGGCCGACGAACCGTCCCGAGACCGGGAACTGGCGCGGATCCTGGTCGACAAGGTGCTGGCCGACCCGCGCAAGTCCCGGCTGTTCCTGGTCGAGCCGTACTCCAGCACCGGCCTCGGCCAGACCACCATCTCGGTAATGCCGGTGTTCACCAGGCTGATGCAGGACCACCTGTTCGCGCACATCGACGACCCGGTCAAGCGCAGGCTCGCCGCGGTGACCATGGCCAGTGGCAACGCGGGCATGTTCTCCGCCTGGCTCAACGGCTCGCTGCGGGCCACCCGGGACGAGATCATCGATCACTGCGTCGCGGTCATTACCGCGTACCGCTCGCTGTACAAGTCCTGAACCCGCGAGGGCCGCTCCGCCGCAACGGAATTCGGCGGCGGCTGCGACCACGATCACATCCGGGTTGCCAATGTTTCCATTCGGGTGTTTACTGGCCTGCGCAAGGTGCCGATCGTTCGCTGAGGCTCCTTCACGGAAACAGGCCAGCGACCCCGAACGTCGAGAGACGCCCCGGGTCAGGACAGATCTCCCCGGCTTAAGGGGTGATCCCGATTGGCTCCCGGTCCACCGGGTTCACGCCGTGAAGTGCCAAAGGTCTTACGAGGAGGGGTCCTTACCGGCGTTTTTGCCGGGTTCTCCTGCTGCGCTCTGCAACGATCGAACAAACAACGCCCGGCTTCGCCGTGCGCCGAGAGACGAGGGAGGTGAGCCGGATGCCCGGCGGTAATAGTCCGTATCCCCAATTTGCCAAATATTCACCCGGCGACACCTCAACAGCCGATTCCGTTTCGGGACAAGCCCCGTAACCTGCTGTTTTCGACGGTGCGCTGACATGTTCAGGGAGTGCGGTCATGACAACAGTGGAGATGATCCTCCGGCTGCTCACCGGCGTCGGCCTCGGCGCCGTCATCGGCTTCGAGCGGCAGTATCGGGCCCGAATGGCGGGGCTGCGCACCAACGCGCTCGTCGCTGTCGGCGCCACCCTGTTCGTGCTGTTGTCGGCGCACGGCTTCCACGGCGAAGTCGCCGACCCGACTCGCGTCGCGGCGCAGATCGTGTCCGGAATCGGCTTCCTCGGCGCGGGCGTGATCATCCGTGACGGACTCAATGTGCGCGGCCTCAACACCGCGGCCACGCTGTGGTGCGCGGCAGCGGTCGGCGCACTGGCAGGCGCGGGCATGTTCGGCACGGCCGCAGCGGGCACGGTCGCCGTGGTCGGGGTCAACGTCGCACTGCGCGCCGCGGGCCGGGCCGTCGACCGGCAGCCGGAAGCCGGTCACGAACAACCCGCTTCCTACGCGTTCGTCGCCGTCACCAACGATGCCAACGAGGCGCACGTGCGCGCCCTGCTGGTGCAGGCGCTGACCCGCACCGACTTCCAGCTGATCTCGATCTCCAGCGCCAATACCGGCACCCCGGGCCGGGTCGAGGTGCGTGCCGAACTGTTCGGCGACCAGCGCGACGACCGCCAGATGGAGACCGCGGTGAGCAGGCTCAGCCTGGAACCGTCGGTGACCAGCGTCGGCTGGCACATCGCCGCGACGGATGTGAAGGGACCGCAGGCATGACTCTTTTGCGTTCCTTCCCCTCCCGTAGTGCGCTCGACCGGCCACGCAACCGGTTCGCCGACGTTGTCGTGTTCGTCGGCGCGGCGGTGCTGATCTGGCTGATCGTGCGAGTCTCGGCGAGTGCGAATGTGCCGTTCGACGAGGCCGACGCGCCCGCGACGGTGTCCACCGATCCCGATCAACTGCCCTACTACGCGGCCCGCTCGCTGCTGCGGATGTTCGCTGCGCTGGGGTTGTCGATCGTTTTCACCTTCGTGTACGCGACGGCGGCGGCGCGACTGCGCCGGGCACGCACGGTGCTGCTACCGCTGCTCGACATCCTCCAGTCGGTGCCGATCCTCGGGTTCCTGTCGATCACCGTCGCCGGGTTCATCGCGCTGTTTCCCGGCTCCGAGCTCGGCCTCGAAAGCGCCGCCATCTTCGCGATCTTCACCTCGCAGGCCTGGAACATGGCGTTCGCGTTCTACCACAGCCTGGCCTCCCAGCCGCGTGAGCTGGACGAGGCGGCGCGCAACCTGAGACTGTCGCGCTGGCAACGGTTCTGGCGCGTCGACGTGCCGAGCGGCATGATCCCGCTGGTCTGGAACGGGATGATGAGTTTCGGCGGCGGCTGGTTCTTCCTGGTCGCGTCCGAGGCGATCAGCGTGAACAACCACAAGTACGTGGTGCCCGGCATCGGCTCCTATGTCGCGACCGCGACCCGAGACGGCGATCTCGGCAAGGTGTTCATCGCGATCGGCGTCATGATCGTGATGGTCGTCGGCGTGAACTTCCTGTTCTGGCGGCCGCTCACGGCGTGGTCGGAGCGGTTCCGGGTGGAGGACACCGAAGCCGCCGAGGCGCCGCGCAGCCTGATGCTGAACCTGCTGCGGCGCTCGCACGTTCCGCTGCTGCTCGGCAAGGTGTTCGGCCCGCTGGTCGCGCCGATGGACCGGGCGATGAGCGTGTTCGGACTGGCCGAGCATCCACTGCACACGCCACCGATCCGCCGCCGCGCCGGTGACGTGCTGTTCGCCGCGGTGGTCGCGGTGCCGATCGGTTACGGCGCCTACCGGGTCGTCGACTACATCGAATCGACAGCGGGCTTCGGCGAAGTCGCGCATGCCTTCGGCCTCGGGTTCTTGACCCTGCTGCGGGTGGTGGTGCTGCTGGTGCTGGCCACCGTGGTGTGGGTGCCGGTCGGGGTGTGGATCGGGTTGAACCCCAAGGTTTCCCGGCTCGCGCAGCCCGTGGTGCAGGTGCTGGCCAGCTTCCCGGCCAACTTCCTGTTCCCGTTCATCACCGCCGTACTCGTCTGGAGCGGAGCCAGTTTGAACTGGGCGGGCACCATTCTGATGGCGTTGGGCGCGCAGTGGTACATCCTGTTCAACGTCATCGCGGGTGCCAGCGCGGTACCCAACGATCTGCGCGAGGCCGCCGCAAATCTGCAATTGCCGCGAAACCTGTGGTGGCGCAGGCTGATCCTGCCCGCCATCTTCCCCAGCTATGTTACCGGCGGGATCACCGCGGCCGGTGGCGCCTGGAACGCCTCCATCGTCGCGGAAGTCGTGCAGTACGGATCGACCACCCTGGTGGCCGCGGGCCTCGGCTCCTATATCTCCGAGGCGACCGAGGCCGGTGACTCCCCGCGCATCCTCATCGGCGTGCTCGTCATGAGCATCTACGTGGTCGGCATCAACCGACTGTTCTGGCGGCGGCTCTACGCACTGGCCGAACGGCGGTACTCGCTGTGAACACCGGCTACCTCTGCATTCGTTCGACGGGAGACCGATCATGACCGTGACCACCACCCAGGCCGACCGCGATGTGCTGCTGGACATCTCGGGCGTCGGCAAGCGATTCACCGGTGCCGCCGGTGACGAGTTGCGGGTGCTCGACGGTATCGATCTGCAACTGCGCAGCGGCGAAATCGTCGCCCTGCTTGGGCGTTCCGGCTCCGGCAAGTCCACCCTGCTGCGGATCATCGCGGGCCTCATCGCACCGTCCGACGGCGAGGTGACCTATCGAGGCACCCCGCTCAACGGCAGCAATCCCGGTGCCGCACTGGTGTTCCAGTCGTTCGCGCTGATGCCGTGGCTCACCGTGCAGGACAATGTCGAGCTCGGCCTCGCCGCCCGCAACGTCGCGCCCGCCGAACGCCAGCAGCGGGCGCTGGCCGCGATCGACATGATCGGCCTGGACGGCTTCGAATCCGCCTATCCCAAGGAGCTTTCCGGCGGTATGCGCCAGCGGGTCGGCTTCGCCCGCGCGCTCGTGCTCGAACCCGACCTGTTGCTGATGGACGAACCGTTCTCCGCTCTGGATGTGCTCACCGCGGAGAACCTGCGCACAGAACTGGTGAACCTGTGGGCCACTGACGGGTTTCCCACCAAGGCGATCTGCGTCGTCACCCACAACATCGAGGAGGCGGTGCAGCTGGCCGACCGGGTGCTGGTCCTCGGCTCCAACCCGGGCCGAATCATCGCCGAAATCGCGGTATCCCAGCCCCGCCCGCGCGACCGGCGGGCACCGTGGTTCGAGGCGATGGTCGACCAGATCTACGGCCTGCTCACCGGTCGCGACACCGAACCCGTTGTCGCCGAACCGGATAAGGCCACCCCCACCGCGCAGCCGCTGCCCGACGCCTCGGTCGGCGGCTTGGCGGGTCTGGTCGAGCTCGTCTACGCCACCGGTGGCCGCGCCGATCTCCCGGACATCGCCGACGAACTGAACTTCGAGATCGACAGTCTCCTGCCGCTCGTCGACGCCGCCGAAATGCTCGGTTTCAGCACCGTCGAAGACGGCGACGTGCTGCTCACCGAGATCGGCACCCGGTTCACCACCGCCGACATCCAAGAGAGCAAGCGCATTTTCGCCGAACAGGCCCGCCATCGCGCACCGTTGGTCCGCACCATCTGTAAGGGACTCGCAGGCAGTTCCGATGGCAGCCTGCGCGCCGGTTTCTTTCTCGACTTGCTCCGCCGCGGCTTCGGGCCCGAAGACGCGCGGCGCCAGCTCGATATCGCCATCGACTGGGGGCGCTACGCCGAGTTGTACGACTACGACACCGATTCCGACAAGATCACCGCGGATCCGGCGGCCCAGATCTTCGCGGGCGTGCGCGGGAAGTGGACCGCGTAGCGTCCGGAACACGACCGACGCCGCTGCGGGGTCGATTACCTCGGAGGTAATCGACCCCGCGTCGTCTGTCGGCAACACTCACCTCATGGCAATGAACACCGCGCCAGCACCCCGCCCACCGCTGGCCGCCGCCCTGCGTGGCCTGGCCGTCGGCCGCATCGTCCTCGGCGCCGCCGCCATCGCGGCACCACGAACACTGACCGCGGCCTTCCGAATCCGCGCCACACCCGAACTCACCTACATGACCCGTATCTTCGGCGCCCGAGCCATCGCACTCGGCCTGGGTTACCTGACCGCTCCCGCTGCCGAACGCCCCCGATGGCAACGCCTGTCCCTGCTGGTCGACATCATCGACACCAGCCACGGCACCGCCCACCTCGCCCGCGGCGACGTCCCCCGCCCCGCCGCCATCGCTATGGTCGCGATGACCGGCAGCTACATGACCGTCGGCGCTACCCGCCTCATCCGCGACCTGCACTGATCCCCCGCCCCGCCGCGCGCGGTGGCGAGCTTCGCGCCTATCGGCCGAGTTGGCCTCGCCAGTAGGAGAGCGACGTTTGGGTGCGGATGGTGGCGGCGTGGTTGGGGCCGAGCGCGCGGAGTTCGGCTACCAGCAGGATTTCGAGTTCGGCTATGGCTCGGCGCACGTCGCCATTTTCGGCTCGGCGGGTGGCCAGGTCGTTGCGGGTGGCGAAGGTGTCGGGGTGATCGGGGCCGAGGACGCGGAGGCGGTCGGCGAGCAGTTGCTCGAGTTCGGCGATGGCCTCGGGGAGATTGCCCGCGTCGGCACGGAAACCGGCGAGAGTGCTTCGGGTGGTCAGGGTGTCGGGGTGGTCGGAGCCGAGCACCCGGAGGCGGTCTGCGAGAAGGTGATTGAATTCGGCGCTGGCGCCCACGAGGTCGCCGCTGCGGGTGCGGAAGGCGGCCAGGGCGTTTCGGGCGGCCAGCGTCGCGGCGTGGTCGGGGCCGTAGATGCGCAGGCAGTCGGCGAGCAGTTGTTCGAATTCGGTTCGGGCACCGGGCAGATCGCCGATCTCGCCGCGCCAGTAGGCGAGGCTGTTGCGGGTTCGCATGGTCTGCGGGTGGTCGGGGCCGAGTACTCGGGCGCGGTCGGCGACCAGCTTTTCGAAATCGGTGATGGCGGCGACGAGCTCGTTCCGGTCGGCGCGGTTGGACGCCAGGTCGGCGCGGTTGGACGCCAGGTCGTTTCGGGTGCGGAGGGTGTCGGGGTGGTCGGGACCGAGGAGGCGGCGCTGGTCGGCGAACAGGCGTTCGTAGTCGGCTCTGGCGCCGGTGTAGTCGCCGCAACGGGCCCGGTAGGTTGCCAGATTGGTGCGTGTGCCAAGGGTTTTCGGGTGGTCGGGTCCCAGTACGCGGAACCGGTCGACGAGCAACTGTTCGAAAGCCGTGATCGCGCCGATCAAATCGCCACTCTCGGCGCGGTGGTACGCCTCGCGGCTGCGCGTCGTCAGGGTATCGGGATGGTTCGGTCCGAGCGTGTCGACAAACGCGGGTACCCAGGCGGCCCAGAGATCGCGGTTGTCTGCGGCTCTCATGGTTTCCAGCATTTCGAGGAAGTGCAGCGCGCTCGCGGAATCTCCATAGGCGAGGCAGTGGCGCACGGCCGAACCGCGCGCGTAGTCGGCGGCGCGGTCGCTGGAACTCTCTTTGATCGCCGCGACGATGGCCCGGTGCGCGTGTTCGGTTTCCACGCCGAGCTCTTTACACTCGGCGCGTAGTCCGGGCAGCAGGGCGCCATGGGTTATCCCGAGCGACTCGCGCGGGGTGCCGGGACGGCTGCGGGTGACCAGCGCACCCATCGCCACCGTCATATCGCGTATTCGGGCGATGTGCAGGTCCACGCCGAGCGCGGTCAACGCCGCATCCAGCAGCTCGATCGGCAAAACCGGCCCGACACCGGCCGCGACCAGGATGCTGAGGAACGCCCCTGTGGCACTGACGGTTTCGGGATGCATCCCGCGTATTGCGGCGTCGACCCGCAGCGCGACGATCCGGTCCAGGCCGATACCGGCGGCGACCGCGCCATCGGTGATGTTCGACGCCACCTCGCGCAGCATTCGCGCCAGCAGCCAGCCGCCCGAAACGACGTGGTGGCCGTCGCCGACGGAGGTCGGCGTCTCGGCCAGCAACATCTGGATCCAGTTCACCCAATCCGCCGGATCCGCGGGCGCACCGCTGTCGCGGGCGGATCCGACGAGGGTGGCGATGTCGTCGGCGGCGGGTTCGCCGATCTCGATCCGGTGCATGTGGGCCAGTTCCGGATCGTCCTCGACGCCGGTGCCGTCCCGGATACCGACGATGACCCGGACGTGCCGCAGATCCTCGCGCTTGGTCAGATCGGCGATGGCGCAGACCAGCAACCGCCGCGTCCCCGGCTGAGCTTGGTTCAATCCGTCCAGCACCAGCGTCACCCGGCGGCCCGCGGTCGACAACCGTGCCAGCGGATGCCGCACCGAAAGGTCGAAGATGTCGAACTCGTCCCTGGCCCGGTGCGCGCGCACCGCCTGCGCCGCCTCGGTGAAGCCGGGCAGCCGGGCGCTCAGCTGCGCCGCCAGCTCGGCCGCGACCGCCTCGATGGAGCTGGCGGCGGTGAGAAACACTGCGGCAGTGATGTATTCGGGCGTCACCGCCAGGCCCTCCACCAGGCTCGGCCGGATCAGCATGGCGAGCAGGGTGGATTTACCGGAGCCCGCGGGGCCGATCACCGCCCGCAGGCGATGGCTGCCCGCGTCCACGATGGCGTCGAGCTGCTCACGGACATCGGGTGTCACCAGCAGCCCGCGGGTCAACTGGTCGACGAAGCCCGCGGCGGAGCGGCCGCTCACCGCGTCTCGATGCCGCGCGGTGTTGGGCACCAGCCAGAGACCGGGGTCCGCGCCCTGTGCCATCGACACCGCCCCCGTGGTGAACGAAAGATATTGGGGCTGTTGATGAATGCATTCCCCGGCGATCGGATCGACCAGATCCGCCGGGAGCAGGTTCTCGCCGCGCATCGGTAATCCCACACCGAAGGTGGCCAGCATGGTTCGGGTGAAGCAGCCGGAGAACGCGGGCCCCTCGCCCGCCGCGACCAGCATCTCCATCCGCCCCGCCGACTGGGCGAGCAGGTCGGTCCACCGCCGCGCGGCACCGATCACACCCTGACCGGTCTCGCAGGCGTCGACCAGCACGACCAGCCCATCCAGCGCCGCCTGGTTCAGCCGCTCCCTGATCTCCTGCGTGAGATGAAAGGCGTTGCGCGAGTTGGGCACCGCAGGCGAATCGAGCCCGAGCAGATAGAAGTCCTCGGCATTGGTCGCGACTCCGTGACCGATGAAGGCGAGCAGCAGGGTGGCCTGGCGCTCCGCGGCCGCCGCGAAGGCCTCGTCCACCGCCGTGACCAGCTGCGCCGCAGTCGGATTCAACACCGGCCCGTCTTCCGCGATCGCGGAGCGCCACCCACCGGCCTCGGTCAGATTCCCATACAACCCTGTGGCGAGTTCGCCGGTGAACCCCAGTTCCCCCAGCGCCTCACATTCGGACCCGACAACCAAAGCGAGTCGTCCTCCCATGCAAGAAACATACCCGCGTGCCCCTCCTGGGAATGACACACCCGGCATCTGAGCGTTCCCCGCCGTTGTCGGCAAGTTGTGTCGGCCGTGCCCATTTCGATATCGAATCGCGCTGCGCGAGACGTAGTGTGGCGGGGTCGGACGCCTGTGCGAGGAGATCGGTGCGATGAGTGAGCCCCTGCTCGGTTCGACGGGTACGCTCACATCGCCGATCCGAGGCGCGGGGCTGCTCGGGGAGGTGCAAGTGGCGATTCGAGGGGGGCTGGAACTGTTCGTCGCACGTGCCACCGAAGCGATCCCGGTGGGGGCAACCGTGCTCATCATCGACGTCACTCCCGGGTGCATCGTGGACGTGGTGCCCTGGATTCCGCCGACCACCGACCCCGCTGAGAGATCTTGAAACAGCAAGGGAGACAGGGGTGCTGGTAACCACGCACCAGTCGGTGCACGCCGGCCCGACCGTGCTCGGCGGGCGGGCGGAGTGCGTGAACCGGTCGACGGAATGGCCGGTCAGTGGCCGACTGTTTTCAATTCATTACAAAAGGCGCTTTCGTCCAACGACGGCGATAACGCGGGCTAAGGTGACCGGGTAGCGACGGCGCGGCGAGGAGCAGGTGTTGGTGTCCATCGGGAAATTGGTGTCGTTCGACAGCTCTCGGGGATTCGGATTCATTCGACCGGAGGACGGCGGGCCGGACGTATTCGTGCACGTCAACGACATCGGTCTGGACGAAGACGAGTTGCGCCAGGGTCGAGTGTTCGAATTCGACATGACAGAGGGTGATCGTGGGCCGAAGGCGGTCAATCTGAGTGTGGTCGGCGGCCAGCCGACCCCGCCCCCGATACCCCACAAATCCAAACACCGATCGAACTCAGGACAGCTCACCGCCGCCGAACACAAACGCCTGATCACCGAGCTACTCCTCGACGCGAGCCCCGCACTGACGGCGGGCGAGATTCTGACCATCCGCGACCGGCTCACGGTCTTCGCCGAGCAACACGGCTGGCTGGACAACTGAGCGTGCCTCGGTTCGCCGCATCCGCGAGTTCGATGATCTTGTCGGATGCTGCGAATACGATCGTCGGCAGGCAGAGAGCGCTTGCGAGTGACGAATGTCCGAGGCCGCAAGGAGCGCTTGCGAGCGACGAATGTCCGAGGCCGCACCGATGAATTTCGTTCGATCATGTCGTCGGTACGGGTGAGAACCGAACCGAGGAGGATCGCGTGGACTTACCGGTCATGCCACCCGTCCGACCCATGCTGGCCAAAACAACATCCGGAGTTCCCCGCGAACCCGGCCTGAGCTACGAACCGAAATGGGACGGCTTTCGCTGCATCGTCTTCCGCGACGGCGACGAGGTGGAGCTCGGCTCCCGCAACGACCGCCCGCTGACCAGGTATTTCCCCGAGGTCGCCGAGCTGCTGAAGCAGGCGCTGCCGGACCGGTGCGTGGTGGACGGCGAGATCGTGGTGGTCACCGGGCACGGCCTGGACTTCGACGCCCTGCAGAACCGGCTGCACCCGGCAGCCTCCAGAGTCAACAAGCTGGCCGTGGAAACTCCGGCCAGCTTCGTCGCCTTCGATCTGCTCGCCCTCGGTGACAAGAATCTGACCGAGGAACCGTTCACCGAACGCAGACGGCTGCTGGAAACCATTCTGGACACCGCGCTCGCACGGGTGCACCTGACGCCGATCACGCAGGATCCCGACCTGGCCGAGGACTGGTTCACCCGGTTCGAGGGCGCCGGATTCGACGGGGTCATGGTCAAGGCCAATGACCTGGCTTACCTGGAAGACAAGCGGGTGATGCTCAAGGTCAAGCACGAACGCACCGCCGACTGCGTGGTGGCCGGCTTCCGGTGGCACAAGGACGGCGAAGGGGTCGGCTCGCTGCTGCTCGGACTGTTCGACGACCAGGGTCACCTGAACCACGTGGGCGTCGCGAGCAGCTTCACCGCGGCCCGGCGCAAGGAACTCGTCGACGAACTCGCACCACTGCGGGAGAACGCACTGGAAAACCATCCGTGGCGGGAATGGGCCGACGCCGCGGCACAGGCCAGGGCCGACGGCAAGATGCCGGGCGGAGTCAGCCGCTGGACCGGCGGCAAGGACCTCTCCTGGGAGGCGCTGCGCCCCGAACTGGTCGCCGAGGTCCGCTACGAACACGTGCAATCCGGGCGGCTGCGACACGGCGGCAGGCTGGTACGCTTCCGCGCCGACCGCACACCCGAATCGTGCACCTACGCCCAGCTCGACGAGGCGCCGCCCGCCGAATTGAGTGCGATTTTCAGCGAGGCGAAATGAGCGCGCGCGGCGAGTCCGTCGATATCGAGGTCGACGGCCGGACGGTCACCATCAGCAATCCCGGCAAGGTCTATTTCACCAAGCGCGGCGAGACGAAACTCGATCTCGTGCATTACTACCAGGCGGTGGCCGAACCGTTCCTGAATGTGGTCGGCGGCCGTCCGCTGCTGTTGGAGCGCTATCCCGACGGGGCTTCCGGTAAGTCGTGGTTTCAGAAGCGGGTGCCGAAAACGGCGCCGGACTGGTTGCACACCGTCGAGGTAACCACGCCGAACGGCACCACCAGCGACGCGCTGGTCGCCCACGATCTCGCGCACCTCCTGTGGGCGGTCAACCAGGGGTGTCTCGGTTTTCACGTGTGGCCCAACCGCGCGGACAATCTGAAGATCGCCGACGAGCTGCGCATCGATCTCGATCCCTCCCCCGGCATCACCCTCGACGACCTCAAGCACGCGGCGGTGCTCACCCGGGAGTTGTTCGCCGAGTTGGGCATCGAGTCGCGGATCAAGACCTCCGGTTCTCGCGGCTTGCACATTTACGTTGCGCTGGCGCCGAAGTGGGATGGCTACCAGGTGCGCGCCGCCTCCGTCGCGTTGGCGAGGGAACTGGAGCGCCGCCATCCGGAAGAGATCACCGCGCACTGGTGGAAGGAAGAACGCGGCAACCGCGTGTTCATCGACTACAACCAGAATGCCCCACACAAGACGGTTTTCGGGGCATGGTGTGTGCGCCCGAAGGTCGGCGGGCAGGTGTCGACGCCGATCGCCTGGTCCGAATTGGACGCCGTCGTCCCGGATGAGCTGACCATCGCCACCGTGCCGGCGCGGCTGGCCGAACTGGGTGACCCGTGGGCCGATCGCGCACCGCAATCCATTGTCCCGCTGCTGGAAATGTCGGAGCGCGACATGGCGTCAGGACTGATGGACGCGCCGTGGCCGCCGCAGTATCCGAAAATGCCGAACGAACCGCCCCGCGTTCAGCCGAGTCGCGCCAAGAAAGAGGAGTAGGCAGCGCCGCTATTCGGTCCAGAGCACCCAGGTGCCGCTGCGGCCCCCCGTTTCACAGACCAGCGCGCGGCCATCCGCGGTGCGGCCGGTCTTCCCGGTACTTCCGTCGCATTTCGCCCCGGCCTGCTGGATCGCGGTGGATACCGTGAACGGGCCGGACCACTGATAGCCGCTGCCCGCGTTGAGTAGGCAGATCAGCGTTCCGCCGTCGGCGGCGCTACCGATCTGGCCGACCTGTGCCTCGGTGCACGCCGCTCCCTTTTTCAGGTTGCTCTGGTTCTTCGTCGTGGTGGGGCCTGCCGTGGTGGTCGCTACCGTGTTGGGGGCGACGGAGGTCGTCGGCGGGGGTAGTTGATCGGCGCTCGACGGCACCGAGAGGCTGGCCGTGGTGGGTAGTCGGTCCGCGCGAGTCAGCGAGTCCGGCAGCATGTTTCCCGACAGCACCACGAGTCCCGCCAGCGCCGTCACCTCCGCGACGCCGATCAGCAGCGCGAACATCGCCATCACCCGGCCGCGTGGATGCGAGAAGGCGATGAAGCCGAAGACGATCGCGACCGGGAACAGACCGACCAGCGCGGCCACCAGCGCGACGATCGCATACGGATTCACGATGGGCGGAATTTCCACCCGCAGCCGACCGGTCCTGCGACGGCCCGCCGCGGGTTCCTGCCAGCGCTCGTCGGGCTCGGGCTCGACCCACTGTTCCTCTTCCGCCGCTGGCCAGCGGTCGTCCTGCTGCGCCGCAGGCCAGCGTTCACTTTCACGGCGATCTGCCCGTGCCATGCCAGGTACCTCTCCACACCACACACCGTGCAGGAACCTCGGACTGCCCGGACCCGCCCCGATCTCCCGACCCACAATAGGGGTGGAACGGCGCGCCATCATCTGGAACGTCCAATTACTACTGTTTTCCTCAATCAGGGTTCATGCTGATCGGGCAGTGTCACTGATCTTGCGTTGACTCCTAGGAGGAATCCATGCTCGGTAGCACCACTCCGCCCGACCACGAAAACCGGCCGTGGCACGCCCAAGCCGGCGATCTGCTCGGCGACAATTACAACGTTCCCGGCCTTATTCTCTGCGCGCTCGGCATGGTGTCGCTGGCGTGCACGCTCACCGCCGCCGGGTACGGCCTCGACGAATGGACCCAGATCGGCGCGATCGTGACGGCCGCGCTCTGGATACTCGGCGTCGGGGCGCTGTTGGTGGAACATCGGCGCGAAGAAGTGATCGAGCTGAAGTACGGGCGGCAGGGACACGCGCCGGGACACCGGCGGCCGGTGCGCTACAGCGCGGGCAGCGCCGCGCCCGGCGATCCGGCGCCGGAGGCCCTCCCCTGATAGCCCCTGAGGCACTAATCCGATAGCCGGGGACCGCCGTGCGCTCAGCGCCGGCGGTCCACCTTCGGCAGCGATTCGGTGACCAGTGTCATCAGCATGTCGGCAAGCAGCTCGTGCACCTGCGGGCGGGTCAGCGTGCCGCGGGTGATCCATTCCCGGCCCGCCACTTTGACCAGCCCGCCGTAGGCGCGGACCATCGCGCGCAAAGCCGCACTGCGTGCCGAATCGGCGAGGCCGACCATGAGCAGCAGTCGTTCGGCGGCCGCGTCGTCGGCCTGATCGAGGATCTGCTGCACCTCGGGGTCGTCGCCGACGCCCTCGTGGCTGGTCACCTTCACCCAGGTGCTGCCGTGCTCGGCGATGGTATCCAGCAGCCAGTGCACACTTGCATCGACTCGCTCGCGCTCGGTGCCGGTGGGCACGATCATGTCATCGAGCTTGGGCAGGGTGACCATGCGACGAACCACCGCGAGATAGAGGTCGCGCTTGTTGCCGAAGTAGTGGTTGATCAGACCGCGGGCGACGCCTGCGCGCTGGGCCAGCTCGGCGGTGGAGACGGCCGCGTACGGCCGCTCACCGAACATGTCGATCGCGCACGCCAGGATCTGGGCCCGCCGCTCGTCGGGTTCGAGCCGGCGACGGCGCGGCAGGGCGACGGCAGCCGGCGGAGTGGGTGAGTCCAGCGCAGCACCGTCCGCGGTCTCACTCGTCATATCAGAGAGACCGGGCAATGAGATCCTTCATCACCTCGTTGCTACCCGCCAGGATGCGCAGGACGCGGGCGCCGGTGTAGAGCTGCGAAATCGGATACTCCGTCATGTAGCCGTAGCCGCCGAACAGTTGCAGGCAGCGGTCCACCACGATACCCAGCTGGTCGGTGAGCCAGTACTTCGACATCGCCGCGGTGGGAATATCGAGTTCGCCACGCAGATGCCGCACGATGCAATCGTCGAGGAAGGTGCGGCTGACCTTCGCGAGGGTGGCGCACTCGGCGAGCTCGAACTTGGTGTTCTGCATGGCGAACAGCGGCTTGCCGAAGGCCTCCCTGCCCTTGGTGTAATCGATGGTCAGCTGCACGGCCTTTTCCATCATTGCGACCGCGATGATGCCGGTGACCAGGCGCTCCTGGGCGAGCATCTGCATCATCTGATAGAAGCCGAGGCCTTCGGCCTCGCCCAGCAGGTTCGCCGCGGGCACCCGCAGTCCGTCGAAGAACAGTTCGGCGGTGTCTTGACCCTTGCCGCCGATCTTGTTGAGGATGCGGCCGCGCTTGAAGCCGGGGGTGTCGTCGGAGACGTCGGCGAAGATCAGCGAGACACCCGACGCGCCCTTGGTCGGGTCGGTCTTGACGGCGATGATGATGCCGTCGCAGAGCCAGCCGTTGGTGATGAAGATCTTCGAGCCGGTGATGACGTACTCGTCGCCCTCGCGCACCGCGCGAGTCTTGATGTTCTGCAGATCCGAGCCGGTGCCTGGTTCGGTCATCCCGATGGACAGCACCATTTCACCGGTGGCGGCCTTGGGCAGCACCCGTTGCTTGAGTTCCGCGGAACCGAACTCCTTCAGGTACGGCGCGATGATCGAGCTGTGCACCGGCATGCCCATCGAGCCGTCGCCCGCCCGCGACTGTTCCTCGATGATCGCCGCTTCGTGCGCGAACGTGCCGCCGCCACCGCCGAATTCGGTGGGGATCGCGGCGCACAGCAGGCCGAGCTCGCCCGCCCGGTTGTACAGCGCGCGGTCGGGGTGGCCCTGGGCGACGAACTTCTCCTCGTGCGGGACGACCTCCTTCTCGAAGAACGTCTTCGCGAGGTCGCGTACCGCCTCGACCTCATCGTCACTCCATGCGGCGCGTGCCATCTCGGATCCTTTTGCTCGCTGTTCCCCGACTTACAGCCGGGCCCTCGTCAACAGATTCCCGCACTATTGGCAGTGTGTCAACAACCTGGGCACGCGTCGAGTAGGCCGAGTTCGGTCGAGGACTCGGCGACGGTCAGTTCGCGGGCTGCTGCGCCTGGTTGACGGCGGCGAGCGAGGTGAAGATGGGTGTCTCCGGATCGGCGGAAATGCCCTGCCTGCGCAGGAATCCGTCGATCAGGCCCCAGACTAATTCGGTGGCCTGGTCGATGAATTCGGCGGTGCGGTCGGGGTGCGGCAACGCGGAATCGGCGAGCCACAGGTCGGTGATCGAGACGACGACGCCGACCACCGCGCGGGACAGATAATCGATGCCCGCGGTGTCGATCGGGATGGACTCGGCGATTTCGCGGGCCTGGCGGGCGAAACGATCCGACGCGGCCCGGCCGAGGTCGAATTGCAGGACCGTGCCGTCGGACTGCTGGGTCACCTGCGCCTGGCCCAGGAAGCGAAAAACGTTGGGATGCTGCAGAATGCTGTCGGCGTATCCGGTGAGCACCCGCCG
This sequence comes from Nocardia iowensis, assembly GCF_019222765.1. Lineage (NCBI taxonomy): Bacteria > Bacillati > Actinomycetota > Actinomycetes > Mycobacteriales > Nocardiaceae > Nocardia > Nocardia iowensis. The sequence continues at coordinate 4,392,761 of NZ_CP078145.1, read as the reverse complement.
CAACGCGGTCCGCGGCGGTTGCAGCATGAGCGTCAGATCGTTGCCCGCGGCGGCCGCGGCGGCCTTGGCCATCCGGTTACCGATCTCGGTGTAGAGATCGGCCTTGTCGGCGAACTGGCGATACAGGCGCGGCTTGGTGATGTTCGCTTCGCGGGCGATGTCGTCCATGCTCGGCCGCGGCCCGTCCCGGTCGATCACCCGGATCGCGGCGTCGACGATCTCCGCACGGGAGGTCGTCGAACGAACGCTGGGCCGGGGCACGACCGCAGCATACACGTACCGGCGGTACGGATATCAGAACAGCGGAGACCCAGCGTCGGCAGAGCGAGGGCGTGACCTACGCCATACTCTGCGGGTTACCCCTCCCGCTCTCGGACAATTCTTCGTACTGTCAGTATCGGAAACCGTACTGACGGTACGGGCAGACCGTTTCGAGCGACCAGCAAGCAGTCGCGGGCGCGGCGGCCCAGGCCGACAGTCGCGTCACCGGCCGGCCGCTCGCACCCGAACGAGGCAACGACATGACCAACCTGCTCCACACCGACACGCCCCGCCCGGACCGGCAGTGGACGGTGACCGCCGACGGCGCCGACCTGGCCGTCTTCGAATGGGGCGATCCCGCCGCCGAACCCCTGGTCCTGGTGCACGGCCTCACCGACACGCACCGGGTGTGGGCCACCGTCGCGGCATTACTGACCGACGGCTTCCGAGTGATCACCTACGACGTACGCGGCCACGGCCGTTCGGCCACCCCGGCATTGCTCGCGGAGTTCCGGCTGGACCGGCTGGCCGCCGACTTCTTCGCGGTGATCGACGCGGCCAGCCCGAAGCGTCCGGTGCACACCTGCGGGCACGGCTGGGGCGCGGTGCAACTGTGGGAGGCGGTCTGCGATCCGAGGGCGAATACCCGGATCGCCTCGTTCACCGCCATTTCCGGACCCAATCTGGACCATCTCGGACTGTGGCTGCGGGCCGTCGCGCCGCACGTCCGGCTCCGGGCGAGCGAGCTGGGCTGGTGGCTGCGCGGTGCGCGCTGGAGCCTCGACCCGGTGCCCGTGGCACGCAGGCTCTACCCGCCGCGGGTGCGCACGCTGCTGGTGGAACGGCTCGGCGGGCTCTCGCCGGTGCCCGCCAGGATCGCCCGCACCTGGCGCACGGATCTGGTTGCGGGCGGGCGGATCGCGCAGGCCAACCTGCTGCACCATCTGCGGCGGCCGCGGGTGCGCCGCACCGCGGTGCCGGTGCAGCTGCTCGTCGACAGCACCGACCCGTTCGTGCCCGCCGCCCTCTACGACACCTCGACCCGCTGGGTGGACCGGCTGTGGCGTTGCGCGGTGCCCGCCGACCACTGGCTGCCGGTCACCGAGCCGCTGCTGGTCGCCGAGGCGATCGCCAACTTCGTCGACGACATGCGGGCGGACAAGTCCGCGATTACCCCGCGCAGCAGCTGACCGTCCCTTCTCGACAACTCGACACCGATACGGAGCTCCCATGCCGGACGCAGCCCAACCGCTGACCAGAACACTCGGCGCACCCCTGCCCGCTGAATTCGACCGGCTCACCGACTCCGACCTCGCCGAACTCGACCGGCTGCTGCGCACCGCCGTCACCGCCCGAGACGAACGCCTCGGTGCGGCGGTCGAATCCTCGCTCCGACTCATCCCCCGGCTGATGCGTCCGGCCGTGAAGCGAGCGCTCGGTTTATGAGTGAGCAATTGATGGCGCGGGCCGAGACCACAAAACTCGCGCGCCTGCTCGATATCTCCGATCCCGCTGAGCTCGATTTTTTGAACACGCTTTCCCCCGAAGCAATCCGGACGTTTCGCGAGCGAGCCACCGATCTGCTTTTCGACGGCGATGCCGCACGGATGAAACGCGTGGCCGCCGCAACGAAAGTGGTGCCCACCGCGATCAGCGCCAAAGCCGCCGAGCGTGCGTTCGGGCCGATACTGTGCGCCGCGGTCGCCGGATCGGTCGAGCCTTCCCGCGCGATCGATATCGCGAAGGCGCTGCCCGCCCGGTTTTTGGCCGAGACCGCGATCCAGCTCGATCCGCGGCGCACCGCCGACATCATCGCCGCGGTGCCCGCACGGCTGGTCGTCGAGGTGGCAAGGGAGCTGCTGCGCATCGACGACCACGTGACGATGAGTCGTTTCGTCGGCGTCGTCCCGGAGGAGTCGATGCGGGCCGCGGTGCCGGTGCTCGGCGACGCGGACCTGCTGCGCATCGGCTTTCTGATGGAGGACAAATCCGCGCTGGACCGGCTGATGGGCTTGGTCACCGACCGGCTCGCCGGGGTCATCCGCGCCGCGCACGATCAGGACCTCTGGGCCGAAGGACTCGACCTGCTCGACAGCGTCGGTCCGGAGAATCGGGCCGCCCTCGGCGATATCGCGGCCGGGCTCGGTGGCAACGTACTCGACGGCCTGATCGAGGCGGTGCGGGCGCTGGATGCCTGGGACTCGCTGCTGCCGGTGACCAGCGCGATGACCGCGGACAGTTTGCGCGCATTCGCCGAAAGGCCTGCGGTACAGGAGGAATCGGTGCTCGCCTCGATTATGAATGCCGCACTGAACAAAGGCTTTTGGCTCGATCTGCTGCCGCTGGTCATCCATCTGCAGCCGGCGCAGCTGGCGACGCTGGCCGCCCACCTCGCCGAAAAATCCGACGAGGAACTCGGTGACCTTGTCGCCCAAGCGGATACGGCGGGCCTGTGGGACGCCATGCTGCCGATCGCGCTGGCCATGACCGATACCGACCGCCGCCGGATGGCCGGTCTGCCGATCATGCGCGACCCCGACGTGCTCCGCGCGGTGATCAACACCACCGCAGCCCACGAACTCTGGTCTCAGGCACTGCCTTTGGTGGACGCACTGCCCGACTCCGCGAGCCCGATCCTCGCCTCCTGTATCGGCGATCTGAGCAAGGATCAGCTGCTCGCCGCGGTCCTCGTCGCGTCGCGCAGCGACAATATCGACACCCTGGTCGCTATCGCGCTCGCGCAGGATCCCGCGGGCCGGGCCCGGGTACTCGACATCATCGATGGAATGGCCGATCTCGACGAGTTCCTCGCCGCACTGACACCGGAGACGCCAGATGTGGTGTGGGACGGGCTGATCGAGGTCCGCACGGAGATTCCGAGTGCCCTGCGTGATCAACTCGCCGCGCGCGCGGACGGTTGTGGCCGCGGCGCTGCGGCCGACAGCCTGCGCGACGACCAGGTGTGATGATATTTTGCGGCCATGATGGGACCGGCGGGTCAGAGGCCTCCACGCCTCAGCAACGCCGGATGGCTGCACGAGCCGTTGGCACCGGTAGCGCCACCGCGGCCGTACCCGGATGGGTCGGTGCCGCCGCGGCCGCTCGGCCGGTGGAAACAATCCGGCCCCGGTCCGCGCCGACTGGGGACGCTCGCTGCCGCGATCTGCCTCTCGGTGCTGCTGGTGCTCGGCGTGCTCCAGATCTTCGGCAGTGATCGGCGCGCCGAGGCGGTACCCGACCTACAGGGCTATCACCACGTCGACAACCTGTGTGCGATCACCGACACCGCGCCCTATACCCGCGCCGGATTCGCCTTGGCGCCGAACGGCCCGACCGGGCCGAAATACCCACTCCACCAGACCCTCCTACACCCGGCGATCGACTCGATGACCTGCACGATCCGGCTCGCTGCGCCCGCGACCGCCGAGCGGTCCGATGACACCACCCTCACGGTGAGCGCGGCGGTGCACAAGCGGACCGATCCTGGTCCGGAGTTCACCGCTCGGTTCGAGACCTGGACCCAGTCCCCCCTCAATGAGGACGATGGCGTCGCCACGGTCGACGGCCTCGGCGACGAGGCATACGTCGTCCGAATGGACAGCAAGCACGCCCCGCGCAGGGGCGTCACCCTCGCCGTTCGCGACGGCTGGACCACCTACGAGATCAGCTGGCTGCACCCGCCTTCGGTCACCACGACCACCGACCTCACGGTGCCGGAAGTCATCGAGCTGCTGAAGCGAACCGCGGTCACGACGCTGGCGTTGCTGCGCGCCTGATCGATGCGAAGGCAACCGGGCGGTAACCGGGCTGCGGTGTTTGCGACAATGGTCGGGTCGATTTCCCAGCTCAGTGAAGGATGCCTGTACCACCGATGGCCGAAAGCATGATCGATCCGGACGAGCTCGCGACCTGTCTGCGGGTACTGGACCAGGCCGGGCAGCTGGAAAAGGAGCATCCCGACTCGGTAGCGGTGCAGCGCGCGGTCGGCCACATGTTCAAGAAGCTCAAGCAGCGGCGCCGGATCGAGGCGCGGGCGGCGGTCACCGAAGCGGACCGCGAGGTCGTCGCCGCGACGGCCACCGGCTCGCCGCAGCGGATCGATGACGAGACCGCGGGCATCCCGCTCGCGTCGAACGCCCGCGGCGCGAGCGCGGGCACGCTGATCCGGCCGCGCCCCTGCTATATCTGCAAGCAGAAGTACACGCAGGTCGATGCGTTCTATCACCAGTTGTGCCCGGAGTGCGCGGCGAGCAGCCACACCAAGCGGGACGCCCGTACCGATCTGACCGGCCGTCGCGCGCTGCTGACCGGCGGGCGCGCCAAGATCGGCATGTACATCGCGCTGCGACTGCTCCGCGACGGCGCGCACACCACCATCACCACGCGCTTCCCGAACGACGCCATCCGCCGCTTCGCCGCCATGGACGACAGCCCGCAGTGGCTGCACCGGCTGCGCGTCGTCGGCATCGACCTGCGTGATCCCGCCCAGGTGGTGGCGCTCGCCGATGACGTCGCGGCGCAGGGCCCGCTCGACATCCTGATCAACAATGCCGCCCAGACCGTCCGCCGCTCCCCCGGCGCCTACAGCGCGCTGGTCGACGCCGAGTCCGGTCCGCTGCCCGCGGGCGCGCTGCCCGACGTGGTGACGTTCGGTAAGACGATGCAGGCGCACCCGACCGCGCTCACTGCCTCGCTCACCCCGACGCTGTCCGCCGCCGATGTCGCCGAACTCGCGCTGGTCGCGGGATCGGCTACCCCCGAACGCATTTCACGCGGCGTCGCGATCGATGCCGGCGGCCTGGTGCCGGACCTGGCGCACACGAACAGCTGGGTGCAGACCGTCGCCGAAGTCGACCCGACCGAACTTCTCGAAGTGCAGCTGTGCAATTCGGTCGCCCCGTTCATCCTCGTCTCGCGCCTGCGTCCCGCGATGGCCGCCGCACCGGCGCGGCGCAAGTACATCGTCAACGTCTCGGCGATGGAGGGTCAGTTCTCCCGCGCCTACAAGGGGCCCGGCCACCCACACACCAACATGGCCAAGGCGGCGCTGAACATGTTGACCCGCACCAGCGCGAGCGAAATGCTCGAAACGGACGGCATTCTGATGACCGCCGTCGACACCGGCTGGATCACCGACGAGCGCCCGCACTACACGAAGGTCCGGCTGGCCGAAGAAGGTTTCCACGCGCCCCTGGACCTGGTCGACGGCGCCGCCCGCGTCTACGACCCGATCGTGCAGGGCGAAAACGGCACCGACCTCTACGGCTGCTTCCTCAAGGATTACCGGCCCTCACCCTGGTAATCCATTCGCGCCCAAGGCAGAATCGGCCACACACCGACAGCTGAGGGGCGATATGGCCAACCGGAGTGGACTCGGCGCGATCGTGCGCGATCGGCTGCCCTTCCTGCGCTGGTCGATGATCCGATTCGCGCTCGGCGGACGCAGCGTGCTGCGCACCGGGCAGGTGGGTGACGGACGCGAGCAGGCACTGCTCGATTACGTTCGCGCCAAGGCCACCGCGGGCGACCCGGACAGCGTGCTCGCCACCATCGATGACTTCGCGCGCAACCGCAGCTTGCTGATGAATGTCGGCGACGAAAAAGGTCTGCTGCTCGACAGCGCCATCCGGCGGGCCGCGCCGACACTGCTGCTCGAGCTGGGTGCCTACTGCGGATACAGCGCGGTGCGCACCGGCCGGGTGATGCCGCCGACCGCGCGGCTGGTTTCGGTGGAGGCGAGCTCCGCCAATGCCGAGATCGCCCGCGCCGTCATCGAGCACGCGGGACTGGCCGATCGGATCACCGTGGTGGTCGGCAAGATCGGCGACGGTGGCGCGACCATGCGGCACCTCGCCATCGAGCACGACTTCGGCCCCGGCACCCTGGATTTCGTGTTCATCGACCACTTGAAGAGCGCCTACCTCCCGGATCTGAAGTCGATCATGGCCGCCCGCTGGCTGCATCCGGGCACGGTCGTGGTGGCCGACAATGTCAAGGTCCCCGGCGCCCCGGACTACCGCCGCTATATGCGCGACCACGAAGGCTCCACCTGGCGCACCATCGAGCACAAAACCCACCTCGAGTACCAATCCCTGATCCGCGACTTGATGCTCGAATCCGAATACCTGGGCGAGCCCGGCTAGGCGGAGCCGCGCAATCTGCGGACAGACTCCCTCCGGCCCCGGCCCGCTAGGCTGATGGTGTGCTGTATCGGCTATTGGCCGATGCCACCGCCGCCGCGCATTTCGTATTCGTGGCCTACGTGGTGGTCGGTGGGTTCATAGCGTGGCGGTGGCCGCGCAGCATCTGGCTGCACTTGATCGCGTTCGGTTGGGGATTCGGCACGGTGCTGTTCCGGCTCGATTGCCCGCTCACCCATCTGGAGAATTGGGCAAGGCATCGAGCGGGCCAGGCCGGGTTGCCGCCGAGCGGGTTCATCGACCACTACATCACCGGGGTGATCTATCCGGAGAGTGCGCTGGTGACGGTGCGGGTGCTCGTCGCGGTAGGTGTCCTGGTGTCCTGGGTTGGGTACGGCTGGCTGCGGCGGCGGGCAGCCGGATCGGCCACCCGCCTGCAGCCGTCGCACTAGCGCGGACGAACAGTCTGGAACGTTTTCAAGCTCGCGAACGGTCGCCCGTGAGGTGTGCGGTGATGGCTTCGGCAACCTCGGCCGGGCGTTCGTCGATATAGAAGTGGCCACCGGAGAACGTCGCGCGCTCGAAGGCTCCGCTGGTGAAATCGGCCCACTCATCGGCCTGATCCGGGGTCATCGTCGGGTCGCTGGAGCTGACCAGTGCGGCGATGTTTGCGGTCAATGGGTCACCCGGCGTGTACCGATAGGTCTCGACGGCCTGGTAGTCACCGCGGACGGCGGGCAGCACCAATTCCGCGAGACTCGGTTCGTCACGCAGCATTTGGATGGGAGCGGGGTCGGCGGACAGTCGTTCCAGGTCACCGATCAGGTCGTCGTCGGTGCCGAGGTGCAGACGTTGGGTTTCCACGAAAGTCGGTGCGGGACGGCCGGAGACGAACAACGTGGTCACCGCTTGGCCCCCGCGCTCCAGCCGCCGCGCGGTTTCGAACGCGACGGTGGCCCCCATGCTGTGCCCGAACAACGCGAGCCGATCGATGAATCCGTGGCGCAGCACTTCTTCAGCAATCCGCTCGGCGAGCGTGTCGAGTTCGGTGATCGGTGCTTCGGCCAGCCGGTCCTGCCGGCCCGGATATTGCACCGCGGCAACGGCGACGCCCGCGCCGACATGTTGTGCCAACTCACGGTACGCGCTGGCCGGCCCGCCGCCGGCGGGGAAACACAGCAGGTGGTGGCGGGGAGTCGCCTCGGATCGCAGGATCCGCAGCCACTCACCGGACTCGATGGTTCTGCCCACGTAGATCTCCTTCTCAGACGGAACTATTACGCTCTTTCGCGTGAACGCTCACACACGGCTGGTCCACGACTACGAAGCCGGAATCGGTGTCACCGCCTCCGCCATTACTCCTTCTCCTGACCCCGGCAGCAATCTTGCTGCGACACTGCCGGTCTGGGCGCTGGCCGCCGGGTCGGTCGCCGCGCTGACCGCCGCGGCGAACCGGATTCGCGCCGTCCGCGGCCTCGATCCGGTAGCCCATCGCATCGACCCTGCCCGCATCACCGCGGCGTTCCGCAGCGAACTACTGCTGCGGATCAACGGCAGGCCCGCGACCATGTTCGCCGACCTCTCCGGCTTCTTCCCCACCTTCGACGGGTGGGTCCGCACGCACGCCAACTACCCACACCACCGTGATCGTCTGCTCACCGCCCTCGGCCTGCCCACCGACGCTCCCATTGATCTCGCCGTCGCGCAGATGGCGATGAGCCGCGCGTCCGACATCGAAGACTACGCCGCCGCGCACGGGGCGATCGCGGTCCGCGTTCGCACCGAACACGAGTGGGCCGACAGCCCAGCAGGCCGGGCCGCCGCGGCCGGCCCGATCGTCGCGATCGACCGGCGCGCCGACCGCGGCGAACCCGGATTGCCGGTCGGCGCGGCGCCGTTCCAGCCGCTGCGCGGAATCCGGGTGCTCGACCTGACCCGGGTGATCGCCGGACCGGTCGCGACCCGGACGTTGGCGCTGCTCGGCGCGGACGTCCTGCGGGTGGATCCGCCGCAACTGCCCGAAATCCCTTGGCAGTACGCCGACACCGGCCAGGGCAAACGCTCGACCCTGCTGGATTTGTGGACGCAACTGCCGGTGGTCAGCGACCTGCTGGCCGCAGCCGACGTGCTGGTCACCGGATACCGCCCCGGCGCACTGGAACACGCGGGTCTCACCGCCGCCATGCGTCCAGGGCTGGTGCACGGCCGGGTGAGTGCCTGGGGCGAGGTCGGACCTTGGGGCGGACGACGCGGTTTCGACAGCATCGTGCAGGCCGCCTCCGGGATCTCGATCGCCGAGGGTGCACCCGCCGTGCCCGGCACGCTGCCCGCGCAAGCACTCGACCACGCCTCCGGTTATCTGCTCGCCGCGGGCGTGATCGACGCACTGGCCGCCCGCGCGTCCGACGGTATCGGCCGGGATGTCCGAGTTTCCTTGGCGCGCACCGCCTCCTGGCTGCTCGCCGCGCCGCAGCGCACCCACCGTCACCCGCAGGCCGCCCTGCCCGACCCCGCCAACGCGATTTCACACGCGGGCACCATCACCGCGGCACCCGTTGTCGCCGAATACCCCGCCTACAACTGGCCCGCGCCCACCTACGGTGCGGACCGCCCCGCTTGGCCCCTGAAGACCCACTAGTCGACCGCTCTTCTCGCATCCAGCGGGACGCGCACGGATTGCCGGCTTATCCGTGCGCGTCTCCCGGCTGACGGTGTCCAGCGGAAAATCGTTTGCGGTTTCTTGTCGGTGGCCGATGAGATGGTGGTGCTCGGTTCGTCAGAACTGGCATGACCCTCATCGACACCGCAGCAGAAGGATTCCATCCCGTGGACAGCGCCCTCGACCAGACGTCGGAAGCGGTGCAGCCGCGCGCCGGGCAGCGGGAGTGGCTCGGGCTCGCGGTGCTCGCGCTCGCCTGCCTGGTCTACGCGATGGACCTCACCGTGCTGCATCTCGCCGTGCCGATGATCAGCGCGGATCTGCATCCGACCAGCTCACAACTGCTGTGGATCATCGACGTGTACGGATTCATGGTGGCCGGACTGCTGATCACCATGGGCACGCTCGGCGATCGCATCGGCAGGCGGCGCATCCTGCTCGGCGGTGCGGCCGCGTTCGCCGTGGTGTCGGTGATCGCCGCGTTCGCCCCCACCGCGGAGACCCTGATCCTCTGCCGAGCCCTGCTCGGCATCGCGGGCGCGACACTGGCCCCGTCGACGCTGTCGTTGATCTTCAACATGTTTCGCGACACCAGGCAGCGTTCGGTCGCGGTCGGCGTGTGGGTCGGCGCGTTCTCGGCGGGCGGCGCGGTCGGCCCGCTGTTCGGCGGGGTGCTGCTGGAGTACTTCTGGTGGGGTTCGGTGTTCCTGCTCGCGGTGCCGGTGATGGCGCTGTTGCTGGTGATCGGCCCGAAGGTGCTACCCGAGTTCCGTGATCCCGAGGCGGGCAAGCTCGATCCGGTCAGCGCGCTGCTCTGCGTGGCCGCCATGATCGCGCTGGTGTTCGGCATGAAGAAGATCGCCCAGGACGGCCTCGGCGGCGCCGCGCTGCTGGCCTTGGTCGCGGGCGCGGCGGTCGGTGCGCTCTTCGTGCGCCGTCAGCTCACCGGCCCCGACCCGATGCTCGATCTGCGGCTGTTCCGGCTCAGCACCTTCCGGATCGCCTTGCTGATCAACGTCATCGGCATCTTCGTCGCCTTCGGCTACTTCTTGTTCGTCGCCCAGTACTTCCAGCTGGTGCTCGGCCTTTCACCGCTCGGCACCGGCATCGCGATGGCGCCGTCGGGTATCGGCTTCATCGTCGGCTCGCAGCTCGCTCCGCGTATTGTCCGGGTGGTTCGGCCCGCGTACCTGGTCGGCGTCGGCATGGCCGCCTCGGCGGTCGGTCTGCTGATGATGACGCAGGTCGCCGCGACCGGCAGCCTGGCGCTCGCGGTCACTGCCTCGGTGGTCATCTCGCTAGGGCTGGCGCCGGTGTTCGGCATCACCACCGAGCTCATCGTCGGCTCGGCGCCGCCGGAGCAGGCCGGGGCCGCCTCCGGTGTTTCCGAAACCGGTGCGGAACTCGGTGGTGCGCTGGGCATCTCGATCCTGGGCAGCATCAGCATCGCGCTCTACCGTGGCGACCTGGCCGCCACGTTGCCCGCTGACCTGCCTGCCGAGGCGGGCCGATCGGTGCGCGACACCCTGGGCGCGGCGGTGCAGACCAGTGCCGAGCTGCCCGGCGAGCTCGGCGAGTCCGTGTTGCACGCGGCACGGGCGGCGTTCCTGCACGGCATGCATGTCACGGCGGCGATCACGGCCGTTGCGGCGCTGGTCATTTCGGTGATCGCGGTGGTGCGGCTGCGGCACGTTCCCGCGGGCGTGGGCACAGAGCAGGATTGACCGGGTCGAGTGCGGTACGCCACCGGCGTTGCCGCGCTCGACTTTCCGCGACGCCGACTAGTCTGCCGGGTCCGACGGTGTCCCCGCGATCGCGGTAAGGGCCTCGGCCAACCGGTCGCCGTTCGGCAGGTCGCCGTCCGGCGCGACCACCCACAGCACGCCGAGGCCTTGCGCCAGTACGAAATACAGCTGCGCGATCGATTCCGCCTGCTGCTGCGTGAGCTGCGGATGCGCCTCCCGCAGGGTCTCGCCCATCTCGCGATAGATGGTCGGCAGGCTCTCGGCGTAGAAATTGCGCGACTCCGCCGAGCGCGCGACGCGCACCAGGTTCTCCATGCTCGCGACCATGCTGTCCCGGTTCTCCTCGAACACCCGCGGCATCGCGTTCCACAGCCGGGCGAATCCCGTCGCCAGCGCAACGCCGCTCGCGTCGCGGATCATCGCCTCCATGCTGTCGCCGATCGCATTACCCAGCGCATCGGCGAGCGCCTCGGTGATCAGCTGCTCCTTGGAGCCGAAGTGATACCCGATCGCGGCCAGGCTGACTCCCGCGGCGGCCGCGATGTCCCGTGCCGTGGTCTTGGCGACGCCGCGCTCCACGATCGCCTTGCGCGCCCCCGCCAACAGGTCTTCTCGGTTTCCCATCAGCCCAGGCTACAACGTTCTCAGACATTTGTACTAGACACCCGTACTACCGGTGTCCGTCCGACCGACCCTCGGCTGCGGTGGGTCACCCGTGCCACCTAGTCTCGTGGAGTGCGGCAGAAGATCATTATGGACGTCGATACCGGGGTCGACGATTCCCTTGCCCTGCTCTATCTGCTCGCCTCGCCCGAGGCCGAGATCATCGGGATCGCCTCGACCGCGGGAAACGTGCCCGCGCCACAGGTGGCCGCGAACAATCTGGCCTGGCTGGATGTCTGCCGAGCGCCCGATATCGAGGTCGCGCTCGGCGCCGCCGAGCCGCTGGCGATCCCCTTGCGCACCACCGAGGACACGCACGGGCCGCATGGCGTCGGATACGCCGAACTCCCGCCCTCGGCCCGCGAACTTTCGGCACGGTCCGCGGCGCAGATGTGGATCGACCTGGTGCGCGCGCATCCCGGCGAGATCATCGGACTGTGCACCGGCCCGCTCACCAATCTGGCGCTGGCCCTCCGGCTGGAACCCGCGCTGCCGACGCTGCTGCGTCGATTGGTGATCATGGGTGGTGCGTTCAACCATCCGGGCAACACCACCCCCACCAGCGAATGGAACGTGCACGTGGACCCGGAGGCGGCCAAGGAGGTCTTCGACGCCTTCTCCACCGCGCCACCGGGCCGCAGGCCGATCGTCTGCGCGCTCGACATCACCGAGACCATCGAGATGCGGCCCAAGCACCTTTCGCTGCTCGCCGAGCGCGCCGGCAGCCTTCCGGTGGAGCTGGTGTCGGAAGTAGATCCGCTCGATTCCCGCTCGATGACGAGCAATCCCATCGTCCGGTACGTCACGGATGCGGTGCGGTTCTATTTCGATTTCCACCGGCTCTACGACCTGGGTTACCTCGCGCATATGCACGACCCGTTCGCCGCGGCGGTCGCGCTCGATCCCGCCCTCGCCGTCACCCGTCCGGCGACGGTCGACGTCGAGCTGGCCGGGACGCTGACCCGTGCGACCACGGTGGCCGACTGGGCGGGCATGTGGGGCCGGGAACCCAACGCCGACATTGTGATCGGCACCGATCAAGACCTGTTCTTCGACCGGCTGATCACCAGAGTCGGCGACTTCGCTCGAGCGGTCTACCCGCCGATCGCACGGGAGGCGTGAGCGCAACATGACAGGAGGGGCCGTGCTCGGCGACAACGACGACAACACCTACCTCGCCGATTTCCGCAACCGGCTCGGCGTGCCCGGAATCATCGACGTGCACACGCATTTCATGCCGGACCCGGTGATGCGCAAGGTGTGGGCATACTTCGACTCGGCAGGTCCGCTCACCGCCCGCACCTGGCCCATCGCCTACCGCGACGACGAGCAGGTCAGGTTGAAGACGTTGCGCGGCTTCGGCGTTCGCGCCTTCAGCTCCCTGGTCTATCCGCACAAGCCGGAGATGGCGGCGTGGCTCAACGAATGGACCGCCGAATTCGCCGAGCGCACACCGGATTGCCTGCACACCGCCACGTTCTACCCCGAGCCGAGCGCCGAAAGCTATGTCGAGGTAGCGCTGGAACGCGGTGCCCGACTGTTCAAGGTGCACATCCAGGTGGGGCGCTTCCATCCCGGCGACTCGCTCCTCGACCCGGTCTGGGGGATGATCCAGGATGCTGGAGTTCCGGTACTGATCCACTGCGGATCCGGGCCCGTCGCCGGTGAATTCACCGGGCCGGAACCCGTTGCCGCCCTGCTGCAACGCTTTCCGCGACTACAACTGATCGTCGCGCACATGGGCGCCCCCGAATACACCGAATTCTTGGATCTGGCCGAGCGCTACCCGGACGTCCGCCTGGATACCACCATGACGTTCACCGACTTCTTCGAGGCCGAAGACCCCTTCCCGGCCAGCGAACGCGGCAGGCTGCACGCCTTCGCCGACCGGATCATGTTCGGCAGCGACTTCCCGAACATTCCCTACACCTACGGCCACGCCGTCTACGCGCTGGAACGCCTGGACCTGGGCGATGATTGGCTACGCAAGGTCTGCTACCAGAATGCCGCGGACCTGTTCGGTATCGAGTAGGCCTGGGCATGCCCAGGCACTCGACGATGGAACACTCAGATCCGGTCGGCCCCTCAGGCTGAGACGACAGTGAACCGGCTGCGGCGGTGAGCGGGGCGTTCCGCCTCGTCGAGCAGGGCGACCGCGAAATCCTCCATGGAGATGGTCGATTCGCCGTCGGGGCGGGTGAGCAGTTCGTCGGAACCCGAACGGTAGGTACCGGTCCGCTCACCGGGCACCAGTTCGGCGGGTGGGCTCAGGTAGGTCCAGTCCGCCACGGTTTCGGCTCGGCACAGCGCGAGCTGATCGGCGCATGCCCGGGCGATCGGCCGCAATTCCACTGGGAAATCGGGTGTTTCGTGCAGCGTCGTGCCGTCGGAGCCGGGGACGACCAGCGTCGAGGCACCGCCGACCACCAGCAGGCGGACACCGGTGTGCGCCAATGCCTTCAGCAGCACCGCGGTGACGCCGGACAGCTCGTGTTCCCGGCCGGGTGCTGGCCGGGTCGCGGTGATCACGAGATCCTGTCCGGTACTGAGGGTTACCACGTCGTCGAGATCGGCCGCATCGCCGATCCTGACCTCGGCCGCGGCGGGCACGGCGGCCGCGCGGGCCGGGTCCCGCAGCACGGCAACGACTTCGTGGCCGCGAGCGAGTGCCTCGGTCACCACCCGGCTACCGACATCGCCTGTCGCGCCGAACACCGTGATGCGCATGATTTCGTCCTCCTCCGGACCACCGGTCCGCTGCTGGTTGCTTAGCTCTAAGTAACTTAACTTAGCGCTGAGTAATTCCCGCATGAGATACCTCACCGCTGAGGTATTCGCTAGAGTGCGGTGGTGACCGATCACGTCGACCATGTGCTCGCGCAATGGCAGGAGCAGCGCCCTGACCTGGATGTCGCCCCCATGGCCGTGTTCGGGCGGCTGTCCAGGCTCTCCCAGCTCGCCGGTGCCGAACTCCGGAAAAACTTTGCCGCGCACGATCTCGACGCCGCCTCGTTCGATGTCCTGGCCACGCTGCGACGCAGTGCTACCCCCCACCTGACCCCCACCGAGCTCATGCACGCGGCCATGGTCACCTCCGGCGCCATCACCCAGCGCCTGGATCGCCTCGAGGAACGCGGCCTGGTGAGCCGATCCCGCAGCGAATCCGACGGGCGCGGCGTCCGGGTCTCGCTCACCGACGCGGGCCGCACCATCGTCGACGCGGCCCTCCCCGACCACCTCGCCACCGAAGAACGCCTCCTCGGCCCACTCACCCCCACCCAGCGGAACTGTTTGGCGGCCACCCTCCGAACCTTGCTCGAATCCCTGGGCGACTCAACCTAATTCGCTCCGCCGCCCGGTCGGCGGCGATGCCGCGCCGCACTTCTCACCCCGCGCAAAGATTGCCAGCTGATCTGCGCGCGGCGCGCAATTGGGCGCGCTGGTCAGGCGGCAGGCAGTGCGGCTACCAGGCCGCGGATGTAATTGACGCGCTGTTCGGTGTCGACGATCTGAGTGCGGTTGGTGATCTTCACCTGAGTGGCGTAGTAGTAACCGGGCCGGTCGGGCCAATGGACGCCGACCTGGACGAATCCCTGAACGGTTTCCTCTCTGACGGCCAAGAAGAGGAGGCCGAGCAGGCAGAAGATCATGAGAAGTACCGCAAGCACGATCGCATACGACGGGATGCGCTCGCTGACGCTCGTCTGATGGGTGACGATCCAGTTGGTGCCTGCCAGCGGGTACCGTCCGGAGGGCGTGATGACCTGGGTCGCCGTGCATCCGATATCGCCGACCGTCACCAGGATCGGCCCCGGATCGAGCCGGTTGCGCTGCGGCGGAGGCGGTTCCGGCCCGGGAATCCACTGCGGCCGAACCTCGTGCGGTTCGGACGGTCGAGCCATCGCTTCGTCGGACATCGTTGGCACCTCCCTCGCCCTACGGAGGGACGACCCCCGCATCACGTCGGCTGGCGAGTCCTCGTCGCCGCGTCGTCGCCAGCTGAGGAACCTTCCACGCTACTACTCGTCAATGCGGCTCGACAACTAGCAGCCGACTGGCAAACAACAGCGAAACTCGACCATTTCACAGGTGGACGAGCCGGGTTACCGGCCGAGATGGCGGATTGGCCGCCGCCCCGGCCGGACTTGGCAACCGATCAGCTCTCGGTGCGATCCCAATGGAACGGGCAGTGCGATCCGCCCAGCCCGATCGTGGTGGCGCGGTGGAAGCGGAAGCCGTGCTTCGCCGGGTCGATGGCGTCGATCCAATTGGCGTCGAACTCACACATCACCGGTGTCAGTTCCGAGGCCGAATTAGCAACCAGCACATCGTGATAGAAGCAGCGCACGACGTCGACGTGGTAGCTCCGGTCGTCGTCCGCAGCGCGGACAAAGGTGAAACCAGCGCCGAAGGAATGTTCCTCTCGCGTCTTCGAGACCGCGACCATGGCCGCGAACGGGTCATCGGAGGCATCGAGCATTGCCCGGGTCCCGGACTGGACGAGATCGCCGAGGGGTTCGACGAACGCCGCCCGTAGCGCGGCCATAGTGGCGTCGGTTCCGAGCAGCGGCCGCACTGCCCGATAGGCGACCACCAGGGCCAGGGTCATCCGTAAGTTGTAGCGCGCGGCCTCGTCCACCAGACGGTCCGCGTTGGCCGCTTCCAGCTCGACGAGCGCGCCGCGCATACCGGTGAACATCTCATCCGGCAGATCTCGGTCGCGCAGACTCGTCGCGAGGTGGTCGAAGAATGCCTCGACAATGGCGGCCGAGTCGGCGGCGACATCGGGTACGTACTCGCCGTCGGCAAGGTTGAAGGGGTCGGTGTTCATGCTGTGTCCTTTCGAGACATCACCGGTCTCGAACACAGTCCTCACCTCAGGGAGCGGGCCGTGCCCGCCGACCGACGAGCACGCCAACGCGCTCCACCGACCTACCTGGCGCTGACGATATTTGTGGATGGTCCGCGCGGTTGCGTGAACCGACTCCAGCGTGCCATGTGCCGCGCCCAGATGTCCACTACGGCAACCCCTTCGGTTGACCACGTGCCACGGAAAGGTGGTTCAGCGTCCGTCGAAGGCGCGGAGGAGTTCTTCAGCCGCCAGAGCGGCGGTGAGGGTACCGTCGCGGACCTGCTTCTCCACTTGGGCGCGAATGGCTTTCACAGCGGGGTTGTCGGCGAGGCGGCGCAGGAGCTGGTCGTGCACCATCGTCCAGGTCCAGTCGATCTGCTGGCGGCGGCGCTTCTCGTCGAATTCGCCGGCGTCGGTCAGGACGCGACGGTGTTCGAGTACGGTGTCCCAGAACTTGTCCAGGCCAATGCCTTCCAGACCGCTCATGGTGAGCACCGGTGGGCGCCACAGCGCGTCGTGCGGGTGGATCAGGCGCAGCGCGCCCGCCAGTTCGCGAGCGGCCGACTTGGCTTCCATCTCGTGCTTGCCGTCCGCCTTGTTGACCGCCACCAGGTCCGCGAGTTCCAGCACACCTTTCTTGATGCCCTGCAACTGATCTCCGGTGCGGGCCAGGGTCAGGAAACAGAAGACATCGACCATATCGGCGACGGTGACCTCGGATTGACCGACACCGACCGTCTCCACCAGGATCACGTCGTACCCGGCGGCTTCGAGCAGCACGATGGTCTCGCGCGTCGCCTTGGCCACCCCGCCGAGGGTCCCCGCGGTCGGTGAGGGGCGGATATAGGCGTTGCGCTCCACGGACAGTCGCGCCATCCGGGTTTTGTCGCCGAGGATGGAGCCGCCGGTCCTGGTGGACGACGGATCGACCGCGAGCACAGCGACCCGGTGCCCTTTGCCGATCAGGTCCATCCCAAGCGCGTCGATGAACGTCGACTTGCCGACGCCCGGAACACCGGTGATGCCGACACGATTCGAGACAGCCGCGGTCGCGGAGCTGTGCTTGTCCGGGGTCAGCTTCAGCAGCAACCGCTGCGCCTGATCCCGGTGATCGGCCCGGGTCGACTCCACCAGCGTGATCGCCCGAGCCAGCGCGGCCCGCTCCCCGCCCCGGACCGCCTCCGCCAGCGCGTCGACATCGATGGTCCGACCCCGCCCGGTCGGACGTGCAACGGATTCACCGGCGCCACCGGGCGCACCGGCGCTCGACCCAACGCCACGTTCAACCCGCGAACCCGACCCGTGAGCGTCAGTCGCAGCCGTCCCCGATTCGGTCCGAAGGCGAGCTGCACCGGACGAGTCCGGCTGCGGGGCGCCGTCGGCCGAGGGCACCGCGGAATTGCGCTCGCTCATTCGGTGGCGGCGGAATCCTCGGCGCCGCTGCCGCTTTCGGGAGACAACTCCGGGTGGCCGAGCTCGGTCGCGAGCTTCTTCAGCAGGTCGATCGCGGCGTCGGCGATGACGGTGCCGGGTGGGAAGATCGCCGCGGCACCGGCCTCGTACAGCGCGGCGAAGTCACCGGGCGGGATGACGCCGCCGACGATGACCATGATGTCGGGTCGCCCCGCATCGGCCAGTGCCTGCCGCAACGCGGGCACCAGCGTGAGGTGACCGGCCGCCAGCGAGGACACCCCGACGACGTGCACGTCGTTGTCGGCCGCCTGCTGCGCCACCTCTTCCGGGGTCTGGAACAGCGGGCCCACGTCGACGTCGAAGCCGAGGTCGGCGAAGGCGGTGGCGATCACCTTCTGGCCGCGGTCGTGGCCGTCCTGCCCCATCTTCGCGACGAGGATGCGCGGGCGACGACCTTCCGCCTCGGCGAACTCCTCGACGAGATCGCTCGCCTTGGTGATGTTGCTGACCTTCCCTGCCTCGTCGCGGTACACACCGGAGAGGGTACGGATCTCGGCCTGGTGGCGGCCGTATACCCGCTCCAGCGCGTCGGAGATCTCGCCGACAGTGGCCTTGGCGCGGGCCGCGTCGATGGCGAGCGCCAGCAGGTTGTTCGCCATGCCACCCTCGGAAGAGGCTGCCGCACGGGTCAATTCGGCCAGCGCACGCTCGACCTCGGCCGAATCACGGTCCGCCCGCAGCTGCCGCAGCTTCTCGATCTGCTCCGCGCGCACCCGAGAGTTCTCGACCTTGAGGACCTCGATCTCGTGATCCTCTTCGACCTGATACTTGTTCACCCCGATCACCGGTTGCTGACCGGTGTCGATGCGCGCTTGGGTGCGCGCCGCGGCTTCCTCGATGCGCAGCTTGGGGATGCCCTCGCCGATCGCCTGCGCCATCCCGCCGTGCGCCTCCACCTCGGCGATGTGCGCACGCGCGCGGTTGGCCAGCTGATGGGTCAGCCATTCGACGTAATACGAACCGCCCCACGGGTCGATCGGCCGAGTCGTGTTGGACTCCTGCTGGATCAGCAGCTGGGTGTTGCGGGCGATGCGGGCGGAGAAATCGGTGGGCAGCGCCAGCGCCTCGTCGAGCGCGTTGGTGTGCAGCGACTGGGTATGGCCCTGGGTCGCCGCCATCGCCTCGATGCAGGTGCGCGCGACATTGTTGTAGGCGTCCTGCGCGGTGAGCGACCAGCCGGAGGTCTGCGAATGTGTGCGCAGCGACAGCGATTTCGCGCTCTTCGGCTCGAACTTCGCGACCAGCTCACTCCACAGCAGCCGCCCGGCGCGCAGCTTGGCCACCTCCATGAAGAAGTTCATGCCGATGGCCCAGAAGAACGACAGCCGCGGCGCGAACTTGTCCACCGCCATGCCCGCGTCGATACCGGCCCGGATGTACTCGACACCATCGGCCAGGGTGTAGGCCAGTTCCAGGTCGGCGGTCGCGCCCGCTTCCTGAATGTGGTAGCCGGAGATGGAGATCGAGTTGAACTTCGGCATCTTCGCGCTGGTGTAGGCGAAGATGTCGGAGATGATCCGCATCGAGGGCTTCGGCGGGTAGATGTAGGTGTTGCGGACCATGAACTCTTTCAGAATGTCGTTCTGAATGGTTCCGGCCAGCTGCTCGGGAGTGACGCCCTGCTCTTCTGCCGCAACGACATACAGCGCGAGGATCGGCAGCACCGCGCCGTTCATCGTCATCGACACACTGACCTGGTCGAGCGGGATGTGGTCGAACAGTTGGCGCATGTCGAGGATGGAATCGATGGCGACACCGGCCATGCCGACATCACCCTGCACGCGCGGGTGGTCGGAGTCGTAACCGCGGTGGGTGGCCAGGTCGAAGGCGACCGACAGGCCCTTCTGCCCGGCCTGAAGATTGCGCCGGTAGAAGGCATTCGAGTCCGCGGCCGTGGAGAAACCCGCGTACTGGCGGATGGTCCACGGCTGGTTGACGTACATCGTCGGGTACGGACCGCGCACGAACGGCGCGATACCCGGCACGCTGTCGAGCGGATACCCCTCGGCCGCAACGGCATCCCGGTCGGCCTTGGTGAACACCGGTGGCACGTCGATGCCTTCGGGTGTCGACCACACCAACTGCTCGGGCGAGTAGTGGTTGGCTTCGGCGGCCGCGCGCACGTAGGCATCGACCTGAGCGGCATCCACGGCGGCGGGATCGGGGGCGCGCTCGGTCAGCGGCACCTCGGCGAAACTGCCTATCACGTGCTTGATTTCGCCCGGGTTGTGAATATGACTCAGTGTCATCAGGCTCCCACCTTCTCCAACAGGTCGGACAGTGCGGCAACCGCATCGATCTTGGCCGTGAGGAATCCATCCGGACGCTGCGCGTCACTGAGCTCGGCCACCGCCTTCGCGGCACCGGCCAGCAGCACCGTCTCCACTCCGGCTGCGCGCAATTGCTCCACCGCCGCACCGGCTTCCGCGCCGTACCGCTTGTCCGAACCACACAGCACGGCGATCGGGGCACCGGCTTCGGTTGCCGCAGGCGCGATTCCGCTCACCTCCAATGGTCCCGGGTTGATGGACTCGATACCACCCGAGGCCAGCAGGTTCGCGATGAAGGTCACCCGAACGTTGTGCTCGGCGACCGAACCGAGCGGCACCAGCAGCGCTTTCGGCCGGACACCGTGTTCGGCCAGGAACGCGTCGGAACGGTTGCGCAGCGCTTCGAACGTGGCACCGTAGCGGGCCACCCGATCGGCCTGGCGGGCCTGCTCGGACAGTGGTCGCTCGGCCAGGTTCGGGAATTCGTTCACCCCGGTGACGGCCGTCTTCCGGTGTGCGACATCGGCATCGCGGGCCGCCTTGGTCGCGGCGATACGTTCGGCGAGCAGTCCGGAGTCCAGCGCGGCGAGATAGCCGCCCGCGGCCTCGAGCTCTTGCATGAACTCCCACGCCTTGGCGGCGAGCGCGCTGGTGAGGTCTTCGACGTACCAGGAGCCCGCGCCCGGGTCCTGCACGAAGCCGAGGTGCGATTCCTCGAGCAGCAGCAGCTGGGTGTTGCGAGCCATCCGGTCCGAGAACGACTTCGAGATCCCGAGCTCACCGGGGGGCAGCGCCGAATCGAACGGCAGCACCGTCACCGTGTCCGCGCCGCCGACACCGGCGCCGAACGCCGCGAGGGTGGTACGCAGCATGTTCACCCACGGGTCGCGCTGGGTCATCATGGCCGCGGAGGTCACCGCGTGCTGCGGTGCGCCACCGAAGTTCGGCGCCCCGCACACGTGTGCCACCCGGGCCCAGAGTTGGCGTGCGGCGCGGAATTTCGCGACCGTGGCGAATTGATCGTCGGTGGCCGCGAAACGGAAGCTCACCTGCTCCAGCGCGTCCGCGATGTCCAGGCCCTCGCTGAGGGCGCGCAGGTAGGCCAGGCCCGCGGCGATGGCGGCACCGAGCTCTTGGGCGTCGGACGCGCCCGCATTGTGGAATACGGTGCCGTCCACGGTGATCGCGCGCACCGTCTCGGCGCGCGCCGCCGCGGTACCGGCCAATGTCACGGTCGCCGCCAGCTCGAGATCAGCGGTCCCGGCGAACCGGCTGGTGAGCGGTGCCGCGCCGAGCGAAACCTGAATCTCCTTGCGGGAGGCCGCGGCATAGCCGTCGAGCGCGGTGAACACCTGCGCCGCCGCGTCGACCGCCGCCGTGCCCGCATCCAGGGTCAGTGGGGCGAGATCGAACAGCAGACCGGACAGCGCCACAGGCAGCTCCGCCACCGGCACGCCGCGTTCGCCGACACCGAGCCATACGGCGCTGATGCCGCTCTCCAGACCGGCCAGGATCTCCCGGTTCACCGCGGCCGCGTCATGACCGGTGAAGTGGGCGCTCACATACCAGCCGCGGTGCACGTCGCGGGTGGCATCGCTGCCTCGGACGAATGGATAGGTCCCGGGCAGCGGCTGCTCGGGCAACTCGTCCCGGCGCGTGTACAGCGGGGCGATGGTCAGCCCGTCGTAGGTGGTTTCGTCGAGCAGGTGCTCTGGTTCATCGGGGAGTTCGGCGATATCGACCCGCCGGACCTTCGCCAGCACCCCGGCCACGCCCTTGCGCCACGCGGAGAACTGCGGAACCGGTTCCGCGCCCGGCCCGGGCTCTGAAGCAATCGGCATAGCTTGCTGTTCCTCTTCCACTCGACCGCCAGCGCACTCGTGGTGTGTGCCGAAACCGCGGTATTCGCCCAGTTCAGCGACTACTTTGGTTAACGAGCATTCGTCCCGTTTCCTCTGATGCTAGCGGCATTGCCGCTACGGGTTGCTCCCTAGTACCACTACCACCCGGTAACCTGGCCCCGGTGACCAGGCTGATCCGTGACCCGCGCGTGCTCGGGCTGCTCGTCGGCGCGCTCGCGTTGTTCGTCGCGGCGCTGCTGGTCCCGCTGCCGAGTCCGCGGCAGATCCAGGACTGGGCGACCTCGGTCGGCCCGATATTTCCGTTGCTGTTCTTCGTGGTCCACGCGCTGGTGACGGTCGCGCCGATCCCGCGCACCGTGTTCACCGTGAGCGCGGGACTGTTGTTCGGGCCGGTACTCGGCATCGCGCTCGCCGTTGGTGCGACGACGGTCAGTGCCGCGCTCGCCATCCTGCTGGTGCGTGCGCTGGACCGCGAGCAGGTGGCCTCGCGCCTCACCCATCCGGCCGTGCGGGCCGTCGATGATCGGCTGCGGCGGCGCGGCTGGCTCGCCGTCGGCTCGTTGCGGCTGATCGCGCCGGTGCCGTTCTCGGTGATCAATTACTGCTGCGGGTTGTCCTCGATCCGCTTCTGGCCGTACATGATCGCCACGCTGGTCGGCGTGCTGCCCGGCACCATCGGAACCGTCATCCTCGGCGACGCGCTCACCGGCACCACCCATCCGGCGATGATCGTGTTCTCCGGCGCGCTGGTTGCCGTCGGCCTGATCGGCTTGGTCGTCGACGCACGCTGGAACAACAAGCCCGCCGAAACCCCTACCCCGGTCACCGTCGCCGACTAGCCGTTCTGGTCGGTCAGCTCCGGTCAGTCGACGGTCAGTTCGATCGGGACGGCGATCACGTCCACCATCGCGCCGTTGCGCAGCACCGTCACCGGCAGTTTGGTGCCGATCGCGTCGGCGAACAGCTGCCGTTGAATGCCTTGTGCGTCACGGACTTCGGCGCGGGCGACGCTCAGCACCAGATCGCCGCGCCGCAATCCGGCCTGGTCGGCGGGGCCGCCGCGCACCACCTCCATGATCCGCACCCCGGCCGACTGTCCCGTGCGTGCGGCGACCGCCGCGGGCAGCGGTGCGGGCATGCCGACCAAACCCAGGTAGGCGCGGCGTACTCGGCCGTCGGTGTGCAGCGTGCCGATGATGCGACGAGTGGTCGCGTTGATCGGAATCGCCAGTCCCAGACCGATACCCGCGACGGCGGTATTGATGCCGACCACCCGGCCCGACGAATCCGACAGCGCGCCACCGGAATTGCCGGGATTGAGCGCGGCATCGGTCTGGATCACGTCTTCGATCACCCGGCCTGCCCGGCGCGAGGCGACCGGTACGGCACGGCCGAGCGCGCTCACCACCCCGGCGGTGACCGAGCCCGCGAGGCCGAGCGGGCTGCCGACGGCGACCACCAGCTGACCCACGACGAGTTCGTCGGCATCGCCGAGCGTCACCGCCCCCGGGGCGCCATTGCGGGAGTGCAGCACCGCCAGATCGGACAGCGGGTCTACGCCGACGACATCGAACCGGGCTTCCACGCCGTCGGCGAACACCACCTCTCCCCCGGTGGCCGACCCGATGACGTGCGCGTTGGTCAGCAGGAAGCCGTCCTCGGTGAACACCACCGCCGATCCGTGCCCGCGTCTGGTCCGCACGCTGGCCACATGTGGCGTGATCGAGGCGGCGACCGCGATCACCGTGCGCGAATAGGCATCCATCGCGGCTTCGTCGTCCACAGTGACCACCACCCCTGATTACCCGTTTACACCAACCCCTCCAGCATGCCCGGACTCGGCGCGGTGCGCACCGTATTCACCGCAGGCGCAACGGATGCGCTCATCGACCAGTTGCCGTAGCCGCTCAGCGCAGCCAACCTTTTCGTTTGATGTAGACCAGCGGGATCACCGCCGCCACCAAGGTCATCAGGGTGGTGGCGAGAAAGCCGTGCTGCCAGTCCAGTTCGGGCATCCAGGTGAAGTTCATGCCGTAGAAGGTGGCGATCAGGGTGGGCGGCAGGAAGACCGCGGTGATGATGGTGAACACCTTGACGATCTGGTTCTGCTTGACATCCAGCCAGGTCATCACCGACTGCTGCAGGTAGCGGACCTTGTCGTGTTCGAAGCCCGCATGCTGTTTCACCCCGTCGATATCGGCGATCAGGATGGCGATCAGGCTCTCCAGCGCCGCACTGTGCACGGCGATGTCGGCCATCAGATGCCTTGCGGCACGGGCCAATTGGAGCTGTGTCTCCTGGGTGCGCGAGACTATTTCCTCGGCGGCGTTCATCCGCGACATGGTGCCGCGCATGTCGGCGACCCCGATCTCGCGGCCGCGCTGGTCGTAGCCGTTGGTGGCCATCTCGATGTCGTCGGTCATCGCCTCCAGCGCGTCGCTCGCGTAGTAGATGACCCGCTCGGAGGCCTCGTTGAGGGCCCACAGCAGCGCGTACATCACGCCGTGCGCGGAGCCGGTGAGCGCCGGGTTGCGGCGCATCTTCGCGATGGCCTTGTCGAACGGAACGAAGTGCTCGGCGGGTTGCAGCGTCACCAGGAATTCGCTGCCGAGCGCGAAGACGATCGTTTCGCGTTCGATCGTGTCGCCGCGCTTGTAGTTGGCGACCACCGGCAGGTAGAGGAAATTATCCGTTTCCCAGACCCGGTTCCGCGCTGCCGCGAAGTCCACACCCAAGCGCTCCCGCAGGACCGCGGCGGTGTCGGCGTCCGAGGACGCCAGCGGAATCCAATGTTGTTGCAGGACTTCGGTATCGAACCGGTCGGCGGCCATGGCGCTGCTGACGGCACGCATCGGCTACTGACCGTAGGACGAGTGCGCGGGTGAGACCGACGACGAGCCGACGGGTCCCTGCGGGTGCGCGTAGTGCATCGTCAGCAGTCCGGCACTGATCAGCAGGTAGAGCCCGATCGTGAACCAGATCGACTGACGTTCCAGATTCGGTGCGCGGTGCGCTGTTTCGGCCCTCTTGAACATGGTCGCCATGGCGGAACTCCAATACTTCGTAGCGTCTGGTGGTAACGGCGCGCGCCCAGCCCGGACGCGGGCAGCATGAAGCCGCGCCCGGACCTCGGTGCGGCCGTCCGGGACGATCGCATCGAACTGCCAGGCCCGCGCCGTACGCGCCGACCTGTCGGGTCGAAGAATGCTGAAAATCGGTGCCGCGTCAGGCGATCGGCCGGCCGGTCACCCTCGGCCGCGGATCGCGCGGGCAGATCAACGACGAACCGGCACAACCCGTTTCGCTAGGGCGGCCCGGCTAGAGACGTCGATACTGTCAACCGGCATCAGCCGCTCACCCCACTTCGTTGATAAAGACACTGCGTTGGTTGCTCATCTACGCAGAATTGCGCACCCATCATTAGAAACCCGTCACCCTGGGTTCGTCAATCAGTTGCGCAAGTATTCGACTCCGTGCCACGCTACCGACAGGTTGGAGGCGGACGTGACCGAGCACGGCGAGCCGGGCCCCATCCCGGCGGCTCAACTAGAGGACGCGGCAGCGGTTTTCGGCATGCTCGCGGCCACCGCCCGGCTGCAGATCCTCTGGTTGCTGAGCCAGGGGGAACGCGACGTCGGCACGCTGGCGACCGACATCGGCCAGACCGTGCCCGCGGTCAGCCAGCACCTCGCCAAACTCAAACTGGCCGGTTTGGTGCATGTGCGCAAAGAGGGCAGGCGCAATGTCTACACGATCGCCGACCCGGGCATCGCCGACATCGTCCGCCTGGCCTTCCGCCACCACCGGCTGCGCGGCGGGTCACTCCCCGGCCATCTCGACGACTGAGAGCAAGATCGCGCCTGCTCAGGTCGCATGGTCAGGTACTGATCGGTACCGTGACCTAGTCTGACCCGTTGATGATCCAGAAGGGAGCGGTGATGATCCCGTTCTCTGTCCGCAATGCCGGACTTGCCGTTATTGCCCTGGCCGGATTGCTGACCGGATGTAGCAGCGGTACCACACCGGAGGCCGCCCGCACGGCGCCCGCCGCCCCGTTCGCCGACTGCGCGCCGCTGTCCACCCAGCAGATCAGCGACGCCGTCCACGCCGACCGGCTCATCGCGCAGCACACCTTACCGGCCTGCCGGTGGGCTGCCCAGATCGGCGCCGGCGGCGCTGACATCAGCTTCACCTTCTCCGCCACGGACTCGCTCCAGCAACTCTGGGACCGCGCCAGGTCGGACGGTTTCCAGACCGAACATATGGTGATCACCAAACATGCGCTCGGCACGGTGACCGCGACCGCGTTCTACGTCCGCGACCCGCACGACCCCACCGGCTGCGCCGTTGTCGCCGCGTCCAACGGCGCCATCACCTGGCGCGTCCAGAACCTTTCGCGCACAACATCACTCGATCCCTGCGCCGCTTCGCTCGAGCTGGCCACGATGATGGTCGACCTGTCGCCGTAACGCTCAGAACAGGAAATAGCGCTGTGCCATCGGCAGTTCGGTGGCCGGTTGCTCGGTCCAGACCTCGCCATCGATGCGGACGGTAAAGGTGTCCGGGTCGACTTCGATGCGCGGCATCGCGTCGTTATGGGGCATGTCGGTCTTCTTGCGATCCCGAACGTTCTTGACAGGGGCCAGTTTTCGGTTGATCCGCAGCCGGTCGGCGAGGCCGTCGTCGATGGCTTGCTCGGAGACGAAGTGCAACGAGGTGGCCGCCGCGACGAGCGGTGCCGCGCCGAACATCGGCCGCGGCAGCACCGGCTGCGGCGTCGGGATGGACGCGTTGGCATCGCCCATCGCCGCCCAGGCGATGGCACCGCCCTTGAGCACGGCGTGCGGGCGGACGCCGAAGAAGGCGGGCTCCCAGAGCACCAGGTCGGCGAGCTTGCCGACGGCCACGGAACCGATCTCGTGGTCGAGGCCGTGCGCCACGGCGGGGCAGATGGTGTATTTCGCGATGTAGCGCTGGACGCGGGCGTTGTCGGCGGCGCCGTCACCGGGCAGCGCGCCACGGCGGCGCTTCATCACGTGCGCGGTCTGCCAGGTGCGCATGACCACCTCGCCGATGCGGCCCATCGCCTGGGAGTCGCTGCCGATCATCGAGATCGCGCCGAGGTCGTGCAGCAGGTCCTCGGCGGCAATGGTGGACGGGCGAATCCGGCTCTCGGCGAACGCGAGATCCTCCGGGATGGACGCGCTGAGGTGGTGGCACACCATGAGCATGTCCAGGTGCTCGTCGAGGGTGTTGACGGTGTGCGGTCGGGTCGGGTTGGTCGAGCTTGGCAGCACGTTGAGATGCGCTGCGACCGTGATGATGTCGGGCGCGTGCCCGCCGCCCGCGCCCTCGGTGTGATAGGCGTGGATGCCTCGGCCCGCGATGGCGCCGAGGGTGTCCTCGACGAAACCGGCCTCGTTCAACGTGTCCGAGTGCAGCGCCACCTGCACGCCCGCCGCGTCGGCGACGGTGAGGCAGGCGTCGATCGCGGCCGGGGTGGAACCCCAGTCCTCGTGCAGCTTGAAACCCGATGCGCCGCCGCGCAATTGCTCCCACATGGACTCAGCGCTGACCGTGTTGCCCTTGCCGAGCAGCACGATGTTCAGCGGCCAGCCGTCGGTGGCCTCGAACATCCGGGCCAGGTGCCAGGAGCCGGGCGTGACGGTGGTCGCCTTGCTGCCCTCGGCGGGGCCGGTGCCGCCGCCGATCAGGGTGGTGATGCCGCCGCCGAGCGCCTCGTCCATCAGCTGCGGGCAGATGAAGTGCACGTGGCAGTCGATGGCGCCCGCGGTGAGGATGCGCCCGTTGCCCGCGATGATCTCGGTGGACGGGCCGACCACCAGGTCGGGGTGCACCCCGTCCATCGTGTCCGGGTTACCCGCCTTGCCGATGGCGCAAATGCGGCCGTCCCGAATTCCGACGTCGGCCTTGATGATTCCCCAGTGGTCGACGATGACCACGCCGGTGATCACGGTGTCCGGGGTGCCATCGGCCCGGGTGGCGCGGGCCTGCCCCATGGATTCGCGCAGCACCTTGCCGCCGCCGAAGACCGCCTCGTCACCCGCGAGACCCGGACCGCCGCTGCGGTCTTCGGTGATCTCGATCAGCAGATCGGTGTCGGCCAGGCGAATTCGGTCACCGGTCGTCGGCCCGAACAGTTCGGCATAACGGGCGCGGCTCAGTTCACTCATGCTGTCCATCCAGGTGTCCGGGCGGGTTCAGGCTGATGCCGTGCACTTCGCGGGTGCCGCCGATCGGGACCAGCGAAACCCGCTGTCCGAGACCCGGTTCGAAACGCACCGCGGTGCCAGCCGGGATATCAAGCCGTCGGCCGTGCGCGGCGACGCGGTCGAAGCGCAGCGCGGCGTTGGCCTGCGGGAAGTGCACGTGGCTGCCGACCTGCACCGGACGGTCGCCGGTATTGACCACGTCGAGTCCGATCCGATCGGCACCGGCGTTCAGCTCGATAGTGCCCTCGGCACAGAAGTATTCACCGGGAATCATGCCGTGCGCGCCCAGTCGAGGGCTTCGCCGTGGTCTGTCATGCGGCCCTCCTAGCCGATCGGATGGTGGACGGTCACCAGCTTGGTGCCGTCCGGAAAGGTGGCCTCGACCTGGACGTCGTGAATCATCTCCGGCACGCCCGCCATCACGTCGGAACGCGTGAGAACCGTTCGGCCGGACGACATCAGCTCGGCGACCGAGCGACCGTCCCGCGCGCCCTCGAGCACGTGGTCGGTGATCAGCGCGACGGCCTCCGGGTGGTTCAACTTGAGCCCACGGGCCTGCCTGCGCCGGGCCAGCTCGGCCGCGTAGCTCAGCAGCAGCCGTTCCTGCTCATGCGGCGACAGTCGCATCCGAGCTCCTCACCAGGTCGGGGTGGATGGGTGACGGATATTCTGGCACGCCCGTTCCGGCCACCCGGGACGAGCGCCCGGTCACGCCTCGGCAGGCAGGTTCTGCAGCCGCACCTGGCCGCGGGCCACCAGTCGGTCCTGCTCGTCGGTGATCACCACCTGCCACAGCTGCTGCAACCGGCCGCGGTGCACCGGGATGGCCTCGCCGGTGAGGGTGCCCTCGCGAACCGCGCGCAGGAAGTCGGTGTTGTTGTTCACTCCGACGACCGTGCCGCGGCCGCCGTACCAGACGCCGCCGCCGACGCTGGCGAGCGTCTCGATGACGGTGCAGTACACGCCACCGTTCTGGATGCCCGCCGGCTGGTAGAGGTGCGGCTTGACGGTCCACTCGGCGCGCACCCGCTCCGGGCTTACCTCGGTGTAGTGCAGGCCGATCAGGTCGGTGAACGTGCCTTCGCTGGCCTTGGTCATCAACTCCGGCGTGATGTTCGCCAGCCACGCGGCCGTCTGGGTCTCCTGCTCTGTCATGCGGTCCACTTTTGCACAGCGCCCGCGGCCGATTACCGCTGGCTCACCCGCCTGCCAGGGTGACCGATCGTCCGTTCAGCGGCTGGATCGGACGGTTGCTGTGCGCGAACAGGATTCGGTATCGGTCCGCGTCGGCGGTCGCGACCGGGACCGGATGCTCGAGCACGGTCCACGAGACGCCCTCGCTGCACGGCGGTGTGGTGAGCGAACCCTGGTAGCGGAATTGGTCTAGATCGGCGGGCAGCAGCGTGCGCAGGTCCACGGCACCTTCGACGGTGGTTTCGGCATCGGTCACTTCCGGTGGGGCCGTGAGCATCGAGTCGAATGCCGATGGACCGTCGGTCGCCTGCATCAGCACGCCGAGCACGGCGGTCTTGCCCGCACTGCTCTTGTGCACCAGGTGCAATTCCATGGTGGTGCCCGCGCCGTCGACGGTGTGTTCGCTCGGCAGGTGGAAGTGGAACTGGGTGAGCTCGTGCGGCACTCCCTCGGCGACGAGGCGATTTCCATTGCCCGCCTGAAGATTTGCCTGCACGGCGTGCCCAGTGTTGACCAGCCGCAACGTCGGCACCGTGCCGTAGTCGAGGGTGATGTGCTCGACCGGGTCCAGCCGGGTGTGGCCCGGCAGATCGATCGGCGATTGTTCGTGCCCGCTCTTACAGGTCACGAACTCCTGGTCGAGCTCGGCCCAGTGGTCGGGACCTTCGGCGTCGTAGTCCCAGTGCGGCGCGGCGTGCGCGCCCATGGGCGGATCGACCTGGCTGCGCGGCTTCGTCTGATCGCCACCACAGGCGGGGACGAGTAGCAGCGCGGCTGCGGACAGCACTGCGGCGAACGAACGGATACGGGACGATTCGGCGAGCACCCGGCACCACTTCCTTGGCACAACGTGAGCGACCGTGAGAACGTCTGCCGGACAAGGCAAACGCGCATCGGCGACTCGGACGCGGTGCGCGCGGGCGCACCGATGGTCGGCGACACGGGCACCGAGCCGATCGGCTACGCGGCGGTGGTCGACACGCCGGTCTGCGCGGAATGGGACGAATACCCCAGGGGGTCAGGGGATTTCGCATCCGTGTCGCGGTCACGTTAAACCCAGGTAAACGCGCCACGCCAGAAAATGAATAGCGAGATAGGTCACACAGCGCAGAGTGGTCACCCAGCACAGAGCGATGGGCTCCACCGCGTCAACGGTGGAGCCCATCGCGGCAATGGATCAGGGGTCACCGCAGCCCTCGGGACTCTCGACCAATCCGTACGCCGGTTCCGAGTATAGGTCAGGCTTACCTAACTAAGCAAGCCCGTCGTGCGCCGAACCGGCAATCCGCGCCGCTCCAATGCTGCCAACATCCCTTGACCGCGGCGCGTCCCCACTACCGCGTCGGTGCGCGCGAGCTCCGGCACGTATGTCGAAGCGCCCGCGATGGATTCACCGACGAGCAACCAGAATCGGCGCGCGCTCAGACCCGAGTAGCGGGCCATGCTCGACTGGATCAGCGTCAGCGAGGGCTCGCAGCGGTGCGCCAGCCAGACATACATCGCCCCCTCGCACGGCAGGGTCACCGCACCGGACTCGCCGGCCAGCGGATCACCATCGACCACCCGGATCGTGGTGTCCCCCAGCCCGGCCCAGTCGATGCCGCCGTCGTTGTCGGTGTGGATCCACAGGTTCTCCAGACCGGGATCCCAGGCCCGCCCCTCGGCCACCAGCAGGGCGACCACTCGGCCGACCACCGCGTGGATCAGCGCGGTCGCCACCACCTCCGCCGCGACATCGGCGCGGATCATCTCCGCCGCATGCCTGCGGTACATCAGTTCGATGCGCCCCTCGCGCACCCCGTCGGCCAGCCGCCACCAGCGACGTTTGCCCTGCTCGACCATCGCCGCCACCGCATACACACGCGGATGCTCAGGTTGCAACGCGCGCAACCTGTCACACGTGCGCTCGAACGCCATCTGCGTATGGCGTGGCGGGCAGGTGGTCATGAGCTCGGGCATTGAACCTCCTCGAGGATTGGCCGTCGCGGTACGCACCGCAAGATAGGTTAGGCTTACCAGACCAATCAGTACTCTGCTACATCGAATCTCAGGAGTAGTTCGTCACCGTGACCACGCTTGGCACCGTACGGCGGCGGCGTCTTTCCGGGCTCGTCGTCCTGACCGCTCTACTCCTGCTCACCGTGCTCGCCAGCATCGCGATCGGCACCAGGTCACTCTCGCCGGGCACGGTTTACGACGCCGTGCACAACGCGGTCACCTGCCCGGGTGGACCGTTCAGCTGTCCGGCCGGTTCCACCGCCGAGGAAATCGTACGTGGACTCCGGCTGCCTCGCACGGCACTGGCGCTGGTCACCGGACTGGCGCTGGGCATCGCGGGCGCGCTGATCCAGGGCTACACGCGCAATCCACTCGCCGACGCCGGACTGCTCGGCTTGAACGCCGGTGCCGCCTTTCTCGCGGCACTGAGCATCTACCTGTTCGGGTTCACCTCGCCGGAGCAATACATCTGGTTCGCCTTCGCGGGCGCGTTGATCGCCGGGCTGGTGGTGTTCGGGGCGTCGGCGGTCGGCGGCGGCAAGGCAAGCCCGCTGAGTCTCGTGCTGGCCGGCGCGGCAGTCACCGCGTTTTTGCAGGCGATGACAAATGCCGTTGTGCTCCTTGATCCCACGGCGCTGGACACCTACCGGTTCTGGGTCGTCGGCTCGGTGGCCGGCCGCGACGCCGCGGTGTTGTGGCAGGTGCTGCCATTCCTGGCGTTCGGGGTGCTGCTGGCACTGGTGGCCTCGCCCGGGTTGAACCTGCTCAGTCTCGGCGACGAGGTCGCGCGCGGGCTCGGAGTGAACATCGGCCGCAGTCGCGCTCTCGGGCTGGCCGCGATCGTGCTGCTGTCCGGTGCGGCGACGGCGGCGGTCGGTCCGATCGCGTTTCTCGGGCTCGTGGTGCCGCACCTCGCCCGGGTCATCACCGGGCCGGACTATCGCTGGCTCATCCCGTATTCCGGGGTGATCGGCGGTTTGTTGCTGCTGGTCGCCGACATCATCGGCCGGGTGGTAGCCCGGCCCGGCGAGCTCCAGGTGGGTGTCATGCTGGCCGCGGTCGGCGCCCCGTTCTTCATCGCGTTCGTGCGGCGTCGGAAGTTGGTGAGCCTGTGACACTGTCGCTGAAGACCGAGAGCGTTCGGCCCGCGCTGCGGGTCGGGCCCGTCTCGCTGGTGCTGCGCCCGATCATGGTGCTGGTGGTTGCCGCGTTGGCCGCGGCGATGCTCCTGCTGTTCTGCCTCGACATCGCCACTGGCGAATCACATATCCCCCTCGGCCGGGTGATCGACGTCTTGACCGGCGGCGGAACCAGAGCCCAGCGGTTCATCGTGCTCGACTCCCGGCTGCCGCGGGCGCTCACCGCGTTGGTGGTCGGCGCGGCACTCGGGCTCGCGGGCGCGATCACCCAGTCCATCCTGCACAACCCCCTTGCCGCGCCGGACATGCTCGGCATCACCGCCGGCGCGAGCTTCGGCGCCGTCACGGTGCTGGTGATCGGCGGCGGCAGCGGCCTGGCCGCCACCCTCGGCGGACCGCTGGCCGCGCTGGCGGGCGGTCTGCTCACCGCCGCGGCGATTTATCTGCTGGCCTGGGGGCGCAGCCCGACCGGCGATCGGGGCGTCACCGGGATGCGCCTGGTGTTGATCGGCGTCGGCATGAACGCGCTGCTGCTGTCCGGCATCAGCTGGCTGCTCACCCGCGCCAGCCTGCAAGACGCCCAGCGAGCGCAGTTGTGGCTCAACGGATCTCTCAACAACGCCGACCGATCCGGTTTGCTCCCCGCGGCATTCGCGCTCGCGGTCGTGGTGGTGGTCGCGCTCGGCTCGGCCCGCACGCTGGCCGCGCTTCGGCTCGGCGCCGACACCACCCGCTCGCTCGGTGTCCGGATCCAGACCCAGCAGGCGATCCTGATCGGCGCGGCGGTGGTCGGCTCCTCGGTGGCGACCGCGGTCGTCGGGCCGGTGAGCTTCGTGGCGCTGGCCGCGCCGCAGATCGCGCGCCGCGTGCTGCGCACTCCCGGCGAACCGCTGATCGGGTCGGCGCTCATCGGTGCCATCCTGGTGGTCGGCGCGGATGTGGCGTCCCGCTCGGTGTTTCCGGCCGACCTGCCGGTGGGCATCGTGACCGCCGCCTTCGGCGGGCCGTTCCTGCTGTACCTGCTCGTGCGAATGAATCGGAAGGCGACGCTGTCATGACCACAGACGCTGCGACCAGCGCGGACCGGGCGCTGACCCGGCTTGCCGCCGACGACGTCAAGCTCGCCTACGGCGACCGGGTGATCATCGACGGCCTCTCCCTCGATATCGCTCCCGGCGTGATCACCACGGTGATCGGCCCGAACGGCTGTGGCAAATCCACGCTGCTGCGCTCGCTCGGCCGACTGCTGCGCCCGCAGCACGGCCGAGTGTTGTTGGACGGCAAGGCCATTTCGACGATGAAGACCAAGGACGTGGCCAGGGTGATCGGCATGCTGCCGCAGTCACCGGTCGCGCCCGAAGGCCTCACCGTCGCCGATCTCGTTGCGCGCGGGCGTCATCCGCATCAGTCGTGGTTCCAGCAGTGGTCGGCCACCGACGAAGCCGAGGTGATGACCGCGCTCGCGCAGACCGGCATCGCCGAACTCGCCGACCGCGCCCTCGACGAGCTCTCCGGCGGCCAGCGCCAACGGGCTTGGATTTCCATGGCATTGGCGCAGGGCACCGACATCTTGCTGCTCGACGAGCCGACCACCTACCTCGACCTCGCGCACGCGGTGGACGTGCTCGACCTGGTCGATCGGCTGCACGCCGAGCTCGGCCGCACCGTGGTGATGGTGCTGCACGACCTCAATCTCGCGATTCGCTACAGCGACGAGCTGATCGTCATGCGCGACGGCCGGATCGTCGCGCAGGGCCGCCCAGCCGACATCATCGACGTCGCCCTGCTGCGCGAAGTTTTCGACCTGGACGCCTCGGTCTTGCCGGATCCGGTCTCCGGCCGACCGATGGTCGTGCCGATCGGCACCCGCCATGTGCTCGGCAAGGCAGGCGGGCCCGTCATGCCCGAATCCGCGCCCGTATGACAAATGACACACCAGCTATTCCATAGTTACGACACCCTGTAGTACGCATGCGCGTCGTTGAGTCCGTAAAATTAGGGAATGGCAGGACTTGGTGAACCCGAGAAAGCGGTCATGGACCAGTTGTGGTCGACCGACGAACCGCAGACAGTCCGGCAGGTGCACGAGGCATTGGCCGCACGCCGCGAGCTCGCGTACACCACGGTGATGACGGTGCTGCAACGACTCGCGAAGAAGAATCTCGTGGTCCAGCAGCGCGACGACCGTGCTCATCGTTACGCGCCGGTGCACACTCGCGACGAACTCGTCGCGAGCCTGATGGTGGACGCGCTGCAACAGGCCGACGCGGCGGGCAGCCGCGCCGCCGCGCTGGTGCACTTCGTGGAACAGGTCGGCAAGGATGAGGCTGCCGCTCTGCGGGAGGCACTCGCTAAGCTCGAAGCATCCGAGGACACACCGCCACCGCAGTAGACTTCTCGGGTCCTGGCCCCCAACGCAGTGAGCTGAGTCGATGAACGCAACCGCGCCGGTATTCGCCGGACTCGCATTGCTTCTCGCGGGGCCTGCTCCGGCCCTGCTCAGCCGGGCGACCTGGACATACCGGACGCCCCGCGCCGCGCTCGTGCTCTGGCAGGCGATCGCGCTGGCCGCCGTGCTCAGCGCGTTCGGCTCCGGTCTGGCCATCGCCGCCGAGCTGCTCGTGCCCGGACCCGACGGCAGGCCGACCACCGCACCCACCCGCGAGATCGACGCGCTCGGGCTGCCGCTGTGGCTGGCCTATGTCTTCGTGTTCGCGCTGACGCTGCTGGTCGGTGCGCGGCTGATCTACGCGATCGTCCGGGTCGGCGTGCACACGCGCAGGCGCCGCGCCCGCCACCGGATGCTGGTCGACCTGCTCGATCAGAGCGGTCCGCGCCGCCGCGCCTCCGATATCCGGGTGCTGGCCGCGACCGAGCCGATCGCCTATTGCCTGCCCGGCCTGCGGCAGCGCGTGGTGATCAGCGAGGGCACGCTGACCAACCTGGCCGACGCCGAGATCACCGCGATCGTCAGCCACGAGCGCTCGCACCTGCGGGCCAGACACGATCTAGTGCTCGAGGCGTTCACCGCGGTACACGAAGCATTTCCGCGGGTGGTGCGCAGCAAGGCCGCGCTCGGTTCGGTGAAACTGCTCATCGAACTGCTCGCCGACGATTCCGCGGTGAAGGTGACCGGCCCGAAACCGCTGGCTCGCGCCCTCGTCGCCTGTTCCAAGTCCACCGCACCCCAGGGTGCGCTCGCGGCGGGCGGGCCGACCACCCTGATTCGCATTCAGCGACTCAGCGGACGCACCAGTGACGTGCGCATCGCCGGTGCCGCCTACCTCGGCTCGGCCGCCATTCTCGTGGTTCCGACGATGGCCGTCGCGGTCCCCTGGCTCGTCGAGCTGGGTCGGCTGTTCCACGGCTGACACTCGTAGGACGTATCCTGGACACTTGGCCCGCCGCTCGGTCGGCCGCATCGTCTTCTCGCGCTGTACCCGATGTCGCAGCGCGCGGTGCCCCGGAACTCGGTCACCGCCCCGACCCACCGAACAGCGCGTGCACGGATTCGAGCGCGTCATACGAAAGGCACACACCACCCGTGACCTCCTCGACACCCGTCGCCGCTGCGCCCGGCGTGACCTTCATGGACCTGGGCCTGCCCGCTGTGCTCGTGCAAGCACTGCGCCGCGACGGCATCGAGGCACCGTTCCCCATCCAGGCCGCGACCGTGCCGGACGCACTCGCGGGCAAGGACGTACTCGGCCGCGGCCCGACCGGCTCCGGCAAGACCCTCGCGTTCGGGCTGCCCATGCTGGCCCGGCTGGCGAGCGGGTCGACCAAGCCGGGCAGACCGCGCGGTCTGGTGCTGGTACCCACCCGCGAACTGGCCGCGCAGATCGAACGCGCCCTGGACGAGCCCGCTCTCGCGATCGGCCTGCGGGTCGCCTCCGTGGTCGGCGGCGCGCCGATCCGGCGACAAGCCGAGCGGCTCGCGCGCGGCGTCGACCTGCTCATCGCCACGCCCGGCCGGCTCGCCGATCTGATCGCGCAGGGCTCGGCGGCGCTGTCCGACGTGCAGATCACCGCCTTGGACGAGGCCGACCACATGGCCGACATGGGCTTCCTGCCGCAGGTCACCAAGCTGCTCGACCAGACCCCGAAAGACGGTCAGCGCCTGCTGTTCTCGGCCACCCTCGACGGTGAGGTGGACAAGCTCGTCAAGCGCTACCTGCGCTCCCCCGTCACCCATTCGACCGCCCCCGCGTCCGCGTCCGTCGCCACCATGACGCACCACCTGCTCTTTGTGCGGGACAAGATGGCCAAGCGGGCCGTCGCCGCCGAGATCGCCGCGCGCGACGGGCTCACCATCATGTTCGTGCGCACCAAGCACGGCGCCGACCGGCTGGCCAAGCAGCTGCGCGGCTCCGGCATTCCGGCGGGCGCGCTGCACGGCGGCAAGGCGCAGAACAACCGGACCCGCACGCTGGCGGCCTTCGCCGACGGCAGCATTCCGGTCTTGGTCACCACGGACGTCGCGGCGCGCGGCATTCACGTCGACAACATTTCCCTTGTCGTGCACGTTGATCCGCCCGCCGAGTCCAAGGCGTACCTGCACCGGGCCGGACGCACCGCACGCGCGGGCGAGGACGGCGTGGTCGTCACCCTGGTCATGGACGAGGAACGGCGTGAAGTCGAGACGATGACCCGTAAAGCGGGGGTGGAGATCGTCGGCATCGAGGTTCGGCCGGGCGATCGTCGGCTGATCGAGATCACCGGCGCGCGACAGCCGTCGGGGGTACCGGTCGCCGCGCCCGCGCCGCCGAAGCAGCCGGTGGCAGCGGGGGCGTCGAACTCGGGCACCGGGCGCCGGCGTTCCGGAGCGGGCCGTCGGTCGGGTTCGGCCGAGACTCGCGGTGGCGGTGCACCGGTCCGGGCCGAGGCCTCGGCGGGTGAACGCCGGAGGGACGGTTCGGTCAAGGGGTCCTCTCGCGACGACAATTCGGCGGCGAGCAGGGGCGGCGCGAACCGCACCGGTGGCGGGCGCGGGGCGGCGAAGGTCGGGGCGGGCACCGGCGTGGCGCGCGGTGCGAGCCGCGCTGCCGGGTCGGGCAGCTCCGGGCGGAACGCCGCAGGCACCTCAGGATCGACCGGCCGCTCAGCCGGTTCCACCTCGGGGTTCGCGGGTCGTTCCGCAGGCGCTACCGCCGGGTTCACCGGCCGCTCCGGCGGCACCGACACGCCCGGGAATGGGCGCCGACGCGCCGTGCGTCCAGAGCGCGCTCCGGAGCGCGGCAATCGTGGGGCAAACTGACCGAAGTGTCCAACCATCCGGTAGGCGCTGTCGGCTGCGCGCTGCTGGCCGCGCTGTTCTTCGCGCTGGCGGCGGTTGCGCAGCAGCGCGCGGCCGCCTCAGTGCCTGAAGGCGATTCGCTCGTTCGCGCACTGCTGAGCAATCCGCGGTGGTGGGCAGGTGTGCTGGGCGATATCGGCGGCTACGGAATGCAGGTGGCCGCGCTCGCTCTCGGTGCGGTCCTGCTGGTGCAACCGATCCTGGTGAGCGCGCTGGTGTTCGCGCTACCGCTGGCCGCCAAACTCAATGGCCGCCGGATCACCGGACGGACCTGGGCCACCGCACTCGCGCTCACCGCGGCACTCGCCTGCTTCCTGCTCGTCGGCAACCCCACCGAGGGCAATACCAATGCCCCACTGCGGGATTGGCTGATCCCGCTGACCATCCTGGTCGGCCTCATCGGCACCGCGACCGCACTCGGCATCCGCGCCCCCGCCCCCGGCCGCCGAGCGCTACTCCTCGGCACCGCGAGCGGTTCGCTCTATGGCCTCGCCGCCGCGCTCACCTCCTACGTCACCGGCCTGTTCGAACACGGCATCGGCCACGTCCTCACCAGCTGGCAGACCTGGGCACTGGTCGCGGCCGGAATCACCGGCGTCTACTTGCAACAGCGGGCATTTCAAGCGGGCCCGCTCTCGGCCTCACTGCCCGCGGTGACCATCGCCGAACCGCTCGCAGCGGCCTTCATCGGCGTGACCGTCCTCGACGAACGCTTCCGCACCAACACTTTCGGCCTCGTGCTCACCGGCCTCGCGGTAGTCGTCATGTGCGCCACCACAATCCGTCTCTCCCGCACCCAGGCCGCCGCCTGACTCACCCCGCCGCATCGTTCTCGGGCGCTGCGCTGCGCGGTTCGCTGGGGGCGCGCCGGGGTTTTGCGGGCGGGTGGGGTGGAGCGGTTGCGGGGGCGAGGGGCGGCGTCACCGCAGCCTGTGCGGCCGACGCGGCATGTGACGTTCATCTCCGTGGAGTGCTGGGGAATTGCGCGTCATCGGCCGGACTTGGTTATCATCGGTTAAGTGCAGTTTCTCCCTGGCCATCAGCCGCCGTATGACCTGACCTACGACGACATCTTCCTCGTCCCTAATCGGACGGATGTCGCCTCACGGTTCGATGTCGACCTCTCCACCGTCGACGGGTCCGGCACCACCATCCCCATCGTCGTGGCGAACATGACCGCGGTCGCGGGACGCCGGATGGCCGAGACCGTCGCCCGCCGCGGCGGCATCGTGGTCCTCCCGCAGGATCTGCCGATCAGCGCGGCCGCCGACACCATCGCCTTCGTCAAGAGCCGCTCGCTCACCGCCGACACCCCGGTCTCCCTCGACCCGGAACGCTCGGTGTCCGAGGCCGTCGCCCTGATGCACAAGCGCGCCCACGGCGCCGTCGTGGTGGTGGACGCGGGTCGCCCGGTCGGTGTCGTCACCGAGGCGTCGTGCACCGATGTGGACCGGTTCGCCCGGCTGCACGACGTGGCGATCACCGATTTCGTGCAGGCCCCCGCCAGCACCTCGCCGCGTGACATCTTCGAACTGCTCGAGTCCAAGCACGCCCAGCTCGCGGTGCTCACCGCCGAGGACGGCACCTTGGCCGGCGTGATGACCCGCACCGGCTCGGTCCGCGCCGGGATCTACCAGCCCGCCGTCGACGCCAAGAACCAGTTGCGCGTCGCCGCCGCGGTCGGCATCAACGGTGACGTGGTCGCCAAGGCCAAGGCCCTGGTCGACGCGGGCGCCGACGTCCTCGTCATGGACACCGCGCACGGCCACCAGGCCAAGATGCTCGAATCCCTCAGCGCCGTGCGCGATCTCGGCCTCGGCGTGCCGCTGGTAGCGGGCAATGTGGTGTCCGCGCATGGCACCCGCGACCTGGCCGCCGCCGGCGCCGACATCATCAAGGTCGGCGTCGGCCCCGGCGCCATGTGCACCACCCGCATGATGACCGGCGTCGGCCGCCCGCAGTTCTCCGCGGTCGCCGAATGTGCCACCGCCGCCAAGGAACTCGGCGTGCACATCTGGGCCGATGGCGGCGTGCGGCACCCGCGCGACGTCGCCCTCGCGCTGGCCGCGGGCGCGTCCAACGTGATGATCGGCTCCTGGTTCGCCGGCACCTACGAATCCCCCGGCGACCTGCGCGTCGACCGCGACGGCAACGCCTACAAGGAGAGCTTCGGCATGGCGTCCAAGCGGGCCGTCGCCGCCCGCACCGCCACCGACAGCGCCTTCGACCGGGCCCGCAAGGCCTTGTTCGAGGAGGGCATCTCCAGCTCGCGCATGCGTCTCGATCCGGAACGTCCGGGTGTGGAAGACCTCATCGACCACATCTGCTCCGGCGTGCGCAGCGCATGCACCTACGCGGGCGCGCGCAGCCTGGCCGAATTGCACGAGAAGGCCGTGCTCGGCGTGCAGTCCGCCGCTGGATTCGCCGAAGGACGCCCGCTGCCCAGCGGTTGGTGAGCTGCGTCTGATCGTCCGCCTGCCACGCTCCGTGTTCGCGCTCTGTTGGTCTCGTGCCCGGCAGCGTCGCAGGTGGCCTGCATTGAATTTCGATGTGCCGCGGATTCGCGCGGACGTGAGACGGCCCGCGACCGGCCGTTGACGGCCCCGCGCGTCGTGATCACCGTCCGACACGCCCGCGACAGCACCCCACCGGCCCACGCGACCGCATGCGTGGGCCGGTAACATAGGGGTTGCCGGTCTCCGGCCCCATGTCTCCGGCTTGCGAAAGGATCCAGTTGTCACCCGCGTCCGAGGGCGCAGCACAGGAGGGCTCCTCTACCGAGCCGGGTGACAAACCCGGCGTCCTCCTTCCCCCAGCCCCGTTCCCCACCGGCCAGTTCCCAGCACCGTTCGGGTGGTGCTGACGATGTCCGTCGCACTAACGGCGCTCAGCCTGCTGGGGTTCATCGCTCTCACGGCAGGCACCGCACTGTTCGTCGCCGCCGAATTCTCGCTCACCGCACTGGAACGCAGCACCGTCGAAGCGCACGCGCGCGCCGGTGACGTCCGCGCCAGGATGGTCCGGCAAGCCCATCGCACGCTGTCTTTCCAGCTGTCCGGCGCCCAGCTCGGCATCACCATCACCACCCTGATCACCGGTTACATCGCCGAACCGGTGCTCGCGCGGCTGCTCGATCCGCTGTTCACCGGCATCGGACTCAGCGACGGCACCGCGCGCGGCACCTCGCTGGCCCTCGCGCTCGTCCTGGCCACCTCGCTGTCGATGATCTACGGCGAATTGGTGCCGAAGAACATCGCCATCGCCAAGCCGCTGGCCACCGCGCGCACCACCGCCGCACCGATGGTCGCCTTTTCCGTCGTGTTCAAGTGGCTGATCCACTTCCTGAACAACACCGCCAACTGGGTGGTCCGCAGGCTCGGTGTGGAACCGGCCGAGGAACTTCGTTCCGCGCGATCACCGCAGGAACTCGGCTCGCTGGTGCGCACCTCCGCGCTGCGCGGCGCGCTCGACCAGCGCACCGCACTGGTCATCGACCGGTCGCTGCAGTTCGGCGAGCGCAGCGCCGAGGAACTGATGACCCCGCGGGTGAAGATCGAGTCGCTGGACAAGCTGGACACCATTGCCGACCTCATCGCGGCGGCCAGCCGCACCGGTTACTCCCGATTCCCGGTGATCGACGGCGACCTCGACAACACCCTCGGCGTCGTGCACGTGAAGCAGGCGTTCACCCATCCGGCAAGCGTGCGCCGCACCATTCCGCTGCAGATGCTGGCGCACCCGGTCCCGATCGTGCCCGCCAGCCTCGACGGCGACGCGGTGCTCGAACGCATCCGGGCCGACGGCATGCAGGTCGCGTTGGTCGTCGACGAATACGGCGGCACCGCGGGCATCGTCACCATGGAGGACATCATCGAGGAGATCCTCGGCGATGTCCGCGACGAGCACGACGAGGAAGAACTCGACGTACGCCGAGTGTCCGACGGCTGGGACTGTTCCGGTCTGCTGCGCATCGACGAGGTGTCGAGGGCCACCGGATACGACGCCCCCGAAGGCGAATACGAAACGCTCGGCGGCCTCGTGCTCACCCGCCTCGGCCGCATCCCGGTGGCCGGCGACGAGGTCGTGCTGCCGAATCCGCGCTCGCAGCAATGGTCTTCGATCGAACAGCCGAGCACCGGTGGCTGGATCGCGCGGGTGGAACGCATGGACGGACGCCGCATCGACCGGGTTCGCCTGGTCCCGGTCGCTCCGGATGACCTGGCGTTCCACCAGATTCAGGCGGAACACGAGCAGGAGCACAGTCATGGGTGATCTGTTCGGTGTCCTGCTCACCGTGGTGTTGCTCGCGGGCAACGCGTTCTTCGTCGCCGCCGAGTTCGCCTTGATCTCGGCCCGCCGTGACCGCCTGGAGGCGCTGGCCGCCCAGGGAAAGCGCAACGCCAACATCGTGATTCGGGCCGGTGAGAACCTGTCGATGATGCTGGCCGCCGCGCAGCTCGGCATCACCATCTGCTCGATCCTGCTCGGTCGCGTCGGCGAACCGGCGGTGGCGCACCTGCTGGAGGGGCCGTTCAATTTCCTCGGCATGCCCGAACAGTTGCTGCACCCGGTGGCATTCGCGGTCGCGCTGGCCATCGTGGTGGTCCTGCACATCCTGTTCGGCGAAATGATCCCGAAGAACATCGCCCTGGCCGGTCCGGAACGCAGTGCACTGCTGCTGGTTCCGGTGCACCTCATGTGGTTGCGACTGGCCCGCCCGCTGATCGCGATCTACAACCTCGCCGCGAATCTCTCGCTGCGGTTGATTCGGATCGAACCCAAGGACGAACTGCAAGCGACCGTCTCGTCGGTGGAACTCGCCGAGATGATCGGCGAGTCGCGCTCGGAGGGCCTGCTCGACGAGGAAGAGCATCGGCGACTCACCCAGGCACTGGGCACCAGCGAACGAGTGGTCGCCGACGTGATGGTGTCACTGGAAACGACCAGGACAGTTCCCCTGCGCGGCAACGGAACCACCCTCGGCGACATCGAGACCGGCGTCGCCGAAACCGGCTTCTCCCGCTACCCCGTGCAAGCGAGCGACGGTTCACTGGTCGGCTACCTGCACGTGAAGGATGTGCTGGACAAGGTCGCCGACGAGAGCGCAGGCCCGGGAACCCCCATCCCGCGCACCGACATCCGTCCGCTACCTACGGTGAGCATGCACACCCCGCTGTACGAAGCGCTCGCCAGACTGCGCCGCACCAACAGTCACCTCGGTCGCGTAGTTGACACCCGCGGCAACACCACAGGCATTGTGGCGCTGGAGGATTTGGTGGAAGAGTTCGTCGGCACGGTCCGCGACGGGACGCACCGGATCATCGAATGAGCGTGGTTCGTATGGGTTCGCACCGGTTCCTCCTCCCGGTGCACTCCCACGCGCGGTGCTGCAGGTACGAGCGCTCACGGTGGTGCCGGTACGACGCGACTCCCGTAATCTCGTTCAACCCCCCGGACGCACGATTGCCGGAGTCCGGTCCATGCTCAGCTGTCGCATGGTTGCCGCAGTCCAACCCACGCCCGACTGACACATGGTCCGCGGAATCCAACCCATACTCGGCTGCCGCATGCTCGTCGGCGTCTGGCCCACATCCGGCTGTCGCATGAGCGCCCAGCGAGCCGAGATGGCGGTGCTTGCCGAAGCGCAGTGGCGCGCACGGGCTGCTGCGCATCTGGTGCGGGTGGATCAGCTGGTCGGGCCGTATGTCGAGCGGCGGGCGGCGGGGTCGTCACATCCGGTGATCGATTTTCTGTTCACCTATTACGGGCACAAGCCTGCGCAGCTGCGGCGGTGGCATCCGGGGTTCGGGGTCGGGCTGGCTGGGGCTCGCGAATACGATGGTGCGCGGGGGTACCATCGGCTTCCGGATGCAGTACCGGATTCTGTTGCGGGACAAGAGCAGTCGTCTGGATCCAGCGTTTTCACGGCCGACCCGGCTTATCTGGAACGACGCCGCGACACCATCGAGTTCGTCGCGAATCTTCTGCGCGCCACGGCGTCTCGTCCGGCTCAGCTGTCCTGTTTCGGACTGC
This sequence comes from Nocardia iowensis, assembly GCF_019222765.1. Classification (NCBI taxonomy): domain Bacteria; kingdom Bacillati; phylum Actinomycetota; class Actinomycetes; order Mycobacteriales; family Nocardiaceae; genus Nocardia; species Nocardia iowensis. Next base: position 4,348,943 of record NZ_CP078145.1, on the reverse strand, counting down.
ACGAGTGGGCGATGGTGTACCGCACCGACGACGTCCGGCATCAGCAGGTGCCGCTGCGTCTGGGCCGGTCGGGCACCGACGAGGTCGTCGAGTCGATGTCGCTGCGCTGCACCCACTTCGACGCTTTTCGCTTCTTCACACCCGATGCTGTCGGCCGCAACGCCGAACCGCTGACCCGCGCCGACCAGGTCAGCCGAGAACAACCCGGCTGCCTGCACGCGAACATGGATCTCTACAAGTGGGGCTTCAAGCTCGTTCCGCTCGTCCCGTCCTCGCTAATTCTGGACTGCTTCGAATTGGCCTGTGCCGCACGTGAACTCGACATGCGCGCCAGCCCCTACGATCTGTCCGAATACGGATACACGCCGGTGCGCATCGAAACACCCTCCGGGCGAGCGGAATACGTGCGAGCACAGTCCGCGCTCGCCGAGCGATCGGCCGAATTACGCCAGGTTCTACTCGACACCTGCACCGAACTCCTAGCGCACGACGCGTCCGCTCTGGCAGCCGACTGAAGCCTCGCACCACCCCCGGCCACACCTTCCGCTCACGTTGGGCCCTGTTGGCAGTGCTCGATCGCGGCCGTGGCTCGTGCAGGGAGGGTCATGTGGTCACCACGGTGACGACCGCCGACGACCCGTGAAAGCCGTCCGCACGGATACCCTCCCCCGTCCCCCAGCCCACCGCACCACACACCCGTTCTTGCAAGCCGCACACCCTCTGTACTGGGTGTCCGGCTTGCAAAAACAGTGTCCAGCCTGGCCGATCGACCTGCCGCGACGGACGGTCGGCGGCACCGCGTCACGGCATTTCATCGAAAGCGCCCGCATAAGTTAACGGTAGTACCTACCATTCAGTCAGTTCCTCCTGCTGTCCCAGTCAGCAGCGGGACAACGGACAACTCATTGATGAAGGTTGGGGTTCCGACGATGCGCTCACTGACGAGCCTGCGCCGATTCAAGCCGCTGGCCCTGGTTACGGTCGGCCTCGCCGCCGCGTTGATGCTGCCCAGCAGCGCATCGGCCGACCTGCAGTCCGATATCCAGAACGCCGTGCAGGAATTCCTCGACGTCGGCCGCACCGCCGTCCCACGGGCGGACTGCGGGCCCGGTTCGATGCCAGAGAACGGCATGCAAGGCGACGTCACCGCCGCTGACCGAGACAGCGGCCGCTCCACCCAGGGCTACCGCTGCAACATGTCGTTCGTCGGCGGCTTCGCCGGTCGTGGCGCGGGCATCACCTCGACCAGCTTCGAGCACTGCTCGTACATGGGCTCCTTCTTCCCCGGCGACCTGATCAGCGAGGGCCGCGGCGTCCAGGTGCTCGACGTCTCCGATCCGGCGAATCCGCGACCGACGGCCAACCTCACCGAACCCGCGATGCTCGCGGGCACCTGGGAGAGCCTGAAGGTCAATACCGCACGCAAGCTGCTCGTCGGCACCGGTGTGCCGGTCGGCACCGGCGTGGGCTACCTGTCGGTCTACGACATCTCCGACTGTGCCCATCCGCGCCTGCTCAACCCCGGTCCCGGCACGAATATGCTGATGCCACTGCCGATTACGACGCACGAGGGCGGCTTCTCCCCCGACGGCAACACCTACTGGGCCTCAGGTATCGCGCCAGGCTTCGTCAGCGCCGTCGACCTCTCCGATCCGGCGAACCCGCACGTCGTCTGGCAGGGCCTGACCGGCATCGAGGCACACGGATTCGGCATCAGCGCCGACGGCAACCGGATGTACATTTCCGCGCTCGGTGGTTTCACCGTGCTCGACATCAGTGCGGTGCAGCGCCGCGACCCGAACCCGCAGGTGCACCACATCGGCCGGGTCTTCTGGACCGACGGCTGGGCCACCCAGCACAGCATCCCGGTGACCTACGACGGCAAGCCCTACCTCTACACCGTCGACGAAGGTGGTTCGGGCGGGGTGAAACTCATCGACATCGCCGACGACACCAACCCGAAGGTCGCCGCGAAAATCAAGCTGGAAATCAATCTGCCGCAGAACCTCGACAGCAATATCGGTTCGTCCATGGGTGGTTCGGCCTTCGCCTACGAATCGCACTACTGCACGGCCGACCGCCGAGACAACCCGACGGCCCTCGCGTGCGGCTGGATCTCCTCTGGCATCCGGGTTTTCGATGTACGCGACCCCCGCAATATCCATGAGATCGCCTACTACAACCCACCTGCCCGGACCGGTCAGAACCTCAGTTTGTGGAACTCGCCGCACGCGCTCGCCTCGATTATCGGCGTGCCGCTGATGAGCACACCACCCGCCATTCGCGCGGTGCTGGAAGGGCAGTTCAATCCGGCCGACGCACTCACCCCGCGCACCGGCAGGCTGGCCTTCGGCGACGTCTCCACCGACTGGTGCCTCTCACCGCCGGAATGGCGTGGCTCGCAGCTGTATGTCACCTGCTCCGACAACGGGTTCATGGTGTTGCAGCTCGACAACGACGTGTATTCGCCACCGGCGGACCAAGAATCGATCGTCGGGTCGTAGCGGTGCCACGCTGGATCCGGGGTGCCGCGCTCGCCTCACTCGCCTTTGCCCTGCTGGTGCTCGGTGCGGCACTGCGCCCACTCGTGCTACCGGAAACGCACACGGCCACTCCGATTCTCAGCGCGGTGGAGATCGGTTTCCTGCAGGACATGACCGCGCATCACCAGCAGGCGCTGATCATGGTGCAGCGCCTGGACCGCAATATCGATCCCGCCGTGCTGCGCCTGACCCAACAGCTCGACGACACCCAACGGCTCGAGATCGGCACCATGCTCGGGTGGTTACGTCTGGCCAACGCGTCGCCGGTGGGAGCGCATCCGATGGCCTGGATGCACGCCGATGAAGCTGTGCCACATCAGCATTCGACGCCGATCGCACAGGCCGATCCGAAACAGACTTCGGGCACCACGATGGCGGGAATGGCGACGATAGCCGAACTCGACGCCCTCGCCGCCACACGCGGCCGGGACGCCGAAACCCTGTTCTTACAGCTCATGTTTCGCCATCACCAGGGCGGGATCGCCATGGCGCAAGCCGCCGACCAGCTCCTCCCGTCCGGCCCGGTCAAGGAAACCGCGCGCTCGATGATCCACGCGCAGGGCCAGGAAGCCGGACTCATGGGTGTCCTACTGGCCCAACGTGGCGCCGCGCCGCTGCCCTGATCCGGGGGTTACCCGGCTACGTGCAGCCCGAATCCGTTGGCCCCCGGCACCTCTCGGCCAGCCGCCAATCGCAGGCTTCGGTCGTAATCGCCACCGCCTTGCGGGCGGTACCGAATCGGTTCGAGCTTCTCCAGGCCCGACAGCCGCTCGCGCAGATCATCGGCGATATCGTCGAAGCGGTCCGAGTCGACCCGAATTGTGCCGTGCACCAGGAACGGTGGCAGCACGTCCATCCCCGGGTAGTACAGGATTCCGTGCTGGATCGGGAACAGCAGATCCTCCACCGGCCCGTTGATCCCCCGATCGGAATACGACGACTCCTTCCCACCGATGGAAACCACCAGCATCGCCCGCCGCCCCGCCAGCACCCCCGCACCGTATCGCGGCACCGCCGTTCCCCCGGCCCCGTAGGCAAACCCGCAGGTGAGCACCCGATCCACCCACCCCTTCATGATCGCGGGCATACCGAACCACCACAGCGGAAAATGCAGCAGAACCGTGTCGGCCCAGAGCAATTTCTCCTGCTCAGCACGAATATCCGGGCTCAGCGTCCCCGCTCGATACGCCTCCCCCGAAGCCAACATGAAATTGGACTCATCCACCGCCCCGAAATCGTCCGTATCCGCCTGCGCCTTCCACCCCATCGCATACAGATCGCTAACCCGAACCTCATGCCCATCCGCCCGCAATTGCTCGACGGCAACATCTTTCAGCGCCCCGGTCAGTGAGTCGGGCTTCGGGTGCGCGTACACAACAAGTACGTTCATTCCAGCTTTCGTCACACCCCGTCGCAACACCCCACCACTCCACGAAATTCCAACCCACCCCCGTACCTGCACTTTTGGGTGGCATTGTCCGAGAAGACCGAGTGGTGGCAGCGATGGCCCGAGCCGCATGATTCGACCGAACCGCGACGTCGGTATGGTCGATTGGGAGCGGCTGAGGCTGTGGGCCGGGAGGGGTTGAGCACCATATGATTCGGACGGACACGTTCACTGTGCCTGAGCACGTGCACGGTTACCCGGGGGTCGCTTTCGGCGGGTACGTGGCGGGCCTCCTTGCCGCGCAATCCGCCGCCGCGGAGTTGCGGGTCGACTTTCGGCGCAAGGTCGCGGTCGACACCCCGATAGCCGTGCGTCCCACCGAATCCGGCGGTTGCGCTCTGATCGATCTCGATGGCAACGTTCTCGTGGAAGCCTCCTCCTCGGTCGTAACCATCGCTCCGCCTCCTGCCCCATCCTGGCGCGATGCCCTCGCCATCACCGAGGCCCAAGCCACCAAGCGCCGCGAAAATGACTGTTACGGTTGCGGATCCGCCTGCCCACCCGGGCGTGGCCTTCGCCTGTTCCCCTGGGCCGTCCCCGAACGAGACCGCGTCATCGCAGCCTGGACCCCTGACCCCGCCCTGGCCGCCCCCACCGGCGAACTCCCGCCCGAAGTAGTCTGGGCCGCCCTCGATTGCCCCGGCGGCTGGGCCGCCGGGGCCCTCCGCAAAATGCGCCGCGGCTCGGTAACCGCCGCCATCACAGCTACCCAACTAGCCCCCGTCTGGCCCGATCACCCCTACATTTCCTACGCCTGGCCGATCAGTCACGAAGGCCGCAAACACACCGTCGGCGTCGCACTGGCCACCCCCGACGGCACCCCATGCGCGCTCGCAGAAGCACTATGGATCGAGCCCCGCCCGGACTCAACGCCCGACCACCAGCTACCACCACACTCGAATCGCACTTAGTCACCCGCGTAACAAGGCGAATCACGCTGCCGCTCAAGACTCTTCGCTGAACCGATACCAGTTCCCATGAAACGGTTCGTACCCGATCCCCGCAGCGGGCGTCCCGATATACGGTGGCGCGGCGTCCGGGAAGTAGGCGAACCCCTTCGAATTCGACTCTTCCCCTTGGGTATAGAACAAACAACCCCCGTCCCGGCGGGTGATGAACGTGATTGTGTAGACGCCGAGGCGGGTGCGGTGGCCAGGGTTCACGCAGTCAACCGCTTGGTCTTGAAGGATGTCTCGAGACAGTTTCCAGCCGGTGGATTCCGGAACGTCGTACCAGACCAGCGCGCCGAACACGACGATGACAAGGGGCGCGACGACACTGTAGAAGAAGGCCCGATAGCGAAACACCCCGAGTAACCCGAACAGCAGGGCGACCACGCCGAGCACCCCGATGGCCAGCCACAGGATCACCTTGATGGGCAGCGCCCCTTCGGCCGCCAACTGCCAGAACAGGACTAGGCAACACAGCACGAGCAGGGCTGTCAAGAGCCCCATCCAGAGTACGAACCAACCTGGGGTACGGCACGCGGATCCGGCAGTTTTCACGTGATCAACATACGGCTGCCCGCGGGTATGGACAGCGAAATCCCCTAACCCGGCAGCGATCAGGCGCCGCAGGGCGAAGACCGGAGTCGCGGGTACGAATACACGAACGCCCCGGCCGAAGACCAGGGCGTTCGCAGACTAACCGTTCATCGCGAAATCACAGCGGCGGAAACCCGGACGAGCCGGTGGCCATCCAATTCCAGAACATCGCCGCACGATTGGCGAGCAACGCGACAACGTCGAGGACAACGCTTCCCATAAATCTTCCTCACATCCGACTATCTCCAGTGCAGCGCCCAGGGTAGCGGATCAGCGTTCCATCGACCTGAGCGCCGACGACAATCCACCGACACCCTCATCGATCCACCTGCGACCAGCAACCCCGATGACCCCATCGAACATCAGCAAATGTTCGCCCGCGTCCTCGCGCGTGAGGACGACGCCCAGTCCAAGGATCGCACCCGGATTTGAGACGGTGCGGACTCGGAAGCGGTGGTAGAGCCAGTCCTGAACCAGGGCGATCAGGTCGATCCCGGTCAACCATCCAGCGATCGCGTTGGGGGACTTCGTCACTGCCGGGAACCGGTAAGCGGGCGGTACCTCACGCGTTGGCGGAGTCTGCGCTGTTTGTCCGGGAGTTGAAGACAACCTGGATGAAAGTCTCGGTGTGCTGGAGGATCTCATCGCGCGCGCCATTGCGCTCCTGCGCTGTCGCGTCGGCGTGCAGGTGCAGGATTCTGGCGAGTCCGATCGGGCTGGTGAACCACAGCGCCAAGTCGTGTGCTGAGCCGAGACTGCGCGCTATGAGTCCGTCGCTGATCCACCGGTCCAGCAAATGCGCGACGGAGGCTCGCATGGCCTGGAGAGCATCCCGCAATGCGGGATCGTGCAGGAGGCCGTCCCTGGTTATCAGGCTGATCAGCAGGCGTGCGTCCGCGCTGTCCCACTCGTCGAGAAAGGCGAGCACGAGCTCGCGTAGGTATCGCGGTGGATCAGTCGCGGCGAGATCCGGATCGACCCGTCCGGTCATGGTGGCCACACCTTGCGGCCCGAACTCGGCCAGGACTGCGTCGAAGATCGCCTGTTTGCTGGAGAAGTGGGCGTACAGCACGCTTTCGCTCAGCCCGACCTCCCGCGCGATCGCCCGGATCGAGGTTCCGGCATAACCGTTGTGCGCGAACAATCGCAGCGCGGCGCGCTGCAGCAGGCGTTTGGTGTCGCCCGCGGCGGCTTTGCGGGGTCGTCCTGGCTTCCGCGCCCGTGCTGCCGACCCCTCCGAGGTGCCTTCCATAGCGCCTTTCGACTTGCGGCAAAAATTAATCGATCGTTCGATTATATTGCTAGCATAGTGGGGAAGCACAAACCAAGGAGATGGTCATGACCGCGACCAACCCGCCGGCCCCGTTCACCGAGCCCGCGTCCTACGGCTACCTCTATCTCGGAATGCGCATCGACCCGCCGCAGAGAACACCCTTCGTAGGCAGAAGCGCGTCGCGCACCGACGCACTCCGGCGCTGCACCACCATGGCCCGGCGACTCGAAACACGGTCCGAGGTCGTGCGGGTCACCGTGTACGAGGCCCTCCTGATCCCCCCGGCAACCAACCACCCGCGGTTCGACGTGCTGGTCCTGGTCCAGACGACCTCACCCGAAACGATCCCGGCCGTCGAGGCCGACGAGGCCTTGATGCACTTGGACGCCGACTTCGTGATGGCAGCACGTAACACCAGACGCATCGGTGACATCGACCATGCGACTTCAGATGCCTTCCTGTTCAACCACTTCACTTCGCCCGAGACCGAACCCGCGCTGCGCCAGTGGGAACAGATCGCCGGCTGGTTCACCCACAAAGCCGGGGTGGACCACTCGGCCCTGCTCCAACCCACCGGCGAGTCCCCATACGTGTTCGTCAACCACGTCGCCCTCCCCTGCGGCCCCCTACGCTTCTTCCTCCGCCTGCTCCAGCCAAGTTTCCGAAAGTCGGTATCAAAAAGACTGAGCGCGAACCAGATCGGATTCGCGGCAATCGTCTGCAAGCCCGTGTGACACGCGAACGCCCGTCCGCGTTGCCATGCTGCTTCTCTCGTCTTCGGTGGCGCCGTCGACGCTCGTCAGCTAGTCCCGATCCCACCAAATACATACGTCCGGAGGATTGTTCCCCCAGTCGAAGGTGTCATGTGAGCTGATTCTGTTTTCAATACTCCACATCAGTGGGTCCCCAAAATTGGCGAGATTGCTGCTCTCCGCGCCAGGAGCCGCGCAGTGCCGGAACTGGCCTGCTGCCCCCCACCGACCAGCATTCGCGCGTGTTTCCCCGAAGACAACCCAGTGGCCACTTCTGTTCCGGTAGGAGGAGATCTTGTCTTCCATCGTCCCGTCGCAGTTGTTCCATCGCGGAGATCCGTTTCCGTAGTTGGAGTCCTCGTTCGGTGGGACGAAATCGTAGAAGCAGCCTTTGAAGTCGTCGTTCTGCCAGACGCAGATCTCGCCGCGTTCACATTTGCCGTCGCCGGTTGCGGGTGCTGCGGTGACAGGCGCCCCTGAGCTGGCGGCGTACAGTCCGATAGCCAGTATTGTTCCAGTCAGTGCGCTGCGGAATCTGTGTATCGACGATACTTTTGTCTTCATGATCGCTACTCCAGGTGTTGCGTGGATGCATCAAACGTAGTGAGCGGGTCTTAGGGATCGCTAAGGAGATTCTTAGGCGGGCCGCTACGCCACCGGTTCCGGGCCCCGGTCACCCACCGGTTGGAAACCGTCGACAATCCGCGACATTGGATCTGGTGGCCCTGCCGAACGATTCACGATCTACGTTGCGCATCTGGTAGCGCAGCGTCATCGCGGCATCGAAAGCTGCCCGCGCAGATTCGTCGCGTTCGGTTGCGCACGTTCTTCGATTCGAAGCATGTAGTCCTGAATGATCGAGATATACTCGTGGCGAAGTGGCTCATGCTCGAGGTATCCCATGTGGGCCGCGCCCGACTGCGTGACATGGTCGGAGTCCGGGATTCGGCTGGCGATGTCGGCGAGGTGCGCGGGAACGCACTCGTCGAACTCTCCGCCGAGCACCAGAGTAGGAACGCGAATCCGTTCGAGCTCGTCGAATATGTCCCAATCGTGCAGGACTCCGGTGACGTGGTAGTCCGCATGTCCGATCATGGTCCGGAATGTCATCAAGCTCATGCGATCCGGATCGAGGTGCACCGTCGCGGTGCGCACAATGCATGCGCGCAAGTACTCCTCTTGGGCAACCCGATAGTCGGGATCGTTCGTCTCACCGCTCAATTCACGCCCGTAAGTTCGGTCCAACACATTGCCGGGTAACTTCGCCAGCAAGTCTCGTACCTCGTTCTCGAATCGGGGCACGCTCGCCAATCCATTGGCACAGATCAGACTCGTCCACTCGGGTGCCCGCTGTGCGGCGAACTGAAGGCCGAGCATCGCGCCCCAGGAGTGACCGTAGACGTGCGGGCATGCCAAGCCGAGGTCTTCGATCACTGCGCCGAGTTCGTCGAGGAAGCGGCTCACTGTCAGTAGTGCCGGGTCTTCGATCGGATCCGAGCGCCCTACTCCGAGCTGGTCGTACCAGATGACTTCACGTTCTCGAGCGACCGGCTCGAAGGCCTCGAATAGCGGATCGCTGGGGTAGCCCGGCCCGCCGTGGATCAGTAGAAGCGGCACGCCGCCGCCGCCCATCCTGCGATACCAGACTTCGCCCCCCGGTACGGATATCATTCCCTCAGTCATAGCTACCGGTCTCGCATCCGAACGCCGGAGCCGATGGTATCGCTCTCGATCGGCACAGCGTAGGCGTACTCCTCGATTCGGTCGATGAGATCCCCTTTGAACCGAAAATACATTGCAGCGTGTAGCTCACTGCGCGAGCCGTCGTTCATCACCAGGTGAAGTACGTTCTGCTGGAGGACCTCATTCGAATTATGAAACTGCCGAGCGACTTCGTATCGAAGCGACTCTACGGTATTCACAAGGGGTTTCAGCTGCTCCAGCTTCTCACCGATCGCCTGTTCCCCCCTGCCGTCGTTGTGCCACACGGTGGCCGTGCTCGTGCACATTGCCCGTACGTTGTCGAAGTTGCATGCTTCCAGATATCGCAGGCACCGAATCGCTTTCTCGCCGATATTGTTTCCCATGTCAAGTTCTCCTTGCGCTGCCGGATGTAGAATGCGGAACCGGCGAACAGACACTGCAGCCAATTCATAGGTCAGCGTCGAGGCCGTGCCTACAGTTTATGGAGAAATCGTCGAAATGTAAGTCTTGACTTGTCTTTCGATTTCAAGCAGGAGATTCGGGCATTGCCGGTCAAGGTTTCGAGCCGATGCTCGGTGTCGGCTCAGCGGCCGGTGTCGGGGCGGCGAATCGGCGCAGTAGGCGACGGCGGTCTTCGGGGAACTCCAGAACACCAATACGCTGCGCGAGTCGTTGTCCCGCAGTGGGTCTCGGGAGAGGCGAGCCGCTACGCAGCTGCCAAGGGTTGGACGGCGGCCTTCATCTGATCGCGGACGGCAGGGATCTCGGCCACCCCGGGGACTACTGCGGATTCCGGGTGGGTACTCCCATCTGGTAATGGTCACGTCAACGGGGGCTCAGCGGTGACCGACCAGGAACTGGCCGAACCGCATGCCGCACAGGGTGATTGAAGGTTCGTCATGACAGAGAGCAGAATGGGGCTGTGGATCGACGCGCGCCGGGCCGTCAGGGAAGGGGCTGAGGGGATTGCCAGGCGGCAGCGGGCGCGCCTGGCCGATCACGTCGGATACGCCCGCGCCTACTCCCCGTATTTCCGGGAGGCCTATCGGGATCTGCCGGAGCGGGTCGAAGATCCGACGCTGTTGCCGGTCACGAGCAAGAAGGCGTTGATGGATCGCTTCGATGATTGGGTGACCGACCGCGCGGTGACGCTGGAGAAGGTGCAGGCATTCGTCGATGATCCTGAAATGATCGGTCGACGGTTTCTGGGACGGTATCTGGTGGGGACCACCAGCGGTGCCAGCGGCTATCGTGGTCTGTTCATCCAGGACGACCGGGAGGGGGCCGTGCAGACCGTCCTCTCCACTCGCGACTTCTTGCCCTGGCTGGGGTTCGGCGATGTGCTCCGGCTCCTCACCCGAGGAATGCGCACCGCCCAATTGGTCGCCACCGGCGGCCATTACATTGGGTACGCCGGGTACAAACGTCTGACCATGGACAGCCGGTGGCGGCGCAAGACCCTCCGATCGTTGTCGGTGCATATGCCGTTGCCCGAATTGGTTGGGATCCTGCAGGAGTTTCGGCCTGCGGTGATCGTCGGATACGCCAGCATGATCAAGGTGTTGGCCGACGAGCAGGCCGCTGGTCGGCTGCACATCGACCCGGTGATCGTCGGGCCCGCCGGGGAGACGATAACCAGCGGCGACGTGCAACGAATAGCGTCGGCGTTCCATACCAAGGTCCGCGCCTCCTATGCTGCGACCGAATGTACCTACCTGAGCTTCAGTTGCCAGCACGGCTGGTATCACGTCAACAGTGACTGGGTGATCGCCGAGCCGGTAGATGCCGAATACCGGGCCACGCCGCCCGGCGAATGGTCGCACACGGTCCTGATCAGCGATCTCGCCAACCGGGTGCAGCCGATCCTGCGCTATGACCTCGGCGACCGTGTCATGGTCAAGCCCGATCCGTGCCCATGCGGTAGTCCGTTGCCGACGCTGCGGGTGGAGGGGCGCTCCGGCGACACGCTCATCATGCTGACGGCTCGTGGTGAACGGCGCGTCCTCACGCCGCTGGCGCTGGCCACGCTGTTCGACCGCACGCCCGGTATCGAGCTGTTCCAGATCGTGCAGACCAAGCCGGACACGCTCCGTGTGCGGTTACGACCGACCGGCGACGCCGATCCCGAACTCGTATGGCGCACAGTGCACAACGAGCTCACACGGGTGCTGACCGACAACGACCTCGGCAATGTCACGATCGAACATGCCGAGGAACCGCCGCAACGGGCACCCGGGGGCAAGTACCGCGCGGTTGTCCCACTACCCGGATAGATCCGCCCGCCGGGGAAGCGCAGAACGATGTCAGCGGTGGTGGCGCCGTACTGCGGCGAGGGCGGCGTCCGCGGGCCACGACGTGGCCCCTGGTCCCGCGGCATGGGCACGTCGACCGATCTGAGCAAGCCTTCACCTGTGCCGAGGACAAAGCTCGAGTTCAAAGAATTCCAGTTGTCCGGGTTGTCATGGCCGCCAACAGGAATCAGGTACGCATCTCGGTGGTTCCGGAGCCCGGCTGCGGAGGGAGCTGATCGTTAGACAACGGCCCACGTCCACCACTGAGCAGCGGATCCGTCACACCGCTCCAATGTCATGTGCCTGTCATCGCGCACATGCAGACAAGCGTTGGGCCATCCTGGATCCCGGCTGCGGATATTACCCGCGTTCTCTCCCAAGACATGGAGCTCCCACTGTGATTTCGGTTCCCCCCTGTCGCAGAGCGTGAGTATGGCGAATGTGGCCCCAATGGCTAGGCAACCGCCAGTCTCTACGTGTCGGATTTGCGGGTCACGGAGGGGCTTGGTCCAGCGGGAGGCACTGTCATAGATGGGAAGGCAGGGTGGCACGCGGGCGTATGGACGTTCTGCCGGCACGAGACACCCGCCGTTCGATGAAAAGAATCTGAGCGCATTCATCTGGTCAGGTGTGTCCGCTGCTGCGGCCGGAAGCCCGGACAGTAGCGTGACCATCAGGGTTACGGCCGCGATGACCGCAGCTGGTCGCCTCGATCGCCTAATACTAGGTAGCCGCATAGCTGTCTCCTCGGCTCGCTGGAGCGAAGGTCCAGTTCCGCTCGGGTTCGTTGTTCCAAGAGTGCCGATCAGCCCTGCGTGGTGTCGTGCGACATCGGGTGACGGCGTCGATCTAGAATGCCTCCAGTACCGCGTGAATCGGAAGTGCCCGGTCAACTGAGTGGACCGTCGTGTAAGGCGCTCACCGCAAGCCACCCGCACACGGCGGAGCTTCTTATCGGGAGCCGAGGTCGGCGCTGTTCTCGGCAATATCGGATGCTCTACGCCGCAGTTGATCTCGCCGCGCAGAACGTTCGCCCAGCGGCAATATGGGCCCGCGCCGTTTCCGGGATCGCAATGCCGTGCGGGTTCGACGCGCATATCGGGCACCCGCACAACATGATCCGCGTCGGCGGTGAAGTAACCGGCCCAGGCGCGCCAACGTGACTGCGACGTGGACCTGTCTGGAGCGGGCATGATGCCTGCATGCGGTCGCCGTCGTGGTCAGCTGGCGATGGCGTTGCGGATTTCCTTCTCGATCGCGGTCCCGGTCTTGCCGTAGCGGAAGTTGAAGTGGTCGGCGTCCAGATGCGTGACACGCAGGTCGGGGGTCCGATCGCCGAGGCCCTCGAGCAGCAGTGGCGTCGACAGGCGTTCGCCGTCGAGCTGGATCACGCGCAGGTGGTTCACGCGCAGCTCGTCGTAGGCGGGCGTGAACGACCGGTGCCGGATGAACCACCGATACTTCAGAGAGCCTTGTGCCGCATCGGCTTTGGTGGTGCGGAACGGTTCGGCGTTCGGTTTGCCGCCCCGCTGGTCCAAGCGGGTGAGCATCCGGTTCAGCCCGGCGGTGGGGAGGCCGGTGGCGAAGACCAGTTCGGGTAGTACCGGCAGCGCCAGTGCGAACCAGTACCACAGAACCGCCCACTGGAAGGCCACCTGCTTGCGCAGGGACTTCTCGCCGATCGCCCGCCGGGTTTGGCGGCGCAGGGCGGTGAAGGCCATGTCCAGCGACGGGCTGCCCACCGAGATCAGGGTGTCGATCTTGCCGGGGAACCGGTGAATGTGTTCGGCGGCGATGTTCGCCGCCCATGCCTCACCGAAGACATAGATCGTGCGTCCCGCCGCGGTCGCGTCGATGACGGCGTCGAGTTCCTGCGCGAGCTTGGGCATCGTGTATTGCGATGTGCGCCGTGGGTGGCCGCTCACACCTGCGCCGCGCTGGTCGTAACGGACGACCGGGACACCGGATTCGACCAGGCCCTCGATGATGTCTTCCAGCCACGTCGAGTCCACCGGCCAGCCCCCGGTCGTGTACGCCACGACATCGTCGATCGGGTGAGCGGGGAGGTATTCCCAGTAGTGGGTTTCCACCCCACCGACGGTCTCGATGGTGTTCTCACGGACCCGGTACATGGTGTCGGTTCGAAGTTCGGTCACAGTACACGCCCTTTCCTGATCGGTCGAACAACGTTTCCCTTCTTTCAACAACGAAGCTACTGCGCAGCGACCAGGCGGGGAACGACTATTTCCCGAAAAATGGTTCGACCGCGTCGGTCAAACCATTCTTCGGAGCGCCACTTCCTTTTATTCAACGGGTGAGTGGGTTCGCGAACAGCTCCCCCGCGACGTCGACGAACTGCTGCAGATCGCCACCCTCGGCACGCGCGCGGACCCAGATCAACCCGGTCTCCAATATCGGTTGAAGGTCTGTCAACGGTAATACCAGGACGTCGTCCATTCGAGGCCCGTGCACCGGGCTTTTTGGATCCAATATCGTGAAGGAGAATGCCGTACCGCCCGCTATTATCTCGAAAACTCCTTCGCTGCTCAGATCCTTCACGTCAAGTTTTTTGATTCCGCGGTCGAGCAGCTCGCGCTGGAGCCGTTCGAAAGCGACGGGCAGATTGTCGGTCGGCATGCCGACGAACGGGAGATCCGCGAGATCGGCGACGGTGACCGAGTCCCGCCCCGCGAATCGAGCCGCCGGGACGAGGGCGCCGAAACGCTCCGACATGACCAGAAGCTGACCCAGGGCCGGGTCGCCGACCGGGAAGCGGACCAGTGCCACGTCGACGTCGCCGTCTCGCACCGCGGTGATCAGGCTCGGAGTCGTGCCGGGCCGGCGCTGGATCTCGTACCGTCCACGCAGCCGCTCGATCAACGCGTTGACCCGTCCCCGCAGAGCCGGGTGCACCGCCGGAGGGATACCGAGCGACAACACGCTATGGCCGGGGCGGACCGCCTCCTGCAGTCGCCGAGGAATCGAGTTGACCTGGGTCAGCGCCTCCCGAGCCATCGGCAGCAGCGCCGCACCCGCAGGGGTGAGCCGGACATGGTGCGTGCTGCGATCGAACAACTGCTGTCCGAGCTCCTGCTCGAGATCCCGGATCCGCTGGCTCAACGGGGAGTTCGCCATATGCAACCGGCGCGCCGCGGCCGAGAAGTTCAGCTCCTCGGCCACCGCCACGAAATACCGCAGATGCAGCATCTCCACGACATCACCCTAGCGGGTCGATGTGGTCGAACCGTCACCGCCAGCCAGCGGCACCTCGCTGCCGCGGTGGTTCACGGCGCGCGGTGGCTGTGGCGAAACTCCCCGGTCCGCACACTCTCCGTGGGACTGTCCAATTACGCAGCTTTGGCGACTCTGGCTACCCACCCCGTTCTTGTGACCGTTTCGAGCGTGACGGACCGGTATTTCAGCTGATCTCCAGTAATGGAAGAGGCCCCGCCCCGGGTATCTCCGGTGCGGGGCCTCGAGCCGAAAAGAGCTGCTAGATGCTACTTTTCAAACACTGAACGGCACTCTACTTGCAGGCCTCCTTGGCCTCCCGCCGACGACGATGCAAAATCGGCTCGGTGTACCCGTTGGGCTGCTTGGTGCCCTCCAAGATCAGCTCCTTGGCCGCCTGGAACGCGATGCTGCCCGCGAAGTCCGGCGCCAGCGGCCGGTAGTTCGGGTCGCCCGCGTTCTGCCGGTCCACCACCGGCGCCATCCGCTCCAGGCTGGCCACCACCTCGTCGGCGGTGACGATGCCGTGGCGCAGCCAGTTCGCCATCAACTGACTCGAAATGCGAAGGGTAGCGCGGTCTTCCATGAGCGCGACATCCTCGATGTCGGGCACCTTGGAGCAGCCGACACCCTGGTCGATCCAGCGCACCACGTAGCCGAGAATCGACTGCGAATTGTTGTCCAGCTCCTGCTGCTTCTCCTCGGCCGACCAGTTCGGGGCCGCGGCGAGCGGGATCTCCAGGATCTGGTCGACGGTGGCGCGCGGGCCACCCTTGACGATCTCCTGCTGCCGTTCCAGCACATTGACCTGGTGGTAGTGGGTCACGTGCAGGGTGGCGGCGGTCGGCGACGGCACCCACGCGGTGTTGGCGCCCGCCTTCGGGTGACCGATCTTCTGCACGAGCATGTCGGCCATCAGGTCGGGCATGGCCCACATGCCCTTGCCGATCTGCGCCTTGCCGGGCAGGCCGGTGGCCAGACCGGTGTCGACGTTCCAGTCCTCGTAGGACTTGATCCACTGCTGGGCCTTCATCTCGGCCTTGCGGACCATCGGCCCGGCCTCCATGGAGGTGTGGATCTCGTCGCCGGTGCGGTCGAGGAAGCCGGTGTTGATGAACACGACGCGGTCGGCGGCGGCCTGGATGCAGGCCTTCAGGTTCACCGTGGTGCGGCGCTCCTCGTCCATGATGCCGACCTTGAGGGTGTTGCGCGGCAGGCCGAGCACGTCCTCGATGCGATCGAACAGCTCGGTGGTGAACGCGACCTCGTCCGGACCGTGCATCTTCGGCTTCACGATGTACACCGAGCCGGTGCGGCTGTTCTTGAGCTTGGTGTCGCCGCGCAGCGAGTGGGTGGCGATGAGCGAGGTGACCAGGCCGTCCAGGATGCCCTCTGGCACCTCGTTGCCGTCGGAGTCGATGATCGCGTCGCTGGTCATCAGGTGGCCAACGTTGCGCACGAACATCAGCGAACGACCGTGCAGCACAAGCTCACTGCCGTCGACCGCGGTGAAGACGCGGTCCGGGTTCATGGTGCGGGTGAAGGTCTTGTCGCCCTTGCTGACCTGCTCGCTCAGATCGCCCTTCATCAGGCCGAGCCAGTTGTGGTAGCAGAGCACCTTGTCCTCCGCGTCCACGGCGGCGACCGAGTCCTCGAAGTCCATGATGGTGGTGACCGCGGACTCGAGCACCACATCCTTGACGCCCGCGGTGTCGGTGCTGCCGACCGGCGAGTCGGGATCGATCTGGATCTCTATGTGCAGACCGTTGTGCTTCAGCAGCACCGAGGTCGGCGCCGCCGGATCACCGAGGTAGCCGACGAGCTGCGAGGGATCGGCGAGGCCGATCTCGGTGCCGTCCTCCAGGCCCACCTCGAGCTCACCGTCGACGATCTTGTAGGAAGTCGAGCCGATGTGCGAGCCGGTGATCAGCGTGGCGGCGTCATCGAGGAAGTTGCGCGCCCACTCGATGACCTTGTCGCCACGAACCTTGTTGTAGCTCTTGCCCTTTTCCGCGCCGTTCGCCTCGGAGATGGCGTCGGTGCCGTAGAGCGCGTCGTAGAGCGAGCCCCAGCGCGCGTTCGCGGCGTTGATCGCGAAGCGGGCGTTCATCACCGGCACCACGAGCTGCGGTCCCGCGGTGGTGGCGATCTCGTCGTCCACGTTCTGGGTGGCGATCTGGAAATCGGCGGGCTCGGGGCGCAGGTAGCCGATTTCGCTGAGGAAGTTCTTGTAGGCGGCCTTGTCGTAGTTCGCGCCGGGGTGCTCGGCGTGCCAGGCATCTACCTTGCCCTGGATCTCGTCGCGTTCGGCGAGCAGGGCGCGGTTGCGCGGTGCGAGATCGTTGATGACCTGCTCGGCTCCGGCCCAGAACGCGGCGGAATCTACGCCGGTGCCGGGGAGCGCCTCGTTCTCGATGAACTCGTGGAGAACGCTGGCCACCTGAAGCCCGCCGACCTGAATCCGCTCTGTCATCTACTGCCTCACTTCTGAGAAAGCCGGGTGGGAAAAGACGCATCCATGTTACCCGTGGGTAGTGATACCACCCGGTAGCGGGTCAAACGCGGCGTCTCGCCGATGGAAAACCGGCGCGCCGATCGTGAGGGGATCGATCAGTCGGCGCGTCGCGCGGTGTCGGCGGTCGGCCGAGCAACCCCTTGATTGTATCGCCGCGGCGAATTAATGTACTGATCGGAACATTTTCTGATCAATGGGAGAGTGTGTGTCGCTCACGGACAAGGTCGTCGTGGTCACCGGCGGCAGCCGGGGACTCGGCAAGGAAATGGTGCTCGCATTCGCCGCGGCCGGCGCGAACGTCGTCATCGCCAGCCGCAAACTCGACAGCTGCGTGGCGCTCGCCGAGGAGGTCGAGACCACGCACGGCCGCCGCGCCCTGCCGGTGGCCTGCAACGTCAGCGACTGGGCACAGTGCGACGCACTCGTGGAGACCGTGTACGCCGAATTCGGCCGGGTCGATGTGCTGGTGAACAACGCGGGCCTCTCACCGCTCTACCCGAGCCTGGATCAAGTATCGGAAGAGCTGTTCGACAAGGTGATCGGCGTGAATCTCAAAGGACCGTTCCGGCTTTCCTCGCTCATCGGCACCCGCATGGCGGCCGACGGTGGCGGCTCGATCATCAACATCTCCTCGATCGAGGCGGTCCGGCCCGCGCCGTTCGCGGTGCCGTACGCCGCTGCCAAGGCTGGATTGAACTCGCTCACCGCGGGTCTCGCGCAGAGCTTCGGTCCCACGGTACGGGTCAACACAATTCAGTGCGGAGCATTCGCCACCGACATCGCCAAGGCCTGGACCGACGAGATGCGCGCACAGATCAGCACGCACAACGCCCAGGGCCGGGTCGGTGAACCGAACGAGATCGTCGGCGCCGCAATATTCTTCGCTACGGACGCCGCTGCCTTCTGTACCGGCGCCACCCTCGCACTGGACGGCGGTTGGCGATGAAAGCACTGACTTACCAAGGCCCGCGACAGATCTCGTACTCCGAGCTGCCCGATCCGACGCTGACCGCGCCGGACAGCGCCATCATCCAGGTCACCGCGACCGGCATCTGCGGCAGCGACCTGCACATCTACAGTGGGCACGGCTTCACCGACAACGTCGGCTACAGCGTTGGGCACGAGGCCGTCGGTACGATCGTCGAGCTCGGTTCCGAGGTGCGTGGCCTCGCAGTCGGCGACCGAGTGCTGGTCGCCGCGTCGGCGGGTTGCGACCGCTGCGCCAAGTGCCGGGTTGGCATTGTCGCGGCCTGCGAGCGCACGCCGCTGGCCATCGACGCCTGCTACGGGCTCGGCGGCTCGCTGCCCGGCGGCCAGGCGCAACTGCTGGCCGTACCGCACGCCAAGGGAAACCTGGTGCGGCTGCCCGATGGCGTCAGCGACGAAGCCGCGGTCGTGCTCACCGACAACGCGCCGACCGCCTGGTACGGCGCCCGCCGCGCGCGCATCGCCCCCGGTGAGACCGTGGTGGTGATCGGACTCGGACCGGTCGGGCTGATGGCGATCCAGTCGGCGTTCGCGATGGGGGCGGCGCGCGTGCTCGGCGTCGACCTGATCCCCGAACGGCGCAAGCAGGCCGCCGAACTCGGCGCCGAGCCGGTCGAAGCGGACGACCCGAAACTCGCGATCCGCGAAATGCTCGGCGGCGGCGCCGATGTCGCGATCGAGGCGGTCGGCGCCGACGCCACCATCAAGTTGGCCATCAGCGCGGTCGGGCACCGCGGCCGGGTCAGTGTCATCGGTGTCAGCCAGAACCGGGCGTATCCGTTCCACATGCCGCTGGCACAGGTCAAGGAGCTCGAATTCCATATCGG
This sequence comes from Nocardia iowensis, assembly GCF_019222765.1. Lineage (NCBI taxonomy): Bacteria > Bacillati > Actinomycetota > Actinomycetes > Mycobacteriales > Nocardiaceae > Nocardia > Nocardia iowensis. Next base: position 4,329,829 of record NZ_CP078145.1, on the reverse strand, counting down.
GCTGTGCTCGATCCAATACGAGCTGCCTACCTTGCTGAAGCTGACCGCGGCCGGTCGGCTCCGCCCGGAAGCCGTTGTCACCCATCCGCTCCCGATGTCCGACGGCGCCAACGCCTACCGGCTCTTCGCCGAACGCGCGGACGGCGTGAGCAAGGTTGTGCTGGACCCGGCCCGATGACAGCGCGCGGCGGTGCGATGGGCGATGGGGTGCGGGTCAAGCCCGACATCGCGCCCGCGCGCAGGCGCGGCCGCCCACCCGCCGCCGAATCCACGGCAGGCGATACGCGGGAGCGGATCGTGCGTGCCGCGGTGGAACTGTTCGCGGAGAAGGGATTCCACGGCACCGGTGTGGCCGAGATCGGTGACCGCGCCGACGTGCAGCGTGGCGCGCTGTACTACCACATCCGCTCCAAAGAGGAACTGCTGTGGCAGATCCTGCACGATTACATTCAGTTGATGCTGATCGATGCCGAACGCATCGCGGCAAGCACCGACGACCCGATCACCAAGCTGCGCAAGCTGATCCACAGCCACGTCGGCCTGATCATCGACCACCGCCGCGAGGTCGCGATCCAGCTGCGCGATGTCACCGCGCTGAGCGGTGAACGCGGCGCGGAGTTGCAGGAGCTGCGCGATCGGGTGCAGCACTGTTGGCAGCGGGTGATCGACGCGGGCCACGCCGCCGGGCTGCTGCGCACCGACGACCACGTGGTCACCAACAGCGTGCTCGGCATGCTGAACATGGTGACCTTCTGGTACCGACCGCACGGCGGGCGCTCCCCCGCCGAGATCGCCGACATACTCGCGACCACGTTCCTCGACGGCGTGGTGACCACCACCGACAACCACACGAAAGGCTGATCATGGCTTGGGATTTCGAGACCGACCCGGACTACCAGAAGAAGCTGGACTGGGCGGCGGAATTCGTCCGCACCGAGGTGGAGCCGCTGGACCTGCTGTACCCGAACCCGTACGACCGCACCAACAAAGAGGCGATGGCGCTCATGCGCCCGCTCAAGGAGCAGGTCAAAGAACAGGGGCTGTGGGCATGCCACCTCGGTCCCGAGCTCGGCGGCCAGGGCTACGGGCAGATGAAGCTGGCGCTGCTCAACGAGGTGCTCGGCACCTCGGTCTGGGCGCCGTCGGTATTCGGCTGCCAGGCACCGGATTCCGGCAACGCCGAGATCCTGGCGCACTACGGCACCGCCGAGCAGAAGGCGAAGTATCTGGAGCCGCTGCTGGCCGGTGAGATCGGCTCCTGTTATGTGATGACCGAGCCCACCGGCGGTTCGGACCCGACGCTGTTCAAGGCGCGCGCGGTACGCGACGGCGACCACTGGGTGATCAATGGCGAGAAGTGGTTCAACTCCAACGCGCAGTTCGCCAGCTTCCACATCGTCATGGTGGTCACCGACCCGGATGTCAGCCCGTACCAGGGCATGTCGATGTTCATCGTGCCCGCCGAGACCCCCGGCCTCGAGATCGTCAAGAACTTCCACGTGCACGGGTTCAGCGAACACGAAGGCCACCTGCGGTTCACCGATGTCCGCGTCCCCGCCGACCACCTGCTCGGCGCCGAGGGCCAGGGCTTCATCGTGGCGCAGACCCGCCTCGGCGGCGGCCGCGTGCACCACGCCATGCGCACGGTCGCGTTGGTGCGCAAGGCCTTCGACATGATGGCCGAGCGTGCCGTCTCCCGGCCGATGCGCAAGGGCCCGCTGGCCGGCCTGCAGATGACCCAGGAACGCATCGCGGACAGCTGGATCGAGATGGAGCAGTTCCGCCTGCTGGTGCTGCGCACCGCGTGGCGCATCGACAAGGAACAGGACTACCTGAAGGTGCGCAAGGACATCGCCGCCATCAAGGTGGCCATGCCGAAGGTGATGCACGACATCGCCCAGCGCGCACTGCATCTGCACGGCGCGATCGGCGTCAGCACCGATCTGCCCTTCGTGGACATGATGAACTACGCCGAGGTGATGGCGATCGCCGACGGCCCCACCGAGGTCCACAAGATCACCCTCGCCAAAGAGGTCCTGAAGGACTACACGCCGGGAGATCCGGTGTACCCCAGCGGCTACCGTCCCGCCCTGCGCGAAAAGGCGCGCGAGCTGGTGGCCGAACGCCTCGAACACATCGTCGGCAACCTGTAGGACGCACGCCAGGACCTCGGCAGATCCCTTTCAGGGTCCTGGCTGTTCTGGGGCTGCGCATAATGGACGTAACGGTCGTCGCGCGATGGTCCGGGAGGAGAAGCCATGGTGTCCGCACGCAAAATCGCGCGTCACCCCTTCACCTGGACGCTGGCCGTCCTACTGGTAATCGGGCTGGGGGTGGGGTTGGCGCTGTTCCAGCCGTGGCGGCTGTTCACGAACACCACGGTCAACGAGGCCGCGCCGTCGGTCTCCGCCCCGGCGGCACCCGGTAGCCCCGCACCGCAGCCGCGCACCATCGCCCGCGGCAGCCTCATCTCGCATGAGCACGCGACCTCGGGCACCGCGCTGATCCTCGAACTGCCCGACGGCAGCCGGGTGCTCCGACTGGAGGACCTGGATACCTCGGACGGCCCCGACCTGCACGTCTGGCTCACCGACGCCGCGGTGATCGAAGGCAAGGATGGCTGGTTCGTCTTCGACGACGGCAAGCACACCGACCTCGGCAGCCTCAAAGGCAACAAGGGCAGCCAGAACTACCCCATCGCCGCCGACACCGACCTGGCCGCACTGACCAGCGTCTCGATCTGGTGCGAGCGATTCCGCGTGTCCTTCGGCGCCGCGCAGCTCCAGCAAACCTGACACGCAACCCATTACGACGCGGTCGCATCCTTCGTGGACTTGTCCAGCGCGAGCTGGAAGACCTGCTGCAGTGAGCCGAGCCCGGTGCCCGGATCCACGCCCGCATCGAGCCGGTGCATCACATTGACACCGATCGCGCTGCCGAACAACACATCCGCGAGCGTTGCTGGATCGGGCATACCGGGTGCATCCGCGGTGACCTCCCGCACCGCGTCGACCCAGAACCGCCTGCTGTTCTGGTAGCCCGCGACATACGCGTCGCGAATCGGCCCCGGCGCCAACATGACCTCGGGCAGCACGGTCGCGAAGGTGCGCCCGCACGGCGCGTCGACGACGGCCAGGTGCGCGTCGATCAGGACACCGAGCGTCACCGTCCCCGCCTCGGCAATGCGCTTGCGGTACTCCTGCTCCGCCGTCGCGAAGGCGTGCGTGACCACCTCGACGATCAGCCCGTCCTTGGACCCGAAATGCCAGGCGATCGAGCCGCGGCTGATGCCTGCCCGCTCCGCCACCGCCTGCACCGAGGTGCCGCGCGGCCCGACCTCGGCGACCAACTCGGTCGCCGCCTCGAGCAGGCGACGACGGCTCTCTGCGGATGACTCCTCACGACGACCGGCCATGCCGCGCATTCTCTCATGCCGAAATCCTATGCTGATCATCCTTGCCTATGCTGAGCGTCCAATCTTATGATTGCAGTCCAACCAATAAACGGAGAGTCACATGCGCCTCATCACGTTCGTTGCCCAAGGTCGCCAACGAGTCGGAGCCCTGCTCGACGAGGACACCACCGTCGTCGACTTGACCGCCGCCGCCCCGGATCGCCCCGAATTCGGCTCGATGCTCGCGCTGATCGAGTCCGGGCCCGCCGGTCTGGTCCGGGCGGCCGAGTTGGTCGCCGCCCGGCCGACCACCGCGCTGGTCGATCCGAAGGCGGTCCGCTGGTGCGCTCCCCTGCCTCGGCCGCCACGGGTTCGTGACTGCGCCCTGTTCACCGAGCACCTGGCCGTCGCCCTGCGCGAAATGGCCCGCCGGCAAGCCGCCGCGGCCGACGACCCCGACGCCGCCTTCGACCAGCTCATCGCCAGCGGCCGCTTCACCCTGCACCCGCTCTTCGCCGAACGCGTCCTGTACTACAACGTCGATCCGCTGGCCATCAGCGGACCGGACGACACGATCGCACCACCCGAGGACGCCACCGAGCTCGACTACGAACTCGAAATCGCCGCGGTGGTCGGGCGCGACGGACGCGACATCGCACCCGACGACGCCGACGGATACGTCTTCGGATACACGATCTGCAATGACTGGAGCGCCCGGGATCTCCAGTTGAAACTCATGCAAACCGGCGTGGGAGCCGGTGCGAGCAAAGACTTTTCGACAACGCTCGGCCCCTGTCTGGTCACCGCGGACGAAGTGCCCGACCCCTATGCGCTCGCCATGCGTGCCCGGGTGAACGGCGAGCAGTTCTCGCTCGGCAGCACCGCGTCGATGACGCACACCTTCGCGGAGGCGATCGCCCAGTTCAGCCGGATCGGCGGCGTCTATGCGGGGGAAGTAATCGCCTCGGGCACCGTGGCCTCCGGCACGGGCTTCGATGCGGGCAGGCACCTGAAGCCGGGCGACATCGTCGAACTCGAGATCGACGGCATCGGCACGCTGCGCAACCAGGTGTCGCTGTGAGCGGGCGGCCTGGGACGACACCGAGCGAGGTCCGCGGATGACCGAGGTACGCATCATCGGCGCGGCGCGGACGCCTTACGGGCGCTTTCCCGAGCGCACCGTCGGCGAGTTGGCCAGGGCCGCACTCGATGCGTGTCTGCGTGATGCCGGTGCGCAGATCGGTGACATCGGGGCCGTGTTCTTCGCCAACGCGGGACAAGGCGCGACGATGGGGCAGCACACCATTCGCGGACAGGTGGCGTTGCGCGGCGCGCGTTTGCCGGGCGTGCCGATCGTCAATGTCGAGAACGCCTGCGCCAGTGGGGCATCCGCGCTGCATCTCGCCGTGGCCGCCATCCGCTCCGGACAAGTGGACGTCGCACTCGCGATCGGTGCCGAGCAGCTGTCCGTGGCCGACCGGCCGACCGCGACAAACCTGTTCGACGGCGGCATCGACGTCGCCAGGCGCGCTGCGGATCTCGCCCGCCTCGGTGTCCGGCCTGGCGACGGCACGGTATTCATGGGCATCTACGCCGCGTTGGCCGAGCGCTACGGCTTGGACCAGAAGCAACTAGCCGCGGTCACCGCGAAGAACCGCGGACACGCGGCGCTCAACCCGTACGCGACCTACCGCACGCCGATGACCATCGAGGAGATCTGCGCGGCACGGGTCATCGCAGCGCCGCTCACCAAACCGATGTGCGCGCCTATCGGCGACGGGGCCGCCGCGATCCTGTTGTGCGGCCCGCGTTCCCGGTTCGTCAGCGGACGCGTGGTCCGGGTCCGGGCCACCGCGCTGGCCTCCGCCACCGACCACGTGGTCGGCGACGACGCCGACCACATCAGCAGCAGGGTGGCCCGAATCGCCTACGAACAGGCGGGTCTCGGCCCCGACGACGTCTCGCTGGCGGAGGTGCACGACGCGACCGCCGTCGGGGAGATCCTGCAAACTCGCTTTCTCGGCCTGGCCGACGCCGACGCCGCCGCGCGCGGCGACACCGCGCTCGGCGGGCGGCTACCCGTCAATACGTCCGGCGGCCTGGAATGCAACGGGCATCCGATCGGTGCCACCGGTCTCGGCCAAATCCACGAACTGGTCACCCAATTGCGTGGCGAAGCGGGCGCGCGCCAGGTCGCCCGGCCCCGCATCGGCCTCGCCGAAAACGGTGGCGGGTTCCTCGGTGTCGAGGAAGCCGCCGTCGCGATCACCATCTTGGAGGCGATGTGAAGTCACACCACACGGCGCAGGGGGCGGCGTGAACACCGCAATCCTGTTGTATCAGTCCGCACTCCGCGAGCCGGACCGGCCCGCGATCGGCCACGGCGACGAGGTCGTCTATACCTACGCCGAACTCGCGGGCACGGCGAGCGCGATCGGGCGATATCTCGCGCGCGAACGCGGTTTGCGACCGGGCGATCGAATCGCGTTGGCAATGAACAACACTCCGCACTACCTGCCCGTGTTGTTCGCCGCATGGTGGTCCGGGCTGGTGGCCGTGCCGATGAACCCGCGCCTGCATCGGCGCGAGTTCGAGCAGCTCATCGCCGACAGTGGCGCCGAGCTCTGCGTCACCACCGCCGATCTCACCGCACCGGAGACAGTGCCCTGCCTCGACGTAATGGAATTGCGCAGTGCGGCAGGCGAAGCCGGTAGCGCACAACCGCCCGCCCTCGTCGGTCCCGAAGACCCCGCCTGGCTCTTCTACACCAGCGGGACAACGGGCAGATCCAAAGGCGCGACGCTGACCCATCGCAACCTGATGGCGGCGACCCTGAGCGCACTGGCCGACCTCGGCGACGCCGCCGACGCCTCGCTGCTGCATCTGACCCCGATGTCGCATGCGGGCGGCCTGTTCGGGATCGTGTCCGTCGCACGCGGCCGCACCAACGTGCTACCGCGCGACGGTGCCGTGAACGCGCGCACCCTGGCCGAAGCACTCACCGCCTTCGGCCCGGTGACCTTCTTCGCGGTACCGACCATCCTGCGGCGCCTGCTCGATCCGGAACTCTTCGCCGACGAGCTCATTCCGCAGGTGCGACGCATCTTCTACGGCGGCGCACCGACCTACGTCGACGATCTACGCCGAGTGGTCGCGCGTTTCGGCGCGCAGCGACTGTGGCAAGCCTTCGGTCAAGGCGAATCACCCTGCACCATCACCCATCTCACGCCGGACGAACACGCCGAACTGCCCAGCGACGGCAGGTTGATGACCGTCGGCCACGCCCGCACCGGCGTCCAGGTCGACGTTGTCGGTCCGTCCGGCGAGTTCCTGCCGCACGGCGAGGTCGGTGAGGTGGTGGTCCGTGGCGACACCGTCATGGCCGGTTACTGGCGCAACCCCGAGGCGACCCGCACCACGCTGCGCGACGGTCGATTGCACACCGGCGATCTCGGCTGGTTCGACTCGCGAGGTCGTCTCACGCTGGTCGACCGCGCGAAGGACCTGATCATCTCGGGCGGGTCGAACATCTATCCGCGCGAGATCGAGGAATCGCTGCTCACCCACCCGGCGGTCGCCGAGGCCGCGGTCGTCGGCCGCGCCGACGCCGAATGGGGCGAGCTCCCGGTCGCTTTCATCGTCCCGGCGACCGCCGTGACACCGGCCGAGCTCGACGCGCACTGCCTGGACCGGCTCGCTCGATACAAGCGCCCACGCGAATACCACTTCGTCGCCGAACTACCCCGCAACGGCTACGGCAAGGTCCTGAAAACCGAACTGAGAAAACGTATTTCACTACAGGAAGGCCCGCAATGACGCGCTTGATCGACCTCACCTACCCCATGGACCCCGCGTTCCGCGAGGCCGTGCCGATGCCCGCCTTGGCCGCGATCGTCGGCCCGACGGTGCAGTGGTATTCGCACACCGACACCGGCCGCGACATGATGCTCGAGCTCTTCGGCTGCACCGAAGACGATCTTCCGGATGGCGAGGGCATGGCAGGCGAGGTGCTCAACGACTTCGGCACCCACTGCGGCACTCACGTCGACGCACCCTGGCATTCGGGCAGCACCAGCGAGGGCAGGCCGGCCCGGACCATCAGCGATATCGAGCTGTCCGAACTGTTCGTCCCCGGCATGGTGCTCGATGTGCGCGAATGGGCCCGGCCGGGCGCGGCCATCCCGGTGGAGGCGCTGAAGTCGGCGATCGCGGCGACCGGACGCGACATCGAGCCCGGCGACGCCGTCCTCATCCGCACCGGTCAGGAACGGTTCCCGATCAGCGATCCGGCCTATTTCAGCTATCCGGGAATGTCCGGCGCGGGTACCCGGTTCCTCGCCGATCAAGGCGCCAAGATCCTCGGCACCGACGCCATCGGCTGGGACCGGCCGATCCCGGTGATGGTGCAGGCTTTCCGGCAGACCGGTGACCGGAAGGAAATCTGGGACGGCCACTACGCCATCCGCGACAAGGAGGCCTTCATCGTGCAACAGCTCGACAATCTCGCCGCCCTGCCGCTGACCGGCTTCACCGTCGGGTTCTTCCCGCTCAAGCTGATCGGCACGAGTGCGGCACCCGCGCGCGTCGTCGCCTTCCTCGACTAGCGAGCCAACTCCGAAGGCCCCCTCTCCCCGAGGGGGCCTTCGTCGTCGGTCCTGCCGAAATAAATGACCCGACAGCGGCAGGTCCGTTATGTCACCATGGGTTTCAACGATGATCACCGAGTAGCGGTGATCCCACGAGCATGCGGAGAGGAGGAGGTGGCGATGCTTCCGATGCAGTCGACTCGGGCGAATATCGATGCGGCCCAACGGTTGTCGAGCAAGAAACCCGCGTTCGACCGGCAGCTGTGCAGTCCACGCGAAGACGGCCACCTCCCGGCCGGTAACTGACCGCCGAAACCCCGCAATACCGCTCGACTCTCTCGAAACATGGTGATTCCCATGCCCTTCCGTCATGCCGCCGACCTCGCGGCACCAACCGCCGACCGGGCCATCGTGCTGCTGACGGCCGGAGCCGCCGAGTCGATCGCCGACCGGGCGCCGGAAGCAGCTCGCCACCACCTGACCAGCCGAGAAGGGAGAGGATCGCGATGACCGTTCGCACCGAGACCACCGCCGTCGTGGAGCTGACCCTGGCCGAGCTACTCCCGCTCTCGGACTCCCGAGAGTGGCACCGAGCCGCCTGCCGCGGCGACCCGCACCATGAGGCCTGGTTCCCGTACCCGTCGCAGGACTTCGCATACGCCCGCGAAGTCTGCGCGGGTTGCCCGATCCGCGCGGCCTGTGGCGACTTCGCCGCCCGGACCGGCCAGTCCGGGGTCTGGGGCGGCCACGAGTTCGACCGTGGGCAGCTGATCCGCCCGTGACCACCGCCGTCGTGCCGGCCCGGGCACGACGGCGGGCGTTTCCGCGCGGCACGGCCAGGCGGACCACTCGCGGCACACCCGCGCACGGCCCGGAGCGGATGCGGACGTACACCTGGCCGCCGCTGTACATACACTGTGCACCGTGGGCACACATCGCAGCGGAACCAGATCCCGGGGCGTCAGCAAAGGTCCGGTTATCGCAGTGGTGGCCATCGTGCTGCTGGTCGCGGGGGTCGTCGCGTGGTTTCAGCTACGAGACAGGGCGGCCGACGAGGACAGCGCCGCGGCGGCGGAGTGCGTCTCCGGCCCCGCGACGCTCTACGTGACCGCCGATCCGGACATCGCCACGCAGGTCCGCGCCGCCGCCGATCGGTACAACGCGACCAAACCCCGGGTGCGTGATCACTGCGCCCAGGTGGTGGTGACCGCGCAACCGTCCGCCGCGATCGTCGCGGCATTCACCGACAACAAGCCGTGGGACCAGACCCTCGGCCCGCAGCCGGTGCTGTGGATTCCCGATTCGACCCGCTCGATCGAATCGATGCGGGTGCCCGGGATCATCGAAGGCACGCCAGCGCCGATTGCGGCCAGCCCGATCGTGCTCGCGGTGCCGGACGAATTGCGCGGCGCACTCGAACAAGCCAAGGTCGGCTGGGCCGATCTGCCACGCCTGCAACAAGGTTCGCTCGACGATGTCGGTCTGTCCGGCTGGGGCGGCTTGCGAATGGCGTTGCCGCCGGGTGATGCCACCCTGGCCGCGGCCGCCGCGGTCGGCTCCGCCGTATCGGGTGCCGAACCACTCAGCGAGCAGGCCGCGCAATCCGGGCAGGCCATCTCGGCGATCTCCGGGCTCGCCGCCGACGCGCCCGACGCACCGGACACCGCCGCGGCGTTCGGCATCATCGCCGGAGCGCCACAGTCGGCCACCGTGCACGCGGTCGCCGCCACCGAACAGCAGGTGAAAACCCAAGCGGGACTGACCGTCTTCCGTCCGGCGGGTGCCGCGCCGATCGCCGAGCACCCGGCGGCGCTGATGTCCGGACCGTGGGTGGACAAGACGCAGAACCTGATCGGCGGACTCTTCGCGGACTTCCTGCGCGCGCCCGAACAAGCGCAGGCGTTCATCGCAGCCGGCTTCACCGCCCCGCCCGCCGCCACCACCCCCACACCACCACGGGCCGCACTCGACAAAGTCCGTGCCACTCTCGCCAACCCGGTGCTCGGCGTGCAATCCACTGTCCTCGTGGATGTCTCGGCCTCCATGTCGACCACCGACGGTTCGATGACCCGGCTCGCGAATGTCGTCGCCGCACTCAACTCGACGATGACCGTGATGCCACCGGAGTTCGGACTCGGCGTCTGGACGTTCGGCAAAAACCTGGACGGCACAACGCCTTACAAGGTGCAGGCCGCCACCGCCCAGCTCACGAACGAACAGCGCACCAAGGTCAGCACCGCGCTCAACGCCATCCGTGCCGACGACCTCCGGCCCGACCAGGCCTACCCGTCCCTGATCGCCGCCTACAAGAACGCGATCGCCGGATATAAACCGGGCCGCACCAATTCGGTCCTGCTGATCACCGACGGACCCGACGACGACTCCACCGTCACCGGCGCGAAACTCGCCAGCGATATGACCGCCGCGATCGACCGCGATCATCCGGTCCGGGTGGACATCATCGTGATCGGCGGCACCGGCACGCAAACCCTGCAAAGCATCTCCCAGCAGACCGGCGGCACCTATACCCGCGTCGCCACCTCCGACGACATCAAATTCGGTTCCGCCGTCGTCCAGGCGCTGACCACACCCTGACAGCCGCACACCCACTGACTTCCTGCGGCAGGTCAGTGGGTATGTGGCGAATCGTCGCTACCGCCGTCAGTCGGCGTAGGCCTCCAGTGGCGGGCACGAGCAGACCAGGTTGCGGTCACCGTACGCGCCGTCGATGCGGCGGACGGGCGGCCACACTTTGGCCCGCGCGTGACCGAGACCTCGTGGGTAAACAGCGGTTTCGCGGCTGTAGGGGTGATCCCACTCGCCGACCAGGCTGGCCGCGGTGTGCGGTGCGCCGCGCAGCGGGTTGTCCTCGACCGGCCAGACACCGGCGGCGACCTGGTCGATCTCCTTGCGGATGGCGATCATCGCCTCGATGAAATCGTCCAGCTCGGCCAGGTTTTCGCTCTCGGTGGGCTCCACCATCAGCGTGCCCGCTACCGGGAAGCTCATGGTCGGCGCGTGGAACCCGTAGTCCGCCAACCGCTTCGCCACATCATCGACGGTGACACCGGTCTGCTTGGTGATCGGTCGCAGATCCAGAATGCACTCGTGCGCGACCATGCTGTGCTCGCCGGTGTAGAGCACCGGGAAGTACTCGTCGAGCCTGCGCGCGATGTAGTTGGCCGAGGCGATGGCGGTCAGTGTGGCGTTACGCAGGCCGTCCGCGCCCATCATCCGGATGTAGGCCCAGGTAATCGGCAGAATCGAAGCGGAGCCGTACTTGGCGGCCGACACCGCGTGCGAGTCGGTCTCCAGCGGATCGCCGGGCAGGTACTGCGCCAGGTGCGACCGCACCGCCACCGGACCGACGCCCGGCCCGCCGCCGCCGTGCGGGATGCAGAAGGTCTTGTGCAAGTTCAGGTGGCTGACGTCGCCGCCGAACCGGCCCGGACGGGCAAGCCCGACAAGGGCATTCAGGTTCGCGCCGTCGACGTACACCTGGCCGCCCGCGTCGTGCACGAGCGCGCACAGCTCGGCGACCTCGTGCTCGAAGACGCCGTGCGTGGACGGGTAGGTGATCATGATGCAGGCCAGCCGGTCGGCGTGGTCGGCGATCTTGGCGCGCAGATCGTCCAGGTCGATATCGCCGTTCTCGCGGCACTTGACCACCTCGACGCGCAGCCCGACCATCGCCGCCGAGGCCGCGTTGGTGCCGTGCGCGCTGGACGGGATCAGGCAGGTATCACGGTGTGTGTCACCACGATCCAGGTGATAGCGCCGGATCGCCAGGAGCCCCGCGTACTCACCCTGACTGCCCGCGTTCGGCTGCAAGCTCACCGAGTCGTAGCCGGTGATGTCGCAGAGCCAGTGCTCCAAATCGGTGATTACCTGCAGCAGGCCGGGGGCGTCCTCGACCGGTGCGTACGGGTGCACCCGAGCGAAGCCGGGCCAGGTGATGGCCTCCATCTCCGCGGTCGCGTTGAGCTTCATGGTGCACGAACCGAGCGGAATCATGCTGCGGTCCAAGGCGATGTCCTTGTCGGACAGCGCGCGCAGGTAACGCAGCATCGCGGTCTCGGTGTGGTACTTGGTGAATGCCGGATGGTCGAGGAACTCGGAGGTCCGGGTTTCGATCGCGGCGACCGGAGCCGGCTCACCGTTATCGGAAGACAGTGCGGTGCCGAAGGATTCGAGCACGGCGGCGACATGCGCCTCGGTAGTCGCCTCGTCGCAGGCGATGCCGACATGGTCGGCGTCGACCAGGCGCAGGTTGATCCCGCGCGCCTTCGCCTTCGCGACAACGGCTTCCGCGCCACCCGGCACATGCGCGAGCACGGTGTCGAAGAAGGTGTCGTGCACGACCGCACCATCGAGCCCGGCCGCGATGGCGGCCGCATGCCCGTGCACGCGACGGGCAATGGCGCGCAGGCCCTCGGCACCGTGGTAGCTCGCGTACATCGCGGCGACGATGGCCAGCAGCACCTGCGCCGTACAGATATTGGAGGTGGCCTTCTCCCGGCGGATGTGCTGCTCACGAGTCTGCAGGGCGAGCCGGTAGGCCACATCACCGTCGGCGTCTACCGAGACGCCGACCAGCCTGCCCGGCAGCTGCCTGGCATACGCCGTGCGCACTGCCAGATACCCGGCGTGCGGGCCGCCGAACCCGAGCGGCACGCCGAACCGCTGGGTGGTTCCGAAGCACACGTCCGCGCCTTGCTCGCCCGGCGGGGCGATCAGCGTCATCGCCAGCAGGTCCGCGCCCACCGCGACCAACGCGCCGCGCTCGTGCGCGGCGGTGATCATCGACGTCCAGTCCACTACCCGGCCGGACGCGCCCGGCGTCTGCACGAGCACACCGAAGAATTCACCTTCGGGCAGCTCGCCTGCGGACAGATCCGCCGGGACGAGCTCGATCCCGAGCGGCTGGGCCCGGGTGGTCAGCACCGTTTTGGTCTGCGGGAACAGGTCGGTGTCGATGACCAGCCGAGCCGATTTCGACCGGCTCGCCCGGTGCAGCAGCGTCATCGCCTCGGCGGCCGCGGTGGCCTCGTCGAGCATCGACGCGTTGGCCACGTCCATGCCGGTCAGCTCCGACACCATGGTCTGGAAGTTGAGCAGCGCCTCGAGCCGGCCCTGGCTGATCTCCGGCTGATACGGCGTGTAGGCCGTGTACCAGGCCGGATTCTCCAGCAGGTTGCGCACCAGCACCGGCGGGGTCAACGTGTCGTAGTAGCCGAGCCCGATCATCGAGGTGGCCACGGTGTTGGCGTGGGCGAGTCCGGCGAGTTCGGTCAGCACCTCGTGTTCGGTTGCCGCGGGCGGCAATCCGGACAGACCACCGTAGGCACCGCCGTCGAGGATGCTCGCGGGCAGAGCCTTCGTGGCGAGCTCGTGGAGCGAGTCGACGCCGACGACGTCCAGGATCCGGGCGAGTTCGTCCCGGTCGGGTCCGATGTGGCGGTCGGCAAATGAGCGAGTCACGGCAGCTCCCATGGGTCGGGCGGGTCGACCTGCGGTCGACGGGTACCAGCCCTCCCCCTCTGTCGTGGCGCCTGAGAGATTCGGATGCCGCGACCGTGGCCGAGCCCCTTTCCCCATGGGCGGGCAGCTCGAAGCCACCGCTTTCCAGAGGCGCCCAAGCCCGCACGGTCCCTGATGCCTGAGAGATTGACGGGGAGGTGCTGCTCCTTCGGCGCCCGGACTCTGTCGAACCCGGGACTCTCCCGCACGGCGTTGGCGCGCTCCCAGTTTAAGCCGATGACACGCCAGAACGCGCCACCGGTCCCCTCCCGGCTGTGTCGCCCTCGTCACGCGAGGTGCGCGGGTGTTTCAGTGAGCAATATAGTTAGATGCCCATATCTACTTAATGCAATGTTTTCGGACGTTCCGAGTAGACCGAGCCGAAGCTCGCGCGGCGCTTCCCTACCCGCGAAAAACCAGGTGCCACATAGCACAACACCCCACTACCCTGTGCTTTGCCGGGGAGGTGGGGTGTTGTGTCTGTTAGCTACGTTTAGCCAGTCTTGCGGCTCATCCGAGCCTTGCGCCGGTAGGACAGCTCGTCCTCCGGCCGCTCGGTCACCGCGGACGCGCGCTCCGCGGGGAAATTGGCGATCGCGCCGGTGAGTTCATGCATGGCGCCGCTGATCGCAATACCGAAGACACCCTGCCCGCCCTGCAGTAAATCAACTACCTCCTCGGCCGAGGTGCACTCGTACACCGAGGTACCGTCGGAGAACAGGGTGATGCCCGCAAGGTCCTGCACCCCGCGGCTGCGTAGATGGTCGACCGCGATCCGGATGTTCTGTAGCGAGATGCCCGCGTCGAGCAGCCGCTTGACAATCTTCAGGACCAGGATGTCCTTGAACGAGTACAGCCGCTGGCTCCCCGAGCCCGCGGCGCTACGGATGGAGGGCACCACCAATCCGGTGCGCGCCCAGTAGTCGAGCTGCCGGTAGGTGATCCCGGCCACCTGGCATGCACTGGGAACCCGATAGCCGACTAGATCGTCGGGAACCGAGTCATCCGGGAACAGGCCTGGCTGTACGACATCCTGCGGTTGCTCTGCCACTGACCACTCCCTTGCTTCGCCGACGGCTAGCCTCATCGATGACCCGGCTCCGTTTCGACCACTGCTGTGCTGACGATCTGGCCAAAACGGACGTGGCCCAACTATCGAGATTACTCCCCTTGATTGTCCAGGGAGCACCATCATCGAGCCAAACGCGACGCGCGGTTAAACTCTCGACCTCTAGTTCAGCCTCGTTTACCGCCCACGCGGCGGCGGATGGGGCCGGTTCAGCTGTCGGTGGCCTTGAAGTCGTCGGGCGAGACCGACTCCAGGAATTCCTTGAACTTCTCCACCTCGTCCTCGCGCTCGTCCGGCATGACCAGCCCGGCTTCCTCGAGCACCGGTTCCTCGGCATAGATGGGGCAACCGACCCGCAAGGCGATCGCTACCGAATCTGACGGCCGGGCCGAGACGTGCAGGTCGTTCTCGAACACCAGATCCGCGTAGAAGGTCCCCTCTTGCAGATCGACGATGCGCACTTCCTTGAGGGTGTGCCCGAGCTCGGTGATCAGGATCTTGATCAGATCGTGAGTCAGCGGCCGGATCGGCGTGACCCCTTCCTGCTCCAGCACGATCGCGGTGGCCTCGGCCTGCCCGATCCAAATCGGCAGGTACCGATCCCCCGACACCTCGCGGAGCAACAGCACGGGCTGATTCTGTGGCTGCTCGACACGAATGCCGATCACACGCATTTCACTCATGACCGCGCCTCGCTGACGCTCGGCTCCGTCATGCGCGATGCACGCTGTGACATGGTTCGCTCGCTTCGCTCCCTCATGCCCGCACCTCGCTCCCGCTCGGCCCCGGCACGCGCGATGCACGCTGTGACATGATTCGCTCGCTTCGCTCACTCATCGCACTGCCTCCCAAATACTCGCCGGCCGCCCGGCACGACCACCGCCCAGCTCGCCGTACCACGAGTCTAGGCGAACCCACGCGCGTGCAGCGATCGGTGTGCAAGCCGAAATCGGCGTGTTGGACGACCGAAACATGACAGCGATTTTGTGTCACCGGTTCAGCGGGATGTTCAGCCGCCCAGCGACGTCCGCACCGACGACTTCACCAGGCAGGTGTGCAACGTCAGCGACAGCGCCGCGAGTTCGCGCACCGTTTCTTCGGCTCTGGCGCGGGCACCCGCGTCGCGGCTCTTCGCGATGGGGGCGGCGATCTGCGCGACCAGCGCGGCCTCCCGATCCGCGGCCAGCTTGAAGGCCCGCAGATGCCGTGCCTCCAAACCGAATTCGGCCATCGCCTTGGCGGTTTTGGCCAGCGTCACCGCGTCGCCGTCGAAGAATCCGGCGGCACCGGGGGTGATCAGATTGGCCCGGATCAGGTCGTTGAGGAACGCCTCGTCGATCTCGGCCTGGGCCAGCAGATCAGCGCGGGTGAGCCGGATTTCGTGATCGAACCGCAGATCGTCCGGGGAAATCTCACTGGGGACCACGCCGAGCCTCCTCGGTGCCGCGGCACCGTTCCGGTTCCCGCCAGACTCGGTGTGGTGCTCGGAGTCGGACACCGAGGGCGCCGACTCCGAGCCACCGGCACGGCCGGAGTGCGCCCGGGCGCGGGCTTCCCGCACGCCGAGCGTCGCCGCACCGCTGTCGATCGCTTCGAGTTGTTCCTTGATCACCTTCAGCGGCAGGTACTGATCGCGTTGCGCGGTCAGCACGAACCGGAGCCGTTCACAGTCGGCGACGGAGAATCTGCGGTAGCCCGAGGGCGTGCGCTCCGGCCGGATCAGGCCCTCCGCTTCCAGGAAGCGGATCTTCGAGATGGTGATGTCCGGAAAGTCTGGACGCAGCAGGTCGAGCACGGAGCCGATCGACATGCCTCCGCGTGCCCACTGCGCCGCGCCGGTCACCGCACCGAATCCGTCAAGACACCGAGCTGCTTCAAGACACTGAGCCCTTTCGAGACACTGAGCTCCTTCATGACCCCGAGCCCCTCATGTCGAGAAAAGACCCAGCGCCGCGTGCTCATAGGCTCCCTGCACCAGCCGACGGCTCGTTCACCTGGGCCCGCGGTCCGGTAAGGAACACGAGACGGAACTTACCGATCTGTACCTCGTCACCGTTCTGGAGTTCCGAGGAGTCCACCGGCTCCCGATTCACATAGGTGCCGTTCAGGCTGCCGACATCGACAACCTGGAACGAATCGTCGTCCTGACGGAACTCGGCATGCCGACGGCTGACGGTGACGTCGTCGAGAAAGATGTCACTGTCGGGGTGGCGGCCCGCCGACGTCGTCGGCTGATCCAGCAGGAACCGCGAGCCCGCGTTCGGACCGCGCTTGACGACCAGGAGGGCCGCACCAACGGGCAGACCCTCGACCCCTTGGACCGGCTGTTCGCCGGTCGGCTCTCCGGAGCGCGACGCGTCGACCTCGTTCAGGAAATCCGCGCGGAAGACCGACGTCGTCTCGGCCGCGGTCTCCCCGTAACCCGGGTCTTTGTTCTCGCTCACCGTTTCTCTCCTCCTCGAACCTGATTATCCATGCAAGCAGGTGATACCTGTGGCACCACGACCTGCCGTCGAGTCCCTAGATTCCCGACAATGACTGTCGGCGCATCTGTTGGCATTGACCGTACCCTGCCAGGGCGTGCCCGTGCAGGTAGAACCGGGAAGGCTGAGTCAGCCCCCGATAACTCCTTGATAACCTGCCGCATCCAGCAGTTCACCCAGGGTGGCGTCGAGGCCGGCGGCGTCGCCCACCTCCAGTTCGAACAGCCATCCCTCGCCGTACGGATCGGTGTTCAGCGTCTCCGGCTTCTGCACCAATTCCTCGTTCACCGCAACAACTTTCGCGCTGATCGGCGCGTAGATGTCGGACACGCTCTTGGTCGACTCGACCTCGGCGATGCTGTCCTCGACGGCGACGTCCTTGTCGGTTTCGGGCAGCTGCACGAACACAACGTCACCGAGTTGAGACTGGGCATAATCGGTGATGCCTACCCGAACCCGGGTCGGTCCGATCCGCCGCACCCACTCGTGCTGGTCGGTGTAGCGCAGATCTTCGGGGGTCTGGGTCACAGGCCGTCCGTCCTTTCCGTCGTGATCGTGTGAGCGCAACTCTATGCGAGGCTCGAGCCGTTGTACGACCCGACGCCTCGGCTACGTCGACCGGTGTGGCACAGCCGGTATCGCACGCGCGACGGCGATCGCTTTACCGGTGTAGAGCACGCCGGTCCATACATACACCGCGGTACCCCAGACCAGTAATGCCCCACCGAACGCACGTCCGAAACCGTCCAGTGCCCAATCCATTTCTCCGGCCAGCAGCCAGGGCAACGCGGACATCAGTGCGAAGGTGGCCGCTTTGCCCAGATAGATCACCTCGGGCGGGGGTAGATCGCGGCGTTTGTAGACCGAGAGGGTGAGGGTGAGGACCAGGTCGCGACCGACCAGGATCACCGCGACCCACCACGGGACGAGGCCGCGGATCACGAATGCCGCCAGCGTTGTCACCAGGTACAACCGGTCGACGAACGGATCGAGCAGGGCACCGAGGCGGGAGGACTGATCGAGCAGGCGAGCCAGTTTGCCGTCGAGGAAATCGGTCACGCCGCTGGCGATCAGCAGTGCGAAGGCCCAGCCGTCGGCATGCTCCACCAGCAGCAGCCACAAGAACAGTGGAACGCCGAGCAGGCGCACGACACTCAGGACATTCGGGACGGTGAGGATGCGGTCGTCGAAGACGCCACCGGTCGCGCCGTCGGTGGCGGCGCGCTCCTCAGGTTCCGTTGTGCCCGATTCGGTTGTCACGCCCCGTGCTTACCGCACCGACCCCGGTCGACGCCATCCGGGCACGCCGGTTTCGGCCATATCCGCGGGCAAGGATGGTTTGCGCCACAGCCCGCCGGTGACAGAATGAGTATGAAATCATCTCACCGATCGGTGCGGTGCGGGCCTGATGGCCGGTGAACGAGAGGAAGTCATGCCCAGCTTCGACTACGACGTGGTGGTGATCGGTTCCGGTTTCGGGGGCAGCGTGAGCGCCCTCCGGTTGACCGAGAAGGGGTATCGGGTCGGCGTGCTCGAGTCGGGCAGGCGGTGGCATGCCGAGGACATTCCCAGCACCAATTGGAATGTGCGCAAGTCGATTTGGGCGCCGCGACTGGGCTTGACCGGACCGCAGCGGATCAGCGTGCTCGGCAAGTGCGCGGTGTTCTCCGGCGCGGGCGTCGGCGGCGGGTCGCTCATCTACGGGAACACCTTGTACGAGCCCCTGTCGAACTTCTACACCGACAAGCAGTGGGCGCACATCACCGACTGGCGGGCCGAACTGGCTCCGTACTACGACCAGGCACAGCGGATGCTCGGTGTCGCGCCGAATCCGCGGCTGACCCCCGCCGACGAGGTGATCCGCGAGATCGCCGAGGACCTCGGCGTCGCCGATACCTTCCATCCGACCGATGTCGGGGTGTTCTTCAACGAGAGCGACCCGGGCACCGAGGTCGACGACCCCTACTTCGGCGGGGTCGGCCCGCGCAGGCGCGGCTGCGTGCACTGCGCGCGGTGCTTCACCGGTTGCCCGAACAACGCCAAGAACTCGACCACCACCAACTACCTCTACCTGGCCGAACAGGCCGGCGCCGAGGTACATCCGCTGACCACCGCCACCGCGGTGCGGCCGCTGCCCGATGGCGGCTACGCGGTCGAGACGCAACGGTCGGACCGGTGGATCCGCAAGGAGCGCAAGACCTTCACCGCCGAGCAGGTGGTGTTCGCCGGTGCCGCGCTCGGCACCCAGAAGCTGCTGCACAAGATGCGCGACGACGCGGTGCTTCCGCACCTCTCACCCCGGCTCGGCGAGCTGACCCGCAGTAACTCCGAGGCCATCCTCAATGTGGTGAGCCGTTCGCGCCGCGATTTCGCCGAGGGCATCGCGATCACCTCATCGATTCATCCGGCCGAGGACACCCACATCGAGGTGTGCCATTACGGCAAGGGGCAGAACGCGCTGTTCCCGATGTCGGTGCCGATCGTGGACGGCGGCGCGTTCCGATTCCTGCGCTTCCTGCTGGCGATCCTGCTGCACCCCGTGGTCTTCCTGCGCAGCCTCAACGCCAGGCACGCCTCGGAGAAGTCGGTGATCCTGTTGGTGATGCAGTCACTGGACAATTCGCTTACCTCGTTCCGCAGGCGCGGGCTGCTGAAGACGAAGCAGGGCACCGGCGAACCGAACCCGACCTGGATCCCGATGGCGCACGACATCGGCCGCCGGTTCGGCGAGAAGGTCGACGGGGACACCCACGGCCTGGTGATGGACGTGTTCAACATCCCGGCGACGGCGCACTACATCGGTGGCTGCGTCATCGGTGACAGCCCGGAAACCGGTGTGGTGGACCCGTATCAGCGGGTGTACGGCCATCCCGGTCTGCACGTGGCGGATGGTTCGGCGGTGACGGCGAATCTGGGCGTCAACCCGTCGCTCACCATCACCGCGCAGGCCGAGCGGGCGATGGCGTTCTGGCCCAACAAGAACGAGCCGGACCCGCGTCCGGAACTCGGGGCCGGGTACCAGCGCATCGCCCCCGTGCCGCCGAAGCAGCCCACGGTGCCGGACGCCGCACCTGGCGCGCTGCGTCTGCCGATCACCCCCGTCGACAAGTCGGTGCCCGCCAACTGAGTCACCGGCCTGGTATGCCAGGCCAGCCGACAACGTGGCGAAACCGACACCGTCGGACGCCTGGGCACCCGCTAGCGTCAGGTTTGTGTCAGACAGTCGTATCGACCTCCGCTCCTACGTTCCCGCGGCGGAGGTGCGTGCGCGTGGACAGGCGCTGCGCGAGCGGGTACCACTCCACGCTCGTGATCGGGCCGCCGAGGGATCGCGGCGGCCCGAGGTGCTGGAATTCATCGCGGCGAGCAATGAGGGCAGGCTCTCCCACCTGGTGCCGCTGCGGATCGGGCGGATGATCACCTCCCCGTTCACCTTCTACCGCGGTGCGGCCGGACTGATGGCCGCCGATCTGGCGGATGGACCGGACACCGGGCTGGTCGCGCAGCTCTGCGGTGACGCGCACGCGGCGAACTTCGGTCTGTACGGCACGCCGCGCGGCGAAATCATCATGGATATCAATGATTTCGACGAAACCATCCTCGGGCCGTGGGAATGGGACCTGGAACGGCTCGCGGCCAGCCTGGTGCTCGCGGGCCGGGAAAGCGGTGCGGGCGAGGACGACTGCCGCGCGGCCGCCCACGATGCCGCCCGCGCCTATCGCCTCGCGGTGCGCCAACTGGCCGAGCGTCCTTTCCTGGAATCGTGGAGCGCGCTGCCCGACGAATCGGTGCTGAGCGAAGCCGCCGCACACGACCTGATCGACGACTTCAAGAAGGCCGCGAAGAAGGCGCGCAAGAACACCAGCGCGAAGGTGGTCGCCAAGTGGACCGAGCATCTCGACGACCACGAGACCGGTATCA
Organism: Nocardia iowensis; assembly: GCF_019222765.1. Lineage (NCBI taxonomy): Bacteria > Bacillati > Actinomycetota > Actinomycetes > Mycobacteriales > Nocardiaceae > Nocardia > Nocardia iowensis. The sequence continues at coordinate 4,308,856 of NZ_CP078145.1, read as the reverse complement.
GCAAGCACCGATTCGTCAGTGACCCACCGATTCTCACTGCGGTCGACGAACAGGTCGCGACGGCGATCACCGATGGTCTCGAGCGCTACGCCGACACGTTGCGCGAGTCACGGCGCAACCTCATTGCCCGTTTCGCGGTGTCCGACATCGCCTTCCGGATCGTCGGCACCGGCAGCGTCGGCCTGCACACCTATGTCGCGCTGCTGCACGGCAACGAGGGTGAAGCGCTGGTGCTGCAAGTCAAGCAGGCCAATCCGTCCGCACTCGCGCCGTACCTGCCCGTGCCGCCGCCCAAACACGAGGGCAAGCGAATCGTGCAGGGCGCCAGGCTGGTTCAGTCGGAGTCCGACATCCTGCTCGGCTGGACGAGTGTCGATCCGACCGGCAACGGCACCGAATTGCCTTTCATCGTGCGCCAATTCCGCAATCTCAAGGGCAGCATCGATCCGGCGGCCCTGTCCGCGTCCGACCTCGACGACTACGGCAGGCTGGCCGGCGCGCTGCTGGCCCGCGCGCACGCGCGCTCGCTCGATCCGCGCCTACTCGCGGGCTATCTCGGTGATAACGACGAACGTTTCGACGACGCGGTCGCGAATTTCGCGGTCCGCTACGCCGACCGCACCGAAACCGACCATGCCGCACTGGTGGCGGCGGTGCGGGCGGGCAAGATCGCCGCCGAACAACCGCAGTGATCCGGCGACCAACACGCCGACCGTTGCCATGAGCGCGGCGAATCCGGCCGCCGACCTCGTATCCTGTGCACTGTCGAGTGTCGACGTGAAGGGCGGTCGCCAATGCTCGTGCGAGTGCAGAACGCCGCAGGCACCAATGCCGAGCGGGCGCTGATCGATTGGTTGCGCACCTGGAAGGATCCAGGCGCTCCGCACGGTGTCGCCACGATCAACTGCAGTCTGTTCCACAAGGATCGGCTGCACCAGTTCGACGCGGTGGTCTGGACGCCGACCAGCTGCGTGGTGATCGAGGCCGAGGCGCTGGTGGCCCGGCAGGACGGGCTGCTGGAGATCCCGCTCAACGGCCACTGGACCATCAACGGCGAACCCGCCGCGATGGAGGGCCGGGATCGTCGCACCCCGCTGGAGAAGTCCCGCGAGCACACCTTCGCGCTGCAGAACTGGCTGGCCGCGCGCGGCCTCGGCCAGCGCGCGGTGCACGGGCTCGCGCTGGTCGTCCCGCTGCGCGGTGCGGAGCTGAAAATCCAGCAGGCGTGGAGCGATCCCAGCTTCGATGTCATCCTCGGTGACGACCCGGGCCGGCTGCGGCACTACTTCGAATCGCTCGCCGAGCAGGAGAAGCATCTATGGACGGCGAACGACGTCGCCGTCGCCTTCCGCGGCCTCGGCATCCTGCCCTACCTGCCCGCACCGCAGGAACTACTCAACGAGGGCTTCCTCGGCCCGATCGACATCACGCTGTGGCACGGCGGCCCGAACCAGGCACAGGCCGAGGCCTACGCGGAGGAGTTGGCGCAGGCCGAGCGGGAGGCGCAAAAGCCGGTCTACGCGATCCAGGCGCCGTGGTACAGCCCGTGGAAGTTGTATCCACGGGAGACAAGGGACATGGATTTCGGCCGGGCATTCATGCGGATCACGCTGGCGATCGGCATGATCATCGCGTTCGCCTGGGTGCTGTGGTTCGTCATCAGCGCCGTCCTGACCTACGGCCCCTGATCCGGCTACCCCTTGCGTGCCACCGTGACCCGCGGCAGCACCGACGGCCGATCGTCGACCGCGGGTTCCGGCCTGCTCGTACCGTCCCCGGCGTGCTGGGAGTCGCGTTCCACCAGCAGCGCGACATGCAGCCGCGAGGGACAGTCCAGCTTGAGCATCACTTGCCGGACATGATTGACGACCGTCCACTCCGAAATTCCCAGCTGGGTGGCGATCATCCGGTTGGTCATGCCGGTGGCCACCAATCTGGCGATCTCGCGCTGGCGATTGGTCAGCGCGGCCAGCGAGGAGTCGTCGGGGTTGGGCAAGATCGGGGCCGCGCAGGCGTAGGCCACCGCGTCGGCCAGGGTCATCTCCCCCGCCGCCCGCATGATTTCGCGAAACTTGTTTTCGCCGAGGGCGTTTCTGTGCTCTGTTTCGCGGGGTGCTGGATCGCCTTGGCCCAGTTGCGGGATGCCGTGCGCGGCCCGCAATTGCCGGGCCGCCAGCGTCAGGGTCACCGTCGGTTCGGCGTACTCGACACCGGCCGCATCGTAGGCCCTGGCGCAGCCCTCCAGCGCGATGATCGCCTGCAGCACGTGCGTGCCCAGATCGTCGTCATCCAAATTCTCGCGGTAGAGCGACTGGGCGCGGTCCGCGGTCAGCGGCCCGATCTGCGTGCGCGCCAAGGTATTCAGTCCGATCAGCCGCGCCGTGCTGTCCAGTTGCCGGACCCGATCACGCATCTGCGCCCAGACGTCGGCGTCCCGCGTCGGCGGATACGGGATCTGGAGCAGCGTGACGGAGCCGTGGAGTCGGCCCGGCCATGGCCCGCCGAGCTCGTCGACATGACGCGATGCCAGGCGCAGTTCGGCTCTGGCGGCCGTGCGGTCCCCGACGGCGGTCAGCGCCACCGAGAGCACTACCGCGACCCGGGCCGCGTCGATGTGCATGTCGAAACGGCGATAGGCGGCAACCGAACTCGTCAACAGGTCGACCGCTCGCCGTAGTCGTCCCGACCGGCCGGCCCAGAGTCCGAGGACCTCGAGGCACAGCGGCGCCGTCACGCCGGGCGCCAGCGTGCCGCGATCGCTCATCTTCAACGCCTTGGCCAGCACAGTCTCCAGCTCGGACTGGTAGCCGTGCTGGATCCACGCCGATTCCAGATTCGCCGCCAGTCGGACGGCACGTTCCGGCTGTCCCGTGTCAATCAAATAGTGCACTGCCGCAAGAAAATCCACGATCCGCTTGCCCGCGGCGGCCAACGCGGCCGCGCGATGTTCGCGCTGGTCGAACCGGGGTCCGATGATCTCGGCTAGCCGGGCGAGGCGGTCCACATGGTCCTCGCGAATCGCTTTGGCGCGTGCCGGGTCAGCACCGAGCACCTGCCGGCAATAGGCGCGCACGGTGGCGAAGAGCCGGTAGCCGTGCCCATGCGCCCCGCTGGCCGTGTGGTCGAGCAGGCTGCGCTGGACCAGCTCGGCCAGCGCGGTCGCGGTCTCCTCCTCGGCGCTCCCGGTCACCAGGCAGGCGACGTCGGTATCGATCACCGACTCGCACAAGGAAAGCCGCAACAGCAGATCGAGCAACGCGGAATCGACGTCGCCGAGGCCCCATTCGACCGCGGCGTGCAGCGTCCGGTGCCGGGCGGGCACGTCGACGAAGCACGGCGACTTCAGATCGACGCCTACTTTGATGCGGTGCAGGGTGCGTGCGGGGCCGATCCGGCTGATCGAACCGGCCGCCAGTTCGATGGCCAGCGCAACGCCGCCGAGTTCGCGGGCGATCTCGTCGAGGACCAGCCGGTCGGCCACCGCGGCCGACCCTCGGTAGTGGCTGTCGATGCTGTCGAGCAACAGCTGTGCGGCCGGTGAGGAGCCGGGGTAATAGTCTCCCCCGCCGCAGTCGGTGCGCAACGGCCGCACGCACAGCACACATTCGCGGTACAGATTCAACGGGACCCGACTGGTCGCCACGACCACCAGATGCCGACAGTGCTCCAACAGCCACGCCACATCGGTAGATATCTGTGCGACCACGCGATCGCAGTTGTCCAGCAACAGGATTGCCCGACAGGTGCCGATCCTGGACGCCAGCACCGCCAATGCCTCGGCGGGGTCGAGCGCCGGGTACGCGGGGGCCAGCGGCCGATTACTTGCGGTGGCGAGCACCGCGTTCCACGCACTTGCCCGATCGGCGCATTCGCCGAGATCGATCATCGCATCGAGACATCCGTGGAATGCGCTGTCCGACAGCGCCTCTCGAGCTAGCCTTGTCTTGCCGACACCTGCGGTCCCGGTGAGCGTGAGCAGCCGGACCCGAGGATCAACGAGTAGTCTGCCGAGCTCGGCGAGCTCCGCCGCCCGCCCGACGATCGTCGGAAGCCGATAGGTTCCGGCCAGCGTAGGCCGGGCATCATCGCCCACCATGGGGTACCTCTCAGTCACTCCCCCGGCCCAGACGACCGCAAGAAATACACCCGAGCCACATTGCTTTCAGGCCGACCGAGCCGAGATTTCGATTGGTGAACCCAAATGTTCACCGATCGACTCGACCATACCAAGTCAGCACGACGTCGCGGAGCGTTCAGCAGATCTCCGAGTTGACCTGCCCTGCGGCGGTTTCGACGGTGACCGTTTCCGGAGCAGATTCCGGTGGAATGACCATTGACTTCTCCGACAGCCTAGGCCGACACACCGTGGTCGCATAGCAAGAATCTGTCAGTGACTATCGTCGACCGGTGTTCGGACTACGGCAGGACGTCATCCCCGGCGGCGCGTTCCGGCTCGGCGGGATCGCGCTGGGCGGCGCCGTCGCGGGCCTGCTTCCCGCGACATTTCCCCCCGACGGCGGTCCGACGGCGCTCGATCGCGCGCTTGCCGCACCGATCCACTCGGCCCTCGACAGCAGGCCCGGCATCTATCAGGCGCTGGTGATTCCCAGCAATGCCTACATCCTGCTGCCGCTGTTGCTGCTCGCGTGCACGTGGTTCGGCTATCGGGGCGACTGGCGGCGCGCCGCGATCATGCTCGTGGTTCCCGAACTCGCCCTCGGCCTCAATACCTGGCTGTGGAAACCGCTCTGGAACCGACAGCTGCACGACTATCTTGCCTATCCGAGCGGTCACACCGTGCATCTGATCGCGATCGCCACCGCGTTCATCGTGCTGGTCGATTCGATGCGAGCTCGGATCACTGCGCTCGTAGTTGCTGTCGCGGCGCAATGCGCGGCCGCGATCGGCATGATCGGCCTCGATTACCACCTGCCCACCGACATTCTCGGCGGCGTGGCCGCAGCCGTCGCGATGGTGCTCGCGCTGTGCTCGGCGGCGTTGTCGCTGACCGGCGGTGCACGCCAAACCTTGGTGCCGACCAAGGAAAGATGGTAGAACTTGTTCTAGTTTCGGCGATGGGAGCGCGTACGGTGCGGTACGGGATTGTCTTGTTCACCAGCGATCGGGGCATTACGCCCGCAGCGGCAGCGAAGGCCGCCGAGGGTGCCGGTTTCGACACGTTCTACGTGCCCGAACACACCCACATCCCAGTGGTGCGCGCGGCGGCGCATCCCCGCACCGGCGACGCGAGCCTGCCGGACGACCGGTACCTGCGCACCCTCGATCCGTGGGTGGCGCTGGCCACCGCGGCCGCCGTGACGGAACGGATCGGGTTGTCGACGGCGGTGGCGTTGCCCGCTGAGCATCATCCGATCACGCTGGCCAAGACCATCGCCTCGCTGGACCATCTGTCCGGCGGCCGGGTCAGCCTCGGCGTCGGATTCGGCTGGAATACCGACGAACTCGCCCACCACGGCGTGCCCGCGGGCAAGCGCAGGACGGTGCTGCGCGAGCACTTGGACGCGATGCGCGCCATCTGGACCGAGGAGGAGGCAAGTTTCGCCGGCGAGTTCGTGAACTTCGGGGCCAGCTGGTCGTGGCCGAAACCGGTGCAGAAGAACATTCCGGTGCTGCTCGGCGCCGCGGGCACCGAAAAGTCGTTCACTTGGCTGGCAAAGAACGCCGACGGCTGGATCACCACTCCGACCGAAGACGGCTTGCACACGAAGATCGAACTGCTGCACCGGATCTGGCGCGAGCACGACCGCGCGGGCGCACCCGAGATCATCGCACTGGCCGGTCGCCACAACGCCGAACAACTGGCGCAGTGGGCCGAATTCGGCGTCACCGAGGTCATTTTCGGCACGCCGGACCGCACAGCGGACGAAGTGCACGGCTACCTCACCCGACTCGCCGCAAAGCTCGGCCTCGACGCAGACGTCAGCTGATTTCGCCGCGGCACAGACTTCGCGCCACCTCACAGCACCTGCAAGCGCTGTAGGGCGTCGCCAACGTCTGTGCGGCGCAAGCGCTTACCGCGCGCGACCCACGCACAACGCTGGGCATGGGCCGCGCGGCTTGCCGGTTCAGCGCAGGTCGCGCCTGCGGAAGGCGGCGATGCCTACCGCGAGCAGCGCTGCCGCGATCGCCAGCAGCCAGAGCACCGGCGCGGCTTGGAATTCCGCGCCGGGCAGTTTGGGCGGATGGACGAACGGCACCAGATCGACGATCCACTGCGGCAGCCCGTCGAGCGAGCCGACGAAGAAGATCACCACCATGGCGCTCAGCACGCCCCAGGCGACCGGGGCGAAGCGGGGCACGAGGCTGTAGAGCGCGACCGCGATGCCGGTGACGACCCATACCGCGGGCACCTGTACGGCGGCGGCACCGATCGCCTGCGGCAGCTTCTCACCCAGATCGCCCGATGCCGCACCGTAGACGATGCCGATCGCCGCACCCGCCACGAGCAGCGCCACCGCCGGGCCGAACAGCGCGAAGCCGATGTGGCTCAACGCGTATCGCGTGCGTCCGACCGAGCCGGACAACGTGGTCTCGGCGCGGGAACTGGTCTCCTCCTCGTGCAGCCGCAAGGTCGCCGAGATCGAGTACGCGGCGGCCGCGGCGGCGAGCATGGTGATCGCGTAGGTGACGAAGGAGTTCTGCAACATATCCGAACCACCCATCCGGGAGATGAGGTCGCGGATGGTCTGGCTGCCGTCGAGCATGTCGCCGACGCTGTTCACGGCACCGCCGATCAGCAGCCCGTAGAGAGCGAAGCCGATGCCCCACGCCAGCAATGTCCCGCGTTGCAGCCGCCAGGCCAGTCCGAGCGGTCCGGCAAGGACCGAGTCGGCGACCGGTGGCCCGGGGCGCTCGGCCACCAGACCGGAGCCGGTATCGCGGGTGCGCAGCAGCGCGTAGGCCGTTGCGGTCCCGACGACCGCGACCGCAAGCAGTGGGATCAGCACCCACCAGCGTTCGGTGGCGTACGGGCGCAGTTGCAGGCACCAGCCAACCGGCGAGAACCAGGAGAGCACCCCGTTTCCGGCGTCGCCGACGGCACGGAACGCGAACGCGGCGCCGAGTGCGCCGAACGCGATCCCGCGGGCGATTCGCGCGCCGGAACTCACCTGGGCGGCGACCGCGGCGACCGAACCCCAGACGATGCCGGACATGGCCAGGGCGCTGCCCCAGCCGAGCGAGCCCATCGCAGGCAGGTCGTTGCCGTATAGCGCGGCAGCACAAACGATTCCGGCGACCACCGAACCGAGGTAGGTCGTGGTCAGCGCGGCGGTGAGCCCGGCGTAGCGGCCGATGCTGGTGGCGCCCACCAATTCCGCGCGCCCGGTTTCCTCTTCGACTCGGGTGTGCCTGATGACCGTGAGCACCGTGGCGATCGCGATCATCGTGTACATGGCACCGGCTTTCCAGGTGCCGATCGAGCCGAGTTCGGTGCCGAACACCGGCCCGTACATGGCCAGCAGTGCCGGGCTGTCGGCGGTGGTCTTGGCGAAATTGTCCAGCTCGGCCTGCGTGTCGTAGAGGCCCTTGATGCTCGCGACCTGGAACGCGGGCATCAGCCCGAGCAGCAACGACCACAGCGGCAGCACGATGCGATCGCGTCGCAGATACAGCCGCAGCAGCTGCCCGGTACCCGCGAAATCGCTGGAGTCGGCGAAAATCGGTGCCGCGGGGGCACGTTCGGCAGCGATGGTGGTCATGCGCGCACCTTCTCCCCATTCTTCGCCGCGCGCTTCGCGGCCGACCCGGAGGTCTCGCCGTCGACGTGGTAGTGCCGCATGAAGAGTTCTTCCAGCGTCGGCGGCGCACTGGTCAGGCTGCGCACCCCGGTGTCGCCGAGTACTCGGATCAGCTCGCCGAGATGCTCACTGTCCACCTGGCAGCGCAGCGTCGTGCCGTCCCGCTCGATGTCCTCGACGCCCTCGATCCGACTGAGATCTCCTGGGTCGCCGAGCAATTCGGCGGTGATCGAGGTGCGCGAAAGGTGGCGCAGGTCGGCCAGGGTGCCGCTCTCCACGGTGCGCCCGGCCCGGATGATGGTCACCCGGTCGCAGAGCGCCTCGACTTCGGAGAGGATGTGGCTGGACAACAGAACGGTGGTGCCGCGCTGATTGGCTTCCTCGACGCATTCCCGGAAGACCTGCTCCATCAACGGATCCAGGCCGGAAGTCGGTTCGTCGAGCAGCAGTAGGCGGACGTCGGAGGCCAGCGCGGAGATCAACGCGACCTTCTGGCGGTTGCCCTTGGAGTAGGTGCGGGCCTTCTTGCGCGGATCGAGGTCGAATCGTTCGATCAGCTCCGCCCTGCGCTCGGCATTGATGCCGCCGCGCATGCGAGCCAACAGGTCGATCGTCTCGCCACCGGACAGCGACGGCCACAGCGTGACATCGCCTGGCACATAGGCGAGTTCGTGATGCAGGGCGACCGCATCGGTCCACGGGTTACGGCCGAACAGTTCGACTCGGCCTGCGGTGGCGCGCAGAATGCCGAGCAGCACCCGAATGGTGGTCGACTTGCCCGCGCCGTTGGGACCGAGGAAGCCGTGGATCTCGCCTTCTCCGACAGTGAGATTCAGTCCGTCCAGTGCTGCGACGTGGCCGAAGGTTTTGCGCAGATCGCGGACTTCGATGATGTCGGACATCAGGTCTCCTTGGTGAATGTGTCCAAAATCGTGGGGTCGGTGAGTAGGCCCTGGGTGTACATCTCCAGGGCGGGTGCGGTGAGCTCCTCCGTGAGCTCCCGAATGGCTTTGCGGTAGTCGAGCTTTTCCCCGCGCTGCGTGCGCATCTGCATGTAGAGGACGGTCGCGCCGACGTTGAGCAACATGAGGTATTTGGCACGTGCCGCGGGATCGCGGCTCGGCTTGATGGCCCCCGAGTCGACGCCGGCCTGGATGTACACCTCGGCATCGGAAATTATGTGTTCCAGCAGGGATTCCGCCATCGGTCCACCGGCCTGCAAGCTGCGCACCATGTAGGCGACCAAGGGGCCGTATTCCTCGATGTCGGCCATGGCGGCGAGCATCCCCTTGGACACGTTGTCCGCGGTGATCGCCTTGACCTTCGCCTCGCGGATCAGCTGCAGCACACGCTCGTCGCAGACCGCCCGCAGTCCGTCCTTGGAGCCGAAGTGATGGTTCACCAATCCCGGGGAGATCCCTGCTGCCTTCGCGATGGCACGGACTCCGACTTGGAATCCATGCTCGCCGAACACCTCGATCGCGGCATCGCGGATCCGGGCCGCCGTCGTCAGATCCTCGGCGGGTCCTTGCGGTACGGGCTGTTTGTTAAACACATGTTCAATATATTAAACACCCGTTCAATCTGCCACAAGAGCTCCGCCCGGAATGTCGTGTCAACAGTCACGGTTTGCCCGGCGCGGCGCGGGCTAATGTCGAGTTATGACTACCGGCACCGCAACGACGGCGGATCACCTACGCGCAGCACTGGACGGACCGTGGGGAGCAGTCCGGGAGGAGGCGCGAGTCCAGCTCGCGGACGACAAGTTCGCCGGCGACCCGTACCTCGACTACAAAGCGGCCCGCGCGCGGGTGCTCGACCAGATGCGGGTCATCGCCACGATGGGCTACGCCGAGCGCGGTTTCCGACGGGAGAACGGTGGCACCAGCGAGCCTGGCGCCGCGGTGACCGGGCTTGAGATGCTCGCGTATGCGGATCTGTCGCTGTGGGTGAAGGCCGGTGTGCAGTGGGGTCTGTTCGGCGGGGCGGTCGAGAATCTGGGCACCGAGCGGCATCGCGAGTACATCAAGCGGCTCATCTCGCTGGATCTGCTCGGCTGTTTCGCGATGACCGAGTCCGGGCACGGCAGCGACGTCGCTCACCTGGAGACCACCGCCACCTACGACCCGGACACCCAGGAGTTCGTGGTCCACTCGCCGACGCCGTCGGCGCGCAAGGACTATATCGGCGGTGCCGCCGAACATGCGCGCATGGCAGCGGTTTTCGCGCAGTTGATCACCCAGGGTGAGGGTCGCGGCGTGCACTGCCTGCTGGTGCCGATCCGCGACGAGAACGGCGCGGATCTGCCCGGCGTGACCACCTCCGACGACGGACTCAAGGGTGGGCTGCCCGGCGCCGACAACGGACGCATCGTGTTCGACCACGTCCGCGTGCCGCGGGAGAATCTGCTCAATCGCTACGCCGACGTCGAACCGGACGGCACCTACAGCTCCGAGATCGAGAACCCCAGCCGTCGCTTCTTCACCACGCTCGGCACCCTGGTGCGCGGGCGGGTCAGCGTCGGCGGGGCCGCGGCCGCCGGTGCCAGGGTCGCGCTCAGCATCGCCATCCGGTACGCGGAGAAGCGCAGGCAGTTCGCCGACCCGGACAGCGGGCAGGAGACGGTCCTGCTCGACTACCGCAGCCACCAGCGGCGGCTACTCCCCCTGGTCGCCAAGACGTACGCGCTCGCGTTCGCGCAGAACGACCTGGTACGCCGGATGCACCTGGTGCAGACCGGCCAGGATCTCAACCCGAGTTCGCAACGGGCACTGGAGAAGCGGGCCGCTGGCCTGAAGGTCGCGCAGACCCGCCATGCCACCCGCGCCATCCAGGAGTGCCGCGAAGCATGCGGCGGCGCAGGCTATTTGACCGAGAACCGGCTCGTCACGCTCAAGGCGGACACCGATGTGTTCACCACCTTCGAGGGCGACAATGTGGTGCTCACCCAGCTCGTCGCCAAGGAACTGCTCACCGCGTACTCCGACGAGGTCCGCGACCTGGACGCGCTCGGCTGGGTGAAGTTCGCCGCCACCATGGCGGGTGACGAGGTGCGCAAGGTCACCGGCGTGCGTCAGCTGATCCAGCGGCTGCGCGACGGCTCGAACGACTCCGTCGACGACGGTGATCTGGCCCGTCGCTCGGTTCAACTGCAACTGTTCGCCGATCGGGAGGAATACCTGGTGCGCACCGCCGGTCACCGGCTGCGCGCCCGCGCCGAGGACACCAGCCCGTTCGAAGCTTTCAACAACGCCCAGGACCACATTCTCGCGGCGGGCACTGCCCACATCGACCGCCTGATCCTGGAGGCCTTCATCGAAGGGATCGAGGGAATCCAGGACACGGACGCCCGTGCGCTCGCCGAAAGTGTCTGCGACCTCTACGTCTACTCGACGCTGGAGGAGAACCAGGCCTGGTACATCATGCACCGCTTCATGTCCGTCGAACGCGCGAAAGCAGTTCGGCGAGGAGTCAATGAGCTCGTCGACCGCCTCCGCCCCGAAGCCCGGACCCTGGTCGAGGGAATGGGTGTCCCGGAATCCATGCTGCGCGCGGCGATGCTCGATGATGCGAGTGTGTTCGAGCGCGGATAGATCCGAACCCCCAGCGATAGTGAGCCCCCGCTATTCGGCGGGGGTTCACTGTTCCGAGTCCCTTATGCGCTCTTCGCGCGCGGGTAGTCGATGATCTCGTTTCCCCCGAAGGTGCGACAGACCGCGAACAACGTCGGCAATTCGTCGATCGCGTCCTTGATCACATCTTCGTTCGTCAGCAATGTCTTCACGTCCGACACGGTCTGACTGGAGCCCTGTACCAAGCTGCCGATGGTGTCGCCGACCAGCTTGGTACCTTGGAAAGTACGCCAGGTCAGGGGGTACTCCGTCAGCTTGTACTGCTGGACGAGCCGATTCTCCTCGTCGGTGAGCTGTAGACGGCACGAGAGCGTGAACTGCATGCCCTTGTGCCCGCCGAGCATCCCCTTGACAGCCGTTTGACTACGGTTCACCACAAGTCGCATGCGCCTCTCCTCCCACCAATTCCGAAACAGCCCTCATGGATTGGGCGCTTTCCATTCGAACTTGCACTCCTGGCACTGATACTTCTGCCACCCCTGACGATCCTTCTCCCCGATATCCATCCCGGTTTTCCGGTTACACTGCGGACAAACCTCGGCCATATCTCCACTCCTTTCCCGAAGTGAAAACAGTCTCGCAGCAAGGAATTACGTCGTCTGTCCGCCGAACACTCGACATCGGGGACAAGGTGCTCCGCTCCGACTGACTCGCCGGGCCGCGGACCAGCGCTACAGGGCGGGCGGGCCTTGGTTGATGCGCCGCATGACCGGTGCGAGGCGATGGAGAGCGTCGGTGGTCATGAGTTGTCGCTCGTCCCACCAGGTTGCACCGGCGTCGGCGAATGGGGCGATCAGATCACGTGCTTTGGCGGGGTCCCCTGGGCTGACACCGCCGAGGACTACCTCGAATGGGGTGTCCGGGTCTTTTCGGTGGCGGTGGATTTCGGTAACCAAGTCGCGAACCTGGTCGAGCGGTGGTAGCTGTCCGTGACCGGCTGTGGTGAACAGGGGGACCACGCCGTCCCAGTTGGCGGCTCGGCGGATCGGACGGCGATGAGGCCAGAATCCGGCGATCCACACCGGTGGACGAGGGCGTTGCGTGGTGGCGGGCAGCAGCGTGACATCCCGAACTCGGTAATGCCGCCCGTCATGGTCGACGCGCTCGCCAGACCAGTAGCGCTGCAATAGATCCAGGCCTTCGTCCAAGCGCTCGGCCAGCACGACCGGGTCGGTCGTGTCGCCGAAACTACCGAATTCGTCCGCAATCGGCCCACCGAGACCGGCGCTGAAAATAACCCTTCCGCCGCTGAGGGAATCCAAGGTGGCCACTTGGCGGGCGAGTTGTTCCGGCCGCCGCCGCGCCACCGGGGTCACGAGAGTACCCAGCTTGATGCGGGAGGTTGCCAACGCCGCCGCGGTCAGCAGCATCCACGGATCCCCGAACGGTTGATCTCGGCGCTCGGCCTTATCGAGCACCACGTGATCCCAGACAAACAACGCGTCCCACCCCGCCTGCTCCGCTGCCGCAGCGGCCATCGCCACCGTCCTGGCATCGGCGAAGTCGCCGAAGTTCGGAATGTTGATCGAGAAGCGCATCCCGAAATAGTCCCCCGCCGAGCCGGGCAGAGCAACCGAATTAGCCTCAGCGGCAATGGTACTCACACGCGTACGACGGAGTTTTCCCGGTGCGCGACCCGTGCCGGGCCAGCCGTATCCGACCTCGCCGGTGGCCTTGCCGACTCGTTTCGGCCTTATTGTCGACGCCGGATACGTTTCCGAAGAAGGGGCAACTATGACCGACGTCGATTGGTCGAGGCAGCGGTCGTGGGGCGTACGACTCGACTGGGGGCTGGCAGGCGCGCGAACACTTGGGCCGCACAGTGCCTGCGTTGTCGTCGTTGACGTTCTGTCCTTCACCACGTCGGTGAGCGTCGCAGTCGACGCCGGAACGCAAGTTCTGCCATATCCCTGGCGCGACGGAGCGGCCGCCGAGTTCGCCGCTGAAGCGGATGCGGTGCTGGCGGTCGGCCGCCGAGCGGTGTCGGCAGACCAACCTTGGTCCTTGTCCCCCGCAGCACTACGCCGCGCGCCCGCCACGCCACGTCTGGTGTTGCCGTCGCCCAACGGTTCAGCCATCTCGGCCGCTGTAAACGGCGTCCCGGTAGTCGCCGCATGCCTTCGGAACGCAACCGCGGTGGCTCGCTGGATCGCACAACAAGGCTGGGGCTCCGTCGATCACCCGGTCACCGTCATCGCGGCAGGCGAACACTGGCCGGGCCAGAACGTTCTGCGCCCCGCAGTAGAAGATTGGCTCGGCGCCGGCGCCGTGGCATCCGCCCTGGCAGCCCGCGAAACCGGCGCCCTCTCCCCGGAAGCCCTCGCCGCCAAGGCTTCCCACGACGGCACCGACAACATCCCCACGATGATCGCCAACTGCGCATCCGGCCGAGAACTCGCAACCGGTGGATTCTCAGACGACGTCGCCATAGCCACCGAACTCGACACAAGCAACGCAGTCCCGCTACTTGTCGACGGAGCCTTCACCGACGTCGCCAGCCTGAGAAGCTAGTACCGACCGCCACCCGGGCGAGCTGAGGTTGCGTCGAAGGTTTGGCCACGTCGATACCGGAGTCGGGTCGGGGTGGACGACCAGGCCCCCGACACGCGCCGCGCGGGCCGGTGTGCCAGCCCGGATGCGAAGGTCGCCAGAAGGTGACTACGTTCGCGTGCATGGATTCAGGCACGCCGCCGGGAGGCGACAACACCGAGACCCGGGTCGATCACCTCGGTCGGCGGCGGCTGTTCCGACGCGGACGGCGGATGCCGGTGGTGAGCCAGGCGGTCGGGCTGCTGGTGGCCGATCGGCCCGCGACCGCGGACACGATCGTCGCGGCCCCCTCCCCGCTGCAGCCGATCGATCTCACCGATGACGCGCGGGTCGCCGAGGTGCTGGATCTGGCGGTCCGGGTCGGTGAGGTGGTGTTGGCCTCAGGCACCGGCGTGATCGATACGACTACCCAGGTCCGATTCATCGCCGCCACCTACGGGCTGTCTCGCTGCAATATCGACGTGACCTATGACGCCATCAGGATCTGGGCCGACCGGGGTCCACTGCTGCCGCCGGCCAGCACCATGCGGATCGTGCACTACCGGTCGCTGGACTTCACCCGGCTCGCCGCCGTCGACCGGCTGACCCGGCGCATCCGCAACGAGGTGGTCCCGCCGGAGGACGCCCGCGCCGCGCTGGACGCGATCACCTCCGCACCGCACCCCTACCACCGCTGGACGGCCACCTTCGGCTGGTCGCTGCTGGCGGCCGCGATCGCCGCGCTGCTCGGCGGCGGAATCGTCGTCGCGGCGGTCAGTTTCGGCACCACGCTGGCGATCGACCGGGTCAACCGCGTGCTCAACCGCTACGGTCTGCCGTTCTTCTTCCAGCACATGGTGGGTGGTGCGATCGCCGCAACCCCCGCCGTGGTGCTCGCCACCCTGGCAGGCCCGCTCGGCATCGAGGTGGATCCGGCGCTGATCATCGCGGCCGGAATCACCGTGCTGCTCAGTGGATTACAACTGGTCGGCGCGGTGCAGGACGGCATAACCGGAGCACCGATCACCTCGACGGCGCGCATGCTCGAGGTGATGATGATGACGGGCGGCATCATCGCGGGCATCGCGCTCGCGCTGCGCATCGGCTGGCTCCTCGACGCCACGGTGCCGCCGATCCTGGTGACACCGTCGAACGACATCATCGACCTGCCGGTCCAGATCGTGGCCGGTGCCGTCGCGGCGCTCGCCTTCGCGCTCGCCTGCTACGCCGAGAAACGCGCCCTCGCCGCCGCGGCGGGCAGTGGCGCCGCGGGCACGATCTGCTATCTGCTGGTGCAGCAGATCGGGTTCGGTCCGGTGCTCTCCTCGGGCGTCGCCGCCAGCGTCATCGGCATGGCCGGTGGTCTGATGGCGCGGCGCGCGCTGACTCCCCCGCTGGTCGTCGCCGTCGCGGGCATCACCCCGCTGTTGCCCGGTCTCAAGCTGTACCGCGGCCTGTACGCGGTCCTCAACGACGAGCTGGTGCTCGGCGCCAACCAGTTGCTGCTGGCATTCGGTGTCGGCTGCGCGCTGGCCGCCGGTGTCACCCTCGGCGAATGGTTCGACCGGACCGTCCGGCGGCCGCGCATCCTGCGCCGGTTCGGTTCGCTGCGCCGCCCGATCGTGCGCCGGATCCGGCCCAGCCGTCGCCGCAGGCCGCCGCCCATTCAGTGAGCAGGTCCGTGCGTCGCGCACCCGGAACCGGTATCGTCAAACCAGCTGGTTAGGGTTGCCAGCACAGAAGGCGGCCTGCGGCGATCGGGTGAGGTGGTTCGGATATGTCGGAGGCAACACCGTTCTCTAAGCAGATCCGCAGCGCTACCGAACAGCAGCACGCAGACGCGGAGAACTCGCGTTTCATGAGCGATATGCTCGGCGGCGCGCTCGGCGTCGACTCGTATCACCGCTACACCGGTCAGCTCTGGTTCATCTACCGCGCACTCGAGGACCGCTGGGACACCCTCGCCGCGAATCCGATCGCCGGGCCGTTCATCCGCCCCGAGCTGGCCCGCACCGCCGAACTCGAGCGCGACCTGGCGCACCTGATCGGCCCGCAGTGGCGTGACGGCCTCGAGCCGCTGCCCGCGACCGCGGCCTACGCCGCGCGCATCGACGAGTGTGCCCGCGACTGGCCCGCCGGCTACATCGCCCACCACTACACCCGCTACCTCGGCGATCTCTCAGGTGGCCAGGTCATCCGCGGCACCGCCGAAAAGCTCTGGAACCTCCCGCATCGCGGCGACGGCGTCCGCTTCTACGTCTTCGACGGCGTCGGCAATCCGGCCGCGTTCAAGCGCGAATACCGCGGCCTGCTCGACCAACTGCCGCTCGACGACCTGGAACGCCGCCGTGTCCTCGACGAAGGACAGCGTGCATTCGCCATGAACACCGCGCTGTTCGAGGAACTTGCCGAGGAGTTTCCGGCGGCTCAGTAGGCGCCCGCACCGCGGGTCACGGCGCCGATCGTCTTCGCGATGAGCAGCAGATCCAGCACCATGGACCAGTTCTCCACGTAGGAAAGATCCAGCCGCACCGAATCTTCCAGCGACAGGTCGGACCGGCCGCTGACCTGCCACAGCCCGGTGACACCGGGCTTGACCAGCAGCCTGCGCCGCATCTCGCCGTCATAGCTGTCCACTTCGCGCTGCACCTGCGGGCGCGGCCCGACCACGCTCATCTCGCCGCGCAGCACGTTGAAGAACTGCGGCAGCTCGTCCAGACTGAACTTGCGGAGCAACTTGCCGATCGGCGTGATCCGCGGATCGTCCTTGATCTTGAAGAAGACCGGGTTGCCGCCGTGGCGCTGGATGAGCGCGTCCACACTCGCGTCCGACTCGACGTACATGCTGCGAAACTTGATCATCCGGAACGGCTTACCGCCCCGGCCGATTCGCTCCGACAGATAGAACACCGGCCCCGGACTGGTCATCTTCACCGCCATCGCGATGGCCAGCATGGTCGGCGCGATCGCCACCAGTACCGCGGCCGCGAAGCACACGTCGAACACCGCCTTGCCGGTCGACTTCGCGCGGTCGTATTGCGGTTTGGCGATGTGCAGCATCGGTACGCCCGCGACAAAGCGATTGGTCAGCCGGGTACCCGCGATATCGACCACGCCGGGCGCGACGATCAGCTCCACCCCGATCGGGTCGAGTTCCCAAGCCATCCTGCGCAATTCGATCGGCCCGAGGTGATCGGTCGCGGTGACCGCGACCGTGTCCGCGCCGCTGCGGCGGACCGCGTCGAGCACCGTGCGATCGCTGCCGACCACCGAGAAGGTGTGCCCCGACGGGTCGCGGATGTACTCGGTGATCTCGTTGAGCCCGTTGGGGATACATACACCGACCACCCGGTATCCCGAGGCCGGGTCGCGGGCGAACGCGTTCGCCATCGCCTGGGCCGCCTCCGCGCAGCCGACCACGAGGACCGAGGTACGGTACTCCCCCCGCGCGCGTAGTTGTCGCGCGTGGATCCGCCACAGCAACCTGCTCAGCATCAGGCCCAACAGACCGAGCGGTAGTGCGATCGCCAAATAGCCACGGGCGAACTCGATCTGGAAGATCAGCGCGACAATGGCGAGGACACCGAACAGCCGCAGCGTCGCCGCGACCAACCGCCGATACTCCTCGGTGCCGCTGCCGACCACCTGTGGCGACCGCGTGTTGCCGACGGCGAGGAAGACGGCCCAGGTGAGCGCGAGCGCCCCAGAGACCACGGTGTAGCCCACTTCGTAGGGCAGATGCCAGGCCAGCGGTGGCGCGGCGGGCCCGCCGAAACGGATGATCTGCGCGAGCGCGATCGCCACGACGATCACCGCTAAATCCGTTGCGCCCAAGCGCTTTACATACTCCACCTGCCAGCGTTCACGCTCCGAGCGCGGCATGATGGTCGGCGATCGACGCACGTCCAGATCGTCGTTGTCGGCGAGCTCGAAGCTCATGAACACGCACCTCCCCGTGGGAGAGAAGAAGAAGCCCCCCGATCTGCACTGATCGGTCCCCGCGGCACCATCGGTGGCCACCCCGGGTTTTTCCCTCATTCGGTGGCCAGAAGGAGATTGTTACAGAACACAATCCGTTTCACATATCGAATCACCAGGGCCACAAAGTGTTCCACGCGGTAGCCAACAGGGGGGCGGTCGGTTTTCCGCCCCGGTATGTTTTGCCCGTCCATCGCCATATGAGCCCAGGTCGCGCGGCTTCGCTACCGTCAGGCGAATTCGTCTCCCCGAGTGGAAACCACTAAGCCCTCCGATAGCCGCCGGTAAGCTACCTGCCGGAAACGGTGGAGAATTATCGGAATTTACTTCCCGACCAGCCGATTTCGCCAGCGACACGCGGCACTTTCGTTGTAACGTCTCACTGCATCGAGTCGACTTCAGGGGTGCGCCGGCAATGCGCCGGGGGTACGACTCTCAGCAGAAGGTGGGCTTCGTGCGATGTCGACTGTGTGATTCCGAGCGATTGACGAGCGTTCTCGACTTGGGTGCGACGCCGCCGTGCGAGAAGTTCCTCGCGCGCGAGGAACTCGATCTACCGGAATCAACCTACCCGCTGCACCTTCGGCTGTGCGCGGAGTGTCTGCTGCTGCAAATTCCGGCGTTGATCACCCCGGCGGAAACGTTCACCGAGTACGCGTATTTCTCGTCGTACTCCGACAGCTGGGTGCGGCACGCGCAAACCTTTGTCGCCCGAGCTATCGACCGGCTCGCCCTCGGCCCCGACTCGTTCGTCGTCGAAGTGGCCAGCAACGACGGCTACCTGCTGCGGCACGTGGTGGCAGCGGGCATCCCCTGCCTCGGCGTCGAACCGTCGGTGAACGTCGGCAACGCCGCACGTGCGGCCGGAGTGCCCACCGAAACGACCTTCCTCGACGAGGAATCCGCCGCGAAGATCCGCAGACAACAGCGACCGGCGGATCTGGTGGTGGCCAACAATGTCTACGCCCACGTCCCCGACCTGCGCGGCTTCACCAGAGCGCTGCGGACGCTGATGGCCGATGACGGCTGGCTGTCCATCGAGGTGCACCACGCGCTGAACCTGCTGCGCCTCGGCCAATTCGACACGATCTACCACGAGCACTTCCAGTACTACACCGTGCACTCCGCCCAGCGGGCACTGGCGACGGCGGACCTGTCGGTCGTCGACGTCGAACTGCTGGACACCCACGGCGGCTCACTGCGGTTGTGGGCCAGGCCCGCCCGCGTCGGCGCCGTGCCGAGCGATCGCGTCACCGAAGTTCTCCGGCTGGAACAGGAGGCGGGCCTGCACCGCGCCGAGGGCTACGCGCAGCTGCGGACGCGCACCGAGGCGGTCCGGCACGACCTGCTGCGATTCCTGCTCGATCAGCGCGCCGCAGGCAACCGCGTCGTCGGCTACGGCGCGCCGGGCAAGGGCAACACCTTGCTCAACTACTGCGGCATCCGCACCGACCTGCTCGAATACACGGTGGACCGAAATCCGTACAAGCACGGACGATTCACGCCGGGTACCAGGATCCCGATCCACCCGCCCGAACGGATCGACCAGGATCGGCCCGATGTCGTGCTGGTACTGCCGTGGAATCTCGAAGCCGAGATCACCGAGCAACTTCGCCATATCGCCGCGTGGGGTGGCGAATTGTTCTATCCACTTCCGGCACTGCACCGTGCCGATCTCACCGATCACAACGACGTGAACAGCACTCGATATTCGGAAATGACAGGGAGGGGAGCACGATGAAGGTTGTGCTGTTCTGTGGCGGGTACGGCATGCGGATGCGTGATGGCACCGATGACATGATCCCGAAACCAATGCAACTGGTCGGTCCGCGACCGCTGCTCTGGCACGTGATGCGCTACTACGCGCACTACGGGCACAAGGAATTCATCCTGTGCCTCGGCTACGGCGGCCTGCACATCAAGAACTTCTTCCTCACCTATCAGGAATCGGTGTCGAACGACTTCGTCATCCGGGACGGCCGGGTGGAAATGCTGCGCTCCGACATCAGCGATTGGAAGATCACATTCGTCGACACCGGCCTGGAATCGGCCATCGGCGAGCGCCTGCGCCGGGTGCGCGAATATGTCGCCGACGACGAGCACTTTCTCGCCAACTACGCCGACGTGCTCACCGACGCGCCACTGGACCACATGATCGAGAAATTCGGCGCTTCCGGCGCCGCGGCCTCGATGATGGTGGTGCCGCCGCAGTCGTCGTTCCACTGCGTCGACATGAAGCCGACCGGCGAGGTCAAGGAGATCATGCCGGTATCGCGAATGCCGTTGTGGGAGAACGGCGGCTACTTCGTACTCAGCCAGGAGATCTTCGACCTGCTGCCGCCGGGCGGCGATCTGGTCGCGGACGCCTGCGGCACGCTGGCCGGGCAGGGACGGCTGTTCGGCTATCAGCACCTGGGCTTCTGGAAGCCCGCCGATACCTTCAAGGAGCGGGCCGAACTCGACGCGGGCTACCAATCGGGCGCCCGGCCCTGGATGGTCTGGGAGCACGCGTGATCCGGCTGACCGTCGGGGCGGTTGCCGAGATCGCCGTCCTCGGCGCGCACTGCGACGACATCGCCATCGGCATGGGCGGCACACTCCTGACGCTCGCTCGTGGGTACCCGGGACTGCGGGTGCGCGCCCTGGTGCTGTCCGGCGGCGGTACCGCACGGGCGGACGAGGAAACCCTTGCGCTGGACGCGTTCTGCCCCGGCGCGGCGATCGACCTCACCGTGCTCGACCTGCCCGACGGCCGAGCACCCGCGCACTGGGATCGAATCAAGCACGAACTCAACATGTTTCGGGGTAGCGCCCAGCCCGACCTCGTCTTCGCGCCGCAACGCGGCGACGCGCATCAGGACCATCGGGTGCTCGCCGAGCTGGTCACTACCGAATTCCGGGATCACCTGGTGCTCGGCTACGAAATTCTCAAGTGGGAGACCGATACCCCCGCCCCCAGCGTGTTCCATCGGCTCACTCCGGCACTCGCCGAGGAGAAGGCGAGGCTGCTGCTGAAGCACTATCCGTCCCAGGCACACCGGGACTGGTTCGACGAGCAGGCGTTCACCGCGCTGACCAGGCTGCGCGGCGTGCAATGTCATACCGGGCACGCCGAAGCATTCGTGCTCGACAAGGCTGTCATCGATTTCGGAGGTTCGTAGCCATGCGGGTACTGCTCACCGGACATCAGGGGTACCTCGGCACCGTCATGGTGCCGGTGCTGCGCGCCAACGCGCACGACGTCGTCGGCCTCGATGCCGGGTTCTTCGCCGACTGCGTGCTCGGCGACCTGCCCGGCGATCCGCCGGGGCTGACCATGGACCTGCGCGACGTCACCGTCGACCACTTGCGCGGCTTCGACGCGGTGATCCATCTCGCCGCGCTGTCGAACGACCCACTCGGCGCGCTGGCCCCCGAAATCACCTATGCCATCAACCATCACGCCTCGGTCCGGCTGGCCCGGCTCGCCAAAGAGGCCGGGGTGCGGCGATTCCTGTATGCCTCCACCTGTTCGGTCTACGGCGCCGCGGGCGCGGACCTGGTCACCGAGGACGCGCCGCTGCGCCCCATCACCCCGTACGCGGAGAGCAAAGTACGCGTCGAGGACGACGTGGCCGCCCTCGCCGACTCCGGCTTCTCCCCCGTATTCCTGCGCAACGCAACGGCATTCGGCTTCTCACCACGGTTACGCGCCGACATCGTGCTGAACAATCTTGTCGGCTACGCCACGTTGACCGGTGAGGTGAAGGTGCTCTCCGACGGGACACCGTGGCGGCCACTGGTGCACGCTCGCGATATCGCCTGGGCCTTCGCCAACTGCCTCACGGCTCCGCCCGCGGCGATTCACTCCCGCGCCTTCAATATCGGCACCGAGGCCAACAACCTCACCGTCGCCGATATCGCCCGCGCGGTGGTGGCGGCGGTACCCGGCTCCCGGCTGAACATCACCGGCGAGAGCGGCGCCGACCCGCGGTCCTACCGGGTCGATTTCTCGGCCGCCCGCGCCGCGATCGGGTTTCGCGCGCTGTGGACCGTGCAGGCCGGAGCGGATGAGCTGTTCCAGGAATACACCGCCCGCGGCCTCACCTACGACGACTTCTTCCAGAAGTTCACCCGGCTGCCGCGGCTGGAAAAGCTGCGCGACACCGGAGTTCTCGATGGTTCGATGCGCCGGAGACAGACCGGACCAGCACGTGTCCCGGTCACCTAGGCACCGGCCACCGTCACAGCGCCGCGAGCAGTTGCCGCCAGCTCCCCGCGGCGGCATCGCGTGCCGATACCACGGTGACCGGCAGCGGCCAGGCGATGGCCAGGTCGGGATCGTCGTAGGCGACCCCGATGTCCTCGGCGGGGTCGTGCGGGCGGTCGATGCGGTAGCAGACGTCCGCGGTCGCGGTGAGCGCCTGGAAGCCGTGCAGAAATCCGGGCGGCACGTAGAGGTGCCGGAACGTCTCGTCGTCGAGCCGGAACGCCTGCTGCCGGCCGAAGGTCGGCGAGCCGCGCCGAATGTCGACCAGCACGTCGTACACCGCACCGTGCGCACAGCGCACCAGCTTCGCTTCGCCGCGCCCGATCCGGCCGTGCAGGCCGCGGATCACGCCCCCGGCCGACCGGGATTGCGAATCCTGCTGGAACGCGGCCGCCGCACCCGGCATGTCGAGGTAGGTGTCGAACTCCACCGCATCGAATGTCCTGGTGAACAAGCCGCGTTCGTCGCGGTACGGGTCCGGCACCAGCACAAGGACATCGGCGAGCTCCGTCTGCTCGATGCGCACTCAGCCATGGTGCCACGCCGATCCGCGTCTTCGGCCGTCAACGGAAGAGCCCGCCGTGGTTCCGCCGAGTAGCGGGTACCGCTGTCGAGGTTGCCACGGCACCGAACTGGCCCCGGTGCTCGATCTCGGCCTGGTGCCCGCCGCCGACTACTTTCCGCTCGCCAGCACGCCGGTGGGCCTCGCCGAGACCGCCCACCCGCTGCGGATGGATCTGTGCGCGCACTGCGGTCTCGCACAGCTGGCCGAGGACGACACCCGCACCGAAGAGCCGCGTGGCATCGAACCGGCCGCGCTGCGCGAACAGGCCGCGGCCGCCGTCGCCAAGGTCGCGGAATCCGGCCTGCTACGCGGAAAGACCGTGCGCGAGTTCGGCAGTCCGCACGGCGGCACCTGGCTGCCGCTGCTGACCGAGCGCGGCTACCTCCCCACCGGTGACGTCGCCGACGTGGTGCTGGACTGTTTCGGCCTGATGCACGAGCCCGATCAGCGGGCGGCCTTCGCCGAACGGGCCGCGGCCACCGCGCCGGACGGTCTGCTCTTGATCCAATTCCATTCGCTGGCCACCATCGTTGCCACCGGCCAGTGGAATGCGCTGCGGCACGGCCACTTTGCCTATTACTCGCTGTCCGCGCTCGCTCGGCTACTGGAACGCGCGGGCATGAGCATCACCACCGCGTGGCGGTTCGACCTGTACGGGGGCACCGTGCTCGTCGCCGCGCGCCACGGCACGCATCGACCCGATGCCGCGACATACGAAATCCGGCGGCAGGAGGACCGATACACCGAGCCCGCTGCCGTTCGCCGCTTGCAGCAGGCCGCCGACGGGCACGCCGAAGCGTTGCGGCGCTGGCTCACCCGGCATGCGATACAGGGCGACCGGGTCTACGCGTACGGCGCGGCATCGCGCGCGGTGGCGCTGTTCAGTCTGGCGGGCGTCGACCGCGGACTGATCACGGCCGTTGCCGACGCGGCGCCGGCCAAGCAGGGCCACCGGATGCCCGGCACCGATGTGCCTATCATCGCGCCAGGCGAACTCGTCGCCGCCCGACCGGATCTCGTGCTGCTGACGCTGCCCGATCTGCTGCCGGAGGTCCGCGCCCGCTATCCGGAGCTCGACGGTTGCTGGATCGTCGACAACCCGGCCGACTCGACCGTGCGGGGAGGATGATTTGCCTCGAATTCGCTGTCCCCCAACGGGTTTGTTGTTCGATTGCGCAATGGCTTGTTATGACATGATTCGTTACCGAGCTCGGCCAGGTGTGTGTGCAAAAGGGGAAAACCAGATGAGGGACATTACGCAGCAATGCGGCCGAGGCATCCGCCTGTTCGCGATCGCAACGATCGTGACATCGGGGCTGGTCTTCGGCACCGGCGCCGCGGGAGCGGTCGTCGACAGCAGTAACCAGATCATCGATCAGCAGGATCGCTCGATCGAGGCGATCCAATCCGACACTCGTATCGACTTCGTGCCGCCGCTGGACGGAAATCCGTTGACGCGCGAGTGGTTTCACAATGGCGAGGCCGCATACCGGGTCGCCGGGCCGAACGCCGGCGACTGGCGCGGGCACATCACCATCGGCTATCAGGTCGGCTACCCCGCGACGCTGAGCGGGAAGTTGAAGTTCAACTACTCGACCCCCGGTCTGGGGGTGGATCTCGGCGGCGGCGACGGCGCGATCCTCAAGCTGGACGGTTTGATTCCCCGGGCGGGTGTCGAAATCGAGGTCGGCTTCGGCCCCGGTATCCAGACGGTGGAATGCGCTGGTGGCGACATCTCCGGCGCGGCGGGATTCCTCCGGATGTCCGGCTTCCACGGCACCGTCACCGGTGTGGTCGGGCAGACCACGATTCGGCCGTTCGTCAAGGTGGTCAGTTCCAGCGGTGACGCGGTGTACACCTACGGACGACTTTGGACGATCTGAGATAGCCGTTCGGTCTTCCTGGTGACCGCCGGGACCGAGTTCCGTCGCGACTCGGTTCCGGCGTTCGCCGCTTCGCCGAGCAGTACTTCAGACCAGCAGATCCGGCCGATTCCGTACGGTGGCCACCGTGCGAACCCGCAAGCGGTGCAACGCCGCTCGGGCCAGCCGGGTGTCACCCGCGAGCACGTCGCCACGGCTCACCAGGTGCGGATAGTCGCCCGCGATGCGGTGGTGGAAGCGGTACATGTCGGTCAGCTTGCTCACCGTCGAGGTGCGGCTGCACAGGTTGAACGACGAATTGCGCCAGGCGGCCAGGATTTCGGTCATCCCGAAGAACTCCCCGAACGACGAGACCCTGGCGAATAGGTCGACGTCCATCGGAAACACCAGGTCGCCACGCAACCCGCCGACCAGATCGAAGTGCTTGCGATAGAACATCGCTGCCGCGGTCGGCCCGAAGTCGGCGGGCCCCCGCCGCACGATGACCCGTGCCAGCGCCCGCGCGGACTGCCTGCCGAGCAATCCGGCCAGGCCGAGCCCGGTCTCGAGCACTGCGCCGTCCTCGTCGATCACTTCGAACCGGCTCGACGAGATGGCGATGGACGGGTCGCCGGTCATCACCGCGAGTTGCGCGGCCAGCGCACCCGGGCGCAGCACATCGTCGGCGCAGACGACCTTCACCAGGTCACCGGTGGACGCGCGGATCGCCTTGTTCCAGTTGTCCCCGATCGGCAGCACGGTGTCGTTGCGCAGCACCCGGAGCCGCGGATCGTCGAAGGAGTACGCGATGGCGCCGGTCTCGTCGGTACTGGCGTTGTCCAGCACGACGAGTTCGAAATCCACGTCCTGGTCGAGCACCGAGCGCAGTGTCGTGGCCAGCGTGCGTTCCGAGTTATACGCCGGTACGCAAACCGACAGTGTCGTCATCAGTTATCCCCCTCGGTGATGACCCGGGCGCACCGGGCCGCTTTCCACCAGCCGGAAGACCCGTTCGAGCCCGGCCCTGCTGGCGTCGATCTGTTCGACCGCCTTCTGCTGCAAAGCATCTCGCACCGAGGGGGCCTCGTCCCACAGGTCGCGCACCGCGTCGGTCAGCGTCTGATCCAACGCCGGGTCGTCGAGGTGCACGATCCGCAGCCCGGTGCCGAACATCTGGGCCAGCCCGTGGAACTTGTCGTCGTAATACTCCGAGGCGGTGATGCCGACCGCCGGAATACCTTGGGACAGTGCGAAAACCGCGAGATGGTAGGCGCTGGTGACCAGTACCCGGCAGCCCGCGACCTGCCTGGCGACATCGTGTGGGGTGCCGCCACGGCCGACGGCGGGCCGAGCACCGCTCGCACCCGCAAGCAGCGGCAGCGTGGAAAGCCGGTCCTCGGAGGCGTATTCGGAGATGATCAGCGGCACCACACCCGCGCCGAGCTGCCCGGCGCAGGCGCGGACCACCCGGCCCAGCGTCGCCTGCGCGGCCGCACTGACCCGCGAGTAGTCGGCGATCCGCAGGCACAATCCGATATCCGCGCCGATCTTGGCCTGCCGCAGGCGATAGCTGAATTCGACCGCGTCGTCACCGGTGACCAGCACCCGCTCGGGCGCGACACCCAACCGCGCCAGCAGTTCCGGGCCGCGCCGTCCTTCGCGCAGCGCCAGGAAGCCGACGCCCGGCAGTACTTCGCTCGCGCGGCGCAGCAGAGCCGGATCGCGCAGCGGACCGACTCCCTGCCCGACCAGCGCCGTCGGAATGCCGAGCGATCGGGCGTGTTCGAGCAGGTTCAACGTGCGGTGTGCCTGATAGCGGTCGATATCGGTCATGTACCCGCCGCCGAGCGCGAGCACCAGGGATGCCTGTTCGACGGCGGCCGGGATCTCCACCGGAAATTCGGTGTCTTCGGGCACCGTGACGTGTTCGGTGATACCTGGTCCGGCGGCCCGCCGCCGGGCCGCCGCGGAGCGGAGCGCCCGTAGCCGGTCCTTCGGTCCGTCCGTCGCCGCCCGCCAGCGCAATGCGGCAGGTCCGACCAATCGTGTTCCCGCCGTGCGGGAGAGCCGGCCGTGCCAGCCGTCCGGACGCCAATTCCAGTCCGGTCCGCAGAGCGGTTCCGCCTCGGGCAGCATTGCCTGCAGGATGCCGGGCTGATGGGTGAGGACCCCGATCCGCGCACGCGGCCACCGGGCGCGCAGTCGCTCGACCGTCACGGCCATCATCGCGATATCGCCGCGATTGCGCAGCCAGTATTCGCCGTTTTCGACCAGCACTCGGATATCGCCCTCGGCGATACCGGCTCGCTCGGCCGCGGAACCCTGGGTCCCCACTGTGCATGTCCTCCCGCCAGTCCCCCGCGGGTCGGTTCGTGCCGAGCACGAACTCGTTGTGAAATCTACCTCACGCTATGCATCGCGGCTACCGACCGGAGAGTTAACCGAGAGCGACGAGCGCGTCAGTCCGTAGTGCCGGAGCCGACTTCGGAGCGACCGGCTTGTTCGGTTATCCGGCCGGTGTAGAGCGCGGCCAGCGACGCACCGGCGAATGCCGTGCAATAGTCCACCAACTCGGCCATCGGCACGTCCAGCCGCCCGCCCTGCTTCTCCACCAGCACGCGCTCGAGCATGCCGACGACCGACAGCGCATAGATGTCCACCAGTACCGCGGGTGGCCGTGCTTCGGGGCGGGCGGCGGTAGCGGTCTCGGCCACCAACCTGGCGAACCGCCACAATGCCTCCCGCATGCGGTGTTCCGCGCCCGCCCCGGTGGGTTCGACGAAGATGATCCGGAGTTTGCGCGGATCCTCGGCTAGTGCGGTGAGGTACGTGCCGATGCCCGCGTGCAGCTTGCGGGTTCCTCGCGGCGGTTCGCCGTCGACCGCGACAGCGACCGCCTCGAACAGTTCGTCGATGACACGGTCGAACACGGCGGCGAACAGTTCCTTGGTGCCGCCGAAGGATTCGTAGAAGTACCGGTCGGTGAGTCCCGCGGTCCGGCACAGGTCCTTGACCCCGGTCGCCGCGTAGCCCCGCGTGCCGAACAGTTCCAGACCCGAGTCGAGCAGCTTGCCGCGCCGCGCCGCGACCCGATCGGCCGCATCGATCCCGCCGTAGGGCCGCACCGGTCGTCGCTGCTTGGGAGCGCTGCTCATCGCTGGTCCTTCCTCGTCATCTCCGCATTGTCTCCCATCGCGAGCGTCCATCTGCTAAATATGACGATCAGAATCGTCAGATTTGCGAACGGGGTCGTGCAGTGACAGCTCAATATCGGGACACCGCGGTCAGCAGGCGGTTGGTACTGCGTGGTGCGGCGGGTTTGGCCGGGGCCGCCGGTTTGGCGGCGACCGCGGGCCCGGCGGCTGCGCAGGTCGGTCGCAGGCGAAACGGCCCGCCCCGCAACAGCGTCGCGGTGCTCGGCGCCGGGATCGGCGGACTCACCGCGGCCCATGAGCTCGCCGAACGGGGTTTCGAGGTGACCGTCTTCGACCGCAAGGAGCTCGGCGGCAAGTCGCGCACTATCCCACTGCCGGGAACGGGGATCGGTGGCCGCGCACCGCTACCCGGTGAGCACGGCGCCCGCGGCTTCACCTCGTTCTATCACCACGTGCACGACACCATGCGCCGCATTCCGCTACCGGGGACGCGGAACACGGTCCGCGACAACCTGATTCCGTTCTCGGTCAACGACCCGCGCTATCCACGGGCCGGGAATCTGCCGGACGGATTCCCGCTCATGTTCGGGTTCTATTTCGATCCGCAGCAGGCCCGCACGCCGGAGGGGTTGCAGCGCATCCTGATCGAGGTGTTCTTGAAGAACAACCTCATCCCGCTACCCGAGGCGATCCACATGGCCGGACGGGTCGTCACCTACCTGACCTCCAGCGAAGAGCGCCGATTCGGGCAGTGGGAACACGTCAGCTGGTGGGACTTCGTCGGCGCCGCGACCCGGTCCACGCAGTTCCAGGCCTTGGCCGCAACGGGTTTGACGCGCGCCCTCGTCGCGGCGAAGGAATACGTCGCCAGCACCCGGACGATGGGCAACATGATGGAGGGCTTCTTCATCGCGTTGCTGCAAGAGCTCACCGGCGGCCCGAAGGTCTACGAGGTGCTCAACGGCCCGACCAACGAGGCATGGCTGGATCCGTGGATCGCGCTGCTGCGCGATAGGGGCGTCCGATTCCTACCCGGCCACGCGCTGGACGGCTTCGTGGTGGACGGCAACCGGATCGGCGGCGCACGCATCCGTCAGCCGGACGGCGCGACCCGCCTTCATCAGGCCGACTGGTACGTCTGCGCGGTACCGACGGACCGCGCCCGACGCCTGTGGTCGCCCGAAATTCGCGGTCTCGATCCCCAGCTGGCGCGAATGGACGAGCTCACCCTCGACTGGATGAACGGCATGCAGATGTTCGTCACCGAGAAGCTGGAACTCGGTGCGGGATACAACATCTACCTCGACGCGCCATGGCGGCTGACCACGTACTCGCAGCGCGCGTTCTGGGACGTCGACTACGCCGCGAAATACGGCGACGGCACCATCGTCGACGGTCTGACCATCGACATCGCCGACTGGGACACCCCTGGCATCCTGTTCGGCAAGACCGCCAAACACTGCACGCGCGAGGAGATCTACCAGGAGACCTGGGCGCAGCTGACCGCCGCGTTGAACGACGACGGCCGAATCCAGCTGAAGGACGGCATCGTCCGGGACTGGCTGCTCGACCCCGGCATCAGCTGGCAGCACGGCCAGAACCAGAACGATGAACCATTGCTGGTCAACACCATCGGCTCCTGGGCGGCGCGGCCGACCGCACACACCGAGATCCCCAACCTGTTCCTCGCCGCCGACTACGTGCGGACCAACTTCGACCTGGCCACCATGGAGGGCGCCAACGAGGCGGGCCGTGCGGCGGTCAACGCGCTGCTGGACGCCGCGGGCTCCCCCGCCGCGCGGGTCCAATTGTTCACCCGCGATTCGATTCCCGCGTTCGAACCGCTGCGGCAGCTGGACGCCGCGCGTTACCGGACCGGGCAGCCGAATCTCTTCGATCTCGGTTGACCCGTCGATTGCTCGCCGACTGCCCGCCCAGCAAGGGCTGGTCCCCTAGACTTTTGCGGGAGCGACGAGTTCACCGACAGCGGCTCGTCCACCATCACCGCCAGTAGGGGGCATGGGTGACGGGAGGTACCGAGATAGTCCGGGTGCACATGACGGGATCCGAGTGGTTCGCGTCCGCGCCGGGTGGGCTCAATCGGTATTTCACCGAACTGTTCCACGCCCTCGCCGGGCAGCCGGGGGTCGAGGTGTCAGCGGCGGCCTTCGGCGGGGCATCCCCGGCGGTGCCGGGTGCCCGATCCTGGGGTGGGCTGGGCGGATCCACCCTGCGCCGCGCGAGCACGGCGTTCCTCGATCGCACCGAACTGCACCGCGGCACCGTGCTCGACCGGCACTTCTGCCTGTATGGCCCCGCCGCCATCGATCGGCGTGGACGGCTGCCGCTGGTCGTCCATTTTCATGGGCCGTGGGCCGCCGAAAGCAGGCTCACCGGGCAGAGCGCGATCGCGGTGCGTGCCAAGTATGCGCTCGAACGGCTGCGTTACCTCGGCGCGGACCGATTCGTGGTGCTGTCCAACCACTTTCGCGAGGTACTTTATACCGACTACCGGGTTCCGCTCGACCGGATCGCGGTCATCGCGCCAGGCGTCGACCTGAATCGCTTTTCCGCCGCACCGATTCGAGAGCAATCGGAGACCAGGACGGTGCTGTGTGTTCGCAGACTCGAACGCCGCATGGGCATCGACACCCTGCTGCGCGCCTGGCCCGGTGTGCTCGCCGAGCATCCCACTACTCGGCTGGTCATCGTCGGCACCGGCACAGCGGAAACCGAATTACGCGCCGCCGCAACGTCACTGGGGACCTCGGTCGAGTTCGCCGGGCACGTCGACGATCAGCGCCTTACCGAACTCTACGAACAGGCCGAGCTGACCGTTGTGCCGACCACCGCCCTCGAAGGGTTCGGCTTGATCGCGCTCGAATCGCTGGCGGCGGGCCGCGCACCGATCGTCACCGACTGCGGCGGCCTACCGGATTCGGTGCTCGGGCTCGACCCTTCGCTCATCGTGCCCGCCCGCGACGCCGACGCACTCGGCGCGCGCATCGTCACCGCCCTGCACGGCACCGTGCCCACCCCCGAACAATGCCGGGCGCACGCGGAAACATTCTCCTGGGATGTGACAGCGCGGCGGCATCTCGCGATGTACCGGGAAATCAGGCAATGACGAAAGCACTGTTTCTCGCGCACACCGCGGCGCCGTCCGGCGCCGAACTCGCCACGCTCCGGCTCGTCGCGGCACTGCACGACCAGGGGCTGCTGGATGTCGGCATGGTCTACACCGAGGACGGACCCATGGTCGAACGCATGCGCGCACGCGGAGTCGAAACCCGGGTGCTGCGCGGCCGATTCGACAGCCGGGCGATGACCATCGGCGCCGGCCCGCTGCGCCTGGTCGCCGGGTTCCTCGGGCTCCTCCGGCTCGGCTGGGCCCTCGGCGCCACCGCCCGGGAGCTCGGCGCGAATATCGTGGTGGCGGAAAGTAGCAAGGCGCTGGTGATGGGCGCGGTAGCCGCACGCCGCGCGCGCGTTCCGCTGGTTTGGCAGGTGCACGATCGGCTCGCCGTCGACTACTTCGGGCGGTTGCCCACCCTGGTGCTGCGCTTGCTGGGGCGACTCGTCAGCCGCGGCTACCTCGCGAACAGCCGAACCACCCTGAGCACCTTGCCGGTCGGACGCAGGCGCGCGCTGGTGGCCTACCCGGGCGTCGAACTCGGCACCGACGCGCCGCGTCCCGGCCAGCGCCCGCCCGCCGACACGGTGGTCACCGTGGTCGGCCGGTTGGCACCTTGGAAGGGCCAGGACGTGCTGCTGCGCGCGGTCGCCGCGGCGAAAGTGCGCCCACGCCAAGTATTTCTGATCGGGGGAACCTTCTTCGACGAAGAGCCGTACCGCGCCGAACTCGAACGTCTCGCGCGTGATTTGGCACTACCGGTGACCTTCACCGGGCACGTCGACGACCCCACCGAATTCCTTCGCGACACCGACATCCTGGTACACAGCTCGGTACTCCCCGAACCCTTCGGCCAGGTCGTGGTGGAAGGGATGCACGCGGGCTGCGCCGTAATCGCCGCCGTACCAGGGGGTCCCGCGGAGATCGTCGAGCCGGGCGTCAACGGTTTGCTGGTCGACGGCGGAAATCAAGACCAACTCACCGCCGCGTTGGACACCCTCATCGGCGACGCCGCGCTGCGCACCCGGCTGGCCGCGGCGGCTCGCCTGCGCGCCAAGGACTTCGACATCACCGAAACGGCGCGCACGGTCGCCGCCTTCCTCAACGACATCGCACAACGCAACGGCGCTGCGGGCACACCACATTCACCGGAGAGAGCCCCGCATGGCTGAGCACGCAGCGCCGGACCCCGACCGGCCGCACACCCCCGGCGGCGCGCATCGGCGAACCCCCCAGCGCCGCCACGGATTCCTCGCGGTGCTCCGCGATATCGGCTACGTCAGCTTCGGCAAGTACGGGCAGTACGTCGTCACCATCGTGACCGTGCCCCTGATCGCCCGCGTGCTCGGCGCACACGGTCTCGGCCTGCTCGCGATCGGCATGTCGGCGTACTTCATCGGCTCACTGCTCGTCGATCTCGGCATCACCTCGTACCTGGCCGCACGGGTGCACGACGCGAAAGCCCCCGAACTCGGCAGCGACCGCTTCCGGCACATCAACCAATTGCGCGGCGACTACCTGGTCATCCGCGCGGGCACACTCGGCCTTCTCGGTGCCGGGCTCGGACTCAGCTACGCGGCCGGTGCGCCGGCGCACCTGGAGATGATCCTGCTCGGGCTGTTCGCGGGCGGCTTCTGGTCGGTGTCGGAGGACTGGCTGCTCATCGGGCAGGGCCGGTTCGGCGCCTCGACCGCCTATCAGGCGGTCGGGCGGATCGGTTACCTGGTGTTGCTCGTGGCGGTACTGCCTCGAATGCCCAGTGCCCAGGTCGCCGTGTTGTGCCTGCTCGTCTCGTCCATCCCTACCGTCGTGCTCACCTGGTGGGATTCGCTGCGCACCTTCGGACCGCCGACCCGGCCGCGCGGTGCGTGGACCATCTTGCGTACCGGCGCACCGGTTTTCACCTCGCGGCTGTTGGTGACGACGTATGGGCAAGGCGCGGCGGCGGTGTACTCGGGCGTGCTGGACGCGGTGTCACTCGGCCTGTACTCCGCCAGTGACCGATTGGTGCGGGCGATCCAATCCACCCTCGACCCCATCGGTTTCGCGCTGCTCCCCCGGATGGCACGCAAGAGCGCCGACGACAACTTCTGGCGGCACGCCCTGCAGGCACTGTTCGCCTGCGCCTGCACCGCGACGGTGGCGGCCGCCGCGGTATGGCTCGCGGCGCCCACGCTGATCCACCTGGTGTTCGGCGAGGATTTCACCGCCGCGATCGCCCTGCTGCGGGTGGAGACCTTCATCTTGCCCGCGACGGCGATCACCTCGTTCGTCACCACGGCCGTGCTTCCGGTGCGCCAGGACACCACCGGCGTGCTGATCGGCGCGATCCTCGGCACCTGCGTGGCGGCCACCGCACTCGCCATCGCGTTCCGCACGCACTCGGTGTGGACGCTGGTCTACGGCACCGTCGTCGTCGAATTCACCGTCGCCGTCTGGTATCTGCTTCGGATCCGCACGCTGATCAACCGGGAGCGGGTAACGCCCGCCAGCGGTCCCGCGATTGTGCTGATGCGGGAGGAGGGCGGGACATGAGGATTCTCTACCTCGGTGACGACTGGGTCGGCAGCAACGCGCACTCGCTCGCCGACGGGTTCCGGCAGGCCGGGCACGACGTGGTCGTCATCGACACCACTCGGGTCACCTTGCCGCCCAGACTTTCCGCACCATGGGTGTACGCCAAAATCGCGCGACGCCGAGCGCCATGGAATGTCGCCGCCCTGCACGCCGAGATCGATCGCGCCGCCGCCGAGTTCCGGCCGGATCTGCTGTTCGTGTTCAAGGGCGTTCACCTCGATCAGCGCAGGCTGCTCGACCTCCCCGCGCGGGTACGGGTGCACTACAGCGCCGACGATGTCCTGAACCCCGCGAACATCAGCGCGGAATACCTTGCGCACGAACCGGAATGGGACCTCGTCGTCACCACCAAACGTCACAACGTCGCCGAGTTGCGCGACCGGGGCGCCCGCGCGGTCACCTTCGTGCGCAGCGCCTACGACCCGGCCTGGCATCACCCCACCGCGCGCCGCGGGACCCGGCAGTTCCTGGTCGGTTTCATCGGCGTGTGCCGTCCGGACCGGCGGGCCGACCTGGTCGGGCTGGCCCGCGTCCACGGCTCCCGCATGCTGGTGCGCGGTCCCGGTTGGCGGCGAGTGCCCGAACTGCGCACCACCGGAGCCGAAGTGGGTGGGGCCGTGTACGGCGAGCGGTATTCCGAGGTGGTCGCCGGCGTCACGGCCAATCTGGTGCTGCTCAACTCCGACAACCGCGACACCCACACCTGCCGCACCTTCGAAGTGCCCGCCGCCGGTGGACTTTTCGTCGGCGAACGCACCGACGAACATGCCGAGCTGTTGCAGGACACCAGCGAATGCTTTCTGTTCTCCGGCACCGACGAGCTGTCCGACATTCTCGACCGGTGCGCGGCGCATCCCGACAAGGCTGCCGCCGTGGCCGAGGCCGGGTACCAGCGGATTGCCAACGGCAAGCACCGCTACGTCGACCGGGCGCGGGAGATCATCCATGCGATCAGCTGAGCCCGGGTCATGAACCCCATCAACGAGGTGCTGCTGATCGCCCTCGCGCTCGCCACGATCGTGGTCGCGGCCACCACGATGCCCGGCGTCGCGCGGGTGTTCCTGATCGCGCAGGCGGCGTTCTGGTCGCTGTCCTATCTGGCGCGACCGCTGGTCCTGCTGTGGGTGCGACCGGAACCGCGCTACGGGGACAACGTCCCGGATCCGCGGCTGGCCGAGTTCGGCTACGACCGCGGCATCGCGCTGGTGCTCGAGCACGTCGCGTTCGGCCTGTGGGTGTACGCGGGATTTGTTGTCGCCTATGCCCTTTGGGTCAGGCGGCGGCCACGCGCCGAACTGCCCGCGCTCAGCGGTGACCCAGATTTCGTGGCGACGCTCGCCGCTATGTACGGGGTCGGCCTGTTCGGCCGTGCCGCGTCGATCGCCACCGGAACCGTCGGCGGTGCGGGCGAGGTCGACAGCGCCAATCCCATCCTGTCCTTCGTCGCCATCCTGGCGACCATCTCGGCCCTCGGGCTGATCATCTTCGTCCGGCCCAGCCGTCCCGCGACCACTGTGCTGATCATCGGCGGGTTGCTCCTCGGCGAGCTGGCCTGGACCGCGGTGGTCGAATCGAAGACACCGATCATCGGGGCCGCGCTCGCCGTCGCCATCCGCTTCGCGATCCTCGGGTGGACCAGGACGAAGGCAGTATCCGTCGCGGCCATCGCGGTGCTCGGCATCGGCGGGTTCGGCTGGTTACAGTCGTTGAAGCAGACCGAGTACGCGAAAGCCGAAGCAGCGCTGACCGATTCGAGCTATCCGCCGCTGATCCAACCGTTCCTGAGCATCCTGCGCCGGTTCGACCTGCTCGAGGCGGCGACCGACGCCTACTACCACGGGCCCGGCTTCTGGCTGACACCTGCCGAGGCGCTGCGAAACGCCGTGACCAGCCTGGTCCCCAGCCAGCTGCTCGGCACCGCCAAGTTCCAGTCCGGCACCGCGTGGGCCCAGGAGGTGCGCGGCGCCTCGGTCGACATGACCAAGGTGTCGGTATCGCTCGCCGAGGGCAACCTCAACGAAGGGTATGTGCTCGGCGGCTATCCGGGGGTGGCCGTCTGCGCCGGGTTCACCTTCCTCCTGCTGCTCGCCTGGGGCAAGGCCCTCTATTCGCGCTACTACCCGGTGGTGGTGCTCGGGCTCGCGATGACCGGCTCCTCGGCACTGTTCGAACGCGGAATCCTGGGCAGCATGGAGAATCTCGGCAAATTTCTGCAAGCCGCCGTGCTCGGTTGGCTCATCTCGTTGCTGGTGCGCGAGTACCGGCGACGCACCAGACCGCAGCCGCCGCCGGTCACCGAACCTGTCCTAGCCGGGGCTACCACCGAAAAGAAAGCGTCCCCATGGGATTGATCGATTATTGGCAGATCGCGCGCCGGCGCTGGATCATCATCGCCGCGGTGGTGGTGCTGTGCCTGGCCGGCGCATTCGGCTACCTGAGCACGCTCCCGACCACGTACGTCGCCTCCAGCAGCATGTACGTGTCGATGGCGACCGGAACGTCGGTCAACGATTCCTACCAGGGCGGGCTGGCCGCTCAGCAGCGGGTCCGCTCGTACCTCGACCTGGCCACCAGCGCCACCGTCGCCAAGCGCGTGATCGACGAACTCGGGCTGGAGATGTCCGTCGCCGAGGTACAGGGCCGGATCAAGGCGTTCTCGCCGCCCGCGACGACCAACATCATCGTCACCGTCCAGACCTCGACCGCCGAGGGTGCGCGCGATCTGGCCAACGCCGTAGTGGCCCAATTCCGCCGTCTCATCGACGAATTGGAGACCATCCAACGCGATGCCGCACCGGCGGCCCGGGTCACCGTGGTCGACCGCGCCGAAGTGCCCGCCGCACCGAGCGGACCGCAGGGGAAACGCATCCTGGCCCTCGGTCTGCTGGCCGGACTCGCCCTCGGCTGCGCGGCCGCCTTCGTCCGCGACCGCACCGACCGCACCCTGCGCACCTCCACCGACCTGGAAGCCGCGTTGCCGGTGCCGATCCTCGGCATCATCGACGCGGGACGGCCCGGCGCCGCCGACGAGACCCGCAGGCTGCGCACCCGGCTGCTGCGCGACGGCGAGGCCAGAACCGTCCTGTTGACCAGCCTTTCATCCCGATCGGAACCGGAAGTCGCGGTGGCACTGGCGAAGTCGTTCGCCGACACCGGCAGCAAGGTGGTCCTCATCGACGCCGATACCTCGGGCAACGGCAGCTCGAGCGCCGTCGCGCCGAACCAGAGCGCCGGTCTCGCCGCGGTGTTGCGCGGCGCCGCGCCGGTGCCCGAGGCGCTCACCGCATGGTCGCAGCACGGCATCACGGTCCTGCCCCTGGGCAACGCCGACGACCAGACACCCGATCTGCTCGCCTCGGACCGGTTCGCCACGGTCCTCGAGAAACTGCGCACCGACTATGACCACGTCCTGGTGCAGACCGCCCCGGTGACGCGGGCCGCCGACGCCATCGCCCTGGCTCCGCTCTGTACGCAGACCATCGGCGTCGTGCTGCTCGGCAGCACCAGCGCCCCGCAATTGCGCGGTGCGCTGGCCACATTCGGCGACAACAAGCTGACCGGCGCGGTAGCGTACAGCAAGCCGGGCAACCGGCTGCAGCGACTCAGCGGGAGGCTGCGGCTATGAGCGATGATGCGGTCGGCAGGCGAAGCATGCTCGCCGCAGCACTCGGCGCCGTCGGCGCGGTGCCGGTCCTGGCAGGGTGCGGCTCCTCCGAGAGTCCAGGCATCGAATTCCGTTCCCCGCACGTCAGCGACGCACCGGCTGCCCGCAATGTCCGTGATTTCGGCGCCGTCGGCGACGGGGTCGCCGACGATACGGCGGCGATCGCGGCGGCGGCCGCTGTCGCGGGCGCTCCGCTGGTGATGTATCTGCCCGCGGGCCACTACCGGGTGACGGCATGGCCCGAACTCGGCGACTACGCGACGATCCTCGGCGACGGCGCCGATATCAGCGTGGTGAGCTGTGAAGCCGACACCACGCTCATCACGCTGCACAAGCGCAACCGGGTACGGTTCGCCCGGATCGGCTTCTACCTGGCCGGGCCGAAGTCGACGGCGTTCGTGTTGTCCGAATGCTTCCGCTGCTCGTTCGATTCGGTGGTGATCCGCGGCAACCACCTCAGCGACAACCATCCGCGCTATCTCGAGCAGCGCGGTGTGGTGCTGGAGGGCAATACCGGCGGCACCGCATTCCTCAACTGCGATATCAACAATTTCGGCTACGGCATCGTCACCTCCTGCATCCAGAACTACGTGACCTCGTCCAAGCTCACCAGCAACTTCATCGGAGTGCTCGGCACCGGCAACGACCACAACGCCGGATTGGCGCTCACCAACGTCGAATTCGTGTCCGACGCCGACCCGCGCACCACCGACAAACACATCGTCATCGATGGTGCGGCGAACGATTGGTGGCTCACCAACATCTGGTTCGAGGGGGCCGACATCGCGCTGTCCGTCGGCCGGGCCGAGCGCGGCGGGCCCGCGCAATTCGGCATGATCAACTGCAAGGTCGCGGCGCGCACGGTCGGCATCGACCTGATCTATTGCCGCCAGCCGTATCTCGCCAACGTGCAGTTCGACAAGGATCTGGACCGTCCGCCCATCGAGCTGCGGATCGATCCGACCGGTTGTCCCGAGGGTACGGCGGTGAACCTGATCTCCACGGCGGCAGACGATCTCAATGCCGCGGTATTTCCGGAACGATGGCACGTGCTCAATCGCACCAGCATGCACGCGCCCTCGTTCACCGGAACCATCGTGGCCAAAGCGGGACGCGGCGATGCCGATGTCTTCCAGGCGCAAGCACCCGACGGTGCGCTGCGCTCCGCCGTACTGGCCAGCGGCACCTGGCTTTCCGAGCACACCGAGGGGGGAATCGTCCTCAAGGACTCGTCGGGCACCTATTGGCGGCTGTCCGTCTCCACCGAGGGCGTGCTCAAGACCATGTCGCTCGGCAAACAACGACCGCGCGAGTAGGCACCATGTCGACTCGGCCGAAATCGTTGGCGCACATCAGTCTCGGGCCCGTGTCCCTGCACGGGCGGACCGTCGTGCTGCGGCAGGCCAGGATCGCGGATTACCCGTACTGGCGGCACCTCCGGCTGCGCGATCGGCGCTATATCGAACCGTTCTGGTACAGCTCGCCATTGGACTGGGAGGAGCGGCACTCCGGAACCCTCTGGGTGCGTGAGTGTTTGATGGCCCGCGCCGAGGCGAGGGCAGGGCGGCGGCTGACGACGGCGATCGAAGTGGACGGGCACTTCGCCGGCCAGGTGGAACTCGGCTCGATCGATACCGCCACCGGTGCCGCGGAATTGGGCATCTGGGTGGACGCCGAGGTCGCCCGCCACGGGCTCGGCGGCCTGGCGTCGGCGATGCTAGTGGAGTACGGATTCGGTCAGCTCGGCCTCGAACGGATCACCGCGCCGATCTCCCCGGCGAATGTCGCCGCCGCGCGCGGCGCCGCCGGGATCGGGTTCCAGCGGGAAGCCTTGATGGGCCGCTACTTCGATGCGGGCGGCGCCCGGCGCGACCACGAACTGTGGGCGGTTATCAAGGCGGATACCCCACCCAACGGATTCGTCCGCCGTTGCCTAGACCGCTGCGATGCACAGCATCGCACGCCGCCGCCCGCAGTGCGTGACGACGCGATCGACGCTACGTTGCCCAAGACCGCCGTGCTCGTCGCTACCACCCGCTACTACGCGGGCCGGGCGCGGCATCTGCTCGATCCGCTGCGCACTCCGCGACCGGTCCGGCTCTCCGATCCCGACCGTCGCGAGATAGTCCTGCGAAACCGGAGACTGTCCGACTGGAGCCGGTGGCGCGCAGCCCGATTGCGTAGTCGCGCCCTGCTGGACCCGGATGCGGCGGCCACCGGAGCCACCTGGGCACGACAGCACACCTGGTTTCGCTGGTTGCGCCAATTCCATTGCGCCCGTCCTGGTTTACGTTCGGCGAGCGGGCTCGTGCTGGCGATCGAGGTCGACGGGGAGTACGTCGGGGAGGCTCGGCTGTTCGACCTCGACATGTTCGACCGCAACGCCCGCATGTTCGTCTGGACCGATCCCGCCCACGGCGACGACATCCGCACCGTGGCGACCCGGCTGCTGCTCGCCCACGCCTTCGGCACCCTCGGTCTGTGCCGCGTCGCCACGGCCATCGAGCCGGCCGACCACCGCTCGGCCGATATCGCCGCTCGCGTCGGCATGCTGCGCGAGGGCCGGATGCGCGGCTACGTCGGCGCAACGGGGCGCCGCGCCGATCACGACCTGTGGGCCGTCACCCTCTGCGTGGTCGCGGAATCGGACTCGGGTTCGGCGGCCCGGTCCACCAGACGGACGCTGGGGCCGACCGACCAGCACTGACCGTTATCCGACCCTCCAGGAGCGCACCGTGGAGCCAATTCCTGATGAGCCGGCGGCACCCCGCCGATTCACCCGCAGCAATGAACTACAGGCCCGGCTGCACGAGCTGGTGCCTGGCGGAGCGCACACCTACGCCAGGGGCCCGGACCAGTATCCGGAGTTCATGGCGCCGATCCTGGTGCGCGGCAGCGGCTGCCGGGTCTGGGACGCGGACGGCAACTGCTACGTCGAATACGGCATGGGCCTGCGTTCGGTCACCCTCGGCCACGCCTGCGCGCCGGTGCTGGACGCCGTGCACCGTGCGATCGCCGACGGCATCAGCTTCAGTCGACCGACCGAACTCGAACTGCTGGCGGCACAGGACTTTCTGACCCTCGTGCCCGGCGCCGACATGGTGAAGTTCGCCAAGAACGGCTCCGACGCCACCACCGCCGCGGTCCGGCTGGCCAGGGCGGCCACCGGCCGGACCGCGATCGCCGTCTGCGATCAACCGTTCTTCTCGGTCGACGACTGGTTCATCGGGACCACGGCGATGGACAGCGGCATTCCCAGCGAAACCGCCGCGAGCACCGTGCGATTCCGCTACAACGATCTCCCGTCGCTGGCCGCCGTGCTGGATTCGGGCGTGGTCGCCGCGGTCGTGATGGAGGCCGCCACCGCGCTCGTCGAACCGGAACCCGGTTTTTTGGCGGGCGTTCGCGCCCTGTGCGACCGCTACGGCACGCTGCTCATCTTCGACGAGATGATCACCGGCTTCCGCTGGTCGGCCGGTGGCGCGCAGGCGGTGTACGGCGTCCGGCCCGATCTGTCCTGCTGGGGCAAGGCGATGGGCAACGGTTTTCCGCTCTCCGCGCTGGCGGGCAAACGCGAATTCATGGAGCTCGGCGGCCTGCGCACCGACCGCGACCGGGTCTTTCTGCTGTCCACCACGCACGGCCCGGAGTCGAGTTCGCTCGCGGCGTTCCGTGCGGTGGTGCACGAGTACCGAACCAGCGACCCCATCGCCAGGATGGAGCACGCGGGCCGCCGCCTCGCGGCGGGCGTCAATGCCGCCGCCGCTGACCTCGGCATCGGCGACCACCTCCAGGTCCTCGGCCGCCCGTCCTGCCTCATCTTCGTCACCCGCGACGCCAATTTTCGTCCCTCGCAAGAGTTCCGCACGCTGTTCTTGCAGGAACTGCTAAATCACGGTGTCCTCGGCCAATCCTTCGTCACCTCCGCCGCACACACCGATGCCGATATCGACGAGACGATCGCGGCCTGCCGTGAAGCGACCGCCGTCTACCGCAAGGCAATCGAGCAGGGCAGCGTCGACGGCCTGCTCGATGGCCGCCCCGTCGCACCGGCCATTCGCCGCCGCGCGGCACCGCGCCGAATCTTGCCGGAGCATGAATGATGCCGTCAGCCAGTGGGATTCACCCGGGCGGGCGGGTGCCGGAATGGCACGGCGTGCACAAAGGCACGCTCGGCAATCACGCATCGGCCGCCGAATCGAGCGGCTCGCGCGCCCGGGTGACCGGTCTCGCGCACGATCAGCCTGCGCTCGCATGAGCACACCGCGCATCGCGATCGTGCACGAGCGGTTCACCGAATTCGGCGGTTCCGAGGCGGTGGTCGGCGAGCTGGCCGAAACCTGGCCGGGTGCGCAAGTTTTCGCGCCCATTGTCGACCCCGACGGCGTTCGTCCGCCGCTCACCACCGTGCACGACACCTGGCTGAGCCGCGCCTACCTCGGCACCGGCCGCCGTTCCCACGCCCCGCTGCTCCCCTTCGTTCCTCGCACCTTGCGAGGCCTCCCGCTCGCGAACCGCTTCGACGCCGTTGTCGTGAGCCACCATGCCTTCGCCACCCAGGCCGCCTTCGCCACCGACGCACCCGTGATCGCCTACGTACACAGCCCGGCAAGATGGGCCTGGGACAAGGACTTCCGCACCAAGGAGGCGGGCGGCCGGGCAGGTCAACTCGCCCTCACCGCGCTGGGTCATCTCGCGCGCCGCGCCGAATTGCGCGCCGCCCCTCGACTTTCCCACGTCGTGGCCAACTCGCGCGCCGTCGCCGCCCGCATCAGCGACTGGTGGGGACTGCCCTCGACGGTCACCTACCCACCGGTCCAGATCGACCGATTCACCCCCGACCCCACGACCGGCCGCGACGACTTCTTCCTCTTCGCGGGCCGACTCGTCCCGTACAAACGCCCGGACCTAGCCATCCGCGCCGCCCAGCGAGCGGGCT
Organism: Nocardia iowensis; assembly: GCF_019222765.1. NCBI lineage: Bacteria > Bacillati > Actinomycetota > Actinomycetes > Mycobacteriales > Nocardiaceae > Nocardia > Nocardia iowensis. The sequence goes on along the minus strand of NZ_CP078145.1, from coordinate 4,266,813 downwards.
GCCGCCTCGTCATCCTCGGCGACGGCCGCTTCCGTGCGCAGCTCGAAACCCTCGCGGGCCCGGAAACCACCTTCCTCGGCGCCACCTCGCATGAGGTACTGCTCGACACCTACCGCCGGTGCCGCGCGCTGCTCATGCCCGGTGTCGAGGACTTCGGCATCGTCCCGGTCGAAGCAATGGCCTGCGGCACACCGATTCTCGCCGTTGACCGTGGCGGTGCCCTCGACACCGTCGATCCGGGCACCACCGGTGAACACATTCCGTACGGACCCGACGAAACGGTGGTCGACCAACTCGCCGAAGTCATGCGCGACTTCGACCCCGCTGATTACGCTCCCCAGGCCATCCGTGCCCACGCCGAGGCATTCTCCCCCGCCGCCTTCCGCTCCCAGATGGCCGCCATCGTCTCCCGGTCCCTCGCCTGACCTCGGACGCGCACGGTGCGACGGTGACCAGCCGGATGCTGCGCGACCGCCCCGAACCGGTCGTGCGGGAATAGCGGGCGTCGCCCAACGGTTGCGGGCAGTGGCCGGATAAGGATTAGTGCGAGGGAGGCAGCAGTATGTCGCTGAACGGTGCCGGAGATCTTCGAGGGCGTACGGTCGTGCTGATCGGTGGTGGGTCCGGCATCGGGTTGCGAGTCGCCCATCGAGTCGTGGCGGCAGGCGGTCGAGTGGTGTTGGGCGGCCGCACCGCATCGCGATTGGCGGCCGCGGCACAGGAACTGGGCGACGCTGCGACCTGGCAGACCGTGGATACCGGCGACACCGCCGCACTGGCCGCCTTCTTCGACGGCATCGAGCGCGTCGATCACCTGTTCACGACCGCCGCCTCCTACGAGGTCGGGCCGATGCGCGAGCTCAGCGACGCGGCCGCCGCGTCACCGTTCGACTCCAAGTTCTGGGGCCAGTACCACGCGGTCCGCTTGGCCGCACCCAAGCTCGCCGACGACGGATCGGTGGTCTTGATGGCGGGCGCGGCCTCCGCGCGCCCCGCTGGCCTGGCCCCCGCCTACGTCGCCTGCAACGCCGCCATCGAGGGCCTCGGCCGCGGCCTCGCGGTCGAACTCGCCCCGGTCCGGGTCAATGTGGTTTCGCCGGGCACGGTCGACGGCCAGCTGTGGGCGAACCGGCCGGATACCGTCCGCGAAGCGGCATTCGACCAATACCGCCGCGAATCCGTCCTCGCCCGCCCCGCCGCCGAAGACGAAATCGCCCACGCCGTCCTCTACCTCTTCACCAACACCTTCACCACCGGATCGACCCTCTACCCTGACGGCGGATACACCCTCCGCTGACGAGCACCGAGCGGGACATCGTTGCAGCGCAACGCCGGAACGCCGTCGGTGATGTCCCGTCCGAATGCGCCTCAGACCGAACAGGTGGGGGCGGGTGGTTCGGGAGCGTTCCAGTCGTTGGCGGCGATCCAGCCGAACAGGGCGAGCCTTCGATCGATGAATCGCTGTAGTCCTGCGGCGTTTTCGCAGTCCTGGTGCAGATTTCCGGGCTGGTAGTACCTGGTGATCAATTCTTTGAGCTTTTCGTTATAGGCGTCGTGCTTTTCACAGGTCTCGCGCCGGGTGTCGGGGATGAACGCGGGATTTCCGAAGAGTTCGCCGCGGGTTTCACTGTGCACCGGTTTGTCGAAGATGGCGGGTGAGAGCTCCAGCCAATCGCCGACCTCCTGATACCAACGGTCGTCATGATCTTTACCGTCGCAAATCTGCGTGCTGACCTCCGGCGCCACACCGAAGAGCGAACTCTCCGCGTGTGCGGGCGATCCGGGCAGCACCAACGCGGTAGCGAGCGCGCACGTCACCAGCCAGGTTTGGTGTGAGAATTTCAAAGACCGAGCCCTCCATGTGGTCGTGAACTTCACCTGCCTGTCGCTTTGACTAGGCAGTATGTCACTCCCCGGACCGCAGACCACGGAACGCCCGCACCAGTCGGTGCGCCGCGTTCGACCGAGCGGGACACGGTTGCGCTGAACCGCGCGAGCGCATCCGTGTTCCGCTCGATCGGCGCGATCAGTCGAGTCGATAAGTCGCTAGGACCGCTTTGTGGTCGGTCACCCATTTCGCAGGCGAAGCGATGAAATTGTCCTGAGTGTTTTCGTCCTGGCGGACATTGCGCACAATCGAGCCGCGCGGACCGACGATTCCGGCGCCGGTCAGGTTCAGTGCGGAGCCGGGGCCCGCGAAAATGTAGTCGATGCGGTCGCGTTCGTCGGCCTCCGGCGTCCAGGTGAGTTGGGAAACCGGGGCGTCGGGGTTGCTGGCAGGCCAGGTGAATCCGGGGTGGGTGACCGGGTTCGGGTAGGTGGAGCGGTAGGCGTCGACGAAACCGGCCTGTTGCAGTCGGCGCGTGCTCTCCCATGGCAGCACGACGCCGTTGTGGTCGAACAGGTTCGCCGTCGCGGGCGTCCAGTCGAACACGGAGGGCTCGTTGAAGTCGCCACCCATGATCACCGAATTACCAGCCGCCGCTTCCGCTTTCGCGTCGGCGAGGAACGTGCCGATCACGTCGGGGCGGCCGGACGCGAGGTTGACCCGCTGGACCGCTGCGGGATCGGTCACCGGACCGCCGGGCATCTTGTTCCAGCCGTGCTCGGAGTACTCGCCGGGCGCGGGTACGCCCGCACCGTAGCCACGCGGCAGATAGGTCGCGTACCAACGATATTCGAGATGTACGGCGTAGGCGGTCACCCGCTTGCCACCGATGTTCAGCCGCGCCTTGACCATCCACTGCAGGTCGGCGCTGTCCTCGACGGGATACGCCGAGAGCAGGCCCGTGTCCCCGGAGGACACCGCGTTGAACTTGTGCCCCTTCTTCTCCAGCGCCGCCGCGATCGCGTTGGTAGCCCGGTTCGCCTCCGACAGCAGCACAACCGAGGCCTGCGTGGCGATGATGAGATCCGTGACCAGACCTATTCCGTTGGAAATCTTGCTGCCGCCGAGCCAGATATTGATCGCCAGCACCCGGATTTCCCCGGCCGTCGGCGCCGCGGCGGCGATCGGCAGGCCGACACCGGCGGCCACCAAACCTCCCGCCGCCCCCAGTACCTTCATCGCATCGCGTCGCGTCATCGAACTCGTCATGGTGACCATCACTCCGATCGTCTGCACAGCGGGACCTGGTTGTGCCTTCAATGGCTAGCCAGCCGATCGGAATGCGCGGTGAACTGCACGAGATCACCGCGCGAACACCGACCCCGCCGCGCGCGTGCGGTGGCAGCGCCGGGCCGCGCGTGGGACAGTCTGAGCATGAACGCGCGCCGTCGCATTGCCATGGTTGTTGCCGGGGTCATGAGCATCGCACTGGTCGCGGGATGCGGCACCGCCGACGACAAGGGCAGCGGGCCGACGTCGACCGCGCCGGGTGTTGTCCCGCTGATCTCGACCAACGATCTGCCCGCAGCACAGCCCGATGAGGTACATCTGTTCGGGCTCAACGACCTTCACGGCAATTTGCAGCCGCCGGTCGGCTCGACCGGGAAGGTCGCGGGCTACGACGCGGGCGGTGCCGCGTACCTGGCGACGCACCTGACGCGGCTGAAGGCGGCCTACCCGGCGAGTGCGGTGGTCGCGGCGGGTGACGATATCGGGGCGAGTCCACTGGTCTCCAGCCTCTTCCGGGATGAGCCGACCATCACGTTCATGAACAACATCGGGATGGCCGCGTCGTCGGTCGGCAATCACGAATTCGACCGCGGTGTCCTCGAATTGGCGCGGTTGCAGCAGGGCGGCTGCGCGCTGGACGGGTGTTCGCCGGGCGAGCCGTTCACCGGGGCCAAGTTTCCCTACCTTGCCGCGAACGTCACCGACGCCGAGGGCAAGCTGCCACCCGCCCTGAAACCGTGGACCATGCTGGAGGTCGGCGGTCACAAGATCGGCGTCGTCGGCACGGTGACCCCCGACACGGTGAATCTCGTTTTCCCCGAGGGCATTCGGGGCTACCAATTCGGCGACGAGGTCGCGGCGATCAATCGGTACGTGCCGGAGCTGAAGGCGGCGGGTGCCGAGACCGTCGTGGCGCTGATGCACAACGGCGGCAGTCAGCACACGGACAAAGACGCCACGGTCGACTACAACGGGTGCGCCGACATCAGTCCGAACGTCGCCGGGTTCGCCAAAGGCGTCGACCCGGCGGTGAAAGCGCTGTTCACCGCGCACAGCCACCAGTCCTATGTGTGCACGATCGACGGCAAGGTGGTCACCCAGGCCGCTTCCTTCGGCAGGCTGATCACCGATCTGACACTGCGGTTCACGCCAGGCGGCGTGCAGGCGTCGGCCGTCAACCGCGTGGTGACCCGGGACGTGACGCCCGACGCCGCCACCACCGCGCTGGTCGACTTCTACGCCGAGCAGGCCCGCCCGCGCGCGGCCAGGGTGGTCGGTGCGGCCGCCGCTACGCTGCCCCGTGATCCGGACTCGTCGGGCACCTCGCCGCTGGGCAATGTCATCGCCGATTCGATGTTGTCGGCCACCGCAGGCCCGGCCGCCGCGGTGGCGGCCTTCATGAACCCGGGCGGCGTCCGAGCCGATCTGAAGGCCGGGCCGGTCACCTACGGCGACATCTTCACGGTCCAGCCCTTCGGTAATCAGGTCGTCACCGTCACCCTCACCGGCCAGCAGCTGCTGCGCCTACTCGAACAACAGTGGACCAATACCAGCAAGCCCGCCGTCCTGTCCCCCGCCGGGATCACCTACGCCTATTCCGAGTCGGCTCCCAAGGGCGCCAAGGTGATTGCCGACAGCGTCCGGATCGCGGATCAGCCGCTCAACCCGGCGGCCACCTACCGCATCACCACCAACAGCTTCCTCGCCGCCGGTGGCGACGGCTTCACCGTCTTCACCGAGGGCACCGACAATGTCCCCGGCCCCACCGATCTCGACGCTTTCGAAGCGTTCTTCCGCGACAAGCCACCCATCCAGGTACCGCCTGCCCGGGTCGAGAAGCGATAGCCCTTCGATAGCTCCAACCTACTGGACAAGTGACCAGTAGACGGATACCTGGAAATTGTTGTAACACTTACCCTTTGACCTGCATCGACGCGTGATCAGTCCCACATCGTGATCCGGTCCGGAACGCTTGCCGGGGTTGATCAGGATCAATTACTGTTTCCTATAAGTCAGGACGAAGGGGTTCCTACTTTCGGCCCGACCGCTGTTAACCGCGTCAGGTTGTGCGTGTCGCGGCCGAACCGATATCTCCGCATTCACCGTTGCATGCCGGATGACTTGTGCGACAACACGGTTCGAATGAACAGCAGGAGAGGGCGATGGCTACCTACATCGTGACGGGCGGTACCGGGTTCTTGGGGCGTCGGGTCGTTCAGGAGCTCCTGGACAATGATCCCGACGCGGTCATTCATGTGCTGGTGCGCGAGGAGTCGTTGCAGAAGTTCGCCGACCTCGCCACCAAATGGAACGGCGGCGAGCGCGTGTTCTCGCTGGTCGGCGATCTCACCGCGGACGGGCTCGGCCTCACCCGCGAGGCGCCGAACGCCGATCACGTGATCCATCTCGGCGCCGTCTACGACATGACCGCCGACGAGGACACCGCGCACGCGGCCAATGTCGCGGGCACCCGGTCGGTGCTCGCCCTGGCTCGCTCGATCGGCGCTGTGCTGCACCACGTTTCGTCGGTCGCGGTGGCCGGCGACCACAAGGGCAAGTTCTTCGAGGAGGACTTCGACCTCGGACAGCGGCTGACCTCGCCGTACCACCGGACCAAGTTCGCCGCGGAAAAGCTGGTCCGCGAATCGCGTGGGGTGCGCTGGCGGGTGTACCGGCCCGCGATCATCGTCGGCGACTCCCGCACCGGCGAGATGGACAAGATCGACGGTCCCTACTACTTCTTCTCGGCCATCGCCAAGCTCGCCGCGCTGCCGTCGGAACTGCCGATGCCACTGCCCGACCTCGGCGCGACCAACATCGTGCCGGTCGACTACGTGGCCGCCGCGATGGCCGCACTGGTGCGACGTCCTGGCCTGGACGGACGCACCTTCCATCTGGTCAACCCCGAACCGCAGCCGTTCAGCGAGGTGTACGGCGCACTCGCCGCTGCCGCGGGGGCGCCCACCGGAGTCGGCGTCGTGCCGGGTAGCGCGTTCGCGCTGAACGGGCTGGCCCAACTGCCGGGCGTTCCCGCGGTGCGCGATTTCCTGTTGGAGCAGTTGGGCATTCCCCCGGCCGTCGCACCGCACACGTCCTTCTCGGCGGAGTTCATCTCCGACTCGACTCGCGCGCAGTTACGCGGCACCGGACTGTCCGTGCCGTCGTTCGACAGCTACGCCGACCGGCTCTGGCAGTACTGGCGGGAAAACCTCGATCCGCACCGCGACCGCCCCGATGTCTCGCGAGAACCGCTCAACGGCCGCATCGTGCTCATCACGGGCGCGTCGTCGGGCATCGGCCTGGCCACCGCGCACGCGGTCGCCCGGCGCGGCGCCATCGTCCTGATGGTGGCCCGCGGCAAGGACGATCTGGCCGACGCGGCGGATTCGGTGCGTGCGGAAGGCGGTGTGGCGTATGACTATCCGTGCGACATCACCGACGCGGACGCGGTCGAGACGCTGGTGCAGACCGTCCTCACCGAGCACGGCCACGTCGACTACCTGGTGAACAACGCGGGCCGGTCGATTCGCCGTTCGGTGGTGAACTCCACCGACCGCATGCACGATTTCGAGCGGACGATGGCGGTCAACTACTTCGGTGCGGTCCGGCTCATCCTGGCGCTGCTGCCCTCGATGCGGGCCCGGCGCTTCGGCCACATCGTCAATATCTCCTCGATCGCCGTGCAGACCAAGGTGCCCCGGTTCGCCGCCTATGTCGCGAGCAAGTCGGCGCTGGACAATTTCAGCGAGATCGCCGCGGTCGAAAACCAAGACGCGGGAATCACTTTCACCTCGGTGCGGATGCCGCTGGTGCGCACCCCGATGATCGCGCCGACCGACCTCTACCGCTCGCTGCCCGTGCCCGACCCGGACCAGGCGGCTGCCATCGTGGTCCGCGCGCTCGAGGATCGCCCGCACCGCATCGACACCCCGGTCGGCACCTTCGCCCAGGCCGTCGATCTACTCATGCCCTCGGTGAAGCGGACGATCCTGCATCAGGGCTTCCGCCTTTTCGGGGAATCCTCTGCGGCACAGGGCAAGAAGAAGAACGCGACGTCGAAGGAATCCGGCGGTGAGGCGGGGCGCAGCCCGCTGACGGTGCTCGGACCCGTGTTCATGCCGTTGATGGCGCTGCCGGGTCCCGCCGCGCGGGTGGCCCGGGTAGTGCCAGGTCTGCAGTGGTAGTCACGGAAATATGACCCTCCGCCACCGATTTCCCGTAGTATTTCGCAAATTGTGAGCGATCGGGCGTCGAATCACTCAGATTCGCGCCCGACGCGGTGGCGCGATATCGGGATAGCGGTAGTGGATTCGCGCGATGCAGTGACGCACCGTGTGCAGCTCGGCGTGTAGTTCACGCAGCCGCTGTGTTTGGAATGTCCTTTCGGCGGTATTGATGGCGCGCGCGAGTGTGCGGGCGTGTACGGCGAGCAAGTCCAGAAAGACCCTGGCTTGTGCGATGTCGGGATCATCGGACATTTGCTGTGTCTATCACGCCCGGTCGAGCCGCACCCGCTCGATCTCCGCGCGTTCCACGGGATTTCGCCGCAGCGTTTCCGAATCGAAAAGGACCACGGGCGTTTCAGAGAATTTGCTGCGCACAGCGAACAATTCGCCTCCGGCGGTCCCGACCGCCGGAGGCGAACCGGCAACGGCGGGAGCCGACTTCACGTCGACCCCCGTCGCGGATTCCCCGGTTGGGGCCTCAGACCCGCGCTGCGGCGAACTCGGCGGCAGGCCACATGGCCCAGCCGTAGTTGCCGTGCTGCCCGAAATCGATGCCGGCACCGCAGACCGGATCACCGCCGGTGCAGTAGTTCGCGGTGCGCCACGCGTAGTGACCTGGCACATTCCAGCCGATCAGCCGGACCGGATCGCCGAACAGCAGCACCGCCGCCACCTTCGATTCGAGCTCGAACGGCAGGACGTGCATGCCGCCGAGCGCCGTGACGATGCCGGTGCCGAGCACACCGTGCGTGACGATCGCGCCCTGCGAGTAGCCGACCAGGATGAATCGCTGGTCCGGGCACATCGAGGCCTGCCACATCACGTGCGCGGTCATGTCCTGGGTACCGCGGCTGATCGATGTCGGATCGAGCAGATCCGCAGGATAATTGACGCGATAGGAGCTGGAGCTCACCGGAAGCGCTTGCAGTAGCGTGTCATACAGTGGGTCGCCGACCACCGAACCCAGATACCCGGGTTCATTGGTGCCTCTTGCGACCACCACCTCGACCGCCGTGCAAGGCGACGCCCATGCACTCGATCCTGTCGTCGTTCCGAATCCCGCGACGAGCAGTAGCACAATGAATGCCTGCACCACCCGCCACTTTTCGAAATGAATTACCTTCCGGTTTGCCATCGTGATCACCCGCTCACGCCGTTGTGAGAAGCCGAGTGACACTTGTCAGCGACAAGTGCCACTCGGCTATATCTGCGAAGGTAAGAACGGCGGAGCTGGCCGTCAAGCAACTGGACCCGAACGATGCGTACTCAGCACCGAATCGTGTCCTGGGGCCCCTTTTCTAGGGAACGAGAACCGCTGCGCCGGTAAAACGTCCGTGCGCGAGGTCGGCGAGGGCCTGGTTTGCCATCCCCAAGGGATACCCATGGGTGGTCACTTCTATGCGATGTTCGCCTGCGAGCGTGAGAAATTCGTGGGCATCCGCACGGGTGTTGGCGGTGACCGAGCGAATTTCCCGCTCCTGGAACAGCTGCCGCTGATAATTCAGCGCCGGTATGTCGCTGAGGTGGATACCCGCGATCGCGAGGACGCCGCCGCGATCGAGCGCCTCGAGGGCGGGCGGCACCAGACTACCGACCGGCGCGAACAGGATCGCCGAATCTAGTTGTACCGGAGGCGGATCCGCAGCGCCCTGGACCGAGGCGGCGCCCAGGTCCCGCGCCAGCTCCCGCGCCGCCGGGTCGCGGGTCATCACGTGCACCTCGGCGCCGCGGGCCAAGGCGACCTGCGCGGCGATGTGCGCACTGCCGCCGAAGCCGTAGATACCGAGGCGGCCACCAGGGGGTAGATCGGCTCGTTGCAACGCTCGGTAGCCGATGATGCCAGCGCACAGCAGCGGGGCCGTTTCGGCGTCGGCGTAGCCTTCCGGCAGCCGAAGCGCGTAAGCGGCTGGCACAGTGGTGAATTCGGCGTACCCGCCGTCGGTGTCCCAACCGGTGTAAGCCGAACGGGGACACAGGTTCTCGGCGCCGCGCAGGCAGAACTTGCAGGCACCGCAGGTGTGCCGCAACCAGGCGATGCCGACGCGGTCGCCGATCGCGAAGCTCTCCACGATCCGGGAGTCCTCCCCCGTCGCGCCGACCCCTGGGCCGACTGCCACGACCTCACCGACGACCTCGTGCCCCGGCACCACACCGACGCGATGCACCGGCAGATCCCCCTCCGCCACATGCAGGTCGGTCCGGCACACTCCGCACGCGAGCACGCGCACAAGCAATTCGTCGGCGGCGGGTTCCGGCACCGGCTCGTGCACTCGATCCAACGGCGCCGCATCGATCGGTCCCGGGCGTCGCACGCGCCAGCCGGTCATCGATGCCGCCCGAGCAACCTCAGTCATACCGATCTCCCCTTGTCGTCAGGATGCACGGTCGTTTCGAGCTGCGTTCGACCCTACCTGCCCGGTTTCGCCACGTCACAGCTCTGCATCTGATACATTTGTGTATTGAATACGTTTCTGTATCCATTTGACCGGTGGCTACCGGTCCCGTCCGAGGAGGTGCCCGATGGTGTCGTCCAGCGACGCGGGAACCTCGGCGACCCGGGTCACCCGCCGCCGCGCCGAAACCAGGGAGCGCCTACTCACCGCCGCCTACGAGGCATTCTCCGAGGAGGGTTTCGGCCGGGCCACGGTAGAGCGGGTCTGCGAGCGGGCGGGTTTCACCCGCGGCGCCTTCTACTCCAATTTCGGCTCGCTCGACGAGCTGTTCCTGGCGATGTGGGAGCAGCGCTCGGCCGCCATGCTCGCCGAAGTTCAGCGCATCCTCGACGACATCCCGGTCGGCGGCACCGACGACGTGCGCGCGGCCGTCGAGCGGATGGAGCGTGCGGTACCGGTCGACGAGGGCTGGTATCGGATCACCGCGGAATTCACCACGCACGCGCTGCGCAATCCGGAGTTGCGGCGGGTGATGGCGGCGCGGGAAGAGGCGATTGTCGCCGCCCTGATGCCGACCGTGGTCGCGGGCTTGGCCCGGATCGGCCGCACCGTGTCCGATCCCGAGGCACTCGGCCAGGCACTCGTCGCGGTGCACGACGGCACCAGTGTGCAGGTGCTGATGGAACCGCGCAGCCGCGTCGTGCGCCGCAGGCGCACCGAACTCTTCTGCCACGTCGTGCTGGCCTACAGCACCGAAACCGAAGGATGAATATGTCCAACAGCAGTCCCGAATTCGCGCAAGAGGCAGACGTGATCGTCGTCGGCGCCGGACTGGCCGGCTTGGTCGCGACCCACGAACTGGTCAAGGCGGGCCGCCGGGTGCACGTGCTGGACCAGGAGAATCGCAACAACCTCGGCGGGCAAGCGTTCTGGTCGCTGGGCGGGCTGTTCCTCGTCGACACCCCCGAGCAGCGGCGCCTCGGCATCAAGGACTCCTACGAACTCGCGCTGCAGGATTGGCTCGGCTCAGCCGGTTTCGACCGGGACGACGAGGATCTGTGGGCGCGCCAGTGGGCGCGGGCGTACGTGCGGTTCGCGGCGACCGAGAAACGCGAATATCTGCACGAGCTCGGCCTGCGGGTGACACCGCTGGTCGGCTGGGCCGAGCGCGGCGGGGGTTTCGCCGACGGGCACGGCAATTCGGTGCCGCGCTTCCATCTCACCTGGGGCACCGGGCCCGAGGTGGTGCGGGTGTTCGCCGAACCGGTACTGGAGGGCGAGCGGCGCGGGTTGGTCAACTTCAGCTTCCGGCACCGGGTCGACGAGCTGATCGTCGAGGACGGTGCGGTCGTCGGTGTGCGCGGCAGCGTTCTGGCGGACACCGATCTCGAGCGCGGTAAGGCATCGTCACGAAACGTCGTGAGCGAGTTCGAGTTCCGGGCGAAGGCGGTGATCGTCACGTCCGGCGGCATCGGGCACAACCACGAGATGATCCGCCGCAACTGGCCCACCGAGCGGCTCGGCAAGTGCCCGGAGACGATGATTTCCGGCGTGCCAGCGCACGTGGACGGGCGGATGCTCGGCATCACCGAGTCCGCGGGCGGCGCCATCGTCAACCGGGACCGCATGTGGCACTACACCGAGGGCATCAACAATTGGGATCCGATCTGGCCCGACCACGCCATCCGGATCATTCCGGGCCCGTCGTCGCTGTGGTTCGACGCGAACGGAAAGCGGTTGCCCGCACCGTGTTTCCCCGGCTTCGACACCAATTCCACGATGAAGGAGATCCTGGCCACCGGCTACGACTACTCCTGGTTCGTCCTCACCCAGTCGATCATCGAGAAGGAGTTCGCGCTATCGGGTTCGGAGCAGAACCCCGACATCACCGGCAAGGACCTCAAACTCACCATGAAGAGCCGGGTCGCCAAGGGTGCGCCGGGTCCGGTGGAGGCGTTCAAAAAGCACGGCGTCGACTTCGTGGTCGCGGACAATCTGCGCGATCTGGTGGCCGGAATGAACAAGATCGCACGCGGTCCGCAGCTGGACTACGACGCGCTGGAACACCAAATCGTGGCCAGGGACCGGGAAATAACGAACAAGTACTCCAAGGACGGTCAGCTGATGGCGATCACCAACGCGCGCCACTACCTCGGCGACAAATTGGGCCGGGTCGCCAAGCCGCATCGCATCCTCGACCCGGCGGCCGGTCCGCTGATCGCGGTCCGGCTGAACATCCTCACCCGAAAGACGCTGGGCGGCTTGCAAACCAACCTCGACTCACAGGTGATGCGCCAGGACGGCACCGAGTTCCCCGGCCTCTACGCCGCGGGCGAGGTGGCCGGGTTCGGTGGCGGTGGTGTGCACGGATACAACGCGCTGGAGGGCACCTTCCTGGGCGGATGCATCTTCTCCGGGCGCGCCGCGGGCCGGGCGCTGGCCGCGAAACTCGGTCAGGGCTGACAGCCTGCCGAGGACAAGCTCGACGGTGGTTGCGGTCGCGGCGCGGCCGCGAGGCTGGTGGGCGAGGTTATCGGCGGCTGCGTGGTCGCGGGGGCGACGATCGGCGGCGCCCCGGTGTAGAGCCGGGCGCCGGTCGGCCGTTCGCCCGATTCCAAAGTGATGCCGAAGATCTCGGCCGCATTGCCGTGTACGTCGGTGACCCGCGCGGTGAACGGGCCTTCCCCGGCTCCGGAGATGGACCAGTAGTTGTCCGTGCCGCGGGTGAGGTGCCGCCACGGACCACCGGCATCCGGACGAAGGGCGACTTCCCGCAGCGGATTACCGGCGCCGCCGAACAGGATCGCCAGCCAGGCGGTGGTGGAGTCCGGTTTCACCTCGTAGGACAGTTCCGGCGGCGGCTCGGGGTTGCGGACCACGCTGTAGTGAATTTTCGCCACTCCGTCGGACAGATCGGCGATCTGCGTGAAGGCAGCCGTGCTCAAATCCAGTTGTCCCGGAGCGCATCCCGGGCAACGGTCGACGACGAGCGCACGCACCTCACCGCGCGGTCCTCGGATGTCGAGATACGCCCCGCACGGCTCGGCCCTGCCGTACTCCGGCGTCGACATCCCCACATAGAAGCCGTCCATCGGCAGCCCGGAGAACGAGCACGCGACACCTTCGCTGAAAGAATAGAAGCGCGCCTCCCCCGAGACGACGGGTTGCGGTTGCGGGGCGGGTGTAGTGGTCGGTCCAATACTGCTGGTGGCCAATGGTGTTCGCGATGTCTCGGACTGAACCATCGCGTCAGTAGGTACACAGCGTAGCGGTTCCGGGCGGGTCAGCCAGACGGCCGCACCCGCGATGGCCACCAAGCCGATCGCGGACCAGAGCCACCCCGAACGGAAGTGTCGTTGGTTGATCGGTATCCGGTGCATCGCTCCCCGACTTACGGCTCACCTGCTCACGACTACGCCTCGCTTGCGCTCGGCTCCGTCGTGCGCAGTGCGCGCTGCAACATGGTTCGCTCGCTGCGCTCGCTCACGGACTCTCCATCCTGACGTCCATTAGGAAAGCAGTCGCAGCACCGGCGCATGCAACGAACGAAAATTCTTCACAGTGAAAGAGACACGCTTCAGCAATCGCGAGGCAAATGCCCAGCATCTTGCTGGACACTCCCGCAGCGCACCGGAAATCATCCGGCCATGGCGGTATCCGATGCGGCGCGAAGCCGAATCAGGATGCGCGACTCCTGGCTTTCGGCGGCGCCCCGGTGGCGATCGTGTCGACATCGGCCAGCAGTTCCCGGCCGAATTCGGCCTCCGCCTCGTAATGGCGCGCACACCAGCGCAATACGGCGGCCGGATACGGGCGGGGCGGCTGCTCGCCCGCGCGGTCGGCGTCCGCCTCGGCCTGTCCGCGCATCCGATCGGCGTAACCGATGTGTTCGGTGAGGATTTCGCGCAGCCGCTCCGGTTCGGCCAGATGACCGAGCCAGGCGCGCAGCATCACGCTGTGCTTGAGCATCGGCGCCTCCACCGGTGCGTGATTCACCCAATGTGCCGCTGCCGCACGGCCACTCGTGGTGATGGCGTACATCCGTTTGCCGCGCACGCCGTCGTCCTGGAGTACCGTGCGGGAGGTGGCGTAGCCGTGTTTCTCCAGTCGTTTGAGTTCGGCGTAGATCTGGCTGAACGACGGGCTCCAGTAGAAGAACTGCAGGCTTCCGTCGGCCCATTTCTTCAGGTCGTAACCGGAGAGCTCGTCGGCGTGCGAGAGCATGCCGAGCACGGCCCAACTGGTCGTCGGTAGATCCGGTACCTCGGCTTCCACCGGGCCAGGCTTCGCATCGGTCACGATAGGACTATATCGCTTAGGCATATTTCTGGGGGTTATGCAAAACCGTCCATCAGGGAAAGAACACGCAACATGACCTCGTCCGCGCCGCCACCGATGCTCAGCAGGCGGCTGTCCCGGTAGGCGCGAGACGTCCAGGTCTCCGCCATGTATCCCATGCCGCCGTGCACTTGCAGACACCAGTCCGCTACCTGGCGAGAGAGCCGGCCCGCGTCGAGTTTGGCGATCGTCGCCATCCGGGTGACGTCACCGCCGTCGCGGTAGGACTGGGCGATGGTCTCGGTGTAGACGCGGAGCATGTCCACCTTGGCGGCGAGTTCGGCGTAGGTGTATTGCAGGTACTGGTTGGCCGACAGCGGCTGGCCGAACACCTTGCGCTGCTTGGCGTAATCGCGGGTCAGCTCGAGCTGCCCGGCGCAGCTGATCGGCACGCTGTAGGCGGCGAACATGCGCTCCATCACGAACTGCGACATCTGTTGCTGGAAGCCGTGGCCGATCTCGCCGATCGTGTTTCGCACCGGAACTCGCACGTCCTCGAAGGTCAGCAGCCCGGTGTCGGAGGCGCGCATGCCCAGCTTGTCGAGCTTGCGATGCACCCGGAATCCGGGAGCGTCGGTGGGCACGATGATCTGACTGATCCCGCGATATCCGCCTTCCGCGGAGGTTCGCACCAGGGTGCACAGCCAGTCCGCCTGCACGGCATTGGTGATGAACATCTTCGACCCGTTGATCACCCAGTCGTCACCGTCGCGGCGCGCGCTGGTCCGGATCCCCGCTACATCCGAACCGGCTTCGGGCTCGGTAACCGCTACGCCGCAGACTGTTTCACCGCGCATGGCGGGCGCCAGGTACTCCTGTTTGAGTTCCTCGCTGCCGTGCGCGTGCAGTGACGGCGTGGCCATCGCGACGTGCACACCGAGCGCCATCGGGAACGACCCGTGCGCGACGCGACCCAGCTCTTGGCACAGCACCACCGTGAACAGATGGTCGGCGCCCTGCCCCGAATAGGCCGGATCGTATTCGAGCCCCAACATGCCGAGCTTCGCCATGTCGGCGAAGATCTCGTGCAGGGGCATCATTTCGGCCCGCTCCCACTCGTCGACATGGGGATTGATCTTCTGCTCGACGTAGCGCCGGACCATCGCCCGGAATTCCTGATGTTCGTCGCTGTACATCACGCGGTGCTCCTAACCCCGGGCCTGCCCTCCTCATTGTCACCGCAGCACGCGCGCACGTCCCCGATTCTTCGCAGCATCCACACCCGCACATCTGCTGATTCGACCCCTACCCCGCACGCGCGATGCGCCGCGGGTCAGCGCCAGCGGGCGTGGCGCGGGAAGAGGGAACGACCGGCCTCGTGCGCGACCTCGACGAGGACCCGCGCCAGGCGCGCGGTGTCCAACGTTGCGCGTTCGCCACCGATTTGGCCGGACAGCGACACGGCCGCCACCGCGGCGCCACGACCGCGGATCGGCACGGCTACGCAGGCGATGCCCGCCACCGATTCCTCGTTGTCCATCGCGACACCCTGTCGTTGCCGGATCCGGGCCAGTTCGCGATGCAATTCCGCTCTGTCGCAGATGGTTCGGGCCGTCAGCTGCGGTAGCTGATCACGGAAGGAGGACTCGACGATGCTCGGTTCGAGCGACGCGAGCAGTGCCTTGCCCAAAGCCGTACTGTGCGCGGGCATCCGGCCGCCGAGGCGGGTCGGGATATTGGCGGCGAACCGGCCGCCGGCCTTGTCGAGGTAGAGCACCTCGCGGCCGTCCAGCACGCCGAGATGCCCGACCATGCCGGTGCGTTGACACAGATCGTGCAGCAGCGGGCTCACCACATCGCGAATCTCGTTGTGGTCGGCGGCAAGTCCGCCCAGCTCCAGCGCGCGCATGCCGAGTCGATAGCCGCCGGGGGCGTGCGCGAGCCAGCGTAATCGGATCATCTGGTCGAGGATGCGGTGCACCGTCGAGCGCGGCAGGCCGGTACGTTCGGACAGACCGAGTAGGGTCAGGGTCGGCGTCGCGCCGTCGAAAGCGTCCAGTATCAACGTCATTCGTTCGATCATGGATACCGGCGGCTGGACCGGCCGACTGGATTCGGGAGGAGTCATCGCCTCGACCGTCATGGCTCACCTCCACTGCGTGCTCGCCTAGAGCTTAGAAGTATTTCTATTAGGCATGTACGTTTTCGGCACACACCATTGTGTACCCCATCACAGTGGCCCGGCGAGCGCGCAGTGGCATCCCGGAAACTACGGAGACCACTACGGATCTTCTCGGTAGCCGGGAACGAAGATTGACTACACGCGGCTGCCCTGCTGGTCCGCCAAGGCGTGCAACCACTCTCGGGTATAGCGCTCGGCGAGCAGCGGCAGGAAGTTGTCGATGGTGGCGTGGTCGGCCACGTGGTCGTAGGCGGAGTGCAGGAGCTGTTCGATGGCGTCGTCGTCGATGAGGCCGTCGAATTCCCGTTCCAGACGGGTTGCGGCGGCTTGCAAGGCGACCTCTTGGTCGAGGGTGGGATCGTGCGGGCGGGGCGAGGTGACGGGGCTCTCGTTCACAGCAGACTCCTGATCGTCATGAGACGTCGGTGCGGTGAGCGCATGCACTGGCTTCGGCATGCCTCGATCTATCGAGTACCCATCGAATACGGCCGAACACATCCGAGCTACCCGGTCGCCTGACACGCCGGTGCCATGGATCTCGCGATCAGCCGCTGACGAACATCTGGCGGCATCGGCACCGAAATAGGCGGCTGGGCAGCCGATTAAGCTGGTGCGCAGCCAATTAAGCTGGTGCTGTGGCGCGAACGCGGCTGATCGGCCGAGACCATCCGGCGGCACTGCTGCGGGAGGAATTGCGCCGCACGGTGTCCAGCCACGGCGGCCTGGTGCTGGTGTCCGGCGAGGCGGGAATCGGCAAGACCGCGCTGGTCACCGAGGTGGTCGGCGAGTTCGACGACAGCGATGTGCTGGTGCTGACCGCCACGGCGTGGAGTGGTGACGGAACGCCGGGTTTCTGGCCGTGGGTGCAGGTGCTGCGTGGGCTACGCCGCGCCGCCGCACCCGGTCAGTGGGCCGCCGTCGACGATGCGGCCGGTAACGCGCTGTCGTTTCTCATCGGTGAGGCGGAACAGCCCGACGCGGCCGCCGCGTCGGCGTTCCGGATCGGCGACGCGGTGACCGAAGCGCTCGTCACCGCCTGCGCGCTGCGGCCGGTATTCGTGGTGATCGATGATCTGCACCGAGCCGATCCGGAGTCGGTCAAGCTGCTGGCGTTCGTCGCGCGGCACTCGTGGTTCGAGCGCCTCGCGATCGTCGGCACCGTGCGCGACACCGACCTCGAGGCCACCGAACATCCGCTGCGAAAGGTGTTCGGCGAGTTGGTGACTGTCGCGCGGACCATCGAGCTGACGGGTTTGCCGATCGAAGCCACCGCGTCCCTGGTCACCGCCCTGACCGGCGAGCGGCCCGCCGACAACGTCGTGCACACGCTGCACACCCTCTCCGGCGGCAACCCCTTCCTGATCGAACAGGCCGCCCGCCTCTGGCACGCGGGCAGTCAGCTCGACACACTCACTCCGGGGGTACGCGAAACCCTCGATGCGCGGCTGACTCCCCTACCGGTCGCCGCGATCGACATCTTGACGACGGCCGCGCTCGTCGGACGCGAATTCACCACCCAGGTGGTCGCCGCCGGCACCGGTCGTGAAGTCGCCGTGGTGACCGAGCTGCTGGCGGCCGCGACCCGCGCCCGCCTGGTGATCGCGCTCGATGGCGACCGCCACACCTTCGTGCACGACCTGATCCGCGAGACACTGGTCGCCCGGATCGGCGAGACCGAGGCACGCAAACGCCACGCCGCCGTGCTTTCCGCGCTCGAGCGGCTGCCCCGGGAGGTCTCCGGCGCGACACCGAGCGACCTGGCTCATCACGCGTATTTCGCCGCGGACGCGATCGACGACGAACGCACCCTGCGCTACCTGCTGGACGCGGCACGCGACGCCTGCGGCAGGCTCGCCGCCGGCGAGGTCGCGAAGCACTATCGGCGCGCCCTCACCCGCATACCGGATGAACACACCGAACTTCGCGGCGCGGTCGGTCTGAGTTTGGCTGCCGCCTACAGCGGATCCGGCGAGCTCGCCGCCGCGAGACGCACCTACGAGGCGTTGCTGACGACCGCGCGGGCCAGTTCCGCGGCGGAGCTGTTCGCCAGGGCCGCCCTCGGTCTGCACGAACTCGGCATGCCCGCACCGGAGCGGGAAGCCGAGCGCGAGATCGAGCTCATGGACCAGGCGCATCGCCTGCTGCTGGCCGAACGCCCGCCCACCGATCCGCTGGCCGTTCAGGTGCTTGCCGCCGCGACCCGCGTGCGCGTGCACACCGGCTACGCAGCGCGACGCGAAGCGGTCGACCGGATGAGCGCCGAAACAGTCCGACTGGCCAGGGAATCCGGTGACGACACCGCCCTCGGGTCGAGTCTGTTGGCCAGGCACGACGCGATCTGGCAGCCCGGCACCGCGGCCGACCGGCTCGGCCTGGCCGACGAACTCGTCCACCTCGGCCGCCGCGGCTACCGCGACGACCTCGAATTGCGGGGTTCCCTGCTGCGTTTCACCGCATTGCTCGAACTGGGCGAACCGCGAGCGCACAGCGAGCTCGCCACGTTCGGCGCGCAGGCGGACCGCGCCCGACTGCCCCGCTTCCGTTTCATCGCGTTGTCCCGATCCGGTGCGCTGGCCACCCTCAGCGGGCGATTCGCGGAGGCGCGCACCATGATCGACGACGCGTACTCGCTCGGCGAACGGCTCGGCGAAGTCGATCGGGTACCGCTGTGGCTCGAACAGCGCTGGGCGCTCGCGCTGTTCGGGGGTGACCTCGACGAAGCGGACGCCTTCGTCGACCGATATCGCGACATGGCGGGCGACTACATCGCGGTCGTCGATGTGATCACCGCCGCCCGGCGCGGCGACACCGAGCGAATTCGCCGCCGAATCAACGCTATCCAGGCGCTGCACGAGTTGTTACCCCGCCATTTCCATTCCGCCATCCTGGTGGCGCAGGCGCACGCCGCGCTGGCGCTCGACGACGCCGATCTACGGAAAGCGGTGCGCGCGAGACTGGTTCCCCTCGCCGAGTGGTGGGCAGTGGTCGCGGGCGGTGGCGCGGTATACGGCCCGTACGCCTACTGGCTGGGCCGTCTCGCGGCGGCGGACGGCGAACGCGATGTCGCCGTCGAGCAGCTCACGGCGGCAATGCGTTCGGCGCAACGGATGCGGGCGCAACCGTGGATCGATGCCGCGCAGCACCAGCTGCGGCTGCTCTCGCATCGAGAACAGGTGGCGCCGCCGCAGCCGTCACCACCGCCGCCGGACAACGAGTTCCGGCTCGACGGTGCGGTGTGGACCTTGCGATTTGCCGATCGCACCGTCCATGTGCCCGATGCCAAGGGTCTTCGTGATCTGCACGTGCTGCTCACGCACCCCGGTCACGACATCCCGTCGCTGGAGCTGTTCGGCGCGCCCGATAACACCGGAACCCTGCGCGCGGCACGATCTTTCGGCAGTGACCCGGTGCTCGACGATCGAGCGAAGGCCGACTATCAGCGCCGGTTGACGACCCTCGACGCCGAGATCGATCGCGCCGTCGAGGTCGGACACGACGATCGAGCCGCCGAACTCGACCGGGAGCGGGCTGCGCTGATCGACGAACTGCGCCGCACCGCCGGCCTCGCCGGACGCACCCGGCACCTCGGTGACGATGCCGAACGCGCCCGCAAGACGGTGTCCGCGCGGGTGCGCGACACGTTGCGCCGGCTCGATCAGCTGCATCCCGAACTCGCCGAACATCTGCGTGCCGGTGTCTCGCTCGGCCTGGTGTGTCGGTATCAACCCCATCGAGAGGTCCGCTGGCGGCTCTGACACTCGATCTAGCGCCGCGAGATCGGATCTAGCGCCTTCCGGGTAGCGACATCACACGGAAGGAAACCTCATGCACCAGATCGTCCCCGACCTGTGGGAGACCGAGACACTGAGCCCGTTCCCCGGCCTGACCACCCACGCGTACCTGTGGACCACGCCCGAGGGAAACGTGTTGTTCTACAACACCACGGTCACCGAGGAGTTCGACAAGATGGCCGACCTCGGCGGCGTCGCACACCACTACCTCAGCCATCGGGACGAGATCGCCTCGTCGCTGTCGGTAGTACGGGAGCGCTTCGGCGCGAAACTGCACATCCACAAGGCGGACGCGAGCATGGTCACCGACACCACCGTCGATGACGCGTTCGACAGCCGCCACGTCGGTTTCGCGGGACTCGAGGTGATCCCGACACCGGGTCACACCCCGGGCAGCGCTTGCTACCTCGCGACAATCGGCGGCAAGCGCTACCTGTTCACCGGCGACACGCTCGTCCTCGGCGAGAACGGCGTCTGGTGGGCCGGTTACCTCGAGGGTCACAGTGACCGCGACACGCTGCTCAGCAGCCTCGATGTGTTGGCCGGGTTGAACCCCGACGTCATCGTGTCGAGCGCGTTCATGGGTCCGAAAGGCGTCATCGAACTCGGTGATCGTCCCTGGTCCGATTGCGTCGCCGAGGCACGCCGAGGGGTCGTCGCCAAGACGCCGTCCAAGTAACCGGGGGCGGGTGGCGGCGTCCACCACGGGCGCCGCCACCTGAACCCACCGCGGCCGTGCGAGATCGGTCCAGTTTCGGCCTGCTGGAGCTGGACCGGTACGGCCCGGCGGCGAAAGCTGCCAGTATGTCTTCCCTTGCGCCGCACGAGTTCGCACCCGAAACCACCTACCTCAATACCGCCGCGTTCGGGCTGCCGTCCGCGCGGGCGCTGGCCGCTGTCCGCGAAGCGAGTGCCGAGTGGGCGGCCGGCCGGGGCGGGCCGCTGTCGAACGACGTGCTGGTGCCCGAGGTGCGCGCGTCCTTCGCCCGGTTGCTCGCCGGTGCCACTCCGGACGACGTCGCCATCGGCGGCGGTGTCGCTCCGCTGATCGCCCCGATCGCCGTCGCGCTGCCCGCGGGCGCGGAAGTGCTGTTGGCCGAGGGCGAGTTCTCGTCGGTGTCCATGCCTTTTCTGTACCGCGGTGATCTCGCGGTGCGTTTCGTGCCGCTGGAGCGCTTGGCCGAGGAGGTGCGGCCGGAGACCGCGCTGGTCGCGGTGAGCGTGGTGCAATCGGCGGACGGCCGGATCACCGACTTGCCGGTGCTGCGCGCCGCCACGCAGGCCCATGGCGCCCGGCTGCTGGTGGACGCCACGCAGGCGGCGAGTTGGCTGCCGCTGAGCTTCGCCGACGCCGACTACTGGGTGTGCGCGACATTCAAATGGCTGATCGGTGCGCGCAGCCTCTCCTTCTTCGCCGCGGCACCGGAGGCCGCCGCGACGGTGCGCCCGGTCGGGCCCAGTTGGTATGCCGCCGCCGACCGGTGGGCCGAGCTGTACCGGCCGGTCGCGCTGGCATCGACCACGCACCGCTTCGACGCGACCCCCGACTGGCTCGGCGTGATCGCCGCGACGGCGGGACTCTCGCTGATCGAGGAGCTGACGGTCGAAAAGATCAACGCGCACAACCTCGATCTCGCCGACCGCTTCCGCGCGGGATTGACCGAGATCGGCCTCGAGTCGGTGCCGGGCCGTTCCGCGATCGTGTCGGTCCTCGGGGCGGGTGATGCGGCGCCGCGCCTCGAGCAGGCCGGTGTCATCATCTCCGCACGCAACGGCGGGTTGCGCTTCGCCTTCCACCTCTACAACGACGTCGATGACGTCGACAGGGCGCTCGAGGTCCTGGCCGCGGAGTGATTCCGGAGCGTCGGCGAAGCGCTCACACCCGCACCGCGGCTGGGGGCGACGGCTCGCTCGCCGATACGGCGTTGCGGCATCGCTGCCTGGCCCGGCCGATCCCCTCGATCTCTACCTCCACCACGTCGCCGTCGCGTAGATACGGGTAACGACCGGAAAGTGCTACCCCGGCAGGGGTTCCGGTGTTGATGATGTCGCCGGGTTCCAGGACCGCGTACTGGGACAGGTGCCAGACGAGGTAGCCGACGTCGAAGATGAGGTCGGCGGTGCTGGAGTCCTGGCGCGCTTCGCCGTTCACCCACGAACGCAACCGCAGGTCGCGCGGGTCGAGCCGGTCCCGCGGCACGAGGGCCGGTCCCAGCGGATTGAAGGTCTCGCAGCACTTGCCTTTCGACCACTGCCCGCCCGACTGTTCCAGCTGGAATGCACGTTCCGAGACATCGTTCGACATGGTGTAGCCCGCAACATGATTCAGTGCCGCTTCGGCGGAGTCGAGGTAGCGTGCGCGCTTACCGATTACCACCGCGAGCTCTACCTCCCAGTCGGTCTTGCGGGAGTCGCGCGGGATGAGCACGTCGTCGTAGGGGCCGACGACGGTGTTGGGGGTTTTGAAGAACACCACGGGCGCCTCGGGCGGCGCCGCGCCTGATTCCGCGGCGTGTGCGGCGTAGTTCATGCCGATGCACCACACCGCCTGCGGCCGGGCCACCGGCGCGCCGATACGCTGGCCGGTGACATCGATGCGGGTAAGTCGGCCCGCCGCGAGCGCGGCACCGACCGCATCGATGCCGCCCGCGGTGAGGAAGTCGCCATCGATGTCGGTGGTGAGCGGGCACAGATCGTAGGCGTGCTCGCCGTCGACGACGATCGGTCGCTCCGCGCCGTGGTCGCCGATGCGCTGCAGCTTCATTCGGGTTCTCCTTGGGTCATCCAGGTCGGTGCGAGGGGCAATTGGTAAGTGCGCCAAGCCACTTCGGTCAACACCTGAACTCGGGCGGCGGAGGTCAGGTGGTTCAGCGTTTCCAGCGTGGTTTGCCACACGGTCCGATAGGACGCGGCCGTTAGCGTGAAAGGCCAATCACCGCCGACCATCAGCCGGTCGGGTCCGAAGACCTCGAGTGCGTGGTCGACATAGGGCTGCCAGCGCCTGGCGCTGATCTCCGGCCCGGACACCGTGGCCAGCCCGGAAATCTTGGCCACCACATTCGGTGCGGCCGCCGCCTCGGCGAGCAGGTCGGCCCACGGCTGCCAGCCGCCGGTCGCGATCGGCGGTTTGCCCAGGTGATCCAGGACGATCGTCAGGTCGGGGTGCTCGTGCGCGATCAGCGGAACCTGCGCGAGCAGATCCGGTCGTTCGGCCACCGCGTCGAAAACCAGCCCGCCCTCGGCGAGTAGCGCGAGGCCTTCCGAAACCTCGGGGCGCAGTAGCCATTTCGGGTCCGGGTCCCGGTGGATCATGTGCCGGACGCCGACGAATTCGGGATGCGCGCGCAGCGCGGGCAGTTCGGCGGCGGCGAGGTCGGGCCGGTGCAGTGGCAGCCAGCCGACCACGGCGGCTGGCTGTGGCGAGGCGGCCGCGGCGTCGAGTAGCGCGCGATTCTCGGCCAGCGAATCGGAGGCTTGCACCAGCACGATCGCGCCGATACCGTGCTCGGCCAGTTCGGGCCGCACATCCGCCAGGGTGTAATTTCGGTATAAAACATCCGATGTTTCTGTCAGCCAGTCGTATTCGACGTCGAATTTTCCCCCGTCTACCTGCCAGATATGAACGTGTGAGTCTACAGTCATCGGAGGCATAGCTTCACATCCTCGAACGAAGGAAACAGGTGTCGGTCACCGACGACGCGATAGCGAAGATCAAGGCGATGATCATCTCGGGCGATCTCGAGCCCGGCTCGCGACTGCCCCGCGAAGCCGATCTCGCCGCGGAGCTCGGCGTCTCGCGCAACTCGCTGCGCGAAGCGGTGCGTGCGCTGTCGCTGGTCCGGATCCTGGACGTGCGCCAGGGCGATGGCACGTATGTGGCGAGCCTGGAACCGAAGTCGCTGCTCGACGCCATGAGCTTCCTGCTCGAATTCCACCAGGACGACTCGGTATTGGACATTTTCGGGGTCCGGCGCATCCTCGAGCCCGCCGCTACCGCACTCGCGGCGCAATTGATGTCCGAGGAACGGATCGCCCACCTGCGCACCCTGGTGGAACCCGAAACGACCTCGGTGACCGAGCTCGTCGCGCTCGATCTCGAGTTCCACGCCGCCATCGCCGCCGCCTCCGGCAACAAGGTGCTTGCCTCCCTGCTGGATTCGCTGTCGCTGCCGACGATGCGGGCCCGGATCTGGCGCGGCATCACCGAGGAGCGGGCGTTCGAACGCACCGTCGCCGAGCACCGCGGCATCTGCGATGCGATCGCCGCCCGCGATCCCGAACTCGCGCACGCGCGAGCCCTCGCCCACGTGGCAGGCGTGATGGAATGGCTGCGCCGCGCCGCAGGCTGACTGCCGGGTCATGGGCACCGACCCAACTCGTGCCAGAGTTCCTCCGGTACTGCGATGTTCAGCATCGCGACGGTGTCGTCGACTTCCGCGCGGGTCCGTGCGCCGATGACGATGGCACCGACCGCCGCGTTGCGGCGCGGGAATTGCAACGCCGCCGCCCGCAGGGGCACATCGTATTTCGCGCAGATCCGGTCCATTGCCAGTGCGCGTTCGACGACGGCGCGTTGCGCTGGCTGATAGTCGAAGGTCGCCGTGTGCAGCGGGTCGGCCAGAATTCCGCTGTTCAGCACGCCACCCACGAGTACTCGAATGCCGCGTCGCGCACATTCGGGAAGCAACTCGACTTCGGCCCGCCGGTCCAGCAGGGTGTACCGGCCCGCGATCAGCAGGTGATCGATGGCGGATTCGCGGACGAATCGCAGC
This sequence comes from Nocardia iowensis, assembly GCF_019222765.1. Lineage (NCBI taxonomy): Bacteria > Bacillati > Actinomycetota > Actinomycetes > Mycobacteriales > Nocardiaceae > Nocardia > Nocardia iowensis. Next base: position 4,242,053 of record NZ_CP078145.1, on the reverse strand, counting down.
GCCACATCCACATCGTTGACCCCGATACCGATGCCGGAGACGATGCCTTCGGCCCGCATGCGGACGAGTTCGGGCGCGGCGGCGGTGCGGGCTTCGTCCTGGTGATCGTCCGGGTCGTGGATGAGCAGCAGGTCCACCCGGTCCAAGCCCAATCGGGTCAGTGAATCCTCCAGCGATCGCCGGACACCCAATGCCGAATAGTCGCGTCGCCGTGAGCGTTTCGGCGTCCCCCAGAAGCCGTCCACTCCATCGGCGGCTTGCGGATCGTCGTAGAGCAGGCGGCCCACCTTGGTCGACAGCGTGTATTCCGTACGCGGCCGGGTGCGCAGGAATCGGCCGAGCCGTTCTTCGCCGCTGCCCGCGCCGTAGTGCGGTGCGGTGTCGAAGGCCCGGATACCCGCGTCCCAGGCTGCCGCAATGCCTGCCTGAGCGACTTCCTCGTCAACGGCGCGAAACAGCCCGGCGTAGCCCGCGCCGCCGAGGATGATGTCCGATACGTCATGCATCCACATCACCCGCCGCGGGATTCAATTCCCACACCACCGGCAACGCGGCGTCGGCCCCGGGCGCCGTATAGTCGTGCGACGCTTCGAGGAGCTCGTTGATCCGCAGCTGCCAGGCCACATTGGCGGGCAGCTCGGCCAACCGAGCGAGTAGCAGATCGTATGCCGCACAGTCGATCACGTGGAACAGGTCGAGGCCGCTGCGCCAGATGGTCCAGTCCGTCGCTCCGGCATCCCGGATAGCCGCGACAAGTTCGGCGGGCACCGCACGGTGCGCGGCTTCGTACTCGGCCTCGGCACCGGGTTTCAGCTTGGTGTGCAAAGCGATTCGCATATTCACTCCTGCCGTCGTCCGCTGGCGATGCGGGTGATCACCAAGGCCACCAGGATCAGCGCACCGTTGATGAACTTGAGCGAGTCGGCGCTGACCCCGCCGTAGGACAGCAGCTTCTGGATCAAGGTGAGAATCAGGACGCCGAAGAACGCGCCGAGCACCGAACCGCGTCCGCCGTTGAGCGCCACACCCCCGATCACGCAGGCGGCGAACACCTGGAAGATCATCCCGTCGCCCTGGCTCACCTGCACGCTGGCGAACTGTCCCGAGTAGATCAGCCCACCGACCGCGGCGAGCCCACCGGCGACGACCAGCACGGCGATAACGACGTTATCGGTGCGGATGCCCGCGGCCCGCGCGGCGGCCTCGTTGCCGCCGACGGCGTAGAGCGAGCGTCCCGCGGTCGTATAGGTGAGCACGAGGTAGCCGAGGACGAACAACGCCAGGCAGAGCGCGACGTCGACCGGCACGCCGAGTATCCGGGTGTTGCCCAGCCATTCGACCGACGGCGGAATCTTGGTGAGCGTGAATCCCTCGGTGAGGAAGGTGAGCAGGCCGCGCAGCGCGATGAGCATCGCCAGGGTGACGATGAAACCGTTCAGCCCGAACCGGACGATCAGCACGCCGTTGAGCGCACCGACGGCGAAGCCGACGAGCAGCGCGATCGGAATGGCCATCCACGGCGAAGTCCAGGTGAAGGCGCCCACTTTCGCGGTGCCCATGGTCGCCCAGATGGCGACGCCGGGGGCGAGCCCGAAGGTCGACTCCAGGGACAGATCCATCCGGCCGACCACCAGCACCAGCACCTCGGCCAGCACGATGAGCGCGATGCCGCTCATCGAGGTCAGCACGTTGGTCAGGTTGGTGGACGAGACGAAGTTGCTGTTGATGAAGTAACCGACCACCAGTACCAGCAGGATCGGCGGTACGAGCAGGAAGTCGCGCAGCGCACCCCAGCGCACGGTGGCCAATGACCGCCGGGTGGCGGCGGTGTCGCGGGTCGCGGGTTCGCGTCCGGTCGCGATCGGGGTCATGACAGTCCTTCCATGGCGGCGACGAGTTCCTTGTCGCCCCAGCCCTTCTCGAATTCCTGAGCGATCCGGCCCTGCACCATCACCAGGACGCGATCGCAGTCGCGCAGATCGTCGAGCTCGTCCGATACCACCAGGACTGCGGTGCCCCGGTCCGCGGCGTCGCGCACGACACCGCGCAAAGTCTCCTTGGACCGGACGTCGACGCCCGCGGTCGGTGTGATCAGCACCAGTACCGCCGGATCGGTGGCCAGTGCGCGGGCGAACACGACCTTCTGCTGATTGCCGCCCGACAGTTCGGCGACGCTCTGTTCCGGCCCTTCGGTTTTGATCCCGAGATCCTCGATGGCCTTGCCCGCCACCGTGTTCCGGGTGCGCCGAGACAGCAGTCCCAGTCGTCCCAGCCGGTGCGGCACGGTCAGCGTGGCATTATCGGCTACGCTCATCTCCGGAATCAGGCCCTCCTCGTGCCGGTCCCGTGGCACGAAGCCGATCCCCGCGTCCAGCGCCGCCCGCACGCCACCCCGGCGCGGGCGGGTACCCGATACGAGGATGGAACCCGCTGCGGCCTTGCGTAATCCGACGATGGTCTCGGCCACCTCGATCCGGCCACTGCTGCCGCCGCCGGCCAGGCCGACGATCGCACCCGGCTTCACCTCGAGCGACACATCGCTGAATTCGCCGGACCGGGTGAGTCCTTCGACCCGAAGCGTCGGTGTTGCCGCCGCATCAGGGTCGCGCCGCGCGGCCGGTATCTGGAGTTCGACCGAGTCGCCGGTCATCGCGGCGATGAGTTCCTTTTTGCCGAGATCGGCGGCAGGAGCGGTCACGACATGTCTGGCATCACGAAAAACGGTGATGTCCCGGCAGATTTCGTAGGTCTCGTCGAGGTGATGGGAGATGAACAGGAAGGTGACGCCCTGAGCCTGTAGGTCCCCGATCCTGCTGAACAGCCGCTTGATCGCGGGTCCGTCGAGTTGCGCGGTGGGCTCGTCCAGGATGATGAAGCGCGCGCCGTGCGACAGCGAGCGCGCGATCTCCACCAGCTGCCGATGCTCCACGGACAGATCACGGGCGACGGTGTCGACATCGACCGGCACGGACCAGGTGTCGAGCAGCTCCCTGGCGCGGCCGCGCACCCTGCGCCAGTTGATGATTCGGCCGCCGAGGTGCTGTCGGTTGACGAACAGATTCTCCGCCACCGACAGATCAGGAATGATCGTCGACTTCTGATACACGCAGGCCACCCGCGACCGCCAGGCGTCCCGGTCGCCGGGCGAGGGCGCTGGTAGACCGTTGAACCGCACCTCCCCCTCATCCGGAGTTGCGAGTCCGGTCAGAATCGACACCAGGGTTGACTTCCCGGCGCCGTTGCGACCGACCAGGGCGTGGGTCCGGCCCGCGGCAACCCGCAGGCCGACCCGGTCGAGCGCGAGGACGTTGCGCCCGAACCGTTTCGAGACGTCGATGGCTTCGGCGATCGGTTCGCCGGTCATCCGCCGTGCCCCCACAGGCCGGGTGCGGAGGTGGGCAGAGTATCGAGTTCGCCTACCTTGCCGCCGGTTCGGGTGACGACGGGCGCGGGCAACTGATCCTCGAGCGTGCCGCCGACGCCGGTGTCGATGATCGTGGACCCATGGTCGGTCGGACCAGGGGAGAACTTGCGGCCGTCGATCGCGGCCTTGGCGTAGAACGCCGCGTACTGCGCGTAGAGGTCGGCGGGCTGGGAGATGGTCGCGTCGATCTCACCCGCTTCGATGGCGTCCAGCTCGGCCTTGATGCCGTCGTTCGACACGATCGTGATGTGCCCTGGCGCACCGGCTTTCACCAGTTTGCCGCTGCGTCGCAGCAGTGCCATCGTCGATTGGAGGAACACCCCGCCCGCCTGCATGTAGATGCCGTTGATGTCCGGGTCGGTCAGCAGTTTGTCCTGTAGGCCCGAGACGGCGCGATCGCCCTTCCAGTCGGTCGGGATCTCGATCACCTTGATGCCTGGATAACGGGTCTTCATGCACTCGGCGAAGGCCTCCGACCGATCGCGTCCGTTGATCGAACTCAGATCGCCCTGGAACTCGACGACCTTGCCGGTGCCCTGCAAGGTTTCACCGAGATAGACACACGACTTGGTGCCGTAGGCGCGGTTGTCCGCGCGCACGACCATATACACGCCGCCGGTGTCCGGGCGGGTGTCGACGCTGACCACCGGAACGCCCTTGGCGGTCGCGGCGGCGAGGGCCGGTTTGACCGCGGCGGTGTCCTGCGGCGCCATGATGATCGCTTTGACGTCCTTCGACAGCAGGGTGTCGACATTGGATTTGAGCCGGTTGGCGTCGTTGTCCGAGGAGGTGTTCTCCAGCCGGACGCCCGCCGCGGCGGCCTTCGGACCGAGGTAGCCCGCGTAGGCGCTCCAGAAATCGGAGTCCGAGCGCGGCTGATCCGCCCCGACCAGAACGCCGCTGTCCGCCCCGCTGCCGACGGTGACGGCCGGCGCGCTGTCACCGGTGCCGACCGGCTCCCGCGAACAGGCGGCGCCGGAGGCGATGACCAGGGTGGCGCCGAGGGCTACGCCGATGATGCTGGCGGTTTTCATAAGATCTCCTGCTGTTGTGGGAGGGCCACTCCCGGCGTGGAATTCGGGTCGGCGTCCGCTGGGTCCGCGCGCCAGGCGGCCCCGGTGGGATACGTGTAGTCCCGCAACGAGGCAGGCAACATCTCGGCGCTGAAACCAGGCGCACGCGGCGCGAGGTAGCGCCCGCCGCGCACCCGCACCGGATGCCGGAAATGCTCGTGCAGGTGGTCGACGAACTCGATCGCGCGGTCCTGCATCGTTCCGGAAATCGCGACGTAATCGATCATCGCCAGATGCTGGACCAGCTCGCACAACCCGACGCCACCCGCGTGCGGCACGACCGGAACGCCGAACTTGGCTGCCAGCAATAGGATTGCCAGATTCTCGTTGACCCCGGCGACCCTTGCCGCATCGATCTGGAGGATGTCGACGGCGCCGGCCTGCAGCAGCTGCTTGAACAGGATCCGGTTCTGGCCGTGCTCGCCGGTCGAGATCCGCACCGGCGCTACGCGACGACGGATCTCGGCATGACCGAGGATGTCGTCCGGGCTGGTCGGCTCCTCGACCCAGGCCGGGTTCGCCTGCGCCAGTTGAGAAATCCAGTCGACCGCGGCATCGACGTCCCACCGCTGGTTCGCGTCGACGGCCAGCCCGATGTCGGGTCCGATCGCCTCCCTGGCGACCTTGACCCGCCGCACGTCCTCCGTCATGTCGCGGCCGACCTTGATCTTGATGGTGCCGAACCCGTCGGCCACCGCCTGCCGGGCCAGCCGGGCCAGCTTGTCGTCGGAGTAGCCGAGCCAGCCCGGCGAGGTCGTGTACGCCGGATATCCGGCGTCGAGCAAGTGGGCCGCGCGCTGCTGTTTGCCCGGTTCGGCGCGGCGCAGGATCTCCAATGCCTCGTCGCGGGTGAGCGCGTCGGTGAGGTAGCGGAAGTCGAGCAGGTCGACGATCTGCGCGGGCGTCATCTCGGCGACCAACTGCCACACCGGTTTTCCGGCCAGCTTCGCGGCCAGATCCCATGCGGCATTGATCACCGCGCCCACCGCCATGTGCATGACGCCCTTCTCCGGACCGAGCCAGCGCAGCTGGGAATCCGCGCTGAGGGAGCGGGCGAATCCTCCGAGGTTCCCGGTGATTTCGGCGACGGAGCGGCCGACGACCAAATGCTCGAGCGACTGGATCGCGACCCGTTGCACATCGTTGCCGCGGCCGATGGTGAACGCGAAGCCGTGGCCCTCGGGCCCAGTCGGGTCGTCGGTGCGCAGGATGACGTAGGCCGCCGAATAGTCGGGGTCGGGATTCATCGCGTCCGAGCCGTCCAGCTCGCTCGACGTCGGGAACCGGACGTCGAGCGTGTCCAGCGCCGTAAGGTGCGCCATGAGGGATCCTCGTTCCAGATAGTGATCTGGGTCACGACTATACATCGGATGTCTTCGAGCGCAATGGTCGATAGAGAATTCGTCAATCCTGCTTGCGCAGTGGCAATCTGGTCCATGCAGAGCGAATAGGTGTTATGTTCGCCAAGGTCAAACATCGGACCTGTCCGGCGGCGAACTCGCGCACCGGACCTGACGTGTGAGGATGATCGGTATGTCGTCGCAGGGCACGTTCGACGGGCTGGTGGCGGTGGTCACCGGCGGTGCGTCCGGAATCGGGAAGGCGGTTGCCGAAACGTTCGCAACCGGAGGCGCACAGGTGGCTGTGCTCGATCTGAACCCGGGCGGCAGATCAGGGGTTGCGCTCCGCTGCGATGTCGCCGATGACGAATCGGTCCGCCGCGCGATCGCGGAAGTCGTGGACACTTTCGGCCGCATCGACATCCTCGTCAACAACGCGGGCATCGGCGCACAGGGGACCATCGCGGACAACACCGACGACGAATGGCGGCGGCTGTTCGAGGTGAACGTCTTCGGCACGGTGCGCGTCTCCCGCGCGGCACTCCCCCATCTGCGACGGTCGCCGGCCGCCGCGATCGTGAACATCTGCTCGATCGCCGCGACAACTGGGCTGCCCGATCGCGCGGCCTACAGCGCGAGCAAAGGCGCGATACTTTCGCTCACCCGCGCCATGGCCGCCGACCACGTCGGCGACGGCATCCGGGTGAACTGCGTCAACCCCGGCACCGTCGACACACCCTGGGTGCAGCGCCTGCTGGCGAGCAGTGCCGATCCCGCCACGGAGATGGCAGCGCTGCGAGCGCGCCAGCCGCACGGTCGCCTGGTCACGGCCGAGGAAGTCGCCAGTGCGGTGGTATATCTGGCCGACCCCGCCGCGGCGTCCATCACCGCGACGATGTTGGAAGTCGACGGTGGCATGCATTCCTTGCGGCTGCGCAGCGCGACACAGGCGGCCGGGGCGGCCCGATGACCGCGCGCCGACTGCCCCGGCCGCGCGAACTCGCGCCGCTGGTCAAGTTCGAGCGTCCGTTCGGCGGCCGGGCACGCAAACTCGCTCGCGCCCAGACGATCTGGGACTTGCGTGAGTTGGCGCGCAAGCGCACCCCCAAGGTCGCCTTCGACTACACCGACGGCGCCGCCGATGCCGAGATCAGCCTGCAGCGGGCCCGAGACGCGTTCGCCGACATCGAATTCCGTCCCGCGATCCTGCGCGACGTCACCACCACCGACACCACCGTCCAGGTACTCGGCAAGACCGCCGCGCTGCCGTTCGGGATCGCGCCCACCGGGTTCACCCGGATGATGCACACGGCGGGCGAGCTGGCGGGGGCGCGCGCCGCCGAACGCGCGGGCATCCCGTTCACGTTGTCCACGATGGGGACCACGGCCATCGAGGACGTCGCGGCGGGCACCGGGGCCGACGCCCGCAATTGGTTCCAGCTCTACATCTGGACCGACCATAGCCGCTCCCTCGACCTGGTAGAACGCGCCGAGCGTTCGGGATTCGACACCCTCGTGGTGACGGTGGACGTGCCGGTGGCGGGCGCCCGGCTGCGCGACGTGCGCAACGGCATGACGGTGCCACCGTCCATCACGCTGTCCGGCGCCCTCGACGCCTTGCGCAGGCCATGGTGGTGGTGGGACTTCCTCACCACCGAGCCACTGGCCTTCGCCTCGCTCGACCGTTGGTCGGGCACGGTGGCGGCACTGCTCGACGCCATGTTCGACCCGACCGTCGGCTTCGACGACCTGGCCTGGGTCCGGCAGCACTGGCGGGGGAAGATCCTGGTGAAGGGTGTGCAGACCGTCGATGACGCCAAGCGCCTGGCGGGGCTCGGCGTCGACGGCATCGTCCTGTCGAATCATGGTGGGCGGCAGCTGGATCGCGCGCCCGTACCGTTGCACCTGCTGCCATCCGTGGTGCGCGAGGTGGGCGACGACATGGAGATCCATCTCGACACCGGCATCATGCACGGCGCCGACATCGTCGCCGCCCTTGCCCTCGGCGCGCGCTTCACCCTTATCGGCCGGGCCTACCTCTACGGGCTGATGGCCGGCGGCGAAGCCGGTGTCGACCGCGCGATCGACATCCTGCGCACGCAGATCGTGCGCACTATGAAGCTGCTCGGCGTCAGCACGGTCGAAGAACTCGAACCGCGCCACGTGCGTCTGCTCGAACGGTATCGACCACTCGAATAGGTGCTATCGCTGCGCGGGGTTTGTGATCAGGGGCAGATCCAAGGCCGTCAAAATGCCTGGGGCCGCCTGGACTACGGCGGGGACTGCGTTGACTATGCGCATGGCGGTGGCGAGGAGGGTGGCGTGGTTGTGGTCGCCGTTGCGGCTGGAGGTCACCAAATCCATTGCGTAGCTGGGTTCTCCGGTGATTTCGACACGGTAGGAGCCTTCGTGGTGGGCAGGTTGGGGCCACTCGGGGCAGAGGTCGGGATGCAGCCGGGTGACGTGTTCCAGGACCGTGACGGGGCGGTCGCCGACCATGCCGCGCACCTCGAAACGCAGTGCGGCCGCGGTGCCCTCGGCGATATGGCCGGTGGCGATGTCGAAATCATGGGCCGCTGGGATCCGCTCGTAGGTTTCGGTGACCGCGTCGAGGGTGACGCCGATGCCCGCGGCGAGTTGGCGGACGGTGCCGCCCCAGGCGAGCGACAGCACGCCGGGCTGGAGCAGCATCGGGATGTCATCGAGGGGTTTGCCGAATCCCATGATGTCGAACATGACCTCGCGATTGTCGTAGCTGGCGTAGTCGACGATCTCCATGCAGCGGAGCTGATCGATGCGCAGGCAGGTGCCCGCGAGTGCCAGCGGCAGTAGGTCATTGGCGAAACCAGGGTCGATACCATTGACCCACAGAGACGAATTACCTTGCGCCGCAGCCTCCTGCACCGGTTTCAGCAGGTTGTCGGGGAGGACGCCGTAGGGGTATTGAAAGAACACCGGCGCACAGGCGACGACGTTGATTCCGGCGCTGAGGATCCGCTGTAGGTCACCCACGGCTTCCATCAAGCGGTTGTCGGTCCTCGAGCAGTAGACGACGCAATCAGGACGAGCGGCCAGGAGCGCGTCGGCATCGGTCGTCGCGGTCACGCCTACTCGATGATCCAGTCCGGCAAGGGTTCCCGCATCCACCCCGGACTTCGCCGGACCCGAGACCCACACACCCGCCAGTTCCAGGTCCGGGTTGGCGATGATGCCCGCCAGCGCGTGCCTGCCGACATTGCCTGTCCCCCATTGCACTACGCGATAAGTCATGTCACAGATCCGGAATCGAGAGGTCGAGGTTCGGGGTGATCAAGCCGCCGTCGGGTTCGAGCACCTTGCCGGTGAGGTATTTGCCCGCCGGAGACACCAGGTAGAGGGCGGCGGCGGCGATGTCCTCGGGGTCGCCGATTCGGTGCAGCGGCGTCTTGGTTTCCAATTGCGTGCGCATCGCGTCGTTGGCTGCGACGATCTCCAACGCGGAGGTCAGGATCGAGCCCGGGGCGATGGCGTTTACGCGGATGCGTGGATTCAGGTCGAGCGCGGCCAGTTTGGTGTAGTGCGCCAGCGCGGCCTTGGCGGTGCCGTAGGCCACGAAGGCCCGGCCGGGCAGTCGGCCCATGGTCGAGGTGATGTTGAGAATGGAACCGCCACCGGCGGTTTCGAGAATGTGCGGCACTGCGGCGCGAACGAGTGCGTGCGCGTTGGTGACGTTGAAGTTGAATGCGTCCACCAGTGACTGGGGTGTGGTGTCGAGCAGTGGGCACGGGAGCGCACCGCCGACATTGTTCACCACAATGTCCAGGCGACCGAATCGCTCAACGGCCGCAGCGGCGAGTGCGGCGGTGGCCTCGATATCGCTGAGGTCCGCGGGCACCACGTGCGCCTGGCGTCCTGCCGCGGTCACCCGCTCGGCTACCTCGTCCAGTTGGCTCTTGGTGCGTGCCGCGATGACGACGTCGGCGCCTGCCTCGGCGAAGGCCACCGCGATTGCCGCGCCCAGGCCGCGACCCGCGCCCGTGACGACGGCGACCTGCCCGTCTATCCGAAACCGGTCCAGAATCATTCGCGCTCCATCCGCGCCGTACGCGACCGACCCACCCCCGCCTGTCGCTCGCCGAGGTGGAGGTGGGTGCGTCGAATACTCGACACCTTGTGATCTAATATTCGACACATAGTAGGTTGCCCGCGCGCGCAGAAACAAGGGGTTACGCCATGCCGGATCGATCCGCGTCTCCGCCGACGCGCCGCGTCATCGACATCGTTTCCCTGCTGGCGGCGTCGACGCAACCGATCAGTGTCGCGGGAATCGCCGAGCGCCTCGATATCGCCCGCGCCACCGCGACCGCAGTACTGACCGAACTGGATTCGGCGGGCTGGGTCGGTCGAGAACCGAACCGCGGGTACACCATTGGCCCTGCCCTCGCCGGCCTGCACGGCCCCTCGCTCCCCCACGGCCTCGGCGATACCCTCGCCGCACTCGCCGCACGCACCGGATGTGGGGCGACCTTCAGTCGCATCGAGCCCGACCGACTCACCGTCCTCGACGTCCGGCACGGCACCGACCGCGTAGTTCCGGGAATCCCGGTAGGACATCGCATTCCGTTGCGATTCCCGGCCGGAGCGAGTGTCATGCCTTGGCGGTCGGCCAGTGAACAGAACACCTGGACGGCCACCGCCGCCGGTGCGGACCGGCGCACGGCGGGCTCGCTGCTTGGCCTCGTCCGAGAGCGGGGAGTAGCGGTGTTCCGTCCGCGCGTCGACGACGCGGGCATGGTCGATCTGCTGGCGGATCTGCTCGGTGCCGTGGGAACCGAGCTTTTGCAACCCCATCTGCGTACGCGCGCTCTCCGCCAGCTCGCGACGCTGACGTCGCGGCCGTTCAGCAGAGATGAGTTGGATTCTGACGACGCACTTCCGTTGAGTTATCTCGCGGCGCCGGTTTTCGACGCTACCGGTACCGCCGCGTTCGAAGTGCAGCTCGGTCCGCTGCGCACGGAGGCGCCGAAAGCTGAACGCGACGAATACATTTCGGCGACCCTCGACGCGGCCCGCGAACTCAGCGCGGCGTTGGCGGCGGGGAGATCCGGAATGGTCGGCTGATATTCGTCGCGGCAGTGCGTCAGGATGGAGCCAATTCCGGTGTAGAGACGACGAAAGCCCCCCCAGCTGTGCTGGGGGGGCTTTCGTGAAGGATGTTCCGGCGGTGTCCTACTCTCCCACACCCTGTCGAGTGCAGTACCATCGGCGCTGGCAGGCTTAGCTTCCGGGTTCGGAATGGGACCGGGCGTTTCCCTGCCGCTATGGCCGCCGTAACTCTATGAAACTGTCCACACAGCAGCGCTGACACGAGCGCCGGCACACCCACACCCCACGAAGGGGTCTAGGAGTGCAGACTGTTGTGTCTGCTGCAGTGTCTGTGTGTTGTTTCAGATACTGCACAGTGGACGCGTAGCTTCTTTGTTGGTAAGTCCTCGGCCGATTAGTACCAGTCACCTACACCCGTTACCGGGCTTCCAGTTCTGGCCTATCAACCCCATGGTCTGTGGGGGGCCTTAACCACTCGAAGGTGGTGAGAAACCTCATCTTGGAACAGGCTTCCCGCTTAGATGCTTTCAGCGGTTATCCCTTCCGAACGTAGCTAACCAGCGGTGCTCCTGGCGGAACAACTGGCACACCAGAGGTTCGTCCGTCCCGGTCCTCTCGTACTAGGGACAGCCTTCCTCAAGTTTCTGACGCGCGCGGCGGATAGAGACCGAACTGTCTCACGACGTTCTAAACCCAGCTCGCGTGCCGCTTTAATGGGCGAACAGCCCAACCCTTGGGACCTACTCCAGCCCCAGGATGCGACGAGCCGACATCGAGGTGCCAAACCATCCCGTCGATATGGACTCTTGGGGAAGATCAGCCTGTTATCCCCGGGGTACCTTTTATCCGTTGAGCGACACCGCTTCCACTTGCCGGTGCCGGATCACTAGTCCCGACTTTCGTCCCTGCTCGAGCTGTCGCTCTCACAGTCAAGCTCCCTTGTGCACTTGCACTCGACACCTGATTGCCAACCAGGCTGAGGGAACCTTTGGGCGCCTCCGTTACATTTTAGGAGGCAACCGCCCCAGTTAAACTACCCACCAGGCACTGTCCCTGAACCAGATCATGGTCCGAGGTTAGAAGTCCAATACGATCAGAGTGGTATTTCAACGATGACTCCACAAACACTGGCGTGCCCGCTTCACAGTCTCCCACCTATCCTACACAAACCGTACCGAACACCAATACCAAGCTATAGTGAAGGTCCCGGGGTCTTTTCGTCCTGCCGCGCGTAACGAGCATCTTTACTCGTAATGCAATTTCGCCGAGTCTGTGGTTGAGACAGCAGAGAAGTCGTTACGCCATTCGTGCAGGTCGGAACTTACCCGACAAGGAATTTCGCTACCTTAGGATGGTTATAGTTACCACCGCCGTTTACCGGGGCTTAAATTCTCAGCTTCGCGCCGAAGCGCTAACCGGTCCTCTTAACCTTCCGGCACCGGGCAGGCGTCAGTCCGTATACATCGTCTTACGACTTCGCACGGACCTGTGTTTTTAGTAAACAGTCGCTTCTCTCTGGTCTCTGCGACCACCCCCAGCTCAGGAAGCAAGTCCCGTCACCGGTTGTGGTCCCCCTTCTCCCGAAGTTACGGGGGCATTTTGCCGAGTTCCTTAACCACAGTTCTCTCGATCGCCTTAGTATTCTCTACCTGACCACCTGTGTCGGTTTGGGGTACGGGCCGTGTACCAACTCACTAGAGGCTTTTCTCGGCAGCATAGGATCACTGAATTCGCCTCAATCGGCTACGCATCACCTCTCAGGCCATATGAACGGCGGATTTGCCTACCGTTCGCCCTACAGGCTTACACCAGTACAACCACTGACTGGCCCAGCTACCTTCCTGCGTCACCCCATCGCTTGACTACTACCAGCCGGGGTCATGTGCAGCCACATCCGGCTCCCCGAAGGGAGTCCATCCGCTTTTGGACACTTAGCACAACTGATTCATCATGGGCGCGGATACACGGGTACGGGAATATCAACCCGTTGTCCATCGACTACGCCTGTCGGCCTCGCCTTAGGTCCCGACTCACCCTGGGCGGATTAACCTGGCCCAGGAACCCTTGGTCATTCGGCGGACGAGTTTCTCACTCGTCTTTCGCTACTCATGCCTGCATTCTCACTCGCGTCACCTCCACAGCTGGTTCACACCGCTGCTTCCATGGTGACACGACGCTCCCCTACCCATCCACACCACTGGACACACCCCCGCAGGAATGTGCCGGTGTTAAGCATGAATGCCGCGGCTTCGGCGGTGTACTTGAGCCCCGCTACATTGTCGGCGCAAAATCACTTGACCAGTGAGCTATTACGCACTCTTTCAAGGGTGGCTGCTTCTAAGCCAACCTCCTGGTTGTCTTCGCGACTTCACATCCTTTTCCACTTAGTACACGCTTAGGGGCCTTAGCCGGCGATCTGGGCTGTTTCCCTCTCGACTACGAAGCTTATCCCCCGCAGTCTCACTGCCACGCTCTCACACACCGGCATTCGGAGTTTGGCTGATTTCGGTAAGCTTGTAGGCCCCCTAGACCATCCAGTAGCTCTACCTCCGGCGTGAAACACGTGACGCTGCACCTAAATGCATTTCGGGGAGAACCAGCTATCACGGAGTTTGATTGGCCTTTCACCCCTACCCACAGCTCATCCCCTCAGTTTTCAACCTAAGTGGGTTCGGGCCTCCACGACGTCTTACCGTCGCTTCACCCTGGCCATGGGTAGATCACTCCGCTTCGGGTCTAGAACATGCGACTCAAACGCCCTATTCGGACTCGCTTTCGCTACGGCTACCCCACACGGGTTAACCTCGCCACATGCCACTAACTCGCAGGCTCATTCTTCAAAAGGCACGCCATCACCCACAGCCGACCAAACGACTCGCAGGCTCTGACGGATTGTAAGCGCACGGTTTCAGGTACTATTTCACTCCCCTCCCGGGGTACTTTTCACCTTTCCCTCACGGTACTAGTCCGCTATCGGTCACCAGGGAGTATTCAGGCTTACCGGGTGGTCCCGGCAGATTCACAGCAGATTTCACGGGCCCGCTGCTACTCGGGTACTCACTACAAGAGCCGCTGAGTTTTCGTCTACGGGATTCTCACCCTCTACGACAGGCCGTTCCAGACCACTTCGACTAACCCAACGGTTTCTGACTCCCGCTTGGCTCGGCAGAACCAAGAAAGTGAGCCCCACTACCCCACATACACAACCCCTGCCGGGTATCACATGTACATGGTTTAGCCTCATCCGCTTTCGCTCGCCACTACTCACGGAATCACAATTGTTTTCTCTTCCTGTGGGTACTGAGATGTTTCACTTCCCCACGTTCCCTCCACACACCCTATATATTCAGATGCGGGTAACACGACATCACTCGTGCTGGGTTTCCCCATTCGGAAATCCTCGGATCTCAGCTCGGTTGACAGCTCCCCGAGGCTTATCGCAGCCTCCTACGTCCTTCATCGGCTCCTGGTGCCAAGGCATCCACCGTACGCTCTTAAACACTTACTAACAAAGATGCTCGCGTCCACTGTGCAGTTCTCAAACAACACACAAGATTGAATCCCGACTCGGCACCAGCCAGAGGAAAACCCCTGCGGTATGACCGAAGATCCGATCCTGTCGTTATCTATCCCTAGAGACAAACACTCGCGTGTTCTCTCAGGACCCAACAGTGTGCCGATATATCCCTCGCCGACTCCCCACTGAGGAAGAGTCGATGGCAAGAAAGCTTGTCAGTGTTCCACCCATGAGCGTCCGCGGTCCCACGATTGGGGACACAAACGGTCTCTGACGCATTCTCATTCGACTGTTCGAACAGCGTTGCGTAGATGTGCTCCTTAGAAAGGAGGTGATCCAGCCGCACCTTCCGGTACGGCTACCTTGTTACGACTTCGTCCCAATCGCCAATCCCACCTTCGACGGCTCCCTCCCACAAGGGGTTAGGCCACCGGCTTCGGGTGTTACCGACTTTCATGACGTGACGGGCGGTGTGTACAAGGCCCGGGAACGTATTCACCGCAGCGTTGCTGATCTGCGATTACTAGCGACTCCAACTTCACGGGGTCGAGTTGCAGACCCCGATCCGAACTGAGACCGGCTTTAAGGGATTCGCTCCACCTCACGGTATCGCAGCCCTCTGTACCGGCCATTGTAGCATGTGTGAAGCCCTGGACATAAGGGGCATGATGACTTGACGTCGTCCCCACCTTCCTCCGAGTTGACCCCGGCAGTCTCCTGCGAGTCCCCGCCATTACGCGCTGGCAACACAGGACAAGGGTTGCGCTCGTTGCGGGACTTAACCCAACATCTCACGACACGAGCTGACGACAGCCATGCACCACCTGTACACCGACCACAAGGGGGCCTACATCTCTGCAGGTTTCCGGTGTATGTCAAACCCAGGTAAGGTTCTTCGCGTTGCATCGAATTAATCCACATGCTCCGCCGCTTGTGCGGGCCCCCGTCAATTCCTTTGAGTTTTAGCCTTGCGGCCGTACTCCCCAGGCGGGGTACTTAATGCGTTAGCTACGGCACGGATCCCGTGGAAGGAAACCCACACCTAGTACCCACCGTTTACGGCGTGGACTACCAGGGTATCTAATCCTGTTCGCTACCCACGCTTTCGCTTCTCAGCGTCAGTTACTTCCCAGAGACCCGCCTTCGCCACCGGTGTTCCTCCTGATATCTGCGCATTTCACCGCTACACCAGGAATTCCAGTCTCCCCTGAAGTACTCTAGTCTGCCCGTATCGCCTGCAAGCTTAAGGTTGAGCCCCAAGTTTTCACAGAAGACGCGACAGACCGCCTACAAGCTCTTTACGCCCAGTAATTCCGGACAACGCTCGCACCCTACGTATTACCGCGGCTGCTGGCACGTAGTTGGCCGGTGCTTCTTCTACAGGTACCGTCACTTTCGCTTCGTCCCTGTCGAAAGAGGTTTACAACCCGAAGGCCGTCATCCCTCACGCGGCGTCGCTGCATCAGGCTTTCGCCCATTGTGCAATATTCCCCACTGCTGCCTCCCGTAGGAGTCTGGGCCGTGTCTCAGTCCCAGTGTGGCCGGTCACCCTCTCAGGTCGGCTACCCGTCGTCGCCTTGGTGGGCCGTTACCCCGCCAACAAGCTGATAGGCCGCGGGCCCATCTCGCACCGATAAATCTTTCCACCAACCAGCATGCACTGGAAGGTCATATCCGGTATTAGACCCAGTTTCCCAGGCTTATCCCGAAGTGCGAGGCAGATCACCCACGTGTTACTCACCCGTTCGCCGCTCGTGTACCCCGAAGGGCCTTACCGCTCGACTTGCATGTGTTAAGCACGCCGCCAGCGTTCGTCCTGAGCCAGGATCAAACTCTCCGTTGAAGACTCTCGAAACACTCCGAAGAGCGAATCAGAAATATCTAACTAGAGTCCGAAAACCTAGCAAAACAAAACGCCAGCAAAAAGTATTTGCTGACTAAATGTCCAACCTCATCAACCGGGGGGTATGAGAGGCCGGAACCAATAAAATAATTGGCACTGACATTCATCGACACACTATTGAGTTCTCAAAGAACACACGCACACACCACCGCCCGGAGTTCAATCCGCTTGGTCAGTGAGGCAACTTATCCAGCTTAGCTCAGCCGCTCCCCCAGATCCAAATCAGGGTCCCGATCAAGCCAGTGTGAGCGTCAGGCGCTCCTCGTACTACCTCGTGTCCCGGTCCATCCGCTCAGCGTTTCGCTGGGCTTCTCGGCTCCGGGTCGGTGTCCGTGTCGCTCTGACTTGAACTAAGTTACGCGGCGGCGAACGCCACGTCAAATCGCCTGCGCAGCCCGAGATTTCGCAGGTCAAGGCCCCTGGCATCGGCCCGGAGCTAGCTCGAGTCACCCGAATGTGACTCAAGCCACCGCGACTTCATCCGAGCATGGCCGAAACGCCTCTTCATCGCCCCTTCAGTTGGCCAATGCGTGCTGCGCCCCGCGGTGCAGCGGAACCGGGCCGGTGTCGCGTGCGTGGTCGCGGACGATCCCTTGCGCGGCGGCGTTCGCCTGTTCCAACTGGGGTTTGCGATCGAAAAGCGCCTTGGTGAGCACGCAGGCCAAGTCGGCGTCGAGGTTGTCGCGGACGAGCAGCACATTGGGCACGACGATGGACGGCACGTCCTCGGGAAGTCCATAGGTCGCCGCGGGGATGGTGCCCAACTCGTATACCGGGCTCAGGATGCGCATCCCACTCAGCTGCTCGGAGGTGTCGAGCAGGCGGTACTTGCCCCGGCCCGAGCTGAACAGCTCGGTGAGACCTGGCGTCGGCAACCCTCCGGAGAAGAACAGGGCGTCGAGCGAGCCGTCCTTCATCCCGGCGACGGCCTTGCTGAGCTCCAGGCGATTGACCGCGATATCGCTGTCCGGGTTCAGTCCGCCCGCTCGCAGGACCCGGCGGGCGAGCGCCTCGGTGCCCGACTTGGGCGAACCGGTCGATACCCGCTTGCCGCGCAGGTCGGCGAGGGAGGTGATGTCGGAGTCAGCGCGCACGATCACCTCCGTGTAGCTCGGATAGAGCCGGGACAACGCTTGCACCGGCTGCTTGTCACCGTCGAAGGTTCCGATTCCGAGCACCGCGTCGGCGGCGACGTCGGCGAGTGCGAAGGCCACCTGGTACTTGCCCGCGACCAACTGCTGGATGTTCTGGACGGACGCGAGGGTTTCCGACGCGGTCGCCGTCACCTTGCCGTCGGTGGCCAGCGAGATCTGGTCGGCGAAGGCATTACCGAGCGCCGCGTACACGCCGGTCGCGTTCCCGGTGGCGATGCCGACCTCGGTCCCGTATTTCACCTCGCAGGTAACCGGTGCACCAGAATCGGTGGGCGTTCCACCCTGGCCTTCCGCACATCCGGTGACGAACCCAGCCGACACCGACACCACGGCGACAACGATCGCCACTCTTCTCATCTCGTCCTCCCTGGCGCGCGGCGCGACCGCGATCGCCACAACCAGCCCGCCCACCTGCTCCGCGTCATCAACGGCAGCCGTCGGCCGACCCACGGGCGCGGCGACCCGCCTGCGCGCCCGTGGGTCAGGGCTGACGTCGCTCCTACTTGGTCAGTGCGTGGTCGGCGCCGCGGTGCAGCGGGACCGGGTCGGTGTCGCGGGCAGTGTCGCGGGAAATGCCCTTGGCAGCGGAGTTGGCTTGTTCGAGTTGAGATTTGCGGTCGAAGAGGGTCTTGGACAGGACGCAGGCCAGGTCGGCGTCGAGATCGTCGCGGACAAGGAGGACGTTCGGGACGACGATAGTTTTCGCGTCAGCGGGCAGGCCGTAGGTGGCAGCGGGGATAGTGCCCTCCTCGTAGACCGGACTCACCTTGCGCATGGCGGGGAGCTGGTCGGCGATGTCGAGGAAGCGGACCTTGTCCTTGGCCGAGGTGAACAGGTCGGTGATGCCGGGGGTCGGCAGGCCGCCGGAGAAGAACATGGCGTCGATGGAGCCGTCCTTCATACCGTCGACGGTCTTCGTGAGGTCCAGGCGCTGGGCGGAGATGTCACTGTCCGGGTTCAGGCCCGCAGCCTGAAGTACCCGCTGCGCGATCACCTCGGTGCCCGATTTGGGCGAGCCGGTGGACACGCGCTTGCCGCGCAGGTCGGCGACGGAGTTGATATTGGCGCCGGTGCGGACCAGCACCTGGGTGTAGTTCGGGTAGAGCCGGGAAAGCGCCTGCACCGGTTGCTTTTTGCCGTCGAAGCCGCCCGTGCCGAGCACGGCGTCCGCGGCGGTGTCGGCGAGCGAGAACGCCACCTGGTAGGTGCCCGCGACCAACTGCTGGATGTTCTGCACGGACGCGCCGGTCTCGGCGGCGGTCGCCTTCACCTTGCCGTCGGTGGCCTGGGAGACCTGGTCGGCGTAGGCATTGCCCAGCGCGAAGTAGACGCCGGTCGCGTTGCCGGTCGCGATGCCGACCCTGGTCTCCGACTTCACCTCGCAGGTGATGGCGGCGCCGGAATCGTGGTGCGGCGCGTCCCGGCGCCCGCCACATCCGGTCAGTAGTCCGGCCGATACCGCGGTGACGGCGAAAATGATGGCGACTCTTCTCATGTCGTCCTCCTTCGAGAGAGCAGAGTGATCCCGATGGCCGCGGCGAGCACGACCGTTCCGGCGATGAGCGCGCCGGTCTCCAGGTACAGCAGCAACAGGCCACCGATGGCGGCCAACGCCCGGGCGACCGGCCGGGCCGGGCCGATCCCGAGAATCCAGCCGCCGGTGGCCACCGCGAGCGCGGCGACGGCAACACAGGCAACGGCCGTGGTCCACAGGATGCCGAGGAAGGGTCCGCGGCCGAGCAGGTATTCACCGGGTTCGGTGAGCACGAACACGATAGGCACCAGGAACGCGGGCAGCGCGTATTTCAGGGCCTGCCACATCGTCGGCACGGTTTTGGCGCCGGTGACCGCGGCGGCACCCACCGCCGCCAGCGCCGTCGGTGGCGTCACCTCGGAGAGCACCGAGTAGTAGAAGACGAACATCGCCGCGGCCGGGGCGGGCACTTCGAGTGCGAGCAGCGCGGGGCCGATGATCGCCCAGCCGATGATGAACGAGGCCGTCACCGGTACCGCGAGGCCGAGCAGTGCCAGCGCGCCCGCCGCGAGCACGACGGTGCAGGCCAGCACCACGGTGTGATTGTCCGACAACGACTTCGCCGCCCGCACCAGCAGCGCGGCCAGCTGTGCGCCGAGGCCGGTCTTGGTCGTCATCGCGGTGATCACACCCGCCGAGGCACACACCGCGACCACCGGCAACGCGGCGCGCACCCCGCTGCCGATCGAGTAGAAGACCCGGCGCGGTGACCGCGCGATCTCGCGGGTCCGCGAGTCGAGAAAGGACAGTACGAAGGCCAGCACCGTGGCGTATACGACGGCCCGCGTGGCACTGACGCCGATCAGCAGCAGCACGACGATCGCGATGAGCGACAGGAAGTGGTACCCGAATCGCAGGAGCAGCCGCCACGCCGAGGGGCCGCCGATCTCCACCGCCTTGGTGTCGAGCCTGCGTGCGTCGATCTCCACGGCCAGCAGGATGCCGAGGTAGTAGAGCACCGTCGGAATCAATGCCCAGCCGAGCACGGTCACATATGACACTTCGAGGTACTCGGCGACGATGAACGCCGCGACACCCAAGGTCGGCGGCGAGAGGATCGCGCCGACACCGGCCGCGGCGAGCATGCCGCCCGCCTGCTCCGGCGGATAGCCCGCGCGTTTGAGGATCGGCCAGGTGACCGCGCCGACGGTCACGGCGGTCGCGGTGCCCGACCCGGACACCGTGCCGAGCAGGAATCCCGACGCGACGGCGGTCCGTCCGGCGGCACCGCGGGAACGACGGAACGCGGCCACCGACAGATCCACGAAGAACTGTGCCGCACCGGAGAATTCGAGCACCGCGCCGTACAGCGTGAACAGCACGATATAGGTGGCCGCGACATCCAACGGTGTGCCGTAGAAGCCGCTGCCCGAGTTGTACAGCGCGTCGACGATCTGCCCGAAGTCCAAGCCCGCGTGCGCGATCGTCCATCCTTGCGGCAGGAAACCTCCGTAATACCCGTAGGCCAGGAACACCAGGCAGACCAGCGGAAGTACCCACCCGGTGGTCCGCCGGCACGCCTCCAGCACGAGCACCAGCAGCAGCGCGCCCATGCCGACGTCGACGGGATCGAGCAGACCCTGCCTGTCCAGGAAGGCGTTGTACCCGCCGCCACCCGACCCGATCGTCAACGGCAGCACCGGGTAGAGACAGACCACCAGCGAGACCGCGGCCAGCAGCCAATCGAGCACGCCTGGCCCGTCCGCACGATCCAGGAACCGTAAGCCCGAGCGATACGCGAGGAACACCAGCGGCAACGTCGCCGCCAGGAACACAACCAGGTAGTACTGGCTGCCCTGTGGCAACGGCCGAAACACCTGCCATACCACCAGAATCGCGACCGCGAACGCAGTTACCGACACCACCCGTTCGGCCCAACCGCTCAGTACCCGAGCGGGCCGCTCCTCGTCATCGACCTCCACTATCGGTGGCCGATCCTCCACAGGCGCCTCGGCAGCAACCCGAGCGCCCCCCGTGTTCGACATGGCGGAACGATAGCAACGCACGACCGGTCGTATACCGGTTATGAAAAGAGGGGTACCGGTCGCTTTTCAGTTCGGTCGTCCGCGCACCCGGCAAACACACGTCAACCCGACCCTGCCTACTGCGGATCCCCCGCCGCGCGAAGGAGTTTAGCGCCGAGGTCACGCAACATGCGCTGCATCTCCGGCGGTTCGCGGACCTCGAACTCCACGCCGAGATGGGCGATTCGGATAGCGGTCCATTCCAGTGAGTCGGCGCTGGTGCGGATCAGGCAGCTGCGGTCGTCGATCGGCTCGACCTCTTCCGGTCGCACTCGGAAGGTTTCGGCCAGTTGCTCGGCCGAAGTGTGCACGAGGAAGACCACGCTGCGCGCGGGACGGGAGCGGGCCAGCTGAGCGGTGACGAACGCGGCGGCGTCGTCAGCGGGCAAATCCCTTGGCGCACAACGCACTCCCGTCGGGAACGGCGCCTCGATCCGGTCTACCCGGAAGGTACGCCAGTCCGCACGGTCCACATCCCAGGCGACCAGATACCAACGGCGACCCGCGGCGACGAGACTGTGCGGCTCGGCGAATCGCCTGCTCTCCGCATCGCCCTTGTCGCGATAGCGGAAGCGTATTCGCTCACCGTCGCGGGCAGCGGCGGCCAGGACGACCAGCGTCTCCGGATCGACCCGCGGACCGGCGGCCGGACCACCGAGCGAGACGGTCGCCGAATCGACCGCGTCCACCCGTCCGCGCAGCCGGGTCGGCAGCACCTGCTGGAGCTTGACCAGAGCCCGGGCCGCCGACTCCTCGATACCCGCCACCGAGCCCTGGGCGGCGCTGCGCAAACCCAGGGTGATCGCCACGGCCTCCTCGTCGTCGAGCAGCAGCGGCGGCAGCGCGGTCCCCGCCTCCAGCCGGTAGCCGCCGACCGAGCCGAGGCTGGCGTGCACGGGGTACTCCAGCTCACGCAATCGGTCGATGTCGCGACGCACCGTGCGCACCGTCACGCCGAGGCGTTCGGCCAGCTCAGGGCCGGTCCATTCGCGTCTGGTCTGTAGCAGCGACAGCAATTGGAGCAGTCGCGCGGCGGTCTCGGTCACCGTGCCAGTATGACCTCGAATGAGGACCGAACCTGACCTCATTGCCGCATACCGTGGGTGCCGTGAACACAGAACGAGACACCATCCAGATCGTCGGAGCCCGCGAGAACAACCTGCGCAACATCTCGCTGGAGATCCCCAAGGGCAAGATCGTGGTCTTCACCGGGGTGTCCGGTTCGGGCAAGTCATCGGTCGTTTTCGGCACCGTCGCGGTCGAGTCGCAACGCCAACTCAACGAGACCTTCACCTGGTTCATCCGCAACCGGCTGCCGAAGTACGAGCGACCGGAAGCCGACGTAATCGACAACTTGGCCCCCGCGGTGGTCGTCGACCAGCGACCGATCGGCGGCAACTCCCGCTCCACCGTCGGCACCATGACCGACATTCATTCGATCATCCGAGTGCTGTTCTCCCGGCACAGCGAGCCGAGCGCCGGGGAGGCGACCCGTTATTCGTTCAACGACCCGCTCGGCATGTGTCCGGAATGCGGCGGCCTCGGCCATGTGGTGCGGCCGAACCTGGACAAGCTGCTCGACACCGACAAGTCGCTCAACGAGGGCGCTATCACCTTCGGGCCCTTCGCCATCGGCACCTTCCAGTGGCAGATCTTCGCCGAGTCCGGGCTTTTCGATCCGGACAAGCCGTTACGCGACTACACCGCCGAAGAGTGGCAGCTGTTCCTGCACGGCAACGGCTTTCGGGTGCCCCGGTTGAACAAGACCGGCTCGATGGGGCACAACGCCTACGAAGGTCTGCTCGAACGGTTCGACCGCCTCTACATCAAGCGGGATCTCGACGCGCTGTCGGACAAGAATCAGGCGGCCGCGCGGGAGGTGGTCACCGAGGAGATCTGCCCCGCCTGCGGTGGCGCCCGATTGAACGCGGCGGCGCTGGCCAGCCGGATCGACGGTCTCGGCATCGCGGACTACGGCAGGCTGGAGGTTTCGGATCTGATCGAGGTGCTCGACGCGATCCACGATCCGCTGGCGGAACCGATCGCGCGCGCCGCGGTGGCCCGGTTGCGGCGGATCGAGGAGGTCGGTCTCGGCTACCTCTCACTGGACCGGGAGACTTCGTCGCTGTCCGGCGGTGAGGCGCAGCGGCTCAAGGTCGTTCGGCACCTCGGTTCCAGTCTCACCGGCATGACCTACATCTTCGACGAACCGAGCGTCGGCATGCATCCGCGTGACGTCGGCCGACTGAATCACCTGCTGATCCAGTTGCGCGACAAGGGAAATACGGTGCTGGTGGTCGAGCACTCCCCCGATGTCATCGCGGTCGCCGACCATGTGGTGGACATGGGGCCCGGTGCGGGCGGGCACGGCGGGCAGATCGTGTTCCAGGGCACGGTCGAAAAGCTGCGCGCCTCGGGAACGTTGACCGGCGAGCGGCTGCGCCGGGTGCAATCGGTCAAGGACCGGACCCGCACCCCGACCGGCTGGCTGACCGTCGAGGACGTCGATCTGTACAACTTGAAGAACGTCACCGCCGAGTTCCCGACCGGTGTGCTCACCGCGGTGACCGGGGTGGCGGGCTCGGGCAAGAGCACGCTGGTCTCCGGCGCGTTCCTGGCCGCGCACCCGGACGCGATCGCGGTGAGCCAGGCGGCGATACACACCTCCCGCCGCTCCAGCCCGGCCACCTACATCGGCATCATGGACCCGTTGCGGCAGCTGTTCGCACGGGAACACGGGGTGAAGCCGGGCCTGTTCAGCTTCAACTCCGCGGGAGCGTGCCCCGAATGCGGTGGCGCGGGTGTCATTTTCACCGACCTGGCCTACATGGACCCGATCACCACCGTGTGCCAGACCTGCCACGGCAGGCGGTACCGGCCCGAGGTGCTCGGCTATACGGTGCGCGGCGCGTCCATCGCCGACGTGCTGGACATGACCGCCGAGCAGGCCCTCGATTTCTGGGACGGCAACGCCGACAGCAAGATTCGCAGGCCGCTGCGGTCGCTCAACGAGGTCGGCCTCGGCTACCTCACCCTGGGCCGCTCGCTCAGCTCGCTGTCCGGCGGTGAACGCCAGCGCATCAAGCTGGCCGACCACCTGCACCGCAGCGGCGGCATCTACGTTCTCGACGAACCCACGACCGGCCTGCACATGGCCGACGTCGACACCTTGCTGGCGCTGCTGGATCGGCTGGTCGACGCGGGCAACACGGTGATCGTCATCGAACACGACCTGGAGGTGGTGAAGCGCGCGGACTGGGTGATCGATCTCGGCCCGGACGGCGGCAAGCACGGCGGCGAGATCGTGTTCACCGGAACACCTTCGGCACTGATGGCCGACGATAAGTCCATTACCGCGGACTATCTGCGGCGGAGCATGGAAGCCGCGTAGTGGTCAGGCCACCATCGCCCGGCGCAGGGCCGCCAGCTCCGCGTCGGTCAGTCCGTTCGCGCGCAACCAGCCTGCGGCACCGCCGTAGTCGGCGTGTAGATCGTCCACGAACCGGAGCATGGTGGCCGGGTCGACCGCGAGGATCCCGGTCCGGACCGGCGGCAGACCGTGATAGGAGTGCAGGGTGTCGAGGCGGGCGCGGATGCGTTCGATGCGTTCCGCGGTGAGCGCGTAGTCCGCGACGATGGCTGCCGCGGGGACGCCGACCGCGTCGAGCAGGATGGCGGCCAGCACGCCCGTCCGGTCTTTGCCTGCGGCGCAATGGAAAACTACCGAATGCTGGCGGGTGTCGGCGATCAGTCGGGCCGCGGACACCACCGATGCGGCGCTGCCACTGAGCAGTCCGTGGTACAGCTTGCGCAGGTCGTATCGGCGCGCGTCCGGTGCGAGTTCGGCCGGTGTTGCCGTGCTCGCCGGGACGGAGATCGGGAGATTGACCAGGCGCACGGTGCTTTTCGCGAGTCGCCCGTACCCTTCCCGTGCCACCTCCATTGGCATTCGCAGGTCGACGAGGGTCCGCAAGCCCACCGGGCCGAGCAGATAGGCCAGATCGGTTTCGGACAGCTGCTGCGGTGTGCTCGATCGATAGACGACCCCGAAACGGGTTGTGCCGCCGCCGCTCACGGGCAGGCCGCCGAGATCGCGCACATTGTCGATCTCGGCGAACTCCACCCACCGGCGTGGGGTGAGATCGGTGTGCATATCCAACTCTCTGCTGGACCCGGCCTGTTCACACGCCGAGCCCCGCAAAACCAGTGTAGGCCGGGCCGATTCGGGCCGCCGAGTAAAGATGTTGCCCGGCGCGGGGTTTCGTGTTTCGCTAGCTGATTCGTGACTCGCGTGGCGGCGCGGGTACCGGCTCGAGATCAGGCGAGAGGAGCAGCCCCCATGCCGATGCTCACGGTAGACGCGACCGCCGCCGACGTTCGGTCGGCACTGTGGTCGGTTCGCCTGACCTTCCTTCTCACCGGGGCGCTGTTCGCGACGTGGGTGGCGCGCACGCCGACCATCAAGGACGAACTCGGGCTCGACGAAGCCGGTCTTGCTATCGCGTTCGCCGGGCTGAACATCGGCGCCGTGTTCGGTCTGCAACTCGGCAAGTTCGTCACCCTGCGGTTCGGCAGCCGCGCCACGCTGCGCGCCGCGATGCCGCTGTTCGCGCTCACCCTGTCGGGGTTGCTGCTGGCAGGCAACCTGGTCGGGCTGACGGCGTCGGTGTTCGTTTTCGCGGTAGTCAACAGCGTCGTTGACGTGGCGATGAACGCGCACGGTGTCGCGGTCGAGCAGGCGAGTGGACGACCGCTGCTGTCCGGCATCCACGCCTGCCACAGTTTGGGCATGATCGGCGGTTCCCTGGTCGGCGCGGCGGTCGAGCGGGGCCACGTGGCGCTGCCCGCCCACTTCGCCGGTGTCAGCGTGCTTGCCACTGCGGCCGCCGTCGTGGGCACGCGGCGGTTGCTACCGTCGGCGACCGACCGCACGGTGCGCAGTCCGAAGGTCGCGCGCGGCATAGCGGGACACTGGCCCGCCAGGTTGGTCGTTCTCGGCATGCTCGCGTTCTGCGTGGCGCTGGCCGAGGGCGCCGCCAATGATTGGACCGCCGTCTACCTGCGCGACGAGACGCACGCCAGCACCACGATTGCGGCGCTCGGGTTCGCGCTCTTCGCCGGATCGATGTTCGCCGGTCGGCTGGTCGGTGATCGGCTCGTCACGCGGTTCGGGCCGGTGCGGCCCTTCCTTGTCGGCACTCTCGCCGCCGGACTCGGTCTTGGCGCCGGATTGCTGATCGGCGACACGATCGCGGCGCTGATCGGGTTGGCGGCGTTCGGTTTCGGCATCTCGTTCACGCTGCCGCTGGCTTTCGCCGCGAGCGGCACCGTCTCGACGGTGGCGCCGGCCCGAGCGATCGCCAACGTCTCGTTCGTCGGCTACCTCGGCTTCTTCACCGGCCCCGTGCTGATCGGCTTCGTGGCCCAAAGCTACGGTCTCACTGTCGGACTCGCGGTTCCGGTGCTGTTCGTCGTGCTGGCCGCCGCTGGTGCCGGTGCGCTTCGACCGCGCTGATAAACCCCGCCGTGGTCCGATACTCGAACCGCATCGGTGCGGGAGATCGGCGGCGTGGCACGGATGACGGCGGGATGATGGTGCGCATGGCGATGCGCGAAGTGGTGAGTGCGGGCGCCTTCAAGCGGATTTACGATCCCGGTCTCGGCGAGGCCGAGGACTGGTACATCAACGATCACACCATCGTTCGGGATGTGGGCGGGCGCTGGCATCTGTTCGGCATCACGCACGCGGAGCCCGCGGATCCGGACGACGAGCGCGAGTTCGCGCACGCGACCGCAGGGGATCTGCTCGGACCGTGGACGAAACGGCCGCCTGCGCTGCATGTCGACCGGGACTACGGCGAGACGCATCTGTGGGCGCCGTTCGTGATCTCGGCGCATCGGCGTTACTACATGTTCTATGCTGGTGGCGGCGTGGATCGGACTGCCGCGGCAATCAACCTGGTCACCTCGACCAACCTGTTCCATTGGGTGCGTAGGCGATCCGGTCCGCTGTTCCGTGACGGGTACGACGCACGGGATCCGATGGTGACACGGGTCGGCGATCAGTGGGTGATGTATTACTGCGCAACCAGCGCACCAACGGGCGGACACCACGTGGTCGCCTACCGCACCAGCACCGACCTGGTGCACTGGGGCCATCGGCACATCGCTTACACGGACCCCACCAAGGGCACCGGAGGGGGAAATACCGAGTCTCCCTTCGTCGTCCAGCAGGACGGCTGGTGGTATCTGTTCATCGGCCCGCGCCCGCGCTACGTCGGCACCGATGTGTTCCGCAGCGACAACCCCTTTCGCTTCCGCATCGGTGACAAGGTGGGCCATATCGCCGCGCACGCAGCCGAGTTGGTGCCCGACGACGTCCGTTGGTGGATCACCAGCGCCGGTTGGGGTCAAGGCGGTGTGCACATCGCGTCGCTACGCTTCCCGCGTCCACGTGATCCGCATGCCGCGAACACCGTGCCGCGGTAGTTGATTCGAGCCAGTGGTGCACGGCGGAACTCACGCGGCCCAGTCGGTCGGCACCCGGGATGGCCGGGCGTTCTGGATGGCGGCGATGATCTCGGCGGCCCACGCCGCCGGACTGTGCTGCCCCAGTAGATCACTCAGCCCAGCCAGCCGCGCTCGACGTTCCGCGACCGGCAGCCGCAGCGCTCGATACAGCGTGTCGACGAGGTCGGCCGGTGAATTCGGTTCCGTCAACAAGGCTCCGCCGCCAAGTTGCTCGGCGGCCCCGGTGTGCCGCGAGAGCACCAGCACCCCCGACCGGCCCGCCGCCACCTGCGCGGCGATGAATTCCTTTGCGGTCAGGTTCATGCCGTCTTGCAGGGAGGTCACCCAGAACACGTCCGCGGCCAGGTAGTGGTCGATTACCGCGGGGAAGCTCAGGAATTGCGGGAAGTATTCGATGGGCTGCCACCGGCCGACCGACCAGGTGTGGTTGACCTCGCCGATGCGGCGCTCCAGTGCCTGCCTGGTCGCATCGTAGGCGGTGAGGCCGGGCTCGGGCGGTGGACAGACGAGGCGGAATCGGAGCGCACCGCGCAGTTCTGGATGGCGGGTGAGTAGCTCGGCGATGGCGTCGACCTTCTGCACGGGGGCTTTGATGTAGTCCAAGCGTTCGACCGAAAGCACAATGGGCTTAGTCGTTTCGCGCAGATCACCCGCGCGGGAACGGGCCAGTGCCTCGATCGCGCCGCGGTCGATGCCGAGCGGATGCACCCCCACCTGCGGTACCGGGTCCTGCACGGCGATTGATCCGATGAAGCGTTCAGCGAAGACGTGGGTGTGGAAGCCCACCCAGTCCAGGCAACCGAGTGACGCGCGGATCTCGGCGGCGGGCGGCAGCACGGCGAACACCTCCGGCTCGGGGAACGGAGTGTGGTGGAACAGACCGAGTCGTAGGTCGGGGCGCGTCGCCCGGAGGCGGCCAGGAACGAGCCACAGGTTGTAGTCGTGCAGCCAGACGGTCGCGCCCGGCGCCGCCCGGACACTGATGTGCTCGGCGAAACGGGTATTCACCGCCCGATATTCGTCCCAGGCGGCGGAGTCGAAGCGCAGCCGGTGCGGTTGGGACATCAGGACCGGCCACAGTGCTTCCTTGCACGCCCGGTGGAAGTATCCGCTCCATTCGGCGGCGGTCAGCGGCAGGAAGGCGAGCGGTAGGCCGGTGTCGTGATCGTCGAGGCGGACCGGCTCGTCGGGCTCGACGACGACGGCCGCCGCCCACACCGCTCGCAGGTCCGCAGTGAACAGGCTGTTCAGGGTGGGCAGGATGCCGTTGGGACTCGATGGTGTCCGCCAGCCGTCTGGGGTCCAGGTGACCGGTGCGCGGTGGTATCCGACCACCAGTGGGTAGTCGGGTTCGACCCAGCCGAGATCCTGAAGGGCCGCGACGATACCCGCCGCGCCCGGCAGGTCTGGGCGATGCGCGGCTTCGGATTCGGGTACCGCTGCCGATAAGGCGGGTTCGGCGTTGCCGACGATCACGCCGTGCGTGCCGTGCCCGAACATCGAGCGGTCGTTGCCGGAATCGCCGGCGACCAGTATCGAATCCAGCTGCCAGTGCAGCTCTTCGGCGAGCGTGACGAGTGCGTTTCCTTTGTTCGCCCGCGCGGGCAGCACGTCGAAGTACGTGTTCGCCGAATACTGCCATGAGCAGCCGAGTGACAGGACCGCGTCGGTCAGTTCTCGGGTCAGTGCCATGGGCGGCAGGTGGAATGAGCAGCGCCCGTCCTGGGGTACGCCGTCCTGATAGCTCAGCGCCGAAAAGCGCTGTAGGGCAGCGCGGACTCGCTCGGTGCCGGGCCAACCCGCGCGCAGCCGCGTTTCCAGCGCGGCGACGTGGGTCAGGTCGGTACCGTCGATGATGGTGGCCCCGACGTCGGCGATGATCCAACGCGGCTGCGGCACAAGGGGGTCGCGCAGGACCGCGCGGATCGATTCGATGCCACGACCTGTCGCGAAGACCACCGTCACCTCGGGATGATGCGCCAGCGCGTTGCGCAGCCGCAGCCGATCGGCGGTGCTGCCGCCGAGCAACGTGCCGTCCAGGTCGGTGACCAGGATCTTGCCGGGCCGGGGCGCACCCGCGGTGCTGCCGCACCACTGATTGCCGGGCGAACTGGCTTCCGGCTCAACAGCTTTGGAACCCTCGCCGGTTGCCATCTACGCAACGATAGCAGGGACGCATGATGAAATCGGGCGGAATTTTCAGACCGGACGTGCGCGCGGCACCCGGGCCAGGCATCGACCCGTCCGCCGGGTCCGTTCCTATCCGGCGACACTAGCAAGCCGCGCGCCACCGACCCGGCTCGGTCGCGCGGATTTCCCGGATCTCGCCAACGGGCGCTGGCCTGCCTGGTATTCCTTGAAACCAACCGCCAATCCGACCACCCACGTGCGGGGAGGTACCGGCTTGACCCGTACCGGCAGGTTTCTCGGCGTCGACATCGGCACCGCCAGCTCCAAGGGTGTGCTGACCGCGGCGGACGGCACCGTCCTCGCTAGATCATTACGGGCGCACAGTGTTTCGACTCCTCGGCCGGGTTGGGTGGAACACGACGCGGAAGAGGTGTGGTGGGCCGACTTCGTCGCGATCATTCGCGACCTCGTGGCCGCGGCGGAGGGTGCCACTCTCGACGGGCTCGCGGTCTCCGGTATCGGCCCGTGCCTGCTCCCGGCCGACGCCACTGGTCGCCCACTGCGCCCCGCCATCCTCTACGGCGTCGACACCAGGGCCACCGCCGAAATCGCCGAACTCGACACCGAATTCGGTGCGAGTGCCGTGCTGGAGCGCGCCGGTTCACCACTCACCAGTCAAGCCGTCGGCCCGAAACTGCGCTGGCTGGCCCGCCACGAGCCGTCGGTCGCCGCGAACACCGCCATGCTGTTGATGGCGAGTTCCTTTCTGGTGCACCGGCTCACCGGCCGCTACCTGCTCGATCATCAATCGGCCAGCCAGTGCGTCCCGATGTACGACCTGCGTCGGCGCGAATGGGCCACCGACTGGGCCGAACAGGTAGCCCCAGGCTTGCCACTGCCGGAGCTCGCCTGGCCGACCGAGGTGGTCGGCCGGGTCTCCGAAGCGGCGGCGGCGAGCACCGGTCTCCCCGTGGGACTTCCGGTCACCACCGGCACCATCGATGCCTGGGCCGAGGCCGCCAGCGTCGGCGTCCGCGCACCGGGCGACGCGATGATCATGTACGGCACCACCATGTTCCTGGTGCAGGTGCTGATCGATCCGCGCCCGCATCCCGGCCTGTGGGGCACCTGCGGAACCTGGCCGGGCACATACACTCTCGCCGCGGGCATGGCCACCTCGGGCGCGGTGACCGACTGGCTGCGCAACCTGGTCGGCGGCGAATTCGCCGACCTCGTCACGGCGGCTGCCGAGGTACCGGTCGGCAGCCGTGGACTATTGCTGCTGCCCTATTTCGCCGGGGAGCGCACTCCCCTGTTCGACCCGGATGCCAGGGGCATCATCGCGGGCCTGACTCTCGGGCACGGACGCGCCGAGTTGTACCGGGCGGCACTCGAGGGCATCGCGTACGGGGTGCGGCACAATCTCGCGGCGATGACCGAGGCCGGTGGCCGCGCCGGGCGCCTGGTCGCGGTCGGCGGCGGCACCAAGGGCGGGCTTTGGACGCAGATCGTCTCCGACGTGACCGGTCTGCCGCAACAACTTCCGGCCGAAACGATCGGCGCGTGCCTCGGCGACGCCTTGCTCGCGGCGGCGGCCGCCGGTGTCGACACCGCGAGCTGGAATCCGATCATCGGCACCGTCGAGCCCTATCCTGAGCGCACCGCAGAATACGATTCGTACTACCGGCGCTACCGCGAACTGTACGAATGCAACACCGCTATCGCGCATTTCCTGGCGAGCGAACAGCACCGCCGGGGGGTGCCTTCCTGATCCTCCAGGCCCATGCGAGGATTCAGGGTTGCTCTGTCGATTTCAATGCGAGGACCCCATGCCGACCCTGACTCTGACCCAGCGGAACTTCGACACCGTGATCACCAGCAATCCCATCGTCTTGATCGACTGGTGGGCCGCGTGGTGTGGTCCGTGCCGACATTTCGCGCCGATCTTCGAATCGTCGTCGGAACGGCATCCCGATATCGTGCACGCGAAGGTCGATACCGAGGCCGAGCAGGAGCTCAGTGCCGCCGCCCAGATCACCGGGCTACCCACCTTGATGGCGTTCCGGGAGGGCTTGCTCGTGTATTCGGAGGCGGGCGTCCCGGCCGCCGAAACCCTCGAAGAACTGATCCAGCAGATCAAATGGCTGGACATGGAACAGTTCCGGCGGGAATTGAGCAACCAGGCCGAGGCACAACAGACCCCCGCGTACGCACCGAGCGCACCCGAGCCGGCGCCGCGGCAAGCGGGACACGCTGCCACCTCCGACCAATACGGCTGGCCCGGTATTTGACTGACGAGGGGCGGCGAGACGGTGCGCGCGTGCGATTATGGTGATTCGTCGGTCTCCGGCGCCGACTCGGCGATATCCGTCGCCAGCAGCTCGTCGGCGCGGGCCATCGCGTCGTCCATGGTTTCCTGGATGCCGTCCAACACGGACATGTCACCCAGCAGATCCTCGAATTCGCGGAGCGCGGACTGCACCTCGGCGACCGCCGGATCGACCCGATACCAGGCGACGCCATCGCGCCACCATGGGTTCTCGTCCACCCACGCCCACATGACGTCGCGCACCAAGCGGGCGTCGGGGGTGTACATCTGGAATTGCTCGTCGGCACCGTCGGCGCGATGTTCGAGTTCGTAGACCCCGTCGGGGAGCAGCCGCGCCCGGATGTACGCGTGGTCGCCGCGGTTGATCAGGATGGCCGGGCATTGCGGGTCGGGCGGGTCGTCGAGCAACTCGGTGAGCAAGGCGTCGGTCAGCTCCGGCACCGGTGTCCCCGCACCGGTCCGGACGTGCACCTCGGCAGCTCGGTCCAGGTCGTCGGTCACCGGGCCAGTGTGCCCGATCCGGCCATCAGATACCCGAAATGCGGCCTGCCGAGGCGCGTCGGGTGCAAGGTGGAGCTATGTGTGCGGCGACGGTGGCCGGGGTGGACAGCTCCACCCAGTCCTGCAAAGTGGTCGTCTGCGACGCGGCGACCGGCAAGATCCTGCATCAGGCGCAGGCACCGCACCCGGACGGCACCGAGGTGGCACCGCACGCCTGGTGGGATGCGTTGTGCGCGGCAGGCGCCGGGTTGCTCGACCACGTCGACGCGATCGCGGTGGCCGGTCAGCAGCACGGCTTGGTCGCACTCGATGCCGAGGGTCAGCCGGTCCGCGATGCGCTGCTGTGGAACGACGTCCGCTCCGCGGCGGCGGCCGACGAGCTGATTGTCGAGCTCGGCGGTCCGCAGGCGTGGGCGGACGCCGTCGGCAGTGTCCCGGTCGCCGCGTTCACCGTGGCCAAGCTGCGCTGGCTGGCCGACCACGAGCCGGAGCTCGCCGACCGCGTCGCCCAGATTATGCTCCCGCACGACTATCTGACCTGGCGGCTGCGCGGCGGCTCGGGCGCTGCGCCCGAACTGACCACAGACCGCGGTGACGCTTCGGGCACCGGTTACTGGTCACCCGCCGACTGTGAATACCGCAAAGACCTACTCGCCCTTGGCTTCCGCGGCCGCACACCCGAACTGCCCCGGGTGCTCGCACCGTCCGAGGCCGCAGGGCGCACTCCCTCCGGTGTGCTCGTCGCCGCGGGCACCGGCGACAACGCCGGAGCCGCACTGGGTCTCGGCATCGAGGACGGCGACGTGGTGGTCTCGCTCGGCACCAGCGGCACCGTCTTCGCTCGCACGCTCGCGCCCAGCGCCGATGCCACCGGCGCGGTGGCCGGATTCGCCGACGCGACAGGGGCATTCCTGCCGCTCGTGTGCACCCTCAGTGCGGCGCGCGTCCTCGAATACACCGCCGATCTGCTCGGCGTCGACCTCACCACGCTCGAATCGCTTGCCGCACAGGCGCCGCCGGGCGCCGAAGGACTCGTCCTACTTCCCTACATGTCCGGCGAGCGCACGCCGAACCTGCCGCATGCCACCGGCCGTCTGCACGGTCTGCGTCCAGAGACCATGCGGCCCAGCCACGTTGCCCGCGCCGCCTTCGAGGGCATGCTCTGCAATATGGCCGAGGCGCTCGACCATCTTCGCGCGCGCGGCACCGGCGTGCGCCGCATCCTGTTGATCGGCGGCGCCGCACGTTCGGCACTGGTCGCCGAGATCGCCGCCCAGATCTTCGGTGTCCCGGTCACCGTCCCGCAACCGAACGAATACGTCGCACTCGGCGCGGCTCGCCAGGCTGCCTGGGCGCTCAGCGGTGCGGCGGAACCACCGAGCTGGCCCGCCCACACCGCCGCGGAGGTGCCCGCGCCGGACGCCCCCGCGGCCGGGCGCCGCATCCGCGCGGAATACCAACGGGCGAAAGGTGACCTCTACGCCCGCCCGAGTGTCGGGATGCCGACCCGGACGCTGCGCAAGCGCCGACGGCGACGAGGGGACGACTGACCGAGCCTGGCCGCCCGGCGGCGACCATGCGACTATGTACTCATTACCGGTAGTACTGGATACCGGCGGTTGTCGGAAGGGGCGCAGATGCACCCGTATGACGTGGTGATTCGCGGCGGATCGGTGTTCGACGGGGCAGGGTCCGCACCGCGTACGGCCGATGTCGGCATCAAGGACGGCAAGGTGGTGGCGATCAGCGCCGAGCCGCTGCCGGACGGCGCGCGGACCGTCGACGCGATGGACAAGTGGGTCATTCCGGGCATGCTGGACGTGCACACCCACTACGACGCGGAAGTGCTCGGCAATCCCGGCCTCGGTGAGTCGGTGCGGCACGGCGTCACCTCCGTGGTGATCGGGAATTGCTCGCTGTCCACGGTGTATGCCGACGCCGACGATTGTGCGGACATGTTCGCCAGGGTGGAGGCGCTGCCATGGGATGCGGTGCACTCGGCCGTCAAGGAGCACAAGAACTGGGACGGCCCGCGCGCCTATGCCGACTCGCTCGCTTCGCGTCCGCTCGGTGCGAATGTGGCGGCGCTGCTCGGGCACTCGGATATTCGCGTGGCAGTGATGGGATTGGGTCGCGCGGTGGATCCGCAGGTGCAACCGACCAGCGACGAGCTGAAGCGGATGCGGCAGATGCTCACCGACGCACTGGATGCCGGGTTCCTCGGCCTTTCCACCATCCGCAGTTCGTTCTCCAAGCTGGAGGGTGTGCGGTTCCCGACCAGGCAGCTGCCGTCGACCTACGCCAGCTGGCGTGAGTATGCGGCGTTGAACAAGATTCTGCGGCAACGGAATCGGATCCATCAGAGCACGCCGAATCTCACCTCCCGGCTGGAGATAGCGCGCTACTTCGCGGAGAGCGCGGGCCGATTCCGTAAGCCGCTCAAGACCACGCTGATCGCGGGCATGGACGTGAAGGCCGATCGCACCACCGCGCGCGCCGCGACCACGGCTGCCTGGATCGCGAACACGCTGGGCGGGGCCGAATTCCGGTGGCAGCACCTTCCGGTGCCGTTCGAGGTCTATGCCGACGGCGTCGATCTGGTCGTCTTCGAGGAGTTCGGCTCCGGCGTCGCGGCGCTCAACATCCGCGATGTGATGAAACGCGGCGAACTGCTGGCCGACGAGTCCTATCGCAGGCAGTTCCGCAAGGACCTCGCCAAGAAGTACGGGCCTCGGGTGTGGCATCGGGACCTGTACGACGCGCAGATCGTCGCCTGCCCGGCGTCCGAGGTGGTCGGGAAGTCGTTCGGCGAGGTGGCCGACGAGCGTGGCATCCATCCCGCCGATGCGCTGCTCGACCTGGCGGTCGCGCACGGCTCGAAGCTACGCTGGCGCACCGTCATCGCCAACGACCGGGACGACGTGCTCGATCGACTCCAAACCTCCCCGAACGTCCAGGTCGGGTTCGCCGATTCCGGTGCGCACCTGCGCAATATGGCCTTCTACAACTTCGGCCTGCGCATGCTCGAACGGGTGCATCAGCGCAAGTTCATGTCGATAGAAGCCGCAGTACACCGGTTGACCGGCGAATTGGCCGACTGGTACGGCCTGGACGCCGGCCGCCTGCACGAGGGTGCCCGTGCCGATATCGCCGTCATCGACCCCGCGGGCTTCGACGCTTCCAGTGCGGCCTACGCCGAAGCCCCGTTCCCCGGTATCGCCGGGCTGAACCGCATGGTCAACCGCAACGACCGCGCCGTCGCCGCCACTCTGGTCGGCGGCCACCTCGTCTACGAATACGGCACCTTCG
Source organism: Nocardia iowensis (assembly GCF_019222765.1). Classification (NCBI taxonomy): domain Bacteria; kingdom Bacillati; phylum Actinomycetota; class Actinomycetes; order Mycobacteriales; family Nocardiaceae; genus Nocardia; species Nocardia iowensis. Next base: position 4,206,199 of record NZ_CP078145.1, on the reverse strand, counting down.
CCCCCGGCTTCGGCACCACCCTCCACGCAGGCACCTTCCTCACCCCCGTCTAGCCCCCAGAACGGGACCTGGCTGCGGCAATTGCCGAAAGCCCGCTCAGTCCCGTCCCGTTGAGCGAACAGCCGATCCGTCGCGCGATGAATTTCCGCGTTGGGTGGCGTCTCAGGTCGTGGGCAGGAATGATCCACGGCGAGGAGAGACGATGACCGATACCGAGGTGCGCAAGGCGATCGCGGCGGAACGGACCGACCTGGCCGAGCTACTGGCGGGGCTCGACGCCGAGAGTTGGGACGCGCCGACGCTGTGCAGCGGCTGGCGGGTGCGTGAGGTCGTCGCGCACATCACCCTGCCGTTTCGCCTGTCCCTGCCGCGCTTCGCGCTCGAAATGCTGCGGGCCGGAGGCAGTTTCAATCGGATGTCCGATCGCAGCGCCCGCACCGACGCGGCTCGGCTCACGGCCGAGGACCTGCTGAAATCGCTCTGGGACAACGTCGACCATCCCTGGAAACCGCCTGGCGGTGGCTTCACCGGCGCGTTGAGTCACGACGTCATCCACGGCTTGGACATCACGGTCGGTCTCGGACTCGACCGAAAGGTGCCGGAGGATCGGTTGCGCCTGGTGCTCGGCGACATCAATCCGAAGCACGTCAAGTTCTTCGGGGTCGACCTGAAAGGCCTAGAGCTTCGCGCCGACGATATGGACTGGAGTTACGGCTCCGGCGAAATCCTTTCCGGCGCCGCCCAGGATCTGCTGCTGGTGTTGTGCGGGCGAAAACTGCCCGCAGGGAAGCTGCACGGAGACAAGGCGAAGCGTTTCACTCGCCGCTGACCAGCCGGGCAATAATGCCGAGCCGTCGATGACCTTGTCGAGTTACAGTCGGATGGTGACTTGGATCGCGCCCGACCTCACTCGAACCGACGCACCGATGATCGCCGCCGAGCGGCAGATGTTGCAGGGCTGGCTCGACTTTCACCGTGACACGCTGCTGCTGAAATGCGCGGGCCTCGACGCCGAGCGGCTGCGGAAGCGGTCCGTCGAACCGTCGACGCTGTCGCTGCACGGGTTGGTCCGGCACATGACCGAGGTGGAGCGCGGCTGGTTCCGCCTCGCCGCCGCCGCCGAAGACGTGCCGTACGTCTACGGCAGCGAGGACGACCCGGACGGCGACTTCGACACCGAAGGCGCCGACGCCGCAACCGATTTCGCGGCATACCGGCGCGAGATCGAACTGGCCGACGCCGCGGTGGCCGACCTGCCCCTCGACCACACCTTCGTCCACCCCAAACGGCCGGACCTGCAGTTCAACCTGCGCTGGGTCTACCTGCACATGATCGAGGAATACGCCAGGCACAACGGGCATGCCGACCTGCTGCGTGAACGCATCGACGGTGCCACCGGCGATTGACCTGCTCAGAGCGGGTGCTTGCTGACCCAGGCCGCGACCTGGGCGCGGGAGGTGAACCCGAGCTTGGTCAGGATATGGTCGACGTGGCTCTCCGCGGTACGGATCGAGATGACCAGCTCGGCGGCGATCCGTTTGTTGCTATAGCCCGCCGCGACCAACCGTGCGACGTCCTTCTCCCGCCGGGTGAGCTGATCGTCGGCAACAGATTTCGACATGGGCAGCGGTGGCTGCTCGGTGCCGAGGGCGTAGCGCACCGCCTCGTCGAGGGTGAGGGCGGCACCGGCGTCGAATGCGGCGCGAAAGTCCGTGCCTCCCAGGGTGTTGTGTACCTGGAGCCGCACCTTCTCGCCTACCGCGTCGGTCATCGCGTGCGCCAGCCGCTGGGTGCTTCCGCGCCGCACCGTCGCCGCGGCGCCCATCAACCGCGCGGCTCGCTGGTGGTCGCCGCACGCGGCCGCCGCCCAGGCGAGCCCGTCGAAGGCTGACGCCGTCCATACGCAGCGATCGAACAATGCCAGTAGCTCGATCGCGCGGCGCAGCTCCTCGATTGCCTTGTCCTCGTCGCCGTTTCGCCAATGGTTGGTCCCGACCGCCCAGGAGGCAAGGCCACCGAGCAGATGCGAACCGTGCTCGGTGGATTTGGCCAGAAAATGCTCGGCCAGCGTCCCCGCGCGGGGGTCCGCCAGCACCATCGCGCACACATACGCGAACGCGAGGCTCTCCATCTCCGCACCGTGGTGCCCGCACGCGCGAGCTTGCTGCGCGGCATCCTCGGCGAGCTCGAGGGCACGCACCGGATCGGACTCGGCGAACGCCAGCACAGCCGCCAGCAGCGTCGCCTCCACCAGTGCCTCTGCGGCGGCCAATTCTGTTGCTATAGCCACGCATTCGCGCAGATACTCGTTGGCCGCCACGGTGTCCGACAGCATCGCGGCAATGGCGGAGGCGGCCGCCAGCGCCCGCGCCCGATCCGTGGTGTGCGCGAGATCCTTGCCCAGCGCGTCCAACAGCCAGCGGTAGCCCTCCAGTAGGAAACGGTAGTGCTCCCAGAACGGCCGCAATTCGGAGGCGATCTGCAGCCCCCGGTGTGCGCCGTCCGGGTCGGCGAGCGCGAATCGCAGTGCCGCACGAAGATTCGCGTGTTCGCGGGTGACGTCGCGGAACCAGGCGACGTCCGCGTCGCCCCAGTACTCGGTGCGGCTCCGCCGCGCGACCCGGTAGTAGTGGTCGCGGTGCCGGAGTCGGACCGCGTGCTCGTCGCCGTGCGCGACGAGCCGGGCCAGCGCGAACTGCCGCAGCGGCTCCAACATGGTGTAGCGGCCCGCGCCGTCGCTGTCGGCGCGATGACCGAGCACCGACTTGTCCACCAGACCGGTGAGTGCGTCGACCAGCGCGCCGGGCGGATCGATCACGCACACCGCCTCGGCGGCGGCCAGATCGAACCCGCCCGCGAACACCGCCAGTTGCTCCCATAAATGCTGTTCGTCCTGCGTGCACAGGTCATAACTCCAGCGGATGGCTGCTTCCAGGGTCTGCTGCCGTTCCGGTGCGGTGCGCAGGCCGGTGGTGAGCAGGCGCATGGTGTCGTCGAGCCGGTCCAGCACCTGGGCCGGTGTGAACGCGCGCAGTCGCAGCGCCGCCAGCTCCAGTGCCAGCGGAATGCCTTCCAGGCGAAGGCAGATCGCCGCGAGCGCGCCGAGATTGGCGTCGGTGACCCGGAATTCGGGGTTCGCGGCGGTGGCGCGGTCGATCAGCAGTCGCAGCGCCGCGGTCTCGGTCACGTCGACAGTGCCCGATTCTTCGTCCCTTTCGGGTACCGGCAGCGGAGCCACCGGCAACACCTGCTCCCCCAGCACGCCCAGCGGCTCCCGGCTGGTGGCCAGCACCCGCACGTCGGGTGTGCTGGCGATCAGCCGGTCGACGAGGGCGGCGCAGGCGTCGATCAGGTGCTCGCAGTTGTCGAGGATCAGTAGCAGGTGTTTGCCGCCGAGGTAGTCGGTGAGGCTCGCCAGTGGCGCGCTGGTGTCGTCGCGCAGACCGAGCGCCTGCGCGACGCTCAGCGCCACCAGTTCCCCCTCGTTGACGTGGGCCACCTCGACCAGCCACACACCGTCCGGAAAGGCGCGCCGCACCGCGTCGCCCACCCGCCGGGCCAGCCGGGTCTTGCCGACACCGCCCGGCCCGGTCAGGGTGAGCAGTCGCGTGCTGGACAACAGTTTCCTGGCGGCGGCGACTTCGCGGTCCCGCCCGACGAAGCTGGTCACTTCGGCGGGAAGGTTTCCTGTCACGTACCGCGCCACGCCGCTTACCTTCGCACGGACGACCGTGACCCCGGGCGTTTTGCCCGAAGATGCCGCTCTCGTCAGGGTGTCCGGATGGTCGGGTAGACAGCCTCGAACAGGGTGCGCAGTTCGGCGGCGGTGATCTCCAATCCGGTGGCGTCGGTGTGCGCTTGGACGTGCCTGGCGAAGTCGATCTGCAGGTGTCGCGGCAGGTCGATGCCGAACTCCGTCTTCAGCAGGTACGCGATGCCGCCCTTGCCCGACTGCGAGTTGACCCGGATGACGGCATCGTAGGTGCGGCCGATGTCGGCCGGGTCGATCGGCAGATAGGGGACCTGCCAATCCAGCTGGCGTTCGGGGATTCCCGTTCGCGCGGCCCGGGCACGATGCGCCGCCATGCCCTTGTTGATCGCGTCCTGGTGGGTGCCGGAGAACGCGGTGTGCACGAGATCGCCCACGTACGGGTGCCGTCCGGGTATCGGCATGCGGGTGCAGTATTCGACGGTCCGACGGATCTCGTCGATGTCCGAGAAGTCGATCATCGGATCCACGCCCTGCGCATGCAGATTCAGCGCGAGGGTGGCGATGTCGACGTTGCCGGTGCGTTCGCCGTTGCCGAAGAGGCAGCCTTCGACCCGTTGCGCACCCGCCAGTACGGCCAGTTCGGCGCACGCGATGCCGGTGCCGCGGTCGTTGTGCGGGTGCACGGACAGGATGACGCTGTCGCGCCGGGCCAGGTTGCGGTGCATGTATTCGATCTGGTCCGCGTAGACGTTCGGGGTCGCGACCTCCACTGTCGCAGGGAGATTCAGGATCACCGGGCGCTGCGGGGTCGCGTCCCACAGGGTGGTCATCCGGTCGCAGAGATCGAGGACGTAGTCGGGCTCGGTCAGGTTGAACACCTCGGGTGAGAACTCGAACCGCACGTTCGGCAGGTCGGCGGTGCGTTCCAGGACCTCTCGGCCACCGGCGAGAATCAGCTCCCGCAGTGCGGCCCTGTCCTTGCCCAGCACCGTGTTTCGCCAGGTGGGGGCGGTCGCGGCGTACATATGGACGACCACGTTGGGCAATCCTCGGACCGATTCCACGGTGCGCCCGATGAGATCCTTTCGCGCGGGCGTGAATACGACGATGGCCACGTCGTCGGGCGCGAGGCCGGTGTCGGCGATCAGGCGGACGAAGTCGTAGTCGGTACGTGAGGCGGACGGGTAGCCGACCTCGATTTCCTTGTAGCCCATGGCCACCATCAGTTCGAAGAAGCGCCGCTTGCGCTCGGGGTCCATGGGTTCGGCGAGGGCCTGGTTGCCGTCGCGCAGGTCGACCGGCACCCACAGGGGTGCCTCGGTGATCCGCGCTTCGGGCCAATCGCGCTGGGTGAGCGGCACCTCCACTCGGTCGTAGACGGAACGGTAGCGGTGCGATGGCATTTGGGAGTGCCGCTGCCGATTCCACGCCGGTGCACTGCTGGGAATCTCGCCCATGGGGGTATTGATCGTCGGGAAGGACATGCTCGGGTCTGCTTTCTGGCCGTTCGGCCGTCACAAAAGAACGGTGACCGGCTACGACAAAGCCCCACGGCGGGGGGCCGGTCGTTCAGGCCCCGCCGTGGCGGCTAAGCAGAAGCATGGTGCGCATGATGGCTAGACTATACACAACTCCTCAGACAAGTAGAGAGGTTGCGATGGTTTCGCAGGTACGGCGCCACCCGCTGGCTGCGCAGGCGGCCGAGCTGCTGCTGGCGCGCATCAAGGCAGGCGAATGGCCACTGGGACATCGCCTTCCGGGCGAGACGACGCTCGCCGCACAGCTCGGGGTCGGCCGCTCGACGCTGCGTGAGGCGATCCGCGAGCTGGCGGGCAAGGGCGTGCTCGACAGCCGTCAGGGTGCTGGCGTATTCGTCACGGCCCTGGACACGACCGACGACTGGGACGTCGTGCTGCGCCGCGCCACCATCGCCTCGGTGATCGAGGCCCGCATCGCCATCGAGGCGGAGGCCGCCGCGCTCGCCGCGCGGCGCCGCACACCCGCCGACCTTCGTGCCTTGCGCCGCGCACTGGCCGCGCGCGAGGCACACGGCGAACCGATCGCCGACCACGTCGACGCGGACATGGCCTTTCACCGCACCGTGCTCGTCGCCGCGCACAACGAGGTGCTGACCCAACTCTTCGACAGCTTCCTCCCCCGGCTGCGGCTCGCGATGATCGACATGCTCAAGATCCGCCCCGTCCCGTCCGAGGCCGCCGATCACGCCGCACACGAGCGACTGGTCGACGCGATTGCCGCCCGAAATTCCACGGCCGCAGCGGAATTCAGCCGCTCCCATCTGACTACTTTGCAGGAGGCATTCACATGACCGGCGCGCCGGTGCTCGAACTGACGGACGTGACGTTCCGCCGCGAGGGCAAGAAAATCATCAACGGCATCTCGCTGACCGTGCACGCGGGCGAACACTGGGCGCTGCTCGGGCCGAACGGCGCGGGCAAGAGCACGCTGCTCGGCTTCTGCGGTGCCGTCATGTTCCCCACCACGGGCACGGTGCGCGTGCTCGGCGAACAGCTCGGCCGGGTCGAACTGCAACGCCTGCGCCGCTCCATCGGCCATGTGAACCCGCGCCATCCGCTGCGTTATCCCCTGACGATTCGCGAGGTCGTGCTGACCGGCCTGACCGCCACCATCGATACCCCGATGCGCTGGACCCCCACGGCGGACCAGCTCGCTCGCGCCGACGCGATGATCGACACCGTCGGCCTAACCGGCAAGGCCGACAACACCTGGCCGACGCTGTCCCAGGGCGAGCGCGGTCGCACCCTGATCGCCCGCGCCCTCATCGCCGAGCCCCGGCTGCTGCTGTTCGACGAACCCTCCACCGGCCTGGACCTCGCCGCCCGCGAACAACTCCTGGAAACCATCGACACCCTCGGCGACACCCACCCCGAGGTCGCCTCGGTCCTGGTCACCCACCACCTCGAGGAACTCCCGAGCACGACCACCCACGCCCTGCTCATCGCCGACGGCCACACAATTGCCGCGGGCCCCGCCCGCGAAACCCTCACCACCGACACCGTCACCACCGCCTTCGCCCACCCCGTCGAGGTTCGCTACGACGGCCGCTGGACCGCCCGAGCCGCCCACACCCGCCCCGCCTGGCCCACCTAGCCGTGTGCCGCTCGCGAAAATTTTTCGGGGAGAATTTCGGGCGAGGTGTCGATTCGGGGGGTGGCCGTTCGATGCAGTGAGGTGAGGGTCGGACGATCCTGACGACGACGAGCAAAGGACGCCAGATGCGCTACATGATGTTGATCCATGTCGACCCGGCCACCGCGCCGGAGCCGGACGCGGCACTGATGGAGCAAATGGGCAAGGTGATCGAGGAGATGACCAAGGCGGGCGTGCTGCTGGACACCAATGGACTGCGCCCGATCACCGAGGCCACCAAGATCACCCAGACCGGCGGCAAGCAGACCGTGATCGACGGCCCGTTCACCGAATCCAAGGAGGTCGTCGGCGGATACTGCATCCTGCAGACGAAGTCGAAGGAAGAAGCCGTGGAATGGTCCGCACGGTTCCTCGCGGTGCACGGGCCGGAGTGGGATATCGAGGTCGAGATCCGGCAGATCGCCGAACCGGCCTGATCGGGGACGGCGGATGAGCCCGGACCAGTCGGCCGAGCAGGCCCGCCGCGCCGTGGAAACGGTGTGGCGGATGGAATGGCCGCGGCTGGTCGCGGGGCTCACCCGCGTCGTCGGCGATATCGACGCCGCCGAGGAACTGGCGCAGGACGCGTTGGTCGCGGCGCTGGAGCAGTGGCCGCGCGACGGGGTGCCGCCGAATCCCGGCGGATGGCTGATGCTCACCGCCAAGCATCGGGCCATCGATCGGGTTCGACGCAACCAGACGTTCGCCCGCAAGCTGGCAGAACTCGGTCACGAACTGGTGACCGAGCAGCCGGACTCGCCGGAACCGGACAATGCCGTCGAGGACGATCTGCTGCGGATGATGTTCACCGCGTGCCATCCGGTGTTGCCGGAGCAGGCGCGGGTGGCGCTCACCCTGCGGCTGCTCGGCGGCCTGACCACCGAGGAGATCGCCCGCGCCTTCGTTGTCACGGAATCGACGGTGGCGCAACGCATCGTCCGCGCCAAACGAACGATCGCCGCGAAACGGGTGCCCTACGAGGTCCCCGGCAGCGATGAACTGCCCGAGCGGCTGAACTCGGTCCTCGCCGTCGTGTATCTGATCTTCAACGAGGGATACTCGGCGACCACCGGCAACGATTGGGTCCGCTTCGAGCTGTGCCAGGACGCACTCCGGCTCGGCCGCGTCCTCGCTGAACTGCTGCCCGCCGAACCCGAGGTACACGGACTGGTCGCGCTGCTGGAACTACAGGCCTCGCGGCTGCCCGCACGGACCGGGCCCGCGAATGATGTTGTCCTGCTTGCCGACCAGAACAGGTCGCGATGGGACCGGTTGCTGATCCGGCGCGGGTTGGCGGCGCTCGGTCGCGCCAACGCCGTCGCACGGGACCGTTCTTTGCCACCGGGCAGCTACGCGTTGCAGGCGGCGATCGCCGCCGTGCATGCCATGGCGGCGACGCCGGGCGATACCGATTGGCGGCGCATCGCCGGGCTGTACGCGGTGCTGGCCGAACGCTTTCCGTCGCCGATCGTCGAATTGAATCGCGCGGTGGCGGTGAGCAAGGTGCACGGCCCCGCCGCCGGTCTGGACCTCGTCGACACGCTGGTGACCGCGGGTGTGCTGGATACCTATCATCTGCGCTACGCCGTGCGTGGGGATCTACTCGTCCAGCTGGATCGCTACGAGGAGGCGCGTGCCGAGTTCACCCGCGCCGCGGAATTGACCGGCAATAAGGCCGAACGGGCGCTGCTGCTCGATCGCGCGGCCGCATCGGCTCGCAGGGCATCCGTCGCCGGTGAAATTCGATCCGGCGGTACATGAGACGGTTCAGTAGATCGTTGGCAAACTTCCGGTGACTCGTGGCATCTCGATGGTGTCGTCCTCACCGGCCGCCCGGACTTCGGCCAACTTTTCGAGGAATGCTTCCGCGGAGCCGAACCTGGCCGCGACCTGCGCGAGCAGCTGTTCGGCTGGTTTCATGAAGTCCATGTCCCTCAGCATGACCGGTCACCTGACCGACACAGCCGCCGTTAGCACATAGTTTGCCGAAATGTCTTGCCTGCGCAAGCGCGGCCTGATTCCTGCCACCGGACCGATACGGTCGATTCGGCGGCAGGACACGCTCGGCTCAGGCGCGGCGGATGGGTTGAAAGGTTTGTGTCGCGTCGGTGGTGAGGAAGATCCCGACGAGGCGGTACACCTCGGCCGGCTTTTCCACGACCAGCAGGTGGGACGCGCCGGGAACGATGGCGAGCTCGGAATTCGGGATCGCTCGGTAGAGGGCGATCGTGTGTTCGAGGCTCATCGCGTCGTCGTCTGCGGCGATGACCAGGGTCCGGCTGGTGATGCCGCCGAGTTCCTCGACGGTCAGCGTCGGTTCGGCCCGCGCCATCCGGATCAGCTTGTCGGCGACGACACCGAAGTGCTCCTCGCCGTCCGGTGACACCTCGCCGTAGCGGGCCGCCAAGCGCCGCATCGGTTCCTCGTGCGCGAAACCGTCCAGCACGCCGGGCAACAGACCGTCGTGGTGGAAGTTGCCGCTGATCGAGACGAGCTTGCGCACCAGATCCGGTCGGCGAATCGCGACCAGCAAGGCGACGATCGCGCCGTCGCTGTAGCCGACCAGGTGCGCGGAACCGCCGACCACCGTGTCCAGAAAAGCGATGGTGTCCTGTGCCATTAGGTCGTAGGAGATCGGCCCCTCGACATCAGGGGTGCGGCCGTGACCGCGCCGATCCATGCGGTAAACCCGGAAATGCTCGGCCAGTCCGGCGACCGCCGGCTCGAACGACCGTGAGTCCACGAACCCGCCGTGCAACAACAGCACCGGCTCGCCGTCGCCCGTTTCGTCATACCAAGTCCGGACCTCGCCGAGCTGAACATCTTTCGCCATGCGCAGATCATGCTGGATCGCCGATCGAAGACACGAGGCAGACCCTGCGCGCTGTGCGGAGCGACACGTTCTTTTCCGCGCCGACCTATTGCCGCAGCTCGAATTCGTCTTGCGGCTCGGCGCGGTCCTCGGCTTCGGCCAGTTCCTTCAATGTCAGCAATTGCTTGCGCATCATGACGAGGTCGCCGAGGGCCAGCAGGCGGCCGATGATCCGCGGCCCGCCCATCCGCACCCGGACGACCAGCCGCGTACCCGCCCCCTCGGGACGCACCGCATAGGTGACGCAGATCTTCCCCGTCACCAGGGTGATGTGGTCGCTCAGCACGAAGGAGACCAGCTCGAACTGCCCCATGAAGCGTTGTCCCACTTCGAGTTCGGCGAGCTGGGGGTCGCGACGCCGTGGGCTCGGACGGCCCCAGCGATCAAGGATGTCGTAACTGTATGGGGCGACCCGCAATTGGCACAGCCAGGCATAGACCAGACCATACGGAGCGTCGATGCTGATGGCCCGATCCGCCTGCACCCCTTCCGGTTGCAGCTCGTCACACGGCAGTGGGTCTTCCCGCTCGGCCGCGGTGGCGCCCCAGACCAGTCCGGGGATCATGCCGCGGCCGCGATACGACGCAGCATCCCGCGGACCACGAACTTGTGGGCGCCGGTGCCGATGACCAGGGCACGGTAGATCTTGCCGTGCAGGCCAGGGAAATTCGCCAAGGACTTGGCACGGACCCGGGTCCGGCTCGGGCCTTCGTCATCGAGTTCGAAGATCAGGGCGTACTCCGAAAACCAGTGCCGCCCTTTCAAAGCCAGCCGGGCGGGTGCCGCCGCGGAATCCAGCACGAAGCCGGACGGTGCGGTGGACGGATCCGCCGGATTCTTGCAGACGACCTGCAACACTGCCTTCCAGGCCCGGTCGCGATTCGCGTCGACGGATCTGGCATGCTCATCAATATAGGATAGACGCTCCATATAGAAGGAACGTACTAGTAAATGGCGCCTCCCCGCAAGCACGACACCGACGTGATCCTCGACGCAGCGCGCACCCTGGTGCTCGCCGACGGCCCGCGCGCCGCCAGTGTGGCGGCCATCGCCGAGGCCAGCGGTGCGCCGGTCGGCACGCTGTACCACCGCTTCGGCAATCGCAACGGCGTGCTGACCGCCGCCTGGCTGCGCGCACTCGAACGTTTCCAGGCGGGCGCCCTGGCCGCCGCCGAGCACCCCGACCCGGTCGAGGCAGGCGTCGAGATGGTGCGCGCCGCCCTGACGTTCGGCCGCGAATTACCCGACGACGCAAGACTTCTGCTCAACCTGCGTCCCAGCGACCTACTCGACGGCGGTCCCGACGAGGACTTCCGCGCCCGCCTCGCCACCATGAACGCCCCCCTCTTCGAACACCTCCGCCGCATCGCCATCGGCCTGTTCGGCCGGGCGGACGCCCGCGAAATCGACGCCGTCAGCCGGGCGGTAGTCGACCTCCCCTACGCCGCCCTCCGCCACCACGCCCACGCCCCCACCCTCCCCGACTGGCTCGACACCGACCTCCCTGCCGCCGCCCGAACCCTTCTCACCTCCTACCACCCGCACGCTTCGTCGAACGGGACATGACAGAGCGCCCACTCACACTCCGGCGCAGCCACGTCCCGTTCGCCGCCGAGGTCGTCGCCGAGCGGGGCGTGACGGAGCGGTCACTCGGGATTCGGCACGGCCAAGTCCCGCTCGCCGCGCCGACCTAGGGCGGTCGCCGACCGGGACATGACGGGGTGGGTGCTCGGGAATCGGCGCTGCCAGGTCCCGTTGGACGGGGTCAGGAGGGGTCGGTGACCAGGGTGGGGGTTAGTTCGTTGAGGTCGTTGATGACGTGGGCGGCGAGGGCGAGGGCGTCAGGGGCGGGTGGGTATTCGGGACGGGGGGCGGCGATCACGCGCATGCCCGCGGCGTGGGCGGAGCGGAGGCCGTTGCTCGAATCCTCTACCGCGGCACACTCGGTGGGGCGTTGGCGAAGGAAGGCGGCCACGGCCACATAGACGTCGGGAGCCGGTTTGCCGCGGTCGACCTCTTCGGTCGAGAAGGTGACGTTGAAGAATTCGATCAGTCCAGTGCGGCCGAGGACGACGTCGATCAATGCCCGCGGCGACGAGCTGGCCACGCCGAGCGGCCATTTCTCACTCATCCGCTGCACGGCGTCGATCGCGCCCGGCAGCAGCGGGACATCGCGGTCGTAGTGCGCGGCCATTCGGTCGATCACCTCGCGCGCCACCGTGTCCGGCGGTTCATCGACACCGAGGTCGGTGCTCAGGTACTCCGACCATTCCCGGGTACTCATGCCCATCAACCGTTGCTGAGCATCGGGCAGCCACTTCCCGCCGCGTTCGGCGACATAGTCCCGCCGTACCCGCTCCCACACCGGCTCGGAGTCGATCAGTACGCCGTCCATGTCGAAGACAACCGCCGTAATACCCATCTACCCAAAGCCTTTCGCCAGCCGGACCGGTCATTGCGTTCGGTGATCGACGTCTATCGAGCCGACGCCACCCACCTTCTTGTTCCCCCCTGGATACCCGATTGATGATCGTGAACCACCCTAAGCCAACCCGGACGATTCCGACCCGACCCGCCGACCCGCCAAGTCGCCCCGCGCCGCGAGCATTCGGTGGGCAACCTATAACGTGTTCCGCATGAACGAACAGCAGGCCGGTGACTCGCTGCCGAGCGAGGAGCACCACGAGGGCGCGTTCCGGCCGATGAGCGAGCTGATCAACGCGCAGGAAAGCAACGTCGACATCACCCGCGGCGGTCCGCACTACGGCGAGTTCGTCGAGCAGGTGCGCGGACTGATGGATCGCGCCCGGCTCGCCTCCCCGTCGGACGAGCTCGCGGTGGAGACGATCGGCCTGCTCAAGCAGCTCAACGACAAATTGGACGCCGCGATCGTCGACGAGTGGTCGACACCCACCTGGACGCGCCACGACCTGCCCGCCCGCGGCAACATCACGCTGCCACCGTTCATGATCGACCACGCCGACCGCGACGGTGTCGACGCCCGCATCACCTTCCGCACCTTCCATCTCGGCGGCAACAATGCCGCCCACGGCGGCCAGATCGCCGTCGGCTTCGACGACCTGCTCGGCATGGCCGCGGCGGTGCACGCGGGCGCGGTGACCAGGACCGCGTCGCTCACCGTCGATTACCGCTCCATCACACCGCTCGACACCGAACTCCGGGTCCGCGCCTGGGCCGAACGCCAAGAGGGCCGCAAGGTCTACGTCCGCGCCACCCTGCACGACGGCGACCGCCTCTGCGCCGAAGCCAACGGCCTGTTCATCGTCCTGAAGCCCGGCCAGCCGTGAGTTCTTCCTGAGTGGCCGGAACCGCTGCCGCCATTGCCCTGACGATGCCGGTCACCGGTTCGGAAAGTATGCCTCCCGGTATTCCCCGAAACGTTCGTCGACCTGTTCGGCGGTGAGACCGAAGTCGGCGAGGGTGTAGCGGTGGGCGGGACGTGCTGCGCCGGAGGTGCTTTGCGCGTGCAGTGACGTCATCGCCGACGTTGCCTCCTCGGTCAACGGCAGATCGAAGTGCCGGTAGATCGATGCGACGGTGCCGATCGGGTCGGCGACGAAGTCGTCGTAGTCGACGTCGCAGAATTGGGCGGCGTTGTGGCGCTTGCGGTCTGCCAGGAAACGGTCGGCGCCGCGGGCCCACAGGTCCAGTTGGGTGGCGCCGACCACCGGTCCGCGGAACTTGTCCGACCAGCCCGCCGAGGCCTGCTCGTTGAGGCTGCATACCGAGGCGATGATGGTTCGCGGGTCGCGGTGCATCTGGATGACGAGCGCGTCCGGGTAGACCTCGAAAATGGCGTCGAGGGCGAACAAATGGCTCGGGTTCTTCAGTACCCAGCGTCGTCTGGCGTCGGGCAGGCCGATCAGCTGGAGGTTGCGCCGGTGCCTGCGATAGGCGGCGGTCCAGTCCTGCTCGCGCAGCCACTCGGAGTAGCCGGGCAGATAGGCGAGGCATTCGTAGGACACCGACATGGCCGACTGCCGGAGCAACTGCCAGCACTCCTCCACCTGGTCGGCCGAAATATGGTGCACGCCCATGAATTCGGGATGCTCCACGTGATGCTTCTCGAATGCGGCCTCGATCCGCTGGTACACCGGATTGCTCGCCCACGTCTCCCGCGGCGGCCGGGGCTGTGGCATTTCGGTCAGCCACATCTCCAAGCCCTGGTGCGCCGGGTCGGCGTTGAGCAGCCGGTGTACCGCCGTCGTCCCCGAGCGCGGCAGCCCGGTCACGAAGATCGGCTGCTCGATCGCCACCTCGGCGTGTTCCGGAAAGCGTTGCCACGCGGCCTCACTCAGCAGCCGGGCGATCAGCGCCCCACGCAGGAACGCGCGATTCACCTTGTTGCCGAACGGCGTCAGCTCAGCGTCCTCGGCATAGGACTCGAGCAGCACTTCGAGGCCCGTGCGGTAGTCGTCGGCACCGAAATCGTCCAGCCCGACGACCTTGGTCGCCGACGCGTGCAGATCGTCGATGGTCCCGACATCGTCCCTACCGATCACTTCATCTCCTCAATAGTGGTGCGCGACAACCGCACCCGTTCAGTGGTGGTATTCGCCGCCGTTGACATCCAGGCAGGCCCCGGTGATCGCGCGCGCCATGGACGACGCGAAGAACACGACCGCGTCGGCGATCTCGTCGGGTTCGGGCAGCTTGCGCAGGTCGATGGTCTTCGCCGTCTCGGCATAGACCTCGTCGGCGGTAATGCCGCGCTGTTCGGCCAGATAATTGAAGTACCACTTCAAGTTGTCGGCCCAGATGTAGCCCGGGGCAATGGTATTGACCCGGATGCCGCGCGGTCCGAGCTCGGTGGCCAGGCTCTGCGCCAGCGCGAGCAGGCTTGCCTTGGCCATCTTGTACGGCCCGAAGGTGCGCCGGGAGTGCCGCAGCACCGCCGAGTTGATCATCACCACCGAACCCTTGGACTCGTCGAGCGCGGGGAGGAACAGCCGCGTCAACCGCAGCGCCGCCAGCACATTGGTCTCGAAACCGGCGCGCACCTGGTCCAGGTCGACGTCGGCGAGGTCCATGATCGGCGGGATCGCGAACGCGTTGTTCACCAGGGTGTCCACCCGGCCGAACGCGCGCTGCGCGGTCTCGACAAGATTCGCGGCGGCGGCCGCGTCGTTGATGTCGGTCGGCACCACCACCGCGCGCCTGCCGAGCTCGGTGATTTCCTTGGCCACCTCGGTGAGTCGCGATTCGGTGCGCGACGCGAGGACCACGTCGGCGCCTGCCTGCGCGCTCCGCACCGCGATGGCTCGCCCGAGCCCGGGGCCCACTCCGGAGACGACGACAACTTTGTCCTGCAACAACATCAGCCGAGCATCCTTTCCGCGACCGCGGCCTGCCGCACCGCGATTCGTGCGCGCCATTCTTCCGGCGTGACCCCGGCCTGGTCGTAGAACGGAAGCCGGTGCGGCAGTTCGGCTACCGGCACCACCTCGACCGTCGGCCCGTCCTCGGGCTTCATGTCGCGGGAGAGCCGCTGCCAGCGGAACTGGAGATAGCCGCGGGCATGCCCGGTGCGTTCGATCCAGTTGGCCAGGCCGGGATTTCGCTCGCTGACCACCAGCCGGATCATGCCGTCGGGGTCCACCCGCGCTTGATCGGCGGTGAGGCTGGTCTGGTGGTTGATGTAGTCCAGCGACAGGTACCACATGCTGCCGAGCTGGAAGCCTTGGTACGGCGCATCGGATTTCGGCACCGTAATGATCATCGCCTGATCGTCGTCCAGCTCGTAGTGGCCCGCCGAGGAGAACTGGGTGGTGAGACCGCCGGGCGTGGACCTCGGCTCGGTCATTGTGTTCACCGGCAGGTTCAGATAGAACCATTCCGGGAACGCCAGGAAGGTTTTCAGCCGGGAGATCAGCATCTTGCCCGCGACGCCGTACCGCTTGGTCAGCAGGTCCTTCGTCAGCGGCGGTGGCGCGGCGCCGATCCCGTCGACCCGGGCGATCCTGATAGTGCCGGGCTTTTCCGCGGCCCAGTCGCTGTAGACCTCGCGGACCACCAGCATCGCGGAGTCGGCGGCGAGGTGCACGTACCCCGGGCGCGCTTCGCCCGGACCGAGTCGGAGTTCGTAAGACCCGTCCGGACCTACTTCCAGCGAACGGTCGTCGAAGGCGGTGAGGCTGTCGGGCACCTCCACCGGCGAGTAGTTGCCGTTCAGCACCTGGAAGCTCAGATCCCTTGTAGTGCCACGCTTTCCGGTGACCACATACTCCGCGTCCGGGCGCAGATACGAGTGGTAGTAGAGCGTATCCGGGTTATCCAGGCCCATCTTCGTGTACGGGCCGGTGGACTGAACGAAGAACGGGAAGTCCCGCTCGTAGGCCCACGCCATCTGCAGGGCCGCCCGGATGCTGCCCGCCAGGTAGTCGTAGCCCTCGACGAGGTCCTGTTCGGTGCGGATGTGCGCGGCGCCGGTGATGATCTGCTCGGCGGCGGCAATGGCGTCCGCGAACGGCTGTGTCAGCAAAAGGCTCTCCGTTGAGTGTTCCAAATATGTACCGCTCTGGTACATTTCATCTGAGGCAAGATTAGAACGTGTTCTAGGAGTGGTCAATGGTCGACCGTCGATCCGCACCCACCGTGCGGGTGGTGCAGGTACTGGATTACCTCGTCGAGCAGCGGGGCAAGCGGTTCGGCCTGTCCGAGCTCGCGCGGGCGCTCGACCTCGCGAAACCGACCTGCCTCGGCATCCTGACCGAGCTGACCGCAGGCGGCTACCTGGTGCGCGACGCCGACACGCTGACCTACGGCCTCGGACCCGCGCTCATCGCGGCGGGCCGGGTTGCTCAGGACAGCTTCGCGATATCCGCGCTCGCCCGCACCGAGCTGGAGAAACTCACCGCGCGATACCGCACCACCTGCACCGCGTCGGCCGTGGTCGGCGACCAGATCATGGTGCTGGAAAGCACCGGGCCTGGCATGGTGAAGGTCGGCGCGGCCTATCACTTCGCGCCGCCCGTCGGCCTGATGTACGTGCTGTGGGACACCGACGCCGCGTTCGACGCCTGGCTGGCCAAGCCCCCGACCGTGCCGCTACAGCAGGACGAGGCGCGATTGCGGCAGGTGGTCGCCGAATGCCGCGAGCGCGGCTACCTCGTGGAAAGCCTCACCTCCGCCGGGCGGCGCCTGTACTCGATGCTGGCGGGTTTCGCCGCCCGCGAGCTGCCCGACGAGCTGCGTGAACTGGTCGGCGAGCTGGTCACGAGCCTCGGCGAGCGGGTGTATCTCGGCACGGATCTGCGGCCGCGCAAGGAGCACCCGGTCAGCCTGCTCGCCGCGCCCACCTACGGCGGCGACGGCAGGCAGAACATGGTGCTGACCATGTACGTCGGCGCGTCCATCACCGGCGCCGAAATCGACAGGCGCGGAACAGCCCTCGTCGCCGCGGCGGATGCGGTGACGGCCGCGTCGGGCGGTCAGCGACCACAGCCGTGAATCACACCCATTGCCAACAATCGAAACGTGTTCTAGTTTTGCGGTGTGAGCCAGTACGCGAAGTCGACGGCTAGTACCTACGAGCTACCTCATCTGGACGCGCTCGAAGCCGAGTCGGCACACATATTCCGTGAAGTAGCGGCAACATTCGAACGCCCGGTGTTGCTGTTCTCCGGCGGCAAGGACTCGGTGGTGATGCTGCATTTGGCGGCCAAGGCCTTCTGGCCCGCGCCGCTGCCGTTCCCGGTGCTGCACATCGATACCGGGCACAACTTCGACGAGGTGATCGCCTACCGCGACGAGACGGTCGCGCGGTTCGGACTGCGGCTGGTGGTCGGCAAGGTACAGGACGATATCGACGCCGGGCGGGTCGTCGAGGAGACCGGCCCGCGCGCCTCACGCAACCGGCTGCAGACCACCACGCTGCTGCGTGCTATCCAGGAGGGCTCGTTCGACGCGGTCTTCGGCGGCGCGCGGCGCGATGAGGAGAAGGCGCGCGCCAAGGAGCGGGTGTTCAGCTTCCGCGACGAGTACGGCCAGTGGGATCCGCGTAGCCAGCGACCCGAGCTGTGGAATCTCTACAACGGCAGACACCGTGCGGGCGAACACATTCGAGTGTTCCCGCTGTCGAACTGGACCGAGCTCGACATCTGGACCTATATCGCGGCCGAGGGCATCGAGCTGCCGCCGCTCTACTACGCGCATCGCCGTCCGGTGGTACAGCGCGACGGAATGTTGTTGGCGCACACGCGCTTCCTGCAGCTCCTCGACGGCGAGCAACCACAGGAGACGACGGTGCGGTTCCGCACGGTCGGCGACGCCACCTGCACCGGCTGCGTCGAATCGACCGCCGCCACCCCCGCCGAAGTGGTCATGGAGGTGGCCGCGGCCAGGGTGACCGAGCGTGGCGCCACCCGCGCCGACGATCGAATCTCCGAGGCGGGCATGGAAGATCGCAAACGAGAGGGCTACTTCTGATGACCGCAACCCTGCTGCGCCTCGCCACCGCCGGCAGCGTCGACGACGGCAAATCCACCCTCATCGGCCGCCTGCTCTTCGACTCCAAGACGATCTTCACCGACCAGCTCGCCGCGGTGGAGCGGACCAGCCGCGACCGCGGCGACGACTATCCGAACCTGGCCCTGCTCACCGATGGACTGCGCGCCGAACGCGAACAGGGCATCACCATCGACGTGGCACATCGCTATTTCGCCACGCCCCGACGGAAATTCATCATCGCCGACACCCCCGGCCACATCCAGTACACCAGGAACATGGTCACCGGCGCGTCCACCGCCGACCTCGCGCTGATCCTGGTCGACGCGCGCAAGGGCGTGCTGGAGCAGACCCGCAGGCACGCGTTTCTCGCCAGCCTGCTCGGCATTCCGCACCTGGTGCTGTGCGTCAACAAAATGGATCTGGTCGACTGGTCACAGGCGAGGTTCGAGGAGATCCGCACGGAATTCGCGCAGTTCGCCGCCAAACTCGACATCCACGACCTGACCTTCGTCCCGATGTCCGCGCTGGACGGCGAGAACATCGTGCACCGCGGCGCGAGCATGCCGTGGTACGAGGGCACTCCCCTGCTGCACCATCTCGAAGAGGTGCACATCGCCTCCGACCGCAACCTGATCGACGCGCGGTTCCCGGTGCAGTATGTGACCCGCAGGCACGCCCAGGATTTCCGCGGCTACGCGGGCACGGTAGCGGGCGGGGTGTTCAAGCCGGGTGACGAAGTCGCGGTGCTGCCTTCGGGATTCACCACGACCGTCGAGGCCATCTGGGGTCCGGGCGGCACCCCGGTCGCGGAAGCCTTTCCGCCGCAGGCGGTGACCATCCAGCTCGCCGACGACCTCGACGTCTCGCGTGGCGACATGATCTGCCGCCCGAGCAACCGCCCGACCGCCGGGCGCGATCTCGACGCGATGGTCTGCTGGTTCGCCGACGAGTCACAGCTCACCCCCGGCAGCACCTACACCATCCGGCACACCACCCGCACCGCCACCGTCGAAGTGCGGACCCTGGACTACCGGCTGGATGTCAACACGCTGCATCGTGACGAAAACGCGGAATCGTTGTCCCTCAACGAAATAGGTCGTGTCCAACTGCGCACCCGCCAGCCACTGTTGTTCGACCCGTACCGCCGGAACCGATTCACCGGCAGCTTCATCCTGGTCGACGACACCACCAACAACACCGTCGGTGCGGGCATGATCACCGGTCCGAGTCTCCCCTCATCACGCGTGGTCTGGCAGTCCACCGCTGTCGGCCGGGACGAGCGGGCGACCCGCGGCCTCACCGTCTGGCTGACCGGCCTGTCCGGGTCCGGAAAGTCCACCGTCGCGGTCGAACTCGAACGCCGCCTGGTCGCCGCGGGTCGCCCCGCCTTCCTGCTCGACGGCGACAATCTGCGCCACGGACTCAACGCCGACCTCGGTTTCAGCGCCGCCGACCGGGTCGAGAACGTCCGCCGCGTCGGCGAAGTCGCCCGCCTGTTCGCCGAAGCCGGTGTGGTGGCGGTGGTTTCGCTGATCAGCCCGTACCGCGCCGATCGTGACCGGGTACGTGCGGCTCACCTGGCGGCAGGCATCCCGTTCGTCGAGGTCTTCGTCGACACCCCGTTGGAACTCTGCGAATCCCGCGACCCGAAGGGCATGTACGCCAAGGCCCGCGCCGGTGAGATCCGCGGCTTCACCGGCATCGACGCCCCCTACGAGGCACCCACCGAGGCCGAGCTCGTCCTACGCCCCGACGACGGCGACCCAGCGGCCATGGCGGCAACCATCCTCACCCGGCTCACTGTTCTGGACTAAGCCGACTGAGTGGCACACGGCGGCGGGGCATCCCGAGAAGGGCCCGCCACCGTGTGCCGCTCATCCGGGTCAGATCAGAGTGCGGAAGAACTCGCGGACGTCAGCTACCAGGAGGCCAGGAACCTCGAGGGCGGGGAAGTGACCGCCGGAGTAGAACTCCGACCAGTGGGTGATGTTGTGCGCCTTTTCGGCGAAGCGGCGGATGGCGTAGTCGCCGTCCTTGAAGACCGCGACGCCGGTCGGCACGGCGCCCTTCGGTGCCGGCGCGAACATGGTCGCGTCGTGGAAGCGCTCGTAGTAGTAGTTCGCCACGCTGCGCGCGGTGTCGGTGAACCAGTAGACGCTGACGTTGGCCAGCATCCGATCCTTATCGATCGCCTGCTCGGGCAGTTCGTGTGCCTGGTCGACCCACTCCTTGTACTTCTCCACGATCCAGCCGAGCTGCCCGGCCGGTGAATCGGCCACCAACTGCGCGAGGGTATTCGGCCGCGACCCCTTCAGCTTCATGTAGGCCGAGCCGTCGTCCTGGAACTGCTTCATCCGGCCGAGCCGCTGCTTTTCCGCGTCGGTCAGCGCGGCCATATCGGCCGGATCGCCGGTCGGGAAGGTGACCAGCGCGTTGACGTGCACGCCGAGCACATGATCGGTGTCCACCCGGCCGAGTTGCGGGGCGATGAACGCGCCGTGGTCGCCGCCATGCACGCCGTAGCGGTCGTAGTCGAGCCGCGCCATCAGCTCGGCCAGCGCGGCCGCGACCCGGCCGTCGTGCCAGCCGGTCTCGGTGACCGGTCCGGCGAAACCGTGTCCGGGCAGCGACGGAATGACCAGGTGGAAGGCGGGTGCGTCGGCGGCGCCGTGCGCCTTGGGGTCGGTGAGCGGGCCGATCACGTCGAGGAAGTCGACCACCGAACTCGGCCAGCCGTGCAGCAGGAGCAGCGGGGTGGCGTCGGCCTCGGCGGAGCGGATGTGCAGGAAGTGCATGTTATGGCCGTCGATGGTGGTGGTGAACTGCGGGTATTTGTTGAGCTCCGCTTCGACCGCGCGCCAGTCGAATTTCTCCGCCCAGTAGCCGGCGAGTTCCTTCAGGTACGCGGTCGGCACGCCGCGCTCCCAGCCGGCGCCGGGGAGGTCGTCGATCCAGCGCGTGCGGGCCAGCCGGTCACGGAGGTCGTTCAGGTCGGCCTGCGGAATCTCGATGCGGAAGGAGCGGATCTCGTTGTTCGTCATGCCAGTAATACTTCGGGTAACGAGGGGGTCGGCGAATCACGAGAATTCGTTATCTCGGGCAGAACTACGTCTTTACGCACGACGCTGTGTCTTTACGCTCGACCCTGTGTCTTTACGCACGAGCCTGTGGTCTTTCCGCACGAGCCTGTGCTTTATGCGCCCGGTGCATGGACTGGCGTGAACCGTCCGGTCCGGGCATGATCGCGGAGTGGTGAGCCTTCCCGTCTGTGGTCCCTTTGTCGGGCGGGCCGCGGAAGTATCGGCGCTGCGGGACGCCTACCAGGATCCGGCGGTGCACACGGTGCTGATCGCCGGTGAGGCCGGGCTCGGCAAGTCCCGGCTCGTCGCCGAGTTCACCACGCGGCTCAGCGCGGACACGGTGATCCTGCTCGGTCGGTGTCCCGAATTCGGCAACGACGGTGTGCCGTTCGCACCGTTCGTCTCGGTCATGCGGGCGCTGGTGCGGCAGCTCGGGGTGGACCGGGTGGCCACACTGCTTCCGGTCAGCCGTCCGGCGTTGTCACGGTGGCTGCCCGAGCTGGCGGCGCACGCGGGTTCGGCGGAGCCGGACACCGATCGGATCCGGTTGTTCGGCGAGATCCTTACCGTGCTCGAACAGCTCGCGGTGCGACAGCCGGTGGTCGTGGTGCTGGAGGACCTGCACTGGGCCGATGACTCGAGCCGTGAACTGCTCGCCTTTCTGGTGGCCAACACGGCGCAGTGCGACCTGCTGCTGGTCGGCACCTACCGCCCAGCCGATTCCGCGGCGATGCGCAGCCTCGTCGCGGGCCTGCGCCGCGACCCCGGTGTGCGATTGGTGGTTCCGCAGCCGCTGACCCGGCACGAGGTGGGCAGGCAACTCGCCGCACTGTTCGGGCGCGAACCCGAGCCCGGGACGATCGCGCGAATCTTCGAACGCAGCAAAGGGATTCCGCTGTTCGTCGAGGCGCTCAGCAGCTCGCCCGACGAGACCCCGGCCGATCTGTCCGAGCTGCTACTCGGTTACCTGACCGGGTTACCGCCGGAGACGAAGGCACTGCTCCGGCTCGCCGCGGTCGCGGGATCGCCGGTGCGGCACGCGTTGCTCGACTCGGCCACCGAACTCGACGAGGACAGGCTGCACCACGCGCTGCGTCAGCTGATCGATCAGCAGGTGCTCGTCGTACACGACACCGGATACGAGTTCCGGCACATCCTGATTCGCGACGCCGTATACGATCACCTGTTGCCGATCGAGCGGAAGCGACTGCACGCCAAGCTTTCCCAGGCACTGCGCACGTCGCCTGATGCCCAGCACACGGGCGAGCTGGCCTATCACGCCCACGCCGCAGGCGATCTGCCGCTGGCCTTGGCGGCGTCCTGGAGCGCCGCCGCGACCGCGGAAGCCGTTGGAGCGCACCGTGAACGGCTGCGTCACCTCGATCGCGTGCTCGAACTCTGGGATCGGGTACCGGATGCGGCGGCTCGGATAACCACCGAACGTCTCGACGTGCTCGAGCAGGTAGTAGAGGCGTGCTACCAGGGCGGCATCGTCGAGCAGGGCATCACGGCGGCGGATGAGGCGTTGCTGCTGATCGATATCGGCAGCGCACCGCAGCGCGCGGCGCGTCTGTTCTACTACCGAGCCGGGCTGAAGAACCACAGCAGCAACGGGGGTGACGACGATCTGCTGCACGCGTTGGCATTGCTGCCCGCGGACCCGCCGACCGTGTTGCGGGGCGAGGTGCTTGCCGAACTCGCCGCCGCCCGCGTCTTCGGCGGTGACGCGGCAGCGGCCGAACGCGACGCGCTGGCCGCCGTCGAGGTGGCCGAGCAGGTCGGGGCCATGGCCATGGCCGCCCGCGCCTACGCCTATCTCGGCCTGGCTACCGCGGCCCGATCCGATACCGCCATAGCTTATTTCGAGAAGGCACACGCTGCCGCCACGGTCGCCGCTGACCCGCAAACGATGGTCACCGTGGCGCTGTGGGAGTCGGCGGTGCTCGTCGCGGCGGGTGATCATGTCGCGGCTATCGCGGCGATCCAGCAGGGGCTCCGCGCGGCTCACGAAACGTTCCGCTTCGTCGAAGCCGCCCCTATCCTGCTGGTCAAATGGGCGCAGGCATTGACCGCGCTCGGCCGGTGGCCGGAAGCGCTCGACCTCATCGATGAATCACTCACCGAGCAGCTGCCACCCTTGAGCAGGGCCGCCCTGCTGCTAACGCACGCCAGAATTGTACTGGCCCAGGGTGATTCCACTGCGGCGAGGACCAGTGCGGATGGCGCGGCCGAGCTGGTGAGCGACGGGCCGTGGGCGCGGCAGTACCAGCTCCAACTGCGCACCGTGCAGTGCGCTATCGCCTTGGACCAGCCGCAGCGCGCGGCCGACATCGCCGTGGCGGCGCTGGCGGCTGAGGATCTGGACGCGCACCACCACGAGGTGTGGCCGCTGCTCGTCCTCGCTGCCCGTCTCGCGGAAATACCCATGGACCTCGACAAGCTCGTCGCTTCCCTGCCGGTGACCACCGCTGTGGACACGGCCAATCGCGCCGTCTTCGCCGCTACCAGCACCGACGGTCCCGCCGGGTGGCACGACGCCGTATCCGCGTGGCGCGCACTGCGACAGCCGTACGAGCTGGCGCTCAGCCTGCGCTACTGCGCCGAAGCCGAACTGGCGGTGGGCAACCGGCCCGCGGCGCACACGGCGCTGCGCGAAGCCCATGTCATCGCAGCTGATCTCGGTGCCACTCCCCTGTCCGACGCGGTCCGCCGCATCGCCGACCGGGCCGGACTCTCCCTCTCCGGCGCCGCACCCGAACCGAACGCCGTGCGTCCGACCACCTTCGGTCTCACCCCACGAGAGCTCGACGTGCTACGCCTTGTCGCCAAAGGATTGAGCAACCGTCAAATTGCCGCCGAACTCTTCATCAGCGGCAACACCGCGGGCGTCCATGTCTCCCGCATTCTCACCAAGCTCGGCGTCGCCACCCGAACCGAAGCCGCGGCCGCCGCGCACACGCATCGCCTGCTGGAGACCGATCGGTGATCACTTCGGGTGGACCTTGAAGAAGTCCCACAGGAGATCGGTCGCGTCGACCCCAGCGTTCGGCTCGGAAAGGACGCCTTGCTCGGCACCGGCCCACCCGTGACCCATCTCCGGCAGCCGGTAGACGTGGACTTCGCTGCCGTCGCCACAGGTCGCCTTCGTCAGGGTGATGCCCTGGGCCAATGACGCGGGCGCGCCCGTGGGCGCGCAGGCAAGTCGCTGCTGCCACTGCGTGATTCCCGCGTCGAACTGGCTGATATAGCGGTCTTTGCCACCGAGGAAGGTGATCACCGAAACCGGGGTGGTCGGCTTGTAGGCCGCGTCCGCCGCTTTCGCACCGATGAAGCCCCCGCTGACCGGGGCGATGGCGGCGAAGGTGCCGGGCAGTTCGACGGCGAGCTTGTAGGACATGTCGCCGCCGTTGGACATACCGGTGGCATACACGCGCTGGGGATCGGCCTTCCACTGGGTGGTCATTTCGGCGATGACGGTTCGGATGAAGCCGACATCGTCCTCCGTGCCACAACAGACCAAAGCGTTGTATGCCGAGGAATAGCCCTCCGGATAGACAACGAGGAAGTTCTCCTTGTCCGCCTTGGCATTCAGCCCGGTAGTGGTGGCGATCTGTGCCGCGTCGCCGGGAAAGGAATGCATCGCGACGACCAACGGCAGCGAGGTGCTGTCGGCGTAGCTCGGCGGCGTATGCACCACATACGAGCGCTGCTTACCGCCGAATTCGAGGTTCACGGCTCGATCCTGACCAGGATTCTCGGTCGGTGGGATGGCCGCCGGGAGCGACGACAAAGGCTGAGTAGTCGTCGATGTCTCCGGAGTCGAGGAACCGCCACACGCCGTGGCGCCGAGGACACAGAGAACACTGGCTAGGGCGGCGATGTGACGAAGCCGACTCATCGAATCACTATGTCACGAAGTAGATTTCCGCGAGGCGAGACGAGATCAGCGGGACGCGTCAATTATCGCGGAGAGCGCGTCGGCCGTTCGCCGACAGAATGTTTCGGCGTCGTCGAGGCCGTGGGTCACGCCGCGGATCAGCGTGCGCGCGACGAGGATCTCGAAGACCAGGTCCGTTGCGGCGCAACGATCGGCCCCCTCGGGGATGGCCGGGCCGATCCGCTCGGCGAGGGCCTTGCGGGCGGGCAGGTCGGCGCGGTCGTGTAGGGCCCGATACCGGGCCGGGTCATCGTGATAGGCCGACATCAGCCCGGGAACGGCTGCGCGAGTGGCCGGCTCGGCGATGCGTTCGAGGAACAGCCGGGCCCACGCGGTCAGGTCGGCGTGCAGGTCGTCGGTTTCCGCTGGGAGCCAGAGGTTTTCGGAGCCGAAAACCGCGTCCTCGATCAACGCTTCCTTGCCGGGCCAGCGGCGGTAGATGGGTGCGGTGCCGACCCCGGCGCGGCGGGCGACGGCGGCGATGGTGACGTCCTGGTAGCCGACCTCGGCGAGCAGCGCCCGGGTGGCGTCGAGGACCGCGCGATCGATCTGGATATCACGGGGGCGGCCTGCGGCGGAGCGAGAATTCGCGGGGTCGGTGGATGTCACATGGCGCAGCGTACCGGGCCGGAATCGGCGAAAACAAATACGTTGCGATGTGCATCGTAATACATTGGCGGACAGCTCGATGAAGGGAATGCCCGTGCTTGTACCTGACGATGAAATGCTGTGCCACCAGCTGCCGACCACGTTCGACCATGTGTCGCAGAGCGATCTGCGCTGGACCGAGCGGGTGGTGATGTACGGCTTCGACACCTCCGGCGAGGTGAGCGTGATGACCGGCCTCGCCCGCTACCCCAATCGCAATGTGATGGACGCCTACGCGATGGTCACGATCGGCGGCAAGCAGGCGCGAGTGGTGCGCCTGTCCACCGAATACGGTGCCCCGCGTTCCGCATTGGGCTCATGGACGGTCGGGCCCTACACCTACGCGATCACCGAACCGCTGCTCGGCACGCGAGCGACGTTGGGCGCCAACGATCACGGATTGCGCATGCAGCTCGACTTCCACGGAACATTCCCCGCCTACGAGCAGACCCCGGCCTTCCACCGCTCCCGGGGTCGCGTGCGCGAGGACGCCCGTCGCTACTACCAGAACGGCACCGTCACCGGCTGGCTCGAGATCGACGGCAGGCGAATCGAGATCGACCCCGACCAGTGGTGGTTCGGCCGTGACCATTCCTGGGGCGTACGGCACGGTCCGGGCGGCGGCACCTTGGAAGAAGGCCGGGGGCTGCAACCCACCGAGGCGCCCGATGGCGTCCTCTACTACATGGGCATCTTCCAATTCGACGACCGGCTGGTGCATTTCGCGCAGCGGGAGACCAGCGCCGGGCAGCGCTGGCAGTTCGAGGGCGAGGTGCTGTACCCGCTCGCCACCGGACGCGCAGCGACGCCGATTATCGATGTCGAACACGAGCTCAGCTTCGAGCGGGATCTGCGCGTCGCCTCCGGCGGCACGTTCACCGTGCACCACGCCGACCGCAGCACGACGTCCATCGAGGTGCAGCCGACCTGCCGCTTCTGGCCCGGCCTCGCCGGATACGACGAATACCGCGGCTACGCCTCCGGCATGTGGCGCGGGACCTCGTTCAGCGACGAATTCACCGTCGACACCACCGATCTCGACCAGATCAGACCGGTCAGCTTCCTCAGCGAATCCCTGTGCACGGTGCGGATGGGCGATCAGGTGGGGCACGGCCTGCTGGAGATGGTCTTCGTCGGCAGCTATCCGCGTTACGGTTACCCAGGATGGTGAGCGCAATGCCCGATGGGACCAAGCGCCCGGCCCCCGAACACATTCCGCCGCTGCTCGAAGAGGTGATCCGGCACCGGCTGCCGAATGCCGGACAAGCCACCATCACCGGGTGGCAGCGGGCGGAGCAAGGCTTTGCCTCCGACACTTACCTTTTCACCGTCGAAGGCATCGATGGCGCGGACGAACCCCTCGGCTTGGTGTTCCGCAGGCCGCCCGAGGTGCCACTGTTCCCCGACTACGATCTGCGGCGCCAGTTCGTCCTGATGAAACGTCTTGCACCTACCGGCATTCCGGTTCCGACGGTGCGGTGGATCGATACCGATGCCACCGCCCTCGGCAGCCCCTACCTGCTGATGGATCGCATCGACGGCGGGCGGACACCGAGCGATGTACCGCCGTATCACGAATCCGGCATGTATCTCGAAGCGGCGCCGAAGGATCGGACGACGATGTGGTGGGGCTGCGTCGACACCATGGCCCGGCTGCACCTGCTCGACCCGGCGGCACTGCACCTGGACTTCCTGCGCCTCGACCGATTCGGCGCACACCCGGTCGAACAAGCCGTGAACTACCTCGACTGGGCCGTGCACTGGGCGGCGCCGCAGATACCCGACACCATCGAACGGGCACTCACCTGGCTCCGCGACAATCGCTACGACCCTGAGCACGTCACGCTCTGCTGGGGCGACTCCCGGCTGTCGAACATGCTGTACGACAACGACTACGCGGTGCTCGGCGCGCTGGACTGGGAGGTCGGCCACCTCGGCGACCACGAATCCGATCTGGCCTGGCTGCTCCTCACCGACTGGGTGTCCAGCGAATACCTCGGCAAGCCGCGCTTGCCCGGCACGCCGAGCCGCGAGGAAACCGTCGCACGCTACGAAGCCGCCACCGGCTGGCCGGTGCGTCGGCTGCGGTTCAACGAGATCCTCGGCGCGGTCCTCCTCTCCGTGGCGCTACTGCGCATATCGACCTACCTCGGCATGGGCGACCTGTCCGCGGTCACCGTCGCGCGGCTGGAGGAGTTGCTCGGGGAGTCGTGAGCGAGCGTCAGCGAGCGAGCCAAAGACACAGCGCGCCGGTAGCGCACGACGTAGCCGAGCGCCAGCGAGGCGGAGTCGTGAGCGCTACGGTCACGCTCTCTCGAGCGCGCCGGTCATTGGCGAGGCCGCGCGCCGGGCTTAGCCTCGGGGCACCGATCCGGACGGGCGGGGTTCGGCCGTGGCCGCATGCCGTCGTCGAGGGTGACAGAGAGCGGAGACATGGGACCACTGCACGGAGTGAAAGTCATCGAGATCGCCAGCCTCGCGCCTGGCCCGTTCGGCGCGATGGTCCTGGCGGATCTGGGCGCGGAGGTGCTCCGGGTCGATCGTGGCGGGAAACCCGGCGAGGGCATCGTCTCGCCGGAGGGGCCGCTCGATCGCGGAAAGCACAGCATCACACTGGATCTCAAGGACCCCGCCGATCGGGAGACACTGCTCGAGCTCGCCGATCACGCCGATGTGCTGATCGAAGGGTTCCGGCCCGGTGTCGCCGAACGCCTCGGCATCGGCCCGGCGGACCTGGCCACTCGTAACCCGCGCCTGATCTACGGCCGGATGACCGGCTGGGGCCAGGAAGGTCCGCTGGCCCACACCGCGGGCCACGACATCGACTACATCGCGATTTCCGGCGCGCTCGGTCTG
Organism: Nocardia iowensis; assembly: GCF_019222765.1. Classification (NCBI taxonomy): domain Bacteria; kingdom Bacillati; phylum Actinomycetota; class Actinomycetes; order Mycobacteriales; family Nocardiaceae; genus Nocardia; species Nocardia iowensis. The sequence goes on along the minus strand of NZ_CP078145.1, from coordinate 4,177,454 downwards.
GTCGGCCGCGCCGGAGAACCGCCGGTACCGCCCGCGAACATGCTCGGCGACTTCGCCGGTGGCGGCCTGCTGCTCGCACTCGGCGTGCTCGGTGCGCTGTACGAACGCGAACGTTCCGGCAAGGGGCAGGTGATCGACGCGGCGATGGTGGACGGTTCCGCCCTGTTCACCGCGTCCATGCACGGGCTGCATCACCTCGGCCTGTGGAACTTCCCGCGCGGCGAGAACATGCTCGACGGGGGCGCTCCCTTCTACGACACCTACGAATGCGCCGACGGCCAGTACCTCGCGGTCGGCTGCGTCGAGATCCCGTTCTACAACCAGATGCTGGCGATCCTCGGCATCGACGCCCCTGATCTGCCGTTCCAGCTGGACAAGAACGGCTGGCCGCGGCTGAAGGAGGTGCTCGGCGCCAAATTCAAGGAACGCACCCGCGATGAATGGGCCGAGGTCTTCGCGGGTTCCGATGCCTGCGTCGCGCCGGTCCTGAGCCCGTGGGAAGCCCACGAACACCCGCACAACCAGGCCCGCAACGCCTTCATCGAGGTAAATGGGGTCCGCCAGCCCGCCCCCGCACCCCGCTTCGACCGCACACCCGTCGACACTCCCGCCCCGCTGTCATCGGACCCGGAGCAGGTCCGAAAGCTGTTGTCCGGCTGGGGAGTGCACCCCGACCGGATCGCCCGCGTCACCAGCTGACCCGCCCCGGTTCGCTACCCACCCAACCGCCACCCCGCCGAGGGATCGCAGGGATTCGACACGCCTCACAGCGGCTACACCCGCTGTGGGCGCGGGCACTCCCTGTGAGGCGGTGTCGGGGTCGAGACGCCGCGCCGCTGTAAGATACAGTAGGTGGGACATGTCTCGAAAGGACGGCTGATGCGGTCTACGCTGCTTTCCCGGCGCGATCTCGATTTCCTGCTCTACGAGTGGTTGGACGTCGAGGGGCTCACCAAACGTGAACGCTTCGCCGATCATTCGCGCGAGACGTTCGACGCCGTGCTGGAGCTCAGCGAGCAGCTGGCCACGAAATACTTTGCGCCGCACAACAAGCTCAACGATGCGAACGAGCCGACGTTCGACGGCGAGCGGGTCACCATTATTCCCGAGGTGGGTACGGCGCTCGCGGCCTTCGCCAAGGCCGGACTGCCCGCCGCGGCAATGGATTATGAGCTCGGCGGGGCGCAGCTGCCCGCCACCGTCGCGCAGGCGAGCTACGCGTGGTTCCAGGCGGCCAATCCCGGCACCGCGGGCTACTCGTTCCTCACCGTGGCGAACGCGAACCTTCTTGTCGCCCATACCGGCCCGGAGTTCACCGAACGGTTCGTCCGCCCGATGCTGGAGGGGCGGTTCTTCGGCACGATGTGCCTGTCCGAGCCGCAGGCGGGTTCGTCGCTGGCCGATATCGTCACCCGCGCCGAACCGCAGGACGACGGCACCTACCGGCTGTTCGGCACGAAGATGTGGATCTCCGGCGGCGACCATGAACTCGGCGAGAACATCGTGCACCTGGTGCTGGCGAAGATTCCCGGCGGTCCGGCGGGCACCAAGGGCATCTCCTTGTTCGTGGTGCCGAGGTTCCTGGTCGGCGAGGACGGCGCGCTCGGCGAACGCAACGACATCGCGTTGGCCGGGCTCAATCACAAGATGGGCTTCCGCGGCACCGTCAATACGGTGCTCAACTTCGGCGAAGGCCGCTGGACGCCGGGCGGCGCGGCGGGCGCTGTCGGCTACCTGGTCGGCGAACCGCATCGCGGCCTCAGCTACATGTTCCACATGATGAACGAGGCGCGGATCGGCGTCGGCCTGGTCGCGACGGCGCTCGGCTACACCGGTTACCTCGAATCCCTCGACTACGCCCGCACCCGCGCCCAGGGTCGCGCGAAGCTGCCCGCCGATCCGTCCGCGCCGCAGCGCCCGATCATCGAGCACGCCGACGTCAAGCGGATGCTGTTGGCGCAGAAGTCCTACGCCGAAGGTGCGCTGGCGCTGGTGCTCTACTGCGCCAGACTGGTCGACGAACAGCACACGGCCGATTCCGCCGACGAGAAGCGGGCGCTCACGCTACTGCTCGACATCCTGACCCCGATCGCCAAGAGCTGGCCGTCGCAATGGTGCCTGGAGGCCAACAATCTCGCCATCCAGGTGCTCGGCGGCTACGGCTACACCCGCGAATACAACGTCGAACAGCACTACCGGGACAACCGCCTCAACCCCATCCACGAGGGTACCCACGGCATCCAGGGCCTAGATCTGCTGGGGCGCAAGGTAACCCAGCAGGGTGGTGCGAGCCTGCTCGCGCTCGGCGGTCGCGTCCAGGACACCGTTGCCGCTGCCCGCGCCGCCGGTGGCGAGGCGGCCGAGCTTGCCGGACAACTGGATTCGGCCTGGCAGCGGCTGGTAGAGGTGACCGCGGGCCTGTTCGCCGCCGGCGACTTCGAGGCCGCGCTGGCGAACAGTTCGGTCTATCTCGAGGCGTTCGGCCACATCGTCCTGGCCTGGATCTGGCTCGAACAACTACTGGCCACCGCCGATCGGTCCGGCGACTTCTACGACGGTAAGCGGCACGCGGCGCGATACTTCTATCGGTTCGAATTGCCCAAGACGGCACCGGCATTGGACCTGCTCGCCCGGCTCGACACCACTACGCTGGAGATGCGGGACAGCTGGTTCTGATTCGGTACATATGCCGAAGGATGTACCATTTGCCGATGACCACCCCCAGCCAGCGGACCACCCGCCCGCCAGGACGACCGGCGTCCGCGACCAGGGAAGAGGTCATCGGCCTGGCGCGCCGCGCCTTCCTGGCCGGTGAGCGGGTGGATATCCAGGCGATCGCCGCGGAACTCGGACTCAGCCGCGCCTCGGTCTATCGCTGGTTCGGCTCGCGCGAGGGCGTCCTCGGCACGGTCTTGGCCGGTGAGTTCGCCGCGCTGCTCACCCGCGCCGACGCCCGGCGACGCTCCACCGGCGCCCGGCGCATCCTCGACGTGCTGTACCGGGTCAACCGCTGGATGACCGACAACGTGCCGTTCCGGCGCTACTTCGAGAACGAGCCGCTGGCCGGACTGCGGATTCTCACCGCGAGCGACGGCCCGGTACAGCCGCTGGTGGTGGCCACCGTGCGCGAGCTCATCGCCCGCGCCGAACGCGAGGACGGCTACCGACCACCGGTCGAGCCGGATCTGCTCGCCTACGCACTGGTCCGCCTCGGCGAGGCATTCCTCTACAACGATAATGTCGCAGGCATCCGAGGGGATGTGGACCGGCTGCACGAGGTGCAAGCCGCGCTGCTCGGCATCCCCGAGGCGATCACCAGACCTTCCACGGGAAGCTGACATGTCGGATTCATTGCTGCACCAGCGTTTTCCTGACCTAGCCGACACCGTGCCGTACCTCCGACTCGGCGCCGCACCCACGCCGATCCGACCGCTCGACGTCGGCACCGGAGTTCCGCTGTGGTGCAAGGACGACAGCGGTTATGGCGACGGCGGCTGGGGCGGCAACAAGGTCCGTAAGCTGGAATGGCTACTGCCCGAAGCACATCGACGTGGCGCACGGACCATCCTCACTGTCGGCGGCACCGGGACAAATTGGGGACTCGCCACCGCGCTGTACGGCCGCGACCAAGGCATCGAGACCGTGCTCGCCCTACTGGACCAGCCGATGGACGACCACGTCCGCGCCCAGCTGAAACGACTGGAGAAGTCCGGCGCGACACTGCATTTCACGCACACCAAACGGCGAACCATCCTGACCGCTCCCTGGCTGTACCTGCGGCACATGCGGGGTCGCACTCGACCGTACTTCCTGCCGGTGGGCGGATCGTCGCCGATCGGCGCGCTCGGTTACGTCGAAGGCGCGCTCGAGCTGGCCGACCAGATCGCCGCGGGAGCGATGCCGGAGCCGAGCCACCTCGTCACGGCCGTCGGGTCCGGTGGCACCGCGGCGGGTTTGGCCCTGGGCCTACGGCTGGCCGGGCTGAAGACGCGCGTCGTCGGCGTCGTCGTCAACGACGCCCTCCCCCTCGACGCCCCGCACATCGTCCGCCTGGCCAAGCGGGCCGAACGGCTGCTGCGTTCGCGTGGGGCCCGATTCGAGCCGACGGGCCTGCGCCCGGACGACCTGACCAGCACAACGGACTGGCTCGGCCCCGGCTACGGCCACCCGACGCCCGCCGCTCGCGAAGCCGAGTCCCTCGCGGCCCAGGACGGGCTCCGACTCGAAACGGTATACACCGCCAAGGCATTGGCCGCACTACTGCACCTCGATACCGCGGCCGGATTCGGTGCGGGACCGGTGCTGTTCCTCAACACCTACGGTCCTCGGCAGCACTGAGCCGTCAGGCCACATCGTCCAGCCATACCGGACAGTCCCCTTTCGACATCCTCAGTACATTGGAGACGTGAACTTGCCGAACTGGCTCGACCTCGTCGCGCTGTCGGCGACCGCCGGGGCCGCGTATATCGGCTGGCGTCGTGGTGCGATCACCGCGGTGCTCGGCTTTCTGGGTATCGTCGCGGGCGCCGCGCTCGGCGCGGGCATCGCGGCGGTGACGCTGGCTCAGCTCGCGCCAGGCCGCACCCGGTTGCTGATCGTTGTACTGCTGATCGTCGGATTGGTGGCGATCGGCGAAACCGCCGGTCAGCGGCTTGGGCGTGTCGCACGCAGAGCGGTGCGCGGTGCGGCCGCCCAACGGGCGGACGCCATTGGTGGTTCCTGTGTGCACGCGGTCGCGGTGCCGCTCGCGGTGTGGATGTTCGCGGTGCCGTTGACCATGTCGCCGGGGCTGGCGGCCGCCGTGCGTGATTCGGTGGTCGTGCGCACGGTGGACGATGTCGCGCCGTACTGGTTGGCGGGACTGCCGAGCAAACTCGCCACCCCACTCGTCGATGCGGGCCTGGTCCTTCCGCTGCCGCCGCCGGATCCCGGCATTCTGGACAGCCGAGTCCCGGCCGACCTCCAGAAGAGTGTGTTGCGGATCCGGGGTTCGGCTCCCGCCTGCAAACGGCAGCAGTTCGGTTCCGGCTTCGTCATCGCACCCGAACTGGTTCTGACGAACGCACATGTTGTCGCCGGCACCATGAGCACATCGGTCGATACGCCCACTGGTCCGATGAAAGCCGTTGTGGTGCACTTCGATCCGAGCCTCGATCTAGCGGTGCTCAGCGTACCCGGCCTCACGGCACCCGCGGTCACCGTCGCGCCGGAACCCGCCGCGTCAGGAGCCGACGCGATCGTCCTCGGCTACCCCAGCGGCGGGCTGTACACGGCCGCCGCGGCGCGCGTCGAGAACCACATCGTGCGGCAGGTTCCCGATATCTATCACGGTTCGACCAGCGAACGCTTGACCTACACGTTGAACGGCTCGATCCACGAGGGCAATTCGGGCGGCCCGGTCGTCGATACGCAGGGCCGAGCGCTCGGCCTGGTGTTCGGAATCGACAAGGGTGGCAGCGGCGCCGGATTCGCTGCGAGCCTGCCCGAGATTCTTTCACGCATCGGGCATGCCTACGAATCCGATGACGCCGTCGACACCGGACGGTGCGTTAACTAGAACAAATTTCGTCGGCCGATCGTAGCGAATTCCCTTCCCCAGTAGTTCAACTGGGGTTTCCCCAATGCGATATACCGGCTTAACCTCCGACGATCGGGAGTTTTCCGTCCTTTGGAGGAGCCGACATGCCCCGTATCTTCCGCCGCGTCAGAACCGGCCGTGTTATCGCCGCCACCGCCGCTGTGCCCCTCGTTTTATCGCTCGGACTGGCCGGGGCGGCATATGCCGACCCCGGCGCACCACCTGAGCGACAACTGGCCGAGTCGGTCCAGGCACCCAACATCAAACGGCACCTGGAGGCATTCCAGAACATCGCCAACGCCAACGGCGGCAACCGCGCCGCGGGCACGCCTGGCTATGACGCCTCGCGCGACTACGTGGCCGAAAAGCTGCGCCGCGCGGGCTATCAAGTGACGCTGCAGAAATTCGATTTTCCGTTCTTCCAGGAACGGTCGACGGCGGTCATGGAGCAAATCTCCCCAGAGCCCAAGACGTACCGGCCGACCCCTCCCGGCGGCAGTCAGCTCGGCGATTTCGCCACGTTGACTTACTCGGGCTCGGGCAATCCGACGGCGACGGTCCAGGGCGTCGATCTCGTCCTGCCACCCTCGCCGGAACCGTCCTCGACCTCCGGCTGTGAGGCCCAGGACTTCGCGGGCTTCAAATCCGGCAACATCGCCCTGCTTCAGCGCGGTACCTGTCCCTTCGCCGACAAGGCACGAAACGCCCAGGCCGCAGGGGCATCCGGCGTGATCATCTTCAACGAGGGACAACCCGGTCGCACCGACACCTTCACCGGGACGCTCGGCGGGCCCGGCGTCACCGTGCCGGTGGTCGGCACCAGCTTCGCCGTCGGCGAGGACCTCGCCTCCCCGGCGAACACGGTCGTCCGGCTGAAGACCGACACCGAGAGCACGACGCGGACAACCCACAACGTGCTGGCCGAGACCAAGCGCGGCAACGCGGACAAGGTCGTGATGGCGGGGGCACACCTCGATTCCGTGGTCAGTGGCCCCGGTATCAATGACAACGGTTCCGGCAGCGCCGGGCTGCTCGAGGTGGCGCTGCGGATGGCCGCGTTCCAGCCGCAGAACAAGGTCCGGTTCGCCTGGTGGGGCGCCGAGGAACTCGGCCTGCTCGGCTCGGAGCACTACGTGGCGAACCTGCCCGAGGCGGATCGCAACAAGCTCAGGCTCTACCTCAACTTCGACATGATCGGGTCACCGAACTACGCGTTCAAGATCTATGACGGCAGTGAGGGCGGGCCGGCCGGCTCGGCGGAGATCGAGAAGAACTTCGCTCGCTACTTCGACATGCTCCGCATCCCCCATGTTCCGACACCGTTCGACGGCCGCTCGGACTACGGCCCGTTCATCGCGGTCGGCATCCCGGCCGGTGGCCTGTTCACCGGCGCGGAGGGCATCAAGACGCCGGAGGAGCAGCAGATGTTCGGCGGCGAGGCAGGCAAGGCCTACGACCCCTGCTACCACTCGCCGTGCGACACGATCGCCAACATCAATGACCGGGCGTTGGCCGTGAACACCGGTGCGATCGCCTACTCGGTCGCGACTTACGCGTTCAGCGCTGACCCGCCCAGCCGCGCGACGACGAAGTCTGCTGCCACGCAGCGCGGAAAGGACCAGATGTACCACGGCGGACTCATCAAGTAACGACTGTCCGCGAACCCCCTGATCCGGCCCGATCCATTCGGGCCGGATCAGCGGCGTGTTTGGATGACGCTCCACAGCCGTCGCGGGAGCTCGCCTTCTTCGAACTCGTCCACCTGCCGCAGATCCCAGCCGTCCGCGAGCTGGTCGACCAGGCTCAGGGGAAAGAAGTGCACCGCGAAGCCACCGTGTTCGAAAATGTCGTCGCCACAGTCGATTCCGGAGCCGTAGTGTGCGTCGCCGGTGTGCCGCACGGTGTAGAACAAGGTGCCGCCCTGGCGCAGCACCCGGCGGATCTCGTCGACGAGAGCGAAGATCTCCTTGGTGGACAGCGCCATGCACAGCAGCATGTGGGCGTACACCGCGTCGACGGATTGGTCGGACAGCGGCAGTCGGTCTCGGACATCGACGATCCCGGTGGTGACGCCCGGCAGGCCTTCGGCGTCGGCCCGTTCTCGCAGCTGTCGCAGGCCCGCGCTACTGAAATCGGTTGCGTGGACAGTGAATCCGCATCGCGCGAAGTGCAGGGCATCCCGGCCGTGGCCTGCACCCAGTTCGAGCACGTCCTGGACCCCCGCCGCTCGGAAGAGCGCGGCGGCCTGGGTCGCGGGCGCCGACGGCTGCTCACCGTACATGCCCGGATGAGCGTCGTAGGTGGTTTGCCAATGCGCACGCTGGGCCGCACCGAGGTCTGGACTTTCGCCACCCGTCGGCGCCTCGTCGCTCTTCACGCCCCCATTATCGGCATGCCGCCACGGTAGCGGGTGGGCCACCGGGTCCAGCGACGCTCGGAACCCATCGCTTGCCCTTGCACACCACCTTATGAAAGTGCACACTTACGTACGTGGCCGCTTTCAAAGACGTCGATCTGGCGATTCTCGGCGATCCGACCCGTCAAGCGATCTTCGAGCTGCTGGCCCGCGAGCCCTGTTCGGTGGGTGAGCTGGCCGAGCGGCTGCCGATCACCCGGCAGGCGGTCTCGCAGCATCTGCGGGTGCTGCGCGACGGTGGGCTGGTCGTGGCCACAGCCCAAGGCACGCGGCGCATCTACCGGCTGAATCCGGACGGTGTCGCCGCGATTCAGGCGTATTTCCAGCGGATCTGGGATGACGCGTTGACCGCTTTTCAGAAGGCCGCCGACGTGGCGGCGACCGATCCCGAACAGGAGCAGCATTCATGAGCACACCCACTCCCCTGCCAATACTGCAAGGCAAAGCGACCGTGGCGATGTCGGTGGAGAAGGCGTTCGCGTTCTTCACCGAATCCTTCGGCAGCTGGTGGCCGTCGGCCTATCACATCGGGCAAGCCGAGATGGCCGATGCGATTCTCGAACCCCAGGTCGGCGGGCGCTGGTATGAGGTCGGTGTCGACGGCAGTGAATGCGATTGGGGGCGGGTGCTGGAGTGGGAGCCGCCGAACCGAATTCTGGTGACCTGGCAGATCAATGGCTACTGGCAGTTCGACCCGGACCCCGCCCACGCCAGTGAGATCGAGTTTCGCTTCACCGCTGAAGGACCGGAGCAGACCAGCGTTACCCTCGAGCACCGCCATTTGGATCGGCTCGTGGCAGGCCAGGCCTTGCACGACACCATCGTCGAGCAGGGCGGCGGCTACAGCACCATTCTCGAGGTGTTCGCCAAAACCGCTGAGGCGCAGGGCTGATCCTGCGCTGCGGCGGAGTTCGTTACGCCGTGTCGGCGAGGATCACGACGCCGCTCGATGCCTCCAGCAGCGGAATCGTTTGGGCCGCAGCGTCCTCGACGTGGACGCGCGGATGTGTCGGGAGTTCGTCTTCGTAATAGGTTCCCGGGCCGTAGAACTGGCCGTACTTCACGACCACGCCATCGATGTCGAGGACGGCGGCTTCGTGGTCCTGGATGACCTGACCGCGCCCGCCTGCCGGTTCCCAGGCGATGCTCTGGGCTAGAAAGCGTTTCGCACCGGCGGCGCGGGCCGCGGCGACGAGATTGCGGGTGCCCTCGGTGCGGATGCGCGCATTCGCACCAGCCAGTTCCGGAAGCAGAGTGGCGTCGTCGGGCAGGTCGGTGAGCTGGTGCATCACCAGGTCGGGGCGGAAAGCCACGACGGCAGCGGTCAGCGCGTCCAGGTCGTATACGTCGCAGACCACCGGCTCGGCGCCCGCGGCGCGCACCTGCTCCGCTTTGCTCGCCGAACGGGTCATCCCCGCGACCACGTGGCCCGCCCCGACCAGCAGCGGCACCAATCGTGTTCCGATGACGCCGGTCGCCCCGGCCAGAAAGATCCGCACCATTTCACCCTAGTGAGCTATCCGAGTGTGAGACGTTCAAGGGGTCGGCGGCGAGGTGAGGAGCCTGGATGCACGCGTCAGTAGTGGCCCTACCGCAGGGCAAGGTCCGCGGCACCGTCACCAGGTCGGTGGGCGCCTTCCTCGGCATCCCGTATGCGGCCGCACCGTCGGGTGCCGCACTGTTCCGAGCTCCCGGTCCGGCTCCCAGCTGGGATGATGAGCGTGACGCGACCCGATACGGCCCGACCGCACCACAATTGGGGTATCCGGAACCCTTGCGGTCGATACTGCACAACCCCATCATCGACGGCCCGGAATTCCTCAACCTGAACGTATGGACTCCCGACCCCGGCGCCTCGGGCCTACCGGTCATGGTCTGGATCCACGGCGGTGCCTACCGCATCGGCTCCAACGCCGTCTCGGTCTACGACGGCCATGCCTTCGCGCGCGACGGCGTCGTGCTGGTGAGCATCAACTACCGCTTCGGCGCCATCGGATTCGCGGCCCTGGACGGCACCCCACCCAACCGCGGTCTCCTCGACCAGATCGCCGCCCTGCATTGGGTCCGCGAGAACATCGCGTCTTTCGGCGGCGACCCCGACCAGATCACCCTCTTCGGTGAATCCGCGGGCGCGATGAGCGTCGCCGCCCTGCTGGCTTCACCCTTGGCAACGGGTCTGTTCCGGCGCGCGATCATCCAGAGCGGCAGCGGCACCGTCGCCTGCACCCTTGAAGACGCCCGCCTGGTCGCCGCTGATTTCGCGAATCGACTCGAGACAAGTCCAGATACCGCCGCCATTCCCGCGCTCCTCGACGCCGAACGTAACCTGGTGCGCGACTTCACCCTTCAACAGAACCCGGACCGCTGGGGCACATCGATCATCGCCGCGGCCCTCGGCCTCATGGCGTTCATGCCCACCATCGACGGGCACACCCTCACCGAGCGCCCCATCGACGCCATCGCCGCCGGCGCAGCGCGGGACATCCCCCTCATCATCGGCAGTACCGCCGACGAGTTCCGCCTCTTCACCGCCCCCGCCGGACTCACCACCGCCCTCACCGCGGAAGCACTCACCGAGCAGCTCACCGCCCGCGGGCTCGACCCCCGGATCGCCGACACCTATGCGGCGAACCGCCCCGCCGCCACCCCCGGTGACCTCTTCGCGGTCATCCTCACCGACTTGGCTTTCCGCGTCCCGGCCGCCCGCTTGGCCGAGGCGACCGGCGGCACCGCCCACGTCTACGAATTCGCGTGGCCTACAACGCATCTGGACCTACGCTCCTGCCACGCCCTGGAGCTCCCCTTCGTCTTCGACACACTCACCGCCAAGGGAACGTCGATGATGACCGGTGCGGATACGCCACCGCAAACCCTCGCCTCCGAAATGCACCACACCTGGGTCGATTTCGCTCACGGCCGCTCCCCATGCTGGTCCCCCTATGACCTCGGCACCCGACCGGTAATGACTTTCAACACCCCGCGCTCCCAGCTCGTCCACAACCCTCGCGCCGACGAATTGCGTCTCTGGACCGACGTGATCTGAGACGGGGGCTTTACCCGATCCCCGCGAACTTAATGGACCTTATTTCTAGGGGGGTGTGGGAGGTGTGGGGATCGACCAGGATTGGGGGTTGTGAACGGTTATCTGCACGACGAGTCACCCACGGTTGAACAGTTGCTCGATGATGCGGCATTAATGTCTTTCGAACATCAGGAGCACAGCATCGAGGTGTTGGGTGAGCATCGGTGGCAGGTGAGTTATGAGCCGCCGCGGTTCGAGTTCTTCGGGGATCGTCCGTTGTCGTGCACCCGGTTCCATGTGCTCGGGACGGCCGCGCCAGGGCCGCAGAGTTGGCTGTGGAGTTGGGCGAACAATGATTGGTATCCGCCCGAGGTCACCGAGTTGGCCCGGTCTGTCCGGGATTACGGCCTGCGGCATGGGATTTCGGCGCTGCACATGGCCGAGGTCGCGTTCGCCGAACTGCCGGGTGCGCCGACCGAGCCGAATCGGGTCACCTGGCTGATGGGTGAGCTGGCCAAAGCGGTGTCCGGCAGTTGGACCTGGTACAGCTGCGATGTCGGTGGTGGTACGCGGCTCGCGGTGTTGATCGAGCACCCCGACCTCGTCCCGCCTGCCCCCGATCTGCCGCGGACAACACACGTGCTGAATGGCGTCTTTCAGCTCGGCCTGCCCGATCACAAGCGCGCGATACACAGCTACGGGATGCAGCGCGGACTGAACCCGACCTTCAATGAGGACAGCTCGAAACTCTTCCTCGCGGGCCCGGGTGTCGAAGTCACTATCGCGTTCGACGAGAACGGACTCGTCACCGCCATGTCGACAGTGCACGGGGCGGAAAGCCGCCCGTAGGGCGCACGGCATTAATCGCTGGCGTCGTCGATTCAACCAGTTACGATAAAAGCGTGGCGACGACGAGCGTGACGAACTCCGAGCCGCGTCGGCCGGTCACCGACTGAGAAATCGACCAGTAGAGGCAGCGAGCATCGCGCTGCGAAGGTGTGGTGGCACCGCGACGGACCCGATCGCCCACACCTCCCGGGGATAGCAACCAGGAGGTGAAACTGATGTCACGCACACTGTGTTCAGCCCTACCGGCGACTCGAACGCGGACCGGATCGGTGACCGTCGAGGGATGGATACACCGGCGCAGACAACTCGCGACCGTCACGTTCGTCGTGATACGCGACAGATCCGGTCTCGCTCAGGTAGTGGTCACCGATCCCCTTGTCCGCGAACAGGTTTCGACACTTCCGGAGGAAACCGTCGTCCGCGTGACCGGTACGCCGATCGGCAGCGAAAAGGCACCCGGCGGCGTCGAAATCATCGATCCGACGGTGCAGCCGCTGACCGCACCGTCCGAACCACCACCCATCGAGCTGTGGCGCCCTGGACTCGGCGTCACCCTGCCCACCGCACTCGACCATGCCGCAATCACCTGGCGCCACCCCACCCGCCAGGCGGTGTGGAAGATCGCTGCCGCCTCGATGACCGGCTTCCGCCGCCACCTGGACAGCGCGGGCTTCACCGAAGTCACGACGCCCAAGATCGTCGGCCAGTCCACCGAATCCGGCGCGAACGTGTTCCCGCTGGACTACTTCGGTGCGACCGCGTACCTCGCCCAGTCACCGCAGCTGTACAAGCAGATCCTCACCGGCGTTTTCGAGCGGGTCTACGAAGTCGGCCCGGTCTTTCGCGCCGAACCCCACGACACCGCCCGGCACCTTGCCGAATATGTGTCCCTTGACGTCGAATTCGGCTTCATCCGCGACCATCGCGATGTGCTCGCGCAACTGCGTGACGCGCTCGCCGCGATGGTCGACACGATCAACGAAAAGGCCGGAGCCGCAGTGGAAACCGTTGGCGCGCAGCTGCCGTCGATACCGGAGCAGATCCCGATCATCCACTTTCGGGAAGCCATCGAACTCGTCGGCGCGGCACCGACCGAACCCGACCTCACGCCCGAGCACGAACGCTTCCTCGGCGCCTGGGCGAAGTCGCGGTTCGACTCGGATTTCCTTGCGGTAGAGGGCTATCCGGCGGCGAAACGTCCCTTCTATACGCACCCGCAACCAAGCGACCCACGCTGGACGAACTCCTTCGATCTCCTCTTCCGCGGCCTGGAACTCGTCACCGGCGGCCAGCGCCTGCACAACCACGCCGACTACCTCGCGGCACTGGCGGCCCGCGGCGAAGACCCCGCCGAATACGCCCCCTACCTCGAGGCCATGCGCCACGGCATGCCACCCCACGGCGGCTTCGCCATCGGCCTGGAACGCTGGGTCGCCCGCCTGACCGAAGCCGACAACATCCGCCAAGCCACCCTCTTCCCTCGAGACCTCCACCGCCTCCGGCCCTGAAGCTCATCGAACGGGACATCACCGTGGCGCTACTCGCGTTTCGCCACAACCATGTCCCGTTCGCCGACCTTCGGCGGTACGGTGTAGGCCAGTGGGCGGGTAGAGGGAGCGGGGAGCATGACTATCGGTAGAGGTGTGCGACGGATCGGGCCGGACGTGGGCAGCTTGCGCGTCTTCGGGGAACCGTTCGAGACCGCTGATGGGTCCACCATCATTACGGTCACCAGGGCCGGAGGTGGGCCGTTCGCGGCGTCGCCGTTGGGGATCTTCGTTATCAACGACGGCAAGGTGCACTGGGAGGCCGCGGTCGATACCAACCGGTTGGCGTTGTTCGGCGAGTTCATCGGGTTGGCGGCGGCGGTGATCTTCACGCTCGCGATTTTCCGCCGACCGCCGTGGCCCGATCTGTCCGCTTCCGGAATTGGTGCGATACGGAGCTTCAAGGACTCATGGAAGCGCTGAGCAAGCTCGGATATCAGCGCATTTCATAGACGTAGCAACCGAATCCATCGACTTTTTCCGGAAGGGACGCTGCACCGAAGGCGTCCCCGGACTCGCCTTCACAGACGGCGACAATCCCGGGCTTCGGCTCGACGCCCCGCTGGTGGAGCTTGAATTTCTGCTTTATCGGCCCCGCGTCGGGCGCGCCATTGTGCGCCTGACAGTTCCCCGCGCCTTTCGCGCCGACCTCCTCGGGCTCCTCGATGTCGTCACAGACGTAGATCCATGGCTCGTCGGCGTTGGCGACAGAGGCGAGGGTCAGACCGGCCGCCGCCGAAACGAAGATGATTGCGAGGGCGGCGATCCGGGCCGGATTAATACGCATGACAATCCCCATTCTGTTCGGTTTCGGTCCATTGGCCGCAGTACGCGCAGGCACCGTTGCGGTGCGGTTCGACGCGGCCGAACTGGTTCGAGGTAACAGGCGATAACGCGACCGTAGCGGAATGGCGGGACGCATTGTTCGATTTCACACCGGGTGTCGCGCCCACACCGAAAAGCCGGAAAGAAACTCTGCCAAATGCGATCGCGGCTAATGGCACCCACGAGTTATTCGGGTTTGCTTCGACTCGTCCTTGGGAATATGTGCTCGGCGGACCCCGACCTCGCTGCACGATGTCGATCTGGCACGTGAGGGCGGGCACAGCGCCGGCTACTCGTATGCTCTGTGCGCAGTCGCAATCGAGGGAGAGAGGGTCCATGGCGGATCGGGAAGTGCTGACCTGGGAATTGTTCGGATCGGCGAGTCGGGAGTTGGCGACCACGATCGCGGACGACGGGTTCGAGCCCGATCTGATCCTGTCGATCGCCCGTGGCGGGTTGTTCGTGGCGGGCGCGCTCGGTTACGCGCTGGACGTGAAGAACCTGCACGTGATGAATGTCGAGTTCTACACCGGCATCGACCAGCGCCTCGACATGCCGGTGATGTTGCCGCCGGTGCCGCAGGCGGTGGACCTGGCGGGCGCCACCGTCCTGGTCGCCGACGATGTCGCCGATACCGGCGCCACCCTCAAGCTGGTGCGCGACTTCTGTGAGCACCACGTCGCCGAGGTGCGCTGTGCGGTGGTCTATCAGAAGCCGCGCTCGGAGGTGGACTGCGAATACGTCTGGAAGCACACCGATCGCTGGATCAACTTCCCGTGGTCGACCGAGCCGCCGGTGGTGCGGCGACGGGTCGAGGTGCTCGACGCCTAGTGTTCCCGCCGCTCGCCCGCGATCGCGTCCAGCCGCTCGCCGAGGGCATTGACCTGATCGCGCAGCACGACGAGGTCATCGATCGGGCAGCCGACCGCGGCGAGCACCGACTCGATCATCTCCCTGGCCTGACGTTGCAGGGCGACGCCCGCTTCGGTCGCGCGGAGTTCCACCGAGCGCCGATCGTGCACGCTGCGTACGCTTTCCACGAAACCGTGCGCCTGCAGTCGTTGGATCAGCGGCGAGACGGTGCCGTAGTCCAGGCGCAGTTGCTCGCCCAGCTCCTTCATCGTCATCCCAGGCCGTTCCCACAGCGCGAGCAGGGCAAGGTACTGCGGATACGTGATCTGCATCGCCTCGAGGTAGGGCCGATAGGCCGCGGTCATCGAGCGCGACGTGGAATACAGAGCGAAACACAACTGGTTCGCCAACGACAGCAGGTCGAGGGCGGAGTCCCCTGCGGTTGCGGTGGCGCCGGGCATGACGACCGGATCGACACGCACCGCAGAAGTGGGATGCGCTTCTTCGGGCATTCAAACACCTTACTCCAGCGAGTTTCCTGCTATACGTGTGCTTTTACGGTGTTTGTGCGACGGTCGAAGGTCCGTCGTCCGAGTAGCTGCGCGCAGAGCGGCGGCGGTGGGCATGGCTGAGATCGCTGCGGTTGTCCCGTCGACGCTGCCGGGGTTGACAGGCTCGACCGGTGTCGTCCCGGCATGCCTTCCCCTGGCCTTGATCCTGGTGCCCCGCCAGTCGGGCAGGCTGACCTCGGTATTCGGTGCTCGCTCGATCTCAACGGTCGGGTGATCGACCGGTTCGTCGTCGACGCCCTGGGATGGAATAACGGCGATCGGCTGTGTTGGCAGGTCCGCAACGGGATCGGTGTCATCTCCCGCGCCCGGGTGCGGAGTGTTCGTGTTCCCGGGCGCGGCCACCTGTGGCTTCCGACTGGCCTGCGTCACGCGGCACGCCTCGGAGCCGGAGACCGAGTGTTCCTGGCGGCCGCCACCGGCGCCGGTGCCGCCGCGCAACGCCAACTCGGCGCCCACGCGGACCTGCTTGCCCCACTGCCGCATGCCATCGCCGCCACTATGCCCACCCCGCAGCGGTCCGGCGCCGAGCTGCGTCAGCTGTTTGAATTTGCCTGGCGTACTGCGCTTTTCGCGGCTGTGATGGCGGTACTGCTGGTATTGATCGTGCAGGTGATTATTTCCCGCCGATCATCGCGGCATCGGCCGGTCCGGGACCGGCCTCCAGACACAGGCTCGGCCGCAGCCGAATTCGTGAAGTGCACAAGAGAATCGGGTCTCGCGGCCGTCATCCTTGGCTCATTCCAGCATCGATCGGACGCGGCAACATCAACCTGTTGGTATCAGATAGCTTTCGTACTACTAATCGAGTTGTGCTGTGCACATACGAACCACACCGCGGGAGTGAGCCAAGCGACGCGGCGGTGACGGCGAAGACCGATCGAATTCGGCGCTGCAACCGCGACGTGGTCGAGGTCGTGCCGTAACCCGCGAGCACGCCGGGTTGACAATTCAATAAGGACAATTCGCGCGAACGGTGTTGGCAGAGTATTGGTTGCCTACAGAAGTATTGCCAAGTGGAAGAATCTTGGTAGGGTCGGTACCCTTCGGGCCTTTGCCCACTGAGTGTGCTCGTTCCAACAGTCTGCGCAACCCAGATCGTGCGCGGTTGCCGTGTGAGGCGGTGAATTGGTGGGCGATGGTCAATCGGTGTTCCAATCCTGGTGGCGCGAGCACATCGACTATCGCTGGCTGGTCGACACGCTCGACGTGCATTCGGCCTTGCGGCCGTTGAAGGCAATGCTCGGCTCCGCCGGTCTCGTCATGCTGGCGATCACGACCATCGCGCTGTTCTCCCCGGCCGGGCAAAACGGAACGGCAGGAAAGATCCAGGGCGGAATTGTCGCCGCGACCGCCGTGTTGTGGACGCTGCGCTGGTGGTTGCTGCCGTGGCCGGGTGAAGTCGAGTCGCTGGTGCTGATCGCCGCGGTCGATGTCGCCATCACCGCCAACAATGTCATGGTGCAGGACCGGCTGCTCGGCGCGATGGGCAGTGCGTTGCTCGTGGTCACCGGGGGCTATGTGACCGTTTTCCACGGGCCGCGGTTTCTGCTGTGGCACGTCGGCTGGTCATTGCTGTCGATCGTGGTGCTGTCGCTGATGATGGTGCTCGGCGAAGGGCACGGAGCGGGCGATATCGCGCTCGGTGTCGTCGTGGTGCTGGTGTCGTTCGTCGTCGATATTTTCGTGCTGCCGATCGTGCAGTTCTGCCATTGGGTATTGCGCCGCGACGCCCTGACGGATCCACTGACCGGCCTGATGAATCGGCGCGGTCTGGATTACCACATGTCGCGCCACGTCGACTCTCCGGATTCGCGCCGCCGCTTGGCTCGTCGGCGAAAAGCACGGGCAAGCTATGTCGCGACAGTGGATCTCGACCGCTTCAAGACCATCAACGACACCTACGGGCACGCGGTCGGTGACGACGTCCTGGTGTGCACGGCGCAGCGCCTGCGTGCGACGGTCGATCCCGATGCCCTCGTGGCGCGCACCGGCGGCGAGGAGTTCGCGCTCGTCGGTTACCTGCGCGACCCGGCCGACGAGATCGGCGAGCGGATCCGTGCCGCCATCGAGACCATGCCGGATCTTCCCGTCGAAGTCACGGCGAGCATCGGTGTCGCACTGTGGGATGGCGCCCGGATGGACCTCCGCCACACCGAACCTACTGGCCGGCAGCTGCTCCAGCTGTCGGACGAGGCGATGTACATGGCGAAACGTCTCGGCGGTAACGCGGTCATCGTCACCAGCGCCGACGAACAGGATGCTGCTGCCTCCTCTGGAGGCGTCGCAACAGGCGAATGGTCGGGCTAAGCCTCGGACAGTTGGCCGCAGACTTCCGAGCTCAGCTCGGGCCGTTGCCACCCGACCGTCAGGACCGCTCTCCTACGCCGCGGCGTTCCCCGCCGGGGCGAACACGTTTGCGTCAGATGTCCGCAACTGCATGTCAACTCGAAGATGCTGTTTCGGCTCGATGAGTTGGAAGCCGACCTCGAGGTCCGCAGTGAGCGAGCAGCCGAAAACAACCGTCCTTGACATGCCAAGTCGGTAAGTAGAGACTGACCGTTAGTGAAAACTTACGAATCCGACGCATGGAGTGTCCTCGGTGACCGCACACGCCGGTTGATCTTCCAGAGCCTGGCCGAGCGTGCGCGAACGGTCGGCGAGCTGGCCGCGGAACTGCCGGTCAGCAGGCCCGCCGTGTCGCAGCACCTCAAGGTGCTCAAGGATGCGGGCCTCGTGATCGACCAGCCGGTCGGCAACCGGCGCATCTATCGGGTCGACCCGGACGGCGCCGCGGCTCTGCGTGCGCGACTCGACGGCTTCTGGACCAAGACGATGGCGGCCTACAAGCAGTCGGTCGAGCACAGCGGTATAGGAGATGGCATGACCACACGAACCACGGCGGCGACGGTGCGGACACAAATCGTCGTCGAGGCGCCGGTCGAGTACGCATTCGCGGTGTTCACCGAGCGGTTCGGTGATTTCAAGCCACCCGAGCACAACATCCTCGGCGTGGAGCTGGCCGAGACCGTGTTCGAGCCGCACGTCGGAGGCCACATCTACGACCGGGCAGTCGACGGGACCGAGTGCCGGTGGGCGCGGGTGCTTGCCTACGAGCCACCGCATCACCTGGTGTTCAGCTGGAACATCGACCCCCGATGGCAGATCGAGTCGAACCCGGACAAGACCAGCGAAGTCGAGGTCCGCTTCATCGCCGAAACCGCGCAACGTACCCGGGTAGAACTCGAGCACCGCCATATCGAGCGCCACGGCCAGGGCTGGCAGACGATCCACGACTGTGTGAACGGCGAGACCGGTTGGCCCGCTTACCTACCGCGCTTCGCCAACATACTTGGCAAGGGCATCCGATGACAGTCGACAACACAACCACCGAACCCATGCAGCCGCCCACCCCGCGCAGCCTCGGCCAGCGGCGCGCGGACGCGCTGAAACGACTCGGGACCAACCATCAAATGTGGCTGGCTACCGCAGGCGAGGGGTACGGCCCGCACCTCATCCCGGTTTCCTACACCTGGAACACGAACACCCTCACCACGGCGACGTTCGAGCACAGTCGCACCGTCGCCAACCTCCACGCAACTCCACGAGCCAGAGTCGCCATCGGAGACACCGCCGACGTGATCATGATCGAGGCCACCGCATCGCTCATACCCGTCGATGCGATCGACCCCACCGCCGCCGACGGATACGCCCAGGTGTCACACGACCCGCGCACCATGCCAGGTTTCGTCTACATCCAACTCGCTCCACAACGCATACAGGTATGGAACGGATTCCACGAGTTCACCGGACGCACCGTTATGGCAGACGGCCAATGGCTCGATCGGCCGATCGACTAGCACGAGCGAACCGAAACCGTTGGTACACCATGGGCGGCGGGTACTTTCGCGGCAAGTTCTACAAGGCTCCGGGCTGATCGGAGACTGACTGACTCCGGTCAGCCAAGAACTCAGAGAGCGCATCGCCATTATCCGCTTATGCCGCTCTGCGCTGGGCTGCGCTCTCAGGCCGGCGCCACGGAAAGAGTGCACTGAAATGCCTATGTGCGTGTAGCCGAGGTTCGCGCTGAGGGCTACTGCTGTATGCGCACAGGTGTGAACAGTCATAGGTAATGGCAGAAATCCGTTTCACAGCGTCACCATTCAGATTTCGGTGTCGCCCAGATACTTTTTCAGCCTCGCGCTGTAATTGCCCAGTCGTTCGACCCAGACGTTGTGGACCTCCTCCTTGAGCTCCTGACCTTGCAGTTTACGTAGTTCCGGCTTGAGGACAACTCCGTACTTGGCGATCCGGTCGTTCAGGGTCTTGGCGTACTTCGTGCGCAGCTTTTCGTCCTCGCACAGCTTAAGGCGGGACTCGTTGGTGAACTTCTCGGTGCCGAGCAATTCCTTGCGAACTTCAGCGATCGGGTCTTTCGGCTCCTCCGCAGTTCCGAAGTCTACTGGGAGGGTGTAGTACGCAGTATCGATATTGTCCAGGTCTTCCTGCGGTAACTCGTCTTGGGTGCAGAGCGCCTCGGTGATCTTTTGCATCTTCTCGGGTGTGAACACCGGGTCTATCGGTTTAAACTTGACGTCGTTGGGCAGCGGCACCGCTACCAGCGGGTACGAATCGGCGTGCCACGCTTTGAGGTCGCCTGAAGCTACCGGTGCGGTCATGACAACCGCAGCGAGCGCGCCGACCGTGACGACTGTTGCGCAAGCGCGCCGAGAACGTCGGTTCTTCATCGGGCTAGATCCTTTCCAGTAGGCCACCCCGACGGGAATCGAGAAGAGGCGGACTCTGATAATTCGCTGCCGTCGCGTCCGCGGATGGATCTCGGGTTCTGGCGGCGGCGAACGGCACCTGAGCACAGGCAGCACCACTCTCGGTGGTCCTCAGTCTGTCGGCACCCATGTTGTCGCGTCTGGCCCCGCAGTCGTACCGCTGGGAACACCCTCTTCTGCCGCTGGGCGCGTTGGTCGGCCGTCCAAACTGGTTGGCTGACAGGACCTTTCAACGCACCTCGTGTCGACGAGCGGGTGTTCTGGGTGGTTGGTATTCATTCGACTCGCGACTTCGTGCCGAAATAGTCTCGGTCACCGGCTGGGCGTGTCTGCTGCAGGCGTTCGTCCGACGCTCGGAGAACGCCCGGATCTGCCGAATACCGTGCAGGTCGGTGAGGGGTTGGCCAGCGAGATTCAGCGGGTCGGGGTTGTGTCGCTGATTGGATTTTGCTGGCGGGCGAGGAGTCCGGAGATTGTGGTCGCCACGGTCCGGCGTAGCACTTCGGTGAAGTCGAGTCCCATCGCGGCGAGTTCGGGGTCGGCGGCGTAGGCGGCCCGCATCGCTTCCGATGGCCGGCTCCATGGCCACGCTCCCATGGCCACCAGCAGGATGGTTTCCACCAGCAGGTCCGCGTCGCCGGTGTCGAGTTCGGGTAGCTGGCGCTCGACGAGCCGGGTCAGGGCTTGCACGGACCGGCGCATAGCGTGTTTGTACTGGATCGCGACCTCGGTGGAGATGTTGTGTTCGAGCACCGCTGCGTGGGCGGCGAGCAGGTCGCACAGCACCGGTCGCCGCGCCATCGACGCGGCCACGATCTCGGCCAGCCGGTCCCCGCGTTTGCGCGGGGTGCCCGCGTCCGGTTCGGTCGAGTGCTCAAGGTCGGTGACCCAGTCCTGCATCTGGGCCTGCAGTAGCTCGAGTAGGACTGCTTCGCGTGACTCGAAGTAGCGCAGCACGTTGGATTTGGCCAGCCCGATACGTCGGCTGAGCTCGTTGAGGCTGAGCTTGGCGACCGGCATCTCGGTCAGCATTCCGGCCGCGGTCACCAAGACCTGCCGACGCCGTTCGAGCCGCTGCTCTTCGCTGCGTGCGCGCTTGAACTCCACCCACACATCTTAACTACCGCCGGTCTCTTAACAAAAGACCAGTGGTCTGCTACCGTGGACGACGTTAGAGACCGTCAGTCTTTTAGGAGGCAGTGATGTATCAGGTACCTAACCAACAGGGCAAACTCGCCGTCGTGACGGGCGCGAACAGCGGCACCGGCAAAGAGGCCGCCGAACGCCTGGCCGCAGCCGGAGCGCACGTGGTGCTCGCCGTGCGCAGTCCGGACAAAGGCGAGCAAGCGCGAGCGGAGATCCGCACCGCACACCCCGCCGCCCACGTCGAGGTCCGCCGGCTCGACCTGGCCGACCTGGCTTCGGTCCGCGAGTTCGCCGACGACCTGATCGCCGAGGGCAAACCGCTGGACCTGCTGCTCAACAACGCCGGAGTGGCGAACGTGCCCCGCCGGTTCGAAACAGCAGACGGATTCGAGCTCCAACTGGGCAGCAACTTCCTGGGCCCGTTCGCGCTCACGGTCCGGCTGCTACCGCTGCTGCTGTCGGCTCCCGCGCCACGCGTGGCCACGATGAGCAGCCTCGGCGCCGCCACCGGCCGAATCGACCTCGATGACCTGCAGTCCACCCGCCACTACAGCCCCACCAAGGCCTACGCCCAATCCAAACTGGCCGACCTGATGATGACCCTGCACCTGGCAGACCTCGCAGCCCAACACAACTGGCCGCTGCTCTCGGTCGGCGCGCACCCCGGCACCACTCGAACCAACCTGATGGCCTCGGGACCGACCATGGGCGGCGGCCGACCCGGCCTGCTCACCTCGCTGGCCACCAAAATCGTGCCGTCCCAGGGCCCGGAAGAAGGCACGGAACCGTTGCTGTATGCGGCAACCAGCCCCGATGCCACACCCGGCGGCTACTTCGGCCCACGCTGGGTCATGATCGGACCCCCGAAACCCGCCCGCCCACCCCGCCGGGCACAGGACAAGACCGTCGCGGCACGCCTGTGGACCCAAGCCGAACACCTCACCGGCACCACCCTCACCGCCCAACTCTGACCAACCCCGAACCTTCACGATCCCGCCCGTCCAGCAATACCGCACCACGCGATCCGCACAGCCGCTGATCGGTTGGCCACCAACATCTCTGAACACCAGCATCTGCCGAGGCCGTCAGCGCTTGCCTACCTGTGGGATTGCCCCAACACCCAGGCTGTTGTCGACGTAGCGACATCATCCGGATACAACTCCCCGAGCGGGTTCCGAGCGTCGTTCACTGCCCGATTCGACATCCAACCCGGCGAGCTGAAACTCCAGGCCCGATCGCCGGACCGGTCACCGCCGCAACCCAAGCCCGCAAACAATCCCCCGGCTCCCAGTAGCCGCACCCTTCACAACCTGCGCGCGGAAGCGCGACACCGCCAGTGCACACAGCAAGGTGCATTCGAACTGGCGGAACTGTCCGCCGAGCCGGTGGTGGTGAGAGGGGGTCAGCCGATCACGGCGTTCATGATGGTGCCCGCGCTGGTGGCCACCGCGCCACCCGCCATCGCGCTGGCGATCATCTTGGGCGACTGCAAACCGCCGCCGTTCCATTTCTCCCAGGCGAATCGTCCGCCGCCGTAGGTGATGGCGGTGACGCCGGACAGTTGGACCAGCCAGGTGAAGTAGCGGCCCATTTGCAGCAATTTGTCGGCGAGGGGCGGCGGCTCCGGTGTCGGGTTACCGACCTCCGCGAGAACGGTGTCGTGTAGCGCGGCGAGGATCATGCTCACGTTCGTGCTCCTTTTCGCAGGCTGAGGGGTCGGGACAGGTGAAAGAAGAAATTGCGCCACCGGAGAATTCATCGACGCACGGGCACGACGGCGCTATCTGTCGGCGCGGACTCGTGCCATGTCGTCTCCCGCTTTCCGCTCGTGACCGGAAAAACTCGTGACCTGGGCAATTCAACCGCATCAAGATCACGCATGGCGGGCGACACACCGAACGGCGACACACCGAGCACCGGGCGGTGCCGGGCTTCGCTGCTCGCCGAGGGCGACGAAGGGAAGCGCTTGCGGGAAAAGTTCGCCGAAACCGTCCAGAAGCCTGAAAACCCACCCTTATCCGGCCGAATGACCGCATGCCGAGGGTTCGCTGGAATATCCTGAGCCAGCAAGTTTCGCAGTAGCAGTCGCCGACCACGGGCGACTCGGCCGTCGCCGGGCCCGACTTTCCCGCGACCGCCACAGGAGGGATCACCATGCCGGACAGCCGTTCACAGACCACCACCGGATTACCGACCAAGATCGATACCAGCGTCGCGCACGAAGCGCGCGTCTACGATTATTGGCTCGGTGGAAAGGACAATTACCCGGCTGATCGCGCACTCGGGGACGCCATCGCCCACCATATTCCTGCGATTCGCACGATGGCCCGCGCCAATCGCGCGTTTCTCGGCCGTGCGGTCCACTATCTGACCAGCGAGGCGGGCATCAACCAGTTCCTCGACATCGGCACCGGCATTCCGACCGCGGGCAATACCCATGAAGTGGCGCAGCGGCTCGATCCCGCCGCACGCGTGGTGTATGTCGACAACGATCCCATCGTGCTAGCGCACGCACGCGCCCTGATGGCCAGCAAACCGCAGGGCAAGACCGCGTTCATCCATGCCGACCTGCACGACCCGGCCGCCATCCTGCGCGACGACGCCCTCGGCGCCACTCTCGACCTCGACCAGCCGGTCGCCATCATGCTGGTGGCGATCATGATGTACTTCCGGGACAGCGATCACCCACACGAGATCATCGGAAATCTCCTGGAGGTAGTGCCGTCCGGCAGCTACCTCGTGATCTCCCATCCCACCGCCGATTTCGACGCGCGTGCCATGGCTCGGGTGGTGGCCTCCGCCGAAGAGGCGGGCATCACCTTCTATCCCCGCAGTCGGGCCGAAACCGAATCCCTGTTCGCGGGGACGGAGCTGATCGAGCCGGGTGTCGTTCCCGTGGTCACCTGGCGGCCCAACCCTGGCGAGGACGCCACCGACCCCGAATCCGCCTGGTACTGGGCGGGCGTCGGGCGCAAACCCTGAGTCCGTCGCCCGCGCTGGCACAGTCTCGTTAAAACCTTCTGGCACAGAGCTTTTCGAGACGCGAAAGCACCCGTTCGACCTATTTATCACAGTCGTGATAAATTCGAACCGTGGGACACATCGACGTCAACACGATCTGCTACGGGCTTCCCGACGGTCGCGTCCTCCTGGACGAAGTCTCGTTCCGGGTCAGCGAGGGAGCGAAGGTCGCCTTGATCGGCGCCAACGGCTCCGGCAAGAGCACGCTGCTGCGCATCATCACCGGGGACATCACCCCCGAGGCCGGTTCGGTCACCCGTAGCGGTCGCCTCGGGGTCATGCGGCAGTTCATCGGCCGCGACGGCGCCGATGTTCGCGATCTACTGCTGTCGGTCTCTCCGCCGCGACTGCGCCGGGCCGCCGCGGCAGTCGACCTGGCGGAAGCGAAGATCAAGTCTCGCGACGATACCGAGGCACAACTGGCCTATGCGTCCGCCTTGGCCGAATGGGGCGATGCAGGCGGATACGACGCCGAGGTGCTGTGGGACGTGTGCACCACCAAGGCCCTCGGTATGCCCTTCGACCAATGCATGCGACGTGCGGTACAGACCCTGTCGGGCGGCGAGCAGAAGCGCCTCGTGCTGGAGGCATTGTTGCGTGGGCCCGATGAGGTGCTGGTGCTCGACGAGCCGGACAACTTCCTCGACGTTCCCGGCAAGCGCTGGCTGGAGGACCGCCTGGTCGAGACGCCGAAGAGTGTCTTGTACGTCAGTCACGACCGGGAGTTGCTGGCGCGCACCGCGCAGAGCATCGTCACCATCGAACTGGGCGCGGCAGGCAACACCGCGTGGGTACATCCGGGCGGTTTCGACAGCTACCACCAGGCGCGGGCCGAGCGGTTCGCCCGCCTCGACGAGCTGCGGCGACGGTGGGACGACGAGCACGTCAAGCTCAAAGCGCTGGTCCAGATGTACAAGCAGAAGGCTGCCTACAACTCGGATATGACGTCGCGGTATCGCGCCGCGCAAACGCGGCTCGCACGGTTCCGGGACGCCGGTCCGCCCGAGGCCCAGCCACGCCAGCAGACCGTGACGATGCGGTTGCGCGGCGGGCGCACCGGCAAGCGCGCCCTGGTCTGCGAAAACCTCGAGCTCGCCGGCCTGATGAAGCCGTTCGATCTCGAGGTCTGGTACGGCGATCGAGTCGCCGTACTCGGCTCCAACGGGTCGGGCAAGTCGCACTTTCTGCGCCTGCTCGCAGCGGGCGGCAGCGACCCGGAACCCGAACACGAACCGGTGGGCGATCTGCCGGTCGAACCCGTGCGGCACTCGGGCCGGGCACGGCTCGGCGCTCGGGTTCGTCCGGGGTGGTTCGCCCAAACCCACGGGCGGCCGGACCTTTTCGCTCGCACCCTGGTGTCGATCCTGCATCGCGGCGACGAACACCGGTCCGGCTTGCCGCGTGACGAGGCATCCCGGGCACTTGCCCGCTACGAGCTGGCGGACGCGGCGGAGCAAACGTTCGATTCGCTCTCCGGCGGACAGCAAGCACGGTTCCAGATCCTGCTGCTCGAGCTCGGCGGAGCGACCATGCTCCTGCTGGACGAACCCACCGACAACCTCGACCTCGTCTCCGCCGAAGCCTTGCAGCACGCGTTGAGCACCTTCGAAGGCACCGTTCTCACCGTCACCCATGACCGGTGGTTCGCCCGGGACTTCGATCGCTTCGTCGTCTTCGGCGCCGATGGTTCGGTCTACGAGTCGGCCGAGCCGGTATGGGACGAAGGTCGGGTCGCGCGACACCGTGGCTGAGCCCGCCATCGTTTATCACAGCTGCGATACATTGAGCTGGTGCCCGCACGTATCGACGCCGAACAGCGTCGCCAACACGTCGTCGAAGCAGCGTTCCGGCTGGTAGTCGCCGAAGGCCTGGAGGGGCTGTCGCTGCGTAAGGTCGCTGTCGAATCCGGGTTGAACATCGGGTCGGTACGGCACTACTTCGATGATCATCAGGACCTGCTCGCCGCGGCGGCGACGGAGGTCGGCGACCGGATGGGGCGCAGGCTGGCCCGGCACCCCGTCGCCGCGCTGCGCGGGCTGACCGGCGAACGAGCCGTCGACGCCCTGCAATCGCTGTTGGAAGAATTGCTCCCGGTCGACGAGGAACGGCGCGTCGAATCGATCGTGCTGCTCGAGTTCATCGTCGCCGCCCGGACGAAGCCGGTGTTCCGGCCGGTCACCGAGCAGATGGCCGCCGACCTGCGCCAGGTGGTGACCGACGCGCTGCGCGCCCTCGCCGTCCCCGAACCGGCCGAGGAGGCCGAACGAATCACCGCGATCATGGAGGGCCTCAGCCTCGATGCGGTGACACCGCACGGCTCGCTCGGCGTCGAACGTCTGCGCAAGACGCTTCGCACCCACGTGTGCTCGGTGCTTGCTCCGCCCGCGTGATTCCGGCAGTGCGCCTGGACGTCCGGTTCGGAACCAGGTTGCTGAGCGGGTGATGTTTGACCAGCGTCCGCTCGGCAATCTCGGGTAGAGCGCCTTTAGGCGGACCCGATCACCGTGAGGTGCAGAGATGGTCAACGACGTGGAAAAACGGTGGCGCGATCCACAGACCTTCCGGCGCGCCGCGACCTACGTGCTGTCGATCAACGCAGCGGCGGCCTTCGTCTTCGCGGCGGCCGTGATCTGGACAGCCAATCGCAGCTCCTGTTCCGATTCGGGCACCCTGCTCTGTGACACCGACGCCAAAACCGCCGTCCTCCTCGCGCCGACCGTGATCCTGCTGCTCGGCGGCATCGGCGCCTTCATCGAGACCTACCGTGAGTGGCGGCGCGGCAAACCCTGGCCGATCTGGCAGGGCGCAGGCTGGTTCCTTTTCATGGTGATGCTGGTCTACGTCTCGATCGGCGGCACCGCCATCGCGTCGTAGGCGCGCAGCACGCTAGTCGGCGACTTTGACGACGACCTTGCCGAAGTTACGGCCCTCGAGCATGCCGATGAAGGCTTCAGGGGCCTTGTCGAAGCCTTCGGTGATGTCTTCGAGGTAGCGGACGCGGCCGTCGGCGATCCATTCGGCCATATCGCGGAGGAAGTCGGGGTACAGCTCGCGGACGAACTCGGTTTGGATGAAGCCGCGAATGGTGAGGCTCTTGATCAGGATTCGGCCGTAGAAGGCGGGGAGGCGGTCGGGTCCGGTGGCGGTACCGGCGGCGTTGTAGTTGGCGATGAGACCGCAAACCGGAACGCGCGCATAGGTATTCAGCAACGGGTAGACCGCGTCGGCGACGGCGCCCGCGACGTTTTCGAAGTAGACGTCGATGCCGTCCGGCACCGCCGCCTTCAGCTGCTCGGCGAAGTCGGGGGCGCGGTGGTCGATCGCGGCGTCGAAGCCGAACTCGTCGATCAGGTGCGCACACTTCTTCGGCCCGCCCGCGATGCCGACCGCGCGAGCACCCTTGATCTTGGCGATCTGCCCGACGGCCGAGCCGACCGGGCCGGTGGCGGCGGCGACCACGACGGTTTCCCCTGCGCGCGGCTGACCGATCTTCAGCAGCCCGGAGTACGCCGTAAAGCCGGGCATGCCGAGGACGCCGAGCGCGGTCGAGACCGGCGCTACGTCCGGATCGAGCTTACGCACGCTGGACGCGGGCACCACGTCGTGCGTCTGCCAACCCGAATTGGCGAGCACCACATCGCCTTTCGCGAGCGACGGGTCGCGGGAGTCGACCACCTCGGCCACGGTGCCACCGACCATAACCTCGCCGATCGCGACCGGCTTCGCATAGGACTTCGCGGCGCTCATCCGGCCGCGCATGTACGGGTCAAGGGACAGATACAAGGTTCGCAACAGCACCTGCCCCTCCTCGATCGGCGGCAGCTCTGCGGTCTCGGTGCGGAAGTTCGCCGAGGTAGGCGCACCCTCTGGGCGGGAAGCAAGCACGATTCGTCTCGATTCGACCATGGTTTCGAGCGTAGACCCGTGGCGCGGCGGCGATCGTCCGCGCCCGGTCGGGCTAACGGTGACCCCGCGCCGACCGATAGGCCGGTTGTCGGATGCCACGACACCAGCTCTTCCATGTCGAAGGGAAAAATCGTGAAATCAACAATGAAGCGTGCGGTGCTCGGCGCTGCCGCTGCGAGTTTGCTCACTCTCGCACTCGCGCCCGCTGCCGCCGCCTACCCCGTCGGACCGTGGGGCGTCGAGGGGCCGTGCAAGGGCGTGCAACCGAACGCCTGTCCGTGGAGCCCATCGGACGACGGCCTGACCTGGTCATATAAGGGTCGCTCTTCGCATTACGACAAGCAGGGGAACTTCGTCTGTGGTACCGGAGACACCCCGCTCGACAACCTCTACTGCGACCCGATCATGATCGCGGTCCGCGCCCTGCCGCCACTGCCGATCGGCAAATGGCTGCACCCTGGTAGCTGAGCCAGTCGTCATCGGTCAGCGGCAATCCCCTGCCGACTGGCCGGGCTCAGCCCTGTCTCGGATACGACCACCTGCATAGGGAGTTCTCTTGGCACGCTTACGTCGCACCCGCGCCGCACTGACCATGACCACCGCCGGGTTGGCCCTGCTGCTGACCGCGGGCACCGCTGCCGCCCGGCCGATCGGGCCCTTCGATGTCGGCGGCGCTATCGAGGTCGAATACGACCAGGCCGGTGGCGGCGGCGTCTTCGGCGACCCGGTCATCCCCGAATCCGACGCGGGCCGCGGCGGCAAGTACCAAGCCTTCGAACGCAACGCCTCGATCTACTGGCATCCCAGCACCGGAGCTCATCAGATCGGCGGCGCCATCCGCGACAAATGGGGCAACTTCGGCTTCGAGAACGGGTTGCTCGGCTACCCGGTAACCAGGGAAGAGTCGACACCCTCGAAGCCGGGCCGCTACAACCACTTCCAAGGCGGCTCCATCTACTGGTCCATCGGCACTGACGCGCACCAGATCGGCGGCGCGATCCGCGACAAGTGGGGCTCCTACGGCTGGGAGAACAGCCCGCTCGGCTTCCCCATCACCGACGAAGCGCCCGCCAAGAACAACGGCCGCTACAACCTCTTCAACGACGGCGCTATCTACTGGTCCGGCCCCACCGGCGCGCACGTCGTCTGGGGTGCCATTCGCACCACCTGGGAGGCCAGGGCCGGTGTCAACGGCGGCTACGGCTACCCCACCAGTGACGAGTACGACTACCAGGGCGGCAAAGCCCAGGACTTCCAGGGCGGCCGCATCACCTGGCACCCCTGACCCGACCGGGCCGCCTGAACGATCGCCGCGCCCTCGTGCCATCATCGCCTGCAACGCTCAGCCCTGTCTCGTCACCGAGTAACACCTGACTGAGGAGTTTCATTGGCACGCCTTCGTCGTACCTACCGCTTGTCCAGGCCGCGCCGGAGCGCCGCCCTGGCCACGGCAGCGCTGGCCGTCCTGCTCGCCGCGGGAACCGCGGCTGCCCGGCCGATCGGCCCCTTCGAGGTCGGCGGGGCGATCGAGGTCGAATACGACGAGGCAGGCGGTGGCGCCGTGCTCGGTGACCCGACCTCCCCCGAGTCGGACGCCGCCAATGGCGGCAAGTACCAGACCTTCGATCGCAATGCCGCGATCTACTGGCACGCCGACGCCGGCGCGCACCAGATCGGTGGCCCCATCCTGGACAAGTGGCGCGAATTGGGCGCGGAGACCGGCGGGCTGCGCTACCCCGTGACCCGGGAGCAGTCGACACCGTCGAAACCCGGTCGCTTCAACCACTTCCAAGGCGGCTCGATCTATTGGTCGGTGGGCACCGCGGCCCATCAGGTCAGCGGCCTGATCCGCGACAAGTGGTATTCCCTCGGCGCGGAGAACAGCCCACTGGGCTTCCCCATCACCGATGAGGCCGCGGCCAAGGACAACGGCCGCTACAACCTCTTCAACGACGGCACGATCTACTGGTCCCCCCGCACCGGCGCACACGCCGTATGGGGCGCCATCCGAACCAGCTGGGAAGCCCGTGCCGCCGCCAACGGCACCTACGGCTACCCCACCAGCGACGAATACGATTACCAGGGCGGCAAGGCCCAAGACTTCGAGGGTGGCCGAATCACCTGGATTCCCTAGAGAATTCGGCCATCCTCCGGTTTCGCTGAATACTCAAGCGGGCTGGCCCATTTCGCTCGGGAATTCTGGTCTGCCATCGCTGGCGGACACGGTCGGGTAGGCGGCGCGCAGGCGCTGGTGGGCGGCGGGCCCGGCGCCGAGGTGGTCGAGGCCGAGCAGTGCGGCACCGAGAACCGGTGGGGCGACGACTATTCGGGGCTCGGCGAGTGGTGCGGCCTTGGCGAGTCGGGCCAACAGGTTGTCGATGAGCAGCGGCTGCCGGGCGGCGAGCACACCGCCGCCGAGGATCAGCGGGGTCGGCTCGTCCAGTAGGTCCAGTCGGCGCAGGGTGACGAACGCGAGTCGGGTGATTTCGTCGGCTTGCCGGTCGATCAGTTGCAAAGCGGTCGGATCGCCCGCCTCGGCGGTGGTGAACAGCACCCGCACCAGCTCGTGTAGCCGCTGCTCCGCCAGCTGGCCCAGGTGGATCGCCTCGGCGACCGCATTGGCTCCGGCCAGCCCGAAGTAGCTGCCGATGGCGTCGGATAGTGCCGTCGGCTCGCCCCGGCCGTCCTCGGCCCGTGCCGCGTGCCACATGGCTTCCGCGGCCATGCCGCCGCCACCGCCCCAGTCGCCGGTGAGTCGGCCGAGCGCCGGGAAGCGGGCGGTGCGACCGTCCGGCAGCAACCCCACGCAGTTGATCCCCGCACCGCAGACGACCGCGACACCCCGCGGGCTGTCGGTACCCGCGCGCAGCAGCCCGAACGTGTCATTGGTGACGCCAACGCTCACACCCCACGGCCGAGCCGCGATGGCGGCGTGCAGCCGCTGTTCCTCGATCGGCAGATCGACGTTGGCCATGCACGCGCTCACCCGGGTGGTGAGAATCCCCCCTCGGGTGAGTCCCGCTTGCCGGGCCACCGACTCGACCAGCGGTGCGATCCCCTCGATCGCCTGGTCCGCGCCGACCCGATGGGGCTGGAACCCGCCACCGCGCACGCTTCCGAGGACTGTCCCGGTGAGCGTGACCAAGGCGACGTCGGTCTTGCTGTTGCCGGCGTCGATCGCGAGGACGCCGGGAATCTGTTCGTTCTGTGGCAGTTTCATCAGACGCTTCCCCCGCCAGCACTGCACGGTATTTGTCGGCATGGTCAACCCCAACTCAGATATGCGCGATTGTGAGCTATCAACCGGTCGGTCAGCTGCTCGGCGAGTTCCAGCTGACCGACCAGTGGATGGGCTAGTAGTGCGTCGAACACGCGGGCGCGCCCGCCTGCCACCGCGGCTCGCAGGGCGAGCTGCTCATATGCGGTGACGTGTGCGATCAAACCCGCGAAGCGCGGTTCGACGGGACGTTGCGGCAGCGGGCGCACGCCCCGCTGGTCCACGACCGCGGGCACCTCGATCACGGCGTCGTCGGGCAGGAACGGCAGGATGCCATCGTTGCGGGTGTCGACCACCTGGACGCTGCCGCCCGCGGTGCCGAGCAGCGCGGCCAGCAGCTGCACCGCGGCCTCGGAATAGAAAGCGCCACCACGCTTTCCGAGCAATTCCGGCTTGGTGTCCAGGGCCGGGTCGGCATACATTCGCAGCAACTGCTGCTCGATGGCCGCCACCTCGGCGGCCCGTGAGCCCGAGGTCGCGAGCTCCTCGACCACCACGTCGTGTTGATAGAAGTACCGCAGGTAATACGACGGAACGACGCCGAGATGCCGGATCAGCGAAAGCGGAAGGCGCACATCGGCCGCGATCTCCGCGCCGAAGTCGGCCAGCAGTTTGGGCAGCGCTTCGAAACCGGTCTCCGCGCCCGGCTGATCCAGCACAGTGACCCCACGCACCCAGGAGAGGTGGTTGAGGCCGACGTGGTCGAGGCGAATCAGCTCCGGGTCGACGCCCAAGTGCTGGGCGAACTTTCGCTGGAAGCCGATGGCGACGTTGCACAGTCCGACCGCCTTGTGCCCCGCGGCCTGCAGGGCGCGGGTGATGATGCTGACCGGGTTGGTGAAGTCGATGATCCAGGCCTCCGGATTGGCCCGGCGAACGTGTTCGGCAATGTCGAGCACCACCGGAACCGTGCGTAGCGCCTTCGCCAGACCACCGGCTCCGGTGGTTTCCTGACCGACACAACCACATTCGAGCGGCCAGGTCTCGTCCTCGTTCCTGGTTGCCTGCCCGCCCACCCGCAGTTGCAGCAATACGGCATCGACGCCATCGACCCCACCCGCGACCGAGGTGGCGGTGCTGACTCGCGCACTGTGTCCTTGTTTGGCGAAGATCCGGCGCGCCAGTCCGGCGATCAGCTCGAGTCGGTCCGCGGCAGGGTCGATCAGCACCACCTCACCGATCGGGAGGGTGTCGCGCAGGCGGGCGAAGCCGTCGATCAGTTCCGGAGTGTAGGTGGAACCACCGCCGATGATGGCCAATTTCAGTGTGCTCATCAGCCTTTGACCCCTGTCAATGTCACGCCTTCGATAAAGGCCTTCTGGGCGAAGAAGAACAGGACGATCACCGGTGCCATCACCAGCAGGGTGGCGGCCATGGTGAGGTTCCAGTTGGTGTGGTGGGCGCCCTTGAAGGACTCCAGGCCATAGCTGAGCGTCCAGGCGGCCGGGTTCTCACTGGCATAGATCTGCGGCCCGAAGTAGTCGTTCCAGCAATAGAAGAACTGGAACAGCGCGACCGCCGCGATGGCCGGCTTGGCCATCGGCAGCACGATCCGCAGCAGTATCCGCAGCTCGCCGCAGCCGTCGATGCGGGCAGCCTCCAGGTAGTCGTTCGGGATGGTCAGCAAGAACTGCCGGAGCAGGAAGATGGAGAAGGCGTCACCGAAAGCCAGCGGAATGATCAACGGCCACAGCGAGCCGGTGAGATGGAACTGCTTGGCCCAGATCAGGTACATCGGGATGACGGTCACCTGCGGCGGCAGCATCATCATCGAAATGACCGCCATCAGTGCGAGATTGCGGCCCCGGAATCGAAACTTGGCCAGCGCGTAGGCAACCGGGATGCTGGAGAGCAGCGTCAGCGCGGTCCCGGCCGCCGCGTACAGCAGGGTATTGCGCCACCAGGTGAGGAATCCCGGTGTCTCCCAGACCTTCACGTAGTTGTCCCAGTGCCACGAGGCGGGCCAGAGGTCGGTGGTGAGCGCCTGCCGGTCCGACATCACCGAGGTGAGGAAGAGAAACACGAACGGCAGCAGGAACAGCAGTGCGGCCGCGATCGCGAGCGAGTGCACGGCAACCCAATTGAGCGCGTCTCTGCGGCGAGCGCCTCGTGCCTCGACGGTGGGCACGGTAACCGGCACCGGCCGGAGGGTGGTCATGGTCATCGCTCAGTCCTCCTGCAGGAAGCCGGATCTGCGCCGCAGCAGCAGCGAGGTGAAGGCCATGGAAATGGCGAACAGAATCACGGCGATCACGCACGCGGAGCCGATGTCGAAGCGCTGGAAGCCGAGGTTGTAGACCATCTGCGGCAGCGTCCAGGTGGAACCGTGCGGGTAACCGGGCTCGAACGGCTCGCCGGACCCGCCGACCTTGCCGCTGGCAACCTTCCCGGCGACGATGGCCTGCGTGTAGTACTGCATTGTCTGGATCACCCCGGTCACCACGGCGAACAGCACGATCGGAGTGATGTTCGGGAGGGTGACGTACCGGAATCGCTGCCACGGACCCGCACCGTCCAACTCGGCGGCCTCGTACTGCTCCCTGGACACGTCCAGCAGCGCCGCCGTGAAGATGACCATCAGATCGCCGATCCCCCACAGGGCGAGCATGGTCAGCGCGGGCTTGGACCAGTCCGGGTCGGTGAACCAACCCGGTTGCGGCAGACCGACAGTGCCGAGCAGGTGGTTAACCGGTCCGGTGCCCGGGTTCAGCAAGAAGGCGAACGCGATCGTTGCCGCCACCGGCGGAGCGAGGAAGGGCAGATAGAACACCGTGCGGAAGAACCCGAGGCCGGTTTTGATCTTGGTGACCAACAGTCCGATGCCGAGCCCGAAGATCACCCGCAGCGACACCATCACCACGACCAGCCACAGGGTGTTGCCCAGCCCCTGCCAGAAGAACGGGTACTTGTCGAGGACGTAGTTCCAGTTCTTCAGTCCGGTGAAAGTGGGCGCGGTGAACCCGTCGTACCGCATGAAGGAGAAGTAGACGGTGGACAGCAGCGGGTAGGCGAAGAAGAAGCCGAACCCGATCAGCCAGGGCGAGAGAAACGCCAGGGTGCGCAGCGCCCCACGGCGGCGCTTGCGTTTCAGCGCCGCCGGGGCGGTCGTGCTCGACAGTGCCATGGCTACATCACTTCGCCTGCTCGATTGCCTCGTCGATTTCCCGCGCGGTCGCGGCCAAGCCCGCTTGCAGGTCGACCTTGCCCGCCTCGTACTGGTAGCCGAAGTTGCGCAGCGAAAGCTGGTAGGCGCCACCATTGATGCTCGACGGCGTGGTCGAGGAGTGCGGGTTCTTGGCGATGTCGATGAAGGTCCGGAAGTTCGGATCTGCCGTCAGTTCAGGCGAATTCAGTGCCTCGTTCGTGCTGGGCACATTGTGGATGGCGTTGGCGAAGCTCACCACCGCATCGGTGTTGATGGCCAGGTACTTCACCAATTCCCAAGCGGCGGACTGCTTTTGGCTAGTATTGGCTATGCCGATAATGGTGCCGGTCTGGTAACCGCGACCGTAGGTGTGCGCCTGGTCGTCGGGCACCGGGAAAGGTGCGGTGGCCCAGTCGAAGTCCACCGGATTCTCGGCGAGGGAGGCCGTGCGCCATTCGCCGTCGTAGGACATCGCCACCTGGCCGGTGTGGAAGGGATTCTTGGCGCTGAACTCGTCGCCGAAGGTGGTGCGGTACCGCTCGAGCTTGTCGAAGCCGCCGAGCTTGTCGATCAGATTCTTCTGCCAGGTGAACATCGCGGCCACCTTGGGGTCGGTGGCGATATTCGACTTGCCGTTCGCGTCGAAGTAGGTGGCGCCGTACTGGCCGAGGTAGTGCGTGGCGGAGGTCTCGTAGCCGTGAAAGTTCGGCATGAATCCGAGCTGCTTGTAGCTGTCCCCCTCGGCGATCGTCAGCTTGGCCGCGGCATCCTCGAACTCACTGAAAGTCTTTGGCGGCGAGGTGATTCCAGCGGCGGCGAAGGCGGTCTTGTTGTAGTACAGGCCGTAAGCGTCGCCCAGCAGCGGCAGCGCGCACTGATTGCCCTGGAACCGGCTGTACTCGAGCATGGTCGCCGGGAAGGTCTTGGCGGGGTCGATGCCGTCCTTCTGCAAGAAGGGCGCGAGATCGGTCCACACCTTGGCGGAGCAGAATTTGCCGACCTGGTCGGTGGTGAAGGAGGAGATCACGTCCGGCGCGTCCCGGCCACCGACCCGCAGCGCCTGCTCGACCTTGTCGTCGGCGATATTGCCGACCGACTTCACCCGAATGTTGGGATGCAGCTTCTCGAAAGCGGCGATGTTGTCGTTGATCGCCCGCACCTCGTGCTCCTGGCTCCAGCCGTGCCAGAACGTGATGGTGACGTCCTTGCCTGCGGCGGAACCGTCGTCGCCACCGCTGGAACTCTGCCCGGTACAGGCCGTGACGAAGAGAGCGGCAGTGGCGCATGCGGTGAGGGCGGCGAGGGTGCGGAGTGTTGTTCTGCGCATGTGACGGTTCTCCTCGGTACTGCTCGGTGTGCGGCGGATCAATGAGTCGAGAACACCACGTCCCTCGTGGTAGCCAGGGCGCGTTCCAGCGCTCCGTGCAGCACCGGCGATCCCGACAGCGTGCTGGAACGCACCTCGGGGCGCGGGATGGTGAGCTCGGCCAGCGCGTCCTCGACGAGCGCCCGCAGCCGTTCGCCGCCGTTGCACGGCGCCTCACCGGCCAGGATCAGCACCTCGGGGTCGACCACCGAGACGATGGAGGCCAATCCGAGGGCAAGCCTGCCCGCGAACTCGGTCAGGAACGCGTCTCCCCCACCCGGCGTCTCCAAGGCCTCGGTGACCGCCATCGCGGCCGTCGGCGCGGCCAAGCCGTGCTGCCGCGCAAGGGCCAAAACCGCTGGCGCACCGGCCAATTGCTGGAATCCGCCGGAATTCCGCCGGGCCACGTCATGGACGATCGGCGCACCGGGCAGCGGCATGTAGCCGACTTCGCCCGCGCCGTTGTGGAATCCGCAGTGCAAGCGGCCCGCGATCACGATCGCCGCGCCGACGCCGACGCCGGTCCAGAGCAGCACGAAGTCCTCGCAATCCTGGGCAGCGCCGTGCGTCTGCTCGGCGACGGCGGCAAGGTTGACGTCGTTCTCGATGGACACCGTGGCGCCGATCGCCGTCTCCAACGCGGCGACCAGCCGGGGGGCATGCCAGCCCGGCAGGTGCATCGCGTAGCGCAGCTTGCCGGTGGCCGGGTCGATCGCACCGCCGATGCCGATGACCACCTCGCGCAATGCGCCCTCGGCGAGCCCGGCCAGCCCTACCGCCTCGGCGACGGCATCACCCACCCTGGCGATGGTTTGGGCGGCAGGCCAGCCCTTGGTGGACACCTGGTGCTCGGCCAGCGTCGCGCCGGTGATGTCGGCCACGGCGATCCGGATCTGGTTTCTCGTCACATCGAGTCCGGCCACGTACCCGGCCGCCGGATTCACCTGGTACAGCTGCGCGTTCGGGCCGGGGCCGCCTGCCATGGAGGTGCCGACCGGCACGACCAGCCTGGCCGCCTCGAGCCGGGCGAGCAGCTGCGAGGCGGTCGGTTTGGAAAGTCCGGTGAGAGCGCCGATCTGGGTACGGGAGAGCGGGCCGTTGGCGAGCAGCAACTCCAGTGCGGCGCGGTCGTTGATGGCGCGCAGCAGGCTGGGCGTGCCCGCGAGGGTCGGTCGCAGAGTAGCCATGTGATGACCCTCCCTTCGCCCACCGGCGAACACCTGGGTGAACTATTAGGAAAGTTTCCAATTACTTTGAGCTGCGACTTTATGTCCGGTTTGACCGTCTGTCAATCGCTGTTCGGCGTGGCGAAGGCCGTGGCGCGTCCAGGTGCCTTGACCTCAACCACGATTGAGGATCTAGCGTCGTTCCCGTTCGGACGACAGAAGGGACCCCTGCTATGAGAATCCGTGAAGTAGCCATTACCACAACGCATCTCGATGCGGTGGCCGAGTTCTATCGGGACACGCTGCAACTTCCCGTCGCGGCCGAGCCCGACCGCGTGACGGTGGATATCGGCCTCAGCAAGCTCGTCGTAACCCGCGGAGCCCCGCACGAGGGCGGGCACCATCTGGCATTCGATATCTCCCCCAACGATTTCGACCGCACCCGGCACTGGTTGAGCGAACGGGTCGACCCCTTGATGGTCAATGGCTCCGACACCATCGACGGCCCCCCTGGCTGGGATTCACGCTCGGTCTACTTCCGCGGCCCGGACAACATACTGCTGGAACTCATTGCCCGACAGGTCCACTCCGCCACCCCAGCCACTCCGGGCGACACTCCCCGGCTGCTGTCGATCAGCGAGGTCGGCGTAGCCGTGCCCGATGTCCAGCAAGCGGTCCGCGACCTCGCCGAATCCTATGGGCTGCAAGCATTCACACCACAGCTGCCGACGTTCACCCCGGTCGGCGATCACGACGGACTGCTGATCCTGGTTGCCCCCGAACGCATCTGGTTCCCCACCGAATCCGACCACCCCACTCACGCACCGGTGACTGTGCACATCGATGCGCCCCAGCGAGGCGGAAAGGTCGCGCTCACCGCGAACGCCTACGTCGAAGGGTGATATCGGTTTCGCGTTCCCGGACGCTCAGTCGGCTCGGCCGATGCTGGCCGAGGTGGTCAGCAGTTGTCCGGCGGTCGGGGTGGGTAGATCCGCGGCACCCGGCCCGCGGCGAAGTGCCGAGCGGTGCCGCGCTAGCTGCGCGGCCACGACCAGGACATACGTTGCGATCACGACGAGTGAAGCGGTACCGATTCCCATCAGCAGCACACCCACGACAAACCCTTCTGGCTCATGATTTCTACGGCGCGCTCTGCGCCCGTCGTGCAAGATGCCCCAACTTCGACAGTCCAAACAGGCGATGCCGACAGAGTTCGAGATTGGGTCGGTTGGCAGCGGGTATGCGGCGAATGTCAGCCATTTATCCGATTGTCGGAGGTTAATTATTGTGTCGGAGCAAGGAAGCGGACCACGTGAAGGCGTCGAAGGCGTTGTCGAAGACGTGAAGGGAAAGACCAAGGAAGCTGCTGGCATCGTCACCGGCGATGAGAACCTCAAGGGCGAAGGGCGAGCACAGCAGGACAAGGCCGAGTCCGAACGCGAAGTCGCCCAGAAGGAAGCCGCAGCGGAGAAGGCGCGCGCGGAAGCCAAGGTAGACGAGGCGCGGCAGGCCGGTCATCAGAACCAATAGCAGTACTTCGCACGAGCGGGGTTGATCAGTCGGCGATCGACCCCGCTCGTGCTGTGGCCGTCAGGCCGATTCCCGTTTCTCCAAGCCGACCGCATCGGCCAATTCCGCACGGTGCCGGTGCAATTCGGGGTGATCGGCGCTGAGCTCGCCCATCAGGTCGGCCAGTGCGTCGGCGATGGCATTGAGCTTCTGCTGGACGGCGTCGTCGGAGCGGGACTGAGTGTTCTGCAGCAGCGCCACCAGCAGGAACGTGACGATAGTGGTGGCGGTGTTGATCACCAATTGCCAGGTGTCGATGCTGGGCAAGACCAGGAAGGTCGGCGCCCACACCACTACCAGCAGGACACAGAATACGAAGAAGCCCGCTTTCGAGGTCAGCGTGGCGGTGGTGGTGGCGAAGCGGTCGAAGATGGTCAGCTTGCCTCGCACCTCCGATGGCATCGTTCCCGCTCCGCTGCCAGACCGTGCGGCGTTGTCCTGCATGAACATTCCTTTCCTCGAACCGGCGGCCGCATCACGCGCCCGGTACGAGGGATAGCCACGCTAACTACGCGCAAACAGGGTGCTGGGTCGACGCGGCTCGAGGTCGTCGTGCGGGCGCCCGCACCACAGCGGGCCGCCTAGTTGACACGCGGCGCCGTGCCGCCGGGGAATTCGGCGTGTTGCGCGGCGGCGTATTCGGCCTGGACCTTGTAGTACCGGTCGGTCGGTCCATAGGCGGTGTAGAACACGAAGCCGCGTGCGGTGGGATCGGCGAAGGGTGCGCCGTCGACGAAGCGGGCCAGCACCGGGTGGAGGTGGGTCGGGAAGGTCGATGCAGTGCAGCGCAGCGGGAAGCAGATGCGTTGCATGCGTGGGGAAGTCCAGGAGAACGTGCGGTAGAGGTTGAACGTGCGGCCGAGCAGTGCCAGCTCTTCGTCGGTGGCCGGGACGAAGTCGAGATCGTCCAGGATGGTGGCGATATCGGCCGCGGCGAGGTGGCCGGGCTCGAACACCTGCGAGTACAGGTTCATTGTGCGGGCCGCGAAATCGACTGCCAGGATGCCGATCTGACCGCCGTAGCGGGACAGGTGCGCGGCGTGCGCGCGGGCCGCGTCGGGCATACCGGGGAAGTCGAGTACCCGATCGACGCTGAGCAGTTCGGGAAAGACCAGCCAGACCTTCTGCACACCGCTGGCAAGTGCGAGATCGACACCCGACCGGGCCGGAACCGCGGCACAGATCGCCGTCAGCAACTCCTCCATCGGATGTCCGTCGAAGGTGAGTAGTCCGGCGGTGCGCAGCCTTTCGATCAGCTCACCCGGCTCACCCGGATGCATTACGCGAGTGTTGACCTCGCGCTCGGG
Organism: Nocardia iowensis; assembly: GCF_019222765.1. NCBI lineage: Bacteria > Bacillati > Actinomycetota > Actinomycetes > Mycobacteriales > Nocardiaceae > Nocardia > Nocardia iowensis. The sequence continues at coordinate 4,137,106 of NZ_CP078145.1, read as the reverse complement.
CACCGGATGTGTGGTGGTGCGCACCCCGACCACGGAGTTGGTCCACAGATCGGCCAGCGTCGTCAGCACCGGATCCACCACCGCCGGGTCATAACGAACCTCGGCCAGACGGGCATACTCCCGCAAATCGTGCCGGAATTGGTCGAGCGTCACGCCGACGAATGTGCCCATGAGTCACCTCGAATACCAACCGCCACAGGCGGTCCGCGCCGCCGATGGCTGAGGAACAGTTAGACCAACATGAAGCTCTGGCTCAGGATAGCCCCGTACCCCGCGCCGGAGCCGAGGTTCTCGCCACTTCGGGTCCGACGATGCCCTCCCGGAGGTCGCTGGGGACGCGAACGCCCCGATCCCATTACGGGTCGATACGTCGAGTCCAACTCGGTATTCGCTCAGCCGTCCTCGATGCCGGAGGCAGGCGAGGTGGTGAGCTCGTCATCGTTCAACCCGGACGTGGCCATCGCCGCAGGTTGATCGGCGAGCCGATCGCCGACCGGTTGTAGTTAGTCCGCGGTGGGCAGGCCCTTCGCGGCGTCGGGTGTCAGGAACTCAACCCGGTGTGCAGCGATGTACTCGTCACGTTGGGCCAGAAATTGGCGGGTATGCGGCTGCCGCTCATGCTCATCGAACGCCTCACGGTCGCGGTACACCTCGTAAAAGATCCGCGAGAGGGGCTCGCCCTCAACAGCGTGGGTCACGTAAACGAGTGTGCCGGGCTCGTATTCAGCGATGCGCTCAACGGTCTCGGCGACGAGCTTGTCGAAACCCACTGCCCTCTCGGCGTCGATCAGATCGAACTTCACCACGAGTGCAAACATCGACTCACCGTAGCTGATCGGCCAAGTACCGGACCGCCGATCCGGATCCTTCGGGGATGCTTGTTCTCGACCGGGATTCGGCGGCTTACCTGGCTCGAAAGTAGGTGCCCTGCATCCACTCCTGCCAGCGTTGGCACTGGCTCGAGCGTGCCCGCGGCGGCGACCGCCGCTACGTCGAGCGCGCACCTGGCTACACGCTCGAGAGCGTACGGATCTCCGAGAGACCCCTCGCGCCGCCTACACCAGCGGTGTGGTCACTGTCCCGCTGAATGTGGGCGGTTGAATGCGCCCGCGTCTGCGGCGAGGGCGGCGCTGACGGCCGCGCGGTCGGGCAATTGGGGGTCGGGTGGGGTTCTCAGCAGCACCAACTGGTGGTAGAGCGGTGCGGTAGCGGCGATCAGCAAGGCCCGCGCGTCGACCGCAGGTGAGAGTTCACCGCGGTGGATCGCTCGCTGAACGATGATCTCGGACTGGGTGTATCGGTCCTCCCACAACTGTCGCAGGGCTCGGGCAGCTCCCTCGGATCGAAACGAGACCGCGATCAACGCCACCGCGATCGAGGACTCCTCGCTCAGCGAATCCTGGATCTCGTGGTTCAGCGCCGCCAAGTCCCCACGCAGTGAGCCGGTATCGCGGGGTTGCCATGGCTGCTGGCTCGCCGCATGGAAGACGTCGGCGAGCAGACCGCCGACATCGTGCCAGCGGCGATACACCGTCGCGCGATGCACGCCCGAGCGGGTGGCGACGCCATCGATGCTCAGCGCGTCGTAACCGTGTTCGGTCAGCTCCGCGCTGACCGCCTCGAGCACCTGGGCTCGGATGCGGGCGGTTCGGCCGCCCGGGCGGCGGGCTGCTGGAGCGGGCTCGGAAGCCGGAGGCGGTGCGGTACTCATCGTTGGTGATCCGATTGCTTGACGGGGCAGAGCCTTCACGATACCTTAGTGCGACAGTGGTCGTATTAAGTGAGGTTGCCGATGTTCTTCGAAAGTGTTCACCCGGCCCTGCGGTCTTCGCGGACCGTGTCGTCCTCGAATGCTTCGGAGAGTGCATATGCCAACCCAGATCACCGCGCTCGCGGTCAGCAAATCCTTCGACGGCACGCCTGTTCTCGATGAGGTGACGTGTTCGCTCGCCGCGGGTGAGCGCACCGGGATCATCGGCGAGAACGGCTCCGGCAAGACCACTCTGCTGCGCCTGTTCGCCGGCCGGGAACAGCCCGACCACGGCGAGATCATCGTCCGGGCCGAGGGCGGCGTCGGCTACCTCGCTCAGGACGAGCGGCTTCCGCCCCACCTCAGCGTGCAGGACGTCATAGACCGAGCCCTGGTCGAGCTCCGGGCGATCGAACAACGGATGCGCCGCCTGGAGGCGGTCATGGCCACCGGCGACGAGTCAGCGATGGCCGAATACGGCGAGCTGACAACCATTTTCGAACTACGCGGCGGTTACGACGCGGACGCGCGAGTGGAACAGGCGCTGCACGGTCTGGGGTTGAGCCTGGTGGACCGCGACCGCACGGTCGGTGAGCTTTCCGGCGGCGAGCAGGTTCGCCTGCGCTTGGCCGCGGTACTCGCGGCGGGCACTGAGGTGCTATTGCTGGACGAGCCGACCAACCACCTCGACGCTGAGGCACTGACCTGGCTGGAGGATCACCTGCGTGCCCGCCGCGGCACGACGGTGACGGTCTCGCACGACCGAGCCTTCCTCGAACGGGTCGCGACCAGCCTGCTGGAGGTCGACGCGGATCGGCAGCGCGTCATCCGCTACGGCAACGGCTATGCGGGGTTCCTGACCGAGAAGGCGGCGGCTCGCCAGCGATGGGCGCAGGCGTACACACAATGGCAGGCCGACACCGATCGGTTCCGCGAGGTTGCCGCCACCACTGCCCGCGACGTCGCACCGGGCCGGGCGATGAAGGACAACAACAAGATGGCCTACGACCGAGCCGGTGGGCGGGTGCAGCAGTCTCTGGCCAGCCGGGTCCGCAATGCCGAGGAACGGCTGCGCCGCCTCCTCGCGGACCCGGTGCCACCGCCACCGCAACCACTGCGCTTCGCTCCTACCCTGCGCGCGGGTAGTGCGCGCGGCACCGTGCTCGACGCCACCGACGTCGCGGTTTCGGGCCGGCTCGACCGGACCAGTCTCACGATCACCGCGGGTGACCGCCTGCTGATCACCGGACCGAACGGGGCGGGCAAGACCACCCTGCTGCGCGTGCTGGCCGGTCGGCTCGCGCCGGACAGCGGCACCGTCACCCACCACGGCAGGGTCGGCTACCTCGCACAGGAGCCATCTCCCGCCGAACCCGGTCAAACGCTGCTGGCCGCCTTCGCTCGTGGTCGCGCCGGCGGAACCGAGCAGCAGGCCGAACAACTGCTGTCGCTCGGCCTGTTCGACCACGCCCAGTTCACGAAGCGCGTCGCGAACCTGTCCGCCGGGCAACGGCAGCGTCTCGCCTTGGCGCGATTGGTCACCGAGCCCGTGGATGTGCTGCTGCTGGACGAGCCAACCAACCATCTGTCGCCAGGTCTGGTCGAAGAGTTGGAAACCGCACTGGCCGAATACCGGGGCGCCCTCGTGATCGTCAGCCACGACCGGCGGCTGCGCGCCCGCTGGCGTGGTACGCATTTCGACCTGCGCACCTCGGCATTCGTCTGACCTCGCCGATTCCCGATCACCCACGCACTGAAGGAGTTTCGCTGTGCCCAATGGTCCCTTGATTCCGGCCGACCCGACCGTGCTCCACCCCATGCCCGGCCAACCGCGGGTGGTGCTGTTGAAACCGCTGGTCACCTCGCCGCTGATCGAGGTCGGGGAGTTCTCCTACTACGACGACCCGGACGATCCGACCGCGTTCGAAACCCGCAACGTGCTCTACCACTATGGGCCGGAGAAACTGATCATCGGGAAGTTCTGCGCCCTGGGCACCGGAGTGCGGTTCATCATGAACGGCGCCAACCATCGCATGGACGGCCCCTCGACCTTTCCTTTTCCAACCATGGGCGGCTCGTGGTCGGACCACTTCGACCTGCTCACCGGCTTGCCGAGCCGAGGGGACACGGTCGTCGGCAACGACGTCTGGTTCGGTAACGGCGCGACCGTGATGCCCGGCGTGCGGATCGGTCACGGCGCGATCATCAGCACCGGCTCCGTGGTCACCGGCGACGTGCCCGACTACGGCATTGTCGGCGGCAATCCAGCCCGCCTCATCCGAACGCGCTACAGCGACCAGGACATCGCCCGGTTGCGGGCAGTGGCGTGGTGGGATTGGCCCGTCGAACACATCACCGCACACCTGCGGACCATCATGTCGGGCAGCATCACCGACCTCGAAGCCGCCGCCGCTGACTTGAAATGAGTAAAATGCCTTCTCGCCCTTGATGTATCGCGACGATCGGCGCCCCGTCGCGGCGATGCCCGTTGTCAGCCGATACGCGACCCTTCTCGCTCAGGTCGTACCGTTGCCCGCCGCGCCGAGCACCGTGAGCGCAGCACCGACCGCAGCCGTACGTAGTCGTTCGGGCGGGACTTCGGGCAGTTGCAGGCAGCAGTCCTGAATTCCGCCGAATGCCATGATCGCCCGGGCTGCTTGATCGAGAGTGGGATCCGCCCCGAACACAAGTCTGACCAATCGTCGACGCCAGTCCAGCGCCGCGTCGATGGATTCGACTTCTCCCAGAATCCTCAGCTCCGCGAGAACGAGCATCAGTTTCTCTCGGTGGCGATAGTGGAAGTCGAAGTAGTCCGTCAGCAGCTCGGACACCACCACAACGTTTCGCCGTTCATGCCTCACCACTAGTTCGTCACCCTCCTGAATAAGAGGTTGCACGATGCTGCGAACCAGATCCTCCCGTGAGGAGAAGTGGTAGTAGAGCGCCGGTTTCGTGATGCCGAGACGATTCGCGATGTCCTGCAGACTGGTGCGCTGAACACCCTGCCGGGCGAACATCTCGAGCGCCACCTCTTGGATGCGCTCTCTGGTGTTAGGGACGGAACGTGCCACCCGACAACTCTAGCTGACTTACCGGAAGGTAAGTGTTACGCTTACCTTCCGGTAAGTCAGCTCGCGGCGTACGCACCGTCAGCGAGCGAAACGAGCGACCATAGGGGGGCCTGTGGACTCACACGCGTTGGCGATCTTCTGGGGCCTGATCACCGTGGGCACCTACCTACCAGCCCTCACCAGCCGGCGGTTCTACGATGCGCTGTTGCGAGCCAAGGAGATTGAAGAGTTCGTGATCCTGTCCGGACTGATCAGCCTCGTCACGGGCGCGGCATCACTTGCGGTGGAACACCGCTGGGAATGGGGGCTGGTCGGTGTGCTGACCACGATGGGATGGGTCAACACGATCAAGGGCGTCGTGCGGTTCCTCGAGCTCGGCTTCGCGCGCAACGCGGTCCGCAAGACGAACGACCATGCCTTGCTCGTCTACATCTACATGTCGCTCGCGTCGGCGTTCGGCTGCTACCTGCTGTACCGAGGTTTCTGGACGTGAGAGAAGGCTTCGATACTCTCGTCGAGAGTGGTCAGCCTCTAATGTTCTTGCGCTGGTTGGCATTGAAGCGCGCCTTCTTCTGACGATTCCCGCACGTGTTCATGTCGCACCATTTGCGGGTGCGACTTTGGCTGGTGTCGAAGAAGGCGGCTTGGCAGGTTGGCGATGCGCACAACGCCAATTTTCCGTCTCGTTCGCCTGCGATGATGCTGATCGCGTCGGCGGCGATTACGCCTAGGGCATCTTCTACGCAGGAAGCCGAGCTGAGTCGCCATCGTCGATTGCCGTCGGGCGTCAGAATAGCCGCGGCCCGACCCTGGATGCTGCAGTCATTGATGACTTGGACAGCAGACGCAGGGAGAGCATCGTGGATCGCGGCCGCTGTCGCGGCGGCGTGAATTGATTCCCTCAGTTCGCGAGCGAGTTCGAGCTGGGCGTCGGTGCAGGACTCCACGGCAAGGCCATTCACTACCAGCCAGTCGACCAGTCGCTGCGGTGTGGGAATGCGCTCCACAGCGTCGCCATGACGCTCCGACAGCGTCCCCGTAAAGCTGGTCGCCAGCACATTACCGAGGCGAAAGTCAGGGAACCCAGCAGGCATGGAACCACCTTAGCTGGTTGCACACCGACATGCCGCCATGTTAGAACCGTCTTAGCCGGTTCACACTAGGTCTTAGCCGGTTCCACGATGGCCAGGAGGTCTCATGCCCCGTCCAACCAGCGACGTGCACGCATTCGAAGCCCACGCACCTGACGCTGACCTCGATGATCTGCGCGCGCGATTGGCCGCGGCGCGGCTACCGGAGGCCGAGACGGTCTATCGCGCCGCGCCCGACCCTCGCCGATGGGAACAGGGCGTTCCCCTCGCCGACCTCGTCGATGTCGTGAACTACTGGCGCACCGGGTACGACTGGCGGAGTTTCGAAGAGCGCCTCAACCGAATCGGCCAGTTCCGCACGACCATTGATGATCTGGGAATCCACTTCCTGCACCGCCGATCCGCGCGCGCCGATGCCACTCCCCTGATCTTGACGCACGGCTGGCCAGACAGCATTGTTCGGTTCATCGATGTAGTAGACGAGCTGGCAGATCCGAAAGACGCAGACGCGCCGGCGTTCCACGTCGTGGTCCCGTCGCTACCAGGCTTTGGTTACAGCGACAAGCCGGCCATCACCGGGTGGGGAACCGAAAAGATCGCGGCCGCATGGGTGGAACTGATGGGAAGGCTCGGCTACCGCAAGTTCGTCGCCCACGGCGGCGACTGGGGAGGCAATATCACCACGGTTCTCGGCGGCAGGTTCCCGGCGCACGTTCTCGGCATCCACACAACGTTCGCGGAGGCACCGCCGGGGTTGACAACGGACGGGCTGACGGCGGTCGAGCGCACTTGGATCGAGGAAACCCGCGATTTCTGGCGCCACCGCGCGGCGTACGCGAAGCAGCAGGCGACCCGACCGCAGACCATCGGCTACTCGCTCGTCGACTCACCGGTCGGGCTTCTTGCCTGGATCCTCGACAAGTTCGCCGAGTGGACAGATACCGAAGACAGCCCGTTCGAGACGATTTCCATGGACCGCGTTCTTGACGACGTCACCCTGTATTGGCTGACGCGGACCGGCGCATCGGCGGCCCGTATCTACTACGAAAGCCACAACTTGCTCGATCCCGAACTTCGGGTCGACGTCCCGTCAGCACTGACGATGTATCCCCGCGACGTCGAGAAGTGTCCGCGCCCCTGGGCACAGGAGCGGTACCGACAGATCGTCCGATGGCGGTCGCCCGAAACCGGCGGACATTTCCCGTCGCTGGAGGTTCCCGAATATTTCCTCAAGGACCTGCAAGAAGGCCTCGCGGCAGTGCTGGCCGCTAATCGGTGAACGCGGCCGGGTGCCGGGACTCGGAATTGGTCGCTACAAAATCGGCATGTGCGTGTGTTGAGTTGTTATGTGCCCGAGGCAGACACGACGCTAGATCATGAGCTGGCGCACGCTGATGGGCTCGCCCGGGGTCAGGGAGCGAAGTCCCGGAGCGGGCGCAAGGCCGTTTTCGCGGAGGTCACCTGGTCGGTGACCCGCCGCCGCGCCAACGGCCCCAGCCTGCGCGCGTTCCCCATCGGACGGCCGCCGCTCAGCGAGGGCTGACGAGAACGCGGACGAGGCCTTGGCCGGAGTCCAGGGCGGTCAGCGCCTTGCCGATGATGGACCCCAGGCCGCGGCTCATGTCGGAGACCCGGCGCGCGTGCCCGGTGGTGGTCGAGGTTGTCAGCAGGTCGCCGGGGCGGATCGGGCTCTGCGTCGCGTCGGCGGCGCACCACACCTTGCCCATCAGCGCGATGTTCACGCTCTCGTCGTGGCGGTCGAGCACGATCGCGGGCGCGACACCGCCTGCGCCTGAAACGATTCCGGCGACCGCGGTGTCGTATTCCCGGCGGCACGGATGCACCGCGCCGCTCTCACCGACGACCACAACCGTGCCCGCGGCGATCCCTGACTCACCGCAGGTCAGCGCCTCCGCGTAATCGGCCCCGGCCAAGAACAGATCCCCCGTCACGGTGATATTGCCTTTGACGGTCACGTTCCCCTCGAAATAGCCCGCGTCACCGCGGCCCTTGTTGTAGCCGGCGATCGCCGCGTGATTCGAATGGGTTTCACCGTGTACCCCCTCACCGCCGTGCGGTCCCCCGACGCCCCATACCCCCGGACCGTTGCTGAGGTTGTAGCCGCCGACGCCGGCATGGGCGGTGCGGGAATTCCCCGTCACACCTTCGCCACCGGATTCAGCGCCCCGGCCCCACACGCCGCTGCCACCGCTCGGGCTCTCGTTGTAACCCGCGACGCCCGCGGTGTTGCCGTAGCTGACACCGTGCACGCCCTCGCCGCCGCTCTTCGCACCCTCACCCCACACGCCGACGCCGCCGTTGGGGTTGTGGTTATAGCCGCCGACGCCAGCGTATCCAGTGCGGGAATACCCTGTCACACCTTCGCCACCGGATTCGGCCCCCCGGCCCCACACGCCGCTGCCACCGTTCGGGCTCTCGTTGTAACCCGCGACACCGGCGGTGTTGCCGAAGCTGACACCGTGCACGCCCTCACCGCCACTCGCCGCACCCTCACCCCACACGCCAACTCCACCCGCGGAATTCTTGCCCGTTACGCCGGCCTGCGCGGCATCGCCGGAAACACCCTCCAAAGGCATCGACATGACAGCTCTCCCTCCCAGCCCGCCGCCCAGCCGCGATAGCCACCGAATCATCGGCGAGAACAGTGGTCCCATGCTGGGCGGCATGATCTTCGGCAAGCAAGCTCTCGGTCCGCCCACCGAACCCGTTCTCCAGCATTGCCTTCAGCGCGGCACGGCTGTGCTGCCTACCTGATCGAGAAGTTCCCAAGCTTGCCTGAAAATCCTTCGTACGAGATGTATCCCACCGGGGCGACCAGTGCCCGTGTTCGCAGCCTAAGCTGCCGAGCATCTGGCAGGCGGCCACCCTCCGGCTAGCGCTACCTCGGGTGGGTAGTCAGCAGGATTCCCGCTGTGCCGGTTCGTCTCGATGATGGTGTCCGAACCTTTTCGTACCTGCCCTGGCGCGCTGCGGCGCTCGCGGTCGCCGTACCGCCACGGCTTGCCTTGCCACGATCGGAGAGACGATGTCCCGACCTCGGAAACCAACACTGCCTGGTGCGCTGGCCACGGTGGTGCTGGTGGGCCTGGCAACAGCGTGTGATCCCGGTGCTGGTACCAACTCCAGCGCGACGAGTGACCCGCCCCCTACCGCGTCGAGCACGGCTGCACCGAACGCCGACGCCCCATCGGTGGTGGCCGGGCTGGATCTGGAACGCATCACGATCAGCGATCTCCAGCACGCCATGGACACCGGCAGGTTGAGCTCTGAACAACTGACCGGGGCCTATCTGAAGCGGATCGAAAGTCTCAATCCCCTTCTGCACGCTGTGATCGCGGTGAATCCGGATGCGGTCTCGATCGCGCGCGACAGCGACGACCGGCGCCGCGCACAGCGGTCGCGTGGGCCACTGGAGGGCATCCCCGTCCTGGTCAAAGACAACATCGACACCGCCGACAAGCAACCGACGACCGCCGGCTCGTCGGCGCTGCTCACGGCCGAGCCCACCACCGACGCTTTCCTCGTCGGTCGATTGCGCGCAGCCGGAGCCGTAATCGTGGGCAAGGCGAACCTCTCCGAGTGGGCAAACTTCCGCTCCACCAACCAGATCGCCGGCTGGAGCGCCACCGGCGGACAAACCCGCAACCCCTACGTCCTCGACCGCAGCCCGTGTGGATCCTCCAGCGGGTCTGCCGTGGCCGCCGCTGCCGCTCTTGCCGCGGTAACGATCGGCACCGAGACCGACGGGTCGATCGTGTGCCCGGCGAGTGCGACGTCGACGGTCGGCATCAAACCGACGGTGGGCCTGGTCAGCCGCAGCGGCATTGTGCCGATCACCTTGCGCCACGACACCGCCGGACCGATCGCGCGCAACGTCGCCGATGCCGCACTGACCCTGTCGGCTATCTATGGTGTCGATCCGAACGATCCCGACACCGCCGTCGCCCAGGACATGCTGCCCACCGACTACCGGTCCCTGCTCGACCCGAACTCGCTGCGCGGCAAGCGAATCGGCATATGGCGCACCGGTCGTGTCGGGATAGACCCCGACGTGGACCGAGTCTTCGATGCCACCGTGGCGCGGCTGCGCGGCCTGGGCGCCGTCGTCGTCGACAACGTCGACGTCCCCAACTCCGACGAGGTGGTGACCCGCGACCTGCTACCGGCCGTCTTGACCGAGTTCAAACACGACCTGAACGCCTACCTCGCCGCCACCCCCGGCGAGCACCCGAAGGACCTGACCGAACTGATCGACTACAACCGCCGCCACGCCGACACCGAACTGGCCGGTTTCGGCCAAGAACTGTTCGAGATGGCCGACAAGACCGATGGCGACCTGACCGATCCGACCTACCGCGCACACCGCCAAGCCGCGACCGATCAAGCCCGGCGAGCCATCGACGATGCGCTGACCCGAGACCGGCTCGACGCGATCGTCACTCCGACCGAGGCACCAGCCCCGAAACTCGAATATCAGGGCGGCGGAACATCATTCGCCAGTTCCACGCGCAACTCCGCGATGGCCGGGTACCCGATCGCCACCGTGCCCGCCGGATATGCCCGCGATACGCTGCCGCTCGGCTTGTCCTTCATCGGAACGCGGTTCAGCGACGCACAACTGATCGCCTACGCCTACGCATACGAGCAGGCGACACCGGCTCGCAAGGCTCCGGACTATCTGCCGACCCTGCCCTGAACAACACCGCCGCAACCAACCGAAGCGATCACGCGATCCGCAGCACACCAACAATTTTCGGCGCTGCCGTCGCAGACCGAGACCAAGCGGGATCACGTCATCGACACCGAACTGCACGCGCATCTGCATGGGTGCGAGTTGAGAAGCTATGCCAGCCAACCATTCTGGACTGCTGGCCAACGCGCCCTCCGCGGCATTTGCATGTGCTTGGTTTCCACGCTGGACGTCTCATGGAACTCGGGTATCGCGGTTACGAGCGTGGGAGACAAAGATTTCGAGTATGAGCAAGCCGAAATCGCCTCCGGCCCGCCACGCCGAGGTTGTAACGCTGCGCTCGTCTTGCCGAAGAGTTTGGAGAGTTGGGATGTCATCCGGTCAGTACCAGTCCAGACGGCTGATCATGCGGTCCACCTCGTACGCGGAGGAGGAAGTTATGGATTACGCTTCCACCTTCGGATGGGACGTGGTCGATGAGACGGAGGAAGACACCGCTGCCGGTACTCTTCGGGTTGTCACCTGGGAGATCTCATCCGGAGTCGACCTCAGCTACTCGCTCGATGACGCTACCGGCTGTCCATACGTATTTGTGACCGCCGCCATTCCGAGTCAACGTCAGGCTTTCATCGATCATGCCGAGGACCACCTCGAGGTGTTCTCCCGAGAAGAACTGATTACCTTCCACGACGGGGCCGACACCGTTGAGGAGCGCGCCGGAGCTCTGTTGATGCTGGCGTTGAGTTCCCCGCCAGAATTTGACGAGGACAGCCAGGTTCGCGTGGTCGAGGGGTTGCGCGATCCACGGAACGACCTGCGTGAAGCGGCTATCTATGCGACGGGGTACACACCGGCGCGGCGGTACGTCCCGATGTTGCGGGAGATCGCACTACACGACCCTGTCCAGCAACTCAGAGATAATGCGCAAGACATGCTCGTCGCATACGAGGAAGCCGGGATCGGAGAGGAGTGACCCCGCGGCGGGCCCCGCAGGCGCCCAGCTCCGATGAGCCGGGCGCCCGATCGAGCTGGCGGTCGGGGCGAGCCCCCACGCGGCATCGGGGGCCGATAGTCACGGCAGCCCCGACCCGTCGTCACCACAACCCGATTCACACGCTGCTGCGATCCTGGCCTGTCTGCGTAGCGTCTTTGGTTATTCAATCCGCACCTCGGCATGTGTTGCGCGACACGTCGATGCGGCTCGGGACAACTACAAGACCGGGCGTGCATGGGCCGAACTCAGCACAGCGGTGACGCCGGTTCGGCGGTCAGCCCGCTGGTCGGTGCGGCGGCTCCCGACCGGGTCGTCGGCGTTCATGTCACCACCGGCCCGGCACCGGTGCCGTTCGCACCGTTGCCTGACGATCAGTACGCGAAGCTCACCCGCTCCGAGCAGCAGCGGCTGGATCGGTTCTTCGCCGAGAATCCCGCGACTCCGGGATATCTCGGTCTGCAGTCGCAACGCCCGCAGACCCTCGCCTACGGCCTGGTCGATTCCCCGGTCGGGCAGCTGGCCTGGATCATGGACAAGTTCTGGGAATGGACCCGCCCCAAGCAGACACTGCCCGAACAGATCATCGACAAGGACATCCTGCTCACCAACGTCATGCTGTACTGGCTGACCGGTACCGCGGGCACCTCGGCGTATGCCACCTATGTGCGCGGCGGAGGCTGGGGACCCGAACCCAACTCCGGCGTCCCGACCGCAGTGCTGCTGACCCCGATCGACTGGGCTATCCGCAGCTATTCCGCGCCCTCGCACACCATCACCCGCTGGACCGAACTCGACCACGGCGGACACTTCGCCACCCTCGAGATCCCCGGCGAACTCACCGGCGATCTCCGAGAGTTCTTCCGCGACAAACGATCCTGAACTCTATCCACCGCAGCGCGCGATGCCGCTGGGCAGACAGGGCATCGAAACCGACACTACGAAACCGAGGAGCACAAATATGACCGTCACCGTGATCACCGGAGCTAACAAAGGGTTGGGATTCGAGACCGCCCGCCAGCTGGTGGCCGCCGGTAACACCGTTTACGTGGGCGCACGCAACCTCGACAAGGCCGAACGCGCCGCCGGGCAACTGGGGGCGCCCGCTGCTGATCGACGTGACCGACGACGCGTCGATCCGCGCCGCCGCCGAACAGGTCGAATCCGAGCAGGGGCAGCTGGATGCGCTGGTCAACAATGCCGGTATCGCCGGGCCCGAGCGTGAGCCCGACGAGGTCACCGGCGCCGACATGACCGCGGTGCTCGACACCAACGTCGTCGGCGTCGTGCGGGTCACCCACGCGTTCCTGCCGTTGCTGCGGCGCAGCGATGCGGGCACGATCGTCAACGTCGCCTACAACACCTCCAAGACAGCAGTGGCGATGCTGACCGTGCAATACGCCAAAGCCTTCCCCTGGTAGCCATCCCCTGGCACGGCGGAAACGGCTGCACAGCAACGCAACCCTTCGGCCACTGACACAACTACTCACTACAACATGACGATCTGCCAGCATCGCTCCTCGGCGAGGGGCTGATGTGGGCAGATCGTCGGACCATCACGACAGCCACCAGCAAAACACCCGCTCATCGACATAACTGTGCGTTGATTACGGCACGCCCGCAAAGGGCGACACAGCAGCTGGCCTACACATCGAGCACCGCGGTCGAACTTCGCGGGCCGACGCGGTGACGGAATCCCGCGATCAGAACCCGCGATCGCGTACGGTGCCACGGCTGGGTACGACAAGGAACATGAAGGAGAGGCATGAAGGTAAAGCGGGTGCTCGCAGCTGCGGTCGTCGGCGCGGCCGCCATCTCGAGCGTATCCATTGACGCACCAGCCGCTCCACCGGCCGAATGTGGTGCCAAGCCACAGGACTACGTGGGCACGTTCAAGTTCGAAGAAATCTTGGCGGAAACTGAGGACGGATCCGTCAGCAAGGCGTCGGGAGAACTCACACTCAAGGATGACCGCACTTTCGACAATCTGGCCAAATACCCGATCTTCACGACCTCCTTCAAGGGGAAGTACAAAGTCATATCCCCGGGTGTGCTGCTACTCGAGGGCAAAGCAGGGCAGATGCCTGCCAAACAAAAGTTGAAGGCCACCTGCAAGCAGGGCGAATCAAGAGTCGATACCTTGAATAACAACGACCAGACCTACGTACGTGAGTCCTAAGGTGCGCTCAGCTCTGGACAGGTTTCGTTCTCCACAGCGCATTTCGTAACGCTGCGACGCACCCTTGGGACGAGTACGACCACGAGGCGTCAGCGGTGAGCTCGGCAGTCTTCACCTCGGCGTGGACCACGTCCGAGCTCACCGCGACGCCGCGGGCGATCTCGCGCAGGGACTGACCTTCAGCGCGGCGGGCCAGGATTCCCGGCGCTTGGTCCTCGGGGTGTATGGTCCCGGCGCGATCAGTTCGAGAGTGGTGGCGCTCCTCGGCACGCCGGATCCGACGGTGTCAGATGCGGGTGAACGGCGCCCATGTCTTGATGGCGAATCAGTTTCCGTTGCGTTCGATTTCTGCGGCGCCGTGTCCTGGGAAATGTGCCGGTAGCACAAGTGCGTTGGTGTCAGCGGCCTGCCCGAGCAGCTGGTTTCGGGTCCGGCGGGCTCGGGTGGGGTCTTCGCAGTATTGGCTATTGGTATCGGGTTGCACGATTTGCAGCGGGGTGTGCAGGGCGTCTCCGACGAATAACGCTGTGTCCGAGCCTGATTGGAGTCTCAGGATGCTGGATCCCGGTGTGTGTCCCGGTGCGAGGTTGGGGAAGCTCGGCACCCGAACTCCACCGTCGAGGTAGGTGTTCCAGCCGACATGATCCTCGTGCAGGTGGGTGTTGATCACCACGTCGTTGTCCTCGCGTCGCACACCCGCAGCGGTCAGGCCTTGGATCAGGTCGGTGTCGTTGGCTTGTGCGCCGGGTTGCTGGGTGTGGGCGAAGCCGGTGTCCACCACTATGTTTCGGCCCTCGCTGCGCAGCAGCCAGACTTGACTCGCCGCGCGAACCGTATTGGTGGACACTTCGAAGAAGTCCGGCTCGAGCAAGGACCTGTGCTGTTGCCAGGTCGCTGTGGTGCTGCCGGGGAAGGAGGTGGCAGGCGAGATCTCGGCAGTGACGACCACGTTCACGATCCTCGTGACAGTCACATCGCCCAGGACGATTTCGTGCATACCGATCCGATTCTGTGAGTTCGTACGTTTTCCAGCACGAATCCCGTGGGTCCTGTTCGATACCTTGTCTTCCCGGGTCTTCCCAATGGCCGACCGCGGGTTTCAGCGATGTGAGGAGAAGCGGGCGCTGTTTATGACGATGCCGTGAGGTTACGACGATGCTGTCGGGTTCGGTGAAAGGCCGGGCATGGATCGCCAGCCCGCCGCCAGGGTGGCCACGGCGTGGGCGGCGTGGGCGGCTATGTTTTCGGCGTTGTAGTGCGTGGCGTGGAAGAACCCGGCTTCGTACAAGGCGACGTAGCCGTTGACCATGGCCAGGTACTGCTCGAACTGGGTATCCGAGTCGGCTCCGCCGGCGGCCGAGACCAAACCGCGCAGCATGCCCAACGCGGCCTGTGAGGCGGTGTTCAGCCGCCCTTCGCGCTCACGTTGCAGGTCGGCAGCGAAGATCGCGTCGATGGCGGGCCCGCGGGTGATGACGTAACCGACGTAAGCGCCCGCGCAGGCGCTCAACCGCAGTATCGGATCCGCCCCCGCCGCCTCGACCGCGGTGCCGATCCGCTCGACGGCCTCGAGGGAGGCTTGTTCGGCGACCGCGTTGAGCAAGGCATCGCGGTCGCCGAAGTGCCGGTACGGCGCCCCGGAGCTAACCCCCACGAGCTTGGCGACCTTGGCGACGGAAAATCCCGCCAGCCCCGCCTCGGCCAGGATCTCGAAGCTGGCCTCGATCAATGCCGCGCGCAAGTCGCCGTGGTGATAGCTCCGTTTGACGGTACGACTCCTTTGCTGGCTTGCCCGCCGCCACAATGTGAGAACGACCTTACATCACGGCGCGTCCTGAACCCTGCTCGCTATCCCGCGCGCTCGCCGAAATCGGCCCACCGCTGCCACTCGACCAGCCGGTCCGCATAAACCTGCTGGGCCATGGACAGGACGTCCTTTCCGAACAACACGCGCCTAGGCGGCTCCGGCAGGTCGACCAGCTCGAGCATCGCGGCACCAGCGGCGGCCGGATCGTTGAGCGTCGCCGCGGCGGACTGCTCGGCCAGCATCTCCCGCACCCGGTCGTAGTAGGGCAGTTGCTTGGACCGTTTCGCCGCGGTGGTGGGCGCCTCGGTGTCGTAGGCACCGGGCTCGACGATGGTCACTTTGATCCCGAACTGCTCTATCTCGCTGGCCAACTCGCCGAATAATCCCTCCACTGCGAACTTCGAAGCGTTGTAGGCACCGAATGCGGGGAAGTTGACCAGACCCGCGCCACTGGAAATCTGGACGATGTGTCCACTGCCCTGCTCGCGAAGCACCGGGATCGCCGCGCGCGTCACATGGAACGAGCCGAACAGATTCGCCTCGAGCACATCCCGGAAATCCTGCTCGGAGACCTCCTCGAACGCTCCAAAGAGGCCATACCCGGCATTGTTGACGATCACATCCAACCGGCCGAACTGCTCGTGCGCTTCCGCGATCGCTTCGAAAGCGCGGTCGCGATCGGTGACATCCAGCTCCAGCGCCAAGATGGCGTCGCCGTACTCATCGACCAGATCTTTCAATGTCTCCGGGTTCCGGGCGCTCGCAGCCACCCGGTCCCCCCGCGACAGCGCCGCCTGCACGATCTCCCGGCCGATCCCACGCGAGGAACCGGTGACGAACCAAACCTTGCTCATGTGCACTCCTATCGGATGTCACTGCCTGCGACTACCGGCAATGTAAGAGACCTCTTACTATGTAAGAGATAGCTTACATCCAATGCCGCCGACAGCACCCGACTGTGATCGGCGACACCAAAAGATTCGGCTCGACTTCTGCCGAGCTAGCACATCCGTACGCCTCCCGGGAACGAACACCCCAGATGCTGAGCGATGAAGAATCGACGCGATCGAAGCCCGTTGCGCCGCCGCCTCGCCCGGACCGTGGACGTCCTTTGTCGAGAGCCGTGATCACTGGAGCGGTGGGGACTTCATCCGGTAAGCGAGGCAGACGACGAGCCGGATATGTATGTCTCTCGCGCCGAACCCGGCGTGATCCGACCAGCCTCAGTTTCGGATCTGGACTTCATCGCCGCCGCTCGTCAGGACATCCCGACACTGGTCGCCGAGGTCCGGCGACTGCGAGCCGCAAGGGCTGACAACCCGTGACCGCTCATCGGCAGAAGCGCGCGTCCAACTGGATGCGCGCTTCTCGGCATGTGCGGATGTTCTGTGGCGCAGCTGATCTCGCCCTCCAGGCCGCGGCCCCCAGCGGCAGAAGCAGATGTTTCTGGTTTTGCTGCGGCTCGATCTCCGCCGGCTCGCGTGACCGAACGGCTACCGGCCGACAGAGTTACGGACCGACGGTGATCATGCGCCCTGGGTCGGCGGGGTTGTTCACAAGGAAGGTGGCTGACACCTTGTCCCATGAATCCCCCGTCGGGCAGGAGGCGTCACCGGTTGTCCGGTTCGGCACCGTATCGAGGACCGTCATCGACGGCAGCGACTGCAGGCCGCCGTTGTTGACGCTGTTGGTGTAGGTACCGGCCACCGTCACGGGTCCGTCCGGCGCGTATACGGTGGTGCAGTTCGCCGACCCACTGGTTGTGATTGTCACTCCCCCTTGGGGAATGACCAGATCGGCGGCGATCGGTGACCCGTTCTGCGCCGCAATTCCCCAGTTGCCGGTGGTTGTTACCTCGACGGTGCGACCGGACTGGCCGGTGCTGCATTGGCCCAGGGTCAGGGGCCCGAGCGACACGGTCACCGGGCCGCTCGAGTTCTTGTTGTTCGGTGCCGCGGGAACGGAACCGCCACTGGTCGTGCCGGTGTAGCAATTGACGGTCGAGGCGCCCGACCCGAAGACCACCGCGCCATTGTTCGAGGTTGCGACGCCCGCTCCGGCCGGGCTGACCGTCGTCGAGCTGTCGGCCTGTGCCGGACCAGCGCCGACCGCCATCGCGGCCGCGGTACAACTCGCCGCGATCAGGGCCGCCCGTGCGTAGAACAGTTTTCCGAACATTACGAAACTCCTTCGAGCAATACAACAGCGAGTCAACGACATTCCCGCGGATGCCCGAACCACCTACTCCGCATCGACGACAAACTCTTCGACACGGCTGATGATCTCCGCCCGGCCGAAACCGGTGGCATGGTGCGTTCGCGAATGGTCATGTTCGATAAATCGGTGTGGTAATCAGATCGGCGTGTCACGCCCCTTGGTCGATCATCGAACGCCCGGTTTGTCCTGTAAAGACCCCACAACGTGGGGACTCGCGGTTCTCGCGAACCGGTTGATAGAACCGGCATGCTCCGGTATACAGGTTTCCCGATCAGCGTTCTGGCACAACGACATCGGGCGATCGGGAGGCGTCACCGGCGAACGTAGGGCCGTCCCAGAACAGAGATCGAGGCACCAGGGCTCGGCATCAACTTGCTGCCGCCAGCACCCTCCACTTCTTCCTGGAACGCGAGCGGGCCTGCGGAGCCGCGTATTCGATTCGCCGACGCGCTTCGTAGGTACTGATTCGCAGCAGATCAGTCAATAGCTCCACGGTATCCCGATAGCCGGTGTCTGCGGCGAGGCCGCGACGCTCGGCTTCGGCGACGGCCGCGCGCATGGCAGCGTCCAGTCGCCTCCGGCGGCGTTCGGTTTCGACGAGGGTGCGCAGCAAGTCGACATCGGCCAGCTCCGGCCACCTTGCTGCTGGAGCATCCGGCGCAAACGCGGTCGAATGTATGTTCACCCGAACCAGCCTACCGCAACATCGAACATATGTTCGACAATTGGCACGACTCTCTGGGCGGGGCAGGGGAGACGGTCCCGGGCCGGTGCGGCAGGACCTTCGACGCTGTTCGTCGTGCCGACACCTCGCCGCGCGGAGCCACGACTCGACTGAAGCCTGGGCCGACGCGGGTGTGGATCCGAGCATCGGACTTCTTCTTCGACATAGAGCCGATAGACATTCCCGAGCCGTGGATCTGGGTTCCGGTGGAGGCCAGGTCCGCGACGAAGTGGTGTTCGACGTCGAAGTGGGCTATGCCCATATGGTCCCGGTCCAACGACGCGGCACGGTGAAGCCACCGTCGAGTTTAGCGCGTAGCGCGGCGTTCTCGGGGTGGAGTGTCACGGTCCCGGTTGCGGGCGGCGTCGATGCGTCCCATCCCGGCCGACCCCTCAGACCTGTTGTCGTACAAGCATATTCAGGTGCCTTCATGGTCGACTCACGCCTTGTCGACCAAGGGATCTGGACCACCATCCAATGCGCGCACCGCGGCCGTACCGCGCGTTATCCGAACCCCTGCCCCACCTGCGACACCCCGACCGAGCCGCTACTGACGATCTCAAGCACGGAGTGGGCCTTCGACCTCCACCACTGGATCCCGTACGAGGACCAGGCCGCCAACATCGCGTGGGGTCCTATACAAGGCGGCCCGAACAATTGGACCCGGATCTGTGTCTCCGACGCCAACGCCCAAATCATCCGAATCTGCCCGACATCACATGAGCATTCACACATCCAGATGATGCAGTAGCCAATTACGCCCTGAGCGGTGTGAACGGGCCAGGTTGGTCTGTTTCAGACCCGGCTTGCCCGGAACACGTTCGTGCTGAGGTATTTAAGGCCGGAGTCCACCAGTATGGTGACGATGGTGGCGTCGGGGCCGAGTCGTTGCCCGAGTTCGATGGCCGCGATGACGTTGGCCCCGGACGAGGTTCCGGTGAACAGCCCTTCTTCTGTCGCGAGTCGTCGTGTCATGGCTTCAGCGTCGGCGGTGGGCACCGGGATAATCTCGTCGGGGAGGTTTGGGTCCCACATCGGGGGTTGGTAGCCGATGCCGATGCCTTCGATGAGGTGAGCGCCGGGGCGGCCGCCGGACAGCACCGCGGATTCGGCCGGTTCGACAGCCACCACCCGCAGTCGCGGATTGTACTGTTTCAGCGGTGTGGTCGCCCCGCGCAGTGATGCCGCCGTGCCGACCGCTTGG
Organism: Nocardia iowensis; assembly: GCF_019222765.1. Taxonomy (NCBI): domain Bacteria; kingdom Bacillati; phylum Actinomycetota; class Actinomycetes; order Mycobacteriales; family Nocardiaceae; genus Nocardia; species Nocardia iowensis. The sequence goes on along the minus strand of NZ_CP078145.1, from coordinate 4,117,361 downwards.
ACGAAGCCGTCGACGCGGCCACCGGTTTGCGCCCAGATCTCCTCGCCCATCGAGTGGTAGCCGATGATGCTGGCGGAGTTGGTGAGCTGGTCGGTCCAGTAGGTATTGGGTTCGCGCCCGAATTCGGCGGCGGTATCGATCATGTCGAGGATCAGCTTCTTGGTAATCCGCCCGTTCGCACTCGGAACCAAAATGAGTTCGGCGCCCAGCGCGGCCATCTGGATCAGCTTGTCCTCGCTGAACGCTTCCGAGCTGACGATCCGCAGCCGGTATCCCCTCGCCGCGCAGACCAGGGCCAGCGCGGCACCGGTGCTGCCGCCGGTGTATTCGACGACGGTGTCGCCAGGCCGTAGCCGGCCGTCGGCCTCGGCAGCGGCCAGCATGGCCTGTGCCATCCGGTCTTTCATGCTGCCGGTCGGGTTGTGGCCCTCGACCTTGACCAGGATGGTCGCGCAGTCGGCGGGCACGACCCTGCGCAAGCGCACAAGCGGTGTGTGGCCGATCGCCGTCAGCACGCTGGTACCGATTTCCATGACTGCTCGCCTTTCCAACGAATACATAGACGTTGTCGATCATCGGTACCTCGCGTCGGAGCTGGAAGTTCAATCCTTGAACCGCGCGTGTGGTCACGCGGTACGTACGCTGCCGGTGTGGGTGGTTACGGACAGTTCTGCGCCGTGGCGCGGGCGCTGGATGTGCTCGGCGAGCGGTGGACGCTGTTGATCGTCCGGGAACTGCTGCTCGGAGCGTCGAGCTTCGGTGACCTGTGTCGAGGGCTGCCGCGGATCCCCCGGGCAACTCTGTCGGCGCGGCTGCGGACGCTGCGCGCCGCTGGCGTCATCGACGGCTATCGCCTCACCGATGCTGGTGCCGCGCTCGCCCCGGTGGTCCGGGAACTGGCCCGATGGGCTGTCACCACCGACAGCGCCGCCCTGGGCGAGGACGATCTCGATACCGCCGCCCTCACCTGGGACATGCGCCGACGCGTCGATGCCGCCGCGCTGCCCGACCGCCGGGTCGTGCTCGCCATCGAGTTCACCGACCGGCCGGCCGCCGACCGCAGGTTTTGGTTACATCTCTCCCGGACCGGCGTGGACCTGTGCCGAGACGACACCGGCGCACCCGTCGACATCTGGCTCACCACACCGACCCGAGCGGCGACCGAATGGTGGCTCGGGAATCTGTCCTGGCCGCAACTGCTCCAACAACCCGGGGTCCAGGTGCACGGTGACCACGCACTGCAACGCCAGATGCCGCGCTGGTTCACACGCTACCTATTCACCCCCGACTTCCTCGACGCGACCGCAACCTGAACCCACCGGTCACCACCGTGCTCAGGCGGGCGGCATCCAGGCTGCGATGACCGCGTCGGTGGTGTGCCGCAAGGCGACTGGCGAGTTGCGCAGCAGCCCGTCCACCACCTCCCATCCGCACACCCGCCGGAAACGAATACAGGAGGCAGTCGGTCATCCCATGAGGTCCGTGATGTAGCGAAACGACAGGAGTTGAAGAAATGACGATACGCAAATACCGGAGGCCGGGCGCGCCGAGGATTGCCGCGGCGATCTCGGCAGGCACGGTAGCGGTCGCGTTGCTGTGCGGTGTGGGCTCGGCTGCCGGAACGGCGACCGCGCAGCCGCTTGCTCACATCGGTAAGACCGAGATCCTTGCGCAGGCGCCTAGTGGAGACGAAGAGGAAGATGAGGAAGCGGCGGAAAAGGAGCCGACGCCTGATCTGGAAAAAAAGGAGCTCCTCAAATTCTTCTGTGAGAAGAAGCCGCGGTCCGCGCAATTCTATGCCGATTGGGACGCTGCCCAGCGAAAGTCGGCAATCCAGTGGGAACCGGGGAAGGACCCACTGAAGGAGGCCCGCATGGCCGTGGCGCCGGATTCGGAAGGCAAACTGAACGACGACACCCGGGACGCGGTGTGTGACAACAGTAAGGAGTACAGCGAAGCCTTGAAGAAGGCTATGGGCGAAGCAGCGGACAAGATTAAACCCCAATATGAGGGCGAAGCTGGACTCAAAAAGCTCGAAGAGGAAAAAACTAAAATGTTCAAAGATGCCGTGGAAAAAGAGAAGAAAAAGGAGAAAAAATAGAGAAAGGCGATGAGGGACGCGACCTGGCTCATGGGCATATCGGTGGTGGTCAGGTAGCGGCGCGCCTCGTCACGGCGGACATCGTCGAGGATGGCGGCGAACGAGGTGTCCGCCGCCAACGGCTGGTCGGGCGATCGCGGTTGTGCCGGTCAGTCAGTCGGCCCGTTGCAGATCGTGCCGATGATCCTGGCGCCCGCACTTCCGGTGCCGGGGGCGGCGCGGTCCACATCAGCGATTGCGTTGCGCTCCGCTTCATCGGGCGTTGCGCCCTTGCCGAAGCCCGTGATTCGGATTTTGACCCAGATGAGATTGCTCTCCGCGACCGCGGCACATCCGTTTGTGAACGTCACGCGGGTGACACAATCTTGGGCACCGAAATTGCCGGAGCCAAAGCTCGCGCCTGCGCATTTCGCCTTCGCTGCTTGCACAGCGGCATCCTCGGTCGGGAAATTGGTTGCGTAGCCGAGCCTGCCGCCCCCGGGCGAAAACGCAATGGCACCCCAATTGACCGGGTATGCCGACGCCGGTGCGGCATTACAGACGGCAGCTGCACTCACGGCGAGCATGGCAGCGGCGGCTAGCTTCATCTTCATCTGTCTCTGGTGCTCCTTCTGCGAGCCGAGCCCGCTGAAACGCAAATGACGTGGCTGGGTGGATGGCATGACATCGAGGCGGTTTCGCTCCGCGACAGCCCCGCCAGTGAAACCGGCGTTGGCGCAATACTCGTGCACCGACGCCGGTTCCGCGAGACCCTAGTTCGTCCGGCACGTCAGCGTGTGCTCTTGGGCAGCCTGCCCAATTCGGCTGTGCGCGTTGGTATGTTGTATCCGTTGCGTCGATTTGTGACGTGACCGCGGGCCAACACTATCGCGGTTGGCCCACAGGATAATTGGAGTTCTTGATCATGCGTAGTCGTACCACAGTCGCAACACTCGGTCTCGGCGCGTTGCGCGGACTCGGCCTCGGCGCGCTCGTCGTGCTCGGCGCACTCGTCGTGGTTGGGCTGTACATCTACGATGGCGGGTCCAGGGACCATACGCACCTTCAGGTCGGTGACTGCTGGGACTACAGCACCAGATTCGACGAGAGTGTGCACGTGAAGCCGTGCTCTGAACCGCATTACGGCGAAGTGATCCTCAGTGAAGAATGGCCAAGCACCGGTCTGAGCGCGGACTTCTGCGAACAGCGGCTGAACGTAATCCTGTCGAAGAACAGCGGTCTGAACCCCTACGGCGTCCCAACCAAAACCATCCTGTGCGCGGTAACCTCCGCCGATCACGCCGACACCCGGATCGGCGGCCTCACCGGCAGAGTCACTCAGTAACCCCCTCGCCGACCTCGAATTCATCCCCCGCTCTGACCGAGATGCCCTGCCGGACAATCGATCAGCAGCGGATGCGGTCCCCAGCGGATCGCGCGCTCAGCGGCATGAGAGCTCACCATCGCCGACTATACGCAGCGGTCCTGCTGGCGTGGGGAAAAGGGAGTGTGGGGTGGCTCAGTCGCTTCGAGTGTCGTGTGCCGCACGGTTGGTGAGTACTTCGTCCATGTGCATCTCGGCCCAGCCCTTGATCTCGCGGACCAATCGGTGCAGTGATAGGCCGAGGTCGGTCAGTTCGTAGGAGACCGTCACGGGCACGGTCGGTGTCGCGGTGCGGGTTATCAGACCGTCTCGCTCCAGGGAGCGCAGGGTTTGGGTGAGCATCTTCTGGCTCACACCTGCCAGCAGGCGCGACAGCTCCGAGTAGCGCATCGAACCCGGCTCACCGGCGCAGGGGTCGCCGGGCTGACGTGATCCGGCGCTGCCTAATGCGGTCACGATCAGTGCGACCCATTTGTCGGAGATCCGCTCCAGCAGTTTGCGGCTCGGACAGGCCGCCAGGAAAGCATCGTATTCGGCCTTGGACTGGGCTCTCTTCTGGGCTGCCGTCATCGTCGCCATCAGCCGGTCCTCCAACCTACGGGTGAGTTACGCACTTCGAAGTGCCTACTTCCTATCAGGAAGTTACACATCAATGCTGAAGCAGGCCGCCAACAGGCGCCAACCTGCTCGAGATGAAAGACAGCGGTATGAACACTGCCACCCCTTCGCTTCCCGGCGGAACCTGGACCCTGGGCGACCTGACTGTCACCCGGTTCGGTTACGGCGCAATGCAACTCGCCGGACCCGGGGTGATGGGTCCGCCTGCCGATCGCGACGGCGCGCTCGACGTCCTGCGTGCGGCCGTCGACTTCGGCATCACCCACATCGACACCGCCGACGCCTACGGGCCACGCGTCACCAATCAGTTGATCCGCGAAGCACTGCACCCCTACCCCGAACCGCTGCACATCGTGACCAAAGTCGGCGCGACCCGCGACCAGCAGGGCGGATGGCCCCCGGCCCGACGACCCGAACAGCTGCGCCGCGCCGTCCACGGGAACCTCGATGCGCTCGGCCTCGACGTGCTCGACGTGGTCAACCTCCGGCTCGGCAATGCCGCAGGGCCACAGTCCGGTTCACTCGCAGAACCGTTCGAGACCCTAGCCGAACTCCAGCAGCGCGGGCTGATCCGCCACCTCGGCGTCAGCAACGCGACGGCCGAACAGGTCGCCGAAGCGCAGACGATCGCGCCGATCGTGTGCGTGCAGAACATGTACAACCTGGCCTACCGCCGAGACGACGAACTGATCGACACCCTCGCCAGGCAGGGCGTCGCCTACGTACCTTTCTTCCCACTCGGTGGCTTCAACCCACTGCAGTCCGCGGCGCTGTCGGCCGTCGCCGCCCGGTTGACTGCGACGCCGATGTCGGTCGCCCTGGCCTGGCTGCTGCACCGATCACCGAACATCCTGCTGATCCCCGGCACCTCGTCGACTACCCACCTACGCGAGAATCTCCTAGGCGCTGGACTGTCGCTCTCCGACAAGGACATCGACGAACTGGAAAGGATCAGCCACTAGACGAAATTCGGTGCTGTCGAATTGCGGCCAGCCCGGGTCGCCTGTCGTGGCGAATGCGGTGACGGCACTTCGCATCGCGGCCGAGAGTACAGCGACGTCCGGCGGGATCTGCAGGCCGATGAGGCTGGCGGCGAGAGGACCCGTGCGGGGTGTCGAAGGGCCGCGGTACGGTTCTAGCCTAGCAACGCTAGACAAGCTAGCCGACGAATGTTACCTTTGCTCCAGTTTCTAGCGTTGCTAGAATTTGGGAAGGGAAGCCGAAAATGCTCGTTGTCACCGGCCAGATCATTGCCGCCGTCGCCGTTCTCGCCAATGCCGTCGTCTATGGCACCGATGTCTGCGGGGCCGTGATCACCCGGTCGGTGTACCGCAAGCTCGATGACGCGGCCGTGACCATGAGTGCGGGATGGGGCCACTACTACGGTGACAAGCGCATGCCGGTTGTCGGCGCGGGCGGTGTGATCACCGCGGTGCTCACGCTGCTGATCGCACTGTTGGCCGGGCAGATCGGCGCCGCTGTCGCGGCCGGGATCACGGTGGCGGCACTGCTCACCTGGCTCGCCTTCTACGTCCGCATCGCCAAACCGATCAATACCCAGCAGACCGCCGCCGCCCAGAGCGGCATCATTCCGGCCAATGCCCGTGCGCTGCAGGACAAGTGGGACAGCATTCTGAAGTACCGGGTCACCCTGCAGTTCATTGCCATTGCCGGACTGTGCGCCGCGCTGATCCTGTTCTGATCTCGGGCATACCGATGCGGGCCACGGCGGATCCTTCGACTTCACCAGTCGCGGCGCCGAGCAGTCGGGCATCGTGGGCGATCCCCGAGAGAGGCCGTTACCGACCGTCCGGTACTGAGCGAAATGGACCGCGTCCGCGAGTGAGACCGGACACTACGACATCGGTTACGCCGACCTTCACTACGCTCATTGCGGGTACACGTGCACGGGCACGTCGTCGTCCCATGGCTGCCGGGTCACCATGTCCGCGACGTTCACGAACCCGCGCTCGAATTCGCCGGTGGCGGCGTCGACCAGCCGGTATTCCTGGGTCTGCTGGTGGATCGGCTGGGCGTCGAGCAGGACGACGCGCACTTCGCCGGGTTCGAAATGGCAACGCTGTTGCATCGCGGCGATGAGCTGCTCGTTGTGCATGTGGCCGTCGCCGAAGTTCCAGCCGAGGGCGGTACTGCAGATGCGTTCACCGTCGGTGAGGGTGTACTCGTCCTCGCGGCCGGGCGGCATGGCTCGATGCACGAGGGTGAACAGCGCCCGGCCGTGGGTGTTCATGGCACGGAAGGCGTATCCCATGTACATCGGGATCTGCGCGCGGTCCTTGCCGTAGAACCGCTCCAGCTGGGCCTGCGGCATGCTGGCGATCGCGACGATCCCCCGGCCGATCTTCGCAGCGGCCGAGGGCTTGATGCACCACAACGTGGTATCCCAATTGCCCGCGTAGTAGCGCATGCCCGGCAGGAAGGAAATCTTGCGGGGGAACAGGTTTCCGGCGATCACGATGCCCGCGATCACGATGAACAGCAGCGCCACCAGCACGGGATTGTGCAGATCACCGAGACCGAGGTCGGCGTGCGCGACGAACAGCACCAGCACACCGAAGATCATGAAGACATTCCATTCCAGCGGCACCCCCATCGGAACGGCGGTCAGGATCGTGAGGTGGAAGCCGATCATCACGGCCGCGGCCACCGCCGTCAGCACCCCGCCGTGCGAGAAGAACAGCACCAGCGGGACACCCATCTCGACGGCCGTCCCCCCGTGCGCGAAGATGCGCGACAACCGACCGGGTCGCAGGTCGTCAGGGAAGTCCTCGAAGAACTTGCGCTTGAGCGACTTTCGCCGAAAAACGGGACTGTTGGACATCATCGTGGACACCACGAACGGGAAGTGCTTGTTCAACTTCGACGTCGCGGCACCCATCCAGATCACCACGAAAACCACCTTCGCGGCGACGATCACGTCGACGCCGCTGAACAAGAAGGTGACCGCCAGCGTCGCGTAGACCTCGCCGCGTGCCGCCAGAAAGATCACCTTGTCGCGCAATCCGAGCACCGCGAGCAGGCCGAGGATCACCGCGATCTGCCACACCGGCAGCAGGCCAACTGCCGTGTCCAACTCCGGTACCGCACCGGTGCCGTCCGACAGCAACGCGACAGCGGTCAGCACGAGTAAAGCCGCGTACAGCGCGACATCCACCACCGTACGATCGGTGCCCCTGGTCAGCGGAACCCGCTCGGGCCACGGTGGTAGCCGAATCGTCTTGGGCCGCAACCAGTACAGGATCGAGCCGAGCGGTGGGAAGAACCGGTTGTTCAGCGGACCGAACCCGCAACCGAGTCCGACCACCTCGAACAGCAGCGTGTACAGCACCACCTTCTGGAAGACGATCGGCTCCAACCACCAGTCACCCACACTGGTGAATCCGTCGATCCCCTTGGTGGACAGCACAACCAGCCAACCACCGAGCACATAGAGACCGATCTTGCCGACATAGAACAGGTGCAGCGCGACCGGCGTCCCGAAGCCCACCTCGGCCCAATGCCTGGCCATCGGGCGGATCCGGTCGCTCCGAGTTCCCTTGCTCCACTCCGCCATATCGACCACAGGCAGGTCGGGCTCGAGAAACCCCATCAAGCACTCTCCGATTCGACGACACCCGAGTGCCCAGCCGGATCAGGACCTCGCGGTCCTTCGATACGTTGGCAGCTGAGGCAGGTGCTGTCAATCGGTCATCGATGCGCCGGATGGGGTTGCGCGGCTACTCCTTCGAGTAATCCGTGCTCAGCCAGCGTTCGGGACGCATGCGGATGAGGATCGACTTGTCCGTGATCCCCTGCTCCGCGTATGCCGTGCCCTCCGCCTCGCCGAAGTACCGGACCGCGATGGGACGCGCGGTCGCCAAGGTGGCCGGCTCGATGGCGGTAACCGAGCCTTCCACCGTGACATAGCGGTACGGCGGCTGCTCCACCTGCGCGGTGAGCGAGAATCGCCCCGCGGCGCGAATCAGTTTCTCCTTCACCGACCCGATGTCGGTCCAGATGACCACCTCACCGCCCGGCTCGTAGACGTACCAGATCGGCACCGACAGCGGCGCCCGATCCGGCCGCTCGACGGCGATCACCCCCACGTGCAACTCGGCCAGGAACGCCTCGCGTTCTTCGCTGGTCATTTTCGGCATCCAACAGTCCTCTCGTCGGCGGAACTGTCACCGACAACCATGGGAGGACCCGAAGTATTTCGCCGCCGGATAGCGGGTCAGTCCGAGGCCGTCGAGCTGGCGTCCGGCTCATCTCCGTCGGGCAGAGCGCTCACGGGAGGCGCCGAGCTGTCCGAGAGCAGCCGAAGCCGGGACCCGAGGCCGCGGAGCCGGTAGAACGCGTGCGTAGGCGTGATCGTGTAGTAATTCTCCACCTCGAGGCAGATGGCCAACGCTTCGAGGACGCCGCGGGCATGTTTCGCGGACAGCCCACCGCCGCGCAGGTCCACCGGCTGCGCTTGCGCGATACCGGCGGCCAGTTCCAGACAGCGAATTTCACTCGCGGTGAGAAATTGCGGGTTCGCCGGGCGGCCCACCGCAGGCCAGTCGTGAATGAATGCCACGGCGATCTGCTCGTCACAGACCTCGACGGGCTCGATGCTGATGTAGGCATCGAGATACCGGCGCCCGATCAAGCCCGCGACATCGAGCAGGTGTATCGCGGCACGTTCGGTGCAGGAGGCGGTGGCGATAGCGCCGTCCTCCAGCATTATTCGCAGCTCTTCGGCGGAGTGGCTGTCGGTCATCGTCGATCTCGTTCGAAGCCGGCATCCGGCTGAGACCACAGGCGCGCCGGAATACGTTGGTACCCACAATCTTTCCGATCGATTCGCAGCGGTACAACTCGACTTTCCGAACCGCTGCCTACGGCCCGAAAAAGCCCCACCACCAGTGCTGACAGTCTGCTCCGTTGGTGACCACAGGCCGGCTGCTCGATTTCGGTCGACCGAGTCAACGAGTACTGCGGCCGCAGACAGTCCGGGTTCGATAGGCAAAGATGTTGCCTCGTGGTGGATTACACGACGGTCTTCGACCGGGTCCGGGGCTCGCTGCTCGGTGGGGCGGTCGGTGACGCGCTGGGATGGCCTATCGAATTTCTGCAGTTGGGGCAGATTCGCGGGCGATATGGCGACGAAGGAGTAACCGGGTTTCTACCCCAGCGCGTCGAGGGTGCGGCGCAACAGATCACCGATGACACGCAGATGACGCTGTTCACCGCCGAGGGGCTGTTGCGCGCCGCGCCGGGCGCTGACCCGGTGCCCGCGCTTCGGCGAGCGTACTTGCGCTGGCTGCAGACGCAGCGGCAGGACGGGCCAGGACCGCACGTCGACGGCTGGCTGGCGAGCCAACCATTTCTGTATGCGGTGCGGGCACCGGGAAATGCGTGCATGTCGGGGCTCGGACAGCAGGCGCGGGGGTATGTCGCGCCGGGCCCGTTCGGTGCGGTCGGTCCGGTGAATTCGGCGTCGAAAGGGTGCGGGACGGTGATGCGGTCCGCGCCGTGCGGACTGGCCGGGATGGGGCCGGATCGCGCGTTCACCGTGGCCGCGCGGGCCGCGCAGTTGACCCACGGGCATCCGACGGGGTATCTGGCCGCGGGTGCGTTCGCTGCGCTGGTCGACCGCGTGGTCAGTGGTGTCGAGCTGCCGATCGCGATACAGCAGACCGTCTCGCAGCTCGCCGAGTTTCCGGCGAACGAGGAAACCGTGGCGGCACTGACCCGGGCTGTCGAGCTGTCCGAGCACACCGCCTGCGCCGAACGGGTCGAGCAGGTAGGCGCGGGGTGGATCGCCGAGGAATGCCTGGCTATCGCGGTTTACTGCGCCCTGCACGCGGCCAGAACCGGCGACGTGCGCGCAGCGCTATTGCTGTCGGTGAACCATTCCGGTGACTCCGATTCCACCGGCGCGGTTGCCGGCAACCTCATCGGCGCTATCCACGGTGTCTCCGCGTTGCCGATGGATTGGGTATCCACGGTCGAGGGACGCGACGTGCTGATCCAAGTTGCCGATGACCTCGTCATGCACTTCGGCGTCGGCGACCGGTCCGCAGTCGAGCCTCGGTACCCCTTCGACGAAGGTCTGTGAAGGTCGCTCCTTCGAAGACGATCGTTCGAGCGCTACCGTCGTTGTCGTGACCGGTGAATCGAGGTTGGCCGACATCTTTGTGCCGGAGCCGCAGCATTGGGGGCTGCGGGGCGATCCGCATGTCTGGCGGGAGTTTCGCGCGCGGCTCGAGCATGTCCAGCCGCCGTCGTCGGCGGACGAGCTGATCGCCTTGTTGCACAACACCTTCGAGGACGCCGTTGGCGTGCGCGTGACGGCGGCGGACGCACCCGATAGCGTTCATCGGCCCGAGTTCGCGCACGGTGGGATGTCGAGTGGGATGGTGTCGCTGGTTACCTGGCGTAATGAGTTGATGCCGGTACTCGAGGGGCGCGCGCGACATCTGCTCTCCGGCCGTCCCGGTACGGCCGCCATCATCTTGGTCCGCGGCGACATCACTGAGCAGTGGGTCGATGCGATCGTCAATGCGGCCAACTCGTCGTTGCTCGGCGGCGGTGGGGTCGATGGCGCCATCCATCGGGCGGGTGGACCGGAGATCCTGGACGCGTGCCGCGCTCTCCGGGCTTCCCACTACGGCAAGGGATTGCGCACCGGTCAGGCCGTCGCCACCACAGGCGGCCGCCTGCACGCGCGATCCGTCATCCACACCGTGGGGCCGGTATGGTCCGCCACCGAGGACCGCTCCGCACTCCTCGCCTCCTGCTACCGCGAATCACTGCGAGTGGCAGACCAATTGGACGCCAACACCGTGGCATTCCCGGCCATCTCGACCGGCATCTACGGCTGGCCACTCGACGACGGCGCCCGCATTGCGATCGACACCGTGCGGAACACCGAAACCGCAGTGCGCGAGGCCCGTTTCGTCCTCTTCGACGACCGCGCCTACGAATCATTCGCTGCCGCACTGAGAGCGGGAGAAGCCAACTGACCGACTGGCGGGCCGCCGACGCTGACAAAATGGCCGCTCCGTTGGAAAACGTTCAGCAGCCCAACGTTTCGGCGAGCTCTATGAAGCTGCTGACGGCCAAGTCGCTGGTCGTGTCGCCGGCGCGGTCCGCCTTGCGCTGCGGGCCCTTCTCTTCCGGGCGCTCGAGGAATGCGGTGCGCAGGCCTGCCTCGCGGGCGCCGTCGATGTCCCAGCCGTGTGCCGCGACCATCAGCACCTGGGCGGGATCGATGTCGAGCAGGCGGGCCGCGGTGCGATACACCTGTGGCGCGGGCTTGTAGGTCTGGGCCAGTTCGGCGGACAGGATGCAGTCGAAGCGTAGGTCGGCGGCTTTCATCATGCGTGTCAGCAAAGCCATGCCGCCATTGGACAGCGCGGCGACGGTGTAGCGGGTGCGCAGGCGGGCAAGACCGTCGGCGGCGTCGGGCCAGGCGGGCAGCAGGTGCCAGGCCCGGACCAGCCGTGCGCGCGCCCGGTCGTCGACGGCGGCACCGACGCCGTGGCGTTCCAGCAGACTGTCGAGGGATTCCCGGTGCAGGATGTCGAGGTAGGCCCACGGCCGTTCGCCGTCCCGAACACGTTGCATGGCAGGCAGATACATATCGCGCCAGTCGTTGGCGAAGACCTCGGCATCGAGATCCACCCCCGCCGAGGCGAAGACATCGGCGGCTTGCTCGGACACCCCGGTGAACCAATCCACCGTGGTGCCGAAAATGTCACAGGCCACCACCTGGATGGCGTCCCGATCGAACCCGGACATCGGCTCTCCCTTCCTCCATCCACAACCTTGCACATCTCGAATCGCAATGCGACAGCGAAGTTCTCGCCGACCTACCAGTCGACGACGCCGAGCTCGTGCAGTTTGCGGAACACCAGCATCGAGCCGGGCGCCACATGGTCCATCGCGGCGTACTCGCTCACGGTGAAATACCGCAGCTCGGCGATCTCACTGGTCGGCTGCGGTTCACCATCCAGTTCCGCGGTGAAGCACGTCATGTGCAGCCGCGTGCCGGATGCGTGACCGTAGGCCTCGGCCAGAAACACGCCGAGCTCGTCGTAGGACACGACGCCGACGCCGAGTTCCTCGCGCACCTCCCGATGCAGCGCTCCCACCGGGGTCTCGCCGGGGTCTATCTTCCCGCCCGCCATGTAGAAGACTTCCTTGCCGATCGATCGCGCCTGCAGCAGACGACGATCCCTGACGTGGGCCAACGCGGCTGTGCGAATCACCGGCCCACCCTACTTTTCCGGCTCGAGCGAGGGCCAACCGATATCGCCGACAGTGCGTTACCCAACAGGCCGGGCCGCCGGATCATCCGCACCAGACCTACATTTCGCCGGTCAGCGCCACCAAACGCGGTCGCGAAGCACTATCGTGTCGGAGCGAAACTGTTCGATCGGCGAGAAGCATGGGGGAACATACGGTGAACACCACGCAAGGTGGATGGTCGACTCCCCCGCAGGACCCGGAGCGCGCCGCTCACAACCGCAAGGTTCTCATCGCCCTCGTGGCGGGCGCTCTGCTCTTCGTTGCCGTGTCGGCGATCAGCGTCGGGATCGTGGCCCAGGACCTCAGCAAGGACGTTGTCGGCACCGCGACGGCCGCACAGCACACCAGCCAGCTTCCCAGCGTTCCCGCAGGGGTCACCGACAGCGGCGCGGTCCGCACCGGTGACCCGGGTGCGCAGGTCGTCGTCCGCGTGGTCGCCGACCTGCAATGCCCAGCCTGCCAGGGATTCGAGCAAGCCAATGCCAAGGTGCTCGAAGACGCCGCGGCAACCGGTGCGGCGATCATCGAGTACAACGTCATCTCGTTCCTGGACCGCGCGTCCACCACTCAGTACTCGTCGCGCGCGGGCAATGCCTCGTATTGCGTCGGCGAAGCGGACCCGTCGAAGTACCAGGCCTGGTTCGCCATGATGTTCGACCAGCAGCCCGCCGAAGGTGGCGACGGCCTCACCGACGGCAGGCTGATCGAGATCGCGAACGAGGCGGGGTACACCGATCCCGCAGTGGCACAGTGCATTACCGACCGCAAGTACGACGGATACCTGCGGGCGAAGACCCAGGAGATCATCGCCAGCGGCATCAGGTCGACCCCGTCGGTGTTCGTCAACGGTGAGCAGGTCGCCGACGCGGAGCAGCTCTTCGCAAAGGACGGGCTCGCCCCGCTGATCACCGCCGCACGGTAGCCGAAGGTGGCGCACACTAGCCGAAGGTGGATTGCGGCTTTGCCGAACACTTTTCGCCGCTATCCGCTAGCTTGCTGGCTATGAAACCACGCTGGGGCGCCACGCTCGCCATCACCGTCCTATCGTTGTCCGGCCTGGTCGCAGGCACGGCCCCAGCCACTGCCGGACCGCCCGTGGTGTCCTGCGGCTTCACCCCGACCGCACCGGACAATCCGGCGGCCCGTCCGGTCCTGCCCCCGCCGCCGATCGCGCTGGCCGTCGGCACCACCGATGTGACATTCCAGTTCAACTACGGCCCGGTGACCGTGCGACTCGACCACGCCGGAGCCGCGCCGTGTGCCGCGCAGAATATGGCGAGCCTGGTGTTGCAGCGCTTCTACGATCAGAGCCAGTGCTGGCGACTCACCAACAGTGCCCGACTGGGCGTGCTGCAGTGCGGCGACATCCACGAGGTGGAGAAGGGTGGCCCGGGCTACCAGTTCCCCGACGAGGTAGACGGCACCGAAACCTACCCGCGCGGCACCGTGGCGATGGGCAACCAGGGCCCGGGCACCAACGGCAGCGAATTTTTCATCGTCCATTCCTTCGCGAACATTCCGCCGAACTACTCGGTATTCGGCAAGGTCGTGCGCGGAATGGACGTCCTGGACCGCATGGTCGCCACCGGGATCATCCCGACCGAGCGCGGCCCCCTCGACGGCCTGCCCGCCGAGCCGGTCATCATCGCCAGCGCCCACCTGGGCTAGCTCGGCCGATCGCCGGTGGTCGGCGACGGGGTTAAGCTCCTCCTCGGATCTTGTGCTCGAACGGAGTAGGGGTAGATGTAGTGCAGCTCGGGGTGAACGAGTCGTTCGCTGATTACCTGATCGAGGGTGTGCTCGGTCGAGGTGGGATGGGCACCGTGTATCTGGCGCAGCATCCACGTCTGCCCCGTCGGGTCGCCCTCAAGCTGCTCAATCGTGAGGTCTCCGCCGACCTGGAACTGCGGCGGCGGTTCGAGCAGGAAGCCAATGTGGTCGCCCGGTTGGACCATCCGGCCATTGTCGGCATCCATGATCGCGGGACCCACGACGGGCACCTGTGGATCGCGATGCAGTACATCCACGGCTCCGATGCGGCGCGGCTGAATCCGCGTGAGGTGCCGATCGACCGTGCCCTGCGCATCGTCTCCGAAACCGGCGCCGCCCTGGACTACGCCCACAGCCGGGGTGTGCTGCACCGCGATATCAAACCGGCGAACATTTTGCTGGCCGCCCCCGACACCGGTCGCGCGGAACGCGCGGTGCTGACCGATTTCGGGATCGCCCGCCTCCTCGACTCGAACACCCAGCTCACCGTCAGCGGCACGTTCAACGCCACCCTCGCCTACGCCTCCCCCGAACAGCTCTCCGGCGCTTCGGTCGACCACCGCTCCGATCAATACTCGCTCGCCTGCACCCTATTCACGCTGCTGGCAGGCAGGCCGCCCTATGCCGCGACCAATCCGGGTCAAGTCATCGCCGGGCACATCAGCAAGCCGGTCCCCCGGCTCAGCACCATTCGGCCCGACCTGCCGCCCGCGCTGGATGACGTGATCATCAGGGCGATGGCCAAGCAGCGCGACGAACGATTCGGCAGTTGCCGTGAGTTCACCTCGGCCGCTTGGGATTCCCGCCATGTCCGACCCGGCGCGGCGCATGTCCTGGCAGCCCCGACAGCGTTGAATCAAAACCGCCAGAGTCGTCCGACGTCGGCACATGCGGCGGCAGCCGTCGAGCACTCGGCCGCCGCGGTGGCCGAACACTCACCGTCGACGGCGTCTCAGCACTCGTCCTCGACAGCGCCTCCACACACACCGTCGGCAGCGGCCAAGCACTCGCCCTCGGCAGCGCATCAACACACCCCTGCGGCGACACCTCGACGCACGCCGTCGGCAGCGCCTCAACACACACCTCCGGCAGCAACTCCGCACCCGTCGTCGGCAGTGCCTCCACACACACCGTCAGCAGCGGCCCAGCATTCATCTTCGGCAGCAGACCACCGCGTAACCCGGGCAGCGCCTCAGCCGTCATCCGCGCCCCGGCACACACCCCGCCCTGATCAACTACCGTCGACCGGCCGCGGAAACGCAACCGCCGCAGGTCTTTTCGCCCTCCTACTCAGCGCTGTGGCGGCATTCGTCGTGGCGTACCCACGAGCGCACCACGTACGCAACCTCTTCCGCTACATGGACCCGCACATTGCGCCCTACGCCGCGGCTGCTGTCGCGGCCGCGTTCGCGGCACTCCTACTCGGCGGTGGCGCCCTTCTGCTGTTCGCCCGCAAACGGTTCGGTCGTGTTCTGCTGGTTCTGGGTTGCGCGAGCTACCTGGCGAGCCTGGTGCCCGTCCGCTACCGGTACGACACCCCGGACGGCACCACGGGAGGGGCGATGGCAGTGGGGTTGACGCTGGTGTGCCTGATCCTTCTGCTGGTCCTGTCGAGGCCGACGACCCGCTGGCTGCGCACCTAGATCGGCCTCGGCTCCAGCATCGGAACGAGGAACTGCCTGGCCAGCGCCGCCAACTGCGCATCGTCGTCGAGGTCGACGAGGTGACTCGGGATGGCCAGGAATGAACCGGAGACCCGGACCATCATTTCGGCCACGAGTTCGGCGTCCAGCTCCGCCGACACGTGGCCCGCGCGTTGCTCGTGCCGGAGCTGGCCCGCGACGAACTGCCGCACCGCGGCGAGAGTGCGGCCCTCGTCGCCGATCATCGACCCCACGAGCAGGTCCGGCTCCGCGGTGATCAGACCGCCGATGAGCGGGTTGCGCCGGATGGCGTGCAATGAACTGACAAAGCCAAGCACCACTCGGTCGGCAGCGGTCCTGGCCTGCTTGATGTCGACGAGAAATTGGTCGAAGTAGCGGCGGAACTCACGCAGGATGACCTGTTGCACCAGTGCGTCTTTGGTGGCGAAGCGCCGGTAGACGGTGATCCGGGAAACCTTGGCCCGGCGCGCCACATCCTCCATGGTCGAGCGCTGGATACCCATCCGGCAGAACTGCTCGTACGCCGAATCGAGGACCCGCGAACGGGTTTCGTCGCTGTCGTCGACCTGTTCGAGAGCGTCGATGTAGGCCCGTTCGAGCAGGGACTCGGGGCCCGAGCTCGCCACGGGGACCGACGGGGCAAGTTCCACGATCTCCTCCTCGAGATGGTTGATTCTGCCTCGATCACCCAGCCGTTGTCACGACAGGCCTTGTGACGGCCGACACAGTGTGCTCTCATCGATGATACGCAGTAACAGTACTTGTTTCATTGCATCATTGCGGTGCCATGAGCCTCGATGAGGGAGCGAACGCATGGACAAACTCAGCAGGCGCAACGCATTCCGGATGGGCGGGGCGTTGGGCGCATTCGGGGCGCTGGCCGTCGTGGCGCCCGCACGGGCCGAACCGTGGACGTGGTCACCACAGGGCTCGGTCGCCGGAAGCGGACCAGGCGCCGACCCCATGACGGTGTGGGACGCCGAAGCCGACCCGATTGTCGCCGCGCTGCTCGACCGCGGTGAGGTGCCGAGAGTCAACGACCTGCTGCGAACCTGGACCAGAAATGGTCAGCCCCTACCGCCCGGATTACCAACGGAGCTGCGGGATTTCATGGAATACGCCCGGCAGCTACCGCCGTGGGCCGATCAGGGCAAGCTCGCCACCGCGATCGAGTTCAACGAGAAGCGGGGACTCTACCTCGGCGTCTTGTACGGGCTCGCCAGCGGCATGATGAGCACCGTCATCCCCAGAGAGGCCCGCGCGGTCTACTACTCCAAGGGCGGTGCGAACATGAAGGACCGCATCTCCAAGACCGCGAAACTCGGCTACGACATCGGCACCGCCAACGCCTACGCACCCGACGGCGAAATGATCGTGACCTGCGTCAAAACCCGGCTGGTTCACGCGGCGGTGCGCCACCTGCTGCCGCAGTCCCCGCACTGGGCACACGCCGCCGAGGAAGACATTCCGATCAGCCAGAACGACATGATGGTCACCTGGCACAGCCTGCCGACCACGGTCATGCAGAAGCTGACCGGCTGGCGGGTACCGATCCCCGCCGCGGAGTCCGCGGCCTTCCTGCACACCTGGCAGCTGTGCGCACACATGCTCGGCATCCGCGACGAGTACATCCCGGCATCGTGGGACGAGGCCAATTCCCAAGCGAGGCAGGTCCTGGATCCGGTACTCGCGCCGACGCCCGAGGGCGTCAAGCTGGCCGATATCCTGCTCAACCTCGGCGCCCAACTCGACCTGGCCATCCTCAGCAAGCCGATACTCGGCGCGTTCACCCGCTTCTTGCTCGGCGACAAGATCGCCGACTCGCTGTACATCGCCAGGGAACCGGTCTGGGACCCGCTGCTCAATGTGAGCTGGGGCCCGTTCATCGCCGTCCGGGAGGGCCTGCTCCCGGTAGTCCCGCTGGCCTCGGAAACCTATTGGCTGTTCGACGAATTCCTGCGCCGCGCGGCTCTGCTCTACCTGTCCGAACTACGGCCGACAATCAGCATCGAGATCCCCCAGTCCAACCGCCCACGCTGAGATCTGACCGCGTCTGTCGCTACGACAGTGGGAGGTCCAATTCGGCCACCTTGACCAGACCCTTCTCGGCTCGCGCCGTTTCCAGGGTGAATCGGGCAGAGCGGCCCGTGATGTGCAGGGCGGCAATCGAGTTCCCGAAGTGCGGGCCGCTCACCTTCCGCCAGCGGACCGGGTCGGGCGAGATCCCGCGCCGGGTCGCCAGCCACCGGAGGGCCGACCCGATCCACATCGCCCACGACAGCGCGAACATCGTACGGAAAATCTTGGGCGGGTCGTTGTGCACCGGTGAGCACACCAGCTGCAGCACTTGGGATTTCGTCGGCTGCGGGTAGGCGGCGCTGGCCGCGTAACTGTGGTGCACGTCCCCGGACAGCACGCAGATCGTGCTCGGCGCGTCCGGTGCGGTGCCGAGCCGATGGATCAGTCGCGCCAACCGTTCGAAGGACGCGCGGAACGCGGGCCAGTGCTCCAAATCCGCGGCCTGCCTGACCTTCTCGCCGAACCGCCCGCGCCATCCTGGCAGACTCGCCGCACGCTCGTTGAGTGACTGGAAGTGGCTCAGCGCGTGCGGCATCAGCCACGGCAGTGATGATCCGATCAGCAGATGGTCGACGTCGCCCACGGCGTTCTGCTCGATCCAGTCGAACTCGTCGGACCCCACCATGAGCCGCTGACCGTCGAGGATGCGGCCACTGCGGGTGTCGATCACCAGCAGCCGGATCCGGCCGAAGTCACGACGATAACTCCACCGGGCGGGTTTTCGGCCGTCGACCTCCTTGTCGGCCTGCTCGGCGAAATCCTCCAGCAGGTCCTGCACGTCCGTACCCGCCTCGGTGATCTTGCGATAGAGCGCGTTGCGCGACAGCTCGTCCGGGCCGAGGTTGCCGATGTGCTGGTACACCCAGTAGGACGCGAGCCCAGCGCGGATACGCTTGCGCCACCACGGTTTCCGCGCCATCTCTGCGCGCCAGGCCCGTGAGGTGTTCCAGTCGTCGCGCACATCGTGGTCGTCGAAGATCATCGATGTCGGCACCGTCGACATCAGCCAGCGAATTTCCGGGTCCGTCCACGACTCGTGGTACAGCTCGGCGTACTCACGAAACGACACGACCTCGTCCTGCGGCTCCTCCCCGCCGCGCCGCCGCGCCAGCCATTCCCGCATCCGCGGTGTCGGTTTGTCGGCGTAGACCTGATCACCGAGCAGCAGCAACGCATCCGGCCACTCCCGCTCCGGCAGGGATTGCATCCGCAACGCATACGCGTCAAGGGCATCGGGGCCGACCCGGTCCGCCTCGAGCAGCCCAGGCGTGGCCTTGGCTGCCCGGCACGAGCCGAAGATGATTTTCTCGACGGTCTGCGTGCGGATCCGGCATTGTGGCAAGCCGGATTCCGGTTCCGGCCAAGCGATCTTGTCGTCGAGCCGGACCACGTACGGGATCGACGCGTCGGGTTCCAGTCCGTCGATGACGACGAGCGCGAAGTGCTGCTCACCCACCTGGAAGGTGCGGCTGCGCCTGCCGAGCACGTCCACCTCGCAGGCACTGTCAGTTTCCACCCAGACGGTCGCCGAGGTCGCGTCGACGTGCCGCAACACCGGGCCCAGGATCAGCTCCGCCATGGAGCAGACGTTACTTCCTTGGGTCGCAACACAGTTGGGAACTACCTTGCTTCGGTCATACCGCTGAGCCGAGCCCGTGGTGTGCACGGGCCCGGCTCGGAACTGCGGCGGTTACTGCTTCTCGGTCACGACCGCGTACAGGTCGTCCCACACTTTCGGCTTCGGCGGTGCGGGGGTGACCGATCGGGGAGCCCTGTTGTTGGCTCCGTCGAATTTCGCGTCGGTCGGCTTGTACGCGGGCTTGCCCTTATCGGTCAGCCACGTCTTGAACAAAGCGTTCGTACTACGGCCCGTGACCGCGTTCGCCATGTCGATGAAGTCCGCGACCTTGGCATTGCCGTACTGGTACTTGGTCAGCCATTCCCGCAGCAGCCGGAAGAAGACCTCGTCGTTGCCGAGCGCGCTGCGGAATGCCTGGATTGCCAACGCACCTCGCGTGTACAACTCGGCGGGCAGCACATTCGCTGGCCCGGGATCGGTCAGCACCACATTCCAATCGATGCGGCGCGAGGTGGCGTAGGCGTAGTCGGCGATTTCCGCCGCGGTGCCGGTGCCGTTCTTCTCCGACCACAAATATTCCATGTAGCTGGCAAAGCCTTCGTTCAGCCAGCCGTCCTTCCAGGTGGCCACCGATATCGAATCGCCGAACCACTGGTGGGCGTTCTCGTGCACCACCACCGAATCATTCTTGCCGCGCTTGAAGAATCCGTCGGTGTAGGTGGGCATCGTCTGGGTTTCCAGCGCGAAGCCACCCATTTTCGCGTCCACGAGACCGCCGGTGGACTCGAACGGGTAGGGCGTGAGCACGCCGGCGAGCCAATCCACGATCTCCGGGGTCCGCTCGATGCTCGACTTGGCGTTGGCCCGCACGGTCGGGTTCAGATCCGTCGCGTAGGCGGTCAGGTTCGGCCTGGCCGGGGTGCCGCTGTTCTGGCCGCCCCGTTCGTATTTGCCGATCGCCAGGAAGCTGGCGTAGGTGATCTGTGGCGACTTGCTGAGCCAGTTGTGCCGCTTCCAGCCCGAAATCTGCTGGGTGACACTGGTTTCCACGCCGTTGGACAGTACGTCCATCGCCTCGGGCGCCAGCACCGACACGGCGTAGGTCGCCTTGTCCGTGGGATGGTCGTTGCTCGGATACCACCATTCGGCGGAGAAGGGCTCGTTGGAGATGAGCGCGCCGTTGGCGTTTTCCACCCAGTGGCGTTGACCCGCGGCGTTCTGGACCCGCGAGGGGATGTCGTTGTACGCGACGACGGTGGTGAACTCCTGGCCGATGGGCAGGTCCGTCGGTGCCGTCACCGCCAGTTTGTCATTACCCAGCGTGTATTTCGCGGGCTTGTTGTCGACCAGCACCGACTGGGTCTGCAAGAGGAAATCGAACCCGATCGCCGTTCCGGCCTTCACATCCTGCTTGGATCGCGCCGTGATCGTCGTGGTCCCGGACAACCGCCCCGAGGACGGATCGAACTTCAGATCGATACTGTAATTGGAGACGTCGTATGCCGGGCTGCCGATATTCGGAAAATTAGGATCACCGATCCCCGGTACGGAAGCAGCGGATGCCACACCGATATTCGAAGCCAGCGCACCGACCACCAGCAATGGAGTAGCACGCACCAAGACAGTATGCAATAGGTGAAAACGCCCCATAATCAACGAACTCCCCAATGTGTCAGGTTCGCACCCTCGGCCAGGACCTTGCGATACCAGAGAATCACATCGGAGTACCCATCTCGACTGGAGATCAACTGGGGACTGCTAAAAGGATGAATTACCTTGCCGCCCATTTCGAAACCGCTCCGGGACCCCTCGCGAGGGGTCGCACGTTCTGGAAGCGGAGCTGACCACGCGTATCTGTCGGTGGGGTCTGGCAGGGTGGCCCTGGATGAGCGAGCGCCGAACATCGGGCTTGTTCCGATGAGTGCGCTGGGCAGGACAACGTGCCCGCTGGTCGTTCGGGCGACCACGGGGGAAGGTCGAGGTGGATTATGACTCCGACGGTGGCGACGACCGATGCGGCGGAGATCCGGGGAGTGATCGACAAGTGGGTGGCCGCGTTCCGTAACCGGGATGTGGCGGCGGCGATGGCGATTCATGCTGCGGATACGGTGTCGTTCGACATTGTTCCGCCGCTGCGGTACGTGGGCACGGACGACTATCGGAAGCCGTGGGAGGAGACGTTCGAGAACTTCGCCGGGCCCATCGAGTTCGAGGTTCGCGACCTGGACATCACCATCGGCGGCGACGTCGCCTTCAGTCGCAGTCTCAATCGGATGACGGGCACGATGGCCGACGGACAGCGGACGGATTTCTGGTTCCGCTGGACAGCCTGTTTCCAGAAGCGTGACGGCCGATGGCTCATCGTGCACGACCACACCTCGGTACCGACCGATTTCACCAGCGGCACGGCAGTGCTGGATCTGACACCGTAGTCCCGAATCGCCGCATACCATGACGCGCCGAGCCGACCCGAAACAGCGGGGCGGTTCGGCGCGATCAGCAAAGTATGCGTACCGACCTCACTTGCGGTGAGCGACAGCAAGCCGTACGGCGGCTGGTCGCCCTGTGCCATGTGATGAATCAGCTTGTCGAACTGGCGGAAGCGGGGTCGTCGGACCCGTTGATCGCCCAGGCGCATAGGAGCCGCCGACTACTACAGGATCTCGTCCTCGACTTGGTCGCAAACAGCCACGCAAGCTCCTGACGGACCGCCCCGCCGATATTGCTTCGGCGTGCCGTCAATCCAGAGGGGGGACCAAGCCGAACTTAGATGTGTAGGCATCGACGTTTCGGAATGAGGTCACCATGGGCACACATCGGCCCGAAGGTTTGGTCCGCCCCTTCGTCCGGCAGGCGGGGGCAGTCGGCGTCGTCGGCGCACTCCCCTGCCCGGCTGCGACGATCAGCCGCCACCCGATATTTCACGCCACCAAGGCGGCCCGCCAGCACCAGGTGTCGGTGTACTGATGCAACGCGCTGAGCTTGCCGTCGGAAACCCGCCAGACGTGGGCGAACTCGGCCGCCACCGACTTCCCCGTCGACCGAGCCGTGCCGCGGTAATGCCCGGTGACGATCACCGCACCGTCCTGCGCGTCGTACCAGGTCTCGGCGAACGGCGCGATCTCGAAGTCACGGAACACCGGCTGCCACACACCGGCCAGCGCGGCCCTGGCACTCTCCGGTACCACGTCGGTGACGGCGGGCATGCCGGGCGCGATGCGGGCCGTGAAATCCGGGTGCAACGCGTCGAGTATCGCGGCGGCATCGCCGGATTGGGTGGCCAGATAGAACTTTTCCACTGCATCTCGATTGCTCATGACCCGATATTAGAGTGATCATTCTAAATCAACCAGAGGGGGCAGCGGTGATCCAGCGCACAACGGAGGTACCCGAGATCGGTTGCGTGGCAGCTCATGACCGCCGCAACCGCAGGATTCGCGCGGCGTTTGCGGTGTCGGCGATGACACTGTGCGGCTATCATTTAGTTAATCGTTCGGTGTACCGGGGGTCGGGTGGTAGCCGAGAGCGGCTCGGCGAGTCAGGACAAGGCAGGGGTTGAGTGGCCACGATCGCGCAACTGAGGGCAATTCTGGCGGTACTGCACATCGACCCCGGCGACATCGACGCCCTCGCAGCCAATGACGCCGACCCCGCGGTCGAACGCGCCAAGCTGGCGGCGTTGCTGCAGCGCGTCTTCAGCAGCGAACTACGTAGCGCGGTGACCAACGCGCCGGATCAGAACGAACTGGCCAAGCGCTGGACGGCGGCGAGTACCCAACCGGCGCTGGACGGCGAAAACGCCACCGAACAGGCCCATTTCGACGCGCACTGGCTACACAACCGGATCGACGCGCTGGCCCCGCGCCACCCCTCCGACCAGGCTCCGGTGCTGCTCGACGCCGCCGCCCGCGCCGCCGAGGCCGCCCAGGTGCTGCTGTCGCTGAGCAGCGGCAACCCGCACGGCGACGGCACCGAATCGCTCTGGCGGACAGCGCTCGATGATCTGGCGTCCGCCTTTCACCTGATCAACGACGAACACAACTCGATCACCCAGCCGATCCAGTGAACCGGGTCAGCTCCGGCCGACCTTGCTGTGGTTGAGCCGGAACTTGAACAGGGCCACCAACCCGCCGGCCACGCCCACACCGATCAGGATCAGGCACGGCTTGATGATGTCGCTGAACCCGGCGCCGTGCAGGATGACGTCCTGATATCCCTTCAGCGCCCAGTACTGCGGGGTGTACGGCGACAACGCGCGCGCCCAGGCGGGCAGCGTGTCGCGCGGGGTGATCGTGCCCGCGAGCCCGCCGATGGCCAGCGAACCCACCTGCGCCATGATCGCAAGCTGATCGATGGTGCGGCACAACGACACAAGGGCAATACCGAATCCCCAGGTC
Organism: Nocardia iowensis; assembly: GCF_019222765.1. Lineage (NCBI taxonomy): Bacteria > Bacillati > Actinomycetota > Actinomycetes > Mycobacteriales > Nocardiaceae > Nocardia > Nocardia iowensis. The sequence continues at coordinate 4,093,492 of NZ_CP078145.1, read as the reverse complement.
GCGACCGCGAGCGAGGCCGTCAACGGGACGAGCAGCCAGTTCGATCCCTTGCTGTGCAGGTCCCACAAGGTGAAGGCGACCAACCACAGAAAGGTCAGTTGGAAGACCGAGAACAGCACCGACGGGAACGACTTCCCGATGATGATCTCCACGGCGCGCACCGGAGCCGCGCGCAACCGATCCCAGGTTCCCCACTCGTGTTCCCGGAAGAACGACGCACCGAGCAGTGTCGTAATGAAGAACGCGAACAGCACGATCGTGCCTGGCCCCGACTGTTCGATGCCGGTGGCATCGAAGTATCCGGTCAGCCGCAACTGCGCCCGGTTCGCGGGCGTCAGGAACGCCATCATGCCGATGGGCAGCACCATCATCACGATGAGCTGGGCCGGGTCGGAGCGAATGCGGCGCAGATCCGCCCAGGACAGCGCGCGCACCCGATCGACGGCAGAGTCATGCAACAGCATCTCGGATTCCTTCCACGGGCTGGTCGACCGCGTCGTGCGCCGCGCGCATGATCGCCAAATACGCGTTCTCCAGGTTGGGGTGATGGATCTCCGCTGCCAGCAGCTGATCGGTATCGGTATCCAACGTGGCGAACAATTGCGCCAGCAGCTGTCCCGGTGAGTTCGTCGGGATGTTCAACCGCTTCGACTCCAGCACCGCGGCGCCGGGTGCGGCGAGGAACCCGCCGAGGCTCGCGGGGATGGCCGCCGAGAACTCCAGGCTCACCGCGGCCTGAGCGTACTGCTCCACCAGGTCCGAGGCGCTGCCCTGGGCCAAGATCCGGCCTTGGTGCAGCACGACGACGCGTGCGTCGAGCACCTCGAGTTCGGGCAGATAGTGCGTCGCGTACACCACGGCGGCGCCCTGGTCGGCCAGGTTGCGCACCTCGACGAGCAGGTCCTGCCGGGCCGAGACGTCGGCGCCGACCGTCGGCTCGTCGAGCCAGAGCACGTCCGGTTCGTGCAGCAACGCCATCGCGGTGTGCAGCCGACGCTGCTGACCGCCGGAGAGCTGGTGTGCCTTCGTCTTCAGGAACGGCGTCACCCCGAGCCGCTCGCCGACCTCGGCGATGCGCGCGGTCAGATCCTTGCGCCCGACGCCCATCAGTCGGCCGAAGAAGATCAGATTCTCTTCCGCGGTCAACGTCGGGTACACGCCGAGTTCCTGCGGCGCGAGCCCCAGCTTGCGCCGGGCCTGGCGTGGGTTGCTCCGAATGTCGATGCCGTCGATGCGCACCGTGCCGGAGTCGGCGGCGGTCAGACCGGAGACGATCGACGCCGTCGTGGTTTTTCCGGCGCCGTTGGGGCCGAGCAGCCCGACGATCTCGCCGGACTGCACGGTCAGGTCGATCCCGGTGAGGACCTGCTTCTTACCGTAGGACTTGTTCAGACCGGAGATCTCCAGCATCGCGCACCTCCTCGCTCAGTATTGGCCACGGTGCGCCCCATCCGGCGGCGCCGAGCACCGAAACTTCCCCGGCGACAACATCTTCGGCGGAGAAAGCGTTGACGATGTCGGCAGCGACGGGTGCGATGGGGTTGCTCACGGCACGTCCGCCCGGCGTGTTCGTCAGGTCGGTCCACAGCCGCGGTGGCCGCACCACCACGACGTTCCAGGGATGGTGGCGCGCAACGTATTCCGCGAGCCCCTCGACGGCCGCCTTGGCCGCCGCGTAGTGCGGCCACCAGCGCGGCGGCGCGAGCACCGCCTCCGAGGAGATCATCACCACCGTCGCGCCCTTGCGCAGCCGGGGCACGCACACCGACAGCGGCGCGAACACCAGCCGGGTGCTCGCCGCCATGAACTGCGCGGCCGTTTCCACCGCGTCCGGCGCCAGCGGCAGCGTCGGAATCGCCGGTGCCGCAAGCAGAACCACGCCGTCGAGCGGACCATCGGGCAGTGCAGCACCCAATGCCCAGCCGTCGCTGGCATCGGCGAGGACCGGCCACAACCGATCCCGGTAGGCGTGCGACGCCGCGGCGAGTACCTCGGGTGCCCGCGTGCAGCTCACCAGCACGCGGGCGCCCTGGCTGGCCAAACCGAGCGATACCGCCGCACCCAGGCCACGGCTGCCGCCGACGACGAGGATGGTGCGTCCGGCCAGCGCCTCCGACGGCGGCAAGACCGCGGCTAGTTCCGCGGGATCCGGGCCCGGCACCGACTCCCTGATCAAACTCTGCACGGTGACATCGGCACTCGCGCCGCAGCGCATACCCGCCCGCAGCGTGACGAGGCCGGAGCGCCGGTCCACTTCGGGCGCGGTGGTCTCGAATTCGACCGCGCCGGAACCGGACCCGTGCAAGACGACGGTGCAGGCGACGAGCAGGGCGTCCCGGCCGGGCGTGCACATCCCGGTCCAGTAGCTGGCCCAACCGAGCACAGCGGCAACATGTTCGGGAACGCGGCCGCCGATAACACGCGACACCAGGCCCGCGATCAGCGGATAGTCCACCGAGAAGGAGCCGCGCTCCGGTCCGGGCGCCCGCTCGGAATCGCCTGCCAGATCGGCCAAGTCGAGCACCCGCGGGGTATCGCGGCGCGGTTGGTCCTCGGCCGCCGGACCGCACCACGGCAGCACCGAGCCGAGCCGGCACCGGATGCCGACCACCTCGATACCGCCGAAGCTCACCCGGCCGCGGGCCTCACTCTCCGACACCGTCCAGTCGACCTCGTAGCGCCTGCCCGGAATTGTGGGCTGCCGGAAGGTCGCCCGGATATCGCGCACCGCCATCGGGTCGGTCGTCTCGGCCAGCGCGGCCAAGGCGAGGGTCACCACCAGCGCGCCGTGCGCGACCGGCCTGCCGTACGGGGAGCGGTGACCGAAGTCGTTGTCCACGTGCAGCGGATTACGATCGCCGACCGCGGCGGCGTAGGTCGCCACGTCGGTATCGGTGACCCGGAAGACCCGGGTATTCATGACACCCGCTCCTGCCGTGCGGCCGCCACGGCGGCGGCGATGTCAGCCAACGACGGTTCCGAGGTGAGCGTGCTCTCCGGAAGTTCCACCGCGAAGGCGCGTTCCACCGCGTAGACCAGGCGCACCTGGGCGAGTGAGTCCCAGGTGTCCATGTCCGCGCGGACGGTGTCGGGGCCGTGCGCGGCCGGTTCGCCGACCACCTCGGCGAACAGCTCGAGCAGCTGCTCCATCACATCAGTAGCCATGTTGCATCTGCGCCTCTCGCACATGCGGGCTGCGCGCGGGTGCGCCGCCCGACAGGTCGTATCCGAATACCGACCCCTGTTCCGACTCCGCTTCGAGGACGAAGCCGTGCCCGGGGTACAGGTCGCGCACCAGCGCGTTGCGGGCGGTCGGCAGATACCGGCCCACCAATCGCGAACTGCCTTGTGCCAGCGCCCATTCGGCGGCGGCGGCCAGCAGATTGTCTTCCGCGTTCCGGCCGATGACCCGGCAGCTGAGCAGCAGCGTGTCGATTTCGACGGCCCCGCCTGCATCGCCTACCGCCTCGGCGAGCAGCACGCCGACGATGCCGTGGTCGGCGAAGCGGTCCCGCAGGCGCAGGGTGGCCGCGAACCACTGCGGGTCTTCGGCCATCTTCCTGACCTGGGTCTGGGTGTGCCTGCGGGTGGTCAGGTTGAACTGGTTGGTCTTGGCGATCAACTGCGCCGCCCGATCGAGGGTGGTGCTGTTGATCGGCTCGATGGTGGCCACCATCTCCAGGCCGGCCAGGAACTCGTCGAGGTTGTCGGTCGCGGTCCGCTCCGCGGCGGCGAGCGCCTGGTAGGAGCGTTGCCTGGTGAAGTCCTCGCTGGACAGCGACCCTGGATGCAGCCAGGGCAGCGCGGCCAGTTCGGTGGCGAACTTCGCGGCGGACGCGGGCAGGCACAGCGCGCGCACCTCCGGGTGCGCGGCGACCACCTGGGCGCATTCGGCTGGGTTGTCGTCCACGAAGACGAAGCTGGACAGCCCGAGTCGAATCTTGTCCGAGATCTCCTGGAGCTGTTCGGATTTCGGGCGCCAGTCGGCGACGATGTGGGTGAAGTCCTCGACCCGCAGCACCATGCCCGGCGCCTCCGCGATGGCTCGCAGCGCGAGGTCGCGATCGTTCTTGCTGGCCACGGCGAGCAGCACGCCGCGCTCGGTGAGTGCGCGCAGGTAGCGCTGGAAGTCGGCGAATGGCTCGCCGTCGGGGCCGGTGCCGACCCGGATGCCGTCGATGCCGTCATCGCCGAGGATGCCGCCCCACAGGGTGCCATCCAGGTCGACGACCACGCAGCGCGCGGAACGGCCACGGTCGGCGGCGACCGTGTCGGCGATCGCCGCGGCGAGCCACGGCAGACTGTCCGCCGCGTACGGCTGGCGCACCCGGTACCAGCTGCGCGGGTCCTCCCACTGACGCAAGCCGACCTGGGCCGCGAGCTGCTCGACATCGACGAAAAGCACTCGGCCCGCCGCGTGTTCGGCAAGCCGCGCGTTGATCTCGCGCACCCGGTACGACAGCGATTGCGGCGCGCGCCAGGCCGCCGGGCCGTAGGCGTCCACGGCGGGCGGCGCGAAACCGAGCTGAACGACCCGCACGCCGGAACGCGCCGCCGCGTCCCAGAGCCCGACCCAGCGGTTCACGGTTTCGTCCACCGTGCCGGTGACGTCGTGATGGGTACCGGCCAGCACCACGTAATCGCCTTCCCGGAACGGCGTTTGCGGCGCGAGGAGCACCTGCTCGACCTGCCCGAACGGGAATTCCAGCAGTTCCGGCGTCAGTCCGGCGCGGGCACCCGCCAGCGGCAGCAGCTCGGCGAGGAAGTCGGTGGTGTAGGTGGCCAGCAGCGCCATCCGCACCCCGATCCCGGACGTACCCGGTTCGCGCGCAAGCGCTTTCGCGCGCTGGGTCCACGCCACGTAGCCGTCGGCGGGGGAAAGTTCTACTGCCACATCAGTTGCCATGGCTACTCCCCCGCCACGTGCGGGTTGTGCGCGAACGCGAGGTGCTTGCCCTCGTATTCGGCGAGCGACAGCAATGTCTCGGCGATGAGCCCGGTCTGCACGGTTCCGCCTGCGGCGGCCCGCATTCGGGCGTGCATCAGCAATGGCGGAAGCTTGCGCCACTGTGCGACAGCGCGTTCCCAGTGGTCGCGTCCGGCGGCGTCGAGCACCTCCGGGTCGAATTCGGCGGCCCACAGCAGCAGCTCGCGTTGGCGCAGTGCCTGCCACAGATCGTCGAGTTGGGTGAAATCGTCCGGTGTCGAGGCGAACTGGTAGCGGCTGGCCAGTGCGACCAGCGCGTCGGCTCCCACCAGGCGGCCCTCGCGTGGCGGCGATGGCTCGCTCGGCTGGGCTTCGAGCCACCGATAGGTGCGGCCGATGTGGATGTCGCGCGAACCGGCCATCGCCTGTTCGCGCAGCAATGCGACCGTGTCACCGGCACCGAGGCCGGTCGACCACCCGCGCAGTTCGGCCGCCGAGAGCACCGGAACCCGTTGTCCGGTTTGCGGCCCGAGCTCGGTGGTCATCGTCAGCGGATCCTCCACCAGCCAGCCGTCGATGGTTTCGACGATGGCCAGCCAGTGCGGGGCGTGCCAGCGCTGGTGCCCGCGCTGCCAGGGCAGGTGGAAGATGTCGGCCAGCAGTACAACCGAACCATGCTCGGCCACTTGCTCTTCGAGGGCGTGGTACGCCGTTGCCCAGTCGTCGGCACCGTTCACCCGCAGCCCGAGGGCGGGCAGCGGCGGGGTGCCGTCGTGCTCGAACAGCAACAGGTCGTCCTCGGCCGGGCTCACCGCGAGCGTCGGCCCGCCCGCGAGCAGTGGCCGCCACCACCGGTTCACCCCTCGGGCCACCAGTGCGCTCGCCAACGCCGCCGTGAAGCAGGTCAGCTTGTCGCCGTGGGTGGCGAGGGCGGTGGTCACTTCGCCCCCAGCACCCGGAGGGTGCCGTCGAGGTAGGCGGCGCGCGACGCGGAACGCTGGATCTTGCCGCTGGAGGTGCGCGGGATGGCGCCCGGACCGAGCAGCACCACCTCGTGCACGCCGACGTCGTGCACGCTGAAGATGGCTTGCCGCACGGCATTGCGCAGTTCCTGCGCGGTCGCCTCGTCGTCGGAGCCGAGCCTGGCCTCGATGAGCACCACAATCTTCTCCTGCACACCGACCTCGATGGAGAAGGCCGAGCACCGGCCGGGCAGCACCAGCGGATGCGCCTTTTCGGCGGCGTCCTCGAGGTCCGGCGGATAGTAGTTGCGGCCGTCGATGATGATCAGGTCCTTGAGCCGGGTGGTCGGATAGACCTCGCCGTCGTGCAGGAAGCCGATGTCACCGGTGCGCAGGTAGTACTTGCCGTCGCGCGGCGAGAGTTCGCCGCGGAAGGTGTGTTCGGTCTCCTCGGGCCGGTTGTAGTAGCCGGTGCAGACGGCCGGACCGGACACCCAGATCTCGCCGAGCCGGTCCTCCGGCAGGGCCAGCCTGGTCTCCGGATCCACGATCTGGATGGTGGTGCCCGGTGCCGCCGCGCCGCCGCTGACAATGTCCGCGCCGTCCTGAGCGACGACTACCTGGCCGGTCGCCAGCGCCTCGCGATCCACCCGCAGGGTCTGCACCCCGGACAGGGTGCGCCAGTTCACCGACACGATCAGCGTCGACTCCGCCAACCCGTACCCGGCGATCAGACTCGACCTGGCCAGACCGTGCTCGGCGAACGCCGCGTGGAACTTGTCGATGGTGCTGACCCGCACCGGCTCCGCGCCGGACAGCGCGTACCGCCAACGGCTCAGGTCGATCCCGTCGAGTTCCTTCGGCCCCACCCGTTCGGCACACAGCTCGTAGCCGACATTCGGGGACGCCGCGAAGACCTGCGCCGGATTGTCGCTGATCGCCTGCAACCAGCGCTCCGGCCGGCGCAGGAACGACGTCGGCGACATCTGCACCACGCCATGGCCGTTGATGATCGGCATGATCACCCCGACCATCAGGCCCATGTCATGGAACAGCGGCAGCCAGCTCACGAAGCCGACCTCATCGGCGGCGGAAATCCCGACGTGGTACATCATTTCGTAGACCTGCCTGGCATTGGCCAGCAGTCCGCGATGCGGCACCATCACTCCGGCGGGTGTGCGGGTGGAGCCGGAGGTGTACTGCAACAGAGCGATCTGTTCGCGATCCACCAGGACCGGTTCCCAATCGATCGCGAGCTTCTCGTCGACCTCACCGGTGGTGACGATGAGCCGGGTCGTGTCGGTGGGCGAATTGTCCAGCCATGCCGTGACGTTCGGCAGCGCGCTGTCGGTGGTCACGATGCAGGCCGGGTCGGCGTCGACGCAGACCGCGTCGATGCGTCCGTTGGAGTTGTGCGCGCTCGGCGGATACAGCGGCACCGCGATGATCCCGGCGTAGAGGCAGCCGAAGAACGCCTTCACGTACTCCAGGCCGGGCGGCAGCAGCAGCACGGCCCGGTCGCCCGGGTGCGCGACCTGAAGCAGCGTGGCCGCGTATGCCCGTGCCGCGCGGTCGATTTCGGCGTAGGTCAGCGACTCGGTCACGCCGTGCTTCGAGGTCGAATCCGGATAGTTGAGGAAGCTGTACGCGATCCGATCGGGCCGCTGGGCGGCCTGCTTCGTCAGCGCGCGCACCAAGGTGTCGTACTCGAGGTCACCCCCGGTGAGCAGCGTTGTGGTCATACTCCGACCTCCTGTGGTGACGGCGCGGCGAGGAAGCCGACCTTGCGGAAGTAGTCCAGGTAGCGGGTGAACAGGTCGCGGGAGACCGGCGGGCACTGCACGCCCACCCGATCCAGTTCGGTGACGGCCTTGTCGACGTCGAACTGGATCAGCGGGGTGAGCCCGTCGTTCGCGCTCAACAGGCTCAGCACGCTGTAGGACGCCGATCCGGGTCCCGCACTCGCGGCGTGGGCGGCGATCGCGTCGCGCCACTGGTCCAGGGCGACCAGGCGCACCGGCCAGCCGCTCTCCCGCAGCCAGCCGATGGCGTCGGTGAAGCTGCACGGCCGCGGATTGCGCAGGTGGTAGATGTGCGCGCCCGGCCGCGGCGTGCGGGCCAGTTCCACCATGGCCGCGCCGGTGAAGTCGGCCGGGGCCAGATCCACGGCGAAGTCCACCTCCGGCGCGAGACCGACTTCCTGGCTGGCCTTGACGAGCAGCCAGAAGAAGTCGCTGGTCTGGCAGGCGCCGGTGCGACTGTCGCCGCCGATCCGGCCGAGCCGGAACACACTCACCGGCAGACCGCGTTCGCCCGCCTCGGTGACCAGCCGCTCGGAAACCCATTTGCTGCGCAGATAACCCAGCGACAACTGCGAGGGGTCCTGTGCCGGAAGGGCTTCGGTGACCCGGCCGTCGACCGCGTCACCGGGACCGAGCACGTACAGCGAGGACACGAAATGCAGTGGCGCACCGCTGGTCCGGGCCAGCGTGATGAGTTCCTGGGTGCCCTTGACGTTGGCCGCCTCCAGCACCCGGTACGGCAGCGCGAAGTTCACGTGCGCGCCGTTGTGATAGATGGCGTCGATCGTGCGGCCCAGCAGCAGGAACTGCTTCTCCGTCAGCCCGAGGCGCGGTGCGGCCAGGTCGCCGAGCACGGGGATGACCCGGTCGAACGAGTCGCGGGACAGTTCGTAGCTGTCGAAGGTGGCGGCGAGGCGGGCCAGGCCCTCCTCCCGGCTGTCCGCCCGCACCAGGCAGTGCACCCGAGAGTCGGTGCGCGCCAACAGCTCGTGCAACAGGAACGCACCGACGAAGCCGGTCGCCCCGGTGAGCAGCACCTCGCCCGTGGCGGGCGGAGTGACGGTCCACGGTCCGGCGGGCCACGATTCGATCGCGGTGGCCACCTCGGCCGTCAAGTCGATCGTCTCCTCCGCCGCGGCCTCACCGGCCAGCAGTGCGACCACACCCGCCACCGTGGGGCGGGCGAACAGCGAACCGAGCGGAATGTCTTCGCCGAAGGTCTGCTTGAGCCGCAGGATCAGCTGAGCCGCCAGCAGCGAGTGGCCGCCGAGGTCGAAGAAGTTGTCCTCGCGCCCGACCCGCGGGATGCCGAGGACGTGCGCGAAGACGCCCGCGACCCGTTGCTCGAGTGGGGTGCGCGGCGGTTCGTATTCCAGGGTGTTGCGCCGCAGGACCGGGGCGGGCAGTGCGCGCCGATCCAATTTGCCGTTGGTGGTCAACGGGAATTCGTCCAGCACGAGGACCGCGGCGGGCACCATGTGCTGCGGCAGCCGCCGGGCCAGGTGCGCGCGGACGTCGACGACCAGATCGTCACGAGCCTTGACCCGCAACGGATCCGAGATGACGAGATCGTCCGGCCATTCGGTCTCCCGCGCCGGGACCGCGGGCAGGGCAACGTCCCAGCCGGTCGCCACGACGTCGTACCGCCCACCCGGACGGCGCAATGCCTCGATCCGGTACGGCACCTGATCGGCAAGGGCGAGATAGTCTTCCGGACTGATGCCGCCGGAATCGGCGAGGACGCTACGGATCTGCGCGGCACTGGCCCGGCCGCGCCGCAATTCGTCGACCACCGCGAGGGGACCCGCCACCCTGGCGTCCAGGACATCGGGGATCAGCACCGCCGCGGGACGTTCCCGGTCGAGCAGTTCGGCCAGCTGCCACGGCGTAGTCGCCGCGTCCAGCAGTTTCGGCCGCACCGGTAGGCCACGTTCGCCTGCGTACAGCACGGCGTCGTACCGGAATCGGGACATCTCATTGAGGTGCTCGCCGCGCTTGAGCCGGATCCTGGACCCGGCCAGCGTCGGGTGGGCTGCCACGAAGTCGTCGAAGTACCTCGGCGAGATCACCAATTCGGCATCCCGGTCGAATGCGGCCCGCACCGCCGGTGCGAGCTCGGCGGCGCCCGCGGACGGCGCATTGGTGGCTTCGACGGTCGCGTGGAACGACTCGCTGAGAGTGAGGTCGCGGACGTCACCGACGAACAGCACACCGTCTGGGGCGAGCAGGCCGATCACCGAGTCCAGCACGCGGGTCAGGTAGTCGGCGCTCGGGAAGTACTGCACCACCGAGTTGATCAGGATCAGGTCATACGGACCGGCTATGTCGAAGGGCAGGTCGGCGGCGGCGCACAGATCGAGCCGGACGTGCTCGAGGTCGGGATTGCCCTCGACGATCTTCGTCCGCACATTCTCGATGGCCGATGCGGACACGTCGGTGGCGTCGTACACCGCGCACTGCGGTGCCAGCCGGGACAGCAACAGTCCGGTACCGCAGCCGATTTCGAGGACGCGCTGCGGGGCGAGGGTGCGCACCGCGGTGACGGTCGCCTCGACCCATTCCCGCATGTGCTCCTCGGGGATTGCGGCATTGGTGTACGAGCTGTTCCACCCGGAGATGTCGAAATCGGCGTCGCCGTCATGGCCTTGCCGATACGTGCTGTTGAAGACGATCTGCCAGTTCGCGACCTGGTCCTGCTCCGCGTCGGCGGCATCGGCCGTCGCGTCGCCCGGCGTGAAATAGGCGACCAGCGAAAGGCTTCCGCCGGTGTCCTTGCGCGCCAGCACCACCGACTGGTCGACGCCTGGATGCGCGGTGATCGCCGCCTCGATCTCGCCCAGCTCGATTCGGAAGCCGCGGACCTTCACCTGCTGATCGATCCGGCCCAGGTATTCGAGATCGCCGTCGGCCCTGCGCCGGGCGAGGTCACCGGTCCGGTAGACCCGTCGTCCCGCGAGCACCGGGCTTTCCACGAACCGCTCGGCGGTGAGCTCGTCCCGGTTCAGGTAGCCGCGCCCGACACCGGGCCCGGACACCAGCATCTCCCCTGCCACGCCGTCGGGCACCGGCCGCCCGGCCGGATCGACGATCAGCACACCGAGATCGGGCAGCGGGACGCCGATCAGGCTGCCCGCCGCCGATGTCACATCGGCGCGGGTGAGTTCGCGATAGGTGACGTGCACGGTGGTCTCGGTGATGCCGTACATGTTCACCAGCCGCGCGGTCTCGCCGTAGCGGTCGAACCACGGTGCGAGCGTGGACAAATCGAGCGCTTCACCGCCGAAGATCACCCAGCGCACCGCGAGCGCGGTGCCGGGTGCGTTCTCCACTGCGCGCAGCAACTGGGTGAACGCCGACGGTGTCTGGTTGAGCACCGTGACCTGTTCGCGTGCGAGCAGTTCCGCGAACTCCGCGGTGGACCGGCTGACCGAACCCGGCACCACGACGAGCCGTCCGCCGTACAGCAGCGCACCCCACATCTCCCAGACGGCGAAATCGAAGGAGTACGAGTGGAACATGGTCCACACGTCGTGCGGGCCGAAGTCGTACCAGCGGGTGGTCGTCGAGAACAGGCGAACCACGTTGGCGTGCTCGATGACCACGCCCTTCGGGACACCCGTCGAGCCCGAGGTATAGATGACGTAGCAGGGGTCGTGCGGCTCGGCCTTCTCCAGCGGGAAGTCGGCCACCGTCTCGTCGGCCTGCTCGTCGATGAGCAAGAGTTCCGGACCGGACCCGGCCGTCGCCGAGACCAGTGAACTGTCGCTGATCACCAGCCGCGCCCCCGAGTCGGCGATCATGAATTCGATCCGGTCGCCCGGGTACATCGGGTCGAGCGGGACGTAGGCGGCACCGGCGCGCAGCACGGCCAGGATCGCGACGACCACGTCGGCGGAACGCTCGAGGTGAATGCCGACGAAGGAGCCGCGACCGACGCCGCGGGCGCGCAGCCGCTGGGCCAGCCGATCGGCGGCCGCCGCGAGTTCCCCGTAGCTCAGCGCGCTGTCGCCGAACGTGAGGGCCACCGCGTCCGGCGTCTGAATCGCCTGCGCAGCGAACAGTTCGTGCAGCGTCAGAGCGGGCTCGGCGGCCGGTTCGCTCGGCAGCGCCGCGGCCACCGCCCGCTGCCGCTCGTCCGGCTCGAGGAAGTCGACCTCCGGCAGCGCGGTGTCGGGGTCCGCGACGACCGCGGTCAGCAACGCGACGAAGTGGCGCGCGATGGCGGCGATGGTCGGCTCGTCGTACAGGTCGACGTCGTACTCGAACGCGCCGACCAGCTCCGCGCCGACCTGCCGCAAGGTCACCAGCACGTCGAACTTCGTAGTGCCCGAATGCACTTCGACGTATTCGGCGCTCAGCCCGGGAATGGCGAGCTCGGGCAGCGTGGTGTTCTGCAACACCACGGCGGTGCGGAACAGCGGCGAATGGCTCAGTTCCCGGTCGGGGCGCACGTGTTCAACGACGAGGTCGAACGGGGCTTCCTGATGGTCGAACGCGTCGAATACGACGCGCTGCTCCCTGGCCAGCAGCTCGCGGAAGGTCGGCGCGCCGGACAGATCGGTCCGCAGGGCAAGCGCGTTCACGAAGAATCCGATCAGCGGCTCGATCTCCGGCCTGGTCCGGCCCGCGATCGGCGTGCCGACCGTGATGTCCTCGGCGCCTGTGTAATAGCGAAGCAGCGCTTTGAAACCCGCCATCAGTGCGACGAAAAGCGTGGCGGGGCGGTCGTTCACCCTGACCTCGTCGGCCAGCCGCCGCAGTCCGGACAACACCGGTGCCGGAATGGTGAACTGCACTCGCGCGCCGCGGTTTTCCGGTTCCAGCGCGCGTGGCCGGTCCGGGTGGAAGGTCACCAGTGGCGGTTCGTCGCCGAGGACATCGCGCCAGTAGTCGAGGTCGGCGCCGAACTTGTCGCGCTGCGCGAGATCTTGCAACCAGGTGGCGTAGTCGGGGTACTGCAGCGGCAGTTCGGGCAGCTCGGGCTGGTGCTTACCCGCCGTGAAATCGGCGTAGGCGGCCATCAATTCGGTGGCGAACACCCCGAGCGACCAGCCGTCGGAAATGATGTGGTGCATCGCGACCGCGAAGATCGAATCGTCCTCGCTCAACCGCACCAGCAGCACCTCGACCAGCTGGCCCGACAGGTCGAAGACGGTCCGGCTGAACTGCTCGACCTGCGCCATCGCGTCGGCCAGCGGCCGCTGCGGATCGAGCTGCGAGGGGCCAACCATGGTCATCGGCAGCGGCGCCACCGGCCCGACTACCTGAACCGGAACACCATCGCGCACTTCGATACTGGTGCGCAGCGACTCGTGCCGGGACACCACCAGCGACAGCGCGCCCTGCAGTGCCGCGATATCGAGGTGACCGCGCAGGCGCAGCGCCAACGGCATCGTGTAGGTGGCCCGATCCGGGAACAGCTGCTCCAGGAACCAGATCCGCTGCTGGGCGGCCGAAAGCGGCGCGGCGGCAGTCGGGTCGGCGCGGCGCGGGATGGCGGCGCGCGGCGTGCCGCCCGCGGCCCAGCGCCGCAACAACTCTCGGCGGGAGGCGCGGGCGTCGACGAGTTCAGGCATTGTTGCTCCGTTCTTCGGCCGCCCCCGGCTGGTTGAGCAGCAGCTCGACCTCGCTGTCGGACAACTCGTCCAACCGCTGCATCAGATGCGCGGCGATGGTGTCGGCCATCCCCGCCGCGGTCGGGACGGCGAACAGTTCGCCGAGGGCGAGATCCAACGGGAAGGTGGACCGCAGCTGGGTTGCCACGTGCACTGCGAGCAGCGAATCACCGCCCAGCTCGAAGAAGTTGGCGTCGGTGCCGAACTCGTCGATACCGAGGGCCGCACTCCACACCGCGACCACCCGACTGCGCACCGAGAGGACGAAATCGTCTTCGTCTGATTCCGCATCGGCGGCGTTGTCGGCGGGCACCGGCGCCGGGGCCGCGGGCTCGGCGGTGTCGAAGCGGCGGGCCTGCGTCGGCATCGCCTCTGGCGGATCGACCCAATAGCGCTTCAGGGCAAAGGGATACGTGGGCAAGCTGACCGACGCCGGTGTCTCGCCGCCGTAGATGGCATCGAAATCCACCGCGACACCGGACAACCAGAGTCGGCCCGCGGCATCCACGATGGCGGTCTCCGGTGACCCGGCTCCGAGCCCGATGCCGAGGGTGCCGACCGTCGCCGACGCGCGATCGGCCGTGCGCAGGAACGACACCAGGGACTTGCCCGGCCCCACTTCCAGCGCGACGGTCCCCGGGTTACGGGCGACCAGGCCGAGCGCGGCCTCCCGGAAACGCACGGTGCTGGTCATCTGCCGGGACCAGTACGCGGGATCGACGGCCTGCTCGGCGGTGATGGGCGCACCGGTGACGTTCGACCAGAACGACACCCGGGGCGCCTGCCGTGGCACGGCCCGCACCAGGTCCGCGAAGCGGGCCGCCGCCTCGTCCATGAGCGGGGTGTGGAACGCGTGCCCGACCGGCAGCAACGAACTCGGCACGCCCGCGTCGGAGAGCTCACCAGCCAGCCGGAACAGCGCCGACGGCGCGCCCGCGACAACGCAGCGGTTGGCGGAGTTGTCGGCGGCGAGCCAGACGTCCTCCGGCAGGCGCTCGGCGATGGCGTCCGCGCCTTGGGAGATCGCGAGCATGCCACCGGGCGGTGACGCCGCCATGATCCGGCCCCGCTCGACCACCAGTGGCAACGCATCGGACAGCTCGAAGACGCCGGCGATGGTGGCGCAGACCAGTTCACCGAGGCTGTGCCCCAGCAGTTCTCGTGGTTCGGCGCCGAACTCGCGCCACATCCCGGCCAGTGCGTACTCGACCGCGAACAAGGCCACCTGAGTCTGCTCGGTGCCCTCGGCGCTGCCGACCGCGGACTCCAGGTCGAAGCCGGTGCGTTCGCGCAGGATGTCCGCGCAGGCGCGGAACCGATCGCCGAACGGACGGACCGACGCGGCGAGTTCGAGGACGGCGGCGCCGAGCGCGACACCCTGCCCGGGGAACAGCCAGGCAAGCGCGGGCGCGGGTGCGGCCTGCCCCGCTGTCGGCTTGGCGAGGGCGGCCGCGGCTTCGGCCGCGGTGCTCGCCACGACCATGCGACGGTGTGGGAAGCGACGGCGGCCGTGCGCCAAAGTGTGCGCGACAGCAGGTAGTTCCGCGTCTGAGCTGCGCAGGTGTTCAGCGAGTCTGGCGGCGATCCGGTCGGCGTCCTGGGCGGTGCGACCGGAGATCAGCAGCGCGCGAGGACCGGGCCGCACCGCAGTGGGCGTCGGCGTCGGCGGCTGTTCCACGATCACGTGCGCGTTCGTTCCGCCGATACCGAAGGCGCTGACACCCGCCCGGCGCACCGGGTCCGACCATTCCCGGAGTTCGGTGTTGACGAAGAACGGGCTTGCGGCGAAGTCGATTTCGGGGTTGGGCCGGTTGTAGTGGAGGCTGGCCGGAATGCGGCCGTCGCGCACGGCGAGTACCGCTTTGATGAATCCGGCGACCCCGCCCGCGGAATTGAGGTGGCCGACATTGGATTTCACCGAGCCGAGCGCGCAGTACTGTGTCGCGTCGGTGTGCTCACGATAAGCCGCGCACAGCGCCGCGACCTCGATGGGGTCGCCGAGTTTGGTTCCGGTGCCGTGCGCCTCGACGTAGCCGATGGTGTCGGCGCCGATACCGGCCGCCGACAACGCTTCCCGGATGACCGCGCGCTGGCCCGCGATGCCCGGCGCCGTATAGCCGATCTTGTTGGCGCCGTCGTTGTTCACCGCCGACCCGAGGATCACGGCGTGGATATTGTCGCGGTCGGCGATCGCGTCGGTGAGCCGCTTGAGTACGACAACGCCGACACCCGAACCGAAGACGGTGCCACCGGCTTCGGCGTCGAATGCCCGGCAGTGACCGTCCGGCGAGAGGATCGACCCCTCCTCGTAGATGTATCCGGCTTGCTGCGGCACCTGCACGCTCGCACCACCGGCGAGCGCCACGTCGCATTGGAAGTCGAGTAGTGCCTGCGCGGCCTGGTGCACGGCGACCAGCGAGGTGGAACACGCGGTCTGCACCGCGACGCTCGGACCGGTCAGGTTCAGCTTGTAGGAGACCTTGGTGGCCAGGTAGTCGGAGGCGTTGCCGTGCAGGGCATGCAGCTGTGAGCTCGGGGTCTGGAACAGGCTCGCGTGCCCGACCAGGTTCCGCAGCAGATAGGTGCTGATCCCCGCGCCCGCGAAAACGCCGACCGGCGTGGGATTTTCGGCCGCGATATGACCGGCGTCCTCCAGCGCCTCCCACGCGCACAGGGTGAACAGGCGATGCTGTGGATCGGTGAGTTGTACCTCGCGCGGGGTCATTTCGAAGAACTCGGCGTCGAACTTGTCCGCGCTCGGCAGCAACGCTCCCGCGTGCACGTATCCGGCAGGCGGGTCGGCAGGCATGGCCGCCGGGTCGAGCGGGCGCACCGATTCGCGGCCATCGCACAGATTGCGCCAGTAGTCTGTGACCGTGTCCGCGTCCGGGAAGCGGCAGGCCATGCCGATCACCGCGACCCGGAACTCGTTGTCGTCGTGTGTCATCGCTGGCTCCCAACGCTGTCCGGCAGGGTCTCGGTGGCCTGGCGGTGCGCCCGCCTGCGGGCGGCGGCCGCGCGCCGGTCGTGGCCTCGGTCCACGTCCTGCTGCGGTGCCGTTCGCCCGGCCAGCGCCTTGGCCAGCCCGTCGACGGTCGGGGCGGCGAACAGGTCGGTCATCGCCAGCGCGACGCCGAGGCGGCGCTCGAGCAGTCCACGCACCCTGGCCAGCGCGAGCGAATGGCCGCCGAGGTCGAAGAAGTTCTGCCCGAGACCGATCTCCCGGTCGAGCACCTCCGCCCACACCTCGGCGACAACGCGCTCCAGCTCGGTGCCGGGCGGGGTGTACACCGGCGCAGCGGCCGGGGCGATCTTCGGCAGCTTGGCGCGATCGAGCTTGCCGGTGAGACCGCGCGGCAGGTTGTCGAGGACCATGTAGGCGGACGGAATCATGTAGTCCGGCAACCGAGTACGCAGGAACGCGGAGAGCTCGAGGTAGTCGGGCTCCAGCGGACCGTCCTGGGTGAGGTAGGCGACCAGCCTCGGCGCGTCGGCGTCGGCGTCCAGCACCACGGCGGCCTCGCCGACCGTCGGGTGCGAACGCAGGAAGGTCTCCGCCTCCCCCGGCTCGACCCGGTGGCCGCGAATCTTGACCTGGCGGTCCTTGCGACCGACGAAGACCAGTCGCCCGTCGGACAGCCGCCGGGCCAGATCGCCCGTCCGGTAGTACGGGACGCCGTCGACGCCGGTGCCGAACACCTTTTCGGTGAGTTCGGGCCGATGCCAGTAGCCGAGGGCGACGTATGGGCTGCGCAGCGCGATCTCACCGTAAACCTCAGTGGGACACCCACTTTCGTCGACCAGATCTACCGCGACACCCTCGACGGGGTGACCGATCGGCACTCCGGCCCGGTCCGCGTCCTCGGGGGTAATGATGTGCTGCAAGGCGACCGAGCATTCCGACGGCCCATACAGACTCACCAATCGGCAGGTGGGGGCGAAGTGCTTGCCGAAGTCGACGACGTCGCCGCGCACCACTTCTTCGCCGCCGAGCGCGACCAGTCGCAGCGCCTGCGGCACCCACGGACCGTCGGTGTCGCTGAGCAGGTAGCGGAAAAGCGTTGGTGTGCAGTGCAGCACGGTGACCCCGGCGCGTTCGATCTCCGCGCGCAGACCCGCCGGATCGAACAGGTGCGGGTCGATCACGTACAACTCCGCGCCGGCCACCGCGGCGCCGAAGGAGTTCAGTACACCGGCGTCGAAGGTGTATCGAGCCGGCGCGGCGACGACATCATCGGGTCCGATGCGCAGCCGCCGCGCGTAGGTGACCGCGTGGGCCAGCGCGTTGCCGCCGCTCTGCGCGACACCCTTCGGTCGACCGGTCGATCCGGAGGTATGCAGGATGTAGGCGAAATCATCCGCGCTGATATGAGATTTGGCCCAGGTGGACAGATCGTTGGTCGGCACCGCGTTCAGTGCGGGGTCCGGTCGGTCGATGCGACCGGACACGGTGAACACGTGCGCCGCACCGGCGACCGAGCGGGCCAGCTCCGCGAGCGACGGATCGCACAGCAGCGCGGAGACGTCGGCCTCCTCGAGGATTTCGATCAACCGCGCCTGTGGTGCCCGCGGATCGAGCGGGACGTACGCGACGCCCGCGCGCAATGCCGACCAGACCGCGACGAAGCTCTCCGGCGTGTGGTCGTAGAGCAGCGCCACCCGGCTGCCGTCCAGTCCGGCGCCGATGAGTTCCTTGGCGATGACGGCAGTGAGTGCGTCGAGTTCGGCGAAGCTGGTCGTGCGGTCACCCGCGCGCAATGCCGGTGCGCTGCCGCGCAAGTCGAGCACCGCGTCGAGCCGATCGATCAGCCGCTCGTCCGGCTCGGCCTCGGGCACCATCGCGGAGCCGGGCAGTTCCCAGTTCGGCTGCACCGCATACTGATCCGTGCTCTCCAGGCGCACTTCGCGAACGAGCTGGCCCGGGTTCGCGGCGATGCTGGCCAGTGCGCTCGCGTAATGCCGCAGTGCCCGAACGGCGGTCGGTTCGTCATAGAGGTCGGCGCTGTATTCCAGGGTCAGCTTCGTCGGGCCGTCGGTCTCGTCGACGGTGAGGTCGAAGTCCATTTTGGCGGTCGCACGCGGCGCGTCCACCAGTTCGACGTCGAGCCCGGCCATATCGAGGGTCGGTGGCGGCGTGTTCAAGTAATTGAACATGACCTGGGCGAGCGGAGTGCGGCTCAGGTCCCGGGTGGGCACCATCGCCTCGATGACCTTTTCGAACGGCAGGTCCTGGTTGGCGTGCGCGGAAAGGACCGTCTGCCCGACGCGGGCCACCAGCTCGGTGAAAGTCTCGGCCGGGTCGACCGCGGTCCGCAGCGCCAAGGTGTTGAGGAAGCAACCGACCAGCGGTTCGACGGCCGAGCGGGTGCGCCCGGCGATCGGTGCGGCAACGATCAGATCCTGTTGGCGGGTATACCGATTCAGCATCGTGTAGAACGCGGCGAGCAACACCGCGAAGGTGGTGACGCCGCTACGGGCCGCGAGCGCCCTGACCTCGGCCATCACCTGCGGGTCGACCGCGAGCCGCGCCACCGCGCCGCGGGAGGTGCGGCGCGCGGGACGTGGGCGGTCGCCGGGGATTTCGGTGACCGTCGGGTCGGCGAGCTCGGTCCGCCAGAAGTCCAGCTGCCCGTCGAGCCGGTCGGCGTTGCCGCGCTGCCAGCCCGCGTAGTCCGCGTACTGCACGGCCAGTGGCGGTAGCGGCGAGGCCACACCCGCGATCTGCGCCCGATAGTGGGCCGAAACCTCTTGGCTCAGTACGGCGACCGACCAGCCATCGCACACGATGTGATGGAGCGCGATCGCCAGCAGGTATTCGTTCGAACCCGACTTGATCAGGTGGTAGCGCCAGACCGGGCCTTCGGCGAGATCGAAGGGAGCGCGATAGACACTCGCGGCGAGTTCCGCCTCGGCATCGGCACGCCGCTCGGACGGCAACGTGCTGAGATCGGTGAACTCCAGTGGCCGTGCGGAATACGGGCGGATCACCTGACGCAGCTGCCCGTCCTCGGTGGTCCGATAGACACTGCGCAGCACCTCGTGGCGCTGCTCGACCAGTGCCAGCGCCTTTTCCACCGCGGCGATATCGAGCTCGCCGCGCAGCCGCAATCCGCCCGGCATGATGTAGGTGGCGTTGCCGGGATCCATTGTCTCCAGGAACCACAGCCGTTCCTGGGCGTAGGACACCGCTAGCAGCTCACCGTCCGTGCGCGGCAACGGCTGCAACGGCGGCAGCGAATCCTGCTGCGTGGACGCCGATTCGATCAGTCGCGCCGCCGTGACGATCGTCGGGCTCTCGAAGAGTTCGCGCAGCGAGACGCTGACGCCGAACTCGTCGAGGATCTGCGAGATCACCCTGGTCGCCGCCAAGGACGTGCCGCCGAGTAGGAAGAAGTCGTCGTGGCGACCGACTTCGGGCCGCTCCAGTGCCTCGGCCCACAGTGCGGCCAGGCGGATCTCTCGCGCACCGATCGGGGCTTCGAATGCGACGTCGCTCGGCTCATCCGAATCCGGCTCGGCCGCTTGGTCGTTCACGGCGTACGCGCGCACCGGCAGCGTGGCGAGCAGGTCGTCCACCAGGGTCGTCGGCGCGGCGGCGGCCGCTGCCGCGATGGCGAGGAAATCCTGCGCAAGATCCGTTGCGGCCGTCGCGTCGAGCAGCTTCGAGTTGTAGGTCAGGTGGCAGACGAGCTCCGAACCCGTCTCGGCGACATGCATGACCAGGTCGTAAAGCGTGGCACCGGTGTCGATCGTGTGCCACTCGACGCTCAGACCCCACTCGCTCAGGTCGGGCCGTTCCAGCACCTGCTGCACGAACAGTGTCTGGAAGACGGGGCTGAAGGCCGGATCCCACGGTCCGCCGATCGCCTCGACGATCCGCTCGAACGGGACGGTCTCGTCGTCGTAGGCAGCCATCGCGCTGTCCCGAGTCCGGTGCAGCAGGTCCGCGAAGGTCTGCCCGTCCGCGAGATCGGCGCGTACCGGCACCGTATTGACGAAGTGCCCGATGGTCTTCGCGAGCTCCGTGTACGGCCGGGCCGCCATCGGGATGCCGACGCAGAAGTCGCGCTGACCGGCATGGTGCGCCAATGTCAGCTGGTAGCAGGCCAAGAGGAAGACGAACGGCGGAATTCCATGGGCCGCCGCGCAGGCACGGACCGCGTCGGAAATCTCGCGGGGGAACGAATTCTCCACGCGTGCCCCGTTGTTGCCGACGCGCCTGGGGCGGCGGCCGATCGACAGGTCGAGCGGCGGAGCACCGCGCAGCAGCGCGGCCCGTCGTTCGACCGCCGCGGCTTGTGTTGCGGGCGCGCCGTGTTCGGCGCTCCACACCGCGTAGTCGGCGTACTGCCGCGGTGGTACCGGCAGGATGGCCTCCGCACCGTGCCGGACGGCCCCGTAGGCCGCCCACAGCTGATCGATCAGCAGCGCGATCGACAACCCGTCCAGCACGAGGTGGTGCGCGACGACCGCGAGAATCCACTCCTGCTCGGCCAGCCGGATCAGCGCCCAGCGCACCGGCGGACGGGCCGCCAGGTCGAACGGGGCCGACGCCAGCGACTCGAGCAGCTGATCGACCGCTGCCGTCCGGGTTTTCGCGGGAACCAGGCGCAGATCCGGCGTCTGCCAATCCGCACCCGCGGCATCGACCACCTCCGCACGCAAGCCCTCCGGCGATTCCTTGAAGACCGTGCGGAAGGCATGCTGCTGCTGAGTTACCGCATCGGCGGCCGTGTGCAGCGCGGCGACGTCGAGCGGGCCGGTGATCCGGATGCCGAGTGGCACATGGTAGATCGCGGGGTGACCGGCCAGCTGCTCGTGCAGCCAGATGCCCCGCTGGGCCGGTGTCGCCGGGAACGGCCCGGCACCCTCGCGCAGCGGAACGGTTGTGGTGGAAATGCCCGCGGCACGCCGTTCGCGCAGGCGCGCCAGGGCCAGGCTGCTAGCCGGTGAGTTCATGATCGCTCTCCAAAAGGGCGGCATCGGCTTGTTCGACCATGAGCTCCTCCAGCGCCGCCGCCACCTGGGCGACGGTCGGCTCCTGCAACATGCGCCGGAGGGCGAACTCGATCTCGAAGAGTTCGCGGAGTCTGCGGACGAACTGGGTGGCGGCCAGCGAATGCCCGCCGATGCGGAAGAAGTTCTCGAAGACGCCGACCTGCTCCAGTCCAAGCAGCTCCGCCCACATCTCGGCGACGACCTGCTCGTATTCGGTGCGCGGCGCGACATAGTCGGTGTCGGCGGTGAACAGATCCGTCGACGCGCGTGACACCGGTGCGGCGGTGACGCTCGGCACGCCCCCGACGACCCGGTACGACTTGCGGTCGAACGGGTACAGCGGCAACCGCGCCAACGGCCGTTGCACCGCGTCCACGCCGGACCAGCGCACCTCGTGCCCGCGCACGTGCAGTTCGCCGAGGGCCGACAGCATCACCGCGAGGTCGTCGACGTCACGGACCAGCGACGGCACCGCGATTCCGGCCCGCTCATGGTGGCGGAGCAGGCTTTTCAGCATGCCGTTGAGTGCGGGGTGCGGGCCGATCTCGATGAAGGAGCTGACGTTGGCGTCGATCATGGCGCCGACCGCCTCGGCGAACTGCACCGGCCGCACCACCTGGTCGGTCCAGTAGAGGCCGTTCAGCTGCGCGCCGTCGAGTCGGCCACCGGTGACCGTCGAATAGAACGGGATGTCACCCTCGCGGGGTTGGATGCACGGCATGTCGGCCGCGAACTCCGGCAGGCAGTCCCGCATCAGCGGCGAGTGGAAGGCGTAGCGGCCGGGTAGGCGGCGGGTCATGACCTGCTCGCCGTCCAGCCGGGCAAGCAGTGCGTCCACCGCGCCGGTATTGCCCGAGATCAGCGTCCACTTCGGGCCGTTGGTGCCCGCCTGGTAAACGCGTTGCGGCAGTTCGAGTTCCGTGGCGGGTAGGTTGACCACCGCCATGCAGCCGTTGTCCCGCAGGCGCGCGGTCGCTTTGGCCCGCGTCGCGATGATCTGTGCCGCGGTGCGCAGATCGATCGCACCGCAGACATGGGCGGCGGCGACTTCGCCGACGCTGTGTCCGACGACGGCGGCTGGTGTGATCCCCCACGATCGCCACAGCGTCGCCAACGCGACCTGCAATGCGAAGAGCACCGGTTGCGCGGTGCCGGTGTCGGCGAGTGCTTCGTCGTCGCGACCGCGGTCGAGCACGGCGAAGGTCGACCAGCCGAGCGCGATGCGCAGCTCCCGGTCGACCGCGAGCAATGCGTCGCGGAAGGCGGGCTGGTGCCGAATCAGCTTGCGCCCCATGCCGAGCCACTGGTTGCCCTGCCCGGTGAAGACGAAGCCGACCTTGCCGGGCCCACTGCGCGGCACCCGGCCCGCCGCCGCGCCGAGCGGCAGCGAACCGCCGGAGATCGCGGTGAGCTGCTCGGCCAGGTCGGCGTGATTGCGGGCGGCCACGGCAACGCGGAAGGGGTGCTGGGCCCGTCGCGCGGTCGAGGTCTGCGCGAGTTCGGCGATCGGCGGCGCGGTTCCGTCGCGAAGCACGTCGATCCAGCTGTCGACCAGGTCGAGGGTCGATTGCTCGCTTCGACCGGAAATGCTGACCAGGTACGGCTTTTCGGGTGGAGTGGGGGTCGGGAGGTGGGACGCCTTTGCCGGTGCGCCGGTCAGCACGGCGTGCGCGTTGGTGCCGCCGAAGCCGAAGGAGCTCACCCCCGCCAGCGCGCGGCCCTGATGCCGCGGCCACGACTGGTTCGCGGCGGGGACATCGAACGGCAGGTCGTCGAAAGCGATGTGCTTGCTGGGCGATTCGAAGTTCAGGTTGGCGGGCACCTGGCCGTGGTGCAACGCGAGGGCGGTCTTGACCAACCCGGTGATGCCTGCGGCGGCTTCGAGGTGACCGACCACCGTCTTGGCCGAACCGACGAGGAATTTCTCGTCACCGCCCCGGTTTTCGACGAAGACGGCGCCGAGTGCCCGCGCTTCGATGGCGTCGCCGAGGATGGTGCCGGTGCCGTGCGCCTCGATGTACTGCACGTCGCCGGGATTCACCCCGGCCCGCCGGTAGGCGCGGCGCAGCACGTCGACCTGGGACTGGTAGCTCGGCGCGGTCAGCCCATTGGTACGACCGTCTTGGTTTATCGCGGAACCCAGGAGCACGGCGTAGACCCGGTCGCCGTCCTGCTCGGCCTGCGCGAGCGGCTTCAGTACCACCGCGGCGCTGCCCTCGCCACGAACGTATCCGTCGGCGCGATCGTCGAAGGTCTTGCATCGTCCGTCGGCGGCCATCATCCCCGCGTCGGCCAGCGACTCGGTGACCCGCGGGTCGAGGGTCATGTTGACCCCGCCGACCACCGCGACATCGCAGTCGCCGTCGTGCAGGCTGCGCAGCGCCATGTGCAGCGCGACCAGCGACGACGAGCAGGCGGTGTCCACGCTGACGCTCGGGCCACGCAGGTCGTAGAGATACGACAACCGGTTGGCCGCGATACTGCTGGCATTGCCGGTGACGGCGGCGATCGGCAGCCCGGACTCCGCGGCGTCACCCATGCCCCGCGCGTAGTCACCTGCCGTGATCCCGACAAAAGTGCCGGTCGCGGTCCCGGCCAGCCGTTCCACCGGCACGCCGGCGTCTTCGAAGGCATCCGCCACCGTTTCGGCGAGCAGCCGATGCTGCGGATCCATGGCCGCGGCCTCGGCGTCGGCGATGCCGAAATAGTTGGCGTCGAAGGCATAGGGATCATCGAGGAAGGAGCCGAACCACGCGCGGCGCCGCTGCTCGCGGTCCGCGTTGCCCGACGGTGGCCAGTCGTGCCTGGCCGCAGGCGCTTCGCCGACCAATTCCCGGCCGTGCCACAGCGTTTCCCACAGCTGCTCGGGTCCGCGCAGCCCGGGGAACGCGCAGCCGATGCCGATTATCGCCACCGGTTCCTGCGCGGTATCGGCGCGAATCGGGCGCCCCCCGACTTCGGGCTCCCGATCCGCGCCGTCCAGCGGCGCCGGGTCAGTGCTGTCCTGCGCCGCCGCAAGCCCCTCGGCCAGGGCATGCACGGTCGGGTACTCCCACGGGAGATCCGGCGGCAGCGGTTTACCCCACCAAGTGGACACCTTGCCGACGAAAACCAGTGCCACCGCGGAGGTGAGCCCGAAGCTCGAGAACGGCTCGGTCAGGGCGACATCATCGGTAGCGATGTCCAATAACTCGCCGAGGGTTTCGGTGAGAAACATACTGATCTCGTCCGCCGTCCGACGGGCCATTTCTGCAGACATCTAGCACTATCCCTACTACGTAGAAACAGAAGTACGGGGCTCGACTGAATTACCAGATTTGTCCGCGACGGCGGGGACTTCTTGGTCGGTCAATGTTTTCCCGGGAATCTCGGACAATCCGCGTTCGGCCAGATTGCGCCGAGCCTGGGCCAGCGGGAACGCCAGAACGCGCAGGTCGTGGAATAGCTTGACCGCGATGGTCGGCCAGATCGCACCGGTCAATTTGTAGGCCAGCGCGAGTGCCACGCCGCCGAATATCACCTGGGCCGAGACGGCCGGCCGGAATCCGTGCCGCAGCCCATCGATGACGCCACCGGCAACGATGATCAGGATCCAGAACGGCAGGTCCGGCCACAGCAGCGCGACCGCGTAGATGGTGAAGCCGCGGTAGACGATCTCCTCGGCAGGCGTGCTGAACGAGTTCGCGAGCCACCAGAACCGCTCGATGGAGGTTTCCGGCGTGATGAAGACGACGTACTCGATCTTGCGCGCGATCCAGTCCCGGCCCGCGCGACCGCCGACCAGCGGAATCAGCACGGGACCAAGCAGATACGACACGTAGACGGTGACGATGGCCAGGCTGATGATCTTCTCGGCGAGCGAGAACCCACGGAAGATCGAGAAGTCGAAGTGCGTCAGCCCGAGCTCGTGCACCGAGGTGCCGCTGACGGCGAACGCGACGAGGATGACGGCCAAGGTAGCCCAGGTCCGGAAGACGCCACCCTGATACAGGCGGACGCGCGCATCGGTTCGCTCCCCGAATTCCCGCGTGAAGACGCGGACCGAGAATATCTCGAAGAATGGCTCCGCGAAGACTAGATAAACAAGCAGAATTATGCAGAAGATTTCCATCGGGAGGCCCCGTTCACTGTCCGGTCGGGTCGGTCTTGTTACCTATGAATTGATTGGGGTCGTCCGCGCCCTCACGCTAGGACAACTACTCACTCCGAGGCTGGGAAAACATCAGTCAATTCGCGCTACTGCCCGAGCTCTGACATCACCTACCTACGAAGCCGTCCTGAACACATCGGCAGACAGTACAACCGTACTGAGAGAACTGTCTACAGCTTCCACCTGGAAGCGCCTGTGAGCTGGGACACCGGGTATATACGGAGTAAATACCTCCGTATGCAGCGGGGGTGGAAAGTCCCATTCGGGCTGTTTTTTCGTCCGATTTCGGTAAGTCGGACAAACGTCGTTAACCATTCACCGCATGGCATTCAACTGCCGGAAACTTTCCGCACAGTTCAGTGGAACGCCGCGTCACGTCAATTTGATTGCTGAATGTTTGCCGCAAGTGTGCATCTGTCCAACTTCCTATGTACCGCCGCCCAACAGCGCCCCACGCGACGGAGACCGAGCGCTCGGTGCCGACTCCGGCCGATCGGCGGCCCCCGGACGCCCGTGTGATGACCTAATCGGCAGTCGAGCGCCGGGAAAATTCCATGCGGGAATAGCTGTCGCAGGGATACGTTCGTTGATGGTGGTTAGTCGAACGAACGAAAGGGGCCGCGCACGTGGCGACCGAGACTGCGGCAGCGTCCATCGGCCTTCGATCGGAGCGTGGCGCCATCCTCGGGTCGCTGATGCTGGCGACCGGACTGGTGGCATTGGATTCCACCATCATCGCCACCGCGGTGCTCACCATCACCAGCAGTCTCGGCGGATTCGCCCAGTTCCCCTGGCTGTTCTCGATCTATCTGCTGGCGCAGGCGGTCACCGTCCCCGTGTACGGCAAGCTCGCCGACACGGTCGGGCGTAAGCCGGTGATCCTGTTCGGGATCGCGGTGTTCGCCCTCGGGTCACTGCTGTGCGGCCTGGCGACCAGCATGCTCGGGCTGATCATCTTCCGCGCGGTGCAGGGCATCGGCGCCGGGGCGATTCAGCCGATGACGATGACGATCGCGAGCGACCTCTACACGCTGACCGAGCGGGCCAAGGTGCAGGGCTATCTGGCGAGCGTGTGGGCGATGTCCTCGGTGGCGGGGCCGCTGCTGGGCGGCGTGTTCGCTGATTACCTCAGCTGGCGGTGGATCTTCCTGATCAACCTGCCGCTGTCCGCGCTGGCCGGGTGGATGCTGCTGCGCAGTTTCGCCGAGAGCGCGCCGCGGCACAAGCAGCGGGTGGACTATCTCGGCGCCGCCCTGTTGACCGTCGGCGCGGGTGCGCTGATCCTCGGCTTGCTCGAGGGCGGGCAAGCATGGGCGTGGAGCTCGCCCGCGAGCATCGGCATCTTCGTGGGCGGTGCGGCGCTGCTGGTGCTGTTCGGTTTGGTGGAGCGGCGGGCGGCGAATCCTATTCTGCCGCTGTGGGTGTTCACCCGCCGCGTGGTCATCGCGAGCAGCCTGGTCTCGGTGCTCATCGGCGCCATCCTGCTCGGATTGACTTCGTACGTCCCGACTTTCACCCAGGGCGTGCTCGGCACCGGCGCGCTCGTCGCCGGACTCACCGTCGGCGCGCTCACCCTCGGCTGGCCGATCGCCGCCTCCCAGGCCGGAAAGGTGTACCTGCGCATCGGGTTCCGGGCGACCGCGCTGATCGGCAGCGGGCTGGCGACCGTCGGTGCCGCGACCACCCTGCTGATCACCGAGGACTCGACGCTGTGGCAGGTCGCCGCGTCGTGTTTCGCGATCGGCATCGGCATGGGCCTGGTCGCGACGCCAACCCTGATCGCGGCGCAGACCAGTGCGGAATGGACCGAACGCGGTGTGGTGACCTCGGCGAACATGTTCGCCCGGTCCATCGGCAGCGCGGTCGGCGTCGCCGTCTTCGGCGCGATCGTGAACTCGCGGGTCGGCGACACCGATCACCCGGCGCCATCGACGCTGTCGTCCGCTGTGCACCTGGTCTTCATCGCGGTGGCGGTGATGGCGGGCGTGATGGTGCTCGCCTCGGCATGCATGCCAGGTCGGAAGACCGTCGTCGCCTAGCCCGCGGATCAGGCGAATTCGAACGTCGCGACGACCGGTGCGTGATCGGACTCGGGATACTTCTTGTCCGTCCCGAAGTCGACGGACTCGTCGTGCAGCAGCTCGTTGTGGATCTCCGTACCGCGATAGTTGGCGAGCAGATTACGGGTGACCAGGAGATGGTCGAGCATGTGCCCTTTGCCGTGGTGGAACAGCGTGTAGCGAGCGGATTCGGGGACCGTGTTCTCCACCGGCACCAGCACGCGCCCGGCCAGTGCGCCGTTGCCGGTGTCCTCGACGTCGCCGCGGATCGCGACCAGCGGCACTTCGTCGAAGGTGGAGTTGAAATCGCCCGCCACCACGATGCGCGCGGCGGGATCCCGATCGAGGATCTGATCGACCAGCCGCCTGACCTCCACCGCCTGACTCATCCGCTTCATCGCGGACAGGAACGAACCTTCGGCGGCCGCGCCCGCATCACGCCAGGTGAAGCGATCGAGCTTCTGACCGGTGATATCGGTGGGCAGCTTCGACTTCAGATGGACGACGATCACGTGCAGCGGCGAACCGAGCAGCTCGAGTTCCACATGCAGGATCGGTCGCTCCATGCCGATCGATTGCGGTTGCGCCGCAGGTGGATTCGCGGTCAGTATCTGATACATCGGCGCCGCGACCAGATCGTTGAGCAGTTGGGCATGCGCGATGATCGGCAAGGAGGTGACCACCGCGAGGTTGCGTTCATCGAACACCTCACCGTTGGCCTTCTCCGTCGACACGACGTCCCAGCCGGCCAGTGCGGTGCCTTGCAGCAGGTCGCCCAACGCCAAGAGTGCGCGTGGTTGTCCGGGCTGCTCCTGTCCGTTCACCTCCTGCAGGCACAGGATGTCAGCGCGGAGGCGGTCGATCTGTGGTCGCATCACCGCGATGCGGTCCGCCAGGGTCGGCTCGTGCGGTCCGGGAGCGGGCGTCTCATCGAAATTTTCCAGGTTGAACGTCGCGATACGCAGGGTGACCATTTCACACATCCCTCATAGGCCCCGACGACTCGAACATCTCCATTGTCGTCCTGCCGAGCAGTTGCGGCGCATGTACTCGACTACCTGAATTCCCGGCGCTCACTACGCACGGCGGCGCGTCATCGGGGCGCGCTGCCGGAGACCCGGACGTCGCCCGGTTGCTAAGAGGCGGGGCGGCGGTCGGCGATTTCGGCGAGTGCGCGGTCGCGGTGTTCGGGCGGGAGTTGGTCTACCGCGGTGCGCACCACCTCCAGCGAGGCGTCCGACAGGCCGCCGAGGGTGCTGCGGTATTCGGTCCACAGATCGTGTTCGGCTGCCGCTCGAAGCATTTCGACCAGCTTGGCTGCCGAGACCAGGGCCACCATTCGTTCCAGGTGCTCGGCATCGTCGACCAGGAAAGCGGCGCGCAGCAGTGCGGTTCCGTCGAGGGCCGCCTGTGCGCCGCGGACCGCGTCGTCGGAGACGGCGGCCATCAAATCACCGAGCGTGATCCAATCCTCTTGCTGGGCAAGTAGTTTGCCTACGGCGACGATGGTGTCGGTAGGCAGTCCGGCGATGAGATAGGCGGAGCGACGGGCATCGAGCAGCGGGGCGACCTCGGCCAGGAAGTCGACCGGCAGACGCTTGGCGACGTCCACCGCGTGCGACGGCTCGAGCACCCCAGCCATGCGCGCCGCGAGCAGCGCATTCCGGTTGCGCCCCACCAGTTTCGCAATGACCTGACTCGGGATCACCTTGGCCGCGGCCGCCACTTTGCGCAATCCGCCGGATTGGCTCTCGAACAGCAGATCGGCGACCTGGAATCGGAACTCCCTGAGGTCCGCGGCGGGGACACCGGCGAGGTAGGCCAGTTGCTCGACCGGGACGCCGAGCGTGCGAGCCAACTTGATCAGCTGGGCCCGAGCGGGCGCGTCGGTCACAGCCCGGCCGCCTTCTTCACCGCACCGCGCAGGAAGCGAGGCACGAAATCCAGCAACGAATACGCGGCGTCTTCGAGATCCTTCGCCTGCTTGCGCCTGGCCTCCACCACCACCGTGGCGAGTTCGGCCTTGGTCTCAGGCGCCAGCCCGGCAATCCCGGCAGGCAACTCCCCCGCCACCAACTCGTCCAACGTCCTTTTGGTCACCTCCCCAACGCTACCTATTTTGCTGAGCGGGACATGGCTGGGGCGATACGCCGTCGATTGCTCGGTTGTGTCCCGGTTGCTGGGGTGAAGGAGGGTTCAGAGGTCGAGGACCAGACGGGTGAGGACACCTGGGCCAACGGTGCACAGCCGAATGGCTCGCGGATAGGTAACCACCCCTGGCTCAGCGCCCAAAGCGACCGTTTCACAGGTTCCACAGATACCCGCTCGGCACATCGAGTCGATGGCAACGCCCTCGCCTTCCAACGCTTCCAACACGGTGAGCGCCGACGGCACGAGCACCGTGCGGCCCGACCTGCGCAATTCGACCACCAAAGGCGGCGGTGCTCCGCCCGCCCGGCGGGTCATCGAACCGGACAGCGGGCGAGGCCGATGGCGGAGTCGTCGTGCTGGTCGTAGGGAGTCCCGTAGATGCCGACGCGAGCCGCGAGCAGCTTGGCGACCTTGGTGTTCCGCCGCCAGACCGGGTCGTCGGTGGCGGCCCGCCGCGCCATCCGCCCGCGGGCGCCGGGCAGCGCATCATCGAGTGCCCGCAGCCGGACGTCGAGGGATGCCGCCACGCCGGTGAGTGTCGCCCACGGCTGCACCGGAACATTGCGTAGTGGCGTGCTGGCGAGCAGCTCCCGCACGAGTTGTTCGCTGCTGAAATAGGCGAGCAGGCCCAGCAGTGGCGCTGTCGCTTGGACTTTCAGCCGATCGACCAGGCTCGTGCCGCCCGCGAGCCGGTGGGTTGCCGCGCCTGCCATGTTCGCCGTCCACTCCGGCGCGACACCGGCGGTCGCGACCATGTAGTCCGACATCTCCATGCCTTCGACGGCCGTACGCGGGATCAGTTCGTCCGCGACACCGAAGACGTAGGCGATATAGCCCCAGTAGTGCATCACTGCATTCAGTTGCCGCTCAGTGCATTTGCGGCCATGCGCGTGATCGAAACACATGGGTGACAGGCCGAAGGTGACGGCGGCGCCCATCATCGTGCTGTTCGAGATGGGGTTGCCGTGAGTGGCGAAATGCTCGGCGCCCCAGGCACGGCGCAGTCCGGCACGGACTTGAGCGTGCATGAGACGCACCCGCACAGTGTCTTTGAAGACCGGCGACCAGCGGTCCATGCCGCCGCGCACCGTCACATTGCGGAACCAGGTGGCGGTCTCCAGGTTTCGCCGATAGGGATCGTTGACGAATCGGCCGGTGGCGCCGGTCGCGGACGCGACCTCCGCGCCGACGAAGGTGCCCATGAAGTCCTGCACGCCCATCGCGAGTTTCCCGGAGGTCGACACATTGATCCACAGCTTGCGGCCGTACTCCCACAGGTCGGGGTCGTACCAGTCGGGTGGGTTGTCGAGGGTGACGAACAGCGACACCAGTTCCGGTGACGGGTCGTCCAGCGAGTCGATGCCGTGGTCTAGCGCCTGGTCGAGCAGGCGCCTGCCCTCGGCGGTGCCGATGCGCCGGAACGCGGCGACGAGTTGGTCCATCGGCTCGTCGCCCTGCCACATGTGGTCGGCCATCAGTCGGGTACGCGGCGTTTCGGCCGGGACCGGCCGGACATCGATCCATGGCGAAAGGATCGATTGCCTTGGCTCGAACCATAACTCGGTGGCGACCGCGCGCGGCGGTGCCGGTCGCAGTGGCATGCCGGGCCGGTAGTAGTAGTCGAAGGGGTGCGCGGCAGTGG
Source organism: Nocardia iowensis (assembly GCF_019222765.1). NCBI lineage: Bacteria > Bacillati > Actinomycetota > Actinomycetes > Mycobacteriales > Nocardiaceae > Nocardia > Nocardia iowensis. Next base: position 4,062,185 of record NZ_CP078145.1, on the reverse strand, counting down.
TGGTGTTCACGTCCAGCATCGGTCAAAATCCTGTCAGTTGCCGGAATTTCGTGGCGGCGGTGGAGCCGTGGTCGGCGTGCACCGGGCAATAGTGTTTGGGGTCGTCGCGGCGCTCGACTGTCGGCCACAGCAATTCGGGTGCTTCCGGTGGTGACATGGTCGCGGGCCGCAGGCCGCGGGCGCGGCGGCGGCCTGCCCGGATACGGGGGAAGAAGTAGCGGATCTCGTCCGGCGTTACCCGGTTCAGCGCCGTGAACAGCGCACACCATCGGTCGAACCAGAACTGGTCGCGTGCGGTCCAGGTGAAGCCCATCGTGCGCCGAATCGACGGGTCGCACAGGCCGATGGTGACGAACTGATAGAACCTGGCCCCGAACGGCCGAACCATCTTCTCCCACAGTGGTTTCGGCAGCAGATCCAGCACCGGGAACGGCGGTACCGGCGCGTTCTCGGCCAGCCGATACACGTCCCATGCGGCCCGGGTCGGCTCCAAGACGTTCTCGCACATGTCGTTCCAGTAGTCCTGGAACTCCGCCCAGCTCTTCGGGACCACCCGCATGCTCATCCCGTACATCTCGTACCACTGGTACTGCTCGCGCCACAGCTGCTCGCGTTCGGCGGGCGAAAGCCCGCCCATGAACAGCTCGCCCACGCGCAGGGTCTGCACGAAGAACACCGCGTGCGCCCAATAGAAGGTGCCGGGGTCGAGTGCGTGATACCGGCGTCCCTCGGCGTCGGTACCTTTGATCGTGCGGTGGTAGTTCACGATCTCGCGTGCGGTCTGCTCGGCTCGCGGTCCGTCGAAGACCACGCCGACGATCGGATACGCCGACCGCAGCACCCGTTGGTAGAACTCGTCCTGGATCTCCGAGTGGTACTCGACGCCCGCGCCGAGACCGGGATGCATGTTCTGGACCATTCCGAGGAACAGCCCGCTCGGGGCGAAGTACAGCGAGCCGAAGATCTGCCAGGTCAACGAGTCCGGCCCGAGCGGCACGGGTGCACGGTGGCTCTCGTGCAGCACGTCATTGTGTGCAACCATGAATTGATGCTGACACGAATAAATACTCGCGTTCAATTCGTCTTCTGATGCCGCCGAAGACGCGGAAAACGCCGCAGCAGCAGCGCTCTCGCGCCATGGTCCAGCGCATCGTGGACGCCGGGCAGGCGGTGCTCATCGAACACGGCTACGACGGCGCGTCCACCAACCGGATCGCCGTGGCAGCCGGTATCAGTCCCGGCTCCCTGTACCAATACTTTCCGGGCAAGGACGCCATCGTCACCGCGGTGATCGAACGCTACAACAGCGAGGTCGCGTCCCGGGTGCACAGCAGCGTGCTCGCCCAGCTGCACCAGCCGCCCGAAACCGCCGTTCCGGCAACAATTTCCGCGCTGCTCGACGCGTTGGGCAGCCATCCGGCACTGCTGCGCGCCGTCATCGAGCAGACGCCGCGGCTCAGCGGCGACAACGCGGTCTTCGCCTTCGAGCAGCAGATCGGCGAGATGGCTCGCGTCGCGCTGACCATGCACCAGGACTCGTTGCCCGACGATGTCGACTTCGACGCGGCCTCCTGGATGCTGGTGCGCGCGGTCGAGCACCTGGCCATCCGCTATATCCTCGACCAGCCCGCCGTGTCCCGCGAGCGCTTTCTCGCTGACATCACCCGGCTGATCCTGAACTTCTTCCGTCCCGCGCCGGGGCCTCTACCTGCGAGGACCCCGACACGGCGACGATCACGAGCCGAACGCGAGTAGTCGCGGCGACTCGTCGAAGGACCTACCTCGCAGACGATTCACGCACCGGCCCGGTGGCATCGCCGCTCTTCCCGAGGCGGGTGAGCCCGAGGTAGCCGAGCGACACCAACACTGCCCACACAACGCCGACGACGATAGCGGTGCGGCCGCTTTCGGTGAAGAAGAGCAGGACGACCACCAGCGCGAGGAACGCCAAGGCGAGGACCGTCGTGTACGGCGCGGCGGGCAGGCGGTAGTCGGCCGCGGGGAGCTCGCCGCGGGCGACCTTGGCGCGGTAGAGCAAATGGCAGACCAGGATCATGCCCCAGACGAAGATGATGCCGATGGTGCTCACCGAGGTGATGTACGCGAAGGCCTTGTCCGGCGAGATGATGTTGACGATCACGCCGATCACCATCGCGGCCGCTGACGCGCTGATGCCGACGTAGGGCACCTGGCGCGAGCTCAGCTTGTTCAGCGCGGCCGGTGCCTCGCCGTGCAGCGACAGGGTGCGCAGCATGCGGCCGGTCGAGTAGATGCCCGAGTTGCACGACGACAGTGCCGCGGTCAGCAGCACGAAGTTGATGATGCCCGCCGCGCCGGGGATGCCGATCTGCTGGAACACCTCGACGAACGGGCTCTTGCCCGCGTGGAAGTTGCGCCAGCTGGACACCGACATGATCACCAGCAGCGCGCCGATGTAGAACAGGCCGATCCGGAACGGCAGCGTATTGATCGCCTTGCGCAGCGTCTTACGCGGTTCGCGCGCCTCCCCGGCGGTGATACCCACCAGCTCCACACCCACGTACGCGAACAGCACGATCTGCAGCACCAGCAGCGACTGGCCGAACCCGTTCGGGAACACACCGCCGTCGGCCCACAGATTGGTCACGGTCGGGTTGGCGGCGTGCCCGAATCCGATGATCAGCACGCCGAGGCCCAGCAGGATCATGCCGATGATCGCGGTGACCTTGATGGCGGAGAACCAGAACTCGCCCTCACCGAACAGTCGCACCGAGATCAGGTTCGCCGCGAACATCAGCGCGAGCACCACCAGCGCCGTGATCCACGGTGCGATGTCGAACCAGTACTGCACGTACTTGCCCGCCACGGTGATCTCGGCCATGCAGGTCGCCACCCACACCGCCCAGTACGACCATCCGGTCACGAAACCCGCGTAGCGGCCGAGGAATTCGTGCGCGTATTCGGCGAAGCTGCCCGAGACCGGGCGGTAGGTGAGCAACTCCCCCAGCGCCCGCATGATCACGAAGATGGCCAGACCTGCTGCTAGGTAGGCCAGGATCAGGGCGGGCCCGGCCTGCTCGATCGCGCCGCCCGCACCGTAGAACAGGCCGGTGCCGATCGCGCCGCCGATGGCGATCATCTGAATGGTCCGCGGGCTCAGACCCCGCGCGTAGCCCTCTGAGTCGCCGGTGCCGGTCGGTTCGAGCGTTCCGGCGTCCGATAGATCACGGTCGGCGGCTGTCATAGTGCGGTCCTTCTCTCTTACGGCAGTGACGCGACATCCGGGGTCGTCGGTCGGTGACCCGGGACACATGACATGGGATCATCGCATGTCTGGGAATCGGTCAGCACGTCACGCTACCGGTACCGGCGCGCGTCCACCTCTTCGCGCTGATCGGACAACAAATCGCCGCCTGCCGTTCGGATCATCGACCCCAGCGGTCCACCGGATCGAAACCTCCTACCCCGGAGGCGAATTCACGGACGCGGAAGGGTCCGCCCGCATCCGGGGCCAGCGGTGGCGTGTCCGCGCCCGCGCCCTCACGCATGCCGTCGAGCGCTTCGCGGATGGCATCCGTGGCGCTGATGCGAGGGGTCCAGCCGAGCTCGGTGCGGGCTCGCGTGGTGCCCATGATCGGCATCCGGAGCAACCCGTCGAAGAGGTTCGGGTCGGCGGGCGCCAAGCGCAGATGCCACGCGGTCGCCAGTGCCGCCCTGGCCAGCCGGGTCGGCACGCGGATCGTGCGCGCGTGCAGCAACTCGGCCAACCGGTGGGCGTCGATGACCGGGTCGGCGGCGAGATTGAACGCCCCCTCGGCGTCGCCGATCACGGCTCGCCGGAACGCGTCCGCGGCGTCGGCTGCGTGCAATGCCTGGAAACAGAGTCCCGGCATGGCCGGAACCACTGGAATCAGGCCGGGCCGGAGCAACCAGTTCGGCAGCAGCGGGCCGGCGAACAGGCGTCGCTGTTCGCTGGCCGCCGCGCGCTGGAAGATGAACGCCGGACGCAACCGAACCGCTCGGCAGTGTGGATGCTCCGTGACGAAGAGGTCCAGTAGCCGTTCGACGTACGCCTTCTCCCGCATGTATCCGGCGGGCGGCCACCCATCGGTCGGCCAGGTCTCGTCGACCGGATGGTCGTCCTGCTTCGGCGAGTAGGCGCCGAGGGACGACGCGTACACCAGCGCGGGCACTTTCGCGTCGGCGACCGCGCGCAGCACTCGCGCCGAACCGATCACGTTGGCCCGCCACGTCACCAGTGGCCGATGCGTCGGCTGGAACAGCCACGCGAGATGGACCACCACGTCCGCGCCGCGAAAGTGCGTCACCAAGTCGTCGTAGCGAACGTCGGCGTCGACCCACTCGGTCTTGTCCACCTGGCGAGCGGGCAGCCTGCGCGCCAGCCCGACGATGGAGGTCACCGCGGGCTCTGCGGCCAGCGCGGCGAGCACACTGGTTCCGACATTTCCGGTGGCACCAGTTACGACAACGCGCATGGCCCGGCTCCTCAGCTCATATTCTGTTCTGTCGCGACATACCCGGGCACAGGCCGACCACACCACTCTGCTGTCACAACCGGGGGTAGGGTCGGTAAGGTAACCCTAATAACAATTCGTGGGAGGATTACCTATGGCCCGACCCCGCACCACCCTCACGGTGCAGCACACCGAGTGGCTAAGCCCGCATCTGATTCGGGTCCACCTCGGTGGCCCCGGCTTCGCCACGTTCAAGACCGATGGATTCACCGATTCCTACGTCAAGTTCATCTTCGAGCGCGACGGGATCGAGGTGCTGCGCACCTACACCGTTCGCTCGGTCGATGCGGAAGCCGGCCGAATCGCGGCGGATTTCGTCTACCACGGCTCGGAGGGCATCGCGGGACCGTGGGCGGCGGCGGTCCAGCCCGGCGAGACCATCGACCTGTACGGCCCCGGCGGTGCCTACGCACCCCGCGCGGACGCCGACTGGCACCTGCTGGCCGGTGACGAGGCCGCGCTGCCCGCCATCGCGGCCGCGCTGGAGGCGATGGATTCGACAGCCGTCGGCTACGCGTTCATCGAGGTCGCCGGGCCGGACGACGAGCTGCCGCTGCACAAGCCCGAAGGCATCGAGCTGACCTGGCTGCACCGCGGCACCCAGCCGCCGGGAGAAGTTCTCGCGGCGAGCGTCCGCAACGCCCCCTGGCGGGACGGGCAGGTCCAGGTCTTCATCCACGGCGAGGCCAAGGCCGTCATGCACGACCTGCGCCGCTATGTGCGCCGGGAACGCGGCGTGAGTGCGGAATGGGCGTCGTCCATTTCCGGCTACTGGCGTCGCGGCCGGACGGAGGAAGGCTTCCGGGAGTGGAAGGCCGAGCTCAATAAGCAGGAGTCGGCCGCGGCCGCCAGCTGAGCGTTGACCGGACGGGGCGCCCGACTCGGGTGCCCCGTTTCGGGCGATCAGCGGTCTGCGCTCGGCCGGGTGGAGGTGCGCAGGACCGGGCGCGGCCGGAGCGAATGCGGAGGTACGCCTAGGCCCGTCCCGATGGCTCACCGAGCACGTGGTCGATCGCGGCGCGGGTCGCGACGACGTATGCCGTTGGGTCCGTGAGGAATACGTCGTGTGCGGCATCGATTTCGAGCACCGTCGCATCGAGCAACCTGGCCAATTCGCGCTGATCGCGGGGCGGCACCGCACCGTCGCGTGCCGTGACCACGACCGCCGTTGGCAGTCCGGCGAGCGTGGCCGCGTGCGGCCGGAAGTCGAAGGCGTACTCGGCGAGGATGACGTCGACGATCACCCGAGGATGGCACCGGCCGAGTTCGGCCCGCAGCCACGGCCACAGCCGCGCGACCTCCGGACTCTTGGCCCGCGCCTTACGAAAGTAGGACAGCGGCCACGACCGGCCGATCCCCCGGCCGTGCTGTGCGAACGGCCGCAGACCGCGGAACAACACCCGGCCGAAGACGTCCACCCGACTGTCGAACGCCATCGCGGTCGCCTCGAAAACCAGTCCGCGCACCCGATCCCGGTGCCGCCGAGCGAATTCCAGCCCGACCGGACCGCCGAGCGAATACCCGCACACCACCACCCGCTCGATGCCGAGGGCAGCCAGCACCGCGGCCGCGTCGTCGGCGCACTGTGCGATATCGAATCGCTCCCGCGAGCCCAGCGGCAGTCCACGGCCGTGGCCCCGCATGTCCATCGCGACGAGGCCATAGCCGTCGGCCACCGATGGCATCAGGTGGCCGAAGTTCACGTCGGCCGTCAGCGCCCAACCATGCAGCAGCAGAACAGGATTCGCACCGGGAGCGAACCGAACGTCGGCGATCGAGCCGTCGGGCAGCGCGACCGCCCGCCGCGGGGGCAGCGCGAACGGCGCGGCGACCGCGGCACCGCTTCGACGCTCACCATTTCGCGCACGGCCCGTCACCTGCTCGACGGTAGCCGATCAGTCGCGCCAGCCGCCGGAGGCGAGGATGTCGTCCCAGGTCAGCGGCGTCACCTCGGGGTGCCTGGCCCGGATGATTTCCCCGGCCAGGCTCGTCGGGGGCGCTTTCCTCGGGTTCGCCAGTCCCTGGGCTTCGATGGTGTCGGTGAGTACCCGACTGCCGCCGAGGCGGGGATAGCCGGCATGCACCGCGTCGGCGTAACCGGCCGGCAGGTCCGTCGGCCCGCCCGCGACATCGATGCCGATGCCCTCGACGGCGATCCAGGCCTCCGCGGGCCTGCGCCGACGATAGACCGGTGAATCGGTGAAGCCGGTGGTGTGCGCGGCGATCGCGTCCCAGATGGTGTCGGCCCGCGCGTCGGTGACGCCGTTGTCCTCGAGAAACCGCACCGCGTCGTCGGCCCCGTCTACCTCGAATCGCTGGTCACCGCCCGCGTTTTCGGCGAGGCCGAGGTCGTGCAGCACGCAAATCAGGTACATGGTCTCCTCGTCGTAGTCGGCACCCGGCCGCAACCCGTGCCGCTCGGCGACCGCGCGGCCGAACAAGTATCCGCGCACACTGTGGTTACGCAGGGCGGGTGACAGCGAGCGGTCCATCAGCTCGGTTGCCTTGTCCGCCAATGGCGTCGACGGCAGCGGCAGCGAAAACGGCTGGGCCGCCGCGGATGTCCGCGACAGCGCGGCAGCGGTTCCGGCGATTCCGGCACCGATCACGGCACGGCGAGATAACGACATGACTGAACTCCTTGGTGAACAGGGTGATCTCGATCGCGAGGTTCGCGATCGAGCGAGGGTTTCCGTCGTCTGGCGTCAGAGTGCGGAGGCGCGGAATCGCCCGCGATAGTCACTCGGGGTGGTGCCGAGCACCTCGACGAAGGTGCGGCGCATCGTCTCTTCGGAGCCGAAGCCGCTGTGCCTGGCGATGGCGGCCATCAATTCGTCGCTCGTCTCGAGCAGGGCCTGGGCGGCCTGCACCCGGACCTGTTTGACGTACTGCGCCGGTGTCATCCCGGTTTCCTGCCGGAACAACCTGCTCAAGTGCCGCTCGCTGAGCGCGGCGCGGGTCGCCATCGCGGCCAGGCTGTGGTCGGCCGCCAAGTCCTCGACCACGGAATCGACGACTTTGCGCAGGCCGCTGCTGCGTGGCATGCCGATACTGGCCCGCACGCTGAACTGCGATTGGCCGCCGGGGCGGCGGAGGAACACGACGAGATGTTTGGCCAGCGAGCGAGCCAGCTCGACGCCGTGATCCTCTTCCACCAGGGCGAGCGCCAAATCGATGCCCGCCGTGACACCCGCCGAGGTGATGACCGACCCGTCCCGCACACAGATCGCATCGGGATCGACGTCCACCTCCGGAAACTGTTGCGCCAGTAGATCACAGGCCAGCCAGTGCGTGGTCGCGCGGCGCCCGTCCAGCAGTCCGGCTTCGGCCAGCACCAACGCCCCGGTGCACACCGAGGCCACCCGCCGTGCACCAGGCGCGGCCGCCCGCACCGAGGCGACGAGGTCGGCCGGAATCGGATATTCCGGTGCGTATCCCGGGACGAGCAGGGTGTCGGCTGCTCCCGTCAGATCACCGACTGCCCCCGAAACCCCGAGCGGCACACCTACGTCGGTGCACACGTCGCTGCCGTCCGGCGAGGCGAACCGCACCCGATACCCGGCCCAGTGGAACACCTGAGCGGGCCCGGCAACGTCGAGCAGCAACACACCCTCGGACACCGCGACCACCACGTCACCACTCGACTCCATGCCCCCAGTCTCGGGCAGCGGCGAAATGTCCACAAGGACACGTATCCCACAAATCCAGCCATCCGCCCGCCGTATCGGGCGGTGAGCGCGGGGGTTGGGCTGCCTGGCGCCGAATCAGGCCGTCGATTCACGGTCGGTCAGGACCAGATCGTCGGCAGCTCGCCGCACCTCGGGCAGCCGACCAGGATCCGTGAGCAGGCCCGTCAAGGCGAACTCGACGATCTCCGCCGGGCTCACCGCGATTTCCGGTAGCGCGAGCGCGTCGAAGAGCGCTTGGATCAGACGGGCCCCGGAGACCGGATTCATCGCCCGCACATCGCCTTCCCGCTGGCCCGCCTCGACCATGGCGATGACGGTGCGATCTAGTTGCTCGACGAGCCCGAGTTCGGCCGCGAACCGCTCGCGCTGCAGTTCAGGCGTGGTGAGGATGGACGCGAGGACGTACGGCGAGTCATGGAGGTGTTCGAGGGATTCGCGTAGCCAGCGGTGCAGTTTGACTACGGCGGGCGCGGGGTGCCTCGCGAGTTCGTCGGCGAGGGCGAGCGGTCGTTGCAGGCCCAGTCGGACCAGCGCGGCGAGGATGTCGTCCTTGGCGGAGAAGTGCTTGTAGATCGCGGGTTGCCGGACACCGACGGCCGCTGCGATATCGCGGGTGGAGGTGGCCGAGTAGCCGCGTACTGCGATGAGCTCGGCGGCGGTGCGCAAGATGCGTTCGGCCGCCGGGCTCGATCGGGTGGTGTCCGCGGGCATGCGGTCCAGGCTAACGGCCGGTCGGTTCGGCACGGAGCAGGGCGTGCGCCAGGTTCCGATAAAAGGCGAGGACACCGGGTTGTTCCTTCGGGCTGAGGTGACCGCGTTGGGCGAATCGCGAGGCGGCGCCGCGCTGCACCGCTTCCAGCCCGAGCCGGTCCTCGTCGTTGATCATCGCCGTGACCGCCTGCTGGGTCCGCTGCACCGCCGCGGAGCCGGTGGCCAGTTCCGGGAGGGTGAGCGCGCCGCCGACGACCTCGACCCGGTCGATCGCCGTCGGCAGGAAGCTGAACCAGACGACCTGATCGCCGACCGCGATGAAGGCACTCGCCGGGAAGGCCAGCAGCAGCATGCCGTTGGCGCGCTGGATCTCGTTGAGCGCCAACACCTCCGGCCGCACCGGCACGGCGAACGGGATCCTGGCGTGCAACACCCACGGCGAGTACTGCTCGACGTGGAGGTCGCCGCCACCGGGCATGTACGGTTCCAGCGTCTCCCGGTGCAGCCCGATGACGTGATAGTTCTCGTGGCCGTTTTCCATCACGAGCTTCCAGTTCGCCCGCCATTCCAGCCGCCACGAGTCGACCTGCACCATCTCACTCAGCCGATAATTGGCGAAGTGGTGCGCGGTCAGCTCGAGATGGTCGCCGATCGGCTCGGCGTTCGCGTCGAGGTTGATCCAGACGAACCCGTTCCATTCCGCCAGCGCGAATTGCGGGAGCCTGCATTCCTTCTTCTCGAACTCGGTGTTACCGGCCATGTACGGGGCCCCACGTAACCGTCCGTCGAGGCCGTACTTCCACAGGTGGTACTGACAGGTGAACGAGTCGGTGCGGCCCGCGCCCGGTTCGACGAGGGGCATCAACCGGTGTCGGCAGATCGGCGACATGGCATGCAGCGCACCGTTACCCGCGCGCGTGACGACCACCGACTCCCCGGCGACGGACACCGCAACGTAGTCGCCGGTTTCCGCGAGCTGATCGACGTGCGCGACGAGCAGCCAGCTCCGGCCGAAGATCCGTTCCCGCTCCAGTTCCCACAGTTCCGGCGAGGTGTAGGCGGTCGGCGGCAGGCTGAGCGCGGGTGGCTCGTCATCGAGGTAGCCGCGCAGGTCGGCGAGCACCTCGCCGAGCCGTGGTGTGGCGAGGACGGACATAGTGAACCTCCCTGATCCCAGGTTATCGTCCGATAACCTGGGATCTAGGTTATCAACTGATAACCGTCCGTCAAGGCTATTGCCTGGGCGCGCGCAACGCTTCCTCCACGAACTGGGTCGTGTAGGTCTTGGACAGGTCGATGCGGTCGCGGACCGGCCGCACGTTCGTCGAGTACTTGCCGAGGATGTCCAGGACGTTCTGGGCGCCTTCGGGTTTCATCAGGCCGTCGCCGTTGAACATGCCGATCGAATCGCGGATGGACTGGATATAGAGGTCCTTCCCGCCACTGGCGTACTGCGAAGGCATCTTCGCCGCGATCTCCTCCGGCGTGTGCGTCTTGATCCACTGCAACGTCTGCACGAATGCCGCCGCGAGTTTGCGCACGGTATCCGGGTGGGCGTCGATGGTGGCGCAGCTCATGTACAGCGACGACGCCGGGTACAGCCCGCCCAGCGCGGCCCGGGTGCCCGCCTCGGTACGCATATCGACCAGAATCTCGGCCTCACCGGAGTTGACCATCTGCGCGACGGTCGGGTCGGTGGTCATCCCCGCGTCGATGCCGTTGTGATTCATACCCGCGATAAAGGTCTGTCCCGCACCGGCTTTCACCCGGGTGTAGTCCGCCGTGGTCATGCCTTGCTGCCCGGTGAGGGCCTGGGTGAGGAAGTCGGTCGACGAGCCGAACGAGGTGACGCCGAGGTTCTTGCCGCGCAGCCCCGCGGTGGAAGTGATCGTCGCCGCGTCCTGCTTGGACACCAGCTCGACCTCGCCCGGCACGTCCGCCAGCTGCACCACCGAGCGAATGCACTGATCCTTGGCCTGCAGGTCGATGGTGTGGTCGTAGAAACCGACCACACCCTGCACGTCGCCGGTGAGCAGCGCGGTCTCGGCATTGGCACCGGACTGCTCGCCGAGCAGCTTCACGTCGACATCGTTGCTGTCGAAGTAGCCGAGCTGCTTGGTGAGCATCGCGGGCAAGTAGATGACCTTCTCCAGTCCACCGACCATGATGGTGATCTGCGGACGCCCGTTCACGATCGGAATGTGCCGGGAATCCCGGCATCCGGTGGCCAGCAGCAGCGCCGCGACGGCAACGACGACGATCGTCACATGCTTGCGAAATCTCATGCTCAGATCCCGTGGCTCGAGGTCGCCTGCGACGGACGCCATTTCAGCAACCGGCTTTCCGCGTACCCGATCAGCCATTCGGCCAGCAGGGCGATCACCGTGATGATGATCATGCCCGCGTAGATGCCCGCCGAATCGAAGGTGCCCTGTGCGTTGCTGATCAGTAGGCCCAAACCCTTGCTCGCACCGGCGTATTCACCGACCACGGCTCCGATCAGGGCGAAGCCGAAGGCGGTGTGCAGGCTGGACAGGATCCAGGTGGTCGCGCTCGGCAGCACGATCGCGGTGAGCACCTGCCGCTTGCCTGCGCCGAGGATGCGCGCGTTATTGATGACGTTGCCGTCCACTTCGCGCGCACCGGTGAACGCGTTGAAGAACACCGCGAAGAACACCAGCACCACCACCGTCGCGACCTTCGAGCTGAGCCCGAGACCGAACCAGATGATGAACAGCGCCGCGAGCACGATGCGCGGAACCGCGTTGAGCGCCTTGATGAACGGCGCGAGCACATCGGCCCAGTACCGGCTGCGCCCCAACAGCACACCGAGTACCACACCGGCGACGGCGCCGATTACGAAGCCGAGCACCGCTTCCTGCACGGTGGTGTAGATCTGCAGCCAGATCGAACCGAATTGCGTTCCCTCGGAAAACCATTCGATCAGCCGCTGCCAGATCAGCGATGGCTTCGAGTAGAAGAACGGATCGATCCACAGCGTGGCGGTGAGCTCCCAGGAACCGAGCCACAGTGCCAGCAGGGCGATGCGCAGCCCCCAGGTGCGGGTGCGGGCGCGTCGGGCGTTGGTGCGTACTCGGGCGAGGATCTGCGCCTCGGACTCGCTCTCCGGCACCGGCGTTGCGGCGGGACTCTTTTCGAGGACGTCATGCGACACGGGCGGTTCCCTTGGCTCGAGCCGCCTCGACCTCGTCGCGCAGCGTTTCCCAGATCTCTTTGTAGATATCGCGGAACTCGGTGGTCAGCCGCACTTCTTCGACATTGCGTGGCCGCTCCAACGCGACGGGGAAGTTGCCGCACACCGTCGCCGGGCTCGCCGTCATCACGACTACCCGGTCGGCCAGCACGATCGCTTCTTCCAGGTCGTGCGTGACGAAGATGACCGCGGCGCCGGTGCCCGCCCACACGCGCAGCAGTTCGTCCTGCATGAGCTGGCGGGTCTGCACGTCGAGTGCGCTGAACGGTTCGTCCATCAACAGGATTTCGGGATCGTTGACCAGTGTCTGCGCCAGCGCGACCCGCTTGCGCATGCCGCCGGACAGCTGATGCGGGTAGTAGGTCTCGAACCCGGCCAGGCCGACCTTGTGCACCCAGATCGAAGCCTTCGCCCGCGCTTCGGATTTCGACTCGCCGCGCAGGCGTGGGCCGAGCGCGACGTTGTCCAGCACGCTCTTCCACGGCAGCACGGCGTCCTGCTGGAACATGTAGCCGATGCCGTCCGGGATGCCTGCGACGTCCTTGCCGCGCACCAGCGTTCGGCCCGCCGAGGCGGGCTCGAGCCCGGACACCAGGGACAGGGTGGTCGACTTGCCACAGCCGGTCGGGCCGACCACGGAGACGAATTCGCCGGGACGAACCGCAAGGTCGAGATTCTTGACGGCGGTGTGGATGCCGCCCCCGGTGCCGGGGAAACGCTTCGTTGCGCTCCGCAGCTCGATGAGTGGGTTGTTCATGTCTGGGAAAGTACGTGTCCCCGGTCACACCGCGGAGCTTGTGCGCACAAGCCGTGCAAAGTCTCGATTCGCTGGTTCTGCGCATTCTGCTCACGCGCTGGGGGTGGTCTATGCTGCGCCAATGGCCACTGAGGGCGCGCCGGCCGTGCGGTTGAGGACTCAAGTTCTGCTATTGCAGATCGTGGTGGTCACCCTGACCCTCGGCGTCGCCTTCGCGGTATTCGGCTACCTCAGCGATCAACGCCTGCGCGACGGATACGGGCAGCGAGCATTGGCGATCGCCCGTACGGTCGCGGTCGATCCGGCGGTGCGCGGCGAGGTGAGCCGGTACGCGCCCGGCGCGATCAGTGCCGACCCGGGAGTGCGTGAACAGCTTGCCACGGGACCGCTGGAACGGATCGCCGTCGACACGACGCGGCGGACCGGTGCGTTGTTCGTGGTGATCACCGACGATTCCGGGATCCGGCTGGCGCATCCGGACGCGGCACGACTCACCGAGCATGTGAGCACCGATCCCGCGGGCGCGCTGGCCGGTCGCGAGGTGATCGCCGAGGAGCACGGCACGCTCGGCGCTTCGGTGCGCGCGAAAGTGCCTGTGCTCGACCCTGATTCGGATCGAATCGTGGGCGCCGTCAGCGTCGGCATCGACACCGGCGCGGTACGCGATCAGCTGCTCGATGACCTGCGGACCGCAGGCCTGCTGGTCGGCGCCGCGCTGCTCGTCGGAATCGCCGGATCAATGCTGCTGGCCCGGCGGTGGCGCGGGCTGACACTCGGGCTCGAGCCCGCGGAGCTCGCCGAGCTCGTGCGCGGCCAGGCAGCGGTGTTGCACGGCATCGGTCGCGGTGTGCTCGCGGTCGATTCTTCTTGGCGGACAACCTTTGTCAACGACGAGGCGCGCAGGCTGCTCGGCATCGGCGCGGGCATCGGGCAGCCGGTGGACGAGATCGGGCTGACGCCAAGGGTGCTCGAGGTGTTCCGTGGTCTCGACGAGCAACCCGCGTCGGCCACGGTGGGTTCGCACATTGTCGTCGTCGCGGCGCGGCCCGTGCAGCGGGACGGCCGCGATCTCGGCGCGGTGCTCACCGTGCGCGACCGCACCGATGTGGAGGCCTTGACCCGGCAACTCGATGCGGTGCAATCGATGAGCACGGTGCTGCGCGCGCAGCGGCACGAATTCTCCAACAAGATGCACCTGATCAGCGGCCTGCTGCACGGTGGGCGCACCGAGGAGGCCGCGCGCTCGATCGACGAGATGATCGGGGCGGGCCCGCTCGGTCCCGCCGCGCCCGGTATCGACGCCATCCACGACGCCTACCTGCAGGCGTTCCTCGCGGCGAAGGCGGCACATGCGCGCGAGGGCGGCGTCGAGTTGGTCCTCGGCCCGAACACCTGGGTGGACGGCAGCCTCGCCGATCCCGTAGATGTGACGACCGTGCTGGGCAATCTGCTCGACAATGCGATCGAGGCCGTCCGCGCCTCCGACAATCCGGTGAAGCAGGTGGAAGTCGAACTGGTTCAGGAGGATTCGACGCTGCACATCACCGTGGCGGACAGTGGTGACGGTGTCGCGCCGGAGCTGATCGAAGTCTTGTTCACCGAAGGCACGTCCACCCGCGACAGCCGTGACGTACCCGGCGGGCGCGGTGTCGGACTGGCCTTGATCCGGCAGATCGCTCGCGCGCACGGTGGCGAGGTCCGGCTGGCCAGCCCACGCGGCGAGACCCCACCGCTGAGCGGTGCTGAATTCTTTGCCCGAATACCCGGAGTGCTCGTAGACAGCAAGGTGTCATGGCCGCAACCGATCTAAGCGTTCTCGTCGTCGACGACGACTTCCGTGTCGCCAACCTGCATGCCGGAATCGTCGACTCCATTGCGGGTTTCACCGTCGCGGGCACCGCCAACACCTTGACCGCCGCTCGCGAGGTGCTGGCCGCCGGCCCGGTCGACCTCGCCCTCGTCGACGTCTATCTCCCCGACGGCTCCGGCATCGACTTCGTCCGCGAATTACGCTGCGACGCCATGGTTCTGACCGCCTCCACGGACGGCAGCGCGGTACGCGCCGCCCTCGCCGCCGGCGCCCTCGCCTTCCTCGTCAAGCCCTTCCCGCACACCGAGCTCGCCGCACGCCTGGCCGCCTACGCCCGCTACCGCCGCATCCTCGCCACACCCCAGGTGGACAATGCCCGCGTCGACGCCGCCCTCCAAGCACTCCGGCCGACGAACACCGCCGCCAGCGGCCCGGCCACCGTGGCCTCCCCTACCAAAGACCTTGTCCTGCATTCGATCCTCGAAGCAGGTAGTCCGCTCTCCGCAGGCGAGGTGGCCACCGCCATCGGCATCTCCCGCGCCACCGCCCAGCGTTATCTGGCCAACCTCGTCGGCACCGGCACCCTCCGCATGCGCCTGCGCTACGGCAGCACCGGACGCCCCGAGCAGGAGTATTCGGCGGCTGTTGGTGAGGCGAAACCGGAGCGTTGAGCCGCTGTTTCACGGTCGGTAGACCGCGAAGTAGGTCGCGGACGCGGCCTGGCGACCCTGCGCCGATCGCGTCAGGAGTGCGTCTGCGCCGGGAAGCGTCGCGCCCAAGGCTCGTGTTCCACGCCCGCGATGTTGATCACTGTGCTGAGCAGGCGGTACCAGCCCGCGATAGTGATCAGTTCGAGGATCTGATCATCGGCATAGCGGTCGCGCAGCGCCGACCAGCGATCGTCGGAAACGCTTGCGGTGTCATGGATTTCATCATCATGGTGCTGCTGGATTTGCTGGGCAGACGGTGGGCGCTGCGGGTGCTGTGGGAGTTGCGTGACGGACGCGCGGTGACATTCCGCGAGTTGCAGGCGCTGTGTGGCGGCGTCTCGGCCAGCGTGCTCAACGATCGACTGCGGGAACTGCGCGACGCACGGGTCGCCGCCGCGGAACCGGATGGCTACCAGCTCACCGCCGACGGCCTCGACCTCGTCGCGACACTTGCGCCGCTACAGGTCTGGGTACAGCGCTGGACCGATGGCCCGGAACCCTCAGCAGGACGACGTGACCGACGCTCGCTACTTCGGCGGTGTGCCGATCATCTGCACTTTCTGTCCCGCCCAATGGAATTGGACGCGCGTGACGGTACCGTCCGGGCAGGCGTTGCAGCTGCCCGGCGTCTTGTAGGCCAGGCCGACCGTGTCGTCGGTGGTGCTGTCGACATCCAGCGAGGTGAACCCGTGCGCTTCGGGTGTCGCGGTGCCGATGTAGGCGCCTTTGTGAAACAGCAAGGCGTGGTTCGGCGAGCTGCCGGTCGCCCCCTGGACCGTGATGATCGCGGTCGACAAGGTGGCACACGGATCGAAATTGCCTTCGAACCCGCGCGGGTCGGTGGACCACGGGGCGTGCGTGACCGGTTCGTTGGGCAGCGTCGCGATGGCGGACTGGATCACCGGAGCCGAAAGATCGACGCCGCATCGAGCGGGCACGCTCGACGTCGTCGAAGCGGCGTCGCGGGCGTGGGTCGCCGATCCGCCATCGCCGTCGGAGGCACACCCGGCGGCCGCTAGCGCGATTCCGGCGAGCACAACGAGCACAGGTCGAGCCATCCGCGCCACGAAAGATCCTTTTCAGGTCTGCCGACAGATTCGATCCAGCGCTATCCAGTCTCGCCTATGCGGTTGACGCTGTCGACGGCGCATTGGCCACCGACAGGTATTCGATGACCTGATGCAGGTCCGGATACAGCCGGTGGGCGAGCCGCCGGGACTCCTCGGTCGGCTGCACCAAATCGGGAACTAGGATGCAGCGCAGCCCAGCGGCGCACGCGGCGCGCAGGCCGTTGGTCGAGTCTTCCAGCGCGAGTGTGGTTTCCACGTCGCCGCCGAGCGCGCCCATCGCCTTGAGGTACGGCTCCGGGTCGGGCTTGCCCTTGGTCACGTCCTGGCGGGTCACCACCACGTCGAACCGGTCGGCGATGCCGGCCAGCTGCAAATGGTGGTCGGCGCGTTCCCGGGACGACGAGGTGGCGATCGCCTTCGGCACGCCATGCTCCTCCAGTGCGTCCAGCAGGGCGACCGCACCGGGCTTGGTCTCCAGCCTGCCGCCGTCGACGAGCTGACGCAGGTGGATCTCGTGCAGGTCGAAGTACTCCTCCAGCGGGAACCCGCGGCCGTAGGCGGCGGCAGCGAGGGTGCGACACCGGTCGGCGGGCACGCCGATCATGGTGCGACAGAACTCGATCGGCATCTCATAGCCGAGCTCGGCGCCCGCACTGACCAACGACTCCATGGCCAGGCTCTCCGAGTCGATGAGCAACCCGTCCATATCGAACACTACTGCGCGAACCGGACTTTCGGTCTTCACCCATTGCTCCCTTCCCGAAGCGGCGCCAGCCTGCGCCGGACCGCGGCATCGACACCGTCGCGGGTCAGCTCGGCCAGGGCGTCACCGACCTGCCGTTGCACCTTCTCCCGCTCGGGTAGCGTGCCGAAAATATCGGTGCGCTGCAAGAACGCCTGCGCACAGTGGTGCGGGTCGGCGTCGACCAGCACCGCGAGCGAGTCTTCCCGCGGATCGATCAGTTCCATCACCGCGCCGGGCTCGTGGCTCGCGGTGAACCACCGGATCCACGCGGCGATCAGCAAGGACGCGCCCGGGGTTGGCCTGCCTGCTTCGATGTTGTCCCGCAGGGCATCGACGACCCTCGGCATCATCTTGTCCGATCCATTGCGGCCGATTCGCGTCATGTCCTGGGCGATGGCCGGGTTGCGGAAACGGCGCATCAGGTCGTCGACCGTCCGGTGCAATTCGGGGGTCGGCAGTGCCAGCGTCGGCCCCTGCTCGTCCAGCATGAACTGCCTGGCCAACGCCGCGAGGGCCGGGTTCGACGTGGCCTCGGCGATAGTCGAATAGCCGGCGACGCCGCCGAGATAGGCCAGCAACATGTGCGTGCCGTTGAGCAGCCGCAGCTTCGCCAGCTCGTAATCCTTGACGTTGGAGACGAATTGGGCGCCACCGAGTTCCCACTGCGGCCTTTCGCCATCGAAATCCTCGATCGTCCAGGTCATGAACGGTTCGGCCGATACCGGTGCGCGATCCTCGATGCCGCCGAGCCAATTGCGGGCCACCGCGGCGTCGGTGGGCGCGGTGGGCTGCACGATGCGGTCGACCACGCTGTTGGGGAACTGCACGTGCCGCGCGATCCACTCGGCGAGATGATCGTCGCGCAGCAGCGCGAAATCGATGACGGCGCGACGCAGCGTGCTGCCGTTCGCGCACAGGTTGTCGCAGCTGATGATCACCGGCGGAGTGCTGCCGCGCCGCCGGACCAGTTCCAAGCCCTGTGCCAGCATCCCGATCGGGGTGACCGGCCTGGTCGGGTTACGGATGTCGTGACGGACGCCGGGGCAATCCGCCTCCAGCCGCCCGGTGACCGGCGATACGCAGTAGCCGCTGGCGGTGACGGTGAGCGTGACGATCTTGACGTTCGGGTCGGCGATGCGCCGCGGCACCCCGATCAGGTCTGTCGGCGCGTGTACGGCCTCGGTGATCGAACCGACCACCTCCACCCGCGCCTGCCCGTCCTCGTGCAGCAGCGTGGTGTACAGGTGATCCTGGGCGCGCAGCGCGTCGACGACCGTCGGACGGTTGATCGCGACGGCGGTGATCCCCCAGCGGGGGTCGCCGGTCTCGTTCATCGCGTGCTGGGTGGCCAGGGCCTGGTGTGCCCGGTGGAAGGAACCGCAGCCGAGGTGCAGGATCCCGGCGGTCAAGCTGCGCGGGGCGAATCCTGGCCTGGCGACCGTGGCGGGAAGTCGGGTGAGCATGTCCGTGGACAGACGCGGAACCACATGCCCGGGTATCCGGGTAATCGTTTCGGTTCGGGTTTTCTTCGCCGTAATCAGCGGCACACGCATGTGCGGCCTCCGTTTGGGTATGCGAGAAGTGGGCGATATAGAACGCCGTATCACCATTGACTAAGCGACGTTTCACTACGGTAGATGAGTGTGCCCAGTATTTCGACAGCTAACCGTGACGCGCGCAACTGAAGGCACGTTGACCCAGGTCACTGCCCGTATTGTAAATGTTCCGTAAAGCACCACTTCAGAGTGCGCGAATGCGGGCAAACAATCGGACATTTACCCCGCACAAATACATTGCGGTGACGCTTGTCACGCACTCCGATTTCCGTTTTGCCCGTTAGGAAACAGTTCTAAGATTACTCTCAGATTTGCCAGCTAATTGCTGATTTATCACAGGAGAATACGGCGTAAACCAGCAGTCCGGAGGCCCCTCTCGTGACGAGAAGCACTGCGGCGCAGTGTTATTTCCGAATGGAAGCTTCTGCACCTCGGCAACGCGCTGTGGCCACGAAGGATCGCTGCCGTAAGCACGACCGGGTTGCCTCACTGTTGCGGAAGTCCCTCGGTGAGGCCGGTCAGGTACCTCTCGCACCCGAACTCGCCGCACCGACCCATGGCCCGTGACCCGGCTCGCGCGCTGCCCGTCGGGTAGCCCAGAGCACGAGCGAACAGGCAAGCACACCGAACACAACGTTCGAGGCCAGATCGACAACCACCGATCCTCCGCTCTCCGGCCGAGTCGGGAACGAGACCCACACGTAGGTCAGCGTCGCCCCCACCGCCAGGGCACAGGTATGTGCCTCGGTCCACCCGGCGCGCTGGGTCCACCGCAGCACCAGGCACACACCGATCGCGACGAGAAAGAACCAGACCGCGACCCCGACCCATTCGTACCAATTGGCCACGATGAGCGTGCTCGGGCCCCAATAGGCGCTTGTCACGGCAAAGGAGACAAGTCCGACCAGCAACGGTGCCGGTGGATCTCCCGCAGTGCGCTCCCGGCGCGCGGGCACCGCCACAAAAGCAGCAACGACGAGCACCACCATGACGGCAACAACCGCCGCGATCTGTCCCGGCGCGGCAATGAAGTGCTCGACGCTGTAGTTGCCCGCGAACACCAGCGTCGCACCGAGCACGAACAGCACCGCGGTCACTATGAGGCCGGTTCGCCCGAGCCACGGCCGGTCTCGACTGGATACCGCGATGGCTTCGACCAACGCGATCGGCACGCAAACGCTCCAGACGGTGTGCAAGGCCAGAACCGCTTGGGTCAGTTCGACACTCATACCGATCGCCGGAATGAAGCTCGGTCCGTGCAGCAGATCATGACCCGCGTACGAGTCGTTCCACAGCAGTTGATCGACCGGCCCCTCCTCGAACAACGCGTACGCCGCGGCGAGCAACACCATCGTCGGCCAGCCACGCCACCGCCTGCCCACCTCGCGCACCAGCAGCGCACCGCAGCCGTACATCGGGGCGAGCAGCAGGCCGACCGGCAACTCGGCAAGGGTCATATTGCCGAGCAGGAACTCCCCGATAAACGGCGCCACCAGCAACAGACCCAGGACCGGGCCCCACTGAGTCGTCCTGCCCCGCATGCACCGCACGCTAGTCAGCGACAGGCAAGCGAGCACGACCCGAATTCCTGGGACGATCCGTTAGCGTCGAGGAATGCCAACTCTCGAGGTCGCTGTTGTCGGGTACGGGTTGGCGGGGTCGGTGTTCCACGCTCCGCTGATCGCCGCCGAACCGCGAATGCGGGTGGCGGCGGTGGTCACGTCGTCGGCCGAACGGGCGGCGCAGGCCGAACGGGAACACCCCGGCGTACGGGTCGTCGCCACCGCCGACGAGCTGTTCGCGAATCCCGCCGGGATCGACCTCGTGGTCATCGCGACGCCGAACCGCACCCACGCGCCGTTGGCCAGGCAGGCATTGACGGCGGGCTTGCCGGTGGTGGTCGACAAGCCGTTCGCGGTGACGGTCGCCGAGGCCGAAGAGCTGGTCGAACGGGCCGAGCAAGCCGGTGTGGCGCTGACCGTCTTCCAGAACCGGCGCTGGGATGGCGACTTCCTGACCGTGCGCACGCTCGCCGAAGCGGGTCGGCTCGGGCAGGTGCTGCGCTTCGAGTCCCGGTTCGAGCGCTGGCGTCCGGTGCCGAAGGGCGGCTGGCGGGAGATGGGCGATGCGGCCGACGGTGCGGGGCTGCTCTTCGACCTCGGCAGTCATCTCATCGATCAGGCGCTGACCCTGTTCGGCCCGGTGAAATCGGTGTACTGCGAACTGGATCGGCGACGCGAGGGCATTCAGACCGACGACGACGCCTTCGTCGCGCTCACCCACACCTCCGGCGTGCGCTCCCACCTGTGGATGAGTGCCGTTGCGCCGCAACTCGGTCCGCGATTCCGGGTGCTCGGTTCCCAGGCCGGATACGTCACCTACGGCCTCGATCCGCAGGAGAGTGCGTTGCGCTCCGGTCGCCGCCCCGATGACGGCGAGCCTTGGGGCACAGTCGAACCCGAACACTGGGGCGTATTCGGCGCCGAGCCCGCCGTCGAACCCGTGCCCACCATCGCCGGCGACTATCCCGCCTTCTACGCCGCGCTGGCCACCGCCCTGCTCGACGGCGGTGCGGTTCCGGTCGACCCGCGCGACGCCGTCGCCACGCTGCGCCTACTGGAAGCCGCTCGCCGATCGGCCGCCGCGGGCGAGGTCGTCGCCGGGGTGAAGCGACGGCAACGTTAAGACCAGCTCAATCCTCGGCATTCGGACTGGCCTCACCCGCCGTAGATCGTTAACGTCGACACCCGGTGTCGGCTGCGGGTAGGCCGACCGTTTGGTTGAGAGGAGATCCGAATGGGTTCAACGATTTTCGCGGTGTTCCTACCGCTGGCCCTGGCCCTGGTGATGTTCGGGCTCGGATTGACCTTGGCCATCGATGATTTCGCCAGGGTGCTGCGGTATCCGAAGGCGGCGGTGATCGCGCTGCTCTGCCAGATGGTGCTGTTGCCCGTGGTCTGCCTCGGTCTGATCTATCTGTTCCGGCTCCAAGGGGCGCTCGCGGTCGGCATGCTGTTGCTCGCCGCGTCGCCGGGCGGGCCGTCGGCGAATTTGTTCAGCCACATCGCGGGCGGCAACGTCGCGCTGAACATCAGCCTGACCGCGATCAACTCGGTGCTCGCCGTGTTCACCATGCCGCTGATCGTCGCGTTCGCGTTCAGCCGGTTCATGGATGGTGACGGGTCGTTCGGACTGCGGCCGGACAAGTTCGCGCAGGTATTCGCGATCGTGCTGATCCCGGTCGCCATCGGCATGTGGGTGCACCACCGGTTCACCGGATGGGCCGAACGGATGCGCGGCAACGTCAAGATCCTCTCCATCGTTGTGCTCGCGCTGGTGGTGCTCGCGGCGGTGGTGAAGAACTTCGACACACTGACCGAGAACATCGGCAAGCTCGCCTCGCTCAGCCTGCTGTTCGCCGTGATCAGCCTGGCCGTCGGCTATTTCGTGCCACGACTGTTCCAGGTCGACGCCGATCAGGCGATCGCCTCGGCGATGGAGATCGGCATCCACAACGGCGCGATCGCCATCGCCATCGCGGGGTCGGTGCTGCACAACGGCGCGATGGCTGTCCCAGGCGCGGTCTATGGGGTACTCATGAACATCCCCGCTGCCATCGCGGCCTTTCTGCTCGCGCGCTACGTCCGGCACGACCGCCCGGCACCCGTGCCCAGCTCAGCCGTCCAGTGAAACAGCGCGGCGGCCAATTGAAACGGGACAACTGAACCAGACACCGCGTCGAGCGGTAGGTACCCTTTCGATGTTCGACATTGGAAGGGAACCAGCATCGCGATGCGACCGCTCGGCGCAGAAGATCCCACGCGGATCGGCGACTACCGGTTACTCGGCGTGCTCGGTGCGGGAGGCATGGGCCGGGTGTATCTGGGGCGCAATGCCGGTGGCCGCACCGTCGCGGTCAAGGTGATCCGGCCGGACCTGATCGGCGACACCGAATTCCGGGTGCGGTTCCGCCGCGAGGTCAGCGCCGCGCGGCGGGTCGGCGGGCAGTTCACCGCGCCGGTTCTCGACGCCGATGCCGACGCTGACCCGCCTTGGCTGGCGACGGGATACGTGGCCGGGTTCTCCCTCGCCGAAGCGGTCGAGGCGTACGGCCCGTTCACCGAGAACTCGCTGCTGGTACTCGCGCACGGGCTGGCCGAGGCCTTGGTCGCTGTGCATGCCGCGGGTCTGGTGCACCGCGACCTCAAACCCTCCAACGTGCTGCTCGCCCTCGACGGCCCCAAGGTGATCGACTTCGGCATCGCCCGCGCGCTGGACGACAGCAAGCTCACCACCACCGGAAAGGTCATCGGCTCACCGGGATTCATGTGTCCCGAACAGGTGACCGGCGATCCGGTCGGCCCGGCGAGCGATGTGTTCGCGCTCGGCGGCGTGCTCGCGTTCGCGGCCACCGGGCGGGGTCCGTTCGGTGTGGGTGAGATGGTGCAGTTGCTGTGGCGCGTGGTGTACGAGGAGCCGCGGCTCGATGATGTGCCGCATCGGCTACGACCGCTCATCGCGGCCTGCCTCACCAAAGACCCTGCCGCCCGGCCGAGCCCGGAACGGCTCATCACCGACCTGACCGTCCTCGGGATCCCGGAGCGCGGCGGCTGGCTGCCCGGGCCCGCGCTCGAGGAGGTCAGCAGGCGCGCGGTGCAGTTGCTCGATCTGGACTCCGGGCCCCTCGACGTGCCCGGCGCCATCGGACGGCCGGTCACGGACCCGGCGCGGACCGCCGAGACGATCGCGGGGCCGAATGCGCGCATCGCGACGAGCCTGCCGGGGTCTACCGCTCCAGCGACCGTGCAGCAGGACGTTGCGCCGCGATCGTGGCACGGCGCCCCCGACACCGCACACCCATCTCCGCGCCCGCCCGGGCACCTGTATTCCCATGGGCCGCACAATGGCTCGTACGCCACGCCCGACGCACACCGGTCAGCACATCCCGCACAGCAACCCGCCCGGCGACCGACCCGCCGCCGCGCCGCGCTGATCGCCGGTGCACTAGCGCTGTGCATCGCGGTCGCGGTCGCCGCCTTCGTGATCACCACAAAGGTCACCGGCGACTCCGGCGGTTCCACCGCGCGACCCGACGCGCCGGCCAGCGATTCGACCACGGAACTGCCGAACGAGTTCGTCGGCGAATGGAAGGGCGTCGCCGAAGACAAACTCGGCAGCTACGACATCGTGTTGGTGCTGCATTCGGGAGCAGTCGGCCAGCAGGTCGGCAGTTCATCGAACACGGGGAACGTAGTGGGGGTGAAATGTGGACGGTTGGAGACTCTGACGGCAGCGGCACCAACAGAAATCGCTTTGACCGCACAGTTGGCCGAGGACGGCGGGCTATGCAACGACGACGGAGCGATATCACAATTGCAGCTACAGCCGGACAGCACTATCGCTTACCGAACTCGGGGCGTCGGTGGGGACATGACCGGAATCCTGACCCAGACAAACTAGCGCTTCTGATACCCTTCAGCCAGTTGATCTTTCGTCCGTACCCGGGCCGGTAACAGAGCGGCCACCTCGGGCAACGGATGACGTAAGAAGGGGGCTTCGAATCCAATGAACAAGCGTCTGATGCGCACCAGCCTGTCCGCCTGTGCGACGGGAATACTGACACTTTCCGCCCTCGTCCTTGGGTCCGCTACCGCTGTTTCGGCAACGCTGGACGAGTACTGCCTAGCTGGCGGCGGCTCGGTGGTAACCAGGGCGAATCCACCGAGCGGCACTGTCACCATCTGCGTAGGCGGAGAGCTGGACGGGACGGTGCTCAGAGTTAACCGCTGACTCCGATAACCCCTCGCCGAGTGCCGTGCAGCGCACTCGGCGCCTCGGTGTCATGGCAGACTGCGATTCATGGAGGATGCTTCAGGCAGCATGTCGGCCCCGACAATCACCTGCGCGGGACGCGTGCGATCCCAGCCCGAGACGCATCAGCGCGCGGGACGACTAGCGGCCGCGCTCGTTGCGGCGGGAGTGCGGCGCGGTGATCGCGTCGCGATAATGCTCCGTAACGACATCGAGTTCCTCGAGGTGTCCCTGGCTATCGCTTCCTGCGGAGCCAATCCGGTGCCGATCAATACGCGGTGGCAAGCGCCCGAGGTCGCGCACGTGCTCAGCGACTGCGGTGCGCGGCTGGTCGTCGCGCACACCGAATTCGTCGAGACCGTCGAACAGGCTGTCCCGCAGCGCGATACGACTGTTCTCGAGGTCGCGATGCCCGCGGAAATGCTGGCCGAGGCGGGGCTCGACGCGACGCTGGCCGAGCCGACCGGCAGGCACCCCACGCTCGAACAGTGGATCGATGCGCAGGCCGATCCGCTCGGCTTCGTCGAAGGCGCGATCGTCGATTCGATGGGGTTGATCTACACCTCCGGCACCACGGGGCGGCCCAAAGGGGTACTGCGGGAGCGCATTACGCCACACCAGCTGTTGTCGATCGCGGGTGGCTCGGCCCGGCGGTTGGGGCTGACGCCGGGCGGGCAGGCGTTGCTGGCCGGTCCGCTCTATCACGCCAGCCCGAACGTGGTCGCGGTGCTCGCGTTGCGGGTGGGCACGAACATCACCATAATGCCGCGCTGGGACGCCGAGCGGTTCCTGCGCCACGTCCACGAGCGCCGCGTCACGCAGGCCAAGGTCGTGCCCACCATGCTGTCGCGGTTGCTGTCGCTGCCCGAAGAGGTGCGCGCCCGCTACGACGTTTCCAGCCTCACCCACCTGATCCACTCCTCGGCGCCGTGCCCGCCCGCCGTCAAGCGGGCGGCCATCGACTGGTTCGGCGATGCGCTGATCGAGTTCTACGGCTGCACCGAAGCGGGCACCATCACCTGGATCACCGCCTCGGAGTGGCTGGCGCACCCGGGCAGCGTCGGCCGCCCGGTCGACGGCTCCGGCGCGATCATCGTCGACGATGCTGGACAGCCACTCCCGGCAGGTGAGATCGGCCGGGTGTTCGTCCGCGGCGCCGACTACTGGCCGCGATTCAGTTATCTCAACAAGGCGGGCGAATCGGACAGTCCGGTACCGGGATTCATCACCGTCGGTGACCGCGGCTACCTCGACGACGACGGATTCCTCTACCTCACCGGACGGTCCAGCGAGATCATCATCTCCGGCGGGGTGAACATCTACCCCGCCGAGATCGAGAACGCGATCATGGCCATGGACGGCGTCGAGGACGTCGCGGTCTTCGGCATCCCGCACGCAGGCGATCTCGGGGAAGCCGTTGCCGCCCATGTCGTTCCCCGCCCCGGCGCCGCGCTGACCGAGGCGTCGATCCGCGCGGGCCTGGCCGGACAACTCGCCTCCTACAAGGTGCCGAGCGTGCTGCGCATCGTGTCCGAACTCCCCCGCGACGATTCCGGAAAGATCTACAAACGTCAGCTGCGCGCGGAGGCGGCAGCCGCCGATTGAGACCGACTCCGTCCACCTGTACCCGTTAGAGTGCGGCGGTGGACAGAGCCGAATGGGTCGAGCGTGGCACCTCCATCGTCGACCGCTTGACGACAACCCAAACCCAGCCGCCGTGGTGGTTGGTGGCCGGCGCCGGGATAGCGGCGCTCGTACTGGTCGGCTACTCGCCGCTCTGGCGATACACCCGCAATATCGTCACCATCGCGCACGAGGGCGGGCACGCGCTGGTCGCGCTGCTCACCGGGCGCAGGCTCAATAGCATCCGATTGCATTCGGACACTTCGGGTCTCACCGTGTCGAGCGGAAAGCCCTATGGCCTCGGCATGATTCTCACGACAATGGCGGGCTATCCCGCGCCGCCGCTGCTCGGACTCGGCTTCGCCGCGCTGCTCGGCGCGAGCCGGATCACGCTGATGCTGTGGACCGCCATCGCGCTGCTGGCCGCGGTGCTCGTCATGACGCGCAACATCTACGGCATGCTGACCGTCTTCGCGGTCGGCGCGACCGTCTTCGCGGTCTCCTGGTTCGGCACCGACACCTTGCAGGCGGGCTTCGCCTATCTCGGCGCCTGGTTCCTGCTGCTCG
This sequence comes from Nocardia iowensis, assembly GCF_019222765.1. NCBI lineage: Bacteria > Bacillati > Actinomycetota > Actinomycetes > Mycobacteriales > Nocardiaceae > Nocardia > Nocardia iowensis. Next base: position 4,035,408 of record NZ_CP078145.1, on the reverse strand, counting down.
CCGGCGCCCGCCCGGTCATCGAATTGCAGCGCGGCCGCGCCCGCCAACTACGCAGCCGGTACCAGCAGGACGTCGCCTCCGACGCCGACCAACTCGCCCGCCTCACCCACCTCCCCGGCCTGCTGTGGGTGGGCTTGTTCGGTGTCGTCGCGGTGGGTTCGCTGCTCCTCGGCGCGGGTCTGTTGATCTCCGATATCGAGGGGGTCTGCCTACCGCTCGGCTCCGACGCGTCCTGCGCCACAGGCCAATAGATGGAGCAGCCCATGAGCAGCCATATCCGCATCACCCTCGTCGCTGCCCTGATTCTCGGTTGCGCCACCCTGTTCGGCGCGGGCCCGGCGACCGCCGCGTCGGTCGACACCGCGTGCGGCACGCCGTTGACGCGGGCCGAGGTCGCCACGATCGTCACACTGTCGGACACCAGCACACTCACCGGCTCGTCGCTGGAACGGCTGGAACAAGCCGTCGAACAGCATCGTCAGCTCACCCGGATCCTGGTCGACCATCGGGATCTGCGCGGCGTCTTCGCGCTCGGCCTCGACGCCGTCGAACGGGCCGCTGTCATGCCATTACAGCGCGACCCGGCGGCGTTCGCCGACCCCGAGTGGGCTCATCGGATCAGCCTCGAATTGCTGTCCCGGTTCCTGCGCAACGTGCACGCCGAATTCACCGGCGGACCTACCGAACCGCAGTGGACCCACTATTTCGACCTCACCCGCCGTTGCGACCTGTCGCCCGCCCGCGTCGCGATGGCCGGATACAACGCTCACCTGTCCGTCGATCTCTCCTACTCGGTGGCCGCAGTTGACGGCACCGTCGCGAACGCGCCCGACTACTTCAAGATCGTCGATGCGATCGCGCAGCGGGCCGACTTGATCATCGAGTCGACCAAGGCGATCTATCAAGGCGACCTCGGACCGCTGTGGCGGTTCTACTTCGTCGGGGAAGGCCTCGACCTCCTGTTCGGTCAAGGTGTGGCGACGCCGCAACTGCTGCGCCTCGCCGATCTCGGCGCCAACGTGGTGATCTTCGGCAACGGCCTCGCGCTGCGCGATCCGGCCCTGGCACCGGCCGCCCGCGCCGAGATCGACGCACTGTGGCGCAGCGCCGACGTCGCCTTCGAGGTGCTGTCGCGGCTCGGTGGGCTCTAGATGTTTAGCTTTCCGGATTCGCGGCACGCCTACTCCTGGGACGAATGATGGAAGGAGTTGTCGGCACATGCCGGAGAAGCTGAATGGGACGCGCGTACTGATCATCACCTCGAACACGGGTGTGGAGCGCGACGAGCTGCTGGTTCCGTTGAACGAGCTCAAGGACAAGGGCGCCGAGGTGGTGCACGCGGCGCCCGACACCGAGCAGGTGCAGACGTTCCAGCACGACACCGACAAGGACGTGGCGGTGCGGCCGGACGCGTCGCTCGAGGACGTGAAAGTCGACGACTATGACGTGCTGGTGGTGCCAGGTGGCACGGTGAACGCGGACAAGCTGCGCGTGGAAGATCGCGCGCTGGAACTGGCCAAGGGATTCGCCGCGGCGGGCAAGCCGATCGCCGCGATCTGCCACGGACCGTGGTTGCTGGTCGAGGCGGAACTCACGCCGTCGAAGACGTTGACGTCATACTTCTCGCTGCGCACCGATGTGAGCAACGCGGGCGGCAAGTGGGTCGACGAGTCGGTGGTGCGTTCGACGGAGAACGGTTGGACGCTGATCACCTCACGCAATCCCGGTGATTTGGCGGATTTCTGTGGGGCGATCGCCGAGGAACTCGTCGCGGCGTCGTAGATCCGCGGGCGCACGCCGACGTTTCCGTCTGAGGTCGCGAGTCACGGTGGCGGTCGCGACTTCACAGATCGGTGGCCGCGCGCAAAGCCGCCGACGTTTCGCGTGCCAGCGCGTCTGGGTCGCGGGTCGCGTCGACGGTTTCGCCGCGCTCGTCGCCGGACAATGGTTCCAGGGCTGCCAGCTGTGAGTCGAGCAGACTCAGCGGCATGAAATGGTCACGGCGACTGGCGAGCCGGTGTGCGAGCTCGTCTCGCGGGGCGGCGAGGTGCAGGAAGAACGCGTCGGGCACGGCGGCCCGCAGGCGGTCGCGGTAGGCGCGTTTCAGCGCCGAGCAGCTGACCACGCCGCCCTGTCCGGACCGTTCCGCCATCCAGGCCGCCACCGCGTCGAGCCAGGGTGCCCGGTCCGCGTCGTCCAGTGGAATACCCGCCGCCATCTTTTCGACGTTCGCTTCGGGGTGGAAGTCGTCACCCTCGGCGTATTCGACCCCGAGATCGACGGCGAGCCGCGCGCCCACCGTCGACTTGCCGGACCCCGACACCCCCATCACAACCACGATCGGCAGGGCTCGGTCCGGCATGTCGATACCTCTTGTTCTGAATCTCGCCGACCATCGGCAGTTGGGCACGTCCGGTTCGACGATATCCGGCTGGGCAACCCGCTGGCGCGGCGCGCGGCTACTGCGTTCACCGACATCATCCGCGGATGGAAGCGATGAGTTCGGCGATCGCGCAGTGGGTGTCGGTATCCACCGGCAGCAGTGGGGGTCGAGGGTTGCCCGCTTCGATGCCGAGTGAGCGCAGTCCTGCTTTGATGGTCCTCGGCAGGCCACCGCTGACGATCGCATTCAGCAGCGGTTCTAGTCGCTCGAAAAGAGCCGTAGCCGAGGCGGTTTCGCCCACGGTCAGCAATCGCCACACTTCGACAATGTGCTCCGGCACCAGACACGGTGCGGCCGTGCACCATCCGGCGGCGCCCGCATCGAAAGCTTGCAGCGCAAGCCGATTGCTGCCATTGAAGAACGGCACACCCGTCCCACCGAGTTCCGCGATCCGCCGCATCCGCGCGATATCACCACTCGACTCCTTGACCATGGTGATGTTGTCCACGCCCGCAACGAGATCGACAAGAAACTCCGGTGTCATGTCGATCCCACTGGTGCCGGGATTGTTGTACGCCATGATCGGCAGCTGCACCGCATCGGCAACCGCCGCGAAGTGCCCGCGCAGCTCGCGCTCGGTCAACCGCCAGTACGCCACCGGCAGCATCATGAGTGCCGAAGCCCCGAGCCGTTCGGCCAGCTTCGCCCGCGCAATAGTCCCCGCCGTACTCACCTCCGACACTCCCACCACCGTCGGCACCCGCCCATCAACCTGCTCTAAACAGATCGACGCCACAGCCGCCCACTCCTGATCATCCAGATACGCACTCTCCCCAGCACTTCCGAGCGGCGCGACAGCAGAAACCCCCGCCTGAACCAGCCGTTCCACCAGCCCCCGCAACACCCCCTCGTCAACCTTCCCCTTATCACCACCGAACGGCGTCACCGGATACGCCACAACCCCCGCAATAGACCCACTCATCAAATCTCCGTTCCTCAACCCCCGATCATTACTCGAGCACCACCTCTTGACCTTGTCCGCCGGGAAAGGCCGATGCTGGAGTCATGGACGATCTGATGAGCATCGGCGAGTTCGCTGCCCGCTGCGGCCTGTCGGCGAAGATGCTTCGGACCTACGCGGCCGCAGGGCTCTTGGTTCCGGCGGCCGTGGACGAGATCTCCGGATACCGGTACTACTCCCCGACCCAGGTGGACCGAGCCGAGACCATCGGCTTACTGCGCCGAGCACGAATCTCCTTGGCGGACATTGCCTTGTTCCTGAAAGACCCGTCCACTGAGCGAGTCATGGTGTGGCACCGGCAACTCGACAAGGAAATCGAGAGCCGCCGCCATGCACTCGACCTCGTCCGCAACCACCTCGCGACCCGACCACGACGGACGGCTACTCATCCGGTTGTCGAAACAGAAAGGCACACAACCACAATGAACTCACTGACCGCCGCAATGGCGACCGACAAAGGCCTACACCGCGACACCAACCAGGACGCCGTCCTGATCGATGATCTCCTCTACGCCGTCGCCGACGGCATGGGCGCGAGCGGTGCCATCGCAAGCCGCATGTCGCTCGAAGCGCTGCGCGCCGGATTCGCCGCCGACCCGAGCCCCGCGGGCCTCGCCGAAGCCTGCCGGCAGGCCAATCAGCGGATCTGGGACGAGGCGTCGACCGTGGCCGAGTACGAGGGCATGGGCAGCACATTGACCGCGTTCGCCGCCCTCCCGGTCGACCAGGGCGGCCCCGTGGTCGCCAATATCGGCGATTCACGCCTCTACCGGCTCCGGGACGGGCTGCTGGAACAACTCACCGAAGACCACAGCGTCGTCGGCCCGCTGGTACGGGCAGGCGAGCTCACCGAAGACCTGGCACGGACCCACCCACAACGGCACCTACTCACCAGAGCGCTCGGCATCGGCCCGGACGTCACGCCCGATGTGGTCGCAGTCGATTGCAAACCAGGTGACCGCCTGGTCGTCAGCACCGATGGTCTCTACAACGATGTCGCCGAATCCGACATCGCCGACGCGTCCGCCGCACCGGATCCGGAGTCGGCGGTGGCGCGACTCATCGACCTCGCCGGAGCGGCGGGCGGCACGGACAACATCGCGGTCATCGTGATCGACGTGCGCTGACCCACACACCCCGGGCGGACGGTGTGGGGGCGTCCTCGGGCACGATGGTGATCATGGAATTGCGCATCTTCACCGAACCGCAGCAGGGTGCCAGCTATGACACGCTGCTGACCGTTGCCAAGGCCACCGAGGACCTGGGATTCGACGCGTTCTTCCGGTCCGATCACTATCTGGCGATGGGCGACGCGGACGGGTTGCCGGGGCCCACCGACGCGTGGATCACCCTCGCGGGACTGGCCAGGGAGACCAAGCGGATCCGCCTGGGCACGCTCGTCACGGCCGCCACCTTCCGGCTGCCCGGCCCGCTGGCGATCCAGGTCGCGCAGGTCGATCAGATGTCCGGCGGCCGGGTGGAACTCGGCCTCGGCAGTGGCTGGTTCCCCGAGGAACACTCCGCCTACGGCATCCCGTTCCCCGCGGACAAGTTCGCGCGGTTCGAGGAGCAGCTGGCGATCATCACCGGACTGTGGGCGACCAAGCCGGGCGACACGTTCGACTTCGCGGGCGAGCACTACCAGCTGACCAACTCCCCCGCCCTGCCGAAGCCGGTGCAGAACCCGGTACCGGTGTTGATCGGCGGCCACGGCGCCACCCGTACGCCGCGGCTGGCCGCCCAGTACGCGACCGAGTTCAACATGCCGTTCTCCTCGATCGAGGACAGCGCAGCCCAGTTCGGCCGGGTCCGCGCGGCAGCCGAGGCGCGCGGCCGCAAGGCGGACGACCTGACCTACTCGAACGCCCTCGTCGCCTGTGTCGGCGCCGACGATGCCGAGGTGGCGCGGCGCGCCGCGGCGATCGGGCGTGAGGTGGCGGAATTGAAGGCCAACGGGCTCGCCGGGTCGCCCGCCGAGGTGGTGGACAAGATCGGCCGGTACGCCGAGATCGGCGCCAAGCGGATCTACCTGCAGATACTGGATCTGACCGATCTCGACCACCTGGAGTTGATTTCCAGCCAGGTGCAGGCGCAGCTCTGACGCTCAGCCGAGCGGCCTGCTGGTCGGCAGGTTCACGAAGCTCGGCTGCGCCGGATCCAGCCGCAACGACTGCGGTTTGAGTGCGGTGTTGTTCAGCAGCGGGCGGAAGGCCAGCGCTTTGGGCGAGTTTCCGGCGAAGACATCGACGCGTAGTCGATGTCCCGGCTGGAGCGCGGCTTGGACCGGGATGACGGCGATGTCAAGCGCGACGGGCTCACCGGGGACCACGGGCAGCAGGCTGTCCAGGGTGATCGGGTTGTACGGGGCGGTGTAGTCACCGTTGGCGGACCGGGCGCTCTTCGACTCGTCGACGGCACGCATCGAGGCGGTGAGCTGACCGGTACTCAGCACGGTCGAAGTGCCGTCGGGCGCAACGTCGTTCACGGTGACCGCCCAGTAGCCGTCGGTCGCGTCGTGCACGGTGTTGAGGTGCACGTTCATCGGGCCGGAGATGACCGTCCGCTCGGTGACCGGCGGGCTGGTGAAGGTCAGCCCGTTCCGTTCGGCGATCCGAGAGTCCTTGGCGCACATATCCAATATCGCGGGGATACCGGCGGCGCCCTGGGTGGTGTCGCGCGAACACCAGGTGGTGAGGCCGGGCGCCACGGTCAGCGTCCGGTGCTCGTCCGGCTTTGTCGCGGACAGTGATCCGTCGTGCACGCTCTCGGCGGTCCCACTGGGCGCCGCGGAAAGATAGACGCGCCGATGTTCCGTGCCCGCCTGTGGGAACTGGCCGAGCGTGATCCAGCCGCCCCCCTGTTCCCAGACGGTCACCGGCCCGAATCCGTCGATGCCGTGATCGATGTCCTTGAGCCACTTGTCGAACCAAACCCGCTGCAATACTTCCAGCCGCGGTGGGGCGCCGGGCCCGCCCATGCCCGCACCAGGATTGGCGTGATAGGTGTCGCCGACAACCAGCTGTTTCTTGTTGGCGGGCAACGGTATAGCGTTGTATACCTTTGTCGCGCTGTTGGCGAAGATGTCGTGCCAGCCGCCATAGACGAAGGTGGGCACGGTGATTCGTTCCGGATGCCCGAGAATGCCTTGGCGGAAGTCGCTTTCGTGGTCGAGCGCGGCGGCAAGCGACGGTGGGATGTCGTTGAGTGACGGCGTGAGCAACGCTTGGAGCAGCAGGTCGTAGTTGGTGGAGGGGTCGGCCATGCGATCGCTGAGCCACCGCCAGTCGAATGTGCCGTTGAGCATCGATTGCACATCGGGGATCAGCTTCGTCTGGTTCACGTTGCTCAGCCAGAGCGGCAGGAAGGTGGTGCCGATGCCGCCGCCGGGCGCGACCACATCGCGCATGAGGTCGCTACCCGGCTCGACCGGGAAGATGGCTTTCAATGCGGGCGGCGCGTTTTCGGCGGCGCGCAACTGGGTGATGCCCGCGTAGGAGCCGCCACTCATGCCGATCTTGCCGGTGGACCACGGCTGGGCCGCGGCCCACTCGATCACTTCACGGGTGTCAAGCTGCTCCCGTGCGCCGAGGGTATTCCAGGTGCCTTGGGAAAATCCGGTTCCGCGCACATCCGCCACAACGAGGGTGTACCCGCTGCGAATCAGGTTGCGGTCGATGCCGAGAACGGTTTGCAAGGCTCCGCCGTCGATCGCCTGCAGGAGATCCTCGAAGCCGCTGATCGGTGTCCCGGACAGATTGACCCGCCGGACCAAGTCCAGCGCGAGCGGCTGCAAGCCCGGCACCGCCAACGCCGAATCGACCAGGTTCGTCAACAGTTTGGTGTACGGGGTGAGATTCACGATGGTGGGCAGCGGCCGCTGTTCCACCGCCCCCGCGGCGTCCACCGGCCGGTACACGTTGGCCTTCAGGACGACGCCGTCGCTCATCCGGATCGGGACGTCCCAGTCGATGTGCACGTCGGCATACTGCGGCGGGCCGTCGTGCAGTGCCGTCCAGCGCTCGCTGCGAACGGCGCCGTCCGGCTCGGCCGCCGCGGTACCGACCGCAAATCCGCCGCCAACCACAACGATTGCCAGCACGGTCGCCAATCGAGCGGCGCCGACAAACCGTTGTGCCACTTGCTGCCCCGAAAGCATTCTTCTCCTCGACCGATGTGCCGCACATTGATTGCTCTCCGCAGATTGAAGTGACAACATAGCAATCAGTTCGCTAATCGCTGGGAGGTACGGCCCGGTCGGTTTGTCGCCGTTAATCCGGTTGCGGTATATCGCATTTGCCCGATTTCGGGTGGAGATACCGCACGGTTTGATTTAAGAACGGCCGCCTTGCGTTGTGGGATCGGGTTGGTGGTTCACAGGGTGGCGAGGTACGCCTGGATGGGGGCCGGGTCTGTGGCGATGACGCCGATGTATCCGTCGGGGCGGACCAAGACGAGCGTGCCCGGCTCCGTGGGGTCGAGGTCGTAGTTGTGGAAGGCCGCACCGACGGTATCAGCGGTCGCTGCCGCTGCGCCGGGTGCGATTACCTGCGCGCGGACCTTGGCCCCCTGTGCGCGAACGACTTCGGCGACCGCCCCGGCAGAATCGGTGCCGAATCCGAGCAGCGTGAAGTGGACACCACGGAACAGGTCGAACAAGCGGGCGGCACCGTGCTGGGCATCCGGCGCCCGGTCTCCCGCTCGCACCCTGCGCGGTGTCCGGCGGGCGTCCACGGCCAACGGTCCGCCACGGTAGTTCACCTTCAGCTGGAAGATATCCGGGCTTTCCCGCTCGGGCTCCACATCCCGAAAGTTGCGGTGGTGCAGGCGCGTCGACAGGCCGAGGACATCCGCGGCCACCGGGGCCCGCTCGGCCGCATAGGTGTCCAGCAAGTCGTCAGGGGCACCCGACAGTACGGCGGCCAATTTCCAGCCGAGGTTGTAGGCGTCCTGAATGCTGGTGTTGAGCCCCTGCCCACTGGCCGAGGAATGCACGTGCGCGGCATCGCCTGCCAGAAACACCCGACCGACCCGAAATCGGTCCACCATGCGGACATTCACCCGGTACAGCGAGATCCACTTCAGGTCGGACAACTGGATGTCCGAGCGGCCGGACCTTTCGTCGAGGATCTTCTGCACGGATTCCAGTGTCAGCTCGGGTACCTCCTCGGCGGCCACCGACGCGACGAACTGGTAGTAGTCGGTCCCGGGCATCGACCACAGCGAAAAGCGTTCCGTCACATCGCCGGTCGTCAGAATGTGACAGTGGGTCCCGGTCAGTCCCGTCGCCCGGACGTCGCCGATCAACGTCCGCTCGGTCTCGAAGGTTTCCCCCGCGAAGCCGACACCGAGCGCCTTGCGCACGAAACTACGACCGCCGTCCGCGCCGACCAGATACCGCGCCCGCACTCGCTGCAGTGCACCATCGCGCCGCAATGTCGCTGTGACAGCCGTATCGTCCTGGACGAAATCGACCAGCTCCGTGCCCAATTCGATCCGGCCGCCCAATTCGAGCAGCCGGTCCAGGAGCAGTTGATCGGTGCGCCACTGCGGGAGCAACCAAACGTTCGGGTAGGGCACGCCGTGCCCGCGTTCGGGCGCTGGAGCCCCCAACATGTCGTACACCGTGCGCGTCCACCGCACCCGCGTGCCCTCGTACATCCGGAACGATGGGAACGGCGCCCCGGCGTCGAGCACCGCGTCGATCAGGCCGAGGTCGTCGAAAACCTCCAAAGTCCGCGGCTGCAAACCCTTTCCGCGCGAACCCGCGAACAGTTCCGATGCCTTGTCCACCACCAGGCAGGCGATACCACGCCGGGCCAGATCGCAGGCGAGCGTCAGCCCGGTCGGTCCGGCGCCCACGATCAGCACCGGCAACTCCGCGTTCATCGCGCCCCCGCTTTCTCCGGAAAGGTTCGGGTAAGGATCGGAATGAGCAGTTCGTCGACCAGTTCGGCGAGAAACCGCTGATCGAGCGGTTCGCCGAGAAACATCCTTCGCATGATCTGCCCCTCCGACACCTGATGTGCCAGTTCGGTTGCCGTGTCGTCCGGCAACTCCCCACGTGCCACGGCGCGGTCCACAATGGTGGCAAACGGGCCCAGATCCTCGTTTGCCACGTGCGAGCGCAGCGCGTCCCCGAGTTCGGGGTCGACCCGCATGGCGTGCATGAGCCCCGTCAGCATGGTCACGTAGCGATCATCGACCTGCTCGCACAGCGCGGTGAGGGCGGCGAGCAGATCGCCGCGCACCGTCCCGGTGTCCGGAATCGCCGCCACGTACGCGGCGTCGTTGGCGTCCATGGCCGCCTTAACCAGCGCGGGTTTGCCGGGCCACCGCCGGTAGATGGTGGCCTTACTGGCCTGTGCCCGTGCCGCGACAGCGTCCATTGTCATTGCCGCATAACCGATCTCACCGAGCAGCTGCATCGTGGCGGCGAGTATCGCCTGCTCGCGCTCTGCGCCCCTGACCACACATCCTCCTAGTGAACGGTACTGTTTCGTTCACTTCGAAGATAGCGAAAGGCGGCCAGTCGACGCAAGGCCGACCGCCCGATCATGAGGCTCGATCCCCGCGTGCGACATCCCGGCATGCCTGCAGCAGCGGCTGCAGGCGCTCCAGCGCGCTGGTGCGCACCGCCAGCACCGTGGGCAGCGCGAGCACTCCCGGCGTACAGACCGGCAGGAACGCGACCCGGCTGCTGTGCAGCAGCCGAGCGTGCGGCGCGTAAAGGACCGTCCAGCCTGCGGCACCGGCACCGAGTGCGGCAAGGGTGTCCTGGATCGAAACTTGTTCGGGTCCAAGAACCGGTTCGAATCCCGCATTGCTACATGCGGTCAGCACGAGATCATCCAGCAGCGCGTTGTTCTGCCGGTTGGTCAAGTAGAGCGGCAGCTCGGCGAGCTGGGCGAGGTCGACACATCGCTCGGTCGCCGAGGGATGGTCGGCGGGCAGCGCGACAACCAGTTCGTCGTGCCACACCGGGATCTGCTCGACGCCCTCGGGCGCCGCCACCTCGCCGCGGAGAAAAGCCGCGTCCCACTCGTGCTCGGACACCTTGCGCAGCCGTTGCCCCAGTGCGGCCGACGTCAATTCCACCCGCACGCCGGGTGCCCGCTGCTTCAGTGCGGCGAGCAATCGCTCCAGCCGCTCGCCCATGCCTCGGCTGGTCCCGATCCGCAACACCGTCGGTGGGGTGAGGTACTCGGCAACACTGGTCCGGGCGCGCCGCTCGGCGGCGAGCACCTTCTTCGCGGCGGGCAGAAACGCCGCACCGGCCTCGGTGAGCCGGACGCTGCGCGGCGACCGTTCCAGCAGAACCACGCCGAGCTCACGTTCGAGCCGGCCGAGCTGCTGACTGACTGACGATTGCACGATCATCAGCCGCTCCGCCGCCCGGCCGAAATGTAGTTCTTCGGCCACCGCGACGAAATATCTCAGTTGACGAAGTTCCATGACCTCAGCGGGGTTCGGGGACAAGACTGGGTCAGGCTACCGCCCGTGTCGCACGGCCAACCGATGCGGCGTCATCCCCGCGCGCCGCGCGCCACGCTGGGACACAATGGACGACTCGCCGTCCACACAGAAAGTCGTCGGAGGTGCGCGGGTGAGTAACGCGAGTGTCAGGTCAGCGCGTGGTCGAATTGTTCGCGGTGCGATCACCGCATTACTGGTTGTCGGCACGGTCTCGGCGTGCGACAAAGGTGACGAGCCGGAACCCTCCCCCGGGACGGTGCACAGCACCGCGCCGAGCAATCCCGTCGGTGTGCCGGATCTCGGCACGGTTGAGGAGATCGCCGGTGGCATAGATGTTCCCTGGGGGCTGGCCTTGCTGCCGGGCGGCGACGCGTTGGTCGCGGAACGCGACAGCGGGCGAATTCTGCGGATCAGGCCGGGACAAGCGCCGGAACAGGTGTACCAGGTACCCGGAGTCGTCGCGCGCGGGGAAGGCGGGCTGCTCGGCTTGGCATTGTCGCCACGCTACGACGAAAACCCTTACGTGTACGCGTACTTCACTGCCGAGGACGACAATCGGATCGTGCGGTTCCGGCCGGCCGGCCAGCCCGAAGTGATCTTCGACGGAATCGACAAGGCAGGCAATCACAATGGCGGACGAATCGCGTTCGGGCCGGACGGCATGTTGTATGTCGGGACCGGCGATGCGGGCCAGAGCTCGCTGTCCCAGGATCCGGCGAGTCCCAATGGGAAGATCCTCCGACTGACCCCGGAAGGCCGCCCGGCACCGGGCAATCCGACACCGGGGTCACCGGTATACAGCCTCGGGCATCGCAATGTGCAAGGACTCGCATGGGATCGCGCCGGACGGCTGTTCGCGGCGGAATTCGGGCAGAACCGGTTCGATGAGGTGAATCTCATCGAACCGGGCCGAAACTACGGCTGGCCCGCTGTCGAAGGGATGGGCGGCACCGACCGTGGATACACCGAGCCCCTGACCACCTGGACGACGGACGAGGCCTCCCCCTCCGGCATCGCGATCGCAGGCGACACGATGTATGTCGCCGCGCTTCGCGGCGAGCGGCTATGGATCGTGCCGTTGCACGACCGCACCGTAGGCCGGTCCCGAGATGTACTGCATGGCAACTACGGTCGGCTCCGCACGGTGCTGGTGGCCCCGGACGGCGCGCTATGGCTAACCACCTCCAACACCGACGGTCGCGGCGACCCCGGCCCGAACGACGATCGCATCCTTCGTTTCCCGGCGCGCTGACCCCCGCCGGTCAATCGAACGCCGGGACGCGAACCGGCCGACCGAGCCGCCACACCGCGAAGGTCAACGGCACGCCGGGGCGGTAGGCCAAATGGGTGACCGACGGCGCGTCCAGCACCTGTAGATCCGCCCGGGCGCCGACGCGGACGACGCCGACATCGTCGCGGCGCAGCGCCCGCGCGCCGCCCGCGGTCGCGGCGTGCACCGCTTCGGACACCGAAAGTCCCATCTGCAGAACGGCGGTGGCGACACAGAAGGCCATCGAAGTCGTGTACGAACTGCCGGGGTTGGCGTTGGTGGCCAAGGCGACCGTCGCCCCCGCGTCCAGCAGCGCGCGGGCCGGTGCGAGGCACTGTCTGGTGGACAGGTCGCAGGCGGGCAGCACGGTGGCTACGGTGTCGGAGGCGGCGAGGGCCTCGATATCGGTGTCGGTCAGGTAGGTGCAATGGTCGACGCTGGCCGCGCCGTGGCGCACCGCCAGTTGCACACCGGGACCTTCGCCCAGCTGATTACCGTGCACCCGCAGGCCGAGTCCGCGGGCGCGCGCGGCGCGCAGCACCCGATCGGACTGCTTCTCGTCGAAAGCGCCTGTCTCGCAGAAGACATCGGCCCAGCGCACATAGGGTGCCACCGCGTCCAGCATCTCGCCGCACACCAGATCGACGTACGCTTCGGCGTCCGTATCGGACGGGACCAGGTGCGCGCCGAGGAACGTCACTTCATCCGCGGCAGCGGCGGCGAGCCGAGCCGCGCGCAGTTCGTCGGCGACACTGAGCCCATAGCCGGTCTTCGTCTCCAGGCAGGTGGTGCCCTGCCGGCGCGCCTCCGCGATATGCCGGGCCAGGTTCACCGACAGTTCATCGTCCGATGCGGCTCTCGTGGCGGCGACGGTGATGGCGATGCCGCCTGCGCGATAGGGCCGCCCCGCCATCCGTGCCTCGAACTCGGCGGTGCGGTCACCGGCGAAGACGAGATGGGTGTGGCTGTCGACCCAGCCGGGCAGCGCGGCCCGGCCGCCGATGTCGATCCGCTCGTCGGCGGAGGGGGCGGCGGACGCCGGACCGATCCAGGCGAAATGCTGACCGTCGAGCACCACCGCGGCGTCCCGCAGCGGGCCTTCCTCGGTATTGGTCGTGAGTTCGCCGATGCCGGTGATCAGGATCGACACAGTGCCTCGATCTCCTCTCGCAATACGGTTTCCGGATGTTCCACCCGCAGGTGGCGGTGCTCGGAGACGACGGGGCGGCCCGCAACCAGCACCGTGTGCACGTCGCTCGCGGTCGCCGCGAACAGCGCGGCAGCGGGCGCCGTGCCCGCGGTACGGATCGAATCGAGGTCGATACTGACCAGGTCGGCCGCGGCGTTCGGCGCGATCCGGCCGGCCTCGGGCCAGCCGATGGACGCGTGATCGGTGGCGGCGCGGTACAACTCGGCCGGGGTGAACCGGCCGCGGGCACGGCTCGCCAGCCGTTCGTCCAATTCGAGTGCGCGCCATTCTTCGAAGGCGTCGATCACCGCGTGGCTGTCGGTGCCGAGGCACAGACCGACTCCGGCGTCCGCCAGCGCGCGGGCCGGGCCGATGCCGTCGCCGAGATCGCGTTCGGTGGTGGGGCAGAAACAGGCGCGGCTGCCGCTGTCTGCGAGCAGCCCGATGTCGGCGCTGGTGAGGTGGGTGGCGTGGACAGCGACTGTCCGCGACCCGAGCAGACCGGTTTCCGCCAGCAACGCCGTCGGCGTAAGCCCGTGCGCGGCAAGACAATCATCGTTCTCGGCGGGCTGCTCGGACACGTGGACGTGCACCGGCCGATCGTCCGCCGCACCGGCGACCACCGAGAGCGCGGCTACCGGCACCGCGCGCACCGAGTGCGCGGCGACACCGGTCCGTACCAGCTCTGCTTTCGGCGTGAACGCGGCGGCGCGTTCCGCCCACGCGGCCGCGTTGCCGTCGCTGAACCGGAGCTGATGCTCCCCCAGTTCGACCCCGAATCCCCCTGCGAGATAACACGTATCGAGCAGCGTGAGGCGAATTCCCGCGTCCTCGGCGGCGGCCGCGAGTGCCGCGCTCATCGCGTTCGGATCCGAATACCGTGCACCGCCGGGAGCGTGGTGCAGGTAGTGGAACTCGCCGACGCTGGTATAGCCCGCCAACACCATCTCGGCGTACACCGCCCGCGCCAGCCGGTAATAGGAGTCCGGATTCAGTTGAGCGGCAATGGCGTACATGCGGTCCCGCCACGTCCAGAAGGTGCCTTTGTCGTGCTGTGTGCGCCCGCGCAGCGCACGGTGGAAGGCATGCGAGTGGGCGTTGGCGAAGCCGGGGATCGTCAGGCCGGGCAGCACCGTGCCCGTTCGATCGGTGCCCGGGGTCACCGATCGGATCGTCGCACCGTCCAGCTCGATCGTCACCGCCGCGGCCAGACCGTCCGGCAGCCACGCGTATTCCGCCCAGTAGACGTTCATGACCCAGCCCCGCTCGGATCGGTCATGTGCCGCGTCACGGTTGGCTCGCTCATCCGGCCAGCTCCTCCAGCACGCGCGCGAGACTCTGCGCACCGGTTTCGGTGTCGGCCGGTTCGGCGTATTCCTCGGGGGCGTGGCTGATTCCGGTCGGGTTGCGCACGTACAGCATGCCGGAGGGGACGTGTGCGGCCAGGATGCCCGCGTCGTGTCCGGCGCCGGTGGGCAGCGCGGGCACACCGCCGAGCACCTGGTCCATCCGGTGCCGGAGTGATTCGTCGAAAACGACGTCGTCCGAATAGGACTCCTCCGTGACGGTGAGCACACACCCTTCCGTCGCTGCGGCCGCGCGCGCCGCCTCGGTGATGTCCTCGACCAGTGCCGCCGTACGACCTGTGCCCGAGACCCGGGCGTCGAGCCACAAATCCACCGTGGAGGCAATGACATTCGTGCCACCCGGCGTTGGCACCAGTCTGCCGACGGTGGCGCGCGCGTCGGACATCGCGGCGGCGGCGCGGCGCGCGGCCGCCACCACCGCGGCGGCCGGGACCATCGGATCGTGCCGGTCGGCGAGGCGAGTGGCACCCGCGTGATTTCCCTGCCCGGAGAAGGAGAATCGGTATCGGCCGTGCGCGATGATGCTGCTGCCGGTGGCGACCGGACTGTCCAGCTCGATCAGACCGCGCCCCTGCTCCACATGCAGTTCCACGAAACAACCGATCCGGGCGAGTGCTTCGGGATCGGCACCGAAGCGCTTCGGGTCGTACCCGGCCTTCACGGCGGCCTCGGCAAGAGTGACCCCATCGACGTCGCGCAGGCCGCGGGCCCGGTCGGCGTCGATAGCGCCGGTGAGCAGCCGGGAGCCGAGGCAGGGCACGCCGAACCGTCCGCCCTCCTCCTCCGCGAACACCAGCAGCGCGAGCGGCTTTACCGGGGCAAAACCCTTGCCCTGCAATATCTCCACCGCCGCGAGCGCACTGGCCACGCCGAGTGGCCCATCGAACGCGCCACCGCCGGGCACCGAATCGAGGTGGCTGCCGGTGACGACCGCGTCGGCCCCTTGACTTCCCCACCAAGCCCAGATATTGCCGTTACGGTCGGTGTTCACGTCCAGGCCGCTGTCCAGCGCCCGGTCGATGAACCAGTCCCGTAGCTCGAAGTCGGCATAGTCGTAGACGTGCCGCGAGTACCCGCCGCGCCGGGAATCCCGTCCGACGCCGGCGATCTCGCCCATCAGCTGGTTCACGCCCATGGCGTCGCTCCTGTCGTGCCGTATCCGAGTGGGTGATTCACGGCGCCTCGTGCATGGGGATTCGCACACCGCGCTCGGCGGCCACCGCGCTCGCGCGGTCATAGCCCGCGTCCACGTGCCGGATCACGCCGGTACCGGGGTCGTTGGTGAGTACGCGTTCGATCTTCTCGGCGGCCAGCGGGGTGCCGTCGGCCACGCAGACCTGCCCGGCGTGGATGGAGCGGCCCATGCCGACGCCGCCGCCGTGATGGATGGACACCCAGGTCGCCCCGGACGCGGTGTTGAGCAGCGCGTTGAGCAGCGGCCAGTCGGCGATTGCGTCGGATCCGTCGGCCATCGACTCGGTCTCCCGGTACGGGGAGGCTACGCTGCCGGAGTCGAGGTGGTCGCGGCCGATCACCACCGGCGCCGAGAGTTCACCGCTGGCCACCATCTCGTTGAACCGAAGGCCCGCCAGGTGCCGCTCACCGTAACCGAGCCAGCAGATGCGGGCCGGAAGCCCTTGGAAGGCAACGCGTTCGCTGGCCATCCTGATCCAGCGGCGCAGTGATTCGTTCGCCGGGAACAGATCCACGATGGCGCGGTCGGTGGCCGCGATGTCCTTGGGGTCGCCGGACAGCGCCGCCCAGCGGAACGGCCCCTTGCCCTCGCAGAACAGCGGGCGGATGTAGGCCGGGACGAAACCGGGGAAGTCGAAGGCCCGAGTGCAGCCGCCGAGGGCGGCCTCGCCGCGCAGCGAGTTCCCGTAGTCGAAGACCTCGGCGCCCTTGTCGAGGAAGCCGAGCATGGCCCCGACGTGCTCGGCCATCGATTCGCGGGCCCGCTCGGTGAATTCGTCCGGCTTCTTCGCCGCGTAGTCGGACCAGTCCTCGACGGCGACGCCGCGCGGCAGGTAAGCCAGCGGGTCGTGCGCGGAGGTCTGGTCGGTGACGATCTCGGGATCGAGGCCGATCGCGAGCAGTCGCGGCAGCACCTCGGCGGCATTGCCGATCAGGCCGACGGACAAGGCCTTTCGCTGCCTGCGCGCGTTCGAGACACGGATCACCGCGTCATCGAGGTCGGTCGCGATCTCGTCCAGGTAGCGTTCCTGCACCCGACGCTGCGCGCGGGCCGGGTCGCACTCGATCACCAGCGCGACACCACCATTCATGGTGACCGCCAACGGTTGCGCGCCGCCCATCCCGCCCAGACCCGCGGTCAGGGTGAGCGTGCCCGCCAGCGTGCCGCCGAACCGTTTGTCCGCCACCGCCGCGAACGTCTCGTAGGTGCCCTGCAGGATGCCCTGGGTGCCGATGTAGATCCACGAGCCCGCGGTCATCTGCCCGTACATGGTCAGCCCGAGTGCTTCCAGTCTGCGGAACTCAGGCCAATTCGCCCAGTCGCCAACGAGATTCGAGTTGGCGATCAGCACCCGCGGCGCCCACTCGTTGGTACGGAACACACCGACCGGCTTGCCCGACTGCACCAGCAACGTCTCGTCGGTCTCCAACGTTGTCAGCGACCGCGTGATCGCGTCGAAGCTGGCCCAGTTCCGTGCCGCTTTTCCGGTGCCGCCGTACACCACGAGATCCTGCGGCCGCTCGGCCACTTCCGGGTCGAGATTGTTATGCAGCATTCGCATAGCCGCCTCGGTCTGCCAATTCTTGGCAGTGAGCTGCGTTCCCCGCGCCGCACGCACCAAACGAGTCATGAGACTGCCTCCGTTCCAACGAAATTCAGACCAACAGCGATCAATTCGGGAGCGCAGCCAGCGCTCTTCCTTGCCGCCCGCACGGCCACCGCGCCGCGTCTGGGCCTGCTCGCGCCGCGAGCAGAGCGAGCGGCCCTGTCCCGGTCCGCGCGGCGCTGTTGGCTCATCCGCCGAGGTGCGGCGCGACGGCGCGGCCGAGTTCGCCGGACCGGATGAGGGCTTCGGCGGCCGCGATTTCGGGGGCGAGGTGGCGGTCGGGGGCCGGGCCGTCGACCTGGGTGCGCAGCAGCGCAAGGGCTGCGGCGGTGGCCGGGGCCGGACGCAAGGGGGCACGGAAGTCCAGTGCGCGTGCGGCCGTGAGGTATTCGACGGCCAGCACGGTGGTCAGACCGTCCACCGCGGTGCGCAGTTTGCGGGCGGCGGACCAGCCCATCGAGACGTGGTCCTCCTGCATCGCGCTGCTCGGGATCGAGTCCACCGACGCGGGCACGGCCAGCCGCTTCAGTTCACTCACCACGGCGGCCTGGGTGTACTGGGCGATCATGTGCCCGGAGTCGACGCCGGGGTCGGCGGCCAGGAAGGCCGGAAGGCCGTGCGAGCGGGCGACATCGAGCATCCGGTCGGTGCGGCGCTCGGCCATGCTGGCCACGTCGGCCACCGGGATGGCCAGGAAGTCGAGCACATAGGCGACCGGCGCACCATGG
Organism: Nocardia iowensis; assembly: GCF_019222765.1. Classification (NCBI taxonomy): domain Bacteria; kingdom Bacillati; phylum Actinomycetota; class Actinomycetes; order Mycobacteriales; family Nocardiaceae; genus Nocardia; species Nocardia iowensis. The sequence goes on along the minus strand of NZ_CP078145.1, from coordinate 4,017,176 downwards.
AAGTTGCCGTTGGATTCCAGTCGCCCGTCCGCCAGCACCACCGGATTGTCGATGGCGGAAGCCAATTCGCGGTCTGCGACCAGCTCGGCGTGCGCCACGGTGTCCCGCGCCGCCCCGTGCACCTGCGGCGCACACCGCAGCGAGTACGCGTCCTGCACCCGATTACAGTCCGGCCCACGATGACTGGCCACGATCTCCGAATCGGCCAGGGCAGCGGCAATCCGCGCCGCCGAGCGGGCCTGGCCCGGGTGCGGACGCAATGCCTGCAGGTCGGCGGCGAATACCCGATCGGTGCCAAGCAGCGCCTCTACGCTCATCGCCGCGGTGATATCGGCGACGTCGAGCAGCATATGCAGATCGGCGAGCGCGAGCACCAGCATGCCGAGCATGCCGTCGGTGCCGTTGGTCAGCGCCAGCCCTTCCTTTTCGGCCAGCGTGACCGGCTTGATGCCATTGGCGCTCAGCGCCGTTGCCGCGTCCGTCACGGTCCCGTTGGCGTCGATCACCTCGCCCTCGCCCATCAATGCCAGTGCCACCGCGGCCAGTGGCGCGAGGTCACCGGAGCAGCCGAGCGAGCCGTACTCGTGCACGACCGGGGTGATGTCGGCGTTGATCAGCGCGGCCAGCGTGGCGGCCGTCTCCGGCCGTATCCCGGTGTGCCCGGTGGCCAGGGTGCGCAGCCGCAGCACCATCAGCGCGCGGACCACCTCTCGTTCGACCGGGCGGCCCGCCCCCGCCGCGTGCGAGCGGATCAGTGAGCGCTGCAATGCGACCCGGCTCTCCTGCGGAATGTGGCGGGTCGCCAGCGCGCCGAACCCGGTGGAGACGCCGTAGGTCGGCACCGTCCCCGCCGCCAGCGCATCGACGTGCGCCCGCGCCTGGGCCAGCCGTTCCTCGGTGGCTTCGCTGAGCTCGACCTTGGCTCCGAGGCGCGCGACAGCGACGACACCTTCCCCGGTCAACGGTCCATCGAGTGCCACGGTGGGTAGCTGTGCAGTTTCCGGCATGGGGTCCATTCCACCGTCGCGGCGGGCAGTGGAGAATGAGGGTCGGTCCGATTCTGTCTGATATCCAAGACTCGCCGAGGAGATGGCATGGCAACGAGCAGCGACGTCCCGGCGTTGCGCCGCGGCTTGGCGGTGTTACAACTGCTCGCGGGCCGGGCCGGGCCGATCTCCGCCTCGACGATCGCGCGCGAGTTGGACCTACCGCGGTCCACCACTTATCACCTGCTCGGCGAGTTGGAGGCGGCCCGGTTCGTCACCCGCATCCCCAGCGAGCGCCGCTACGGGCTCGGCATCGCCGCGTTCGAACTCGGCTCCGCGTATCTGCGCCACGATCCGCTCGAGCGGCTGGCCGGACCGCTACTGCGCGAGTTGGTCGAGGAGGTCGGGCACAACGCGCATCTGGGCGTGCTGCACGGCAACGAGTTGCTGTACCTCATCAAGGAACGCCCGGTCCGCCCGGAAACCCTGGTCACCGGGGTCGGTGTGCGGCTGCCCGCACATCTGACCGCGTGCGGCCGCGCGATCCTCGCGTATCTGCCCGCGGCGCAGATCCGCGCGCTCTTTCCGTCGGCGGCCTCGTTCGTTCGCCGCACCGACCGCGGGCCCAACTCCCTTGCCGCACTGCGCACCATCCTGGCCACCGAGCGGCGACGTGGCTGGGCGTGCGAGGACGGTCATGTCACTCCGGGCTTCGCCTCGGTCGCCTATCCCGTTTTCGATCACAACCAACGCCCGATCGCGGCCATCAGCGTCACCTTGCGCCATCACTGCGAGACCACCCCCTGTCCGGCCGACTGGGCGCCGCTGGCCGCCCGGGTCCGCACCACCGCCGACGACCTCACTCAGCGCATCGGCGGGCGGGCGAGTTAGACCTTGCGGCCGACGCCACCCCACGCGGCGGAGGGCGTGCTCGCGTCGTCGGATTCGTCGGGGTGCCACTGGTTCACCGCCACCACGCCGGGCGGCACGAGTTCGAGATCGGCGAAGACTTCGCGGATCTGGTCCACCGTGCGCACGTTGTACGGCACCGCACCGGTCCTGGCGTAATAGTCCGACAATCGGACCAACCGGGCGTCCTCGGTGGTGCCTTCGTACATGGCGAAATAACTACCGGACGGAATGGCTTTCTTCAGCGTGCCGGTGATACGGAGAACGTCGTCCCAGGTACGCGCATGGCCGAGAACGCCCATGAACAAGACGGCGACCGGCTGACTGAAGTTCAGAATGTTGCGAGCCTCGGTAACAATTTGCTCCGGCTCGTGGAAATCGGCTTCGATGAGCGCCGTGACGCCTTCGTCGGTGGTATTGACCAACAGCGCGCGAGCGTGCGCGAGAACGAGCGGATCGTTGTCAACGTAGACGATCTTGGATTCGGCCGCGACACTCTGCGCGACCTCGTGAGTGTTCTGCATGGTGGGCAGTCCGGTGCCCACATCGAGGAACTGGCGGATGCCCTTCTCGGCCGCCAGGTAGCGCACGGTCCGGATCAAGAACTTGCGCGTTTGCCGCGCCATCGTCCCGATTTCGGGGTACACCGAAATCCCGGACTCGCCGGCTATCCGATCGACTTCGTAATAATCCTGACCACCGAGCCAGTAATTCCAGATTCGGGCTGAATGGGGTACATCGGTGCGGATCAGCCGATCGCTTTCGCGGACCATGATGCGGCTCCTCGAGAGGTGGTACGTGCGGCTGACTGTACAAGCGCCCAGGGACCCGTGGCGGTGAATTCGGACATAAACACCGAAGAGTCAGATAGGACACGAGTCGACGGTTCCGCCGAACGCACGGATCGCTACTCGCCAGCGCTGTTGGCTCCGACACTGTACATCCGGCGGGGTGCCGCTCGGGCTGTGACCGGCAACACCGACAGGTATGTTGTGCACAATATAATTGCGGACTACAGTTCTGCATATGACCGATCATCTGACCCTCGATGAGCAGCTCTGCTTCCCGCTGTACGCGGCGTCCCGGGCGATGACCGCGGTTTACCGGCCGAAGCTGGAACGGCTCGGGCTGACCTACCCGCAGTACCTGGTGATGCTCGCCCTGTGGGAACGGGACGGGCGTAGCGTCGGCGAGGTGTGCCACGCGCTCGCGTTGGACTCCGGCACGCTGTCACCGCTGCTCAAGCGGCTGGAGGCGGCGGGCCTCGTGCGGCGGCAACGCGCCGCGGACGACGAACGTCGGGTGGAAATCCAGCTCACCGAACGCGGGCGCGCCCTGCGCGCCGAGGCGCGCGGTATCCCGGCCGAAATGGCCGCGGCCTGCGGCCTTTCGGTAGACGAATTCCTGGCACTGCGCGAAACCCTGCGCAGGCTCACCACCGCACTCTCGACAGCACCGAACGAAGGAGAATAGACATGCAGATCGTCTACACCGCAGAAGCATTGGCGACCGGCGACGGCCGCAACGGGCATGCCCGCACCACCGACGGAAAGGTCGATGTCGACCTGGCCGCACCCAAGGAAATGGGCGGCAGCGGCGAGGGCACCAACCCCGAACAGCTGTTCGCGGCCGGCTACGCGGCCTGCTTCCATTCCGCGCTGCGCCTGGTCGGCAAGCAGGCCAAGGCCGATATCGACGACTCGGCGGTCGGCGCGAAGGTCGGCATCGGCCCCAACGGCGCGGGCGGCTTCGCGCTCGCGGTCACCCTCGAGGTGTCGCTGCCGCATCTGTCCCGTGAAGACGCGCAGGCCCTCGCCGACAAGGCGCACCAGGTGTGCCCGTACTCCAACGCCACCCGCGGCAATATCGACGTCGACGTTGTCGTCGCCGAAGACTGATCGGAGGAGCAAAAGCATGCGTGCCGTAGTCATCGAAAGTTTCGGCGAACCCAAGGATGTACTGACCACCGCGGAACGGCCGGTGCCCGAGCCCGGCGAAGGTGAGGTGCGGGTGGAACTGATCCTCGCGCCCATCCACAATCACGACCTCGCCATCGTGCGCGGCGTGTACGGTTACCAGCCGCCGCTGCCCGCGATTCCGGGTACCGAGGCGGTCGGCCGGATCGACGCGACCGGGCCGGGCGTGACCGGAGTGACTGCCGGCCAACGGGTTACGGTCTCCGGTGCGCAGAATGTGTGGGCCGAATACTTCATCGTCAAGGCTGCCCAGGTGGTGCCGGTACCGGACTCGGTGTCCGATGAAACCGCCGCCCAACTGCTGGCCATGCCACTCAGCGCGCTGATGCTGCTGGAGGATCTCGAGGTGGCCGCAGGCGACTGGATCGCGATCAATGCCGCCAACGGCGCGGTCGGCAGACTGGTCAATGTGCTGGCGCGGCAGCGCGGCGTCAACGTACTCAATCTGGTGCGTGGGCCCAAATCGGTCGACGCACTGCGCGCGGCGGGCTTCGAGCCCGTCTTCGATACCGAGGCCGAGGGCTGGCGCGACGCGGCCGTCGCCGCGACCTCGGGCGCGCCGATCGTGCGCGCCGTCGATCAGGTGGGCGGACGTGCGGCCAGCGATGCGATGGCGTTGCTCGCACCCAAGGGACAGCTGATCTCCTTCGGCGCCCTGTCCGGTCGGCCGCTGGCGCTGAGTCCCAGCGATCTCATCTTCAAACAGACTGTCGTCAAGGGCTTCTGGGGCTCCAAGCGCATCGAGGAGACCTCCGCCGAGGATCGCAGGCGCCTGATCGGCGAACTGGTGTCCGCGGCCGCCCAGGGTGTGCTGCGGCTCGACGTCGAAGCCACCTACCCGCTGGAAGCGGCGGCCGATGCGGCCGTCGCCACCGAAAGTCCCGGCCGCAGCGCGAAGATCGCGTTGGCACCGAAGGCGTAGGGCGCCGCGCTACGGGTGCGGTTCGAGAACGGCCATGGCGGCATTGTGACCTGCGATGCCGCTGACGCCGCCGCCTCGGACCGCGCCCGCGCCGCAAAGGAACACATTGCGGTGACCGGTCGAGACGCCCCACCGCGCGGCCGGGTCGATCTCGGGGTCATCCGTTCGGTACGGGAATGCCAAGTCCTGGTGGAAAATATGTCCACCGGGCAGGCCGACCTCACGCTCCAGGTCCAGCGGGGTCTTCGCTTCGAGGCACGGCGCCCCGTTTTCGTCGGCGGCGAGACAATCACTGATCGGCTCCGCCAGCACCGAATCCAGCTGGGCCAAGGTGGCTTTCACCAGCTCGTCCTTCGCCACGGCTGGATCCATGGCGAAAAGCTTTGCCGGTGTGTGTAATCCGAACAGGGTGAGGGTGTGTGCGCCCCGCGCGGCCAGTTCTGGCGAAAGGATCGACGGGTCGGTCAGCGTGTGACAGTAGATCTCCGACGGCGGCGCGGACGGGATGCGGCCGATAGCCGCCTCGCCATATGCCTGATCCAGCTGGGCATACGATTCGCCGATGTGGAAAGTCCCGGCGAACGCCTCACGTGGGTCGACCGAGGTGTCGCGCAGGCGGGGTAAGCGGTTCAGCAGCATGTTGATTTTCAGTTGCGAGCCTTCGGGTTTCGGCCCCTCCGGCGTGCCGAGCAACCGGGCCAGCTCGTGCGGCGCGGCGTTCACCAGCACATGGCCCGCACCGACCACTCCGGCCGCATGACGCACTTCGGCTGTCGCACCGTCGGTTTCGATCTCGGTCACGGTACAGTCGGTGACGATTTCCGCGCCAGCCCCGCGCGCGGCATCGGCCAGTGCGTCGGTCAGTGCGCCCATGCCGCCGACCGGTACGTCCCAGTCCCCCGTGCCGCCGCCGATCACGTGGTACAGGAAACATCTGTTCTGCCGCAGCGTCGCATCATGAGCATGGGTGAACGTGCCGATCAGCGCGTCGGTGAGGACGACGCCGCGCACCGTGTCGTCGTCGAAGGCGGACTCGATGATCTCCCCCAACGGCCGCTCGAACAGCGCCTCCCAGGCGACGGTGTCATCGATGACGCGTTGCAGCTCGGTCCGCGTCGGCAGCGGCTGGGTCAGCGTGGGAAATACCCGCTCGGCCAGTCGCTCCGTCATGCCGTAGAACCGTTGCCAGGCAACGAAATCCCGATCCGAGCCGGTGAGCCGGACGAAACTCTCCCGGGTGCGCGCCTCGGAAGCGGTATCCACCAGCAATCCGCTCTCGCCCACCGGCGTATACGACGAGATCTGCCTACGTCGCGTCGCGAAGGCCAATCCCAACTCCTCGACGATCTGCCGCGGCAGCAAACTCACCAGATACGAGTACCGCGACAATCGCGCGTCCACCCCGGCGAACACCCGCGCCGACACCGCCGCCCCACCGGTGTGTGACTGCCGCTCCAGCACCAGCACCGATCGCCCGGCCCGCGCCAGGTACGCGGCGGCCACCAACCCATTGTGGCCGCCGCCGACAATTACCACGTCATACGAGGACCGTGTCGGCTTCATCCGTCCTCGATAGCACGGATTCCGGCCGATCGACACCCCGCCGGACGAAGAGTGCCCACCACAGCCGCCCGAGGTGACAGCACCGCCGTTCGGCCGGTCGGACTGAAGTAGTTTTAGCTGTTCGGTAACGGATCGGTTGCCAAACTGAGATTCCGATCACTCTGCGGTGCGGAGACGGCGATCACAGGACATCCTGATCTTGCTGGGACCGTCACGGCCCGTTTCGACGCAGGGCAGTGAGGGTGCGGGGATTCGAGAACGGTGCGCAGCAGAGTCGAAGGAGCGAGTATTCGTGCGACCGAAGAGGGCACTGACGTGGATTTCCCTGGCCGCGACGGCGGTGCTCGTCGCCGCGAGCTGTGGCAACTCCTCGGAGACCGCCGACACCACCGAAGCGGCGCAACGACCGGGCACGCTGCTCGCGCAGCGGCCGCTGACCAATGGTGGGCCGACCATCTCGGCGGCGGCCGGGTCGGCGACCTACATTCGGTACATCTCGACCGCACCGGACAAATCGCCGATCGAGGTATCGGGTGCGGTGTACCTGCCGAAAGGTCAAGCTCCCGAAGGGGGCTGGCCGCTGGTCGCCTACGCGCACGGCACCTCCGGGGTCGCCAGTGATTGCGCACCCACGAACTCCCCCGGGCTGTACGGCAACGACACCACGGTCGCGGACCTGCTCGACAGCCGCAAAGCGGTGGTGATGACCAACTATCAGGGGCTCGACGGGCCCGGCGCGGCACCGTATCTGCACGCCGAGTCCTCCGGATATGACGTGCTGGACTCCGTCCGGGCCGCGCAGCAGCTCGACCTTCCGGTGACCGAGGAAGTCGTGCTCGTCGGCCTCTCCCAGGGCGGCCGGGCCACCGAGTCCGCGGCCGAGACGGCCAAGGCCTACGCGCCCGACTTGAAGATCATCGGCAATGTGCTGCTGTCGCCCGCCCTACGCAGCGAACTCGCGCAGGCCGCGGAAACGAAGACGCTGACCATCGGTCAGTATCTGCTGTTGCCCTATCTGGTGGCCGCCGTTCGCTACAACGACCCGGACTACTCCTTCGACAAGGTGCTGCACGGCGCACTGCTCTCGGCGGCGCCCCGGCTGGAAGGACTCTGCACCGGCCAGTCGACGCTGAAGGATCTCGCCATCGGCCAATCGGCGACACCGGCCGCCGTCCAGTTCGTCGACGACGACGCTCGGCAGGCACTGGCCGACTACGAGGCGAGCGGGAACCTGCCCAAGGTGGCCACCGACATACCGACCTTCATCTCGCGCGGCGACAACGACGATCTGGTCAACACCGCCTGGGGCAACCAGGCCGTCGCCGACATGTGCTCGCTCGGCACCGATCTGGTGGACACGGTCCTGCCCGGCGGTCACGAAGCGTGGCGGGCCCGTGGTGATCTGGTGACCGCGTGGATCAATGACCGCTTCGCGGGTGCGCCCGTCCCGGCCACCACCTGCCGCCGATGAACGCCCGCCTGAAAACCGGTGCGGTCCTGCTGATCCTGACCGTCTCCTACTACATCGCCGAATTGATCGTCGCCGCCCGCTGGCCGGAACCGCACCCGTACAGCTGGGCCGACAATATGATCAGCGACCTCGGCGTGCCCGAATGCTTCGGCGACATGGGGCGATACGGCTCGGCGACGCCCCGCTACATCTGTTCGCCGTGGCATGCGCTGATGTCCACCGAATTCGTGCTGCTCGGCATTCTGGTGCTCGCCGCGGCGCTGCTGCTCACCCCGCTGCTGCCGAAAACCCCACTCGGACGGTCGATTCCCGTTCTGGCGGCGGTCAACTGCGTCGGCATCGTCCTTGTCGGGACCTTCCCGGGCAGTGCGGGTGAGGTGCCCGGCGGCGACCAGTTGCGGGCCGTGTTGCATCCGGCCGGTGCGTACCTCGAACTGCTGTCCGGCATCGCGATCATGGTCATCGTCGCGCGCCTCTATCGGCCCTATCGCGCTTACACCGCAGTAACTCTCGCGCTACTCGTCGTGAGCGTCATCGGCGTGATCGCCAGTCTCGCCCCCGGCCACCTCGGCCTCGGTGCGGGTGCCGCCGAACGCTTGGCGATCGACCCGTTCGTACTGTGGCGAATCTGCACCGGTGTCGCTGTTCTCATGGCCTTGCCTCGAATTCGCCGACCAGCCGACTGAGACGCAGGGTCGTGGCCGCGCTCGATGGCGCGGCCACGACTACTCGGAACTACCGTGGTTTCACGGCTTTCACGATGGCCGAGTGCATCTCGGCCGCCACCGCATGCGTCGGGGTGATCTCGATGTCGGTGAAACCGGCCGCGGCCAAACCCGCGCGATATTCGCTCATGGTGAGCGCACCGGCGATACAGCCGACGTACTCGCCACGGGCCTGGCGATCCTCCTGCGTCAAGTGATCCTCGGCGACCACGTCGGTGACGCCGAATCTGCCACCGGGAGTGAGGACTCGAAAGGCTTCCGCGAAAACCGCGGGTTTGTCGACGGACAGGTTGATCACGCAGTTGGAAATCACCACGTCCACGGTCTGGTCCGGCAATGGAATGGATTCGATTGTGCCCTTGAGGAATTCGACGTTCGTCGCGCCTGCCTTCGCGGCATTGGCAGCGGCGAGCGCCAGCATCTCATCGGTCATGTCGAGGCCATAGGCCCTGCCGGACGGGCCGACTCGGCGCGCCGAGAGCAGCACGTCGATGCCGCCGCCGGAGCCGAGGTCCAGCACCGTTTCGCCCTCGCGCAGTTCGGCGACGGCGAGCGGGTTGCCGCAACCGAGGCTGGCCGCCACGGCGTCGGCGGGGATCAGGTCACGGTCCGCCGCCGGGTAGAGCTGCTGACCGAAACCTGCCTCGTCGACCTCCACCGCGGCACCGCAGCAGCCGCTGGGGCCGCAGCAGTCGCTGGCCGTCGATTCTGCGAATGACGTTGCCGCCGTGGCATATCGGGCGCGGACAGCGTCCATGACCGCATCGCGGTCCGAAGTACTCATCACTGATCCTCGATCCGTGGTGATCCGGGCCTCAACCGCAGCAACCGGTGAATATCGGACATGACAGAACCTCCACCTGTGAGACATATATCGAAGAGCTTGCCCATTCAGGGTCGCCACCTTTTCGACATATGTCAATACCCCCGGTAGGGTGAATCCGTGCCCAAGACGCTGCCCTTAGTCGACATGTCCGCCCCGGTCTGCTGCCGCCCGGTGGCGGCCGCACCGATCGGTGACGCCGACGCGCTGGAAGTTGCCCTGCGGCTCAAGGCGATTGCCGATCCCGCCAGGGTGAAGTTGATGTCGCGGCTACTCACCAGCGCGGATGGCGCGGAGACCACCGGCGATCTGGCGACCGCGATCGGACTGGCCGAGTCGACGGTCAGCCATCATCTCGGCCAGCTCAAGAAGGCCGGACTGGTCGAGTCCGAGCGCCGCGGCATGAGCGTTTATCACCGTGCCCGCCGCGACGCCCTCGCCGCGCTGTGCCTCGTCCTGGATCCCAACTGCTGCTGACCGAGCCGAGCAGTGAAAACCGATCAGGTCAGCGTGGTGGTCAGCGGCGCCGATTCACGGCGGCTGGCCTGACGGGCCGCGATCCGGTCGCGTCGCTCCTCGAACTTGAGCATATCCCGCTCGTACTTCGCGAGGTACGCCGCGAGTTGTTCCCGGCTCTGCTCACCGCTGGCGGTGAAGTCATTGCGCTCGAAGATCTTCCAGATGCGCAGCACCGGCATCACCACGTCCTCGAGGTGCTGGCGCATGTCGTAGATGCCGTGCTTGGCCATCAAAGCGCCGTAGCGGCGGAAGTTCGGATTCTCCGCGCCCGGCATCTGGAAGTTCGTCAGGGTCAGGGTGATCGCTTCGATCGCCTGATCGGGCGCCAAATCAAGGGCCGCGCCGCACATGTTGCGGTAGAAGATCATGTGCAGGTTCTCATCGGCGGCGATGCGCTGCAGCATCTTGTCCGCGATCGGGTCGTCGCACACCCGGCCGGTGTTGCGGTGGCTGAGGCGGGTGGCGAGCTCCTGGAAGGTCACGTATGCGACGCCCAGCAGGAAGCCCGTGTCGGGGACCGTGCTGGGATCGACGTCGCTGTACTTGGCCACGGCCAGTGGATCGAAGCCGGTAGTCATCGCGACCATCCTGGCGTTTTCCAGTTCGACCGGGTCGACGCCACGGGTGACGACCAGGTAGTCGCGCATGACGATGCCGTGCCGGTTCTCCTCGGCGGTCCATCGGCCGACCCAGGTGCCCCAGGCGCCGTCCTGGGAGAAGTTCTCCGCGATCACCCGGTGATAGGACGGCAGGTTGTCCTCGGTGAGCAAGTTGGTGATCATCGCGGCCTTGGCGACGTCGGACAGCTGCGACTGGTCGGGATCCCAGTCGACACCGCCCATCGCGGCGAAGTTGCGGCCCTCGTCCCACGGCACATAGTCGTGCGGGTGCCAGTCCTTCGCCATCGACAGGTGCCGATGCACGTTCTCTTCCGCGATCGGCTCGAGCTCCATGAGCAGCTCGAGCTGGGTCAGTTTTCTCCCCATTTGCGTTACCCCTCAGACGTTTTGGCGCACCATTCGCTGGACCGAGCAAGACCGCCAGCGCGACAACCTCCGCGAGCCTACGGATCCGTAGGTGGCAATTCAACTGGCCATACCGGTGCCCCCAGAACTGGTGGCGGTGCCGATGAGGGCAGTGTCGTGGGTGACTCCGCGGCACCGGCGATGGTCGCGAATGTCGTGCGGCGATACTGGATATATTGGCCCTCCGTCGGTCGCGGCATGAACCCGGGTGCGGTCGACCGGTAGCCGCGCGTCCTCGATGCGTTCGCCGTTCCACCCATGCTCAGATCTGGCCCCGACCTTGCTCCAGTTGGGCCGCGGCGCCGAGAAGTAGCGGCTCACCGCCGGGTACGGCGGCGAGTTGGACACCGATCGGCCGACCATCGGCCGAGTGGGCCGTCCTCACCTCACGACCGTACCGCGATAGCCACGACTCCCCCGGGGGTCACGACGGCGACGGCCCCCAAACCTTCATGATCAACGGGACGTGGTGGTGGGTGTTCTCGGGCGATGCCGCCATCATGTCCCGTTGATCATGATCGTCTCCTGGGTCGTTGGCCGATCAAATGGACGGGGTGGTTTGGGGCGGGTAGCGTGACCGCCACTCTGATGAGGGGAACGTGGATGAAAAGTATTGCCTTGCTGGCTATTGGAGCCGCACTGGCACTTGCTGGATGTAGCTCGACGGCGAGTACGGACGCGACGCCGACGTCCGCCGCGCTCAACGACGCGGTGCGCGGAAAGTCGTGCGAGAACTACCTGCCGGTGCTGAGCAAATTGAAGGCGGTCAGCGAGGAGTCGGCGAACAAGACCGCGGAAGAGACGATCGCCCTGCTTCCGCAATCGCCGCAATGGCAGACGCTCAGCGAGACCGACCGGCAGTCGACCATTGCCGGGATTCGCGATGCCGCCAAGGGGAAGTGCTAGCGGCATACGGCATCAGACCCCCAGCGGCATCAGCAGGGGGTCCGCCGGGGTGCGCTCGAAGTCCGCGGCCAGCTGGGCGATGATGCGGTGCGCGGCGTGGCCGTCGCCGAAAGGGTTGCCCGCGTTCGCCATTCGAGCGTACGCTGCCGGATCGTCCAGCAGGTCGGCCGCCGCGGCGACGATGGCGTCGGGCGCGGTGCCGACCAGCTCGGCCGCGCCGACCGCCACCGCCTCGGGCCGCTCGGTAGTCGTGCGCAGGATCAGCGCGGGTTTACCCAGGGTCGGCGCCTCCTCCTGGATACCGCCCGAGTCGGTCAGTACCAGGTCGCAGGCGGCGAGAGTGGCGGAGAAGTCGAGATAGTCCAGCGGCTCCACCACCCGGATGTTGCGGTGGCCGGTCAGTTCGGGCAGCAACGCTTCACGGACTGCCGGGCTCTTGTGCAGGGGCAGCAGGATTTCGACGTCGCCCCGGTCGGCGAGCCGCCGCACCGCGGTACCCATGCAACGCATGGCGTCACCCTGATTTTCCCTGCGGTGCAGGGTGAGCAGGACGCGGCGCAGGTCGGTGGTGAAATGACTGTGTCCAACGCGCTGGTCGAGTACCCACAACAGGTTGTCGATGACGGTGTTGCCGGTGACGAACACCGCGGACTCCGAAACCCCCTCGGCCATCAGATGTGCGGCGGCTCCGGCAGTGGGCGCGAAGTGCCAGCGCGCCACCCGTGCGACGAGCCTGCGGTTGAGTTCCTCCGGAAATGGATTGTCCGGCACGCCGGTCCGCAGGCCCGCCTCCACATGGGCGACGGGAACGCGCTCGTAGAACGCCGCCAGCGCACCGGCCAGCGCCGTCGTCGTGTCGCCCTGCACGACAACCAGATCGGGCCGCCCTTCGCGGATCACCTCGCCGAGTTCATCGATCAATCGGGCGGTCAGGGTGGACAATTGCTGCCGCTCGCGCATCACGTCGAGCTCGATGCGCTCGCACACTTGGAAGAGGTCCAGCATCTGGTGCAGCATCTCGCGGTGCTGTCCGGTGGTCACGACGACCGGCTCGAACAGCGAGGAAGCGGTCATGGCGCGGACCACCGGAGCCAGTTTGATCGCTTCGGGCCGGGTGCCGAGAACGAGCATCGCGCGCACTGCGTCGTTGCTCATGACGGGATGGCCGCCCGCTCGGTGGTCATGAGGGGCGCTTCGACGGCGCGTTCGGACTTGGTCCAGCCGACGCGGCGCGTGAGGATGCGCCACACCGCTCGCCACGCCGCAATGAAACCAACGTAGTTCCACAGCAATTGGCCGTGCAGGTAGGCGGCCGACTTCCACAGCGGCACATCGTCGGTGCGCCGCCAGTACATCACGGCCAAGGCCAGGTAACCGGCGAAGGACGCCACGTACCAGCCGACGCCGCTCAGCACGACCAGCCACATCGGGCCGTCGGCAAGACCGAACAGCCCCATGTCGTGCCTGCACACAAGCGAAACCAACAAATACTGCTGGACGATGGACCATGGCAACGTCATCAGATACGGGACCAGCAGGTACCCGGTGAGGTCCAGCCGCACCCCTGGCCGGATGCCGGAACCCCGCCATAGTTCCGGCAGCCGGGTGACGGCCATGATGTGGCCCTGGTACCAACGGGTGCGTTGCCGCAGCAGGCGGCGCGGATCGGTGAGGCCCTGTTGCGACACGAAGGCGCTCGTGGTGGACGTGACCGTCCAACCCGCCACCGCCAGGCTGATACCCAGATCCAGATCTTCGGTCACCGAGTCCGACCAAGGCTGCTCGCCCACCTCGTCCAGCGCGGACAAGCGGGTGAACTGACCATTGCCGCCCATCCCGACCGAACCCATCGCGACTCGACCGAACTGGCAGAGCGCACTGAGTCCCCAGAACTCGACGTCCTGGAACCGCAGGGCCATCTTGCCGCGACCACGAATTCGCACTGCCAGCTGCACGCCGCCGACCTCCGGCCGCTCGAACAGCTCGGTCACTCGTGCGGCGGCGCCCGGCGTCATCCGACCATCGGCGTCCAGCACGCACACCAGCACGCGGGCCGGGTCCAAGGCCTCCTTCTCGACGCGGCGGCGGACGTGCCGCAGACCCGCGTTCAGGGCGGCCCCCTTCCCCCGCCGAGCCTCGGGCAGTGTCCGGTGCACCACCGCGATTCGGTCGCCGCCGGCGGCTCTGGCAAGTTCGGCCGTACCGTCGTCGCTGCCGTCGTCGATGACGATCACCTCGACTCCGGGCTGGGAATCGAGCAGGCAGTGCACCGTATTCGCGATGACGCGTTCCTCGTTCAAACAGGGAACGAGAACGAACACCCGCCAGCCCGGCGGCAGCTCGACAGGCGGTCCCGCTTTCAGCGCGAGCTGCGCCCGCAGCGACGCATCCGAGCGGCGGGCGAACAGGATTCCGACGACGAGCAGCGGCGCGTTATAGAGCATCGTGATCACGAACACGACAAAGCCGACGGTTCGAACAATGGTATCCAGCAGGCTCACGAAATACCTTTCGTCGCGTTTCTCGTTCCACGGCAGCACCCGTAGTAATCGACAAGAAGCGTTATTGCCTGTGCCCGATGGCCGCACGATGTGGAAACGTGCAAGACCCGTCGCCGACGACCGAGCCGACGCATCAAAAAAAACGGGTTCATTAAATATTCGCGGCAGAAGATCTCATGTCTTCCGCTTCTCATATTTGCGCACCTAGGGCGTTCGCGCAAACATCTCGCGACGCGTGTCGCCGTTCAAGAAAACCCGAATCTGTCTGCGGTTACCGCAGGCGAGCAGGTTGCGAGGGCTTCGCTGCCACGGCGAATAACAGCGACGGCAGCGAAGAATTCCGATCGCGCAGAGTCAGCGCCGCGCGGTGCATTCAAACCCCTTTTCGAGGCCGGTCAGCGGGGCGTGGACCCACCGTCCCGCCCGTGTTCCCGCCGATGCAACGCGAGCTGAATCTCCAGCAACAGCCGGTCGGCGGGATCGGTGAGGTCTATCCGAAGGATGTCTTCGACTCGACGAATGCGGTAGCGCAAGGTATTCGGGTGTACCTGCAGGGCGGTGGCGGCGTTGCGCACATCGCCGTGTTCCCGAAGATAGATGTCCACACTTTCGCGCAGGCTCGCGGAATGTTTGAGGTCATAGTCGGAGAGTGCGCGCAGGCGGGGATCGTGCAATTCGGGGCGAGTGCCGACGAGGTCGAGGATTTCGCCGAGCAGGACGGCGGTGCGGGATTCGGCGAGGGTGGTGACCCGGCCTCTCGGATAGGTGGCGATGGTGCTGTCGAGGACCCGGTCGACCTCGCGCCTGGCATCCGCGACACTGCTCAGGTCGGCGACGGGGCAGGCGATGGCCGCCCGAAGCGCCAGTGCGCGTTTGGATTCGAGCTGCTCGACCAGTTGGCGGGTCCACGCGGTGACGGCATGCGCGGCCTTGTAGCTCGGCAACAGCACGTAGACCCGGTCGCCGAGGGTGGCGGTCACCGAGTCGTTGCGAAATGAGCTGGCGCGCAGGCGAAGCATGTTGCCCAGCGCCGAAGGTTCAGTGGCGGGCGCGGTTTCGGTGGCGGTGAGGGCGAACCCGACCACGGCGGCCGGACCGGTCAGCGGCAGGTTCAGCGCGCTCGCCACGGTCGCGACGTCGACGGGGGCGCCCGCACCGAACAGCCGTTGCACGAGTAGCGCTTCGGTGGACGGCGCGTCGAGGCTGCGTGAGATGAGGCGGGCCGCGATGGCCGCGGCGCCGCGCAGGATCTCCGCCGCGTCCGGTTTGAACGGCCGATCGCCCTGCTGTAACCAGATCGCGCCGAGCACGCGCGGCGCCCGCGCGGCCCCGTCGGCCGGATGCCGGACGCTGACCACGAGCCTGCGCTTGATGTTCAACTCTTCGTGCGCGGGCACATCGATGACCTCATCGGTGCGCCGCAACCGGTCGAACACTCCCCACTTCCGCAGCACCGCCAGGTACTCGCGCGGCCCTTCCCTACCCAGGATCGACATCACCCGCATCTGGTCGGCGGCCTCGTCGGAGGCCGAATATGCCAGCACATGGGACTGCGGGTCTTCGATCGACACCATGCCACCCGCGTTCTGCGCAACGATCTGCGCAAGACCGAACAGGTCGATGTCCGCGGCAACAAGCCCACTATCAACAGCCACGACTACGCCTTTCGGCCAACTCGACAACACACTCATCCCATCTTTGTCCTTTTAGCCCATTTCCCGGGCACTTTTCCGGTGTTGACTTCGGCTCACCTCATTATTTGCCACACCAAGCAGGAGGAACCATGGACGCCATCGTGTCCACACCGCGGCCGGTCAACGAGCCGGTCGGCACGTTCGCCCCCGGTAGTGCGGAACGTACACGGTTGCAGGCCAAGCTCGCCGAACTCGGCTCGACCCCGACCGAGGTCCATCACGTCATCGGCGGCGAGCACCGGCGCAGTTCCGGCAAGACGATCGAGGTGGTGCAACCGCATCGCCACGCAGCCGTGCTCGGCACCCTCACCACCGCGAAGCCGAGCGATGTCGAGGACGCGATCGAGGCGGCCACCGCGGCGGCGCCCGCCTGGCGGGCACTGTCGTTCGAGGATCGCGCCGCGGTATTCCTGCGTGCCGCGGATCTGCTGGCCGGCCCGTGGCGCGAAACGATCGCCGCCGCAACCATGTTGGGGCAGTCGAAGACGGCCTACCAGGCCGAGATCGACAGCCCGTGCGAGCTCGTCGACTTCTGGCGCTTCAACGTGCATTTCGCGCGGCAGATCCTCGCCGACCAGCCGATCTCCGCGCCGGGAGTGTGGAACAAGGTCGAATACCGCCCGCTGGACGGCTTCGTCTACGCGATCACCCCGTTCAACTTCACCGCGATCGCGGGCAACCTGCCGACCGCACCCGCACTGATGGGCAACACCGTCATCTGGAAGCCCGCGATGACCCAGTCGGTCGCGGCGTACTGGACGATGAAACTGCTGGAGGCGGCCGGTCTGCCGCCCGGTGTGATCAACATGGTGCACGGCGCGGGACCGAAGGTCTCCGATGTCGCGCTGACCGACCGCCGGCTGGCGGGCATCCACTTCACCGGCTCCACCGCGACGTTCCAGCACCTGTGGCGCTCGGTCGCGACGAACATCGCCGACTACAACGCCTACCCGCGCCTCGTCGGCGAAACCGGCGGCAAGGACTTCGTCCTCGCGCACAGCTCCGCCGACCCCGATGTGCTGACGACGGCGCTGATCCGCGGCGCGTTCGACTACCAGGGACAGAAGTGCTCGGCCGCCTCGCGCGCCTTCATCCCGAAATCGGTGTGGGCCAAGATGGGTCGCGAGTTCGTCGACAAGGTCGCCACGCTGAGCTACGGCGACGTCACCGACTTCAGCCATTTCGGTGGCGCACTGATCGACAAGCGCGCCTTCGACAAGAACGCCGAGGCCATCGCCCGGGCGAAAGTCACGCCGAGTCTGTCGATCGCGGCGGGCGGGCACGCCGACGACTCGGTCGGCTACTTCGTCGACCCGACCGTGCTGCTCGGCGAGGATCCGACCGACGAGGCATTCCACACCGAGTACTTCGGCCCGATCCTGTCCGTCCACGTCTACGACGACTCGGTCCGCGGCTCGTTCGAGCAGACCCTGGAACTGGTGGACAAGGGTTCGCCCTACGCACTGACCGGTGCGATCATCGCCGACGACCGCACCGCGATCAGCGCGGCGACCGAGGGCCTTCGCTTCGCCGCGGGCAATTTCTACATCAACGACAAGCCCACCGGCGCGGTCGTCGGCCAACAGCCGTTCGGTGGGTCGCGCGCCTCGGGCACCAATGACAAGGCAGGCTCGGCACAGAACCTGCTGCGCTGGACCTCCGCCCGCACCATCAAGGAAACCTTCGTCCCGGCCACCGACCACCGTTACCCGCACCAGGAGGCGTAGCGCTCATGGCCTTCTCCACACTGCTGCGGCCCGCCATGCTGGCCGCGTCCCGTTCGCCGCGCATGGAGCGCACCATCACGCGAATGCGGACCACCAAGAAGCTGGTCGACCGGTTCGTCGCGGGCGACTCCGCGGATCAGGCGGTGACCGCCGTGCAATCCCTGCTCGCCTCCGGCCGGTATGTCACCATCGACTACCTCGGTGAGGACACCACCGAGATCGAGCAGGCCCGCACCACCGTCACACACTATCTGCACATGCTGTCCGCGCTGGCCCGGCTCGAGGTCGAGCCGGACACGGAATCGGTTCGGCCGCTGGAGGTCTCGCTCAAGCTGTCGGCCCTCGGCCAGTCCCTGCCGCAGGACGGTCACGCGATCGCGCTCGACCACGCGCGCCAGATCTGCGTGGCGGCAGAGGCCGCGGGCGCATGGGTGACCATCGATGCCGAGGATCACACGACCACCGACTCCACCCTGGCCATCGTGCGGGAACTGCGTGCCGACTTCCCCACTCTCGGCACGGTGTTGCAGGCGTATCTGCACCGCACCGAGGGCGATTGCCGGGAACTGTCGGGCCATGGGTCCCGGATCCGCTTGTGCAAGGGCGCGTACAAGGAACCTGCGTCCGTCGCGTATCAGGATCGTGCCGAAGTCGACGAGTCCTATCTGCGCTGTCTGCGCGTGCTGATGCTGGGCGACGGCTACCCGATGGTCGCCACCCACGATCCGGCGCTCATCCAGGCCGCCCAGGACTGTGTCGAGTCGACCCGTCGCAAGCCCGACGAGTTCGAGTTCCAGATGCTGTACGGCATCCGCGACGCCGAACAGCGCAGGCTGGTCGAGGACGGCAACCATCTGCGGGTCTACGTCCCCTACGGCGACCAGTGGTACGGCTACTTCATGCGCAGGCTGGCCGAACGCCCGGCCAATGTCGCGTTCTTCCTGCGCTCGCTCAAACCCGGTAGTCAGCGGTAGCGCGGGGCGCGATCGAGCCGCGCCCGTACGGTTGGCCAACCGTGTTGAACAATATTTGGCCAACTCGCCGATCACAGGGCCGCTGTGGTCGTATTTAGTAACCACAGCTCGAAGTGTGATCTGCGTTACGCATCGTCGCGTGGCGCGGAGGACGAAAGGAAGCACATGTCCATCGCGCAGTTGCGTAGCCAGATGCTGCGCCGCAAACCCATGGGGGAGATCGATGAGGGCGCCCCCGCCGACGAACAGTTGGCGCGGTCGCTCGGTCTGTGGCAGCTCACGGCGATCGGCGTTGGTGGCATCATCGGCGCGGGCATCTTCACCCTCGCGGGCGCGGTCGCGCACTCCGTCACCGGTCCGTCGGTGCTGATCTCGTTCCTGATCGCCGGTGTCGCCAGCGCCGCCGCCGCGCTCTGCTACGCCGAGTTCGCGGGCATGGTGCCGAAGGCAGGCTCCGCCTACACCTACGGTTACGTCTCGCTCGGTGAGCTCGCGGGCTGGTTCATCGGCTGGGATCTGCTGCTGGAGTACATCGCGGTGGCGGCGGTGGTCGCGATCGGTGTGTCGGGCTACTTCCGATTCCTGCTCGGGCAGGTGGATGTCGACCTGCCGAACTGGATGATGGGTGCGAGCGGCACCGGCGAAGGCCATGTGATCGACGTCTTCGCGGTGCTGTTCTGCCTCGGCACGGCGTGGCTGCTCTCCCGCGGCATCCGCAGCGTCGGCCGGTTCGAGACCGTCGCGGTGGGCATCAAGGTCGCGCTGGTCCTGCTCATCATCGTGCTCGGTGTCTTCCACATCGACAGCTCGAACTACACGCCGTACTTCCCGTTCGGCGCCGGTGCGGTGTGGACCGGCGCGGCCACCGTGTTCTTCGCGGTGTTCGGCTACGACGCGATGAGCACCGCCGCCGAGGAATCGACGGACGGCAAGAAGCACCTGCCCAAGGCCATCCTGTACTCGCTGGCCATCGCGATGGTGCTGTACGTGCTGGCGACCCTGGTGCTGACCGGCATGCAGAAATACACCGAGATCAGCCCGACGAGCGGCTTCTCCACCGCGTTCGAGTCCGTCGGCATGCCGGGCATCGCGAACATCATCGCGATCGGCGCCATTGTCGGCATCGTCACCGTGGTGCTCACCTTCATGCTTGGCGTGACCCGCGTCTGGTACGCGATGAGCCGCGACGGGCTGCTGCCGGAGTGGTTCGCCAAGACGCATCCGGTGCGCAAGGTGCCGACCAGGGTGACCTGGATCGTGGGCATCGGCGCCGCGGTGATGGCGGGCCTGCTGGACATCACCGTGGTCGCGGAGCTGACCAATATCGGCATCCTGATGGCCTTCATCGTCGTCTCGGTCGCGGTGATCGTATTGCGGCGCACCAGGCCCGACGAGCCGCGTGAGTTCAAGCTGCCGCTCATGCCGGTGGTCCCGATCATCGGCATCGGCTTCTCGCTCTACCTCATCTGGTCGCTGCCGTGGGAGACCTGGGTGCGGTTCGCGGTCTGGCTGCTGGCCGGCCTGGCCGTGTACTTCGGCTACTCGCGGACGCACTCCAAGCTGGAGCGCACCGGTTCGGCCGAGGTGGCCGACAAGGTATAGGAGCTCCGAGGGGCACTGACGCCAGCTCCTCGGATCGGTTGGGTGGGTGGACCAATGGCCACCCACCCAGCCCTATTTTCAGAGAGGAACCGATGGGCGGTCACCGAGTTCTGATCACCGGTGCGGGCGGCGGAATCGGCACCCTCATGCGGGCCCGACTACGCCGCCCCGATCGCGTGTTGCGACTGCTGGACCTGGCCGAACTCCCCTCTGCCGCAACGGATGAGCAGGTGGAAATCATCACCGGCTCCCTGACCGACGCCGACACCATGGCGAGCGCGTGCCGCGAGGTGGATGCCATCATCCATCTCGGCGGGATCAGCCGCGAGGACAGCTGGGAACGCCTGCTCGCGGTGAATGTCGATGGCACGCATACGGTTCTGGAAGCCGCTCGACAGGCGGGCGTCTCCCGTGTCGTGCTCGCGTCCAGCAATCATGCTGTCGGGTATCGGATCGTCGGCGAGTCGGGTCCGAATGGCATTGCGGCGGAGGCAGCTCCGCGACCGGACACCTATTACGGATTCAGCAAGGCGGCAATCGAGGTCTTGGGCAGTCTTTACCACTCCCGGTTCGGCATGGACGTGATCTGCGTGCGGATCGGATCGTGCTTCGAGCGGCCGCGTGATGTCCGGGAACTGTCGACCTGGTTATCGCCGGACGACGCGGCGCGGCTACTGGAAGCATGTCTTGCCGCGGAAAGTCCGGGCTTCCGGGTAATCTGGGGCGTATCGAAAAACACCCGCGCGGTCGTGTCGCTGCGGGAGGCCGAGGAACTCGGTTATCGCAGCAATGACGACGCCGAGCGATTCGCCGCAAGCATTCCGGCAGGTTCCACTGCCGCACCGACGTATATCGGCGGCTCCTTCATCGAAACTCCGCTCGGTGAACCCGACCCTCACTGACGCGGGTTCACCGGAATACTGAACTCCTTGTGATTCCCGTCCGTATTGATTGCGAAATGGTCATACGACTATCTACTGTCGGATCTTCGGCCCGACGGCTCGGTCGTGCTGGTCACGCGGTGCGGCGTGACCGAGAGGAGCGATAGCAGATGGATCTCCAGGATGTCGTATCAGCGGGTGTGCTCGAGCAGCGCGAGCTGCTGGAACAGGGGGCGCTGTCGACACAGGACCTTGTCGACGCCACGTTGCACGGCATCGACGAGGCCGCGGAACTCGGTGCGTTCACCCGCGTGCTGCACGAGCGGGCCCGCGCCGAGGCGATCGACCGTGATCGGGAACGCGCGGCGGGGGCGGTCGGCCCGCTGCACGGCATTCCGATCGCGATCAAGGACGAGATCGACGTCGCCGGTGTGGTGACCACCTTCGGCACCAGGGCCAACTCGACCCCGGCCGCGGCCGACGCCGAAGTGGTGCGGCGGTTGCGGGCTGCCGGGGCGGTCATCGTCGGCAAGACCGCGATGCCGGAGTTCGGGCAGTGGCCGTTCACCGAATCGAGCACCTACGGGGTGACCCGCAATCCGTGGGATCGCAGCCGGTCGACCGGTGGCTCCAGCGGTGGCTCGGCCGCAGCCGTTGCGGCGGGGCTGGTTCCGGTCGCGCTGGGCGGCGACGGCGGCGGGTCGATCCGGATCCCGTCGGCCTGCTGCGGGCTGTTCGGTCTCAAACCGCAGCGCGGACGGGTGCCGGTCGCGCCGAACGAGCACCTGTGGTGGGCGCTGGGCGTGTGCGGGCCGTTGACCCGCGGCGTGCTCGACTCGGCGATCGTGTATGACGTGATTCGCGGCAACACACCCCACGACCGGTTCACGGCGGCGGACCCGGTGATGTCGTTCGAGCAGGCGGCCAGGCAATCTACGGCCGGTCTGCGGATCGGGTACAGCACCAAATCGGCCACCCCGCTGGTGAAACCGGATCCCGCGCATGTGCGTGCGGTGCACGAAACCGCGAATCTGCTTGCGGAGCTGGGTCATTCGGTCTTCGAGGTGGACCCGGACTATCCCGAACCGACACATGCCTTCTTCCCGCAGTTCTTCGGCGGGGTGCGGGAAGAAGCCGCGCTGGTCGAGCATCCGGAACTGCTCGAGCGCCGCACCCACCAGACCATCGCACTGGGCGCGTGGGCACGGCGTCCGGTGGTGGAATGGGCGATCCGGCGGGGAGAAGCCTTGGCGCGCAAGGCCGATCGACTCTTCGCCGACTGCGATCTGCTGCTCACCCCCACCATCGCGAACCGCCCGCCGCAGCTCGGCGTGCTCGACGGCGCGAATACCGTCCGCGCCCAGATCGCGTCCATTCCGATGGTGGCGTACACGGCGCTGTGGAATGTGACCGGGCACCCGGCGGCGTCGCTGCCCGCGGGCGTCGGCGCGGACGGCCTGCCGCTGGCGGTGCAGTTGGTCGGACCGACCAACGGCGAGACGACCATCCTCTCGGTTGCCGCGCAACTCGAGCAGGCTCGGCCGCATCCTCGTCCGATGGGCTGAATCCGGGTTCGACGGCTAGGGTGGCCGATGTGACCGAATTGGCCGATATCGCACCCGCATTCGTGGAGATGGCGCACAGCATCGTGTGGTGCACCGTTTCCACGACCGATCCGGCAGGACGGCCACGCAGCCGCATCCTGCATCCGATCTGGGAATGGGACGGGCAGGAACTGACCGGATGGATCTTCACCGGCCCGACGCCCGCGAAACTCGCGCACCTCGCGCACAGCCCCTATGTGGCGTGCAATTACTGGGCGCCGACCCACGACACCTGCCTCGCGGAGTGCGGCGCGGAATGGGTCGACGACCTCGAGACGAAAACGAAGGTGTGGGAGCTCTTCCGGAGCACGCCGGAACCGCTCGGCTACAACCCGGCTGGGATCGGCGTCCCGGGCTGGGACGGGCCGGAATCGCCGGGGATCGGCCTGTTGCGGCTGCGTCCGTGGCGGCTGCGCGTGCTCGAGGGCAAGGAGTTCCTCCAGGGGTTCTCGGCCGCCTCCTGGCGGGAGTGAGCACAACAACCAGTCGATCGTGTTGAAGATAATTCACAATGGACGTGCGATTCACGAACAAGATTCTGTACGGTCGGGGCATGCGTAAGATTGATTCACCCGGCGGCGCGACCTCGCCTGCACCACTGATCCATCCGCCCGCCGGTGTTCCGATCGATGATATCGACCGGATTCTGCTCGACCAGCTCGCACGGGACGGTCGGATGACGAACAACGCGCTCGCTGCCGCGGCGGGCATCGCGCCGTCCACCTGCCTCGGCCGGGTGCGAGCACTGGTGGAACGCGGAGTCATTCGCGGGTTTCACGCCGATATCGATCCGGCCGCGCTCGGCCGGAGTCTGCAAGCGATGATCGCGGTGCGGCTGCGCGCCAGCGCACGTCAGCACCTGGCCGAGTTCGGCGAGCAGATGTCGGAGTTCGAGGAGGTGCTCAATGTGTACTTCATCGCGGGCGCCGACGACTATCTGATCCACGTCGCCACCTCACACACCGACGAGCTGCGCCGGTTCGTGCTGAACAATCTGAGCGAGCATCCCGCCGTCGCCTCGACCGAGACGATCCTCATCTTCGAGCACATGCGACCGCGGACCAATACCACGACATGACAAGGGCGGCCGACCCGCTGGTCGACCGCCCTCGTCGAACGCGTTACGCCGCCAGGCTTTCGGCGACGTAACCGTGCGCGGCCGCGACCGATGCGGACAGCAGCACACCACCATGCGTGCTGAGGCCATCGGCCAGGCCCTTGTCCGCCGCCACCGCGTCGCGCCAGCCGTGTTCGGCCAGCGAAACCACGTACGGCAGCGTGGCATTGGTGAGCGCGACGGTCGAGGTGTACGGCACGGCGCCGGGCATGTTGGCGACGCAGTAGAACACCGACTCGTGCACCCGGTAGGTCGGATCGGCGTGCGTGGTCGGCCGCGAATCCGCGAAGCAGCCACCCTGGTCGATGGCAATATCGACCAGCACCGAGCCCGGCTTCATCTGCGCGACAAGGTCATTGGAGACCAGCGTCGGCGCCTTCGCACCGGGTACCAGCACCGCGCCGATCACCAGATCGGCCTGGCGCACCGCCTTTTCGACCTCGAGCCGGTTGGACATGATGGTCCGCACCTGCCCCTTGTACTGCGCGTCGATCTCGCGCAGCCGGGCGATGTTCAGGTCGAGGACGGTCACCTCGGCGCGCATGCCGTGCGCGATGGCGATCGCGTTGCCGCCCGCCACACCCGCGCCGATGACGACGACGTTGGCGGGCGGGGTGCCAGGCACGCCGCCCATCAGCACGCCGCGGCCGCCGCCGTTGCGCATCAGGTGGTACGCGCCCGCCTGCGGGGCCAGCCGGCCCGCGACCTCGCTCATCGGAGCGAGCAGCGGCAGCGAACCGTCCCGGCCGGTGACCGTCTCGTAGGCGATCGAGGTGATGCCGGAGGTCAGCAGCGCGTCGGTGCAGTCCTTGGAGGCCGCGAGGTGCAGGTAGGTGAACAGCACCTGACCTTCGCGCATGCGTGAATACTCTTCGGCGACCGGCTCTTTCACCTTCAACACCAGTTCCGCGGTGCCCCAGACCTCGTCGGCGGTGTTCAGCACCCGCGCGCCCGCGACGGTGTACGCCTCGTCCTCGAACGCCGACCCGCGACCGGCACCGGCCTCGATGTACACCTCGTGCCCGCGGGACACGAGCTCGTGCACACCGGCCGGGGTAATCGCGACCCGATACTCGTGGTTCTTGACCTCCCGGGGGACCCCGATCTTCACCTGCGCTCCTGAATGTCGATGGATATGGTCGATCCGCATGATGTGGACCGTTCTAGAAGAAATTATGAAGATCATGCAAGATCAGGTCTATATTGTTGAAGATAATTCTCAAAATTGACCATTGCACGGTTGAACCCACAGATCGCCCCCACTCTCGGCTGCCTAACCCGCAAGATGTTCGGCCGCGGCGTTGCGGGTCAGAGACCGAGGCCGGTTTTCAAGGTCGCCCAGGAGTCGTGCAGTGCGTCTTGCCAGTAGGGCCACGAATGGGTGCCGAAGTCGGTGTAGCGGACCGTCGCGGGGACGTCGTGTGCGCGCAGGTCCGCGTCGAACTCGACGGTGCAGTCGTGTGCGAGCAGTTCGAGCACGATCGAGTCGAAGGTGTCGTCAGGGTATTTGTAGGTCGGGTCGTAGGTGAAGTCGACGCGGCCGGGCACCCCGCTGGCGGTCGAGATGTAGATCTGCTTGCCGCGGAGTTGGTCGATATGCAGGCTCGGATCGTGAGCGGCCCATTCGGGATCGGTGGCGGGGCCCCACATGTTGTCGGGGTCGCCACCCTTGACGGTCACCGCCGAGCGCACCGTGGCCTGGTCGAGTTTGCTGGAGATCAGGCAACCGCTGTAGGAAGCCATCGCCTGGTACAGCGACGGATTGCGCACCGCCAGCGTCGCGGCGGCTTGCGCGCCCATCGACTCTCCGGCTATCGCGTTGCGGCCGTTGCCGTGCAGCGCCTCATCGATGAGCGGCGGAAGTTCTCGGGTCAGAAACGTTTCCCACATGTTGTGCCCGAGCTTGGGATCGTCGCGCAGCCAGTCGGTGTAGAAGGCGCCCGGCCCGCCGACCGGCATCACCACATTGACCGGCTTGTCGGAAAAGAACTGCACGATATCGGTCTTGCGGGTCCAGGTGCTCTGCCCCTCGTCGTCGGTGGCGCCGTCACCGTCGAGCAGATACAAGGTGGGATGGGGCGCGGTTTGGTCCGTCGGTAGCAGGACATCGAGTTGCACCACTCGCCCCATCGCGGGCGATTGCACGTAGATCTCTTCCCAGCGCGCCGTCTTCTGCGTGATGTGGTCGATCACGGCCTGCTCCTGCGCCTGTGCGGTGGGCGCGAAGGAGACGGATACCAGTGCCAGCGCGACCGCGACGACAAGACTGGCGGCATACCGGCATGCGGCAACGTATGAGCGACCGAGCAACACGATTCCTACCGTCCTTGCTGCTATCCGAGGTGAGCGAACGACGGCCCTCGGTAGGTCTTCGACGGTCCACCCAGCCCGTGTCGGCCGAGTCGCCGATCAGACGGCAGATATTACTGATCAGCCAACTACCCGCAGTAACAAACCTCACAGTCGGTTAGCTCTCGCCCCTGCCTAAGATACAACTTGTGTCTAAGACGTATTCATCAGCTGAGCACGCCTACCGCGAGGTGAAGGAACGCATCCTCACCGGCACGTTGTCGGGTGGCGAGCTGATCAGCGAGGGTGAGATCGCCGCCGACCTCGGTACGTCACGGACCCCGGTGCGCGAGGCGTTCCTGCGGCTGGAGACCGAGGGGTGGATGAAGCTCTACCCGAAGCGCGGCGCGCTGGTGGTGCCGATCCCGCCGGACGAGGCCGAGCACGTCGCGTACGCCCGCTATGTGGTGGAGGCGGCGGCGGTGCGAGCCCTGGCCTCGACCGATCGCACGGCATTGACCTCGCTGTTCCGCGCGTCGCTCGATCGGCAACGCGAACTCGCCGCGGCCGGAGATCTCGATCAATTCGCCTTGGTGGACACCGACTTTCACCGCTCATACGTGATCGCGGCGGGCAACCCGCTGCTCGCGAGCTTCTATGACTCGCTGCGCGAGCGCCAACGCCGGATGAACAGCGTCGCGCTGCGCCGCGGCCCGATCGACATCGACCGCATCATCGAACAGCACGCGCATCTCGCCGGTCTGATCGAGGCCGGCGAGGTGGACCGCTTCGCCACCGCACTGGCTGAGCACCTCTCCGGCGTGCACCAGCTGGAATTGCGGGGGCTGTGATGACGACGTCGACCACCTCGGTCCGGTCCGCACCCGCCGGAGTCGCGTCGAAACGATGGTGGGGTGTCGCCGCCGCGATGTTCGCGATCGCATGGGGCGGAAACGAATTCACCCCGCTGCTGGTGATGTACAAGAACCACGGCCTGCCCGCGACCACGGTGGATCTGCTGCTGTTCTACTACGTTCTCGGCATCGTGCCCGCGCTGCTGATCGGCGGCCCGCTGTCGGACCGGTACGGCCGCCGCACCTTGCTGCGCCCGGCCCCACTGATCAGTGCCACCGGCTCACTACTGCTGGCTTTCGGATCCGCGTCGGTGCCGGTGCTGTCCGCCGGGCGGGTCCTGTGTGGCGTCGCGCTCGGACTGGCGATGGCCGTCGGCAGCAGCTGGCTCAAGGAACTAGCGCAACCGCCGTTCGGACCGGCGCTACCCGGCGGCACCGGGGCACGACGCTCGGCGATGAGCCTCACCGGCGGCTTCGCGGTCGGCGCGGGATCGGCAGGGGTACTGGCACAGTGGGCGCCGTGGCCGAATTCGCTGGCCTATCTGATCAATGTGACGCTCTGCCTGGCCGCCACCGCGTGGGTCGCACGAGCACCGGAAACCATTCTCCCCCAAGCGAATCCGGGCCGGTTGCGGGATGACCTGAAAGTTCCCGCAGCGGCGCACCGCAGATTCCGGTGCGTGGCGCTGCCGGTCGCGCTGTGGTTGTTCACCTCCGCCGGAACGGCTTACGCGGTCATGCCGACCCTGATGGCGCCGCACATCCACGGTGCGCCGATCGCGTTCTCGGCACTCGTCGGCGTGATCACCCTGAGCTGTGGTTTCGCGATCCAGTCCGTGGCGAGGCGGATCGACAAGCCGGGCACGGCCCGCGCGGCCGTCGTCTCGCTGGTTTTCGTCACGTGCGGAATGGTCACGGCCGCTTGGGCTTCCGGCGCGCTGACCCTGTGGGCAACACTGGCTACGGCCGTCATCCTCGGCGCTGGCTACGGCATCGGACTGGTCGCCGGGCTCCAAGAGATCGAACGAATCGCTCGCCCCGACGACCTGGCGGGACTGACCGCGGTCTTCTACTCGGTCAGCTACCTCGGCTTCGGTGTGCCCGCCCTGCTGTCCTTCCTGCACCAGCACGTGGGCTTCGGCTACCCCGCCATGTTCACCGTCGCGGCACTCATCGCGGCGGGCAGCCTGACGCTCGTGCTACGGAACTATCGCCCACGGAAATCAGTGGCGGCCGACGAGTCCGCGTTGCTACGGTTGCCGCCGCGCTGATGATGCGCCCGAGATATCGGCTGAGCCGGGCCACGAGCCCACGGAAGAAAGAGTGTTTATGACCCGGACCGCGCCGCGCGCGCCTCACCGCGTGGAGTCGAGCCGCACCGGTTTCGCCCACGCCCGCACAGCCAACCGCCGCTAACTACCTTCGAGGCGCGCTCGGCCTGCTCCTGCTGTTTACGCATTCAGCCCTCAGCAAAGGAGTATCCGGGTGTCAGACAACACCTCTCCACACGGTCCCAGCGCTTCGCTGCGTACCGACACCTTCACCTGCGTCCGCTGCGGCCTCGTCGTCGCGACGCTCGCGCCCGACAACAGCTGGCGCAACCACTGCCCGAGCTGCCTGAACTCGCGGCACACCCACGACCATGTCGAGGGTGGCACCTCCGACTGCCGAGCCAGGATGGCGCCGCTGTCGATCGCCGTGCTGCGCACCGGCGAATGGGCCGTGGTACATCGCTGCACCCGCTGTCAGGAACTGGCGCTGCACCCCCTGTGCGGCGACGACAACCAGCTCATCCTGATGCGGATGGCGGTCCGTCCGCTCGCCGAACCACCGTTCCCGCTCGAAGTTTTCGGCGACCTGTAGGGGGTGCGACATGCCACGGAGAAAACCGGCGGCGCGCCGCCCCCAGCGCGCCAAGGACGTATTGCACGGGCGCGCAGGCGAATCCGGCGACGCATTCCGCTGCGTCGGATGCCGGATGGACGTGCCGACCAGCGCACCGGGCACCGCCCACCGCAACCATTGCCCGCACTGTCTGGCCAGCCGCCACGTGGACCGACGCGTCCCCGGCGACCGGGCCGAAACGTGTCGTGGACGGATGGTCGCGGTGAGCATGTCCGCACGCGACGACGGCGAATGGCTACTGGTGCATCAATGCCTCGCGTGTGGATCGGTGAAGGCGAACCGCATCGCAGGCGACGACAACGCACTTGCCCTGATGCGGATCGCGTTGCGCCCGTTGGCCGATCCGCGCATCGGTCGGCGCGCGCTGCTTTCGTTGTGAGCTGGCCCGGTGTCTACCGGAGAACGCACGGTAGACACCGGCTAGTCGTCGATCGACTGCACCTCGGTCTGCAGCGCGCGGCGTAACCGTGCCGCTTCGGCGTCGAGTGCCCCGGCCTGTAGGTAGGCGGCGGTGGTTTCGGCGAGCAGGGTGGCCCAGCGGGTGACGCGTTCGGTACGGCGGGTGACCTCGCGTTCGGCGGCGTCGAGGGCGGCTTCGTCAACGCTCTGCGCCGCCTCCGCCGCGGCGGCCTGCGCCTCGCGCAGCTTCTGTTCCGCCCGGAACTGGAGTTCGCGGCAATGGTCCGGGTCGAAGACTTCGGCGCGGATGTCGGCGGCCTCGCCCTCCAGGTCGGTGATGCGGGCCAGCCTCGGGTCGGCCCGGTCGATCGTTTCCTCGGGCAGCCACTCCTCCTCCTCGGTGGATTCCCATGGCAGCGCGACACTTTCGTCGTCCAATGCCTTCCGCTCGAGGTAGCGCCGGTGGTCTTCCTCGGCCCATTCGAGGTATTCGCGGTACTCGATCATGTCCTTTTCGGTGATCGGCCGGTGCCGCGGATGCGCCGTCATCGATATCGCCACACTGCCGTCGGAATAGCGCAGAATCACCGAGACGACGGTGACCGGCCGCGGTTCCGGCCGATCTTCGACCCGCGCCAGCATCACCTCGTAGCGGTGCTCCTCCACCGCCCTGTCGCACGCCTGCTCGAACACCCCGCAGGCGATCTCATAGTGCTGGCTCGCGGTGCTGCCGGTCAATGGATGCGATTCCCCTAGGCGGTTCTCCCCCGACTCGACGGTCGCGCCGTCGTGGATCACCTCCCAGGTATAGGACTCCGCGAGTTCGGACGCACCCGGCGGCGCGTCGGTGGTATCGGTGGCTTCCTGCACAATCCGCTCCCATCTCGTGGCCGAGCAATGGCGGAGGCGGCCCGGCGCGCCGTTCCCGCACGCCTATGCTTCTCCTTCCGAGCCGAGCACGCCAGCGGCAAATTAGGGGGCGTACGCTACCCGCCGGCGGGAACCGCGTCGGCCAATACGGTCGAGATCGGCTCGCCGTGTGCGCGGATCTCTTCGCGTATCGCCTGCGCCGCCTCGGTGCTCGCACCGTCCAGCAGCGCATCGAGCATGGTGCCGTTGACGACCACGCCCGGCGCGACGAGCAGTCCCGTCATGGCGAAGTAGCTGAGGAAAGTCGGATCGGGTACTGCTCCAGGGCCGGTGAACTGCCGGGTCATCCGCTCCACGGCGAGGTCGAAGTACTTGTGCAGCAACCCGACATGTCTGAAGGGACGGCCGCCGGTGTGCTCGACGCCGGGCCAGCGCAGGTCTTCGAGTGCGCTGAGCCACCAGGCCGGGTAGGAGGCGCGCTGTAACCGCCGGAGCGCGTCCCGCTCGAAGTCCGGCCCGTCCTGTTCGCGCAAGCAGGTGGCGATGTTCTCGGCCTGGATCGCCGCTACCGTCATGCCTTGGCCGTAGATCGGGTCCACCGTGGACAGCGCGTCGCCCAGCACCAGCAGCCCGGCGGGCCACTGCTCCATCTGCTCGTAATGGCGCCGGACGCAGATCGGGATGCGAAAGCCACGGGGAGTGGTCAGCGGTTCCGCGTCCCGCAGTGCCTCGGCAATTGCCGGACTGATCAGTTGGGTCAAGCCCAGATCGAACCCAGCGGCATCGGTCGGTGGATATAGACCGCCGATCCCCGACAGGCACACACTCCAGACATCACCCTCGATGCGCTTCAACACCCCGCCCGCCGGAATCCCCGCGGTGTAGTCATTTTCGATCACCAGCAGCGCCAGCGCATTCTTTTTCGCATCCGGCACGCGGTAGTAGCGGGTGCTGTACCCGATCCCGGACGTGACGACCTCATCCGGTGGCGTTGCGTAGCCGAGCACGGAAAGCCATTGCGGCAGTTTGGAAGAACGGCCGCTCGCGTCCACGACGAGGTCCGCCGACATGGTCGTCCCGGATTCGGGCCGACTGCTGTGCCGAGAGCGGACACCCGTGATCCTTGCGCGGTCATCCGTGGCACACAGATCGACAACGGTGCGCGCATAGTCGAAGTGCACGTTGGCAATCGACTCCACACGCCGGCGAATCACCTGCTCGACCAGTCCTCGGCTGTAGAACGCGCCCTGCTCCGGGCCGGGCATCAGCATCTTCCCGTAGCGATTGGTCCAGTTCAGCACCGCATCCGTGAGCGGAAAAGCGCCGAGCCGCAAGACATCGTCGAGGAACCCGGGAAATAGCTGTTCGAGGATCAGTTCGCCGCGGGGCAGCATCTGATGCAGGTGGAACGACTGCGGGACGCCGCGACGCCGCACCCCCGCCGCCGGTGCGACGTCGCGGTCGAGTACTACCACCTTGCCGTAGTGCTCGGAAAGTACTCGCGCCGTGAGCAATCCGGCGATACCACCGCCGATGACCACTGCCTTGTTCCGTCTACCCGTTTGCGCGCTGCCCATAACCGCAACGCTAGGCGCGCACCGTCTAGCGGTACCTCACACCGCAGGGTGAAAGCCGAATCACCCACCGGTATGAGGTGCTGAGCTTCGTGGAAAGGTGAGGCGGAAGAGCGCGCCGCCGCCGGGCGCGTTTTCGGCGGTTACCTTGGCACCGTGCAGGACTGCCACTTGCTCGACAATGGCCAATCCGAGACCGTGGCCGGATTTGCCGCGCGCGGTGGTGGATCGGTAGAAGCGGTCGAAGATGTGGGGTAGGTCTTCGGCGGGTATGCCGGGGCCGTGGTCGCGGACCGTCAGTTCGTTCTGCTGCAGTGCGACGCGGACGACACCGTCGGCTGGGCTGAACTTCGCCGCGTTGTCGAGCAGGTTGGCGATAGCTCGGCTGAGCCGGGCGGCGACACCGTTGACCGCGGTCTGTTCGAGGTCGGACTCGAATATCAGTGTGGGCCAATGACGTTCGGCCCTACGAAGGCAGTCCAGGACAAGTGTGTCCAGACGCAGATCCTCGAACGTTTCCGGTACGACGGCCGGGTCGTCGGCGCGGGCCAGGTCGATGAGGTCGGTGACGAGTCCGGACAGTTCCTCTGACTGGATTCGTAAGGCGGACGCTGTTTCATCGAGTTGCTCCGGGGTGAGGCGGGTGGCTCGGCGAAGCAGGTCGATATTGGTGCGCAGGGCGGTCAGCGGCGTGCGGAGTTCATGCGAAGCGTCGGCGATCAGGCGATGCTGGGCGGCACGGGAGTTCCGCTCGGCGGTCAGCGCCTGGTCGAGTTCGTCGAGCATGGTGTTGAAACTGTTTGCCAGGCTCCGCATTTCGTCAGGACCGGGGACAGTGATGTGGTGCCGCGGGTCACGAGTACGGGCGATCCGTTCGGCGGCCGTGGTCAGCGTGCTGACCGGGGCGACAGCGCGGCGGGCGACCGCGAATCCCGCCGCGACGGCGAGCAGGGTGCCGACCGCCGCCGCGGCGAAGAGGGCGTAGGCGACGCGGCGCAGGCTGGTGTCGACCGGGTCGGAGCGCTGCGCGATCTGTACCGCGGTGCCGGAACGCAGTGGCGCGGTGTACATCCGGAGCGGATAACCGTCGAGGCTGATATCGCTGAAGTAGGCCGGTCGGGTGCCCGCCGCGACCTCTTCGGTGGCGGCGTCGACCGGGAGGGGCTGGTCCGGGTCGTGTTCGGATTCGATGTGCCCGTCGGCGGCCACGACCTGGACGCAGCTCGGCGCGGTCAGATACCGGCATGGCCCGGAGGCGGTGGCGACGTCGGCGTCCGTGGCGACGGTGCGACTGATGCGCGTGGCTTCCCGGCGCAGTCCGAGGTCGAGGGAGCTGTCGAGTTGATGAGCGACCACGGCGTAGGCCGCCACACCCATGCCCGCGAGCGCAAGCGCGATGGCGACCACGCAGAACAGCGCGATCCGCGCGCGCAGCGAGCCGGGCAACCTCACGGCAGGGCCAGCCGGTAGCCGATGCCGCGCAGCGTGTGGATCAGTCGTGGTTCCCGCTCGGCTTCGAGCTTGCGGCGCAGGTAGCGGATGTAGACCTCGAGCGAGTTCGAGGTGGAGCCGAGCCCGGTTCCCCACACCCGTTCGATCAAAGTTTCCCTCGGCAGCGCCTGACCCTCGTTGCGCAGCAGCACCTCAAGCAACGCGAACTCGGTGCGGCTGAGTTCGACGAGGCGGGTGCCGCGGCGGACCTCGTGGGCGGTGGTGTCCATGACGAGATCCGCACAGGACAGGACGGCGCCGTCGTCGGGGTATGTGCGCCGGACGAGCGCGCGCACGCGAGCCAGGAGTTCGTCCAGGTCGAACGGTTTGATCAGGTAGTCGTCCGCACCGGCGTCGAGGCCGTCGACCCGGTCGGCGACCGCGTCGCGGGCGGTGAGCATCAGGATCGGGGTGCGGTCGCCGCGCGCCCGCAACCGCCGGCACGCGGTCAGGCCGTCCATGAACGGCATCAGCACGTCCAACAGCACGACCTCCGGCTGCCACCGCTGGATCTCGGCGAGCGCCGCGGCGCCGTCGCCCGCCGCGCGGGTCTCGTAACCTTCGCTGTCCATCGCGCGGACCAGTGCCTCCCGGACCGCGTCCTCGTCGTCGACCACCAACACCCGCATCTTCGGAGATGATACGGATCCGATTCGCGCAGGCCCGGGACCCGGCGGCGTCTCATCGAACTCTCATCCGGCCGCGGAAACCTGCCGGGCATGAGACGTCGCAGCATCGAGCGCACCCACCGCAGGATCGCGGCCGGGGCCACCCTCACCACCGTATTGCTGATCGCGGGACTGACCGTCACGGCATGCGACAGTGACCCGGACACCACCCGACCGGAGCAGCGCGGAGACCACGTCCTGGTCCCGATCGGCGGCGGAAAGGCGGACGTGGACACGGCCTCGCTGTCGATCACCGGTATCACCGACGACGGCGGACGCGTCACGATTTCCGACCGAGCTGTCGACGGGCTCGGTGCGGCGGGTCCGATCCGGATCATCGGCGACCAAGCGACCTGGACCTACCCGGACAAGGGGCTGACCGTCTCCGCCGACGCCGCGGACGGCCGCCTCCGGATCGTCCTGCGCAGCGACCGCGACGAGCGGCTGGCCTGGCCGGTGACCGGCACCGATCCCGCCACCGTCGCACTACAGATCCCGCGCGGCGAGGGACTGTCACTGCCCGTCGGCGACCCGTTCTGGAACTCCTCCGACGCCACACTCGTCGACAATCCCCTCGACCTCAC
This sequence comes from Nocardia iowensis, assembly GCF_019222765.1. NCBI lineage: Bacteria > Bacillati > Actinomycetota > Actinomycetes > Mycobacteriales > Nocardiaceae > Nocardia > Nocardia iowensis. The sequence continues at coordinate 3,982,617 of NZ_CP078145.1, read as the reverse complement.
CTCCGGCCTGACCATGCCGTTCTGGAGCTACCGCATCGGTGACCGAGGCGTGAGCTACATCGCGCCGACCGACATCGGCACCACCCTCACGGTGACCTCCACGGACGGAAAACTGCGGGCGACGGCCGAACACGAATTCGATGCCAGAGCCGACACCCGTGACTACGCGGTCACATTCGCCCTGACCGACACCTCCCCCGTGGCCGCGGCCAAGGATTACCGCGCCTGGTTGCTCCAGCACGGCCGGTTCCGTTCGCTGGACGACAAGATCCGGGAGAATCCGTCGATCTCCCAGTTGCTCGGTGCCTTTCACGCCTACCTCTGGGGCGACGGGCGCACACCGGAAGCGATCGGGAAGATGCGCGAACTCGGACTGAGCCGCATGTGGCTCGGCTACGACTCCGGCGACGACCCGATGAGTCGCGCCGCCGTCGACGCCGCGAAACAAGCCGGATACCTTGCCGGGCCCTACGATTCGTACGCGAACGCGCAAGACCCGGCCACCGCCGACAACCCGAGCTCCCGCTGGTCGGGTCAGGTGTGGCCGACCGGCTGCGTGCACGACGCCGCCGGCCAGCCGGAGACCGGCTTCGGCAATCGCGGCTGCTACCTCAGTTCCCAAGCACTGGCACAGAATCCGCGCCTACTCGACGACAGATACGCGAGCATCACCGCGAACGGTGCGAACACCTACTTCCTCGATGTCGATGCCGCGGGCGAGTTCTTCGACGACTACAGCCCCGGCCACCCGATGAACCAGCATCGGGACCGCGACAATCGGCTCGCCCGCATGCGCAAGCTGTCCGAAGAGCGCAAGCAGGTGCTCGGATCGGAATCCGCTGGCGCGTGGGCGAGCACCGTGCTCGCCTACGACCACGGCTCCCAGACACCGGTTTCGGACCTGCTGTGGAAGGTGGAGCGGGACAAGCAAACCTGGGGTGGCTGGGCACCGGCGCGGGCCCCGCGCACCTTCTTCCAACCGGCCGAACTACCCGCGGCGGCAGCCAAGGCCATGTTCGATCCGGCCTACCGGGTGCCGTTGTACGAAACCGTCCTGCACGATTCGGTAATCAACCTGGACCGCTGGGAGCTCTCGTACTACAAGCTCCCCCAACAGCAAACAATGCGGGCGCTGACCGCGATACTGAACAACACACCCCTCAACCTAGTGCTCGACCAAGACCAGCTCAGCACGCACGGTGCCGAAATCGCCAGGCTCCAACGGTATTTCGCACCACTGCACGAGGCAGCGGGCACCGCACCGATGTCCGACTTCCAGTGGCTCACCCCAGATCATTCGGTGCAGCGCACCGTATTCGGCGACGGCAAGCTGACCGTCACCGCCAATTTCGGCACACAGTCCTACGGCGACCTCCCGGCAGGCTGCGTCGATGCCCAACTCGCGCAAGATGCCGCGCCACGGCGGCTCTGCCCGGGCAGCTAGCCGCCCGTGCCGAGGGCGGCGGCGCGGTTCGGCCGGTTACTCTCCCTCCGGTACGCCGAGCACCAACCTGCCGATCTCGCCCGCGATCACCTCGGTCGAGTACGCCATCAACTGCCCGGCCTCGGCGTCGCGCAGGTGGCGTTGGATGGGTGACTGTTTGAGGTAGCCCGAGGCACCGCCTACCCGCACCCCCAGCTGCGCGACGTCCACCGCCACCTTGTTCGCGAGATACTTGGCCCGGGACAGGTTGGGAAAGAAGCTCGGCATCCCGTTGTCCGCCTCCCACAGCGCGCGCTCGTACAGCGCGTGGGCGGCCACCAGTCGGGTCTGCACGTCGGCGACCTCGTGTTGCACCCACTGCTGGTGCGACAGCGGCTTACCCAGAATCACCCGCGACTGTGCGTGCTCGACCAGCGCCGCGAGCGCCGCATCGGCGATGCCGAGCGAGATCGCCGGGAGCCCGGCCGGGATCACCGCGAAATCACCGAAACCCGGTGGCCTGCCACGGTATTCGGCGCACAGCAAGGTGTTGTCGAACGACAGCAGCTGGCTGCGCGTCGCCCGAAGGCCGAGCGTGTCCCAGATCGGGATGGTCGAGACCGTCTCGTCGGGGACGACGCCGAAGAACGCGGGCACGTCGTCCACGCGTGCGTTCACCAGCAGGTACTGGGCGATCTCGCAGCCGGAGACGAACCGCTTCGCGCCGGTGAGCGACCAGCCGCCCGCGACCGGAACGGCGTCCTGCTGGGGATTGAGAAACCGGTTCCCGCTGGCCGGTTCGGACAGTGCGTTGGCGAATCGCTTGCCCGCCAGGAACTCGTCTGCGAAGAACGAGCCGAGCGTCTCGCTGGTGAATTCCGCGAGCGCGACCCCCGCCCCGGCATGCATCGTCCAGATCGTCGCCGTCGACGGGTCGGCTTCGGCGAGAACACAAACCAGGCGCCCGAACGCCGCGTAACTCAACCCGAGCCCGCCTACCCGCTCGGGCAACACCGCCCGATCGACATCCGCGTCGTGTAGCGCCCGCAGATGTTCTACCGCGATCTCGGCCCGCTCGTCGTAGTCGGCCGCGACGGCACGAAACCCCGCCGCCAACTCGGCGACTCGATCGAGTACCTTGCGCTCGACCTCGCGGACCGGAACAGGAAACTGGGCAGTCGTCACGAAAGGCTCTCTGGTCGAAGGAGTTCGGGTGACATCGCGGTCGCCGGGCAACTCGCCGACCCAGGGTACGCAGAACCCGCGCCCGCCGAGAGGGGAACGGACAAGCCTGCCGCCACATCAGCGAACGCCAGGACGCTGCCTTCGCCGACCGGCTAATGACTTTCTGAGACAGTTTAGCTAATGTGGATTGTCAGACCCAGACAGATAGTGAAGAGGTAGGCGGATGGCGCAGGCGACGCGGGGGCGGAACGAGCCGAGCACGCCCGGCCACGAGGTGGTGGTGATCGGTGCGGGGCCGAGCGGGATCGTCGCCGGAATCAAGCTGAAGCAGGCGGGGATCGACGATTTCGTCATTGTCGATCGTGGCGGCGACCTCGGCGGCACCTGGCGCGACTACTGTTATCCGGGCATCGCGGTCGATGTGCCGGTGCCGTGGTATGAGTACTCGTTCGCTCGAAACCGGAACTGGTCCAGGATGTTTCCCGGTGGCGAGGAGATCAACGCCTATCACCGACGGGTGGCGCTCGAGCACGGGCTCGGTCCACACTTCCGGTTCCACACCGAGGTGGCGCGTCAGGTGTGGGACGACGGCGCACACCTGTGGCGGCTGACGCTCGCGGACGGCGGCGAGCTCACCACTCGGTTCCTGATCACCGCGGTGGGTGCGTTCGTGGACACGAACGATCCCAATATTCCCGGCACGGCCGAGTTCGCCGGTCGCGTTCTGCAGCCATCACGCTGGGACCCGTCCTACGACTACACCGGCAAGCGGGTGGCCGTGGTCGGCACCGGCGCCAGTGCGGTGCAGATCGTTCCGGGCATGGCGGGCAAGGTAAGTCGGCTGACCGTCTACCAGCGCACACCCTCGTACTGCTGGCCGCGACCGGACTTCCGGCTGCGTCCGTGGATGCAGACCGTGCTCAGTGCGCGCCCGGTCGGCCGGGCCATCGACGTGGGCAGCTTCGCCGTGCTCGACCTCGCGATCCTTGGCCTGACCAGATTGCCGAACTCGGTGATGGCCCGTGGGATGCGGGCGGCGGACTGGGGCACCAAACGCGCTTACCGCGCCTATCTCCGTTTGGTTCTGGACGATCCAGCGTTGCGTAGGTCGCTGGCACCGAGCTACGGGTTGCTCGGCAAACGGCCGACCGCGTCGAATGCCTACCTGCAGGCGTTCCGCCGCGAGCACGTCGAGTTGGTGACCGACTCGATCGAGCGAATCACCGCGCGCGGCATCGTGTCCGCCGATGGCGTGGAACGCGAGTTCGATGTGATCGTATTGGCTACCGGCCAGCAGGTTTTCAGCGATCCCGAATACTACAAGCCGGGAATGATCCTCGGACGCAACGGCTTCGACCTCGGCACCTTCTATGCCGAACACGGACTGCAGGCGTACGAGAGCTCCGCCGTGCCCCGCGTCCCGAACCGCTGGATGATCTCCGGCCCGTACTCGTGGGGCCATTCGCTGCACCCGATGGCGGAGAACGTCGCGATCCACGCGGCCCGCGCGATCGCCGCGGCCCGCCGCACCGGTGCCACCCTGGTCGAGGTCCGCAAGGACGTGCACGACGCGTATCACGCCAAGGTGCTCGACCGCGGCGAGAACCTGCACTACTACTTCAAAGATCTCAACCGCGGACTGCGCACCTACTACCTCAACTCACAGGGCCAGATGGCCGCGGTCCGCCGCACCAGCAACCTCGCCATGCTGTGGCGCAGCGTCCGGACCCCGCTGGCCGCCTACCGGTGCGAAACACTGACAGCACAACAAGATTCGGCTCGGCAAAAGGCCCGGATCACCGCCTGAGGCGCTACTCCACTGCCGGACGACCGGTTCCCGTGCGCCGCAAGCCTTTGTAGTCGTAGAAGCGGGTGATCACGGTACCGAGGACAAGGCCGATGACCAGACCGAGTGCCGCCATCCAGACGCCCCTGGTGAGGCCGGCCGGACCGCTGGCATCGAAGTAGAGAATCGACCGGACGCCGAGGAACACCTGGTGCATCGGCTCGAAGGAGGCCAGCCAGTCGAAGTATTTCGGCGTCGCCTCGATCGGCACGGTACCGCCGGACGAGGGCAGGCCGAGAATGATGAACAGGATCAAGTTCACCAGCAGGCCCGCCGAGCCGACGGCGGCAAGCACCGACAAGCCCGTGATACCGACGGCGATGATGGCGAAGGCGCTGAAGAGGAACAGGCCCAGCGGATGGTCGATCGGCATGCCGAGCGCCTTTGCGACCAGAAGGAACACTCCCGCAACGACATTCGCGGTCACCACCATGACACCCCACTTGATCAACAGGGTGTGAAATCGCGAAATGGGTGTCGGCGGAAAGTGCACGAACCAGGGCCCGTATTCGGTGGGCACAAAGCCGAGCTGGGCATCGATCATCGTATGAATGGTCATCGAGCCGACCAGCCCGGCCAGCAGAAGCAGCAGCGCGTAGAAGAACGCGGTGAGGCCCTGGCCGGTGCCGCTTGGCAGCGGATGGAACGGTTCGACGACGATCTGCAGCGGTTCGGCGAGGGCCACCCGGGTGGCTCCGCTCAGTTCGGGGGCGGGCGGCCCACCGGGCGGCGGCGTCAACTGAGTCTTCACCTGCTCGCTGAGCTGCGCGCCGACCTGCTTGTTCACCTGGTCCAGCGCCTGGGTACCGATCCGATTGACGATCTCGGTGACGAAGGCGCCGCTGCGTGGATTGGTCTGCAAGGTGATGATCGGGCGCTCGATGTCACCGGGGATCACGCTGCCGACGCCGAGGATGCCCAGCCGTTTGCTGAAATCGCTCGGAATCACGATTGTTCCGTACACCTTGTTGTCCTGCATCCGCAGCGACGCCTCGTTCACCGCGACGATCTGCAAGTCGATCTTGTCGGCGGGGATGGCCTTCTTCAGCCCCTCGGTCACCTGGTCGCCGAAGTTGACGCGCTGCTCCTGCCCCGGCGCGCCGAGGGTTTCACCGACGTCCTGATTGACCAGTGCGATCGGAAAGTCGTGCATGTTCTCTTCCGGATCGACCACATAGTCGAGATACATCGTGCCGAGCAGGGCCATGAACACAGCCAGGATCGCCACCGGCACGAGCCACATGCGCGGCCCGAGGCGACGGTCCGATCGACCCGTTTCCGTGCTGTCGGTAGTCACGGTTTCGGACGGTAGCAGCTGAGCGGACGGGGATTCGGGAGCTTCGCCGGGCCGGTTGCCACAAGTATGCGAAGACGGTACGACACGAGCCTCGACGACCCACCTCCACCGAGCAGCCCAAGTCGCTAAGGCGACCGCAAGTCGAGGCGGCGCATCACCCGGTCGACCAGATCCGGCGGCACACCCGGTTCCCGTCGCGCGGCCATGGCCTCGACGCGCCCGGCGGCCAGCACTTCCTGATCGATCCGGCTGAGCTTGCGGTGGAGCGAGAAACTCCGCTCGGCGGCCGCCTCGACGTCGTCGGCCGCTTCCGGATCGGCTCGGGCGAGCCGTCTTTCGATACCGACGCGCAACCGGTCGTAGACCTCGTCGGGCAGTTCCTCGGTGCGCGCTACCTCTCGCAGACGCGTGAGCTCCGCCCGCAGAATGCGGGCCCACAACTGCCGCTCCATGGTTCGCTCGGCTCCGGTGTCGGCGCGAACCCCCGTCGCGCGCACCACGAGCGACAGCGTGGGCCCCTGGATCAGCAGGGTGAACAGCACCAAGGCGAAGGCGGTGAACAGGATTCCGCTGCGCCACGGGAACGGCGCGCCCGACTCGGTGGTCAGCGGCACGGCCAAGGCCAGCGCGACCGTGGCCACGCCGCGCTGACCGGCCCACCAGGTGACCATGGTCTCCCGCCAGGTGTACGGCTCGTCGGCCTCCCGGCGCCGCCACCAGGGACCCAACAGCGCCCAGGTCGCCATCAACCAGACGAGCCGGACGCCGACGACGGCGCCGATCACCGCGGCCGAGACCCCGAGGAAGCGCGGCCAATCCGGCCCCGCGTCGCGCAGCGCGGTGGCCAGCTCCAAGCCGATCAGACCGAAAGCGATTCCGGTGACCAGCATTTCGACGATCGCCCAGAACGAGTCGCCGACCAACCGGTAATCGCTGTCGCCGAAATCGGTGGCCGCTTCGGTCAGATACAGCGCGGACACCAGCACCGCGAGCACCGCCGACCCGGCCAAGGCGTCGGCCAGCCGGTAGGCCGCGAACGGCAGCGCCAGGCCGAGCGCCACCTGCCACGCTGCCTCGTCCAGCCGCCGCATCAGTCGACTGCCGCCCCAGCCGAACACCAACCCGACCGCACCGCCCACCACCGCGGACAGCACGAAATCCAGCGCCGCCGACCACGCGGAGAACTGGCCGGTGACCACCGCCTGCACCGCGATGCCGTACAGCACGATCGCGGTGACATCGTTGAACAGCCCCTCCCCTTCCAGCACCGCGACCAGCCTGCGCGGCAGCCCGAGCCGACCGGCCAGCGCGCCGACGGCCACCGGGTCCGGCGGCGCGACCAGTGCACCCAGCACGAACGCGACCGCGAGCGGCACCGCCGGATGCCACAGATGCACCACCACCGCGACCACGACCGCGGTGGCGACCACCAACCCGACCGCTTGCAGCGCGATCGCGGTCCAGTTCTGCGCGAACGTCCGCCACGAGGTGCGCCTGGCCGCGGCGTACAGCAGCGGCGGAAGCAACAGCGGCAGAATCAGATCCGGCGCCACCCGCACCTCGGGCACCGCCGGGATCAAGGCGAGCACGCAGCCGAACACCGTCATCAGGACGGCCGGGGCGACGCCGAGCCGCCGACCGAGCGGCTGGGCGAGGATCGTGCCGAACAGCACGAGAAACGGCAGCTCCAGATGATTCACGCCAACGCAGTCTGCAGCGCGGGCCTGAGAATCACTGAAACTCTTGCTGATGATCTCGCCCCAGTTTCGCGCAGGCGACTACCTGCGGCGAGATCGCGCTGTCCAGCCGCGCCTTTCAACGCAGATACAGGGACGCCCCGCAACGCTGGCGCAAGCTGACAGTGCGGTGAACCAGATGTCCGGTGGACGTCCGAGCCATCGCCGTTTGGGTGCGCGACACCGCGGCAATCTGGTGCTTACGACGCAGTTCCCTGAGGTGGTGAAAGGAGAGTCCGATGATTATCGGGATGGTTAGCCACTGGGTTCGTTTGATGCTCGATGTGATCGGCATTTGACCCGGCGAGTCAATCACGTGCTAGTGCGCGGAGACCCGCGGGACCGCTCGGCCTCGCGGTGTCTCCACCCGCGCCCATGAAGTCGCAGGACGCGTACGACCTCGATCGATGGGTAATCTAGCGCCATGGACGCAGACTCGGTGACCGTCGGCGTCGAGGAAGAATTCCTCCTCGCCGATCCCGAAACCGGTGCACCCGTCGCGAAGAATGTCGAGGTCGCCCGGACCGCCGCCGAGCTCGGCGTAGATCTCCAACTCGAACTCACTCGCTGCCAGGTGGAGACCAGTACCGGCGTCCACACCAATTCCTCGGAATTGGCGCAGGAACTGCGTAACCTGCGATGCAGTATCGCCACCTGTGCCGAGAAGAACGGCGCCCAGCTGCTCGCGGTGGCCATTCCACCGACCGTGCCGGACAAGTTCCCCGTCACCGATACCCCGCGCTATCAGCGAATCGCCGAATCTTTCGGCATGCTCGCCCATGAGCAAGGGTTGTGTGGCTGCCATGTCCACGTCGCGGTGCCGGACCGCGACACCGCCTTGCAGGTGAGCAACTTCCTGCGACCATGGTTGCCGCTGTTCTTGGCGCTGACGGCGAACTCGGCGATCTACCGCAGCGCCGACACCGGCTATGCCAGTTGGCGCAGCATTCTGTGGCGGCGCTGGCCGAGCGCGGGCCCGCCGCCGTATTTCGAATCGACGCAGGACTATGACGCCATGGTCGCGATGATGCTGTCGAGCGGCAGCATCCTCGACAAGAAGATGGTGTACTGGGACGTCCGGCCCTCGTCGAGCTTTCCCACCGTGGAGATCCGGGTCAGCGACGTACCCGCTACGGTCGAGGAGACCGTGCTGCTCGCCACGCTGGTCCGGGCGACTGTGATGACGGCTCGAATGTCCTTGGCGCAGAACCGTTCCGCACCGGCGGTCGGCGCCGAGGTAGTGCGCGCGGCATATTGGAAGGCGGCGCGCACCGGCCTCGACGGCGACGCGGTGGACCCGCTGTGCGGACGCATCGTGCCGGTTCGGGACCTGATCGCCGAGCTCATCGAGTACGTGGGTCCGGCACTCGACGAGCTCGGTGACCGGCAGCTCGTCACCGACTCCCTCGCCGCGATCCTGGCTCGAGGCAACGGAGCTATCCGGCAGCTCAACGCTTTTCGAGCCCGCCACGACGTCGATGATGTCGTCGCGGAGCTGGCGGCAGCCACCTTGGAAGGCTGCCGCTGACCCCTGCGGCTACAGCCACATGAGACCGCTACAGCCACATGAGACAGAAGATGTGGCCCACCGGATCCGCATAGACCCGGAATTGATCATTGTCGTTGGCTTGCACCAGTTTTGCCCCGAGGGCGAGTGCCTTGGGTTCGGCTTCCTCGATGTCGTCGACCAGCACATCCAAGTGGATCTGCTGGGACGCTTCAGGATCGGGGAAATGCGGCGGCTTGTATTCGGGCGCTTTTTGAAACACCAAACGCCTTCCGTCCGGATCGACGGTGACGACCCAGGTGTCGTCCTGGTCGTCGGTCACTTCGGCGCCGAGCAACCCGACGTAGAACTCGGCGAGCTTGCGCGGCTCCGGGCAATCCAGCACCACGCTGCGCAGGCGTCCGACAAAGCTGCCTGATGTCATGGGAAACCTCCTTCGATCAGCACCCTCGTCGGCTACCCGGCGCAGACGGCGGGCAAACACCCTCGTGCAACGATGAAACATGTTGTGGTCAAATCAGACTCGCTGATACAGGGCGCGCGCTTGCGCCCCAAGCCTTCTACGATATGACCCACAGCCCAAGCACACGGGGGTATGGCCATGACCGACCTGACGCACGTGATCGACCAATCCAAACCGAGTATCGCCCGGGTATACGACTATCTGCTCGACGGCAAAGACAACTTCGTCGTCGACCGGGAGATCGGTGACCACTTCAAGAACAATTTGCCCGGCTCGGTGGCGATCGCCTTCACCAACCGGCAGGCGCTGGTCCGCGCCGTCCGCGACATCGCCCGCGCAGGCGTGCGCCAATTCGTCGACCTTGGCAGCGGACTGCCGACCGCCGACAACGTGCACCAGGTCGCGCAGCGCTACGCGCCCGACGCCACAGTGGCCTACGTCGACAACGACCCGATCGTGCTCGCGCACGGCCGCGCGCTGCTGGCCACCGACCACAACACCACCGTCATCCAAGCCGATCTCCGCGATCCGCGTTCGATCCGCGAGGACCCCGAGGTGGTCAAGATGATCGATTTCGACCAGCCGGTCGCCATCATCTTCAGCGCCATCCTGCACCACCTCAACGACGACGAGGACCCGGCCGGGGTGGTGCGCTACTGGTCCGGACAGCTGTCCAGCGGGAGCCTGGTCTACATCTCGCACTTCCGCTCGGGCCACAACCCGGAGACAACGGCCGCGGAAGAAAAACTCCAGTCCACCTTCGGGCGCGGTCGCTGGCGCAGCGACCAGGAAATCGAGGCTCTGTTCGGCGACCTGGAAATTCTCGAACCCGGCATCGCGCCCTGCGCGGCCTGGCGGCCGGACCCGAAACCGTCCGACGGCATCGGAACGCCGGACCGCGAATTGACCGTCTGGGAACAGCTGATCGTGGCGGGCTTGGCACGCAAGGCCTGACCGCACTCACCTCAGGCGCGCGAGGAAGTCCCGGATCAATCGCACCACCTCGTCCAGATGAGTTTCGAGCAACCAGTGGCCGCCGTCGAGGATGTGCAGTTCGGCGCCGGGATGGTCGCGGTGATAGGCGCGCGCGGCCTCTTCGGGCATGTACCCGTCGTGGCGGCCCCACACGATGAGCGTCGGCGGGCGGTGCGCCCGCAGATAGTCCTGCTGTTTTGCGAACCATTCGAGCGTATGACGTTGATCGGCGAGCAGATTCACCAGATTCGCCCGGCGCTCGGGCGTGTCCGTCACCGCCAAGGACAGCCGCCACAAATCGGGGCTGACCCGGTCGACGAGATGGTCGGGTAGTTCGCCGACGAACTCGTCGCGGAAACCTTCCTCGGTCACCGCGGCGGCGAGCGTTGCCCGGCCCTCCTCGGTCGGGTTGTCCCAGAATAGTTTCAGCGGAGCATATTTCGGGCCGTGCTGGTCTTCATAGATGTCACCGTTCTGGATGATGAGCCCGGCAACCCGTTGCGGCGCGTCCATCGCCAGCCGCAGCCCGAACTGGGATCCGTAGTCGTGCAAGTAGATGACGTATTCGGTGAGTTCGAGTGTCTCGGTGAACTGGCGAAGGAACGCCGAATAGCCGTCGAAGGTGTAGGAGAAGTCCGCAGGGGCCGCGCTGTAGCCGAAGCCGGGTAAGTCGGGGGCGATCGTGCGCCATCGATCGTCGAGCGCGGGCATCAGGTTGCGGAATTCGAACGACGACGACGGATACCCGTGCGGCAGCAGGACTACCGGGCCGTCAGCGGGCCCGGCTTCGCGATAAAAGGTGTCGATGCCGTCCACCGTGGTCCACCGATGCCGTGTGCTCCCCATCCAATTCCTCCCTCGCGTCGTGCTCGCCGTCGATCCATCGATCGTGATCGACTACTTCCCTACTCGCACTACCCACGAGCCCACGAGCGAAAACGACGCCGAAAACGACTGTGCCCCTGGCTCGTCAGCCAGGGGCACAGGTGTTGGGGGAACTACTCTGTCGGTTCCAAGATCATCGGCAGTTTCCCGTGACCGTTCGAGATGAAGCTGACCACGGTCCCCAGCTCCGCCGGGTCCGCCGCCAAGCGCATGTTCGGGAACCGCGCGAAGATGGCGGGCAATGCGATCGCCGCCTCGAGCCTGGCCAGTGGTGCACCGAGGCAGTGATGTACGCCGTGACCGAAGGACAAGTGGTCCTTGGTAACCCGGGTCACGTCGAACTCGTCGGCAGTCTCGCCGTGCACCTTCGGGTCCCGGTTGGCGGCGGCGTAGGAGGCGAGAATCGGGTCACCCTTGGGGATCCGAACACCCTCGATGTCGATGTCGTCGACCGCGAACCGCAGCGGCAGATGCGCGACCGGAGCCTCGAAGCGCAACGCCTCCTCGATCAGATCCGCCCAGCCGACCTTGCCCTCGAGCACCGCGGCCAGCTGCTCGGGCCGGGTCACCAGCGCGTAGATCGCCTGATCGAGCAGGTTGACCGTGGTCTCGTGCCCCGCGCTGATGACGAGCAGCAGCGTGTCGATCAGCTCCTGCTCGGTCAGCTGCGAGCCGTCGTCCTCGTCGCGGTGCGAGATCAGCAGGCTCGTCATGTCGTCGCCCGGCTGCTCGCGCCGGTAGGCCACCAGCTCGCCGAGGATGCGGTACATCTCCATGTAGTTGGCTTGCGACTGCTCCGGGCTGAGCGAGGTGTCGAAGATGCCGTCCACGCACGTGCGCAGACCGGCATTCAGCGATTCCGGCACACCCATCAGTTCGGAGATGACCTGAATCGGCAGCGGGTACGCGAAGCCTTCGCGCAGGTCGACCACCTCGCCGGCCGGGGTGGCGGCGAGCTCGGCGATCAGCCGCTCGGTGATCGCCTCGACGCGTGGACGCATCGCCTCGGTGCGCCGATGCGTGAACGCGGGCGCCACCAGCTTGCGCAACCGCCGGTGGTCGGCGCCGTAGGCGGTGAACATGTTGTTCACCGCGACCCAGAGGAACAGCGGCCAGTCCTGCGGCACTTCACCGTTGGCGAAGGCGGGCCAGTGCTGCCTGGCATCCTTGGACACTTTCGGATCGATCAGCAGGCGCTTGAGCAGATCGGCGTCGGTGATCGACCACGCGCGCACCCCGCCGGGCAACTCGACCAGGGTCGCCGGACCGCGCTCCCGCAGGCGCGCGGACTCGCCCTGGATATCGGTGCCCGTCGGGTCCAGAACTAGGGGCTCAGTGTCCATCGGAGTCTCCTTAAAACACGTTCAACGGTGGTGACTTGGGGAAGACTACGGGGAGGGACACCAGAGCGCGATGGAAAGGTCCTGGCCGCCAAGACAATTCGTTCGCAGCCACAGCAAGATCCAACTCGGGCAATGCATCGAGAAGCTGATCGATGGCGTCCTGCACGATCAGGTATGCCATCGACCTGGCCGGGCAGGCGTGCGGCCCGACGCTCCATGCCAGGTGCGAGCGATTGTCCACGTACTCCCCGACGCTGATCGAGGGGTCGTTGTTACAGCCGGACATGCTGATCACGACCGGCTGGTGCGCTGGCAGCCAGACGCCGTCGATCAGGACCGGTTGCCGGGGATAGGACACGCAGTAGTTCGCCATCGGCGGGTCGGTGAACAGCACCTCGTCGAGCGCGTCGCGGGTCGAAAGGCTGCCGCCGAGAACGTTTCCCGCGAACCGGTCGTCGGTGAGCATCAGCAGCAGCGTATTGACGATCAGATTCTGCTGCGGCTCGATGCCAGCGCCGTACAGCGTCACCAGTTGGTGGATCATCTCCACGTCATCGAGCTTGGCGGGATGCGCGAGCAGTCGTGAGGTGATGTCGTCACCCGGCTCGTTCCGCTTCAGGGTGACCAGGTCGAACAGCGCGTCGGTGAGCATCGCGTTGCCCTTGTCGGCGTTGACGCCCTCGAAGATCGCGGCCATGCCGGACGCGACCTGCTGGCCGATTTCCGGCGGGCAGCCGAGCGTGGCGTTGAGCACCGCGAAGGTGAGCGGAAACGCGTACTGGCTGATCAGGTCTGCCGCGCCGTCCTGACAGAACGCGTTGATCAGCGGGACGGCGATCCGCTCGACGGTGGCGTGCAGGCTGTGCAGGTCGACCTCGGCGATGGCGGCCACGTTGGCCTGCCGGTAGCGAGTGTGTTCCAGGCCCGCGCTGCGCAGCGCGTTCGGCCGCCACTCCAGCATCGGCAGGATCGGGCACTCACCGGGCACACCCTTTTGCCAGGTGCGCGGATCGGCTGGAAAATGCTCGGGGTCATTGAGGATCCGCAACGCGGTGTGGTAGCCGATCACCAGCGTGGCTGGCACGTCCGGCGCGATGTTCACCGGTACCAGCGAGCCGTATTGGCGCCGCATCTCGCGGTAGGCGTGGTGTGGGTCCGCCGCGAATTCCTCGGAGTACAGCGATACCCGGGGGCCATCGGTATCGATCGGGGATCCGTGCTGGACGGGGCAGCGGGCGGGTGCGGAGTGGGGCGCGGACGAAGGCGTGGTCAAAGACGTGACTCCAGACGATGGAACAGGAATTCGACGAGCGTGATCAGGGACCGCAGGCACGTGCCTCTATCACGTGCGTCCAAGGAGGTGAGTGGGGTGTCGGGTGCGAGGTCCAGGGCGTCGCGGACCTCGCCGAGCGGAAAGTTCTTGGCGCCCTCGAACTGGTTGACCGCCACCGAATACGGCACGCCGCGCTCCTCGAGCACGGAAAGCACCTCATCGGACTTCTCGATGCGTCGGGTATCGACCAGCACCAGAGCGCCGAGCGCGCCGCGGGCCAGCTCTTCCCATAACGGGACGAACCGCTGCTGGCCCGGCGTGCCGAACAAGTAGAGCGCGAGCTGCGGGCTGAGCGTGATGCGGCCGAAATCCATCGCCACGGTCGTCTGGGATTTGCCGGGCAGGCCTGCCATGTCGTCGACGCCGACGCTGGCCTCGGTGATGGTCTCCTCGGTGCGCAGTGGCTTGATTTCCGAGACGCTGCTCACGAAGGTCGTCTTGCCGACCCCGAAATTGCCTGCCACCAACAGCTTTACGGAACGGGTAACGGTCTCCGGCACATAGTCGACTGGGCGATCAGACGGCGAGAGCACGGAGCCCATTGAGTACCTCCTCCAGCAGAGCAATCTCCGGCAGGTTTTCCGCCGGGGTAGGCGTGGTCAGATGGCCGCTGTCCATCAGGTCCGCCGTGATGATCTTCACGACGGACGGCGGCAGGTCCAGGTACGCGGCGAGTTCGGCGATCGAGAGCGCACCACGGCGGCTACAGAGATTCATGACCCGGCGTGCATCGGGTGCGGCACCCGGGGATGGGTCCTTGGCGGCGGCGCGGACCAGAGTGACCAGGTCCAACTCGCGAGTGGGACGGGTACGTCCCCCGGTGCGCACGTATGCCCGAACCAGATCGGGATCACGCCGGGACCGTGATGTCATGGCAATTCGCCACCATCAACACGCCTGCGCGGCTGGCTCCCCAGCTCGTGTCCGACCCGACCGGCGAGTTCGTTCATCCGGTGCGCGATGAGTGCCACGTCGATCTCGGTGGTGGTGGCGACGCCCAATAGCGCGCCCTCACCCGCGGCGGTGATCAGGATCATGCCCTGGTCGTATTCCGTCATGTTCTGCCGCACACCGTTGTTCCCGTCGCCGCAGAACTCGCCGAGTGCCTTACCGAGGGACCGCAGGCCCGACGCGGCGGCGGAGAAACGCTCGGCCTCGTCGCGTTCGATACCGGCGGAGTGCGCGATCCGTAACCCGTCCTCGGAGAGGAGAACCGCGAATCTGACTCCCGGGACATTGAGATCTTCGAGTAGCCACCCCAGCTTGTTACTGCTGTCGGTCACCGGTACAGCCATCAGGATGTCATCCCTTCCGTGTGATCGGACTGATCGGAGGCGGCGGCACGGCCGCTCTTGGAGCCGTTGTGCCAGGCGGCGGCGATGTCGGGCCGGGCGAGGCCGGGTTCGGTGCGCGGACCGACCGGTGCGAGCGCGACCGTTCTGCGACGGCGCTTCGGTAAGCCACCGCTGGTGATTTCGTGCACGGCGAATGCCTCACTCTCGCTTGGCTCTTCGCTCTGCGGTTCGCTCACCGGAGCGGGCGCCGGCGTGGGTTCGGCGACGATCTCGCGGGACGGCGCGACCTCCTGGCCGGGCTGCGGGGTCATCAGCAGGGCCTCGGGGATGTAGACCATCGCGCGCATGCCGCCGTAGACGTTCGGGCCGTCGATGTAGACGGTGAAGCCGTAGCGACGGGCCAAAGCGGCGATGCCGGGGAAGCCGACCTTGGGTGAGGGCCCGAGCTGATGGATGTCGACCGAGCGCTCGTGCGCGAGCACCTGCCTGGCCTCTTCCATCTGCTCGGCATTCATCCGCACGCCCGCGTCGTCGATGATCACGGTGACGCCGTGGTGCCCCTCTTGGAAGCTCACATCGACGAAAGACGTCGGCGGCGAATAGCGCAGCGCGTTGTCGAGCAGGGTGGCCAGGGTGTGCACCAGCGGCTCCACCGCACGGCTGATCACCACCCGGTCGAGCTGGTTGGGGCGCACCCGCAGGTAGTCGCGGACGCGGCCGACCGCGCCACCGACCACGTCGGTGAGCGACTGGGCGGGCCAGCGGCGGCCGGGCAGGCCACCGCAGACGATCACATAGGACTGCGCCTGGCGGATCATCTGCTGCACGGTGTGGTCGATCCGGGTGAGGGTTTCGTACACCTCGTCCTTGCGGTGCTCGCGCAGCGCGGCACTGACCACCTGGCTGACGTCGGCGCCGAGACTGACCACCGAGGTGCCGAACGACCGCACCGCCGCGCTGGTCGCCTGTCGCGACGCGGTCGACACCTCGGTGCGCACCGCGTCCTCGGCGGCCTTGATCGCCTGCTGCGCCTCGTGGTTGGCCTGCTCCCTGGTCTCGGACCGTAGCAGGCTCAGGTCGTCGGCATACCGTTCGGCGATCCACCGCAACACCTGGGCGAGCCGCGAATTCTCCAAGGCAGGCGGCATTTCGACGGTGGGAGCTTTGCCATCGAAGCGTCTGATCGACTCGGCTACCGCGGGAATCGTGGTAGTCGCGAAGCGTTCGACGGCTTCCTCGGCGGCGCGCTGCTCGTTACCGAGTGCCTCGGCCCTGGCTCGCTGTTGTCTCGCGTACTGCACTGCGTACAACGCCACCGCTATGGCAACTACGAGAGCGGCGGCGAGGATCCATGAAAGCACCACGGCGATATCTTGATTCATCAGTTCTTTCGTCGTCGATTGGCGCCGAGGAAACGACTCTCCGTCATCGTGCTTCGTCTCGCCTTCCTCGCGACGCCGACCATGCACAACCCTGGTCGGATCTGGTCCACGTCGGAGGACCGGAAACCCGATAGACACCGACGAGGCCGACCAGCTCTTGCCTCACAGTGCCCACGGGGCAGGCGATTTCACGGTCTATCGCCGACCGAACGGATCGTGTCCGAACGGTTACCAGAACCCGACGTTCCGACATTAGCAGCAAAGCAACCAAGTCTCGCCAGATCCACTCACCTTATTGCGTTTGCAGGCAGGAGATGCCGAGTGCCGCCGGGTGCGCAATAATGCTGCGCCGCTGGCGATCACGGCCGCTAGCCACACGGTGACCAGGGGCGTTTCCGATGTCGAGATACAGGACACATCATCCGATCAGGTTGCGCCGTTGCATATCACGTGCGTCGTGTCAACCGTGCCTATCGCGGTGCCGATCCGTCGCGCGGCGGCAACAGAGCATCCGGGTCAGTCTCCGGCCGGAAGTTTGCTGGACCGTCCAGTCTGTTCTAGTCGGAATCACTCGGGTGATCGGCGCCGGTGCGGGCGCAGCGGTTGCCCGTGAGTCGCCCGGCGCGGTCGGAGCCGTACCGGCAGCGCGCTCGAGCGCACCACCACGTGGGGAAGTCGCCCACGTCTTCCAGCGCCAACTAGGGCGAACCCCGGGTACCGGATACTATGCGGCCATGGCAAAGCTGAAGGTCTCCGTCGATGTGCCGATCTCTCCCGAGGAAGCGTGGTCACATACGTCCAATCTCGCCGACCTCGACAAGTGGCTGACGATGCACGAAGCGTGGCGGAGCGAGATTCCCGATCAGCTGACCGTCGGCACCCAGCTTGTCGGCGTTGCCTCGGTAAAGGGGCTGCGCAACCGCGTGACCTGGACGGTGAAGGCGGCCGAGGCACCCCGCCGACTGCTGCTGACCGGTGCGGGTAAGGGCGGCACCAAGCTCGGCCTCGAACTGCTGGTCGCGCCGAAGGGGACGGGCTCGGAGGTGACCGTCGATATCGAGCTCGGCGGCAGGCCGTTGTTCGGCCCGATCGGCGCCGGTGTCGCGCGTGCGGTGAAGGGCGATATCGAGCGTTCACTGGATAAGTTTGTCGCACTGTACGGCTGAAACACACTGCGCCACAGGTGTTTCCGCTCGCGTGGCGCTCAGTCCGGCCGACCGTCGATTCGCTGACCCAACCCGGCCTTCAGGTGGTCGATGACGGCACGGGTGCGCCGCGGTAGTGGCGCGGCGGCGGCATACACCGCGGAGATGTCCGCGCTCGGCGTATCGACTTCGGGCAATATCTGGACGAGTGAGCCGTCCCGCAATAGCGGGCCGACCTGCCAGAGCGACCGCATCACCAGGCCTCGGCCGTCCAGGCACCAGCGGGTGATCACGTCACCGTCGTTGCTGATCAAGTTGCCCGCCACCCGGATCGAGATCTCCTTGCCCGCGCTCTCGAATCGCCACAGCGCATAGTCGGACTCGTTCTCGCGCAAGATGATGCAGTTGTGTTGTTCGAGCTCTTTGAGATTCGCGGGCGCACCGTGCCGACGCACGTATTCCGGTGACGCGCACACCACGCGGCGGTTCACCCACAGCCGGGTCGCGGTCAATCGCGAATCCTGCAACGCGCCGACCCTGATGTCGATGTCGAAGCCGGTGCCGCCGATATTGAGCGGCAGCGCCGAAAGCTCCAGATCCACCTGCACTTCCGGGTGCCGATCGACGAAATTCGCGACGAGCGGCGCGATATGGGCCCGGCCGAGACCGATCGTCGACCGGATATGTACCCGGCCGCGCAGGTCGTGGCGCTGCCCTGAGATCGAGTCTTCCAACTCCGCGAGTTGGGCCGCGATCGACGAGGCGCCCGCAGCGTAGCGCTCCCCCTCCGGCGTCAGCGTCAGCCGCCGCGTGCTGCGCTGGACCAGCAGCACGCCGAGCCGGGCCTCCATCTGCGCCAGTCGTTTACTGACCGAGGACACCGAGATACCGAATTCGCGGGCCGCTTCGGTCAGGCTGCGCGAACGGGCGACGATGTCGAAGAATGTGACGTCGTCGGTGGACGCACCGTACACGGCGACCTCCTCGTCTTTTCCACTCCGGAAAGAGTATCTTTCTCGTTCCTATCTTTTGCCGCGGAATGTCCGAGCCTACCGTTGTGACCGACCCCATGACAACGGAAACCGGGGCGCTATCAAGAAGATCGGAGCACGCGACGATGGGTGCAACTCACCGAATTGCGGTCATTCCAGGAGACGGTATCGGCAAAGAAGTCGTGCCACAGGGAGTTCGAGTGCTGGAAGCCGCAGCGGCCGCATTCGATTTCACCCTGGATTTCACCGAGTTCGGCTTCGCGAGCGCGGAATACTATTCCGCCACCGGAAAAATGCTGCCGGACGGTTGGTTCGACGAGCTGGCCGGTTTCGACGCCATCTTCTTCGGTGCCGTCGGCTGGCCCGAGACCGTCCCGGACCACATTTCGCTGTGGGGCAGTCTGTTGCAGTTCCGGCGGCACTTCGATCAGTACGTGAGTTTGCGACCGGTCCGGCTGCTCGCGGGTATCAGCAGTCCGCTCGCGGGCCGGCTACCTGGTGATGTCGATTTCTACGTGGTCAGGGAGAATACCGAGGGCGAGTACTCGAGCATCGGCGGCAAGATCTTCGAGGGCACCGAGCGGGAAACGGTGATCCAGGAGACCGTGATGACCAGGACCGGCGTCGATCGAATCCTGAAGTACGCCTTCGAACTCGCCCGGCGGCGGCCGAAGCAACACCTCACGTCGGCGACCAAGAGCAACGGTATCTCCATCTCGATGCCCTATTGGGACGAACGTGTCGCCGCGATGGCGCAGAACTATCCCGAGGTCGATGTCGACAAGTATCACATCGACATTTTGACGGCCAATTTCGTCCTGCATCCGGACTGGTTCGACGTGGTCGTCGCGAGCAATCTTTTCGGCGACATTCTTTCCGATCTCGGGCCCGCCTGCACCGGGACCATCGGCATCGCACCGAGTGGAAATATCAACCCCGAACGACTGTTTCCGAGTCTTTTCGAACCGGTGCACGGCTCTGCTCCCGATATCGCCGGGCTTGGAATCGCCAATCCGATCGGTCAGATCTGGAGCGGGGCGATGATGCTCGAGCATCTGGGCGAACACACCGCCGCGGCCGCCGTGTTGTCCGCCGTCGAAACGGTGCTCTCGCGAGACAAGTCGGCCATGACGCCCGATATG
Organism: Nocardia iowensis; assembly: GCF_019222765.1. Taxonomy (NCBI): domain Bacteria; kingdom Bacillati; phylum Actinomycetota; class Actinomycetes; order Mycobacteriales; family Nocardiaceae; genus Nocardia; species Nocardia iowensis. The sequence continues at coordinate 3,962,668 of NZ_CP078145.1, read as the reverse complement.
GGCGGGTCCGGAACGACGGAATCCCTTGGCGGGCAGGTGCGCACGCAGCTCGCGTCCGCAGCATCGATGACCGGCGTGAGCCGATCATGAAATTGCAGGCACGGCCCGAGCGATCGTTCACGTTGCCGACCCTCGACGGCATCCCGCTGATCGTTCCGATACTCCTGACCGCCGGGGTGCTCGCCGCAGGTCTCTTCGACGCGATACCGGAGAACATGATCGGCGGGCTCGCCGTGATCGTCGGGCTCGGCATGCTGCTCGGCCCCTTGGGCAATCGGCTTCCGGTGATCTCGAAGATCGGCGGTGGGGCGTTGGTCTGTCTGATGGTGCCGTCGATCCTGGTGTACTTCGGGGCGTTCAATTCGAACACGTTGGCGGCCGTCACCGTCTTGATGAAACAGGCGAACTTCCTCTACTTCATCATTTGCACCTTGGTGGTCGGCAGCATCCTGGGCATGAGCAGGAAGGTGATGATCGGTGGTCTGATCCGCATCTTCCCGCCGCTGGTGCTCGGCACATTCGTTGCTGTCTCGGTGGGGATCGGCGTCGCCATGGCATTCGGGTACGGGTTTCATCGGGCGCTGTTCTACATCGTGGTCCCGATCATCGGGGGCGGCATCGGCGAAGGCGTCATTCCCCTTTCCTCCGCGTACGCGTCTGCGTTGGGCGGGCAGCCGGAAAGCTATGTCGCGGAGCTCATTCCGGCGGCGATTGTCGGGAATATCGCCGCGGTGATCACCGCGGGCCTGTTGCGCAGGCTCGGTGATCGCCGACCACAGCTCGACGGTGGGGGCCAGTTGGTGAAGGTGCCCGCATCCGAGACCGCTGCGGTGGCTCCGGTTCCGCACCCCGACCTGACCGCGCGCACCCGCAACCACGCACTCGGCGTCCTCATCATCTGCGGTCTCTTCGTGCTCGCCACGCTGCTGGAGCGGTTTGTCGAGTTGCCAGCACCGGTGCTGGTGATCATCATGTCGGTCCTGTGCAAGCTGTTCGGGGTCTTCCCCACCGTGGTCGAGGACAGTGTGCGCGGCGTGTACACGGTGATCGCGCGACACTTCATCTATCCGACGATGATCGGTCTCGGCATGCTGTATCTGCCGCTGAAGAACATCATCGGCGTGCTCTCGGTGGGTTACGTGGCGGCCTGCGTCGCCGTCGTGTTGTCGATGGCGGCCACCGGGTTCTGGGTCGGCCGGGCCATCGGTATGTATCCGGTCGACGCCTCGCTGGTCACCGTGTGCCACAGCGGGCTCGGCGGAACCGGTGATGTGGCGATACTTTCGGCCTCGAACCGGATGAATCTGATGCCGTTCGCCCAGATCTCGACCCGGATCGGCGGCGTGACCACCGTCATTTCGGCGGCCGCGTTGATCAGGGTGCTGGAAGCATGAAGGTGCTCGTCGCTCCCGACAAATTCAAGGGAAGCCTGACCGCAGCCGAGGTCGCTCATCATCTCGCCCTTGGTCTTTCGAGGTCCGGTGTGGACAGTGAGCAGCTTCCGCTCGCGGACGGCGGCGACGGCAGTGTCGATGCCGCCGTCGCCGCCGGGTTCGCCGGTCAGACGATCACCGTCGCGGGGGCGACGGGGTTACCACGTCGCGCACGGATGGCGGTCCGCGGTGACACCGTCGTCGTCGAGGTCGCGAATACCTGCGGACTCGCGACCCTGCCCAGCGGGCGTATGCATGCGCTCGATGCGTCGAGTCTCGGTCTGGGACACGCCCTTCGGCAAGCGCTGCGACTCGATCCGCGACGTGTAGTGCTTGCCCTGGGTGGCAGTGCGAGCACCGACGGAGGTATCGGTCTGCTCACCGCCTTGGGGTTCCGCTTCATCGACGAGACCGGACGCATCTTGGCGCCGAGCGGTCGGGCTCTGCTCGACATCACTTCGATCGAGGTCGCACGGGCGGTATGCCTTTCCTCCGTCGGATTGGTAGTCGCTGGTGATGTGACCAATCCGCTGACCGGGCCGGAAGGAGCGCCCGCCGTGTACGGGCCACAAAAGGGCGCTGACCTGACGGCAATACATCTGCTCGATCGGGGTCTTCATCACTTGGTGGAGGTGTTGTCCCGCAACGGTTTTCCCGAAGCCGCCGACCTCGCCGCCAGTCCCGGCGCTGGCAGCGCGGGTGGGATCGGGTTCGCCGCTATGCTGCTCGGCGCTCGCATGACCTCCGGTGCCGAGTATTTCCTCGACCTGCTCGACTTCGACCGCCACCGCGCGGAAGCAGACCTCATCGTCACCGGTGAGGGCTGCCTCGATGCGCAGTCCGAGCGCGGCAAGCTACCCGCGGTCGTCGCCCGCCGGGCCGGGCCCGTCCCGGTCGTCGCCGTGGCAGGGCGCAATGAGATCCCCCGAAAGTATTGGTCTCGCACAGGGTTCGCCGAGATATACGCGCTGTCGGACTACACCGACCGCGATACCGCGGGCGACCCGGCGCTGACCGCCGACCTGCTCGTCGATATCGGCCACCGGATCGGCTTGACGCGGGCTGGGAGGCCCGTGCGCCGTCGGCGGTAGCGAGTTCCTCACTCAGCTCGCGAGATCGGCTGTGACCAGCCGGTATCCGAGGTCCAGGGCGGGCCGGTCGGTCAGGTCCGCGTAGCGAGCGGGCCATGCGCCGGACTCGAGATCTTGCCGTAGCCGCGACAGGCCTGGTTGCAGTAGGTGTTTCGCGGTCAGGGCCAGCATCGACATACCGGCTCGGACGGTTTCATCGAGGTAGGCTTCAGGCCTGCGCCAGTACGCGCCCCCGAAGCCGTCGACGCAGTCGTGCGGGACCGGGACCGGTTGTATCTCAGGGTTTTTCAGTAGCACAGTGAGTCTCTCCAGCGGGACAGCAAGTTTCGCATCCGTCGCCGCCGCGGCGGGCAGATAGTCCCGCACCAACCAGAACTCGCGGAAGACCGCATGATCCCAGGTAAGAATCACAATGCGGCGCCGGGCAACTCGGATCATCTCGGCGACCCCGCACGCCAAATCGGACCAGTGGTGGATGGTGAGCACCGCAAGGGCCGCGTCCACCGATCCGTCGCGAACCGGCAGGTGCTCCGCGGTCGCCCGAACCGCGGACGCGGCCCCCGGCGGGCGCTGGCCGATCATCACCTGACTAGGTTCTACCGCTAGCACCGTCCGACCCGGCTCATACGAACCGGTACCCGCGCCAACATTCAGCACCGTGCCCATACCACGCAACGCACCATCGATCATTGCGCCGATACGCGGATCAGGCCGCCTAGTCGCCGCATACGTCCGACCCGTCGCGTCGTAAACAGTCACCGCAACGCCCGCTCACACCCGGCCCCGCAACCACTGATCATCCTGACGCTGCTGGTCGACATGTTCGGACACTATCGCGCCCGTCGCCCCACAGGCCGCCCTGGTACCGGAAGCAAACTGCGGCCCAGGTCCGGCAGTCTCAGCCACCCATACCAAGCAGCTGCACCAGGCGGTGGCCAGCAGGCATTCCCGCGCATTGCGGAGTTCCCTTCGGCGAAGGCGACGCGGCGGCAGGGTTGGTGCCCCTGCCCGCCGCGCGGAGCGGACCGGCTTCAGAGCCGTGCGTACTGGACACCTATCGCAAGTATCCGTGGGTAACGAGCGCGGCCTCGAGCGCGGGATAACTGTAGTAGTCACCCTCTTCTTCCATTTCCTGTACGCCGGAGAGGAACTCGGCAAAGGGCTTGGCGCGACTCTGGCCCAGATGCGCCGTATGTTGGAGAAGGCGTACTGCGATTTCCGGCATTTCGCTTGCACGACGGCACTGCACGTTGGTGCACCAGTTCTCGAGCGCTGTCGCCAGGATGTCGACAGTCAAAAATGGAGCGTGCTTGATGAGGAGCCTTCCAGCTTGTTCGCCCGTGCGGAACGACCACGCTTCCTTGATGAACTCGAGAACCGAAGGAAGGAAGTATGGATCAGGACGCGCGGCAATTACCACGGCCATACGGTCGATCCATGGCAGGTCCTCGAACCGCTGCTCCAAGCCCGGCAACCCCTCGCGTGCGTCCCGGCTCCGCACCACCGCAAGGCCTGCAGCGAGATCGCGCGGGAAGGCTTGCCCTTCAGCAACTGACGAGGGTGCGTCGAGCAGGCCGAGCAACCGCGTTGCGAGGGCACGGTCGACGGAGCTCCAGAAGTAGTCGTGATCACCGAGACGCCCAAGAGTGCGCAACTGCGTCGCGCCATCCAGCGTCCGAAATCGTTCCTTTTGCTTGGCTACCGCCGCTCGCACGGATTCTCGGTCACGTTGGGCAAAAGCATCGAGAGCCACGGCCATGCGGTCTGCGTAGTCCGCGGCAGATAGCTGGCCTGGCGTGTCGATTTCGAGTACCGCGTGCTTCGCCGCAAGGTTGACTATCGTCTGCTTTGTTGCCGATCGAACTCGGTCGAAGAATGTGGCCTGGATATACGGAACGGTCGGCACAAAGGAGGGGTCGTCTATATATGCAGCCAGCCCACTCACCACCTTGCGGCCCTGCACGGGCGGGTGAATGAGCAATGTGGTCAGCGCGACCGCCAGATGCCCGCGGGCGACCTCCGGTCGGGGCTCATATACGTCGTCCAGTGTGCGCAAGGACGGGTGGACACACAGGTTCCGGTCTTCGCGGATACGCTCCAACTCGCGTAGGCCGATCGAATCGATCAGCTCGAACTCAACCGCGTTGGCAAGCAGGGACGATTCGATGCTCTGCATCGCGCGCACCCCATCGCGCTGCAAACCCTTACTCTGCGCTGCGGCGATACTGTTCCGGAAGGACACCGCCTTGTTGTCGCCGTCGTCTGCCAACCAGACAAGTTTGGTAATGATGTCGGCAGTGACAGCTGTCCAGGTTGCCGCTATGCAGGCGCGGATTGCGCCCGCGTTGTAGCACCGCCAGGCGTCCTCGGCAAGCAATCGGACGTCAGGGCTCCACACCTGTCCGACAAAGGTTTCCAAGTCGGCCAATCCCACATCCCCCTTTGCCGCAAGAGTCGGCGGCAGCAGTCCAAGCGTGCGGACACATGTTGAATCAGACTGTCACGGAGTGTAATTCACGATCGTCCCGCGCGTCCTGAGCTACGCTGAGTTCGACCGATGACCGCTGTAGTCGGTTGCCGCCAGGCATGAGGGGGAACTTCATGAGTGATATCAATCGCGAACGGCGTCGCGCTTGGGTCGAGCAGCAGCTCGCCAGGCTGCCTGGACTGACCGCCAAACACCGCCTGTTCCTGTCGGTCCCGCCAATGGAGTCCCGGTGGCACCTCCTCATCGATAGTGGCATACCGTTTCCGCCACAGGATCGTCCAGCAGGGTTCGCCATCGGTCCGAGTGGCGTATTCGCACTTGTGTTCGTCGACGCCATTCCCGAGACGACTCACCTGAGCCGGATACGGACAAAAGCAGAAGAAGCCATCGCGGGAGTCACGTACGGTCGCCGCAAGTACGTCCCGCATATGCTCGAGGTGATGCTGCTCATGGAGCAGGCAGTCAACACCGGTGTGCAGGAGCGCTTCCTGGCCGTAGATCCGATCACGATGCGCCGGACACTCCTGGCGCAGGAGACCGGGCTATCACCCAAACATGCTCGCTACATCGCTACGGAGTTGGCTGGCCGCAGCCGCAGATACACACTGATTTCCACCGACAATGCCCCGGCAGCCGAACCGGTCTCCGCCGAGGGGCTCTTTGCCACAGCTGAGCTGCACGAAAGCAAGCGCACCAAGATTTTGGCCAGACCATTCCAGGAGTGGATGACCTTTCTCGATGACGACCAACTCGATCTCGTACACCGAAACTTCAACGGCCCGGCGAGGTTGAGCGGGCCGGCTGGAACAGGTAAGACGGTTGTCGCACTGCATCGAATGGCCCGATTCGCGAAAAATAATCCTGGTCCGCTGCTGTTCACCAGCTTCGTCAAAACCCTTCCTGGCTACCATCGCTCGGGGTTCCTGCGGCTGGCCCCGCTCGCAGCCGACCGGGCCGCGTTCGTCGGGCTACATGCTTGGACTACTCGGTTTCTCAAGGACCGCGATGTCGCATTCACCCTCAACACCACGGCAGCCGAAGACGCGTTCAGCCGGACCTGGCAGACAGCACGGCGAGTTGTCGGCACTATCGAAGCTAGCCCGTCCTACTGGCGGGAAGAGATCGACCGCGTGATCAAAGGACGTGGCATCACTACGCTCGACGAGTACAAGCGCATCGACCGCACCGGCCGCAATCGAATCCGTCTCGACGGAGCACGCCGCGAAACCGTTTGGAAGCAGCTGTACCAGCCCTACCGGCAACGCCTGCAAGAGCGCGATGCGCACGACTTCAACGACATCATCGCCAAGGCGATCGAAGAACTGGATGCCCACCCGCTGGACGAACCCTTCGGGCTGGTCGTGGTCGACGAGGTCCAGGATTTCACCCTGATGGAACTCCGACTAGTCCACCGCATCGCCGGAGGGCGAGCTGACGCTCCACTACTCCTTGTCGGGGACGGCCAACAGCAGGTGTACCCCGGCGGCTGGCGGCTGTCCGATGCCGGCATTCCTATCAAGGGACGCGGGGCAGTGTTGCGCGTCAACTACCGCAACCGCTCAGCCGTGCACGACTACGCCAAGCGCATCGACGCCAGCAACACCGTCGACGACCTCGACGGGGAACCGGGCTTCGTGTTACGGGACACCGAGATCGTCTTGCCCGGTGGCTACGCCGCCGCAGAACCCGTCCGCCGCAAAGAAGTCGGGGCAAAGCTGGTGGAAGCAATCACTGGTTCCCGCGTCCCTTGGTCCGACATCGCGGTGATCACCATGACGAACAGAGAAGCCGAGCGCTATATGACAGTTCTCGCTCGCGCTGGAATCAGTGTCATGCCGCTGGACAAATATGACGGCTCCCACCAGGACGCAGTAAAGGTCGGCACCGTTCACCGAGCCAAGGGAATGGACTTCGCAGCGGTCTTCCACACGACCGAGATTCCGACAAAGACCGCCGACCAACTCACGGACGGCGAGCGGGACCGAGCGGACCTTGCCGCTCGACAAACCATGGTTGCTCTCACTCGCGCCCGCGACTACATCTGGGTCGGACTGATCGAAGACTGAAGCTGGCTGAGTGGCCGAGCACAGACTTCCCACCACTGGTAAAAGGTCCTATAGCCAGCGCGAGTTCAGGTCGCGCTCGGCTGCGGGGGTTAGGGTGCCGAGGAGGCGGAGGCGGGCTATGCCGCCGTCGGGGTAGATGTCGACGCGGATGTGGGTGGCGGGGCGGGCGGTGGGGGTTAGGCGGAAGCGGTGGGGGGTGTCGGGTTGCAGGGTTGTTCGGGGCAGGAGCTCGAACCAGTCGGGGGCGTCGGTGGGCGGGAGGGGTTCTGGGCCTTGGTGATCGATGGCCAGGAGGCGGGTTTCGCCGGGGGCGTTGAAGAGCAGGTTGGTGGTGTCGAGTTCGATCAGGGCGGGGACGCCTTGGGCGGCGAGTTGGATGACGGCCCAGTCGTTTCCGTTGTCACGGCGGCGGGCGGTTTCCCAGCCTTCGGCTTGGTTGCGGGCGAGACCAGGGGCGAGCATGTTGTCGGGGGCGGAGTAGAACATGTTGGAGCAGGCGACGGTTCGCGCACCGTTCTCGAGCGCGGCCAGGTCGACGGTGAGACCGGTGAGCAGGGTCGGGTCCGGTACTACCTCGCCATGCACGCGGAGCCGGGCGACACCGCCGTCGGGGTAGATGTTCAGGCGTACGTGGGTGAAGATGCGGTCGTCGGAGACGGGGAGCTCGTGTTTCGCGTCGCCGCCGAGGGCGCTGCGCGGCACGATCTCCACCCAATCGGCCGAATCCAGTTGGGCCGGTGACGGATAGCCGGGAGCGCGGCAGGCTTCGACCGAGGTGAAGGGCGGATAATTGCCCTTGAACCAGGCCGTGTCGATGACGACGCCGCGGATCACGCCGGGCATGCCGAGCCGGACAATGGCCCAGTCGTGGCCGGGACCGCGATGGCGGCGGGTTTCCCAGCCGTCGTACTCCTGCCCCTTGGGGCCGAAGGTGTGCGCCGCGAAGCGGGGTTCCCAAGGGTTGATGAGGTTTTCGCGTTCTTCGAACGATTCGTCGCTCGCGGCGATCACGCCCGCGCGGTTGGTGCGCAGCGCTAGATCGGGCAGGCTGGTGAAGTCAGACATGGTTTCCTTGTCGGTTGTGCCGCACGGAGATGAGGCTGCCCGCGGGCGGGTGGCCGTTGCCGACGACCCGGCCGCGCAGCCAGGTGGCGTGGACCAGACCGCGGAGTTCACGCCCGCCATAGGGCGTGATCGGATTCTTGTGGGCCAGCGCGCCGGGATCGACGGTGATCGGCGCCCACGGATCGAAGGCGACCAGGTCCGCATCGCAGCCGATCGCGATCCGGCCCTTGTTCGGCAACCCGGCCAGCTCGGCGGGCGCGGCGGCCATCCACCGGACGACATCGGTCAGCCGGAACCCGCGCTCGGCGGCGGCGGTCCACACGGCGGGCAACCCGATCTGCAGCGATGAGATACCACCCCAGGCGGTCGCGAAATCGCCCTCTTTCAAGTCGGGCGTGCACGGCGAATGATCGGAGACCACGCACGACAGCACGCCGTCGGCCAGGCCCTGCCACAGCGCGTCCTGATTGCCCGCGTCGCGAATCGGCGGGCAGCACTTGAATGCCGTGGACGACGCTTCGGCGGCCGAGAGGGTCAGATAGTGTGGGCAGGTCTCCGCGGTGATCCGCACGCCACGCGCCTGCGCCTCGGCCAGCGGTCCGAGACAGGCCGCCGCCGAGACATGCAGGATGTGCGCACGCACGCCGGTAGCTTCGGCGAGCGCGATAACCTCTTGCACCGCAGCCTTTTCCGCCTCCCCCGGGCGCGAATCGAGGAACGCGCGATAGGACCCGTCGACCGGATCGTGCAGCCGCACCGGATCTTCGGCATGTACGACGAGCAGTCCGTCGAACGCCGCGAGCTCGCGCATCACCGCCTCCACCTCGCCGAGCCCGAGCGGCGGAAATTCCTCCACCCCGGACGGCGAGAGGAAGCATTTGAAGCCGACCACACCCGCCTCGCGCAACGGTCGCAGCGACGCCAGATTGCCCGGAATCGCACCACCCCAGAAGGCGACATCCACGTAGCACTGCCCATCCGCAACAGACCGCTTGGTCTCCAAATGCGGCACGGTGACCGTCGGCGGCAGCGAGTTGAGCGGCATGTCGACGATCGTCGTCACCCCGCCGGCCGCGGCCGCCTTGGTCGCCGTGGCGAAACCCTCCCACTCGGTCCGCCCCGGCTCGTTGACGTGCACGTGCGAATCCACCAGGCCGGGCAGCACGACCAGGTCCGCGAGGTCGGTGGTCGCCGCCGCGGGCAGCACGGCCTCGTAGTCGGCCAGCGCGGCAATCTTGCCGTCCCGCACGGCAATCGAAGCCGCGCGAATTCCATCCGGCAGAGCGACCCGCCGGGACCGGATGACCAGATCATGCATGAGCGCTCGCTCCCAGCCAGGCCCCGGCGATCTCACCGGACAGCCGTTCCAACAGGGGTCCGGCGTTCGCGATGCACACCTCGGGGTCCGGTTCGAGGTCGGTCAGCGCGTACGCCTGCTCGATGTGCGCGCGGCGCAGCTGCTCGCCGGTGAGCGAGCGCTGCCCCGCCACCGCCACGACCGGCACGGTAGCGCCTGCCGCGGCCCGCGCGACCCCGACCGGCGCTTTGCCGTGCAGGGTCTGCGGATCGAGGGAGCCTTCGCCGGTGATCACCAGCCGCGCCCCCTCGATCTGCTCGGCGAAGGACATCAGTTCGAGGATGATCTCGATGCCGGGCCGCACGGTCGCGCCGAGGAAGGCGAGCGCGGCGTAGCCGACCCCGCCCGCGGCACCGGCGCCGGGCCGTTCGGCGACCTCGGCGCCGAGGTCGCGTTCGACGATCGAGGCCAAACGTGCGAGGCCCCATTCCAATTCGTCGATATCGCCCGGGCGGGCCCCCTTCTGCGGCCCGTAGACCTGCGCGGCGCCGCGCGGGCCGAGCAGCGGGTTGTCGACGTCGGAGGCGACGATCACCGGCACCTGCAGCATGTCACTGGCGTCGATGCGGGCCAACCGGCTCAACGCCGCACCACCCGGCGCCAGCTCGCGATCGTGCTCGTCGAGGAAGCGGACCCCGAGCGCGGACATCATGCCCACTCCCCCGTCCGTGCACGCACTACCGCCGAGACCGAGCACCACCCGCCGGGCGCCGCGGGTGGCCGCCGCCCGGATCAGCTCGCCGGTGCCGTAACTGGTTGCGGTCATGGCGGTTTGGAATGTCGGCCGAATCGGCAGCCGACGCAGGCCGGACGCTTCCGCGAGCTCGATCACGGCCGCTTCGCCCCGCATCGCGAACGAGGCCGCCACCGGCAATCCCAGTGGACCGGTGACGCTCGTCTGGAAGCGGACGAAGCCCGACTCCACCACCGCGTCGACGGTGCCGTCGCCGCCGTCGGCCACCGGCATGGTGACGACGGGGACGTCCGGGCGGACCCGGCGGAGTCCGGCCGCGATATGCGCGGCGACCTGAGGCGCGGTCAGCGACCCCTTGAACTTGTCGGGGGCGACGACGCAGTGTCCGTCACGCCACCCGCCGCGCAGTTCGCTCGAGAACGGAGCGTCCGGCCCGCTCACCTGCCGCCTCCTACCGGTTCCGGCTCCGGTTCGATGGCGACGGTGGCGGTCGGCGCGTCCGCTGCGGACAGCGCCAGCTCTTCGAATTCGACGATGTTGTCGATCTCCAGGCCCATGGACACATTGGTCACCCGCTCGAGGATGCATTCGACGACCACCGGTACCCGGTGTTCGACGATCATCTTCTTCGCATCTTCCAGCGCCTGACCGATGCGGTCCGGTTCGAAGACGCGAATCGCCTTGCAGCCCAGCCCCTCCGCGACCTTGACGTGGTCGACACCGTAGCCGCCGACCTCGGGGCTGTTGATGTTGTCGAAGTCGAGCTGCACGTAGTAGTCCATGGCGAAGTTGCGCTGCGCCTGACGGATCAGGCCCAGGTACGAGTTGTTCACCAGCACATGGATATACGGGATGTTGAATTGCGCGCCGACGGCCAATTCCTCGATGAGGAACTGGAAGTCGTAGTCACCGGACAGCGCGACCACCGTCGAATCCGGGTCCGCGGTCGCGACGCCGAGTGCGGCGGGCAGCGTCCAGCCGAGCGGTCCGGCCTGGCCCGCGTTGATCCAGTGCCGCGGCCGATAGACGTGCAGCAGCTGCGACGCCTGGATCTGGGAGAGGCCGATAGTGGAGACGTAGCGGACGTCGGGTCCGAACGCGCGGTTCATCTCCTCGTAGACCCGCTGCGGCTTGATCGGCACGTTGTCGAAGTGGGTCTTGCGCTGGCCGAGCTGCTTTCGCGCCCGCACCTGCGCGGCCCAGGCGCTGCGGTCGGGCAGCTCACCCGCCGCGGCGAGTTCGCGGGCGACCTCGAGGAAGACCGCCAGCGCCGCACCGGCATCGGAGGTGATGCCGAAGTCCGGCGCGAACACCCGGCCGATCTGCGTCGGCTCGATGTCGACGTGCACGAAAGTGCGGTCCCTGGTGTAGGTTTCGATGCCGCCGGTGTGCCGGTTGGCCCACCGGTTGCCGATGCCGAGCACGAAGTCGGCCTCGAGCATGGTGGCGTTGCCGTAGCGGTGCGAGGTCTGCAGGCCGACCATGCCCGCGTGCAGCTGGTGGTCGTCGGGGATGGTGCCCCAGCCCATCAGCGTCGGCACCACCGGAACCCCGGTCAGCTCGGCGAATTCGACGAGCAGGCCCGCGGCATCGGCATTGACGATGCCGCCACCGGCGACCAGCAGCGGCCGCTCGGCCGCGTTCAGCATCGCGATGGCCTTCTCCGCCTGCGCCCTGGTCGCGGCGGGGCGGGGCACCGTCAGCGGCTCGTATGTCTCGATGTCGAACTCGATTTCGGCGAGTTGCACATCGATCGGCAAGTCGATCAGAACCGGGCCCGGCCGACCCTCACGCATCAGCCGGAACGCCTTCTGAAAGGTGCCTGGCACCTGGGCGGGTTCGAGGACGGTGACCGCCCACTTGCTCACCGGCGCGGCGATCGAGGCGATGTCGACGGCCTGGAAGTCCTCCTTGTGCAGCTTCGCCACCGGCGCTTGACCGGTGATGCACAGGATCGGAATGGAGTCCGCGCTCGCCGAATACAAGCCGGTGATCATGTCGGTTCCGGCGGGACCCGACGTACCGATGCAGACACCGATATTGCCCGCGATGGCGCGGGTATAGCCCTCGGCCATGTGCGAGGCGGCCTCGACGTGACGAGCGAGCACATGCTTGATGCCGCCGTGCGCCTTCATCGCGCTGTAGAAGGGGTTGATCGCGGCGCCGGGTAGGCCGAACGCCTGTGTCGCCCCTTCCTTTTCGAGAATCAGGACCGCGGCGTCGACGGTACGCATCCGTGCCATGGTCAGCTCTCCTTGTTCTGGCGTCCGCTGCGGGATTGCATCGAATGCAGGCCAGTACCGTCGGCCGGTTTGTCGGTGCGCACCCAGCCGTCGGGCAGGCCGAGGGCGCATTTCTCGTGTCGGGCAAGCGATTGCGCCATGGGCATGGCGGGCATCCTCATGCCTCGCCCCGGCCCGACAGTGCCTCGGCGACCAGCAGCAGGCCGGAGTGGTCCAGCGAGCCGTAGCCCATGGCCCGGCCCGCGGCGATCAGTTGCGCGGTGAGCGCGCCCATCGGGATGGCCACCTCGGCCTCGCGGGCGGCCTGCAAGATGATGCCCATGTCCTTGTGGTGCAGGTCGATCCGGAAGCCGGGCACGAAGTTGCGGGCCAGCATGGTCTCCCGCTTGAGTTCGAGGATCTTGCTGCCCGCGAGCCCGCCGGCCAGCACGTCCAGACCCTTCGCCGCGTCCGCGCCAAGGTTCTCCATCAGCAGGATCGCCTCGGCGACAAGGGCGTAGGTGCCGCCGACGACGAGTTGGTTGGCCGCCTTGACGCATTGGCCCGCGCCGCTACCGCCGACCAAGGCGAAAGTCTTACCGACCGTCTCGAAGATCGGCGTCGCGGCCGCGAAATCGGCCTCGGACCCGCCGACCATGATCGACAGGGCCGCGTTCACCGCCCCGGTCTCCCCGCCGCTGACCGGGGCGTCCAGCACCCGGAGGCCGTTCTTCTTGCCCTGCTCAGCGGTCCACTTCGCGGTCTTCGGCGTGATCGTCGAGAAGTCGATGTACAGCGTGCCCGGCACCGTGTGCTCCACGATGTCGGGGAAGACCTGCTCGATCTGCTCGTCCTGCGGCAGCATCGTGATGACGATATCTTTGTCGCGCACCACCTCCGCGACGCTGGCGGCAGTCGAACCGCCGTCGGCCTTCAGTTTGTCCAGCCCCTTGGGACCGATGTCGTAGCCGGTCACGTCGTGTCCGGCCTTGACCAGGTGACCCGCCATCGGGCTACCCATGATCCCCAGGCCGATAAATCCGATGCGACTCATTTGATCCACTTCCAATCCAGCTCGGGGTCTTTGTATTCGAGGCCGATCCAGCCGTCGTAGCCTGCGGCGGTGAGGGTTTCGAAGAGCGTCGCGAAGTCGAGGTCGCCGGTGCCGGGACGGCCGCGGCCCGGATCGTCGGCGATCTGCACGTGGCCGATGTGCCGCGCGTAGGTCTTGATCACCTGGATCAGGTTCTCGTCCATCCGGGCAAGGTGGTAGAGGTCGCAGAGGAAGCGCACGTTCGGCTCGCCGGTCTGCTCGATCACCCGGATGGCGTGCTCGGCGCTGACGATCGGGTAGTGCGGCGACTCATGCGCATTCAATGCTTCGACCAGCACCACGGCACCGATCCTGGCGGCGGCGTTGGCGGCGAGCCGCAGGTTCTCCAGCGCGAGCTCGTCCTGCTTCGCCGGGTCCTCCCCCGCGATGCGGTTGCCGTAGAGGGCATTCAGCGCGCGGCAGCCGGTGCGCTCGGCGATGCCGACGGCCACCTCGATATTGTCCCGGAACCTCGTCGCCTCGCCGGGCACGGAGACCAGGCCGCGGCCGACCGGAATCAGATCGATGAAATTCAGTCCGATCAATTCCACACCGGCGTCGTCGATCGCCCGCACGAACGCGTCGATATCTTTGTCTGCCGGAGTGGGATCTTCGCCGAAGGGCCACCAGAATTCGACGGCGTCGAAACCGGCTGCCTTGGCGGCGGCGGGACGTTCCAGCAGTGGTAGATCGGTGAAGAGAATCGAACAATTGACGTCGAATTTCGGGAGACCGGACTCCCCTGCGTAATGCTTCATTCAGCTCCTTCGCGATATTTCTTCCAGCTGCCGATACGCGTGATGTCGATCAGCTCCGGGTACGACGTGGGGGGTCGGCGCAGGACCATCGACAGCACCGAGCGGCCGTCATCCAGCTCGATCGCGCCGAGCTCCAGTTCGGGCGGCTCGGCGGGCAGCAGGTGCTCGCGCAGCACGTCGAGCGGCACGTCGAACAGCTCGCCGGTGATCGAGTGGCCGCCGTCGGGCGACGGTTCGAGGCCGGGAAAGCGGTCGCCGACCGAGAAGAATCGGTATCGCGGGGCGGTTTTCGCTTCACCGGCGAACGGCGCGCCGTTCAACAGATGATTGAGCGGCCCTCCGCGCATGGCGGAACCGTTCAGAAAGATCAACGGCATTATCGGGTCCTTTTGTGTCGAATTTCACCAATTATGCAGGGATTACGCGGTAGCGGGATAGATGAGATCAACCCAAAGCTGATAGATCATTCCGAAGTCGATTTCGTATGATGCTCCAGCCGATACTTGTCACCAGCTCGGAATCAAGTCCCGATGAATCGGTCCGTCGCTCGTGTTGAGCGGGCGCGTCGAGCCGCCACGCCGGACGGCGACGATCTCCGCGGCAATGGCCACCGCGGTCTCCTCGGCGGTTCGGCCGCCCAGGTCGAGGCCGATGGGCGAATGCAGCGCGGCCAGTTCGGCTTCCGAGAGTCCGGTGGCGCGCAGGAGGGCCATCCGTTCCTCGTGGGTGCGTCGGGACCCCATCGCACCCACGTATGCCACCGGTAGCCGTAATGCCTTCTCCAGCAAGGGGATATCGAACTTCGCGTCATGGGTCAGCACGCACAGCACGGTCCGGGAGTCGACCGTGGTGCGGGACAGGTAGCGGTCAGGCCAGTCGATGACGATCTCATGAGCGTCCGGGAATCGCGCTCTGGTGGCGAACACGGGCCTGGCGTCGCAGACGGTGACGTGATAGCCGAGGAACCGGCCGATCCGTGTCACGGCGGCCGCGAAATCTATTGCGCCGAAAACGATCATGCGTGGCGGCGGTACATAGGATTCCACGAAGATCGTGATCTCCCGGTCGCCGCAGCCGACGACGCGTAGCCCGGTCGTGCCCGCATCGAGCATCGCCCTGGCCTCCGCCACCACCACCGGATCGAAGGTCGAGCCGAGCGACCACCAGGGACCCAATGCCATTGCGGCACCGGTATTCATGTCACGAACCAGGGCCACCGGCTCGGCCGACCGCAGCAGCGCCTCGATCGTGTCGTACTCGTCGGACGTGATCGGCTGGATGAACACCTCGATCTTGCCCCCACACGTCAAGCCGACAGCGAAGGCATCGTCGTCGCTGTACCCGAAGGTTTCGCGGATCGGCTGCCCGGTGCGCAGCGCCTCGCGGCAGAGCTCGTACACCGCGCCCTCGACGCAGCCACCGGAAATGCTGCCGATGACAACACCTTCGGCGTCCACCGCGAGGGCGGCGCCCGGTGGCCGCGGCGCACTGCCGCTGACACCGATGACGGTCGCGACGGCGTAGGACTTGCCCGCCCGATGCCATGGCAAAAGTTCTGCCGCGAGGTCACGCATTGTTCTGATCCGCCGTTCTATCCGCCGAGCAGTAGTTCGATGGCCGAGATGCCGAAGTAGCCGGCGAAGACCACGGCGACAATCCAGATCAGCCAGTGGATTTCGCGGAACTTCCCGCGCGCGGCCTTGATCACCACGTAGGAGATGACGCCGGCACCGACACCGTTGGTGATCGAGTAGGTGAACGGCATCAGCACGATGGTCAGGAAGGCCGGGACCGCCACTTCCAGGTCGGCCCAGTCGATCTTGCGGGCCTGGGTCATCATCAGCGCACCAACCAGGACGAGCGCCGGTGCGGCCGCCTGGATCGGCACCACGGCCGCGAGTGGGGTGAACAGCACTGCGAGACAGAACAATCCACCGGTCACGATACTGGTCAGGCCGGTACGTGCGCCCTCACCGACGCCCGTCGCCGACTCGACATAGACCGTATTGCCCGCGCCGCCGCTGACGCCGCCGATGATCTGCGCGACACCGTCGATGGTCAGCACCTTGCCGAGACCCGGCATGGTGCCGCGCTCATCGAGCAGTCCCGCCTCGTCACACACCCCGAACACGGTGCCCATGGCATCGAAGAAGCCGGTGAGTACCAGGGTGAACAGCACGACGCCCGCGACCAGCCCGCCTGCCCTGGCGAAACCGCCGAGCAGGTCGATATCCAGCAGCAACCCGAAGTCCGGCGCGGCGAAGAAACCCTTCGGCGTCTCCGGAACCACCGGACCCCACGTCTTCGGATCGATCTTCGCCAGCGAGTTGACCACGATGGCGAGCACCGTGGCGATGGCGATGCTGATCAGGATCGCACCGGGCACCTTGCGGATGAACAGCGCCAGCATGAGCAGCAGTCCGACGGCGAAGACCACTACGGGCCAACCGGATAGGTGACCAGCCACCCCCAGAGTGACCGGCGGTCCGGTCTGCGAGCCGTGGCCCACCACCCCGGCGGACACCAGACCGATCATTGCGATGAACATGCCGATGCCGACGCCGATGGCGTTCTTGAGCGACAGCGGGATGGCATTGATGATCATCGTGCGCAGGCCGGTCGCGGCCAGCACCACGATGACGGCGCCCATCAGCACCACCAGGCCCATCGTCTGCGGCCAGGTCATATGCGGGGCCGCCTGGAAGGCGACCACCGGGACCACGCCGAGACCGGCGGCCAAGGCGAGCGGAACATTGCCGACGAGACCCATCAGGATGGTGCTGAGCCCGGCCGAGAACGCGGTCGCGGTGGTGAGTTGCGCGATGCTCAGGGTATTGCCGTCGACATCCTGCACCCCGCCGATGATCAGCGGGACGAGCAGGATAACGTAGGCCATCGCTACGAAAGTGGTGATGCCGCCGCGGATCTCGCGGGAGACGGTGGTCTTGCGTTCACTCAGCCGGAAATATCGGTCGAGCGGGGATTTTCCGGTGACCGGCTCCGGGACGGAGGAGTGGGTCTGGACTTGGGTCATGGCGTGCCCTCCTCGGGGCATAGCCGACCTACGATCCGGCCGCAGCGGCCGGACCGCGTGGTTCGGTTCTGCGTTGTGGGGTCTGTACTGCGAAGCGATACAGTCTGCCCCTGTTGATCAACTGCTCCGGATGATGTCTTCCGGACGCACCGGCACTCGGTTGATGTGCACGGTTCCCCCCGCGGATCGGCATGCGTCCCGAATGGCCGAGACGATCGCGGGAGTCGAGGAGAGCGTGGGTGGCTCTCCGGCGCCGCGCAGCCCGTATGGGGCGTGCGGGTCGGCGTTTTCCAGAATCTCCAGCCGCTGTGGCGGCATGTCGAGAATGGTGGGGATCAGATAGTCGGTGAAGGACGGGTTCAGCACCTTTCCGTCGCGGACTTGAATTTCCTCCATGACCGCGAGGCCGAGGCCCTGGGCGGAGCCACCGTGGATCTGGCCCTCCAGCGATAAGCGGTTCATGATCTTGCCGACATCTTGGACGGCGTCCAGGGCGACGACCTTGACCAGGCCGAGTTCGGTGTCGACATCCACCACGGCCCGGTGCACGCACAGGGCGAGCTGGGTGTGGCTGTCGCCCTGGCCCGTCACCGGATCCATGCCCGTGGTCGGCTTGTGGTGGTATTCCCGTGTCTCCTCGATGATTTCGTCACCGAGCAGGTCGACCAGCGAGACGTATACCTCGCCCGTGTGGGACACCACCTTGCCGCCGACCAGCGCAAGACCGCGGGTCGCGCCGAAACGCCCCTGGGCGAGGGCGAGTACGCGCATCCGCACCGCCTCGCACGCCGCCTTCACCGCGCCGCCGGTCATGTAGGTCTGCCGGGAGGCGGACGAGGAACCGGAGCTGCCGACCTGGTTGTCGGCCGGGTGAATGGTGACCCGCTCGATGCCGAGCTCGGTGCGCGCGATCTGCGCCTCGACGGTGACCAGCCCTTGGCCGACCTCGGCCGCGGCGGTGTGCACCAGCGCGACCGGTTCGCCGCCGATCACTTCCAGCCGCACCCGCGCCGTCGAGTAGTCGTCGAAACCCTCGGAGAAGCAGATGTTCTTGATGCCGACGCCGTAGCCGACGCCACGCACGACGCCCTCGCCGTGGGTGGTCTGCGAGGCGCCGCCGGGCAGGTTCCGGATGTCGGAGGCATCCAGCGGTGCGGGCAGCGGCATGTCGCGCGCTTGACCCAGCATCTCGGCCATCGGCATCGGTGCGTGCACGACCTGCCCGGTCGCGATCTTGGAACCCTGGCTCACGGCGTTGATCTGCCGCACGTGCACCGGGTCGAGCCCGACCGCCTCGGCGATCTTGTCCATCATCGACTCGTGCGCGAAACAGGCCTGCACGGCACCGAATCCGCGCATCGCGCCACAGGGCGGGTTGTTCGTGTAGACGCCGTACGCATCGATCTCGAGATTCGGAATCTCGTACGGGCCCACCGCGAGCGAGGCAGCGTTGCCGGTGACATTGTTCGTGGCGGAGGTGTAGGCACCGCCGTCCAGCACGATCCGGACCCTGGCGAAAACGATCTTCCCGGCCCGGGTGACGCCGTACTCGTAGCGCATCTGCGCGGGGTGCCGGTGCACGTGCCCGAAGAAGGATTCCTCGCGGTTGTACATCATCTTGACCGGCTTACCGGTGTAGAGCGCCAGCATGCCCGCGTGGATCTGCATCGACAGGTCCTCGCGGCCACCGAACGCGCCGCCGACACCGGCCAGCGTCATCCGCATCTTGTCTTCCGGCAAGCCGAGACAGGGGCCGATCTGCGTCAGGTCCCAGTGCATCCACTGGGTGGCGACGTAGAAGTCGAGCCCGCCGTCCTCGCCGGGCACGACCAGGCCGGACTCCGGGCCGAGGAACGCCTGGTCCTGGATGCCGACCTCATAGTCCTCGGCCACCACCACATCGGCCAGCGCCCGGCCGACCTCCATATCGCCGACGCGGACCGGCTGATACCGGGTGATGCCGCCGCGTTCCTGCACCTTGTGCCGTTCCGGGTCGGCGACCACGGCGAGCGGGTCGGTGATCGGCTCCAGCACCTCCCACTCGATCACAATGGCTTCCATTGCGCGCCTGGCGATCTCGGGATGATCGGCGGCGACCAGGGCGATCGGCTCACCGTGGTGGCGGACCTCGTCGATGGCGAGTACCGGCTGATCCCAGGTGTGGTCGAGCCCGTACACCTTGCGGCCGGGCACGTCCTCGTGGGTGAGCACGGCGTGCACGCCGGGCAGTTTCAGCGCTGGGCCGATATCGAGCCGGACGATGCGGGCACGCGGATGCGGGCTGCGCAGCGTGGCGCCCCAGAGCATGCCGTCCATCCACAGGTCCGAGGAGTAGGCGAATTCGCCCTTCACCTTGAGGGTGCCGTCGGGCCGCAGCGGGCTCTCGCCGACGCCACCCTTACCGGGCGCGGCGACCTCACCGGGGAAACCGGTGGTTCGAGTCGAGGTCATCGAGATTCCTCCTGTAGCAGGCGGTTCCGCGCGGCCGCACCGGCCCGGCCGACCGCGTCGTGCGAGACGGTGCGCAGCTCGTCGTTCTCCACGACGGTGCGGCCACCGACCAGCAGCCGGGCCAGCGGTGGCGTCGGCCCGAAGACCAAGGCGCACACCGGATCCTGGACCGCGGCCCGGAAGCCGTCGACCCGCCAGACGGCGATATCGGCGAGCTTGCCGGGTTCCAGGCTGCCGATCTCCAACTGGCGGCCCAGGTTCCGAGCGCCGCCCAGGGTGCCGACCTCCAGGGCCTGGCGTGCGGTCAGCGCGGTCGGGCCGTGCACCGCGCGCTGGAACAGCATGGTCTGGCGCAATTCACCGGCCAGCGAGGTCAATTCGCTGGAGGCCGCGCCATCCACCCCGAGGCCCACCGGTGCACCGGCCGCAAGCAGGTCGGTGATCCGGGCGATGCCCGCGCCGAGCCGGGCGTTGGAGCTCGGGCAATGCGCCATGCCCGTGCCGGTCTCGGCGAAGCGGCGGATATCGGCGTCGTGCAGGTGCACGGCGTGCGCGAACCACACGTCGTCGCCGAGCCAGCCCAGCTTCTCCATGTATTCGACCGGGGTGCAACCCATCTGCTCGCGGCAGTGCTCTTCCTCGTCGAGCGTCTCGGCGAGATGGGTATGCAGTCGAACGCCCTTGCTGCGCGCCAACGAAGCCGCGTCGATCATCAGGCCCTCGCTCACCGAGAACGGCGAGCACGGCGCGACGGCGACCCGGAGCATCGAGTCGAACGACGGATCGTGGTATTTGTCGATGATCTCCGAGGTGTTCCGCAGGATCGCGTCCCGATCCTCCACCACCTCGTCCGGCGGCAGGCCACCGTCGGACTGGCCGCGGTCCATCGAGCCGCGGCACGGGTGGAATCGGATGCCGAGCTCGTGCGCCGCACGGACTTCGGCGTCGAACAGATCGCCGCGACCCTGCGGGAAGATGTAGTGGTGATCGCTGCTGGTGGTGCAGCCGGTCAGCGCCATCCAGCCCAACCCGGCCGAGGCCGCGCCGTAGACGACTTCGGCGTCCATCCGCGCCCAGGTCCGGTAAAGCCCGGTCAGCCACTCGAACAGCGTCGAGTCCTGGAACAGGCCCTGGGACGCCCACTGGTAGAGGTGGTGGTGGGTGTTGATCAGGCCAGGAGTGACCAGACAGCCGGTGCCGTCGATGCGTTGCGCGTCCGGCACGGCGGGCGCCGGTCCGGCGCCGAGGGATTCGATCCTGCCGTCGGCGATCACGAGGTGACCCGAGGCGATTTCCGGACCGACTACCGGTGCGATGTAGGCGTTTTCGATAACGACCTTCGGCCCACCCGTCGCCCGGCCGCCGCCCCTGATCGAATCGCTACGCGATGCCATGGTCATTCTGCCGCCTTCCGCTGGGCCGCGAGCCGCACGGCATCGAGGATCTTCTCGTATCCGGTGCAGCGGCAGAGGTTTCCGGCCAGCGCTTCGCGGATCTCCACATCCGAGGGATCGGGGTTGTGCTCGATCAGGTCGTGCGCCTGCACGATGAGACCAGGTGTACAGAAACCGCATTGGACCGCACCCGCCTCGACGAACGCCTGCTGCATCGGATCGAGCTTCGCGCCCTGCGTAAGGCCCTCCACCGTGCGCACCGAGCGGCCCTCGGCCTGACCGGCCGCGACCAGGCAGGAACATACCGGCGTGCCGTCCAAATAGACTGTGCACGAGCCGCATTCGCCTTGCTCGCAGGCGTTCTTGGAGCCGGGCAGGCCCATCCGCTCGCGCAGCATGTAGAGCAGGCTCTCGCCCTCCCACACATCGTCGACGGTCTCCCGCGAGCCGTTCACGTCGAAGGTCACCCGCATCAGGCTGCCTTCCTTTCTGTCAGGTAGTCCGTCCACGCCCAGCTCAGGGTGCGGCGAGCCAACACCGACAGGGCGTGTTTGCGGTAGTCCGCGGTGCCGCGGACGTCATCGATGGGTGCCGCCGCGGCCGATACCAGCGCGCCGAACTCGCGCAGCACCGGCTCGGTGAGCGGGGCGGGATCCTGCCAAGGCAGTTGCGCGGCAAGGAATTCCTCGGCTGGCCTGGCCCGCAACGGTGTCGGGCCCGCGGAGCCGATGCCGGTGCGCGCCGTCCCGGCATCGGGATACAGCGCGACGGCGAACGAGCAGACCGCGATCACCATGGCATTGCGGGTACCGACCTTCGAGAAGTATTGCGGCCCCGCGGCCGGAGCCAGCCAGATCGCGCGGATCAGCTCGTCCGGTTCGAGGGCGTTCTTCTTCACCCAGACGTAGAAGTCGTCGATCGGGATCATCCGGCTGCCGCGGGCGGCCGATTCGACCTCGATCACCGCATCACCCGCGAGCAGCGCGGGGTGGGTATCGCCGGCCGGGGAGGCGGCGCCGAGATTGCCGCCGACGGTGCCGCGATTGCGGATCTGCGGCGAGCCGACGGTGCGCGAGGCCTGGGCCAGACCCGGCAGCCGGTCGCCGAGCCGGTTGATGATCCGGACGTACGGAACTCCCGCGCCGATGCGCAGCTTGCCGTCGATTTCCTGGTACTCGAACAACTCCCGGCAGGGGTTGAGGTCGAGCAGGGCGCTCGGGCGGCCCTTGTCGAAATTGAGCTCGACCATCATATCGGTGCCGCCCTGGATGGGGGTGGCGTCCGGTCGGCTCGCCTTGATGTCGAGGGCGTCCGCCCAACTGGTGGGTCGCAAGAAGTCCATCGTCACTCCCACGCCGGTCCGGCCGCGGGCGCGTCCTCGCGCAGCACGGTGCCTTCGATCAGGCCGTAGGGGCGATCGGCGGCGTAGAACACCTCGTTGTCGTTCGCCAGTCCGAAGGCGGACAGGTCGACGACGAAGTGGTGCTTGTTGGGCAGCGACAGCCGGACCTCGCCGATCTCCGGACAGGCGGCCAGTACTCGCTCGCCCATCGCGTACAGCGTCTGCTGCAGCGAGTAGCTGTAGGTCTCGGCGAACGCCTCCAGCAGGGCGCGCCTGGCTTCGCGGTAGGTCTTGTCCCAGTCGCTCGGCTCGCCGGTGTAGCGCCACTCCGCGTTGACCTCGGTGGCCAGGACGCGGTCGTAGGCTTCCTGCAGCGTCGTGTACTTGTCCTTGATGTAGCCGTGGAACTCCGAACCCGTCGAGTTCAACACCACCAGACCCTGCAAACCCGCGACGACCCAAGTCTTTTCGCCGTCGTAATGTATCCGTGCGGTGCGAATTTCCTGACCGGAACGCACGAACGAATGCTGCTCGTTGCTCGCGCCGAGAACAATCCGCTCCCAGGCGTATTCCTCGACGCTGACCCGCGCGTGGTGAATGGACGGCTGCGATCCGACGAAATGTTCGGCCAGCAGCACACCGAACGCCTCGGGCGAGGAGATGCCGTGCTCCTTGGCGAACGCGAAGACAGTGTTCTTCTGCGTGTCGGTCGGCAGCACCGCGGCGTTGTCGCCGGTGAGGTGGACCTCATCCATGTCGCCGGACAGTGCGACACCCACATTGAGATCCCGGATCTCGTGCACACCACCGTTTTTCGACACACTGACGACATGGGTCTCCGCTTTGCCATATCGGTTCGGTCCGAGCTTGATCGACATTGTTCAGCTACCTCGATAGGTGGAGTAGGAATACGGACTGAGCAGCAGCGGCACGTGGTAGTGCGCGGCCGGGTCGGCGACGGTGAAGTCGATGGCGACCGAGGGGTAGAACGGGCTGATCTCGCCGGTGTCGAAAGTCAGCCGGTGCGTTCCGGTTTCGGGGGCGGGCAGGTCTTTGACGCGGCCGTCGTCGTCGGTGTGCCGCTCGGCGAGCACGGTGCCGTCGGCGCGGGAGAGCTGGACCCGCAGTCCGGCGGCGGGGCGCCCGGTCACCGCGTTCAGCACGTGGGTGGACAGACTCACGTGTCCCCCAGCAGCTTTCGCACGCGCAGGCGGGTGATGTCGGCGAGTTCGCTCTGCACCTTGATGCGCTCGTCGAGCACCGAATGCGCGAGGCGCTTACGCAATTCGCTGAGGATCTCCTCGGCGCTGCGACCGGTGGCCCGGATCAGGAAGACGTGACCGAAACGGTCCTCGTAGGCCTGGTTGCCCGCGGCGAGCTCGGCCAGCACGGCGGCATCGGCGGTCGCGGCCGCGGACTGTTCGCCGCGTGACCACGTCGCCTCGCGTTCGGACAATTCCGCCTTGGCACGATCGCCGATGCGCGGATGCGCCGACAGCGCCTCCTCGACATCCGGCCAACTCAGCTCGCATACCGCGGCAACGGCCGCGGCGGTGGCGCTCGCGGCGTCGGGGTAAGGCCGTGATGCCGCCACCTTCTGCGCCCACTGGCGGGACGCGCAGCAGGTCAGCAATTCCTGCACGGCCGCCTCCGGTGGCAACGAGTTGAGCCATCCGATGTCGCCTGCCATCTGACCTCCTGTCGGGGTTCGCCAATCTGTCCCGCAAGTACACCCGCCGGGCAAGACCGCAGCTAGAAACGAGAAATCTGAACTGTGCGCCAGTTCACACCGAACTCTTTGTGTGAATGTCCAAGGGCGTTCACCGGGGGGCCGACTGTTAGCCTTCGCAACGTGCGCCTTCGATCACTGTTGACCATGGCGGACCTGGGGCTCGAGCTCGTCACCGGCGAGGAAGAGCTGGACCGGTTCGTTCGCTGGGTTGTGACAACGGACATGCTCGATCCGGGCCGCTACCTCTCCGGCGGGGAACTCGTACTCACCGGTATGCAGTGGCGGCACGACCCCGCCGACAGTGAGGTGTTCGTCCGGGCACTGGCCCAGGCCGGTGTCGCGGGGCTGGCAGCGGGCGACGCACGGTACGGCGGTGCGCCACCGGATGTCGTAGAGGCGTGCCGGAAGCATCGGATTCCGCTGTTCCGGGTGCCGGAAGATGTCGCGTTCGCGGCGGTCACCGAGCAGATCACCCGCAATCTGTCCACCGGACGGGCGGCGGATCTGACCGCGATCCTGGATCGGCATCGCCAGCTCGTCTCCGGTGCCGGGCTCGGTTCGGTGCTGGAGCTGATCGAACGCGATCTCGGCATGCGCTGCTGGGTGATGTCGTCTACCGGGCGGGCGGTGGCCGGGCCGGCCGCGCCGCCGCCGGTCGAGGTAACCACCGCGTTTCTCAGCGCCCGTCGCCTGCCGTCCGCGTTTCCGCACGAGAGCGGACGATTCTCGCTGTTCGCGGTGGACGAGCACCGCACCTCTCGGGCCGCCGACTGGTTCCTGGTCTTCGAGGGCGATTACACCGAATGGCCCGAGGAGCGGCGCGCGCTGGCCGGTGAACTCGCCGCGGTCGTCTCGCTGGAACGCGCACGCCAGGACGACCGGCAGAGCGCCGAGGGGCGACTCGCCCAGGAACTCATCGAACTGATCGTCTCCGACGGCAAACCGACCGAGATCATCTCGCGCCTTGAACTCACCGGCCTCGGGCCCGCGGAAACCTATATCGCCGTCGCGGCCGCCGCCGACGACACCTTGCGCCCCGGCGAATTACGCGTGCTGCTGCGCGAAATCCTTTACGGCAGAAGGCCCGCCGCCGGTGTGGTGGACGACGAGGCGATCGCCCTGATTCCGGCCGGGCCGGACACGCCGGTCATCGACGAAATCAACCGGGCGGTAACCGCTTTGGAGCCGGGTCTGCGCGGGAGCCGCCTTTCGGTCGGCGTCAGCGGCGTAGTCGACGGCGAGGGGTTGCGCGGCGCCGTCGAAGAGGCGCGCTACGCCCGCCGCATGGCCGCGGGCCGACTACAACCCGCGAGCGTCGTCGGCCACGACGAACTCGCCACCCACATGCTGTTGCTCGCCTCCGTCCCCGACGAGGTCCGCCGCATGTTCCGCCTGCGCCTGCTCGACCCGCTCACCACCTACGACCAGGACAACCGCGCCGACCTGGTGCACACCCTGGAGACCTTCCTCGAGGTCTCCGGCTCCTGGACCAAATGCGCCGACCTCCTGCACGTGCACGTCAACACCTTGCGCTACCGCATCCAGCGCATCGAGGAGCTCACCGCCCGAGACCTCTCCCGCCTCGAAGACCGCGTCGACTTCTTCCTCGCCCTCGCCCTGCGCTGAGCTTTCCGATTCCCGCCCAACAGCTTTCGGGCATTCAGATATCCGCGGAACCTACCTGCGTGATCTTGCGGATGTCGAGGCGCGACATCAGGTCCTGATGCAGGATTCTGAGCAGGTCGGTGAGGTTTCGCTGCTGCTCGGCGGTGAGGCCGGAGAGTAGTTCTGCCTCACGGCCGAGCACGTGGTCGACCAGGCGCTCGACCAAGGCGTGGCCAGATGGCGTGAGGGAGACGGCCACGCCGCGCGAACCGTCGCCCATGGGTGTGCGGGTGACCAGGTCGTCCGCTTCGGCGCGCGCTACCCGCTGGGAGATGGCGCCGGCGGTGAGCATGGTTTGGTCTTTGAGCTCTCGCGTGGTCAACCGGTAAGGCGGGCCGCTGCGGCGAAGGACGCTGAGCAGGTCGAGGGTGGCGGTGTCGACGCCCTCGGTGGCGAGCACCCGGCGGCGGTCGTCGCCGAATGTCTTGGCGAGCTGCCAGATTCGCGTTACGACGCCGATGGCGTCGACGGGGGTGCCGGGCCGCTCGCGGCGCCAGGCCAGCGCGATCGCGTCGACGGGGTCGTTGTTGTCCATGCCACTCCCGGTTGCGTTTAGGTCTAAACGACGTATACGTTTAGGTCTAAACCTACACGAGAAGGAGAGCGACATGGGACGGAACATCGTGGTAACCGGTGGCGCGACCGGGATCGGCCGAGCCATCGCGAGCACTTTCGCGGCCGGGGGCGACACGGTCGTGATCACCGGCCGCCGAGCCGAGCAACTGCGCACAACGGCAGCGGAACTCGGCATCACGGCGCACACGTGTGACGCGACCGATCCGGCACAGATCGAGGCGCTCCTCGACCAACTCCCCCAGGACATCGACGTCCTGGTCAACAATGCCGGTAGCAATACCGACATCGGCCGGGAGGCGCCGACCGACCTGGCGAGTCTGGCCGCCGCCTGGCGGGCCAACCTGGACGCCAACTTGATCAGCGCGGTACTGATGACCTCGGCACTGCGCGACCGGCTGACCAGCGGAGGGTCCGTGGTGCACATCGGTTCGATCGCCGCAGACAAGGGCGGGACCGCCTACGCGGCGGCCAAGGCCGGTCTCGCCTCGTGGAACGCGCAGCTGTCCGCGGAGTTGGGGCCACACGGCATCACCGCGAATGTCGTCGCACCCGGCTATATCGCCGCCACCGAGTTCTTCCACGACTCGTTGACGGACGAGCGGCGCGACGCACTCATCGCCGCCACGCACACCCGCCGCCCCGGCGTGCCCGAGGATGTGGCCGCGGCGGTCCACTACCTCGCCTCCCCCGGCGCCCGTCAGGTGACCGGTCAGGTGCTGGCGGTCAACGGCGGAGAACACACCACCCGATAATCGCCACGGGACTGCGGTCATCGACGCGGCACGCGGAACAAGGCGGACAATAGGCGCGATCCGGGCAAGCCGAGGGGCAGGGGCTAGCATGATCGAGCTGGTAACGGTGGATTTGCCGATCCCGAGGTGGTTCGATGACGAAAGCTGTTCCACAGCCGGTTGCGCTGGGCGATGAAGCTGCCCGGACCCTGGCGAATGCTACGAAGACCGTTCCGCAGATGGAGTCGATCACCCCACGGTGGTTGGTCCATCTGCTCAACTGGGTTCCCGTCGAGGCCGGAATTTACCGGCGTAACCGGGTAACTCACGAACAAACCGTCGATATTCAGTGCGACAACTTCGACGAGTCTCCGCTGCCGGAGACGTTCATCGACTACGAACGAGACCCGCGGGAGTACCGACTCAAGGCCGTGCACACCATTCTCGATGTGCACACCCGCGTCTCGGATCTGTATTCGAGCCCGCACGATCAGATAGCTCAACAGTTGCGGTTGACCATTGAGGCGATCAAGGAGCACCAAGAGGGCGAGCTGATCAACAGCCCCGACTATGGGCTCATCACCAATGCCGCCAAGAAGCAACGGCTCTCCACGATCGCCGGGCCGCCCACGCCGGACGACCTGGACAATCTGATCACCCGGGTCTGGAAGGAGCCGGGCTTCTTCCTCACCCACCCGCAGGGCATCGCGGCATTCGGCCGGGAATGCACCCGACGCGGTGTGCCACCGCCGACGGTGAGCATGTTCGGGTCGCAGTTCCTGACCTGGCGTGGGATTCCCATCATTCCGTCGGACAAAGTTCCGGTGGAGCGCGGGAAGACCAAATTCCTGCTGATCCGGACCGGTGAAGCCCGGCAGGGTGTGGTCGGTTTGTACCAGCCGGGGCTGGCCGGTGAACAGGGACCGGGGCTTTCGGTCAAGTTCATGGGTATTGATCGCAGCGCGATCGCGTCGTATCTGGTGTCGCTGTACTGCTCGCTGGCGATCCTGGTCGATGACGCGGTGGCGGTACTCGACGGAGCCGAGGTGGGCAAGTTCCATGACTACGCACCGACCTACCGGGGCTGACATCCCGCGGCCGGCGAACGAGGGCGGCGCCGAGTGGATGCTGCCGGACGAGGCGACGCTGAATCGCCTTGCCGGTGCGTTCTTCTCGGCGCTGCCGTCGGGGTCGACGGGTCTGCCCGCCGCACCGGTAGGGGTGAGTGTGGCGCAGCCGGATCTGCCGACTTCGCCGCCGAATGTGCCGGTGCCGTCGCCGGTGCCCGCGGTCACCTCGGCGGGTGCACCGGGGTTTTCCGGTGCCACCCATCCCGGTCTGCATCCGCAGCAGCCGTCTGCGGCAGCGCCCGGCACACAGGGGCTTTCGGGCACCAATCCGCCCGGCGGCCGTGTGCCGCAGCCGTCGGTCCCGGCATCGTCAGGCGCGCAAGGGCTTGCGGGAGCCGCACCGGTCAGTGCTCGCACGCCGACATCTGCTGCGTCAGGAACGCAAGGGTCTTCGAGGACTACTCCGGCCAGCGTCCACGTTCCGGGGCGTTCCTCGGCATCGTCAGGTGCGCAGGGCGATTCGGACACCACGCCGCCAGGCGGACGGACGCCCGAGCCGTCGGTCCCGGGCTGGGGACGCGACGTGCCGATGGCCGACGCGGCGGGCCTGCCCGCGCACCCGCCGGTCAGTACCGCGGGGGTACACACCGACCCGTTCTTGACAGCGCTTCCGTCATTGCGCGAAGTGCTGTCGCCGCAACGCTTTCCCGACGCCGCGCCCCAGCAGGCGGCCGCGGCGCCGAGCTTCTACTTCCTGGAATCACCCGGTAGCGCCGCGCCCAGTCAACTGCCCGACGCGCACCCGCCGTTCGACGTGTACACGGTGCGCAAGGACTTCCCGATTCTGCGAGAACAGGTGAACGGGCATCCGCTGGTGTGGTTCGACAACGCCGCGACGACGCAGAAGCCTCGATCGGTGATCGAGCGCATCGCGCACTTCTATGAGCACGAGAACTCAAATATCCACCGGGCGGCACACGAATTGGCGGCGCGGTCCACCGATGCCTACGAGCAGGCCCGTGCCATCGTGGCCCGATTCATCGGCGCGTCGTCGACGGAGGAGATCATTTTCGTCCGCGGCGCCACCGAGGGCATCAACCTGATCGCGCAGACCTGGGGCCGCAAGAATATTCACGCCGGTGACGAGATCATCATCTCGCACCTCGAGCACCACGCGAACATCGTGCCCTGGCAGCTGCTTGCCGCCGAGACGGGCGCTCAGCTGAAGGTGATCCCGGTCGACGACACCGGCGAGCTGATGCTGGGCGAATACACCAGGCTGCTCTCCGACCGGACGAAACTCGTCTCGGTGGCCCATGTTTCGAACGCGCTTGGCACCATTACGCCGGTGCGCGAGATCGTCGCCGAGGCACAGCGGGCCGGTGCGGTGACGATCGTGGACGGCGCCCAATCGGTGCCGCACACCAGCATCGACGTGCGCTCGATCGGTGCCGACTTCTTCGTGTTCTCCGGCCACAAGTTGTTCGGCCCCACCGGAATCGGCGTGGTCTACGGAAAATCCGAGATACTGCAAGATGTTCCGCCCTGGCAGGGCGGCGGCAACATGATCAGCGATGTCACCCTGGAGCGTTCGCTGTTCCAGCCGCCACCGGGCCGGTTCGAAGCGGGCACCGGCAATATCGCCGACGCGGTCGGCCTCGGCACCGCGATCGAATACGTCGAACGCATCGGCATGGACGCGATTGCGCGCTACGAGCACGAACTGCTCGAATACGCGACCCCCCGTGTTGCCGCGGTGCGTGGTGTCCGGCTGGTGGGCACCGCCGCCGACAAAGCGAGCGTGCTCTCCTTCGTCATGGCGGGCTGCGAGCCGATCGACATCGGAAAGGCATTGAACGAGAAGGGCATCGCGGTCCGCGCCGGTCACCACTGCGCCCAGCCGATCCTGCGTCGCCTCGGCCTGGAAGCAACGGTGCGCCCATCCTTTGCCTTCTACAACACCTTCGACGAGATCGACCGCATGGTCGCCATCCTCGAACAGATCGCAGTCCGCTCGCCCCGATGACCGCGCTCCCGTTCATTCCAGGCAGGCCGCACACCCGTTGTGACAGCCGCACATCCGGTACAACGGATGCACGGCTGCCACAAAGGGTGTGCCGATGAACCCCGCCCTACCCGGGGACCGTGCGGCCGAGTCGGCCGTACGGTCCGGATCAGTACGGCTTTGCGTGGCTCGCCCATCGCGCGGTCAGGTCGCCGGAGGCGTGCTGCGGGAAAGAGATGACGTCGGGGTTGCCGTCCGAGGTGTAGCGCTGGTCCGGGTGCTGCGCGAGCCGATCGAGCCAATAGGTCGAGTCGAAGTCGACGGCCGTTCTGCCCGAACGGATTCGGGGAATCCCGGCGGGGTCTGCCCCGCCGTACGGGGACGGCGCGGGGTTCGCGCCTACCAGCATGATCGCCTCGAACGAATAGGATGTGCCGTCCCAGCTGCCCGCGCTGGCCAGCGCGCGGTCGGCCGGAAAGATGCCGAGCGGCAACGCCATTGTGCGTACCTCGCCCGGCGCCGCGGCCGTGATGGCGCGGACGTTCTCCGCGAACTCGCGCTGGACTCCGGCGGCGTCCAGGTGCGCGAGGTTCGGATGGGTTGCCGTGTGGGCGCCGATCTCGTATCCGTGGGCGGCCAACCACTGCAGGGCACCCGGATTGTCGCCGAACGGCTGGTTATTGACGTAGAAGGTCGCCGTCGGCGCGAAGTCGGGATGCTCGGTCCGGAACTGCTCGAGAATGCCGACGGCGGTGTCGGGCGCGACCTTGCCGTCAGCGGTGAAGGTGAGCTGGCTGAGGGTCGAGTCGTCGAAGGTGAGCACCACCGGGTGGGTGCCCGCGGGGATGTCGATGTCGCCGGAGATGTAGGCGGCCGCGGTCACCGGACGGTAGTGCTCACGATGCAGCCGTTCGAGTTCCGCGCGGAACTTCGCCGGCGTCTGGTCGTATTCGCTGTCCGGTTCGGACGTCAGCTGGTGGTACATGAGGACGGGCACGAGGCCGAGTTCGTTCGCCCGCACCCCGGCCGGATCGGGCGGCGCGCTGCTCGGGGGCGGCGGATTCGCCGTCTCCGTGGCCGCATTTCGATCGTCGATCGGGTCGGGAGCGGCCGCGGCACAACCGGCGGCCGCCGCGAACGCCAAGACCGACAACACAACTCGAACACTGTTAGTCGCGTTCTTCGCCACCGCGCAAACAGTACGCGAGCCCGGCCATTTCACCGGGCAAGACATTGATCAAAATCACGACGGCCGCGGACCGAACCCGCGATAGTAGAGCCGTCCCCGAACGAAAGTTGGTGTGCGCGTTGCTAGCACGAGTCCGCAATTCAGGGCACCTACGATTGGCGGCAGTTGTAGTTATCGCAGTCTTATCAATTCTTATCGCTACCGTGACCATCAGTTCGGCGCGTGGCGAGCCACGGGGATTGACACTCGTCGGCCTGCCGAACAGTCTGGTCAGCGCGGCAGCCTTGTCCGCCATGGCATTGCGCGTGGAGGCGGGCGCCGAGGACGTCAGCGCCATGCGGCTCGAGCTCGACGGCAAGCCCGTCGACGGCACGGTCGAGGGCAACACAATGGTGTACCGACCCGGAAGTCTCGCCGACGGCGAACACACCTTCACCGCCGAGATCCCGCCAAGCACGCTCGGCTTCCTGCGCACCGGCCCCGGAGTGTCCAGGACATTCACCGTGGACAACGAGCCACCCGCCCTCGAACTGAGCCAGCCCGCTGCCGTGAAATCCTATCGCGAGCCGGTTACGTTGCGCGGCAAGGCAAAAGGCGCGGAGCGCGTGTCGGTGGGTAGCCAGTCGGTGACCCCGGCCGCCGACGGTTCGTTCGAGATCACCATGGCGCGGGCACAGACCGGCGCCCAAGTGGTCGCCGTCGACGCGGCGGGCAATGAAGCGACGCAACCGATCACCGCGGCGGTGGAGCAGCCACCGATCAAGGCGGTGCACGTGACCGCGTACGGGTGGTCCGACGACGGACTCCGCGAGGACGTGCTGAACATGGCGCGCGACGGCCGGATCAACACCGTGCAGCTCGACATCAAGGACGAGGACGGCGTGGTCGGCTACGACTCCCAGGTGCCGCTCGCCCGTGAGTCGGGTGCCGCCGCGGGGATCTACGACGCTCCCGCGGCGCTGCGGCAATTGCACGACATGGGTCTTCGAGTGGTCGGGCGGATCGTCGCATTCCGCGACAAGACCATGGCCGAATGGGCCTGGCACACCGGCCGCCACGACTGGGTCATCCAGAATCCCGCCGGGCAACCGTATTCCAGTAAGTACGGCCCGATCGCATTCACCAACTTCGCGCATCCCGAAATGCGCAAATACAACATCGACCTCGCGGTGGAGGCGGCGAAGCTGGGCTTCGACGGAATCATGTACGACTACATCCGGCGCCCGGACGGCGCGTTGTCGCAGATGCATTTCCCGGGCTCGACCGAGTCGCCCACCGTGTCGATCGCCGAATTCCTGCGCGAAAGCCGCGACCCGGTGCGGGACGCGGGCGCCGACCAGAGTGCCGCGGTCTTCGGCATCGCCGTCACCCGGCCCGACCAGATCGCGCAGGACATCGCGCTGATGGCTCGACACGTCGACTACATCGCGCCGATGGTCTATCCCTCGCACTGGAACCCCGGCGAATACGGTGTCGCGAACCCCAACTCCCAGCCGTATGACATCACCTACCGCTCGTTGCAGGATTTCCGCAACCGCATGCAGGGCACCGACGCCAAAATCGTCCCCTGGCTACAGGACTTCAGCCTGGGCGTGAATTACGGGCCCAACGAGATCGAAGCCCAGATCGACGCCGCGAACGACGCGGGCGTCAACGGCTTCTTCCTCTGGAGCCCGACGGTGCGCTACCACCTCGCGCCTGGCGCCTCGGATTGATGGGCGGCTCGGGACGAATCGGACAACGTTTTCGGCAGGCATTCCGCAGGTGCGCGGCTACGCTGGTGTGGTGAACGTTGAGGTGACGCGCTTGCCGGGTATTGGTGTGCGCAAGGACTTTCCGATCAAAGGCCTGCGCCGCCGGATCGGGGTCATCGATCACAAGGACGGCACGATCTATCTGATTGTGAGCAAGGCCGACAATCCGGAGGCCACCGATCAGATTCCGCTGTCCGCGACGGAAGCGGCCGTGCTGGCCAATCTGCTCGGCGCGCCGCAGCTGGTTGCGCAGCTGCGCGAGGAGCATCGCGAGCTGGACGGGGTGAACACTCGGCAGTTCTCGATCCTCGAGGGCTCCCCCTATGACGGCCGGCGGCTCGGTGAGACCGAGATGCGCACTCGGACCAAGGCTTCCATTGTCGCGATCATGCGCGGCGGGGCGGTTATCCCGTCACCGGGTCCGGATTTCACCTTCGCGGCCGCCGACCTACTGGTGATCGTCGGAACTACCGAGGGTCTGGACGCCGCGGCGAGAATACTCACCAACGGCTGATGATGGTCGCGAATACCACCGCACTCGCGCTGATCCAGCTGGGGGCGGTGTTATTCGGCTTGGGTTTACTCGGCCGGATCGCCGCTCGCATCGGCATGTCCCCGATTCCGCTGTATCTGCTCGGTGGCCTGCTGTTCGGCAACGGCGGGTTGGTCGAATTGCACCACGTAGACGAGTTCATCCATCTTGCCAGCGAAATCGGTGTGATCCTGCTGTTGCTCCTGCTCGGCCTGGAATACAATGCCGCCGAACTCGTTACGGGGATGCGCCGGTCCTGGCCCGCCGGGCTGGTTGACATCTTCCTCAACGCGACACCCGGTGTACTTGTCGCCCTCGCGCTGGGCTGGGGCTTCACCGGCGCGGTCACGATGGCGGGCGTCACCTACATTTCCTCCTCGGGCATCGTCGCGAAGCTCTTGGACGAGCTGGGCAGGCTCGGCAACCGGGAAACCCCGGTGATCTTGTCGATCCTGGTATTCGAAGACTTGGTGATGGCCGGTTATCTGCCGGTACTGACCGCCGTACTCGCGGGCGTCAGTCTCCTCGCCGGATTGCAGACGTTGGGGGTCGCATTACTCGCGCTGACCGTCGTCCTCGTCGTCGCGCTGCGCTTCGGCCGGTACGTCTCCGCGCTGGTCGCCAGTGCAGACAATGAGATCTTCTTGCTCAAGCTGCTCGGCTGCGCGCTGTTGGTGGCCGGTGTCGCTTCCTCGGTGCAGGTGTCCGCGGCGGTCGGCGCGTTCCTGCTCGGCATCGCGATTTCGGATTCCACCGCGGAGAACGCGACCAAGATTCTGGAACCACTCCGCGACTTGTTCGCCGCGCTGTTCTTCGTGCTGTTCGGACTCACGACCGACCCCGCCAGCATCCCGCCGGTGCTCGGCTGGGCATGTCTGCTCGCGGTGGTCACCACCGCCACCAAGGTCGGCACCGGATGGTGGGCCGCGAAGCGGGCCGGGGCCTCCCGCTACGGGCGGGTCCGTGCGGGCACCGCGCTGGTCGCGCACGGCGAATTCTCCATCGTGATCGCCGGGCTGGCCGTCGCGTCAGGCGCGGTCCCCATCGAATTCGCCGCCCTGGCAACAACTTACGTGCTGTTGATGGCAATAGTCGGCCCCGTCGCGGCACGCGTGGTCGAGCCGATCCTGGTCTGGTCGGACCGACGCGGGGTTCGCGAAGCCTGACGCCGCCGTCGCGGATGCGATCTAAGCTGGCCGGTATGTCTTGCCGGATCAGCGAAATCGTCATCGACGCCGCCGACCCGCGGGAACTCGCCCGGTTCTGGGCCGAGGTCCTAGGGTACGAGGAACTCGACGCGGACGACGAAAGCGTCGAAATAGGCCCGCCCGGTGTCGGTTTCGGCGGACCGCAACCCACGCTGATCTTCAGTCGAACATCGGACCCGCGAGTGGCGAAGCTGCCACTGCACCTCGACGTCAACTCGACCGACCGGGACCAGGACGCCGAACTCGAACGGTTGCTCGCACTGGGCGCGCGGCACGCCGACGTCGGTCAGACCGGTGACGAGAGCTGGTATGTGCTCAGCGATCCCGAGGGAAACCAGTTCTGCCTGCTGAGGAAGCGGCTACCACCGGTGTGACCACCGCGTCAGCCGGTGAACACGTCGAACACCTCCTCGGCCCTGTCGCGGGTGCGGTACATGTCCAAGGCGGTGGCGGCGAGCCGGTCGGGATCGAGGGTGTGGCCGTCGGCGGCGCCGAAGTGGCCTGGGTCGGCGGTGACCATGGCGTGAATGTCGCCGTGCTCGATGAGACCGCCGATGGTGAGGGTGCCCGCGTAGACGCCGCGTTCGGCGAGGGCGGCATTGAGAGTGACGGCGTAGTTGCGCAGGGCGGCGGCCGACAGAGCCAGCTGGCCGAGCATCGGCATGGGGCGGACGCTGGACAGGCCACCCGCGAAAAGTAGGGCGCCGCTGCCACGTTCGAGCATCGCCGGGAGGACTTGGTGCACCATGTCGACGGCGGGCCAGATGAGTTCGAACGCGGATCGAGCTGCGGCGGCGTCTATCTCGGTGATATCGGCTAGGGGCACGGGCAGCTGCGTGGCGGCGGGGCCGTAATAAGCGAGTTCGATGTCGCCCGCGCGGGCGATCTCGGCCAGCACGGACGTCAGCCGGGCCCGGTCCGTGCTGTCGGCGGTGTGGGCGGTGGCCTCGATGCCCAGGGCGGCAAGGTCTTTCAGATAGCGCTCGTGGCGTGCGTCGCTTCGTGAGAGCAGTGCGACACGGAATCCTTCGCTGCCGAAACGCTTGGCCATGGACATGCCGAGGCCGGGTCCCGCACCGATGATCACGGCCGTTGGTGTGCTGGACATGGTTCTCCTTTTGGCGAATATTGAGGCCCCCCTCATCTTCATCACGATAGCACGAAGTCGAGGTGCCCCTCGACTTTTGTAGGATGGTCCCCATGACCAAGCCGTTGCGCCGCGACGCCGCCCGCAATCGCGAGAAGCTGTTGCGGGAGGCCGCCGGCGTGTTCACCGAGCAGGGGCTCGATGGCTCGCTGGAGGAGATCGCGCGGCGGGCCGGGGTCAGCATCGGCACGCTGTACAACCATTTCCCGCACCGCGACGCGCTCATCGACGCACTGCTGCCCGCCCGCCTTGCCGCGATGGAGGAATTCGCCGCGCGGGCAGCGGCCGAGCCGGACGCGTGGCAGGCGTTCAGCGGGTTCATCGAGCAGCTACTGGATCAGCTGACCGCCGACCGCGGCTTGCTCGAGGCGCTCACCGGCGACCATCCCGCCGCCGCCCAGCTCACCGAGGCGTGCCATCGCGGCATGTCGCATCTGTCGGCGCTGCTGGACCGCGCCCGGCAGGCGGGCGCGGTGCGCGCCGACGCGAGCGACGAAGACGTGGTGCAGCTGCTGTGGGCACTGTCGCTGCTCGGCGAGACGACCGGTACCGCCAGCTGGCGCCGCTGCCTGGAATTCGTCCTCGACGGCCTACGGCCGACCAACGCACCGATCCGATAGGGGACCAGCACCGTGCCATATGCCAAGGCCGCCAACGGCGTTCGCCTCGCCTACCAAACCGGCGGCGATGGCGATCCGCTGGTCCTGCTTGCCGGGCAGTCCAACAACCACCACTGGTGGGATGGGATCAGGGAGGACTTCGAGGCCGAGTACCGCACCATCACCCTCGACTGGCGTGGCACCGGCGACAGCGACAAGCCCGACGAGCCTTACAGCACAGTGGGTTTCGCCGATGACGTGATCGCGGTGCTCGACGATCTTGGCATCGATCGGGCCGCGGTGTACGGCACATCCATGGGCGGTCGCGTCGCGCAATGGCTGGCCGCGCGCCACCCGGCGCGGGTGCATGCCCTGGTTCTCGGCTGCACCTCACCCGGCGGCCGGCACAGCATCGAACGCGGTGCCGATATCCGGCAGTCGCTCATTCAGCCCGATCCGGACGCGGCGAAACAGGCACTGCTGGAACTGATGTACACCCCGGAATGGCTGGCCCGCACGTCCGGGCCGTACAACACCCTCGGCGACGCCACCATGCCCGCCTACGCCAAGCGGCGGCATCTGGTCGCCAGCAACAAGCACGACGCGTGGGATGTGCTGCCGGACATCCGAATTCCCACCTTGATCGTGCACGGGACCGAGGACCGGTTCAATCCGGTAGCCAACGCCGCGCTGCTCGCCGAACGCGTCCCCCACGCTCGCACATATTTGATACCCGGTGCCCGGCATGCGTACTTCGACGAATTCCGTTCTCTCGCAAGTCCGGTCGTCCTGGACTTCCTCGACGAGGTGCGTACCCACCACGCCCCGGGATCGCCGCACTGAGCAGGCGATCTCGGGGCGCGAGTCCTACACGTGCACCGCGGTGACCGCGGCCGCCTCGGGGTTCTTCGGTTTCGTGCGCGGCAGGAAGAACGCCGGAACCAAGGTGAGCACGGTCAGCACCAGCGCCACCACGTAGGTGTTACTGAATGCCGTTGCGGCCTGGCTCAATCCGGTCTCCAGCACGCCCGGCGGCAGCTGGGCGGCGAATTCCGGATTGGCGTTCGCCACGATGGCCGGTTTGGCGAATTCCTCGTTGTTCAGCAGGTTCGTCAGCACCACCGAGATCACCGCGGTCCCGATCGAGCCCGCGGCCTGGTTGACGATGTTCATCAGGGTCGAACCACGGGCGACCTGCTGATGCGTCAGCGTCTGGATGGCCGCGGTCATGATCGGCATCATCGTGCAACCCATGCCGAGACCCATCACGAACAGCGCGGTGAGCATGAGCGGGTAGGAGGTATCCACGTCGAGCTGGATGAAGAACGCGGTGCTGACCGCGATCAGCGCGATGCCGACCAGCACGATCTTCCCCGGCCCGATCTTGTCGACCAAGCGTCCCGCGATCGGCATGGTGAGCATCGCGCCCAACCCCTGCGGGATGAGCAGCAATCCGGCCGTCAATGCCGATTCGCCCCTGACCTGCTGCAAGTAGGTCGGCAGCAGCAACGCGCCGCCGAAGAACGCGATCGCGAACAGCACCATGGTGAGCACCGCGAAGGTCAGCGAGCGGTTGCGGAACAGATGCAGATCGATCAGCGGATGCTCGGTGCGCAGCGCATGGAAGACGAACGCGACCATGAGGACGAGGCCGATGATCGCGGGCAGCAATACCTTCGTCGCCAGGACCGTTTCCTCGCCGGGAATCGACGAGACGCCGTACAGGAACAGCGCGAGCCCGGGCGAGGCGAGCAACATGCCGAGGAAGTCGAACGACTCCGACGGTTCCGGCTTGTCCGCGGGGAACACGATGTAGGCCAGGACCAGCGCGACAACGCCGATGGGAAGGTTGATCAAGAAGATCCACTGCCAGTGGAATTCGATCAGCCAGCCGCCGAGGATCGGGCCGCAGATCGGGCCGAGCAGCATCGGCACGCCGAGCACCGCCATCACCCGGCCGACCCGTTGCGGGCCCGCCGCGTGCGTCATGATCGTCATGCCGAGCGGCATCAGCATGCCGCCGCCGATGCCCTGGATCACCCGGAACGCGATGAGCGACTCGATGTTCCATGCGGTCGCACAGAGCACCGAGCCGAGCACGAAGAAGGCGAGCGCCGCTATGTACAGGCGTTTCGTGCCGAACCGATCGGCCGCCCAGCCGGTGAGCGGGATGACGGTGGCCAGGGCGAGCGTGTAGCCGGTGATCGTCCACGCCGCGATGGCGTAGCTCGTCTCGAATTCCGCTTGGAAGGTGGGCAGTGCGATGTTGACTACGGTGATGTCGAGGATCGACATGATCGCGCCGAGCACGACCACGCCTGCCACCTTGAAGACCGCGGCGTCCAATTTGTCGGCGGTCGGGTCAGGCCCCATCGCCTGAGTATCCGGAGGTTGAGTCACCGCTTCAGCGTTGCATCTCTTCGCCGTCTACACCAGCAAATCCTCTTGCCATTCCCGCGAACAATATTCGAGTGCGGCCACGGCTGCGGAGGTGGCGGCGGCGCTCGCTTGGAGCAGGGGCAGCCGCACTGCCGGACTCGGGATACGTCCTCGAGCAGCAAGAACCGCTTTGATGACGGTCGGGTTGGGTTCGGCGAAGGCGGCGGCGGACAGCGCCGCGAGGCGGTGACTCAGAGCGCGGGCCCGGTCGAGGGGGCCGTCGCGCCAGGCGGCGACGAGGGCAGCGAACGCAGCGGTGTCGAGGTTCGCGGAGGCGAGGATGCCACCCGCGGCGCCGAGGGCGAGCAGCGGTGCCGCGTATAGGTCATCGCCCGCGAGGACCGCGAAATCGGCTGGGCACCTGCGCATCAGCTCGACGGTGGTGTCGTCGATACCGCCGACGGCGTGTTTGACGCCGATGATATTCGGCTCCTCGGCGAGCTGGCACAAGGTGTCGATGCCGAGGGTGCGGGCGGTGCGATACGGAATGTTGTAAATGATCAGCGGCACGGGGCTGGCGGCGGCGAGGCTCCGGAAGTGGGCGAGCACACCCGCTTCCGAAGGGCGCGTGTAGTACGGGACGACGGTGAGCGCGGCGGTGATGTGCGGGCTGAGGTTCGCGAGTGCCTCGATCGAGCCGGCCGTCGAGTTGGATCCGGCGCCGACGATCAAGGCGGCGTTGTGTTCTCGGCACGCGCGGGCGCAAATGTCGACGACCAGTCCGCGCTCTTCGGTGCTGAGGGTCGCGGTTTCGGCGGTGGTGCCGAGCGCGACGAGCCCGGTCGCGCCCGCTTCGAGCGCCGAGCGGGCCAGCCCTTCCAGCGCGTCGGCAGCGAGTGCGCCGTCCGCCGTGAACGGGGTGACAAGGGGGACGAAAAGGCCTGCGAGCGTCATAGATATGAGCGTGCTCGTGTTGAACCCGCAGGTCCAGTCCCCATTTCTACACGCGAGCATAAGCTGAGCTGATGCTCGACATCCGCAAGCTGCGCCTGCTCCGCGAACTGGCGCACCGCGAAACCATCGCGGCGGTTGCCGACGCGCTCGCGTACACGCCCTCCGCGGTCTCGCAGCAGCTCACCGCGCTCGAACGCGAAGCCGGTGTGCCGCTGCTCGAACGAACCGGCCGCCGGGTCACGCTGACCCCGGCCGCGCGGATGCTTGTCGAGCACGCCGAGACAATCCTCGCGGTGCTCGAACAAGCCGCCGCCGAGTTGGCGACCACGCGGGCCGAGCTCACCGGAACGCTCCGGATCGGCGCCTTCCCGACCGCGGTTCGCACGATCCTGTCCCCCGCGCTCGTCGCGTTGAGTCGCGACCATCCCGGGCTCGAACTGATGGTGACCGAGCTGGACCCGGCGACCGCGCCCGCCGCGTTGCGCGCGGAAACCCTCGACGTCGCCCTCGTCCAGGAATACGACTATGTGCCCGTCGAACCGGACCCCGCGCTCGACACCGAGCCGCTGCTCGAGGAAATTATCTATCTGGCCGCGCTGACCGCCGAACCGCTGGCCGCCCATCGCGCGGATTCCTGGATCGCGGGCACGCCCGACACGCTGTGTCACACGATGACCGTCCGCGCCTGTCAGGCCGTCGGCTTCACGCCGCGGATACGGCACCACGCCGACGACTTCGGTACCGTTCTCGCCCTCGTGGCGGCGGGCCAGGGTGTCGCGCTCGTTCCGGAGCTCGGCGCGTTGCCGTGTCCGCCCCAGGTCACGCTCACCCCGCTGGCGACCCGGCGCCGGACCCGCCTGGCCTACCGGCGCGGGACCGGGAACCATCCCGCCGTGCGCGCCGCCCGTTCGGCGCTGGTCGCGGCCACGGCGCAAAGATAGCCGCGGAAACCAGCCGCCGGTGCGGACAAGTGGCTAGGGTTTCCAGAGTGAGCGGGTTTGATCATCTCGTCTTGGCGACCCCGGACCTCGCGGCCACGGTAGGTGTCGTGACGCGAGCGCTCGGCGTGGCGCCGGTCGCGGGTGGCAGGCACATGGGGTACGGAACGCGAAACTTTCTGCTCGGCCTCGGTGACGGCTATCTGGAGATCATCGGCCCCGACCTGGGCCAGCCGGTGCCGCGGCTACCGCGGCCGTTCGGCATCAACGGCCTCGCCGCCCCGCGCCTGGCGACCTGGGCGGCGCGGGTGACCGACATCGCTACGGTGGTCGCCGACGCACGAGCCGCCGGATACGATCCCGGCGATGTCGCGGACATGTCCAGGGCTACTCCCGAAGGGCAGACGCTGCGGTGGCGGCTGACCTGGTCGCGCAAAGACCTGCACGGGGGACTCATTCCATTCCTCATCGACTGGGGCGAGACCGCACACCCCTCGTCGGGACTGCCGCAGGCGACGTTGCGTTCGCTGGAGGCTGTGCATCCGGATCCGGCGGTGCTATCGCTTCCGTTGCAAGCACTTTCGGCTCCCCTGCCGGTGCGCGCCGGGATTCGCGCCGGACTCATCGCGGTCATCGAAGGACCGAACGATACCCTCACGCTGCTCTGAGCGCGGTTGCTGTTCGGCGTGATTTCGGCAACATTGCGCTCGCCTTCGCCGTCGGTGCGTCCGCACTGTTCGCCGCCGGGAAAAAATCGAAGTGATCTACGGCGTACGGGCGGAAGGCCGTTGGCTCGACGACCTGGCAAAACCGTTGAGTCATATAGCCGAAACGGACAATAGGGCAAACGCATCGCCACATCGTCCTGTTTAGGTCCGAGAGCCACGGGCACACGCCAAATGAGCCGTTCAACAGGCTCGGCCGATAACACTCGAGAGGAGATGCACATGCCAGACACCAACAACCCCGGACAGTTCGGCAACCGCAGCGACACCGAGGAACAGGCCCGCCGCGGCGGTCAGGCAAGCACCGGTAGCTTCGGCGACAAGAACAGCGCCGACCCCTCGGCCGCGGGTAGGAAGGGCGCCGAAGCCCAGCCGACCGAGGCCAAGGCCAAGGGCGGCCAGCACAGCGGTAGCAATCGCTGATCAGTGAGCCCATCCGGCTGGGGAGCAGTGGGCGACACCGCTCCCCGGCCGCTACTTCCGGTGTCGTCTCAGACAGATTAAGCTGAGGCTATGTCAGCCGCGCCGACCCGCGCCTTCAACAGCCTCGTCACGCGGAGCTGGAGTCGGCTGGCCCGGGTCTACAACATTCCCCTTGTGCAGCGGATCGCCTACCGGCCACCGCAAGACGAGATCATCGAGCAACTTCGCCGGGCCGATATTCGCCGGGTCGCCGATATCGGCTGCGGCACAGGGATTCTCACCTCCCGCATCCAACACGAGTTGAACCCCGAGGTGGTCTACGGGTGCGATGCGTCCGTCGGCATGCTGCGGCAGGCCAAAGCCCGCTCCGGCCAAGTGAATTGGATCAACCGGCGGGCAGAGGACACCGGGCTGCCCGATGCGGCGGTCGATGCCGTCGTCTCGACGCACGCCTTCCACTTCTTCGACCATCCCGCCGCGCTCGCGGAGTTCCACCGAATCCTCTCCCCCGGTGGGCTTCTCGCGATTGCCCTGAACAATCCGCGCAGCCGCTTCGCGCAGCTGTTGCAACCGACGCCCATTCAAAGTGTGGCGTATTTTCCGTCCCCCGACGAGATGCGATCGTTGGTCGAGGCCGCCGGATTCCGGATCACCGCGCAGCGGTCGGTGCGCAGACCGATTCCGTCCGCGCTGGTACCGGACGTGCTGACCGTCGCACGGCGCATTTGATGGGAATCGCAACGCCACCACCGTTTCCGGTACGAACCGCACGGCGTCGAGTGCCCGGCTGATCCCGCACCGACCTCACCGACGAGCCGTCGAGGCCGCG
Source organism: Nocardia iowensis (assembly GCF_019222765.1). Lineage (NCBI taxonomy): Bacteria > Bacillati > Actinomycetota > Actinomycetes > Mycobacteriales > Nocardiaceae > Nocardia > Nocardia iowensis. Next base: position 3,919,724 of record NZ_CP078145.1, on the reverse strand, counting down.
AGGTAGCCTGTCCGTCGGAACGCGCTGCCCCAGACCCCGTCAGCCGACCGTCTTTGTACTGACATCGGTCGAGGTCGAGAGGGGCAGGTCGTGGATCAGTCTGTTGATGTGCCGGACGTCGCACACGGGAGCGGCGACGAAACGCCGCCCGAGGTCATCGCCAAGGCGCTCGTGGATGCCGACGTCGACGAGGCCGAAACGGTACGGCCGATCGAAGAGGTACTCGGTGCTGGCAGGCCGCAGAGTGCGGGCAGCTTCCGCTTCTGGCTGGCCGACCAGCGCTGGGAATGGTCCGACGAGGTCGCGCTCATCCACGGCTATGCCGCCGGATCGGTGCAACCGACCACCGAACTGCTGCTGGCACACAAGCACCCCGAAGACCGTCAGCAGGTGGCGAACACCATCGCTCGATCGGTCGAGACCGGCGAACCGTTCTGCAGCCGCCACCGCATCATCGACACCGAAGGCCAAGTGCACCACGTCCTCGTCGTCGGCGACCACATGGTCGACGACGACGGAACGGTGATCGGCACCGCGGGCTATTACGTCGACATCACCAACGCGCTCGAAGAAGACCGCAGACAAACCCTCAACGGCGCGCTGCCCGAGCTGTACTCCGCGCGGGCCGGGATCGAACAGGCCAAGGGCGTGCTGATGCTGATCTACGGGATCAACGCTGACCAGGCCTTTCGGGTGCTCACCTGGCGTTCCCAAGAAACCGGCGTCAAGCTGCGCGCGCTGGCCAACCAGCTCGTCGCCGAAGTCACCACGCTGGACGGGCCGATGGTCGAACTGCGCACCCAGTTCGACCATCTGCTGCTCACCGTGCACGAACGGCTGTGACCTCAGGGCTCACGGTGATCGGCGTGGGCGAGGATCTGGCTCGTGTCGATGGTCCGATCGACCACCGCGCGGGCGAGATCGGGTAGCCGCACCCGGGTATGCCGGGCATAGCCGCGCAGCGCGTGGAACGCGGCTTCCGGGTCGAGGTCGCCCTGAGCAGCAAGTATGCCCTTCGCCTGCTCGATGACGATGCGTCCCTGCAACGCCACCTGCAACTGTCCGTTGACCGTCTTGTGGTCGGCCAGCATCCGGGCCTGCAGAATCGCGATGCTCGCGATATCGGCCAGCGCCTGCCCGATCAGCACATCGTCCTCGGTCAGATGTTCGTCGCCCGTGCTGAACAAATTGAGCGCACCCACCCGATCCATGCGCAACCGCATCGGCAGCGCGTACACCGACTGAAAACCCTCCAGCAGAGCCTGCTTCGCGAACGCGGGCCACTGGTCGCGCGCCTCCTCCAGGTCCTCCACGATGACCCGCTCGCAACTCCGGTACGACTGCACGCACGGCCCGTCCTGCGCCTGGATCTGCAGCAGCTCCAGCCAACGAGTCGCCTCGCTGGTCGACGCCAACACCCGCAACTCCCCGTCCGCCCCCGCCAGCAGCACCGCCGCGGTATCGACGGGTAGCAGATCGACCGCCCGATCCAGCAGTTCCTGCACCACATCCACCGGGTCGTACTCCTCCACCAGCGAGTCCGCCAGCTGCACAAACGCCTCGACCAGCCGCCGCTCCCGACTCATCCCCGCCGTCTCCTTCCGCTACGCCGGGCCCACCGCCCGCCCGGCACATTCCGTATCGACGGGAATGCCCCCACTGCTCGCCGCCAATCACCACCACCACCCCACACCCCCTGCGCCCGACCGCCTTTCACACCCCCACCCACCCCACCGCCACGCCGCTCACCAGCCGATTCGCTCCCCCGCCCCCACGTGCGGTAATCTCTTCGAGCGCCCAGCAATGGGCGCACAACGGGCTGTGGCGCAGCTTGGTAGCGCACCTGACTGGGGGTCAGGTGGTCGCAGGTTCAAATCCTGTCAGCCCGACAGAAAAACCCCTTTCGACCTGGGTCGGAAGGGGTCTTTTCGGTTCAGGAGACGGTCCGATTTGAGGGGGATCTCACAGAAATCTCACACTTTTGCCGCCTTCGGTCCCCGGGCCCAGCGCTCCAGGACGTCACGGTTGTCGGGCACGGTCTCGGGAATGTCGATGTAGTGCGCCTTGGCCACCGCGGTGGTGTTGCCCAGTTGCCTGGCGGCGCGCTCCGGGTTCTCGTGGGCGTGGTCGACTTCGGTGCCGACACCGCGGCGGAACGTCCGCAGCGTGACCCACGCGAAGTTCTCGCCGCGCGCCGCACGCCATGGCCGTCCGAAGTTGTTCGGGTTGCGCACTGTCCCTTTCCTCGAGGGCAACAACAGCCTCATCGGGTTGGAGCACGCCGAGGATTCCAGATATGCGATGGCTTCGGCAATCGATTCCACCGAATGCGGGGGCAGCAGGATGCGTCGCCAGCCGTTCTCGGTCTTGGGGAACGGCTTACGCACCCACCGGCCCTTACCTTTGCCCTTCACCTCGACCAGCGTGCCCGTCACATCCAGGTAGGGATGCTCGCAATCGAGGTTGATGTCATCGAGCAGCAGCGCGAACACTTCGTGCGGGCGCAGCCCGGTCCCGGTGATGATGTCGACCACCCACACCACGACCCAGTCGCGCGCGGGCCCGCAGGTGTAAGCCGGGGTGCCGGGAACCGCTTCGCCGCGCGCCCACGCGCGCACCTGGGCACGAAACGCCGGCAACGCATGCTGGTCCTCGACTTTGCCGCGTGCCTTGTTCTTGCGCCGGGTGAACGCCGAGACGCCATCCATCGGGTTGACGTCCAAGGCTCCGTGCCGCACCGCGATGGCCATCATCGCGCGCAGGACGATCTTGTGCTGCTTTGCCTTGCGCCGAAGCTTCAGGGCAACAAGATGTTTCAGATGACGATCGAGCTCGCCAGTGGTCGCTTGCCAGACTTGTAAATGGCCGAGCGAGTTCTCGATCTTGATCGTGTCGGGATTCGCGCGCCGGTCGGTCGAGATGTAGATCTCGCGCCGGTAGTCCTCGACGTTGCCTTCGGTGTAGTCCGGATCGGCCTCCAATTCCACCAGCAGTTCCGCCGCCAGCTCGATCAGCTTCGTAGTCCGCGTAATCCGGGCCCGCCCTTGCTGTTCCCGGAAGTCCCGCATGGCCTCCGCCAGACGGTTTCGGGCGTCGTCGGCGCTGGCCCCCGTACGCTCCAGCTGCTGGGAACCTCGCGCTCCGTAGTAGCGCACCGTCGTGCGCCAGCTCCCGTTCTTCTGCTTCTTCGGCTTCGACGCGTCGCCGAAGGTACCGACGGGCTTGGGCAGCCTGCCTACCACCGATCTCCTCTCATGGATCCCTCGCGAGCCGGTTATCGCAGGGCATCGACTCGGTGACGAACCCAATTCCCCCACCTGTCACCGACCCTTGCCTGACGCCAGCACTTCCGGCACGAGAGTGAGCCAGTTGAGTTACGAATGACAAGAGGTAGAAGTTTGCTAACTGATAGCCACTAAGCTCTCTGAGGGAACCTCGGACGGTCAGCGTCGGTACGTTGGGCTGACGTGTCCGCCGCCACCACCGTGGGCGAGTTGCTCGAGTTCCCAGAGGACGAGGTCAGCGAGGCGGTATCGCCGGTACCGCCCCATTCGCGCGTACCGTGGGCCACGACCCCCGGCGGCCCACGCCGCAAGCGTTTTCGGCCGCATCTTCAGACGACGCGCGACTTCCGCTGTGCTGAGCCAGATTTCATCGTTCGGAGGGTCGTCTACGTCGATCGCTTCACTCTCCGAAGAGCTGCGATCGACAGCGGCGCGTTTCGACTTGGGTTGCGATGACATGTGGGCACCTCAGTTCGGTTCCAACCGTCCACTGAGACGTACCCACCACCCATTGAAGCCGACCTTCGAGGATTTCGCCACCACTGCAGTGATGGCGACACCCGTTGATCACCTGCCGACGTCCGGCTAGAAACCACCGATCGAAGCCTGGATCGATGCATCGAGCCGCCCTTCCTTGCTGGCCCTATTCCAGCAGAACGCCACGCACCAATTTGGATAATACATGGTTAAATGCGCATATCGGAGTATCGGCATGCATGCGGGATTGATTCCTTGGACCAGGACCTCGCCCGCTGGTGGCGCCTCTTTGATGGCCGCCTACAGAGCGTTAAGTGCGAAGTAGGCGGCGTCTGCGGTCATCGAGCTCATGCGTATCTACACCACTGAAACGCACCTGACCGCCAAGCACGAGCGACTCCGCAATCAATTGGTCGACCAGGCCGATCGCGCACCCGACCCATTACCCCCGCCCCGTCAGGCTCTGCGGCACCGTCTTACCGACGACCAGCGCACGGCGATCCGCGCTGCCTACGAAGATGGTGCCTCCACAAACCAACTCGCCGCCCAATACCACCTTGGCAAAGGGAGCGTCCTTCGAATTCTTCGCGCGGCCGGCACGACCATCCGTCAGCAACGCCACCTCACCGAGACGGAGATCGACCTCGCCTCTACCCGCTACCGCAACGGGAAATCCCTCGCCCGCATCGCCGACGATCTCGACTTCGCCGCCGGCACTATCAGTACCGCCCTCCAGCGCCACGGCGTTCCCCGCCGGGACACCCCACGGACGCCCACGATGACCCCACCGGATCCAATACACAGCGCTGGAGCAGCCTCGGCGATGCGATCGCACGATCGCTTTGCAGGTCACCGGCTCTCAACCGACCAAAGGAGCACCTGTGTCGACAACTTCCGGCGGTGCAAACCACGCCATCTCTCGACATGCCCCAACCGAAGGTGTTCCATATCACAAGTAGCGTTCGTTCTGTCGCCGCGAATCTGTAATCGCCGAATATGAGCACAGCCGACCTGCTGCTCGGAAGGGGAACTCTTGTATGGACACCGACATCTCGTGTCCGCTCTGCCATAGGATCGATGCCGTCCAGAACGTGGAAGCACTTCACGCAGATGGCGTGTCCACTAGCTACAGCAGCGACCTCAGCACCGGATTTGCTGTCACGTCCGCTGGGTTGGTACCGGTGCTCGGCGCATCGTCAGGCGAACGGACTCACACGACAGCACTAGCCAGAAGCGTGGCACCTGAACCCCTTCTGCGGCCGACGGGCCGTTTGGTTCTTTGCGGCATCCTGCTCCTGTTTCCGGCTCTCGCCGCGCTCGGTCCGATGGCGTGGTACGTCTTTCATCCGGAAGATGTTGGTGTATTGATGGCTCTGTTCGTCGCTGTCACGGTGGTGACCGGATTGGCTGCGCCCTCGGTCCTGATGCTGGGGATCGCGTATGGCCGGAGCCGCTATAACAGCAGAATCTGGCGGGGAAGACGTGCGGCGTACGCTGTTTGGAGTGCTGGCTACTACTGCCATCGCTGTGGTGTGGCGTACTGGCCCCGGTCTCCGATTTCGGGCATTCCCGCACGGACAGCATTTGCGCCCCAACACTTTCGTCAGCACGTATGGAATGTCGGCGGCTACGTCGGCTGACCGACTACCCTCTGGCCGAATTTTCAGACCACCAATTCCATTCGCGGTTCGCCTTCCGAATCAGAGTCGAGTTCTGTCCTACTCCCGTCGCCGCTTACCTTCGCCGTGGCGGCTGTCGCCCTTGCCTGCCGCAATCCGGAACTCGGCGTTGTGTCGGTTGTCGTCAACACCGCATTCGCTGAGCGCGCGGCCGCGAGCAGGCGCCGAGCTTGCCTCGGTGTGATTTCGAGCAGTTCAGCGACCTCCTCGGCGGTCTGGCCTTCCTCGTGAAGGGCGGCTGCGGCAGCTGCCTGCTCGGCGTGGTGCCTAGCCAGTTCCTCGTTTGCGCGAGCTTCTAACTTCTGTATCCGCCTCTGGTAGCTTGCGATTTCGCGATCCCGCTTGCTCTCGCACTCGGCGATAGCCACCCAAGCCGCGACGTAACGCTTGACTGCGGTGGTGATGGCCTTCTCACGTTGCCGGAGCGCGACGCGCTTGCACCCGCTTGCGGTTTCGTTCTAGGCGTTCATGAATTTCGGGGTGGCGCCCCGGATGCGGGGTCGGCTTCGAACCTGAGCTCGGCATGACAGCGCTCCTGATCGAGCCGTCCACCTGATTCTCCCATTCATCAGGTTACCGGCATCCCGTCGTCCTCCCTCCGTGATCAATCGCGACCTCGCTGTCAGCGTCTGTTGGTGATGGAATCCACCCCTTCCTGCCTCCCGACTTGATCGACGACCCCACCTGAGTGCCTCGGCCGTCGACTGTGCGTCATCAACCCATTCATCGCTCTGTCGAAAGGAACATCCACGCCATGAACGAACCCGAGATCAAGGCAGCCGTGCAGGAAATCATCTGCGCTGATCCGGCGGCCGCGTTAGATCCGCGAGCAGCACGAAGCATTGTGCCGGTCAATGATCCGGGAGAACAGATCGCAGAGATACCCGCCCTGATCGGGTTCCCGCCACAGCGTTCGCTTGTCACGCTCATTCTGCGCACGGTGCATGGCGACGACCAGTCCGCGGTGGTCGACTCGGTGATGCGGTTCGATCTGGATCCTGACCGCGGTCGTGTCCAGTTGCGAGCGGACATGGTGGCCAGCTGTATTGCGCAGGTCTCGGCACACGATGGCATGACCGCGGTACTCGCCGTCGTGGTCGATGACCGAATCGCCGGGCCGGAGCCGTCAGCCGGCGACCGATGCGGCCCAGGACGATTCGAGGTGTTGGTCGCCGACCTGGCCCGGCACCTGGCCGCTGAGGACATTAGCCTCGCGGGTGCCTGGGCGGTGCAGGCGATCGAGCCACAGAAGTGCTGGTGGACCCTGTTCGGGCCCGAACAAGCAGGGGGCCTGCCGGATCCGGCCGCATCGGTATGGGTAGACAGCAAGCCGATGCGCGGCTCTGGTGCCGAACTGGCCGCCATCGTGGCCGAGGACACTGATCTCCAGCAGCAGGTAGCCGCCCTGTTGGACAGTGCTCTGGCCCTCGCCCGCGTGCGGCAAGTCATGGCGGTGCGGCGAGGTGATCCGACCGCCTACAGTCGGCAGGCCCTCGAATATGTGCTGTGGCAGATCACCAGTGTCGAGTCCGGCGAGCAGCTGATGGCCCCGGAACTAGCGGAACTCGCTGTCGCACTGCGTGATAGGTCGGTGCGTGACGCGATGCTCGCGCTCCCGGACGGCGAGCACGCTGCGGCGGCCGAAACCGTGTGGTCGCTCATGACTCGGGCACACTCGGATACAGATCGCGCCGAGGCAGCCGCGTTGCTCGGCTACAGCGCCTACGTCCGCGGCGACGGCCCACTGGCTGGCACCGCCTTCGAAGCGGCACTGCGCGCCGATCCCGAGCATTCCATGGCTCAGCTGCTGGAGACGTCTCTGACCGTCGGCATCCCCCCGGAGCAGATACGCCGGTTGGCGCGCAGCGGCTTTCACAGCGCCGCCGACCTCGGTATAGACCTGGGCGAACCCCGACGGTCAACACCATCCGGATCCACAGACACCGAACCCGATGCTCGGTGACATGGTCGGCATGGACTTCTCCCAGTCGCCTGGCCACCATCGCGAACGACTATTCAAGGAGGGGATGAAATGAACGGTCTAGTCGTTCACCCAGCCGATCCCGCGCAACGGTTAAGCCTGAAGGACACCAACGCGACCTACATAGATCTCAATGACCAGGCAACGCCCTCTGCGGGTCGCTCACAGACTGGGCCGACGACTTCGTGGCACCCGCCTCGCGGATCCCCCGAGAGGAGCTACACACACGTTTGGACGCGGTCCCGGATCGCGCATTGTGGCTCGAGAACAACGGTCACCAGGACTGATCCCCACCCCTCCACGCCACGTATCCGGTCCAAAAATTGTCCCGGCGTGTATGGAACGGAGCGGCCCTGTGTCTGATGACTGCGACGGATTGTTCTCTGTCCCTGCGCTTTTCGATGATGGTTCGATGCCCGTGTGCTGGTCCTACGGCATGGGCGTCGAGAGCACCGCGGGTATCGTCCTGACATTGCTCGAACCGAGATTTCGGCCACCGGAGCTACGTGATGATCTGTCGAATCTGATCGTCATGGTCGCTCAGACCGGCGATGAGTGGACAAGCACCTGCGATCTCGTCACCACCCATATCCTGCCGCTACTGCGTGAGCGTGCGATCAGGTTTGTCGAAGTTGCCCGTGCGGGCCCCTCGGCGGCCGACGGGGTCGTGGTGCTGCAGGATTCGCGCTGCCCGGTGCGCTTACATCCCGATGCCGACGAGCACGGCTTCTACGCACTGAGCGCCGAGCACCGCGCCAACGGCGTTCTTCCCACCCTCGGTGGCAGAAGGACGTGTTCAGTGAAGTCCAAGGGCATGCCCCTGGATGGTTGGCGCGCAAGGTATTTGGCGCATGAACCGTACGTGCATGCGATCGGCTTCAACGCTGAGGAGTCCGGTCGTATCGGCAAGGACTCCTCGGTCACGATGGGCGGGCAGCGGCGCCCGATCTATCCGTTGCATGCCGCGGGTTGGTCGCGGGCGCGTTGTCAGGGGTATCTGTTCGGGTTGTTCGGTGTGTGGTGGCCCAAATCCTGTTGCCGCCAGTGTTGTTTCGTCTCGGTGCCCAGCTGGCCCGAGCAGCTCGAACGGTTCAACATGGCACCCGCCGAGGCGTTCAAACATGTCATCGACGAGTACGTCACGGTCGCGCTGAACCGCAATTCTGGGCTATTCGGGCCCGGCAAGTCGTTGGCCGATCGGCTCCGCCGCGATGGCGCCGAACACGTCCTCGCCCTCGCGGCGGCCGAGCTCGAGCGCTGCGGGTGGGCGGTGTATCGGGTGCGGCGCTGCTACAGCCGACCCGCGACCGCGTGGCGCTCGGTCGAAACGATCTATCGCGGCAGTCGCGTTGCGGCCTCGCAGTTCCTCACACGACTCGGGGTTCACCTTGACATCGCCCCGCATGACGATGGTCAGCACACCCGGATCTGGCTGACCGAACCATCCCCCACCTATCCGCGGTTGGAGGAATTCTTCGTCGCGGCCCCGGATTCGGTTCTGCCCAAACAACGATCCGGCTTCGAGACTCGTTGGCACGGTCACGCCGACACCCGGCTCACTGCCTTGGAACTCGCGGCACAGGCCCTCTACTCCGTCCGTGACGCGGCGTGATCGGCATGCAGCGGGTTTCTTAACGCCCCGACCAGCCTGCCGTGTCACGCCCTCGCCATCGATCGCCCTCAATGTCATCGGTCGTCTGTGGAAGGAGTTGTTATCTATGTCGGTTCACCGATTCGATCCCACCGCATTGATTGCCTCGATGCCGGCCTCGCTGGGCTACGAACCCGAACGTCAGATCGTCCTTGTCTTGTTCAACACCGGTAGTGGCGAGCGGACCTCGGCACGGAGCATGGTCGCGTCCTTCGCTCTCGCCGACCCGGTTGCTCCGGCGGTCACGCGCACGTGTGATGCTGCCCGCCAGATCGATGCCACCTACGCACTGGCGATCGTCGTCGATGACCGTCTGGTCGACTCGCCGCCACGAACAGCTCCGGATTCCGATGTTGAGGTGCTGCTTGCCGCGCTGGTCGACGGGCTCGACCGTGCCTCGGCCTCTCTCGCACATGTCTGGATGACCAGGCGAATCGTTGCCGGTTCGACGTGGTGGTCGCTCACCGACGCTTCCGACCATGGTGTTCTCACCGATCCGGGACAAACAGCCGCCGCGTCCGATCGGGAAGCTCAGGGTTGTACCACCTTCTCCTCTCGACAGGCCCTCATCGACTCGGTGTCCCCTGACCCGGGACTGGCCGCCGAGGTTGAGCGGTGGATGCCTGCGGCGCGGACGCGCGCGCAGCGGGCACGGCAGCGTGCAGGGGCTCAGGACTCCTGGGATAGCCACTACCGTCGGGGTTTGTTGCACACCCTGTTCTGTATCGCCGATGTCGCTGCCGGAGAGGAGCTGGCGCCGGCGGGATTCGCCGAGCTCGCGATGACGCTCTCGGAGCAGATGGTTCTGGACTGTTTACACGCCACCGCGAGCAGCGAGTATCAGGTGCAGGCCGAGCAACTGTGGACGCAGCTTTTGCGTGCTCTGGCCGGGCCCGAGCGTGCCGGGCCCGCCGCGCTGCTCGCCTACAGCGCCTATCTGAGAGGCGACGGGGTGCTGGCCCGTATCTGCGTGCAGGCCGCACTGGACGCGAATCCCAGCCACTGGACGTCCCGGCTGTTGTGGGCGGCCCTCGACAGGGGAATACCGGCCGACAAGCTTCCCGCGTGGACCCGCTTCGGTGTCGCTGCCGCGGCCGACCTCGGGATCGATCTCGCCCGCACCGATCCCTGAGCAGCCAGGCACCCACTACATACCCTGCCCATTCGCCGGCATCACCCGGGCGGTATGCGTTTCTCCGCGTTGCGGTTTCGCTCAGTGCGCTCGTGTGCGTCACCGCCGCCGCCAGTTGCCGCGCCGAGTACGCCTGCGGCCGAGCCCGTGGGTCAGTCACCGATTTCGCGCGCGGTCAACGCGCTGATCAACAAGCAGCGCCTGGCGGGCGGCACCGATCGCGTTGCCACACAACACGCGCGGCCTTCACGCCGACCAGAGCCACTCCAATCAACACAACCGACAAGGAGGAACACCGTTGACATCCCCCACCGGCGGAGTCCACGCCGACAACACTGGCGGACCACACGCCACGCCAGTTTTTGACCTCAGCAGTATCACCAGCAAGACCGCGTGCTGGCAGCTTTGCACCCCCGAGGAGAAAATGGCCCAGCCCTGCGTCGAGCTCGTCGCCTGGTTCTGCCGTCAGGATGACTGCTACCGAGCCGACCTTGTCCCCTTCATCGGCTCGAGTTCACGCTATGGAACACGCTGGACTCCACCGAAACGCGTTTCCATCGCTACTGTTCCCGGGCCGAAGGGCTGCGAGCACTCGGTATTGGAACAGCTCTTCCACGAGGCGATGACAGAACTCGTGCGGCGCTTCGACGCCGGAGATCCCGAGGTAACCGCGCTGTTCGATCCCCACAGTGACGTCTTCGATCAGCACTACCAGCAGCCGAGCGGTCGAAATGAGTAGGCGCACGGGCCGCAGCGTCCACGCCGCGACGTGCAAGCCGTTCCGCTCCTTACCCAGAGCGATCTCGAGACTCAGCAAGGGTGTCGATGCCGTCATCGCGCGATATACGTCCTCGCGGCCCGGCTGTCAGGAAAAAGAAACCACCCCGATGCCACACCCTCCAGCCTGTGATGGCGAAGCGGTGATCACCGTCGTGGAACTGCTGGCGATGACAGGTGGTGTCGTGTTACCTAGCGAGCTCGATCGGGTGCGCCAGCTCATCCCGCGCTCCAGTCTCCGTGATGCACTCGGTGACGTCGTATCGGCGGCTATCGACTCGTTCCGCCGCGAACTCGCCGCCTCGATTCCCGCGTTCCACCCACCGCCACGGCTGGGTGGATGCTTTACCGCCTGTCGACTCGCCGAAGTGGCGCAGGCGACGATCAACGACGCCTTCTCCGCTCTCGGCGGGCTGTCCACGCTGCGGATTGTGCGAGTCACCCACTGCGACATCGCGATTGCCTGCATAGAAGATCCCACGACCGGACGATTCTATGAGCTCGACGGCGACCTGCAATCGTGGCTGCACGGCGACGAACAATCCCCTGGCGACCCCGAATTCTGGATCGGCGAGGCCATCGATGACTTCACCCGCGTCGATCTGCACCCCACCGGACCCCACACCTACCTACTCATGCCGAACTCAGTGCCAACGGATGCCGTGCTCGCCGACCTCGCGACCGCGAGCGAGTAGGCCCAACGTCCCCCGGTACCGGACGGTATGCCGCCGGTTGCCGGTCATGTTCGTGCATGCCGCTTCTCGCAGCGCCATCCGCGACCACCTCGATCTGCGACCTCATCCCTTCGCCCATTACGGAGGTTCCCCATGACCGACCCCACAGATCCCTCGTCGTCATCTCACGCTGCCGCCACCACACCAGCGATCACCCCCGAGGAATTCCGGCCCCGCTCGCGCTAGTGGCGGTTCTCCCGGCCGTGCTATGACAAGTTCTGGCGTTGTCCGGGATGGAACGGCGGCGGACCGCGATTCACCAAGGTTATCCGTTGCCACGACGGCCGAATCACCTATCCCGGCGCTCAATACGGAAATCGCGGCACGCGGTGGCGGTTGGGTCGCTGCCGCGAATGCTCAGTCCTGGTGTGGCCGCTGTGGACCAAGAATCTTTCCCCCTGGGAGCTGCACCGCAAGACGCGATCGCGCATCGGCATGCTCGACGTCAAGGCCGTCAGGTGCCTCGATGACCTTGCGGCGTGGGTGCTCGATATCGCCGACCAAAACGAGCGGCGCAACTGATATTTGCTGTGCGACATCGGACTTCAGCGACCTGCGCATGCCCGCTGCGCCCGTGTCCGGGTATCCGGATCGACGAGGGCACGAACGACACCCATCTCGAGGTTCCCCTACAGCGCGCAGTGGCCGGAACCCAAGTCAGCGAACTCAGCGATCAGAAGGGAGACCCCTCCGAATGCCACACCCACTGAGTGTGATGGCGAAATCTGTTACTTCCTTTGGTGATTCGGCCCGGCCGCGATCGAGGAAGTCGCGCGTGGTCGGCATGCGAACTTCGATCCACCGCGCCGTGTCGTGATCGTGAGCCTGCCGATGGTCGAGATGACGCGCGACATCTATGAGCGCTGTGCCGGACTCACCGCGTCGGGTTGCCTGGTCGTCGATGACGACGGGGTCAAGACGGCATTGACGCTGTGCTGCAACGCATTCGCCACTTTTCACGACGAGCAGCTGTGCTGCAAAGCCTGCTGCGCGAAGTCCCGCTCGAGCACTGCACGCCCGCCGAGATTGCCGTCGCTCGCGATCAAGTCAACGCCTGTATCCCTCCGGAAAACCCACAACCAGATTAGGAGTCGCAGTGGACTGGAACTACTTGACCAACAAGTACCACGCAGAGCTGGCGCTCGTTTCCCGATTCTGTACCGGGCCGGCCATCGTTAGCTCTACCGGCGGTAATTGCTGGGCCATCGGCGGCCAGTTGGTGGACAACGGTCTGAACGTGCTGGCATCCAACGGCGAGATGGAATGCCAGGACGATCCCGGCTGGACCCTTGGGCTCTATCACGTCGACGAACAGCTGGCCTATATCGCGACGGGCACGCTGCATGATCAGCTCACCACCGCGGCCGGGCTCACCCCGACCCAGCTTCACGCGTTGATCAGCCATACCTCTTCCGAGGCAAAGCTACCCGCCGACATCGTCGTGCTCTGACCGCCGACGACAGGTGCGATCCCTGTGGACCCTCACCGCGCAATCAGCTTGACCGCCGCAGTACCTTGCCGCGCTGGTCTGGGTGAAGCGAAAGCCTTCCGGAAGTCCGAGAAAGGTATCTGATGGACGACTACTTCAGCCCGGTTCACAGACCGTGGCGGCTGCTGCTCTGGAACGAAGACAGCGAGCGATGGGAGTCCAAAGGCTGGGGAAGCCCAGACATCACCGGCGCCGTGCGCTCGGTCACGGAGTATGCGACGAAAGGCCAGCGGAAGCGAATCGTGTTCATCGAGGAACGTGAACACCATCGAGTGGGAATGAAAAACTATCGGGCGCGAACGGTCTGGGAGGGTACCCGGCTGCCGTCGTACTTCGGTCAAGGGTTCGAGGTCGGCAACCTGGACGAGGTGGGCGGATGACACCTGAGACCGAGCTGCGACGACTGAAGGACGTGCTGGCGCTTCAACAGAGCGACGTGGAGGTTGTGGGGGTCGACCAAGGAGCGGATATCGCAGCGTCGCTGCGTGCTGCCGGGCTCGGTTTCATCGTTGACGGTTTGGCGTTGATGGACGTCACAGAGGACGAGATCGCCAAGGCTCAGATCCGTCACCATCCACGGCTGTCGGACCTGCTCTGGCACAGCTCCTCACTACTGAAGCCGACCCATCCGTCGATGTTCCGGTCAGAGTTCGTATACCGCGCGCACTGCCGTGAACTACTGGACCGTGTGGCGGCTGGGACGCCGACCGAGTACGGAACAGCAGCAGAGGTTTGCCTGGCTGTGTTGGCGGTCGCCACGGTCACTCCCATCAACACAGCAGCGATGGGGTTACATCTGCGGATGTGGAAGCTAGCTGGCCTTCCTGCACTCGGCGGTCCGGGTGAAAACCTGCCGCATTACGAGGCCATCGCGGGATCGAAGATCGACGACCTCGAGACGACCGCCCGCAAGAAACTCCGGGTCGAGGATCGCGTGCTCGGCGATATCAGGTGCTGCGGACAGCACAACGGAGTCCACGTGCGATGCGAGTACGCATCGGTCTCCAGGATCGCCGCAGCGTGATCGCTCAGCAGGTGGATGTTGAGGCTCAGTTGTGGGGCCGCCAAGTCCGGATGTGGCAATGCAGGGGATCTGCTGCATGGCCGATCCGACCTGCAGATGGCCGTGGCCAGCGAGTAGAGCTGGGACACGGTTGAGCTGCGCACCTTGGTCGAGACTCGCTCTTAACCTCGCGCCGACCAGAACCGCCTAAGCACAACTCGGAACGTTCCTGCCCAAACTTCGGAAGGGTTATTCGTCATGCCCGCAACAGGTTTCGACTCCACCCGGCTCGCACAGTGCTATCGGGACAGCCGTCGGCTCGGCATTCCGGTTGCCGAAGCGTATGCACGTGCCGAGGGCGATGTCTGGGGGTGGCAGGATGCGCGATCGGAGCTGAACGGTACTGCTCAGGCCACCGCTTTCGCAGATGCTCATGCGCGCTATTTCGCCCAATTCCTGACCCAGAAGCGCTGTTTCGTGCATTCGGGCTGCGGGGCGTGGCGCCCATGGCGCAAGTACGGAGACCTCACCGCTACGACGGGCCGGAACGCACGATGAGCACAGCACCGGACCAGGAACGATGGTCAGCGGCCCTCGCTGATCGCAGTGCCCTACTGTTGTGTTTCGAAGCGGTCGGCTACGCGCGCGGGTACTGCGACGCGGCGGGCCTGGGCTCCGGGGACGCGATCGACTTCGGTCATTCCTTCGCCGTGCTCGTCGCCGCCCGCGGCTCACGCCCGTCGATCCAGGACGCCTGGCAGAACTGGCGAAACGGCAAACCCCTCAACCATATCGGCGGCCAACCGGGACCGCCGTCTGGCAGCGGTGAGGACCGATTTTCCACGTGAGCCCGCCCGCGAGCCGGGTGCCGTGCCCGGCGCGATCCATCAGTTCTTGTTCGCGGATGTTTCGGCGTCACCGCACCTCGTGTCTGTCTTGTCGTGTCCCGCAACGATTCCGAGGAAGGTCCCGTCATGGACTGTACTGTCCGTTCGTCTGATCTCGTGCCGATCTCCGATGCCCGTCGCCTGGCGTGGGCGGTGTTGTCACGTGCCGCGTGCGGCCCGTCGCGTGCGCTGTGGCAGCTGGTCGATGAACTCGGTGTCGAGAACGCCGCCGCGGCGGTGGCGGCCGGGGATGTCCCGGTCGCGGTCGATCACAGGGTTCTCGAGCGCGGTGATCCTGACCTCGCGGCCCGAGATCTGGAGACGCTGCATCGTATCGGTGGCCGTTTGCTCACCCCGGAAGACCCCGAATGGCCCACGCAGCGGCTGGCGCAGCTGGCCACGCGCGCCAATGCCCACGCCGATTGTGTTGCGCCGCTGGCATTATGGGTGCTGGGTTCGGCGTCGTTGCGCGGCGTGAGCGAGGATCCCACCGTCGCTGTCGTCGGCAGTGGAGCCGGTTCCGGTTACGGAGACCTGGTCACCACGATGTTCGTCGAGGACTTCGCTGCCCGGGGCTGGACGATCTGTTCCGGCGGCACGATGGGCATCGCCTCGCGAGCACACCGGGTCGCGCTGGCGGCGGCGGCGTCGACAGTTGCGGTGCTGGCGTGTGGGATCGATCGCGCGTATCTGCAGCACAATCAGGACCTGGTCGAACAGATCGCCACGGCCGGGCTGCTGGTCACCGAGTATCCCCCGCAGACCCCGATCAGCAGGTCGAAGGCCCGCGCCCGCGCCCGGATGGTTGCCGCGTTCGCGGACGCGGTCGTCGCGATCGAGGCCGGCCGCGGCAGCCTCGCCCGCCAGGCGGTGTTCTGGGCGAGTCGACTCGACCGCGCCGCCTACGCGGTGCCTGGTCCGGTGACCTCCCCGGAGTCGGCGGGCTGCCACGATCTGATCACCATGGACGCCGCCCAACTGGTCACGACGGCGGCCGACATCCCCCATCCCCAGTACCGGAATGACCGAGCCGGATTGCCCGAAGCGCACGTGTGAACAGTCAAGCCTGGGTCGAGGAACTGCGTGCCCAGATCACCACCGAGTTTCCGCAGGTGCGGCTGTGGGATGCACCTAACCGCGACCCAACACCTGGTGGTGGCCACCTTGATCGTCGCGCCCGAATCGCGCGAGCGGAGCATCGGCTCAACCGTGGTGCTCCAGATCCTCGCCTGCGCCGACCAGCGGGGCGTGGCGGTGGCAGCGACCCCCAGCCGTGACTACGGCGCCAACCTGTCGCGGCTGCGGCGTTTCTCGCGCCGCCACGGGTTCGCCGTCGCCAGCGCAGCCCTTCGCGCTTCGGCTCTGCCGTCGCGGCGGCAACAGAGCCCGCCTGGCGTCTCACCTGCGCAGCGGTTCTGTGTCGCCGGGGATTCGTAGATCCCGAGTCCCACTGTGGGGCTCGGTTTTTCGTCTGTCAGGAGGCGTTTTGTCATGAGCAAGTTGAGCCGTGCGCAGGCCGCCGCGCATCGGGAAGCCTGCGCGTTGGTCGATCTTCGCCGGGATTTGAGCGAGGACGAGAAGTTGTTCGTGCTCACCCATTATCAGGAATCGACCAGCACGACCCAGTCCGCGGATGGGGCGTTCTTCACCCCGGCGGGGTTGGCCCGCGATATGCGTATCGAGGTCGTCGGTACCCGAATTCTGGACCTGGGCGCGGGGATCGGGCAGCTGGCCTTCCACTGCCGAAATCTGTGGGGCCAAGTCAACGGCGACCCACCGCGGGAGCTGACGTGTGTGGAGCGCAATCCGGAGTTCGTGCGGGTCGGGATGAAGGTCGTGCCCGAGGCGACCTGGTGGTGCGGAGATCTGCTGCGGATGCACCGCCAGCGGATGCGCCCGTTCGACACCGTGATCGCCAACCCGCCCTTCGGGCACGTCGCCCGCACCAATGATGGTCCCGGCTACCACGGTCCACGCTTCGAGTATCACGCGATCGCGGTAGGCGCCCAGGTCGCTCGTCATGGGGTGTTCTTGATCCCGCAGTCCTCGGCACCGTTTCGCTACAGCGATCGTCCGGCCATGGAGCACGACTGCGGTGATGCCGAGTATCACCGCTTCCAGGCCGGGACCGGGATCACCCTGCACGCCAACTGCGGCATCGACACCAGCTACTACCGCGACGACTGGCACCACACTGCGACACCCACCGAGATCGTCACCTGCGATTTCACCGACACCGTCCTCGCGCGCCGGCGCCGCTCCCACGCCACGGTCACCCAGATCACTCACGCCTTCGCCCAGCCGGGCTGGCCCGACCGGGCTGCCAGCTGAACTCCGATCACGAGAAGGGACACCGATCAGCCATGCCCGTACCGGCTTTTACCGTCGACGAGCACGCCAACTCCACGATCCACGGCAGCGCCTATCACCTTTTCCCCACCGATGACGCACCGGTGCGTGGGCGGGTGTTTGTCGACATGAGCGAACACGCGGTGATCATCGACGGCCGCCGTGAGTCGCGTCCGGCGGTCGAGTTCCAGTTCTTCGGACTCCTCGTCGAGGGCCGTCCGCTGGGAAACCCGCGCTGCACCAGCGAATTCCACCCGTTTTCGACCGGGGTTCGTTCCATGGTCAGTCTCGGCGAACCCGGCGCGCTGCACCTGAACCTCGGCCAGCGCGTGACCGATATCAGCGACACCGTCACCGGCCTGATTACCGATCTGCTCACCGCGATCAGCGTCGAGTTCCTCACCGATTATCGCGTCGCGCGCTATCGCCACTGGAGCGCCGAGCAGCTGCGCGTGCAGGCCAACACCCTCCACGACCAGGCTCGCACTCTCGAACAGCAGCTCAAGCGCGCGGCCTTGCACGCACAAGCCAACGCCGAGGCCAGCTACGCACTCTTGGCTTCGATCCACGCCCCGCTGTCCGCATGAACCAGTGCACTGGCCTGCGTCGTTTCCCGAATCCGTTCCCCGAGAGGAGTTCTCATGCCGATCCAGACGACGGTCCGCCACGCTGACCTCACTGATCTGGTCGCGTTGCTCAACCGCCAGCAGGCCGCCAAGGTTGATGTCGTCGCACCGGCCTCGGCCCTGCGTGCGCGTAACGGATTCCTGGATCTGTCCGGGGTCTCCCCGGTCCTCGATGAACGCGGTGTCACCGATGTCGAGGGCCGCTATCGTCCCACCGCTGCCGCGGATTCCCAGATCGGCACCAAACTCAAGATCCCCGTCGGCTATTTGAAGTGGCTGCGCGAACAACGCCGCACCGACCTCTACGACGCCAACGTCAACGGCCTGCTCCACGGACCCCTCGACGCACCCGCACTGACCGACGGTGATGACCGGTCGTTTCTGTTGCGGCTGTTCACCTCCGGCGCTCCGGATGAGCCGGGGATCTTGCGGGCGTTCTTGTCGGATCGCTACGGGATCATCGACAACCTCGATGTGCTGTCCGCGGTACTGGACGGGATCAGGGAAGCCGACGCCGATGTGGAAGTGCGCTCGTGTGATCTGAGCGAGTCCAGCATGCACTGCAAAGTCTTCTCCCCCAAGGTTTCCGCACTCGCCCCAGGGTTCCTCACCAACTATCGCAACCCCTTCGACAACCCCGAGCTGGAAAACGAACGCCGACGTGTCGCCGGGGAGATCGATCGGTGGCGCCGGGTCGCGGCCCGCGAAGGCCAGGGCTACCGCCTCGGCACCGAACCGGTGGTGTTCGCCGGGTTCCGGTTCTCCAACTCCGAAATCGGCCACCACGCCGTGACATTGAAACCGGAGTTGTTCATCAGGATCTGCGGCAACGGCCTGACCCTGCCGTTGTTCGCCTACACCAAACGTCATCTTGGCGACAAACTCGACACCGGCACCGTCGGCGGCTGGTCCCAGGACACCTACCGCAAACGGCTCTCGGTGATCACCGCCGAAACCCGCGACAAGGTCTCGGAATGGCTGTCCCCGCAATTCCTCAACTCTCGTGTCGAGGAGCTCGAGCGTCACGCCACGACCCCGGTGTCCAAACCCGACCGGGCCATCGAGGTCATCGCCAAGCAGCTCGGATTCAACGACGACGAACGCGCCGGGATCTTGTCCCACTTCATCGCCGGTGGCCAGCTCACCGCCGCCGGGATCGCCCACGCGGTCACCAGCTACAGCCAGACCATCCCCGACGCCGACCGCGCCGACACCCTCGATGACCTGGCCCTGCACGCAATGGCACTGGTCTGATGGCCACCTTCACCGTCCTCGGCCTGATCCTCGGCGACCAGTTATTGCTGGCCGCCGTGGTCCCGGGCAGGGCCACTGTCAACGTCGCGGACCCCCACGACGCGGATGCTGACCGTGGCTCGAGATCGTCCAAGCACCGACTGCCCGCGACGCCGAGGTCGTGGCACGGTATCTCCACACTCACGACATCGCCCTCGACACCGTCTCCGCCTGCGGGCTGGCACTCGATTCCGTTGTCGTCGACAGCTGCGGGACTGCGCGAGCGATGATCGCGTTGCGCCGCAGCTACCGCGATGTCGAGGTGTGGTTCGAGACTGCCCTCGATATCCCGATCGACCCCGACCACCCCGACTACGCCTACGACCTCCACGCCGACGTGCTGGTCCTGCCACCAGGAGCCCCGATCCCGGCGGGCACCTGCGGGTTTGAGTCTCTGGGATCGAATCCGGTTGTGCCCCAACACCCACCGACGCAGGAGGTTTCCGCATGGCCCGTGCTGAGCGCGATCAGGACAACGCAACCGTCGACGGCCCCCACACCGCCGACGGCGCCGCGGCACTGCCGAGCGAGGGAACTGACATCGACGTCGCCGCAGAGTATCTGCGCCGCCAAGGCTTCACCATCGTCGCGACCTCGTGGATATGCCGATATGGCGTGCTGGACGTGATCGCGCAGGACAAGAAGTACACGGTGTTCATCCACGTCACCGATGCCTCACTACCACCCCAGTGCTGGCCGTTCGCCACCCGTCAACGCCTTCGCCGTCTTGCCTTGCTCTGGCTGGCCGAGCAGCACGATCCCGTGTGGCAGTTGCGCTTCGACGCCGTCACCGTGGACAGGCCCGAGGATCAAACTCCTGTCATCACCCATCACCTGGCGGTGTTCTGATGACGATCGCAGGCGCCCGTTTCGTCGTGGTGTCCGGTGCGAGCGGCCATGTCGTCGAGATGCGTGCCGATCTCGGTCAGGGCGTGGCCTCGGTCACGGTGATCGGTGATGAGTTGTTGGCCGAGTCGCGTGATCGCGTGCGCGCGGCGATCGCCAATTCCGGTGAGCAGTGGCCCGATGCCCGGCTCGTCGTCGCGTCCTCGGCGCCGGTGATCGGTGGGGGTGGCGAGCATGATCTGGCGTTGGCGATAGCGGTGCTGGCTGCGGCCGCAGCCATTCCCGCCCAAACCGATTCCGGGACAGTGTTCATCGGTGACCTGCGCCTGGACGGGCAACTGCGCGGCGAGCGCTCGATCCTGCCCGCTGTCCTCGCCGCGCGCGACAGCGGCTATCGCAGCGTCGTCGTACCCGAAGCGGCGTTGGCTCAGCTGGGGCTCGTCGAGGGCATCGAGATCGTTGGGGCCCAGGATCTGCGGTCGGTGCTGGCGTGGCTGCGCCATCAACAGTCGTTACCCGGACCCGACCGCGTCGAGCTCGACTATCCGCCCCCAGCAACGGATCTGGCCGACGTCGCTGGCCACCCCTACGCCCGCTGGGCGCTGGAAGTCGCCGCAGCCGGGGGCCACCACCTCGCGATCCTGGGCCGGCCGGGCTCGGGCAAGACCCTGCTGGCGCAATGCCTGCCAGGGATCCTGCCGCCCTTGACCGACAACCAGGCACTCGAGGTCCTCGGCCAGCGGCGGTCCGGGCCAGCACAGCGTGTCGCGGATGCCGCCCTACGTCGCACCCCACCACTCCACCTCGGCGACAGCGATGCTCGGTGGCGGATCACGCGCTGCCTTACCGGGAGCGGTCTCCCGCGCCCATCACGGCGTGTTGTTTCTCGACGAGTTCACCGACCTGAGCTCGCGGGTACGCGAAGCGCTGCGGGTGACCCTCGATGACGGCCAGGTCCGTATCGGACGGTCGGGGATGATCGCGAGGTATCCGGCGCGGTTCCAGCTCATCGTCGCCGCGGGCGTGTGCCCGTGTTCCGCGGTCAGCAACGGTGAGTGTGTCTGCTCCCCGCAAGCTCGCCGTCGCCACCGCAGTCGCCTCGCCGAGCCCTGGACCGACCGCATCGACATCTGGGTTGATCTGTCCCCCACCGTGTCCCAGCTCGATACCGCGACCGGTGAGACCAGCGCGGTCGTGCGCGCGCGGGTCATCGCGGCCCGCGCCGCTGCCACACAGCGGTGGCAAGACCACGGCTGTCTCATCAACGCCGATGTGCCCACAGATGTTCTGCGGCACCAGTTCCGGCTTCCACAGCCCACCCTCGCCCCCATCGAGACCGCGCTGCGCGCCGGGCGTCTTTCGGCACGAGGCGGCGACCGTGTTGTTCATCTGGCTTGGACGTTGTGTGGCCTGCGTGCCGGGGTCACCCCCAACGAGCAGGACATCGCTGACGCTTTGATGCTGGGTCAACGCCCGCCACTGTCACATCGCTGAACGCCGACCGCGATTGGCCGGCCTCGCCTCGCGCGACGGGTCGGCTCCCCGGCGCTGCCCTCGCAGTGTTTTCGCCGAGACGACTGGTCATCACTCGTCGATGCGTCCGAATCCCTTTGAGCTCCACCGCCCACCGATACAGGAGGTTTGTCATGGCTGAGACCATCACCCGCGACGAGTTCGAACTCGCCGAGCACCTCGGGGCCGCGGGCCCGACCACCGTGCTGGGCGAGGACACGATGACGCGGTGGCGCGCCCAGGATCCGGACTGGCACGGCAAGCACTGGACCTACACCGACCCCGACGCCAATGGCGTGCGCCATCTGCGCCCGATCAACGTCGCCCCGCGCCCCAAGTCTTCGCCCTGATCACCCGTTCGCCATCCGCGCCCTTCCCCAGCGGTTGATGCCGTGCACGACCCACTCATATCCCGGCCAGGCAGGCCCCGGACAGCCCAAAGCTGACCGGGGCCTGCCCGTTTCACGAGAGGAGCCCGTTTCGATGCCCACCGACACCGCCGAACCGACCGCAGTCGCCCAGCTGGAGAACCTGACCGACCTCGACGCCACCGCGCCCACGGCCGACGCCCCCACCGAGGCCGATAACGCAGGCGCGCCGGTCCCCAGTAAGGCCGGAGTTCTCGAGGACAAGCATCCGGCTGAACTGGTGATCGCCGCCAACGTGCGCGAGAACTTCCATCTCGAGGATCACCCCGACTACACCGAGTCGATCCGTGAACACGGTGTGAAGGAACCGATCTGGGCGATCCGGATGCCGGATGGCCGACTGGTGGTACGCAACGGTCACGTCCGCACATTGACGGCGCTGGCGTTCGAACAGGAATCGGTGCCGGTGCGGATCACCGAGTTCGACCCCACCGTCGACGCCAAGGAAGCCGAGATCCTGCGGGTCTTCGACCAGATCACCACCAACACCTACGTCCCACTCACCGAAGGCGACATCGCCGGAGGGATCGCGTTGGCGCTCGAACTCGGTGCCTCCCCGACCCGGATCGGGAAAGCGCTCCAGAAGAAACGCGCCGACGTCAAACTCGCAGGCAAGATCGGTGCCTCCCGCACCGCGCGGGGTCTCATCGACAGCAAGCAGCTCGATTTCGAGCAGGCCGCGATCCTGGCCGAGTACGAAACCCTCGGCGACACCGACGCGGTGCAGGAACTGCTCAACGTGCATCGCGGGCACTTCCACTACACCGCCAAACGCATCGCCGCCGACCGCGAGGAGCAGCGCGCCTTCCTCGCCGCCGCGCTCCCCTATGCCGAGATCGGCTGCGGTGTGCTCACCGGTGATCATCCCGAGGTCGCCGCCGGCCCAGAACTCGTGCCCGTGACCGACATCATAGATGGCGACGGCACGGCCATCAGCCTCGAGCACATCCAGGCCGACCCCGAAGGGTGGCTGGTGTGGATCGAACTCGATGAGCACCAGGACGTCGTCGAACGTGACACCGGGGCCGTGGTCGACTACGCCTCAGTGGACTGGCAGACCGCCGGCAGCACCGACCGCACACCGCGGGAAGGGCTGCGGCACGCCGATGAGGTCGAACGCCGTGATCGCTGGCTCGTCGAATTCTGGTTGCCCGCTGAGCAACTCGACGCCCGCGGATGGCGGCGCGGCCGTGAGGATTCCGACGATCCTGCCGACGTCGACGGATCCGACGGCATCGAAGTCGATACCACCGGCTCCGACGAGCAGAATGCGCAGATTCGCGCCGCAGCCACGGCCAAAGCGGTCGAGGACCGTGAGGCCGAGCGGCAAGCCAGACGGCGCGTACGCGTACTCAACAAACAGGGCGAGGCCGCCAAGGAGACGCGCATCGAGTTCCTGGTCCTGTATCTCAAGCGCAAGACCGCACCGCCCAACGCATGGAAGTTCATCGCCGAAGCGCTGGCGACCAACTCCACTCTGCTCGGGGAGTCCTACGCATTGGAGAACGCGTTCAAGTTGCTGGGACTCGAGGGTGGTAGCTGGCGCCGTCACGAGCTGCTCGAGGCGATTGAGTCGGCGAAACCGCCGCGCTGCCTCGTGATCGTGTTGGCGCTGGTGCTCGGAGCCTATGAGAAGCGCACCGGCCGCGACTGCTGGCGATTCTCCGACAAAGGCGTCAAGCACTACATGAGCTTCCTCGCCGAGATCGGCCACCAGCTGGTCCCGGTCGAGCTCGCCGCCGCAGGCACGCTCGACTGCGAAACCATCGACCTCGACAACCCCGTCCAGACCGTCGACCTGGACCAGGCCGCCGATCCGAACGAGGCCGCCGATCTCGCGCAGGCCGCCTAGCCGACACCCAGTACGAGGGCGGCTGCGCCAAGGTTATTGCCGCCCACGGGTTCACGGTCAGCATGCGGGCCGCCGCCGTCTACGGACGTGGCGGCCCGCAGGTCGTCTCGTCGGAGACAGGAGAGCTGATGAACATCACCGACCACCCGGTCATCGACGGCGTCACCGAGACAACCCGCGGTTATCGCGCGCGGGCGTTGTGTCTGGTCGATGACCATCCCGCCGACATCGTCGTGAACATCGACACCATCTGCCCGTCGCGATCGCGCTACCGGGTCGATCTGTTCGACCAGATGCGACTGGGCTGGACGCCGGTATTGCGTGCCGGCGCCGAGGACTTCGCGCCCCCGCTCGATTCTGCCCCGGACGAACACACCGTCGCGGCGTGCCAATCGCTGGTCAATCGTCTTCACGACACCGCCGAGTGGATCGTACGCACCGCACGCGAGCTCGGCCCCCGCTGGTAGAGGCCGCTGATGACCCTCACGACACCACAGGCCGACCCCACCGTGGTGAAGTCACCGCTGTCGGCGGCCCTCGCGGCCGCCGAACGACGGTGGTCGGTGTTCCCGCTCAGCCCCGGCCGCAAGAAGCCCCCAATCTTGAAGAACTGGCACCGGCACGCCAGCACCGATCCCCAGCGCATCCGCCGGTGGTGGTCGTGGAACCCACGGTTCAACGTCGCGATCGCAACCGGTGTAAGCCGACTCTACGTCATCGATCTCGACGCCACACACCTGCGGCCACCAGCCGGGTGCTTCGACGATGCCCTCGCGGCACTGTCGAACCACCTGCCCGAGCCCGCACCGAGCACCTTCACCGTCGCTTCACCGCACGGCTGGCACCTCTACTACCGGGCCCCGGCCGCCCCGCCGCTGTCGTGCACGGTCGGACGCATCGGGCAAGGCATCGACTCCCGAGGACTCGGCGGCTATGTCGTCGCCCCGGGATCTATCACCTGCGACGGTGCCTACCAAGTTATCGACGACCGGCCCGTCACCGACCTGCCCGAGGCACTCATCACCCTGCTGCGTCCGCCACCCCCACCACCCCAGCACCAGTCGGCGCGACGGCCCGAGCATCTCGATGCCTATCTCGCCGCCGTCCTCGACCGCGTCACCCATCCCCAACCGAACACCCGCAACATCACCGTGTTCCGGGCCGCATTAACTCTCGGTCGTCTCGTGGCCGGCGGCGAACTCGATGAACACCACACCCGCACCATGCTCACCGCCGCCGCGGCCGCGCACATCGGCGTCGACGGATTCACCGCCGCCGAGCTCGACCGCGCGATCAGCAACGGATTCCGTTACGGCGCTCAGCATCCCCGTCACCTGCACCACTGAACCCGCCAGGGGAGGACCCCACCATGCCCGACTACAGCGTCACCTGGCACATCGATCAGCTCACCGCCGACACCCCACTAGGCGCGGCACGCGAGGCGCTCGACATGCACCGCGATCCCGATTCGATCGCGACGGTGTTCGACGTCTACGACAGCGGTGCCCGCTATCGCGTCGACCTCGACGACCGCCCACCCGTCCCCGTCGTCCTGCACGCACCGTCGACAACTCCGCGCCGCAGGTTCGCCGCCTGGTTCTCCGGCCGCCTCATCGCGTGGGCAGCCCTCCTCGACAACGCACCGCACGGTGCCCACCGCGGGACGCTCACAGTTGGCTAGAACTGAGCACCCGCGCCGGGGTCAGCGGTGAGCGGGCCCGAACCGTTGCGGGGTGCCGCCGCGCGGTGCGCCTACTGCGTCGGGCAACGCCAGGATCGGATGCCCGGTCACCGCAGCGAGTTGTTCGAGCTCACCTGCCAGGAAATGCAGGACTGCCAACCCTTCTCGGCAGCTGTCGTCGCGTTCTTCCATCAGCAGTTCGACGCCCTGCCAGCCCACGACAAAGTCCTGCACGACTTCGCCGCCAACACCCACCGAGCCTGGCACGTCCACACCAACACCACCTGTCGCGCTCCAACGCGCTGACCATCCGAGTACCGGCCGATCCGGCCACCTAGGCCGAATCCCACTGCCGCCCGGTCCATCCCGCGCGGCGCACCGCGCGGTCGGCTTGGCAGCCAACCGACCTCCGCCCTACCGAGAGGAGCTAGTCCCATGGGCTTGATTGAGCTGTGGTTTCGGCTGAGCGAGGTCGCCCCCATCGTCGAACACGCGATGTCGGCCTCCGAGCACACCAAGTATCCCGACCCGAACGATGATTCGCCCGCAGTACCGTCGCTGATCTGGGTCAAAGACGACGGCACCTACCTGCTCAGCAACGGGCGGCCCCGCCTGCTCGCCGACCCCACCCAGCCCGAGGGGAAGGCCCAAGTCGCCTACGCCCAAAACTGGGGTCCCGGTACCGGCCCGGAGATCGGCTATACCCCGGTCGGCGGTGACGACTTCACCGAATACATCGACCTCACCCAGGACGTCTACAGCGGAGACCGGCTCAGCGATCTGATCCGTAAATACGCCGAGCTCGACGGCTGGATGATCTTCACGGTCGGGCCGGGGCAGTTCGACATCTCCTTCGAACCGTCGAATCCCAACTCTTACCGCTGACTCGGTTCGTCCTCACATCGCACTCGCCGCCTCCGTGTCTTCGAGTCCTACGTGGCTCGGTCGCAGCAGCGGTTGTCGGCGGTTACTCCACTGCGGTGAAACCGGTTTCGGCACAGGTCTTTTCGTACTGAGCGTGTTCGACGTGTCACCGATCCCGCCGCGGACGCAGAAACCACACACCACGATGAGAGGAACCACGCATGTACACCGCACCCGCCACGTCGGTGATCGACCAATTCCGCGACGCCGACGACTTCCTGTCGAATTACAGCGGGTACCCGGTCGAGTACCGCGGGCGGAGGTTCGAGACCGCCGCACATGCCTTCGCCGCGGCGCAGTCGGACGCCCCGGGGTGGGCATCAGTCGTGCAGTCCGCGCGAACAGGCCGGGACGCGGAGAACCTCGCACGGCAGGGGCGCATGCGTGACGACTGGGCCAGCGTGCGAGACACAGCGATGGCCGAGGTCCTCCTGAGCAAATTCACCTTCAACCCGGAGCTGGGTGAGCAGTTGCGCGCTACCGGGGACGCGTTGCTGATCGATACCAACGACGACGGTGAGCAGTACTGGGGTCGTTGCCTACACACGGATCTGCACGTCCCGGCCGGAATGAACATGCTGGGCCGGACCCTGATGGGCCTCCGGCGCGAGCTGCGTGGTGACCCGAGTGATCGATGGCCGCGGGTTGCGCTGACCGGGCACCGTGAACATCTCATCCGCCCCGGTAGTCGTGACTGGGTCCGCGCCGAGCTCGACCGGATCGCGGTCAAACTCCGCGACGAGCACGACACCGAGATCGCCTCTAGTGGTCTCGCGACCGGTTCCGACACCTGGTGGGCGGAGTCTGCCCTCGCTGCCGGTCTGACGCTGTGGGGTTATCAGCCCTTCCCGGAGCAGCCCGCGCGTTGGAGCGCCGAGCAGCAGGCCGTGCATGCGTGGCTGTGTGAGAGCGCGCAGCGTCTGGTCCTGGTCGGCCCTTACCCCGATGTCGGGTTCTTCGATACCCGTAACCAGCTGTTGCTCACCGACGCCGACGCCATTGTCGCGGTGCACGACCCGCGGATTACCCGCGGCGGCACCGTGTCCGCCCTCGGACGGCACTGCACCGGCATCCCGCTGATCACCGTCAACCTCGAGCAGCACACCACCACCATCAACTTCCTGCCACCGGCAGCCGACCCGCATCGACTCTGAGGAGGTTCGTGATGGCCGCAGTCGGGTTCGACGATCCCGGTGAGGTGATCGCGGCGCTCCCGGCGATCTACCGGCGGCCCATTCCGTCGCGCGCCCTGGTGCTCATCGCGCTACGCAGCATCGCGCCCGGCATCGGGCGCGTCGATGACCTGTTCGTGCTCGACCCGTACCGCCCCGGCGGTGTTGGATTCGCACTCGAGGCGGTTCAGACCCGTCTCGCGCGGATCCTTACCGACCACCGCCCCGGCTCCATCGGGGCCGTGGTCATCGATGACCGCCAGCTCGGTGATGACGGGACGGCACGCGCCTATCGCCCGCTGACGAGTCTGCTCACCGAACTCCTCACCGCCTCCAGTAGTGAGCTCACCAACGCCTGGCACATCGCCGCCCTCGATCCCGGACAACTCTGGTCGTCGCTGATCGGCCAGAACTCTTGCGGCGTCCTGTCCGATTTTGCCCTGGACACGATCACGCGTGATCTGCTCGCGCGCCAACAAGCCGAGGCTCTCGTGATCGTCGACCCTGATCCTGTCTTCGCGATTCTTGTCAGCAGAGCGCTGGCCGCAATCACCGAGAGCCCCGACGCACCCTCCACCGCAACGAGTCGTCACCGGCTGCTGGTGGTGCTCGCGTGTATCGATGCCCTCAGCGCCGGGCACGAACCCACCCCGCCCGAGTTGGCCGAGGTCGCGGTGGCGCTGCGTGATCCGCTGGTGCGTGACTGTATGTACGGGGTCGCGATTAGCGCCAAAGCCGCCACCGCCCAGACGTTGTGGGCGAGGCTGACCCGGGTCCTGCCTGAACCTGATCGCAGCCAGGTCGCCGGGATGCTCAGCGCTACAGCGTTTCTGGCAGGCAACGGCACGCTCGCGGCACTCGCGATCCGCACCGCATTCTCCGGCGGAACCGACCAGCACACGGCCAAAGCCATCGGCGTTGCCCTCGACAGCGGTATCCGCCCACACATGCTGCGTCGCCTCGCTCAGCTCGGACAGCGCACCGCCGCCGAGCTCGGCGTCAAACTCTGACACCCACACGGCGACCCGCGCATCTCGCCGCCGATGGCTCAGCACCAGACCGGCACCACGCCAACCAATTCGATGCCCATGCGGCGTCGTCTCGAATCCTGTCCTCGACAAGTAGGGAGTAATCAGTCATGGCCGGAGACACCGTCATCACTGTCATCGGGAATATCACTCACGACCCGGCGCTGGTCATCACACCCTCAGGGGCGGCTGTCGTCAATTTCACAGTCGCCTCGACGCCGCGTTACTTCGATCGCAATGCCAACGAGTGGAAAGACGGCGAAGCGTTGTTCATGCGCTGCAACGTCTGGCGCGACCAAGCCGAACACGTCGACGCGTCGCTGACTCGAGGAGCGAGAGTGATCGTCTCGGGTCGGCTCAAGCAACGCAGCTTCGAGACTCGCGAGGGCGAAAAGCGCACCGTCGTAGAGCTCGAGGTCGACGAGGTCGGCGCGTCGCTGAGGTATGCCACCGCCAAGGTCACCAAGGTCAGCCCACGTTCGAGTTGGGGCGAATCAGCGAACACCGCAGCCCGTGCGGGGACCGACGATCCGTGGGCGGCAATGGCTTCCCGCGAACCTGCCTTCGCCGGTGCCAGCGCGGGAGATGAGCCCGGCTTCTGACCCTGTCCCCGCTGTGTGCACCCGGCTGCGCCCGGTGCACACAACGGGGGTCTTCGAGTGGGCAGGGATGCCCGTCTGTCCGGTCGTCCAGCCCGAACGAGGGCTACCAGAACGACGGCCGACACAGCAGGGCCCGCGCCCGGCATCACCGAATTTCCCTCTCCCGTCCCCGACGAGTCCTCCGGTCGCGCACGGAAATTCGGTGCTGCACGCCTAGGCGCGTTCCCTACCGCGCCGACCGCCGCCCTGGTCGACAGCGGCCTCAGGCTGGCCGCCCGGCCAGCCGACCATCGCCCGTGGATCGTCACGGTCACACGGGGCTGGTTCCTGTCCGCTCGTATGAAGGGAAATTCGATGACCAGCACCGAATCACGTTCCTTTGCCGACGCGCTCACCCACATCGACTGGCAACTCCAAGCCGGTCGCCATGCGCAGGCCCGCGAGGAGTTCGAGCGCGCGCTCACCACCCTGGCCTCCCCCGACGACCTTCAACGGCTCACCACACTGGCCGACACCTTCGCCAAGGAGCCCTACGTGGTCGCGAAGGCTCGGCTGCGGTCGCTGTATCGGCGCTCGGACACGGAGTTGAAGGCGTGGCTCAACATGTTCGTCACCCGCACCGATCCCGGCCTGTATCGCCCCGTTGAGGACCAGCCGCGCTGGATCACCACCGTCCCCATCACCGCCGTCAACTGGAAGGTCCGTCGCATGGTCGCCCGCGACCCGAACCGCATACGATTCGCCTCGCCCGCGGTCGCCACCGAGATCGCCGCCGAGATCGCCTGGGAAAAGCCCGAGCACATCGCCGCGCTCAAAGCCAAGCGTCGCCCGGTACGTGAACCGCGTGTCGTCACCGACTACATCCGCACCCGGTTCCTCCTCGACGCCGCACCTGCCCTCGCGCCTTCAGCGTGGGATCGCAACTATGTCCGCCAGGTCGCCGAGCAGATCCTCGCCGAACGCGACCGCGCAGGGCTGCGCACACGCGACAGCTTCGACCCCGTCTCGATCGCCTGCACACGCACCGGCATCGACGTCCGCGACGACGACCGGCCCGCCTTCCTCGCCAACGGCAACGGCCTGGACTACGACCGCACCACAGTGCCACCCTTGCAGGGCTGGGTGTGTGTCTACTGCTTCGGCGAACGCGCCTGCGCCGATCACTTCCGCACCGACGCCACCGGGCAGCGCGTCAGCGACAACGGGCTCTGCCAGCATTGCTACGAGCTCGGCCGACCCGGAATCGCCGCACTCCCAGCCGGTTTCAGTCTGGCCGAGGAGGTCGCCGCCTACTGCCAGTACCTCACCGACCACTACCCCACCGTCGCGCCCACACTCCTCGACTCCCTGCGCGAGCGATCCACCGGCGCGATACGTGGATTGGTTCTGGCCTTCCTCGACCACCAGCAGCCCGCGACCCGACCGTCAGCACCTGTCACCACCTTGACGCCGGTGGCACTGCGGCGGGCACGCTGCCGTTCCTGCTACGCCCACGATCGCCTCGTCGACACCCACGACCTGTGCGAGACCTGCCGCAACCACTACCGCATCGCCGCCTGATCGCATCGCCCCGCCCGCGCCGGGCTGGGCATCCAGTTCCCGGTCCGCCGCAGTGACCACGCCTGCGGCGGACCGGCCACGACCTACTCTCCCCTGCCGAAGCGAGCACCTCATGTCACGACCCATCACCCACTCATCACCTCACGCGCTCACCTCTGCACCTCCGCACGCTTCTACTCCCAGCACCTCACCCCTCCATCTCTCTCCTCTTCCACCCTCACCTCTCTCTGCATCCTTTTTAACAAGCAGACCTCTTGCATCTAGGATAACGATTCAATAACTACCAGGGTATATGCTCCATTTGACACTATTTCGGTAAGCCCGACTCCTTGATTTACATACGGAAGCGGCGCTTCCTGATTGTATGACTGCGACGATCCATAAAGTCGTGGCAGGCAATGGGTATCAATATTATCTGCGCACTGTCGCCGCGAACGATGTCTCTTCTCGTGGCCGTTCCGATCTCGCTGACTATTACTCCGCGCATGGGGAAGCTCCGGGGCGCTGGCACGGCTCGGGTTTGGCCGCGCTCGGCCTCGCCGCTGACGACGAGGTCACCGAAGCGCAGATGGACGCGCTGTTCGGGTTGGGTCGCCATCCCAACGCGGCGGTGATCGAAGAACGCGTCTACGACGAGCAGATCCGGCTCGGCGCGAAACACAAGGACGCGGGCCGAGCCGCCGACAAAGCGTCACGTTTAGGTAATCCATATCGGGTCTATACCGAGGTTTCCGAGTTCCGGAAACGGTGCGCGAAGGCGTTCGAGCGACACAATATCTCGAACGGATTGGACCCCGACGACGCTATTCCTGATGCGGATCGGTCGCGGATTCGTACCCATGTCGCGTTCGATATGTTCACCGAAACCTACGACCGGCCGCCAGTTGATGCGCGGGAGTTGTCGGGGTGGGTGGCGAAGAACTCGCGTCCGAACTCCACCGCGATTGCGGGTTTCGGCATCACTTTCTCGCCGGTGAAGTCGGTGTCGGTGCTGTGGGCAGTGGCACCGCGGGCGGTGTCGGAGAAGATCGAGGCCGCCCAACGCGCCGCCGTAGAGGATGCGTTGCGATGGCTCGAGCGCCACGGGATCTTCACTCGATTGGGCCGAAACGGGATTCGCCAGGTCGACGTAGAGGGGATCGTCGCGGCGGTTTTCACTCATCGTGACAGCCGCGCCGGGGATCCGGACCTGCACACTCATGTGCTGATGGCGAACAGGGTGCGCACGCTGGATGGAAAGTGGCGCACCCTCGACGGAGCCGCGATCTATGCAGCGTTGGTAACGGTGTCGGAGATCTACAACACCCGCCTCGAGCATCACCTCCAACGGCTGGTCGGTGTGGAGTTCACTGAACGTCCCGGACAAGACCCCTCCAAGCGAGCGATTCGGGAAATCGTCGGCATCCCGGCTGGATTGATCACCGCGTGGTCGCGGCGTGATACCGCGATCACCACTCGCCTTGGCGAGCTTGCCGCGCAGTTCCAAGCCTGGCTCGGCCGTGAACCGACACCGGGGGAAATGTTCGATCTCGCTGAGCGCGCCACCCTGGACACCCGCCCCGCCAAGCACCTGCTGCGGTCCTTGGCACAGCAGCGCAGCACCTGGCGCGCGGAGGCCGTGGGGCTGCTCGGGAGTCGAGAAGCGTTGTCGCACATGGTGAGCGTGGCGTTGAATCCGATCCGCACGCCGCGCCCGCAGATCACCGGGCAGTGGATCACCCGCACCGCCGAGCGCGTCATCGAGGTCGTGGCCGAGCAGCGCGCCACCTGGCGGGCAACCAACCTGCGCGCCGAAATCGAACGCCAACTGCGCGGACAGGTGTCCGGGCAGGACTGGGAACGCGTCGCCGAGGCCGTGCTCGCCGAGACCATCTCCCCCATTCACACGGTCGCCCAACACGATCCCGATCTCGCTGAGGAACCCCAACTCCGCTCTGTCCCAGTCCTGCTCCGGCGCCGCGACGGCACCAGCGTCTACACCTCGGCCAACCAACAGCTCTACACCTCGGCCCGCACACTCTCGGTCGAACAGCAACTGATCGACCTCTCCGTGAAGACCGGTGGACGGCACGTGGCGCCGGATATCGTTGCTGCCGCGATCTCCAGCTACAACGCAACAAGCCCTGATCGGCCGCTGAATGCCGGGCAGATCAGTGTGATCGAGGGCTTCGCCCAGTCCGATTTAAGGGTCCGCACCACCAACGCGCCAGCGGGTTCGGGCAAGACCACCGCGATGTCGGTGCTCGCCGAGGCGTGGGCGGCCAGTGGTGGTCAAGTTCTCGGTCTGGCCCCGACTGCGGCCGCAGCCGCGGTGCTCGGTGAGTCGATCCACAAGCGGGTGGAGACCGTCGACAAGGTCCTCGACGTCCTGACCAACCACACGCCTGGTCCCGACAACCCTGCCCTGGACCGTGAGTATCCGCCGTCGTTGCCGCAATGGGTTCTCGATATCGACCCCGACACGTTGGTGATCGTCGACGAGCACGTCAAACTCGGCAACCTCAAACGCCTTCGCCTCCTGCGTTTCCTGTCCGATCGCGGCGCGACGATCCGCTGTATCGGCGACCCAAGCCAGCTCGCCTCGATCGAAGCCGGCGGCGCTGATGCCGACATGGACGCCGCAGCCCCCGAACCCACGCTCACCCTGACCCATGTGGTGCGCTTCGACTCCACCGGTGAAGCAACCGCGAGTCTGCAGCTGCGCGAGGGCGATCCGGCCGCGTTGGGCTGGTATCTGGACAACGGCCGCATCCACGGCGGACACGAAGGCGCCACCCACGACGACGCCTTCACCGCCTGGACCGCCGACTATCTCGCCGGCCGCGACACCATCATGCTCGCCGCCAACCACACCGTCGTCACCGAACTCAATGCCCGCGCCCGCGCCGACCGCCTCGCCCGCGCAGGCGGATCCGTGGGCGAAACCTGCGTTCTCGTCGACAATCTGCAGGCATCGGTCGGTGACACGATCCGCACCCGACGCAACAATCCTCGGCTGCGATTAGGTGCTTATGACTGGGTGCGTAACGGCTACGCCTGGACCGTCACCACGGTCCATGACGACGGCAGTCTCACCGCCACCCATCAACGACCTGGTGGGAAACACGGTCATAGTGTGCGGCTGCCCGCCGACTACGTCGCCGAACATGTGCGCCTCGGCTATGCGACGACGATCGATTCCGCGCAAGGAATCACCGCCCAAACCTGCCACGTCGCACTCACCGGACACGAATCCCTGCAACAGCTCTACGTCGCACTCACCCGCGGCATCTACGCCAATCATGTCTACGTGCCGACCGCGTTGGACGGTTCGGAAGCCTCGTTCTGGTCCGAGCCAGCGGTCTATCCGCGCACCGCCGTGGAGATTCTGTTGCGCGTTTTCGGGCGAGATGGGGCGCAGAAGTCGGCGCACACGATGCTGCGTGACGCGCTCGACCCGCACCGGCGCATCGGTCGCGCGCTCGATACCTATCTCGACTCGATCGGTGTCGCCGCCGAAAACGCGCTCGGTCCCGAGGGTCTCGATCGCCTCCACGCCGACGCCGAGGCGCTCGTTGCGCATCTCACCGACTACCCCGCCTACCCAGTTCTGCGCCAGCATCTGGCGATGATCGCCCTGTCCGGTCGCGACCCGATCGAGGCGTTACGCACCGCGAAGAACGCCCGCGAACTCGACACCGCCGACGATGTCGCCGCCGTGCTGGACTGGCGCCTGGACCCGACCGGTGCCCACTCCACCGGCCACGGACCACTTCCCTGGGCCGCCGGAATCCCTGCTGGACTCGACACCGAACGCGACTCCACACAGCTCGCTGCCCGCGCACGTATCGTCGCCGATCTCGCCGCCCAGATCCGCACCGACGCCCGGACATGGACTCCCGCGTCGGCGCCACGGTGGGCGCGACCGCTCATCGGCGCGAACTCGAAGCTGGTTGAAGATCTCGCGGTGTGGCGAGCGTCGCTGCATATCGAGGATCGAGACTTGCGTCCGACCGGACCGCGACGCCGCGTTGTGCTCGAACGAGACCACCAGCAACTGCTCGACCTTCGCGTCACCGACACCCTCGGCGACCCGGACCGCCCGGCCAATACCTGGGCATCCATCGTTGAGAACATCGCGGTCCGTGTCACGACCGACCCGTGGTGGCCGGTCCTCGCCGACAAGATCGAGACCGCGCACCGCGCCGGAATCGACATCGAAACTCGCCTAACCGAGGCCGCACACGCTCGGCCGTTGCCGGATGAGATGCCCGCTGCCGCGCTGTGGTCGCGCCTGGAACTCGAACCCTCCGCCCTCGACACGCACACCAACACCCTGCGCCCGGACTGGATCGCCGACTTGCACACCGTGCTCGGCGACTCGATCGCCGAACGCATCGTGGCCGACCCTGCGTGGCCGCGGCTGGTCGCCGCGATCGACCGCACCACCGGCAGCGACTGGACACCCTACGACCTGCTCACCACCGCACACGAACTCATCCTTGGTGCCCAACCCGACGGCGCCACCAGCCTGCGTCCCGACCAGCTCGTGAGCGCGTTGGCATGGCGCATAGATGCCCTCCTTCGCAAACCCACCCAACCCCAATCAACGCCCACCGAACCCGATCCGGACATCACCATGCACCCACACGACATTCCGCCCGAGCCCCAACAGCCCGATACGTCCCGCGATGACATCACGGCAACGCCAGCACCACGACCACCAAGCCAGCAAGCCAACGCCGACTCCCGAACCGTGCCTCCCGACGGCGTCGCAACGGTCGCAGCGTTGTTCAGATCCGGCGATATCGCCGCGGCCAGGCGCGCCTTTCACACGCTCGGCCAGAGGCTCACCGATGAGCAGCGCTTCATCCTCGAACGCGTCGGCACCACCCTCTACCGCTATCCCTTCGTCAATGCTGTCGCGCGATTGCGGTGGGCCGCCGAGCAATACCCAGAACACCGCGACCTCATCACCGCCTGTACCCCCGACAGCGACCCGCACGCCTACCAACCCACCCCTATGCACCCCACGAGACGGCCACCTCGTGATCAGGGCGCCGTTCCCGCGCAAGACCATCCCGATCAATTCGACCCCGCACGCACACGACGCCCGCTCGCCTCTGACGCTGAAATCGCTGCCGCGCAACAACATCAGGACTACACCGACACCCGCGGCGACGTCGACGACGATCCAAAATACTGGCCGATCCCCCGCGGGGTCGACCACCCCTATTACATCGCGAAGCACCACCGGGACCGCATCATGAACGGACCCGAATACGGCGAAGACGACCCCGACCACGATCGCATCACCGTCCGCAACACCCGCGACCTGCCCTGTGTGGCCTGCGGGCTCGGCCGCGCCACCAACGAAGCCCGCCCGATACCACCCCGGCGCAGCGACGACGGTCTATGCGGAGAATGCCGCGACGACAACCGCCTCCCCATCCCCGACCACGATCCCACCGACCGTATCCGCACCCGCTGCGACCACCTCGCCGCCACCCATCCACCCGAGACGATCCGTGGCCTGCTCCGCCGCGACTGGCACGCCGCCCGCACCCTCGCCGAACGCCTCGCCATCAGCACCTGGGCCGAAAACCACCTACGCCCCGAAGCCAGTCAACTCGACATTCCGACTGACCCGATCGAACAAAACCCGCTGACCACATACACCGACACCCAACTCCAGCAACACATCGACCACCTCGAACTACGCATCACCCTCATCGACGACGACGCCACCCTCTACGACCCCGCCCCCGAACCGCCCAGTGATGACACCGAATACGACCAGCTTCTTCACCGCCACCACACAGTTCAGGAAGCGATCCGAACCGCCCGCACCACCGAGAACGCACTCGGGCAAGCCGTCCGCGACCTGCACGCACTCACCACCGAAATCGAGACTGCCCGCGCACGTCTGGACGCCACACCTGGTTACCGTCGCAGCGCACGACACGACATCCAGGCCCGCGTCGATGCACTGCTGACCCAGCAGCAAAACGCCACCCGCACCCGAGAATCGGCCCGCACCACCGCCCGCGACGCCCGACGCGAAGCCACCCTCCACGCCGGCCCCGCCGACCAATGGGACCAAATCCTGGCCGCCCCACCGCCACAACGCACCTACTACCAACCCACCACAGCCAGCGACTCCGCCACTGACCAGCAAGACCAGATCGCCGACTACCAAGCCCAACTCGAGCGACTCCGCACCGAACAACAGCGACGCACCGCACTCACTGCGGCCCAGCGGACACACGAACAACAGCGACAGCAATCCGCTACTCAGGAGGACGGCACGGTCGAGTTCACCGACTATGCGCTCCCGCACCAGCCCGACACCGACATCGGGCTGTGACGACCGCGTCCACACCGGGAATCCGCCTCGCGACATTCGAGCATCACAAGCTGAATGATCAGGCAACCGCGATGGCTCGACGCTCTCCGGTGCTCGCTCATCGGGATTCACCGCGTCGTGGAGTGGGTGGTGTTGTCCGCCCCGCCCGTGCACGCAAGACGGACAACTCGCCACATCGGGGACGCCCGGAACAGCGCGCTCCGGCACCGACACTCGGCAGCAGGAATACGTTGCCCCTCACGGATTTAGCGTGAGGCTGCCCGCGGACTCGTGTCTGAAACCGGTCAATCGCCTGCTCGGGATCAGTAGCGGTCGTCGACGAACTCAGCGGGCTCGTCGACGTCGCCGAGCTTCTGCAGGACGTCCCAGATCTGGGATATGACCCACGCGGTAGGGACGCCGCGCCGGTAGCCGACCCGGGGTAGTCGCAGGATGTCCAGTGCCGCGGCGACGTCCGCGATATCGACCGGTCTCCCCGCCTCGGCGAGGTAGCGGTGCACATCGGCGGCCGAGACGACGCAAGGGTCTGGTTGTGCAGGTCATCTGTGATGGTAGGTTGCGGCGCAACGTTCTGTGTGCTTGCTCCAGGGACAGGACCTGTCTTGTAGGAGCCGTCGTTGCCGCCTCGTCAGTCCAAGGTGGAGCTGTATGCCGCTATCCGCCGGGATTCACGAGCGGGGATGTCGGGCCGGGAGCTACAAGGCAAGTACAACGTCTCGTATCGCACGGTCCGCGCGGCGCTGGCGTCGGCGTGGCCGGCCGAGCGTAAGAAGTATCCGCCGCGGGCATCCAAGCTCGATGAGTTCAAGTCGACCATCGACCAGTGGCTGCGAGCCGATCTGGATGCGCCACGCAAGCAGCGGCATACGGTGCGGCGGGTCTCCGCCCGGTTGATCGATGAGCATCAGATAATCGACGTCTCCTACGAGACCGTGCGCGAATACGTGGCGAAACGAGGCCCGGAGATCAGGGCCGCGGCCGGGCGCGGCCCTGTCGATGTGTTCATTGCGCAGGCGCATCGTCCCGGCGAGGAGGCCGAGGTCGACTTCGGCGAGCTCACGGTCGAGCTGCGCGGTGAGCAGATCAAGATGTTCCTGTTCGCATTCCGGCTCTCGTTCTCCGGCAAGTCGATTCACAGAATCTCCACCTCGGGTGGGCAGGGGGCATTTCTAGAGGGACATGTCCATGCGTTCCGCACGCTGGGTGGAGTGCCGTTCGGGAAGGTGCGCTACGACAACCTAAATGCTGCCGTGGCGCGGGTGATCGGGTTCTCCCGCTTGCGAGTGGAAACGGATCGGTGGACGGCTTTCCGGTCGCACTACACCGATTTCGAAGCATTCTACTGCCAACCAGGACTGCAAGGGGCTCACGAAAAGGGTGGTGTGGAGGGCCAGATCGGGTGGTTCCGCCGCAATCACCTCGTGCCCGTGCCTTGCGTGAACACGGTAGACGAGCTGAACGCGATGATCGACGAGTGGGACTGCGCCGATGACGCCCGCCGGATCGGTGCCCGGGCCCGGACGATCGGCGAGCATTTCGAGGCCGAGAAACCGCTGCTCAAGCCGCTGCCGGACGAGGAGTTCGAGACCGGTCTGTGGTTCACCCCGCGAGTGGACAGGTATTCGCTGGTCACGCTGCGCACCAACCGCTACAGCGTTCCGGTCCGGTTGATCGGGCGTCAGGTGCGGGTGCTGCTGCACGCATCGATGCTGGTCGTTTATGAGGGCCGGAGCGAGGTCGCCCGGCACGAGCGGATCGCGGGCAAGGCACAGACCCGCATGGACCTCGACCACTATCTGGAAGGGCTGATGCGCAAGCCGGGGGCACTCGCTGGAGCGACAGCGCTGGAGCAGGCCCGCGCGGCCGGCAGGTTCACCGCCGTCCACGACGCATGGTGGGCCGCTGCGCGCAAAACACACGGAGACCGCGACGGCACCCGTGCCCTCATCGAAGTGTTGTTGTTGCATCGGCACATGCCCCACGACCAGGTGGTCGCGGGGCTCGAGGTCGCCCTGTCGGTCGGCGCGTTGACCGCCGACGCCGTCGCGTTGGAGGCCCGCAAGATCGCCGACGCGGCCCCACCACCAGTGCTGCCGGTGGAGCTCGACGAACCCAATCCGGTGTCGTCACTGACCACGCGCCGATTGACCCAGCTCCCATCCGACTCAAGGCCGTTGCCGTCGGTGGCCATCTATGACGAGCTGCTGTTCCAGGTCCTGACCGAGAGGGAGGAGAAGAACAGTGTCGCTATCGCATCCAACGAGTCGTTCGGGGCTGGACGAAAACGTTCACCGATCCTCGTCTGTGCTCGGCCATTGTCGATCGATTGACCTTCGGCGGGCAGATCATCGAGACCGGCACCCACAGTTACCGCCTGGCCCGCACGGCACAAGCCGCCGGACACACCGCCCGGCCGAAGGACACAACGCCCAAGGACCCGGCGCCGCAGTCAACGCTCGAACCCCAGTCCTGACCGCCCATCCGGAACATCCAGGTGATGCCGCAATTCGTCTGGACTCACCTGGTTACACCATGATTCGGGGTTACCCAGATGTCCGACAACAGCATCCAGATCAGCGATGCCGATGCCATCGAACTCGCCGAACTGCTCCAGTTCATCAACGACTGGCTCGCCACAGAACAGGACGTCCGCATCTCGCTGGACCGCTTCGCCGGCCACACCTACTCCGCCCAGTGCCTGCGCGCTGACCTCTACCGCTTCACCGCCGTCATCCTCGCCAACTCCACCGAACCCGCCGCCGACTCGGCGCCCGACTGCTGATTCATACAATCAGCAGCAGCACAACCGGCCAGCGGCACGCCGCGACAAGACTGTCCTGGCTCACACAATCAGGCACCGCAGGTCAGCACCTGACCCCCGACTCATGACAACGGAACTGGACATGTCCTACTTCGATATCGAAGGATACCAACCGCAGTGGCTCAGCGGCCGCCGCGCGATCACCGCCACTCATGGTCGGCGCCTGCAGGCGCTGGTCGGGTGTCACCTCAACCGGGCCTGGCTCATCTGGGACCGCGACGCCGATGAATGGTTCGCTGACGGCCCGATCCTGCTGGACTTCGACGGCGAGCAGGTGGAACTCAACCACCAGAAATTCGCCGATCTTTCCATCACCTGGAACACCATCGACCCCGTCGGGCAGGCGACCTGGTCCAACGGCGATGACAACGACCCGGAGATCCACACTTTCCATCTGAGCTGGCGCCATGACACCCGCCCCGAATTGACGGCCTTGGAAGGCCGGCAACTGCAGGCGGTCGAGTTGATCCAGTGGGCCGACGGGAGCATCGCCGAGGGCATGGTCGCGGTCAGTTTCGTCTTTCCCGACGACCGGGTGACGATCAGCAACGGTATGGACGAGAACCTACTGGAATTCGGTGCGCCGCCGCCCGGATATCGCAGCCACAAGCTCGACAACTGACGTCAGCAGCTACGGCGTCGAACTCTGCAGCGAACCGACCCTCGAAATGTGTTTCCAGCCACGGTGTCGTGTGACAACGACGTGCTCGAACCAATGAGACAAGCTGCGGGACCGCGAGTCATACGCATGAGGCACGCAGGGTCGCCGACATCCTGCCTCATGATCAAAAAGCAGACAGGACAAAGACCGCTCACCCGCCACCCGAAGTGGTGTCATT
Source organism: Nocardia iowensis (assembly GCF_019222765.1). Taxonomy (NCBI): domain Bacteria; kingdom Bacillati; phylum Actinomycetota; class Actinomycetes; order Mycobacteriales; family Nocardiaceae; genus Nocardia; species Nocardia iowensis. The sequence goes on along the minus strand of NZ_CP078145.1, from coordinate 3,878,751 downwards.
TTTCGTCTGCACAAACAGCCACTCGGGGCACCCGGGTGACGCTCAAATTCAGCTGGAACCGGTCCCGGAATTCACCGGTCTAATCAAGGGTCGGAGTTCAAGGCATCGATGACCAACCGCAGCACCTGTTTGTGCCGCTCCGAGAGTGGCGACGACGCGTCGGTCACGCGGTCCTGCTCCTCCATCTCACGGGTGACGGTGGTGCTCGTCCTCTCGGACGAGGGTGAGCTCATGGCCGAGGTCGGGCCGGACGGTGAGAAGATAGGTGCCGCTCACACCGCCGCGGCAGGTCACGAGGTAGGCGACGACCTGGCTGTCGTCGGCCGGGTTGCGGCACACGGTGTCCATGGTGCCGGTGCGTTCGATCGCGTTGGGGTGTCCCGGATCGAGGGCGCGGCCGTCCCGATCGGCCCACCAGCGCACCCTGTCGCCGCGCCGGAACTCTCGCTGCTCGCTCACGTGTTCGAGCATCTCACGATTGGAATGTCGGCATGTGTCGGCCACGCGGTTGTGGCTGGCCAACATGTCTGTCACCTGATCACCATTTCTGTCACCACCTTGGGTGGGTGCAACGGTGCGTCGACGCTCGGCGATGGCGGGTCGCGGCAGAAGGCAGGGCGTTCTCGAGACCCCAACTGCTGGCCAACGCCTGCCTGATCGAACTCGCGCTCAGCGGTATAGCGGATGGCTCGAGCTACGGGTCTGCCGAGCCTTCCTCCGCAGCGGCCGACAGCGGCCTCGTGAGATGGATATCTGGCTAGCCTTTGCGGAGTAGTCCGGTGACACCGGCGAGGAGGACGACGGTGAAGATCCAGGCGAGGGTGCGTAGGGCGGGGAGACCGAGGGTGAGGACGGTGGGGGCGGTGGAGCTGATGGCCCAGTCGGCTTTCGTGACTCCGGTCGCGGCGGGGACGACGCCGGCGAGGGCGTAGTTGAATGTGTTGAAGCACGGATAGGCGGGGTAGCGGCTACAGGAATCGGCGGCGGTGATCGGTTGGGGTGCGGGCGTGTGGGTTTCGGCGGCGTGCGCCGCTGCGGTTTTGTCCGCGGCGGCCCGGTCGGTGGGGACGAAGTGTTCGGTGTTGTGGTCGGTAATGAAGACCCCGAGAAGTAGTGCTCCCGCGAGCCACACGGTGGCCCAGAGTGGGTGACTGGCGACCTACGGCGGGCATCGGTCGCGCTGGCTGCGTCCATGGATACGGACGGTGCTTATCCATTGATTTCGACGGCAGCGGGGGCTGGTTTCAAGATCGAGTATCCGTGAACTCCGACGGCACCTTGTGTGGCGGGCTGGGGACCGGCGGAGCGTAGACGCGCCGTAGGCTACGGCCTCACTGTCAGATGGTGAGGCCGTAGCCTAGTTCCTCCGCGGCGACGGACCAGAACTGGTTCTCGCCGGCGACGGCAGCAGGGTCGATGCCGCGGAAGGTGGCGAGGGTCTGTTCTCCGTGCGCTTCCAAGGTCTCCTCGTCGTCCTCGTCGATGTGGCGGGCTTGCGTGCGGGCCTCGGTGTAGGCGCAGGCGCACGCGGCGAAGCGCTCGACGGTGGTGTTGACCAGCTCTGTGCCGTCGTCGGTCACGATCAGGACTTCGCCGTCGTCGGCGACGACCAGGGTCTGTAGCCCGTCGTCGTCAGCGAGGACTGTGCAGGCGTGGCCATCGGCCAATTGGGTGTGGGGATACGGTGCGCGCCACCAGGTGCCGGCGAACGGAACCATGCTGCCGCGCCTGCCGTCGAGGCTAGCCAGTGCCGCGTCGATGTCGGAGTCGTGTTTCATGTCGGGTCGTCCAGAAGGGGTGTCGTGGCGTCAATCCGCGCGGGGTGCACCGCAGGGACGCTACCGGAATTCAGAGACAGCCGATCTTGTATCTCTCCGCCCCGGCGCTGCCACCGGCAGAGCCACGGGAACGAGCAAGGTTCACTGACTCCAGCAGCTCCACCAACCCCAAAACGTCAGCGGCGTCGATACATATCTCGTTGTCGGCCACGGCCTCCCACTATGCCTCAACACCCCACCGCTGAGCCCACCACAGATGCCGTCCAAATTCGTGGACACTATCCCTGTCCGATTTCAGGGTGCCGTCGAAATCCGTGGACAGACGCCGTCCAGATCGATGGACGTAGCCAGTCGCGCACACGCCGGACGGGACTGAAGCCGAACTGGGAGAGTCCTGGCGGTGTGGTGGAACAAAATGAGGCGCCTGGGGTGCGGCGAAACGCGAAGTGCGGAAGGAGATCGGGTTCGATCGAAGTCTCGGGTGGCTATTGGTGGTCGACTATGTGCGCCCGCAGGTCTCCCGTCCGGAAGGATTGATCTTCGTCTTCGAGGGGTTGCTCACTAAGCGCGACGTGTCGGCGATGACGTTCGCCGAGTCCGAGATCTTGTCCGCAGACTCCCACACGATGGTGGACGCCGCAGCAAGGTGAAGACGTTGTTGGCAGACCGGCTTGAAGTAGCGCTCGACGCGGTTCGCCTGGGTGTGACCGTGCTTTGCGAGCAGAGGCAGCGCGTCGCTTAGCTGACACCCTGGCGGGCCGCCGCTTGAGCCGACGGAGGCTCGCTGTTCGGGCTCCGAGATATCCCTCGGCTACTGCTGGTCGTAGACCCAGGAGTGTCCCGTTTGGCGGTACTGTTCAACGGGAATGGGCTTCGCGCCTACTCGCATGCGGGCCGTGTACAGGATGCCGTCGAGGTGGTCGATCTCGTGATGTATGAGCCGCGCCAGTCCGTCGCGGTATTCGGTGACAGTGGTTTCCCCAGTGGGAGTGGCGGCTTCGACCGTGATCGACAGGGGTCGGGGGACTAAGCCGCGCACATCGAAGAAGCTGAGGCAACCTTCGTACTGCTCGTCCTCAGCTTCGGAACGAGACACGATCCGCGGATTCAGCATCACAATGATCGGGGCATTTTCATCGGGCGGTTGAACAACGGCCACTCGTCGGTGGATCCCGATCTGAGGAGCCGCGATGCCCGAACCCTTCGCGAAGTCGTGTGCCTCCCGCACTCGGTCCATGACGGTGGTCAGTTCGGAGACAATCGTGTCCGCAAGCCCGCGCTCGGCGGGCAGTTCGAGGGGGCCGCACTGCTCGCAGAGGCTTTGGGCGCCGGACTGGACGATTCCAAGGTCGCGCATCGTGTCGCTTGGTTTGGTCTCGATCACGAGAACTCCCTTCCCTGGGCCGTGTTTTCGGGTTGCGAGCGGAATCGCCATTCCATGCGGTATCTAGTGTGCAGTGGTGGGTGGGTGGTGTTCCAGGCGAAGACTGCCACGTCGCCCTCTTCGTGCTGAGTCGGCGCGGTCGGTATGGGCCGGGCGTCGGCTGTCATCGAGGTTTCCGTACCCCACACGACCGGATCTAGTGCTGAGGGGAAGGCCAACTGGACCTCTAGTCGCTGGGTGGGCAGACGGACTGCGCGCTGGAACCAGTGTCCCCATTTGTTGTCGCCGACACTGTAGTTGTAGGTGATCCACACCGATTGGCCCGGGTAGAGCGGGAATTTGCCGTTGTCGTTCTCGAACAGCAGCCAGGCTTCCTTGCAAGAGTCCATGTCGTGCTTGACTTCCCACCGCATCGGCTCGTCCTGGCAGGTTGCCGACAATCCGAGCTCGTCCCAGGTCAAAGGATTTTGGCGGTAGTGAATCTTGGATCGGTCGGGTTGACTGGGGTAGCGATCGACGCTGACCCGAATGAGGTAGCGGGTGATCGGTTCGGTGCCGGTGTTGCGCACGAGGCGGCGCATCGTGGGCCGGTAGGTGCTGCCGTCATAGTCCAGCCGAGCAGCATCGTGCTCGACAACTAAGTCCACGCCGGGATAGCTCAAGGTAGGTGCCGGGGCCAGGTCGCCAGACGGCCGTGGCATACGCTTCCTGGCAACTTCGTATTCTCGCCAACGCCTCACGATGGCATGGCCGGCGTTGAGAGCTACGTCGGCTTTGCGTGCGAAGTCCTCGGTGGGCTTGTGACGGCGAGACTCGATGTGGCTGACGTAGGAGGGGTCGAATCCCATCTGGTCGGCCAGAGCCTTCTTGTCCAGCCCGTTCGTCTCCCGCCAGTAGGTGACCTCGGCGGCAAACGCCCTGACGGCCTCGTCGACCGTGCTGGTTTGCGATGGTGTGTTCAAGCCTCTGGCCCCCGGCTGTCTGCGTACGCATGAGTTGAGTGAAGCGTGAATGAATCCAGTTCATCATTCCCTCACCTGCGCCGCCACAGCTTCACTGGATCTGCAAGCCGTTGAGCGTAAAAGTGATCGGGGACAACCGATGGAAGCCATACGTGGGCGAGGCCGCGCAGCCGCGGCCGAAGCACCGCATGATGCAGTGGCACCGGGGCCAGGTCGACGACGCATTGTCGCGATGGCACCGCGACACTGGTCCGATGATTATCCAACCGTTGCGCCAGCAAATGATCCCCGATGTGATCGCCTTGATGCAGAGGGGAGAGCCGTTCATCACCGCGCGCACCTACTCCGACTACTGGCTGTACGCGAACCTGTTTTCCTCGACATGCCCAGTTGCGGTGGTCGATGGTCACTTGGTGGGATCGGTGATCGCATTCCGCAGCCAGGACGAGCCGGGGGAGGTCTATGTCCAGGATGTGATGACCCACCCCAATTTTCGCAAGCGTGGTGTCACCAGAGGCTTGATCGCGCACGTACGGGAGCGGGCCGAGGCGATGAATTGTCGCCGGATCTATCTGACGTCGGAACCGCACAACAGTGCTGCTCATCGGGCGTGGTCAGCGCTGGGCTTCGTCAACGTTCCCGGCGACCGGACCGTTGACGGAGTCTCGGTCATCACCGACTTCAAGGGGCCAGGAAAGACACGGGCGGTGTACGAGCTGACGATCTCAGCGGTGAGCGGGACGAGCGCTGGATAGACAACCGGCAGCGACAGCCTCATCGAAGGATTCGGCGACACCGCCTCCCACCAGCCGACAATCCGCCACGCCGCCACAGCGGGGCGAGGGAAGGGAGCGGGGTCGTGAGCAACGAGTCTGCAGGTCTCTGCACGGCGAACACTGTTGCTGCCGAGCGCCATTCATCCGAGGTTGGCCACAGTCGGCGGCGCGTGGGCGTTGTCCTCACCAGAACTGCGCGCCAGGCCCGGGCGCGATCGAACAGGGTTCTGGTCACCGGCGGCGCGGGTTTCATCGGATCACATTTCGTACGGCAGCTGCTGGCGGCCGACGATAGCGAGGTCACAGTCCTGGACGCATTCACCTACGCCGGTCACCGTGAGAACCTCGGCGATCTGCTGTCGTGTCCTCGCCTGAGGTTGGTGGAAGGCAACATCCTCGACGGGCCCCTCGTCGAGCGTCTCGTCGCGACGCACACCGCAGTGGTGCACCTGGCAGCCGAATCGCACGTCGACCGCAGCTTCTTCGAGGCAGGCAACTTCGTCACCACGAACGTTCTCGGTACGCAGATACTGCTCGACGCTGCGATGCGTTGCGGTATAGGCAAATTCGTGCACGTCTCGACCGACGAGGTGTACGGGCCTCTGCTTTCGGGGGCGGCGACCGAGGAGTATCCGCTCCGGCCGACCGTGCCTTACGCCGCCTCCAAAGCTGCCTCGGATCTGATCGCGATGTCCTACTTCCACACCTATGAGGTCCCGGTGTGTATCACGCGTTCTTCCAACAACTTCGGGCCACGACAGCACCCCGAGAAAATCATCCCGCTCTTCGTCACCCGGTTACTAAAAGATGAACCAATCGCCCTGCACGGCGACGGCGGCCATGTCCGCAACTGGCTGCACGTTCAAGATAACTGCGCGGGGTTGGAGTTGGTGCTGCGGCGTGGCGAACCTGGGCAGATATACAACATCGGTGGCGGTACCGACCTGACCAACAAGGAACTGACCGGGCGCATCCTCGCCGAGCTCGAGACCGGTTGGGACCGTGTGCGATTCGCCCAGGACCGACGCTCCAACGACCGGCGCTACGCGATGGACTGGTCGAAGATCGCCGATCTCGGATACTGGCCGCGCCGGTCGCTGGACGACGCGCTTGCCGAAACCATCGACTGGTATCGCGACAACCCTGATCGTTGGGCACCCGAGCAGCGCAACCCTGCTGCTCCGATCGCAGCCGTGAATCTCGAAACACAGGCGGGAGAATGAGATGCATCGCCGTGTGCTGGTGACGGGGGTCGGTGGTCAGCCGGGATTCGACCTCGCGCACCGGCTGATGGAACTCGGCTGCGACGTCATCGCCACCGACGCCGACCCGTTGGCGTCCGGGCTACTGCTGCCTGGCGTGACGCCGTGTCTGACAAAGCCGGTGACGAGCACGAGCTATGGGCCAGAGCTGATGTCGCTGTGCCGGGAGCTGCGCCCCGGCGCGATCGTATCCGCAGTCGAATCCGAACTGCCACAACTACTCGAGCTCCGCGACGATCTCGAGCAGATCGGGGTCCGCGCCTGGGCGCAGTCGCAGCCGACGATCGAGGCGTGCTTGGACAAGGCGATCTTCTATCGGGTTCTGACCAAACACGGTGTCCCAACGCCGGTCAGCTGGCTGCCCGAGGAGATCGATTCCATTCCGGAAGAATGCCCGCTGGTCGTCAAACCTCGCCGCGGGCAGGGCTCCAAGGACGTCGTATTCTGCCGCACGCCCGCTCAAGCCCGGATCGTCTGCGAGGTCGTACCGGAGCCGATCGTGCAAGCTCGCATCCAGGGCCGTGAGTTCACCGCGGACTGCCTGGTCGACCGGGCGGGACGAGCATCGGCAATCCTGCGGTACCGGCTGCTCACCAAAGGCGGGTTGTCCATGGTCGGGGAAACATTCCACGATCTACAGGTCCATGACCGCGTCACCGAGGCATTGGCAGCAGTGGAAGCGACCGGACTGTGTTGCGTGCAAGGGTTTGTGCGCGACGGCCCCGGAGAACGGGTCCTCATCACCGAGATCAACGCCCGTATCGCGGGCGGATTCCGGCTCGCCGAAGCCGCTGGCGCCGACCTTGTCGGCCAGGCTCTCGCCGGGCTGTGGGGACACCCGATCCAGCACGAGCGGCTGTCCTATCGCGCCGGAGTTCGGCTGACCAAATGCGTGACCACGCTCGATATCTGCGAAGCACAGCCGGGTGAGACCTCGGCTGTCCCTGCCTGCCATGGACGGAACAAACGATGACAACTTCCGAATCTGTGAGCCGCAACGCGGCACCATTCCTGCACGGCCCGGAATTCGCCGCGATGGCCGAGGCGCTGCGGGCCGGGCAGTACGGGCACAACACAGCCACCGAAGCATTCGAAGCCGAACTCGCCGAGTTCCTGGGCGTTCCCGAGGTCGTATCGGTGAATTCGTGTACCGCCGCCTTGCACCTGAGTCTGCTACTGGCCGGAGTCGGCCCCGGCGACGAGGTCGTGGTCCCGTCACAGACGTTCTGCGCCACCATCCAAGCCATTCTTATGGCGGGCGCGCAACCACGCTTCGCCGACATAGACGCTGGCACGCTGTGCGTCGACACCACGACAGTGCGTGCAGCATTGACACCGCGGACCCGCGCTGTGGTGCCGGTGCTCTACGGTGGCCGCGCAGTCGACCTACACGAAATCCGCGATGAGCTAAACGATCTCGGCATCACGATGATCGAGGATGCAGCACACGCCTTCGGATCTCGCCTCGGCTCCGATCTGGTCGGAACAGACGGAGCGCTGACCTGTTTCTCCTTCGGACCGATCAAGAACCTCACATGTATCGAAGGAGGCGCGCTGATCCCACGCGACCCGGACGAAGCCGAACGGGCCCGGGCTCTACGACTAATGGGTGTCACCCAGCCCCAGGCCGCTCGTATCCGCACCACCGACTACCAGGTCCACGGACCTGGATGGCGCTACCACCTCTCGGCGGTTCACGCAGCGGTCGGGCGCGTGCAACTGGCCCACTTCCCCGCGATCGAGAAGAAGCGAAAAGCCCTATGGCGCGCCTACGCTCGCGAACTTACCGCCCTCGACAAGGTGGGCTTGGTCGACGTCGATGTCGACCGCAGCGTCCCGTTCAATTGCGTCGTACGGATTCCTCACCGTGATCAGGTCTTCGCGACGATGCGTGATCTGAACATCGGTGTGGGCGTGCACTATCCGCCCAATCACACCCAGCCCGCGTTCTCGGCATGGTATCGACCGTTGCCACTCACCGAGGCTACGGCTACAGAAATCATGTCGCTGCCGTTTCACCCTGCGATGACCGAGCACGACGTCGACCACGTTGCGAGCGTCCTCGAACAAGCTGTCCGGGTAGCTGAGTCGGAGAAGCTGTGAAGGCCACCTCTGGTCCACCGCCTCGGCGGATCTTGACTGTGTGCTTGGGCAATATCTGTCGGTCCCCGCTTGCCGCTGCTGTTCTTGCCCAGCATGGTGGCGCGGCCGTTGAAGTACGGTCTGCGGGGCTGGCCGCCAAATGGGTCGGCAGGCCCGCTGACCCGCCGATGATTGCCGTCGCGCGAGCCCATGGCTATGACCTCACAACTCACCGGGCCTGCGCGCTTAGCGCCGCACTGCTGCAATGGGCGGACGTCATACTGGCGATGGACCACACGGTTCTAACCGCGCTGCGGGACCGCGCTGATGAGCACACACGGCCGAAGTTGTCGCTCTATCTCGGTGACAGAGATGTTCCTGACCCATTCGGACACCCAGCGGAGGCGTTCGAAAAATGCGTGGCACTCATCGAGTCCGGTGCCGATCATCACGTTCAGCCACTGGGCGCCGCTGGCCGCTCCGCGACGGAGCACACGAGATGAGCGAGCAGTTCGGCGGCGTCACGGCGACCTTGAAGGCGGGCTTGCTCGGCGGCGGTGGTTCGACGCTCAGAGTCGGCGAGCAAGGGCTCGATCGCCTCCTGCAGCGATGGCCCGGATACCTCGCCGAGCAGCGCCACCGCCGCGCCGCGTTCGACGAGAGTCCGTGCGTTGTGGGCTTGCTCGTTGCCCGCGGCCGAAGACAGCGGGATGAGCACCGAAGCTTTACCGAGGGCGGTGATCTCCGCGATCGTCCCCGCCCCGCTGCGAGAGATGATGACATCGGCCAGCGCGAACACATCCGCCAACTCCGGACCCACGAACTCAGTCACCAGATAGCGGGCAGAAAGATCCGGTGCGAGGTCGGCGGCGCGCTGGCGCAGTTCGTCGGCCGAAGCTTTCCCGCATTGGTGGATGACGTTGGCCCGCTGGAGCAACCAGGGCAGCAGCTCGCGCACGACGCGATTGATCTGCACCGCGCCCTGGGCACCGCCAGTGACATAGACCGTGGGCAGACTGCGGTCGAACCCGTAGAGACCGAGAGTGGCGACAGCCTTATCGGCGTTCCCGTCGAGCAGCTCCGGGCGGATGGGATTGCCGGTCACCACGGCCGACGAGCGCACAATTCCCGGCAGCAGGCGGAGGGTGGACTCTGAGGAGACCGCAACGCGAGTGGCGAGACGGGCAAGGACCCGGTTAGCCAAGCCGAGGCGGACGGTCTGCTCGTGCACGATCAGCGGGCGCCGACGCAACCACGCCCCGAGGCCGGCCGGGACCGCCACATAACCACCTGTCGCCAAGACCACATCTGGCTGGAATCGGGCGACCAGGCGATACGCCTGGGCGACACCGACTGGCACCCGGCACATGTCGGTAATGTTGGTGCGGCTCAGCATCTTCAGCGGATTCGCGGCGCGACGGATCTTGCCGGTGGCTACTGCGGCGAACGGAACGTCGTCGGTCGCGGCAATCCGGGATTCAAGACCGTCTGCCTTGCCGATCCACAACACCTCCAGCTGACCACCGCTGGCGGCAAGCCGGGAGCGCAAAGTGCGGATGGTGGTCAACGCCGGATAGATGTGCCCACCAGTGCCACCACCAGCGACCATCAAACGCAAGCTTTGGGTCGAGCTTGGCGAACGCACAGCGCTCACGTCATCGTCCAGCTGCCGACGGCGCTGGCTGATCGAACTCCCCATCCGCGACGCCTTGGGTCCATGCCTCCATTTCATCGACGTCGAACTGCAATTTGACCGGTTGATCATGGGCGTCGACTCCACGGAAGATCGCTGCACCATTGGCGTGACGTTCGATGGAGACTGCGCCCTGAACTTCGCCAGTGGAGGCGCTCAGGGCTAGGCGTCGAACAGCGGGCCAATACGAATCCGTGAAGGCGATTGTGGGCTGCTCAGTTGGATGGTCGGTGTACTCGGCGTCCTGCTTGCTGTCCTGGATGAGCACGAGGTTGCTTTCGCGAGCGATCGCTACACAGGTCTGCTCCCCACCGCTGTACGAACTGATTTTCCTCTTGCTAGTGCTCACGGTTTCAGCCTATCTGACGTGCTATTTGCTCGATGAGACCCAAGGATTCCTCGCGCTCGAGAGCAATCGCCTGCACCTGCTTGTACTTGTAGGCGAGTTTGTTCACGTCCTCTGGATCTTCGACGATCTCGCCCCAGATCGCAGACTCAACCCAGCCTAAAGTCGGTAGCCGCCCGGACTCGAAGTCGAGCAGGTGATAGGTCGCCGAGTTGAGGCTCGCTACGGCCCCTCCGGCCTTGAACGGGACGATCCGCAGATCCAGTCGGTCAGGATGTTCTTCTACCAAGCCGTGGAGGTGAGCCAGTTGCCCGCGGTGAACGTCGGGCCCGCCGACTTCTTGCATCAAGGCAGCCTGACCCATCACCACCGACAACTTGTCGATCGGGTCCGGGCCGGTGAGCAGGTGTCCCCGTTCGGTGCGAACGGCAACGCGCTGATCCACTTCGGTCGGGAGGCTGATAGTGACCGTAGAACTGATCAGATCTCGCGCGTAGTCTTCGGTCTGTAACAGGCCGGGTACAACGTTGTTCTCGAAGGTTCGGATGCTCTGCGCTCCCGCCTCCAGGCCATAGAACCGCATAAGGGTGTCGTTGAAGAGCCCTGAGTACTTGGCATACGGACGAGGTTCCTTCGCGATCTCACGCAGTTCGAGCATCTCGGCTCGTTCGGCCTTGTCGAACTCCAAGTACCTGATCAGGGTCTCAAGCTTGTCCTTTGCGAGAACCCCTTTGCCGTTCATGACCAGTGAGACGTATTGCGGTGTGAAGCTGAGCTTCGCTGCCAGCGATTTTGCAGTAACACCTCGGAGGGCGGCGCGGTCGCGGATGCGCTTGACCAGATCCCAGTTGGCGACCGTGGGAGATGTCGTTCGCATCCCGCTCCTTCCCTCTTCACCTTATCTGACGTGCGATTTGCTCGATGAGGCCCAAGGAGCCCTCACGGTCGAGAGCAATCGCCTGCACCTGCTTGTACTTGTAGGCGAGTTTGTTCACGTCCTCTGGATCTTCGACGATCTCGCCCCAGATCGCAGACTCGATCCAGCCTAGAGTGGGCAATCGCCCGGACTCGAAGTCGAGCAGGTGATAGGTCGCCGAGTTGAGGCTCGCCACCGCTCCTCCGGCCTTGAACGGGACGATCCGCAGATCCAGTCGGTCAGGGTGTTCAACCACCAGATCATGGAGGTGACGCAGTTGCCCGCCATGAATCTCAGGTCCACCGACTTCTTGCATCAATGCCGCCTGACCCATGACTACCAGCAACTTGTCGATAGGGTCCGGGCCGGTGAGTAGGTGTCCGCGTTCGGTACGAACGGCAACGCGCTGCTCCACTTCGGTTGGCAAGCTGATCGTGACCGTCGAGCTGACCAAATCTCGGGCGTAGTCTTCGGTCTGTAACAGGCCGGGTACAACGTTGTTCTCGAAGGTTCGGATGCTCTGTGCCCCCGCCTCCAGGCCGTAGAACCGCATGAGCGTGTCGGGGAACAGCCCCGAGTACTTCGCGTAGGGGCGCGGTTCCTTCGCGATCTCACGCAGCTCAAGCATCTCTGCCCGCTCGGCCTTGTCGAACTCCAGGTACCTGATGGCAGTTTCGAGCTTGTCCTTCGCGAGAACGCCCTTGCCGTTCATGACCAGCGAGACGTACTGCGGAGTGAAGCCGAGCTCCCCGGCGAGGGACTTCGCGGTGACGCCTCGGAGCGTGGCCTGATCGCGGATGCGCTTCATCAGATCCCAGTTGGCGACCGTGGGAGATGTGGTTCGCATCCCGCTCCTTCTCGTCATTGGCCGCCCTCACCGTACAGCAAAAACACTTTCAGACAGTTCGCCGATATGTATTGGATACTTGAATCAAGCATCGTATTCTCATCGTACGCAACATCACGATTTCAGCATTGCTTCGTTAGTTTGTGCAATGGATCGGGGAACGATGGCGGTACACGTAGTCGGCCGCTCGATGAGTAGTGACCAGATCGACCACCAGGCGCGGAGTGCGGAAGGCGGCGGGTGGGAGGTCAGCTTCTTGCCCGGGATGACTCTCACCGCGGCTCAAGCTGTCCTTGCCTTGAGGGCGGCCGAGGAGCTCGCGGCGCTGGGACCGTACGCGCAGATCCTTGGTCTGACGACGCTGGAAGTCGTCGGCATGGCGACAGAGCCATGCATATGGCAAAACCATCAACTCGCTGCGCCTGCCCGATCGAGCACTCGCCGTTGGATGCGAGCCGTTCGATGACGCGCGACTGGGTGGTGCTGCACGGCAAGCGGGTTCAGGTGCGCGGCAGGCGGATTCAGGGGTTCATGACCGGTGCGGCAGAGGGGCGGCGTGACGCCGCTGAGTGCGTGTGGGAGCCGATCGGGTCGCCTGCGCCGCCGGAAGAACCAGGTGACCACGGTGGGCGTCACTTGGGGGTGGTGCGGTGATGTTCGAAGGCTGTCACACGCCGAAGCAAGTGGCGCACTTGTACCGCAACCGGTACGGGCTGGCGGCGGAGCTGTCCTATCAGCGGGCATTCGTGCTGACCGACGACACGGTGGGTGCGATCTTGATGCCACCATGGCTCGGCCAGCAGGTGAAAAACACTTTCCGCGAGGGCGTTTCGGTCCCGATCATCCGTCACGGTCAACGGGGCGGTTTCTGGATCTTCCTCGTCGGCAAGCGGCGGGGGCACCTGCGCAATCGTGCGGGGCCTGCGTTGACCCGCCACAACGGGACGATCCTGCCACCACGGTCGCCCGTATGGCTGCCGATGACCGACGCCGGACTCGGGTGGACATGGCACTCGCCACCGCGTCGCGGCGCACTGCTTCCTGCCCGTACCGAGGTGCTGCACTCGGCGCTGGTCGTGATCGATCATGCCGAAGCGGCACCGGATCCGTTGCACAACACTGCGATCGCGGTGCGTGACCCGGCGTCGGCGCGGACAACCCGGCGGTGATCGCGTTGTCGCTGCCTTCCGATGACGAGCTATTCCTGGCGATCCGAGGGCAGTTCGAGGACACCCACCGGCTATGCCAGCTCGCCAACGCACTGGGTCGGCTGCACTGGCGAAAGCTGCTCGGTAAGCCCGCGTGCGCCGAAAGCTGCTGTGAGCGTACGGAACTGATTTACGAGATCGACTTGTGGGTCTCGGAGCGGCTGCCGGTCCCGCACCCGAGTGCGACCCTGCACACCGAGACCCTGGGGCAAGTGATCGACCGGTTCGCGTGCGCTGTCGTGCGCGCCTATCACCTGCTGATGACCCTTGATCCCGTCGACGTCAGGGTCCATGCGGCCTGGTATCGGGTCGCCGAGCTCGCCGACGGCTACACCGACCTGTGCACGGAGGTGGGCAACAGAGCTCGGCGGCTTCCTGTGGGCGGTGAGTGCCGTTGATCCGACCGCCGGAACGGCATCGACAGCCGCGATGGCGGCGGCTGTGTGCGCCTGGCCTCGTGCCGTTTCAGCGCCGAGCTTCCCTCCGAAATCCCAACATCACTATGAAGGAGTGCATCGAAGATGTTCGACGACCCGCCACCGCTGAACGGTCAGCCGTTGAAAGCGGCGTTCACCCGCACGATGTCCGGCTGGCTGGACAGGCTGATGATCCTGGATACCGACCTGTTCTATGACCCCGACGACCTTGCGGCGTTGCTAATTGCCGCCGAGACGGTACCGAATCTCGTTGTGATCACCGCTGATGAGACCCGTGGTCGGCGCGCTCGCCTGGCCCGATACGCACTCGATCAGCTGGGTCGTACCGATGTGCCGGTGATCGCCGGCCTCGATCTCGGTGGCGAGCAGCGGTTCCTGATGGACGATTACCTCGATGGCCTGGAGCCACAGCCCGACGATCTGGTCGACGCGGTAGCTCGGGTCTGTGCCATGACGACCGGTCCGATCGACTGGGTCGGTATGGGGCCGATGACCAACTACGCCGCTGTCGTGACCGCTGCCCCGGAGTTGGCCGAGCGGTTCGTGCTCTATCAAATGGGCGGTTGGCTCGATCGCTATCGGGACAAGCGTGTGGCCAGCCATAACCTGCGCACCGACACTGTCGCTGCTGGGTTGGGGTTGCGGGTCGCTCACAAGCCCCGGCTGATGCTGTCGGATTTCACCAACGTGCGAGAAATCCGTATCACCCCGGACTGGGCGGTGATACGCAGCCTGCGGTCCTCGCCCAACGCGGCGGCACAGTTGCTGGCTGCCAACTTCGAGCTGTGGTTTGCGCGGCGCGGCGGAAGTTGGATGCATGACCCGCTCGCACTCACTCTGCCCCTGCAGCTTCCGTTCGTGACCATGCGCGGTGAGTGGATCCGGATCGAGAAAGACGCCCGGATCTACCGAGACCTCGACGGTCGCGTGATGGAGGTATCGTGCGCGGTCGACTACCCGGGCTTTATCGATTGGTTCCACGAAAGCCTCCTAGCGGGGGCATACCGGTGAGGTGGCGATCCTGGATACATGCCCACCCTCGGACCAACTCTCACCACACTCCGGCAGTCGCGGACTCGGGATGCAGCACGATTCCGGTCGGAGACGCGGCAGGCCGAGAAGGATACGTCAGGCTGCACGCTGATTGCGGCAGAGCCGAATTCGACGCCGACCACCAACTGATCCGGGTCGCCTGCCCTGCCGTGTGGTGCGGGGCGGTGTCGGTGGCCGACAACGTGATTCAGGCACACCAGACGTGGGACAACCGAGAGTGTAAGTGGGGCGGGTGGCGCATCGTCGACGACACGGTCGCGGCCGAGAAGGCGTTGTCATGATCCCGACGCACCCCGACCAAGTCAGTGCCACAAGGAGTTTCGGCGGCCTGGTCGATCCTGGTCAACTCACTCGCGAGGACGCCATCACTGCGATGAGCCTCCACCACGACTGCTCGCGCCAGTGCCTGCCGCTGCGAAGGGCCGAAGCGACACTCAAAGCCGAGTACGGCTCGGTGCCAGCTGCCAGCGAGGAGATGACCGACCAGAGCTGGGGCGCTGTGATGTCAGCCCGGCTCCGGGTGGCAATGCGGCTGTCCGAACACCGACCTGGCCTCAGCGAACCGACCTAGCGGTAGTCCTGGCCGTTCACCGACAGTGCAAGCTCGCGCGCCACCCCCACTCACCCGACAAGCAGATTCCTGTTCTCCGGCAGGGGATCCGGATTCTCTTGCCCAACAGAGTTTCCCGATAGGATCGCAAGGAGAACATCATGGGCCTTTTGTACAAGAGCATCGCGACGCTGACCTACACGGTCACGGTGATCGTGATCTACAACGCGATCGTCGCCTTCGTGCGCCAGCAAGTATTCGCAGAGCTTCGCGGCGCCACCTTTGGCGGTGACGAATCCGAGTACCAATTGTGAGCTGGTGAATCGGTACGACAGATTCCGTCGCTGGTGACAGAGTCGAGATCGCCGCCGCAGCCGGGGATCAACCCGGCGTGAAGCGGCGTTGTCACTGCGGCAGATCAGCACGTGTGATGAATACCGAGATCCCTTGCCCGCGGCAGAGTTCGGCGCGCACTCCCGCGACACACCCTCTCGCGACCTGCCCCTACGAATCTCCGCCGCGACGGCGAATCATCACCCAGGCCGACATGGACGTCACCAGACGCCTCCAGCAGCTGCACCGCGAAGGTCAAGGCGCGTTCGCGCCCGGCCCGAACCTGCCCCGCATCCGGATCTCCCTGCACACCACCACCTCACGCATCATCGCCACGAGCATCGCGATTATGCTCATCGCGATGATCCTGTGGGCGACGACCCTGGTCTGACGCGTGGCGTTTTGCGTGACGCCACCACGGGCAACATCTCCCCTCACCCGCGACCAGCGCCTTGACCAGGGTCTTGACCCGCCTCGCAATTGAGTCAACACCCTGATCAAGAGGTCAGTCGAGGGGCTCGTCCAGGCCCCGGTCAGCACCTCCACACCGAGCGGAGCTGGGTTTTCCGTCCTGCCCCGTCCTCTTCGTCCGCAAGCTGCGAGGTTTCCTGACCACCCTCAATCTGCGTACCTGGATCGAGGGTGGTCAGGAATCGGGAACGGGGCAGGACGAGTCCGGCGAGCTGTACCTGAAAGAGGGCGCTGAGAAGTTCAACACCGACCTGCAGAACGTCGACAAGAAGAATCGCGAACTCATTCTCCGGATCTTCCGCACTGCGAATCTCTAACTCGATGATCTTGCGTCAGCCGGTGACCTTGGGATTGATCGCGTTTCCGGGGATTTCGGTGGTGTCACGGTCCGCAATCTGAACTATCTCGTGTTCACAATTGGTCCAGCGAAAAGGACAAAAGTGCTGAGTTGGCACGGCGATGTCGGGGGTGTGTGGTGCACTGGCAGTCGCGTTCGACCAGCGGTTTCTGCTTGCTGGGCGGACCGCACCCCAGCCTTCCGGATTCCGGTCGGCGGGCCTCGTGCAATTCGATTGCGTCGGAGCCCGTCACTAGGATTTCCGCCACAGCTGTCGCAGCGGCTGCCGGTAATCCTCGACCAGTTGAGGAGGTAGTGCGGCCCCCCCTGTTCGCAGCAGAGCGGGGGCCGCGGACAACCTAGATATCCGCTCCGCCAAAGAGAATGGACACCAGGGACAATGAGGTTAGCTACCTCGACCGACAATTCTTGCGCATTCGACGACCTCGTATGGCCATCACCTGCCCTCAGCCCGGGAAACCTGGCGTTGACCAGTGCGGATAGCAGTCGAAATTGGTTTGCACCCCTGCTCCGTATCGTTCCGCTCGCGTCGGAATTCCGTACGGAGGCGAGGGCCCATGGTTGAACTGTTCCCGGGGACCGGGGGCATCGAGCCCGCTCTCCCGAGTCGCCATGAGTGCTCGAAGTGTGGGCCGACCTGTCTGCCGAGGGTTCGGGCGGACACCCCGCCGGCGAACTGGCTGGATCTGATCGACCGGCAGTCGCTGCTGCTGTGCAGCGGGCACTGGAGCTGGAAACCGACGCTGTATGTTGCCGGACTGGTCCTCGCTTTGTCGGCTCCGTTCGTTGCCGCCGTGGTCGTCGGACTGATCCTCGGCTCGACCGGCGCGGTCGTCGGCGGTGGCGCCGGGATCCTCGGCGGGGCCGGTCTCATCGCTGGTGCGATCAGCTGGGTTCGCCGACGCCATCGGCACCTGCCGGTGCCCAGTCCCAGTCCCCCCGCCGACGACTCGGGAAGTACGGAATCCGGCGCTCCGCGCGCCGCGTAAGCCAGCCCCGGCATGATGTCACTCGGGGTCGGGAAGTTGTCGGTGGTCACGGTGATGATGCGCGGTATCCGATCGGGATAGTCTGCGAAGTGTGGCGAACGTAGGTGATCACGTCCGGATAGGAACCAGCGGCGTCTCGGTGTTCACGGTCGTAGAGATCGAGGGCGACCGAGCGGTCATCGAGTCGGTCGAAGATGCACCCGGTCGTTATCCATGGACCGTACGGGTGGCCGATCTCGTACCTACCGAGGGCTGAGAGTCCTCACCCTCTGATCCCTACCATTGCTGCGCTGAAGGTGCGGCACTCCGGCGGGCCCGGTGCGTATATCGAGCCCTCGGACGCATTCGGACTGTCAAAATTCTTGACGGTCCAGTCCCGCTGAAGGCCGTACGTTCGCGCGCATGATCGTATTCCGGCACCCGCGTTCGAATACCCGCCAGCCCGGCAGGGCATTCGTTCGCTCTCGGGCGCTGGGCTGGTCCAAATGTCCTGGGGCGGACCTACCGTCCGAGCCATGCCCCCATTCGAGTCATCGTCCGCACCGCACATCGTCGCTTCTGACCAGGGAAATCCTCGACTGCCGCACGTGGAAAACCCCCCGCCCACAATCCCATCAACCAATTTCGACCGATGGGATGGACGACAGAAATGAATGAGATCTTCACTGGCGCGGGCGGGTTCCCGTTGAAGCGTCAGCTCGGCAACAACCTCGACGAGCAGAAGTTGCTTCGCGGTTGTCCCCAGGGGCCGACTTCTCCACAAGCCGTCTACAGCCGTCGACCATTTTTCGCCCTCGACCATCTAAAAGCGCAGTCCAGAAGGGTTCCATCGCTCGGCCCCTTGGCAGGTGATCGCCGTTCAGAAGCGAAATCTGTTGTCGGACATCGCGCTACCGGACGCACGATCACGGCTCTACCTGCGGCTTTGCTGGGAAGTAGACGTCTGGAGCGAGGTTCTCGACCGGACAGGTCGCGTCGGGGCCCTGGCTTACTATCTCGCCACGTCGGCCGTTCGCGGCGGCCGACGGCCCAAGATGGCCCGGGCCTGGTCCTGGTGCTGAGTTCCTTGGGACGCAATGCGGTCCCCTGCCTCGTTCGAGGCAAGGCAGGGGACCGAGACAACCCAAATGCCCACCCCCAAATGCCCACCCCCAGCTCCGAGAGAGGGACCCAGGCCCGATGAGGGTAGCCACCGCGGGCGACAACTGTCGCCTGCCCCATCCCACCGCAGGGTCAACCTGCAGCCGTTGTCCCCTGCACGTGAACCGGGGTAGCAGTGGGTGACCCGACCTCCGGTGCCGGAGGCCTCGCAGCGGGCAGATCTCACCGGCGCCGCTCCACGGCGGGGAAAGCCCGGACGAAGCCGTGCACAAAATGCGCAGCTGGTGAATCCAGGTGCCTGGCCACAGTGCGCAGCGAGAGCCCCGCCCGTCGGCGTGCTGGACTTTGCCGAGCGCAACATCCGACTCGTCTTCAGCTGCCGCGGCAGCTGGACCGCTGTCGGCCAGCTCCTCACACTGATCCTTGTCCCGGTAACAGCTGTGGCCGCAGGCCTCGCCCTTGTCGTCCTACTCGCCGGTCCCGGTTGGGCTGGCGCACTCGGCGGCGTCGGCGCTGCGATCGGAATCAGCACTGCTTACTACCGCCGCAACCGGAGAACGGACCCTCCACCACCCGATGCGGTCACCGAAGGGACGTGATCTCACGAATGCGCGGCTTCTGAACGCCGACAACACTTCCCACTGGCGCGCCGAACGGGACAGCTGGCGGCGACTACTTTTTCCGAGCACACCGCGCAACTGAATCCTGAACTAGAGACGCGCAACCGGGCACGACGGTCGCACTGTACGGGTGCAGATTGCATTCGGGAGTTCACGCTCGCCCGGCTTTGAGCCTCTATATAGGTGAACGCGAACCGAGCGAGGAAGAAGACCATGAACCCGACTACCGCTGTGCTGGTGATATCGCTAGGAATCCATGTGCTGGCAGTCGGTGGGCTCTGGCTACGCCTACGGTGGCGGGCAGAACAGCAGCGGGTACATCGGGGATATCTGATCGCTCTCGTCCGCGCACTGCCCGAGGGCAGTCGCGTCGACGACGTGCACGGCGACGGTCGGCGGACCCGCCTGATCCTTGGCTCAGAAGCGGGGCGAGTTAATGACCGACGACCGTGACAATCCGGCCGGTGAACTCAAACCGGTTTCCGCCCATGACATCAAAGACGCAGCGTTCCTCGCTCGAGAGGTTGCCGCCTTCAGTGCGTTCTACCGGCAGATCGTGCCGCGGCTGGTGGCTTTCCTGGAAGGACACGGGGCCTGCCGGCCGGACGCGGTTGAAATCGCCCAGGACACTTTGGAGAAGGCCTGGCGTTCCTGGTCTGTTATCGAGCATCCCAGGACCTGGTCGTACACCGTGGCGGGGCGCGAGTACGCCCGCCGGATGAGCAAACTCGAAGAGGATTCCGTCGCCGAGGTCCCCGAGCGGACAGCCCTGCTTCGCAGCGATTCGGAATTCGATGCAGCGGAGCGTCGTCACGATCTCGCCCGGATCGTTCCTACTTTGCCTTCGCGGCAACGCCAAGTGATGGCGTGGACTCTCGAGGGGTACGAGCCGAGGGAGATCGCGGAAATCCTCCAGATCACTCCGGAGGCAGCTCGTTCCAATCTGAAGAAGGCCCGCCGAACAGTCGCGATCTACCTGGATGATTCGAGCGAGGAACAATGAACGACCTCACTGACGAGCGGAACGCCGCTGTCGATCGCTGGCTAGCCGAACAGCACCACACCGCTGTTGCCGAGATCGCCGACGCGCTCGATATCGAGTCGGGTCTGCGCGAAATCCTGATCCCCGTCCACCACGACAACTACCTCACCGAGGTGGCAGAAGCGCTCGACGTCGAGGCGGGCCTGGCCGCGATCGTTCCCGCACCAGTCAGGCAGCTCCCCCCATCCGGCTGGGCCGAGGGGCCGGGAGCCGATCGGTTCATCAAGGCGGCAGCAGTCGTCACCCGGGTCTTCAGCGGCTGGAAGGCCCTGGCGCCGGACGTGCGGTGGACTCTGCGGGAGATGTTCCTCAGTGGTGGCCTCACTCGTGCCGGTGAACTCGCAGAGCTGTTTCAGCACAGAATTCTGTCCCATATGGACGCCGATCCCCGTGTGCGAGCAGCCCGGTTCGTCGACCTGGAATACGAGCTGTGGCACGCCATGCTCCAGAGCACCCAGGAATTCTCCCAGCACAGTGAGAGGATCTACGTCGCCCTTGAACTCGACGCGTATACGGATGCGGACTCCCCTCGAATGACGGCCACCATCGAGCGGGTACTCAGCGCCCTCGCGGGCATGCGTCGACTGGCCCTGAACCTGCGCGGTCAGGGCCGTCGGCTGCACAAGGAGTTTCTCCAGCGGCACGACTCCTACGACACCGCGACGGAGCTTCATGAAGTGCTGTTGCGCTCGCTTCGGCTCTCTGAGCGAATGATCGACGCCTGCAATGCCATCAACGATTTCGCTGGAGATGACCTGAGCCGGATGGACCTCCGACTGAATCAGCTCGGCGGAGTTCGGTGGTCCGTGCAGACCAAGTGGCCAGAATCCTTGCGGGATGCGGTGGTGCGGGATTCGATCCTCATCGGAAACGGCGTATTCCAAGTGCGGGAGGGCGGCAGCCTTCATCCCTCGATCGCGTAGCAAGCTCGGACAGTGACTATGACTGCTCGGTCGGGGCGAGGTTGGCGGCCTTCACTTCGCCGTGCACCACGGCGAGGCTGACACCGACGCCGCGGCTGATCTCGCGCAAGGACTGGCCCTCGGCAATGCCGGGCACGCCAGGCAAGGTGTACTGGCGGCGTTATCGCTGAAGGCCGACGTCCCACAAGCGCCTCTCGGCGAATGGTCGCTCGTAGCGACGTATGGGGTGAGGCCCGGGGCTGTCCGGACGCCGACAGCAGCGATCAACCACGCCACCACGCCAGCTATTCCACCGGGCCGCCGTCGTTTTACGAACAGCTCGGAGGAGAGTCGCAGCGAGTGAATGTTGGCGCGCCGAGGAGATTCCCCGGTCAGACGTGGGTTATAGTCTCAGCTGCACCTTTCTTGACAGTCGATCGCCTCCCATGGGGGCGATTGGGGTCACAGGAAGGAGAGCGGGATGGCCGAACACGAGCCTCGCAGCACGCGAGACAAGTGGATGGACCGACTAGCTCGATGGGGACCGTTGTTCCTGTCGGCCAGCCGGACCATATTCGTCATCATCGATCGCTTGCTGGCTTGATCAACCAGCGCGATCACCCAGTAGAGACCGTTCAATCTCTCTGGTGCAGTACGCCTTCCGAGAGCGCATCTCGCAAACTCGAGGTGGGGCCTCGGGAAGACCTCGGGGCGGAGCCTCGAACGCCTGGGCGCGATGCCCAGATCCGGGAGCGATTCCCGGAAGCCGCCCGCCATGGGCACCAACGCCCTGTCGTAGGGCACACCGCCTCCAGGTGAGGCGGAAGCTTCGTTCTTGAAGAGCGAACTGGAGGCGCCCGGAGGGCGCCTTCGGTGCTTTCAGGCCTCGGTGTCACCCGCATAGGCGACGTGGAGCTCAGTTCACCGATCCGATAGGGAGCGCGAACGCGAAGTCGCGGTACTGCTTGTGGGCGACGATGCGTCGGCCGGCCTGGACCTTCCCCAGATATTCGGTGACCGTCGCGGTGTCTTCGGCCGAAAGCCCGGCTTCACGGCATGCCGCCTCGAACGCCTTGGGTGAGATACGAGCAGGACTCCAGCGGGTCGGCTCGTTCATTATGCTTGCCTTGAGCTTGGCGTGCTCGTTCCACTTGAGCTCACCACCGTAGCCTTCGGCCCAGCGTGCCAGGTACTCGGCGATCTTCGCGATGTCCGCAGGGACCTCGGAACTGTTCATTCCGCTAAGTCTGTCAGCCTGAACGAAAACACCCGCGATGCCCCTCGACATGCCGTTGCCGCAAGGCATTCTGGACACCGAAGCGAGTCCGCAGCAGCGGGGAGGAGGGATATTGGCCGTCTTCCGAACGGTGGTTTGTCGACCATGGGCGACAAACCAGTGCTCGCTTCCGCTGAGCTCGTTGTCCGCATCGAGGCGCGCCGAAGGAGAGGATGGTGTGATCTGGGGGACGATTGTGGGCATGTCCGACGAGTTGAGTGCCGAGCGTCGTCGCCAAGACCGGGCGCTGAATCGCGCTGTGCTGCTGTCGCTGCCTCGGGTGTGGCCCTGGTCGCGGGAGGCCCGCTGGCGACGTGCGATGCTGGCCATCGCAGATGATCCGGCGGCGCTGGAACGGTACCGGCGCGAGCGTGCCAAGCGGGTCGAGGTAGCTGAGCTGGCCGAGCGGCTGACTGACCGCGGCCGCGGCGACTGAGCTGGGCCACCGACTGCCTACGCGGACACTGGCAACCGGCCGATCCTGGCCGAACCGCCCCGGGGGTCTCGACGCCACCGGCATGCTGGTGTGGAGTGGTCGTCTACACCAGTAGGGAGCGGCGGGGCATGGGGTGGCGCAAGAAGAACGAGCCGGACTATCCGTTCGTCGTCGACGACCTCACTAGTGAGCGGCTCGGCCCTGACGGGCTCAAGGATTTGACCGTCCATCTGTGGCCGCACGAATGCCAAACGTGCGGTAGGCCTTTCAACGGCACCCGCGCCGCGCTCCGGGTAGAGGTCGGGGCATACGTGGCTACCGCGGATCTGCACCACCCCGATTGCTGCGCGCCGCGGTGGGACGACGCTCCGGGGCCCTCGTCAACGGCGGCGACGGTCAACTTCGTGGCGACCACGGTGCTGCTGCCGATCATCGGTGAACAGAGCGGCGCGGAGGCTCTGCGGCCGTTTCTGCTGGTCAATCCCGGCCTGGAGCAGGTCATTCTGGCCGAGTTCGACGAGGGCTGGCGGGTGGCCACGACCAACTACTACGCCCAATACGGGCTCACCGGCGGCGGGTCTGTACTACGCATCGACCACACCGTTCCCGACGCTATCGCCCATCTCGGCGAGGACCACACCGTCACCGTGCGCCTGGGCGATCTGCGCGCGGGCTGGACCGGTGACTGCGGGCCCGAGATCACTGCCGTGGTGCGCGAACTCGGCGGAATCGTCGTCGCGGTCAGCACCGCCATTCACCCCGCTCTCGACAGCATCGTCGCCGACTTCGCCGACGCCATCTCCCACGGGCAAGTAGCCGGCGGGTGGGTACCACTGAGCTGAACGCCGTGCTGCTGGCCGAGGCACGGGGTGACCATAGGCCAGTCGCCGAGCTCAGCGCCCCGTATCCGCCCATACACAGGTAGGGGCAGGTGCGGGCGTGTATGGGCAGGTCCTGATATTGCGGGAGATCACGTCGGCCAACGCGAACACATCGGCCAACTCCGGCCTCCGAATTCAGTCACCAGATATCGGCCGGAACGTGCCGGTGCAAGGGTCGCGGCCCGTTGGTTCAGCACATCGACAGAACTCTTCCGGCGCGAGTGTTGAGTGACTCGGCGGCTACCGCAGGCTTGCAGAGAACCTCGGCGTCGGGGTGCCTCTGGATGACCTGCTCAGCCGCCGATCGATTCCATGGAAACGCCGCCCGCAAGCCTCACGGTTACTCGACATGCTCGCACGCCCCGACCGCGGGTTCGACGCGGTCGTCATCGGCGAACCCCAACGCGCCTTCTACGGCAACCAGTTCGGACTCACGTTCCCCGTCTTCGTTCACTACAGCGTGCAGTTGTGGGTCCCCGAGGTCGGTGGCCCCATCGATCCCGAGTCCGAAGCACACGAACTGATCATGTCGGTGTTCGGCGGCATGTCCAAAGGCGAACGCAACCGCATCAAAATCCGCGTCCGCGCTGCCATGGCCGCCCAAGCTCGAGTCGAAGGACGCTACCTGGGCGGCCGACCACCTTACGGATACCGGCTCGCCGACGCCGGACCCCACCCCCACCCCGGCAAAGCCGCCGACGGCAAACGCCTCCACATCCTCGAACCCGACCCCACAACAGCGCCGGTCGTCCAACGCATCTTTCGTGAGTACCTCAACGGATTCGGGATCTACGCCATCGCCCAACACCTCACCGCGGAAGACATCCCCTGCCCTTCGGCTTATGACCGCAAGCGCAACCAACACCGGTCCGGAGTCGCATGGTCCAAAAGCGCAGTGCGCGTGATACTCACCAATGCGCGCTACACCGGGCACGAAGTCTGGAACAAACAACGCAAACAGGAATCCCTCATCGACGTCAACGACGTAGCCCTGGGCCATCAAACCCGACTCACATGGAACCCCACCAAAGACTGGGTCCACTCCGACCAACCAGCACACGAAGCACTCATCAGCAAAGAAACCTTCGAACAAACCCAACTGCGCCTCGCCGCCCGAAACCGGCGATCAGTCCGCAGCAAAGTCCGCCGCCAACACCCTTACGCCTTCAAAGGACTACTCACCCACGAAACCTGCGGACGACGGATGCAAGGCAACTGGAACCACGACAAGCCCACTACCGATGCCGCTTCCCCGCCGAGTACGCCATCGCCAACAAGATCGACCACCCGACAGTGGTTTACGTGCGAGAAGAACAAATCATCGACCCCATCGACATTTGGCTCGCCCAAGTCTTTCGCCGCGATCAGATCGAACAATCTCTCACCATGCTCGAAAGCGCCCAACCCGACAGCAACGCAGCAGTCGCCTCCATGCGCGCTATCCGGCAGTCACTGGCCGACTACGACCGCAAACTCAACAGCTACCGCGCTGCGCTCGAAGCCGGCACCGACCCTCAACTGATCGCCACCTGGACCCGGCAAGTCCAATCCGAACGAGAGGTCGCCGCCGCACAGCTGACAGCAATGGAAGCAGAAACCAAGGCTCGTCCTATATTGAGCCGCAACGAGATTCGCCAGCTAGTCAAGTCCTTTGGCGGCCTCATCAAGATCCTGCGAGCCGCCGATCCCGCCGACAAGCTCGAGGTCTACCGACAGCTGGGCCTCAAGATGACCTATAACCACGAAACACGGATGGTGGTGGCTGAAGTTCAGCCACCACCACCCGTGTGCGTAATGGTCGTGTCCGGAGGGGGACACGACCAATACGCACACCTACTTCACCAGCTAACGCAGCTCGAAATTGGGCCGTAGGCAGAGGAAGCTCACGACTCCGCGTCCTCGCAACCAGTGCTGCACCGCATGCAAGACGGTACGCCTATTCGATGCCTCGCCTACCACCCCCGGCTTCCCATCTCAGTGCAGCACCACTCTTTACGCCACTAAGAGGCCTTAGCGAGAGAAATAAGATAGTTGTAATATTCACTGGTAGCAATGGTGATCTTGCTCGGATCCAGCGCTCTTGCTTCCCGTAGTATTCTTGGGTCAACGTCCCTATTCTCAACGATTTCCGTCGCAGCGTGCAGTTCGGCTTCGAGCGCGTTTTGGTCCGATTCATGCTCGGCAAGCCAGAGCAACACGGCGACCAACGTCTCGGCTTGTCGATCAGAGTATCCGTTGACCCAGTCGGTTGCATCGTCGCTCGCTCTGGCACGACCTGATGCTTTCTGATCAAGCAACGCTCTCAGCAAGGCGAGGAAATCAGCTGTTTGAATTGACATGCTTACTCCCTCCACGGCAGCGGGATTTCTTTGGGCCAAGGTATGTACGTCGCGTTCGCTGCTCCTGGATCATAATTGGGACTGCCGGGATTACGAACTCCCCGGGGAACCAGTTTCCCTCTAGATCTATGTACCGTCCGCCGATCTGGATTCTACGTGTGGGGCCTCCGCTGGAGTTAATCCCTCTGGGCGGTGCCGTCAGGCCCATGGATTCGCAGACGAACGCGCGCTGCCCGTCTTCATTTCACCACTTGTATTCGATCCCTTCTTGCGCACCGCCGAGACACTCACGAACGCCCGCGATGAACCCAAATCGCCGAACATGAGCACAGCCGACCTGCTGCTCAGAAGGGGGACTCTCGTATGGATACCGGCATCTCATGTCCGCTCTGCCATCGGATCGATGCCGTCCAGAATGTGGAAGCACCACTCCACGCACATGGCGTGTCCACTAGCTACAGCAACGATCTCAGCACCGATTTGCTGTCACGTCGGCTGGGTTGGTACCGGTGCTCGGCGCATCGTCAGGCGAACGGACTCACACGACAGCGCTAGCCAGAAGCGTGGCACCTGAACCCCATCTGCGGCCGACGGGCCGTTTGATTCTTTGCGGCATCCTGCTCCTGCTTCCGACTCTCGCCGCGCTCGGTCCGATGGTGTGGTACTGATGCTGGGGATCGCGTACGGCCGGAGCCGCTATAACAGCAGAATCTGGCGGGGACGGCGTGCGGCGCACGCTGTTTAGAGTGCTGGCTACTACTGCCATCGCTGCGGTGTGGCGTACTGGTCCCGCTCTCCGAGATCGGACGTCCCCGCGCGGAAAGCGTTCGCTCCCCAACACTTTCGTCAGCACGTGTTGAACGTAGGCGGCTACGTCGGCTGACCGACTACCCGCGCCGAATTCTCAAACCACCGGTTACATTCGCGGTTCGCCTTCCGAATCACCGGCGAGATCTGTCCTATCCCCATCGTCGCTTGCCTTCGCCTTGGCGACTGTCGCGATTGGCTGCTCGACTCCGGAGCTTGGCGTCGTGTCCGTTGTCGTCAAAGCCGCATCCGCTGTGCGCGCGGCAGCCAGCAGGCGCCGGGCTTGCCTCGGTGTGATTTCGAGCAGCTCAGCGACGTCGTCGTCGGTCTGGCCTTCCTCGCGAAGGGCGGCTGCGGCAGCCGCCTGCTCGGCGTGGTATCTAGCCAGTTCCTCGTTTGCGCATACTTCTAGCTTTTGTATCTGCCTCTGGTAGTTCGCGATTTCGCGATCCCGCTTGCTTTCACACTCGCTGATGGCCGCCCATGCCGCCACGTACTGCTTGACTGCTGCGGTAATGGACTTCTCGCGCTGTCGTGCCCGAGCACGGCGTGCTCGCACTCGTTCACGGTTCCGTTCCAGTCGTTCGTGAACGTCGGGGTGGTGCCGCGGACGCGGTGAGGGTGTCGAGCCGGGGGTTGGCATGACGGATCTCCTGATCAAGCCGCCCGCCTGATTCTCCCGCCCACCAGCATACCGGCCCATTTGTGCCGCTAAAACGGCACCGGAACTCGACTTTCGCAAATTGACCCGCGTGCGCGACTCCAACGCTGACCCAAGCCCAGAACCTACCTGGCCCATTGCCTGCGGCGCACGCCCACAGCTGCCCAGCCCCCGGCTTTTCAGTTCTCACCTGGAAGGAGTTCGTCCCTATGCCAGTTCAACGACCTCATCTCCACGGAGTTGGTTGCCGCGATTCCGTCCTCGCCAGACTTCATGACCATCGAAAGGATGTTTGCCTGATGAACCAGTCCGAGCTCTTCAGCCGCGTCACGCGCCTCGTCCAGCACGAGCTGCTGGGGCCAGGCTGGTCCGCATCGTCCGATGACCGCGCAGGCACCGTCACCCTTACCGTGCCTGACCATCACTTGCTGGTTCTGGATGTTCAACCAGCCGACCGCTCCGGATCCCCTGGTCGCATCAGAGTTCGCGGCAGTTTCGGCGACATGGCAGTACCGATGGGACTGCGACCTCACCCGACCGGCTGGCAAAAGCGATGCTCTGCCCGTGGTTTCCAGTAGTGGCGGTGACCAAACCGATGCCGATCCACGCCGGACTGGCATAGATAATACCGCCGCAAACCTTGAAGGCGCCTGTGGGCGTGTGGTTTTTGTGTTTCACCCAGGTCTCTACGTCGATTTCGGCCGACAACAGCGACCAGGCGTACTGCGGAGTCGGCCCATCGACGCACGATCATCTCGGCCCTGTCGAGTTCAGCTTTCGCACAGTTGTACTTTCGATCCGATTGTTTCCCTCCGCACGTTTCTCGCATGTTCCCACCACTGGGGACGTACCGCCGACGTCGGACTCAGCCTCGCCGGGGATGAGATGGAGCCACAATCCTGCCTAATCAAACTAAACTGTTTGATGTATTGTAGAACTGTGACTCACACCAAGTCCCGAAAAACTCCGACAACTCCGCCCGATGTCTTGCGCCTGACCGGGCATCCAGTGCGGTGGCAGTTGCTGAGCGAGCTGGCGGCTAGTGATCGGCAAGTTCGCGAACTGACGAAACTGATCGGCCAGCGACAGAGTCTGACGTCCTACCATCTCGGCCAACTTCGTGACGGCGGGCTGGTGCGGATGCGGCGGAGCTCGGCCGATAAGCGGGACGCTTATTACAGCCTCGATCTCGTCGCGTGTCGCGACGAGTTGGCCGAGGCTGGCGCGGCCCTGCACCCTGGCCTGCGACTGGTCCCGACGGTCCCGACGCCACCGATGGCAAGCCCCGGCAGGCAGTCGCGGCCACCTGTACGGGTGCTATTCCTGTGCACCGGCAACAGTTCCCGCTCCCAAATGGCCGAGGCGCTGTTGGAGCGGCTCGGCGGCGCTCGGGTCGTAGCCGCCAGCGCCGGCACTCGACCGAAACCCGTGCATCCCAACGCGGTGCGTGTCATGCATGAACACGGCATCGACATCGGTGGCCGTCATCCCAAACACGTGAGCGTGTTTGCCGACCAGCGGTTCGACTACGTGATAAGCCTCTGTGACCGCGCCCGCGAAGCGTGCGTGGAGTTCCCGGCGACGGCTGTCGTGGCGCACTGGAGCATGCCGGATCCGGCGGCCGAACCTGCGGTCGACGGATCTGACTATCCGCCGTTTGCACATGCGGCGAACGAACTGAAGACGCGTATCCACTTCCTGCTGCAGGCGATCGATAGCGCCGCAACGAGCGTCGAGAGGAACTAGCGATGGCCGAAGACCTTGCAGAGATGGTAAACGTTCGGTACATGGTCGACGACGTAGCCGCGGCGATCGAGCTCTAACACCGAGAACCTCGGGTTCATCCTCAGAATGAGCGCAGCACCGGCGTTCGCCGATGTCCGGCGCGGCAATCCTCGCCTCCTGCTGAGCGGGCCGACCGACGCCGGATGGCACCAAACCGACGTCAGGTGGATGGAACCGCATCCACTCGTGGTAGCAGACATCTCCGCGGAAGTGGACCGACTGCGCGCGGTCGGCCTCACCTTCCGCAACGACATCGTCAGCGGCCCTGGCGGCCAGCAGATCCTCTTGGAGGATCCTTCGGCAACGTCGTCGAACTGTTCCAACCTGCGGGGTGATAGTTCACGACGTCTCAATAGAACAAAACAATTTGATTGAACAAGTCCATTTGATGTATCCTTAGGTGCGGCTGAACCAGTTCCCCGCATCACCGTTGACGAAGAGCTAGAGCTGTGGCCGTCGATCCCAGGGAGGTTATGACGTGGTAGGCGAGACCGACCGTCCCACGGGCGCCGGAACACAAGGTGGCACGGAAAAGGACCAGTGGTGGCTGGTGATCGGCGCCAGCCTGGCGGTCTTCATGGCATCGGTGGACATGAGCATTGTCAACGTCGCGTTGCCTGCGATCGAGCGTGACCTCGGGATCGGCACCAACGCCACCGAATGGGTTGTGCTCGCCTACTTGCTGCCGCTCGCCGGACTGGCACTGCCTACTGGCCGCTGGTTGGATACCGTGGGGCGGCGTCCCGCCTTGATATTCTCACTTACCGGTTTCGCTCTCGCGAGCGTCGTTGCTGGGTTCTCGCCTAATCTCACCTGGCTGATCGGCGCGCGGCTACTCCAGGGCACGTCCGGCGCGCTACTCTTCTCGCTGGTTCCGGCGTTGGCCACGACAGCCGTGCGCCCGCAGGCGCGCGGCAGGGCGATGGGGTTGATAACAACCCTCGGCCCGCTCGGGCTCATCAGCGGGCCGGGACTCGGCGGCGTGATCGTCGACGAACTCGGCTGGTCGTGGATCTTCTTCGTCAACGTTCCGGTGAGTGTCCTTGTCATGGCAGTCGGACTGCGTTTCCTGCCGTCTGACCGGCCGTTGCGGGCACCGGATCGGGCGTGGTTCGCCGAGGCTTTGCTGCTCAGCGCCGCTGTCGCCGCGTTCCTGCTCGCGCTCACGTTCACAGCCAGCGCCGGGCCGGTGTGGATGTTGCTTGCGCTCGTCCCGGTGCCATTGCTGCTCGTGTGGCTGCGCATGCCCGGCAGCGGCGCCGTCCGCGGCCTGCTCCGCGCGCCGGGGGAGGTCGGACCGCATCTCTCACTCCTCGGGGCCGCGACGGCCATCGGCACCGTCTTCTTCATCACGCCGTACTTCATGCAACGGGAAATGGACATATCCGTGACAGCCATGGGCGCCACGATCCTGCTCTTCCCGGCAGGCATGGCCGTGACGGGGCCGATCGGCGGCTTCCTCGGCGATTGGTGGGGTAGCCGGCGGACCGCCATTCTGGGCGCGGCCATGTTCACCGTCGGCCTGGCGCTTCTCCTGCCGATGGACAGTACGTGGGATGTCAACGATCTGACCTGGCGACTGTTCCTGGCCGGATGCGGCAGCGGCCTGTTCAACGCTCCCAATATGGCGATGGCGATGACCAACGCACCTACGGCCCTGCTCGCGACGACGGGTTCCTCAACCAGTCTTGCCCGCACCATGGGATTCGCCCTGGGGCCCGCCCTGGCTACGCTCTTGTGGTCCGCGTCCTCCTATGGAAGTGACGGGATGCGAGCAGCGGTGACCCTGGCGACGGCGATCAGCGCGTTGTCGGTCCTGGCCCTCGTCCGCACACGCGTCCCGAACACGGTCACACCGGCCGCCGCGTCAGGGATCGGATCGCGGTAAGGACGAGCGCCGCATCACCGACGCTAAGGCCACTACTGACGAGCCGTTAAGCAGCGTTACATTAAACAGGTGAAACTTTTGTAATGGTCCGGTGCTGGGTACGACGACGGTCAAACGGACGCGGACAACCGCACTGGCACGAAGCCTGTCCCCCGCACCGTCGCAACGGCCGGTCGGTCGACCCAACGCCATTGGGCTTTTCCTCCTCGTCCCGGCCCTCATCGCGTTGGTACCGACGTCTTTTGCAGTTCTGGAGCCCGATGATGTCGGGTTAGTGGTGTCACTCTTTGCTGCTGCCACACTTCTCGGTGCGTTGGCTACGCCGTCAGCCTTGCTCTTCTGGATCGCGATCGGGAGGGCTCGCCGCAACAACAGAATCGTGCGTGGGCGGCCTGCAGCTCATGCCGTGTGGAGTTCGGGCCTTCTACTGCCATCGCTGCTTCGCGGTGTTCTGGCCGGTATCGCCCGCACCGAACATCCCTGCTCGGCAGGGCTTCGTTCCGGAGCATTTTCGCTGGTATGTCTGGAACGCCGGAAACTATGTGAACGTGTAAGCGGCGATGCTGTTGGCCGAGAGTCGCGTCTTCGACATGCCACGATCATGATTCCGACTCAGTCTGTAACGGGCGGCCCTGGCGGCGCCTCGACTTCACTCGTTGGCGGGGAGTCCCCTCCAGGAGTCGAAGCGGGCGTGACCTTTGTCCGAATACCGTGGCCAGGGTTGTCGGATGGGTTGTTGACACTGTTGGCTGCCCGAGCAGCGGCGATCAGTTGCCGCGCTTGCCTTGTCGTGATTTCGAGTAGCTCAGCAACGTCTTTATCGGATTGATCTTGATCGCGAATGCCGACCGCGGCAGCGGCCTGTTCTGCGCGGTATCGCGCCAGTTCCTCGTTCGCACGTGCTTGCAACAGCTTTGTCCGTATCCCGGTCGGCTGTTGGCCAGTACGCCGACATCAGCTCATACAGCTTGTGTCAGTACAGCGACACCGCAGTGTCGCGGACCCCGATCGTTCCAGAACTGGTGCACCTCGTCGTCCACGTGCCGGTGGCCATTGGGAAAACACCGTCCTGCTGTCGATGTTGTGTGTGCCGTTCCGTTGAGCGCGGCTATGCCACCGTCGACGCCAGATGCGCCACTGCCGACAGCCGACCCCACCGGCGCTGGCTGCTGTGCTGATCTTCGTGCGTCGTCGCGATAGAGCGCGGTGTACCTGCGCCCGTTGACGTTTCGGTCCTTGCCGAGCCCACCTTCGGTTCTCGGCTCACAAGTCCCAGACCGACCTGATCCTGACCGCGGTGGCCCGCCTGCAACCCGGCTGAACAGCAGAAACCATCCCTTGCGAAGGACCGACCACACCGGGCCCCGTGGACCCCTCAGCCAAACCGCTGAACGGGCCCAGCTTCATGCCGCTTGCAGCCGAACCAACCGCAAACCATCAACCCGAACCCGATCAGGCCGACACACCAACCCCACAAAAGATCCCGGCTATAGAGCCGGACTCGTCCTGGCACTCGTCGTCGAATGGCTCAGGCTAGGGAGACGCACCCTAGGGCGCACGAGTTGGGCCCGCTTTGAGGTCGGCTCGCGTTATCGTATGCGACGGGCCGCTTGCCAACGGTCCACTGTACAACGTTACATATGTCGGGGTGGAAATTTGCGTTCTCCAATAACCTTCGTTCCCTTGCCGTATCGCCATTACAGAACTTGCTTCAGCGGACTTGGCCGATCACCCGATCAGCCGATCAGCCGAGCCATCGCTGAAATGGAAGAGCGGTGTGGCGAGGATGCCGATGCACTCGGATGGTCCGACAGGAGAATTGCCACCGGTGGGAAGATCGCGGGCGAGGCAGTAATCCACACGCAGGTACTGTTCGCATGACAAACGCACGCAACTTAGTAGTGGTTAACGAAAAGCCTTCAGCCGACCGACCCCTCGACCGACCGAAAGGCGGATCCAATGTGGTTCGGGATGAATTCCCCTGACAAGGGTTCCAGAGTTGGCAATGAAACCTCACATTCTGGTGATCAGCCGTTGGCGTGATAGGCCGGTGAACTACACCGAGTACATCGATCACGAGCGAAATCTCGTGAGCTACGTCTGCACCGAGTGGGCGTCGGAGGCGGTGCCGCGAGCTGCTGCCGCCACAGTGGTGGTGGACCGGACCAGCGATACTTCGGCGGTATTAGCAGCCGCTATTGATCTGACAAGGCTCTGCGGCTGCCCCGAGCGGATTCTCGCGTTAAGTGAATCAGACCTCGACACCGCGGCGAGACTTCGGGACTATTTCCGCCTTCCCGGAGACCGATTCGGCGATATCAGGCACTTCCGCGACAAGCTACGGATGGCGGAAAAGGTTGCCGCATCCGGCATTGCGCTGCCAGCTTTCGCCGATGCACCAGACAAGACAGCGATCCTCGAGTTCGCGGCCCGACACGGGTGGCCAATCGTCGTGAAGCCGCGTCTGGGTGCGGGCAGTCGCGGCTTCGTCAAGCTGGGCTCAGAAGCGGACTTGAACAGTCTGGAGAGCCCGGCAACCGAACCGCGGTTGGTGCAGACATTCTGTCCAGATCCGGTCGGCCATATCGATGGCTTGTGGACCGGATGCCGTCTGGGCGCTTGGCGCGCCTCGCGGTATTTGGCTCCACCAGCAGAGTATCTATCCGGCCGACCCAAGGCATCGGTGGAAATCGATGACATGTCGTTGCTCGCCGCCGTAGGGAAGTTCGCACACAACCTCTTCAACGCGCTCAGTTCGAAACCGCTCATCTTCCACCTCGAATTCTTCATCGGCCGCCACGATGACCGCACACCGCGAGTCAGGTTCCTTGAGATCGGCGCCCGAGTCGGCGGTACCGAGATACCCGCCGTCTGGCAAGAGGTCCACAACCGCGACCTTTTTGCCGTAGCCACCGATCTCCAGCTCGGCCGTCCTGCGCAGCTGGCATCGCTCGATGACGAGGCCATAGGCGGATGGTTGGTTGTGCCGATCCAAGTATCAAGGCCGTGCACAGTCGTTACCGCCGAACTCGACCTTCCCGCCGGGGCCGGTCCATACGCACAAGTAATGCCGAGTCCGGGAGCGGAGATTCCGGCCGGTTCCAGAGATGAGCATGTCGGTCCCCGGTTTCGGTTCTCCGGTCCGAGCAGTGCGGTTGTAGCGGAAAAGATCCGGCGCACGGTCGCCGCCCTTCGCCTGGAATACACACCGCGCGACCAGCTGACCTTCGCGGGTTACCGAACGTGACACAGCACATGCGGATACAGATTCGAGGAAGATCATGAAACCACATGTAACCGTGCTGCATCGTGCGCCTGCCATCGCGATGCCCTTCGCGGATCGTATCGACCACGACCACTATGCCGTCTCCTACGTCACAAGGAAAGCGTCGATGCTCACGGTTCCCGAAGGCGCGGCCGAAGTCGTTGTGCTGGACGACTTCGCTGCAGCGCCGGGCGCAATACGGGAACTTGCAAATCGGTTCGGCATTCCGGAACGCATCGTCGCACGAAGCGAGCACGACTTACTGACCGCGGCCGACCTACGGGTGGAGTTCGGCATCCAAGGTAACTACCCCGAGCATGTGCTGCCCTTCCGGGACAAGCTCGTGATGTGCGAGGCGATCTCAGGCGCGGGTATCCCGATTCCCGAATTCGCCTGCGCGGCCGACCGCGCTGCCGTCGAGTCGTTCGCCGCTGTACACGGATTCCCGCTGATCATCAAGCCCACACTGGGCGCGGGCGCCCGTGGGATCGTTCAGCTGAACGCCCCGAATGATCTGGCCGAGTTGCCGGATTTGGATTCACAGCCGTACCTGGTGCAACACTTCTGTCCCGACGATGTGGGGCACGTCGACGGAGTGTGGCTGGGGACCGAGCTCGGTCCATGGCGTGCGTCCCGGTACCTGAACACCTGCCTCGACTTTGCCGCTGGCGGCACCAGACTCGGCTCCGTCGAAATCGATGACCGCGACTTGGTCTTGCGCCTCGGCGCGTTCACCGAATCGGTGTGCATGACCCTGAGCAAAGGCCGACCACAGGTGTTCCACCTCGAGTTCTTCCTGGGCAGCGAGCAGGATGGCACACCTCGAATTCAATTCCTCGAGATTGCAGCGAGGGTCGGCGGGGCTGAGATCGCCTATATCTGGCGGGATGTGCACGGTTATGACCTACTCGGCGCCTCGTTGGATATCCAACTCGGCAGGGATCCTGCAGCAGCCCCGCTTGGCGACGAGATCGGCGGATGGCTCGTGATACGTCCCTCCGTGCCGATACCCTGCCGAGTCCTGGGAACGCACCTGAGCCTCCGGCCGACGGAGTGGTCGGCCCCGTACGGCGGGGACATCCCAGAGCCTGGATCAGTGATCTCCGAAACCGCTGGCTACATCAATGTCGGTGCGACTTTGCGATTCCTCGGTACGTCGAGCGCGGACGTCATGGCTTCCATACAGCACACCGCCGCCGAATTCCGGATGCATTGCGCGCCAGTCGAATCCGCAGCTTCATAGCACGCCGCTCTCATATCAGGAAGTCATCGTGCATTTCTTCCCCGCACCGGTGCCGACTGCCGGTCCTCAGCGCACGTTGATGCTCGTCGTACTGGCCATCTCCGTTTCCAGCGGGATATTCATGGCATCCGGGGCGCTCTATTTCAACCGGATCATAGGGATTCCGGCCACCGCGGTCGGCCTGGGCCTGAGTCTCGCCGGCGCTGTCGGTATCGGCACCAGCGTCTTCGCGGGTCGACTGTCGGACCAATATGGTCCGAAGGTGGTTCTGGTGGCGAATCTACTTGCCGCTGCCGGCGCGACACTGGGTTTCCTTGCGGTGCAAAACTTTCTGATCTATGTCGCGGTCGTGGTGGTCTCCGCAACTGGACGATCGGCGTCGATGGTCGTTGTCGGGCCCATCATCAACAGGATCGTCTGCGAGAAGGTTGCGCAGTGCCGGGCATACGCAAAGTCGGTCTTCAACTTCGGGGCCGCCGGTGGAGCGGGATTGTCCGCTGTTGCGGTGCAGATGGACTCCCCCGCCTCTTATCGCGTGCTGATCGTCATCAGCAGCATGTGCCTTCTCGGTGCGGCCGCTATGGTTCGCAAACTTCCACATCTTGCTCCGGCTGTCCGCGCTGGTTCACGTGCCGAACGCTGGATTGCGCTGAAGGACCGTCCGTATCTTGCGTTGATGGGGTTGGATGCGGTCCTTTCGCTCCAGTTCCGGATTCTGAATGTGATCATCCCGCTCTGGATCATTGAGCACACCTTCGCGCCGAGGTGGACAGCTCCTGGCACACTCGTCCTGAACACCGTCATTGTCGTCACATGTCAGGTAATGTTCAGTCGCTCGATCGACAACCCGCGGTCCGGCGGCGTGGCCCTGCGTCGGTCCGGTTGGGCCTTCCTGGCCGCGTGCGTGATCTTTGGGTTCTCGGCTGGAGGATCGGGTTGGATCGCGATACTTGTGCTGGCGGCCGGGGTCGTGACATTGAGTGTCGGAGAGTTGTGGCAAACAGCCGGACGGTTCGAGGTTTCCAACTCACTGGCACCACCGCACGTGATCGGCCAGTATCTCGGTGTCTTCAGCGTCGGCATGCGGTTGTCCGACTCCATCGGTCCCGCATTACTGACTGTACTGTGTCTCGAAGTAGGTCGAGTCGGTTGGTTAGCAGTGGGTCTGGCGCTGCTCGGGGCAGGCCTGATTGCGCCGGCCGCTGTACGGCGAGCCGAGTCGACCAGAACAAGACGTGACGTCACCACGCGACCCTGATCATCGGCGCACGACACGCAGTGGGCCGCGTGCGAGCCGACAGCGCCTAGACGAGTGATTCCGATACGAGTTGATCTGCGGCCCTCGAATGGGTGGGCGCTACCTCTGGCAGAGGCAACCCTTCCCGCCAAGGGTAACCCATAGTTGCGCGGCTGAGGACTTTGGCCGATGGTGGCATGATGTGGGCCTTCGTATGCGTCGGGTGCGACGTGCCGGTAAGCGTCCCGCTTCGCGAAGTCCCATGGCGTAGCGACCGGGAGTTGCCCGAACTTCCGCACCAAATCAGGGAGCTTCTACCGGCGCGGATGATAGTGGGCACCTTCGCCGTACACACATATCCACCGATCGATTACGTCCGGCGGACGGGCGGCGCTATCTGGGGCCGGAGGGTGCGCAGTATGTACTGAGTCCCGGCGATACCCGCGACACGGTGTTGCTCGTCAACACAGACGACGATCTCGGCTGTCTCGGCATTATGGGCTCCGGGGGGGCGAATATCGCTTGTGCACGCTGCCGAAACAAGATCGGGTTCCGAATCGACGATCGCAGAACATGGCAGCAGACTCTCCTCCGCGCAGATGCTGTGAGGCGGATCGAAGTCCCGGCAACCGAGATACCCGACGTAATCCGTTTCCACAGGT
Organism: Nocardia iowensis; assembly: GCF_019222765.1. Classification (NCBI taxonomy): domain Bacteria; kingdom Bacillati; phylum Actinomycetota; class Actinomycetes; order Mycobacteriales; family Nocardiaceae; genus Nocardia; species Nocardia iowensis. Next base: position 3,841,161 of record NZ_CP078145.1, on the reverse strand, counting down.
CGATTCCGGTCTCGTCGACCGCGCACAGTGGCGTCACGGTGATCCAGTCCACGACTTCCAACGCGCAGAGATCGCAGGCCCCGGACTTGAACGCTGGTTTGGAGAGTACGGCTGGCACGACGAGGTGGAGCATGCTCAACAGGATGCGACGCAGCGGCTGGACGAACCGCCGCCTGGCTATTGATGAGCCCATTTGGAAACTCGGCGTGGGCAGTCGAGTTTCGAGGGGAGCCGTGACCTGTCCATGGCCGAGATCATCGCCGAAGCTGCTGGCACCGCAGCGCCACCGCAGCAATGAGCCGCCAGTTGACGTTGCGGTTCTCACCTGTGGTGGCGTTCTACCAGGTCGAGATCGTCGAGGTGTCCCAATTATTGATCCGGTGGCAGCATCCGCAGCACCTGGCCGACGACCAACACCCCATCGGCAAGCCCTACCGCAGGCCCTTCGGCAGCATGGCTTTCGTCATGGAAGACCGTGGCCGACCCGCGGCCGCGGTGGTACTGGCCAGCACGATCAACTCGAGCGTGTCCAAGGTGCGCGGCTGGCACCGGTATAACACGATCGACCTCGCCAGAATCGCTCGCAGCCCGCACCGCCGGGACCAGCACTGTTTGCGTGCTGTACTGCGCATCGCACGGGACTATCTCGCGCCGCTGTGGCTCGGTGCCTACCCGGGCTGGGATGCCCGCAGCGCCGAGTTGTGCGGGCAACCGCAGATAGCCGCGCTGGCGAGCACCAGCCTGCCCGGCACTTCCGGAAACCTGTACCGGTTCGATGGGTTCGAACGAGTCCGGACATCCCGCGGTGCCAAAGGCGGAGCCCGCCAGCGCCCGAGCGCCGCCAACGCCATCCACGACGGTGCGCGCGGGTTGTGGGTGTACCGCTATCCCCAACCGCTACGCCCCTGCGGGACCGCGAACCCTCCGGCACCCCGGATCACCTCCGCGAAGCAGTGACGCCCACCGGGTCGCACGCAGCGACGCCGGGCCCAGCCAGTCAACTCTCGCACGGCGATTCCATCGCGACGTCGACCTCGGATTCGTCGCGCAGCCCTCCCCACATCGATGCGGGCCGTGTGTCCGCGATGTAAGCAAAGGAGCCCAGCGATGCCTGAAGTCGTGGACGGATTATTCTCGCTGCCTTCGCTTTTCGATGATTGCGCAACTCCTGTGTGCTGGTCCTACGGCATGGGTGTCGAGAGTGTTTTCGGGCGAGCCTTCCGCACCCACGCTACCAGCGACCCGGGCCTCGCAGATGACCCGGCCGCAGACGAAGCACGCGAGGCTGCGTCGGGCCGAAAGCGCCTTCGATAACGGCACGTCGAGCCACACATCCACCGGAATACCGGGCACACAGGCTATTTCGCCTACCCGGCCCTCGCACATCAGGTCCGGGACCGACGACGACAACGTGTGTACCGCGATAGCGCCGCCCAGCTTGCTGGACGCCTAGGAGATGCGGCGATTTCGGCGACGGCCTGTTCGACCGTCGAACTCGGGGGCACGGAAGGTGGCCATGCCCGCCCCACTTAGTTGTTGCCTCTTTCCACCAGCGCGGCGACGTAGACGTGGAATGCACGCTCAGACTCGCCGATCCGTAGGTCTTCGTGCACGACGAACCCGGCCCCCTCGATGAGGGCGATGACCTCAGTGGGTGGTCGATTTATCAGACCGTCACGCCAGGGCGTGGCTTGGACAAAGGCAGGATCTGCAGCGCCGACCACCAGCCGACCCCCGGGTCGCAGCACACGCGCCAGTTCCGTGAACGACGCGGCAAGTTCTTCGTCTGAGATGTAATAGATCGTGTTCACGGTCACGACACCATCGAGGATGGCGTCGCCGAAGGGCAGCTTCCGCATCGGCGCTTCAACCAACCGCAATCGATCCGTGCTGATGAACTCTTCGAATCGTCTCTGCGCCTGGGCGATCATAGTTGGAGAGATATCAATGCCATAGACGCGTCCATGTGCTCCTACCTGATCGAGCAGGATCGCAAGTACGTGACCGCCACCAAAGCCGATGTCAGCGACGGTCTCACCCGAAGACGCCTTGAGCGCCGCGACCGAGCCCTCCATCACCCGCCTGTTAAAGATGTTGAGGCCGTTGGTGATCCGGCGTCCCCACCATCCAGATGGGAATCCCAGCTGGCGAGCGAACGGACCCATGAACGGAAGCCAAATGCGCACGCCCGCCAGCATTCCACAGTCCACGAGAGCGGGCTCAGTATGAGCGGAACCATCGCCCCGCCAACTGGTCATTTGCTATTTTGACGCCAGCGAAACTCCGAACGCGCTGAGGGGGCACCCGTGGAGCGAGCACACGACGAGGTGCTGATCGAGACCATCGGATCCGATCCACGGGTGGTCTGGGCAGCGAGCCAGGCCCGCGACGCACGGATAACGAATGTGTTCCGCGGAGCCGAGGGCATGCTCATGCAACGTCTGGTTCAAGACGTTGTGAAATCAAGGGTTAGCACCGTGCGTTCCGGACGGGAAGGCAACGCAACCGGGCGGGTGTATGCCGCCTATCCAGTAGTTGGCCCAGACAACGCAGTCAGCGGCGTGCAGATCCTGTATGGCCCGAAACCAGAACACCCGACCGCTGCCACTGCCGCCTACCAGTGGGAGCTCGATGTCAATGACGGGCCACCACGTTTGCATGCGACGCCCGAGTTACTCGACATCCTGGAAGTGCCTGAGCGTCAGCGTGACCGCCCTTCGCACGCCTATGGGCCCGTCGACTTCTTCACCCGCGTCGAACGGCTAGCCGATCTGGTGCGGATGTGGGAAGCAATACTGACTGCCGAACCTGGCCACGCCGCAACCGGCACCGTGATCATCCGCACCAGTTCGGGCCGGCCAGGCTTACTGCTCTATGCGGAGCGCTGCGTCAAGACCGAGGCAGGTCCACGGCTACGGGTCGTGTGCCGAGACATCACCGACACGGTCGATCCGCGACAGCTACGCATTGACATGCTCGATATGAGCATGGCGAAGGCAGCCGTCAGCGCACAAGGGATGTACGGCTTCGTGCTCGACGCACGCTGGCCGAGCACGTGCATCGTCAAATGGCTGTCGGCACTCGCCCCCGGCTTCGGACACGGCGTATCAACAGGCGCAACGCCTGGCGTACATCCCGACGATCAGCGGCGCGTGCCCGCAATGGTGAAGGCGGCACTGGAGACCGGAAGCGTGCAAGACACCTTCCGCATCCGACCCGGGTTCGGCGCCGACAACTGGGTCGGCCAGGACGGCTGGCTGACCATAAACTTCAACACGTGGCTGATCGACCCTGAAGTGTCGCAAACCCTCGCGCTGAGCCTGATCTACCCGAACACCGACAAGCCACCAGACACGTAGGTGCGCCGACCGAACAATCGCCTGCCGACGCCATTGACGCCAATAGGCCAGCCGCTCAGGAGATCTCGTCGTGCCAATCACCACCTGCATTGCCACACCTGCCCACATCGATGCCTGCGTACGTGTCCTGGCCGAAGGCTTCGCCGACGATCCAGTCATGTCGTGCATCTGGCCCGACCAGAACAGACGCCACGGTGCGCTACCGCGCTACTTCGCCGCGTCCCTGCGGCACTTCCACTTGCCGGGAGGGGGTGTACAGATAGCTACCGACCAGCACGGCGACCTCGGTGGCGTCGCGGTGTGGGATCCGCCGGGACAGTGGGATCAGCCATTCTCGCGCACACTGCGCGCCCTACCAGCGCTGTTACCCGCCCTGCGCGCCAGGACATCCGCTGCGATCGCTGTACGTCGCACACTGGACGATCACCACCCACTCGCACCACTGCACTGGTACCTGGCCAACATCGCAACACCCGCCAGCCACCGCAATCAGGGATATGCCGCCCGGCTCGTCGCCGACCGCCTCGCAGCTGCGCCGGACACTGCCGCCTACCTGGTGTGCACACGTGAAAAGAACATCGGTTTCTACCAGCGATTCGGGTTCACGGTGAGCGCCACCTTCAATCTACCCATAGGACCGAAACCCCCAATGTGGGCCATGATTCGCGAACCTTAACCCTCCAATCCCGTGTGGGGTGCGCCCGATCCGGTCGGCCAGCTTGAAGGATGCCCCTTGTCGTCCGGTGGTCGGGCGGTTCATGCGCCCAGGTGGTGTCGCCAATTCTGACAAGACATCGTCGTGAGTGGCAAAATGTTCGGCGCTACCGAGGAGTGTCCGATGCCAAACAGGTCAATGATCGAGTTGTCCTCTGCTACGCGCAGAGTTCGGCACCGATTCCCCATCGACATCGACGGCTTCTCCGCCAAAGCTCTTGCGGCCCCATCGCAATGACAAGCGGTGCTGAGGTCACTAGTGTCGATCAGACGAATCATCAGGATTCAAAGGATCGCGGCAGTGGTCCGGATTTTACGGAGACACAATCCCATTGCTCGACCTGATCCGCGTACTAGGTGAGCTCACACGTGTCATCGCCGAAAACGCCACGAGGGCGACGCGCGCTCTGGGTCAGGAACTCGGCCATATCGGCGGTAGCATAACCGGCACGCGAAACATACTCGTGGAAACCGACATCGACATCGCCCGCCAGGGGCAGCAGTGGGACGATCGTGCCAAACACGTGCATCCGACACATGGCGGGTCGGGCAGCGCGGCTGTGCCGACACCGGACGAGTCCGTCGCGACGCACATCGCCCGAGCGGGATGGCGGACAGGGCCCAAGACGCTGCGCATGCACGTCACTGACGCGGGAACCGAGATTCCACCCACCACTTGGCAGCAGTCCACCGCCGCGGCACCGGATGGGCCTCACCTCTATGCAAGTCGAGCCGGGCTGGTGGAAGTGCTTCGCAATTGCGTCGACGCCGGGGTCGAACTGGATCGGCTAGATCCCCTGGGTCCGATCGACCCCCACTTCAACTGTCATGGGTACACCTTCAGCTCGAGCGGCGAAGCCGGATGGTTGAGTGGACGATCAGTCGATCGTATCCTGGCTGATAATGGATTCAGACGAATCAGTGATGTTAGCGCCGTTGCACCCGGAGATGTCGTCGTCTACCGAAATGCCGCAGGAGGTATCAGCCACTCCGGCGTTGTCGCCGACGCCACCTCGGACGGGATCTACGTCGACGCGAAATTCAGCTCATTCGCCGTCACCAGACACGAAATCCGCGAGCTCGCTCCACTCTATGGAGCCGATGTCGAGTTCTACCACACCGATCGCCCGGGCGGACGGTTTCTCGAACCCGTCGAACACACAGAGGTCGAAACACACTGGCCAGCCGCCCCACCAGAACAGAACGAACCCCCAGGGCGGTGAACCCCGCGGACTCCTAACATTCCCCTCGCGCGTCTCATGTGCTTGAGTTGCGCTGGCGCGAGAGCAGTTCCCGTCCGTGACACTGCGGGATCGCCCTTACCGCACTGGCAGCCTTCAGCGTGCCCGGCCAGCGTCCGACAGGCGAGAAGGTTTTCAAGCTTTTTCATATGAGATTGCAACTATGAGAAGCCGCGCGGATTGCCGTAGGCATGTACCTGGGGAACTCTACGCGCGCAGCGTAATCAAGCTATGTTCCCAACCATGGGGGTCAGGCGATGGGCCGACCGGCGTATCGTCGATCAAGGATCCGGCGCTCGATCCATTAAACGCTCTGTTCAACAGAGTAGCTATCGAAGGGTTGGATCATGTACGACTTGCAACTCACCATCGCTGAGCTAGTGAAATTGATGTGGCATGTGGCAAGCGGCTGCGAGTCGAACGGTTGTGTCGAGGTTGCCAATGTGCCCGATGGGCGCGTCGCGGTCCGGGATTCCAAGGATCGCACGGGACCTACCCTGGTCCTCACTCCAGGCCAGTGGGACGAGTTCCTTTCGAGTGTGCGTGCTGGTGAATTCGATCGCTAGCCGGTATGGAGTCAACACTGGCTTCGGACTCGTGGGGTCGGCCCCGGTTTCGAGCAACGCTTTCTCGACCGCGTAGTGCTCCCCGATCGTGTGGGGCGAACACCGCGGCCCGGTTTAAAATGTCTAGCTCGGCGTGCTCTCGAATTACGTCGCGGCGGTCCGGGAAGGCAACGCCCGACTCGCGAGAGACGGCGCCTCCCGTCAGGATGGTAATGGATGGGACCTATTCTTCGCATCCAGGATGATGCGGAGTGAAATGACATCGCGACTAAAGATGACCTGTCCGGCAAATCAGCGCATGCGCGAAGCAAAGCAGCGTCGGGTAGTTGAGGCGATATATGACGTCGTCAGAGCGAAGAAGTCAACGTTGCATGCCGCCGAATTGTTGACCGCCACCCAGAAGGCATGCCAGGACGCCTGGGAGAGGCCCGAAGAGAACTTCGAGCACTTCTATCGAAAATCCAGGGAATCGAACAAGAACGCCCGAGGGGGGCGAGGTTTGGATCTCTGAATTGGAGATTGGATGTAAAATCCGGCCAGTACGGAAAAGCGACGGGACAGGGCAAGGCTCGACGTACCTGGTTACCGGTCGTCACTGGCCGATCTGGCAATTGGTATGAATGGCGCGGCCGCCAAGACGAGCTCACCTTCATCCTTTCCGCGCGGCTACATCCGCGCCATTACCGGCTGCCTGGCGTCGCCGTCCTGGTGCCGTTTTCACCTGCCTGATCAGTCAGCCGGGGGCTTCGAGCCTCTTGGGTTCTATCGAAGGCCGGGCGGCGCTTTGGCTGCACGCGACCGGGCCCTGACGGGACGATCTGAGTTCCCCATCAGTGAGAAGTGTCGTGGTTTGCCGCACGTATGCTGCGAATGTCGAGGCCTGCGTGAGCCTGTCCGTGACGCGAGCGGCCCTGACACCGTGGCGTACTGGAGGCGATAGCGATGAGTGAGTGGGAGTTGATAGTCGACCGTGAGGTATGCCTGGGTTCCGGGTTGTGTGTTGGAGCAACCAAAGGTGTATTCGAACTGGTGGACAACCGCTCGCGGCCCACAGCATCGCAATGTTCGCCGGACGAAGCTGTCATGTTGGCGGCAACGAGCTGCCCGGCCGGGGCGATAAGAATCGTGGAGGCGTCGGTGGGGCGAACGATCTTCCCTGACGAGGAGGGCTGAATGTCCGAGATGAGGGCCCAAACTTTTTGTCCCGTAGGCAATCTCCGGGACGCGCAGTTGACGTTTCCGTTCCCTCCGCAGCCGGGTCTCGACATTGAGCCGGAGTTCGCGCGATTGCGAAGCGAGGCGCCGATTGTGCCGGTCCGTCTTCCGGAGGGGATTGCATGGCTGGTGACGCGCTACGAGGACATTCGGGCAATCCTGACAGACCACCGCTTCAGCCGAGCCCGGGCCTTTGAGCCCGGCAGGCCAATGATCGCCGCGCGCTCCGAGCCGGACACGAACCCGCTGCCGAATTCGACCCTCATAGCCATGGATTCACCGCACCATTCACGAATACGCGCTCTTGTGGCGCGCGAATTCACCGTTCGCCGGGTGGAGCGGTTGCGGGATGGCGCCGAGAAGATTCTGGCAAAGTTGCTGGACAACCTGGCGGCCGGTCCGCGGCCAACAGATTTCGTGTCCGAAGTAGCGCGACGACTGCCGGCCCTCGTCGCCGGTGACCTTCTAGGCGTCTCGGAATCCGACCGCGAAACGTTCCGGGACTGGGTTCGAACGCTTCTCAACATCAACTGCGTGAGCCCGGAGGAGGGCGTCGCCGCAGCGGTCAACCTCGCCGACTATGTCCGCGTTCTCGTGGAACGGCGGCACCGGCATCCCAGCGACGATCTCATCGGTGCGCTGGTACGGGCCCACGACGACGAGGACAGACTGACCGACGACGAATTGGTCTCCTTCGGAATGGTTCTGCTGCTCGCGGGATTCGAGACGGTCGCCGACCAAATGGCGATCTCGGTGTTTCTGCTACTCACCACCAACGGTCACTACGGTCAGCTGCGCGACAATCCCGAGCTGGTACCCACCGCGGTCGAGGAACTCGTACGCTTCGCCCCTCCGACCGCGGGAACTCTCATGCCATATGTGGCGACCGCCGATGTGGAGATCGGTGGCGTCACTATCCGTGAAGGCGACACCGTGGTGCTGTCGAACATCTCCGCGAACCGGGATCCGGCGGCGTTCGCGGCTGCAGACCAACTCGACTTGGCTCGAACCCCCAACCCACATCTCGGATTCGGGCATGGCGCTCACCACTGTCTCGGTGCGCAGCTGGCGCGCATGCAACTACGGGTCTTGTTGACCATGCTCCCCCAGCGGTTTCCCGAACTGACACTGGCAGTCCCCACCGGTGCGGTGCCGTGGAAGAAAGGGATGTTCACCCGCGGGCCAGAGGAACTTTTGATCACCTGGTAGTGACAACTTGTAGACCACTACCAAACTTTATGCCGCACAACCGGTCCTGTACCCCATCAGGCAAACTTCGGGTAGGTAACCGCTAGCAGGATCTTGAAGTTGACCACGAAGTCTCGTTTGGGTTCAGCGTCCTGGTTGCACCAACAGATTCAACCTCAGCCAGCACCCGCATCGCCGATTTCCCATTGCTGGAGATGTGGCACGTCAGGTGCAATCAACTGAGTCCCCCGGTGGGTCTCAAATTTTCATCTTATTCGGACTCCACTGCATCACGATCACCATATTGCGGATCCTCGCATCCCCGGTCGTCAAGGCCGTTTGGCCTTCTTACCACTGGTGGAAGAAGGTGCGCGTCAGCTCTCGCCGGAGGCGATGGCGACGGAGTTCTTCTCTTCGCGTTCGGACACGACCTGGAACAGCAATTCTGTGCTTCGGCGGTCGAGTTCTATTGTCGGGTCGGCGGGGCGCCGTGCACCGTTTCCGGTGCCGGTTACCCGCCGCCGCCCCCGAACCGGACGTGCCGTTACCGAAGGTCCTGCTCTTCATGCGATCGGGTGGACTACGGGGAAGCCCATTCGGACCCTAGTCGGCAACAGCGAAAGCTGTTGTGTCAGGCCAGGTACTTGCGGCGCTTGCGCGGCTGGATATTCGCCAAGCTTATGTCGCCCCCGTAATGCGCCAACACGCGCTCGTTCATCACCGCGCGCCAGAGTGGCGGGATCGCGGCGAGCACAATCATTGTGGCGTATCCGGCAGGCAACTGCGGCGCCTGCGTCGAGCCGCGTAGCGTCTGATAACGGCGGCCCGGGTTGGCGTGGTGATCGCTGTGGCGCTGCAGGTGGAACAGAAAGATGTTGGTGACCAGACGGTCGCTGTTCCAGCTGTCGCGAGGCGAACAGCGCGCGTAGTTTCCGTTCGATTTACGCACACGCAGCAGACCGTAATGCTCGACATAGTTCACCGTCTCCAGCAGACCGAACCCGATCACAGCTTGCAGCACCAGCCAGGGCAGCACCGCCCAGCCGAACAGCGCGACCAGCGTTCCGAACAGCGCCAGGCTCATCGACCATGCCTGCAGGATATGGTTGTGCACGCTCCACCAGCCCAGCTCGCGGCGCGCGAGCCGTTCCCGCTCAAGCGCGATCGCCGAACGGAAACCGCCACTGATACTTCGCGGCAAGAACTCCCACAGCGACTCACCCAACCGGCCGCTCGCCGAATCCTCCGGAGTGGCGACCCGAACGTGGTGGCCGCGGTTGTGCTCGACGAAGAAGTGACCGTACCCCGACTGGGCGAGCGCGATCTTGGCCAACCAGCGCTCCAGATGCTCCACCCGGTGCCCGAGTTCGTGCGCTGCGTTGATACCGATACCGCTGACGAAGCCCAGCGTGGCGGCCAGGCCCAGCTTGTCCACGAGGCTCAATTCGTCACCGGCCCACATCGCGCCCGCGATGAACAGCCCGGTCAGCTGGATTGGCAGGAACAGATAAGTGCACCAGCGGTAGTACCGGTCATTGGAGAGCAACTCGTAGTCTTCCTCGCGCGGGTTTCTGCCGTCGTCACCGATCACCCAGTCCAGCACCGGGATAACGATGAGCATGATGATCGGACCGATCCACCAGAACACCGTTGCATCGGTATGTAACACCAACTGCGAGGGGAGCAGCGCGCAGCATGGAGCGATCAGACCCAGGACCCACAGGTAGCGTTTCGGGTCGGCGGCGCATCTCGATCGGCCCACGCGTGTTCGAAAACTACCGGTACCTGCACAATGCGCCGGACCTCGTTCGTCGGCGGTGAAATCTGTCATGTCCAGTCCTGAGCTATCCGGCAGCCTTGCGAGCGATACTTCGCGCGCCACGGTTCGACGTGCACCCGGGGCTATGCCGAAGACGTGCGGCAACCCGAAGCAGCGAAGCGCCGCCTGATGTCCTTAGCCGACGATCGGTTCGAAGATCACGCACCGGGAGGCTAGCAACGAAGCGGCACACTCAACTAGAGCGGATTCCCACCCGTGAGAGGTTGGGAAAACAGCCGCAGTGCCGCCCGCGATAGATGACATCTCAAGTCGGGTGACAAAGTGCGTCGATTCGTCGACCGCCGCGAGCGGACCGAGGCAGGCGTTGGCACGAGGAATTCGCAATAGTTCGGCTACCACCTGTACACCTCGTCGCCTTGCCGGAAACCGGACACGGGCGCATGAGAGTTCCTTGCGCACCGGTCGACAGGTCGACGTGCCGTTGAAGCCCGCGCCGAGTTAGAACGCACTTCCAGATCTCGGAAGCGGCACAACAAGACCGTATGGAGTCCCCCGGAATCCGCCGTAGCCGCGACACCCGCCATAACGGCTCCCGTCACCGCGGTCCGATCCCCCACGCCCCCAGCGATCGTGGCCCGGCCAGTCATAGCTCCAACCATGGTGGCACCATCCACCGCGCCCTCGCACGTCATCCAAACCTTCGCTGCGTGCCTGGCTATTAGCCGAAGCCGGCTCGGCGGCCGCAGGAGCCGCGAGCACGGCAAGCGGCGCAAATGCGATCGCCGCAGCGACCGCGACGCGAACGCGGATACGCGGGACACGTTCAGAAATATTCGATTGGATCATCAACTTTCCCTAACCGCTTAGTAACTCTGACGACGACGAGCCGGCGGGCCGATCCGGTCCGCTTGATGCACATCGAGAATCAATGACAACACCGACCATACCGCTATGCAACGGCTCGTTCAACAAGTGCACTATCGCTGACGCTGGGGACCCCGTACGAAAACGCAAAGGCGCCCCCGGGCGGATCGCTCGTGTCCGGGGGCGCATCTCATTGCGTCTGCGGCCGTTGGGTAATCGTGACCGCGACCGGTCGATTTTGCCTCAACCATGGGGCAGGTACAGAAGCCGGGGCACGTATCCCAAGCTTCCCCATAACTGCCTCGGAGATCAGGTGCACCACTTCGGCTTTGGGTTTGCCGCTGTGAGCGACGTTCTTCCGGCGGGAGCGCGGAGAGGTCGTAGTTCCTCAGGATGCCAGTGTCGCGGCCACGGTGGTCCCTCCCGAGGAGGGACCCGGAGTGGTGTTGGCGACCAACGGTAGGTGCCGATACGCCCGAAGACTCGTCCGGCACCGCCAGGCCGAGGGTTCGCGCGATCGTCCGCATCGAAAGTGTCAAGTGTTCTGGCATGGGTGTCGACTCCTCATGGACCCCCACCATTGGGAATTCTCTACGCTCGACGACGGCAGCGCGTCAATCCGGGGGCCTCACTCCGGCAAGCACATTCATGATCCCTAACAACGCGAGGGTAGATGCATGCTGCGCGCTGCCCCTGCTTACGGAAATGGGCAACTTAGATGTCAGTCAGAAAACCGAACCGGCTTGCGTGCGGACCGCAGGCAGCGCAGTCCGGCGACCATGGTGCAGAACGCCGATCCGGTGACGATCAACTAAGTGCCCGTTCGAATGTGTCACCAACTCGTGACTCTGATCCTCGATCATGATCAGCGGCGGCGAGATTCGGCATGGTGTCCTGCACGATCGCCTTGAGGGAAACACCACGATGACGAAGCGATTCACCCACTAGCCTGCACGCCGAACCACCGCAGGCTCAATCACCATCAACCGTAAGGCGAAGTCGTAGTCTATTCCCACACCTGGGGATGCGACATCGTAGTAATCGGCGATGCCTTCGCCACAAGGCCGAGCCAGGAGTGCCGGTTGAGAATCGGTGGAAACTGCCCCTCCCCGACTCCGACACAGATCGGTCACCTCTGGCTTGGCCGCTCAAGGCTGCGTCAATGTCCGCCGATGGCTCAATCACTGGTGCGATCAACGAGTCGCCCATCATCAGCAGGCGGACTATTTACGTGCGGGCCGTCGCTCGGATTCGTGTTGGACTAGCCCGTCGAGCTCATCCGGGATGTGCGAGATGATGTCCGAGCGGGCGGTGATCATCAGCTTCGTACGGATGCTCGCCACTTGAGCATCGACCGTGCGGATGGAACTGCCCCGTCGGGTGGCGATAGCGCTGTTCGGCCAGCCCGCCGCAGCCAACAGCGCGACCTCGCGCTCCGCGGGTGAGAGTTCCTCCCATCGGGAATTAATGGGTTGGGCGGCACGGCGACCAGTCGGCGTTTCATCGATCTTGTGTCTGCCGAGGGCGAATAATTGCAGCTCATCACGTTCCGGACGCAATCCCGCCCCGCGCCGGGCGGCCGCTTCATAGCCCTCCTCGCCTAATACCAGAGTGGCCACCTCGATTGCCTGTCGGGTCTCACCGGCGGCCAGAGGCACCTTGTCGGTGGCGAGCCCCAGCGACCGGTGCAGGGTTGCGATACCGCCTTGCAGCGTCGCTATCTCCGTCGCGGCGATCCTCACCTCGTCGGGATCCCCCGTCACTGTCGCCAACTGATCGGCGAGGATGTAAGTGCGAGCCATCATGCAGTAATGAATCAGCCAACCCGCTGTCTGCCGGTCGCCGATAGCAACCAACCGTTCCAGCACAACACGCCCCAGACGCAGGGCTTCGTGCCGGTCACCGTGACGGGATTGCGCAAGCACCACTGCTAGTTCCGCCCAGGAAATCGCGAACCCGGCACCGGAGGCGCGGGCATGGTGGAGGTGCTGCTCCGACAGCGCGAGCGCTCGTTCCGGCTCGCCGACGACCGAACACGCCAACGCTTCGAACAGTTCGCTCCGGTCTTCGCCGAGCCGGTCACCCACGGCGGCGAACTTCCGGCGGGCCCGCGCCAACACATCGAGCGCCCTAGGATCGAGGTGGATCGCCATCAACTCCAGTCCCCAGGTGAGCTCAACGGTAGCGGGCAGGCCAATGTCGCGGTCCGCCCTGCCTCGCCAATCTCGGTGCAGCATCGAATCGGTGACCCACACTGCAACGCACTCGTCCAACAGCTGAGCGGTGTACGTGTGCTTGCCCTGCCACAGCGCGATCCATCCGATGAACGCTGCGGCAGTGACCCAGAGCCCGGTGCGCATCTTGGCGGTGTCGCGCGTCACCTCCAAGGCTTGCTCGGTCAGCGTCGTGATCGCGCGACTCGCTCCGTATGGAAACCGCAACGACATAAGTATCGTCGCGGTTTCCAGGGCAATAACGGCTTCGGCCGGGTCGGTGAGGCCGGTCTCGATCCCAAGGAGGATGTTGTCCGCCGCGGCACGGGCCCAGTCGATCCAGTGCTGTTCGTCCGGCCCGTACCAGACGGTATGGCCCGCTACGACCCGGTCCCGGTAGTAGCGGCGGTGACGAGCCCGCAGCTGCCGCTCGTCTGATCCTCCGCGGTGGTCACGGAGGCGCTCTGCAGCGAACACACGGACGCTTTCCGGCAGGAAGTATCGCACCTTTGTGCCGCGGATGCTGGTCCTCACCAATGACCGGTCGACAAGGCGTTCTAGCATCTCCTCTACAGATGACGCCGACAGTGCATGATCAGCGCACACGGCAACAATCGCATCGAATTCCGCTCCGCTAGCACGTGTTTCGACAGCTTCGGTTTCGAAGCCCGCCGCGAACACCGACAACCGAGCCAGTAGAATCCGCTCACCATCGGTGCACAGCAGGTACGACCACGCAAGGACATCACGGACCCCGCTGTGGCGTTCTTCCGCGCCCAGGCTGACACTGTGCGACCAATGCAGACGTTGGTCATCCCGATCACCGGTGAGCTCACGCAGAAGCACGGCAGGCGGCCGGTATCTCAGTCGGGCCGCGGCCAAACGGATGAATAGTGGATTGTTGTCGACATGACGACAGATCTGTTCAGCAATGGCACGCTGCTCAGGATCTTCGGGAATAGGCCGCCCCGTGAGTTCGGCGCCGTATCGGAACAGTTCAAGCGCCTGCGTGGGCGTCAACGGCGGCACAACAACGATGCGCTCATCAGCCCAGCCGAGTGGTTCCCTGCTAGTTGCCATAACGGTAAGGCCGGGTAGCGCTTCAAGCAGATCGGCAATAAGCGGAACCACGCCTTCGAGTAAGTGCTCGCAATTGTCCATAAGCAGAACCACCCTTCGCGCGGGCGACCGCAGCTCGCCTTCGTCACCGAACGCAGCCAGCAGCGTGTCCCATGCCGAGCGGCCCGCGATGTCAGCCTTCACGGCCGACCGCACCACCTCTTCAGCGATGGCGCCGGTATCGGCGCCTGGAGCCAACCGAGCCAACCGAGACCAATGCACGGCGCACTGAGCGGAATCGCGTATGTTGCGCAGTGCCTCCACCGCCAGCCTCGTCTTGCCGATCCCACCCGGTCCGACCAGGGTGAGTAGGCGTGTACAGCTTCCGGAGAGCAGCAGCGATTCGATCTCGCGTAACTCCGTGCGCCTTCCGAGGAAGGCACCCGCTCCACCTGGAATATCGGTGTGGCCGCGTGAACCGGACATGCTTGGTACCCATCCAAATCAGTGCTGCACCCCGCACCAGAAACGGGTCAGCGGTCGAGGACTTCGTTGGTTGTCGCGCTAAAGCTCGTCCAGCTGAAGCCTATTTCGATTCCACCGGTGGCAGGCAATTGAACACACATGAGGAGTTGTCCTCGGCCCGCCCGATTCTCACTCGACCAAGGGTATAGCCCGGGCTTCTCCAGCCTCGCTCGCTTCGCCACGCGTGACGATCGTTGACGACGATCCTGGACGATCGACCAGACAATGTCGGTTGTGCTGTGCGCGAATCACGACCCGGCGGCCGGGACGGCGCCCGCGCCCACGAGAACTGCTGCTCCACTGGCGGCTGCGTGCAAGGGCACTCACTACAGCGCCACAAGCTGCGGTTCTCCGCCTCAGAACCACCATCCTGGAACGGACCGTCACAACACCGCGTCGCCAATCCCAGAGGTGGGAACGTCCGCGGTACCTCGCCTCTTAGGCTAGAGGTCTATGTCGCTCGGCTCGATTCGAAAAACGGGCCGGCGGTCCTTTGACCTCTAGGTAGCAACTGGCACCGCGGTGACCGCGCTTCAATCGGTCGCGCGGCCTGGCCACCTACCCGCCCGAGAGAACGGACCATCATGGCTGATGCCAAGCCTCACCTCTCCCCGAAGCGACTTGGCCTGCCAGCGTCTCCCCTCAATTTCCGCCAGGCTATGGAAGTGTCACATGCGAATGAACAAACATCAACGCGCGCTTGCAACGCTGAGCATCGTCATCATCGCCAGTTTGGTGCAGATCACCCATGTGCTCGGCCCGACTGACACCAATGCGGCCCCCGGACAAGGCATTCGAGCTGTCTCCTCCGATCTAACCTGCCCGACGAATCATGTACGACCCCAGAACGGCCATAACCCCGGCAGGCCCGGCGACTGTACGTACCGGAGCCAAAACCGTCCCAGGAGCAGCGAAGACACCAAAAGTCGGTGCCGCCAACCACTCTTCCCTTCGACTTCAGACTGTGCGTACCAACGATGGTGGTGCGGTGAGATCCTCCTGCCACCGCCGTCCGATTGCGATCAATACCTTGATTAGGGAGTGCTTGACAGTCGGGTCAGCGTAGCTCGCCGATTGACGGCGGTGATGTGCGGCGCGGTAACGTAGCGGACTGCAAATCGAATCTGGTCGCGACGGAGTGGTTTTGGTGGAGTCGGTTGATTCCGAGTTCGACGGCTAAGAACGCCCACGTCTCGGCGACCCACACCTGCGGTCGATCGCAGAGCGGTTTCGTGGTAGATCTTCCACCAGTACGTGACGACTTCGTGGCGCCCGTCGGAACTCTGCGATGGCACGACCCTGCGCTCCGTGGCGTCCAACGCTGCATGAACATCTAACAGGCCACGAAAAAGCGTAATCAGCCGCCGGACGGCGGCAAGTGAAAGGCAAGTGAAATCTGCGCGGGTGTGCGGCGTCGACCCAGCTGCGGCAGGGCAAGGAGCACCACAGCAGCCGTCCAGCAAGAGCCCACACCGGGATCCAGTCGAATCTATCCAATTGCCTCGTCTTGCTTCGTGAGCTCGGTGGGCTTTTCAGCAGATAGGCCACTGTGGAGCACCAGTACGATTGTCCGCAACACGTGTCCTCCACGGTCGACACCACGATCAGCGTCACCGAGCCGGGCTCCGGGAAGCCAACGACGAGGACCTTCAACGCCGACCGGAAGCAGGTAGAGCGAATCTTTTGGATCGGCAGACCGGCTGACACGAACTACTTTGAAACACTGCCGAGTCGCGGGGATCAGGAGACCTTGACACTACCGGCGTATCGGTCGCGGGGAGCGCGGATCTGACCGAGGTTTAATAGGCACGGTTGGCACCGTTGCTGCCCCGTGGCGTGAAGACGGGCAGTCCGCCGAAGTAGAGCTCATCGGCGGGATCCGGTGGCGGACCCGCACCGGCATACCGTGACGGGACGTGCCGGCGCGCTACAAGCAGTTGCAGACGATCTACGGACTGTTCCGGCGCTGGCAGCGTGGCGGGGGGGTGGGCGTTGGCCCTGAATATGTTGCAAGCCTTCGCCGATGCCGTCGGCGCGATCGATGATCAGATGACTCACCGTCGCAGCCGTAGCTCGACCGGTGGTCGGCCAACGGCATTAATGCCCCGAGAATGAAACAAGCCCAAGTTGCGAGGATAGTGGAACGTCTGTCGATGCCGGGCTCTAGCGCCGATTTCGGGCAAGTGAGCACGTCCAGGTGGTCGAAAGGCGAGAACGCTCACCGCATTCCCAGCACTGAGAATGCACATACGCTGAAGGCACGAAGATGGTTCCGCGACAGTAATTCTGTTTGCGGGCACAGCGTCGCCGCTGGCCTAATCGCGTGGGTGCGGTGCCGCTATGTGACATGGGACGCCACGACATCGTACTACCCCACGCACCTGGCGACTTGATTCGGTCAGGCATTCTGCACATAGAACATCCAGATATCGTCCAGCTTTCGAGCCACCTCCGGAATGGCGGGTTACCCGCTCCACGCGACATACGTGCTCGATAGCTCCGGAGCGGTAGCGCTACAACTCCTCGAGGTAGACGCCGGAGGAGAGACGTTAAAACATGCGCGAATCACCAAAGCTCCGGTCTACCGATTTACTCAGGATCATATAGAAATACGGAAGAATCATGCTCTCGATATATCTTGACCATTCAACTCATATGCACCGCACACCGGGCTCGGCGGCTCGTTTTGCTCGAACGGTCGCGGTCACTCTAGTTACCGCTATAGGCACTACAAGTCCTGGAGTCTGCGCTGCCGAACCACGAACAGCCGTTGAGCCCCGACCAGCTACCACGCTATCGGCGATCAAGGCCACCAACCAACTTGGACCTCCGGAGGTGGTGGACAGAACAGCAGGAAGGGGGCTGACGATCATCCCCACCGAGCACTCCCACCTGCCCGCCCGGCAGCAATTTCCCGACACCCTCGAGGGGTGGATACTTGCAGCACTAAATATCCTGCATCAGCATGGCATTCCAGGCAGCTTTGACGGAATCCATCGAAATGTCATCCGCGAATCCGGAGGCGATCCTCGCGCAATTAACCTCTGGGACAGCAATGCGGCGCGTGGAACCCCTTCGAAAGGGCTCTTGCAGGTTATAGACCAAACATTCGCCGCATACCACGTGGAAGGCACTTCGTGGGACATTTACGATCCGATCGCCAACATTTCTGCCGCTTGTAATTATGCGGCACATAATTATGGATCAATCGATAACGTCTACTCCGCCTACTAAGGGGCCGAACGGAACATGAACCGATTGCGCATATACGCCTCCGCATGAATCCGTCGCTCAGTGCGGACGACCACACCGGCAATAGGTCGAGTCTCGCCTGGGCAGTGGCCCGCACTCCTCCAGCTAGATCCGCGAGGGATCCAATCGATCAGGCCATCGACCACCTTACTCGGCGACCTGCCAGAACTCGGCTCGCGGAAACCGTCTATGACGGGGCTGCCGACTCGGTCCGTTCCATCGGGCGCTGACCGCGCTCCCGTGGAACTTCGCAGTTCACCCCGCAGGTGCCACCCCAAGCGGAGCAACGAGGTGGAACTAAGCCCCAGTCACTGCCGGATGCCCGTCACGAATCGAGCCATGTCTGCGGGCCGCGCAAAGGTTTCGGCAAAGGCGTCGGCCAGCGCAACATCGCTTTGAGCCGCCTGCATCAATGCCTGCACTGATGGTGGCGGGTCGAGCACAGCCATCGTCCACCGCGCTGCGGGAGTCGCGACATTGGTGAGCCACGGCTGTGCCGCCTGTGCCATCCAAGTCCGGTCGTAGCCGCTCGTCGCGTTACTCAGAATCGCCTCGCTGTAGGCGAACGCACAGTGCACGGCGTTGTTGGCGCCTTGCGCACCGCCGGGATCCATGCGGCACACAACGTCGCCGCCGCCTAGCAGTGGTACACCGGACGGCAAAGTCCCCACCGGTTTACGCATGCGTGGTAGCACCGCGCCGACGAGCGTTGCACCACCGTCGGTCAGTTCGGCGTGGCGGTACCGGTCGGCAAGTGCGGCCGGTAGATATCGCGCGAAGAGTTTCTTGGCCTGTCGCAACCGCTCGACGGCGCTGCTGTTCGTAGAGAAGATGTCCAGTCCGCCGTTCGGCAGCGCCTCGATGAGCATCATCTCGCACCGCCGCTCGTGTCCGGGCGGACCGGTGAGTCCAGGGTAGGAGATGATCTCTCCGTGTCCGGGCAAGGCGATATAGGTACCGAGATCGTCCGGATCGGGCTGTACGTCATCGAGATACAGCACTGCCAGCCTGCGCATCGGCTCGGCCGGAACCGTCCACGCCGAATCATCCGGGAAGCACGCGGCGAGTTCGCCCGACGCCCTGGTGACGACGGTGAGGTCGTACTCCGCGGTTCGTCGACCGAGGTCGGCCAACGTCAGGTTGGTCACGTCGAGATGTCCGCCTGCGACAACATAGTCGGTAAGCCAGCGGGCGAAAACCGTCCGCTGGTCCACACTCTGTGCCGGTCGGCTGAACCGTCCGGCCCACCCGAGAGCAGGCTCGGCATCGACCACCATGGTGAACCGAATGCCCAGGATGGCCGGCGCGGTGGCACGCCAAACACCGAGGCCCGCGTTAAATTCGAGATCCAAGGTGGCCGGAAACTTGATTTGGGTGCTGGTCACCGAGCCAGACAGCACCGCCTCGACGGTGCGGTCGGTCACCAGGTTAACCGCGACGCCACCGCGCAGCAGTTGATGGGCCAATGGCAGACCACATTCACCGGCCCCTAGTACCTGTACTCGTCGCATGTTGGATCCTTCCGACGTGAACTCACTAATGGCTTGTTCGGAGCTCGTGAATAGCTAGGATGATGCGATAAGCAGGTGCCACACATCGGGTGCTGCCAACCAGCGCGGCGGCTAAGCTGCATGTTGTGACGGTTCGACCTTCACTGGATACTGGTTCGCTTCCAGCGTCGACCAGCGATTTCGTCGGCCGAGAACGGGAGCTGGCAAAGATCGCGGCGCTGCTGTTGAACGGGACGCGGCTGATCACGCTGATCGGTTCGGGCGGTATCGGTAAGACTCGCCTCGCCACAGAGGCTGTCCAGCGATATCACCGGGCGCGGCGGGTTCCGGTCTACTGGGTCCGTTTGGCCCGGTTGGCGAAAGACAGCGATGCGTCCGAGGTAGAGGACGAACTTGCGCAGGCGATCGTGGACGCCGACTTCTCGGGACGCTCGGCGTGGGCCGCGCTGGTCGACACCCTGACCCGTACCGACGCCGTGGGCCGCAAATTGCAGAGCGTGCTGGTGATGGACAACTGCGAGCACGTGCTAGCCGGGGCCGGTCAGTTGATCGCGGATCTGCTCGCCGCGGTCCCGCACCTCACCGTGGTGGCGACCAGTCGCGAAGCGATCGGCTGGGTCGACGAACAACTGGTGGCGGTGCCATCGTTGCCACGGGAGCAGGCGCTGGCGTTGTTCCGCGCCCGGGCCGAATTGACCGGGCTCCCTGTCGCAGACGATCAACTGGAGCTGGCCGAGGCGATATGTCGCCACGTGCACAACCATCCTCTCTATATCAGACTGGCCGCGGCTCGCCTATTGCGGCAGCCGCTCTCGCGGATCCTCCAGGACCTCAGCGGGGAGGCGACCGATCGCAGGCTGCGATGGTCCAACGGCCCACGCGTTGGCGCCGACGAACGGCACCGTGGCATCCGCGATGTCATTGCCTGGTCCTTCGATCTGTGCAGGGACAAGGAGCGGCTGCTGTTCGAGCGGATGTCGGTATTCGCGGCCGGTTACGACATCGATCCGGACGACAGCAGCCCATCGTTACTGGAGGTGGGCGCCGAATTGGCGGCTATCGAGGGCGTGTGCGCGGACCTCGACGACACCGGCGACCCGGCGGTGCGGATCGCCCGCGACGAGGTCGAGGATCTGCTGGAACGCTTGGCGGCCCAGTCGTTGGTTACGGTACATATGAGCGCGACCACCGTGCGGTACTCGCTGCTCGAGAGCTTTCGTGTCTTCGCCCAACAACGCCTGTGCGAACGTGAGGGCGGCCAAGAATGGGTGCAACTAACCGCCCGACATCGCCGTTATTACCGCGACAAAGTACTCGAAGCACAGGCTAATTGGTACAGCCCAGCCGAACAGGAGCTGCTGGACTGGGCCCGCGCCTCCTGGGGCAACCTGCACAGCGCGATCGACGGCAGTCTCGCCACACCCGGCGACGCTGCGATCGGGTTGGAAATCGCGATCGGTTTGATTGCCTTGCGAGCGCCGTTTTTCAGGGGCTCTCTGCGCGAGAGCCGTCGCTGGGCCGAGCGGACGCTCGCCGCCACCAGAGATCAGGAGTCGGCACCGCTTGAATTGCAGATCACGGCGATGGCGTTGATCAGCTGGATCAGTAGGTGTCAGGGCGTACACGAGGATGCCGATCGAATGCTCGACGCGTGCGTCGCCGCGAGCCTCCCCGATGCTGCGGCCGGTTTCGACTGGCGGCTCACCCCCGAATCAGAGCTGGGTCTTCCAGCACCGGTGGAATTTGCCTGCGGCAGCGAACTGTTGCTGGTGCAGCAGGACCCGCGTGCGGTCACGGTATTCGCGCGATCGCGCGAAAAATTCGCTGCCCGAGGCGATCTCGGGGGCACTGCGATGAGCGAGTTGTTCGAGGCGCTGGCCGCGGGGTTCCTCGGCACGTCGGCCCAGGCACTCGATATCGCGCGCCGTCACCTCGACAACGCCGCCGCCTCCGGAGCGGGTTGGGCAAAATCCTGGGCCGAACTGGCATGGACAATCGCCCTGACCAAGCACGGTGATCCGAACGAGGCATTGGCAGTCGGACGCACTGCGTTGGCAAACCAGCTGGTCATGCATGATCAGTGGGGTGCGTTGTGGGCCATACACATACGGACCTGGACGTTGGCGCGCATGGTTGCGCGTGCGCAAGCCGAGCAGGCGCGCCTCGGTCACGCGAAGGCGTGGGCGACGGAAATCGCTCAGCTGATCGGGGGGGTCGCGACGCTGCGGCGGAAACTGGGCGTCAACCTCGCCAATCTCGCACCGTTCGCGACCGAGACCGATGAGGCGGTGGCCACTGCCAGAAGCGTGCTTGGAGCCGCCGACTATGCCGTTGCTGAACGGGAAGGTTCACTGCTGCACCCCGAACACGACGAAGTGGCTCGCCTGGCGTTGGGAACATTGGTGCTCGACGAACTCGAGGTGGATCACCCGGTCCGTCGACACCGTCCTTCGCCGTGGCATGAGCTGTCGGTGGCCGAGCAGGATGTCGCCATCCTCGCAGCAGCAGGCTGGACCAACACCGCCATCGCTGCGCGCCGCGGCAGTTCGTTCAAAACGGTGAACGCTCAGATGGTTTCGATCTTCCAGAAGCTGATGATCAATTCCCGCGCCGATATCGCAGCGTTCGTCCCAGCGGAGCGGCGAGGCGATGTCGCCTCGGCTGTCGCCAGTCGACCGAAGCAACGTTGATAGGGCATGAACACCCTTCACGGTTCTGGCAGGCCCAGTTCGGCCATCTCTCGTTCGATCGTGGCAGCCGCGTGATCCATTCCGATGGATCGCAATTCACGCACCCGCCGACTCAGCGCGAGCAACCCTCCGGGTTGGGCTGCGATATCAGCCACGCTGAGTGGACCATGCTCCGAAGCCCTCGACTTTCGGGTCATCATGCATCACCTTCTTGCCGTCGATTGCCCGCTGCGGTGATGAGCCGTAAGCGAGACGTTTTCTCCGAGAATCGCGTGTTAGGTAGCGTCCCGACATCGGTAGCTGCTGCATGCGCCAAATCGCAATCATCCAGTCCGTCTGTGTTGCGAGCGGATTAGCGACCACCGTGGGTTCGGCAGCCAGAAGATTGGTGAGTGTGTGCCCCCGCTACGTCCTCTTCAGCAGCGGGAAGGTCGGCTCCGTCTGCATGGTCCGACCGGGACGTAGTCTGCCGATGTGAACGTCTCCCCTTCCGGTCCAAGCCAAATGACCAGTTGGCGCGGCACTCGACGAAGGGAGTGTACGGCCGAGCAGAACGGCTCTACCAATCCAGCAAATGATGCCGGTCGAACCGGAAAAATCCCTTACAGCTGGCGACTACCATTGCTAGCTCCGACACGGCCCCACGCAATTGAAGGAGCTGAATATGGCTGACTGGAACTCTGCCATCATCGACGAATTCCGTGCAAACCAAGGCAGGGTGGGCGGCCCTTTCGCAGGGCACGACCTTCTCCTACTCACTACTACCGGCGCTAAATCCCAGCTTCCCCGCACCAATCCTCTTGCCTTTATTCGCGACGACGACCGCATTGTCATCACGGCTTCCAATGCCGGCACCTCCACCAATCCGGACTGGTACTACAATCTCCGCACTGACCCAAAGGTTACGATCGAGATCGGCACAGAGAAGTTCGAAGCCATCGCCACCGCCATCCCGGACGGGCCTGAGCGTGACCGCTTGTATACGGCGATGGTCGAGGTAATGCCAGGTTTCGCCGACTATCAGGCGAAGACATCGCGAGTAATCCCGGTGGTGACTCTTACCATTACCGAATAACGTAGCCGGAGCTAGCCCAATGACTAGGATTGGTTTCGACCGCGCCCGGACCGCATGGATTGCCGATCGGAATAATACGCGGGACCTCGACGCTGACCTGGTCTTGAGATTGGGAATGGCGATCTTTGCCCCTTTCCCCTCGAAGCCGGATTTCGCAACCGTGGCGGCATAGGAAGGTTGGACTCGAACAGGGACGGGTGCTTCCCGCATTGGCGAACGCGGACGCCGAGGACCAGGACATAGCACGGTGGCTTTGACTCCGCGCTCGGCACGATCTCGATCGACGGCATCCCTTCTGGTAGGTCCTTCGCTGTACCCCCATCAGTAGGAATACGCCCTCCCGCTCCACTCGGTATTCTGAGGGACCAGTCGAAATGCGGACGACCGTACGTATCACTTCCCCGATGCCCGGTCGCGGCAAAATACGGCGACCTGTTTACGATCACAGATGAATACGAATTTGGCGATAGTGAAGGTGCCGTCCGACTGGTCCGCAGTATCGCCATGCTGGAGGGCTGATGAAGGCTAACGTGACTGTACCGATGGTGCTCAGTTGGAACTTCGATGCCGTGCAGCGGGTGCTGACAGCCATGACCATGGCATCGACGTTGATGAAAGCAATCGTGTCGGGTGTGCAGCAAAGGGTCGAACACTCGGTCGACTTCTTCGACAGCTCTGCCGCCACATACGCCAGGAATCGCGCAGCGTTCGAACAACAAATAGGTCTACGGGAAGGGGACGAGTTTTCCGCAGCAGCGCGCAAGGCGGAAGACTACTTCCGGCAGATCGAGCGCAATGCAGCCAGGATCCGGACGGCGGCCGAAAAGGCTGCGAGCTTACCCTGGGACCTCTCCATCGCCCCGGACGGTGCGGTGCGTTCTGGCAAAGCCGACAATGACATAATGCAGGAGTACGGAGCGGAATTCGGGCTGCAGGCACTAGCGATGAAGTACGAGGCCATCTACGAGCTGGAATACGAGATCAGGACCGCGCTGGCCGAGATCGAAGCCGCCGAATCGGGATCACTGAGATGATCGGTGTGAGCATTGCAGCCTATGATTCCCTAGCCTCCGGCCACTTCCCGCAACGCGCCGCGCCCGACTACATCCGTAGCGCGGACGGCGCTACAACTCGCTGAGCTCGGCAACGAGTAGGCGCAACAGCAACCGGCCAGGCGTTCGACGTCCAGTCATGGCTGGTCCCGATTGATGCTTCGGCCCGTTCCACACTGATGGTGTCGACAGCGGAGCTGCCCCGCTCGCCCAGACGCACAGTCGCCAGTAAGGCTGCTACTGCCTGGCCCAATGTGTCGTTGGCATCGGGAATCGCTCGCGCAAGCATCACTACGGTAATCCCACTGCCGGCGGACCAAGCAAGTGTCTCGTCTCGCAGTGCGCGCCAGTCGCCTATTGGACGCGAGATCCGGATGAGATCGCCGACAGGGGGCCATGTGGCACCAACAATCGTGGCGAGGCCAGGCAAGTCCGGCCACCATCCGCCTACCCGCTCAGTTCGCTCGGATTGGTAACTGTTGTGGCAGTGATCGATCGATCCAAAGCCGGTGTTTGATCCCAACCTCTGCACGGCTCTCCCCCTACCCGAGCTTCCCATGGCTGGCATGACCTTACGGTGCATAGACATGAGCGCATTATGGCATGGATTTACCGATCTGGACGCAGTACAGCGTGAGGGGGCCTTTATCATCTCGCGAGGTGAGGGCGCCTATATTTACGATAATTCAGGAAACAGATACTTGGACGCCACCGCAGGCCTGTGGTTCGCCAATGTCGGACACGGTCGCCGCGAGATTGCAAATGCCGTCGCTGCACAACTTGGCCGAATCGCCCACTACTCCAGCAGCGGTGACTACGCTGGCGAGATCACTCTCGAGTTGGCGTCGCGGATCGCGGAGTTGGCTCCAGTTAAGGATAGTCGAGTCTTTTTTACCTCGGGAGGCTCGGATTCGATCGACACAGCGACCAAATTAGCGCGCCGCTACTGGCATGAGATGGGCAAACCAGATAAGCGAATAATCGTCGGTCGCGAGTTCGCCTTTCATGGGATGAATATCGGAGGCACTGCATTGGCCGGCATCACGAAGATTCGTGAAGGTTATGGAGATCTGATGGTGGACGCGCGCACCGTCGAGTGGGACGATGCTAAAGCTCTACTCAGGTTGATAGAGTCCGTCGGTGCCGACAATATCGCCGCGTTCTTCTGTGAACCCATCCTTGGATTGGGCGGAATCTTACTGCCGCCGGATGGTTACTTGAACGAGGTTCGCCGAATCTGTCGCGAAAATGACATCCTTTTCGTCGTCGATGAGATCATCACCGGCTTCGGCCGTATCGGCGGGTATTGGTTCGCCTCAACGCGTTTCGATCTGGATCCGGACCTCGTAGCGTGCGCAAAGGGACTGACATCCGGATACGCTCCGATGGGTGCGGTCATAATCGCTCCACATATCGCTGAGCCGTTTCTCCGGGGCGGCGTTTTTTGGTGGCACGGCTACACCTTCGCAGGGCATTGCGGTGCTGCGGCCGCTGCGATGGCGAACCTGGACATCATCGAAAGAGAGGACCTTCTCGGTGTCGCCAAACGTCTGGAATCCACCCTGCACGACCAGTTGGCTCCATTGGCTGAGCATCCACGAGTGGCGAGCGTGCGCAGCGGACTCGCGGCGCTCGCCGCAGTCCAACTGACAGACCCGTCCGAGGCACCAGTGCTGGTGAAACATCTTCGCGGACAGGGCGTGTCGACGCGGGCGATCGGAACGGGGGCTATCCAAGTATCGCCTCCGCTGATCATTTCCGACGACCAGGTCGCCGAGTTCATCACGGCCTTCGAACGCGCGGTAGGCCGATTGGACCGTGGCCGGCGCGGTTCGTCGTCATGAAATCGCTACGTCGGTTCTATTTTGGTCGACAAATCAAAGGACGATTACCCCGGCGACTCGGCCCCGCCAGGTGAGGGTGTCGGTGTGGGCGCGGATGTGGATGCAGACGACCAAAGCGCGGACCACCGGCGGCAGGGCCGCGGGAGCCCGGCGGGCGGTCTTCCCGTCTTCGTGCGGTCCTCACGGATGCCTTTCATGAGTTGGCGCACGGCGGCGTCGGTGGTGGGGTCGGCCAGCCCGGCGGCAGTGTGGGCGTTGCCGATCTCGGCACGCCACGCACCGAGCGTGGAAGCGCTCAACCCGCGCTGCGGGTCGTCGGCGGGGTGCGAGTTCCCGCGAGATTGTCAGTGGGGTTGAACTGGGGTTTTCCCATTGCATGTCAGTAGGTTTTCCCGCTTGATGTCAGGGGCGGTCGTGCGTTGAGGGGCGCAGACTGGGAGGCGATGGGATCACGCCTTTCGGCACCGCCGATCTATTCGCGGATCAACGATCGCACCCTGCAGGTGCACTCCGTGGTCGCTGACGACGTGCCGCTGGCGTTCCGACTTCCGTAAGGCGGTGCGCCACAGCATATCCGGGTGGAGGCCGACGAGTGCTCGGAGTGGGCGATCGCCGACATGGACCGGTGGATGGCGGCGGACCGTATGTTCGACCTGATAGGCCCCGCCGCGGCGGTCCGGTCAAGCGGAAGGAGGTTCTCGATTACGCGGAGAAGTCGTCGTATCGCTTGCGAAGGTGCCGTGGATCTCCGCGCTTGATCAGCACTCGTAGCGCCCGATAGGGCACCGCGCTGTAGCCGAAGGGCCCGTCCTGTTTGACGAACGGATAGCCATCGAACAGATTGACCTCGGGATCACCGTCGCGATAGATCCATCGACCGCCCTTGACCCGGAGTAACGCCTCGCCGGTATACCAGCTTGCGCCCTCGACGAAATCCGCGTTCGCCGGATCGGCCAGGGCATCGAGTGTCGGCGTGCGGCGTAACACGATGGCGCCCAACGCTTCCAACGACTCCGGAGAATGGTCCCAGGTGATCCCGTCGCCGTAGGTCGCGGTCCAGTGCGCAAACCCCGCTCGCCGCGTCCGCAGCCAGCGTTGGAGGTACTCGACCTCGGCAGCGCCGGGCTCGTAGGGTGCTGGTATCGGCTCGAACAGCAGCCCGAAGGGCCTGCCGAGCACATTCAACGCCGCCGGGTCCCCGAAAAAACTTCCCAGTTCACATCGGGATCGCCCGGGTCCACAGTGCACCATCGCGCGGGCGAGCCGGTCGGCACCAACTCTCCCACCGACCAGCAGAATACCTGTTGGGCATCGAGATCCTCGTCCGACCCGTGCGCGATCGGCCACTCGTGCGGTTGTCCATTGCAGCGGAACCGCAGCAGATGGGCCGGATGAACACCGTCGGCTGTGTCGACCAATTCCACCTCGGTGATGGCGAACAACCCGCGTCCACACGCGGCGATCCGCGCCAGCTCCTCTCGGTACACCCATGCGTCGTTCTCACACGCGCGGCGGAAGGTCTTGTATTCCGTGCTGTATCGAACCTTCACGTATTCCAGTAAAAGCAGCACAGCCGCAGACTCGGTGGCGCCGAAGTCCTCCAACAGATAGTCCAGAGTCTCCGGGTCCAGCTCCGCCGCCACGACCGCCGCATCGACAAGACCGAGTTCGACTATCCGGTCCGCTACCTCGCGAACTGTCAACTGGGAATTCACCCCGGACCCCATACCTCTCAGCAGGACAAGACAGAAGCTGGTAGC
The DNA here is from genome assembly GCF_019222765.1 of Nocardia iowensis. Classification (NCBI taxonomy): domain Bacteria; kingdom Bacillati; phylum Actinomycetota; class Actinomycetes; order Mycobacteriales; family Nocardiaceae; genus Nocardia; species Nocardia iowensis. The sequence continues at coordinate 3,813,253 of NZ_CP078145.1, read as the reverse complement.
AGCATCAGCGCAGCCGACCATCCGCCACGGGACCGTAGTGTGACGGTTGTCTGCCCTGCTGGTCATCGGGGACTTCCCATTCATGGGGGGCATAGGTGTCGGTGCCGGCCTCGCTTGCTCATGCACGACAAGCCGCGGGCCCGGCGCGCCGCTGCACATGGTTCGCGGCCACTTCAAGAGCTGCGGGCCGCAGGAACCACTGCTGGGCAACCCCGCTCGGTCGCCGAAGGGGGTCGGGCCGACCTGCGCGATACGTGAACGCGCCGAGCAGCGGGCCGCTGCGGCGACGGAGCTGACGTTGTTCGACATCGCGGCGTGAGCCGATCGGGCGGTGCTGTCACGGCCCATGCTGGTAGAGACCACGGCGGGCTCGTTGGGTTCTATTTTCCGAGGGCGTGGTGGTCGATGTAGTGGTCGAGCAGACCAGCCACTGCGTCGTCTCTGGTTTTCCAGGGCCCGCGGAGCAGGCGGCCGCCGTGGGTGGTCGCGGGCGATCCATCGGCCCTGGCTGGCACCGACGCGAACCTCGCGGGTCAACGTGCCCAGGTGGGTGCCGTCGTGGTCGGTGACCCGCCAGTTCCCGGATTCGGCGTCGCGGGTGAGATCGACCAGATCGCGAGGCTGACCGGGAGTGGTGCGCCAGCGGTGGATCCGCGCCGCCCACGCGCGCGGCGAGTCCGATTCGCGGCGGCGGGCAGGAGCGGGGGTGTTGAGAGGTCGCCGTGAGGGCAGCAGGTCGTCGTAAGCGGTCCACTGTCGGTGGGCCGGGACGCGAGTCGGCTGGTAGCTCGGCCAGGACTGGGGAGAGTTCGTTGTCGCCGCAGTCTGTCTCGGGTCCGGTGGCGGCCGTGGTGGCTTGGTCGTGGTCGCGCAGGAGTCGCAGGACGGTGGCCGGTGAGGGGTGGCGGCCCTTCTTCTTGCCGGTGGTGATGACCAGGCGTGCGGCGATGTCGCGCAGGCTGTGGTTGTTCTCGCGCAGGTGCAGCGCCATGGCGAGCATGGTGTCGTCGGCGACGGTGGTGCCGCCGATGGATTTACCGCGCTGGCGAGCGGATTCGTGGCCTTCGAGGGTGCGGCGCAGCATCAACCGCACATTCCTACGGTGGGACCTCTCCGGAGGCCGGGACTTGCTGGCCCAGCGATGTCGGTGCACAGGGCTACGCTGCGCCACCATGAGCAGCTTTGATGACGCGATCGCTGCCGCTCGCCGCGACGCCGACCATCGAGACCACACCCAGCAGTCCCAGCAACGCCACGACGCCGAGTTCGCCGAGCAGATCAACCAGGTTCTCGCCGAGGCCGCCGAGCAATTCCGCCAGCTCAACGACGGACTGCGGCTACAACTGGTGCGCCCCAAAAAATTTTTGGAGCGGACCTCGGCCGACATCGTCGACACCGCCGGAACCCGCTACGTCGTCGCCGACGAACAACGATGCTGGATCGTCCCGCCCTACGGCAATCGGTCCCACGGCGCCGACGTGCTGTTCACCGAGCACGGCGGGCTTCTCTACGTTAGTGCGTCCATGCCCCCGATCAGCGGCGGCCCGCCCCGGATCCCCCGTCCGGATCCATTCACCATAATCGTCACCGAACCCCCGCACACGGTCGACGTGCGCAAGGAATTCGAACACGGCCACCGCTACGACGAAGACCCCCACGTCTGTGTCATCCGCACGCTACGCAGCGCATTGGCCCAATGCTTCGTCGAATACGAGCGAGCGATACAGCAGTCGGTGCCCCTCGGAGACCTTTTCCGTAAGTGGCCCATTCAGTGGCGGCGCTGAACACGACTTTAACAATCGACGTGCACGCAGCGACAACATTAGCGATGCGCGCATCGCCCCGTCGCTGCGCGCGATCTCGCCGTGCGCGGGCCTCAGTCTTGTCGTCGTGCATCACAGAGGTGAAAGCTGCACGCCTGGGCCCGCCGCGTCCGACTAGTCGCGCGTGCCGCAGGGTCCGAAGAACCGGCATTCGATCAAGGGGCGAGGGTCGAGTTCGCGGGCGTGGCCCTCGAATTCATCGAGCACACTGGCCCATTGGTCGAGGTCGAGTTCGTCGCCCGGCTCCAGCGGTGCGCGCCATTCGGCACGGCGATGGTCCGCGCACCCTTCGTAGGTGCCGGCTGCCAACAATGACACCCCGGCCAAGCCGAACTGTAGATGCCGCGTCAGAGCTGGTTATTGGCGGCCCCGGCTGGTGACATTCCGCTGTCGCTTCCCGCCGACATTCTCCTGTCGCCTATCAACCGCGAACTGCAAGGGCAGCGGGTACGCCGCCCCAAGAACTCTGCCAGGAGCCGAGGCGGCGTCCCATCTCATTGCTGGATACAGCGGAACCTGAATCCGGGTAGGCAGTCTACCGATCCGCAGTCTGACGTCATGTCGGAGCTTCGTACTAGATGCGGCAGTGTGACACCCCGGATTTCGTGGAGCAGGTACTGGCTGCACGGGCGCTCGTACTGAGCGAACGGCATGGGCGATGTGAGCGCGACTCGGGATGTAAGGGTTATGCGGCGCCAAACCCGGCGGTCCGGCCGTGTGCACCTCTCCACCATGCGGTGTAGGCGGTGAACGCGAGGACGGGCACGTTCCTGGTCTGCCGAGGCCTTGAGCCGACGGGATGCCTGTCCCATGGACCATGCTCTACATCAAGGACGTCTGGCGGCGTACGCGCGGGGGCTACCACACGTACAGCTCGGCGCGCCCTTCGGCCACCGCCTGGTGCTCGTCACTGATTGGCCAGTCCGCGCGCTGGATAGGCGGCAGCCCAGCTGCTTCCCGGGCCGCCTCGTTGGCCCCGCAGTCGCCGCAAATCTTGATGCCCCGACCACGTGTAACGCGGGACCGCGCTGGAAGATCATAGAGGTCGCGGCAGCGCGGACATCTCATGGTTGGTTTGCGTCCCTTGTGGGCTACATATGCCTTGGGCTCGTTCTGTCGCGGCACACTCTTCATCTGAGTCTGCTGGGTCCGAAGTCTTGCCAGCTCATTTTGGACGGCCGACCACCTAGCCAAATCCGCACGAGACGTCACGCCGTGATCATAGTCCGCTGGTGCCGATACTGTGCCCGGTAGCGGCGAGGCAGACCCTTCGGGGTTCACCGGTTGCGATGGGATTCACCTGGCGAGGGATGCTGTCCAATCACGCACCGCCACTTGGTACTCACACACTCCGCATCCCTTCAGCGTCGGACCCCTGCACTCAAGGGTGCGCCATGGAACGTTCACGCGAGTCCAACGCGACCACCCGCCCCTTCCCGATGGAACGCCGCGGCGACGCATCAAACTTCCCATCGGTGGGAATTTATGCTCCTAGCAAGCGGCACACTGGTCATTGCACCGATAGTCAACGGCACGTTATACGCGGGCCGAGCGCGTCGATGAGCGCACCAGCTCGCCGCAACGACACAGCCGGAGCAAATGGAGAAACTCGATGGATACCCCCTCCCACACGTCGACAGCCCGACTGCTTGCTGCAGCCGCGATCATCGGAACGATGACCGGAATGATCGGAACCGGAATCGCCGCCGCGCGGCCCGAGTCGCACGACTCGCAGTCCGCCGGATCTGACTCACGGTCCGAAACATCGAGGATCGGCGCTCACCCGCAGCGCCACGTAGATCCCTACGGACACCACTACCCGCCGACCGATCAACTGGACCGTGCCGAGATCCGAGATAATGTACGCGCATACCACAACCGGCAGCAAGAGTTGCGCGAGACTACCAGGGAGCGAGTGGAACGCGACAGCCAAGGCGCCACCTGGACGCGCGTGGTCCGACCCGACGGAAGCTGGTACGTCTGCCGACCACATGCCACGCAGTGCTGATCCGACCGGCCCGATGACCTGACCGACGTGGTGCCGGCGATTCTGGCCGACCCTGCCCTGGCGCAGTTCAATTCGCGTCTGGATATTTTCCTTTGCGCGCCTATGGCATAACCGTGTATGGGACAACGATTTCATCGTTGTCCCATAGTGGAAAGCAGTCGATCCCGACTACCACGCGGGGGAAGCCATGACCTATAGAGTCCACCCGGCGATCCCTAGTCATAGCCTTCCTAATCCTGGCAATGGCGAGGAATCCGTCGCCGCCAAAACGGTCCATCATGTAGCGGCAAAGGTGCCGCCTCTGCTCATGACGGACAGGGAGACAATGGTGATCAGCACAGTTCGGCGATGGGAAGCCTGCGCGCTCGCCCAGCTTGCCGTCATTACAGTTGGTGTGAGCGTTCTGACTCCCGCCCTGGCTGACAAGGCCACCGCGGACGCCAGCATTGGCTGTTTGTGGGCAGACAACCAGCACCCATCCGGGGCAACCGTTTACGCCGGCGGTTGGAGCTTCAGCTGCGGAACGGGGGTAGCCGGGGCCTCGCGCTGGATTAATGAGGGTCCGGTCCGCCAACCGAGCACGGTCCCTAGTCCCGGGGCGGATTTCGACCCGACCGGCAGGTTCAGCGCGGGTGCGATTCAGCCCGGCACTGACTACATGGACTACTGCGTCGGAAATCAGTTGGTCGAAGGGCGTGAAGCTATGTACGAGGCCGTACCCGACGGAACCGGGAAGCTGTATTGGAAGGCAGCCGGCCCGAGCTCGTACTGGACTCTCGACCCGGGTACGGTTCAGCCTCCGTCATGGCGCTCATCGAGCATGTGCTACGACGGCACGCTGATCTGATGCGCGCTGCGCTACAAGAGTTGCTCTAGTAGCGCTTGGGCACGCTGTGGCTCCCCAAAATCTCGGAGCGCCCCAGCAAATTTGAACACAATGTTGTTCGCCGCCGGATCGACGAGGCCCCCTTGGATCCAGCTGAGCGTGAGTTGTATCGGAGCGCCGTCCCGGACCGCGAACACTTCCCTCAGGTGCATGCCGACCCCATCGACGACGCACCGAACGCCGCTGCACGTCGCAGCCAGCAGCTCCGCCAGGTATACAGAATACGCAAGGCATTTGACGGCGCGGAGCGAGGACTCCTCTTCAGCGTCGACGGACATCGACTCCACCACACCTTGCACAAACCAGACGCTGTTGTCGGTGCCATCCAGCCTCGCACCGTGTTCCCGAGCCCAGTCCAGGAAACGGTAAGCCTCCTCGAGCAAAAGATCACTCATTGTTGGTCGACCCAGTTCCTCCGCTGCCGCTGGGCATTGCTGAGCTCAACTTCGGACAACCCGCCCCAGATACCGAAAGGCTCACCGACTTCCAGCGCGTGGCTACGACACTGCGCGAGAACGGGGCAAGACTGGCAAATTTGCTTGGCGCGCCTGATGCGGGCGGTGCGGGCGAACCCACGCTCGCCCTCTGGATGGAAGAACATCGCGGAATCCTGACCGCGACAGGCCGCACTCAGCTGCCAATCCCAGATATCGGCATTCGGGAGCAAGGGATTGGTCGACATATGCACTGGGGACTCCTCGTCGTGAACCTGCCCTCATCGGGGCAAACTGTCGGGTCTGGCGAGCGTCGGCTGCATTCGGCGCGACCGCCGAAGCAACTTCATAACGCGTCCGCCGTACCGCCCCACGTCGCATTCGAGCGACGTCGGGGGTCATGTGCCGACTTGCGCGACTCAGCTTACGCGCGTCCCAAGATTGGGAAGCGGCAGCGGGATCGATGGAAACTCAGACAAGTCGGCGCCGCCCGTCCGTTACCTCGGCGACAAGATCGCCATACTGAATCTCCAATTCGGCGAGCCGAACCCACGCCGCATGTGTCTCCGTGCCTGCCGGGCCGTCCCGCTCCAGCGCGTCCAGCACCCGCGCGGCAGCGGCTGCCATCCGGTCGATCAACATCCCGACCGATTCGGGATGAAGGCGCGCACTGCCGTTCCGGCACGGCGCGGCGCGGGTGACCCACTCATCGATGCAAGCGACTATTTCCGCTCGGCGGCCATCGATTTCGCTGCAACTGAGAGGCTGACTACGGCGGCGGCGATGCAACTGCACAAGACTGTGCGCCTCTCGGCACAGCGGTCCACAGGACCCGTCGCCAGAAAAGGAGCCACACAATGCGACAATCAACTCCGCCTTGGTGGCCAGTAGCAAATTACGCAAGATAACAGCCTCGATCTCCGGCGACTCTCGCCGTTGTCCGCATGTAATATCCATCAGTCGGCCCCGCAATCCGAAGCGGACCCAGCCTCAGGAGCAGCTGACGGGCGAGTTGTCCACTCCGATATCTAGCGTGCACCCCCGACCCCGGCATGAGCTTCCCACTGCTGAGAAATTACTTGTCACGTCTGTGTGACACCCTTTTCGTCACTCTTCTGCACGACCGATCCAGTGGCAGGGCACATTTGACGGAAGCTGTCCTGAATTCTCTGCTTTTCTGCAATGCCAGAGCAATCGTATGGACTCTCAACCGCGATACGATTGACACCAATGAACTCGACGCGTTTCACAATGCCACGAGCTTCGTCGAGCCGAACATCATCGACCTAGGTTCCCAACAGTGGTAAGTCCACTCCAGCGGGCAGACTGAAACCGCATCACCCATGAGCTTCACTGTCCGCGCTTTGCTGAGACTGGAGCAGCAGCCGGCGTGCCGCTGGTGTTCATCGACCGTCCCGCGTCGGGTGTCGCAGCAGATGCGTACTCGCCAACGGCTTCGCGGTGGCTATGCCGCTGCGGCCCACCCACTTCGGAACAGCCAGCGCCGCATCGGCGTCATCGGCGTTATACCGACGCGCAACGACTACGCGGCGTTCGAGGCACGAAGGCAGCGAGTCGACCCAAGCCTCATCCGCTCGACATGACGAGCTCGGCCGAGGCACAGGCCGCCACCGATAGCCTGCTCGGGCTGGTCGAGCCGCCGACCGCATTAGGCTGCTGTCCGCGCCTTGCACGCGCAGAACGTCAGCGACGAGCGCGCCTGGTCGGCTTCGACGACTTCGAATTCGCAGACCTGCTGCGACCGTCGGTCACAGGCACGGCCCACGACGCTACCGCGATGGGCCGGATGGCGACCGAACTGCTGCTGGCGCCCATCAACGGCGACGACACCGTCCCCTCACAGCACACTCTGCCGGTACGGCTCCTCGCCAGGACTCGGGCGAGAGCTTCCCTCTCCGCAGACCGGTGCACTGCGTCCAGATTCCCGCCGCTGGGAAGGCTGGATAGTAGTGCAGGCATGGTCGAACGGTGCACATCGAACAGGCAGGATCGGAGTGGTTTACGTGATTCGTTCATGGAGACCATGGCTTTACGTCGCGCCAACGCTGGTAGCGCTCACAGTGGTCGTCGGATATCCGGTGCTGCTCGCGTTACTCAGCTCGTTTCAGGCCGACGATAAATTGCAAGACGGGACAGGCCTTTTCGTTCCGGATCACACCATCGGACTCTACAACTATTCGCATTGGCTACTGGGTTACTGTCGGATGGCCACCGGAGGCCTCGCGTCCTGCCCAACCGGCAACTTGGGTTCGCAATTCTGGTCGGCCATCGGTGTGACGCTGTTCTTCACACTGGTCACCGTTACGTTCGAAGTCCTACTCGGTCTGGGTATGGCGATGGTAATGGGCAAGACATTTCGCGGCAGGGCGTTGCTGCGCGCCGCGGTGCTGATTCCGTGGGCGATCCCGACCGCGGTCACGGCGCGGTTGTGGGAGTTCATGTTCCAGTACGACGGCGTGGTGAACCGGGTGCTCGGCACGCACATCCTGTGGACCTCCGATGCATGGCCCGCGCGGTTCGCGGTGATCGTGGCCGACGTCTGGAAGACGACGCCGTTCATGGCCTTGCTGCTGCTGGCGGGATTGCAGGTGATCCCGGCCGACGTGTACGAGGCCGCCAAGGTCGATGGCGCCTCGGCCTGGCAGCGGTTCACCCGGATCACGCTGCCGCTGCTGAAGCCCGCCCTGCTGGTCGCGGTGCTGTTCCGGACCATGGACGCGCTGCGCATGTACGACCTGCCCGCGATCATGACGTTGGGCAACCCGGCCACCCGCACGATATCGATGCTGGTGGTCGAACAGGGCCGGCAAGGCCCCAACAGCGCCGCCGCCCTCTCGGTGATCACCTTTGTGCTTATCTTCGCAGTGGCGTTCTTCCTAGTACGGGTTCTGGGAGCCAACGCGGTTCGCGTTCAGGAAGAACAGCGGGAGGCGCACTGATGTCGGTTCGGACTGCTGAAAAGCCTGCCGGGCAATCGGTTCCGTGGACCCAGCGGCTTCGTTCGGTGCGGCTGTACGTGGGCGTGGCGATCGTGCTGATCTGGGGACTCGGGCCGTTCTACTGGATGGCCGTCACCGCGTTCCGCGATCCCGATTACACCTTCGGCGGCCCGCCGTGGCCGACACACCTCACGCTGGAGAACTTCCGCAACGCGTTCGACACCAGCCGCGGCAACAACTTCGGCAAGGCGCTGGCCAACAGCGTGATCATCGGCTCGGTCACCACCGTGATCGCGTTGGTGCTCGGCGTGCTCGGCGCGTACGCGCTGGCGCGGCTCACCTTCCGCGGCAAGTACCTGGTGTCGGGGCTGATCCTGAGCGCGTCGATGTTCCCGGTGGTCGTGCTGGTCACCCCGCTGTTCCAGCTGTTCACCAATCTCGGCTGGATCGGCAAGTACCAGGCGATGATCATCCCGAACATCTCGTTCGTGCTGCCGATGACCGTCTACATTCTCGCCTCGTTCTTCGCCGAGCTGCCGTGGGAACTCGAAGAGGCCGCACGGATCGACGGCGCCACCAAATTGCAGGCGTTCCGGCTGGTGATGCTGCCGCTGGCGGCGCCGGCCGTGTTCACCACCGCGATCCTGGCGTTCATCGCCGCGGTCAACGAATACCTGTTGGCCCGACTGCTTTCCAGCGGCGCCACCGAGCCGGTGACCGTCGCGGTCGCCCGGTTCTCCGGCAACAACCCGCTGGTCGAGCCGTACGCCGCGATCATGGCCGCGGGCGTCATGGTGTCGATTCCGCTGGTCATCATGGTCCTGCTGTTCCAGCGCCGCATCATCTCCGGCCTCACCGCGGGCGGCGTCAAGAGCTGAGCTTCCCAACCATGGCAACACACCCAACCGACCGGACTCGAGCCGAGGATAATTTTCGTCATGGTCGGCATTCCCGGCAAACAAACCGGCGCCGTCGAACCCGGACAGGCACCAATCGCGGTCGCTGCGGAGGAAGGACCGCTATGGCGACCGGCGTGTGCCGCGGCAACCGTGATCGCGGCGATAGCACTTGTTCTGGTCTCCGACAGCTGGGCGTGGTTGCTGCTGATCCTCGGTGCACCGGTGTACACACCGCGCAAGCACTATCGGTGACTGGGCCGCGGCGAGCCGGCGGTGCATTGGTATGCCGATAGAGATTCCCAGCGAGGTAATCCTCTTCCTCAATTGCTGCGGGGTTCCGTATCCCGACGTCGATGAAGACCAAGTCCGCGAGCTCGCCCGCCATGTACGGGATTTCTCCTCCAACGTGGGCCAAACGCAGGAGTCCGCGACCATCGTCATTCGCGATATGGGCTCGGTCTACTCGGGGCATTCCTACGAGCAGTTGGTCACGGCCTGGGCGGCCATGAATACGCAGCATATGGCCGAGTTGCAGCGCACCTGTGCCGCCGTGGCGAAGGCCATTGATGTCACAGCCGACGTCATAACCGCGGTGAAGGTGGTGGTACTGGCCGAACTCGCCGCCCTGGCAGCGAGTTACGCGACCGCCCTGGCGGCTTCCGTGGTTACCTATGGTGCCTCCGCGGCCCTGAGCGCAGCCATCACGGCGGCCGCGCGCCGACTGTGCCAGGCGATGCAGCAGATGCTGATCGCCTACATTCTGGCCGAGGTGATCAGCAGAGCAATCGAGCCGCTCGAGGACGCAGTCGGACGAATGGTCGATCGATTCGCCTACGGTGCACTCCAGGGTGCCCTGGGGGTGCCTGCGTCCACCACGCCTCTGCACATCGAGGCCGACGAGATCGGGCACTACGCCGACGTCCTCGACCAACACGCCGCCGAAATGATCAAGCACGGTGCCGACCTCGCCGACAAACTGGCGAGACTGGATTACGTCTCACCAAGTGGGCGGGAACTCGCCGTGCCAGAACAACTCCCGAGCGCCGGCCTGACACCGCCACTAGCAGCGGAGCCGCGCGCCGACCCACCGGATCGAAGATTCGGATCACCTCCCCACGGCCAGGTTGATCCGACGCAACACGGCGCGCGAACGTCCGGATCGCACCAGCAGAACGAAATAGAGCCGGGTAACGATAATCCGGAATATGCCAAAGAACCCACGCCCGGGACTTCCCGCGACCCGCGCACTTCGACACCACCGCGCGGCGATACTTCGGCGCTGACACCGGCACGCACGGCTGAATACGGTTCTGCCCTAATGGGTGTGATGCCCGCATTGGCCTGGACCGAGTCCGTCGGCTTATCCGGGCTCGGCATCGACTCCGGCCGCACCAGTTCCCCCGACACCGCCGCAGTCAGCCTGGGGGAGAATTCTATCTCCACCGAGTTCCGAACGTCCGCAGGCAGCACGGCAGCCGCCCCGCAGTTCTCGCAGACGGGTCCTGATCAGCCGCCGACCACTCCATGGGAACACCCGCGAGCAGGCTTCAGTGGGGCCACGAACACACCTGGCACGCCCCAATCCAGAGCTGCAAGCCGCCCGAGAGGCCCTCGGATACGATCCCGAGGGGGGGTCACCACACCCTGGTCGAGACCGAACAACACACCGGGCGTCGCCTCCACCACGTCACCGCTTCCCACATCCGCAGAAGCCGCGCCTGATCGTGACCGCGACCGGGCGCCGCGCCGCATTCCAGACCCTGCGAAAACGGTTGTCTCCGAACCAAACTCGACACCTGGGGTAAAGTCCATGCCCAACGAAGCTAGGACAGCCGCGACCGCCGACAACGAGCTACGTAGGCCGAAATAGAAGAACCTGACATCACACACCTGCGTGTAGCGTTCTGCGGACTCGAATTACCCTGGCTGGGAATATGTTTCGTTCGGCGGCAGTTGTCCGTTGCTACCATCTCCGCCGTGACTTCCATCGAGGAACGACGGGCCGAACTGGTCGAAGCGACTCGGGCGGAACTAGTTGAGAAGATAGCGCGTTATCTGCCGGAGCCAGAGGTACGTGCGTATTACACCTGGGCTCTGTCGACAGCGAACCCGGAGCGTGAATTGTTCACGCGAATCATCGCTTTGACGCAATTGGGCAACCTCACCGCACGAATCCTCAATCAGTTGCCTGGCCCCCAAGATTGGTCGACCGTGCGCCGATACACCGTCTCGATGAATATCTACCAAATCTTTGAGGTAATTTCGGACAATCTCGCGATCGGGCTCGGGTCGGTGCGGCCTGGTGCAATGTCGACGACACGGAATGCGCTGGTCGCCTTCAACACGATCATGGCCGCGGAACTCCGGCATCCTTCGAAGCGGGACGCCGCCGCTCTGCTCGCGGACCTCCGGGGCCCCTGCGCGGAAACATCGACCTTCGTACAGAGCCTGACCGCAGGCGATCAGGCGCGGATGGTCGCGCAATATATCGCAACAACGGGCACCGAAGCGACCGAGCGCGTGCTGGAGCACTCGACGTGGAGCGGGCTGGCGGCCAACCTCCAATCGGGACGCGATGTGTTGGCTGCGATCGCGGGTACACACGGCGAACCATTCATGCGAGCGAAGCTGATCGAGCGGTATGAGGCCGTCAACCGCACACTCACCTGCGATCGACTGTCGCGGACAGAGCTCGTTGAAACCGGCGGGCAGGCAATACTTGCCACCCCGACGCTCGGGTACTACGCGACGGTCTTCGGTGAGATAGACCATCCGGATCATGGCTACCGCGAAGCATTGCGCGACGGAACGCTCATCACCGCACTGGACACTGCATCCGTGCTTGTCCGTTTACTCAACGACATCGGCACGCCTCTACTGACGATGGCACGACAACGGCGGACCGAGCTCATTCGTGATCTCCAGCAACGCAATCTGACCACTGACGCGAACGATGCTGTGACCCTGCTGACCCGCACGACCGACGCGGTAGCGTTCAACCGTATCCACAAAGACGTGATCAACGGCGAATTCAATGTCTGTCTCTACGACGTGTACCGCTGCCACGGCCTCACCGACGGTCTCGCCGCCCTCCTGGACAACTTGAACTTCTTCGCCGATCTCTACACTCGGCAGCGCATGACACTCGCCATGCAGCTCATACGTCTCGACCGGCGACTACGCGATCGCCGAATCACCGAGGTGACAAGGCGTTTCGTCGCCTTCCACGAACAACTCTACTCCCACCGCTACGATTCGCTGGCTGGCGACTACGCGATCTGATCACGCGTCGGGGCCGCGCGGCCCACCTCATGGCGACCTGGGCCGTTCCAGCCCAGCCAGCGCGAATAGTCGCGTTACCTCATGGGCGACAAGCTGATTCCCGCACCCGATGCGCTGCAGAGCACGGTGCGCGGCTCGGTTGAACCGCAGTTCCTCCGGGCAGGCGGCTGCGGCCTTGGTCAGCGAGAACACCGCCCCGACGTCGTCGCCGCCGGTTGCGAACGCCTCCGCCATGGCAATGTAGTACCGCGCCCGACCCTCGACCGGATAATCTGGCGTAAGCTCGGTCTCCGCGCCGATCTTGACGGCACCGTCCGCGTCGTCGCTGCCAGTGGAGATCTCCATGCAGGCGATGTCGATTTCCGTCTGCCCGAACGTAACTCCCGGTATCCGACCATCCCTACCGAGCTCGTCGGCAATACGCTTAGCCCCCGCCAGCCGCCGCTCCGCGTCTGCCAAATCGTGTTCTGCAGCCGATGCCCGTGCCCCGAGCAGATGGAACGCGCCCGACACGATTGTCCGATCGACAGAGTTGGGCACCGCGTCGACCAAGGTTGCCGAACTCGCCACGCATTCAAGACACAGTCCCGTCTCGCCAATATGCAGCAGCGAACAACCGAAATGCCATGCGGCGGTGGCTACTTCGATCGGACTGTCGGCCAGGCCAGCGAGTTCCATTGCGCGGTCCGCGACTATCCACGCGAGGTCGTCGGCGCCGATTCCGGTACATACTTCCCGCGCGAGATGATATGCGGACACCTGTAGCGATGCGTTCGCGGAGTCATTCACGTGCAGGTAAAGCAACCGGCTCGCCGATACTACGGCGGGCAGCTTTTCCAGCACCGTCGTATAGCGCCGCGGCGATTCGTGCCAGGCTCTCCGACAACTCGCTAGTTCCGTCGCCACCGACAGCAGATCGAGTGACAGCGCGGATGTGTCCTGCACCCGGAATCGGGGATGGCCGAGGATCGCTTGCCGAAGTTTCCTGGCAACTTCGCCGCCCATTGTATTTCCGTCACCGCTCGCCCCGGCACGCCGCTCGATCAGTATATTGTGGTCGAAGCCCAGCACCTCGGACAGCGCTAAGATCACCTCCACGCTGTCGAGCCGACAGCGACCTGATTCGACCAGTCGCAGCCACTCCTCGCTGCGCCCGACCAAACCGGCCACCACCCGTCGCGATAGCCCCTTCTCGGCACGACGCATTTTTACGAGTCGCCCCACGGTGAATTGCCTCGTTCCCGACTGATCCATAGCACGCAATTCCCTCGAACACCGGCCTAAAACGGATCGGACGACACGTCTCCATCAGCCCAAGCGCGCACAACGATGGCCGACGGCGAAGTGATTATCGCAACCTCGGTCTGCTCGGCGATTCCCAGAACTGGGTAGCCACTTCACTTCTCGCGTCCCCAAACCCCCTGGGCGAGAATCATTAGATCTTCGGTCACCAACCGATCTGGGAGCTCGGCGAGGGCGCGGCGCACCTGCTGTTCCGCCTGCCGCTCGGTGTAGGCACGCCCGCCTGCTCGTTCAATCAGTTCTACTGCGCGATCGGCGTCCTCGGCGTCGAGGGGGTGCTCAGCATCGAACATCCACGCCAACTCGAGGCCCGCGGACGTGCCCGACTCTATTGCTGCGACCACCGGGAGCGAACGTTTGCGACGCTTCACATCGTTGCCAACGGGTTTGCCGCTCAGCCGGGGCTGGCCCCATATCCCGAGGAGATCGTCGGTGAACTGGAACGCCAGACCGAGGCGGCGGCCGAAGGCGTCCATCGCGGATACCGTTTCCGCGTCGGCGCCGGCGCAGCATGCACCGAGCGCACAGGAGCAGCCCATCAATGCCCCGGTTTTGCCCGCAACCATTTGCAGGTAGTCGTTGACGGTAATCCCCTCCCGCGTCTCGAACGCACAATCCTCCTGCTGCCCACGGCACAACTCGACCATGGTCGCCGCGAGACGCGAGACAACCTCCGCAGCAATATGTTTCGCGCAGCCCTCAACTGCGGTGCGCACCGCGAGTGCCTGCAGCGCATCCCCGAGCAGCATGGCGTCGGTGATACCCCACACACTCCACACGGTGGGACGTCCCCGGCGGGTGAGGTCGCGGTCCATGATGTCGTCGTGCACCAACGTAAAATTGTGTACCAATTCGACTGCGGCCCCAGCCGACGCCGCGTCAACGGGCCCGCCGGAACATGCTGCGGCAGAGGCGATCACCAACGCCGCACGCAGCGACTTCCCTGGATCCGCATCGATCTCGAACCCGTCACGATCCCACCAGCCGAAGTGGTACCCAGCCATCCGGCGCAGTGGGTCGGGCAGCGTATACACCGCCGTTCGCAGTATCGGGTCGCACAGCGTGCGAGATCGCCGCAGAATGCCACCTGGGTCCGTCGAACCACCGGACAACCATGAATCCGAGATAGCCACAAGCCGCGCTCTCACCTGCCATCGACAGAACCACCCGCCTTCTCGATGAGCCTATGTCGAGCGTTAATCCGCTGATCCAAAGCCGCTTTGGGTGGCCCGGACATTCAAACGGTGTGGTCGGACGCCAAGAAATGTTGGATACGACCCGGTCAACGTCCTTAGGCGTCAGGTTCGTGTCCGGATTGCTGCCGGACACGGTGCAGGAGGTCAGCCGGAATATGCCCGATGATGTCGGACCGCGAGGAAACCATCAGCTTCTGCAGGATCAAACTCACCTGCGCGTCGACGGTGCGGACCGATCGATCGCGTCGGACCGCGATCGCACTGTTCGGCCGTCCCGCGGCGGCAAGCACGGCGACATCGCGCTCCGCTGGCGACAACGTCTCCCATAAGCTCGATGCGCGGTGCGCTGCAGTGTGTTCGGTCGGCTCACGACCGATGGTCAACAGGCCGAGCGCATAGCGCGGCAATTCATCGAACTCGGGCCGCAACTGTGACCCGCGGGCCGCAGCAGCGACCCGCTGCTGCCTGTCGAGCACCGCCTTGGTGGCCTCGAGGATCGGCCGTATGTGCGCGGTGAGCACCGGAACCTAATCGAATTCGATTCCTACGGATCGGTATCCAGCGGCGAACCCGGCTCCGAGGTGCACGATCTCGGTCGCCATCGGTGTCAGTTCGGCACGGGTAGCGCCCACGGCCAACCGATCACAGGCCGTACGACCACGCGATGACGTCCCGACACCGCGATGCCGGGCCTCGGTTTCCAAGTTGGCGCCACCTGTCCACCGCAGGCGACGGTCGTTCTCGCCGCCGGTCAGCTCGCGCAGTACCCGGGCGGCCGGCCGGTGCAGCAACCTCGCCGCAGCCAGACGGATGAACAGCGGATTGTGGTCGACATGCCGACAGATGCGCCCGGCGGCGGTGAGTTCGCCGGGATCATCGGAGATGGGCGCCCGGTAAGTTCGGCACGTCGCCGGAACAGCTCCACAGCGGCGGCAGCGGCGCGACCTTCACGAGGTGCTCGTGCAGCCGCCCGACCTGCTCACGGCAGGTCGCCAGGATCTTACGCTGCGTTGGCCAGCTGCTCGTAGTGGAACTGCACGACGGCGCTGTCGTAGGTCATCACATCCAGCAGCCGTAGACCTGCCCGATCTACGCCCGGGAACAGCGGAACACCTCCGCCGAGCAGGACCGGATGGACGAACAGCCGATATTCATCGACCAGGTCGTGCGCGATGAACGTCGCCGCGGTCTGCACGCCGCCGAACAGCACCATCCGACACCCCCGCTGCGCCCGCAGCTCACCGATCTCTTCGACGAGGTCACTGACGACCCTGGTATCCCACTCGACGGTGCGCAAGGTCCGGGAGAAGACGATCTTGGGTGTCTTCTTCCAGCAGCGCGCGAACTCGACATAGAAGGGCGAAATCGCCGGGTCGCGATCCGCCGTGGGCCAGAACGACGCCATGATCTCGTAGGTTTTGCGCCCGTAGAGGAACACGTCAGCCTCGGTCAACCGGTCCAGGTAGGACTCGCACAACTCTTCATCCACGACCGGCCAGTGCACATCGTCGTCCGGTCCCTGAGCAAACCCGTCCAGGGACATCTGCATCCACAACATCACATTTCCCATGACACACCCCTCACCTACTTCCTCGGGTGACACGCCGCTACAACGTGTGACAAAGCGATTCTCGGAGGCAAGCTGTCGTTGCGCATCGGTATGCGCGAGGAATGCCTACTTAAGTAGATCTCGAGTAGACAACGCCTCGGCGAGTTCTGAATCGCTGTCTAGGTACCGGGCCACGGATCGGACGACAAGTTCCGTCGTTATCTGGCCTGCCGCCCGCTTGATCTCCGTCAGCCGCTCGGTGAGCTCGGCGGCGTCGGCCGGGGATTGTTCGGACTGCTGGTAGGTATGCCATGCGGTCTGCCGGAACAGCTCCACGAAGCTACGGGCCATGCGATCGGAATCCGCTCTGAGCCGGTCCAGCTCGTCCAGCAGATCGGTGTGAGAGATACCAAGCGCGCTCAATTGGTCGAGGATCCGGCTGAAGTTGGCGTCGACCACCCGATAGGTCGTCGCATCGACGGGCTCGTACAGTCCGGCCGCGACGACACGGGCCAGACCGTCAGGAATATCGCTGAAGCGCTCGGCAAGCTCTGTCGCCGCGATCGTGCCGGTCGCGGATGTGCCGCTCGGTGTCGGCTCACCCACCCCGAGGATCGCGCCGAGGTCATCGCCGCGGTCCCAGGCGTTGAGCAACTCTCTGATGCCGTTGATCTTTATACCCCGGTCCAGCAGGCGGCTGATCGTGCGAACCCGGTTCAGGTGCTCCGGCCCATAGAATCCTGTCCGCCCCTTCACCTGGGGAGGCGGCAACACTCCCCGCTCGTGGTAAACACGGACACTGCGTACGGTCGTGCCTGCCTCGCGCGCCAATTCGTCGATCGTGTACTCAACACCCGCGGACATACCGTCAAGCAAACCACACGATCCGACGATGTTCGCCGTGGCACGGGACGGCGCGCCCCGGCACCAGGTCACGGCACGGCTCCGGAGCTACGGGCTATCCGCAGTTGCCTTCCGTGCCACCCACCTTAAACCCTTCCCGGCCATGGGAATTCGCTCACACCGCGACAATGTTCGGCGCGCCTATCGTCTCCCACATGAACGACATCCCGCAGCCGCGCGTAACCGATACCGAGCGCGAACAGGCGCTGCTGGAACTAACGCAACATCTCAGCGTCGGTAGGCTCGATGTGGCCGAATTCGATGAACGCAGTGCCGCTGCTGCCGCGGCCAGCACACGGGCACAGCTGGCGATGCTGTTCGCCGACCTGCCCGCGGATCCACCGACCGCCTCGCCGCAGCGTGCGGCCGATTGGCTGCCTGCCCGGGCGGCGCTAAGCATGACACTGCTCATCGGGCCCATCCTGGCATTCATCATCGGCGGCTGGCCGGGGTTGTGCGCTGCCGCGGGTGTCGTCGGATCCGGTCTGCTCGTCGTCCTCGCCATCCGAGCACGTCGCGGTCGCTACCATCGCGACCTCGGCCGGACATAGTTGGCGAGATCTACCAGGCGGTAGCGGTGCAGGCGATGTGGTGCGGCCCGGGCGAGGGTCCGCAACCTGATTTCCAGGCCTTCGCACAGTCCACGCTGTGTCATCGGGAAGCCGAGAACCTCCGCGTCCGCCACCACGGTGCGGCCGCGCGCACGCAACCATTCCAGCGCAGCTCCCAGCAGTATCACCTGCAACTGTAGGGCCCGCGGTTCCTCACGCAGCGCCGCGAGACAGTTCGACACGTCGCTGAGGTCACCCTCCGAAACGTCGGTGATCGGTCGCGCGAGGCGCAGCAGGCAGCTCGTCATCCGCGCCATACCGTAAGCCCGGGAACCCTGCGGTACCCCCTCGAGCGCGGTCACGGCACCGGGCGAATCACCCTCGGCCGCGAGCAACCGGGCCAGGCCGAACGCCGCGCTCACCACCCCGTGGTTGGTCTGCCACACCGCCCGGTAGAACTCCCTCGAAAGTCGCTGCCAGCGCTCGCGCTGCGCTGATTCGCGGGGGTGGTGCAAGACGAGTTCGGCGGTGGCCGCCAACGCCAGCACCGGAGCAATCTCACCGGGCAGGATGGTGTACACACGGTCGAAATGCCGGAAGGCACGTTCGGGCGAGCCATCCAGTAGGGCCACCATCGCGGTGTACCACGCGAGGCGCCAGTCGTGGCCGTACCGCGCACGCAGACCGGCAAGCACTTCGCGGGCGCGGGCGCTAGAACCGAGATCCAGTTGTGCCCGCACCTCGATAAGCCCGCTTTCCAGCTCAAAGGATTCCGGCGCGGCGATTGTCCGCGCATCGATGCGGTCCCGCAGGCGCCGTAGCCCATCGAGTGCCCGGAGCGAGTCGCCGTATTGCAGCGGAGACAACAGGTCGACGCTGGGATCTTCACTGTCGATCAGTGGCACCGGCAGCGCGGCAACGACATCCGCCGCGGCGAGCATCGGGGTGCGGTGGATGCCGTCGACCATGCCGTCGGTCTGACCGATGAGCGTGTCGATGCCGAAGTCGCCACGCAGGGCACCGAATTCGACGGAAACCTGAGGGTGTTCCCGCCCGGTCTCCACTGCGAGAACTGTCCGGAGCACCCCGGCGAGCTGGGAGTGCATGGCGTACGCGGAAGGGAAGCGTCGCAACGGATCCCGGTCGGTGGCCCTTAGCAGCAGCCGATGCAGTGACGGGTGCCGCAGCAGCAACGGCTCCTTCTCCGGAGCAGGGATGCCGATCCGGTAGTGCCCCATGTCGTCCTTGGGCAGCTCAAGGATCAGCGCCGCCAGCGTGCGGCCGGCGGTGTAGATGTCGGTGGCAACCGTCGGCCCCGTCTTGGTGATCTCCGGCGCCTGGTAGCCCGGCGTTCCGTAGATGCTGCCGAACGAATCGAAAGCGGCAACGGCGCCCAGATCGATGAGCTTCACCTCATCGCCGGTGACCATGATGTTGTCCGGTTTGAGATCGTTATAGGCGAGGCCGAACGAATGCAGATAGTCCAGAGCCGGAAGAACCTCCATTAGGCACGCGATAGCCTCCGCGACCGGGATGCGCCCCGGTGCGTGCTGATCGAGCAGCTTCTTCAAAGACTGCCCGCCTACATACTCCATGACAATATAGCCGTCCGGAATCTCGCGATTAGACCGATGCCGGACGAAGTTGTAGATCTTGACTACCCCTGAATAGGCCACTTCGGATAGGAACTGGCGTTCGGCGAGGGCAACTACATGAGCCTCGAAGTCGAGCGGGTTCTGCAGGCCCTTCAGCACCACCCACCGATCGCTCACGTTGCGGTCGATCGCAAGGTATATCCAGCCGAGTCCGCCGTGGGCGAGGCAACCCTGCACTTCATACTGGCCTGCCACCACCTCGCCGGGCTCCAGTGTGGGCCGGAAATTGAACGGCGATCCGCACTGAGGGCACGCACCGGTCACCGCGCCCGATTCGGTTCCCGTGGTCCGCCCCACCGGAGCATGACATTTCCAGCAGAACCGTTTGGTCTCGGGCACCTCCGGAACACTCAGCACCGCGTCGAGCGGGTCCACCGACGCCACCTTCGGCATCGCCACCAGGCCCGCGGCCAGCCTGCGCACGCTCGGACGGGATCGGGCGGTGCGCCCGGACCCGGCCTCGGATTCCGCCACACCGGTGCCGACCTGGGTGACCATCGTCCAGCCGGGGTCGGGCATCGGCCCCGTCGACCGACCGGCGTCGGTCGTCGGCACGGCGACCAGTGGACCCGGAGGTGACACCGATGCCTCGATGGTCACCCCGCGCCGGGTCGCCCAAGGATGGGCCATCCGCCGGGGCGGTTCAGTGCCGCGGGTGCGCCGATCAGCCCAAGGGTGCGGCAACGGATCGGCGGTTGCGCCGGAGTCCTCCGCCATGCCGACCTCTCGTGCCCACGCGAATCGAGCTCTAATTGTGGTCCGGAGTCCATCGGATGCGCGTGCACCTATTCCCCACGCTGGGAACCCAGCGTGCATGAAGGAGCGCCCCGGCACGCACCATTGAGTGCGCGAGTGTTCGTTGGAAGTCTGGTGGAGCGCGCATGGCATGGTTCGAACGGGAATTCATCGCGGTCCCCGACGATCGTAAGAACCAACTGGTCTACAAATGGCCGGATGTCAGCATTCGGCGCTATTCGCGCGCCATCGTCAACGCCGACGAGATCGCGCTGTTCGTCAAATCCGGACAGGTCGTCGCCACCCTCGGTGCGGGCAGGCATCGGATCGACGCAGATCAACTGCCGGTCCTCGGTGCACTGGTGGACACACTTACCGGCGGCAACTACTACCGCGCGGAGCTGTATTTCGTTGCCACAAGAGAAATTTCCGGAATCAAGTTCGGCGGACGGCTGACCGATATCGTCGACCCCGCCAGCCAGCAGGTGGTCACGCTGCGCGCGTTCGGCGAATTCGCGCTTACGGTACGGGACCCGGCGAGGCTGATCACCTCCCTGGTAGGCACCGCCGGCTTCACCGATCCGGCGCGGGTATCCGCATGGTGTGCGGAGATCCTCCTCAGATCGATGAAAGTTGCCGTCGCACAGAGTATTTCGCGCGGAGAATGGCCGGTAATAGGGGTCTCGGCGCACCTGCCAGAGATCGAGGCCGCCGTCCTGCGCCAGGCCAACGTCACGGTGTACGACTACGGGCTTCGCATCACCCGGATCGGTAACTTCGATATCACGCTCGCACCGGAGGACGCCGAGCGACTCAAGCGGTTGGCAAAGGATGTCACCTACATTCGGCTCGCAGGCGACTTCCAGCGGTACGCGGCAGGCGAACTCGCCCTCGGGGCCGCTGGACAGGGCGTCGGCAGCGGTAGCGGAACCGACAGCGGGGTCCTCGGCGGTGTGCTATTCGGCCTGAATATTGTCAACCAGCAACCACTCTGGCGACTCGACGGACAACCGCAGCCAGCGCAGACTGCTGCGTCGGCGGTGTGCTCGGCCTGTCGTACCACCAATCCGGTGGCGGCGCGATACTGCATGCACTGCGGCGACCGCCTGACGGCACCCCCGCGGCGCTGCCCCGGCTGCGCCAGCGAGCTCTCGGTTGCCGCCAAGTTCTGCGGTGCCTGTGGCGCAACGCTTTCCGCTGACTGACCTCACCATGGGACACCGCCGGTCAAGCCGGAACGGGCCACGAACGTCTGCGCACTGGATCGGCTGGCGAAGGTCCCGGTGTCGAGGTGCACTCCCGTGCGGGTGTTCGCATACCACACTGTGTTCGACGGTCCGATGGCCACGAAGACCGGGCCGCCGGAGACGATGGCGCCGGCCGCCGCCCGCCACCGATCGATGATCTCGGCGAGCCGATCGGACGGCGAGACCTGCACGTAGAACGTCAGATCCCGGCCGCCGGTCAGCCCACCCGCCAAGAGCAGATCGGCGGCGTGAACGACGCACCGATCAGCATCATCCGCATCGGTCAACCGCTGACAGGACGCTGCCGCACTCAGCTGCGGCGGCAGGGCCGCTAATGCGGAATTCTCGCCAGGCACCAGCGGTCGCAGTGGAAACGAGCGCGCGCCGACAACGAGGATTACCGCCATCGCCAGCACCAGCAAACCCGCAAGCGCCGTACGCAAGCGCCAATCATGGAGTGGACTCCAGACCGGCTGGCTCCCGCTTTCTCGGTCGTCGGGCGGTGGATCGGCAGGCACTCCATCTGCGGGCACGAGCGCGGCTTTCGCCTCGGCCTGCAACGGCGCTCCGCACTCGGCGCACTTGCCGTCGCGACCGCTGTTACGGTGCGCACAGTATGCGCAGATCCGCTCGGACATCACTGGATCAACGCCCGGTGATCACGATCGACGATATCGCGACGACATTCAACGCAGGTTCACCATTCGTTTCGAGGACGGTCAGAGTGATGCGCGAGGCCCGGATCGGGGGTGCGATCTTGGTGACCACCAAGGTCCGTTGATCCAGCGTCTGCTGGGTGTACGTGGTGGCGTCGGCATCGTCGAACTGATAGGAGATCCGGCTGACCGTCCGGAACTTACTCCACTGATCCTCGCCAGCCGGGCCGACGTGGTCCCAACCGGGAACGATGCCGATCGAGTCGATCTCGTACATGGCGCCCAAGTCGATCCGAAGGACTTGACCATCGACCCGGAAAGCCCGCGGACACGACCACGCGCGACCGGGCTGTCCAGCGAAGGCGTCCATCCCTGCAGTGCCCCCTGGCGGGCAACGCGACTCCGCAGCGCGGACCTTCAGCGGCTCACCAGCTATCTCGGCACCGCTCGGCACCGACGACGTCGGGACCGAGGGGGCCGGTGCGATGTCCGTCGGCGTGGCGATCACCACGTTCTGGCGCGGCTCGCCGCCACCTGCGACCAGGGCCAGGATGAGCAGCAGCGCGGCGACACCGGCGAGCGGGAGCGCAACCTTCGGCTTGCGCAGCTGGGTGAGCAGCCGCCTCAGATCCGTTCGCGCGGTGGACCCACCCGAGGTTGCCGGTGGAGTCGCCCCGACCTGCGACTCCACCGGCGCCGCCCGCTCGGTCAATGTCCCGGCGGACGGGGTTCGAAAGATCGGCGAGTCCGGGGCTGGAGGACCGTCGGGGTCGTGACCGTTCAGCAGCGAGCTGATCCGAGCACTCGCCCGCGACCCACCGGCCGGCCGCCGACGCAACGGCACCGACGCGCCGTTCAGCACCGGAGCACCGACCGACGCCGACTCCGGCTCACTTACGTGGAGATCGCGAGACGGCTCCAGCGCAGAAGCCGAAAGCAGAGCATCCAGCACCGCACGCCGATTCCGGAGAAAGACATCTCCCTGCTCCGCATCCGGCATGATGCGATCGTATCGGCACGTTTCGCGGGCCTATTCCCGCTGACGAGAACAGATTCCGGCCCGGCCGAGCGACTACTCAGCCCCGCTTCGCCTCGGTGACGAAATACTCCGGCGGCACATCGAACACCCGCGCCAGCGCGATGATCAGATCGAGCCGGGGGATCGCGTCACCATGGATGAGCCGATATAGACCGGACTGCGAAACCGGCACATCCGGATAGGCCAGCTCCAGATGCTGCGCGAGCGAGTACAGCGTCAGTCCCCGCGTCGTACCGTCTTCGGTCGACACGACCGACTTGTCGATCAACCCCGAGAGGCGGCTGGCGAAGATCGCCGCCGCAGCCTGCCTCGGGGTCAGTTCCTCCCGCTCGTTTTCGGGGACCTCGCTGCTCTCCGGCTGGGAGTCCGCTACCACGCTGCTAAACATTACCGCCCGCATGGTCGGTGCACACTCATCCAACGCCGTCATCCCACGCGTCGTCCGTCCGGGTGCGTTGCTGCGGTCCGGTCGGGTGTCGTGGTGATCGCGGCCGGGCCGTCGGCGGAACCCAGATACCGCGTCTCGCCGCGCGGCTCGATCAGCTCGACCCGCACCGTGCGCATCGGAATGCCGACATCGACGGCCGTAGCGCTGATCTGGTCGATCACCAGATCCGCGGCCGGGCGGTGAGGTCCGCCTGGTTCGCTCACCGTTACGGTGGTGTGCGCGCTCGATGCGCGCGCCGGAAGCTGATCGAATACCGCGATCGTCACCGACGAGTCCTCCTCACCCGGATCCGAACCTTCATGTTCGGCTATGACACGCAGCGACCGGGTATCGCCGACCGCGTCGACCAGCTGCCGCCAGCGCTGCGGGCGTGCAGTATGCACCTCGACGTCGGCGCCGACCACCGTCGCGCGCAACACGAGTTGCTGGACGAACGTCAGAGTTGCATGCACATCTATCGTGCGACGCCGCGGGTTGTAGCGGGCCGGATCGAACAGCGGTAGCGCCAGGGTGTGCCGCGGCTGGCCGCTGAGGGTGCCGAGAATTTGTCCGTTGGGTCCAATGCCAACGGTGAGGGCAGTGACGAGTTCGTCTGGTGCGATATCGGTCGGCGGGTCGAGGCTTGGTAGCGCACGTATGGAGGTCGCCGTTGGCAGCGATGCCAGCAGTGCCGTTGACTGTTTACCGCCGAGGGGCCGTAGATAGCCAGGCGGCTCCGTCACCGCGGCTCCGACATACCGCACGAGGGCACGCGGCCCGGTGGCCGAGTCGGTCAGGCTCACGACAAGCGTTGTGCGGCCCCCGTGCCAAACCCAGCAGTCATCGAGCCCGACATCGCCGAGCCGGGACCATTCCAGCTGGAAGGTGGTCACACATCGACCCGACGACGGCGATTCCAGATGGCCCCACTTCTCCCGGAGATCAGTGAGCTCGATACCGGCATGCAGTAGCCGCGTCGCCTCGTGCAGCGCCGACGCCGGGAGCGGATGTGCCGCGATCCCCTGTTCCCGCAATCGCCCGGCGATCCGATGCGCGGCGCTGGCCAGTGCCTTGGGCGCCACCACCGCGACAGAACCGCGCCGCTCAAGCACCATCCGGTTCCGCTCCTGGTCTAACCGCACCACCAGCCACGCCAGCCGGTCCCCGACCACCGGTTGGGATCCGATCAACTGGTCGTAGAGCATGCTGTAAGCACCGCCGGACCGCACCCGTTGGCCGGTGGCCACGATGTCGATGTCGACGGCAATGCCGAACTGGTCGAGCTGGGCAGACACCACATCCACTGGCACTGTGTCCTCGGTATACAGCGTTTTTTCTCCGATCACGGTCGGTAGGTCGAGGTCGGGAGCGAGCTGAATCATCGCGACCAGCACGGTGTCCCCATCGCGGATCCCGCACACGCCAGCGGCCACCGTCACATCTCGCGCGTCGAGCTGATCGGCGCGTTGGCGAGCGTGCACGGACCGACGGACCAGATACTCCACCGAATCGAGCATCCAGCGCGTCGCAGTCCGGCCGCGCCAACGCACCGCCGCCGCGGCAAGCAGCACACTGGCAACCACCGCGGAAACCCACAACGGAGTGCGGGCGGACAGACCTGCGAGCAGCAGACTGCCGCCGATCACCGCCGCCGCGAACGGGCCACGATCGATACCGACAGCCCAGGCGCTCGGCGCACTCATCCGTGCCTCCGGACTAGACCACCGCCACCGAAGACCCCGCCCAACCCGAGTAGCACAACGGTGAGCATGACCGTCGCCGCGACTATCGCCGGTCGCCGATCCCTTTGCCTCGGCGGTTCAGGTACGGCCAGTGGCGTCGACAGATACAGTCCACTCGGCGGTGCGGGCGGTATGCGGTAGCTCAGCGCCGCGAGCGGGTCGACCAATCCCGCGCCTACCACGTTGTCGATCCCCCGGGCCGGAGCATGCGCCGACGCCAGCAGCCGTGCGCTGATCTCCGACGGCGTTTCGCCCGGAAATCGCGAACGCAGCAGCGTCGCGATCCCCGCGACGTAGGCGGCCGCGAATGAAGAGCCGCCCACCGGCACCAGCTTGCCGGGCGCGCCGACACCGTTGATCAGACCTCCACCGCCGGGACCGAGGGATTCGATCCCGGTGCCGGGCGCGGCAAGCGCCACCCACGGGCCGGTCAGTGACTCCGGCATCGGCGTTCCGTCCGCAGTGGTGAATCCCACCGTCAGCACCGCCGGCGCGAACCAGCCGGGCGCCGAAATGGTTTTCACATCACGCCAATTCCTCGAATCAGTCGGCCGTGCCGGATCAATGCCCGGATTCTGCGCGCACTCCGAGTTTCCGGCGCTGCCTGCTCCGGCGATCAACAGTGCGCCACGGACATGCACGGCATACCCGATGGCGGCCGACAGCATCGACTGGTCGACCTGCAGGTCGGCCGGTACGCAGACCGCCAGCGGCACCGCGATCACTCCGGCACCCATATTGGCCGCGTGTGTGATGGCACGCGCCATGGTCCTGATCTCGACGGCCGCCTGCTCGCCAGGGTCACGGACGGTGGGCCGCTCGGCGCTGAATGCACCGGACCGCACCCGGATCGAGATGATCCCGGCGTCCGGGGCAACCCCGGTGAAGCCGTCGGCCGGATCGGCGGCGCCCGCGATGATTCCGGCGACCAGCGTGCCATGCGCATCGCAATCAGCCAGGCCGTCTCCTCCTGCCAAGACATAGTCTCCGCCACCGACCAGATTGGGCAGCCGCTGATGGGGGTGAACGCCGGTATCGATGATGGCGACGGTGACGCCGGCGCCCCGGCTCAGCGCCCTAGCCTGGCCCAGATTCAACGCGAGATCGGGCGGCGGCACCCTGGACAGGTCGCTGTCCGGCAGTACGCCAGCCGCCAGGCATGCCTTGTCCTGCTTGGTCGCGAACTCCGGTCCCGGCGGCTCGTCCGGCGGCGGCGGGCCGACAACCACCTCGGGCGGCTCGAGCGCGGCTACGGGCGCAGCGCCGAGGCACAACAGCAGTCCGGCGGCCGCCGTCGCTACCGCACGGCCGAACGTCATCAGATCCCCCGCATCGCGGTGTAGACGCCCATGATCCAGAACGCGATCACCGGAACGACGACCAGCAGGGCGTACTCGAACAGATCGATGGCGCGGCGGGTCACCGGCGACAATCGCTTATCCGGCAAGCGCATCGCGCCGACGCAGCCCGCGATCGCCAATCCGGCGAGCACCAGGACCACCGTGGTGCGGGCGAGCCCGGTCTCGTAGGCGCCGACCAGCACGACGGCGATCCCGCAGATCGTGGCGGCCGAGGCGGTGATCAGTGCGATCGCCTGCACCCGGTCCGGATGCCACCGCGCCCGCATGAGCAGGATGCCTGCCACCGCCGCCGCCATGATGATCTCCCGGATACCGCCCGGGCTCGCCGCGGCCGCAACGACCGTGGCCAGTGCCAGCGCGGTTGCGATTGCAATGATCAAGCCGCGTAGACCGGACACCGCAAGCCGGGCCCGGCGCTCGATGCTGAGCGCGGCTCGCTCGCGGTTCGCCTCGTCTGCTTGGTTGTCCCGGTCGTCGTCGGGACGCGCGGATTCTGCCTCGAAGATGTCGTTCAGCGTCGCGGGCGCGACGTCGGTTCCGGGGTCCGGCAGATCCGGAGGCCGGATCCAGGCGAGGACCATTGCCAGCCGCGGCGCCACCGTCAAGAGGATCAGCGTGACGAGCACCGCACCGCCCGCCACCTTGTGCACCGGGAGGGTAGCGACGGTCGAGGGCAACATCGCGGCTGTCATCAGCAGCCCGGACATCGCCGCGGCCAGCAATGGGGCGAGACCGACCCCGGTCAGCCGGATCATGGACACCGATGCGACGACGATGAACGTCCCTCCTGCCGCGATATTCGCCGCCCCGAACGGACCTGGTGCACCATAAGCGGTGGGCACGAGCATGGCGCCACCGGCGAACAGCAACGGCAGCGCCGCCAGCGCCAACGCCAGGCAGGCCCGGCCCGAGCGGTGGTTCCGGAACGCGGCGACGGCACCGCCCCAGCAACAGCCACCGAGCAGCAGCGCGGGCAGGGCACACCAGCCGACCGCGCCCGTATCGGTCCACACCCACGACAGCAGTGCCGCGACCAGAACCGCGGCGACGCCGAGCACGGCGAGACCGACGACCGCCGAGGTGTCGGCGTCGTACTCGGCGAACTCGCGTTCGTTGATCATGGCGAGCGCGTCGGTGATGTCCTCGACGACCGGCGTGAACACCTCCGAGGATTCGACCGGGCAAAGTGCTAGCACCGTTCCGTCGGCGACGTCGTGATCGGCAAGGCTGCGCCAGCGCGGTATCGGCAGTTCACCAGGCCGCGCCAGACTCCACTGACCGGTCGGCGGGGTGAAGTCGACGGTCTCGTCCGCGATGGCGGTAGCCAGCACCCCGACCAGGTCCTCGATAAAGGTTTCGATGGTGAACTTAGTCGGGACCACCACGTCGACCTGGTACGCGGCCACCATCACCGCGATCCGTGCCCGTTCGACCTCCGCCGTGGGCGGCGCAGCCGAGGTGGTCATCGCCAACTCCCGCCCATATCGTGCGCGGCGCCGCCCGCGACAATGAAATCGGGGAACTCGTCGGCCAGGGTGGCAGCGAGATTTTCGAAGGCGATGCGGGTCGTCTTGCCCAGCAGCCGCAGATCGATAGCGCCGCCCTCGGCCAAGTGCGTATCGAAAGGCAGCACGCAGGTCGGCCGCTGCGCCGTGGCGAACAGATCCTCGATCGCGCCGACGTCGACGTTGGATTTGACGGGCTGATGCTGCACGATGGTGACGACCGAACGAGCGACCAGATGGTCGAACCCGTGCGCGCCGAGCCAATTAAGAGTGGCCACCGCGCCGGTTACCCCGCCCACCGTTGCCGGAGTGACGATCACCGCGGCGTTACTACAGTTCAGAACCTCGCGCGTCACGGAGTCGAGCACGCCAGTACCGCAATCAACGAGCAGCAGGCTGTAGTGGCGTCGCAGGATATCGGCTGCGGCAGCGAAGTCGCGTTCCGTTAGTGCAGTGGTGGACTCGGCGGTCCATGGCGAGGCAGCAACCGCCAGATCGGCGGAGTTGATCGAGAGATAGGACTGTACCGCCGAGAAAGATTCCCGTTCTCGCGCATAGGCCAGATCCCGCAGCGAGAGTCCGTACGGGTGTCGGCGGGTGCGAGTGGCGAGATCGCCGAAATGCGGACTCGCATCGACCGCGACCACCCGATCCGGACGGAGGTCCGCGAAGGTCGAACCGAGCGCGGCGACTGTAGTGGTACGGCCCACGCCGCCTTTCACGCTGACAACGGCGATCTGGTACTGAGTGACCAACTGGCGGCGTATCCGGTCGTGGCGCTCCTCGGCGCGCTGTTCGCTGGGCGACAGTCCGAGCCGGAACCCAAGTTTGTTGAGTGCGCCGCGCATACCGCTGCGGGAGCGCAGCGTCGCCTTATTGGCCACCGTGATGTCGGCGAACAGTTCCGGAGACGGAAGCGCCACAGCCGCGAACTCCGTACGTCGAGCCGGTTGCCGGGTTTGTTCCTGATCGGCGTGGAGCATAGCCTGCGACGGAGGCACAATTTTGGTCTCGGCCTCGGAGTTCGCCTCCGTTTCAACTTCGCGTCGCCAGCGATGTCTGCGCACCGTCGCCTCCGACGACCGCGGTGCCGAGGCGCTCTGCGGCGTCGACATCGGGGAACTCGCCGAAGGGGATACCCGAGCGCTAGGCGCAGCCGGAATATTCGGTGACTCCGGCGGTTCCGGCGACTCCGCCATCATCGACCTAGCCTGCGCAGTTTCGGTCGGCTCGTGATCCAACGGCTGGAACGGCTTGTCGGGTTCCATCTCCCCATTGCTCAAAAAGGTCTGCATTTCCGCTTCGACTGGGGGACCGCCCTGATAGGTGTCCGCAGAGAAGAATGTGTCGTACCCGACGTGCGCCGACACGGCCCCTGCGGTTCCTTCGTTCGTCGGTACTTTCTCCACCTCTGCCGTCCTTTCGCATTACCGGAGCTAGGTTCAATCGGTCCGCACGGTGTCGAACCAGCTACGGCCGGGCAACAATTCGAGCAGCGAGCCAATGCTCGCGTGCACTGCGGCGCCGTCACCCGGGGCGTAGGTTGACCAGATCCGCCCGTCCACCGCCCGGCTCGGTGTCACGAGGATCCGACCCGAGAGTGTGTCGAGCACGCTCACGCACACCTCGGTCTGTGTGGAACCGCCGTCGCGGTGTTCGACCATCAGCACCTCCGCGCGCCGCACCACCTCGCCGAGCGCCCGGGTGAGCACTGCGGCGGTGTGCGCTCCGGCCCCCAGCTCTCGCAGCACCTGCCGTCGCTCGTCTGGCTCGGAGGGAACGTCGGTGAATTGCTGCAGGGTCGCGCTCATCGGTTCGAAGCGCAATGGCTCGCGCGGACCGAGTGCGGCGGCCACCACTCCGGTGATAGGTGGCAGCTGCCGCCCTTCCACGAACACCGGCTGGATGACGACATGGTCGTCACACCGCAGAGCGAGCACATGCGTATCGTCGCGGCGCACCAGTGACATCCGCAGCATCGCCTGCGGCCCGCAGTCCACACCGGTGTCCACGATGCGTGCGACGAGTTCCATATCGGGCCGGTACAAACATTGCAGCCAGTGCCTGACCCGCGGGTGGACGCCGTCGTCATCGAGGATGCCCGCATGAGCGAGTTCCTCGACCATGACCGCGTGTACCCGTTCTTGATCCTCGACGCGAAAGACGTTGGGCAGCAACGCCAGCACCGCTGGGTACTCATCGATGCCCGCCAACGTCATGAGCGCGAGCGCAGCATCGACATTCAAGTCGATCACGACGGGATCGGCGTCTACGTGTGCCATACCAACCGATTCGCCAACCGTTCGGCCGAGAATCTCCCGGTTGCTTGCCGCTCAGACTGGGAAGTACGAGGCGGCCTGTTGATCGGTCTGATGCAGCGTGCCGCCTGTGCCGGAAGCCCCGCCGATTGCCTTGTTCAATTCTCCGAGGCGGAGCTTGTAGTTGTCGACCGAGGTAGCGAACCTGACCTGGAAGTCATGGTTGCTGGTACCTGCCGCACCCTTGAATACCTCCGCAACGAGGTTCACCAGAGATCGGCGCTCGCCCGCGTCGACTTCCATCTGTCCCAGGAGTGCTCTCGTAGAATCCACAAGTGCATCCACATGGTTGAAATTGTTATACATTGTTCTGCCTTGTCTGATTGTTGGAGTTTGCCGATTACTTGAAGTTGAGATCCAGTCCGGCGATCGTGCTGTTGGACTCCGCGTCTTGGCTTTCGATGACGGCACCAGCTTTCCGCAATGCGGTCGTTGCTTCATCCAGGGTTGCCTGCAAAGTCCTTCCTGCATTTATTGCATTCTGGAACTGCACCTGGATCGCGTTACCGGCTTGTGAGCCGCTTGCGGCCACCGCGAACTCCCCTTTGGTGCCCTCCAATTTTCCGATATGGGCCTGCATTACCTGCACGTGTGCGGCGAACTTATCGGCGAAGCTCTGCAGCTCCGCCGGAGAGCCCGAGTACTCCGGGTTTCCCATTGGTCTTTCCTTCCATTGAGGATTTAGGTTCCGCCCTGGTGCATTCCACCGGGGACGTTCTAGTGGGGCTGCTCGTCGTCGACGTACTCGATGACGCCGACCACAACCGATTTCTCGAGCGCCGGAACATCCGTAGCTCTATTCGGATCGAATAGCGTGGTGCTGTCACCGTTTTCGTCGCGGCGGTGACGTATGCGAGCACCGGATGCGGTCGCGCTACGTGGCGGGACACTCTGTGCCACAGGCGCGGCTGCCGCGGCACCGGGTGCCGGGCCGAACGCCGTGCCGGATCCAGCAGGCCAGTTCGACGGCAGCCGGTATCCAGTCGACGCTCCCGATAGCGCACCGAGACCCCCGTTGGTCATGCCGATCGCCACCATGCTGCCCATGCCGCCCTGGAGGCCGGCGAGCGTCGGCGAGGTCGGCGAAGTCCCGAAGAATCCCAGAGGCTCTGCGCCAGTTCCGGCGGAACCAGCCAGATCGTCGTAAGGATCCTGCGGTAAAACCGACTCGGTGATAGGCAGTTCCTCCTGAACCAGATCGGGCGTCACCGCCGCAGGGTCGGGTGTCGAACCGCTCGCGTCAGCCGGGTTTCCTGTGCTTACTCCCGGGTCAACGGGCGCAGCATCGTTCGGTACGCCGCCGCCTTCGACCGGACTGAATTCCTTCAGCAGCATCGACGGCTCCATAGCTGTTGGAGCGCCAATAGTGATGGACGGCGCGACGGTCGGGCTCGGCATCGCGGTGATATTGCCCAATGTCTGTCCCAGGTACCCGTACATGGAGCCGGCCGCAGCCGCCCACATACTCATGTACACGGCCTCGTTTGCTGCAATAGGCGCCGTGTTCTGCCCCATCGTGTTGGTGGCGACCAATGCGGCGCTGGCCATCCGGTTGGCCAGGATCAACGGCAGCGGAGGCATCGTTGCCTGCGCCGCAGAAACCGCGCTGGCCTGCGCGGTGCCTTTCGCGGCCATCACGTTGTACAACGCGGCCTGCTGGAACAGCCATGTCGAATGCTTCAGGTATGCCTGCTGCGCTTTGGCGGCTGTCGGCCCACGCCACGTCGCCATCAATTCCTGTACGTGGCTTTGCGCACCGATCGCAGCCGCTGTCAATCCGTCGGCTACGCTCTTATATGCCGCAGCGGCCCCCAACATCGGCATCGGACCCGGGCCGGTGAACAATCGCATCGAATTGACTTCCGGCGGTAGTGCCCAGAACCAGAACACGGTCCGGCCCTAACCGAGAACCATCACGGGATTCGCAGAGACCAGCGCACTACCGGAAGCGTCAGCGGCACCGTATCCAGCACCGACCGGACCGAGCACCTCCGCCCCGCACACGCCTTTCACATAAGCATCATTCGTGGCTTGCGAAAAGTGAGCGGCACAATCGGCGAAAGCCGCCGCGGCCATCTGGCTGACTTCGTCCAACGCAGCCGGAACCGGGACCATCGGCCCGGCCGCTCCGACAATGGCGCCCATCAAGGCAGCTTGCTCCATGGAGAGCTGCGCGCTGGTAATTGGAAATTGCTCAGGACGAGCTTCGAGAAACATCGACTTACTCCCTGCCGACTCTGTACCGACCCCGACTTGATCGGTACCAAGAAAAACGTTAAGTCATTCCCAAGCGTGGGAGTACTTACGTACCAACTGGTCCCCGCCTCACACCCGTGGCGGCATCCACGCAGTCTGGACAAGATCCTTGCGACCGTGCAGCGGCTCAACGAAGATGCCCCGACCCGCGGGTTGCGGTGCGGCCTTGACATCGCCGACCAGTATGCCGTCGAGTTTGGACCCGTCCATGATCAGACCCGACGAGTTCAGGTTCTTCATCTGGCCGATCACGTTGTCGTACATAGCCGAATCGGCCTGGGCGATATTGCGGGCTGCGATGATATGGAGTCCGGTGTCGCGAGCGTCGACGATGACATCCTTGAGCGGCTCCAGCGGATTCAGCTGACCACGCTGCGCCACCATGTGATAGTCGTCGATGACCACGAAGATCTCCGGACCAGTCCACCACGAGCGCTCACGTAGCTGCCGAACTGTCACCCCCTGTGGTGGGCGCCTGGTGCGCATCTTGGCGACGAACGCCGGCAGCGCATCGGCAAGCTCGCGCTCGCTGGTCAGATATCCGATCAGCATGTCGTCCGGCACGGCGTCCAGATGTCTGCGGCGGTAATCGACCAACAACACCCTGGCCTGCTCGACGTCGAACTGGGTGTGGATCGAGTCCAGCAACGCGGCGAGTACTGTCGACTTTCCGCACCCCGTGGACCCGAGCACGATCAGATGCGTCGAGACGTTGAAATCGACGGCAGCGGGACCGAGATCGGATTCACGGATCCCGAACGGAACCACCAAGCGCTCGGCCAGATTCGTCGGTGCGGGCAGACCAGCGCGAATGTCGGCCAACTCGATCTGAGCGGGCAACAGTTTCACATCCGGGACCTTGTGATCGGGGAACTGCTGGTTGAGTTGATCGACAAGGGCAGCGAGACCCTCCGCCGACGACTGCGGGTCGCTCACACCGTCGGCTCGCGGCAACCCGGCCATCATGTGCAGCAAATCGGCGGAGATACAACGCCCGGGCCGGTTGGGCGGTACCGCACTGACCAGCGTGCGGTGACTGGTGAAGACAGTGTCGCTGAGATCGCCGAGCCGCAGCTCGATGCGGGTCTGCAGCATGTCCTTGATCGCCGGCCGGATCATCGCCCAGCGGGAGCTCCCGATCACCAGGTGCACACCGTAGTTCAGCCCTTGGACGGCGATCGCCTCCATGACCGACAGGTACTCGTCGAAGTACGGCCCGGTGGTGGCGAATCCGATATCCCAGCCATCGATGACCAGGAACACGTCGCCGTGCCCGTCACGGGTTGTCAACTTTCGATCACAGGCATCGCGTAAACGGCGGAACTTCCGCATCGTATCGATGCCTAGTTCGGTGAACAGCGCCTGCCGATCGGCGATCAGTTTGGTGATCAATGCGATGGTACGGCGGATTCGGTCACCGTCGCGCACCGTGGCCACCGAACCGACGTGCGGGACGTTCCGCAGGGAGGCGAGGGCGCTGCCGGAGAAGTCGATACAGTAGAACTGGACTTGCTCGGGAGTGTGGGTGAGCGCCGCCGACATGATCAGCGTCTGCAGCGCGGTCGATTTCCCGGACTGAGGTCCGCCGACGACGGCGACGTGTCCACCTGCACCGGAGAGATCGATCGACCACACATCCTGGCGCTGTAGCCGCGGCCTATCGATCAGAGCGACCGGTATTTGTAGCGACCCCGGCCGCACCGCGGGCACCAGCGCATCCAACGTTGGCGGAATGCCCAACGGAGGCAACCACATCCGGTGCGCTGGAGACCCGTGACCGGCAAGCTGTTGCAGCACGACCTCCATCACACTGATCATCTCGCCCTCGGCACTGTCGGCCACGTCGGGCTCCGGGTGCGCGTCGAGTACTGGCGGTCGGGTCTCGGCGATGTGCGCGGCGGAGAACCACCGCGGCGGCCGATATCCCCCACCCTGCCTGCGCGCCCGGCTACTGGATGCCGCCACCAGCTGCGCCGGGGCCTTGTACGGCTCGCCCACATACGCGACGTTGAACCGCTGCAGATCACCGGAACCGACCCGCAGGTATCCAGACCCCGGCTTCTTGGGCAGATGGTAGGCATCGGCAGTGCCGATCGCATCACGGGAGTCGCTGGTCTGGTTGGTACGCAACGCGATTCGATACGACAGATGCGCCTCCAGCTCCCCCATCCGATGCGCGGGCACCTTCTGCGAGGAGAGCAACAGGTGGATGCGCAACGAGCGGCCGACCCGGCCGATTGCGACGAACAGCTTCGCGAAATCCGGATACTGCTCCAGCAGCTCAGCGAACTCGTCGAGGATGATGAACAAAGTTGGGAGCGGCCGGAGATCCGCGCCTTGCTCACGGGCGCGCTCGTAATCGGCCACGTTCGCGAAATTTCCCGCGTCCCGCAGGATCCGCTGGCGCCGCGCGATCTCGCCGTTGATCACATCCTCCATGCGGGTGACGAGGTCGGCCTCTTCTTCCATGTTGGTGACGACCGCGGTGACGTGCGAGAGCCGGTCGAACCCGAGAAAGGTCGCGCCGCCTTTGAAGTCGACCAGTAGCAAGTTGAGCGTGTCCGGAGAATGCGTAACCACCGCCGAAAGCACCAGCGTGCGAAGGAACTCTGACTTTCCGGACCCGGTCGCCCCGATGCACATGCCATGGGGGCCCATGCCCTCCTCGGCCGATTCCTTGATGTCGAGGTAGACCACTGACCCAGCCGGGTCGTGCCCGAACGGGATGCTCAGCCGCGATCTGTCGGTGTCGCGCCGCCGCGGCCATTGCCGTTCGATTCGAATCGCACCCGGATCGGCGATCCCGAGCATCTCCTGCCACGAGGTGCCGCCGACCTGTTCCGCAGCGACCGCCTCGACCACCGTCGACAGCCGATAGGGCGAAATGTTGCGCGCCAGTGCGGTCATCGCAGGAAGTGACATCGAGTCGGCGATCCCGACCCGTCTGACGCCCCGCGAGGTTACCTCGTCCAGCTTACGGTCCGCGGTTACCGTGAATTTCAGCGCGCGGGGCAGGGTCTGCTCCACGGCGCCGAGCCGCAGCCAGGTGCAGCCGTCAATACCGGAAATGTCACGGTCGCTGGCCGGACCGCCGACATCGACGATCAGCAGAAAGTGCTTACGGTCCTGCGCCGGTTCGGAATTCGCCGAGAATGGCCCTCGATTGAGCCGGGCGAGCACCTTTGTGCGCAATTCGGCGACGCTGGTGTACACCATTCGGCTGGACCCAATCGCGTCGACGTCGATGGGATGCTGCGTGTGCGGCATCCACTTCAGCCAGGACCATTCCGGAGCGTCCGGATCAGCCAGCACCGCGGCTACCGCGACCTGGTCCGGTCCGTGCAGCACCGCGACTTCCGCGATCATCGCCCGCAACAGACCAAGCACCGCGGTGCGATCACCGTCGAATCCCACCTGCGGCGCCGACAGCAGATTGATCGCCACCGGCATGCCGCCTACCGTGGAATACGCCTTGGCGAAACGGGTCAGCTCGACCACGCCTACCGGATCGAGTTCGGAGGTCGGTGCGGCCTCGGGCACGATGACTCGCACCTGGTTGGCGATCCGCCCGCGCCCCACTCGAACCCGCAGGAATTGCGGGCTGGCCGCCTGCACCTCCCACATCCGCTTGCCACCGATCAAACGCCCTACCTCGGCCGGGCCCGGGTGGGTGTAGCGCAGATAAGTGTGCAATTCGTTCTCGGCGTCGTGCACGGTCTTCCGGTTGTCGGCAACGCTGCGCAAATAGTCCTTGCGTTCCTCGTTGACGCCCGCGGAACCCCCGCCACCGCTGCCCACCCCGGCCATGCCGCCGCCCATCATGCCGACCATCGACACCAACATCATCACCGGGAACAGCATCATCATGGGCGACGCGGCCATGCCGCTGCGCAGCATCAGCATGACCATGCCGACCATGGCCGCAACCATGACAACTGGCAGAATCATCCGGAATTTGGACATCGGCACCGGCCGGGGCAATTCGGTCGGCGGCTCCAGCCGCAGCTCCGTCACCGCAGGCGCTTTCGGACCACTCACCATCCGAGCGGGCCGCACGAACCGACGGGTGGTGGTCATGCCGGACCGCCGAGGCCGACGCCGGTCGTGTTCGGCGCGATGCCGTCGTGCTGGATACGCGCCGCCCCCTCCGACAAGCTGGGTCCCGGGGCGAACAGCGACACGACACTCCACGGCGCGGCCACCGGCGCGCGCAACCCCAAGGCCCGCAACGTCTGTTCGGCTCCGCGATCGGTGATCTCGATGCCGTACCGAACACCATTGTCGGCGATCCAGTAGAGCGACTCACGCAACGGCGACGCCGTATCCGTCCCGGTCACCTGTACCAAACGTCCGGTCGTTCGGGGCAAGTAGGCCGAGTCGGCCGTCTTGCCCCGCGAGGCAGGCGCGGTCACCAAATTCACCACACGGACTTGTTCCTCCTGCGTCAACGGCAGCCGCCTGCCGACCAACAGTGTGGTGGCCGCCGTCTGGTCGCTGCCCGACCGCGACCACCGATAGCAGGTCACTCCACTGCTCGACGGATTGACGAGCTCGATCGGCCGGGTGGGATACGCCGCCGTGCCTGGCCACCCACCGGGACGCAGATTGGCCGCGATCAGATCCGGTCCGACGTTCCTGCTGGTCACCGTGCCATGTGCGTCCGAGTTACGAATCATCGCTGCAAGCACGGAACTGATCTGCACCACTCCGGTTTTCGACACCAGGTAGTGTCCCGATGGCCGCTCCGCGTCATGCACCGCAAGCACCGAGCCCACCGGCACGGTGTACCCGGTGGTCAGAGTGACGGTCTCCCCTGCGCCGTCGACCTGCGGCACCCGGATCGGCGGCACCTCCGGGATCGCGCCGATCAGTCCCTTCGATGCAGCGAGCACCGGTGCGGTGGCGTCGATACCGAGGGCGAGCAGCACCGCCGTGTCGGCGAGATTGATCTCCCCGCGGACGACTCCACGCGCGCCGTCGCGGTACACAAGCCAGTTCGTCGTGCCGTCGCGGAGCAACCTGGCCTCGCCCACGTCCAGCTCGCGCGCCGCGCCGCTGTCGAGGGTGAGCGGACCACCGATCACGGTGGTGCGCAATGCGGAACGCGTGGAGCTCGGCAATCCGGTCTCCGGGTTCACCGGCGCGGCCGCCCCGGTCTGCGTGCTGTCGCACACTGTCCAGGTCGACTCCCGGTTGTCGGTGTCGACCATGCTGCCCGGCGCTCCCGGAATACCGACCCACGGTCCGCGCGGGTACTTTTCCAGCTCGGCGCGCGACACCTGCACCGGCTTGTCGGCTGCGCCGATGATGAGCCGGGCCGAGGTGAGATTCAATGCGGGATGCAGTCGTTCGCCGACCCGCACGTACAGCGCGCCGGTCTCCTTGTCCGCCACGATCCGCGAATTCCCGACAGTCTTGGCCGGTTTGAAGAAGGCAAGCACGGCCGCGCCCGCGATAATTACGCAGGCGAGCGCGACGCCGATGGTCAGCGCGGTGGAACGGCCTCGACCGGGGTCGTCGCGCATCGAGGTATCGCGGCGCACCAGTGCATGCTCGATTCGGCGCAGCAGGAAACGCCAGCCCGATACCTGGTGTTTGGTCACCACCCGGAAGCGCCGCATGACTCACCCCGATGTCGTCTGCGCCAACCCCGCGAGCGCCGCGGTAATATCAAAAGCGTCGATGGTCATTAGTTCCTCATCGGTCAGCAGCGATACGTCCGAATTGTCCTTGGTGACTCGATAGTCGCGTTCCGCCTCGGCCGCCTCGACAACGTTGCGCACGAACCGCCCGTTGCCTGCCAGGTCGATCAGCCGCCTGCCATGGCTCGACTGCTTGGCCAGTTCGTCGCATCTGTCCCGAAGAACTTCCCGCGCCTGTTCGGACAGGATCGAATCCTTCTTGCGGGCGATATGATCCGCAATACGTACCAATTCGTCGGTGTCGTAGCCGGGGAACCTTATCCGCTTGGTGAAGCGGGAGGACAACCCGTCATTGGAGCGGAGGAAGCGGTCGATCTCGTCCTCATAGCCTGCGATGATCACCACCAGCTTGTCCCGATCGTTCTCCATCCGGGCCAGCAGGGTGTCGACGGCCTCCTTTCCGAAGGCGTCTCCGCCGGACAATCCTTCCTGGATCAGGGTGTACGCCTCATCGACGAACAACACTCCGCCAAGCGCGGAGTCGACGAGCGCATTGGTCTTCGGCGCGGTGTGCCCCAGATGAGTACCCACCAAATCTTTGCGGGTCGCCTCGACCACCTCCGCGTTCTCCACCACACCCAAGCCGGCGAAGATCTTGGCGATCACCCTTGCGACAGTGGTCTTCCCGGTGCCCGGCGGACCGGAAAAGATGAGATGCTGCGCCTTCGCGTCCACCGCGAGACCGCGCCGGGCGCGCACCTGGTCCATCTGCACGCCTGACTTCAGCCGTTCCACTTGCTCTTTCACCGAGTCCATGCCGATCTGCGCGTTCAGTAGGTCAGAAGCCTCCGCCAGCAACAGTTGCCGCTCTTCGCGGGCGGATGATGCGAGCACCTCGGCCGGATCGTCACCGGACTTCGGATCCCACTCGTCGGTCCGAGAGGCGATGACCTCCGGGGTGGTGACCTCTAGCCGATAGTCTCGATCCCGCACCGCTCGCTGCCATTCAGGCCGCTCCTGCCACAGCGCCGAGCCCTGCAGCCCGGCGAGCACCTTGGTCCCAGCGTCGTGATCACCTGTGTGCCGCAGCACCATTCCCAGTAGAAAGTGCGCATCCGCCCAAATGTAGGAAAGGTTGCCCGACGATGCCTCCTCGACGATGCGCTGCGCGCGCGGCAGCGCTTCGCCGAAACGCCCCAGGTGCGCGAGGGATTGAGCGGCCATCAACTCGGCCGCGATATCGAGTAGGCCGTCCTCCAGCACCGGTTTCACGGACCTCTCGGCGATCACGTCCGGCCACCTCCCGGACCTGAAATACAGAGTCATCCGGACGAAATCGACCGTTTCGTCGCCACGCGTCTCGTCCAGAATCGCCGCGGCCTCACGCCATTCACCGGCCTCCGCGTAGGCGCAGGCCTGCGCGATCGCGATCTGATCGCGATCCGCCATCGGCAGCCGCAGCCCGTACATGCCGACCTCTGCCTGACACCACAGCGCACGATCAACCAGACCGGCACGCTGCTGATCTCGATAGAGGTTGTGCACCGAGCGATACGCCCCATAGATCACCTCGGCGGTTATCTCGCCCGCCATAGCACGACCCAACCAGGCGTCGCACATGTCCGGGTCCAGGTCCGTCGCCGCCTTGAACGCCGCCGCCGCATGCTCCTGATTCCGCACGCCTCCGGCGACGAGGCCCAAACATTGCACTCCCGTGTAGAACGCGTCCTCGGCCGCTGACACTCGGACTTCCTTCCGCCGACCTCGCTGCAACGAACACTAATCAACGGGCGTGGATGGAACACGCAGCCGATTCCCCACCCCTGGGAAGTACGCTGCCCCGAGTCGAGAGCATCCACGCCGATCACTCCTATTTGCCATTACTTAAGTGCAACCCATTGAACGGGCCGTTGATTGACGGTATGGTTGGTCGCGTGGTCGTCGATTCTCTACCCCTCGCGACGGCCCCCAATCCAGCGGTCGGCCGGCTGGCCGACTCAGCCGACCGACCGCTGCGGGCCTGCGGTCCGGGGTCGATCGAAACCCTGACCGCCAGGAATGAAGCCGCGCAGGCCACGGCGGTTCCGCTGCACGGAAGCCGCTGAGCCCAGCGCC
This sequence comes from Nocardia iowensis, assembly GCF_019222765.1. NCBI lineage: Bacteria > Bacillati > Actinomycetota > Actinomycetes > Mycobacteriales > Nocardiaceae > Nocardia > Nocardia iowensis. The sequence goes on along the minus strand of NZ_CP078145.1, from coordinate 3,772,762 downwards.
TATTCGACTACGGCTGCTCCACAGGAACACCCGGCGCGGGCTCGCTCTCGTCCTCTGCTTTTGCCTTTTCGTCGCGCGGACTCGGGCCCGGCTGTCCCGCACCGGGTTTGCTCGGCGCGGCCACCACGGGCGGAGCCGTCGCAATCGCTGGCGGAGCAGGCGGTGCTGGGGGTGTCGACACCGCGGGCGGCGGGCGGGCAGGGACCGGGGCGGCGGGCGGCGGCCCCGCGGGGACGGGGACAGCGGCCACCGGATCATCCGGCGGCGGCGCATCGGCGGTCGGCGCAGCGGAGGGCTTCGGCTCCACCTGTTCCGCCTTTCGATCCTCCTCAGCTTTTCGATCCTCCTCGGCCTGCTTGTCTTCCGCATTCTTGTCCAGGAGTTCCGGAAGCATGGTGAGCAACGGCGCCGCCATCATCGGCAGCATCCCAACCATCGAAAGCAGCGAGTCGAGACCACCACCCCCGCCACCGGAACTCCCGCCCTGGCCAGAACCGGCCGAACCGTGCGCAATATCTTGATTCGCCTGCAGAACCACCGCCAGAATGTCGTAGACCTTCTCCGCCGCGGCCCCGATGTGGCGCAAGAGTTCCGATTCTTGGGCGGCAGTCGGCTTCGCGCTACCCACGGCCTCCAGTTTCTTGTTCAGTTCGACGACGACCGCCCGAATGGCACGGAAAGCACGTTCCTGCTGAGCACCTGCCACGACGGCGGACTTGGCGACTTCGCGATCCATCAGCGCCAGCAGACGTAACCGCTTCTGCACAATTGCTACCGCGTCTTTGTATTCGGTCGTAGTCTCGCCTGACCCGCTCGTGGGCGGCGCCTCCACAGGCTGGTCGTTGGCTGGCGGCGGTATGCACCCACCAGCACCGAGCAACTCGACGGCCCCCGAGATCGCCTGTTCCGCCTGGGCTATCACGCCCTTGAACGCCGGCGAAGCATTAGGCGGGCGCACCAGGTCAGTGTCGACGCAGAACCAGGACTGCCTCCGGCGGCCCGATGCGGAGCCCAAGAGTTGCTGTAGCCCTTCGGTGCTCGCGTCCGTCAAACTGAATGTCACAGCCGACACCGCCTCTCTGAAATGACCCTTACATTCTCCCGCCTTCCCGCCTCTGGAAAGAACCGACGAATTTTTCACGATTGGGAACAGGCACATCTTGGCAGCGGCGCGACAATAGGCCAGCTGAAACTTTCGGAGGTGATCGTCAATGAACGACGGTGAGTCGGTCCGATGTCAGCCGAGTTGACCGACGGCGTCCAGGGCGTGCTGCGCGCTCTGGTCGGCCTTTATGGGACAGGCAGTCCGGTAAGCGGGCAATCGCTGGCACTCAGTCGCGACGCCGTTGGCGAATTGCGCACACCCAATGGCTCGACGGCGGCCTTCTACGCCGAGGCCCGAGGCAACCACGCCGCAGTCGCCGAATCACAAACGGGCCGAGACGGTCTGGTGCACAAGCTCGTCGCCGGGGCGGCCGACGGGACTATGACCGGACGTAGCGCCCTCACCCGGCACATCGCCGATTTCCAGGATCGGCTTCGGGCACTTGCGGCCATACCGGACAGCCGCTTCAGCGGACCGGCGTTGCTCGACGCCGCCCGTATGGCTGTCGCGAACGCGACCAAGCAGGTCAACGCCGACTCCGAATCGGCGCGACAGCGTGCAGCCCAGATTATTCCGCCCGCGCCGGCGCGGGCACGCCGTCGCCCACCACGGCGGCTGCGGGGCCGCGGCCAACCGAGATCGATCTCAGGCGGCAAAGGCCGGCGCCCCCGCCGCGCCACACGTCCCTCGGATGGGACAGTCGGCGGCGAAGCAGTCCGCGCAGCAGAGAAAGAGCTCGGTACACCATACGTTTGGGGCGGCGGCGCCCTGATGGGGGCCTCACTCGGCGGCTTCGACTGTTCGGGACTGACTCGGTACGCAATCGCTCAGGCCACAAATGGTGAGGTAGTGCTGCCGCGCACGACTTATGAGCAGATACACAGTGGGGTCCGAGTGCACCCCCAGGATGCGCAGCCCGGCGACCTGGTTTTCCCTCGTGACTCGTTCAGTGCCCGTGGGCCCGAACACGTCCAGCTCGCGGCCGGCGGCGGGCGAGTCATCGAAGCGCCGTATACCGGGTCCTATGTCAAATATTCGGATATGCCCAGGAACGCCGTTGTGGTGCGGGTGCTGTAGAGGGGTGGCGCGTGGACCGCACGCCGGAAGGACCAGGGCACCGAGTCGCATTCGTCAGGCCTGACTCCGATCCGCCCTTGCGGGCACCGCGGGCGGCGGCCCGGCCGAGGGAGCCATAGCAGGCGACGCGGCCGCGGTGTCCGCGTCTCCCGATTTGTCGAGCTGGGCACCTACCGGGCGGAAGTAGGCGACGAAATCCCCGTATGCGCCGTGTCCATCGTCCGGCGGATTGTTCACGTCGTCGAGCTTCAGCAATTTCTGATGGGCAACCAGATACAAACTGCCTTCCTTCTCGACGACAACCGCAGAGCGCTCGCCCCAGGTCACGACGTCACCCGTATCAACCTCCTCCGGCCCGATCTGCAGCCAATTCTCGGGCGACTTTTGCCCCGGTGTACCCGCGTACGCGTCCTGCGCGTTGCCGCCGTTGGGGTTGTTCCACTCCTTCTGAACGGCCTCAGCCACCACCGAGGATGTCTTCTGCGTCGTCCCATCCGGAAGTTTCATATCGACCGGCTTGTTCGACGGCGGCGGCGATGGCGGCCCGGAGTCGGCGGGCGGTGCGGCCGTGGCGATGGTGTCGGCGGGCGGCGCGGCCGGTGGGGTGTCCTGTGGCATCGACGGTGCCGGAGACGGCGAAGTCGGCGCAGAATCGTCCCTAGGTGGGTCGTCTTGGCGCGGAGTCGGTCGGTCCATACGGTTGACGGGAGAGTTCCGGTTCATCATGCTCGACGCCAGCTGCGACAACATCATCTGTTGTGCCAGCCCGTCCGCCGCCCCGGCAGCCGACCGAGACGGGTTGGCACTCATATTGTTGGCGAGATCTTGCTCCACTCGGTCGAGCAGACGCGAAACCCGGGAAGCGTTGGGGTCGTCTCCCGCGCCTACCTGATAGCCCCCGGGACCGGTACCGGACAAGCCGTCCAGACCAGTACCGGACAATCCGTCCAGACCAGTACCCGACAGACCGTCCAGACCGGTGCCGAACAGATCGCCAGAGCCGCCGCCAAGTCCTGTAGAAGATGTACCGCCAGTGTCGCCGCCCGAGCCGTTCCCGCCGCCGTTACCGCCACCACCGCTGCCGCCGTCGGACGGAATCGTTGTGGTCGGCGTGACCTCAGGTTCCACCTTAGCAACCCATTCCGTAACGCCCTTTATCCTGTTTTCGATCGACTCAGCCGTTACGAACATCTTCTGCAGGATGATTGATTCCGTCGCTGCGGACAGCGCGGGCGAGTTGTGGTCTTTTTTATCGGCCGCCAAAGCAGCGGCAATCACCGGGGACGCATTGGACCACATCTTGACGTTCTTCAAGAATTCTTTGAGACTATTTATGTCGTTATTGATGTCGTTCCGAGTTCGGCTCACGAGTTCGGTAGCCTGGCCTGCGATATCGCCTATTTTGTCGTTCGCAGCCCGCATCTCCCTTTTGTACTCTTCGATTCGCTGCAGCTTGGCATTATATTCGGAGATAGTTTTCGCGCTCTGCGTATCGACCGGGAGACCTCGACGCAAAAGCTCCTTCTTGAACGATTTGATCTCCGCTGGGTGGCCACAGAGATCGAGCGTTAACTGGCACCACTCTCGCATAGCATTTACTGCGGCTATTAGCCCGCGGGACGCGCCGTCCGGCGGATGGATTACGACCAGCATGAAGTGTGGACCGACATCTGCGCCGAGCAGGTCGGAAGCCAGCAATTGGTCATCCCTGTCGAACAGCGTCATCCTGCCCGCATCGGTCAAGGTGACGTGGTGGCCGTTGCTGTATCCGAGTGGCAGCGAGAAGAGGGCGGTCTTGGTGCCGTTCACTACGGCGAAAACCTTGAGCGACCCGTCTGCGTCGACCTGTGCGCCTACGAGCTTGCCGCCCGTGGGGACAGCAGTCTCCGAACTCCACACTCGGCGGCTGTCCGCCGTAAGCTCCAGATCCCCGTCGGGTTTCATTCTGAGCTCGTACTTCCCATCCTGGGAATGCAGCGATTCACCGGGCTCAAGAGTTGAACCCACATACAGGGTGTCTGTCTTGACCTTCGGCAAAAGGTGGTCCGCGATCCACTTATTCACCGCGGGTGGTAGCGGGTTGAACACCGTCGCCAACGGCAGTGGCACCGTCATGTGCGCACCTCGCTTTCGGTTCTCGACGGAAGACCCGCGCCGCCGTCGCCCAGCGTCAGCGGCGAGATCGAAGGGTGCGCCTGGAGCGTCTTGGCCCGAGGCAGCCGTACTTCGGTCTCACCGGCTGCCGACACCCCGCTCGCCACCGAAACCTTCATTCTCTGATCTCCCCACGGATGGCAAGTACCCGATAGCCGCTCATGCGGCCCACCGGCTGGCACGATAGTTTCTCGGTAGTTGGTCGATGACTACACCCCTTCCGCCGGTTGCGTGCACGACCTGATTGTTTCCGATGTACAGCATCACGTGCCCCTGACGCCCGTCCGACTTCACTGCGGACGATGGAAAAATCAAGTCGCCGGGACGAAGATTCCGCGGGTTCGGGTCGATCTTCTTCGTCGTCTGGTACTGCGCCTCCGCATTGTGCGGGAGCTTGATCCCTGCCCTGGCCGCCGCGAACTTGGTCAATCCTGAGCAGTCGAAGGTGCCCGGTCCCGAGGTGGCGAACACATATTTTTTACCCTGCTGGGCCATAGCGGCGTCTTTCGCAATCAGCCCCGCCGCATTCGCCCCAGCCGAGCCCATGATCAGTCCGCCGAGATAGCGATTGGCGAGTCCGTTGACTACACCGGCGATTTCGGCGCTTTTCGCCTGACTGCTCCCCACCACGGCATGGGCTTGTTGCAGCGCGTGCATGACGGTGCGGTCGATCTCCTGCTTGCCTTCCCTGGTTATCGCGGCCGGACCGATCGCTCGGATGCGAGCAAAGACCTCCTGCCTTATTCGGCCGAGCGCGGCGGCGCTGACGCCGTTGTCCTTCGCGAGCTTGGTCAAGTAGCCGCTGAGTTCAGCGTCGAGCCCGCTGAACGCGCCCGCGGCATTGCGTTGAAAGAGCTCGGCCCGCTGGTATGCGCCGAGCGTGCTGCCGGCTCCGGCCGCTGACGCTGCGAAAGTGCCTGGTTCGGATGCGGCGGGCACCGTGGCACCTTCGCCGTACAGCGCCTCAATTTCCTGCAGCACATCGATTGCGCGCCGCGCTTCGGGTGATATGCCGCCGCTGGCGGCGGCGTCCGAGCCGGTCTGATCGGCGCCGCCGAGACCCCTCAGTGCATCGGTAATCATCGGTAGCGCCGCCGACATGACGGGCAGGGCGGCCGGTGCCAGCCGGGCGACGACATCCGGATCGAACACGGGCGGCGGCGCGGCGGGCAGGGATGGGAACGCCAACGACGAAGGCGGAAGTACCGGCGTCGGCGGTGACGGCACAGGCACTGAGCCGGATGCCGGGGACGCGGGTGCCACGGTTCCCGCAGCCGGTGGGGCGAGTGCCGAACCCGAGTTCGGCGGCGCGGTCGCGACCGTCGCGTTGGTCGGCGGTACGGATGATGTCGAGCCCGAAGGCAGTTGCCCGGTCGATGTACTCAGCGGCGCGGACGACGTACCCGACGGCGCGGCAGCGCTCCCGGGTGTCGACGATGGGCCTGGACCAGGTTGCATCGGCGCGAGAGTCCACGGCGTCGGGCGGGCCTGGGTACCAGGGACCGCAGTGGCCTCCTCGCGTCGACGCTGCCCGGCCTCCGTTCCGTCCGTGGGAAGGTCCGGATCTGCTGTGGGAAAGACGATTTCGGTACTCGTCACGTGACGCTCCTCGACACGGTCTCAAGCGTGAGAAACATCAACGGGAACGCTTGCCGCTCGGTGGCCCACCCGGAGTCGGCGCCGCCACGGCCCCATTCGGCGGCACCGCTGCTGTCGAGTCGGGCGCGGTGACGGCCACCCCAGCGTCCGCAGGCTCTTGCACCGACACCGCCATGGGTCGGGCCACAAACAGGGGGTGCCGCACGATCTGCTCGTACGCGTAGACGGCGTCACGCAGACACTGCCGCGTCGGCTCCTCGGCCAGCAGCAGCACCAACTCGTTGCAGCGCCGTTCGGCTATCAGGTCACGCAATGTAGGGTCATCGTCGCACCGCAACTGGCCGACCTCCACTCGGCTGACGTCGACCCGTCGCGTCACCATAGTGGCCGCCAGAAGAGCGTCCGCGTCCTGCAATTCGTCCCACCAGACCTGTGGCACTTCGGCGTCGGCCTCGACCGCTGCCAGGATACGGTCCCGCAGAGCCCTCGTCTCGGCACCATCGAGCGATCCGGACCGCGTGCGGCCGACTTGGGCATGCGCATCGACGGCGAGTCCCACGCATTTCGAACGGACCCGCGAATCCGGCACTGCCGCAGCATGTTTCAGTGCGTCGATCGAGCCCGTAAGACCGAGACGATCGATCGTGTCGGCTGAGGGTACGCGGAGATCGGGTTCAGCGAACGGGCGCACGAGCCCTGCAGTGGGTACGTCACTCAGCCGCGCTCGAAGCCCGGGATCGATGGTCCCAGCGGACGCCAGCGCCGTCAGCCGCGCACCGGCTTTCGCGCCCCATTCGAGCCCGAATTCGACCAGCACGCGAGCCGGATCGGCGACCCCTTCCCAAGCAGATCCACCCGCACCCGGATCCGAGCCGAGCGCCTCTTCCCAATCCCACGGCGTCGATACCCCGCGCGGAAGGAACACGCCGGCGGGCAACCAGCCACGTCCCTCATTTGAGGTGATGAACACGCCCATACCCGCGGGGCCACGCATCACGGACACCGCCCAGGACAGACCGACGACCGATGGACCCACGGCCGCGAGCACGGCGCTCAACAACGTCCTGGCGACCACCAGATCGTCGTCGACGTCCTCACCGACCACATAGGACGGCTCCGCAGCGCGATCTTTGGCGGCGGCAACTGCCGCGGCGAACGGTGTCGGCACCGGCGTCTCGGCTGTGACTCCACTCGATCCCAACGGCGGCTGGGCACGCTCACCCGCGGGCCCGGAGGTGGCTCCCGGCACCATCGACAGCGGTGGTGGCGGCAGCACCGGCCCACCTGCCGGGGCCGGCGTCGTGGCACCAGGGGCAGCTGTGACACCGGGTGTTCCCGTGGCGCGCCCATCGGGCGGCGGCGAGCCAACGCCTGTCGACGAACCGGTGTCACCGAGAGGTACCGGGATCAAGCCGGGCCCACCTGTCACCTGTCGGTCATCCAGACGAGGACCGACAGGCCCACCACCTGAGGGACCACCGCTGCCTGGCAGCGCGAACGCCGGATCGCCGGACGCCAGCCGCTCCATATCACCGCCCGCCAACGAAATCATCGCTCCACTGTCGGCATCGTTTCGATCGAAGGCATCCGCGGCCTCGCGCAGCATCGTCGCTGTGTCCGCATGCCGCTGTGCGAGATTCAAGCCCGCTAATTCGCGCGCTCCGTAATACCGTTCCAGCGCAACGCGTACCGGCTCAGCGATCTTGCCGTAGGTGGACTCGAAACTCGCCAGCCACTCGGCGGGCGGCTTCGCCCAGTCCCGAATTTCCGCAGACAGTCGATCGTGCCCAGCGGCCCACCGGCGGAATTCCGCGGTATCGATATCCAGGTTCTCCGCCATAGTCGGTCGGGTCCTTTCTCACCGCCGATGGCTACAGCGCGCGGATAATCGCCGCCGCGCCCGCACTGTCGGCTTGCTCGAAACCTTGTGCCGCGGCACGCAGCAAGGTGGCATCCCGGTCGCCACACTCCGCCACCCGCTCGCAATCGGCTTGCTGGACTGCGTAACACTCCCCCATCAATTCAGGCAGTGGCCAGAGAAGTGTGGCGCGCATCCCTTGAAACGCGGCCAGCCACTCCGGCGGTTTGCCCCACACTCGAGCGTTCGCCGAGTCGTCGTCGCGCCGGTCGGCGAACCAGCGCATCCCCCCGCCATCGACATACAATTCCATCTTCGCTCATCCTTTTCCACCCGCTGGTTCCCTCATTGTCAAGGCTTCCCAGCATTGGCGACGCCATCGTCTGGCTGGGGCGACAATGGGCTCAGCAGCGAATCCGGCGTCTACGCTCGACCGCTGGCGGGACGCGAGACTGCGCCGTGGGAGAAAAAGCGGAAGTGGTGCCGGTAACAATGCCGCCGGGCATGGATGATCTGATCACCCCCACGGCCGGGCACTTCCCAGAGGGCACGAAGACCTCATGCGTCAGGCGGGCGTGCAGTGAGACCGCACCAGAATCCTCATCCTCGATCTGGCAGACGAGATGGTCGCCACGGCATCGCCCATGTCCGCCGCCGGCGCGGTCGGGCATCAGGCTTCGAGAACTTTTTTGAGGATCCGCAGGCGCCGCATGGTGGCGCGGCGAACCAGCGGAACGAATAGCGGGCCCAGCAAACGGAAGGCCCCTACACCGGTGACCTCCGCGTCGAGCGTAAAGACGGTGCCCGCGCCAACGGCGGTAGGCCTGAAGTGGTAGTGGGCAAGGAACGGAGTCAATGACCGGATCGAAGCAAGCGTCATGTGACGCGGCGGGTCATACGACGTCACCTTCATTGTGGCGGTAAATGTCCGGCCGAACAGACTGGTCACTTGCTGATACACGACGCCGACACCCACGTCCACCTCCGACAGGACGTCGACCGCAACGATGCCGCGATACCAGTGGACATCATGGCGCAGGTCGGTGACATAGCCGAACACGTCGGCCTGCGGTCGATCTATGACGGTGGATACCAACACGTTGCCCATCCGCGCAGGCTAGCGTGGACCGAACCGGTTGCTCGTATTCCCATGCCTGACAACAAAGTACGTGTGCTGGGCTGACCCTCCTGCGACATCCGGCTGCCCACGGTCGCCCAAGCAAGCAGCTGCTTACGACCTCACGACCGATCTCCTGGGAACATTTGCATGTTCTGGTAGTCAATGGGTTCGTACTCGACGGGTTCGGGTTGCGGATTTCGTTGCACCCATCGTTTGATCGCCGCCTCCCAGTGGGCGAAGTCTGGATCTGCGGGGCCGATAACGATGGCCCCGTCGACCAGCGCACCGCCAGGATCGGTGGCACAGAAACGCAAGAGAATACGCCCGTCGTCGAGGCGTCGGGCCAATGGATGATCTTCGGTCACTATATCCTCAAACTTGACGAGAGAGCTCGATAATAGTCCGTCAGATGCTCTGCGGCGATGAATGATCCGGAAAACGACTCTCCATATGTGCGGTGGAACCATGCGAAGCTCTCAGCGAACAACTGCTTCCTCCCAGTCTGGGGTTCCGCGTACATGTCAGCCACAGCCGGATCGATACTCCTCAGATAGGGAACAACAATAGAGTGCACAGCCTTGAAGGCCTCGCCGTCACTCAACCAGCCGACGGCGTCCTTGCCCTGCTCGCCGAGGGCATGATCGACGGCATGACCTAGCTCGTGCACTGCGACGTCCACGCTGCCACCGAGCCCGCGGCCGACCAGCATGGCCCGGCTATTGCTGTCGTACAAACCGAGTATGTGAGCCCACGTCACACCATTCGGCGCTCCCTGCGGCCCACCCTCTTTTCCCGGTGGCCAGTCGGGGTGGCCAAGATTGAGGAGATCTGTGTCACCGAGCCAGATTCCTCCGTTGGGTCGCCCGCGCGCAAAATAGGCGAATATGCGGTGCCACCCAGCAGGGACCGAGGCCAACGAATCGATGTACGCGAAGGCTCGTGTTGAGTAGTCGTGGTGATACTGCCTACCGTATATGTTCCGCAGAAAGAAGTCCGCCCCCGAACTTGCATTGTTGAACGGCTTGCGTGCGCCGCTGTCGAAAGGGTCCATTCGAGCAGGGATCACGGAATCGGCGCCCATCGCCCTCAGTACACTATCCCGGCTGCCGTCAGCTGCCATATTGAGTCGCCAGGCCAGCGCTCTCGTCTCTTTATCGGCGAGGCCCCTGATCCTTCCGGCTACGGCCTGCACGACACCACGCAGCGGATTCACCTCGGCACGCTTCTCGAGCCCCTCCCCGTGGGGTCGGCTGTAGTGATTCTCCTGCGGTCATCCGGCACCGCGGATGCCTCCGGTGCTTCGAATAGTGGGTGATCCACGATCTGCCCGTGCGCATATACCATCTCGCGGAGCAGCTGCGTCGTCGGCTCGGTCGCCAGCAGGAGTACAAGTTCGTCGCATCGGCGCTGGAAAACTAACTCGCGCAGCAACGCTGCTTCCGAGCGGTGGCCGGGATCGTCGGTGCGCAACTGCCCGATGCCCACCTGTGCCACGTCGATCCGGCGGGATATCAGCGACGCCGCGAGCAGATCGTCCGCGTCACGCAGCTCGTCCCACCACTGTGGCTGTGGCGCAGCGCCGCTGGCCACCGCCCGTAGTATCCGATCACGTAATACCGACAGTCCCAACGGCTCCGGTGTGCTTGTCTCGAAAAGCCGCACTCGCAGATGTGCATTCCACGCCAACTCGACGCACCGGGCGCGGACCTGATCGTCCGGTATCCCATCGACCCATTCCCGCGCGCGCCGGGATCCGACCAGCCCGAAACGGTCCACCAAGCCTGGCCCGGGTGAACCGAAGTCTGGTTCTTTGGCCGCAGGTACCGAGCCTGCCATCGAAACGTCGCTCAGCCGCGCACGCAATATTGGATCGATCGGTGCCGAGGACGCGACCGCCGACAGCCGAGCCCCCGACTTGCGGGCCCACGCCATCCCGAACTCCACGAGGATTCGCACCGGATCCGAGATGCCCTCCCACACCGAAGATTCCGATACCGCCCATACCCACGGTGTCGACAGCTCACTCGGCAGGTACAGCCCTGCCGGTAACCAGCCTCGCCCCTCGTTCGACGTTATGAACACACTCAAACCGACCGGCTGCCGCATCACCGAGATCGCCCATGCCGGTCCGACCATCGAGGTTCCCGCGACCGCGAGTACGCCACTCAGCAGCGTTCGCGCCAGCACGAGATCCCCGTCGACTCGCTCGCCGACTACGAAGGAAGGCGCGGCTGCCCCGGCAATCGCGGCGCTTACCGCCTCGCGAACCGAAGTATCGGACCCAGCTGCCTCGCCGGAGCCGCTGCCACGCAGCGGCGTTCGAGCAGGTGGCTGGGCCGACGCCTCAGCGGCGACAGCACCCGCAGTCGAGCCCGCTGACGGGATCACGCCTCGCGCTTGCGCCGGCGACTGAGGATTCGATACCGCCGGGGCAAGCGCCGCGGGATGGACCGCAGCAGCCGCCGCCAATAGGGGCGCCCCCACTGCTGACAGCGACAGCGCGCGCGATGGATCCACCGCAACCAACGGCACCACAGTTGAATCCGTTGCCTCGCCCAGAACTTGATCCGCTGCAACGACCGTCCCGCTGTCCTGGTCCACGACGTTGCCGAGATCCGGTCGTGCGGTGCGATCCGATGCCGCACCAATGATCGAATCCGGCGGCGCAGATGACTTCACCGGGCGGTCAGAGGCCGCCCCATCGGACTCGGCCGCTTCCGGCTCCGGCGGTCGAGTGTCGCCCCCACCCGCTCCCGCGCCGAGCAGTGGAAAACTATCGGTGCGCACGACCGCGGGCCCGGCCGCCGAATGCTCGCGATCGTATAGACCTGGCAATCCGTTCTCGTGTGGGACCAACCCCAACTCGCCCCTCGGCGCGGGCCCCGGTGTGTCCTGGGACGGCAGGCCGAGCGGCGGCCGAGTTGTCTGATCCGGGTCTCCGTACACTGGCGGCGACCCGGGTGAATTCCGTGGCGAGCGCTCGCGTTCCGGTTGCCATGGCACCGGCTGACCCAGCGCCTCCGCGATTCTTGCGAGCAGCGGCCGGGTCATGAATTCGGCCGCCGCGGCGGCCTCGGTCGCCACGTCGACCACCTCGGCCCGGGCCTCGGCGACAATGTCACCGACGCTGGCCGCGCCGTGGTGCTGTTGGTCCTCCTCGTCACCCGATTCGCTCGTCTCGGGTATACCGTCGATCCGGCGCTTGGCCTGCTCGACGATGTCGAGGATCTGATGGCTGGTGCGGCCGACCACCCCCGCGAAAACCCGAAAGGTATCCGCCGCAGCCAGCAATGCCTCAACGTAGGCCACCGGGTTCGCCCGCCGCATCTGCTGTTCAACCGGCTCCAACGCGGCGCTGGACCGTACGACCTCGTCGAATGCGTGCCTCGCCTGGGTGACCGCGCCCGCGTCTAACCCAGCAACGCCGTCACGGGCCACCGATTCGAGGGCGATCCAGTCCTCCGGACCGATCGCCGGCCAGTTCTCGCCGACGATATCGGCCCAGTACGGAAAGTTCCGCTGCGGTTCCATCCGCTTTCCGTTCGCCTCGACTGCGCCGATCAGATCGGCGCATACTTCGCGATTCGCTGTGCGCCGTGCTGGTCCGCCGCATCGAGCGCCTCGGCAATCCGGACGGTCTTTTGAAAGGAGGATTCGGAGTCGGCGCGACCGGTCGCGGCTGCGCGTGCGCAGACCGACTTGATCCACTCGAGACTGGCGACGAGTTGGTGATCTAGTTGCGATACCGGTGCGTGTTGCGGCGTGCACTCCCGGGTCGTTGCCGCGACGCGGTCGGTCACCGCCGTGACGGAGCGTGCGAAAACAACTGCCGCAGCAATGACCTCGGACGGCGAATCGATATCCAGCACGTGGCCTCCATTCATGGATTGTGCCGAGTCCGGCGTTCAGGAGGTAGTGCCGAATTCGGCGTTTTCGGCTGCGATATACGCGGCTTCGGTGGGCAGGTCGAACGAATCGACGGTGTACGGGAGGACCCCCTTGTACTCCATCTCGGTTCGCAGTCCGACCCGGGACTTCATATGCGCGAGTCGCGCGATGCGGACGATCTCCTTCGCCAGCCAGCTGTCGCCGTTGTCCCTGGCATCGTCGGTGATGTGCAGCCCGACCACCTGGCCGTCGCGGTCGCAGGCAACGCCCACGGTGTGGCCGGGATTGAACACCTCGTAGGTCATGGTCGGCCAATCCGGTGGCAGCTCTGCTTCGTCCGGGTCACCATCCGGATCGAGGTCGGCCCGCTGCGGTTCTGATTTCTCGGTCATCGGCCACCCTCCTGGAGTCGCACGGGAAATTCGGGTTCCGGAACCGGCGCGAGTCGATGCTCCTGCGCCGGCTCAGAATCACCAGCGGAATCGGGTTGCAGCAGGGTTTCGGTGAGACTTGACCACGCGACATCGTCGATACACATGACCCGCCGCAGTTCCCAGAACCTGGCCCCCAGATACAGCTCACCTGATCCGTCCGGATAGACGTCGAGGTGGTCTGGTCCATCCGTCGTCGCATTGAGCGTGACGGTCGTGATGGGCGGGCGTCGATCATCGACGTTGATAACCACGGTGTCGGTTCCCGGGAGAAAGCGGTGTCCGCATCGAGTATTCGGGCCTATGGCGATATCTGCGCTGTTGGTGGTCAGCGTGATGTCCGGATTCATCAACAACTGCATCGCCCAGGAACGGGCAGCTTCTTCCGGGGCGTCGGCGTTGATGGCAATGTCGGTGCTGGCCGCCAGGTCGACGACGAGCACGGCGTCGGCAGTCGTGACCCCGACGATCACTAGACGCTTCGAGGTACCCGTTGGGAACGGCAGATCGTCGGCGGCCAGGGTCAGCACATCGGAGCCGAGCCCGACACCGGCGACTGGATGTACGACAACCGTTCCAGTGGCGACATCGACGGCGTACGCGGCGATGGGATCGGACATTCGAGCGCCGACCCCGGCCAGCCGGATCAGCCCCTCCTCGTGCAGCCACCGTACGGTGTCGGCCACAGTGACCTCGCCTGCCTCGTTCACGATGTCGGCTCCGAGCCGTTCGTGGACCGCTGCAGGGCGGAAAGGTCCGGCGGCACAGCGGTATCCATGATGACCTGATGCTGCCGTGCCGCGTCATCGGTACTTTCCCGGATGGCCGCCATGATCTCGGTGACCAGCTCGTGGCCGGTGAACCGCCGCACGGTGCCAGGCGCCAGGTAGAGATCGGTGAGATGGCCCATCGCGTCGACTTCGGGGATCACCGCGCCGCTCGGTGACGGGCGGCGCGCCCGCACATTGTCGATTCGCTCGCGTAGATCAGCGATGCGGTGGCGCAATTCGCGAGCCATGTCGAGCGCCGCTTGTACGTCGGGATGGATGGCGCTCATGAGGATCCTCCGTTGCGGGTTGGGTCGGCGGGGGTCGGTGTAGGCGGTGTCACCGACAAGGCGATCGTCGGCCGCTCCCCGATTACCGCCTCGGTATGCGGTGTGTCGTCGACGTACATCAGGCGATCCGGATGCCAGGCAACGACACGGTTGCGCTCGTTGTTCCCGCCGCCCTGACCCATGCCCGGCGCCATCGGCATGTAGGGCATGTAGGGCATGCCCGCAGCGCCACGCCCGTGCGCCGCACCGGCTGACGAGGTGTTCAGCGGCTCGATCACCGGTGCGCGCGGCGCGCTCGACGCGGCGGCGCCCAATGCGCTGCCGGTGGCCATCGGCCCCACCACGACTGCGGGGTCAGCGGCCTCCACCGGACTGAAGTCGGCGCTCACCGGGACGCCCCCAAGCCCGCTCGGTGCGCCGACCGGACTGTACGCGTAGTCGTCGAGGAAGGAATCGTCGTAACCGTATTCGTCATAGCCATATTCATCCGCTGGACTCATCAAGTCCTGCGCCATAGGCAGTCCGCCCGCGGCCATCGAGCTCAGCAAGGCGGGCAGCATCGAAGTCAGGGAACTGGAATCACCGCCACCGCCCGAACGCTCACTGTCGGAGATCTCAACACCGGTCTCGGTCGCGTACCGGCCGACAGTCTCCGCCGAACGTACGTCGAGCTCTTCGAGTTTCGCCAAGGCTCGCTGGACCCCGAGTTCGTCTTCAGCCCGGATAGCGGCGAGCAGTTCCTTGCGAGCCGCGATGATCTCTTCCGGCGCCGGATGTTTCGCCTTCGCGGTGCGGAACGCGTTGCCGTAAGCATCGACATCGTCGGCCCAGCGCGCGAAACCATCACCAAGTTGGTCGAGCAAGCCACGGTATCGGGTAAGCGTGGTCGAGGCCGCGTACCCCACCGGTGTCCAGCTTTGCATCGCCGCCGCGGCCCGGTCGACCGAACTGCGCAGCGTGGTATATGGACCCCGCACGTAGCTGCGGAACGCGGCGGCGAGCCCTTGCGCGGCATCCGGACCCGGCCCGGCTCGCAGTTGCTTGGCGAAAGTCAGCGGATCGACCGCGCCGCTCAGCACACTGCCCCTCGGCGGCACCTGCTGGCTGCCACCGCGGTGGACCGCTCCTACCGGGTTATCGACCACATCACCGTGACCACCGCCGAGCACGAGCGCGTTCACGTTGTCAGCCTCGCTGTAGTCCGCTGCCGCACTGCCAACGCGATGGGAAATCGACTCGATCTCGTCGAAAACCACGGTCGCGGCGTTGCGCAGCATCGCAAGATTCGCGTCGAGGCGCCGCTTCTGCACCTGTGAAATCATGTCTGCTCCGGCAGGTACCAACCAGCTCTGTGGCAGCACCGCATCGGTGCCGGATGCCGTATCCGCAAGGACCAACGCCACATCGGCCAGCGACCTGGGATCGACATTCAGCTCCATGACTCCTCCTGCACTATGCGGGCGCGGGCACCGCCACCGAGGGCGCCGCGCCCGCCTGGTCGGCGGCGGCGACGTCCGAGGGCGGCGCACTGGCTGCCCCGGCGGGCAATTCGATTCCAGGTGGATGGAAGAACCCGGCGAAGTCACCGAAATCGCCGTCTCCGCCGTGCATCTCCCCCTCAAACATCCTCTGCGCGCCGTCCACGACGACCTCGAGCGTCCCGTCCGTCTCCGAACCCCAAGTGATGACGATGGCTGTGCGCCCACTGTCCCAACTGGCGACGTCGCCGGTCATCAACTCGTAGGGGTCGACCCGCTGGCCGGGATCCTCGGCCTTGTCCTTGCCGCCCGACCATTTGGCAGTGGTATCCGCATACGCCGCCTTGGCATCCGTGCCGGTTGTGTTGGCAAAGGCCGCGTCCAGTGCCTGCGCGACCACTGCGGAGACCTTCTGATTTCGGCCGTCCGGGAAGGTGTACAACACGCTCCCATCCGCCTCACGCGGTCGCGCCGGCTGCTGCGGCCCTGGCTGGGCTGGGGAGGACGCGCCGGAAGGTGCGCTCGCGTGCTGTGCAGGCGGTGCAGGGGGAGCAGGCGGAGCAGACCACGGCGTCGCCGCCGGCACGGCCGCCGCAATCGGCGGGGGGTCGGTGCGGCGTTCGCGCCGCTCCAAATCCGGCGCCTCGCGCATATCCCCGCGACTGCGATCGGCCATGTCCCGCATGGCCTGTTGAGCGAGCAGCTGCGGCATCAGTGAGCTCATCATGTCCATCCCGCCGAGACCGGCACCGAGACCGGTGCCCGCACCGAGCTGAGTTGGCGGAGACGAAGGGTTGTACCGGCGGGCCAAGTCGTCAATCCTGTCGGAGACACCGGGCCCGTTCCCCGGAACCGCGTTCAGGTTGCCGCCTGAACCGAGCAGTGACGACCAATCGGGTGGCGGCGGCGGATCGCCGCCCTCCCCAGGCGGTTTCAGGTCGCCGAGTTCGGGCGTTTTATCCTCGCCCGGATCCTTCTTTCCTGGATCCGGCGCTTCGGTCGCCAAACGCGCCAGTTCGTTGTGGGCTTCCTTCATACCTTCCTCGGCACGCTCGGTGACCTGTGTGAGATAGCTGAGCATATGATCGTCCTGGCTGATCCCGTACGGTGCGGGTGTAGACGCCATATTGTTGAGCGCGACGATCGCAGCGTTCAGTTTCTCCTGTGCCAGCTGGGCTCTATCCGCGCTGGCTCTGGCCAATTCGACCACGTTCTTGTCGGCCTCAATGAGTTCCTGAAGGCCCCGCTCGAGGTTCGCACGAGCGACGGCGTAGTTGGTAAAGCTATGGTCGGTGGCCGCAGGAAGCTTGGTAAATACATCCTTGGTCGGCGGATCCGTCTTGGAGCCCACACCACAGCTATCGAACAACCCTCGCAAAAAACGAGGAAAACTGTCGTACACGCCGTTCGTGTACGCGGAGTAATTGTAGGTCCGAGGGTAACCCGGAGACCCCATGTCCGGCTTCAGTAAGGACAACATCTCCACTGTAGTGACCTCACGCACCGTTACCGATGGGTACGGTGGGAAGACTTCCGACTCCCCAATATTTGCGCTGACCGGGACCGCTGTAGGCAGTACCGAGACCGGTGGCCACGGTGCCTACGCCTGGGCGTACCATCAAATTGCGCGAATTGAGCAACCTGTCCTTGAAACCCAATGCCACATCCGGAACAATTTGCTTGACATTATTCGCCGTGAAACTATTGGCCAGCGCCTTGGCACCTCCTCCCACCAGGCCCTTGGTGGCACCGCCGAGCACCCCACCCGGGATAGCGCCGAACGCACCGTTGACCAGGGCTGCTTTGCACCCCTCCCCAAAACTTCCCGTCGTCGCCCATCCCAGCGCCCCGCCCACGGCGGCACCCGCGATGGCCCCACCAACCGGTCCGCCGACCAAAAATGCTGCTCCACTTACCCCGCCGACGATCAAGTCCTGCCATCCCAGGCCGAGGAACTCCGCCATACGATCACCTGCTCCGTCCGGATCGGCCGTCCACTCCCCTATTCTCGATGATTCCCACCCCTGGGGATTAGTTCAGCGAATACAGGCTGGCACTCGTTTCGACGACCGCTGGCGCAGAGCGGACGCCTGGACCGACCCGTTACTCGTCCCACGGATCCTTACCTTCTGTACCGATGTCGAGGTGATCGAGGGTAGACAGCCTATTGGTGGTCTGCTGCAACATTCTGAGATTGATGTCACTGGGCTCCAAGTAGTAGTTATAAGCCGCCAAACTGTGCGCCTGAGCTGCACGGCGACCGATCTCCCAGCGCGTTTCGTCGTTCAATTTCTCCCAATCCTTTCTCTTCCGATCAGGATTAGCCAAGAAGTAAGCGGCTTGCGCCTCGTTCACCTTTGCGGGGTCACTTACGCGCGAACTTGCCTCTGCGAATCGCGCGGACACGACAGCTCGGGCGGCAAGGGCGGTGGGATCGGCATATTCAGCATGCCCATCGATTGCCAGGGCAGACGCGATAGCGCGCTGAACCGGGTCGTACCCCATCATGTTTCGTTTGTTGCTGCGGCTTTCGACGCTGGCCGCGATCCGTGCGGCGCGGGCCGCCGCACGCGTGGCTCCCGACACCTCCAACATGCCGATTCTGAGCTCGTTGGAGACTTCCAGGTCCAGGAGCCTTTCGTAGGCGCTGGCTACACCAAGGGCGGTATCGAAGCCACCATCGTTTGCCGCGCGCTCCCTCGCTTCCTCTATCGCACCCATCCGGCTCAAATGCTGCATCTTTGCCTCTTGCAGCTGCCAGGGGAACCGTTGGGCGTTGATCGTGTCGATCGTCTTCTTCTTGCGTGACAATGGGTTGAGCGGATTGGGCGTCCCGGCCCACAGCCAACCGAGCGCCGGTGAGGCGTTCAACGTATTGAGTGCGGTGAGTGCGGCGAGGAACCCGAGTCCAGGGATAGCCGCCGACTCCGGCCCCATCCCCAGCGCTCTGCCGCCGCCCGACCCGGCGACTGCGCCACCTCCCTGAATTGCGGACGCGAACCGGTCACTGAACCAGTCGGCGCCACGGTTGAGACCTTCCCTCAACCGCCACATCTGCACGATCGCGACGAACTGGATCAATGTGGCCATGAACAAAACCGCGATCACCTGCCCTTCCGCGTTCCGCGCCATATTTGTCTGGATGCGAAGATAGAGCGCAGAGAAAATCAGGACGGACGCAACCTTCAGAATGGCGGTCAGAAATCCGAGGCCATCTTTAATCAGACCCGTCTGTGGTGCCCCGTAAATGTAGCCGCCCACCGTGACACCGACAATTGCTTTCGCCACGTAGAACAGGCCATCAAGGCCCGCCCTGAGCACGTTATACGAGGTGTATCCGGCGAAGAGCAACTGTCCCACCGCGAAAAAAAGGAGTAGTAGCCCGGTCCCAACCTGCCCCATCGTCGGGTTCTGTGCACTGGCGAAGGCCGCCGAATCGCCACACGTCCGCATCCCCTCCTTGACTGCGTCGGCGTCGCCGGCGAGCACCGCCGACGACCACACCATGCGGCACGACTCGTTGCGGTCCACCGAATGCCCGAAGTTGTGTATCTGCACCTGCAGGCGTAGGAGATCAGCCATCCCAGCCTGCAAATCCGCCATGACCCCGAGCGGATTGGGTGCCGAATCTCCGGACAACCCCGCCGCCACCGATACACCGACATCACGCCCCTGCATCATGGGTCCGTACACCGGTGCCAGCGGATCGGCCAGCAGCACCGGACCGAGCACCGCAACCGCGAGCATCACCGCCACCTGCCTGGCCGCCTTCGCCTGGAATCCCCGCGCAATGAACCAGGCCACACAAAACGCCCCCACCGTCGCCGCGGCCGTCATCACGATCGGGTGTCCCAACACGCTCGCCAGATCCTCGAGCCCGCCCTGCGTCGCCTTGGCAGCCCAGTCCAACCAACGCAACTCGTACACTTCCCCGATCAACCAGATCGCGGTCGTCTGAATCGTGAGGTAACCGATGAATTCGAGATTGAGCAGAACGCAGATGATCGTCGTCAGCGGTTCCAGCACACTACCTTGATCGGTAGCGAGCAAGTAGCTCGACACCGGAACTCCCGACGAGTCCCGAACATTCGTCCAAGCGAGTCCGTGAATCTGGGAGGCACCACCCTCTCCGGTTACGCCGCGAGCCACCGCCACCGCGCCGACGATCGCCGGGACAACGAACAACACGACGAAGCTGAGCAGTACCCAGGCGATTCTGCGGCGCCACCGCTTCGCTGTGATCCACTCCCGGACTCGTTGCAACACTGAGCACGGATGCCATCGTGCCGGATCCATGTCGTCCCAACGGAATACCGGCCCGTGCGGCCGACTGCCCGCGGACGGTGTCAAAGCGGAAAGTATGGTTGAGCGATTTCCGGACGACAATGAGGTCTGCCCCCTGCCGGGGAGGTCGGGATCAGTAGCCGACATAGCCGCCCCCACCCCGCAACTGCACAATTCCCGGCACGTTGCTGACCGACCCATATCGGTCGATCGAATACCGGACTCCGGCAATAATGTTGTCGACCGGGTTCCAGATATCGCGGTGTCCTGGTAGGGAATGCGCGTTGAAGGTCGGGTCGATTGTTTGCATCAACCCTTTGGAAGGGATCCCGGCGGCGGCATTGCTGTCCCACAGATTGATCGCGTGCGGGTTGCCGCCCGATTCGTGTTGGATAATCGCCGCAATGTCGGCGGGATCGATCCGGCTGATGTCGTAGCCGTGGGCGGCCAGCACACGCAGCGCCTCTCCGATCCATTGGCCCTGCTGTCCGGACGGACGGGTCCGGGGCGGTCCGTCAGCGCGGCGACCGGAATCGGCACCAAGAGCCCGGCGCCGCGGCGATGGCGAATCGCGAGACTCCCTCCGATAGCGGTCGGCCAGCCGCTCAACCTGATCAGCGGTGACAGCGGCGGCCAGTTGACCGCCACCGAGAACGGTTCCGGCCTGCCGCAGCGCGTTGTCGAGCGTGCTGATCAGCAGTTGTCGTCCAGCGGCGGTGTTCGCCACCGGGCCGAGCGCGGTCAAGGCTGTATTGACCTCCGCGACAATCGAACCGATTGCAGCGCGCCCCTGGGTAGTAGTCGTTGCCGCGCCGCCGAGCAACTGCCCCAGCTCGACGTTCAGGTTCCGCAGCGCATCCGCCTGCCGGGAGGTGTTGTGCTGCAATGCCTGATACTGCCCCCACGCCGCACCATCCCAGAGCACCGGCCCTTCCGGTGGCCCGCTGGGAGGTCCCGGCGGCCGGCCTGTATCCACAGTCGGCGCACCGCTTCCGTATTGACCGGCAATCGCGGCGAGCGCTTGCAGCGCCGCCGCGAAGAAAGGCCCCTCCGAACCGGGCAGCGAGACGGAGGATTCCGGGCCGGGTCGGGAAACAGTTGACCCACGCCGTGATTCGGCTGCCGGTTCGACGGACATCGGGACGGCGCCGGGGGCAGCGAGGGCCGGGTTTGCCGGTGTACCCGTCGAAACCACCGGCGCCGCCGCATGTTTCTGGCTCACCTCGCTACTGTCAGAAGACGTGCTCGTCGCTCCGCTCCGTCCGCGTCGCGCGTTGTTCGTTCGCGTGTCGGCGGGTGCGCTGGGCACGGTAGGGGCGACCATCTCAGTACCACACGTACTTTCGGCCGCTGCGCACCGCGCGCACTCCGGGTACATTGCTCACCGACCCGTAGCGATTGATCGCGTAGCGAACCCCGGCGACAATGTTGTCTACCGGGTTGAAGATATTGCGATGCCCCGGCGCAGCCCACCGCTCGAAGGTTGGGCCAATAGTCTGCATCAGGCCCTTGGACGGAGTTCCCTTCTTGGCATTGCTGTCCCAGTTGTTGACGGCATTCGGATTTCCGCTCGATTCGTGTTTAATGATGATCCCGATCGCTTCAGGATCGATTCTGTTGATGTCGTAGCCCATGCGCTGGAGGACCCCGAGCGCCTGCTGAATCCACTGCCCTACCTGTCCGCCTGGCATACGGCCGCCGGGCCGGGCAACTGGGCTACCCGGTGCTGGGACGCTCTGCGCGAAGCGTCTGGTGAGGCGATCGACAGCCGCGGCGGTGGCGGCCGCGTTGGCCTGGCCCGTCGCGACGACGAGTTGGGCCTGTCGCAGTGCGACGATGAGTATTCCATTGACCTGCTGACGTCCTTGCGGAGTATCGGCGGCGGGTCCGAGCCTGGCCAGTGCGACTTCGACATTGCGCAGAATCTGATCGAAAGTCAGCTGATCGACCTGGTTCCGCTCCGAGAGCGCGTCGAGCTGACCTCTCAGTTGTCCATCCAGGTCGTTGAAGGTCACGGCGGAATCGCTGTACGACAGTCCGGCTGCCGCGATCGCGTCCGCAGTCGCGCCGGAAGCACCATTCGCTGAAGACTGTTCCCACAGTCGCTGCGCTGCAAGCTGTTTCGCGGCACCACTGCCGTACATCGCGGCCAGCGCCTGCAACGTGCGCAGTGCTTGCGACGACGTCGCGACGGCGATATCGCCAGCTGTCGCGCCACCGTGGGCGGGCTCAACGGCGACACCGGCGCCCTTTGCACCAGTCGGTCCGATCAACGGTGGTGCGACGGTCAACGGAGCGCGGTCCGCAAGCATCCGCAGCGGCTCGGTCGGCCACCCTTGCGGTGACCCGGCGCTTTCCGCACGCGGCGTGCGTGGGAACCCGGCCGGCGCGGCCGCAGCTGCAGGGGTCTGTCCAGTCCCAGCCTGTGCGGCGAGCGTCAGGGCCGAAGTCGGCGCGGCGATCACCGACCTATCCTCACCGACCGCAACCGGCACCGCATCAGTCGGCCGATCCCGTGCGGTCCCTTCGGGGACCGCACCGGCTTGTCCCCACGGCAAACCCGTTTGGGTTCCAAGCGAACCCGGCATCGACCCGGTCCACGGTTGGGTCGACTGGCCCTCCTCAGCCGAGGCGTCACGCGAGTTCGCCGCCCCGGGCACAGCCCATGGAGACCGCGCACCCGGACGGTCGTGTCCCCCTCGCGCCGACCATGGTGTCAGCGGGTTGTCCGGCGTCTCGACCGAAGACCAGAGTTCGGTACTTGTCACCATCCCGCACCCGCCAGCACTCGCTTCACCCGGACATCGCCGCCGGACGTTATCTGCTGCAGCACAAAAGTTCCGGTCGTCGGATCACCGGTCACCAGCTGGGTCCGATCGACAGCGATACCGACTCGTGTCGGGGCATTGTTGCGATGCCCCCAGAAGACGAGATCTCCAGCCGATATCGCCGCCGCATCTACGCGCTGGCCGCAAACTCCTTGTTCGGCGACAGTGGGCGGCAGGAGCACTACCCTTGGGACAGGATTACCCGACCGATCCACGGTCCACGCTTGCCCGCATGGACCTGGGCGAACGACGTCGCTATCAACCCGCCGGAACGAGGAATCGGTATGTTCGGGCACTGGATCCTCGTGTCCGGTGCGAGTGCTGGCTGGTTCGACACATCGACCTGTTGCGCTCGCAACAGACGCTTGGTAGACCACATATCTGACCGCCGCTGCCGGGCCGAACGCCCCAGCGGTGGGGCCGTCGACCGTCCCCGCCCCCTCGACCACGCGTAAACGGACCAGCGCAAGCGGACTGTCTCCGACAGCAAGGCGGGCAGCGCAAGCGGCGGCCGCACCCGCGTTGGCTTTCTGCAGTGGGGGCAGCTGGCGCGGGGCAGACCGCATGGCGGAGACACAGGCACGGTGCCGGTCGGAAACGATTTTGTCGTCAGCGGCGATTGTGAGCTCCGCATAAGGATTCGTAGGCGGGATGACTGACAGGCCCGTCGGACTGCTCCCTCCGGGTGGAACACCGCCCCCGGTACTGTTCGCCCTGCCTGATGGCCGCCCCAATGCCGCTTCGCACTGGTCTTCGAAATCAGCCCCCGATATCGACACCACCGAACCCGCCACCATCAGCACTACGCCACAACCCGACCCACACACGATCAACGCGGCCAGCAGCCCCCACTTCAGCATCTGGCCGACTTTCGGACCCTGGTCAGAGCTCATGACACACGCTGGCCGTCCCGCTCGGCGACCCGCGTTCCGACCGCCGATGTCGGCGTACTACCGATCGCCATCGCCCGATCCAAACGCGCCGGACCGAGGACCTTCCCTCGCCCAATCCGGTTCAGCGCGTCCCGCATGAACATCTCACCTCGCCGCTCCTCCGGCACTTGCCGTCCCGGACCGATCGGCGGCGAGGTCTCCTCCCGCAGCATCTGGAGGAGGAACGGCGCTTCCTTGAGATCGACGCCCAGCCACGCCAAACTGTTACGCGCCAGCGTCTCGTCCCGCTGCCGGAATACGAACCGGTTGGGAATCAGATTGTGCGCCGCGCCCTGGAAGTCGGTTGCCGGATCGTGTGAGGCCAACCCGATCGCGGCCAGATGCTTACGGCCGTCCCGGCTGAAATCCGAGGTCACCGCCGCACCGACCTGGGTCTGCGTGAAATGGTGTGCCTCGTCGCCGACCAGCAGCCCGAAACGTCCGTTATCGGTGAGGAATGCCTCTCTGGCGGCGACGCCGACCAGTTCGTACAGCGCGGACCCCAGTCGCTTGGTCAGTGGCAGCCGGTTGTACAGATGCGGGGTGACGAGTTCCTCTGCCGTAGGCAGCGCCAGCTTGTGGCTGCGCACAACAGTCGCCGCCGCGTCTAGCCGCAAAGTCGGCAAGGTCGGATCGAACAGGACCGGCACCCGGTCCGCGATCGCGCCGAGCCGAATCGCCAGATCGGCGTAGTCGGCGTCCGTCCCGCCCGCGTCCCGCAGTCGCCGGGCAACGTGTACCAGATCAAGCATGCTGTGAATGCGATGCTCGGCAAGACCCCTGACACTTAACAGGTTTCCCGCAGCCGTCCCTGCGGCGGAGGTCGGCGACAGGTCTAGCAACGGCAGCAACGAATCCAGCGCCCGCTCCCCCGCGATCCGCGGATCGAACATGCGCAACGGATCGAGCGAGACCGAGGGGTCGGTCAGATCGATCACGACGGCGTCGTCGATCGCGGCCGCGAAATGCGCCCACTCGCCAACCTGGCTGCGATCGATGGCCAGGAACTGCCCGCCCATGTCATGCACGAGCACCGCGATGAGTTTGAGGAAAAACGACTTGCCGGAACCGAGTTCGCCGGTGACCGCGAACGAGGCGGACAAGTCGTGCAGCGCCGCCTCCATGATGCCGAAGTGGATAGGCTCGAAGTTTCCGGACAGCAGATTGACCCCGATGACCGGTCCGCTGTCGTCGCCAACCTCGTTGGACACGAACGGCACGAAACCCGCCCACATGTCGGACGGAATAATATGTGCGAAGTCGTCATAAGCGCGCCGCGGCGAACTGCCCGGCACCAGCATCGACCACAAATCGATCTGAGCGCCGACCGGGGCCGTCAGCTCGACCTGAAAACGCGTGTACCTGCGCTTGAGTGTGTTGACCGCGTCCTGCGTCGTCTCCCGCGAGTGTCCGCCGACCGCGATCACCGTGGTGAAGGTGACCTCCGATTCGCCGCCGTTGACCTCGAAATGTTCGTGGTATTCGCCCAGCATCTGAGCTTTCGACATCAATGTGCTCTGCGCGAAGGACACCTCGACGTCACGCTGATCCATCTGCTCGCCCAACCGGCGCAGATTCACCTCGTTGCTCTTCAGCACCTGCTCGGCGGGTCTGGTAGACACCCGCATCCCCCAGTCGACCGTAACCTCCCGCATGCCCTCGGTCATCGTGAGGAATTCGCTGCCGCCGGGAAAAGCCATACCCCCGTAGGGAAATGAGCGCGGCGTCAGCATTGCCTGATATGAGGGCCGGTGTTCGGCGTCCGGCCGCACTACCTTGATCATCGGCACGAACGACGGCCGGACCCGACGCTTGCTGTCGGCCTGCGCACCTTCGTCGAGCACGGCCGATCCGAACACTGCCGAGGTGGCGTCGTTCAGCGCGCCGGCGCGCAGTGGCGCGACCAGGTCGTCGTCCGCGCCACGGGCCAGATGATGCTCCCACAGCCATTTGAACAGCGCCGCGGGCACGGGAACCGGATCGAACTCGCCGCCGATCTTCGACAGAATCGAATTCGCTTGCTCATCATAGGTTTTGAGATCGGCTCGCGCGATCGCCGTAGCATCAACGGCGGTGGTACCGCGCCACATTCGTGACACCCCTGACATACCGGAATTGGTGATGCCGACCGGAATCGAAAGCAGATGAATGCGCGTGCGCGGCCCGATGGCATGGATCCGGTCGTAGCAGGCGACTACCTCTCCGGCGTAGTCCTCGCACTCATCGAGTTCCACCCCCTCGACCATTTTGCTCAGCACGTCGACCATGTCGCGCCGAGCCTGGATGCCGAGCAGCAGCGAACCATTGGGCAGGTTGTTGATCAACGTGTGGTGGGCCAGTTTGACGTCGAATTTGTCGCTGGCCCTGCGCAGTCCGTAGCCGAGCGGGTTGATGAAGTAGGTCGCGGTGACCAGCCCGGCATGGGTGAACTGCAGATTGCCGCGAAGCGCGGCCGTCGGCTGGAGATCTCGTCCGAGCGGCATCAGTGCACCTCCTCGGGCTCGGCGTACCGCTCGATGCCCGAACGGGCCGTGCCCTCTCCCTCCCCCGGGATCGGCGGAGGCACGAACAGGACGGTGCTCTCGTCGATGTACATCGTGTTGCGTCCCGACTCTGAAATCACCGCTATACCGGAGGCTGAAACCGGCCGCCGGATGAGAATCAATCGTCCGATCCACAGCACGCGTGAAGTCAGCCGGACACCGGTATAGGGAATCAAGCCCAGACCGAACACGGTCGCCACGGTCAGCAGCACACCGACACCGAAGGTGATCGCGGGGTTGAACGGAAAGGTCAAGGCGCACGTCGACGTCAGCAGTAGCAGGACCATTCCGCCGACGACCTGTGGCAGGGTGTATGGGCCGAACGGCAGTCGTTGGCCGTTCTGCGCTTTGCCGATCACGGTGGGAACCCGCTTGATCGGCGTGAACACCTTGACCACTTGGGTCATCTGTATGAGCCGATCGGAAAGTTCGGGATGAAAGTGCCAGCATCGGAGCGGGCGTAATTCATCAGGGTAGGCAGTACCCAAAAAGCCACCGCCGCCAGCAATGAGCACGCCAGCAAGGAAATTATCTTGGTCGCCGAAAGTTTGCTCTTGATTGTTTCGGAGAGCAGGATTCCCATACAGCCGATGGCCAGTACGATCATCCCGACCCAGCGGAAGATCAACAGAAAATTGAATATGAATGTTTCTAGGCTGGTTTTCACGGCACTGTCCTCTCGGTTCTCACTTCTGCGTAGGCGGTGGAATCTGCGCCGACGACGAGCGCGAGACACTCGTGGACGGCGCAACGGCTCGACTCGGCTGGCCATGCTCGGCCAGCACGGTGATCGGATCCGCCAGCGCCGGAACCGGTTCCATAGTCTGTACCTGCCAGTGTCCTGCTGTGCGGACCATCGTCAGCGGATAGGCCAGTGGCGATGCGGTGGCGCCCTCAATTTTTGGCGTGACCGTGGCCAATACGCGCGCCTCAGAGGTGGCCGCGCCGCAGCCGGTGTCGTCCGCGGACACCGATACCGCGCTCAGAGCGCCGAAAGGCGCGGGTCGCAATGCCGCGATGCCCGCGTTCACTGTGGTGTATCGCGAAATGTCACCGGAACCCGTAAGCAGCGCCGTCAGAAATCCGGAGGCGACCTCGGCCAGCGGCGATTCGGTCGCGCACGGCGCGGAATATGCCAGCGCCAGATCACTGCCCCGGCCCGGTGGCTCCACCACCGCGGGCAGCGACAATGCCCGAAGACGACCACCGGCCACCGACACCGCCACCCGGTAGAACTGCTTCGTGTCCGCCGCCTGCGCGCCATTCTTCCCGACACGCACCGAAACAGTCACCGACCAGATCTCAAATCCACCGTTCGACATCGCTCGCCAGACGTGCACGACCGACGGATC
This sequence comes from Nocardia iowensis, assembly GCF_019222765.1. NCBI lineage: Bacteria > Bacillati > Actinomycetota > Actinomycetes > Mycobacteriales > Nocardiaceae > Nocardia > Nocardia iowensis. Next base: position 3,745,056 of record NZ_CP078145.1, on the reverse strand, counting down.
GGACACCTGCCGACCGCTGGCAGGCAAGGTGATCTGCTGTCCAGCGGCGACATACTCGATGATCCGATCCTGTTGTCCGGCACTGGCACTCAGATAGGTCACGACAAAATCCGCAGCGTATGCCCCCGCCAGCTCTGCTCGCCCGATCATTTGCGCCATCGGCTGATCGGTGTCGACGGGCGGATCGCCGGAGAACGCGCCGACGATGGCGTTGCCGCCTCCCAGCACCGCCAGCACCGCCAGCGCCGCCACGATCACGTTGTCACGGCGGCGCCGAGCGGCCATCCGGCGGAGCAACGCCTCGCCGGAATCGGCCGACCGTCCGGCAACTATCCTCACCCTCGAAATGGTAGGGAGCACGGGCGCTTCCGACCTGGCGCGCTATTCTCACCTTTGGGGATATTCACCGGGTTTACTTGATCCGGCAAGCTAATGAATGCCGCAGCTGCTCGTCGTAGCCGATCTGCGGCTGGCGATTCGATGCCAACTCATTGCGCGTCAGGTCCAGGCTCGCAACACTGTCGGCGACACGAACGAATTGTGCGATGGAAAGTTCCCGGTTCGAGAATCCCGGATACGGGTAGAGCAGCATCGAAGTCGGGGTGTATTCGCCCGCGTAGTTGAGAACACGGACGGTGATCCTCGTGGTGTCGCCCGTTCTGGGTCCGTGAGCGAGTTCGATCAGCCGGCCTCGATCCTCCGGATGGAATACGTCCACCGGTCGGAACAAGTAGTCCCACCGCACCCATGGGGCCGGATCGGTGAGCCAATGCGTGATACTGGTATGCGCGAGCTGAACGATCGCCAGATAGGTGCCTGCTCGGCGGTGCGCTTCCCGCAATCCGACGCGCTCCAGCGTCGGGCAAACCGGCGGCAGGTTGTCCGACCGGATCTGTTCGAACAGCAACCACGCACCCCGCTGCCCGTCCTCGTCCCGTGCGCAGATGGTAACGCGCCACAGCGCCGGGCGCGCCGAGGCGAACACCACGACGACGTCGTGTTGGAAGCGGTCACCCGCCCGAGGGTCATAGAGCAGGTCGAGCAACTCAGCATGCCGGTCGAACATCGGTATCCGCTGAAAGAGCTCGGCGAGCGACATTCTCGGCACGTATTCTTCCGCCGCCACACCACACAGCCGGGTGATGCCACTCGGTTGTGCAACGGTCTGGGCGTCCAGGTCCCAGATGCCGCCGACGGCGGGCCGCAATTCGGGAATCGGTACGTCGGCGGGGCCGAGCCACAGACGTACGGCATGCACCGCCCCCGTCGGCCCGTACACCGGCCGCACCTTCAGCAGGTGCGGGCCCGATGCGGTCGGCATCACGAAGTCCACGTCAGTCGCCCTGTCCCGCGCCGAACGGAGGATGTCGAGGATGTCCCCGGTGTTAAGGCAGTCGTAGATGGCGGGCATCTTCGTCAGCAGCCGTTGTAGGACACGATGCACGCTGGAGAAGTCTCGGGCCGAATCGCCGACCGAAACCACCGACATGAAACCCGGCGTCAAGGTTTCTATCGTCATCCACGGGATCACTTGCGCAACTTCTCCCATCGCACGTGCCTCTGGCCGCTCGTCGACTTCGCCGATTTCGCGACCCATTGCGCCATTGGACGTAGTTTAGTGTACCGCTAAATAGCGGTACACTAAATGGCGAGTTGACCTTCAGAACCGCGCCCGACAATGAGCATCAGCTGGTGCGCGGACAGCGGCTCAGTCTTGCGTCGATACGGCGAGAACCCCAGCCCCCGCCAATATCCCCGCATCCCCTAGTCTCGACGGCACCGCTCGCAGTCCAGGCAAGAAACTGAGCTTGGCGTGCGCCGCGACCGCCTCGCCGAGCGGATCCCACAGCGCGGGACCGGATCCGGCGAGCGAGCCCCCTACTACCGCGAGATCGACATCGAGCAGGGCAGCCATCGATGCGATCGCCTGCCCCAGCGCCGTGCCCGCGCGCCCGACCGCGTCCACCGCGATCTGGTCACCCGCCGTGGCCGCCGCGGCGAGGGCAGGCACCGAAGTCCCGGCCCATCCGCGTTCCCGGGCCCAGCGAATCGCGGACAGCCCGCCCGCCACTGCCTCCAGACACCCGTGCCCACCGCACTCGCACCTCTCGTCGAAGCCGGATACGAGCACATGACCCATATGGCCTGCGTTTCCAGTGCGGCCTACCACCACAAACCCGCCGATCATGGCGCCACCGGTGACGTGCGTCGAGACATCGAGTACGACCGCGTCCATCACTTCGCGGGTCGCACCGAATTGCCGTTCGGCCAGTGCGCGGCACACGCCGTCCAAAGCGAGCCGAACCTCTGCTGCCGGAAATACTTTGCGCACCGCCTCGGCGATGCCGAACCCCGTACGCCACTCCGGCACGTCGACTGTCGCCACCATGCCTGCGCCCATGTCGATAGGTCCTGCGGCGGCGATGCCGACGCCGGTTATCTCGCCCGGATCGGCGACGTCGAGCAGCAGCTCGCGGCACCGCTCCCAGGCCGCACGATCGGGTACCGGAATCTGGGCTACATCATCGACGCCGATGTCCTCGGCCACCCGACAGGCGGCGAATCTGGTCGCGCCGATCTCCAGAGCCAGCAGCGTCATGAATCAATCACCGCCGGTTCCCGTTGGTCGCAGCGGGCGGCCGAGGATGAGCTGCCGCTGCGGGGCGACGGGAGGTTCCACGTGGTCGGGCCGGGGTCCAGTGTGGATGATCTGCAACGGCCGCTTGTGGTCCATCGGCGTCTTGCGGTAGCGGTCCAGGTTGCCGACAACATTGCCGGCCGCGTCATATGGCACGCCAGCCCAGATCATTGCCCTCGGGCTGCTGCCGCTGGCGATCAGCGCCTCCGCCGTCTCACCGCACTCCGCGAGCAGCGGACAACCTTGGCAGATCTGGATGGCGGCTCGCCATGTGTCCGGCGATCCGACATCGAGGTCCCAGTCATCGGGAAAGTCGGCACACGGCGGCCGCCGTACCGATTTGGTGGGAATGGAAGAAATCGTCGCCGGCGCTGGATCCGGTTCCAGCCGACGAGTCCGTATTGCGTTCATTGCCGCCTCCGGGAAAGCCGAAGCACGCGCCAATCGTGCGTGCCCCATAGTCGGGCTCATCAGGGCTGCTCGACAGTCCCCGGAAGCCAGCTGTGAAAGCTGGTCCTCGCACGTTAACTGACGATTGTCCGCGCGGCAAGCATCAATGCCGCTATGTGACGGCACGTTTATCTACGGTTCATATTTCGTGATCTATGGCAACCTGGTGGGTATGGCTGGTGACGCGGAGTACACAATCGACGAACTGGCGCGAGTGGCCGAGACGACAGTGCGGAGCGTCCGCGTCTACCACGAACGCGGGCTGCTCCCCTCGCCCGAAGTGCGCGGGCGGATCGGCTACTACGGGGCCGACCATCTGCATCGGCTCCAGACGATCAGCCGCCTGCTCAGCCGGGGCATGCAGCTGAACGGGATTCGGGAACTGCTCGATGCCTGGGACCGCGGCGATGGCTTGGCCACGGTTCTCGGTGTCCCGGAGCCGGAACCACCCGTCCCCGTAGAGGTCGCAAACGCACCAACCCCCGCCGCCGAGCCGGTGGTCCCAGCCCCAGCGAGCTTCCCGGCTACGTCACGCCCCATAGACTGGAGCACCACCCCGCGTTGTGCCGACCTGGCCGCTCGGCTAGTCGACACAGGACTCGCGGCCGAGGACGCGCGCCGACTGCTCGAGCGACTACGTGCGGATTGTGACCGCATCGCCGACGAGTACAGTTCCCCACTGTTCTGGAGCCTAGCCAGGCAGGCCTACGAGCGCTCGGACCGCGCTCCTGAGGCAGAGGCCAGGCTCGAGACCGACCTGGCTATAGCCCGGCTGATCGTCACCAGAGCCGCGGCCGAGCTGATCGACCAGGCCTTTGGGCGCTACGCAGAACCAACCGCGTGATCGTTTCGCAAAGGAAACCAGGCGTGACCCGGTCAACTCGTCCGAGCCGTTCGCCGCCGGGCATTTCAACACGCATGACACGACACTGTTCCCATGCCTGGCGACAACCCGGAAGAATCCCGAACGGTTCGGTTTTAGCGTTAAAAGAGTGCAAACTCCTGACGGGAAGCCACAGCAGGCACCAGGTGGATGCTGGTTGCGACGGTTCGACAAACGGGTCGCGGCGTCGCCAGACCAGGTTGCGCTGGTGGCAGACGGTTGGCGGCTGACATACCACGAGCTGCACGACTGGGTCGGCCGCGTTTGCGCTGAACTGACGCGAGCCGGTGTGACCAAGCAGGATGCGATTGCCGTGGTGGTGCCAGACGGTCGCAGTCCGTACACCACGGCCGCAATGCTCGCCATATGGCGACTCGGTGCCGTGTACGTGCCTATGACAGCGGACCAACCGGTCGAGCGAACACGAGCTGCGCTCACGACCTGCGCGGTGCGGGTGGCAGTGCTGGAGCCGGGGGAATTACCGCCGCACCTGCCAGACGGCGTCGAAACGCACACACTGCCGTACCCCGGCGAAGCCGACACTACCGCTCCGGATCTGGGTAGGTATCCGAATCCGGAGGACGTGGCGTACATAATTTTCACCGCCGGATCAACTGGCACGCCCAAGTGCGTCGCGGTGCCGCATCGCGGCATCACCGCCATGGGCGACGCCACCGCCCGGGCGCTGGAGCTCGGCCCCGGCGCACGCATGCTGCAGTTTTCCGCCGCCACTTTCGACGCCTCGATCGCCGAGGTCACCTCGACCCTCGGGTCGGGTGCGACCGCGGTCTTCGTCGAGCACGAGCGGCTCACCGATGGCGCGAGCATCGCAGAAGTCTTTGTCACACAGAACATCACGCACGCGATCCTGGGGCCATCGGTGCTGGCTGCCATTCCGGAACGCCAGATGCCGCAGGGACTACGACTCATCGTCGCCGGCGAGCCGGCCAACGCCCCGGTGATCGCGGAATGGAGCGTGCGCCACCACATCGTGAATTCCTATGGGCCGACCGAAACAACGGTCTGCGCCACCATCAGTGATCCGCTGGTGGACGTCGCGCGCCATGTTCCGATCGGCCGCGCGATCGATGGCACTCGGCTACGCATCGTCGACAACGAGGGCAGAGACGTACCGGCTGGCAATGTCGGCGAGCTGTGGATCGGCGGCCTCGGTGTCGCGAACGGCTATGTCGGCCTGCCCCGGGAGTCCGCGGCCGCGTTCGTCGACCATGCGCAGACCGGCGAACGGTTCTACCGCTCGGGAGATCTGGTATGGCAGCTGCCCGATGGGCAGCTCGAGTTCGTCGGCCGGATGGACCGGCGAATCAAACTGCGGGGCAGGCGGATCGAACCAGGCGAGATCGAAGCCGTCGCGGTCCGCCATCCAGATGTCCGCCAGTGTGCCGTGGTCGCGACCGACGCTCAGCTGGTGTGCTTCGTCGTGACCGCGGGTGAGGTCAGCGGGGGCGAGATTCGTCGCTTCCTGGCGGAGCGCCTACTCCGCTATATGCAGCCCGACCGCGTACACGTGCTTGCCCAGATGCCACGCACACCACACGGCAAAGTCGACTATCGCTCCTTGACAGCCTCAGCAAAACAGCACGGCAGGGCCCGACCGGCACCGGCCACGATGACGCCGATCGAACATTTGCTGTGCGGCCTATTCGCGGAGACCCTCGACCTACCCCGATTTCATCCCGATGACAGCTTTTTCGATCTCGGCGGCGAATCGATGCTCGCGACCCGGCTGGCCCGGCGGATCAAGGGTGAATTCGGAGTAGCCGTGACGATGCGCATGCTGCTCGACGCGGAATCGCCTGCCGCGCTTGCAGCCCTTTTCTCGGCGCGGAACCAACATGGTGAATGAGCCGTGATCGCACTGGACCTGGATCTCACCGAGCCTCTGGTTCACGCGCGCGCCGATATGGCAGAGTTCTGGCGCATCCAGCGGCGGCACCGGCCGATCTTCTGGCAGCCGGGTACGGCCGCCGCCTCAGGCTTCTGGGTTGTTTGCGGCTACCATGCAGCGGCGGGCATCTACCGCGATCATGTTCGGTTCACCTCTCAACGAGGAAACGTACTGCTCACGCTGCTTGCGGGCGGAGACAGCGCGGCTGGCGACATGCTCGCGGTCACCGACCCGCCGAGGCACACCGTGCTGCGTCGGCTGCTGACTCCAGCGCTGTCACGGAAGGCCTTGTGCGCTCTAGCCAATCCCATTCGCGACCGCACCCGGCGACTGTTGTCCGACCGTGTCGGTACCGGCCCCTTCGACTTCGCCCGCGAGGTCGCTTCCCGCATCCTGATATACACGATCTGCGATCTGCTCGGCATAGCCGAGCGCGACCACGAATTGCTCGTCACGCTCACCAAGCAGGCCCTCGGCTCCGAAGACGCGGCGCAGCCGCGGATCGACGCCATGGCCGCACGCCAAGAGATCTTGCTCTGCTTGCTCGAACTCGTGCAAGAACAGCGACGTCAACCCGCAGGGGGTCTCGTTTCGGCGCTGATCGCCGAAACCTTCGAGGGTGCGCCCCTTACCGACGACCAGATCGTCACCAATTGCTACAGCATGATTTTGGGCGGTGACGAAACGAGCCGACTAATCCTGACCAACACAGCACAGGCATTCGTCGCCGACCCGAGCCTGTGGGATGCCTTCGGTGAGGTCACCGATCTCCCCACCGCGGTCGAGGAGATCCTCCGATGCTTCGCCCCGACAATGCATTTCGGACGCGTTGCGCGCACCGACGTCGAACTGCCCGGCGCCGACATCGCGGCGGGCGACATTGTCACTCTGTGGAACATCTCCGCCAACCGCGACGAATCCCGCTTCCCCAGCCCGGATACGGTCCGGTTCGACCGAAAGCCCAACCCGCACTTGTCCTTCGGGTTCGGGCCACACCACTGCGTCGGCGCCCACCTGGCCCGGCTCGAGATCGGCATAGTCCTGGACGAACTGCGTGGCGTGACCCGCGTCATCAGACCCGCTGGCACACCTCGACCGTTGTACTCGAACTTCCTGCACGGCTATGCGACGCTGCCGATCGAGCTCGCATGAACGAGCCGAATCGGCTTACCGACGCACCCACGGCGAGGTCGAGTACCTCACTGGGACGGCGAAGTGAAACACCGACCTCCCACGGTTGATAAGGCAAGAGAATGAGTTTATGACGCTAGTCGAGATGGGAATCCCTGCCGTACGAGCTGGGCTGCCCTCGCTCGACGGCCGCCCCGACACTCCGTTCTTGGTCGACCGCTTCGGGCGAGTGGCACGCGATCTGCGTGTGTCGATCACCGAGAAGTGTTCGCTCCGATGTACCTACTGCATGCCAGAGGAGGGTTTGCCGCAGATTCCGCGCGCCGAACGGTTGACGGTGGCCGAGATCGTCCGATTGATCAGCCTAGCTGTGCGCGAGCTCGGCGTGCGAGAAGTCCGATTCACCGGCGGCGACCCGCTGATGCGTCGCGACCTCGAGCAGATCATCGCGGGCTGCCACGAGCGGCTGCCCGACACACCGCTGGCCATGACGACCAACGGCGTTGGCCTGGAACATCGTGCGAAAGGACTGGCGGAGGCAGGTTTGAACCGGGTGAATGTCTCGCTCGACACCATCGATCGCGCGGCTTTCGCCATGCTCACCCGCCGCGACAGGCGCGACTCTGTGCTGGCCGGTATCCGGGCCGCGCGGCTCGCCGGCCTGGCCCCAATCAAGGTGAACGCGGTTCTGATGCGGCAAACCCTTTCCGGTGCAACGGATCTGCTGGGATGGTGTATCGCTGAGGACTGCCGGTTGCGCTTCATCGAAGAGATGCCGCTCGATGCCGGCCGCGAATGGGCCCGCGCCAGTATGGTCACCGCCGCCGAATTGCTCGATGTCCTCGGCACCCGCTTCACGCTCACCGCCATCGAGCGCTCCGATCCGACATCGCCCGACGAGACATGGCTCGTCGACGGTGGACCCGCCACCGTCGGCATCATCGCATCGGTGACCCGCAATTTCTGTGCCGACTGTGACCGCACTCGGCTCACCGCCGAAGGCAGGCTGCGCTCCTGTCTGTTCAGCGACGAAGAATTCGACCTGCGCGATGCCATGCGCGGGGGTGCTTCCGACGACGAACTCGCCACGATCTGGCGGGCATCCATGTGGCAAAAATGGGCGGGCCATGGCATCAACGCCGCGGATTTCGTTCCACCACAACGCACGATGGGAGCCATCGGTGGTTGAAGTCCGCTACTTCGCCGCAATCGCCGAGGCCACCGGCAGAGACCGCGAGCTCATCGATCTCCCGCTCGGCGCCACCGTCGCCGATCTCCGCTACACCCTGGCCGAGTCCTACGGTCCGAAGCTCGCCGAGATGCTCGGCTACTGCGCGTACCTGGTCGGCGACGAACTCACCCGTGACCCGAGCACCGAACTGACTCTCCGAGTGGACGTGCTCCCACCATTTGCTGGCGGGTGACCATCTTCTCATTCCTGGCAGGCATCGGACTCTATTTCGGCACTTTTGACGACATTGCAGGCAAAGGTGCGGCCAATCTTCCATCCGTCGTCTTCGGAGACGAAGGATATACAGGAGATGAAGACAGGGGATCCGCCGATGGTGAGCTTGGCGTCGGCCTTGAGTTTGCCGTCTTTGGGGTCCTGGACGTCGATGACCTCGAACTTGGCGTTCTGCTTCTTGGCAGCGTCAACGAGGTTGGCGACCAGATGCGGATCCCGCTCGGCAGCCTGGATCCAACCGACCTTTACCGCATCCGGCACGTTGGGGTCCAAAGCTTTGGTGAGGCGGTCGTTGAGCTGCTGCACCGATGGCTTCGCCAGTACCGTCGAAGACGATGGCGGGGGCGGGGAGGGCCCGGCCTTCTTGTCGCTGTCATCCTGCGGTTCATCAGATCTGTTATCGGCGTTGGCCGTGGTGCACGGCGACGAGGTGTCCTTGTAGTTCGAGATGCAGGCGCTGAGGCTAGCTGCGGCGGCACTGAGGACCATGGCCATCACAGTTCGGAACGTACGGTGTTTCACGATGTGTCCTATACCAGTGTTTCAACCCGATTGCCTCGGAGCGCTTCTCAGCCGCGGGAACAGCGGTTAGCTGACGCATCTCCTCGTTCGGAGTGCGAATCTGGTTGGCCTATCGGATCATCCGCAGGGTCGGCACAGCCTTGGAACAAGCGGGCCCGTCGACCCTTACGTCAAATCCGACCTTTTCCACAGGGGAATACTCCCGGTGATGTTGATCCCTTCCCAATGCTGGGGCTAGCAAATCCCAAGGCCATTGCCCAAATACCTAAAATCAAGCCTTATGGTGTGGGAAGCCAGGGGAATTCACGATTCAGGAATCTCCATGCCAACCCACCTGAACGGTGGGCCGCCGTCCTCGACACCGGGTCTCGCGACCGCATTGTGCCCATGAGCTCCAGCGATGTGCGCGCGTTCCTGGCCGAGCTGGCGGAGAAACTGGAGGCGGCAGTCGAAGGCATGGATCCGGCAGATCGGGTCGCCGAGCTCGGCGCGGAACTGGCCGACTCGCATTTTGCCGGTGATGAGGTGCTCGGGCGCAGTATAGCCGTTCTGAATGCGCATCTCGCAGCGGCGGGCAAGGCGCCGTCGCGCGTGGCCGAGTTGATGAATGCCTTCACGACGGGCTATCTACGCACTTTCCGGGACTGGCTGCTCGACGAACAGGAGAGCGTCCGGGCTGCCGATATCGCTGCCCGACGCAAGGTGGAGGAGCAACTACGCGCCAGCGAGGCTCGTTTGCGGGCCGTGTTCTCCCAAGCCGGCGTAGGCACCGGACTTTCGGACATGACGGGGCGGATCATCGAGGTCAACAACGCGTTCGCCAGCATGCTCGGCTACCGGCCCGAGGAAGTGTTCGAGATGTCGGTCACCGATCTTACGCATCCCGAAGACCTTCCGGGCATGTGGGATACATATGCGGCGCTGCTGCGCGGCCAGGACGACCACGTACAACAGGAGAAGGCGTACCGGCACCGCGACGGCCATACGGTGTGGACCAACATCAACGTTTCTCTCATCCGCGACGACTACGGGCAACCGCAATACACGCTCATGCTGGTGGAGGACATCTCCGACCGCCGCGCGCTGCGCGAACGACTGCATTACCGCGCGCATCACGATCAGCTGACCGGTCTGGCGAACCGCTCCCGGTTCTTCGACGTGCTCGCCGGTGCACTCGCCGATCCCAACGCCCGGGTCGGTCTCTGCTACGTCGACCTCGACCACTTCAAGGTCGTCAACGACACCTTCGGCCACATGGTCGGCGACGAACTACTGGTGCAGGCTGCGGCCCGCCTACGCGCCTGTCTCACCGGACCCGACCAACTGGTGGCACGAATGGGCGGCGACGAATTCGTCATCCTCCTCCCGCATTCCGGCGGTGCCCAAAAACTGCGCCGCCTGGCTGCAGCCGTACTCCGAACATTCCACCGGCCCTTCGAAATTCACAACCATCGCCTGTCCGTGTCAGTCAGCATCGGCGTGATGGAGGAGCACGTATCGCGCACCAACGCGACTGAACTGCTCCAGGCTGCCGATACCACCATGTACTGGGCTAAAACCGCCGGACGCGACCGCTACGCGATGTTCGACGCCGCTCGTGGCCGACGCGAGCACACCCGGGCCGAGCTGACGGCTGCGATGCCCGTCGCCCTCAGCCGCGGGGAGTTCGTTGTCGACTACCAGCCAATCGTCTCGCTCGGCGACGGCCGGATGGTCGCTGTCGAGGCGCTCGTCCGCTGGCAGCACCCGGATCTCGGAATCCTGGCACCCGCGCGGTTCATCGATCTTGCCGAAGACAACGGGCACATCCGAACGCTTGGTGCCCACGTCCTGGAGCGCGCCTGTCGGTGCAGCAGGCGTTGGCACGACGAGTACTCCGACCTGACGCCGATCGTCAGCGTCAATGTTTCCGCTGTCGAAGTAGCCGACCCCGATTGGCTGCAACGCGTGCGGCAGATCATCGCCGACACTGACGTAGACCCGAGCTGGCTGCAATTGGAGCTGACCGAACGGGCCTTGATGCAAACCACCGGTCGGCCACTGCGAGCGCTGCACCAACTCGCCGAGACCGGCGTCCACATCGCCATCGACGACTTCGGCACCGGCTACTCCAATTTGGCTTACCTCAGCCAGCTACCCCTCGACGTGGTCAAACTCGCCGGTCCGTTCATCCATCACATCCGCGACGACGGCACCGCAAGGCGCGCAGACATGCTCATCCTAGAGGCGATCATCAAACTGGCACACGCACTCCGCTTGAGCGTTACCGCCGAATACGTCGAAACTCGCCACCAAGTCGAAGTGCTTCGCGACCTCGGCTCCGACACCGCCCAGGGCAAGTACTTCTACGATCCGGTATCCGCGGATAAGTTGGCGTCCCTGCTCGCCACCGCTGAGCCCGGGTAGACGAGCCCCCTGCCGATCGTTCTCACGTTTCCGAACGACGCAGATCAATAGCCGCGTGTGCGGAGACCAACGCTGATTCGCAAACCTACCGGTTCGGGTGACTGCGGGCGGCCCCAGCAGCCATTCGACTCAGCGCCCGTTGTTCCCCGGCGCATTTGACCGATTCGCCCAGCGACCTTTGAAGAATCGGCGGTTGCGCACCACATCGCCGCAGAGTTCATCAATCACCCGCTTGCTCACATGCGGCAAGGTGATTATCCGGGCCCGGCCGTACTCGGTGGCCAAATGGTACTTGCGGCAGATCCAGTCGGCGGGTTGAGTGAACACGACCGTGATCGAATCCGGGTACAGCACTGGACGCAAACCGACGTCGGCCAATTTCTTCGCCGCGTATTGGGCCATATCGAACGCCTTGCTCGCGTTCAGCGCCAACCCGGCCTCGCCCTTCGAAGCCAACGCGTGCCACAGCATTACACTGGCGAACCCGCTGCAGGCGCCGCCCGAAACCGATTCGGCAGCAACGAGATCGGAGCGACCCAGAGCTACCGCACACGGCATGGGCAGGCCGAGCCCCTGATGCATGCTCACCGCAACGCTTCCCACCTCGTCCACCGCGAAACCCCAAGTTTCTTGGCTCGTCGTGAAAGGCATGAGCAGGCCACCGAGTGAAGCGTCGACATGTACATAGACCGACCCCGTCGGCGATGCGGCAGCGACGATGGCCTCGACATCGTCGATCGCTCCGGTCTTCCAAGTACCGATGTTCGCGACGACCACACAGCCATGCCCTGCGTCCCGCCAGCATTGCCGGGCTAGGGCATTGGTGTCGATACGTCCTCTTCTGTCGCACGCGAGCACGACGAGCTTCTTGCGCATCAACCGCGCGCACATCTCTATCGATCGATGTGCTGCTTCGCTACAATAGATTTTGGCATCGGGCAGTAGCGTACATCCGCGATCGAGCCCGAACCGGTTGGCTTCGCTGCCATTGTTGGCGACATACCCGCCCACCCCGTCGGGACTCCCGTTGGCGAGCCGCGCCATGAAGTCCACCACCGCCCGCTCCATCGCATCGGGCTCATCATCGCGATATGAGCCGTTGTCGGCGAAGACATCCAAAAGTCCGGCCAACCTGCTGAATGTGAAGTCGAGATTCACTGGAAAACCGAGCATGTATGGCCGCTCGGCGTGCAGATCCGAGACGAGATCATTGAGGTGACAGAGCAAGTCCTCCTCTGCACGCCTAGTTTTCTCGATTCGAAGTCGGCCGGGGACTGGAACGCTCATCTACACCGCCTACCCGGCGAATACGCCGACCACCCGTAAACCACTGCCATTCCCCGCAGACGATAGCAACGGCATCGTAGACGCCCATCCTTCCCAGCCCCGGGGACTCCGGCCGCGACACCGTAACATCGGCTTCGCCTTCGGCCTCCCAACCCTGCAGCCTGTCGGCGAGGCCGAAGGCCTCGCGCCGAACGGAAGCGAACCCGATGGACAATATCGAAGGTCAGATGCACAAGGCCCTGCGAATTACCGACCTGTTGGCCGGAATTCGGGGATGTGCGTGGTCGGACGACTGCAGCGTGGCGATCCGAACGGACTACTGTGGACGAATTACCGATCTGTACCTCACCGCCCACGCGCTGCAATATGAACCAGAACGACTCGCCGCCATCATCATCGAATGTCAGGGCGCAGCGCTGGCAGACGCCGCGATGGAAGCGGAACAACTATTGGAGCAGTCTCCCGACCAGTGATGGAATACCTCCGCGCGCAGGCCTGACATCAGCTTCGAGTGTTGTCGGCCTATCCACCAAACTTGAAAATGTTGCGTTGGAACACCATGCAGCCGTTCAGTTTCTGGACGGCTGCGTGTCGACAATTCGCGATTTTCGGCACCTAGCGGTCGGTAGGTAACCACAGGCATACCCGCGATTACGGTGTCGGCTTTTGCAGCGGCGAGCGGTGGCGACTGTACAGGAAGTAGATGCCGAAGCCGACTATCATCCAGACTACGAACCGGATCCAGGTTTCGACCGACAGATTGAGCATCAGCCACAGTGCGGCCAGCGCGGCCAGGACCGGAATCAGCGGCACCCACGGGACGCGGAACCCGCGTGGAAGGTCGGGGCGGGTCCGGCGCAACACCAGGACACCGATCGCCACCAACATGAACGCGAACAACGTACCGATGTTGACCATCTCCGTCAGCGTGCCGAAGTCGACGAAACCCCCGAGCACGGCACACACCACGGCGACGATGACGGTGATTCGCACCGGTGTGCCGTGCTTGCCGGTGTGCGCGAGCCTGCGCGGCAGCAAACCGTCGCGCGACATTGCGAACAACACCCGGGTCTGCCCGAGCAGGTTGATCATTACGACGGTAGAGAGTCCGGCCAGCGCACCGACGGAGATGATGGTCTTCGCCCATGTCGCTCCGTGCACCGCGAAAGCCGTTGCCAACGTGGCGTTCTCACCGGACAGCTCGGTGTAGGGCACCATGCCGGTGAGCACAAGCGACACCGCGACATAGAGCACGGTGACAATGACGAGGGAACCGATGATGCCACGCGGCAACGCACGCTGCGGGTCTTTGGTCTCTTCGGCCGCAGTAGCCACGGTATCGAAGCCGATGAACGCGAAAAACACCAGGCTGGCGGCGGCGAGAAGCCCGTACCAGCCGAAGGTGCTGTGCCCCGCGCCGGTGAGGAAGGAAAACAGCGACTGACGCATGCCTTCGCCCTCGTCACCGGGCTGCGACGGCGGAATGTAAGGCGTCAGATTCTTCGAATCGAAGTAAGTCATGCCGACTACCAGCACGAGCGCGATCACCGCCAGCTTGACAGCCACCGCGACCGCGGACACTCGCGAGGACAGTTTGGTGCCGGTGGCAAGCAGGACGCCGAGCACCGCGATGAGAACAACCGCGCCCCAGTCGAACTCGATTGAACCGGCATGCAGCACAGGTGGCCGGCCAATCAGCTCACCGAGGTACTGCGACCAACCCTTGGCCACTACGGAGACCGTGAGTCCGAACTCGAGTATCAGGTCCCAACCGATGACCCAGGCGATCAGTTCACCAAACGTCGCGTAGGAGAACGTGTAGGCGCTGCCTGCAACCGGCAAGGTCGAAGCGAACTCCGCGTAGCACAGCGCGGTCAGCGCGCACGCGATGGCGGACAGTACGAACGCGAGCGAAACCGACGGTCCTGCAACGGTTCCCACGGTCCGTGCGGTGATGGTGAAGATTCCCGCCCCGATCACCACCGCGACGCCGAAGATGATGAGGTCCCACGTGCCCAAGTCCTTGCGGAGCTTGGAATCCGGGTCGTCGGTGTCACGAATCGACTGCTCGATGGACTTCGTCCGAAAAAGACTGCTCATCCGGGTTCGCACGTTGGCGGTCGCCACACTATCTCCTCTTTTTCCGACGGTAACACCGTCGCTTGGATACGCCCGGGGACCTCATCGAACCGCCGGGAATCAGCGGCGATGACACCTGTTCCTGCGTCGCCACCGCCCTGCCGGTAGTGGTCCAACGGGCAACCCATCGCCGATCACTGAATCGCCGTCAGAGTATCGGCGGGCCGCGCCGCGCATATCAGCTCACCTTCCCACCAGTGGAGATAGTCGGCGACATGCTGAGTCGTCTCGCGCCTCGTGAGAACATCCACGGCTGGCCCCGCCGATTCGATTTTCCGTGTCGGTTGAACGAACAGGCTCAGAGCTTTGCGACACAGATGACGAAACGCCGCTGGTCGTAGACGATGCCGCGATCACCAGACGGACAACTGTTGACGTCAGTGGTGGCATTCAGGACGTCCACAACCTTCACCCGATTTCCGCCGGGGACGCAGTCGACCCGCTTGGCGCCATCGTTCAGCTCCATACAGGCACCGACCATCCAGTCGATGTCTAGGCATACAGCTCCACGCTCGGTCCCGTGCGACTTGTCCGCATCGCTGGGGCACACACTGCCGTCAGCGGTCACATCGACCACCTTGTAAATGGAACCCCCACCGCCGCAAGCGACTTTCTCGAGCGTCGCACCGACCCCCACGCATTCACCGACACTCACCTCTGGAGTCCGCGGCCTGGTCACCGAGATCGCGGTCTTGGCGAAATCGACGCGCGAACCCTGGGTGAGTGGCGGTCCGTCTGTCGAGGACGGAATTTCCGTCAGCGGCGGTGCGGCGGCGCCGGTTGCCGCTGTACCCGCAACGTCGGGCGCGGGTACATCCGTTGTTGTTGCCGTGCTGCTCTCTTCGGTGCTACGAGACTTCTCGGCGAGCGTGGAGAAACACGCGGCCGCCATAAGTCCCGTCAGAACCATTATCGCGGCCAAGCCGAGGCAGGCGGCGATCATACGGCGTACCATGCGCCGTCCTTTCAGGTCTGTCACAAAGGTTTTGCGAGTTCGAATTCATTGGTGGCGAATGCCTTCCGAAGTGGGCAGGCGTGCCAGGGCACGTCTGCCCACCGCCGGAACACGCTGAGTCGATCAGCCTTCGCCGTTGACCACCGCCATCACAGCCTCGGCGAACGGCTGACCACCCATGATGTACCCACCCGCAACCGCGCCGACAGCCATGCCGATAGGACCGGTCACGATACTGAAGAACCCTAGCCCGATCACAGCACCGATGAGCCCCCCGAGCAGGCCACCGACCACCATCCCCACGACGTTCCTGTTGAGTTCGGTAACCAGGCGCGCCATCGAACTGATCGGGCGCATCTCGCCGATCTCCTTGGCACCCACACGTGGCGCGAGAACCAGCTTGCGCCCCTCCTCGCCGATCTGATGAGCCACCGACACCGCATGGCCCGACACCTCGAACGTCAACGGCACCACAGCGACAACCTCGCCCATACGCGACTTCAATAACACCTTCGCGCCGTGCTCCGCAATTTCGAACTTACCTCCTTCCACCACCGTGGTGAGGCCCTTGGCACCATCGGCCAGCACAGCCCGATACGCGACACCCTCCTCTTCTCCCGTCGTCACCACCTCGTCCTTGACCTCGGTGGGCCGCGAACTCGCGGTTCCCGCAGTAACTCCCAGAACAGTGACGGCCATAAACGTTGCCGTTACTGCTGATACACCGATCTTCACACCGAATCCCTTCTCGTCAGACCTCCGACTCCGAACGGGCCGGACGGCGAGCGACTGTACAGACCGCATAACCTGTTGCCAGGCATGGGAATTCGCCTGGCCAGACACGACCGCGAAAATCGTCGAGCCCGACGCACCGGACAACGTCTACGTTTCTCACTGCTGGGACGCCAACGCTTCGGCGGATTCGCCGACTCACCGAGTCGGATAACGCGTCCCCGATTCCCAGCCATGGGAACTACGTCCTCCAGGGTCGAACGTAGCTCAAGATAAGCTGCAGCATTGCACGGCCGGGCAGTCACCCAGCCCGGCCGGAGTAAAAGGAAAGGTGTACCGATGTTTATCGATATTATTTCGGCGTTGCTGAACTATGGCTTCAGCGGCGCTGAACTGCTACGGCGCATTCTCGGACTCTGACCGCGATCGCCCTCTCTGAGAAGTGATTCGACCGCGTACGGTCGCAGCGCTGCGCAATTGATGTCCATGAGTTAGTCGTTTCACATCGACCGAGCGTGCCCCGCCCGCATGTCGATGTGGGCCCCAAACCGGCTCGATTCGGACCGCGGTGGCCGACGGCGAATTGCGGACCACTGCGGCGGCGATCGCCCTGCTGCGCACGAGGGGTGCGCAGACAGTGGAGGTCATTGCCGTCACATTCCCCGCGGGTGTCACGGCGGCCAAGCAGACTTCAAAGCTGCTACCGCCGTGTCGCCCGTTGGCGCCGTCCTCTGTGAAGGTGGTGTTCGGTTACACCCGACACTGCCGTCATCATCGAGGCAACAGCAATGACAAACGGCCCGACTGGGTCGAGATGGAGGCGCTCACCGCAGTAGCCGTCGCGGGACCGAATCTGAGGTATCTGCTGGAAAATAGCCGATCCGGTGGCTCGGCATCTAGCTCCTACCGATGCACCGGACTGTCAGCAAGCAGGTAGAGCGACGTCGCACTAGCCAATTGGTTCATTCTCATCATCCCACGTCGAGCCGGCACGCAGCACGAACTGCTCGCTTCGCCACGCGCCGACTCGTGCGCTATCACATGAACATCAGTGCGCCATCACCTGGCGAATCGATCACTCGGCGTGCTGCCGACCGCGGCTGCGGGTTGGAACAGTTCGATCAGGTTGCCGGTGGGGTCAGCGAGCAGTATTTGGCGGCCGCCCGGGCCGCTGACAACCTCGCTTCGGAATTCGACGTCGGTTGCTCGGAGGTGTTCGATCTCGGTGTCGAGATCCGCGACGACCAGGTGGATACGATTGGCGCCCGGTCCGGCGGCGCCGGCAGGGGTGGCGCGAGCGCCGGAACTGGATGGGCCGGACAGCAATAGGCGCAGCGAGCCGCGAACCACGTCGGCGAAGGCGGGGGCGGCGTTGGTGTGCAGGACGAAGCCGAGGCGGTCGGTGTAGAAGTCGACGGCTTTCTGCACGTCATCGACGAGGTAACGTACGCTGGCGTATTCGGTGGATGTTGTCATCAGGCACTCCTTTTCGTGGGGTCGAGGGCGGTGAGGGTTGGCAGCAGATAGCGGATGCGGGTATCGATCTCGGCGGCAGTGGCCAGGAAGGCCGGGTAGCTATCCTCGCTGCCCGAGGCGACCGGGTCCGGGATGCTCCAGTGGATCCACCGGGGATCGTCACCGAAGTCGGGACAAATCTCACGGGCCTTGTCGCACAGTGTGACCACAGCGTCGAAGGGTTGGTCGATTAGCGTGTCCAGGTGGCGGGGACGTTGGTCGGAGAGGTCGATGCCGAATTCCTCCCACAACACCCGCACCGTATTGGCATGCATGAACGGCTTCGGACGAGTGCCGGCGCTGAGCCCTTCGACTCTGCCTCCGGCACGTTGTCGCAGCAGGGCCTCAGCGATCGCGGAGCGCGCGCTGTTCCCGGCACACACGAACAACACCATCGATGGCACCGACGATTCTAATTCTGTTGGCGTGGAAGCCATTTGGAGCGCAGGGTGTAGCGCTGCACATGCACCGGTGAGCATTTCGGCGGCGCGGTCCAGATCCAAGTGGTAGTAGCTGTCGCGGCGATCATTGCTGCTGCGCGAAGCGGTGACGAGGCCACTGTCACGCAGTAGTCGCAAATGGTAGGAGACCAGATTTTGCGGCTCGCCAACGCGAACCACCAGTTCGCGCACGCGATAGTCGCCGTTCGACAGTTCCGCCAACAGCCGCCACCGCACTGGATGGGCGGCAAGATGAACAAACGGTGGAACAGCTTGACGGGCCAGAGCCATAAGCCGAGGATAGCACCGAATACATCAATCTGCTTTGATGGTTTATCGAGCTTCGACTGTGACAGGAACAGACTGGCCAGGGAATCGCTGACGGACGCGCCGGGCGAGCTGCGTCGGAGCCTGGGGCTGGCCGATGCTGTGGTGATCGGGCTCGGCTCGATGATCGGGGCCGGGATCTTCGCGGCGTTGGCTCCGGCGGCCCGAGCGGCGGGATCGGGGCTATTACTCGGGCTCGCGGTGGCCGCGGCGGTGGCGTACTGCAATGCGACCTCATCGGCGCGATTAGCTGCCCGATATCCGTCCTCGGGCGGCACGTATGTGTACGGGCGCGAACGGCTCGGCGAATTCTGGGGCTATCTGGCTGGATGGTGTTTCGTGGTCGGTAAGACCGCTTCCTGCGCGGCCATGGCGTTGACCGTCGGTGTGTATGCCTGGCCGGGACACGCGCACGCGGTCGCCGTCGCTGCGGTGGTCGCGTTGACGGCGGTGAACTATCGCGGCGTCCAGAAGTCGGCACTGGCGACTCGGGCGATTGTCTCGATCGTGCTGGCCGTGCTCGCCGCTGTGGTTGTCGCGGCGTTCACCTCCGGCCCCACCGACGCCACAAGGCTGGAGTTCGATTCCGGTCTCCCCCTGACAGGCGTGTTGCAGGCAGCAGGTCTGTTGTTTTTCGCGTTCGCCGGATTTGCGCGGATCGCCACGCTCGGCGAGGAGGTACGTGACCCGGCACGCACGATTCCCCGGGCGATTCCATTGGCGCTGGGCATTACCTTGCTCGTGTATGCGGTTGTAGTGGTCGCCGCGCTGAGTGTGCTCGGGCCTCAAGGATTGTCCGAGGCGACCGCGCCGCTGTCGGGTGTGGTTCGCGCCGCCGGTGTCGGCTGGCTGGAGCCGGTGGTGCGGGTTGGAGCCGTCGTCGCCGCGCTCGGCTCGCTGCTGGCGTTGATCCTCGGTGTATCGCGCACCACGCTAGCGATGGCCCGCGACCGGCATCTGCCCCATACTTTGGCGGTCGTGCACCCTCGATTCGCGGTCCCGCACCGCGCCTCGGTCGCCGTCGGCTTCGTCGTGGCCGTGGCCGCCGCGACTGCCGATCTCCGTGCGGCGATTGGGTTTTCTTCTTTCGGAGTGCTGCTCTACTATGCCGTCGCCAATGCGGCAGCCTGGACGCTGACGGCGGCTGAGGGGAGGCCGGTGCGGTTGGTTCCGGTGGTCGGGCTGCTCGGCTGCCTGATCCTCGCCTGCACATTGCCAACGGCGTCGGTGCTGTCCGGCGTGGCGGTCGTCGTCCTCGGTGCCGCAATTTACACCGCCCGTCGCAACTTCGCTACCAGATCGGCCGCGACAGGGCGATCGCGATAACTGGGCCGCGGGCGCCGCCGCCCGACTTTGGCACTGTAAAGTAACCTCGGCACCGAAATCATTTCCCATCAATGGGGACAGGCCGGTGGATTGCTCCGCGTAACGTCCACACTCGTGTCCACCGCCGACGGTTTCTATGCTCTCAGCGCCGGTCACGCTCCGCGGATCGGTGCGCCGCCCGATGCCGCCAACTGTGCGCGGCTGGCCGCACTGACGGTCCGTCCGCTTGGTCGGCTCACTGTCTTATCGGGCCGACTGGCTGCTGGCGACCTCGCCAGTCTTGGCACCCAGCACGTTGGACCAACGCCCGGCCGGGCGGGTGCCGGTGAGATCCCCGTATTCGGTCCGATACCGGTCGGTGCGCACCCGTTGCGGCTCACGTTGGCGGCTACACTGGAGCACACCCACCTGATACCCGCCTACCTGAGCATGGTGTTCATCGATACACCGACCGATACCATCGAACCGTGGATCGCCGAGGGCGGCCAATCTCACAACGGCGCGCCGGCCGACAATTTCGTCTCTACCGATAACGATATCGTCGCTATGCTGGACGCGGACGTGGCCGAACGAGCCCTGGACGATCCGGAAACGTTGCAGCGATACCGGATCGGCGACCGCCGCATCGTGACCGCTCTCAATCTTTCGCCGCCTTTTACCGACAGCGGAGAGAATCTCATTCTCTGCCGATCCGGCACCGGCGGCGGTGCATACCCGGTCATCGCGAGCAGGGACGCTGAAGGAAACCTCACCGGCCTGCACATCGATTTCGCGATCGTGGGGCCTGTCGATCGGAAACAATGGTGGAAGGGTCGACACAGCCATTGAAATCCGCCCATAGCGCCGACCCCCCCGGCTTCGCCCATTCCGGAACTCGGAGCCGGCTGGCGCACCGAATGCGGGGGCGGTCTAGTTCACGAAGTCGGTGACGTCGGTGATCCGCAAACGTTCACCCATTTCGAGAGTCCTTCGGCGAATAGTTGACGCTTCCAGATCGGTACTTCATGCTTGATCCGCTCCACCAACGCCAGACAGGTGGCGAAGGCCTCGGCACGATGCGGCGCAGCGACCGCTACTACGATCGCGACATCGCCGATTCGCAGACCTCCCACGCGATGCAGCGCAGCCACGGGCAGGCCCGAGACGTCGGCGACCTCGCCGCAGATGTTGCGTAGGAACCGCTCGGCTTCAGGGTGGGCCGTATATTCGAGCGCCGAAACCGCCTGTCCGCCGTCGTGGTCGCGAACTCTGCCGGTGAACACCACGGCCGCACCGAAGTGCGATCCGATCACCGCGGACTCGACCTCAGCAGGATCGAGCGGCCGGGTACTGATCCGGCTGAGCCGAGCGTCTGCGCGCGTCGATGTCATGTCCTGTTTCCTCCGAGATTGATTCGGCGACAAGTTCTTTCGTGATCAGCTGCGCCGCAGTCATGGTGGCGCCCGGGGTTGACCGGCTTCACCATGTCCTGCGTGGTCAGACCAGCGATGGCGACCGCTGTCGGCGCCTCCATCTCGACGTCGGTGGGGTCCTTTGGACTTTGCCGCCGCCTCGACGCTGATGGTGGCCTCGATGAAGCCGAACTTCACGCGCACCGACGACAGTGCCTGCTGGTGGCACAGTGGGAACGACAGCTCAGGCGTCTTCTTGGCCGCAGCGATTCCGGCTATACGCGCGGTCGACAACACGTCCCCCTTCGGCATGTCGTCAGTGCGCATCAATGACAACACCTCGGCGGTCGTCTGCAATTCATTTGCGGCGATTGCCATCCGCGCGATGTTGGTATGCGAAAAAGCCATTTCGTTAGCGTAGTCCCGAGAAGAACCGTTCCCAGCGATGGCAATTCGTTGTGGAGTCGAGCGCCCGCACAAAACAAACCCAGCCCTCGACCGGAGGGGATCGACCGAGGGCTGGCGCTTGCATCGGATTTCGAATGCGAGCTCCACACTACCCAAACTCCGATTCCGCACAACTCCCAATGGCGGGAAACCGGACGCACGACCAACGCTACCCGGACTCGTTCGCTAGACTTTCCCCTGGAAAGGTGCAGTCATGTCGGAAATCAACAAGGACATAGCACGAATTCCCTTCGAAGTGTGGAACTCCGGCGAACTCGAGCGACTCGACTCGGTCGTCGCCATAGGCGCGGTGCACCACGATCCATACGATCCCAATGGGGCCGAGGGCCTGGTCGGCCTGAAGAAATCGATTGCGGCCAACCGCGCCCGATACCCGGACCTGCACATCGACATCGATGACCAGGTCGCCGATGCCGACCGCGTTGCAACCCGCTGGACCGCCCGAATGACTGTCGACGGCAAGCCTGCGACGATGAGGGGTATCACCCTCGAACACATCCACGACGGCAAGATCGTCGAAACCTGGCGCAGCATCGACATGCTTGGCTTTCTCCAGCAGCTCGGCCAGTTCCACCAGCCATGACATGCCCTTTCCAGCTACCCCCCGACGATGAGATTCGCGGTGACTGAGCCGTCAGGCTGTTTGTCACCATGCACGACGATGAAGTCGCCAACGGACACATTGCGCACCGCTTTCGCGCCAGGTACGAGAACCACAGTGTCAGAATTGGTGCGCACAACGGAGACTGCACCGAGGAGGCCTTGGACTGTGAGTGTGGCGCCGTCGTTCGTCAGGACCTTGCCTGTGGCCAGCCCCCGGTTGACCTGAGTAGCCGACGCGCTGGCCGGAACGTGGTCGGTCAGCTCACTTGACGATGCGGATTCAAAAACCCGAATTACGATCAGCGCCAACACGATCCCTACAGCGACGCCCAGCAACACGCCCGCGCTCAGCCGGAGCAGACCGTTAGATCCGCGTGGCGGAGCGGGCACGGAAGGTGGCGGCTCCGAGCCGGGTTGCCGGAAATCGTGCTCGGGTTCACTGTGCCCACTCGCGGCACCTCCCAATAGGCGATCCGGACTGTTCATCGGGCGTTCCTCGATGGCCACTCACCGAGGCGTTCAGGAACCGCTTCCGGTTGACAACGGGCCCAGCCACGTTCCCCACCACGGCACACACCACCCGCCGTGACCGTGGCGGCCATGCCCGCCGCCGTGAAATCCACGATGCCAGCCTCCGTGACCGTGACGACCGTGGATCGCGTCGCTCCGATCAACGTCGGTGATCGCCGGTTCCCATACCACCGGTTCGGCAGAGGCGGGGACAGCGTCGGCGATGGGCGCCAGCAACAACGCGGATACCACAGCGACACACGCAGTCACAGGCCGGACATGGGCGTTGACCTTCTGTTGACCCATCGGAACTTCCTCGTCTGTGCGGATCAGCCAAGTCAGCCCCACGAGGGGCTCACCGATGCGCAAGCAGAACGCACCGGCAGTTAACGTACCACTGTTTAACGGCGCACTCAACAGGTAGATAGGCATCGCAGTCGACTCGTTGGTCCCCGCGCGTCAACGATTCCGGCGCGATAGTGGAGGCTCTTCCCGCGTCTGGGAAGCAAAGTGATCCACTCGTCTCCGGCAAGCGAGGTAGTGTCCGCGATCGAGCATTCCCGATTCAACTGGAGGGCGTGAGAACGTCACGATACGGAACGACAAGTGTATGAGTTCGGCAGCATCTCGGTTGGCCCGCCCTCATCAGACCAACCGGAGGTGTGTCGGTATTGCTCCGGCAGGCATACCGACCGACGTCGTTCCCATCGTGGCCCCATCCCGGGCTACGTGTCCGCTACTACCGTAGCCCGGGATGGTTTCACGCCGCGCCGTCACCACCAGACCCACGGCGGGGCCAGACGATCTCGGGTTGTCCATCCGAGACACCGCGCCGACGGCGGGACTGCCGACAAGTCCGCCATTCCTGATGAGCTCATCAATATCTTGCATACGGAGAAACCCGCTATGGCACCACGAGTTTCGCTACAACGAATGGCAACACACAGGGGCCTGTTCCTCACGATCTTCATAGGAGGGCTGGTGATCGCGCTGACGGCGGTAGCGATCGTCTTCGTGATGCACCGCCCGTCCGGGCACGCGGGGGCTACTGCGTGCCCAGACGATGCCGAGGCGGGACGCCCGGGCTGGACATTCTCCGGTACCGATCCGGACGCGGCGTACGACCAGCATCCGTTCGTCGGCAACGGCTATCTCGGACTGCGCGTACCGCCACACGGCGCAGGGTATCTTGCGACCGGCGAGCCGAGCGGATGGCCGCTGTACACGCCCAGATATGACGGCGCTTTCGTGGCCGGCCTCTTCGGCCGCTCCGCTGGTCTCGCCGATGATCGTGAAGTGACCGCAGCCATCCCGAACTGGTCAGGCCTGACGGTCCGCGTCGGGAATGAAACGTACTCCCCCGCAACACCCTCCGTGCAGCTCGCCAACTTCGCCCAGACCGTTCATCTGCGCTGCGGCCTAGTACGCACGACACTCACTTGGACCACACCCAACGGCAGGACCACCGATCTCGTTTACGAGGTACTGACCGATCGCTCCGATCAACACGTCGGCGCAGTACGCCTAACGGTGGTGCCGCGATGGTCAGGTGAAATCGTGCTGACCGACGTGCTCGACGGCGCGGGGGCTCGCCGATTGGTTCATGCAGACAGCGGCGACCGCGGCGACGGCGCCGTCGGAGTGGATTTCCGCACCGAGGGCACCGAAATCGCCGGGACGGTGGCGTCCATATTCGCCACACCATCTCCTGTGGCACAACAGGTCTCATCAGCCCACGATCTGAGCGTCAGTAGCGAAGTGCGCCTTGAAGTACAGGCCGACAGCAGTTACGAGGTGACGAAGTACGTCGGCGTCGACACCGCGCTCACCGCAGCGGATCCGACGACAGCAGCGCTCGACGCTGCGCGACGAGCGGCCGACCGAGGCTGGTCGTCGCTCTTGGCCGACACCAGCGCCGCGTGGCGGATGCTCTGGCACGGCGATATCGAGTTACCACAGCAGACCGAGCTGCAGACCTGGGCGCGGGGCTCGCTCTATTCGCTCTACTCGGCAACGAATTCTCAACAGGACAACAGCATTTCACCCGCCGGGCTCAGCAGCGACAACTATGCGGGCGCAGTTTTCTGGGACGCAGACGTCTGGATGTTCCCCGCGCTCGTGCAATTGGCGCCGCAGCTGGCGAAATCCATAGTGGAATACCGGTACAAGACCCTGCCTGCCGCACGATCCAACGCCCAACGACTCGGGTTGCGTGGCGCCTTCTATCCATGGACCAGCACCAGCCGCGGCGAGCTCGCGGAGTGCCACAGCTGGGATCCACCACACTGCCTGACCCAGATCCATCTACAGGGCGACGTCTCCCTCGCGGCCTGGCAGTACTACGTGGCCACCGGCGACGCGGTACACCTGCGATCCCGCGTCTGGCCGATCATGCAGAGTGTCGCCGAATTCTGGGCATCCCGAGTGACACAGAACCCCGACAGTACCTACTCGATCGCGAACGTCGCAGGTCCCGACGAGTACAGCAACGGGGTCACCGACGCCGTCTACACCAATGCGGTAGCGGCCCTGGCGTTACGCAATGCCGCCCGTGCCGCCGCCGTCCTCGGCGAACGGCCGCCTGCAGAGTGGACAACTATCGCTGACCGGCTGCGGATCCCGTTCGACCCTCAGCGCAATATCTTCTTGCAGTACGACGGATATCCGGGCACACCGATCAAACAGGCGGACACAGTCCTGCTGATCTATCCACTGGAATGGCCCATGTCTCGGGAAGTCGCCGCTAACGTCTTGGAGTTCTACGCGGAACGAACCGATCCCGACGGCCCGGCGATGACCGACTCGGTACACGCCATCGATGCCGCCGCTATCGGGACGCCGGGCTGTGCCACCGGCACCTACCTCCAGCGGTCAGTCCGACCATTCATTCGCGGTCCGTTCTGGCAATTCGCCGAAGCCCGCGGCGAGAAGGCTGGGGCCAAGGACCCGCTGGCCGGAGCGCCCGCGTTCACATTCGCCACCGCCGCAGGCGGATTCCTTCAGACATTCACCAACGGGCTACTCGGCCTGCGGCTGCGGGACGACCACATCCGCATCGATCCGACGCTGCCGCCGACGCTGAAAGCGGGCCTGACCATCCGTGGCATCCAGTGGCAGGGACGAACATTCGACGCCCAAATCGGTCCGGACCGAACACAGATAACTGTCACAAAAGGGCCGTCGATGCGGTTCGAAACATCCACCGGAACCCATTCTGCCGGTCCGGACCAACCGTCGTTTACCGTCAGCACTCGCCGTGCCGACCTGGAGCCTTCCGACAACATCGCCCGCTGCGCACTGGTATCCGCCAGCTCCGAGGAACCAGGGCGATACGCTGACGCTGCGGTCGATGGCAGCCTCGGCACCAGCTGGGCACCAAACGGCGTGCAGGGCAGCGTGACCGTCGATCTCGGCGTGGATGCGCGCATCGGCCGGATTGTCCCGCAATGGACCGACGACACGCCGCCATCCCTCACCGTCCTCGCCTCGTCCGACGAACAGAACTGGACCATGATCACCCTGGATTCTGCTGGTGCGCCGACAGATCCGATTTCTGCCCGCTATCTCCGACTCGACGTAACCGGTTCAGATCCCGCGGCGCACCCCGGTGTACGCGAACTCGAGGTCTTCCGCCGGTAGTGGCCGGACCGGACCTCTCAGCGGGTACGTGCCTGATCGACGGCGACCGCCCACGTGCCTCGCCCTGCGGACCGCGTTGCCGCGCTGTGCCGATGAGGGGTCGACGCAAAAACAGGCCGAGCGGCCTTCCCAGCACCGGGACTGCAGACTGAACATCCCTCATTGGAGAGACGACCATTGGTTTGAATCCCACGCGCTCGGCACCAGGACGCCCGGGAGCGCTGGGACGAGGTCGGCGCAAGAACGTTTGCGTGGACTCAAACATCTAAGGAACAGCGGCCAACTTCGAATCGATAGTCGGCCGCCAACTCGGTTTGCAACCACTGCGGCCATCCCGCCGTAGTTTGGCCCGAACACGTCCGGTCAGCGAATAGACGATATCGAAGTCGCTCTATACCGCCAAAGTGTTCAAGCACGGGTTTTCCGCCCCAGACACCCAGAAGTCAGGTGGCGGAAGACCCGCCAACCTGCCGACCACCAGGAGCCGTCATGACCACGTCAAGGCCCACGATCCCAACGGCACCGGGGGCGGTGCCGGTACTGGGACACGTCGTCACGATGCTCCGAAATCCGTTGCAATTCCTCGGAACCTTGCCTGAGCACGGCGATCTGGTACGGCTGCGGTTAGGTCCGGTCGACGTCGTGGTGGTGTGCGACCCCGGACTCACCCAGCAGGTCCTGCGTGACGACCGCACCTTCGACAAGGGCGGCGTCCTCGACAATCGGGCGCGCGAACTGCTCGGCGACGGCATCGCCACCTGCCCGCACAGCAGACATCGGAAATCGCGGCGTCTTATGCAACCCAGCTTCCACTCCTCCCGGCTCCCTGAATACGCGAACGTTATGACTGAACGCGTAGCGGGCTTCACCGACACCTGGTGTGACGGGCAAGACTTGGACGTGCTTCCAGAGATGATGCTGCTCACCGCTGGAATCACCATGGAGACTATGTTCGGCGCCGTGCTTCCCGCGGCGCAGCTACGACGCGCCTTGGACGATCTCGAACAGCTCGTGGTGGGAATTTATCTGCGGACGGTCATACCCGGCTTCCCCAAATTACCGCTGCCGATCAACCGGCGATACAATAGAGCGCGCGCGCACCTACGGCAAGTATTCAGCGAGATTGTCGCCGTCCGTCGCTCCGAAGAACACCCTGGTTCGGATCTACTCTCGATGCTTTCGTCGCTGGACGGCGAGAACGCCATGAGCGACACCGAACTCACCGACCAGGCCTTGATCTTCTTCCTTGCTGGTTCCGAAACCGCGGCTTCCGTTCTTGCATGGGCGCTACACGTGATCGCCGCCGATCGGCGACTCGAGGAGCGAATACACGACGAGGTCGACCGCATCCCAGGCGGCCGGCCAGCACGCTTCGAAGATCTACCGAACCTGAGATTGGTCAGCAGTGTGGTAACCGAGACCCTCCGGCTCTATCCGCCCGTCTGGATCACAACGAGGACGACAGCTGAGGACACCAAACTCGGCGGGAAAGCCGTACCCGCGGGCACGACCATCGTCTACAGCCCCTACATTATTCACCGACGACCTGAGCTCTATGAGGACCCAGAGCTTTTCACCCCCGATCGCTGGGGAACCTCCGGCGAGTTACCTCCGCACGGAGAAGGATTCACCGCCTTCGGTGGCGGAGCCCGCAAGTGCATAGGCGACCAGTTCGGAATGATCGAGGCCACTCTCGCGCTGGCCATCATCACGGCCCGCTGGCGCCTGACCGAGATCCAGGGCCGTAACGTCCGTCCCTCTCTCGGACTGGCGTTCACCCCCAGGGACCTACATATGCGCGTCTTCGCTCGTCAACCAAGATCCGCCTCGTCGGCGGGCCCGACCACCCGTGAGCGCTGACCGCTGTTCCCCTCGGTTTCGGGCTGCACATATCAGCGGAGGTGCGAAATGTCTTGTGCCACCATCGTTCGACGGGATTGATTTACGATGAGCCACAGCTTCGACGGGATTTATCGTCATCCGGGCGTCATGTGTGGGACAGTAGCGATCCGTGTGGGACGCACGATCTGCTATCGCTGCGGATGGTACGTCGGGCAGGTGTCAACAACCACTATCGACGTCGCCGCGCTCAACGGCACTCCACGAACAGACACTGTGCCGTCCGAGGCGAGGGTGAGCATGCCGCAGTAGGCATTTCCGTCTACGACCATGATGACCGAGGACGGTTTGGCAGGCGACTGCTGCTCGTCGACGAACACGACCGAGATCGCCGCCACGCCGAACGCCAGCACCGCTATCGCTCCGAAGAAGATAGACCAATACAGCCGTCGTTGGATCCAGTCCGTCTCTTCGCCGTCCGCGTCGCCCGACGAAGCCGCGCCGATGGCTGATCCTGCCAGAGTCGCCGCCACGAATGCGGCGGCCACAGCGACCGCAACATCTATCTGCACAAAGGTTTTCGTACCGCTGGTCAGCTCATCGAGACCGACGACAACGGGAAAGAGTGTTACGGCACCGAGGATCCCGGGGACAACGACCACCAGCGCGGCCCACTTCGCGGCGCATCGCTGTGCCGAGCAAAGCTGGACGTCGCCGTGGTTGTGCGGCACGGGATCTCCGTTCTCGTCGAAAAGGGTCCACCCCCGGGTTCCGTGTGGGGCCGTTGGAACCCGGGGGTGGGATTTCACGAGCCCCGAGCTGTCCTCTGCGTGATTGCCCTACACGCTCACAAGCGATGACCAGAGGGATGAGGTTTGGGAGGCCATCTGGTCGATGCGATGGACAGGACGGCTACTCGTGAAGATTTGCAGCGGATTTTGGTCGGGGACAACGATACTCGGATAACAGCCGGACATCCTCGTCCGAAGCTTCCCACTACCGGGAATCAGTGCAACACATTGCTGCCGCGGTGATCTGGGCCACCAACGGGGCAAAGCGTCCACACGGCCGGTTCCGACAGCGATTTCGATGGTCGCGAAGCCCGCAGAACCCTTCTCGACCTGCGTTCGTTCAATCTACAGTCCTGTGCGGCCGGGCGATTCGTCGGACGACTGCCGTCGCACCGACGGCAGGAGATCGTTGGATAGCAAGTACTCACATAAATTTGATCGAGGAAATCCTGTCGTTCCAACTGGGGAAGAAGTTGATTTTCAGGTTGTTCCTCCGCTCGCCGGACCATATCCTGATGAAATCGCCTTGACATCCGGGTTGATCATAAACATACGCATCGGCGCTTCCGTTGTTGTTGAGCGATGAGGCCTTGTTGTCGAAAACTCCCATGTCGTAGCACTGCCCAATCGGGCTGGTGTCGCGATAGGCGGCCATATACCCTTCGTAGTTGATGTGCTCATAAAGGCAGAACCGTCCCGAGTCACACGTGGCCCCCTGGGTTCCACGAGGCTCAGGACTCGGATCGGTGACAGTGGGCGGTGGAACAGTTTTCGACGGTGGCGCGGCAGCAACTGGGGCGCTTGCGCCCAATACGAGCGCCAGCATGACGGCCGACCATCCGGGGATTTTCAATGTGGACACTCCTAGATAGATCTTCGGTTCGTTCTCGCCGAAACGCTTGATCCAACCTATATACACTCAACTGATGAGCCGTTGGCTAGCGTAACATCGATGGAGTCACGACGTCCGAATTCGCATCTCGAACAACCCGTTACGCACTGCCGTCCGATCGGGACGCGGAACGGCGCCGCCAGCGTGCTTCGACAGAGACGTATGCCTAACGGTTGCAGCGGCCCCGAACGAATCCCCGGATCGAGCGAGGGTGGAGCGAGCTGTCTCGGGATGGGTCGGTGCGGTAGGCGGAAGGGCCGACAGCGCTTCCGTCCATATCGGTAGCTCGTTCGGCTGATTCGTCTGTTTTTGCTGGGGATGGATAGTCTCAGTCTGTACCTGCCGATAGTCCCCGTGAACGTAATACGTCGCTGACAGCAACAACCGCGTGGCCGCGCACCCCCGTATGCGAGCCGAGCGTCACCGGGTTCAAGGAGGTACGTTCGGCGACCGTGGCCGGATCGCACGTCGGCCAGGTCGCGAGTTCCTCCGGCAACGGTGGCCATGACGTGGGCGGCCAGCTGGGGGCTTCGGCCGGATGCGGCGGGCCGATTTCGTCGCGGCCGAGCTCTCCTTCTGCAAAAAGCCTTGTCAGCTCGCCATTTTCAGCCAGTGCCCAGCCATCGAGCCCGTAGTCGGACCCATACCAACAGGCGGTGCCGAACCGACGGCTCAGGTGGCAAAGAAATGTCCGCAGCGGTTCAGACGAGTTGCCGATGCCTGGCAGTGGGTACCCGAAAACCAATGTCCAGCCATCCAACTCGGGGCTGAAGTAGGTGACTGAAGCGCTGCCGGGCGACCAAGCGCCGATCAATTCGATACCGCGGCGCATGGTAACGGACCTGGCGTCCACCATGCCGAAGGCTTGTGCCAGAGCATCCTGATTTCCAGTGGATACCGCGTACCACTCGCTGATTTCAACTGGCTCCGGTGTCTCGTCGCGGAGCATTGCTCAGTACCTCGGATCGGCCGTCATGGAAATCACGACCAACAGTCTGTTCCAACATCGCTGTCCTTCGGCACGGCCCCACCACCAGCTCTGGGAAGATGCCCATCCGAGTAGACCCCACCAGCCAGACCGGTGACGTGAGAGACCAAGCAAACCCCGACCGCTATCTATGCGCTCGCGCCAGCAAATGGCTTGGCGGCAACGGAACTCGAGGAGGAAGCTGGCGTAAGGGGCGTCCACATCGACTTTTCACGAGCCGAGTGCCTTCGCGCAGGTTACACACCGGATACACGAGAAACAGACAACGCGTGGATGGAAAGCACAGTATTGCACTACCACATGAACCCCTACGAGGCCGCTAACATCCGGATTCAATCAGGCAGGTCATGGCAGTTGCGGAAGTGGTAGCCACCACGGCTGGGATCTGCTAAGCGTGAGCGACTTCAGCCTACTGCCGCAGCCGTGCGGCTGCCTCACGCACGGATTGCCCGTGGTTGCTGAATAGATTCGCGTAAAGTTGCTCGTTAACGTGCGCAAATTCTGCTCGTACCGCATCGCTGCCTGCTTGCTGTTTCCCATGCCTGTTCGCCCGGATCGACCTTGCCGCCGGGCAGGGCCCACTCGCCGGTGTCGCCGCGTTGGATGAGTAGAACTTCCAGATCGCCGTCGTCGTTGTACCTGGTAACGAGCGGATCGGCTGCCTGCGTCGGACCCCAACGATTCAGCATTCCGCGCCCACGTAGACCAGTTCTACCGCGCGGGTTCAACGGATACCCTTCCGCCTCTCGTTGCACTTCCGGCACTTCTAGGCTGAAAAATCTTTCGATCTCCCGAGGATCAGCGGGGTCTGGCTGGTCCCCTTCTTCACGGAATCGGGTGCTACCTCGCGGCATGTCGACAAACGGAGGGTTATAGCCGGGAAAATCAACGGTCCAAGAAACCTTCTCCGGTGGAACCGGAAAGCGTCGAAGGTTCTCGATCCCTAGTTCTACTTTCGCCATCGCAACGCGTTTCTTATTGATGGTCGGATCCGGAAGCTGCGCCACACCTGCTTTTCGGCCGGGCCGTGCCCCCGGGCACGGATGGTGGACGCGACTTGCTCATCAGCATCTTGGTGTAGCGCCTTTCCTCGCCTCAGTTCGCGAGCGTTGTCCCGCATTGGGCGGGCCGCCGATTCGGCCGCTTGACGCAGCAACTTGTCCACCTCGTCGGTGATCCGCCGCAGAAGGCGAGTGAGTTCTCCGAATATGGTGATAGCTCCTTCCAATACGGCGAACGTCAGTGCGTCAACGGGTGGGTGTGGCGGCTTATTGCGGCCAGGCGGGTACGAGTCGGCGTCGGCTCATCGATATTGCCGCCGAAGGAGAGTCGGTCGACTATCACGGCGCAAAGCCAAGGCGCGGCCAGCGTTTCATCGCATCCACTTCATGCTACGGAGATCCGTCCGCTGGGTGGTGGCATTGGGCCGTCCGTGATCAATAGCCGGCAGTGGCACTCGTGCGATGTTCCCCTTGATGGGAAGCTGGCATCCTCAGGCAAGCGGAAGTTACGGCCGGCCGAGCCTGCATGCCTATCCAAGCCTCCCGAACAACTGGACATCGCGAAGTTCGCGGTGGGCCACGCCCGTGGAGGAGACGGGATCGCAGAAGAGGCATCGTTCTACGCTGCGAAGCAAGGTGTTAAGGCATGGCACCAGCTGGTGCGCCTGAACGGAGCGGACAGTCGATCGTGTCCGCCGAAACACCACTTTGCCATGGTGACGCCCCAGTTCACCGATATCGATTCCGGAGAACCTAGAGATGACATCCGAAGAGTTCGATCCACCGAAAAGACCGACCATCGTTTCAGTCATTATTCCCGTCTTCAACGGGTTGCCCGAACTGGACGAGCAACTCCAGGGTCTGGCTGAACAGGACTACCCCGAACCGTACGAGGTACTCGTCAGCGACAACGGCTCCACCGACGGGCTTCATGACCATATCGTTGACCACCCGCTTACCACAGTGTTACGGCTGCGCTACGTCGACAGCTCCGCCAAGCGGGGCGCACCTTACGCACGTAACAATGCTGCGCGAACAGCTGGCGGCGACTTCCTGGCCTTCGTCGATCAAGATGATCGAGTACATCCCGGCTGGCTCAGCGCACTCGTACGGACCGCTGCCGACTACGATGCGGTCGGGGGCGCCATCGAAGTAGACACGCTCAACACCCCGGAGGTTGCGACTTGGCGCCCGATACCGGCACCGACTGCTGGATTCCCGACCCATTATCTGCCCTACGCGCACGGCAACAACACCAGCTATTGGCGTACCGCATTCGAGCAGATCGGCGGCTACGACGAGAGTCTGGTCCTCGCCGGCGATGACGTCGATATCACTTGGCGCCTGCAGCAAGCCGGCCTTCGTTTCGGGCACGCACCCGACGCCCTGGTCGCGTACCGGCTGCGCACGAACTGTCGCGACATCTGGCGTCAGGCAATCAATTACGGTCGGGGAGCCACCGAGGTCTACGTCAGACACCGCAGCCGCGGTTGCCCCCGTCTCCCATTCCAAGACACCCTCCTGTCGCTCGAAATTGTGTTGCTACACAATCCGTTTCTCCCGCTCGCCAAAAATCGGGTTCCACGCGGTCTGTGGACCCTGCATGCAGGTGTCGCGATTGGCCGTTGGCGAGAAAGTCTCCGGCAACGCGTCTTCTACGGGTAACTGGCGCTGCGACACTAATCAGTGAGGACAGGAGGTAGCGGTTGATACCTCGGCAGCTCAATTACGTAGGCGCCACGGCGGTTTCAGCCCCATGGGTCGTGCGCATGATCGTTCGAGGTAGCGCGGCCTGGACAATCGGGCCCACGGTTAACGCGTAGAGCAGCGTGCCCACCCCGACTGTACCCCCGAGCAGAAATCCACCCGCCAGCACCGTCACCTCTATCATGGTTCGCACCCGACGCAACGACATCCCCAAGATTGGCGACAAACCGGTCATCAAGCCGTCGCGGGGTCCGGGTCCGAGGCGTGCGCCCACGTAGATCGCAATCGAAAGACCGTTGAGAAGGACACCGCTGACCAGAAACAGGATGCGCAGCAGTAACGCCGCGGGCGGATCGATGATCATCAGCGTGATGTCCGCAGCTACGCCGACGACGATAACGTTGGCGAGGGTTCCGATACCGGGTTTCTGCCGCATCGGAATCCATACGATCAACAACACCGCACCAACGATGATCGTGACCAATCCGTAGCTCGCTCCCGTCTTGTCGGACAGACCCTCCTGAAACGAGCCCCACGGACTCATACCGAGCTCGGCGCGAAGTAGAATGGCCATGCTTGCGCCGTAGAGGGTCAGGCCCGTGAGGAGCTGCGACAACCTGCGTACCGGCTGGATTGTGATTGGCAGGACGGTCAGCGGAATGTTGTTCTTGATCATGGTATGCTTTCCAACATTGCACAGCTAGCTTTTTCAGGAGCGCGAGAGAACTGCGTCCAGGACAAGTTTCCCCGCTTGAGAGTAACCGCCAGGCCTTCATACTCCGGGCTCGTCTCGGTAAAGTCGTCGCGGTAGTGGGCACCACGAGACTCTCTACGCAGCAATGCCGCTTCGACAATTACCCGTGAGACCAGCAGAAGGTTACGGAGATCCAGATACTCCTCTACCTGCTTGGCGGCGCGCGCCCCAGTCGAGAACTTCAAGCGATCGCAGCGTCTCTCGAACCGGGCGATGGCATCGAGCATGTTCCGGAGGCCAGACTCGGTTCGCACTGGCCCCGCATTCCGATACATTCTCCTACCCAGTTCGTGGATCACGACGGATGGGAATTCTCCTGTCGGACAGGACCTCACGCTGAGCGGCTGGACCGCCTCGATTGGATAGCTTCCGTACCGACGCCCGTGTGTATCCACGTACCGTGCGGCACTGGCTCCCGCTACTCTGCCGAACACCAGCGCTTCTGCTAAACCGTTGCCGCCCAGCCGGTTCGCACCATGAACGCCTCCTGCGGTCTCCCCGGCAGCGAAGAGACCGTTGATGGTCGTCGCTCCCTCGGCTCCGATGCGCAGTCCACCCATGAGGAAGTGCGCTGTCGGGCGAACCCGCAGCACCGGGGTCCGGGCAAGATCGTAACCGGCCTGCGATACACGTTCGTCCATCGCCGGATATCTCTCATGAATAATGCCACGACATGCGCTGACGTCGAGATCGACACCCTGCTCGCCGAACGCCGCACCTCTGAGCATTTCGCGGAATATTCCGCGGGAGACGATGTCTCTGGTCGCCATCTCCCCGCGCACGTCGTACTGGAACATGAAGCGCTCACCGGCGTGGTTGCGCAAAGTAGCGCCGTCGAAGCGCAGCGCCTCTTCCACAAGGCTCCCATCGAATGGAGGCACGCCAGACACGATGCCTGTGGGGTGGAACTGAACGAACTCCATGTCGACCACTTCCGCGCCCGCGCGCAGACCTAGCGCGATGCCGTCACAGGTCTTGTCCGCAGACGCTGCGGAAGGTAAGTACATACTGGCCCCGCCACCGTCTGCAAGCACGACCGCGTCGCCCCGGACACGATGCGTTTGGAGAGTGTCGACTGAAACGACGACGAGCCCTTCGACTTTTCCGCTGTCGTCAGACAACAGCTCGGTCGCGCGCAGCCCCGTGAGAACAGCGACCCGCCCGGTGGCTACATGTTCGAAAAGCCGACGAGTCAGGGCGCTCTGGATATGAAATCCCAGCCGATCCCCTAAGTGGACCGCTCTGGGCCGACCACACCCGCCAAAGGGGCGGGTGACAAACCGGCCATCTGCATCCTTCTCGAACGGAACTCCTAAACCTTCGAGCCAGGGAACCAACTCCACAGCTCCTTGGCACAACGTCTCCACGAGTGCGACATCGTTAGCCCCGGCCCCGCCCGCGATCGTATCTCTGACGTGGTCGGCAATCCTGTCGTCCGGAGACACGGCGGCATTGAATGCATGTGTCTTCCAGGTACATCCGCCATGTGACCTCCACCGGTATTCTGAATCCCGATAGAGCGCCTTCGTTACAACGATGACGTCTGCCCCTGTGTCGGCCGCTTCCACAGCCGCAGCGAGTCCGGCGCCACCGGAACCCGCGACGATCACTCTGCTCATCACCAGCTACCTCACTACCCATCGAGTCTGGTGTGTCCCCAGTATTGGGAATCAGGGGATATAGCCAGATGAAGGGTTCAGTGAGGCCTCGATGGAAGCGGTCGGTGGGTGTCGCCTGTATTGCCAGCAACCGTGTTGGCAGGGGGTTGTCCCGCGGTGCTCCCGTCAGTAGGAACATGGCGGCCGACCGCGCTCAGTAGGCTAGGGGATCACTGAAAGGCGGACCACCAATGTGTTTCACTATGCTGATTTTCTCAGCCGCATCATTCGGATAACACGATGCACGTCGACCTCGGAAGGCTTCGGACGCTAGCAATGTGGGTGCTGCTGGACAGCGACGACATGGAAGCACTTGGACCGGTGGCCGCAGGGCTACGTGAACAATTGGCGACCGAGTTGTCCGGATCCAGGCTCGCGTTCCAGCTCAGGACGTTGCTCAACCAAATGGACAATAGGATCGAGAATCGCGCTGACAACTTGGCCGACTTCGGACATGCGCTGTCCGCTCTGGCGGACGAATACGAGCGGGCTGATCATGAGAGCGCCAGTCGACTACAGCGCAACAC
Source organism: Nocardia iowensis (assembly GCF_019222765.1). Classification (NCBI taxonomy): domain Bacteria; kingdom Bacillati; phylum Actinomycetota; class Actinomycetes; order Mycobacteriales; family Nocardiaceae; genus Nocardia; species Nocardia iowensis. Next base: position 3,708,163 of record NZ_CP078145.1, on the reverse strand, counting down.
CGACATGCTGGAGAACCGATGAAGGCCAACTCTACCGACTGCGTCGGCTGAGATCCCGCCAACTCAGGTTCGCTCAGCCAGACGGTGCGTTGCACCCACCGTGTCGGCGTGAAGCGATCGTCGGTGGGGAAACCAAAGACAATCGACTGCCCGCGGCTGGTATACCCAAGGGCGGCGGACCAGCGGTGGGGGCCCACACCGTCGCGAATCGTCACGGTCCAGCGTATTTCACGGCGGACTCACCGCTATACGCCGCAGTGTCGCCTCGTCGTGGACCCGTTCGGGAACACCCTCGACGACCAGATCCAGTCCATCGTGCCGAGTCGATATCGCGCAGTTCGCGTCAACCGTCAGATTGCGGCGCTTGCAGGTGGCGGCCTGGCTGCGAAATGCAACCTCGCGTTCATCCACGCCGAGTACGGGTACGAGGTGCGGGTGTCATCCGCGCCCGTCGTCGCAAGCCGTTAGGTGTCGGCGCCTGCGAGGCGCGCCGTCGCTTCGGCCCAAGGGGTCACCAAACTCCTGCAAGTACCTGTCGAGGTCAATCAGGCGAGCGATCCGGCGCACTCGCCCGGCCACCTGCTCTGCCACGACGGTGCCATAGTCCTGCCCCACCACGATCACACTGCGAGAAGTCGGACTCCGACGTTACGGCCTGTGGCGTCGGCTCAGTCCAGCGAAATTGTCAGTCCCCCGTGTCCTGGGGTGCCAACCGTCCACTGTTCTAGCGCGAGTCGCCACCATGCGTCCTCGTCCAGGGCCGGGCTATCCCACGAGATCAGTCTCGCTTGGATGGTTTCGAGTGTGGTGATGATGTCCCTGCATGCCAGCAGCCGATTCAGGTGGCTGTACTTGCCCGGTCGCGGAATACGCCGGAACAGCTGCTGCACGGTGGGTACGAACAGGTCGAAATACCCTGCAAAGGCAGCGAATCGAGTGATATCGGTGTTCACGAAAATCGGATTCATCGGTGCCGCGTCGTAGTCGGAGATGGCCCACAATCGGTGGTCGAGGCGATCGATGCCGAAGGTCCATCCGGCATAGTGGCGCATAAATGCCAGGTAGGTGTGATCACCCAGAGACACGGCGGCGAGCAGTTCGCTGCCTGTCAGCATCCGGTAGTCTTGGCCAGCGAATCGCAGCGCCGTCGGCAACCCGACATCTGTCAAGAACTCCGCGGTACTGCCATTGAGATCCCGGACTCGGTTTAAAGGGATCGGCACGAGCCGGTCCTGCCACAGTTCCCGCGCCGCCGCGGTCGGTGTATCGACGTGCGTATCGACCATCCCGGCAGCCTAACCAACGGTGCTTCCCCCCAGACTGATTCCTACCTCCACGGTTGAGAAAGCCGCTGGCCTTGTAGTCAGCCCCGCGACCAGAGCGGCATCGACGAGGCCGGGCTGCTATCGGCGTCCGGCCGTGCCGAGGGCTTCGCCACATGCGGGCGCTGTAAGCGTGAGCAAGCAGGTGCTTGTCTGGAAGCGCCGAATGTTCACCGAAGGTCCCTCGGCATGCGTTAACCCGTGCGGCTAGCTCGTGCTATACCAGCTTGGTGAAGAAGTCGCGGATGTCGGCGAGCAGAATATCGGGAACCTCATAGGCGGCCCAGTGGCCCCCCTGCTCGTATTCGTTCCACTGCACGATATTGGCGTGGTCACGCTCGGCGAACTTGCGGGGCGGTCGATAGTCGTAGCCGAACGAAGCCAGCCCGATCGGAACCGTCGTCCGCTCGGACGGCAGGGGGGCGTGGTGGTTTTCGAAGTAGAACCGCGCCGAGGAAGCCGAGGTGTTGGTGAACCAGTAGATCGCGACATTGGTGAGCAGGTCGTCGGGTGCCACCGAGGCGAGCAACTGTGCACTCCACGCCAATTGACCTACCGGCGAATCCGACAGCGCGTGGGCCAGCGTCTGCGGTTGTGCGCGCTGGGCGAAATCGTGGATGGAATGCTCCAGGAATTTCTGCCCGAACTGCAGGCCCGCGAGTTCCTGTTCTGTCAGGCCCTCGAACTCGCCTGGATCTCCTTTGGGGAACGAGAAGATCTGGGTGACGTGCACCCCGAGCACTCTCTCCCCAGCGAGCCGTCCCATCTCGGGTGAGACTATGGCGCCGCCATCGTTGCCGTGCACTCCGTACCGCTCGTAGCCCAACCGCCGCATCAGTTCGGTGAACGCCGCCGCTATACGCCTGGCACCCCAGCCGGTGTCGTGGGTAGCCCCAGAGAAGGCGAACCCCGGGTAGGAAGGGATTACGACATGGAACTGGTCAGTGAGTCCCTCGACGAGGCCGAGGAATTCGACGAAGGAGCTCGGCCAACCATGAGTGAGCATCAGGGCTGTCGCATCCGGGTTCGCCGACCGGACGTGCACGAAATGGATACTCTGCCCGTCGATTTCGGTGACGTACTGGGGGTAATCGTTGAGCATTTGCTCACGTGCCCGCCAATCGAATTCATCGCGCCAGCGCTCGACCAGCGGTCGTACGAACGACAGCGGGACGCCGTACTCCCAGCCGGGCGGAATCGGGATACCGACATCTAGGGTGCCAGCGAACTTTTCGGGTGGGATCTCGTTGACCAGTCGGGCATGGGACAAGCGATAGGCGAGGTCGTCAAGGTCGTGCTGAGGGATCTCGATTCGGAACGGTCGGATGTCGTTCATGATTCTCCTTCTTCTCATCGTCGGCAAGAGCCGGTGGTTGAGCGGCGAGAGGTGCCGATTTCAGCGGATGTGCCGACCCTTCGTCCACCCTTCACGTTGATCAGCCCGCGATCGCGAAAGGGATGTAGCGCTTTCTGCGTGAATGGCAGCGGAAGATTCAGTGCGGCCGTGATGTGCCCGTAGGCGATACGGTGTCGCCGCAAGATAACCGGATGGCTCCGGACGGGTTCGGCCACGCCTGCGTCCAGCAACGCCACGACTTCGCCATCGGCGCGGACGAAACTGTCGGCGGGCGCACCGTTGCGTGATTCGCCTCCTTGGACGATCGCATTGAAACCATCAGCGGTCGGCACGAATGTGGACGTTACGCGGAACAATCAACCGATCTATCCCCAACGATGGGGAAGGTTCGGCTCGCCGGTACCTCACGGGCACTGATGGAAACGACATGGTGACAAAGCGATTCATCGAGGTGGTGATCTCGGACCGATCGATGAGGCACTTCAGCCAATGCATCGAGCCGGCCACACGGGAGTGGTCGACCAGCAGTTGATGAGCTCGGAGGCAGCACGTGGCCGCCCCCGGCAACGTCGCCAGGACAACCTCCACCACCACGTGGAAGCCGGCGGTGCGCACGATCATCCACGCTGTCGCAGGTTGCGCGGACGGTTCTCGGCTTCGTGCCGTACCTGAGCCACCAGTTCCGCAGGAATGTGGCGGACTATGTGCGACCGCGAGGCGACCGACAGCTTCTGACGGATGGTGCTGACTTGTGCGTCCACGGTTCTTACCGAACTGCCCCGGCGAGCGGCGATCGCACTATTGGGCCAATTGGCAGCGACCAGGACCGCGACATCGCGTTCGGCTGCGGACAGTCGGTGCCACCGGTCCTCGATCTCGACGAGTTCCCGATCGACGGTCACCGAACCGAGTACGTAGCGCGGCAGGTCGTCGTGCTCAGGGCGCAGCTGGGAACCACGTATCGCGGCGGCAACGGTTTCCGCCTCACCCAGCACAGCGTTCGTGGCCTCGATGATCGGCCGCATCTGGGCCGTGATCATGGGAACGCGGTCGAACTCGATGCCGAGCGCACGGTAGCGGGCGGCGAAGCCTGCGCCGATATGCACGATCTCCCTAGCGATCGCGGTCAGTTCGGCCGGGTTGGCACCCGCCGCCTGTCGATCGGTGAGCTTGCGGCCCAACGCTATGAGATACGCGCCCATTGCGGAGTTCGTTGTCCAGACATCGCCGGTCGGGTAGCTGCGCGCGACCGCGTCGCGCGCGATCTCCTGCGCTTCTTCGGGCTGACCGTGGTTCGCCAAGGCAATCGCGCGCGCGATCTCGGCCCAAGAGATGGCCCACACCGAACCCGAAGCCAGCACGGACTCCAGCTGGTGCCGGGTCACGTCGAGAGCTTGTTCCGCGGAGCCCAGGTACGCGCAAGCGAAGGCGATGAACAGTTGACTGCGCTCAGCACCGCTCCCCTCGCCCGCGGCGGCAAACTTCCGCTGGGCACGAGCGAACACTGTCATCGAGCGCAGGTCCATATGAATCAGCAAAAGTTCGAGGGCCCACGTGCATTCGACGTCGGGTGGCAAGCCGATATCCACTTCGGGATTGACGCGCCACCCTCGGCGGGCGTCGTCCTCGGAAAGCCAGGCTGTGGCGCAATCGTCGAGGAGCTGGGCCGCATATGCCTGCCTGCCCTGCCACAGCGCGCTCCACGCGATGAGTGCCATCGCCTTGACCCGGAGTCCCGTCGGCGCGGGTTGTGCCCCGCCTGTCGTCCGCAGAGCGTGCTCGGTGAGTCTAATCATCGCCCGGTGTGCACCCTGGACGAACGGGACGTGCAGCGACATCAGCGCGACCGCGATCTCGAGACCAATGACCGCTTCGTCGGGATCGTCGAGGCTTTGTTCGATAGCGAGCAGTACATTGTCGAAGGCAGGTCTGGCCCATCTCAGCCACTCGTCCGGTGACTGGTCCCAGAGGGCGCCTCCGGCGGTGACCTTGTCGCGGTAGTACCGGCGGTGCCTGTTCGCCAGCGTCCGGGCTTCGGATACGCCACCGAGGCTGCGCTCCCGCAGTCGTTCCCACGCGAACAGCCGCACACTTTCCTGCAGATAGAACCGTACCGTGGTCGTGGTCAGGTGAACTGCGACCAGCGAGCGTTCCACCAGGCGCTCGAGCAGCGGTTCGATTTCGTCCGGCATCAGCCCGCCGCCCGCGCACACGGCGGAGACCGCTTCCAGCTCGGCGCCGTTATGGTGCGGGTCTTCGGTATCCGTTTCGAAGCCTGCAGCGAACACCGCCATCCGATCCAGCAGCAGCCGTTCGGGCTCCGGGCACAAATCGTAGGACCACGCGATAACGTCCCGGACGCTGCGGTGGCGCTCATCGACTCCGGCCCGCGCACCGTAAGACCACCGCAACCGGCGGTCGTCCGCGCCTCCGGTCAGCTCACCCAGCACCCCGGCGGGCGGTCGGTGCAGCAACCGCGCGGCGGCCAGCTGCAGGAACAGTGGATTGTGGTCGACGTGACGGCAGATCTCCTTGGCAATTGCGAGCTGTTCTGGATCGTCCAGTATCGGTCGGCCGGTGAGTTCGGCGCGATGCCGGAACAACGCCAGCGAATCACCGGGCGGCAACGCCGCGACGAGGACAACCTGTTCGTCCATCCAACCGATCGGCTCGCGACTGGCCGCAAGGATCGTCAATCCCGGCACGACCTCGAGTAGTTTCGTAACCAATGCGAAGGCACCCGTGAGCACATGCTCGCAGTTGTCGAGCACCAGCACAGTCGGTCCCGGATCGCTGGCACCGAAAGTGTCCACCAGCACGTCCCATGCCGATCGGCCCGCGACATCGATCCTGGCGACCGACCGCACCACCTCCTCCAACACGTCGTCGGGCCGGCGCAGCCGAGCCAAACGCGCCCAGAACACGGGGCGCTGCTGTTGCGCCCGGAAGCGACGCATCGCTTCGGCGGCCAGCCTCGTCTTACCAATGCCGCCAGGCCCGACCAGAGTAATCAGACGAGTGGTACCGGACAATAATGCGCTGATCCGTGCCAACTCCGCGTTTCGACCGACGAATTCATCCGTCGGTGTCGGCAGTCCATCGCCACGGCGCGATTCCGCAGTGGGCATGACATGTAAGCTAGTCCACTCTCCGGCGATTCGCATGATGCTTGCCGAACAACTCGGTCCGAGTCACGCACGGATGACGATTCGGACGCACAGTGCTCGACCACCGGCTTTGATGTCCATCCGACGGCCGCGGTGCCGCGGACTGACCGCGTCATACGCGCATTGGCGGCGCGGGCAGCTCCTGTCACGAATCCGCGCTATCCCTAGTAACTCCCGGGGACATTGAGGCCAGCAACCTTGCGGGTTCGGTTACGCCGAACGTCATGCCTTCGTACTCCACACCCCCCGATACCGCTCCGCAATCGTGCAGGACGCGCATGCGAGGCGCGGAATTCGACTCCCAACCTAAACTGCAAGTCGTGGATGTACCCAACGAAGTACATTTACACTTCCACGTCGAGACGTTGATGCCTCGATATAATTCGCTCACACATCGAGATGTGCCGATCGTCCATCTCAGCGAAAAAACATCCTGTCGCGGGTGTAGTGACCGGTGAGGGTGCTGAACCCGAACAATCTGCGATAAATGCGGCTGCGCGCGCCTTGCTCACTGCCGGGTGAAATATTGCGCACCTGGTAGCAATACCCCAGCGGAGGTCGACGACCATCGACCGGATCGGGTACTCGGCACCGGGATGCCGTCGATGCACGGTATGTATCCGATCGGCTCCGAGCCGGCCAAGCCACCGAATGCCGCAGCGGGGATGGCGGCCCCCGCCTTGCCACCGATGCGGCAACCGACTGCGCCGCGGCTAAAGCCGACAGCTACGTCAATGGTCGCGCCGACCCGCAAGGTAGTAGCTAGGCGAGCGTAAGCAGCTGCCCTACGCCTTGCGAACGGATCCTCCGGGGACCACCAGAGCGGCCGGAAGGCTGCGTGGGTGAGATCGAACTGCGGCGTTAGTACCGCCCTCCGGTGGTCGATTTCGGTGGCTACCGGGAAGACAAATTCATCGACCCGGAACCACAGTGCCGCACGGGCAAGCAGATTATCGGCGGCGTCTCTGACGGCGAAGAAACCATTTGCCAACGCCATGGATCCACTGTCGGTTCGGATTGTGACCGATTCCGCGGAGACGTCGAGGGTGTATTCGACGGTATTCGGTACTGACATTTCGCGCACGGAAGTGCCTTCGATCAAGAGTGGCCGTCCAGGTAATTCTCGTGCCATATCCATCATTCAGCCCTCCTCTGCCTCGGGCCCAGCCTGCCGGTTGACACACTGGAGCCGATCTTCATTCACCGCTCATAGCTTGAACCCCACAGATGCCAGGCACTTCCCAATGTTAGGAATACCTCTACTTCGGGCCTGACTCGCAGCGCCGGATTGCCGCCCAAGACAGTCCAGACCCTCGGAACACGGCGAGTCCGGGCGGTCCGGTCTACGCGACATCGGCGCGAGTTGCGAAGCGCCCGATGCCCGCCATATACCTATTGGCCAATCCTCAGAGCCACCCAAGCTTTCCTGTGCACCTTGGCCACGTTTGGAGTTCGGATTTGACGACACCACCGCCCGAGAGTCACCCGGTTCCGCATCACGAGTCGCCCGTCGAGGTCGACGACCACCTAGTCTCGATGTATTCCCCCGAGTTCGCTGCGGACCCGCATCGCGCCTACCACGAGATGCGAGACCGCTACGGTTCGGTCGCTCCGGTTGAGCTCGCGCCGGGCATACCCGCGACGCTCGTGATCGGATACCGCGACGCGGTGCGGATTCTCCACGATCCCGAGCATTTCCCCGCTGACCCCCGTACCTGGCAGCGGACCGTCGCGTTCGATTGCCCGGTACTACCGATTCTGGAGTGGCGTCCGAACGCATTGCGCAGCGCCGGATTGGAGCACGTCCGGTACCGAGAGGTTATTTCTGCCAGCATCAATAAGGTCGATCTACACGCCCTGCACGCCACTGTGGAGGAGATCGCCGTTCCGCTGATCAACTCCTTCAGTGGGTCGGGTGCGGCCGACCTGGTCAGCCAATACGCCTTTCCCCTCTCCTTCGACGCGGTCAACGCCATGCTCGGGTGCCCGCCCGAAATCGGTCAGCAGGTGGCGGTCGCGACAGCCGCGATCTTCGAGGGAATAGATGCCGACAAGGGCAACGCTATGCTGACCGAAGCTCTGATGGAGCTGATCACCTGCAAACGAGCCACTCCTGGCGATGACGTCACAACCCGATTGCTACAGCACCCCACCAAACTCAGCGATGCCGAATTGCTTCATCAGTTGGTCATCCTCTACGGCGCAGGGATCGAGCCGCAGCAGAATCTGATCGTCAACACACTACGGCTGATGCTCACCGACGATCGATTCGCCGGCGATATCCTCGGTGGCAGCCTGTCGACCCGCGACGCCCTCGATGAGGTGCTGTTCACCGATCCACCGATGGCGAACTTCTGCGTCACCTATCCACGGCAACCGATTCTGCTGAATGACATTTGGCTACCGGCGCACGAACCGGTCGTGATCAGCATGGCCGCCTGCAACAACGATCCCGCGATCAACGCAGGCACGCACACCGGCAATCGATCGCATCTTGCGTGGGGCGCCGGGCCACACGCCTGCCCCGCCCAGTCCGCAGCATATTTGATCGCCCAGGACGCGATCGACCAACTTCTCGACGTCCTGCCCGACATGCGACTCGCCGTCGGTGACCACGAATTGGTTTGGCGGCCGGGCCCTTTCCATCGGGCACTAGCGACTCTGCCTGTTACCTTCCCCGTCCAGTCTGCGACCGACAGCGCAGCGATCACTTCACCTGACCCGGGAACTGTTACATAGGTGCCCAGATCATCCGAGTCGGTGGTGCGCCGTGGCTGAAGCTCGGCGCGTATATTCGAAGGTCAGCCAGCCGCCGTGTCCGGTGCGTAGCCCGCCCAGCGAGTACATGCCCCCAGGCGGGCCACTTCCCATACACCCAGGAACGCCGCCACGTCCACAGGGAACACTCACCGTTACCTGTGCGAACGCCCACGCCCGGCACACCACTCGGATAACTGTATTGTTGCCGCGCCGCCGCATGGGATCCCCTTTACGGCAGCCGCATTCCTCAATTGCATGGGTTCGGCAGGGTCTCCGCTCCCGCTCTTTCACCCGCGCGTCCCATACCGGGCATTTGTAGGACCAAGCGCCGAGGATCCGCACACGAGCTAAAACCCACTCGCACACTCGTCTTCTAGCAGGAGTGTTGGCGACAAGCCATGGACGCGTCGGCGGCCTGTTCGGTCCGTCCGCGCTGCCGCGCCGACGGCACCCATTGCCTTCCGACGTCAGAGCGGTTGATGCCGCTCGGCTTGCTCGCCGAAGTATCGGGTCGACCGTCTGGACATGAATGACAGCACCTCGCCGAGCGCGTTGCAGCGCTGCTGGTCGGGTGTCCACAACCACAGTTCTCGCGGCCTCAGGCTTGCGCCACGCATCAACTTCCCACGAAAACGCCCATCAGACAGAGCAATGTGAGGGTGGGACCGGTCCGTTGGATGAGCCAACCGGCGATGGCCGGTCCTATCAAACGTCACCACGGACACGATGGCCTGTAGCAGCCCAATTCCGCGCGTCAAATCCGATCTCGGGATGAATCCCGAGATCATCATTTGGTAGGCGACGTCGGAGAAGGTAGTAGCCGAGCCGATCAGCAATGCAATCAGCAGGACCGGCGAGAACTCGATTCTCGACAGCGCGTACAAGATACTAAGCAGCCCCAAGCTACCTGCGCGTACCAGATTGCAAACCAGTAGCACGGCCCGCGACATCTTGCGTGCGGCAAGCCCCGCCCACAACGAAAAAACAACCACGGGCATAGACAGTCCCGCCGACACAAACCCGACCTGGATTGCGCTGCTCTGGCTTTGCATCAAACAAGCATCGGTAACGCAAACATCGCCGCCTGATAGCCGAGCCGCATCGTCGCTTCCCCCGTCAAACCCAACGGAAATCTGCGGAACGCAGAAGCGTGCGAACGCCCACGAATTCACATATGTGTCTCGGCGCGGGGCCGCCAGATAAGTCCTTGCAAGTGCACCAGCCGGCACCCAAACGAGACCTTGTCCTGCCAGTTCAATGTCCCGTAGTCGATACGGGTAACGCCAAGTCGCAGTGCTTGTTCAACCAACTCGTCGAACAGCAACACGAAATATGCTCCGTACGCCTGTGGTTCACGTCCCCACCAGACGGCTCGCAGCATTGGACCATGACGCAGCGACAGGCTGAACGCGACGATCCGTTCGCCCTGCCGCACCGTATTAAACACTCGATCCTCCGGTGAATATCGACTCAAGATCCGGCCGAGTGTGCGTGCCTGCATCGCCCGATCAGCTGGTAGTCCGAATTTGCGGAGGAAGGACAATCGCAGCTCCAGCACCTGATCTCGAACGAAGGCCAGTTCCTCCGCGCCGATAACAAGTCCGGCCCGATAGATGCGACGGCGGAGCCGACGCAGATCTTGCCGTCTGCCATGCGAAAGTTGATTCCGATATTCGTCGATTGTGGTGAAATCCAGAGCCATCTCACATGACGGGTACAACTCGACCGGCCTGGCACCGAACTCCAACAGGGCTGTGTTCAGAGCATGTTCGCTGTCCGGAATGTAGAGGAAGGAAACAGACCGAGCAGAGACACTGTATGCCCATCGATTTACGGCTTCGAGCGCTGCCGCCAATGTGTCAGGTTCGGCGGCACCAGGCCCCACAGCCCCACATGTCCATCCCGGCAGCATCGCCAGTACGGCGGGGTAGCAGGTTCCGCTCAGTTGATCTGGCGGTGCGGTGACCATCCGCGGTTCGAGCGTCGGGATGTCACCGCGCAATACCGCTTCGATGTCGTATCGCGATTCGCCCGGAGGGGCGTCCAGCAAGCGCACGTGCAATCCGAGTCGGGGCACGCCTTCTACCGAGTAAATGAGCCAGTGCGGCATACCGGGAACCACCGGACCAATCGCTTCGAGCCACTGCGGCGTGACTGCGAAATTCGTTGCCTGCGTAGCCCATTCATCCCAAACAAATGGACGTCTGTTCGACACCGCCAGCACGCCACGGTTCTCTTGTGACCTGACGGCGGCCGTGGCGTGCCGACGGTTCATCACCGGCCCACGATCTTCGGCAAGTTCACCGTGCATACCAACGCATCTCGATGTGCGCGTAATTGGCCGGGCAGTGGGCGCAGAGGTGTCGCTTCGTGCAGGAATTTTACATCGTCGAACGCCAGCAGCTGGCCGGGCCGCAGCTCGATGCCGAACACGCGATTTCGCGGGCCATCCCCGGAATACAGTATGGTCTCGCCACCCTGCGCATGCTTGTCGAGCACATAGACGAACACGTACTGCTCACCATCCTGGTGAACGCCGGTCACCACATTGGTAAAAGTCCGCAACAGGTGGATTGCGAACGTCCCACTGCCCTGTCGGGATTGGGGCGGTATCAGCTGAAGCATCCTCTCGACGAGGGCCTTGAAGGCTGGATCCGTTAACACCGTGACGCGCCGGTAGGTCCTTCGCTGGAGGTGTGGGTGCCGCCCGGGAACGCCTGCAGGCACCACGATCGTGGTGTCGGTGTGCTCCTCCAGCACTGGTACATGCTTCCGCCATTCATAGCGTAGGACATCTCGCGCTCGCGCTCGGTCACTCGGCAGAGTGTCAGGATATGACTCGACTTCTAGTGTGTTGGACCCGAAGTAGCGTTCGGCCAGTCGATTGCGGATCTCTACAGTGATTCCGAGTGCCTCCTCCGCGACGACCGAAAAACCTTGTCGCACGAGATCGCTGCGAACCTGCGCAGTGTCACCACGAACAATCCCGCCGGAGCGGAGGCCGCCCTGTAGGGGTGATTCAAGCGCCCCTCGAGTCGTCATCACAGCGTCTTCGCCCGCCACCTTCCACAGGTCATATCCGCAAGTTTCGCCGTCTTCAGCCACTTGCTCAGTGTATCGTTATTTAACGGCACGCTCAACACCGGCAAAAGCTGCCACTGTTCGGAACGTTTGCGCGAACTGACGCAAAACAGGTCCCCATCGCACCCCGGCCCGACAAGATTGATGTGCGAATGCGGTTGCTGCGCTTCAACATCAGCCGCCAGCCGCGTCGCCCGCGTGCTCATTTGGCATCTTCTCCTCGCCGTCGCGTGGTCTAAGACGACGAGCCAGCGCTTGCCCGGCGCTATTGGGTCGGTTCAAACGGGGGTCTAATCGAGGAAGTGCCGAACCCGCGGACTACGCTCCCCTGCGTACCGATGACATAGGTAGGTCCGCCTTGCGATGTTCAACGGCCTTGCGCGCGAGGGTAGGCCACGGACGCTGTGGCGCCGAGGGCGAAGATCAGGTTTCATGGAGGCGGAGGAGAATCAGGCAGGACGGTGAGAGAGTGACTTGCCGTGCCTGCTATTTCCTACTCGTCGTCCGCTCCCCCGCTGCTGCCTAACCTTGGGGGCAAGTTACGCGGCCACGAATCGTCATGTCGCCGCGAGCGGCTGCACACCCTTGATCTGGGGCCATCATGACCGGCGGCGAACGCCGCTACCCTGCAGACGGCTACGACCAGAACAACTACGACGTCACGGTCGTCTGCCCAGACAGCCCGCCGCTGCTCGACTCACCGGCAGCCAAGGCACTCATGCAGCTGATCCTCCGTCACGCCCGCGAGCACCGCAGCACAACGAATAGGATCGATCAAGCTCAACGCATCGATCTCGAATCTCTGCCCGACACCATAGATTTGAGCGCGCAGCGAACTGCTCGCGCTCCGACAGGGCCCGGCCGAACGCTGGTATCGGGCACGTCCCCGAGGACCGGAAGGCGGCGTAGCAATGATCCGATTCGCATTCGCAGGACGGGTATCGACCGAAGATCAACAGGACCCCAACGCCTCCCGCAACTGGCAGCTCGGCCGAGCGAGGGCCCTCATCGACCATCATGGACAAATCGTCACCGAGTTCTTCGACGTCGGACAGTCCCGGTCTGTTCGAAACGTACGGTGGTACCGCCGACTAATCCTTTGCCCGAGGCAAGTTGTGTCGTAGAGGTGCGGCCGGTGCCCAGTCCCGTCATCGCGGTGAAGACCTGCGAGGGATGGTGACGCAGCATGCGCCTGAAAGTTCGAGCAGAGGATGGCCATGGGTTCGTGACGCGCCCGCTTGGATGTTTGTACCAGCTCGACACCGAGTATGGCCACACTGTTTTGGCCAGAGTCGTGCGCATCCACTCCTGATGGTGTCCCATCGCGTCGGCGCTGACTTCCACTGTGGCGGCTCCGGTCTCCTCGCGCCATCGCAGGCATTTGAGGATGTAGTTGATCTGGCGTTCCTTCATTTCCGGGTTGCTGCCTGCGGGGTTGAACGAGTTGGAGCCGGCAATCAGGAAGGCATTGGGATATCCGGGTACTGCGAGACCCATGAAAGCCTGTGCGCCCGTAGACCATTGCTCGTGTAGCAGCCTGCCGCCTCGGCCGCGCACGGTGACCGGCACTAAGAACTCCGACGCGTGGAAGCCTGTCGCGTAGATGATGGCGTCGGCGTGGTGGTGTCGGTTGTCGGCGGTTTGAATGCCGGTGGTGGTGATATTGGTGATCGGGTCGGTGATCAGCTCGACATTCGGTTCGTTGAGTGCCTGGTAGTAGCCACTGTCGACAAGGATTCGTTTGCCGCCGACGGGATAGTCGGGTGTGAGTTTCGCGCGCAAGACGGGGTCTGAGATCTCACGGCGCAGGTAGCGACGGGCAGCCCATTCGGCAGGCCGGGCTGACCAGCCGCGCCGCATTATCGGTGCCAGCACGGCGTCCGCGCCATAGGCGAGCGCGTGCCGGTAGAGCTTGTGGCCGAACGGCACTGCTAGCGCGATTCTCGCCAGTGGTCCGAAGTGTGTGGCGGGCTTGGGTAGCACCCAGTTGGGGGTGCGTTGAAATACGCGCACGGTACGGGCGAGACCCGCCAGGGCAGGTATCAACTGGGCTGCGCTGGATCCGGTGCCGATGACCGCAAGGTCGAGCCCGTGCAGGTCTTGGTCGTGGTCCCAGCGCGCCGAGTGGAACGCGGGTCCGCTGAATTCGGATTGTCCGGGGAACTCAGGGATGTGGGGGCGGTGCAGCTGACCGACAGCGAAGACCACGACCTCGGCGACGATATTGTGCCCGCAGGTCGTTGTCAGCCACCAGCTGCCTTCGGTGTCGAGGTAGGTGGCTTCGCTGATGGCAGTGTTCAACTGCAGGTGCGGTTCCAGTCCGTGCTCGCTGACAACGTTTTGGAGGTAGGCAAGGATCTCGGGTTGGCCGGGGTACCGGGTTCTGCGATCTCGGTAGGGGGCGAAGGAGAACGAGTAGAGGTGCGACGGTACGTCGCAGTTGCAGTCAGGATAGGTGTTGTCGCGCCAGACACCGCCGACAGTGTTTCCGCTGTCGAGGATCGTGAAGTTCTCGGTCCCAGCGTGTTTGAGCGCGACGGCCATGCCGATGCCACCGAATCCCGCGCCGATGACGACCACTTTGAAGTGCGGGATTCCGTTCGCCGGTTCGCGGTGGCGGGTGCTGCGTTGAGTAAGCATCGCGATGATTCCTTGTCTTGGATGTCGCAGCGCCCGGTGACTGCGAGGCTGGGATTCGTCTGCTCGGGTGCGCGGGTCCGGGTCAGCGGTCGCTATAGGGGCCGTGAGTTCTGCCGCGCTAGGAAGTGGCGGTGGTGAGCCAGTTGCTCACGGCGGCGTGGTGGTCGCCGGTGTTGGAGGCGAGGTTGAGGGCGTGTCCGGCGTCGGGGAGCACGAAGGCAGTGAGGATGCCGTGCGCGAAATACGGTGCCTCGGCGGCGTGCAGGGCGTCGGTGTTGGCGCAAACTTGTGGTGCGCAGAGCTTGTCGGCGGAGCCGTTGGTGAGCAGGACCGGCACATTGATTTGGTTGGTCAATGCCGTAACCACGGTCGGGAGTCCGTCGAGGAGTTCGGTGATGGTGAATACATCGGCGGACTGTTCGGCGATCTCCCGGGTTTGCGGCGGGGTGTCAGCTGGCAGGAATGAGGCTGCGCGCGTTCCGGGTGCGGTGGTCAGGTAAGCCAGGTCGTAGCCTCGGCCGGCGAATCGCGGGTCGATGGCGGCGGGCACGAAGGTGATTGCTGCGCTGAGTGTTCCGAGGATGTCGATGTGGTGTGAGTAGCCGCTGAGGAACACCGCGTCGACGTCGTGGTAGGTGGTGGCTTCGAGGATCGCGATCCCTGCACCGAGGGACACCCCTCCCAGGATGATCTTGGAAAACGGTTGGGCATCGGGCAGTCCGCGGCGTAGTTCACCGACGATCTGGTGGATTCCGGCGGCTTGCCCGATCGAGGTGACTGCGGTGCCGGGCGGGCGGCTGCTGGTGCCGGTGCCGAGGCGGTCCACGGTCAAGGTGGCATAGCCCGCAACGTTCATCGCGCGCCGAAAGTTGTGCGTTTCGGGTTGATAGGTTGAGTCCCAATAGTTTTGGTTGATGCTGGCGCCGGGTATCAGCAGCATGACCGCCTCGGCCGCCGGTCCTGGGGCGCAGAGCGTCGCGCCCATGCGTCCGCCGGGGATGTCGAATGCTGTGGCGGTGCATTTGACGGGCTCGGGAGTTGCGTGTGCGAGGCCGGGGGCCATGCTCAGAGTGGCGGTGACGACGAGCAGTCCGATTCCGGTTCGGATGCGATGGTGATCTTTGGTGGTGAACCGGGAATGGAACCGGGTGCTGTCGCCGTGAGCGTGGGAAGCTGTTCGGTCCAATCCTTGTGCTGCGGTTGGCGTGGTGCCTCTCATCGTGATTCACCTGGAATTCTCGGCGATCCACCGGCGGCCCAGGCTCGTCTGGGTGACGTGGCCGAGTTGGACGTCGGCGAAGTGGAGTCCGAAACCGGTGGTGTCGTCGCGGCTGAGTTCATTGATGAGATGGCGCGCGGTGGTGACCGATCGAACGGGATCGTCGTCGGAGGCTGAGGTCAGATGTGGATGGCTGATCTGGATGGGGCTGGCGATGGCGTCACCGAAGGCGAGGAGCCGACGCCCGCCCGAGCCGATGCTGTAGGCGATGTGGCCGAGGGTGTGCCCGGGGGTGGCGATGGCCTCGACCCCGGGCAGGATTGTTTGGCCGTCGGTGATGGTGTGGACTTGGGAGGCGAAGACATCGAGCATCTCGTTGGCGACACCGTCGGTGTTCGCGAGTTCGGGGTGAGACCATTCGACGGCACCGACGAGTACCTCTGCGTGTGCGAAGGGGCTCGCGGATTGCCCGGGTGCGCTTTGCCATAGCCAACCCAGATGGTCCAAGTGCAAGTGCGTCAGCGCGATCAGGTCGATGTCGTCCGACGATTTGTCGACTGCGGCAAGGCTTTCCAGTAGTTGCCCGCCACGAAGGAGCCCGAATGGGGTGGGCAGGGCAAGAGGCCCGACGCCGGTGTCGATGAGCATGGTGTGGTGATCGATTTCGATCATGAGGGCACCGACACTGGCGACGAGGTATCCGTCGGGGTTGATCAGATGTGTGTGGTCGAGCCACATCTCCTCATCCGCTGCCGGTAGCCAGGCGCGGGGTTCGACCAGCGCGACGCCGTCGGGAAGATAGGTGACGCGGTGCGCGCCGAATTGGTGGCTGTAAACGGTTGCCGGTCGGGTGAATCGATCGAGGCTGATGGTCATGGGGTTCCTGTTCTCGGTTGCGCGGATGCTCGGCGGTCGCAGCGAGCGAGCGATAGGCGGGCTTGGGCGCCGGGGATCATGGCGGTGTCGTGGACCGGTCATGGCCTCAGATCGGGGCAAAGGTGTGGTCATGGTCGGCTCGTCGCCTGAGCAGAATCGGAGCGTTCGTGTTCATCCCGTGCTGCTGGTAGCCAGTGATCGGAGAAGGCGCGCCGGTTGCCGCAGTGGTGGCGGCGGCTTGTTCGGCGCCGGCGAGGGCGAACAGACTCCGGTCGAGTGAATTGGATTGACTGAGTCGAAATTTGATGTTTCCCAGCTCGGGGCGTTCTTCGCGGAGTTTTGTGTATTCGTCGACGGTGCGGGCGGTCTTGTCAACGCGACGCATAGCGACATGATCTGGTTCGAGGGTCATGCCGGTTCGGATTCGCCCCGACGGCATGTGGTTGTAGTCGGCGTAATCGTTTGTGTTGCAGTCGAAGTCGAGTACTTCGGAACGAGTGTTCAGATCACGCAGGTACCTGATTATCCAGTGGGGGTCCAGATCGCACGGCAGTGCGGTGAGTGGTTGCCCGCCACTGTGATCGATGATCCATTCCATCGCGTCGCACGGGCTTGTCATCAAAGCCTCGGGCAGGCTGGCGACGACGTGTAGGCGTCGTTTCATGATGAGATTCCTTTCT
Organism: Nocardia iowensis; assembly: GCF_019222765.1. Lineage (NCBI taxonomy): Bacteria > Bacillati > Actinomycetota > Actinomycetes > Mycobacteriales > Nocardiaceae > Nocardia > Nocardia iowensis. Next base: position 3,691,061 of record NZ_CP078145.1, on the reverse strand, counting down.
GGTGGACCACGTTGGTTGTGATGAATCCGAGGCGGGTGAACCGCGGTCTCGGGTTGCCGCGAGCGGCGGGGCTCGACGGTGGACGAGACGGGCTACGGGTCAGGTCCGCAGTCACCGAACACGGTGTCGGCCGCTTCGCCGGGTTCGGCTCTAGCCACGGTCTGTTCGGGGTGCACGGTGTCGTCGAGGGTCGCGTCGATGATCGCGGCGTCGATGTCGGCTCCGGTGTCTGGTTGCTCGCTCAGCAGGGTGTGTAGGGCGTGGTGAGCTCGTTCGATCAACGACGCCGGGTCCGGCGGCTGCCGAGCAGCTGGATCGGGGGTCGTGATGTCGTTGCCGGGGTTGGCGCGGCGCAGGTTCTTCAGCGAGCGCCGTACGCTCGCGGCAATCGACTCCGCGGCGTGGCGCCGCCACACCATGTCGAGGTCACCGGGGCTGTAGCGCAGGAAGTCGCTGACGCGGTCCCGAAATTCCTCGTCGCTGACCGTGAAGATCTCCTCGCGGTCGCGCCCCGGTATGCCAACCGCGTCGGCGGTGCGAGCCGCGCGCGTCCACAGCGCCTCGAGGTTCCTGCCGAACTGGTGCGCCGCTGCGGGATCTGGAGCTGGTGAGCCTGTCGTTGCGGCGAGCAGGTGTGCGCGCACGGCGTGGACTGCCGCCATTTCGGTCATTTGGCGGGTGTCGTCGACGACCCGGCTGGCGGTGCGGCGTCGCGGTGGTGTGCGGGCCGCGGGTAGGCGCTGTTCGGGGGTCCAGTCCTGACCGGCGTGGCCTAGCTGGCGTGCGTGTTCGACCCAGCTGGGCGGTATACCGTTGCCGTAGGCGCGGGCCTCGGTCAGTTTCCGGTCGCGGTCGACCTCCCACAGCCGCATGAACTCGTCGTTCTCCTGCACCGCACCGAGGTAGCCTTTCTGTGCTATGCGGCCCAAATATCGCGCCTGGCTGGCTAATTCATGGATTCGGCCCAGGATTTCGGCTTGTTCAGCGGGTAGGTCACGCACCCGAAGCGCGGGGGGTGGCCCGGTCATCGTCCGAACAATTCGGCCGCCGAGGAGAACTGCGGGGCAGGGATCTCCCAGTCGAGGCCGCCGTCGAAGCTCCAGGAATCCGGCTCGGGGGTTTGGCTGAATAGTGGTGGCCCCGTGCGGGTTTCGACGCCAGCACCGGCAGTCGATACCGGTTCCGCGGCCGTGAGGGCAGAATCGATCGCGGCCCCGTCGGTCGCCGCTCGAAACTGTGGTTGCACCGGTGGCAGTGCGCTGCTGATCGCGGTAGCCAGATTCTGCGCCGAGGGCAGGGCCTCAGCGGTATCGGTCACGATGCCGGCGGTACCGAGCGCGATTGCTTGCAGTGCGTAGCGGCGGGTATCGGTGTAGGCGGCGATGGTCCAGCGGTTTATCACCGCCTCGGCCGACAGCCCGTCCACCAGTGCCGCCCCGGCGTGCGCCCAGTCTGCGGTAGTGCCCCAAAGCTGTTCGCCGAGTTCGGCGTCGAGTCCAAGCAGGTTCGCGATCCCGTGGGTGCGGGCGCGCAAGGCACGCAGGTTTGCCTCGAGATCCCCGGACGCGGGTGGCCCCGGTGACGGATTGATCGTGCGGCGGGCGATGTCGAAGACGGTCCAGTCCTGCAGCAGTTGCACGTCCGCGGTGAGCTCGCCCAGGACCCGGTCCAAATCGAGCGGTTCGCCAGCGCGCAGGCCAAGATCGGCGCGCCAGGTGATGCCGTTTCGTCCGCGTTCACGCACGTGATCTATCCACGCCTGGGGCACTCCGCCCGCGTAGGCGGCCTTTTCCAACGCATCGTGCAGGATTGCGACGCCGTGATAGTCCTCGAACCAGGACGGCGGTGGGCGTTGTCCGGTGTCGGCTATGCGTTGATTTGCCGTGTTGATCATGGCGGTCAGCTCGACGGCCCGATTCTGTAGTGCTTTGAGCACGTGCCGTTGCGCGGGTGTCGGCTTGCTCATGAGGATGCCTGTCGGGGGATGGCCTGGGCGAGGGTGCGGAAGTCCGGCCCGAAGCCCAGCCGCTCGGTCGATGTTTTCGCCCCGGGCGGGCCGAACCATGCGGTGGGGATCGGCGCGCTGGGCAGGCCCGGGCATTCGGTGTGCTGGTCCGGGGTGCAGCGGTACAGCGGACCCCTGGACGCCTCGAGGACCTCGCGCAGGTGTACGTCGATGTGGCGCAAGAACAACGTGCTCATCGCGGCGGGGTCATCGGCGCGGACCGCGGCTTCGAAGGCGCGATGCATGGCCGCGAAGCGCAGGACAACGTTGCGGTGACGCCACCACTGCCGACACCAGCTGTATTGCCCTTCACGGTTATTGGCCGCGATCCGGACCGAAGTCACCGGCAGCAGCCACTGCTGCACGAAGTCGGAGTAGTGAGCGAACAGCTTCGGCGGAGGCGGCTTTCCCCCGGACGGTGTCGGTGTCGGTGCGGGAGGCGGGCCGAACCAGCCCGGCGGCACGGGATCGAATGGCAGCGACGGGGTGCTCACGTGGATCAGGCGGGTGCAGCGGTACAACGGGCCGTTGGCGGCATCCAAGATCGTGCGTAAATGCCCGTCGACCGAGAGCAGGAACGTGCTCAAACTGGTGCCCGCACGAGAGCGACGTTGGCCTTCGAACGCGGTGTGCAGGTGCGCGATACGCACCGCGACCGCCCGATGCGCCCACCACTGCGGACACCAGGTGTAGGTGTGTTCCCGGTTCGCCTCGGCCAGGCGCACGGTGATGTAGGGCAGCAACCATTTCTCGGCGAACTCGGTGAAATGGCTGTAGCACGGTGGGTTCGACGACGATCCGGTGTTGGTGCTCATAACGGGTCTCCCCCGTCCTCGAAGGCCGCTGGGGAGGCAGGTAGTGCGATCGTCGCGGTGGCGGCGTTCTCGAATCGGGCCAGCGAGGCCTGGATCAGCGGCGCGTATTCGGTGTCCTGCCACCAGTTCTTGCGAACCACGACCGGTCCGTAGCCCGGCAACCGCACCAGGGCCCGGTCTTTGGGCAACGCCGCCAGCAGGGAAACATCCAAGATCGGCTCGGCCCGCCAGGCCAGTGTCCGGTTCGTCCCGCCGGCGCCGTGGCTGCGGGAGCGGTCGGCCACATCGTGCGGGCCGCTCATGGCTGCCCAGTGTTCGAGGTAGTCCACCGTGGCCACCCCACCCCCGTACACCTCGATACTTTGAGCCCGCATGGTCCTCAAACCGTTTGCACCCCACAGGTCTTCGCCTTGCTCCAGCACCTGCAAGATGGTGATCAGCACGATGCCGCAGCCACCGGCGTAGGTGTAATAGGAGGGCAACTCGGCGATGCGCGCACAATTGGCTGCCTCGTCGAGCACCGCGAGCAGAGGTACTCTCAATCGGCCGTCGGGTCGTGCGCGTGCGGTGGTGAGGGCGGCCTCGCAGATCTGGCCGACCAGCGCCGCGGTCAAGGGAGTGGCGCTATCGGGTCCTGCCATCGACAGCGCATACAACGTGTCGGTCGAGGTGACGAACTCGCGTGGCCGGAACTGCGGCAGGTTGTGGGTCGGGTTCTGCTCGGTCCGGTCGATCACCACCGCGGTACCGCCACCAGCCTTCGGTGCGGCTTCGCGCACGCGCAATTGGTAGCGCTGCGGCGGGGTGACCATGCGGGCGTAGCCCTCATCCGAGAGCGAACCGAGGAACCGCCGCGCCATGTCATAGAGACCGTCTCGTTGACGGGCGTAGAGGGCTTGCGATTCGACGATGCGCTCGGCGGCGCGCTGATGGCCGTAGTGGCGCAGGATCAACGCTGGGGTGAGATCTTGATCGCGGCCGAGCCATTCCGCGACGTGCAGCAGATCGCCTTGCACGCAGGCCGCAGCATAGATATACAGCGCCAGCAATTCTTGCGCCCCGCCATCGAAATAACTGTCTACCTTGGCATTTGCCGCTTGCGTGGCCGAACCCGCGGCGGCGGAGACGAAGAAACTCGCCAGCTTGCGCGCGGCCGGTAAGGTCTCGACCTGGGCGAGCAGGTCGACCCAAAACCCGCACTCGACGCGACCGGTGACCGCTTGCAGGTCACACAGCCACACCCGTCCGCGCTGTTCGCGCCCGAACACCGTGTGCCGGTAGAGATCTGGCTTGTTCGACGTCGCCAGACACGGCCCCCACGCCGCCAGCACCGCGGGGATCGCCCACGCCATCGTCTTGCCGGTGCGTGTACCCGCGGTGATGGTCACTCCGAGTTCCGCGGGCACATACAGCCCCACTCCCCCGATCACGGTCGTGCCCAGCGGTGGACCCTTGAGCGCTTGGATTTCCGGTGCGGCGTCGCGCAGCAGCCGCTGGTTGGCCATCGCGTTGTCGCGCGCACGCGCCAACCGGATCTCCCGCGGCCGCTGCATGGTGCGCGCCGCCCCGTCGATCTCGGTGCCCGCGTGCAGCATCCGCCAGCACCCGAACGCCACGGAAGCTCCGGCGGCGGCGAAGACGACCGCCATTACCGTGGCTTGCCACGGCCACGATTGCCGCCCCGACAGCACCCGCAGTAGCGCGGTCACCGGATGGCCGGCAACCGGCACCCCGGCCCACCAACAACCGACACACAACGCTGCCCACATCCCTACAGCGGCGACTACCAGCGCCATGAACACCAGCAGCAGCGCGGTCTCCTCTCCGATCCCGCGTTTGGTCCGGCGCCGGGTCTCCCGGGTCGCGATCATGATCATTGCTCCTAACTTGACGAAAACTGTTTATTGTCTTGGGTTTTCAGGGATCGATGTCTTTGGCTGCGTCGTGGGAGGGGGATGATCGATTCACGTCGAGTCCCTCGGGGGCCTGCTGCCAGTCGGTGTGCTCGGCGTCGGCCGAGGCGGCGTCGACGGCTTGGCCGATCGCGACCCCGCCGTTCGAGGCGTTCGGTGCGAGCGCGGGCGGGTCCGGTGCGCCGAGGCCGTCGTGGCGGCGTGGCGCGCGGTCGAGCTGTATCGGGCCGGGATCACTGCTGCCGGTGGCGGGGTTCAGGCGCGGATCACCAGGGCCGTCACGCCAGTAGGTGCCGGTCTGCCCGGCCAGGCACACACTTCTGATCACCTCGGTCGGCGCACCGGCCAGGGCGGCGGCCACGCGAGCGCTGCGGTACTCCGCGCTGATCTGCTCCAGCGCAGCGACTTTGGCCAGGTTGTACTCGACGGGATCCGCGGCGAGGTCGTTTGTGGCCTCGACCGTGCGCGTGTGCTCGGCATACAGGTCTTGCAGCACCTGCAACGCCTCGCGCTGCGTGGCCGGGAGCGGCTCGACTGCCGGTGTGGTTGGCACCTGATCCGGTATCGCGGCGGGCCCCGGGGCATCGGGGGACTCGAGGTCTTCGGCTATCTCGGGATATCGGCCGGTTCCGGCGATGATCGCGCCGACCTGCTCGAGGTCCAGCAACGACTGAGGGGTTCCCAAAGCGCGATCGAGCACGTTTCGTGGCGATGGCGTCGAATCGGCGACGTTCGCGGGCGCCGGGTCCGGCCCGTGGTCAGCGCTCGCGTCGACGGTCGTGCTCGGCGCTTGAGGCAGCGGTTGCCAGCGGGCGCTGTCCTGCTCAGAACCGGTGATGCCCGGTTCCCAGCGGCCGGTCAGTTCACCGGCCTGGCGCAGGTTGCGCAAACCGAACTCGTCGACGCCTTGCTCACCTGCGGCGTGGGCACGCTCGAGTTCGCGCAGCTCTTGGGCAGCCTGATCGGGTGTCATGGACCATTTGAGGAACGCGTCGCGCAGCCGGATCCACTGGTTGCTGCGGACCACTGACTCGTGGCGGCTCCATTTCGCGGCCAGCTCGCCAGCCCGCGTTCGCAGTGCCGCACCCTGCTGGGGAGTCTCGGCACTCGCAGCGATCTCGCGCAGGTAGAACCAGTGCGCTGCATCGGCACGCAGTTGGGCTTCGAGACTGTCGGCCGCGTCGGGGTAGTACTCAGGGCTATTGGGACCGCTTTGCCGCTCGAGCCAGCTCATGAGACTGGCCTCACGTCGATGAGGCCGTCACCGATGCCACGGTGAGGCGGGCGCGGTGATCGATTGAGCGCGTGCGGGTTTGGGCAGGTGGGGGTGGACATCATCGACCTCCTGTGGAGGGTGCGTGCCACTGTGTTGTCAACGCGAGGTGGCAGCGGTGTTCAGATGTCCCCGGCAATCGGGTTCGGCGTGCAGGTCAGTACCCTGTGACCAGCCGCCGACGAAAAACGCAGGCGGTGCAGGTGTTATTCGGTCGGGTTCGTCAGCGGCTCCGTTCTTCGGCGGGTCAGATGTCCACACCCGGGTCCGGGTGGGAAACCTCGGGCAGGGATGGGCCGTCGTCACCTTCGACGCCCCAACCCGACGGGCCATCAGGCAGTGCGAGGTTCACGGCCTCGGTCGCTGCCGCACTGGGGCCGAGGTCGTGGTGTGCGGTGGCCTCGACGAATTCCGCGCGCAGCGCTGTCGCGGCGACGTCGAGCATTTGCTGCGGGGTCGGCAGGCTGACCCCAGCGTCCGCGAGGGTCTTGGCGACATCGAGATCATCGGAAACATACGGTGGGCGTGCGGGTTTCGGGCTCGCTATCGCGTACCGGCTCCATTCGGCAACCACGCTCAGCTCGTCGAGCCGTTCGATGGTGACCGTATGAAGCCGGCGAAGGCCCTCGGCCGTGGCGCTCCACAGCGTGGCGGCCTCAGTAGCGGTGATCCGCGCTCCCGCCGCCAAGGCATTGACCCGCTGGAACTGGCGGTGGGTGTTCTCCGCGAATTTCCAGACCGCCAGCGGGTTGTTCCCGAAATTCCAGCGGCCGGTCTTGATGCGATCCCGTCGCAGGGCTTCCAGACTGACCATGCGTTCGAGGTCCCACAGTTCGACCTCGAGCATGTCGTGGCACATAGCCTCGATGGAGTCCCCCCGGCCCGGAGCTCGTGGACCCGCGCCGCGCCGGGGCACGGGTCGCCTACCGGTGTGTCCGAACTCGCGGACATCATCGATCACCTGCGCGGGGATACCGGCACTCAACGCCCGCTGTTCGAAATGGGCACGTCGGCGTTGCAAGTCCTCGAACTTTGCGATGAAGGTTGCCTGGCGATCTCGATCCTCGCTCGGGTCCTGGCTGGTCTGGTATCCGGCCCTCCGGACGCGGGTTTCCTCCGCGGCCAGCTGCTGGATACTGCGCAGCAGCTGGTCGCGCCAGTCGCTCACCCGCTCCGGGGGCGAGGGTGGCAAGGGGTTGGTCATGACCGCCGCCGCTCACAGCTCGTGGCTGGCGCCATGACCGGGGTCGCGGCTGATCGCGTCACGATCGGCACTAGGCTCGGCGGTCCAGGTCGTCTCCGGCGGGTTGGCCAGGGCGGCCTCGACCCCGCTGTCGGCGCGTTGACCTGCCGACTGCGTGGACAAGGCATCGGTGGCGTTGTCAATGAGGACCGCCGGTCGCGGGGGACCGAGGCCGGATAGATCGGTGCCCGAGGACAGGGCGAGGTTATCGGTGTCGCGGCGGGCACTGTGTTCGAGGCCGCGCCAGGTGTAGGTGCGCCAGCGCTCGTAGAGTTCGGCGTCGTCATAGGTGTGCACAGTGACCGCGCTCAGATGCCTCCAGCCGTGGTGATCGCGACCCCAAATCTCCTGGGCTTCCATGCGACTCAACTCCACGACCTGGGCGACGGCGGCCGCTCGTTGCCACAGCGCCGCCATGTTGCGGTCGAATTGCGAGGTGGCGGCCGCGTCGTAGGGGAATCGGTGGTCGTGGTTGCGGATCTGGTGTTCGACCCGGATCACGGCCATGTGCTCGAGCTGCCACACGTCCTGCGCGATGCCGCCGACCATGTGCGCGCGCACGGGTTCTTCGCCGTGGCGCATTGCCGGTGGTGAGTGCATGCTGTCGCCCCACCGCTGACCCCATTCCCCGGCCTCTCGGGCCGCCGCGATCGCGGCGCTCGGCACGCCCACTCCCGTAGCGTGCAGTTCGATCTCGCGCAGGTCGGAGCGGAGCACCATCAGATGCGTGCGCCAGGTCTGGACCTTGATGTTGGCGGCGCCGTCGGGCGGGTCGTAGTCCGGGAACGCGTGTCTCAGGGCTTTGGCATGGTCGGCGGCGGTGTTCTGGATCTTCTCAAGCAGCCGCAGCTTCCAGCTGGGCAGGTCCTGCGACGCTAATATCGGTCGAGTCATCGGTCATGCTCCGATCGGCAAAATAGGGTGACAACAACGTGTGTGAGGGAGCCGTCCAAAGCCGGTCATGGCTCGGCCCCGTAGTCCCGAACGCGCGGCGCAGCGTCGAGTTCTGCCTCGCCCCAGGCGGATTCGTCACGGACATGCTCGGTGGCGGGGTGTTGGCGCAGCGTGGTGGCGGCGACCGCGTCGTTGACCGAGAGGCCGTCGCGGGGCGTGGCATCGAGTGCGACGTCGACGAGCTCGACCATTCGTTCCGCGGAATGCGGCATCTGCGTGGCGATGTCGTGCACCGTGATACCGGATTGCAGCATCACCACCAGCGGTGTCGCTGCCTCTGAGAAGTCAGCGTTCGCGATGGCGTGAAATCGGGCGCTCAGCTGCTCATCGCCATGGCCGTTCAACTCGTGGGCGACAATGTTGGCCCAGTGTCGGCTGCCGTGTCGTGACCACATCTGGTCTCGTTCTCGATCGGTCACACCGAGCTCGTGGGACACCGCGCCCAGGCGCTGCCACACCACCCCCATCACCGCCTGGAATCTTGTGCGCTCGTCGCGGTCGAGATCGTGGTGGCGCAGGGTGTGTGCGGCGAGAACGCCTGCGCTGTCCTGTAAGTCGTGTATCTGCTGAGCTAATGCCGTGATCAGCGTGGGCCGTGGGACTTCTTCGGGGCTGTAGAACGATCGTTGCGGGTTCGAGGGTTGGCCACGGTCGCCTGCTGTGCGGGCGTAGTGAAGCCAGGAATGCGGGCAGCCCACCAGCGAAGCCAGCTCTTCGAGCTGTGCCAAGGTGCGCTTGTTCATCGTGATCTGCTCGGCCACCTCCAGTGGAGGTGTGTCATGGCCTGCGGCAACGGATTTGCTGACCCTGATCCAGTTGTCGTGGGCCAGGTTTTGAATACCGTTGAGCAGCAACGTTTGTAGACGGGTCGGGGTGTGCATGTCAGCGCCCTCCGCCGTCATGCGACCCCGCTGGAGTGGGTGCCTGGTTCATGGCCCGAACTCCGGTACCGGTGCGGCCGACGACGGCGAGGGCGGGTCGAAACCAAAGTCCAGTCCCGCATCCGCATCCACCGACACGCCCGCGTGCACCGGATCTGCCTCGGCGACGGCTGCCTCGAACCCGATCCCGTCGGCAACCGGTTGGGCGGGATCGCCGCCGGTGCGGGGGAACTCGTGCTCGAGGTGGGTGAGCACCGTCAACGCTTCGGTCAGCCCGGTGACGTCGGCGACAAACACCCTCGACGCCACGCTCCCCTGCCCCGTCATGGTGGCCTGGTCGAAACCCTCGACGACCTCGGCATCGATCACGTCCTCGACCGGGACCTCCGAGTCGGGCACGACCGTGGCGTCGATGAAGTCATCAGGATCGACACCGGTGTCCTCGGAAAAACGCCGATCGAACGCGTCCGCGGCCTCGGCATTCTCCTCGGAAAGCCCCTTGCCGGCACGGGCTGCGGCGTGCGCGGCCGCCGACACCCCGCCCGCGCCGTCCTTGCCGCCGTGATCGGTGAGGGTGTCGGTCAATCCTGCTGCGCGGCGGCGGACCTCGATCTGCAGCTCTTTGTATTCTTTGTCGAGCTTGTGGAGGGCCTTCTTGTGTTTCCGTTCGAGCTTGCCTGCTTTGTCGCGGCGCTCCAGATCCTTGTCGGCACGGTTGATCCGAGCCGTCGTACCGCGCAGCTGTTCTTTGTGCAATTCACCAGCGTTCGCCGTACGTTGTTTGACTTCCGCGATCCTGGCGTCGGTGAGTTCGATCTGCTGTGGCACGGTGATGAGCTTTTCCTGCACCCGCAGCCAATGTTCGAAGGCGGAGCGTGCCTCCTTGTTCTCGCCGATGCGCATCCGCTGGAGGAATTCGGTCCGCGACCGTGCATCCCCGGCGCGCCGCTGAAACAACCCCGCCACCATCGCCGCTGTCTGCATCGACTGCACAAAGCCTTCTCGGACTGCCTTTCCGCCTGCCTCTACCGGGTCCTCGCTCATGCGATCGCCTCCAATCCGGTCAGCAACCACGCCGCTGCCGTCGTGGTGCGGGCCGCACGGACATAGACGGCGATCCCGATCGGTGGTTGGTCGGCGGGCCGGATGTCCACCCCCAGTACCCGGGCGGCCATGGTGGGGGTGTCGGGTGGGTGGTCATCGCGGGTGAGGCGCACCAGGGTGGTGATCTCGATGCCGTCGCGGCGCCAGTGCTGCCATTGCGCGGCGCTGATCGGTGCCCATACCAGCGCCGACGGTTCTGCCTGCTCAGCGAAACCCGGTTCGATCAGTTCCCGGGCCGCGCGGAACGCGGCTCGCTGATCGGGTTGTTCGATGGGCCGGTACTCGAAGATCGCCTCGACCGCCGCGAGCAGGACCGCCTCCGCGGAGCAGACGTCGATCTCGCCGGTCCCGGGTTCGAGATCCGCTGTGCGGCACTGCGATATAGTGTGCGGCTGTACGGCAGGAGCTTGGGTGCATCCGCTCAGCCCCGCGCCAACAGCGAGGCTCGCGACGAGTACGGTGATCGGCTTGTTCATGCTGACTCTTCGTCGGTGTCGAACAGAGTGGCCAGATCCGTGGCGGCCCAGTCGACGGCGTCGCGTCGGGCTCGCTGTTGGGCGGCGGGATTGTGCCGACCGGTCGTCGACACCTCCACGAGCAGTCCCGCGGTCTGGGCGGCGTGGTGAAGTCTGCGGGTGGTGATCTCGTAGCTGTGTGCCATGACCAGCCGCAGCCTCGCCGCCGGTGCTTCAGTGTGGGAACGAGCCCGCCAGGCAAGCCAGATCGCTTGCCGTGCCGCGGCTTCCGCGGCGATGGCGGGAGTGCCGATGGACGCCGGGTGCCGGAAGATGTCGTGCCAGACTAGGTGGCCGTCGCTGCGGCAGATGGTGAAGCTGGTCATGGTCGCCGCGCAGAACAGGCGAAGCCGTGGCCCTTTCGCTGCCAGCATCGCCAGCTTGCCGCCGGCTTGCTCGGCGGCCCACGTGGCCTCGGCCTGGCGCAGCGCGTCGTAGTCGATTCCCATCTCGAGCAACGCGAGTACGTAGCGGTCGAAACTGGCCGCGTCGCTGAAGCGGTGCTGGGCCGCGACGCGGTCGAACTGACTGGTGCGGGTATAGGTGTGCAGTTCGCTAGCACGCACACGAACGACCATTTCTGGACTGACCGTGGCGTCTGCGGCCGGCGACCAACGCGTATTCATCTCGACCTCCGGTGTCGACGGGATTGGGTGTCGGCCGTTGCTCGTTCCGCCAGACGCCCTGCGATGGCGAAACCTGTTGTCGCGCCATGCTTTTGATGCACGTTGCTCACGGTTCGATCTCCGGTTGCGATTGGGTGATCTGTGGCGTCGGCGCTAGCGTTGCGCTGTCGGTATCGGGCACGTCCGCGCCGGTGTGCTCAGGGGCCGCCGCTTCGATCGCTTCTGCGATCCGCGCGCCCCGATCACTACCGGCCGTTGTCGGCGGCTCCGCACCGCGCACATTGTTGGCAGAGTTCGTTGTGCGCCAGGCGGTTTCGGCGGCCTCATTAAGCTCGTGCGGGTGCGGTGGGGTGGGTGCTCCGGCAGGGTCCAGTCCAGCCATCCGCAACGCGTGGTACCGCGTTCGTGCGTGGGCTACCGCGACCGCTGTCGTGTAGGACTTCCATCGTTTGAACAGCTCCGATGGTCCGGCCGACCGGGTTGCTTCCAGCAGCGCAGTCCACCGCTGGGCATTGTTGGACCACCGCGTGCCGACCTCGGCGCTGGTGACGTTGAGTGCTCGCGCGACCATCGTGACCCGCAGCCACTGCAGCCGCTGGAACTCGTCGAAACGCTCGGCGGGCAGCGGCGCGATCCAACCGAGGTTGTCGCGGTAGATCGTCGCGACGGCAGTCATCTCGAAAAGCTGGTCCACTTGAGCGTGCAGACGCGCCAGCTGCTGTTCGCGCGCTTCGGCGCGGCCCGCGGGCAACTGCTGCCAGGCGCTCCAACGCGTGCCCGCGTTGCCTTGCGCACGGACGTGGGCAATCCATCGCTCGGGGATGCCGATCTCGCGTGCCTGCTCTTCGAGCACTCGGGCACCGGCGAGCAGATCGCGCATGATCTGCCGGTCCCAGCCAGCCGAGTTAGTCATACGTTCGAGGTCGGCAGTCACGTTCTGCAGTTGCTTGAGCATGCGCTGCTGTGCCTCGGTGGGGACTGCGCTCGCGCCTCGCTTCGATCCTGAACGCGCCATGGCGTCATCCCCGTTTGCGAAGCTGGCAGGGACAACCCCCGGCCTGCGCTCGTGCTTGCTCACGCCGACGGCAGGTGCCGTCTGTGTCTATGTGAGGACCGGCGCGACGAGAGTCGGCGAGCTGAGGAGCGCAACGATCAGTCATCACGCACCGCCGAAGGCTTCGGTAGTGGTCGGGGCCGGATCGGCAGATCCCATCCGGCGAAGGCGATCCATCGCGCGGTGGTGTCCCCGGCGATCGGTGCGGGAAGGTCCTCGGGTACGGCGAACGCACGCGCGAGGATCGGCAGCCGGTGTTCCACCGCCGCCGCACGAGAGCACAGATTGCGGTGGAGCCTGGCAGCGCGGGCCCGGCCCAGCAACCCGTGGGCGATATACCAGTTCGCGTGCTCGCTGACGTGCCGCAATCCGTAGAGCGCCATCAGGTCATACAGACTGCGTTGTGCGGCAGGGTCATTCATGTCCGCAGCCGCGGTACACATGGCGTCCACGGCGGTACGGACCGCGACGGCCGTGGCGAGTTCTATTGCCGCACTGTCAGGGTGACGCTGCGAGCCGGCGTCTTGCGCCAAGCTTCGCTCGCGTTCAACAAGCAGCCGGTACCACCACTGCCGCGGTCGCTCGTCGATGCCGCTCAGGTGAGGCACTTCTGATCGGCGCAGAGCGCGTCCGGCCGCGCCGAGCATCGCCCAGGTTTCGCCTTCGGCGGTCAGGATCCCTTCGCAGAGCGCGACGTAGTCGGTGAGATAGTTCGCACGCAGAATGCCCTGAGCTGCCAGCCGTTGCCGGCACATCTCGATTACTGCCCAGGAGGTGTAGGAGGCGACCGGTTTGGTGAGCATCGCCCACAGCGCCACCTCGCCGCTGTCGACGTCGCCGCGCGCACAGTGTGCGCGTACGGCGTTCACCAGGCACGTCATCGCCCACATATCCGACATCGCATGCGTCAGCTGCCCGGCCACATGGTCGTGAGAAATCATCGAGGAGCCATCGGGACCGACCAGACGGTGGCTGGCATAGCCAACCGCCAGCTCCAGTCCGGCGCGCGCCGCTGACACCGCCGCACCGGCCATGCACAACCGTGCCGAATGCAACGGGCTCGTCGTGCGCGCGAAGCGTTGCCGCACTGTCAGCTCGCAGCGAAACCGGCCCGACGCATCGAAACCGGCGACGTCCCCGCCCAGCAGCGCCGATTCCGGGATCAGCGCGCCATGGAATCGGGTCATGGCGTTGTCCATCCACAAGCCGAACCCGTTGTCGGGCAACGGCTTCACATCCACCCCTTCGACCAGCCCCTCGGCGGTGCGCAGCCGCATCAGAAACGGCCACACTCCTTCATCGGCCCGGTCGACGATCAAGCGTGCGGACACGACAACGCAGCGGGGAACCGCAGTGGCGAGGTTGGGCATGAACTTCACCGCCCCGGCGGTAGGAGTATCGAGGCGGAAGGAGCGCTGCTCGGGCAGCCAGGTAGCCGTGGTTTCCAGGTGGATCGCGTCGCTACCGTGCTCGAGCTCAGTGACCAGTCCGACTCCCGCCGCTGCTCCGGTATCCAGGTCGCGCAGGCATTGCTGTTGGAATGGTGAACCGTCGCCGAGTTTTTCGATCGCGGCGATGCTGAGTTTGAGATGGCCCGCCAGCACCACCAGTAGCCGTGGCGCCAGCGCCGCCGCCCAGTCGAACAGCGCATACGACGCGCCGTCATCGGCGGCTATCGCGCGTGCCGATCCGCCCAACGCGGCGATGGCGCGTTCGAGCAGGGGGTAGCTGTACAGAGCTTCCTCGGACTGAGTCTCCCCGCTGCCTGGAACATCACCCAGTGCCGCGACCACATCGCGGATCCGCACCTGATCCATGTAGTCGCCATCACCGAAAACCGTCGCTGTCAGCGAAGCGAGTGGCTCGCCAGCTCGTGTCCGGCGCGGCGCTATCGTTGTGGTGTGGTCGAGTCGAGTTGTGGTCTCGATCGTTGTCATGGGAAAGGCCCTTTCGGTGTGCGGCAGCAGAGTGAGCCGGTCGTATAGGCGCTGATGGTTCGAGTTCTCCCGGCCGGCATGGCGAGAACGCATGATCGCGGAGGCGAATACGGTTCAGCGCGTTCATGGTCGGTCGGCTGGACTGGCTGTCGGCGGTTGGTAGCGGCGGATGTCCATGCGCTCGCCCTGCCATGCCGACAGCGGTGTGAGGGTGACCGTTTGCCCGGTTTGCGGGGCGTGCAGCAGCAGGTCGCGCCCCTGTTCGTCGCGGCCGTAGTAGATCCCGACATGGTGGGAGTCGGCATCGCCTGCGGCGGTGAAGAAGATCAGGTCGCCAGGGGCTTTCTGGTCGAACGGAACTTGTTGCGCGGTGGGGTGGTCTTGTTGGGCTTGGGTGTAGTGCGGGAGCCGGATCTGGCCGCCGGATGCCTGGTAGATCGCATACAGCGTCAAACCGCTGCAATCGAACCCACCACCGGTCGGGCCACCGCTGTCCCCGCCGCCCCACACATACGGCGTGCCCATCCATCGGGCGGCGTGTTCGATCACCGCCCGCCCGAACGCGCTCGCCGTAGCCGGCACCGGCGTCCCGGACCCCGTTGGCCCGCATCCGCTCGCCGCGGCTGCAGGGTCGGTGCGTGGCATCGACCGCGCATCGATGCCAGAGAACATCGCGTACAGCCGCCGTGCAAGATCCAGCTGTGCCCCATAAGCATTCGGCGCCGAAACTTCGATTGCTTGTGCGATCTCGGCCGCAGACATGTGCTGCGCTGCGGTGCCGAGCTCGGCGGCGCGATCGTAGAACCAATTGATCTGATATACCGGGTCCATCAACCGAGCGATACCGACCGATCCGTGGATGCTGAACCGGATCTGGTGCGGGCCAACCGAATCGTGGTCGAACCCGAGCCCATCGTTGGCGTAACGCAGTGATTCCGGCACGGCGGGGTTGGCCAAGTTCCTGAAGGTCGATTCGGTCGCCTGCGCGGCCAGTTCGGCGATGATCACCGATTCGCCCATCCCGCGCTGGAGGCCGATCGCGACCCCGTTGCGGGCCAGTTGCAGCTGGCGCTCGCTCAGCCCGGTCACACTGTGCCCGGTCGGTCCGCTCACGCCGCCCGCGCTGCCCACCGGTAGCGGCGTCGCACACGACAGCGCTGGGTCGGCGCCGACGATCACCAGCAGCAGCAACAGAAGCAGCGCGACCGGCAGCCCCACCGCGGTCGCGGTCACGGTCTTCGCGGAGAAATCCATAGATGTTCACCAACGGTTCTCTCCATTGCGTCCACCCCTGGACGTGATTCGGCGGGCAAATCATGTTTTGTCTCAGCGGTTTTAAGGCGCAGCGCGTCATGGGTCGCGTGCTTCGCCGGGCATCGGGGTTTGTTGATACCTGGATGCAGGCCGTCGGAAGCCCGGTAGTCGCTTGGTCCAAGCGCAGGGCCGCGGCGAGTCCCGGGCAGGAAGGACGGCGGCTGATCGGTGGGTGATTGCAATCGTCATCGCGTGTCGGCCTCGTCATTCGGGCTCGGCTGAGGTGTCGAATCCCGGTGGGCGTGTGAGTGATTCGCCGACGGGCTCGCTTCCCCAACTCGCCGCATCGGTGCCGTCGAGCGAGTTCGCGCGGGTCGCGGTCGGGTAGTTGAGGGCTTTCTTCCCGGAGATGGATGGATCGAATCGCGCCTTGTTGGCTATATCGACCGCCATGGCGTGGGCGGCTCGGTCGATGAGCACGCCCGGCCAAGGGGCCTGCACGCTGGACTCGATGAGCTGGACTCGGTCGGCCGGGAGGTTGGTGCTCGCACGATGGGCGTCCCACTCGATCCCCGGCCAGGCGTATGCGTGCCAGCGCTCCTCGAGGGCGCGATCGCCGTAGCCGTACACGGTGCGCGAGAACACCCGAAGCCAGCCATCCTGGTCGCGGTGCCAGATCTCTGCTTGCTCGGCTTCAGTCAGCTCGGCCGCCGCGGCGGTGGTGTTGATACGTTCCCAGACCGCGATCATGTTGCGCTCGTACTGCTGCCGCGTCTGGGGGTCGAGGGTGAAACCCGCCCCCTTGTTGTCGCGGTATTGACGCGCGACAACGACTGCGGCCATGTGCTCGAGAGTCCACATATCCTCTGCGATCGCATCGAGCAGTGGTGCGCGACCCGGATTGTCATCTCGCACAGTGGGCGGGGAGCTCACACGGTCGCTCCAGTGCTCCCCCCGTTCCCCGGCATCTCGTGCCGCGTCGATCAACTCGGTATGCACGCCGACCAACTCGGCACGGATTTCGAGTTCGCCGCGGATTGTGTCGAGATCACGCAGCCGGGAGCGCCAGGCCTCGATCGCCACTGCCCCGCGGCCGTCACTGTGCCGGTAGAGCGGATAACCCTCGTGCAGGACAAGTGTGTGGCGAGCTGCGAGGTCCGCAATTCGGTTCAGCATCCGCGCTTTCCACCCGGCGAGCTGAGAGGGTGGGGCGTGTACTTCATGGTCAGCCATCACACGTTTCCTTCCGTAATTGCTGCAGCACTTGGTATTTCGGGCCGTCACCGACGCTGGAGGGGCCGTCCGGGGACTCCGGAGCCATCGGCTTCGGGTCTGTGAGAGGCGTGGAGTGCGGCGCAAACATTCGTGTCCTCCTGCGCCTACGGGTCCGGCCCGTGATCGTTGGTGCTGGGCGGAAAGGACCCGTCCTGTTCCATGGCGGTGTCGGGTTGCGGTTCCCATTCGGGTTCGGTGTTCTCGACGGCGTCGAGGACGAGGTCATCGCCCGTGTGGGCGTCGGCTGAGCTGGTATCGAGAGCGGCTTTCAGCGCACGGACAGCAGCGGTCAACCACACCGACGGCATCGGTGGCCGCATGCCGGTATGGCTGTCAGCCGGCGAACCTGGCCGGGACGCGAGTTCGGCGTACAGCGAGAGGTTCTCAACAAATGCACCGACGTGAGCGGCGACGTCAGGGTCGGTGTAGACCGACCACCGCCGGTTGAACTCGGCCGGTTCGGTATTCAGGTGCAGGCCGATGTCGCTGCGCCATCGATCTTGCGGTACATGCCACAACTGGCGGCACTCGTCGCTGTCCGCACCGATCGCTTCGGCGGTGCGGGCCGCGCAGGCCCAGATGGCTCTCATGTTGTGCTCCAACTGATCTGGGATCGCTGCCTCGTCTAGAGCACCGGCTGCACCGCTGCGGTAGGCCCGAACAGCACATGCCGAGGCCATGGTCGTCAACCGCTCGATGTCGGCACCGATACTGCGCACCAGCCGCGCCCGGTGATCGACCCACGGAGTCGGCAACATGTGATCGGGGCGCATACGCACACCACGCTCACCCAGGCCTCGTGCGTAGTTGATCCATTCCGGTGGAATGTTGTCCGCCACAGCGTCGCGTTCGATGCGGTCACGGCCCCAATCGACGTCGGCGAGGAGTTGCTCGGCCGCGGCACTGAGAGCACCCATCCGACCTCTAAGAAGCTCTGCCGTGCCAGCCAAGTAGTTGATCGTCCGCAAGGCCGACCCCACGTCGCTATCGATCGCATCGACTCGCACTGCCGCAAAGGTCGGCTCCTGCGACCGGAATTGGCCTCGCCGCAGGAACAATTGCGTCGCCACTCGGTCACGGTCAGCATTCGAAGTCACTCTGACGCACCCATCCCGTGGTGGGTTCTCGCCATTTCGTTTCGGTCCGGTCGATGCGACGGGAGCGAAACATGGCTTTTCTCAATGGTTTTGCATGTTGCCGTCTGGTCGGTTGGTCGCTTTCTACCGAATTTGACGCATCTACCGGTCACCGCCCGGGGGTCCTGCGGTTGGGGCGAGTCCCGCCCGTACCTGTCCGCCGGAACGGGCAGGTTGCGCGTGGGGTTCGTGTCCTGGCTCATGAGTGGTGTCCCGCGAGCATGTCGAGCATCGCCCCCAACACCGGCAGCAGCCGATGCTCTTGCCGGTCGCAGGTTGCTCGCGGGTCGATGATTGCGGCGGCGTAGGCGATTTCGCATCCGCGCCGCGTCGCCTCCGCGTCGCCCAGGTCGAAGAGCCGATCGATCCCGCGGTGGTCGATGTCGGCCAGGCTGGGGCCGAGCAGTCCGGCGTAGGTGACCGCGATGTCGACCGCCGCGCGGTTGGCCACGGCAAAGTTGCCGAGATCAGCGATCAGTAGGAACCGCGTCTCCACCGGAGTCGGCTCGACGCCGTGTCCCTGTGCCCACCGCTTCCCCTGGTCGACAGACACCCGCCGCGCCCAACTCCACGCTCGCGCGACCGCATTCGGTTCCGGTGTTACGGCGACCAATGCCAGATAGTCGGCCCATGCCCGCGCACCCGGATTGCCGAAGTCGTCGGCTCCCGGGTCGATTGCAATGGCGATTCCCCGCTCCACGGCCTCAAGAACTGTCGCGTTGACACGCGAGAGCCAGCTGCCAGGTTCCCCGAGACCGGCGTTACCGAAGAATTGGACCACCCCCTCGAGCCTGCGCCAGGAGTCGGCGCCGCCGAGCGCAGCGCCATGAATGTCGCTGAGGCAGCGCAGGAACTCGAGCCGATCACTCATCGGCATCAGGTCGATGTCGGCCGCAGGTGCGTCGAGGGTGGCCGCGGACAGATCCGGTCTGCGGGTGCTGATCGAATCGATAGTCATGTCAGACAAGCCTTTCGGGTGGTAACAGCTGTGATGGTCGTTCGCTGCGGAACCGGCGTCCGGCCCCGTGCACGAGCCTGTGGCTGTCCTCGCACGTGTGTAGGAGCCATTGCGCTGGCACGCGGCCGACGGTCCCGTCGTGCACGGTGGTTGTGAAGTCGGCTGGTGGCGGTTGCCCGCGTGCTGGATGTGCGCAGATCCCGGTAGGTACTCCATCCGGTACGCCGACCCGGAATCGCGCCACCGCATTCGGAAACGAACAGACAGAGATTTATTACTGAGACAGTCGAGCTCAGTCATGAGATCCCACACTCCCCCGGCGCTTTGTCGGGCGTGGTTCCGGGGAGGTTGTCGAAGCGTCGGTTGGTGTTGTGCACGTCAGCGGCGCGTTCTGTAGGGGTGAATACCATGCGGAACGGGATGCCGGGCTCGTTGGATTCGCCGGCCTTGAGCAGGAAACACCCTGTGCCAGGAGGTGTTTCACGCCGGGACGGGTCCAGGTCGTCATCGCTGGGCGGTCGTGGGGCCGCCCACGAGGTGACCAGAAGTTTCTCGGTTTCAGTAATGCCCACCGCGGCACGGATGCGGTTGATCTCTTCCGGGCCGACCGGGCCGATCAGTTTCGCGCGGGACCTTTCGAAGAAGCCGAGTGCTTTCGCTTGTGCGGCAACGGAATCGAACGCTGAGAGGTCTTTGATCGTGTGGGAACACATGATCAGCCCGGTGCCCAGCGGCCGGTTCAGCCTGGTCAGCGCATCGACCCGGTCGACCATGAACTCTCCGACACCGAGAACCCGCCAGATCTCGTCCATGACGACTTCAAAAGCGCGTGGTGGTGCGTGTCCGGCATCGGCGAGGGCGTGGGCGGCCGCGACCGCGCCGAATCCGTCCGACCAGCACACCATCAGCACCGCCGCCAGCAGCTTGGTGTCCCCTTCGGGGATACGCGACACATCCACGCAGATCGCCGGGCTGGTGAGGTCCAAGCGGGTCGTGGTTTGGCCGTTGAATACCGCACCGAACGGCCCCTCCACCAGCGCGCGCAGGGAACGGCGCAGTGTCTTCGTCGCCGCCCGGTAGCTGGGCTCGTCGTCTTCTTCGACGAATTCGCGCAACCGGTCTCCGCCGTCGGCGATCACGTCGAGCAGATCCGCGAGCACTGGTGGCCGATCGTGACTGAATGTCGTTGTGGCGTTGTAGAGTTCGCGCAACCCGGCGGCGAGGAGGACTTCTTCGTAGTCCGCGACGCGCGCGCCGCGGACGAGTTCGATGAGGCCGGCGACGATGTTGACCTGTCCAGCTTCCACGCGGGCGGTGATCTGGCGACGTTGATCGGGGTCGGTGAGCCGAGCGACGACGGCGCCGAGAGCGCCGACATCGAGGGGGTTGAGGGTGCCGTGGCCGTAGCCGACATCGACGACTTGGCCGCCGAGTGCCACCACCAGGTCCCGATAGTCCGGTTTGGTATCACCCAGACACAACGTGGTGCGCCCGGCCGCAACGGCGCCGGTCACCAGGCGCCGGATGAGGCTGGATTTTCCGAAACCGTTGAGCGCCAGCACGAAGGCGATCGGTGCGGTGAGGAACCCTTTCAGGAACCAACTCATCGGATCGAAATGGACCGGCCCACCGGTGATGTAATGGGTGCCGATTGGAGTGCCGACTGTGGGTGCGCTCGCACCGACCGCGTACGGCCACAGGCCGGCGACCTGGACGGTGGTTCCCCGCCATTCCGGTGTCGCGGGGACTACCGAGGCGCGACCGCCACCGATGCCGCGGTAGCCGCGGTCGGTCAACGGTGCCAGCGATCGGTCGAAGCCATCGTGGCCCGAACTCTCCGTGCGGCGCGCCGCTGTAGACCGGCGGTGATCATCGCTCGATATCGCCAGCCGTGCCCGCCACCCGGGGATACCGGGTGTGGTGGCGGCCGCCTCGGTTGCGGCGCGCGCCCCGGGACTGAGCACCCGCACACCGCCAACGAGCTCGGTAGGCATAGGACGAGACGTGTTGGGCTGCTTGGACTTCGTCATGCCGAGATCCGCTTGGAGATGCTGGCGTGCTCGGGCAGGATCAGCCCGATACCGAGGCTGGCGGCGAACGCGGCGGCTTGGCTGCCGTAGCAGCGGCGCACACCGAGTCGTGATGCCGCCGCCATCCCTTTCACCGAGGCCTCGATGCCCGGCAGGTCACCGTCGAGGTGATCGGTCACGGTGAGCAACAGCCCGAACCGGGTCAGCCCGGCTCCGCGGGCTTGTTCCTCACGCGCCGCGCCGGTGTTGCCGACCCTGATCCGTGCCGAGGCCGAGGCGATGCCGCGTTCGGTTTGCTCGGCGGCGACTGCGTCGCGGAAATCGGAGTCCACCAGGGTGGTCGCCTCGGCGGCCGAGTGCAGCCGGTAGACGATCGCGATCCGTTTACGTGGCACGTCCGCGCGGGGGCGCAGCAGTTCCTCGAGCCCGGTTTCCATGACCGCGCCGCGTGGTGCGGCGTCCATCTCCCAGGTGATCGAGCGGGCCCCATCGTGGACGTAGTGATCCCACCGGTCCTGATGCGCGATCGGCCCGACGCTGTCCCACGACTGGGTGCTGGTGATATCGGAGCCGGCGGCCTCGCAATCGCGTTGGGAGGCTATGTCATAGCGCGAGCGCACCAGTCCGAGGACCTCCCACGCCTGCAGCGGTGTTGCGGGCAGGCCCGCACGCGCCAGTTGGGACAGCACGCCCTGGAGGCGTTGGCCGATCTCGCGGGCTTGCTCGGCCTCGTCGCGGCGGATACGGCCCTTGCCGATCGCGCGGTAGGTGACCGCGATCCGGGCCTCGATCCGGACCCCGACGCTGCCGGTGTCGGCGGCAGCTTCACGCATCACAGCCTTCGCGTAGCGGGGTGCGTCAGGGCGTATGAGCCGCGCGACCTCCCGCACCTGCCGCAACCGGGTTTCGACGACACTGTCGAGCACCGAGGTGACTGCGACGACTTCCCCGCCGCGGCCTTGCGCAGCAAGGAAATGGCCGTAGCCCTCTATCCAGGAGTCGATTTGGGACTGGTCGACCAGTTCTTTGCCGCGCGGAACAACCCGCACTACCACCGTGTAGTGATCGGTGCGGCGGATATGGATCATCCCGAAGCGTCGACCACCTGCTGTCTCGTACTCCGAAAGCTGCGAATCTGCCAGCAGCCCTGGCAGTTTCGCGATGCCGGGGATCCTCGAAAACCTGCCCGCCCGATACAGGTGCTCGCCCCGGTAACGCGCAGCGACGAATTGGGCCCGCAGCAGCGCTATTTCCCAGCCAGTGCGGCCATTTCGGGTCACCGCCACCGGCACGAACACCACCGCGGACACCACGATCAGCATCCCCGCCACCGATAGCGACCGGGTGATCATGAACCCGACCATGATGGTGATGATCAGCCCGAGACCAGCCATCGACACACCCCAGGTCAGGCCGAAAAAGCCTGCGCTACGTGGGCGTTCCCAGCGGCCATACATCCGTGCCGTCATCGCCGCACCTCCCCCGGACCCAATGCATCCGGATCCAACCCGCCGCTTTCGGTGGCGTCGCGCGCCTGCCCCTCAACTGCGGAGACCGAGTGCTCGCCAGCGGATTTCACCGCTTGCCCTGCCATCGCAGCTGGTCCTGCTCCAGCGGCAACCGCCGCACCACCACGGTCGGCGCTCGTCGCATCGGGAGTCTTTGCGCCGCCGCCTCCGGCCGGGGGCGCGCCGCCACCCGAGGGTCCACCCCCGCCTGGCCCGGGCCCCCCGCCTGGCCCTGCTCCTCCACCGCCGTCGCCGCTGGAGCCGCCGGACATCGGGCGCCCGCCCCCGCCTCCACCGCCGGGCGGTGGCGGCGATGGCGGCGGCCCTCCACCTGCGCCTGGTGAGTTCTCGCCTTCGGCGACCTTGCGTCCTTCCGAGCGGCCACCACTGCCCGCTGTCGCCATCGCGACACCCGCGAGCCCGCCCGCGATCGCTGCTCCAGCTCCTCCCCCGCCTCCGAGGGTGGCAACGGCGGGTGCGACTAGTCGCATCAGCGCGGGCAGCACGACCACGGTCATCACCAGAAGGATCAGCCCCAGCAGGACGAGTTGTGGATCTTGCGGATCGCGCCCGGCCACGGTGAACGCCAACGCATACACCAACGCCCCCACCGGTTTCCACAGCATGAATGCCAGTGACCAGCTCAACAGCTTCTTATAGCTCTGTGAGCCTGGCCCGGTTCCTGACGCGGCGGCAGCTATGGGCAACACAGCGACGACGAGAATGAGCAAGGCTTGGCGGATGACCAGCATCACTACCTGTACCAACGTGCTGATGATGCCCAGGAGAAACAGCACCAGCAGTAGCCCCGATCCCAAACTCGAGCCCTGTTTGAGGTCGAATTCGATCAAGTTGCCGACGGCGCTGTTCAGGTCGCCGCGGCTGGCATCTGAGATGACCCAGGCCGCGAAGCGATCACCGGCGCGAGTTCCGGCGGTGATCACTGCTGCGACGGTCATGGACGCGAACACGGCCCGCGCTAACATCAGAAACGATTCCTGCGCCTCGCCGGCGGTTCCGCCGCGTTTGGCCATCGCCAAACGCGCCGCAGCGAACAGTATTCCGGCCGTGAGCAGCACAACTTGCAACCCGCTGGTGTAATCTCGGATCCCCACCAATGCCGCTCCCGGGGTCCCGTCGCTGGATGTCAGCTGGGGTGATGGGATTGCAGTCCACCACGTCATCAGTAGCCGCAGACCTCCCGCAAGGCCGTTTCCTAACGCGGTCACCATGTCCTCGAAAACCAAACTCGCCGCGCCGGTGACCGCTTCTCCGAGTGATTCACACGCCTGCTGGGGTCCTAGCGGGAGGTCGCAGACTCCGGGGAGTTCAATCTGGGCGCGCAAAGGCTCGCCGGTTCGCGCATAGTTGCCGAGATGGTCGGGGCTGGTCATGGCTGGCTCTTCCATGACCCGAATCCAGTCAGTATTGGCACCGATGTCCCTGGGCCCCAGAGCTTTTCGAAGTCATCTGACACTCGGACACGCCAATCCCCGTCGATCCACGTCATCAGCCAGGTCGCGGCGGTGTAGCTGCCCTCAGCTCGGTTGGCGATCTGAACGATTGCCAGATCGTCGCGATATCCCTGTTGCACGCGGACGCCTTCGGGGACGACGACGTAGCGAGCGGAATTGGGGGTGTGTTCGCGGGAACGGGCGAAGCGCGACACCAGCGCGGGCCCGCCACCGTAGTACCGCTCAACCACCACCTGTTGCCAGGTCCCGTCCGGTGCAGCTAGCGCTCGGCCGAGGGCGTCTAGTGCGGCCAGCGCCGCACCTTGGGGTGTGCGTGCGAAGCCGCTCGCGACACCGTGCCGGATTCGTGTCGGGCCGTCACTGCCCGATACCGGCAGCGCCGCGCCACCCCAACCTCGTTGCCACTGCAAATTCGCCGGTGCAGCAGTGAGGTAGTCAGGGCGGGACGGATCCGGACGAGCCGCAGGATTTTGCTGGAGTGCGACACCGGATTCCTCAGCGGGCACTTCGAGGCGCGATCCGAAAAGATCGGTCGTTGGCGGCTGCGATGTAGCGTTCGGTGGGAGGTCGGGGAAAGTTCGTTCGGTTGGCATCGTGGTGCCGCTCGGATGATCGGGAGTGTCATCGGTGTCGGCGTCGCGGCCGATAGTCCAGGCGAACACGGCGATGACTATGGCGATGATGCTGGCGAATAGGATGATCGGCGGGCGGATAGATTTCATCAGCGGTGCTCTCTTCTATCGCTGTGCGAGTGCGACCATTTCGGCGGGCGGGAGGTCGACGGCGGTTACCGAACTGGCCATGGGGTCTTCGGGCACTAGGAGTCGCCAGTCGTCGTCTTGCCAGATCACTCGCGTGCTATTGCGGATGACGGAGTCGTCCGGGTGAATGCTGTAGATCTCGACATCTGCGGCGTCGAGGACGTATCGGGTGATTGTGTAGCCCAGGACCTTTGGTGCGCCGGTCGCGATCGGGGCGGTGATCGAGATCTGGGCACGTGCGGTCGCCCACCTATCGCG
The DNA here is from genome assembly GCF_019222765.1 of Nocardia iowensis. Lineage (NCBI taxonomy): Bacteria > Bacillati > Actinomycetota > Actinomycetes > Mycobacteriales > Nocardiaceae > Nocardia > Nocardia iowensis. The sequence continues at coordinate 3,666,086 of NZ_CP078145.1, read as the reverse complement.
GCCTCGCCCGGTGGCCAGCATGCGTTGTCCCACCAGCGGCCATTGGCTGTCGGTGGCGATCGACATTCGTACGGTGCTGTGAATCGCCGCCAAGGCAGCACCGGCCGGACCTCGATCGAATCCGGTCGCAACAACACTGTCGATGCGGCCCGGCCCTTCCTGGGCGACAGGCAGGTCCACACCTTGGAATGACTGCCACCGCAGTGCGGTGGGCGCTACAGCCATGGCAGTAGTCGCGGCGCCTTGCGGTTCGGCAGGGTTGTTGCTACCGCAGGCGAGCAGACTGGCCAGCGCGATCGGCCCGGCGTAGGCGAGTACAGCGACGATGCCGAATCTGTCTGTGCGAGAGGGTTTCACGGGTGAGTTCTCCATGGTGGGTTAGGTCCGGAGGACGGCTACGGCGATCGCGCTCGCGGACCCGGCCAACGCTGCGGCGGCGAGGGACCCGATGAGCCCTTCGATGGCTTCTTCGCGGTACAGGCGGATGGCGAGCTGTCCGCCTGCCCAGATGGCGCGGGCGATGCAGATCAGCAGCACGAACCAGGCAAGGTAGCCCAGCAGTTGGGTCAACGGCGAAAGTACTTCCGCGGGAAGCGGTTTAGCGGTCACGAGGCGACACCGTTCTGGCGGTGGGCCCGGTAGGCCACCTCCAGCGCGGCCAGGATCGATTCGCTGGCAGGGCCGGGGTCAACATGCGGGAGAGAGTGTCCAGCGCCGGGGATGGTGTCGTAGTCCGCCCAGATCTGCTCGGCCAGTCGCTGGGATCTGCTCGGCGTGACGACAGGGTCGCGTTGACCAGCCAGTACCCACGTCGGGATGTCACGCAGCACATCAGCGGCTTCGTTGGTCAACACCGCAGGTGGGTATGCCGACAGTTCCGCGAGCGCCGCCTCCGCAGTCGCGCGCAGACGCTGGACGGCGCTGGGGTCGGCGGAGCGCTTCCGCGCAGGCAACCAGCGTTCGCTGGGAGGTGCCGTATAGAGGAGGCTGCTCAGTTCCTCGATTGCGGAGTACCTTCCGCGCCGCTCTAACAGGCCAGGCAGAATCTCGTGGGAAGTCACTGGTGTGTAAGGGAATTCGGCACAGGCGTTGAACAACACGATCCCGGATAGGGCACGGGCGCGTGCAGGATTACGTCCTGCCCATTCTTGGACCAGCAGCGCCGCGACCGAGTGCGCCGCCAGCACGACAGCTCCATCGACGTGGTCGAGGACCGCGGCCAGGTCCCCTGCCATTACCTCCAGGTTCAATGGCGTTTCCCGAGTGGCACAGTCGGAGCTGCCATGGCCACGTTGGTCGTAGCAGATCTGGGCGATCCCACCCTCGAGGCGGTGATGCAGGTGCTCGACCAAAGGCTTCCAATAGCTGGCGTCGGTGAACATGCCGTGGACATAGACCACACTCGCCGGAGCCGAGGCCGAGCCGATGCGCACCGCCGACAGCCGTGCGCCGTCGGGAGCGACTACGGGAAATGGGCAGGCGTCCTGATGGTCAATCATGTGGGTACCTCGTGAGCATTCGGTGACCGAACGATGGGTTGTGGCATCGTGTTCGGCATGACCGCCGAACGCGGTGATGCGGGGTTGTGGCTGAATCTGTAAGGCGCGCATGGTGTTATCCGCCTCCGGTGATGACGGCATTCATGATCGGTCCAGCGCTGGTGGCGATGATGCCGCCGAACAGCGCGCCGAGGATGATCTTGGGTGATTCGACGGCGCCGCCGTGCCAGCGTTCCCAGCCGAATTTGCCGCCCCCGTAGATCACTGCCGCGATTCCGGCGAGGGACACGAACCACGCCAGGTAGTTGACCAAGTTGACAAACTTGTCCATTTGCGGCGGGTTGACCGGTGTGATCGTGATTTCTTGGGCAAGGACGATGAGCGCCTCGCTGACCGCATACGCGGTACTCATGGCTGGTCCTCCGATTCCTGTTGTGCTGAGGTGTGACTGGCCGCCAGTCGGCTGAGGATGTTTGCTCCGGCCTGGTACACGTCGTGGGGTACCGACTCGGTGAGCCGAGACCTGCGGTGTCGCTGCGGGGTGGGGTCGCGGGGGTTGTATCGAGCGAGCTCGCTGCGTTCGAGCGCGACGAGTTCGTCGTGCCAGCCGATGTCGTAGATGTCGTCGACCAGCTCGGCGACGACGCTGCGATAGCGGCGCACGGCCGAGGGGACTGAGCCGGGGCGCGCGGCGGTCAGTGTCAGTCCGATCACGGTGATCCCGTCTGGGGCGTATCCGCCGTGCCATTCCCGTAAGCGTTCCGCGGCCGCGGTGAGGCCGGTCATGCATAGCCGGGCGGCGATGAGGACACGTTGGGTGGTTCGCGGTGACGCGGGCCAGGCCAAGCCGGTGTCGGCGGCCGGTGCCCACCACTGCGCCAGCGTTGACGCACCCGCGCCGCCGTGTGCACCGAGCACCGCGAACAGCGGTGGATGTGCACCAGTAATCGGCAACGGCGCGTGACGCACCGGTGCCATCCGGTCGGGTGCGGGCCCGACGACCGTGCCCGGATCCAGCCGCCCCTGCGGTGGGTAGTTTCGGTGCAGTTGCAGTGGGGTGCTCATGGTTTCAGCCCCGCTTCTGGATGTTGGTGATCACAGTGCGGTGTTCATCGGTCCGGACGTTGATCACTTGCAGGTAGTCGATCCGCGCACCGTTGGGGTGGCGTTCGACCAGGTGCACCTCGGCAGCGGTGCTGTCGGCGATCGGGTTGATGGCGACGCAGTGGGTAGTGCCGAGTGGGATCGAGGCGATCCCGGCCGCGAGCGCTTCGCCGACTAGTCCGGCTTCCGGGGCGACCAGCGCGAGCGCGGACTCGGCGCTGCGTTGCACGTAGTAGGCGTATTCCCACGCCGCGATCACGCCGACCGTGCTGTGGGTGTCGCCGGCGCTATCGGTGACTATCTCCCCGGACAATCCGGTGCAGGCGCTACCACTTGGCGTGCCCCTGGAGGTCGGTGGTGCGGCGGTTTCGGTGGGCAGCGCTTCGGGTGTGTCCTGGTCTCCGGAGGTGACAAGAATCCCAATGCCGACGATGGTCGTGGTCAGCGCCACGGCGAACCCGGTCCATAGCCACCGGTACCCAGAACGCTTCGGCAATTCGATCGGCATCGGCCGCTGGCTGGTATCGGCGGTGATCCATTGCCATTCCGAGCCAGGGACGTCTTCGCCGTCGGCAACCCCCGGTGAGAGTGGTTGCACGGTCGCGGGTTCTGTTGGGTTCAGCCATCCCCAGCCGTGGTCGAGGGTATTGTCCGGTGGAATTCGGATGTCGGGCATGCTGTTCACCTCCTTTGCTGGCGGGTGTCGGGTGAAGTTGAGGGCCCCTTCGGGCGCGGTGCCGGGGAGAGAATCAGTGGACGGCTGTGTCTAGGTGGGTACGTCGACTGATCCGGTTGCGCCCGAAGGGGTTTAACGACCACCACCGGTCGTGGATGGTGCTGGCGCGGTGGTGGTGCTGGTCGTGAGCGCCGGAGGGGCCGGAGTTGATCTAGTGGGTCCGAGGTCGTGTGCGAGAGCGCTGAACCAGTCGGCTACTGCGGCCAACGGCGAGCGCCCGGTCGTGGTGGCGGGCACGGTTTGGTAGGCGCCGTGACGGCCGGTGGTGTCGCTGTACTGGGCGGAGCTGGCCAGGGTGTAGAGCTCACGTTGGTCGGTGATGGTGCTGGTGATCGCATCGAAGGCTTGGTTGATCCAGCGACTGGCGGTCTGAGGCGGCACGAGTTCGACGACGGCGGTGCCGACTTTGGCGCCGATCGCTGCGACGGCCGCCCACGGGTTGGCCATGCCGACGACCGCTAGTTCGGCGATGGTCTGGGGTGTGAATACTTTTTGCGCGACCGTGATCACCGCGTTCAGGCCGATGGTGCCGATTTTGAACAGCGCTGCCAATGCTTCGTTCGGGCCGGGTGCCGGGGGGTTGGGGGCGGATGCTTCGGCGAGGCGCTGGCCGAGGGGTTTGGCGGGTTCGTAGGACAGTTGATCGAGGCTGGTGCCGTGGAGGTCTTCGTTGACGACATCGACTGCGGTGGTGTAGACCGTCGCCGACATTGCTTGGGCCACGGTGGATATCGCGGCGATCGGATCGCGCAGGTTGGATCTGGACGCGATGTTGGCGACGGTGGTGGCCAGGGGCGCGCCGGTGGGGGTATCGCAGGTGGCGTCGCCTGGCACGCACAGCTCTGCGATGCGCCCGGTCAACGCGCCGTAGCTGGTCGGCGGTGAGGTGGTGATCCCGGCGCCGGACAGGGGCGGGTTGCTCAGCGATATTGTCGCGACGTTCTTTCCCGATGTTCCGGGCGCGGCCTCGGGGCTGCTGGCCTGTGGGCGTCCAGGTATCGCCGGGGTGTTCTCTGCTCGGGTGGGGTTGGCCAGCAACGCGATTCCGGCGACGTGCTCAGGTGTGACCGGGCTGGAACCGTTACCGACGCGTTGGGCGAACGTCGATACCGCTGGTGCGCCGTGGGCATAGCCGGCGGCTGCGAGTTTGGTCACTGGGCATCGCCGGAGGATCTGGGCGGCGGAGTCCTCGAGGCGTTGCGCTGCTGCGGTGACCGCGTCCTGGTAGGGAACCGCTGTGCCGTTGTCGTCATGGCCGAACGGGACGTAGGAGCGTTGCACCAGCTCCCCCGCCTTCGCCGCGAGCGGACCGAACATCTGGCCGAGCGCCCCGGAGTCACTGGTGGGCGGGGCATCCGGGCTCGATTCATCGCCGCCCTGGATTCCCAGTACGTACAAGCTGGGACACCTCGGGCCGATCGGCACGCTGCTGTCAGGTGCGGCGCAGACGATGGGGACGCCAACGGCGGCGAACAGGCTGACGCCTAGTGCTGTCACGGTGAAGCGCACCTGCATTGAATTGGTGAGCGCCGGGGTTTGGTTGCGGTGCACGGTGTTTCACCTCCTTGAATGGTGGTCAGGGGCCTGCCCGCACCCCCAGCGAGGGGTCCGGTTCGGTGCGGGCAGGCGATTCAGGTGGTCGGCGGTGGTGTCGGCTGGGCCGGGGTGGGGCGCCGTTGCAGGTAGCTGACGAGTCGTGAGATTGCTTCGTTGGCACCGTCGGCCGCGGCGCCGAGGTGGCTGGTGTGGTACTCGCGCCAGCTCAGATCGACCCCGAGTGCGCGGTAGGCGGCGAAGAGCTTTCGGCCCATCGCAACCGGCACGAGCGCGTCGGATGTCCCGTGGTAGAGGTGCACCGGGACCTGGGGTGTCGCGCGGGCGCTGTGTTCATTGACCAGGACGTATCGCCACATCGCGTCGTTCCACGGGTCTGCTCGTTCGCACCACTGCGCCAGCGGCTGATGCCGGAACTCTGTCAGCAGTGCTGCGGCGTTCAGAGTTGCCGCATGTTCGACGACCCGGTGGCCTTCCGCGAGTAGGAGGTGGTGGATCGGCAGGTGCCGGTAGGCCCGACCCAGCCCGATCAATCCGGCCAGTGCCAGCCCCGACCACGGGCCGCCGTCGATCTCGGGAATCAGGGCTCCTGGGTCGTCGACCACGGCTCCGGCGGCGACGCCGCGCAGATCCAACTCCGGGGCGTACTCGGGGTGAGTCTCCGCGGCCCAGATCGCGGCCCGGCCGCCATCGGCGAATCCCCATATCGCACAGGGGTGCTCGGCGATGTCCAGCTCGGGCAGCTCGCGCACCGCACGGGCGAGGTCGAGCACCGTGTGTGCTGCTGCACGCCCGGCCAAGAACTGGAACGGCCCGAGTCCGACCATTCCCAGCCCGAGTCCGTCGGGGATCGCAACGGTCCATCCACGCTGGAGAGCCGCGCTGATGAAACCGGCTTCGGGTTCTTGCCCGTTCGCCAACAGCTGTGACGGAGCGCAGCCGCCGAGGCCGTGGAATCGTGGGCAGTACAGCAGGGTTGGGCCGGTGCCGACGACGTCGACGGTGGCCGGGGCGATCACGATTCCTGAGGCCGGGATCGGAGCGCTGAAGCTGGTGCGGGTGGCGTAGACGATCTGCCATGCCCGGCCACCGCCATCCAGGCTCGACAGATCCACCGCTCTGCGGCGCAAGATCGTTCCGGGTTTGTATTCGAATCCGATTCTGCCAACATAGAACTCATCACGAGTGTCCGGTCCGCTCATCATCGGCTCCCGGCAATGTCAACGGCGAGGGCGACCATCCAGGCGATACCTGAGTTCAGTTGGCCGCTGGCGGCGTATCCGGTGTGGCGGGCGACGGTGTCGGCGTAGCGCAGCCAGACTCCCGGATTCACCAGATCTGCGTTGTCGGCAACGAGTTGTCCCCAGGCTGTGGATAGTTGGGCGGCGAGTTTGGGTAGCAACGGGATCGGGTTGGCCGCGACGGTCGCGATGATCTCGTCCCACCGCGCCGCGGCGGCACCGAGTTCGGTCGGGGCCGAGTGTCGCGGGTCGGCGGCTTCGATCAACCGGTCTGACAGGGCCAGCTGCGGGGCATAGTCGACGTTGCCGCCGCGGACCTGAAAATCGTTGAGCACGATCGCGGTCCAGGCATCACCGAGTGCTGCGGAGAAAACCCCCCGCAGCGATCCGAGCGCGGTGCAGGGGTCGCGCAGGTCTGCTTGGGCTGCGATCTCCGCGCCGACCCGCAGGAGGGCGGCCCGATTCGGTGCCGAGCACGCTAGGTCGCCGTCGGTACAGATGTCGGCAACGCGTCCGGTCAGCGCGCCGTAGCCGGTGTGGCCGTCGGCGATTCCTCCGCCTGCGGCGGGCGGATTGGTGATCTGCACGCTCGAGACAGCACCACCGCGGGTGCCGGGCGCCGGGTCCGGTGTGATCTGGCCAGGACGCCCGGGAAAGGTCGGGGCGTCCGGTGCGCGGTCGGGGTGGGCATACAGGGCGATGCCCGCGATCCGGTCCGGTCCGATCGGCCCCGCTCCTGCGCCGACGTCGCTGGCGAACGCCGACATTGCTTGTGCGCCTTGGGAGTATCCGATTCCCGCGATCATGGTGGCCGGGCACGTGTCGGCGATCTGGACCACCGCCGCGTCGAGCTGGCGGCGGGCATCGGCGACCGATACCGCGTAAGGGGCGGACCCGCCACCGGGAACGGCACCGCCGAAGCCGGCGGGATAGCCGATATAGCTGCGCTGCACCAGATCTGGGACAGCGGCCAGCACCGGCGCGATGAGCGCGCCGACCATCCCGCTGTCGGCCAGTGGGTCTGCACCCGGTGACGACTGCCCGGTCCCCTGGACTCCCAGCAGATACATGCCGGGACAGCCCGGCCCGATCGGTACCGCAGCGGCACTACCCGTGGCCGTTATCGCGGCGACCACACCGGCAACGGTCATGGCCGCCACCGCGGTTGCGGCACTTCGCTTTCTCATCGCGGTGGCGATCACGGTTGCCCCACCCCCACACCAGCACCGAAACCCGCGCCGACGGTTCCTCCGGCGATCGCACCCACCGCTGCGGCCGGTATACCCACCACCGCGGCCCCGGCAGCGGCACCGGCGGCGGCGCCGAGCGCTGTACCGGCTACTCCGGAGGTGACGGTGCCGATGACCGGTACAGGGATGACAGTGCCCAGCGCGGCTCCGGCGATTCCACCGATCGTTCCGCCGATCAGGCCGCCGACGACCGCTCCGGCCGCCGCCACCGGCGCTCCCGCGATCACCGCGCCTGCCGCGCCGCCGATGCCCGCACCCGCCAACGTTGCGCCGCCGACACGGTCCGAACGCCCGGCCTCAATGCCAATCGAGTCCAGTGCTGTCGCGAGCTGCGCCTCAGCGCCCGCGGCAGCGTCGTTGATCGTGTCCGCGCATTCCGGGGGCAGCCAGTCCGGGCGTGGAGCGTGCCATTGCCCGATGCGGATCATGTTCTCCGGAGCCTCGATCGGTGCGACCGGCGCGACAGGTTCGGGGAGGTGCAGATCTTCGAACCGAATAGGTTCCACCGGCTCGTGCGGCGGCGGGGCCGGACGTGAGGAGGGCCCGTTGCGCACCTCGGGCGGCTGCCGGTAGTAGACCCGTGGAGGTAGCGACTCCGGCGCCGCAGCTGGAGGTTCAGGCGCCGGCGGAGGTGGAGGTGGCGCGGTGGTGCCGGGTTGGGACGGACTAGTGACACCTGGCTGATCGGCGATGACCACCGCTGAATCCGCAGCGGATGCCGGGCCAGCCGCAGCGAGGGCCATAGCAAGCGGGACGGCACCCGCAAGGAACACCTTGCTCCCACGAATGGCGTTGCTACTCAAGCGGTTCCGGTCGACTTGCGTGTCGCGCCTTGGCGTGACGCCACAGCGGTGGCAGAGCAAGGATTTCCTGAATGGGGACATGCCGAACGACCCTTCGTCCTGAAGGTGAAATGAGGATTGGCTTTACGAATGCCGCGGAGTGCTCACTCCGCGTACCTCCCAGCCGCTTATGCGCTTCTGGGAGGCCGCTTCTCAGGGGCGTCTCGTCAGATGAAGGGCAAGATCAACGCCAGCGCCTGGTAGGCCACGGACAATCCGTTGCTCAGCAAGCTCAATCCGGCGTTAACCCACCCGAGAATCACGAAGGGATCCAATGTAGCTTCCTCTCAATCAGTTTGGACAAGCACGTCTATCCAAACTCCGGAAGCACCTGCCTGGCTAGGGTTCCGACTCTCCTAGATTTCGTTAACGGCCCGAGTGTCAAATCGCGATAGCGCGGTCGTACAGGGCGTTTACCGCACAATTCACACCCTGGCCGTGAAACTCGGATTCTCTCAAATGCCGTATACGACAAGGCGGTCCATGACACCGGAACGGCCATCAGATTCCCCGGCCAGCTACTTGTCTGCGAGCTTCTGGATGGAAGATCTTGCCGGGGTGGTACCCAATCTGGTAAGAACGAAACATCATCTCAGGGGGAAACCAGTCATCGTATCTCGGCCCGCCTCATGGCGGAAGACACCAAAATAGGGGGACTCCACATGAGTCGGAATCACAACCGTCCACCGAAGGACCCTCGACGCCGGCCCCACATCCCGACGTTGGGAACGACTTGTCGCCAGCTCCGCGATCATCGGGGCCTATCTCGGGCCCAGGCGTGCCGCAGCAGCGGTCTCAGCGCTTCGTATCTGTTCAGTATCGAAGAGTGCGACCAGATGCCCAGCTCTGAGGTCCTCGACCAGATCATCGCCGCCTACCATCTCGACCCCAAGCAAGCACGCCACCTCCGCGAACTGCGGGCCCCGGCGGAGAATCTCGAGCCGACACACGTGCTTCGCCAACGCGTGACCGGCAACACCCGGCGGATGGCCCATCTCCACGACCTCGCATCGCGGGACGTTCTGGCCGCCTACGTCGATCCAGTCTGGAATGTGCTGGCCAGCAACAACTTGTTCCGCACAGCGCTCCGCGGCATCGACGAGATCGGGTCAGTACCCGTGTGGCTGTTCAGCACCATGGCGGAGGATGTTGTCGTCGACCTGCCGCACGAGGCCGATCATGTGGTGGCAATCTGCAAAGCCATCCTGGGTCGCTATCGCGCCTCCCAGCAAGCCGCCGACTTGCTTCGACGTCTGGGGACCAACAAACAGTTCCAGGAGCGATGGGCCGCGAGCATCCGCATCGCGTACGGCCGCGACACCAGCGATCCATTGCGCCTCCGTGACCCCGTCAGCGGAGTGGTCACTGCTTACACCCTCAGCGTCTCCGATGAGACCAACAACGTCCTACTCCTCACGGGCCTCGCCAAACCCCACTCCTTGCCAGAGTTTTCGTAAGCGGCTGCAGTTGTCGATGACACGCGGCGCGACACGCCGAGCTTCGACCCGAGTTGATCTCTGGAGGATCGCTTCATCTCCGCCTTGACCCACCGCTGTGCGCCTCGTGACTCATACTCCCCCGCCGCTTCGCATCGAGCACAGCTATCGTGCAGCAGCTCACGCGTACACTTTCACGGTCACCCGCATGTGTTGATGAGCAACCAAATTCGCGCTGCGCGGAAATACTACTCCAGCAGCGGTGTGATCTGGTTAAAATGAGGCTGGGAGAATCAGCGGGCACCGAGCGAATTGAGCTGAAGGTCAGAGACCGCCGTGTCGCACGACACCTTGGCCTGAATATTCGACTCACCCGCCACTGCAAATCGCATGTGTCGCTGGGACTTCACCCTGCTCGGCCCCCACCGTCACTCCCACCGATGTGCCAAACAATCTGAGCCGCAGGAATAACCTGTCCGCCGAACAACGACGCTACACAGTCGAATCCATACTTACAGAACGAGGCCATACCGGCGACTAGTTGTCCGATATCGGTTGGCGCTCAAACCCGGACGACCACTCGACCACGGGGCGGGCCGTATGCGCCACCACAGCCGGCGAATCGCCGAAGCCATAGCAATGACGCGACGGCCAGGCCACGGCCAAGCGAGGATCCAGACTCCTCCGCAGACCAGCAAGTTGCTCATCGTCGAACCAAGGCGCAAGCCAACTCGACGTCGACGGTCCGTGCCACAACGGCATCGCAATGCTCGCTACGGATAGGACCTAGCATTCGGCTGGTCAGGCCAGCTGACGGGAGGTCCGCTCGAAGGGCACGATCGGGCGCCGCTCCGTCGCGCATCGGGGCGCGCACTGTGCCAAGGGAGTTCACTAATGTTTCCGGAGCGCAGTCATCAGCAGCACGTCGGTGGTATCGGGCACCTCGGAGACCATCAGGCTGTAAGCCATCAGTTCACCCGTGCCGACATGGCGCAACCGTACCGGTTTGCTACTGTCGCACGCATAAGAAACTTCCAGGGTCGACGTCCAACGTCTCCGAAAGTCGTTGTTATCCCCGAGCTTTCGTAGAATATCGAATGATTGCTCCGCGTTGCGATAGCGACCGAGTACCCCCCTCAGCGTCGCCACGGCGAGGGCGGCGTCACGGTCCCGGTCGACTGCCGCAGTATCAGCGTGTGGGCCGAACACCCATGCGAGCAGGGACCTTACGTCATCGAGGCCAGGCAAGGTGGAGCGAAGCAGACCATTGTTTACTAAAACGTTCCAGACCGGACTCATGTAGGCGGCAAGAACGCCTCGCTCCTTTAGGTCCTGGATGTGCGCCATTAGGCCACTGTCCGCAGTCACGCGCAGCCGTAACTCCTCCGTCGATACGAGCTCGACCGAGGGCGCGCGTAGATCACGCAGGTGACGCGCCAGCGACGCGTCGACGGCATAGCCAGCAATGATCTGCTCGAGCATGTCCAGACTAGGCTTGTACTCCCCGCGCTCAAGATCGAACAAGTACGACGGGCTGACACCATGGCAGCCGTACGCTCTCGCTCGAGACAGCTTTCGCTGTTCTCGAATCCGCCGCAATGTGTCCGGAAGATTCGGGACAGAAACAGGCGGGCCTGATTCGGAGTTGCCGCGCGAACGACCAGTTTGGGTCTGCCTCATACCGAATCCCTCCTTGCAGCCGTCCGCCACAGCGCACTCGAGTCTGGGCCCGCCGCTACAGCAGGCCGGTCGGCCTCAGTTGCTGCCACTGCCGAGATGGACGATATGGAGAGGACGGCTAGGTCCCAGCTCGCGGCAGCGAAGATCCTTTCCCCGTCCTCTGGGTGTGGGGTGTAGGCGCGGGCGACGTTGGTGGCCCGTCTCGGCTCCATCGTCGCTACGAACGTCCACCCCGGAATTACTCTCATGACGTAGCCCTTGTTTCCACAGATCGCGAACAATCGTTTAACACCGACAAGATCGCCAGTGGTGAACGCCAGCACGACTCACGTTCATCGACATCCATCCGGCTACCGTGTGAGCTCCTGCTTGGTGGATCCGAACATCGCTGCCGGACTGAGTATCTGGCCGAACGGACGTCTCCCCCCGAGTTCAGACTCGCCACGAAATCGGCGCTACGGTGGGTTGCGAAAAAGGATGTGCGCACCTTTGCGGCCTCGCTAGCGTGTGCCCAAGTCAGGCAACGAAACACTGTCGAGCGCGGGTGGGCGCCCCTCCGGGGGCTACCACAACCTCACGGGTGCGAGGTACGCCAGGGCAGGCACCTCGAGGACGGCCAGTAGGGACGAGCTCACGTCGACGCCTGTACCCCGCGATAGTACTCGATCACGTCGAATGATTCACGAAAAGTGTTCAAAGTTATCGCATCTGGAGGGCGCGTCACCGGATCGGCGCGCGCGGACGCTGTATAGCCTTTAGCCTCGCGGGATGGAACTTGTTGGGGGACAACCTTCCCGTGTCATCCGCACAGCGCGGATATCGAATTCGATCGCGTTCGGCGCGAAGGGTTACATCTTCGCTGTCTTGCTCGCCGGACTACCGCAGTTGCGGGATCGACATAGCCTTTCTCACAGTTCAATCGTCGCAGCGATCTTCATGATCTCTCTGCTGGCCGCGGTCGGCAGTCGGATGGCCGGGGGACTAGCGCGCCGGTGGTCGAGCAGAACGGGCCTGCGAATCGGGCTTGCCATCACAGCTGTTAGTACCGCCGCGATCGCGCTCGCCCCGAACACTACTGCCCTGTTCATCGGCCTCGGCGGCTATGGGATCACTACCGGCATAGTCAACGCCAGCACGATCATGCAACACGCGCTCATCGAGCACAGATACGGGGCGTTCGTGATGGCATCGTTCTATGCCGCTTGGGCCGTCGGATCCGTCCTTGGTGCCTTGTTCATCGCGGCATCGGTCAAAGTCGATGTCGCACTGCGAGAATCGATGCTCGCCGCATCGGTGGTGATACTGGTCGTTTGCCTGGTGACAGGCCCCCTGTTACTGCGACCCCAGCGGGCAGAAACCAGCCCCGCCGAGGCGAAATCCGCCGCGGCCAAGCCAGCCGTCACCACGCCACTGCGCGCCTACCTTCCGTTCGGTATCGCATTGGTGATGGCGTTCGCCATCGATTTGGGTATCAACAACTGGTCGGCGCTGTATCTGACCGACGAACTGGCGTCTTCCACGTCGACCGCGGCCCTGCCGATTGCCGCCTTTCAGTTCACCTCGCTGGCCGGTCTACTGACTGGTGACTGGTGGGTCCGTCGGTTCGGACCGCGCACCGTGATGCGGAGTGCAGCAGGCATGGCAGTCGTCGGGATGCTCATGGCTGTCAGCGCGCCTAACCCGGCCGTCGCCATCGTCGGGTTCGGCGTATGCGGTATTGGACTGCCCTTGATTACGCCGCTGTGCTTCAGCGAGGCAGCCACTTTGGCCAGCGGTCGGGCGCGAGACGCACTCATCGCCCGGCTCAACGTCTTTCCCTACGCGGGCACTCTCGCAGGCGGCACGATTGTTGGCTTGATCGCAACCCAGGGCTCACTGCGGTTCGGCATCGCCAGCCTGCTCGCGTTCGCGCTGGTACTCAGTGTCTTCGGACGAGCATTCCGTACCCGCACCCTCAGCGAATCGGGACTCGCCAAAATTCCAGTCGCAGATGACGCACCCGAGCCCGCGGCGGGTTTGGAACGCGTTCAGCACAGGAACCCCGAATAGCCTGTACAGCCGAAATAGCTGCACAGCAGCTATTTCGTCCTACGAACGCGCACATGCCAAGTCGGAGGCGAATCGCTGGTCGACGAGCACAGCCGTGTAAACCGCCGATAATCCCGCCTGCCCTCCTTACACGTCGGCGGATGGAGGCTGCAAGCGGGTTCGGCCTACGCCTCAGTCGTTGGCCCTTCCTCCAGCACGGCGACGTAGACGTGGAATGCGCGCTCAGACTCTCCGAGTCGCCGGTCCTCGCACACTTTGAACCCTGCCCCTTCGATGAGGGCGATGACCTCTGCCGGTGGCCGATTGATCAGGCCGTCCCGCCAGGGAGCCGCTTCGATGAAAGACGGATCCGCTGCGCCGACCACAAGGCGGCCGCCCGGTCTCAGCGCTCGTGCGACGTCTAGTAATGACGTTCCTAGTTCTTCGTCGTCGATGTAGTAGATCGTGTTGACGGTCACGACGCGATCGAGAGACGCGTCGTCGACTGACAGCTTCCGCATCGGTGCTTCAACCAGATGTAAGCGCTCTTTAGTGATGAAGTCTCCGAACCGCTTCCGTGCCTGGGCGATCATGGTGGGCGAGACATCGAAGCCGTAGACGCGTCCATTCGGTCCTACCTGATCGAGCAAGATCGCGAGTCCGTGTCCACCGCCGAAGCCGATGTCAGCGACGGTCTCACCCGCAGCGGCCTCGAGAGCCGCGACCGAGCCCTCCATGACCCGCCTGTTAAAGATGTTGAGGCCGTTGGTGATCCGACGTCCCCACCATCCGGACGGGTATCCCAGCTGGCGAGCGAGCGGACCCATGAACGGAAGCCAAATGCGCACGGCTGCCAGCATTCCACAGTCCATGAGGGCGGGCGCAGTATGTGTAGAAGCATCATTCACCAACTGGGCATTTGTTATTTTGACGTGTACGAAACTCCGAACGTGCTGAAGGGCCGCCCGTGGAGCACTCACAGAACGAGGTGCTGATCGAGACGATCGGGTCCGATCCACGGGTGGTGTGGGCGGCGAGCCGGACCCGCGACGCTCGGATAGCCAACGTGTTCCGCGGAGCCGAGCGCATGCTCGTAGAGCGTCTGGTCAAGGACGTGGTGAACTCAGGGGTTAGCGCTGTGCGCGCCGGACGAGAAGGCACCGCAACCGGTCAGGTGTACGCCGCCTATCCCGTGGTCGGCCCCGACAACGCGGTCAGTGGTGTGCAGATCGTGTACGGCCCAGAACCGGGCACCCCGACCGCGCCGACTGCCGCCTATCAATGGGAACTCGACGCCAACGACGGGCCACCGCGTCTGCACACCACGCGCGAATTGCTCGACATCTTGGAAGTGCCTGAGCGCCAGCGTGATCGCCCCCCGAAATGCCTATGGGCCGTTGGACTTCTTCACCCGCGTCGAACGGCTTCCCGATCTGGTGCGGATCTGGGACGCGATCCTGACTGCCCAACCCGGCTACGCCGCCACCGGCACCGTGATCATCCGCACCACCACGAGCCGGCCAGGTCTGCTCCTCTACGTCCAGCGCTACGTCGAAACCGAGGCAGGTCCACGGCTACGAGTCGTCTGCCGAGACATCACCGCCACGGTCGATCCGAAACAGCTACGCATCGACACGCTCGACATGAGCATCGCTAAGGCAGCGGTCAGCGCACAAGGAATGTACGGCTTTGTGCTTGAAGCACGGTGGCCGAGCACGTGCATTCTCAAGTGGCTAAGCCCGTTCGCTCCCGGGTTCGGGCATGGCGTATCGACAGGGGCAACCGCTGGCGTACATCCCGACGATCAACTGCGGGTACCCGGAATGGTGAAGACCGCACTTGAGACCGGCAGCGTGCAAGACAGCCTTCGGATCCGGCCGGGGTTCGGCGCCGACGACTGGATCGGTGAGGGCGGCTGGCTGACCGTACGCTTCAACTCCCGACTGATCGACCCCCACGTGTCGCAGACCCTCGCGCTCAGCTTGATCTACCCGGACACCAAAAACAACCCGACAGCTAGGTTCCCATGAACATCGACTGTCCTCGAGGTTTGTTGATGTCAGTAGGCTAGCTACTCAGGAGATTTCGCCGTGCCGATCACCACCCTCGTCGCCACCCCTTCCCACGTTGATGCCTGCGCAGGTGTTCTTGCCGAAGCCTTCGCCGACGATCCGGTGATGGCGTCCATCTGGCCTGACCACAACAGACGCCATCGTGCATTGCCGCGCTACTTCGCCGCGTCCCTGCGGGTCTTCCATCTACCGGGCGGTGGTGTACAGATCGCGACCGACCAGCACGACCACCTCGGCGGTGTCGCAGTGTGGGATCCACCCGGACAGTGGGATCAACCGGCCTCGCACACTGCGCGCACTACCGCAGCTTCTAGCCGCCTTTCGCACCAGGACAGCCGCTGCGATCGCCATTCGTCGCACACTGGACGAACATCACCCACTCACGCCACTGCATTGGTACCTGGCCAACCTCGCGACACCCGACAGCCGCCGCGGGCACGGCTACGCCGCTCAACTCATCACCGACCGCCTCGCAACTGCGCCGGACACGGCAGCCTACCTTGTATGCACACGCGAAAAGAACATCCGCTTCTACGAACGATTCGGGTTCACGGTAAGCGCCACCTTCAACCTGCCCCTCGGAGCGAAACCCCTTATGTGGGCGATGGTTCGAAAGCCCTAGCTTCATTCTCCCAACGGCAGCAACGCCACTGCGCTCGCTGCGCGCCGTGAGTTTCTTCTGGTCGTGATGGCGCCGATCCCGAAGATCGGCTTTGATGGAGGAGGACGAGAATCAAGGGCAGGGCCAGGAGCCGATGCCCGATGCCTACGATTCATAGACAGTCCGCAACTCTGACGGTTGCGCTCTCGATCCTGAATGATCGCGGGCGGATCGCCGCACAGCGCGTCTTCGACACGATGGGCTGGCCTCCGGCATGACGATCGAGTACGTCTTCCTTGGGCCGACGACTTCTTGGTACCCGCCTCCCGGATCCCCCGCGAGGAGCCACAACCGCCTTTGGACACCATCCTGGATCGCGCATGTGGCTCGAGAACAACGGTCACCAGGACTGATCCCCACCCCTCCACGCTACGCACATCCCGTCCAAAAATTGTCTCAGCGTGTATGGAACGGAGCGGCCCCGTGTCTCATGACTGCGACGGATTATTCTCTGTCCCTGCTCTTTTCGATGATGGTTCAATGCCCTGTGCTGGTCCTACAGCATGGGTGTCGAGAGCACCGCGGGTATCGTCCGGACATTGCTGGAGCCGGGATTCGAACCGCCGGAGCTCTGTCGAATCTGATCGTGATGGTCGCTCAGACCGGCGAAGAGTGGACAAGCACCTGCGATCTCGTCACTACTGGGCAACACGGCTGTCGGAAGTTGCGGAATGCTGAGTCGATGCGGCATTCAGCTGTCCGGCGACAGTGAATCTGGGCTATTGCCACCGAATCTGAGCCAGGTAGGTCAGCCTGGGTACACGGTGAGCTGCACGTGCTGCGGGGCCCGTGATGACCGACTCGAGACCGGCGTAAACGACATCGACGCACCGTATCCGGCCCTAGAGTAGGCAGGCGTGTACCCGCTGTCGGCGCCGCGAGAGTTCTCCCCCTACGGCCTGTCGCACTGGATTGTGCTGGCCGTTTTCGTGGCGGGTGCGGTGCTGGTCGTCCGCCTCGGACGTGCGCACCGAAATGCTCGCACCGCGCCCCTCTTCAGCCGCATCTTCGGGCTCTCGACGCTCGTGCTGTACGTGGGGGTCTACCTCGCCACGGCGATACCCCCGACCGTCGACCGCTCTGTTCCGTTGCGCTTGACCGATCTCGCCACCCTGGTCGCCGCGTACGCCTTGTGGTCGCACCGCCACTGGGCGTACGCGCTGACCTACTACTGGTGCCTCACGCTGAGCACGCAGGCGCTCATCTCACCGGCACTCGAGAGCCCGGACTTCCCGCATCACCACTTCCTGGCCTTCTGGGCAATTCACCTGATCGTGGTCTGGGCGCCGATCTACCTCACCTGGGGCACCGGCATGCATCCGGATTGGCGCAGCTATCGGATCGCCGTGGCGACCACCGCGGCATGGGCAGCGGTCACGTTCACCTTCAACTCCCTCACTCACACCAACTACGGATTCGTCAACGGAAAACCCGAGACTCCGTCGCTGCTCGATGTGCTCGGACCCTGGCCCTGGTATCTGGTCACCGTCGCGTTTCTGCTGATCACCGTATGGGCTTTAATGACCTGGCCCTGGGCCCGCGCGACGACGCCTACTTGAGCACGGACCGACCGCCGAGGAGTGCCTGGTCGGTGTCTCCGTGGAAAGCCCGCCGCGCGAAGCGGAACACCGCCGGTGCGTAGGTCCGGAACGACTCGTCGAACCGGCGCTCTTCGGACGGAGCTTCGGGGATGCCGTTTATCTGGCTCGGATCTCTCGTGGCGCCGCGAGCTCGGGTAGCCGCCGAGGCCCGTCGCCGACCTCGACGAAAGGAGTCGACACCGCGTTGCCGCGGCGGACGACGCTCTTGGCCACGGTGCCGACCGGCGCCTCGCGCGCGATCATCCGAGTCAGCAAGTGCCGCAGCCAGTTTCGCACACAGTCGAACAGCCGGTACAGCATCAGCGAGCACAGCGGGCCCCGCGAATGCAGCCGCCGGAGCCCAACTCGCCACGGTTGCGCCATCGCACACCGAGAACAGCATCATGACCAGTACTCGTCACGCGGGCGCACATTCTTGAGACCGCAACGCTCGGTGTCGAGAATTGATCGATTGCGACGTTGTTGGATGCGAACGAGGCGTCACCGACGTCGCGGTCCGCATTGCCGGGGTGTACGCGATGGCTGGCGTCGCCGACGAATCCCACCGGCCGGCCACCGCCAGCAATGCATCGATGTGCTGTGCGGCGACCTGCGCCTGCCCTACGACACCAGCCACGGCGCCAGCGGACACACGAAGCTCGTGGTCAAAGCACCTCGCATCGACCACGGAGGAGTCCGCGGAGAGACCGAAGAACACATCGAGTACCGGCAAAACGACCGCGAAGTCCGGCAGACCATTGATTCGGGTTCGATTCGGTCAGCGATTGTGAACAGGTTCGGCCAGCCGGTCCAGCAGTGATCCCGAGATGGTCTGCTAGTGCTGGTTCTGCGAAAAACTACGACGACGAGTTCAGGCCACGAATCGAGGCGAGCATCGTCGTCTTGCCCGCCGAGAGCGTGATCGGCAAGACCATCGGACACGTCGGCATCGAGCGTGCCATCAGGCGGAACGTTCAGCGGGCATGCCACAAAGATAACTGGAGTGTTGCCGAGCGATTTACGTTTCCGGCGTGTCGCAGCCGACACGCCGAAGAAGTACCGGGACGGTCCGTCATCACGTGGGCTGCAAACCGCGTGCCTCGCGGGCGTCCCCCCGCGGCACGGACCACATGCCGATCGCTCGGGTCGCTGCTCCACAGCATTTGGTCGAATCTCACCGAAATCTCACATTTTTGACGAAAATCGTCCGGAACCAATGCGATTCATTCAGTACGGCACCGATCGGAAGATACGAGATAACCAGCATTAATAGGCGCTGATGCGGCCTACGTGGGCCACCTGAACCTGGGTCAGGTGGTCGCAGGTTCAAATCCTGTCAGCCCGACAGTAGAAAACCCCTCCTGACCTCGGTCGGAAGGGGTTTGCTGTTTTCAGACGACCCGCAGTTGGGGACCATTTGGGGACCGCTGGGGTGCTCGTAGGTGGATCGAGAGCAGTTGGCCGTCGTTCTGGAGTGCCTCGATGTCCGGATGAAGGTATCGCTGGGTGATCCGGGGGTCGGTGTGACCGGCGATCTGCTGAAGGCGGTGCAGCGGCACGCCCGCGTCAGCGAACCAGGTGAGTCCGGTGGGCCGCAGGTCGTGCCGACGCAGATGTTCGAAGCCGAGCTTCGCAACGACCTCGTGCCAGTGCGTCGCCTTCCGCAGCACACCGGTCTGGATTCGGCCACCCCGCGGGCCAACGAACAGCCGCGCGTCCGGCCGACGGTTGGCGGCTTGGATCCGATTGAGCACCAACGGGCGAATATCCTCAATGATCGGAATCCGGCGGGAGCGTTTACCTTTCGTGCCTTTGTCCTTCAGCCCACCCGGACCGGGTGACGTTTGCCGACGCAACCGCCAGACCCATTCCGTCGTGTCGATGTCACCGACCCGGCACCCGGACACTTCCCCGATTCGCACCGCGGTGCACGCCGCGAAGATCACGACATCACCCCATCCCTGGTAGGCGTCGGCCGACGCGGCGACCAACGCGTCAGCGAGATTGGTCAGCGTCAGCCAATCCGGGAGCGCGAGCGAGCGCGGGTCGTCGAGTTCGTCCGAGCAGCGGCGGCGATTTCCTCGGCGCGGCGATACAGCTGCCGCTCGGAGATCCAGCGCTGCGGGTCGGAACCGACCAGCATGATGCGGGCCTGAGCGACCGCGCGGTCGTGGTTGGCGTACATCAGCGACGGCGCCCAGTCCTTGGGTCGCCACCCCAGGTACCGCTGCGGGATTGGCGGTTTCGGATATGCCCACGCCTTGCCCTGCTGAACGCGCGTGAGTGGATACAGCGATCCGTTCCTGACAAGGACCCGCACGATGTCGTAGGCGGTGCTCAGTTCGACATCGAGGAAGTCCGCGATTAGATCGACCTGCATGCCGCGCATTTCGGAGGTCACGGCGAGAACCTGGTTTTGTCGCTGGGTGATCGTGGTACTGCCCGCAGTCGACAGCAAACGTCCCACCGACCCACGAGGGACACCGATCACATCGGCGATTTCGGCCTTGGTAAACCCCTGCGCACGGAGGGCGGCGGCTTCACCGAGGCACGTCTCGACCTTGCTCAGCGATACACCAAGCGTACGAGCGATTCGCCCGTAATCCAGGCCGGTATCGCGCAGGCCACCGATGATCTGGACTCGGTGCTGCAACTCCAGCGCGCTGTAGCGCTCATTTCGTTTGTGGTGCTGGCTCATCGGGTTCGCTCCCTTCCCTGACCCCGTATGGCGGTCCGGCGGCGAGCGGCCAGATCGGCGTGGGTCTGCTCGATAACCGCGCGCATATCGCTGGCATCGATCCCCCGGCGCTCGCATGCGGCCACCGATCGTGTCCAGCGCGCCAGCTGCAACGCCGCCAACTGCGCCTCAGACGACTCGCGCTTGGGCACCGCCTTCTCGGCGTTGTAGAGGCGCGCCACCATCGGTGGCCGCCCACGTCGGCTGCGCATCACCTGTGCTTGCGGTTCACGCTCGCCCGGTCGCCGATCCTGCTGCGCCAGTTGCCGTTTAGTGCGCAAATGCTGCGGCGCCATCCGCCACGGCCACGTCGGAATCCCGTACTCGCGGCCCTCCGGATCCAGAAACCCGCTCACCGCGTCCGCCCGATCCGCCGCGCCTTGATCCGCCTGTCCAGCTCGTCGCGCAGTGCGACCGCTCGTTCGGCGGCCTGGGCACGCATCTGATCAGCGACCTTACGGCCGTACGTGAGGACCAGCATTCGGTCGCATGCGTCGGCTTGCTCTTCCTGCACCGACGCCTGGAACGCGTCGCAATGGGCATGTTTGGCGTCCTCGTTCGTATAGTCGCGGGAATCCCTGGCCCGCACGGCATCCGAAGCGGCCATCGACATGTCGTAAAGGACCTCATGCACGGTCGAGATCCGCTCGTACTCCGCCTTCGCCAACGCCAGCTCGGACTGCTCGCGCTTCCTGGCGTTCATCACCGCACCCCCGAAACCTCGGACGCAGGAACGCACGATCCTCCCCGCTCGGGTGGCACACCGGAGTTCACGGACCGGCAGACGTTCGGTGACGGCGTGTACTGCTTGTAGTCGATCCACGCCGTCGTACATCCGACCATCGCAATCAGAATCAGCACCGCCAGCGCACCGAGCCGGAGCTTCGGAGGCAACACACCGAGCGGCGCGTACATGGCGCCGATCCCGGTGAACTCGGGCCCGGCCATCGAATGCAGCGCGTTGTGACTACCGCGGTCCCGGTCGACATACGTGACCGCGTATACCCGCGGAGTCGAGTCCGCCCGCCGTGGCGCGGTCACCGCCGCCACCCTCTCCGCCTACTGGACCGCCACATCGCGAACGCACCGAGCAGCATCACCGTGAACCCGACAACCTCGGGAGCCGTGATCACAAGGAATCCGATCGAGATCACTGCGACGGCCAGCACAAACGTCCGGCCGCGCATCATGCGCTCCCGTCGGCTGAGACGGCCATTGCAACAACTTCTCTTGTCATCATGTTCTCTATAGGAGTCATGATTTGAGAGTGAGTGACACGACTGGAGGTTGTCAAGACCTCATGAGGACATAAGATGAACCCGTCATCCTCAAGAGGAAGGGATTACATTGCCCGCAAAGTACGAGCTAATCGCCAACGAGATCAGGCGCCGGATCAGTGCGGGTGAGCTACAGGCAGGCGACCGCGTCCCCGGAGAGACAGTTCTAACTGAGGAGTTCAGGGTCAGTGTGCCGACAGTCCGGCAGGCGCTTGCAGTATTGCGTCATGAGGGTCTGATCGAGGCTAAGCACGGTGTTGGGACTTACGTTCGAACCCCGCGCATCAAGATCCGACGAACCGATGAGCGGTACCAGTGGGAGAAGAACCGCGTGCGAGAGCCTGAGTCGGTCCGTCGCTCAACGGGTGCGACCGAGCACGACACCGGCCTCAAGATGCCAGAACTCGCGTTCAGTGCTCACTACAGCACAACCGAAGCAACTGACGAACTAGCTGATGCTTTCGCAGTTCCCGTAGGCACGAAGCTGTTGCAGCGCGACTACCGTACCCAGTACCGCAGCGAGAGTTGGCCATTCGGCCTCGTTCGCTCATATCTCGTATACGAGATCGCCGAGGCAAACCCGGAGCTCCTTGACGATGCGAACGAGCCGTGGCCTGGCGGCACGCAGCATCAGCTGTCCACTATTGGGATAGAGCTGGCATGCATCAGGGAAGAAGTCCAGGCACGAACGCCCACTGTTCGCGAGTCCGAGGAGCTTGGGCTTCCCACGACGGGTGTGGCAGTCTTCGACCTACGAAAGTTCTCGATCGACACGACGGGTCGCGTCGTCGAGGTGTCCGACGTCGTCCTCCCGGGCGACCGTACAGAGTTGGTGTACACGACCAAACTAAGCCGATGGAGCTGACGTGGATCGACTTATTTCAGTCATAACACCGGTTCATAACCCCGATCCGGAGCATCTCAAGGCGGCCTGTGACTCTGTCACTACGCAGGACCTGCCGGCCGGATGGTCGCTTGAGTGGGTAATTCAAGAGGACGGCGACAGTGGCATCGCTGAAGAGATCCTCCGAGGTGTCGACGACCGAATCGTGTTCCGGACCGGCCGCAAGGGCGGCGTCGCGCTAACCAGAAATCTCGCACTAGCCAACTCTCGTGGCGAACTGGTCAAGAATCTGGACGCTGACGACGTCCTGACTCCCGGCGTTCTGGTCCGGGATATCACGAACCTACTCTCTCCGGAGAACAGCGAGGTCGGCTGGACCACTTCCCGCCTGCTTGACCTGCTGCCCGACGGAACGACCGTCGGGTTCGACAATGATCCACCGCACGGAAAGCTCGTCCCCGGTGCAGTCCTCGACCACTGGCGTACACATAACTTCCGGCTACCCGTTCACCCGACCACGATCTGCATTCGCCGCCCATTGGTGACCGCGCTCGGCGGCTGGATGGGCGTACCGGGTTCCGACGACACCGGAGTCCTGATAGCAGCGAGCATCGTGTCGGCCGGATTTTTCGATAGCGAAGTCGGGTTGTTGTACCGGAAATGGCCAGGACAAGAGACTGCTAAGGCGGATCACAAACACCCCGACGAGTGGCGTGCGCGAATGAGTCTCATCGACGAACGAGCGAACGCCCTACTGCAACTGCGCCAGAGCTTTCCACTGCGTTTCGGTCCTGGTCAGGACTTCGCGAATCCCAGCGCGCGCCCCCACTAATCCCGATGGTCAGCTTCCCGCAGAAGACCTGGTGGGAGAAGCAGATCTCGTTCGGGGTGGCCTTCACCTGTCACGGCACCCTGGACTCCGAGATCTTTTCGGGCTGCGTCATGGAAGTCGTTGATCGCCCGGAAGACAGCACGGGACCGATCAAGGTAGTCCTGCCGACCGCCGGGAACCTGCCCATCAGCGATCCAAACGATATGGCTTGCAGCGGCATTCAGTTCGTGTGCAGCCTCGACAACGTCATCGCCGCCGAGCAGCATCACGCGCTCGAATGCTCGATCGCGTGTCCGGATTGCCTCCTCCATCTCTGAGTGGAGCCCGTCCCCGGCCTCGCCGACCAGGCCACGCCCCTCTACGCGGTGTGCGTACAACCGTCCCGCGGCAAAGATCGTCGCCCGAATTTTGTCGACGAAACCCTCGTACGCCTCGAGCTTCTTCCCATCCCATCGAGTGAGTAGTTCATGCCGATTCCGCTGCCGCGACATCATGTAGGTGGTCAGATGCGACATCAACGCACCCAACAGCACAGCGGCGATTGTGACTAGCTGCTCCATCAAGTTCTACTCCCCCAAGACTCCACCCGCCCGTTCCCGACCTGACTACACACCCACAAGCCCACTTGCGCGTTCGCCTGGTCGCAAACGCGCAGTGCTGCAAGACGATTAAGTGGAAAGGCTACTTGCCCGAACGATAGGCCGTGGCCTTTCCGCTCCGATCGCGGCCATCGGCTGCCCTGTACTCGTCGGAGCAAGCAGCCCGATTCCTTCGTTGTGGTTCCCAGACCCTTTGGGCACCATCGCGGTTCGCGCTGCATGCTTAATGACCGCTGGAACGTGCGCGCTTACAACCACCACTGTCTCACCCGACTTGCCTCCCGTACTGAGCGCGCCCGGCCGCGCGAACACGTCACCGTAGGTGGCGCAGCTTTAGACGTAACTGACCCACCTGGCGCAACCCCGCTCGAAACCCTCCTTTGTGGTCGCTTGTCGAACCGGGGCGTTCGCACGTGACCTCGACCACGGCACTGAGCGCGTCCTAACGCGCGAACACGCCGCCGTAGGCGGCGCACCCAACGCGCCCAGCTCTCCCGACGCACACGTCCGCACCTAAGCCGCCCTTGTGGTCTCCCCCTCTGTGGTCTCTCTCCTCTTCTCCACTGCTTCCTGGTACTCCTCGCTCCCAACTGTCTTGATGATGGCTTCTGCTCGTCTGGCCCCAACTCTCTGCTGCGAAGCGGTAGAGAGTTGGGGCCAGACGAGCAGAAGCCATCCGCCGAAGGCGCAGGTCAGAGCGTCGGTTGATGCGATTCTGATGCGACTGGGAATCGCATCAGGACCGCGTCAACGCGGCTACCTTCAGGCGTGCGCCGATAGCGTGTCTCGTTGGCTCGGGCCTCTATCCCCGGACAATTGGGCACAGACGTTGACCGAATGCGTTGTCGAGTAAGGTTTGTCGAAGGGGCCGAAACGAATCCCCTCCGCTGTGTCGACGTTGTCTACGGGCTCACACATCGACAGTGATGTCGGAGGTTAGGTCTACCGTGCGGGCATGGAATTCATCTCTCACACAGAGGCCGCCGAGAAGCTGGCCGACGAGGCGTACGCGGCGCTGCGGGCGGCTCAAGCTGCGGCATCCGGGCCGAAGAACGCATTTGCCAGCATGGGAGGCGATGCGAACGTAGCCGAGGTGGTGCGTTGGGCGAAGGTGCGCGCGCTGCAAGCCCAGGCTCAGATCCACGCCACGCTTGCGATCAAAGACCACATGCCCGATAGCCTCTAGCTGATCGGCTTCTCTGGGGTTTGCCGTCCAGGCATCGGGCCTGTGATTCGCGGCGGTCGTTGATATTGCGCAAACAGCGCTCGTCACGGATCCCGCAGTGGGAGACTCGAACGTATGGTGTTCGCTGCGCATGTGCTGAAGGTGATGATCTCTTCGCCTGGCGACACCGCCGATGAGGTTCAGGCGGTGATAGCTGCCCTGCACGGATGGAACAGTTCGCGAGCCGAAAGTGCTGAAACCGTTTTGTTGCCTCGGTTTTGGAAGGCCGATGCGGTACCGCAGCTAGGGACTTCCAGCGGACAGGGCGTAATCAATTCCCAGTTGTTGGATGAGGCCGATATCGTCATCGCATTATTCGACGCTCGGCTCGGCCAAGAGACCGACAGCGCAGTGTCGGGTACAGCCGAAGAGATTGAGCGCGCTTCAGCTGCTGGAAAGCCGGTCCACGTATGGTTCTCGGACGAGCCCGTTGACCGCAGAAAGATCGATATCACCGAACTCGGACGACTGCAAAGCTTCCGAGAAGAACTGCAATCCAGAGGGCTGCTCGGCGTCTACACCGACTTATCTGACCTGGCATACCGGGTGCGCGATGCAGTAGAGAGTGACATCAGCCGATTCGGCCTCGGCGCTCCGTCGGTTGTCCGCAAAGGCGAGCACGCACTGCCGCGGCTTCGTGTCGAAAGGGATGTCGATTATCGCGGAAAGTCTCAAGTCTCAGTGATCCTTGAGAACAAGAGCGAGACTGTGACAGCCAAGGACCTGAGTCTGGATCTAGGTCCGTGGGAACATGCGGTGTATCGCGAGAGTCATGACCCATTTGATTTGCCCCCTCTCCAATCACTTCGATGGACCGCGGGGTTTGACATGGGAATGCCAACTCAGATCACTGCAACGATCACCTGGACTGAAGACAGCGCGCCCCAGTCTGTCGACCTACCGGTGACCTCACGTTGACGCGATCTCCAACCCCCAAAGAGCTTCGACCTAACTGACCGCCCGGCTCGTCGTGGCGCTGCAGGCCTCGGTGAAGGACGATACGTCGTTTGAGCCAAAACCCGTTGGCCTACGGCGTCAGGTGAGCAAGGATGAAGAAGTGATCTCCGACTCAAGTTCAACCAGCAGGGCCAGCGGCTCACACGGCCAAAAGGTGGAAATCCGAGTGCGTCACATTGCTGCAATGCTGGGCGTGCCGGAGTTCGTTTATGGCCAACCATTAGTACATAAGGGAGCGGCCGTACGCGAAGTCGGTGACGGCATTCTACTGTGTGGAGTATCAGGCGCAATAATCCAGGTGAAATCGAGGTCAAGAAATGAGGGGAGGATTGATTCGCCAGAACAAGCAAATCGTTGGATACTTAAGCACATTGAACGCGCGGTACGCCAAGGTCGAGGATCCAAGCGGACGATTGAGGCGCACCGTAGAGCTGGCAATCCACTGGCAGTAACTCCTGTCCGCGCTATGACGATTAGCGCTTCTACAAGATTCGACTCAGAAGTACTGCTCACCGAAGACTGCACTCATTGGCCGACCATAGTCGTCGTAGACCATCCCAAGAATCCTCAGGTCAATGTTCCCGAGTATCCGGATGCATTCTGCATATCACTGAACGACTGGCGCAGATTGAATGAACATCTACGCTCCATTAACTTTCTGCTACGGTATATATTGACCGCCCTGAGTGGCCGTCCCGCTAAGGATGTACGGATAGGCTGCGAGGCAGAACGCTACTCTTCATTCATCGCCACCGAGGCAAAGCATCTTTCAGAAGAAATAGGCACCGAGCGGGCGAGCGCATTCGGGATTTTGCCGGATATGAAAGCCGTGTCCATCTACAGAGATCTCATCGAGAGCACGTGGGGTCCTAACGACGAATCTCTTGGACTTCCAATCGGTGATTACACCGATATCTTAGACTTCTTGGACGACGTTCCAGTGGCAGTTCAGTCATATACAGGCTACTGGCTGATCTATCAGCGCGAACAGCTACTGGGACTACGGCGACGCGTTTCAGGACTAACGATCATTGTCAATAGACCTCTGATCTATATGGTCGATTTCTTTGATAACTGTCCAAACAAGAAAGAATGGCTCGCCATGCTATGGGGCCTCACTGCAGTCCGCAGCATGGAGTGGAGGTCGTATAAAAAGGAAGAGTCGAACACTCTTGGCGTAGGCGTTCGCGTCATGAACGACGGTAGCGAAGAGTATTCTTTTATTCTGATACGCCCTGGAATATCATTGCCTGACAGTTTAGTGCGACAAACTCAATGGATATTCGGCGAGATGGATGCCAGGCTCCTTCAAGCTCGACAACCCAGAGTTGGACGAAACGAGCGCTGCCCGTGCGGATCGCAGAAGAAGTTCAAGCGATGTCATGGCGCTATCAGGTGAGGCGCCAACTGGATACCAGGGCAAACGATGACACCCCGGGTCATGCACTCAAGAACATGCAATGCGCGCATTGTACGCGACGTGCGGAAATGATCATGCCCCAGCTTGGGGGTCAGCTCGAACAATCAACCCACACAATCACCCAAAGCTGCAGCTTCCAGCCCGCCTTGCCTCACTCGTATTCCAGCGAGAATCCGGCTGTCCCTGCCCGCACTTGTTCATCCCACCACCGGAAACGTTCGACTAAAAACGCGCGACGGTCCGCGCTGAAATGCGGACTCCGCAGGACTGCCTCATCCTTGCGAAGTACGGAACCCCACATTTTGGCCAGATCGGCATTGATTCTGACCGTGGGCGGGATGGAGACCGCTACAAAATTCCCCTCTTCACCTTTTACGCAGATCGAATTTCGGGCAGATTCTAAAGGCCGCAGCCGATCGAATGACATTGCTATTACGTCGCCAGTTACACCCGCTGCTCGACGCGCTGACCCCCGAGAGCTTCGCATAGCATCTTGCCTGCGCCCATAGATGAGACACCACACAAATTCCAGTGGCCTGAATGCGCCGACATGTTTCCGAATGAATTCCGACTTGTTCCGCGGATCTTGAAAGTGCGCTTTCCAGTCCTCTATTTGTCCCCTAGCTTGGGTGTATTTTGCAGTCTGTTGTCCACTCTGGGTGAACCAAGGCTTCGCCGGACTCTCGATCTCAATCAGAACCACCCATTGCGTCTGGCTGTCCGTAGGCAACCACATGAAGTCGGGTATATAGTACCCGCTTCGCCCAGATCCAATTCGGGGTTTTGTGAATAGAGCCTCGCGGATGGGACCGGGCTCGCCATTTATCCAGTTAGCTCCACGAAAGGCATCGTGACCGGGGACCAAACACGGGTGATCCTCCAGAAATTTGTGAATCGTTTCCTCTGCACAGTCCGTAGCATTCAAAATGCTCTGCCACTCTAGTCCTACAATGTCGGCGTATTCGTCCCACCCCATTGCTTGCGGCCATGAGTCGTGTTCGGGGTCCAAGATCTCTCCGTCGTATGAGAATTCGAAATCAGCCCTGCCGCTGCACATCGAAGCCAGCGAGAAGTTCTGGGGCTTGGCCTAGCAAGTATCGCATCTAAATCACGCCATCGAACAGCGTTTGGGCAACTAACCGCAACTTTGTCGTGGTGTTCGCCGCCGATCGGTTGACCACGGAGGTCGACAACCACGTAACATCTCGCACGGCGCTGCATGCGGCGCTCGTCACTTAGCGGCTAACCTGCGAATCATTGCTAGTCCAGGTTCCATTCGAACTAGGCAGCAGCGCTGACTTCGGCCGGAGCTTCCGGTGTCGTGTTGAGGATCGGCAACCAGGGACCGGCGGGACCGTACCGCATTAACGAGGGATGAAGTTTCATCCTGCCAGGAGACGCCGTCGCATTGCGCGTCGGAATCGTCGGCTGTGCCGACGGGGTGGTGTAGCAGTAGAAGATTGGCCGCAGCATCGCTGTGTCGATCTGCCATGGCTGGTGGGCGATGACGGTTCCCCCGGACGCTATTGCCTGGCGCGGAGGGACCTGGTAGGTGTACTGAACCACTTCTAAGTCCTCGTCCGCCGGAGTCCAAGAGTCGAGAACGTACAGTTCCCCTCCCGTGCAGAGAACACCATCTTCCGTTGCGGTGACTTCAATACCGTGCACGATTGCCAGCACCGAGCCGCCGAACGAGCTAGCGTGTTTGACCTCTTCGCGGGTCAGGAACACCTGACATCCCGATGATGCCGTTCCCTTCACCTCGACGTGAAGCTCAAGGTCGTCCGACAGCCGACGGCACAGCAGATCGTATGGGCGATAACGACTTACGTCCTGCACATGCCACTCAGATCGGGGCAAGCTACCCGCGACGAACTCCATCGAGTAGTCCTCGATCGCCCTTCGGATCCTGCTGTCCTGCACGCGACGTTGCCAACCACGCGCAGCGGCTGGGACCAGAGCGCTTCCGATCGAATCCACCAACGCGCCCGCACGCAACTCTTCTGCTGATTCGTACACGCGAGATAGCAGTAGCACCATGCGCTCAAGGTCCGAGAGTAGGACCTCGTCCGGCGGGATCGCATCGCGCTGGTATCGGATCGCGTGTACGTTGCCGATCTCGTAGTTCCGAGCACGCTTTCGGGACTCGACTCCGACACGCATCGATTCCACATGTAGAGCGATGTCAGCTTCCAGCGAACCCACCAGCTCTCGGTCCCATGCAACGAACAGTCGGCGTGCGGACGCTGCCCGTTCCCGGATTACGCGTTCGTCAAGAATTGGACGCATGTCTCCGGCTCGAAACTCGCTGGTTCCCTGGTCAGGCTCAGGTACACCTCGGCGCCATCACCGGAGAACAGGTACACCAGGTAGTAGCCCTCCGTAGTCTTCGGCGAGTGGGTTCGGGAGAAGATCCGGACCCAGGCCACCGGCGCGAAGTTCGACTGTAGGCCGCCCGGTTGAACTTCCAGACGCCATGGGTAGTCGGCTGACGCCGATAACCACCCCTTGAGCGTCCACGCGGCCGATCGCAACGCCCTTGAACGCGCCTCCATCTCCGGCGGGGGCTGGTGTCGAAGTGCGCAGCCGCGGCAAGAACGGCGTTCAGGTCCTCGGAGAGGGTCACGAGATCTAGGTATCACATGCCCCCGACAACAACGCACGAAACGGTCGCACCTGGCAGCATGACCACTCCGACGCCGCCACCCAGCGGTTCCGGTCCATCTCGGTGGCGCATTGGGAGGACTCCGCCTCCTCTCAATGCCGAATTGTCTCCCTCCACTCGGCCGCGTCAAGGACTACCTCCGGTGTCCGCTACGCGGTGGCTTAGGGCAAAGTCGTGCTCTACATAGGGGGTAGTCCAACCATTTCAGACCTCCGAACTGGCCTGCCGCCCGAACTTGCCTCCCGCACTTAGCGCGCACAGTCGCGCGAACACGTCACCCTAGGCGACGCAGCTCAGGACGCAAATGACCCCGCCTGACCCCCGCGCGCCCAACCGTCTTCCTCCAGATCCAGCGAAGGCTCCGATGGGAACCCTTCGTCCCAGAACACGTGATGCGCAAGCCACCAAGTCATGTGTCGGTTAGGCGACAAGTCTGGGCAGCCATGACGCAGCGCGTTATAGTTGGTAGGTGATCCAGTCGTTCAAGGACGGGGAGGCACAGAAGCTCTGGACCGAGCGATCAGCACCGAAGCTAGGCCAGCTACAGACGGTTGCGCTTAGGAAGCTGACGATGCTCGATGCCGCCGCGCAGTTGAACGATTTGCGGGCGCCGCCTGCCAATAGGCTGGAAAAGCTCAGAGGTGATCGCGAGGGTCAGCACAGCATTCGCATCAACGACAAATGGCGGATCTGCTTCGCATGGGAAGCAGCCGGACCGCGCGACGTAGAGATCGTCGACTATCACTGAAGGGAGAGACCATGGCCCCCACGACACCACTGCCCCCGACCTCTCCTGGCGAAATTCTCTTGGAAGAGTTCATGAAGCCACTGGGGATCAGCCAGAACGCGCTTGCACGGGCGTTGGGCGTGTCGCCACGGCGGATCAACCAGATAGTGAATGGCAAGAGGGCCATCACTACGGGGACCGCGCTGCGGCTGGCCCGGTACTTCAGCACCACACCCGAGTTCTGGATCAACCTCCAGACGCGCTACGACTTGGTACTTGAGCGCGAAAACCTCGGAGACAAACTCAGCCGGATTGTGCCTCGCGAGCGAGTGAACTGTTAGCTGACTTCCTGTCAGTCGTCAAACAGCCCCACTGCCAGCCGCCGGAAGTGGACCATAAGGTCTTGTTTGCTTCCAGCGGAAGCGCATGAAACCGCTTGGTCTCCTAACTGCTGTTAGCGGCGGCGTCGTCCAACGTAAGCGGCAGCTGTTGCGGGGTACGCCGGCGACGGTTCAACCACGAATCAGTTCATCGGCACGACGGCCATAGTCGATAGACATGATCCGAAGGCTACGTGGGGCCACTGACAACTACAGATACGCTGTCCAACAGTCGATGTGACGCCATGTGCGCTGGTGATATCCGGGGCGGATCGCGGAGGTGTGACGGTAGGGCTTGGGGACCATCTGGGGACCACACGTCTCGCATGCCAGTGAACAGCACGAGGTCACGTAATTCCGAGGCGCGGTGCGAACCGTGCGTGAGGTGCGCAAATGCGTGGTTTCGAGTCCTGGGGGTCAGGTGGTCGCAGGTTCAAATCCTGTCAGCCCGACAGTAGAAACCCCTTCTGACCTCGGTCGGAGGGGTTTCGTCATTCTCACACCACCCGCAGAGCGGGACCAGAGCGGGACCGCAGGTGCTTGGACAGCTTGTCCCGGGCGTCGGTCAGCTCTCGATGATCGGGATGCAGATACTTCTCCGTCGTCCGACTGTCCGCGTGCCCGGCGATCTTCTGCAGCACGTGCAAGGGAACGCCCGCGTCGGCATCCATGTCAGCCCGGTATGGCGAAGGTCGTGCCGACGCAGGTACCCATAACCGAGTGCGCTCACGACCTCATCCCCGTGCGTCGCGTCACGGAGCACTCCCGTCGCGATCCGGCCACCACGCGGACCGCGGAACAGGCGCGCGTCCAGGTTGTCGCGTCCGATCATGTCGAGCCGCTTCAGCACGCACCAACGGCCGGACTTCCTCGATCAACGGCACGTACCGGACGCGGTTGCCCTTGTCCGCCAACCCGCCCGGCATCCGGACACTTCCCCGATCCGTGCGGCGGTGCACGCGGCGAAAGTCACCACGTCACCCCAGCCCTGATAATGATCTGCCGAACGTTGGACCAGCGCATCGGTCAACACCATCAACGCCGTCCAATTGGGCAGTGCCAGCGATCGAGGGTCTTCGAGCTCGTCCTCGATCTGCACGTACAGCTTCTGAACCGCGCACGTCGATCGGGTTCCTGTCGATCACCTCATCGCGCACGGCCTGTTTCATCACCCTCCCCCAAGCGGCAAGCGCATTCTGACCAGCGACTTGCTGTTTCCGTTCGTAACCCATTGCGCGACAGCACGATCAGCGACGCCCCCGGTGACCATGGTCAGCGGAAGATGCCCGACAACCGGCACAACCCGCAGACGCCAACCAGCGTCGTACAGGTCCAAGGTCTTGGGTTCAAGAGCGGCAGGGGCCCTACGGGCCGCCGCCGCGCTACGAACGCACCACGGCAATGGGGCTCCGCTGCGCTCCGCCCAACCGGAGCGTCGGCGCGTCGGCAACGGCCCGCACGGCCGAATCCCGCACTCATCCCCTTCGCTCACCTCGGCCAGCACCCGGATAGTCCAGTGCGGAGGCTTTCTCCACTACTCGGGAGAGATATGCAGGCCGTCTCGCTTCGCCCTCACGGTCACACCCGGCACCGGCTGCCCGCGATCAACAAACGATGCGGCCCAACCATCCGGGCCATCCAGCCAATGCAGCAACCAGGTCCCCGGATCCCTCGTATCCGCGACGACACCCGGCGAGCGCTGCGCGTCATGAAACGTGTAGCCCGGAAACGCCGCCCACACCGCCTGCAACACCTCGCCCGCCTGGTCCGCGGTCACCCGCCGATCCAAACTTGCGAGGAATGCGGCCTGCGCAACATTCATGTGCTGCGCCGACCTCCGCATCTCCTTCCACACCGCAATCACATGATCCGGATCCAAGTCTGGCCATGCCGAACCAATCGCCGCCACAAACGTGTCCCCCGCCGTCCGCAGCGCCTGCTCCGCCGCCTCATACACGCGGGCTGACAGCACGGCGTGTTCGATCCAACGATGTTGCTCACCCATGGCGGCAAACCTAGACGATCGGGGTGACACAGCGCTGTCGCGAGCCTCGGGCATCACCCAGCTCCGCACCAACCAAACCCGGCCTGGCCGCGGCTGCAGTCCATCGACTCCGAACGCTGTGCCCGCCAAGAACTCTGGGCAGCCGACACACCAGTAGCGAGCAGCAGCACGTCATCGACGTCGGCCAGCATTCGGGTAGCACTTTCGCCATGGGTGCGCCAGGCGAGGCTGTCGACGTAGAAGGCAGTCAACGCAGCGGCTCGGCCTCGCATGTCGGGAAGGCCCGCAGCCAGGTGAAGCGGTTCGGGTCGTCTTCATCGTAGAACTGACCGATGACGTGCTGCCGACGGCGTCCTGGCTGTCGACGAACTCGCGGTCGAACAAGGCGATGAAGTCCGCACGCCGGCCGGGCTCGGTGCGGTACTGCCGGAATTCGATCAACGAGTGTTCGTCCATCTTGTGCTGCGTAGGTCAACGAAAGTGGTTGTGTTCGAACAGATTCGAGAAGGCGAGCGCGCGGGCGTCGACCGTTCATGGTTGCTGGTCGGCGGCGTCGACGGCCCATTGCATACATCGGCGCAGGATGGTCCGGTACTCGGGAACCCGCCAGCTGCCTCGGTCGACTCGGCCCAGGTCGGCCACGCCGAGATCCTGTAGATCGAATCGGCCCCGGCAGTGCCCGAGCGTGAAGTAGCAGACCGTGCCTGCGCCGTGCTCT
Source organism: Nocardia iowensis (assembly GCF_019222765.1). NCBI lineage: Bacteria > Bacillati > Actinomycetota > Actinomycetes > Mycobacteriales > Nocardiaceae > Nocardia > Nocardia iowensis. The sequence goes on along the minus strand of NZ_CP078145.1, from coordinate 3,632,017 downwards.
TTGAGATACAGCACGGGACGCGGTTCGTCGGCGCGGGCGTGCCCTTCTTCGAATCCTGGTGACTCGCCGACGAAGCGGGTGTGGGCGAGCACCCGCAGCGGCGGGTGCAGTTCGCTGATGTAGAGCTCGTCGGTGACCTCGAACGCCTCGATGCCGCGAAGGAACGGGTGGTCGGGTTCGGTCAACTCCACCCGGTAGGGTTCGATCGGCGGGTGGCCGAGAAACTGGCTGCCGAGCAGCTGCGGCAGTTCACCCAGAATGCGTGGTGTGGCAAACAGATTCGGCCCGATCGTCTCGATCGCAGCGTTGGTGCCGTGCAACGCCAGCCATCGGCCGCCGCGAGTGACGAACGCGCTCAGTGCCTTTCGCTGGCCTGGGGTGGGGATCGTGTTGCAGGTGTAGGTGATCAGAGTATGGGCGCTCGCGAGCGCCTCGATACACTCGTAGTCCTCGAATACCTGGGTTCGCACGCGGTCATGCTCGGCCAGTTCGGTGAGCAATCGTAATCGCGCGTAATCGAAGTCGTGCCAGTAGCCGCCGCACACCAGCACAACCTCGATACGGCCCGTAGGTTCGGACATGAGGTTCTTTCTCGTGAACTCACGCATCACCCCGTGCAGACGGCGCTGCGCGGCAGCTCAATAGTCGAAGCGGTGGGTGAATCCGCCGTCGATCACCAGGTTCGTGCCGGTGATATGCCCGGCTGCGGGTGAAGCCAGGTACGCGACGGCGCTGGCGACGTCCTCGGCGCTGGCCAGTTTGCCCAGAGCGGTGGCACCGATCGCGCCTTCGAACAGTGCCGGGATACCGGTGCGGATGTTGTCCCACACGCCGCCATCGAAGAACACCGGCCCGGGCGAGACGGCGTTGAGCCGGATCCGTTTCGGCCCCAGTTGCCGCGCCTGTGCGGACACATGTTGAAGCATGGCGGCCTTGACCGCGCCGAAGCTGTTGGCGGTGGGCAGGATTCCGGCTTCCAGCGCCGAGGTACTGGCGATGGCGACCACGGCGGCCGACTCGCTGCGTTCCAGGTGCGGGGTGGCGACTTCGATGAGGGTGACCAAGCTCATCAGGTCGGTGTGGAAGTTGTTCAGCCACGCGTCGGTGCCGTCACCGACCGAAGCCGAGGCGTTGGCGACAATGATGTCCAGCCCATCCAGCGCGGCAGCGGTGTCGTTGACGAAGGCGGTCAGCGCGGCGGTGTCGGCGACGTCGAGCGTCCGGTGGAAGACCGGCCCGCCCTGTTCGCCCAACTGACCGGCCACTTCGGCGAGAGCTTCGGCGCCGCGGGCGCAGATGCCCACCGCGGCGCCTTCGGCCGACAGGGTCCGTGCGATGGCCAGCCCGATGCCGCGGCTGGCGCCGGTGATGAGCGCGCGTTTGCCTTTGAGATTCAGGTCCATTGGTTCGCTCCCAGGTATTTGCGGTGCCAGCACACCGCTGTCCGAAGTGGGGTACTCAAGACTCGAGCACGCCGAGTGTGGTGCCAACGGGGTAATCGATGTCGGCCTCCGCGGCGCCGTAGCGCAGCACACCGTCACGGGGGGCCGGAATCTCGGTTTCGACCTTGTCGGTGCCCACCGAGTAGAGCGGTTCGCCCGCCGCAACGGCGCTTCCGTCCGGGACGAGCCACCCCATGAAGGTGCCCGCGGTCATCGAGACGTCGAGCTTGGGCATTTTGATGTCCAATTCGTTTCCTTTACTGGCTGTTTCGGGTGACGAGGCGCAGCGCCCGAGTGGGGCAGCCGGCCACTGCGGTCGCCGCCGCGGCGGCCAGTTCGGCCGGAATCTCGGTGCGCAAGATCTGCACGGTGCCGTCGTCGCCGACGGCGAAAAGATCCGCGGCGATCGATTCGCACACGCCGTGCCCCACACATAATTCGCGGTCAACGGCAACTTCCACGCTGTTCCTTTCGATCACCGGGTCAGGATGGTGCAGCCGCTCAGGCCGGGTGCTCCGTAGACGTGGGAGAAGGCGACCAGCGGGCGGACGGGCAGCTGACGTACGCCCGCGGTCCCGCGCAGTTGCAGCACGTTCTCGTGGATCTGGCGTAGTCCGGACGCGCCGATCGGTTCTCCGTTGGCCAGGCAGCCGCCGTCGGTGTTGACCGGCAGCGCTCCCTCGATCTCGGTGGCGCCGCGCTCGATCAGTTCGGTTTGCTCTCCGTGGGCGCATAACCCGGTCTCGGCCAGGTGAATCAGCTCCGCTCCGGCGTCGGTGTCCTGCAGTTGGGCCAGCTCCACTTCGTGCGGGCCGATTCCGGCCTGTTCGAACGCGGCGCGGGCCGCGTCGACTGAGGGGCTGTTTCCCCGGTCGATCGACAGCGACGGACTCAGCACCTCGAACGACCCGGGTCGCCGGGTGCGCACCGCCGTGGCAGCGATGTAGACCGGGTCGGGCCGCAATGACTTCGCCCGCTCGCCAGCGCAGAGTACGAGTGCGCAGGCCCCATCTCCTGGCGAGCACAGCATGTATTGGCGCAGTGGGTCGCTGAGCATCGGGGATCGGTCTATGTCGGCTTCGGACAGCGGTTTACGCCGCCATGCGTTCGGATTCTGTGCGCCATTGCGGAATGCTTTGGCGGCCACGGAGCTCAGCAGGCGCGTCGGCAGCGCGTGTTCATGCAGATACCGCTGGATCTTCAGGGCGAAGAACTGTGCGGTGACCGCTAGTCCGGTGCTGCCGTACCACTGGCCAAGGCCCAGCTGCTCGGGCTGGATCGCGAATGCGCCCCGCGGATGCGAATCGAATCCGACCACCAGCGCGAGTTCGGCGGCACCGGAGGTGATGGCGTGTACCGCCGCGCTGAGCGAACTGCTGCCGGTTGCGCATCCGTTGAACACGTTGAGGAACGGCACGCCGGTGAAGCCGAGTTCGGCGACCAGGGTGTCCGCGGAACCGCCGGACATGCTGCCGCCCACCGCGTACTCGATATCGGCCCAGGACACCTGGGCGTCGGCGAGTGCGCGCTGGATCGCGCGGACGGCTTCGCGGCGAACCGTGGTGTCCTGATATCGGCCGAACGGCGTGCAGCCGATGCCGATGATCGCAACCTCGTTCGGCATCAGCGTTCTCCCTCGATCACTGGGGCGAAGGCGAATGTTGCTGCCTGCGCGCCACAGTGGGTCGGCACTTCGAGGACCGTCAGCCGCATCGGCATACCGATTCGCAGGGCGGTCGCGTCCGCCTCGGTCAGCAAAGTTTCCACGATAACTTCTCCGGGCAGTTCGACGTAGCCGATCCCGAACGGCTCGAACGGCTCGGCTTGTGGCACATATGGCGGACTGGGCGGTGCGAAGCGCTGTATTGTCCAGCTCCACAGCGTGCCGTGTTCGGCCAGCGGCACCACGGCGACCTCGGCTCCGCCGCAGCGTCGGCACGAATCCTGAGCGGGGAAGTTGGTCTCGGCACAGGTTCGGCATCGGCAGCCGAGCAGCCGGGGCCTGCCCTCGTGCCATTCCATGATGTGTGGGTCGATCGGCTCGACGGTCATGGCAGGTCACCTCCTTCGGTGTTGTTGCGCGTTGCGGGGCGGACCCCGCGCTTGTGCACCACGACATCGCCGTGCACTACCGCCTGACAGGCCAGCCGGACCTGTCCGGCCCGCCGCCCCAGGGTGTTGGTGATCTCCCGAATAGCCTGCGCCTCAGCGGGTTCGGGCTCCGATAGGTGCTCGGGATTTTCGAGCACCTCGATGAAGCAGACGCGGCAGTCGCCCTTGCCGCCGCAGATGGTTGGCCATCGGTATCCCGCGGCGACCCCGGCCGACATGATGGCCTGGCCCGCACCGGCGGGGAATCTCGCGCCGGATGGTCGCACGGTTACCGTCGGCGGTTGGGCTGGCGTCGAGGCGTCCACAGTCGAATCCCGCTCAGCCACGCCGCAGTTCGCGCCAGGGTCGGCCTCGGTCGGGGTCGGGTTCGCGCTCGAGGCCGAGCACGCGATGGGCGATGATGCCGCGCTGAATTTCCGAGGTGCCACCCGCTATGGTGAGGCGGCGGCTATCGAGTAGACCGTAGGCGGCATCCCCGATCGGTTCGGCTCCAGCCTCGGTGACCAGTCCGGGTTCGCCCTCGTCCCAGTACGCCGCCTGCGGACCGGCCAGTTCGAACCGGATCTCGGCAATGCGCTGCGACAGCTCTGATTGCACCAGTTTGGTGATCGAGCCCGCCGCGCTGGTGCCGGAACGCGGTGCCGCCGCGCGATTTCGGAGGTTGGTCAGGGCGAGGGCGCGTTCGGTGGCGATGAGCGCGACCAGCCGGTCGCGCTCCGACTCCACCTGCCACCGGCCACGGCGGCGGGCGAGTTCGATGACCGGCCCGAGGGCGACGCCACCGGCGTCCGAGCCACCGGACAGTCCGGACCGCTCCGCATTGAGCGCCGACAACGCCACTCGCCAGCCCTCGTGTACCGGGCCGAGGCGGGCACTGTCGGGCACCGCTACCTGATCGAGGAACACCTCGCAGAAGTGCTCGCCGCCGGTAATCTGGCGCAAGGGCCGCACCGCGACACCGGGCGAGCTCATATCGAGCAAAAAGCAGGTGATTCCCGCGTTCTTGGGCCGATCCGGATCGGTGCGGGCCAAGAGCAGACCGTACCGTGAGCGGTCGGCGAACGAGCTCCAGACCTTCTGCCCGTGCACAATCCAGTGCCCGTCATCGGTGGCGATCGCCCGAGTGGCCAGCGCGGCGAGGTCCGAACCCGCGCCCGGTTCGCTGAACAACTGGCACCACATGTCGGTTCCGGAGACGATGCCGGGGAGGTAGCGGCGCCGCTGTTCGTCGGTGCCCCAGGCAATGATGCCCGGCCCGACCAGGGTGATGGGCACGAAATGCTGTACCGGTAGATCGGCGCGGTACTGCGCCAGGACGGTTCGCACCACGTCGCTGTGCTCAGCGTCCAAGCCCGCGCCGCCGTGCTCGCGCGGCCACTGTGGCGCGGTCCAGCCGCGCTCGGTCAACGCGACGAACCATGGTGCGGCCGCCGTCGGGTCGGCGAGCGCCAAATCGGTTTCGACAGAACCCGATTCGATCACCGCCAACCACCGCTGCGGCAGCGTGGCGCGGACCCATTCGGTGACTTCCCGCCGGAAGTCCGCAAGTTCCTCAGTATTGTTCGTCATGGCCGTCCCTGCGATCGATCAGTGCGGCGAGGTGTGTGCGGTAGTGCCGAGCACCGCCGGTCAGCGCGGCGAGGGTGTTGGCGCGGCGCAGGTAGCGATGCGCCCAGTGCTCCCAGGTGATGGCGATACCGCCATGCAGCTGCACCGCGGACTTGGCGACGGTGACGGCGGTGTCACCGGCCAGTGCGGCGGCCACCGCGAGGTCGATCTCGGTGTCGAGCGCGTCCGGCTCGGCAGTCAGTGCCCACGCCGCGCCGTACACCGCCGAGCGGGCCAGCTCGACCGACGCCGCCAGGTCCGCCAGTCGATGCGCGACCGCTTGGAACGATCCGATCGTCCGGCCGAATTGCACTCGCCGCCCGGCGTATCCGACGGTCTCGTCCAGCACGTGTTGCGCGATGCCAAGCGATTCGGTGGCCAATACCAGCCGCGCGCGCGACCGCATAGCCGCGACCGCGTGCCGCGCCGGTTCGCCGTCCAGGATGAACTCCGGCTGCGCGGCAGCGCATTCGACTCGGCCCAGCGGCCGGGACAGATCGAGTCCGGCAAGTTCCGTGACGGCGACTTCGGCCGAAGCGGTGGACAACATCGCAAGCGCAGGCGGATTGGTGGTGTCATTCATGACCGGGCACAGGATCAGTGCGGCTCCGGTGATGTCCCACACCGGCTCGATTCGGCCCGACACGCACGCGGAGCCCGTCTCGCGGATTGCGGAGGTGGCGTCGGGACCATCCAACAGCGCGTTGGCCACCGCGATCGTCGAGGATCCGGTGCGCAACCGGGCAATCGCGGGCCATTCCTCGTCGCGCGCCGCTATAGCCAGCGCGCCCGCGACGGCGCTCGACAGCAGTGGGCCGCCGTACAGTGCCGCACCGGATTCCTCCGCCAGCACGGCCACATCGATGGCGGTACCAGCCGGTTCGCCCGCCTCGCCACCGAACAGCAACTCGCCGATCCCGGCATCGGCGCACAGGCTTTCCCACCCGAGCGCCGATTCGCTGCGGTCCGCGGTGGCCAGCCACTGCCGCAGCATCGCGCGCAGCGCGGCGTGTTCGGCGGTGAACTCGAACAGCGGCGGAATATCGACCTCGGCGATACTCACACCGCACCCCCCGCGGCGACGGAATCGCGTGCCGACAGATACCACGCACGCAGCCTGCGTTTGTCGAGCTTGCCCATCGCCGTCCGCAGATCGGTATCGACGAATTCGAACAACGACGGACATTTGTAGTGCGCCAACCGGTCTCGGCACCACTGGGCGAGATCGGCCGACGACGGCGGGTCGGCATCGGCCAGCACGAGCGCGCACAGCTGCTCACCGAGGTCGGCGTGCGGGATGCCGATCACGGCGACATCGAGCACGCCGGGATGGGTACGCAATACGGCCTCGGACTCGGCCGGGTAAATGTTCACCCCACCGCTGACGACCATGTCCGACGCGCGATCGGTCAAGTACAGGTACCCCTCGGCGTCGAGGTAGCCGATCTCGCCGACCGCGAACACCTCGTCGGCGACGTAGCCGCGGCGCGTCTTGTCCGGATCGTTGTGGTATTCCGGGTGCGCGCCGATCGTGGACCGTACACACACCAGTCCGCTCTGCCCCGGCCCAAGTACCTTTCCCTGTTCATCGCGGATGCTGAGCTCGTAGCCCGGCAGCGCTTTGCCCACCGATCCCGGGTGTGCCAGCCACTGCTCGGAGTCGATGAAGGTGACAGTGCCGACCTCGGTCGAACCGTAGGCCTCCCGCAGCACGGGCCCGAACCAGTCGATCATTGCCCGCTTGACGTGCACGGGGCACGCCGCGCCGGTGTGCACTATTGTGCGAATACTGCTGACATCGAACCGATTCCGGATGTCCGCGGGCAGGTTCAGCAGCCGGGAGAAATGCGTGGGCACCATCATCGTGGTCTCGATACGGTGCTCGTGGATCAGCCGCAGCACCGTCTCTGCGTCGAACTTGCGCAGTACGACGAGTGGCACGCCGACGCAGAGCCCGCGCACCCCACCGATCGGGCCCGTATGGTGCATCGGCCCGACGATGAGGTGCTTACCCGTTGGCCGCACCGGGGACTGCTCGATGCGCCGGACATGCTCGACCATCGAATCCCCGCCGGGAAACATCTGCTCGGGCAGCCGCACCCCTTTCGGTACCCCGGTGGTGCCGGAGGTGTAGTACAACGGCGCGGCCGGTGCGATCCGATCGGAGATCTCGGTCTCGGGCATCGTCGCGAGGATCTGCTCCAAGGCCCAGACGCCATCGGATTCCTCAGCACCCCAGGCGATCACGCGAACCGTCGATGAGGCCGCCCGCGCGACCGGTGCCGTCCGGGCACTGCACAGCACCGTATGCACAGCGCCGTCGGCGAGGATGTGGCGCACCTCCGCGGCGGTGAGCTGGAAGTTGATCGGCACCACCGACTTGCCCGCGAAGGTGACGGCCAGGTGCGCCAGCGCCGTGTGCGCGCTGTTCTCGGCCATCACCGCAACCCGTTGCCCCTCGCCGATCCCGGCTGACAGCAACCAGTTCGCGAGCCGGTTGACCATCGAATTCAATTGCGGCCACGTCCATTCGGTCACCTCATCGGTGACGGCCACCGCAGCGGGTGCCCGAGCCGCCAGTGCGGCGAGTCCGTATGCCACGACGCTCCTCACCGCACGACGCGGCTGCGTGAGCGCGCCAACGTCGTCCGCACCGCGCTGATGATCCGGTCGGGATTGGGCAGAAACGCGTCCTCGAGCGGTTTGGCGTAGGCGATCGGAGTGTTCGCCCCCGTCACGCGTGCGACCGGCGCACCAAGCTCGTCGAACAGGGCTTCACTGATCAATGCGGCGAGTTCGGCACCGAAACCGTTGCGGCGCACCGCTTCGTGCACGACCACCGCATGGCGGGTGCGGGCCACCGACTCCAGCACGGTCCGCTCGTCCAGCGGGACCAGCGAGCGCAGATCGATCACCTCCGCCTCGATGCCATCGGCGGCCAGCGCCTCGGCCGCGGCAATCGCGTCGTGCACCTGTCGCCCGTAGGAGATCAGGGTGAGGTCGCGGCCGGGCCGCGGCGTCGCCGCCACCCCGAGGTCGACCACATGGTGTCCCACCGGAACCGGTTGCGGTGGCGCGAAATACAGCAGGCTCTGCTCCACCACGACACAGGGATCCGGGTCGAAGATGCACGCGGTCAGCAGGCCCTTGGCATCGGCCGGATTGCTTGGCACGACCACCTTCAGCCCTGGAATGTGGGTCAGCCACGCCTCGAGCATCTCCGAATGCTGTGCGCCGAACTGCATTCCGGCGCCGGCCGCGCAGCGCACGGTCAGCGGCACGCCGGTCTGCCCGCCGGACATATAGCGCAATTTCGCCGCGTGATTGGACAACTGGTCCAGGCACACGGCCAGGAAGTCCATCAGCATGATCTCGGCCACCGGCCGCATACCGGCCACCGCCGCGCCCACCGCCGCGCCCATGATCGCCTGCTCGCTGATCGGTGTGGCGCGAACGCGGTGCGTGCCGTACTTGGTGGATAGCCCGGCGCTGACCTTGAATACTCCACCGCTCGGATCGGCGATATCCTCACCCAGCAGGAAGACCGACGGATCACGGCCAAGTGCATCGTCGAGGGCACTGCCCAACGCCTGGAATCCCAACATCGGTTGTGTCTCGACCACTGGATCACTCATGCCAGTGCCTCCTCATAGACATCGGTGGGCGCCTCGGCGAGATCGGCCACCGGGGATTCGCTCGCGAACCGGTACGCCTGCTCGACCTCGGCGGCGATCTCGGCCTCGATGCCGGTGAGCTGGGCCTCGGTGCCGATGCCGGTGACGAGGAGCCACGCCCGCAACCGCGGGACCGGGTCAGCCGCCCGCGCGGCGTCCAGCTCACCGGGGACCATGTACTCGTTCTGATCCGACATCTGATGGCCGTAGAACCGGAACGTCATCGCCTCGATCAGGGTCGGACCATCCCCCGCGCGGGCGCGTTCGACCGCCGCTTTCGCGGCCCGGTACATCTGGGCCGGGTCGTTCCCGTCCACGCGCACACCGGGGAAGTTGTACGAGGCCGCTCGGTCGGCGATGCGTTCCACGCTGGTCCCGTCCGCGTAGGAGGTGTGCTCGGCGTAGAGATTGTTGTGGCAGCAGAACACGATCGGCAGCTTCCACAGGCCCGCCAAGTTGCACGCCTCGTGGAAAGCGCCGATATTGCTGGCGCCGTCGCCGAAGTTCACCACCGTGACCTGGTCGGTGCCGCGCAGCTGTGCGGCCAGGGCCAGGCCGGCGCCGATCGGTAGTCCGCTGCCGACGATGCCGGTGGTCACCATGAGGCCGGATGCGGGATGGGTGATGTGCATCGGGCCACCCTTGCCCTTGCACACACCGGTCGCCTTGCCGAAGAACTCCGCCCAGAGTTCACGCAGCGGAACACCTTTGGCGATCTGGTCGTGCAGGCCACGGTAGGTGGTCACCACGTAGTCCGCCCGCCGCAGCACGCTCGCCACCGAGGCGGACACGATCTCCTGCCCGCGCGGCGAGTAATACTGCGCGCTCACCTGACCGGCCAGCACCAGGGAGCGAAACTTCTCATCGCACACCTTGATCCGGGTGGCGAGGGTGTAGATGTCGATGAAGGTCTCGGGGCCGATATCGGCAGGAGCGGTGGCGTCGTCCACAGCCGTCCTCACTATTAGTTATTCCATCAATTGATATGTAGCGCGCGTCAACGCGCATTCCGGTCAGGAGTCGAGCTGGGCGTCGAGGTCGCGATGAAACTGCCTGATCCGCACTTCCTGGTAATCGGCCAGCGTCACACCCGGTTTCGTCATCGCCTTCAGCCCGCGCTGGACTCGCGGCAGGTTCGACAGATCCTGGTTGTAGACCGCGGCCAGCGCACCGAGTTCCGGTGCGGCGCTGAAATCCTCGTCCGGCCCCAGCCAGTGGATTGGCTCGGCTTTCGGCTTCGGCACGCCCGCGGGTAGCGGATACAACATCATGATGTCGAACACGCAGCGGTCCGGGTCGTTGCCGTAGGGCCGGAACCGATACGTCAGCGGCGCCCCGACGCCCGCCCACGGCACGAAGTTGGGGAAGACGAAATATTCGATGGCATCGACGATTTCGGCATCGCTTGTGCCGCTCAGATCCGCCCCCGTGGCCTGCTGTAAGCGGTCGCGCAACGCCGCGGCGACCGTGGGCCGTGCCGACTCGCCCTCCGGCACCTGGAAACTGCCGATGCCCTCGGGATAGAAGTCGCGGAACATGGCTTCGAGCACATCCTGCGGTTCCAACGGTTCGCCGAGGTTCGGGCTGCTCGTCGCCTGCGGCGTGATCATCCGGTTGAAGCCGGGCAGCCCGTCGTCCCGGGTGTAGATGTCGTACTGGGTGTTGCTGTCGCCCAAGTAGTCCAACAGCTGTGGATGGGTGGCGATCACGTGGTAGGACTCGATGAACGCCTCCAGCGCCACCTTCCAGTTGCAGTCCACCACCTTGGCCACGTGCACCGCCTTGAAGCGGTCTTGCAGTTGGTAGGGCGAAAGATGTTTGTCGACCTCGCCGAGGTAGGTCTGCAGCGGCACCGCGTCGCGATCGGGGTTGACGAAGACATAGCCCGCCCATACCCCGGTCAGCGCCTCGGGCAGGGCGAACTTTTCGTCGCTCACGTGCGGGAAGTCCCAGCGGCCGGGCACGTCGGTGAGCGCACCGTTCAGATTCCAGGTGAATCCATGAAAGGGGCAACGCAATTGGGCCGCGTGACCGGTGTCGTCGCACAATCTGGTACCGCGGTGCAGGCACGCGTTGTGGTAGGCCCGGATCGAGCTGTCATCGGCGCGAACCACGATGAGTGAGATATCGGCGATGTCGTAGACGATGTAATCGCCGGGCGTGGGGATGTCCTCTTCCCGACAGGCCATCTGCCACACCTTCTTCCACACCTTGTCCACCTCGCGGCGATGGAAATCGTGGCTGAGGTACCGATCGGCGTCGATGTCGGTGGATCCGAGATATTCGTAGGACTCCTCCAGCAGCGGCGGCGGCACGTCGCGGGTGTCGCCGGCGAGCAGGCTCTGCACCGTCGGCCCCGACGAGCGCGCCGCACCCGGGGCGACCTCGGGCGGCGTCTCGATATCGGTCATGGTTTTCTCCTTATGGGGTAGCCGCCGCGATCTGTTCGGCATAACGCCGCGCTGCCATCGCGATGAACGCCGAACCGTTGATCGACCAACCGCCGTCGACGAACAGCGTCTGCCCGGTCACATAACTCGCTCCCGGCGAAGCCAGGAACGCCACCACCGAGGCGATGTCTTCGGGCGTGCCCTGCCGGCCGAGCGGCATGGCGGAACCGATCACCCCCTGCAGGCCGGGATCGCCGAACTCAGCCTGCGTGCCCTCGGTCAGTACCAGCCCGGGTCCCACCGCGTTGACCCGAACGCCGCGGGGTGCGTATTCGGTGGCCATCTGCTTGGTCAGTGCGACGATGGCGGCCTTCGATGCCGGGTACGCGCCCCTGCCCGCGCCCCCCGTTTCGGCCAGGACCGAGGTGAGGTTCACGATGGCGCCACCCTGCTCGGGGAACTTTGTGATGAGCGCGCGGGTGATCATCCAGCTACCGATCACGTTGGTGCACAACACCTCGACCATCTCGGCCGCGGTGCTCTCATCGAGCGTGTGGGAACGCCAGATACCCGCATTGTTGATCACGACGTCGACCGAATCGACCGCCGCCGCGAGCCCGTCCACCGACTCCTGTTCGGCCACATCGCATTCCACCGCGATGCCGCCGATCTCGCGCGCCGTCCGCGCCGCGGCCTCGGCATCGATATCGACGGCGATCACCTGCGCACCTTCGGTCGCGAGTCGGCGCGCGATCGCCCGCCCGATACCACTGCCGGCACCTGTCACCACGGCTTTCACGCCAGCCCTCCGATCCCTGGTCAGATGCCAGGCTCTTGCGTATGACCCCTATCACTATTATATTGGCTGACTAATTAGTCAAGCATCAGCCGATCGGCTCCTCGTCTCGAATCAGTCGGGATCCCAACGTCTTTGGAGGCCGCCTTGACCGCGACCCCGTCATCTACCGTCGACGAATTCGACCCACTCGACCCGCAAACTCTGCAGTGCCCCCACCATTGGCATCGCAGATTGCGCACCGAGGCGCCCGTGCACTTCGCGGCCGAGCGCGGTATGTGGTTCGTCACCGCACGCGACCTCGTCGCCGAGGCGCTCAACGACCACGCCACCTTCTCCTCGGCGTTCGGTCTACCGCAGCTGCCGATCCCGGATTCGATCAAGGACGAGGTAGCCGAGATCCAGGCCGAGGGATGGCCGCCGGTTCCGACGCTGCTCACCGCGGACCCGCCGGAGCATCACTACTACCGGCGCATGCTCGCCAAAGCGTTCACTCCCCGCTTCATCGCCCGGCTCGAGCCTGATATCCGTGCTATCGCACGAGAATTGGTGCAAGCACTGCCCAACGGCACGGCGACCGAATTCGTCCGCGGCTTCGCCGCACCACTGCCGTTGCGGGTGATCGCCAAGGTGCTCAATGTACCCGGCGATCGCATCGACGACTTCAAACGCTGGTCGGATCAGTTCACCGCCACCGTCGGCGGTCAGCTCGACGACGCCGGATTGCTCGAGCAGGCCCGCAATATGGTGGAGTTCCAGAAGTACTTCGCCGCCCAGCTCGACGACCGACGCGCCGATCCGCAGGACGATCTGCTCACCGGATTGGTCACCGCGCACAATATCGACAACGACGAACCACTGGGCACCGGCGCGATTCTCAACATTATCGTGCAATTGCTCGTTGCCGGTAACGAGACCTCCACCAAACTCATCGCGGGCGTACTGCACGAGCTGGCCCGCGAACCCGAGCACTGGGACAGGCTGCGCGCGCAGCCGAGCGAGCACTCCGGCAACCTGATCGAAGAGGGACTGCGCTTGCTCAGCCCCGTGCAGTCGATGTTCCGGATCACCAAAACCGAAGCCGAGCTCGGCGGATACACCATTCCCTCCGGTCAGCTGGTGGTGCTGGTCTTCGGTTCCGCCAACCGCGACGAGCAATGGTTCGACAACCCCGACGATTTCGATCCCGATCGCGCCAATGCCAAGGCGCACTTGGCTTTCGGCGCGGGCATCCACGCCTGTCTCGGCGCCCCGCTGGCCCGGCTGGAAAGCCGCGTCGCAGTCGAGGAACTCGCCGCGCGCTTCGCGTCGGTACGGCTGGACGAGGACAACGACTTCGCCTACGAGCCCAGCTTCATGCTGCGCGGATTCCGCCGCCTGTCCTTGGTGTTCACGGAGGGCCGCGACACGTGACAACATCGGGCCCCACCCCGTCGCCGCTGCCCAGTCCCGCCGCTGCCGAGGTGATCCAGTGGTCGCGCGGGTATGCCGATCGGCATCCCCTGGCGGCGCTGCGCACCCTCGGCGGGCAGGTCGTGCTGGCGGTGCGCGCCTTCCACTACTTGGCTACCGATATTGCGCGGCGCCGCTTCCCGTTCGGCGAATTCGTCGAGCAGGCGACGTTCATGGCGCGGACGGCGGTGGTGCCGACCTTGTTCGTGACGGTGCCGATCAGTGTCACGCTGTCGATCCAATTCGGTTTACTCGCCGGCCAATTGGGCGCGACGTCGATGGCGGGGGCGGCCAATGGCCTGGCCACCATTCGCCAGGGCGCACCGCTGGTCGCCGCGATCCTGATGGCCGCGGCAGTGGGCTCGGCGATCAGCGCCGATCTGGGCTCGCGCACTATCCGGGAGGAGACCGCGGCCATGGAGGTGATGGGTGTGTCGGTGATCCGGCGGCTCGTGGTGCCCCGCCTGGCCGCCGCGATCGTGGTTGCCGTCGCACTGACGGGTTTCACCTGCTTCATCGGCTTCCTCGCCGGATACGCGTTCACGGTGATTCTGCAGGGCGGCACACCGGGCAGCTACACCACGACCTTCTCCTCCTTCGCCACCGTGAACGATCTGGTGCTCACCCTGATGAAAGCGGTGGTGTTCGGCATGATCGTGGCCATCGTGGCCTGCCACAAGGGCCTGGATACTCGGCACGGCGCGGCGGGAGTAGCGAACGCGGTCAATGCCGCAGTCGTGCAATCGATTCTGCTGCTGATGGTGGTGAACGTGCTGTTCACCCAGATGTATCTGATCCTGTTTCCCACCGCGAGCTTCTGACATGGCCGCCACCTATACCGCCGCGGCGCTGCGCCCGATCCTCGCCGTGACCGGCCCGGCGATCCGCCAGCTGTCGAAGGTGGGCCACATTGTGGCGTTCTTCTTTCGCGCCCTTGGCGGCATCGGGGTGGTTTTCACCCGTTACCGCCGCGAATTCCAGCAGCTGCTCTCCGATGTGACCTGGGGCAACGGCTCGGTCGTCGTCGGCGGCGGCACCGCGGGGGTGGTGCTGATCGTGGGCGCGGCGGCCGGCGCCGTGGTCGGTCTCGAGGGTTACAACGCCCTGAGCCTGCTCGGCCTCGGGCCGGCCACCGGTCTCATCACCGCGCTGGCCGCGGTCCGTGAACTGGCCCCGCTGATGGCGGCGCTGGCGTTCGGGATCCAGGCGGGCTGCCGCTTCACCGCGCAACTCGGTGCGATGCGCATCGCCGAGGAGATCGACGCCCTCGAGTCGGTCGCGATACGGCCGATCCCCTATCTCGTCACCACCCGGGTGCTGGCCTCGGTGCTGGCGGTGGTGCCGCTGTTCGTGGTCTGCCTTGCGCTGAACTTCCTTGTCTGCCAGGCGGTTGTGGCCTTCTCCAGCGGGCAGCCGTCGGGCAGCTACCTGCATTACTTCTCCCTGATGCTCAGCGGACGCGACATGATCCTCGCGGTCGTGAAGGTGACCGTCTTCGTGGCGATCATGGCGACCATCCAGTGTTACTACGGCTTCTACGCCGCAGGCGGGCCGCGCGGTGTCGGTATCGCGGCCGGGCGGGCGATACGCGCGAGCATCACCATCATGACCATCCTCAACATGTTGTTGACCATGGCCTTCTGGGGGATCGACGCAGGCGGAAGGCTCGGTGGTTGACCGTGGCCAACGAATTCGAACTCGACGGACGCGGGCTGTCCACCCCCGCACTGCTGATACTCGGTACCGCCTTCCTCACGGTCTGCGCACTACTGGCGTGGCTGCTGGTCGCCGAATCGAACGGCAAGCTGGACGAACGAATCCGGGTCACCGCGGCGCTGACCTCCGTCGGTGATGGCCTGCCCAAGAAATCCGATGTCAAATTCCGCGGACTGCTCGTCGGCATGGTGCGCGAGGTCACCCCGGCCCGGCACGGGGCACCCAATGTCGTCCATATCGATCTGAAACCCGGCCACGCGCAGATGATTTCGAGCACCGTCACGGCACGGATCGTGCCAAGCAACGCCTTCGCGGTATCGTCGGTGCAACTGGTCGACAACGGCGCGGGCCCGCCCTTGCGCAGCGGCGACCGGATCGCCGAAGACAACACCCTGCCCACCCAGCTGTTCCAGACCACCCTGGCCAAGGTCCGTGAGCTGATTGCCGCGGTGGCGCGCCCGGGTTCGGCACAGACGCTCGGGCTGATCCGCGCTCTCTCCGACGCCACCACCGGCCGCGGGCCGATGCTGACCGCGGCCGTCGACGGCCTCAATCGGGTCACCGCGCAGATGAACCTGCTCAGCGTCGACGACAGCGGTCCCGCGACGCTGCGAACCTGGGAGTCGGCCATCACCGCGCTGCGTGCCAGCGCACCCGAACTGGTCGACGCCCTGCATTCGACCGTCGCACCCATGCGCACCGTCGCCGAAAAGCACACGCAGCTGGTCGATTTGCTCACCGGCGCACACCACACTCTCGACACGGTCGGGTCCGCACTGGACAACAACATCGACCAGCTGGTCGGCATCACCACCAACCTCACCCCGGTCATCGGGGTCTTGGCCGACAATTCGGCCAAGTACCCGGCGATGATGGTGCGACTGAACAACACCGTCGACAAGTTCTTCCAGGAACTGTGGACCCGCACCGGCAGCAAACTGGTCTTCGCGTTCAAGTTGGTCATCTCACTGACCCCGTTGCGGCTCTACGTCCGTGCCGACTGCCCCACGTATGGCGAACTGCGCGGCCCCAGCTGCGAAACGGCACCGGAGACCACGCCGGTACCGCCGACGACCGGAATCCCGGACATGCGCAACTACGTGCCGCCGCCCGGCACGCTGGCCGCGCCGGCGCTGCCGCCGGTCGCCAACACTGCCGAGGAAATCCTGCTCGGGCCGCTCCGGATACCCGCGCTGCCACCGCTTTTCGCGCCACTGCCTGCCCCGCCCGCACTACCGGAGGGGCCGCCATGACCGCTCACCGCCGTCAGTTGCTCTGGCTGGTCGTCTTTCTCGTCGTCTGCCTCGCCCTGACCTGGACGATCCTGGTGACGCTGCGCCGCGACGTCGCGGGCCCCACCAGCACCTACACCGCCGTGTTCACCGATGTCTCGGGATTGAAGAGCGGTTCGGACGTGCGGATGGCCGGTGTCCGGGTGGGACGGGTGGATGCGATCGATCTGGACGGCACCCTCGCCAGGGTGCGGTTCCGGGTGCAGCGCGACCAACCCGTCTACGGCGACACCAAAGCCACGGTTGTCTACCAGAACATGGTCGGGCAGCGCTATTTGGGGTTGTCGCCAGCCGACTTCGGACGCCCCGAGCGGTTGCCCGACAACGGTGAGATACCCCTCGAGCACACCGAGCCGTCCTTCGACGTGACGGCGTTGCTCAACGGCTTCGAACCACTGTTCACCCTGCTCGATCCCGGCAACCGCGGCAATCTCTCCACCGCGCTGATCACAGCGCTGCAGGGCGACACCGCCGCGCTGGCCACCTTGATCACCGAAACCTCCCGGCTGGCACAGACTCTCGCGGGTCCGGACGAATTGCTCGGCCGGATCATCACCAACCTCAACGATGTCACCCAGACCCTGGCCGCGCAGGGCACCGCCCTCGAGACCACCCTCATCCAGGTTCGGGCCGTGGTGACCGGGCTCGACGAGCGTCGCGACGAACTGCTGTCCTCGGTTGGCTCGATCTCCACCGTGGTGGGGCGGCTCTCGGCCATCTTGACCGAGGTCTCCCCCGACCTCAACGCCATGCTCGCGCGCGAACCCGGCTTCCTCGCCACCCTCATGGCCGATCCGGACGCGATAGCCACCCTCGGCGCCAACATTCCGGCGGTGTTCAAGGGGCTGGCCCGGGTGACCGGCGACAGCACCGCGATGAGCGCGCAGGCGTGCGACTTCAACATCACCATCGCCGACTTCGTGGCCCCGATCATCCCGGCGGTCGTCGACAACGCCACCCCCGGCGGTCACCGCCAATATTCGCCGATGTGCAGGTGAACCCGCATGACCACAACACTGTTCGACCGCGTACGCAGCCTCGCAGCCATCAACACGGCGTGGCTGGGCGGCCTGTCACTGGCGGTGATCACGGTGCTCGTCGCGGCGACCACCGCCGTCACCCAGCTGCACCTCGGGCAGGTCCGCTACACGGCCGAGTTCGCCCAGGCCGCTGGCATCCGGGCCGGTGACCAGGTCACCGTCGCCGGTATCCCCGTCGGCACCGTGGACGGCGCCGACCTCGCCGGCGACCGCGTACTGGTGGACATCAAGGTCGGCAAGGAGCTCGCTATCGGGCCGGACACCACGGCCGCCATCAAACTCACCTCCGTGCTCGGCGCCCGCGAGGTCGTGCTGCGGCCCGGCGGTGACGGCGCGCTGCCGGGACGGCGAATCGCCTTGGAGCACACCACGGTTCCCTACGATCTGCAGCAGGTGTTGCAGGATTCCACCACCACCTTCGAACAGGTCGATGCCGACCGGTTCGCGGTCGCCATGCAGGCGCTCGCGGGCCAGTTGCACGACGTGCCCTCGGTACTGCCAGGGGCGCTGGCCAATGTGCGCAACCTATCCGCCGTTATTGCCGAGAGGCGCGACCAGATCAGCGCACTGCTGCGCAACACCGCCCACCTCGCTGCCATCCTCGGCAATCAGCGCGGCGATATCGGCGCACTCATCGAGCAGGGCGGTGACCTGATGCGCGAAATCACCTCGCGCCGTGCGGCGGTCGTGCGGTTGCTCGACGCCGCAACCAATTTGATCCAGACAGCCAACGAAGTGCTCACGGTCAACCGAACCGACATCGAGACGATGCTCGCCGATATCCGCCAGCTCACCACCATGCTCGGTGACCATGACGCGTTGCTACGCAACACCTTCCAGGTCATGCCGGTTACGGTGCGCAACATCACCAATGCGTTCGGCTCGGGCCCGTTCCTGGACTTTCTGCTGCCCGGCGGGCTCATGATCGATTCCTGGATGTGCGCGATCAGCCGGCAAGCCGCCGTACAGGACTGGCCCGAACATTTCCAGTACTTCAAGGATTGCCGATGAAGCAGCGCGAACCGATCATCAGCAAACGCCTCGCCCGCGCCGCAGTGGTCCTGGCCGTCGCCGCAGCCGTGGCCGCCGCCTGCCGCGTGTTATCCGTCGGCTCGGAGGCGCCTGCCCGGATCACCGCACAGTTCGACAATGCGATCGGCCTGTACGAGGGCAATACCGTTGCGGTACTCGGCATGCCGGTCGGCAAGGTCGACAAGATCACTCCCCGCGGCGATTACGTCGAGGTCATCCTCGAGGTCGACCGGGAGGTCCAGATTCCAGCCGATGCGCAGGCCGTCACCGTGGGCACCTCGATTCTGACCGACCGGCATGTGGAACTGGCACCCGCCTACACCGGCGGACCGATGCTGCCCGACGGAGCGGTCCTCGGTCTGGACCGCACCCGCACACCCATCGAGTTCGATCGCGTCATCGCCATGGTCGACAAGCTCGGCGCCTCGATGCGCGGCGACGGCCACGGAGGCGGCCCGATGGCCGAGGTACTCACCGCGACCTCCACGGTCGCGCAAACCAGCGGCCAGGAACTACGGTCGGCGCTCGCGGCCCTGGCCGAGGCGCTGCGCACCGGCGATGGCGATGGTGCGGCGACCCAGCAGCACCTCACCACCATCGTGGCGAACCTGAGCGCGCTCACCGACGCCGCGGCCGGTAACCAGCAGATCATCACCGAGTTCGGCAGCGGTGTCGGCCAGCTGAGCGACATCCTCGCCCAGGAGAGCGTCGGCAACGGCGCTACCGGCCGACAGCTGAACACCGTGCTCGGCCAGTTGAACACGCTGCTCGCCGAGCAGGGCGACAACCTCACCGCCACCGTACGCGGCAGCACTACCTTCACCCAGGCGATGGTCGATTACCGGCGCGAACTCGCCGAGGTGTTCGATCTCGCACCGCTCGGCGTCGACAACGTCGTCGCCGCCATCGACCAGCGCAATGGATACCTGCGCGTCGGAGCACATTTCGACAATGTGTTCTTCGACAGCTCCATGACCAAGGAAATCTGCAACATCCTCGGTCTACGCCAATTGGGTTGTGCCACCGGCACTATGCGCGACATGGGCCCCGATTTCGGCGTCACCTCGGTGCTCGAGGCAATGACCAGGATGAACCGATGATCCGCCGACTGCGGCTGCTGCTCGGCGCCGCGCTCACGCTGCCGCTGACCGCGTGCTCGGTCACCCTCGAGGATCTGCCACTGCCCGCGCCCGGGGTGAGCGGCCCGAGCTACCACCTGCAGGCGGTGTTCTCCAACGCGCTCAACCTGCCCGAGCGCGCGAAGGTCCGCGTCGGCGGCGCCGATGTCGGCGAGGTCGAGCGCATGACCGCCCGCGATTACACCGCGGTGGTATCGCTGCGCATCATCGACAGCGTCGAACTACCTGTCGGCACGACCGCCGAATTACGCTCGGCCACACCGCTCGGTGACGTGTTCGTCTCGCTGCGCCCACCGAGTGACACCAGCCGATCATCGACGCTATTGCGCGACGGTGACACCATCGGGTTGTCGGAAACCCGCGCCGCCGCCACTGTCGAAGAGGTCCTCTCCACCGCTGCGCTCCTGGTCAACGGCGGCGTGATCCGCAATCTCACCCAGGTTCTCAACGGAATGGGCACCGCCATGGGCGACGACGGCCATCGCCTCACCGATCTGATCCGGCAATCGCGGGAGCTGCTGACCACGCTGTCCGAGCGGTCCGGTCAACTGCACGGTGTGCTCGCCCAGACCGCCGCTCTCGCAGACGATCTGAGCACCCGCCGCAGCGCGATCGACGATGTCTTCGCCGCTGCCGCCCCCGCCCTGACGGTGATCGCCGGTAACACTGCCCACATCGCGGGACTGGCCGATCAGATCGCGGCGATCACCCGACAGCTGGAGAATTTCCCCGCCATCGCGGGCACCGACACGCGCAGTCTGATCAGTGATCTGAACAGCCTGTCCGCGTCCTTCAACGAACCGGCGACCGATCCGCGCGTAACCACCGCGAATCTGCTCCGCATACTGGCGCCGACGCTGAAGTTCTTCAGCGCCAACGCCGCCCACTCCGACGTCGAGCTCCGGCAGGTGGTGGCCGGACCGATCGACGATCCCGGACACCTCGCCGATCCGGCTTTTCATCCACCGGAACCGGCCGACCTGGCCAACTTCGTCGGGTCGCTGACCTTCGTGCTGACCCAGCTCGGTGCCCGAGTGATGGGGCCCGGGCGATGACGATGATCGAGCTGCCCGCGCGGATGCTGGTACGAGTCATCCGCGTCTGCGTCGCACGCAAATTGCTGCTGTCCGCACTGGCGCAGCTCACACTGGTCGCGGTGGGCGGCTGGTACCTGACCTTCGGCGCGTTGCGCACCGACCCCTTCGCCGCGGAAATGACCGTCCGGGTGCAGTTGCCCGAATCCGGTGGGCTGCTGGCCAACCAGGATGTCACGCTGCGCGGGGTACCCATCGGGCGGGTCCATGAGGTGCGGCTCGGTCAGCGTGGGGTGGAAGCCGTTTTGCGCATCGACGCATCGGCGCGTATCCCCCGCGACACGCCCGTGCGCGTGTCCGGGCTCTCACCGGCGGGCGAACAATACGTCGATTTCCGGCCCACCGGCAGCGCGGGTCCGCTGCTGACCGACGGCAGCGTCATCGATCAGGGCCACACCACCACACCGATCCCGCTGTGGCAGGTGCTCAGCAGTGTGGACGGGGTGCTGGCACAGACGAATCCGGAACAGTTGAAGGCCATCGTCGACGAACTCGGGGTGAGCCCCCAGGGGCCGGAGAAGCTGCGCACCCTGCTGTCGAGCATGCAGCTGCTGTTCTCCACCCTCGACGGCGTCCTGCCCCAGACCAGCACCCTGCTGCGCGCCAGCCGGCCGGTATTCCACCTGATCAGTGACAAGGCAACCGGATTACGCACCACCACGGACAATCTCAGCGCCACCCTCAACGGCATCGGCACGAAAGACGCCGGGTTGCGCACCCTGCTCGACACCGCACCGCAGGTCCTGGCGGGGGTGGACACTATGATCGCGCAGAATTCGCCCACCATGGTGCAGTTACTGGGGAACCTGGCCACCGTCGCCCAACTGTCCTATGTGCGGGTTCCGGCACTGCAACAGCTGTTTCGCGACGACCGGACCTCGCTGCTCGAAGCGGTGCAGTCGATCATGCACGACGGCGGCGTCTGGGCAGTGGCCAGCCTGTATTTCCGCCGCTTCTGCGATTACCCGCACCCACGTGACGTGCCGTTCGAACCGAGCTATCCCGAGCCGTTTGTCAATACCTACTGCCTGGACGAGGATCCGGCACTGCTGATCCGCGGCGCGCGCAACGCGCCCCGCCCACCGGGGGACGACACCGCTTATCCGCCACCGGGATTCGATCCGATGCAGCGCACCGATCCCACCCCGATCGGAGAACACACGATCCCCCTGCCGTACGGCGGACCGACCATGCCGCCGGAATCCGAGCCACAGCGGTACGGCAACTAGCCCGACCCCGAGGAGGACCATGCCTGACAACCAGATCGAGGACCGCAACGACAGCACAACCACCACCGAGACCGATACCGAAGTGGCCGAATTCGATTCCGCGACAAGCGAACCTGATCGCGGGCACGCCGACGACATCCGAAACGAGCCCGACACCGACGAGGCCGACATCGGCCAGACGCACGCGGCCGAGGCTGAAAGTGGGACCACGTCGGACAGGGACGACTCCGACGATGCCGACGGTTCCGCGCGGACTGCGGTCGGCAGGGGCGCCGTCGCGCGACGCATCGTCGGCTCGGCCAGGCGCGCATTGCCATTCGTCGCGGCATTGCTGCTCGTCGCACTGGCCGTCGCCACCGGCGTGCTGGGATGGAAGCTCGACCACAGCCGCGATATCGACGCGGCCGCGGCGGCGGCGCTGCGCGCAGCGTCGGACTATGCGGTCACCCTCACCTCGGTGGATACCGCCAACCTCGACGCCGATTTCACGGCGGTCCTGGACGGTTCCACCGGCGAGTTCCGCGATGTCTACACCAAGTCCAGCAGTCAGCTTCGCCAGTTGCTGATCGATCACAAAGCGGCCGGGCACGGCACGGTACTGCAGGCCGCGGTCAAGTCCGCCACCGAACGCGAGGTCGTCGTGTTGCTGTTTGTGGACCAGTCGGTGTCCAACACCGAAATGCCCGATCCCCGTATCGATCGCAGCCGCATCGTGATGACGATGCAGAACATCGACGGTCGATGGAAAGCCGCCAAGGTCGACATTCCGTGACGGTTCAGTCGCGGTGAAAGAGGTGAAAGATGAACAAAGCCACCATATCCGGACCGGTCGTGGCGCTACGCGACGATTTGATCATGCGATCGATGCTGGCCAGGGTCGGTGACATCCCCGAGGCCGTACTGCTGCCTGTGCTGCGGATGGTCAGTGACGACCGCGAAGCAGTCGACGCGGGGTGGGCCGCGCTCACGGCACATCGCGTGCGTGGCCCGCGGCTCGAACCGCCGCGCCGTTCCTACCAACGCCGCTATGGCCAGTACGTGAGCGAACTCGAATGGGTCGCTACCGAACTGACGCGGCACCTGCCGAAGCAGGATGTCAGCGAGCTGATCGCCACCGCCGTCTCGACGCGGCTGCGGCGCTGGCTGCGCTACCTGCTACCGGCTTTCGGCGCGGTCAACGCCGTGCCCGCGAGCAGGTACGCCCAAGTCATGGACATCGGCGTTGGCTTTGCCGGCTTCCTGGTCGGCCCGATCCACCGCACCGGCGTCGAACCCGACGGAACGCTGATCTACCAGATCCCGGAGTGCGCGATGCACACCGCCACCGGAACCGGTGTAGCCCAGGAGAATTCTTGCCTGATGGGCTGTAAGGCCAGCTGCGAGAGCGTATTCGACGCCGACTCGGCGATCCCGCTGGAGTTCGAGCCGCACCTGCCCGGCCTGTCGTGCACGTTGCGGATCCGCCCGGCGCAGTCGCACTCCGGTACGGCTGGATCGCGCCCGACGGCCGATGTCTGACCCCATCCCATATTTCACCCTCAGGAGAGGCCATGACTACGGCCGACAACGAGCACCGCGACTACATTCCGCTCTACGACGAATACGACTACGACATCGATGAGGTTGCGGGCGCACTGCCCGAAGATTTGCGCGGCACCCTCTACCGCAACGGTCCCGGCAAGCTCGACGCCGGTGGGCAACAGCTGGGCCACCTGTTCGACGGCGACGGGATGCTGTCGATGTTCTCGATCACCGACGGCAAGGTCCGCTACCGCAACCGGTTCGTGCGCACCAAGCACTACCGCAAGTCACTCACCTCCACGGGCGCGCCCTATCGGGCACTGGGCACCATGCGTCCCGGCGGAATCCTCGCCAACGCACTGCAATTCCCGGCCAACGTCGCCAACACCGGTGTCGTCATGCACGCCGGTAAACTGCTCGCACTCTGGGAGGGCGGCCCGCCCACCGAAATCGATCCCGATACGCTCGACACGATCGGCGTGCACCGCTTCGGCGGCGCGCTCAAATGGCTCGGCGCGTTTTCAGCACATCCCAAGTGGGACAAGGCGACCGGCGACATGTACAACTTCGGGCTCGCGATGGTCCCCAAACCCTCGCTGGCCTGTTACCGAGTCGATCGCACCGGCAAACTCGGCAAGATCGGACAGGTGAGCCTGCCGCGGCCGATGTTCAACCACGACTTCGGTTTGACACCAAGGCATCTGGTGTTCGTGGTGGCGCCACTGGTATTCCCGATCGGCAAGATGCTCGGCGCCGGGCTCGGTCTCCGTAACTACATCGAGGCCATCGAATACGACGCCGCACGCGGCACCATGATCGCGCTCATGCCCCGCTACGGTGGCAAACCCCGCATCGTGCACACCGATCCACTGATGCACCTGCATGTGAGCAACGCCTACGAAGACCGCACCGACACCGTCGTCGAACTGGTCAACTACCACGCCACCTGGGAACAGCTCAACGGTCAACTCCAGGGCGTGCAAGGCGGTCTGGCCGACACGGCGATGCCCTACGGCGGTACCCTGCTGCGGTTGCGTATCACCCGGTCCGGCCGCGTTATTCAGGAACACCTGTCGGATATGCAGGGCGACTTCCCCACCTTCAACCTGGGCTACACCAGCAGACAGAACCGCTACACCTACCTGGCGGTCGGTCTGGACGGCAGCGCGCACCCGAACGCGATTGCCAAGGTGGACAACGTATCCGGCGTCCAGCAAGCGCACCGGCTACCGGCCGATCACTTCGCCCACGAGGCCATCTACACCCCACGCCCCGGCGCCACCGACGAAGACGACGGCTGGCTGCTGGTCGCCACGCAGGACCGCCCCCGCGCCTTGGCGCATCTGCGTGTGCTCGACGCCAAGAACATCGAGAACGACCCCTGCTACGTGGGCGCGCTGCGCCACCACTTGCCGCTGTCGTTCCACGGCAACTTCACCCCGCGGGCCGCGTGAGTCGTCGGCGGACGGTCCGCGGCGGTCGGTGACGCTGTCATCTGCCGCCGCGCGGCCGAAACGGCAGTTTGCGTAGTCCACGCGCGTCCACCGCCCGCATCAGCGTCGTCACCAACCGCGACCGAGTTCGCGAAGCGGGATACCATAGCGGCTCGCGCGTCAACTCCGGACCCCTCGGCACGGTAATAGCCTGCTGACGGCAGTATTTGCGGATTCCAGCGGCACCACCCCAGCGGGCGCCGATGCCCGAGTCCTTCCAGCCGCCCATCGGTAGTGCGAAGTTGACCAGGTTCGCGAACGCGTCGTTGATATTGACCGCACCGACCTCGAGCCGTCGGGCGATGTGCTCCCCGCGTTGCCGGTCGCCGGTCCACACGGTCGCCGAGAGTCCATACGACGAATCGTTGGCCAGCCGCACCGCCTCGTCCTCGTCGGCGACCTCGATCACCGGGATGGTGGGGCCGAACGTCTCCTCGGTAACGCACGACATCGAATGCTCCACATCGACCAGGACGGTCGGTTCGAAGAAATTCCCTGTTGCGTTTCCACCGGTCATAATGCGCGCACCGCGCGCCACCGCCTCCGCCACGTGACGCTGCACGATGTCACGTTGCGTTGCGGTCGCCATGGCGCCTATGTCGTAGTCGAAACCACGACCGTCCTGCCCCTGGCGTAGCTTTTCGACTTGCTCGGTGAGACTGGCGACGAACCGGGTGTAGATCGGCGCTTCGACATATACCCGTTCTACCGAGATACACACCTGCCCCGAATTGAACAGCCCCCCATAGGCGATGCCCGCGGCAGCACGTTCTACGTCGGCGTCGGCGAGCACAATCGCCGGGTCTTTTCCGCCCAGTTCCAAACTGCACGGTGTCAATGCCGCACCGCACGCGGCGGCGATCTCCCGTCCCGTCTTCGTCGATCCAGTGAACTGCACAAAGTCGACCTGGTCGACCACCGCGCGTCCGGTGTCCGCGCGCCCGGTGACCACGGTGAATACCGGTGGTGCGCCGATCTCGGCCCAGCCGCACGCCAACTCGACCGCGCTGAGCGGCGTGATCTCCGACGGCTTTACCAGGACCGCGGCCCCGGCCAGCAGCGCCGCGAACGCGTCGAAACACGGATTGAGCAACGGCAGGTTCCACGGCGTGATGATGCCGACCAGCGGATACGGCCGAAACACCGTGATCAGTCGCTTCATTCGCCCGATCGGGCTGTGCGGGGCGGGGCGTTCGTCGGCAAGAAATCGTGGCGCGTTGCGGGCCCAGTACTTGGCCAGATCGATGGCGGCCGGTACCTCGATTTCGGCATCGAAGCGGGTCTTGCCGGTCTCCGACTGCACGACGTCGGTCAGCCGAGCGGCGTTGTCGATCAGCCAGTCCTGCCACCGCAGCAGCCACTGTGCCCGTTCGCGTACACCGCATGCCTCCCAATCGGCCTGTGCGGCCCGGAGTTGGCCGACCTCGGCGGCGACCACCGCGCCCGGGTTGTCGGGAACTCGTCCCACCTGCCGCCCGTCAGCAGGGTTGCGAACCTCGATATCCTGCTCGGTGGCCGCAGGATTGACGGTTTTATCCACCCGATGTCCCCTTTTATGAGCTCGGTCGATCAATGCGATGAATGCCGTTGCCGCGCCGGAGCTTTGGCTGGTGCAGCCGGGGAAGCAGAGTCGTCGCCGCTGCGGGGCAGATGGACGAGCATCTTGCCGATATTCCCGCCGCGCATCATGGTCAGGAAAGCCTCGACGGCCTGGTCGATGCCCACGGCCACCGTTTCGGTCACCCGCAGGGAGCCATCCGCGAGCCACCCGGCGGCGGTACGGACCCAGTGCCCGGCACGCTCGGTGTGATCACCGACCACATAGCCGCGCAACGTGATTCGCTTCCGGATCGCCAAGTTCAGGTTGTCCGGTCCCGGTGCGGGATGGTTGTAGCCCGAAATCGCACCACACAGCGCGACTCGGCCGAAGGTGTTCAGCACCGACAGCGCGGCCTGCAGGTGCGCACCGCCGACGTTGTCGAAATACACATCGACGCCCTCGGGCGCGGCCGCAGCGAGTTGCCCGGTCAGATCACCCTGCCGGTAATCGATTGCGGCATCGAAACCCAACTCGGCGAGCAGGTGCGCGGACTTGTCCGGTCCCCCAGCAGACCCGATCACCCGGGTCGCGCCGAGCTTGCGGGCGATCTGCCCGGCCGCCGAGCCGACAGCGCCTGCGGCCCCGGAAACGAAGACGACATCGCCGGCGCGGACGGGGGCGATCTCGGTCAGGCCCACGTAGGCGGTCAGTCCGGTGGCGCCCAAGACACCCAGGTAAGCCTGCGCGGGCGACCGGCGCACGTCCACCATCTGGGTGTCGGCGGCCGCCAGCACCGCGTGCTCGCGCCAACCGGCGAAATGGATGACGGTGGTACCCACTGGGATCGAATCGGCCCGCGAGTCGATCACGGTACCGACCGCGGCGCCGGTCAACGCCTGACCGAGTTCGAACGGCGGCATGTAGGACTTGCCTTCGTTCATCCGTCCGCGCATATACGGATCGACCGACAACCAATCATTCGCCACCAGAACCTGCCCGGGACCCGGGTCTTCGAGCCACGCGGTGACGAGCTGGAAGTTTTCGGACGCCGGTTCCCCTGCCGGGCGGGCGACCAGCTGCCATTCGCGTGTCGAGATGGCCACGTCAGGGCTCCCGGCTCAGCGCCTGCCGATACAGCGGACTATCGGCACTGTAGTAATTGCAGTGGAATCCACTGGGAATGGCGAACGGGATGCGGACCCGCGCCAGCGGACCACCCGACAGGTCCGCGGCGTCGAACACCACCAGCTCGGTTTCCGCGGCCCCGGCTCGGTGGACCAAAGTGAGGGCATACCCATCGAGTTCGTCCGTACCGCCGAGGCGGGGGGCGAAGATCAGTTCCCCCGCCGCAGCACCGTCGCCGAAGTGGTAGAGATCCTCATCACCGCTACGTGTGTCGACGCGCAGCACCGCATCCATCCCGTCGATCCGGCCCTCGACGGAGTGCAGATTGCTGTTCGCGAAGACGAATCGGCTGGGGCGGGTCATGAGCCGGTCGTCGGGTCGCGGGAACTGGATGTCGTGGTCGTCGAGGGTGTCCTCGCGCACCACGTCCGTCGCGGCAGCGGGATCGATGGTCCAGCGGCGCAGACTTTGCACGGAATCACGGTGGGATCGCCAGCGGCCCTTGGTATCCGGGAACAGCGAGGTGCCCTCGGCGGCGGCCACATCGGCGACGATGCGCCCCTCGTCTTCCCACACGTTGGCCTGGTGCATCATGTGGCGGGGCTCGGCCTCGAACCAGCGGACGTCGGCGGCGGTGCCGCGGCGCGGCATCACGCCCAGTTTCGTCGGGCGGTTCCCGTCCCAGGCGACGATCGGGCCGCCGGACATGGCCCGCCGGATGCTGACATCCAGCGGCGTCACCGGGAAAACGACGTAGTTCTCGGTGACGAAGAACGTATGCATCATGCTGTGATGCGGCATAGGAATGGTCTCGGTCTTGATTGGCTGGCCCGCGAAATCGATGATGTCGTAGCGGATTTCGGCAGCCGTCCCTCCGCGGCGCGCGATCGTGCCGATGTTGACCAGTTCCCCATTGTCGTGGTCCACCGTTGGATGTGCGGAGAAGGTGGTGGTGACCACTCCTCCGTAGTGCTGTTCCCCGATGGTGTCGAGGGTGCGCGGGTCCAACTCGACCGGCGGCGCGCCTTCCATCAGCGCCAGCAGCTTCCCGCCGTGCAGGATGATGTTGGTGTTGGCGGTGTTGTATCGCGTGCCCTCGGCCAGCGGGTCGGTGGTGGCCGGATTTCCGTGTACGCCGAAAAGCCTGCGGCCCGCTTTCATCTCGAGTAGCAGCTTGTCGGTGCGTACCCATCGGTTGCGCAGCGCGACCCGGCCGTTGTCGATGAAGAAGGCATAGACCATGCCATCGCCGTCGAACCAGTGGTAGTCCTCGTCCGTGGGTGGGTACAGCGGTTCGGCGCCGTTGCGATAGAAAACCCCGGCCAGATCCGCAGGCAGCTCACCGTCGATGAATAGATCTGGCGCGTCCACCTCCATCCGGCTCGGCCGATGGTGCCCGGCGAGAAACGGACTCGCACGAAAATCAGTGGTCGCCATGATCTCTCCTGAATCCTCGCAGCATCGATACCGCTCGCCGTCCGCACATCGCGAGGAGACTGTATTAGTTAGTGAGATAATTAATTAGTAACACTCGTCACTTCCCGCTGTCAATAACGACGACAACCTGGACCAGGTCAGGTCGAAAAGTCTTTCGCCGCTACGGAGTTCAGGGCGGCCCGGAGCGACAGTCCTGGCTTACCAGAGCCGCCAGTCGAGCACAGGTACCACTGAACGGGATTCACGCCCTCCCCGCCGTCGCACCGGCATCAGGAGGTCAATCGGGCCGCCCGGCATTGCCGGGCGGCCCATGCACTCCGAGCAGCAACGTCTCGAACAGTTCGGTGAGCCGGTCCATCGCGATCGGGTCGGTGGCCGCGGCCGCGTGCGCGAAGCCGTCGACTACCGCGCTGACCAACCGCGCCACCTCGATCGGGTCGAGATCGGCGGGAATGAGCCCGGCGCCCTGGCCGCGTACTACCGCCTCGGCGAGGCCCTCGTTCATCTGCACGCTCAACGCGTCGAAGGCATCGGTCAGTTCGGCGTGGCGGCGAGCGTCGATCGGGGCCGTCGCCACGAATCCGGCCAACTCCGGACGCTCGTGGTTGATCCGCATCGAGACCGTCAACACCGCACGCAGCAGATCCGGAACCGACAGCGCGCCGGCCAGCGCTAGCTGGGAGCGTTCGATGATCTTGCCGTAAACCTCGGCACACACCGCTTCGAACAGCCGCGGTTTGGTACCGAAGTGATAGAACACCGACCCCGCGGTAACACCGGCGACCGCAGCGATCTGACTGTTCGTCGCCGGACCATAACCATTGCGCGCGAAGCAATCAATCGCCGCATCGATCACCCGCTGCCGAGTCTCGACACTGTCTATACCGGCCCGGCGGCCAGGACCGGTCCGAACCTGCTTGCTCCGCGTCACCACGCCATTATCACGCACCCGATTCCAGACCCCGTGCGACGACCCTCGCCTTTGACTCGAGCCATGATCGGCGTAGGCCCGCCCGGCCAGCACAGAGCCTGGCTTGACGCTCGGTCATCGATCAGGCACTGGGCATCTCGACGGGCCAACAACGTCACTTCGGCCATAGGTCACCACGGCGCCCACATTGTTCGACCGATACTCGCGGCAGTACCGGTAGTCGAGACCAGATCTGTGTCTTCCGTCGACTTTTCGATCGTGCGAGTTATTCACAAGAAGGACAAAGCGTCATACGGCATCCCATGCGCTCGCGTGGCTCATCCCGCCACGATCATCGAGCCCGGGCACTGGTCGCGCCACACCCTGTAGGCGCTCGAATTGTCTATGCCACAGCATTTTTCGCCGTAAAGTGGAATAAGCGTCAGCCGTGCTCAAGGGGTGGTGGTCACGGCGGAGTCGGCGCGAACGGTTCACCGAGCACTTGTGTGCCGGTGGCCGTGCTGAACGACGAACTGCAGAGGTTGTCGTGTTGATCGATCCCCACCGGGAGCCGGTGTGCGCGGTGGTTGTCGCCGTGCTCACCGACCCCAGCAACGTGGACGGTTTCGGGTGGACGACGGCGGTGCAATACCTGCCCAGCGTCGATGCCCGCGGTATGCGACCCGGACCACGCCCAGATCATCCGCCGCTACGCCACCTGGCACCTGCTGTCCCAACTGCGGGGCACAGCCGAACGGACATCCCTCACCACACCCGCTCGACGCCACGCCCACGACCAAGTCAAACAAGCGACGCTGTTCCTGGAATGGCTTGCAGGACAAGGGGTCACGCTCGCCGCCAGCAGCCAATCCAGCATCGATGCATGGCACGCCCAGAACGGCTCTCACTGCCGACGCTGTCTGCGAACGTTCCTGTTGTGGTGCATGGTCGCTGTACCCACTGTCGCCGACCTGACTGACACCGCCCTGGCACAGGCCTGTCATTCCCACTGACACCTCGCGGAAAGCGTTGTCCTGCGCGTTTTCTCACCGGCTGACGACGTCGACAAGAACAAGACTGTTTCTTTCTCGATTGCCCCGGCATCCTGGCACAGCCGAGCCAGCGACAGGAGAACCAGCAGATGCCGACCACACCCAACGCCGACCTGCCTCTGCACCTCGCGGGGAACAATGCACCGGCCACCGAAGAGGTGACGGCGGAGCCGACCGACGTGATCGGAGTGATTCCTAAGGAATTGAGCGGGACCTACTTCCGCAACGGTCCCAATCCGCGCACCGGCTGGTCGCCGCACTACTTCGCGGGCGACGGAATGGTCCATGCGGTCGCCTTGGACGGCGGCCGGGCCCGCTGGTATCGCAACCGATATGTGCGGACCCCCCTGTACGCGCACCCGGGACAGTCGCGCTTGGCCCTGGCTTTCGACCAGACCACGGGACAGGTGGATTACCGGGTCACGACAGCCAACACTCACGTGGTCGCGCATGCGGGCCGGTTGCTCGCGCTGGAAGAAGGTGGCTTCCCCTACGAGATCACCCCAGAGTTGGAGACGGTGGGACCGTTCACCTTCAACGGCGCGCTGCACACCCCGATGACCGCCCACCCGAAAATCTGCCCCCGCACCGGGGAACTGCTGTTCTTCGGCGTCCGGCTGCGTCCCCCATATCTGACCTACTATCGCGCCGCACCGACCGGTGAGCTCCTGCGGGCCCAGGTAGTGCGGGTTCCACGCGCGACGATGATGCACGATTTCGCGATCACCGAAACCTCGGTGGTCTTCATGGACCTTCCCGTGGTCTTCGACCCGGTCGCTGCCGCGGGCGGTATGCCGTGGCGGTGGGACGACGGGCACGGCGCCCGGTTCGGCGTGATGGGTCGCGAGGGCGGGGACGTGCGGTGGTTCGACGTCGAACCCTGCTACGTGTGGCACACCATGAACGCGTTCGAAGCCGACGGCGTGCTCACGGTGACCGGTACTCGGGTGCCGACACTGTGGCGAGAAGGTTCCGACGACATCGGTGGCGGACTGCCCCGGCTGCACCAATGGCGGCTGAACCTGGGCACGGGCACGGTCGCCGAACAGCCGCTCGATGATGCGGCCGTCGAATATCCCCGGGTCGCGGATACCGAGATCGGACAGCGCCACCGTTTCGGCTACATCACCAGCTTCTCCCTGGACGCCGAACCCGAGCACTCGACAATCTACAAATACGATCTCACCGACGACGCGTCGCGCCAGATGCACCGGCTACCCACGGGCCACACCTGCGGCGAAGCCGTTTTCGTCCCCCGCCACGACACCGCGCGCGATGACGACGGATACCTGATGACCTTCACCCACGACCGCGCGAACGGCACCAGCTATCTGGCGATCCTGGACGCCACCGACCTGACAGCCCGACCGGTAGCGCAGATACACCTCCCCGTCCGCGTCCCCGCCGGCTTCCACGGCAACTGGCTGCCCAGCCGCTGACCTTGTCACCACCGAAGGCCGCAGGCGCGCCGGCCGCCACGCGACCCGACACTGCGTGCGCTCCGTCACCGTCATCGTGCGACGCGAGGTGACGACCCGGCCTCCGAGTTCTGAGCGGATGAATTCTCCCGCGGATTCAGTCAGATACACGTACGCAGACGGTTCGTAGAGTGCCATCTCCCGAACAAACGGTTCGACCGCTTCAACCAACGAGTATCCACTGCTGATGAAATCGCCTCCAGAATTCACCACGCGAGACAGACTCGAAGGGCCTCCGCCAGCGCGTGCGTTCGGGGCACTACCGCGTTGGCAAGGGAATCCCGGCCGGTTCAGCGTCCGCTGTCGTGTTTGATCTGCGGAACATGCTGGCCTTCGCTTTGGGCAGCTTCCATCTCGTCGATGGCCGCGACCATACCCTGGTGAAATTGCTCGTCGGTGATGTTGGGGCCGTACTTGTCATACATCGCGATGCCTGCCCGCATGGTGATCTCGTCGCCTTGGTCGTGCTGGCTGGCCATCCTCGCTCCCTCGAGCAGTGTGTCGCCGTCGAATCCTGCGTGACGGCCAACGAATCCGAAGTGGATGTTCGAATACATGTCGTAGTTCACTTGTCGATGGGTGCCGGGCTGCTGGAAGAAAAAAGCGGGATCCTGGCGAGGATCCCCTACCAAGCCGAAATCCCTTGCTATCTGCGGCTTGTGATCCCAGCGCTTTTCCGAACCAACCAGGTCACGCCAGGCAGCGAGAGCCTGAATACGGTCGACCGCAGTGCTCCGTCCGCCATGGCGCGGATCTGAGTATTCCAGCCATTCCAGAAATGATTGCGGCGAGCGCAGGAGCTCTTGGATCTGCTTGACGGAGTCGGAGTTCAGGTTTCGCCGCATTTCGTCGAGGATGAACCTTTCCGCCCTGTTGAAATGTCCTTCGCTGTGCGTGGTTTGGCTATGGCCGACTGCGTCGAACTGGGCTTTCATCGCCGTGCCGAGCGCCGATAGATCCTGCTGCAGACGCGTATCCGCTGCTTCCACAGCATCGGCCGCGGCCACGATCTGGTCTTCCCAGTTAGCTCGGACCGCCTCCCGCTCGGGGGTCGGGTCGCGCCCGGCCGGATGGGAGACGTATACGGGCATAGGTGCGTTGAGGAAGCCAAGGCCGGTAGCGGGAACGAGAAATCCGGCCGTTTCGGCGGAGGCGATGAGGTGGCGCGCGTTGCGTAACGGGGTACTGATGTCCCAGTACCCCTGTTCGAGTCGGCCTGCCGCCCCTTCCAAGGTGTCGACCAGTGCGTTGGCCGTCTTGCGGTCAGCGACGGCCCGGCTGTGCGCCGCCTCAGCGGCCACCCCTTGCCAATCGGACGCGGTGACGGTGGTGACGTAGCGCTCGAACATGCCCTCGATCTGAGTGGCGGAAGTCCTGACCTGGTTGGCGAAATCCAGCAGCGGTTGGGCGTCGTAGTTGTCGAGGTCGCTTCTGCTCGGAGTCATTCCGGGGCAACCCATTCACCGGAGGAGGAGGTGTAGGTTGCGGCCAGGATGTCGGCCGCATTATCGGCCTCGGTTGTGCGGAACTCGATCGTGGCCTGGTGCATGAGGTCCCCGATCTCATGCAGTCGACTCGACAACACGGGCACCAAACCGGTCTGAATATTGTGCGCCAGCCTCTGCATCTCGCCGATTGAGCGTAGCGAGTTCGTCGTGGGATCCAAGAATGTCCCGGCCGGACCCGCGCTAAATGTCAGTCCGGCCGCTTCGCCGCCCAAGCTGTGCAGCGCATTGGACATCATGCCCAGCTTTTCCAGATCGGCTTGCAATGTCATCGATGATCCCCCGTTCACGCGCCGCATAAGCCGCAGCGTCAGGGCCTTTTTCGCACGCGTATACTGCCGACGAGCCTTCCTTGTCCGCCCGCACTGCCGAAATGCATTGTGCCCTATCATTCTCCCGGACAGGCATCAGGGCAACTCGACTTTGGCAAGCGCATCCACGCCGGGAAAAAGCCCCGCTAGCAGTGCTGATAGCCCATCGCCAGCTGATCTCGATACGGCTGCTCGGTTTTCGACGTTGACTCCGCCGACGTTCCCGCCCCCCTAGGTCCGGAAACGCTGCACGTCTGCGGTATCGGTGGGAGTTCGCCAGCGGCAGTGATCATGGCGGTGTTGCGTGCTGGTCGGATCGGGAGACCATTGTTAACCAGCCCATTTGGTCCCGGTCCAAGTCCATCTGACCTGGCGGCAAGGACCCGACACGCCACCGTGGCCAAATAGCAGGACACTCCCCATACCGCCCCAAGATGTCCTAGCCGAACACAAACACTGATCCGCACGTGCGCGCCAGGTGACATCGCGGGCACGGTCTACGACAGCGCGCCAACAGAAGTGGTCAGGACGCGACGGTGCCCGCTGTCGGCGCGGGGGCAGGCCGGTTGCGGACGGTGAACAGCAGCGCGAAGGCCAGAACGAACGCGGCGGCGACGTACCACAGTGAGTGTGCGAACGCGGCCGGGAGGCCGGTGCCGTGGTCGAGGCGGCCGAAGAACACCACCGAGCACAGGCCGATGCCGAGGGCTTGGCCGAGCTGGGTGGTGGTGTTGAGCACGCCCGAGGCCGCGCCGGAGTCGGTTTTGGGGACGTCGGCCAGAATCAGGTCGGCCAGTGGGGCGATGATCAAGCCGAGCCCCAGTCCCATGGGCACGATCGCCACGATGGCCTGCCAGGTCGCCAAGTCCGCGGCGTAATGCACGACGAGCAGGTGATAGCCCAGCGCGCCGACGGCGGCGAGCACGGCACCGACCTGCAGGACGGCGCGACCGAAGCGCGGCACGAGCACCTGCGAGGACACCCCCGCACCGGCCATTAGCGCCAGCGACATCGGCAGACCGGCCAGTCCGGCTTTCAGCGGCGACCAGCCGAGAGCGACCTGTAGGTACAGGGCCCACGCCAGGAAGAAGACGCCGGAGGCGAGGCCGAACATCAGCTGCACGCCCAGGCCACCGGAGAAGGAGCGCAGGCCGAACAGGTGCGGCGGTACTAGCGGCTGGCCGCCGGTGCGGTCGAGACGGTACTGGTGAGCGACGAACAGCGCCAGCACCGGCACCGCACCGACCAGGCACGCGATCGACCAGGCGGGCCAACCCAGTTCGCGGCCCTGGGTCAGCGGCAGCATGATCATGAACAGCGCGGCGGTGAGCAAACCGACGCCGGCCAGGTCCAGGCGGCGGGCGTGTTCGGCGCGGGATTCACCGATGACGGCGTTGCCGAGAATCAGCCCGGCCACGCCGAGTGGCAGGTTGATCAGGAAGATCGGTCGCCACCCGAGGCCGAACAGGTCCCATTCGAGCAGCAGTGCACCGATGATCGGCCCGGCCACGGTACCGAGCCCAAGCACGCCGCCGTAGATGCCGAAGACCTTGGAGCGTTCCTCGTCGGGGAAGATGACGTTGACGATGGAGAGCACCTGCGGCACCATCAGCGCTGCGGCGGCGCCTTGGGCCAGTCGCCCGATCAGCAGCACGTCGGGGTTGGGCGCGATTCCGCACAGCAGTGAGGTGGCGGTGAAGGCGGCCAGGCCGATCATGAGGATGCGTTTGCGGCCGTAGAGGTCGCCGAGCCGCCCGCCGGTGATCAGTCCGGCGGCGAAGGTGAGCGCGTAACCGCCGACGATCCATTGGATGTCGGCGGCGCTCGCGCCGAGGTCGCGTTGCAGGCTGGGGATGGCGATATTGACGACCGTGACGTCGACGGTGTCCATGAACGCCGCTGTCAGCAGAATGGCCAGCGCTATCCAGCGGCGCGGATCGGCCGCGACCACGGGCTGGGTGGAGGTCCCGGTAACCATGGAAGGCTTCCTCTCGTCGTGCACTCGTCGGGGGATTTGACTGCTCGACGATAGGAAGCCAATAGGTCATTCAATGTCCGGTTAGCGGGCCGGTGGCTGCAGATGTGGCCGGGATCTCGGGCACCGCGTCGGCATA
The DNA here is from genome assembly GCF_019222765.1 of Nocardia iowensis. Classification (NCBI taxonomy): domain Bacteria; kingdom Bacillati; phylum Actinomycetota; class Actinomycetes; order Mycobacteriales; family Nocardiaceae; genus Nocardia; species Nocardia iowensis. The sequence continues at coordinate 3,595,515 of NZ_CP078145.1, read as the reverse complement.
CGCCGGGGAGGCCGTCACTGGGTGCTGTTGACGGCCCGGTCGAGGTCGAGGGTGAGTGTGAGCGCGTCGAGCACGCTGGCGGGCGTTATCTGGTTCTCGGCCTGCCCGCGCAGCACCGCTAGAACGTGGTCGATCATGGCGGTGTACTGGTCGGCGGGCGGGAGGTCGAGTTCTGTCACGCCGTGGGCGGTGTAGGCGGTGACGGTCCCGGTGGGTTTGCCGTCGAAGCCCATGGTGGAGGCGGCTTCCAGGACACCGTCGGTGAAGGTGGCGGTGTAGCCGCCGCGTGCGCCCCACGGCATCGGCATCAACGCCGACACGCTGTCGCGGACCATGGCACCGGGGAAGGTGAGCAGGGCGTCGATGGACCCGGACTTTTCGTCACGAGCGTGGGTGGCGACGGAAATGTCTTGTGGCATACCGAGAATACGGGTGACGATGTCCATGTCGCTGTGCATGGCCTCGAGCGGCAGCACCTTCAGCCCGAGTGAGGCGCCCGGCCACAGGTGGGCGGTGGTGTTCCACAGGTTCAGCTGTTCGAGCCGACCATAGGTGCCGTCACCGACGGCGTCGAACAGGGCCTGGTTGGCGGGGATGAACCGTTCGAACATGTCCACGAACACCTGCCGGTCGCTGCGCGCGGTGGCGTCGATGACGCGCTGGGCATCGGCGAGATCGTCCGCCAGCGGCAGTTCGACCAGCGCGTGCTTGCCCGCTTCCAGCGCGCGCAGCACATGGTCGGCGTGCAGTCCGATGGGTAGGCAGATGTCGACCAGGTCGAACGAATCATCGGTGAACGCCGCGTCCATGTCGGTGGCGTGCTCGAAGCCGAACTGCTCGGCAGCCTTCGCGGTCTTGTCCGGGTCACGGCCGAACATGACCACCTCGACGTCGCCGCGGGCCGCGTACACCGCGGCGTGGGCTTGGCCGAATCCGGTTCCCAGCAAAGCGATTTTCATCAGTGTTGTCCTCCTGAGGCGTGTAGTGAGCTTTCGTGGCGGCCGAGGGCGTCGATCTCGGCGATGTCGGCAGTGGTCAGCCGCAGCCCCAAAGCCGCGTAGTTCTCGGCGATCCGTTCGGGGTGAACGGATTTCGGAATGACCGGGACTCCGTGGGCGAGATGCCAGGCCAGCACCACCTGCGCGGGTGTCGCGCCGCGGCGCTCGGCCACGGCGGCCAGCGTCGGGTGATCCAGCCGCGGCTGCCGCAGCGGGCTGTGGGCTTGCAGCGTGATGCCGCGATCACGATGCGCCGCGACCAGGTCCGGGTCGTAACGAGCGGGGTTGAACTTGACCTGGTTGACCGCCGGGGCCACGCCGCTGGCGGTGGTGAGCGCATCGATCTGCTCGATGCTGTGATTGCTGACCCCGGCCGCGGCAACCCGCCCAGCGTCGGCGGCACCGAGGAACCACTCCCACACCGCCAGGTTCTCGGCCGGATCCTTCAGCGGGAAATGCATCAACCACAGATCGACGCGGTCCACGCCGAGTTTCTCGATGCTCTCGGATAGCGCACGCTCCTCGCCACCAGGACGGTATTGGGCGTATTTGGTGGTCAGGAATATCTGGTCGCGGTCGATGCCACTGTCGGCAAGCGCGCGGCCGACCTGGGCTTCGTTGCCGTAGAGGCGGGCGGTATCGATCTGGCGGTAGCCCGCCTCGAGCGCACACCGCACCGCCCGGTAGGCGTCTTCGCCCTTGATCTGCCAGGTGCCCAAACCGATCGCAGGGAGGACCGGCCTGGGCGCGTGAGCGTGGGGCATCATTGTCCCGACTTCGTCGAATCCGGTAGCGAGAACAGCCCGAACCGGTTGCCGTCTGGATCGAGCAGCCGGGCGAAGACCAGCCCGCCCGGATTGGACTCCGGCGCGACTTCGACGGTGGCGCCGAGCTTTTCGCCCCGGGTGGTCACCGCGGCGACGTCGGCGGCGAGGAAGCTGGGCATCAGGTAGTCGACGCCATCCTTGCCATGGTCATACATCCCGCCCGAGGGCCACTCGGTGGTGGTGACAATGCTGTAGTAGGGCTTGCCGCCGGCGGAGTCGTCGAATTCGAACTTCCAGCCGAAGCCTCGCCGGTAGAAGTCCTGGGTGGCCGCCGCGTCGGTGGTGCCGATCTCGAACCAACCCATCGCACCCGGCTTCGGCGCGTAGGCGGCCTCGCTCATGGCCTTGCCGCCCTGCTCCATACGCTCGGCGAAACGCTCGGACTTGGACTGGGAGAACAACGAAAACGCGTTGCCCTTCGGGTCGGTGAGCACCGCGAACCAGGTGACGTCGGCGACCTGGGTCGGCGGAATCTGGACGGTCGCACCCAGTTTCTCCAGCCGCTGAGTGTCGTCGGGAACATCTGCGGAGACAATCGACATGTTCATCGTGGTCGGCTGACCGGCTGCTTCCCTGATCGCGCCCATCGGGAACGGCGCGTTCGGTGCGATGATCCGGATGTAGCGCCTGCCATCGACCGAGGAATCTTCGTCGACTTCGTAGGTCCACTCCAGCAGCTCGGAATAGAACTTCTGCACCGATTCGGCATCACCGGTGGCGATCTCGAACCAAACGATGTTGCCAGGATCCATGAAACCCATGATGTTTCTCCTATTCGTATATCGGTGAATCTCGATGCGCGCCCGGGGATCCCGGCCGCGGAGTTATCACATGCGGATCTCGGCGGCGAGCCAGTCGATCGGCTCGCGCTGATGCCGGGCGAACAGGTCCTCGAGCATGTAAGCCGAAGCCAGGGCCCGGAACCGGCCGTAGCGGGCGGTCATGTCGGTGACCATCCGCGCCGGGTCGGCGGTGTCGGTGTCGTAGAGCAGACGCGCGTAGAGCCTGGCGTCCCATGGCGGGATGACATCGAGGCTGTCGTAGTGGTGGAAGGTCTGGAACAGCAGATAACCCACCGAGGTCGGGCCGATCCCGTAGAGCCGCAGCAGCGCCTTGCGCGCCTGGGCGCGGTCCATGGCGCGGATCGCGTCCTCGTCGTAGCCGCCGCCGAGGAACGATTCGGCGATGCGTACCAGCGATTTGGCGCGATAGCCCAGTTTCAGCGCGCGCATCGGCTGTTCACCGGCGGCGGCGATATCGGCCGGCCGCCAGAACACGAACAGCTCTCGACCGTCGAAACGGACACGGCGACCGTAGTTCTCGAACACCGCGGCGGTCATCTTGCTGATCCGCCCTGCGGTAGCCATCTGCAGCAGTGCCAGGATGCTCACCCATTCATACAACGAGAATGCGCAACTGACACGCATGCCGCCGATGCGGCCGATCGGCCCGGCCAGCACGGGATCGTCGGCGAAATGGCGGCAGAACCAGGACAGGTCGGTGTCCAGGTCGTAGCGCCAGGTCAGCTCCTCGACGAGCGAGTTCACCACCTGCTCGGGCACCGGCCGTTCGGCGAACACCGCCAGCCCGATCTCGGGATCGTCGCGAGTTCCCCGGTCCTCCAGGCGGATTCCCAGGTCGCGGCCGTCCCAGCGCAGCGTCTGCCAGTGCACCCCGGGCTCGTGATGGTGGGTGGGGTCGGGCAGGGTGGACGGTTTCGCCGTGGTCGGGTCGAAAGCGAACGGCGCGGGCGGGCTCAGCGTGCGGGTGGCGCACGCGGTGAGGTCGAACCCATTGCTGGACCGGGCCGCCGATATTCTCGGTGCCGCCGACGTCGATGCCTTTGTCTTCGATGCCATTGCTCTCGCCTTTCGGATCGAATCGCGCTGACGCCACCACGGTAGGAAGCCAATAGGACGATGAATGTCCTATTGGTCGCTGGGTGCCGCGGTGCGACCGAGGTCACGGCGCACGTACTGTGCGGTGTAGGAGTTCCGCGCGTCGAGCAGTTGGGCGGGGGTTCCCTCGAAGACCACCTGGCCGCCGTGGCGGCCGCCGTCGGGGCCGAGGTCGATGATGTGGTCGGCGTGCTCGATCACATCGAGGTCGTGTTCGATGACCAGGACCGTATTGCCGGCGTCGACGAGCCGGTCCAACAACCTCAGCAGGGTGTCGATGTCGGACATGTGCAGGCCGGTGGTGGGTTCGTCGAGAATGTAGAGCCCGCCGGACTTGCCGAGTTCCCCGGCCAGTTTCAGCCGCTGGCGTTCACCACCGGACAGGCTCGACAGCGGTTGCCCCAGTGTGAGGTAGCCGAGCCCGACCTCGACCAGGGAGCCGATCTTGCGGCGCACGGCGCGGTCGGTGAAGAAGTCGACGGCCTCCTCGGCGGTCAGGGCGAGCACCTCGACGATGGACTTGCCGCCCAGCGTGTAGCCGAGCACGTCGGGGTCGTAGCGGTCGCCGTGGCAGCGTTCGCACACGGTGGTGACCGGATCCATGAACGCCATGTCCGCGGTCACCTCCCCGCGTCCGCCACAGGCCCGGCACGCGCCCTTGCTGTTGAACGAGAACAGCCCGGCATCAACGGAATTCGCCGCCGCGAAGGCCTTACGGATGGCGTCCATGACACCGAGATGACTGACCGGCGTGGAGCGGGTGGAAGTGCCAAGGCCCGCCTGGTCCACGATGATCGCCTCCGGGTGCTCGGCGGCGAACACCTCGCTCACCAGCGTCGACTTGCCCGACCCGGCCACGCCGGTGAAGACCGTGAGCACCCCGGTGGGAATGTCCACACTGACGTCACACAGATTGTGCAAACTCGCGCCCGTGACCTTCAAATAGCCGGTGGGCGTGCGGATTCCGGATTTGATCGCGCTGCGACGCCGCAGCGCCCGCCCCGTCGCGGTGTCGGCGGCGCGCAGGTCGGCGACGGTTCCCTCGAACACCACTTCACCGCCGTGCACGCCCGCCGCCGGGCCCATGTCGACGACGTGGTCGGCAACGGTGATGACGTCACGGTCGTGCTCGACCACAAGCACGGTGTTGCCCTTGTCCCGCAGCTGGGTCAGCAGCCGATTCATCCGTCCCACATCGCGCGGGTGCAGCCCGACGCTGGGTTCGTCGAAGATGTAGGTCATCCCGGTCAGCGACGAGCCCAGGAACCGCACCATCTTCAACCGCTGCGCCTCGCCACCGGACAGGGTGGTCGTCTCCCGCCCCAGATGCAGATATCCCAACCCGATCTCGTCCAAGCGCCGCAGCCCGGCGATGGCCTGCGCGGCCAGCTGCACACCGAGCGGGTGATCGATCTTGCCCAGCACCTCGACGAGCTCGACGACCTCCATGTTCGCGTAGTCGTCGATGGTGTAGCCGTCGAGCTTGGTCGCCAGTGCCGCCTGGTTCAGCCGCGCCCCGTGGCACAGCGGGCACACGCCCTGTGTGGTGAACTGCTGCACGGCTTTTCGCGTCCGGGCCGACAAACTCGACAGGTCCCGGTTCAGATACAGCCGCTGAAATTTGTCGAGCAGCCCCTCATAGCTGGTCCACGGACCCGACCGCTCGAGTTGCACTCCATCATCCGGGCCGTAGACGAGGTTGCGCCATTCGGTCTCGCTGTAGCGCCCCACCGGCTTGTCCAGGTCGAACAAGCCGGACGCGGCGAACATCTGCCACTGCACCATGCCGGGCGCGAAGAGCGGAAACCGCAGCGCCCCTTCATTGAGCGATTTGGTCTTGTCGATCATCGCGTCCAGATCGACCGTGGTCGTGCGGCCGAGCCCGTCGCATCGCGGACACGCGCCCTCGGGAGTGTTGAACGAGTACGCTGTTGCCATTCCCGCCGACGGCTCACCGGCGCGGGAGAACAGCACCCGGATGATCGAGTAGATGTCGGTGGCGGTGCCGACCGTAGAGCGGGCGCTGCCGCCGATCGGCTTCTGGTCCACCACCACCGCCGTGCTCACTCCCTCGATGCGGTCGACCTCCGGTTTCTCGTACCGCGGCAACCGGTTTCGCACGAAGGTCGGGAACGTCTCGTTGAGCTGACGCTGGGACTCCACCGCGACGGTGGAGAACACCAGCGACGACTTGCCCGACCCGGACACCCCGGTGAACACCGTGATCGCGTCCTTGGGGATCGCCACCGACACCGAGCGCAGATTGTGCTCACGCGCGCCGTCGATGACGATCCACTTCCTCGGATCCCGAGCGACATCCCCGCGGTGATCGGTGCCGCTGCCGGTGGTGCCACTCATACGATCTTGACTCCGAATCGGCGGCCGAGCGCGAACCCGACCGCGGTGTGCAAGTGCGCGTACATCTCCATCCCGCGCGCGGACACCAGCGGCCCCAGATCCACGATGTGTGTCCAGCCGTAATCGTGGAGCAGCTGCGTGGCCACGGCTTTCGCGTCGTCGTGGTCACCGGCGAGGAACATCGTGTGGTCCCCCTCTTCGATGGCCTTCGGGTCGACGACGGTCTCCTGCTCCTGGGTGACGAACACCTTCACGACCTGGGTGGCGGGCAGGGCGCGCTGGATCTGCTCGCCCAGGCTGTCGCTGTCGCAGGGATTCAACGCGGGCATCACCCCCCACGGGGTCGGCCACGGGTGGTCGCGGGCGGGGTTGTAGACGTAGGGGACCGCGTAATCCAGCAAAGGCTTGCCGCGCAGTTGCTCGGTGAGCGGCGCAAGCGTGGCGAGCGCGTGGTCGCCGGAGATGCCGTTGATGATCACCTCGCCGTGGGCGGCGGCCTCGGCGAAGGGCAGCAGAGTGGCCATCGGATGCTGCTCGAGCCACTCCCGATACGGTGGCGTGCCCATCATGTCCGGTTCGGTGCGCGCCAGCGTCGCCGCGCGATCCCGCGTCCCGACGACCACGTCATGGCCGAGCTGTAGCAGTTTCCCGGTGTGCGCGCGGGCACCGGCCCCGGTGCCCAGTATCGCGAACCGCATCGTTGGATCTCCTTTCGCTTGCGTACGTCCCGACGGTAGAACCCCAATAGGTCATTCAGTGACCTATATGCGTGTCAGAATGGGCGTCATGCGTGATCCATCGGCTCGGTTGTTGGCGTTGTTGTCGCTGTTGCAGTCCCCGCGCGAATGGACCGGAGTGGAGCTTGCCGAACGTTTGCAGGTCACCCCCCGCACTATTCGCCGAGACATCGACAGATTGCGCGAGCTCGGCTATCCGGTGCACGCCACACAGGGCAATATCGGCGGCTACCGTCTGGCGGCGGGCACCGCGATGCCGCCGCTGCTGCTCGACGACGAGGAAGCCGTCGCCATCGCGCTCGGCCTGCGGGCCGCCGCCACTGCGGCCGTGGTCGGCATCGAGGACGCGTCGCTGCGCGCGCTGGCCAAACTCGAACAGGTCCTGCCCAGCCGCCTGCGCCGCCGCGTCTCGGACCTGTCGCACACCGAGCTCGTCGACACCCCGACCGGCCCGCCCGTGGACCCCGACACCCTCGCCGCCCTCGCCGCGGCCGCCCGCGCGCACGAGAAGGTCCGCTTCACCTACACCAAACCCGGCACCGAGGCCACCAAACGACTGGCCGAACCGCACCGCCTCGTCGCCGCCGGACCCCGCTGGTATCTCATCGCCTTCGACAACGACCGCGGCGACTGGCGCACCTTCCGACTCGACCGCATCACCGCCGTGCACCACACCGGCGTGCGCGTCCCGGCCCGCGACCTGCCCGACGGCATGGACGCCGCCACCTGGCTGACCCGCTCGCTGCGCCGCACCGTCGGCACCCGTCAAGCGCGCGTGCTGCTGCACGAACCCCTCGCCAGCGCGCAACGCCGGCTCAGTGCCCGCCAAGGCATCCTCGAACCGGCCGACGAGAACACCTGCGTCCTGACCACCTATCCCGACACCGTCGAATACCTCGCCGCCCAACTCGCCGTCCTGCCGGTCCCCTACACCCTGCTCGACCCACCTGAACTCACCCCGCTGCTGCGCAGACTCGCACACCGAGCCCTGGCCGCACTCGCCGACGACCACTGATCCCCGAGCACTGATCCTGTTCGATTCCGACACATCGCCAGACAGCGAGCTCGGTGTATCCACTGGCGCGGGCGCAACGAGGCGCGAAGCTGCCATCAGCGGCTGCCGATGGGTTGCTGGAAGACTCCCGCGAGGATGGCTCCAGCGGTTTGCAGCCACTGCGGCCAGGTCCTGGGGTCCAGGGCCATCGAGCCTTCGTCGTGCGTGCCGCAGCCGTCGGCGGGAAGTCCGGCGAAGCGGTCGGCCAGCCACAGCAACGCGCGAGGGATTCCGATGATCTCCAATGAGATGTGTTCGCTGAAGTGGTCGCGCACATACTGCACCCGCGCTCGGGGGTCGGCACAGTAGGTGTCGACCAAAGCGTTGACCGGGCCGACGGGCGCGATCCAGTCCGGGTTGGCTTGATAGATGAACATGGGGACATCAGGGACCGCGTGACCCATGCGGATGGTGTCCAAGACGGCGGCGGGCACCGGATCGTCGAGGGGGTCCCCCGGAGAGTCGATCAGGCCCTTGTTGTTCATGAACGGGAAGATCGCGGCTGAGTACAGGCACAACGAGTTCTTGATCGGCGCGATCGCCTTGCCGAAGCCGTTCATCCGCTGGTCGAGGTAGGCAGCCAGTTGCGGGTATTCGCGGGCCACCCCGAGGATTCCGGAGAGAATCAGGCCGGAGCCGAGGTTGTTGTTGGACAGGTTGATCATGGCTTTCAGGTCAGCGGGCACCCCGCCCTCGGCCGCGCCGACGATATTGAGTTCGGGCGCGTAGGAGCCGTGCTGCTCGGCGGCGTGGCCGGTGGCGATCGCCCCGCCGGAGTATCCGGCCAGGCCGACCTCGGTGTCGGGGGTCAGGCCCATGGGCGCGAAGCTCTCGGTCGCTCTGATGCCGTCCAGGACAATTCTGGCGGCCAGCGGGCCGGCCGCGAATGCCGAGTTCGGGCCCTCATGGTCGGGCATGGCCACCGCCCACCCGGCCGCGAGGGCGGTCAGGGGTGCGAGCAAGAATTCGAACGGTATGTCGAACTGGCCGGAGATGTTACCCGGAATCGAAGCCTGCTGTAAGGAGTAGGACGGTGCGCAGTATTGGGCGTTGGCGTCCTCGGGGAACTGATACGACAGCAGCGGGCGCGGGCGGCCACCATCATCGCCGCGCGGTTTCATCACCGTGGTAACCGCCGCGATCGGCTCATCGCGGGTGTTGGTGGAGCGGTAGGACAGCTGCCAGGCGTCGATGTTGAGGGGGATGACCGAGTAGAACGCGAGATGGACCTCGCGTGCGGCGATGATCTGGCCCGGCTGCTTGCCGGCGACGACCTCGGGCGGCGGCGAATAGAACTGGGAATCGAATTCTGGCGGTAGCGGCGGTATCGGGAACGGCAATGCCGGTTGTACCGGAACCGGTGGGGCCCCAGGGGTGTCCTCAGGGGCAGCGGTCGCGGCGGGCGTGCCGGCTACGACGGCCAACGCGAGCAGGACTGCCCCGCAGCGATACCTTCCGCGACGCGAGATAATCGGAACCATCGGATCCTCCTGTCGAACTCGACCCGGTCACGCCGGATCGATCAAGGTTGCTGCCAGCGCGCGATAGGCCGGCACAGGGTCCTCGCCCGGCTGGCAAAGCAACTGCAGGCATACGTGGTCGGCGCCGGCGTCGAGGTGAGCGCGCAGCCCGCCGGCAATGGTGCTCGCGTCGCCGTGCAGGGCGAGCGCGTCGATAAGGCGGTCACTGCCGCCCTGGCGCAGCTCATCGCGCGAGTAGCCCAGTCGCAGAAGATTGTTGATGTAGTTGGTCAACCCGAGGTACGGGTTGACGATCACCGCTCGACCCAGCGCCCGGGCTCGCTGGGCATCGGTATCGAACACCACCTTCTGCTCCACGGCCAGCAACGGGCCGGCCCCGAGCAGCACACGAGTTCGACGGGTGTGTTCGGGAGTCGTCAGGTAGGTGTGCGCGCCGGCCGTGCGCGACCCGGCCAGACACACGACCTTGGGGCCCAGGGCCGCGAGCACACGCCGGTCGGTGGGCACACCGGCGGCGTCGAGTTCGTCGAGCCAGCGGGTCAGCGTGTCGTAGGGTCGCTCATATCGCGCTGTTCCCTCCCGATGGCCCACCCCGATCCCGAGCAGGAACCGGCTGCCGTACCGGTCGGCGATGCGGTGGTAGCTGTGGGCGACCTCGTGGGGGGAACAGCTCCAGACGTTGACGATGCCGGTGGCGATCGTGACGTGTTCGGTTGCGTCCAGCAGTGACTCGGCCAGTGCCAGATCACCGGGCGGGGAGCCACCGATCCAGACGGTGGCGTAACCGAGTTGTTCGAGTTGCCGGATCAGACCGATCGACAGCTCGGAGGCCAGTCGCCACACTCCGATCTTTCCGATGTCCGGTCGCATAAGTGGTCCTCGGTTGGGGAATCGACAGTGCTTTCATAAAACCGGCCGAATACCCGCTCGCCATTGTTCGGTGGCCCAACAATTCGCCGCTTGCGCTAGGCGACGGCCCATTGTCCCGACGCACGGCCCACCGGACGACGGACGGTTTCGTCGACTATCCGCAGTCGCGGCACGTATCCGCAGTCGCGGCACGCGGTGATGAACGGCCCTGGCACCGGTGCTGGCCGGGTTCGGAATGGCGGCGGCTTGTGCCCGCGCATAAGGCAGCGCAGCTAAGCCGCGCCGTCGGCACAGCGTCGACAACGCCGCACGCGCCCACAGTGGAGTCGTGAGCCGAAACAATGTCCGGCGCGATGCGGAGGTGTGATGAGTACGGGAAATGATGTTCCCCGGCCGGGTATCGGCGGAAAGGCGAATAACCTTCGGATACTGGGTGATCGCGGTCTGCTCGTGCCGAAATGGACAGTGCTGGAGATAGCAGACTTTCGCAACTTCCTCGACGGTCACGATGTCGGCGCCGATTGGGAAGCGTTGATCAGCCGAGCCGAGGATCGTGAGCCGGGCGAGGCCGCCGACGACATCGCGGCGCTGTTGCGGCGGCTTTCCTCTTCGTCAGGGCTGCGTTATGCGGCCGCGCGTGCGGTGGACCGGGTGGGCGGGTTTCCCGTGGCTGTGCGTTCGTCGGGGCTGGAGGAGGACGGCAACCGCCATTCGTTCGCGGGACAATTCGCGTCTTTTTTGAATGTGCTCGATTTCGAAGCCGTGGTCGAGGCGATCATCGACTGCTGGGCGTCGGCGTATTCCGAACGCGCCCTGCGATATCGGTGCCAGCGCGGTATTCCGTTGTCTTCCGACGGAATCGCGGTGATCGTGCAGACCATGGTCGACGCCGATTGCAGCGGGGTGATGTTCACCCGCGATCCGATCACCGGAGCGCGGCGCACGATCATCAGTTCGGTCTTCGGTCTCGGCGAAGGATTGGTGTCGGGAATGGTCGATGCCGACACCATCGTCCTGGACAACCGGCGCGACGTCGTGACCAGAACCGTCGGGAACAAACAGCTCGAAACGGTGTGCGCGGCCAACGGCGGATTGGCGGTCCAATCGGTGCCTGACGCCGACCGTGCCCGTTTCTCGTTGTCCGACAGCGAAATAGGCCGACTGTGCGATCTCGCGGATCGGGTGCGGGCCGTGTTCGGCACCGATCAGGACATCGAGTGGGCCATCACGGACGACACCGTGTGGGTCCTGCAGTCGCGCCCGATCACCACCGGCCCGGCCGCAGACCTCGATCCTGGTGGAGGCGAACTACGTATCTGGGACAACTCGAATATTGTCGAGAACTTCGGCGGCGCGTCCTCGCCGCTGACCTTCACCGTCGCCGCCGATATGTACGGTCGGCTGTATCGGGAGTATGCGCGGTCGCTGGCGGTTCCCGAACAGCAGCTGTTGCAGATGGACCGCTGGCTTCCCTACATGCTGGGCAGCTTCCATCATCGGGTGCACTACAACCTGCTGCACTGGTATCGGATGGTGCGCATCGCGCCGGGATATCGGCTCAACCGCGCGATGCTCGAAGTCTCACTCGGTGTCGCGGAGCCCCTCGACGACGAACTCGCCCAGCAGCTACACCCGTTCGATTTCAGCTCACGCCCGCGCGCCCTGTGGTGGCGGACCCGCTCGGCGCTGGTGTATCTGCGCAAGATAGTGACCGTCGAACGGCTCGCCGAGCATTATCTGCGTGAGTACCCCGGCTGGCAGGCTCGCTACGAGCGCATCGACTACGAAACCTTCTCCGCTGACGAAATCTATCGGCTGCTGCGGGAATTCGAACGCGATGACGTCATCGCCACCGGGCCGATACTCGTCCTGGATGCGGTCCTGCTCACCTGCGGGGCATTGTTGTTCGGTCTGGCCAACCGGTGGCTGCCTCACGCGCCCACCTGGTTTCCCTGGGCGGTCGTCGCACCGGGACCCGACATCGAATCGGCCGAGCCCGCGGCGGCGCTGATCGAGCTGTCCACCGCGATTCAGGCCGACCCCGATGCCGCGACGCTGCTGGATCGAGTCCCGCCCGCCGAACTGCTCGACGCATTGCGGGCGGCCGGCAAAACCTCGCTGCTGGCCGACATCGACCGCTATCTCGACGATTTCGGTTACCGCAGTCCCGACGAATTGAAGCTGGAATCACCGAGCCTGCGTGATGACCCCGCACTGCTGGTCACCTTCCTACGGCAGGTACCGGTCACTCGCGCCGAGGGCAACGACGCCGCGCAGCAATATCTGGCCCAGCATCTGCACGGCCCGCGCCGGTTGGTTTTCGAATGGCTGCGCCGTAAGGTTCGCCGCGGGCTGGGCTACCGAGAACGAGTCCGCTTCTGCCGCACCCGAACCTTCGGCACGAAGAAGCGGATGATGCGTGCGCTCGGGCGTGGCCTCACGCGTCGAGGAGTCCTGGCCCGTGACACCGACGTCTTCTTGCTGCGTCTCGAGGAACTGCGCGGTTGCTTCGAAGGCACGGCCGACCCCGCAGACCTGGCCCGGGTGGTCGAGCTACGCCGAGCGCGACTGGCCGCCGACGAAAAGCTGCGTGCACCGGCACGATTCGACACCCACGGCTTTCCCTACGACGCGAACCTGTTGCGCGACGCCGGATTCGTCGCCACCGACTCCCCCACACCCAGCCAGGGACCCGTGTTGCAGGGCATCCCGTCGTGTGCCGGTGTGGTGGAGGCCGCCGCCGTGGTCACCGACACCCCGGTCGACGCCGAGGGCGGAATCCTGGTGGCCTACCGCACCGACCCAGGGTGGGTTTCGGTACTGCCCTCAGCGTCGGGACTGATCATCGAACGCGGCAGCCCGCTGACCCATCTGGCGATCGTCGCCCGCGAACTCGGCATCCCCACCATCGTCCAGGCACCCGGCATCACCGACCGCCTAACCACCGGCACCCGGCTACGCATCGACGGCGGGACCGGCTCGATCACCATCCTCGCCGCCGCCGAGCAGGCCGCGGCCCAGGACACGAACGAAAGGACGCAACAATGATCGACCTGGCTATCTCGAACGAGCCGAGCGTCGGCAGTGCTATCACGCCGCATGAGATGGCAACGCTGCTGGCCTCGGTCGCCGCGTCGGTGGATGTGCCCTCCGAGGCGGCGGTCCTGCTCGAGGGTTCACACGCGGAGGGGTTCGCCAATAGCAGCTCCGACGTCGACTTCCTGCTCATTCACCCCGGTGACCAGGAGTACCCGCTGCTGCGCAAGATCCTGTACCCGCCGGGGCGCCGCGTCGAAGTACGAATGCTGTCGGCGGGTCAGCTCGCCGTGCAACTGCGGTGGATCAAGGCCAGTGCCACGTCCGAGACCGGTCTCGACCAACTCACCGAGGATGACCTCGACCGCTGCCAACGGTTCCTGGGCGGGGTCGTGCTGGCCAACCCCGACCTCGCCGACGAACTGCGCGCTGTTTTGCCCCGCGAGGAGCTCGCCTACATCGTGTCGCGCTGGTGGGCGATGCAGGCCCGCCGATCGCTGTGGTACGCGGTGGGGCTGAACGCACTCTCGCAGCACGAGTCGGCCGCGGGCTGGGCACGCAACGGCCTGCAGCAGGCCATGAAGGCATATGTCGCGCGGCGCGGTGAGAGCTATCTGAAGATGAAATGGCTCGACCACCAACTGGATCGATGCAGTGGCCCGCTCGCCGCCGAATATCGTGATCTCCTCGACAGTGCCGGACGCGCAGACGGTTGCGGCCCCGCGCAATTCACTACCGCCGCCCTTGACCTCGCCCGCCACACCGGGTGGTCGACGGTCACCGACACACCTGCGTGCCTGGTCCTTACCCCGGCGGAGAACGTCGCGGAATTCGACTCCTCAGGACGAATGCACCTCATCCGCGACCGAACCGACGTTTTCGTGCTCAACGACAACGCCGCCCAGCTGTGGCGCAACCTACGAGCCGACCAGCCACTCACCGAGACACTCGCCGCGCACCCCGATCAAGCCGCGACCGTAGCCGAGTTCCTGCGGCTGGGCTTCATCACTCTGGGCCACGACGCCGAGGCCCCCCTGATCCCCTGGCAGCCCGAATGCCCACCCCTCGCGCCGCTGACTCCCCCGCCTGCCCGCACCGATATCACGCTGACACTATCCGGCGCCCCGATCGCACCCGACGACGACATCACCCTCTCGCCGCTGCCCGCGCCACGCTTTGCCCGATGCGGAACCGAATTGTTGTGGGCCGTCATCTTTTTCGCCGCCACTCGCGAGGACATGATCGGCGCGCTCGCACAACAGGACTGGACGGCCGCGACCGCGGCCTCGACAGCAATGCTCACCTACCTCGCCCGAGAAATCCTCACCGCCCACGGGATCGAACCGCTGCCCCCCGACAGCGACGTCATGCTCACCCTGCGCCGATTACGGTGCGAGCACCGCACCATGTTCGACTCCACCGCGCGCGCCGCGGCCGGCCCCATCAGCTCAGCCGACGATGGCGCGCACCGGCTGGGACTGCTGGACCGTTTGGCCGCGGACGTGGGCAAGGTCAGCGGCTGCGATCGGGTGCGCACCTACCTCGAGTCCAGCGAAGCCATCGAACGGATGGATCAGGTCGGGCGCACCTGGGGACAGCTCAATCTCACCCTGGGTCTGGGCCTGCGCTACGAGGAAGCCTATGGCGTGCTCGACGACGCCGGAAAGGAATCTCGATGACTCTGGCACTGGATGCGCCGCTAAGCGCCGATACCGACAAGCTGCGCCGCTATGTCGAGGAGGACCTCTATTTCTCCGAAAGCTTCGAGCAGCTGAGCGCACTGGTCGAGGACCCGGTGGCGTTCGCGCACCAGCACGCGATCTTGTTGTGCAAACCCGATGCCGTCATCGGGCGCCGACTCCAACCGTGCCTGCAATGGCTGGCGGCCAACGATTTCCGGATTGTCGCCGCCCGGTGCGGACGCCCCGACCGGCACCTGGCGCGCGCGTTGTGGACCCAACCGTGGCGCCACGCCAGCCGGGAACGGCGAATACTGGCAGATCTGCTGTGCGGACTCGCCGACGCGCTGGTACTCGTACTCACCCCCGGCACCGACACGGTTGCGGCAACGGCGGCCTTGACCGCCGCCAAGGGACCCGCTGATCCTCGTGCGCGCACACCCGGCCAATTACGCGAAACTCTTGGCGATTTCGGTTACCTGCTCAACCTGGTGCACACCCCCGACGACTCCGCCGACCTGATACGCGAGCTCGCGATCTACTTCGACGAACTCACCCGCACCCACGTCATCACCGAGGCACTGACGGGCCGCGATCGCAGTGCCGAGGCCGAGGCGCTGATCGGTGAACTCTACGACCGGACTCCGGCGCGCAGCCTGCATTTCGATGATGCCGCCGACGCGCTGGAACACTGGGCGCGCCAGCGAATCAAGCAGGCGGACAATGGTTTCGCCGACGCGGTGCGCGTCGCGTGGGACGCGGCGGGCAACGATCGTAGCGCCCGGCTGGCCGCCGTCCTGCGCCTGGCCTATCAGCACGACGAAACACCCGATCCCTGGGACAGCATCGTCGTCGGATCCGCAGTGCTGCCGATGGTCCGGACAGCTTCGGCCCGCGGGGTAGGTGTGTCATGACCGCACTGAATTTCGCGCACACCCTGGATCGGCGACTGGTGCACCGGCACGCCAACAGCGAGGTATTCGTCACCGCGGTCGACCGAGTCGACGAGAACCACTACGGCTTCGCCGCGCAACTGCCGCGCTGGCACCCGTTTTTCTCCGACGGCTGCGACGACCCGCATGCCTGCCACGATCTGCTGCTGCTCGTGGAGGTCGCTCGGCAAGGATCGTTCGCTTTGGCCCACACCTACGAGGCAGTGCCACTGCCCCAGCAGTTCCTCATTCGCTGGGTCAACGCGCAGATCCTCGAACCTGATGCCCTGCGCATCGGCGACACTCCGCTCGATGTGGTCTGTCACTGCCGGCTCGTGCGGCGTTTCCACCGCGAGCAGCAGCTCGTCGGCGCAATCTGCGAGAACGAGGTACGGGTCGGCGACCGCACGGTTGCCCGGATCGATTTCTCCGCGTCCTGGATGCCGCCGGAGCTGTTCGAGCGTCTGCGCCGCGAGTGGCGGGCCTCTTGCGGGCTGGGCTATCCCCCCTCGGCCCGGGTCGAACCGACCCGGTTACACCCCTACACGGTGGGGCGGACCAACCCGCTCAACGTGCTGATCGAGGCGGTGGTGCCGGGTGACGGCGCGATCGAGGCCACGGTCGTCGCCGACTCCCGCAACCCCACGCTGTTCGATCACCCGGTCGATCACGTGCCCGGGATGGCCCAGCTCGAGGCCGCACGTCAGCTCTCGACCATCGCGTGCCCGGCCCGGGGACGCCACCTCCAATTACGGTCGCTGCGCGCGGAATTCGCTTTCATCGCCGAACCGGATGTGACGTTGTCCTGCCACACCGAACTCACCGACGACGGTTCGACCCGCAGCCGCCTGCGCCAGCACGACAGGACCGTTGCCGAGATCAACCTGGGCTGGTCCGCTGCCTCAGCACCATCGCCGAACCGGGCCGTCGAACAGTGGGAGGTGGCTCGCACATGAACACCTCGACCACATCGAACATCGACCAGGCGCTGACCACCACCAGGGCGATCCGGCGCCGACTGGATCTGGATCGGCCGGTGCCGCGCGCAGTCATCGATGAATGCCTGCAGGTGGCACGCTACGCGCCCTCGGGGGCGAACCGTCAGGCGTGGCAGTTCCTCGCCATCGACGATCCGGCCACCAAACTGGCCGTGGCCGAACTCTATCGGCACGCCTTCGACCAATATCAAGCGCGCCTGACTATCGGATCGGAGCTGGACGTACCCGCCGAGGCACGGCGAGTGCTGGATTCGGCGCGGTTCCTCGCTCACCATTTGCATCGAGTGCCCGTGCTCGTGCTGGTGTGCCAGGACGGGCGCCCGCCATTGGCGGCGGGCCATCCCCGCCTATCAGGCTATTACGGCTCCATCTACCCGGCGATCTGGAGTTTTCTTCTCGCCGCGCACGCACGTGGGCTCGGCTCCTCCCTCACGACCGTGCACCTGGCTTACGAGCGCGAGGTCGCCGCGGTGCTCGGGATTCCCCACGAGCGCATCACGCAGATCGCGTTGCTGCCGGTGGGATTTCGCACCGGTCGCACACACCAGCCTGCTGCGCGGGCTGAGCTCACCGGCCGGGTGCATTGGAACGCGTGGAAGGAGGACGGCACCGATGACGATCGAGGTTGAATCCTCGGCCCGCGACAGTGGTTTCGGGCGGTTGACCCGGTTTGTCGCCGTGCGATTTCCGCCGTGGGTCCATGGACCTGTCGCGTTGTTGCTGGCGTGGTCGTTCGAGGCCTTGACGGTGTCGGTGGGCAGTCACCGGCCGTGGTCACCGGGGATCGGCAGCGTGGACCGAGCGGTGACTGTGGTGCTGGTGTTGCTGTTTCTGCGGATGGTCGATGAACACAAGGATCTCGACTACGACCGGATACACCACCCGGGTCGGCCGCTGGTCACCGGTGCGGTGCGGACAACCGATTTGCGGACCGGCCGGTGGATAACCGCCGGTCTGGTGTTGCTGCTCAATATGTACTCCCCCGCGCTCTGCGTCGCCGTGCTGCTCGTCCTCGGCGCGGGCCTGCTGTTGTGGGCGGTGGAGAACACCTGGCCGCCCGCGCGTGCGGACATCGTCGTCAATCTTGTTCTGGCCGTGCCCATTCACCTGCTGCTGAGCGGTTACCTCTATCTGTCACTGGTCCTGGCCGGAGCTGTGCGCGCCGACGCGAGGGTGCTGGTGGGCTTGATGGTGGTGTTCTGTGCACTGTTCATGCACGTCGAATTCGCGCGCAAGACCCGCCCTGGCGAATACGGAGAACGCCTCTACAGCGACGTGCTGGGCCCCGGTCTCAGCGCCACCATCACCGTGGCGCTGGCGGTGCTGGTGTCGGTGGTGCACGCG
This sequence comes from Nocardia iowensis, assembly GCF_019222765.1. Taxonomy (NCBI): domain Bacteria; kingdom Bacillati; phylum Actinomycetota; class Actinomycetes; order Mycobacteriales; family Nocardiaceae; genus Nocardia; species Nocardia iowensis. The sequence goes on along the minus strand of NZ_CP078145.1, from coordinate 3,577,303 downwards.
AGCCTGACGCGGCCGTGGCAGTTCCAGCACAGCGCCCTGGCGATCGCCCTGGTCCCGCAGCTGGCGCTGATCCTGCCGCTCTACGGCGCCCTGCGATTCCGACGCACCCGCAGCTGGCCGGTCGCCACGGCGGTGGCTTTCGCCGTGGTCTGCTGCCTGGGCTTCCTCGCCCACGCCGCACTGCCGCGGTAGCAAACGAATCCACCCCGCTTCGAGGAAGGAACAAGCCATGGATAGTTCCGCAATCCGAGTCGGCGTCGCGCCCGGACGGCTTCCGCTGCTCGGCCACGCATTGCCGGTGCGGCGCGACCCGCTGGGCTTTCTGCGTTCACTGCCTGAACACGGGGACATCGTTCGACTTCAGCTCGGCCCTCGACCGGTCTATCTCTTCACCGATCCGCACCTGGCACACGAGCTGCTGATCGGCCGCTGCGGACGGGTCAACCGCGACGGCCTGGCCGATGCCGGTCAGGCGCTGTTCGGCCGTTCCCTGGCGGTGATCAGCGGCCGTGCGCATCGGGCCCGCCGCCGCCTCTACAGCCCACCCCTGCGCGCCCAAGCCATCCCGCGTTACGTCGCCGCGATCGAGCAGCAAACGCGGGCGGTCACGGGGAGCTGGCACGACGGTGCGGCGCTCGACCTCGACCAGCAACTGCTCACTGTCTCGCTGGCCACCATGTGCGCTGCGTTGTATGGCACCCACCTCGCACCCGCACAATTGCGCACGGTCCAGACACACCTCCCCAGGGCCGTCACCGCGGCTTTCGACCTGGGGGCGGTACCGGCGCCATTGCGGTGGTCGATGTTGCGATCCCATCGTCGGCTGCGTAGCTGTGGAGCGGCATTGCGGCAGGTCATGAGCGATGTCGTGCAACAAGCACGCACCCGCGGGAACACCGGTGACCTGGTATCGGCCCTGCTGTTCGACACCGACGCCGAACTCGGCCGCCCGCTCAGCCACAGCGAAGTGGTCGACGAAATGTGCGGACTGCTCGAGGCCGGGGTCGACACACCCGCTACCGCGCTCGGATGGGCGCTCTACGAGATCGCCGAACACGCCGCGATCGCCGAGCAGTTGTACGCCGAACTCGACGCGGTCCTATGCGGCGGGCCCGTGACCGCCGAGCATCTGGACGCCTTGCCCTTCACGCGGTGGGTGATCCAGGAAGTCTTGCGGAAGTACTCGTCGTGGATTGTGCCGATGCGTACCGAATCCGACCTCCGGATAGGCGGGACGGTGATACCGGCAGGCAGCGTCGTGGCGGTGAGCCTGTATCTGATCCATCACGACCCCCGGTTCTTCCCCGACCCCGACCGGTTCGATCCGCAGCGGTGGTCACCCGAACGCGGTCAAGGATTCGGTCATGAAGCCGCGATTCCTTTCAGCGCCGGGGCCCGCAAATGCCCCGGAGACTCCTTCGCCATGACCGAACTGCTCATTCAACTGGCCACTATCGCCACGCAGTGGCGCTTCGAGCCGGTACCGCACACCACTGTTCGCACGACTGTTCGCGGTGTGGTCATCCGGCCCGAGCGGCTACCAATGGTGGCCCGGCGGCGCGGTGGCCCCAGCCATACGCCAGCTAAACAATGCGGCCGGGGTTGAACGCCGAGGTGAGCGGCATCCAGGGTTTCCGAGGAGGTGTGGTGGTGGGTCGAGTTGGAGTGCACGACGACATGGATGCGCGGGCTGAAGCGGTCTTCGGCCAGTTGCGTGATCGGGTGCCGGAATTGGCGCGCAGGATGATCGCGCGCGCCCGCGAGGTCATCCCCGAGGTCGCCGATCTCGATCCCGAGCAGCAGTCCCGGATGGAACGCTCGTTGCGGGAGGTGCTGGATCAGATCTGCAATCATTTGACCGGAGCGGATATGCGCGTCGATCATCTGTTCCTGGCTGGTTGGCAGCGCGCCGAGGCAGGGTTTCCGTTCGCCGCAATAGTTTCGGTGGTGCTCGAAACCACGCGTATGTTCCGAGAGGCGGCTGCGGCGCTGATCCCCGACGACGACCGTGTGCTGCGGGAAATGCTGAGCGATCGAATGTTCAGCGCGGTGAACGTGGGCACCCGCACACTGCTCGAGGGCTACCAGCAGGCGGCGGTCGAGCGCGCCCAGCGTGACACCCAGCGGCTGAGCACTCTGATCGAGGCGCTGCTTGCCGGGCGCGGCCGAGATCCCGACGTGCAAGGAACGGTCGCCGAATCGCTGGGACTACCGTTACGCGGTCGATTTTGTGTCGCGGTAGCGCGCCAGGACAAACCCTTCGAGGCAGTCGGTGTCGGTATACAACGCCGACCCAACGATTCAGCGCGGATTGTCCGCAGGCTCACGGCCGACGAGCAGGTCGCGATCGTGTCCCTGGCCGATTCGGACTGCCGACTCGTTCAGCAGTTCTGCAACGATCATCCCGACGCGCGGATCGGGCTCAGCATCGAGTATGCCGACATCGGTGAAACCGCCGAAGCGCTGCGGCAGGCCCGGCGTGCGCTGGCGAGTCTGGCGGGGACCACGCGACGCGCCGGCGTCTACGGAGACGACCCGCTGGCGATAGTTCTGCTGGCCGCACCGCGGGAGGCAACAGAACTCATCACCCGGCGCCTCGGCGCCGTGCGGGCGCTAGCTGTCCAGGACCGGGATATGCTGCTCGAGACGATCCGGGCCTGGTTCGACGCGGCCGGCTCGACTCCCCAGGCGGCCAATCGCCTGCATTGCCACCGCAATACGGTGCGCTACCGGCTGCAGCGAGTGCAGGAATTGACCGGCGTCAGCTTCGACGATCCGGTATCGACCGCCGAGCTACGCGTTGCTTTGCGAGCCTGCGAACTATTCCCCGACCGACCCGAGACGCGATAGACGGTGTGTGCCGGTGCCGCACGGCGTGCGGTGCATGTCGATGCCGACCGGTTCGGGGCTCGGGTGTCTGGGGGCACAACGAACGGGCGCAAGTATGGGTCCGGCGTCCATGCCCGCGGCGGGCGGGTCGTGCAAACGTGTAGCTATGGGCGTCAACAGTAGTCGCTACTGGTCGAGCCGAGGTGCACCCTCGCACTGGTGACCGGGCAATCGGTTGCCGACGTGTCCTTCGCGGGCAAGGACCCGACCCGCGTCGAGTCGAGTTCTTCTGGGAAGACCGTGCCCGCCGTGCGGTATCGGAATAGAGCAGCGGCAATCTCGTGCCGACCAAACCCCAGTCAGGAGGGTGCTTTGACCAGCCAGGACATGACGGTGCAGCTACTCGACACCGGCACGATGGAATGCGACGAAACATGGTTGCTCCTGCAGGGTGGGCGCACGATCGCGGATCGACATCATCGGGACATGCGCCGCCGCTGGGTCGGCTGCCCCACCCATGCCGTGCTGATCCGCCATCCCGATGCGACGCTGCTGTGGGACACCGGCGTACCCCGGGATTGGGAAACGCGGTGGTCAGCAACGGGATTCGAGGAGTATTTCCCGGTGCGCGAGCCGGTCGATGGTCCAGGGTTCCTGGATTCGGCGCTGGCGGAGCTGGAACTGGCTCCCGACGATATCGACATCCTCGTGCTGTCGCACCTGCATCTCGACCACGCCGCCAATGCGCAAATGTTCACCGGCGGCCACACCCGCATATTCGCGCACACCGACGAGATCGACGGCGTCGCCGGGCTGCCGGAATCGACAGGCGCCTACATCATTGACGACTTCGACGGCATCAATTTCGAGCCCGTCAGCGGCGACACCGAAATTTTGGACGGGGTCACCTTGGTCGAGTCACCGGGCCATAGCTGGGGAACCATGTCGCTGCAGGTGGATCTGCCCGAGGAGGGGACCAAACTGTTCACCTCCGACGCGGTGTATCTGGAGGCCAACTGGGGTCCACCGGCCGCGGGCGCGGCGATCGTGTGGGACAACGTGCGGTGGCTCGAGAGCGTGCAGCGGCTGCGCCAGATCGCCGAGCGCACCGACGCCCAGGTCATTTTCGGCCATGACGAACACCAGAAGGACAGTCTGCGATTCGCGCCCCACGGGCATTACCGCTAGGCGGCTGTGATGATTCTCTACGAATACAAATGCCGGCGCGGCCACCGTTTCGAACACCTGGCACCGCCGGACACCGAAATGATCTGCTCGGCGTGCGGGACACCAGCGCACCGCCTTCCCGGTGGGGGCCTGGTCGGTCACGCCGACCCCGGACCCGACCGGGCGCGGGCACCGGCCAGCTGGCGCGCGACCGGCAACGGTGATCGCGACACAATCCGCCATTGGCATCAAGTGATGACCCGGCGCCAACGGCTCGAGACGCAGTACCCGGAGCTGGCCGGCGACCGTCGACCGGTGCTCGCGCATGAGGGCCCCTTCGCGGCCCAGCCGCTCCGTATGGGTGATCGGGCAGTGCCGCGCGACTCGTAAGGAAGGGTCTCGGCTGGCGTGTCGCTGGTTGTGCGCGGGCACAGCCGCGTCGAGCAAACCCGCGCCGCACCAACAGCGTCGATGCACCCGCCACGGCGGCACGCTGAAGACAGGACAAGACACCGGACAAGGAGAGGTGACCATGCGAGCAGCTGTTGTCCACGCCACGGGTGACATCGAGATCGATGAGGTCGCCGACCCCGTTGTCCGCGAACCCACCGACGCGGTGGTCCGAGTGCACGCCAGCGGTATCTGCGGTACCGACCTGTGGCTGTACCGGGGTGACCAGCAGGTCGAGCCCGGCCGGCGGGCAGGACACGAATTCGTGGGCGAGATCATCGACGCAGGCCCGGAAGTACGCACCGTCGCCGTCGGCGATTTCGTGATCGCCCCGTTCCGGTGGAGCGACGGGACCTGCCCGTATTGCCTTGCCGGACTGCACAGTTCGTGCCCCAACGGGGGCGTGTGGGGCACCGGCGGGGTCGACGGCGGGCAGGGCGAGGCGGTGCGGGTGCCCTTCGCCGACGGGACGCTGGTACGGGTACCGCCGCCGGTGCACGACTCGATGCTGCCGAAGCTGCTTGCGTTGTCGGATGTGCTGGCCACCGGCCGCCACGCCGCCCGATGCGCGCGCGTGGAGCACGGGTCGGTGGCGGCGGTGATCGGTGACGGCGCGGTCGGGCTGTGCGCCGTGCTGGCAGCGAAATCGCTGGGGGCACAACAGGTCATCGCGCTGAGCCACCACACCGAACGAGCCGAGATAGCGAGCCGATTCGGTGCGACCGACATCGTGTCCGAGCGGGGTGAAGAGGCGGTGGCGCGGGTGCTGGAGTTGACCGGCGGGCTGGGCGCGAGCGCGGTACTCGAATGTGTCGGCGGAGCCCAGACCTGGCAAACCGCGATCGATATCGCCCGCGACGGCGCGACGATCGGCTATGTCGGCAAACCGGTCGGCATCGACGGGCTACCCCTCACCACCCTCTACAGCCGCAATATCGGCGTCGCGGGCGGTCTGTCCCCCGCGCGCGCCTATCTGCCGGAGCTGCTCGACGACGTCTTGGCAGGGCGCATCGATCCCTCGCCGATCTTCGACACCGAGGTAGTCCTCGACGATGTCGCCCGCGGCTATGCCGCGATGGCCGACCGCAAATCCATCAAGGTCATGGTCCGGCCATAGGGCTCGCGCTCAGGAAAGGAGATACGCCTATGTCTGCTCGGCACACACCGGCCCGGCTCGTCGTCGGCATGTCCGGTGCGACCGGCGCGATCATCGGGGTGCGGCTACTCGAACGATTACGCGAGATCCCTGAGGTGCAAACCCATTTGGTGATCAGCCGATGGGCGCGTAGCACCATCGAATGGGAGACATCGAGGACGGTACGGGAGGTGTCGGCACTGGCAGATGTCAGTTACAGCCCTGATGACCAGGCCGCCGCCATCTCCTCGGGCTCGTTCCGCACCATCGGCATGATCGTGGCCCCGTGCAGCATGAAGACGGTAGCCGCCATCCGCAGCGGATACGCCGACGGGCTACTCGCCCGCGCGGCCGATGTCACGTTGAAAGAGCGACGCAAGCTGGTCCTCGTGCCCCGCGAGACCCCGCTCAACGACATCCACCTCGACAACCTGCTCGCACTGAGCCGGATGGGCGTGGTGATCGCCCCGCCGATGCCCGCGTTCTATCGCCGCCCAGAAACCCTCGATGCACTGGTGGATCACACCGTCTCACGCCTACTCGACCAGGTCGAGTTGGGCGAGACCGACAACTACGAATGGCAGGGCTTCGCACAAGCACGCACCGCCAACGGTATCGGGCACGTCCCGACGCCACACACGCACGCCGCACAGGCAGGAGAAGCGCTGTGACTCTGTTGGATTCGAAGATCTGGACCGATCGCGTCTTCATCGACGGCTGGGAGTCGGCCGAGTCGAGCCGTCCCTCGGTGGAGCCAGCGACCGGTGAGCACCTCGCCAGTGTCGGGGTTCCCAGTCCGCAGGCCGCCGCCCGAGCCTGCGCCCTCGCGGCCCGCGCCCAGCGGCAATGGGCAGCAGCGAGTTATCAGGAGCGCGCAGCAGTATTGCGTCGGGCGGGTGAGCTGTTCGACCGGCACCGTGACGAGATCCAGACCTGGCTGATCCGCGAATCGGGCAGTGCACACGCGAAGGCCAGTTTCGAGATCGACCTGGTCATCCAGGAGTGCTTCGCGGCCGCTGATCTGGCCGGACGGGCCCTCGGCGAAGTGCTGCCCAGCGCGGAATTCCCGTTGAACCTCACCATGCGGGTCCCATGCGGGGTAGTCGCGGTGATCGCGCCGTTCAACGCTCCGCTGGAGTTGGCGATGCGCTCGGTCGCCCCGGCACTCGCCCTGGGAAACGCGGTGGTCCTCAAGCCCGATCGCCGCACCGCGATCTGCGGCGGAGTGAGCATCGCACGGGTCTTCGAAAAGGCAGGGGTGCCCACCGGTGTGCTGTCGGTCCTGACCGGGGACTCCTCGATCGGCACGATCATGCGCGAGCATCCCGCGGTCGATGTCGTGTCGTTCACCGGATCTACCGCCGTTGGCCAGCATATCGGTGTGCGCGCCGCGCACACGTTCAAGCGAGCCCACCTCGAACTCGGCGGTAACTCCGCGGTGCTGGTGCTGCCCGATGTCGACGTGGAATGGGCAGCACGCACCGGCGCGGCTGGCTCGTTCTTCCACCAAGGCCAAATCTGCATGGCTACCGGCCGGCACCTGGTACACGCCGATATCGCCGCAGACTACATCGAACAGCTCGTGCAGATCGCCGACTCACTGCGCGTGGGCGATCCCCGCGACCCAGCAGTCGACCTCGGCCCCATCATCGACGAAACCCAGCGCGACCGCATCCACGCCGTGGTCACCGACAGCGTCGCCGCCGGCGCCCAACTCGCCGCCGGCGGCTGCTACGACGGGCTGTTCTACCGGCCCACCGTGCTCACCGGCGTCTCCGACTCGACTCCCGCCTACGCCCAGGAAATCTTCGGCCCGGTCGCACCGGTGCGCACCTTCACCGATATCGAGCTGGGCCTCGCCATGGCCGCGGACTCCCAATACGGTCTCTCACTGGGCATCTTGACCGCCGACCCGGTCGCCGGCCTGGATCTGGCGGCCCGGATCCCCACCGGAATCGTGCACATCAACGGCCAAACCATCGCCGACGACGCCATCGCCCCCATGGGCGGCATGCGCCAGTCGGGATCGGGCTCGCGTTTCGGCGGGACGGCCAACCTCGAGGCGTTCACCGAACTGCGCTGGATCACCCTGGCCTCGGCAACGACATCGGCAAAGGTGAGCTGAACAATGCCCTACGACGACCTACGGGCGTTTCTCACCGCCCTCGACGACAACGGTCAGTTGCTGCGCATCTCCGACGAGGTGGCCGCGGAACCTGACCTGGCCGCAGCCGCCAACGCTCAAGCACGCCTCGGCGACACCGCACCCGCCCTGTATTTCGACCGGATCCACGGATTCGACGCCGCCCGGGTGGCCCTGGGTGTGCACGGTTCCTGGGCCAACCACGCCCTGGCTCTCGGGCTGCCCAAAGACACCCCGGTACGAGCCCAAATCGACGAATTCGCCCGCCGCTGGGATCAATTCCCGGTCGCGCCGCGCTGGCGAGATGATCCACCGTGGGCACAGAACACCGCCGAAGGCGACGACGTCGACCTGTTCGGGGTGCTGCCGCTGTTCCGGCTCAATGATGGCGACGGTGGCTTCTACATCGACAAGGCGGCCATCGTCAGCCGCGACCCGTACGATCTCGACAACTTCGGCAAACAGAACGTCGGGATCTACCGGCTACAGGTCAAAGGCCGCAACCGGCTCGGCATCCAGCCGGTGCCGATGCACGACATCGCACTGCAACTGGCCAAGGCAGAAGAGCAAGGACACGACCTACCGGTCGCGATCAGTCTGGGCAACGACCCGGTCACCACCTTTGTCGCCGCCATCCCCCTGGCTTACGACCAGAGCGAATACGAGCTCGCCGGCGCCCTGCGCGGCGCGCCCGCGGTGCTCTCGCGCGCCCCACTCACCGGCTTCGACGTCCCGTGGGGCAGCGAAGTGGTGCTCGAAGGTGTCATCGAAGCACGGACCCGCGAAATCGAAGGCCCGTTCGGCGAATTCACCGGTCACTACTCCGGCGGACGACGCATGCCGGTCATCCGTATCGACCGCGTCCACTACCGCACCGACCCCATTTTCGAATCCCTCTACCTCGGCATGCCCTGGACCGAACTGGACTACCTCATCGGCCCAGCCACCTGCGTGCCGCTCTACAAACAACTCAGCGCCGAGTTCCCCGAGATCCGCGCGGTCAACGCCATGTACACCCACGGGCTGCTCGCGATCATCGCCACCGGCAAACGCTACGGCGGCTTCGCCAAGGACGTCGGTCTGCGCGCCATCACCACCCCCCACGGGCTCGGCTACCTGAAAATCGTCGTCGTCGTCGACGAAGACGTCGACCCGTTCAACCTGCCCCAGGTCATGTGGGCGCTCTCGACCAAAGTCAACCCCGCAGGTGACCTGATCAATCTGCCGAATCTCTCTGTCCTGGAACTGGATCCAGGATCACAACCGCCCGGCATCAGCAACAAACTGATCATCGACGCCACCACCCCGGTCCCACCCGACAGCCGCGGGCACTACCACCAACCGGTTCGTGACCTGCCCGAGACCGGCGAGTGGATCACCCGACTATCAGCTCTCATCGCCGACCGCAGGAAATGAGGACCCCTATGTGCCCGCGCTGTGACAACACCGAAACCCATGTTCTTGCCCACGCCCCGGTAGCCGACACGTGGCAGGTACTGCAGTGCACGCGCTGCCTCTACACCTGGCGCACCACCGAACCCCCGCGCCGCACTCAACCCGAGCTGTATCCCGAACAGTTCCGGATGACCGACACCGACATCAACACCGCACCCGAGGTCCCCGCCATTCCGCCGCTGCACTCAACCGACCAGCACAGCTGATCGGCGCCACCGCCACGCTGCGCCGTATCGAACAGGGACCACCGAGCCTGTGACCCTGCGGCGAGCCTGGTCACATCCGGCACTGGGCGGACATTGGTCGTCCTAATGAACTCCTACCGTCGAACGCTCACCCCGGCCGAAGGAGTATCCATGCAACCCGTCCACCCTGACACCGCCTTTCGTGTGGTCACGTCCATGCGCCCCGCCGGGGATCAACCAGCAGCTATCGCTACCCTGGCCGCCCGGATCGCCGCGGGAGAACGACATTCGCTGCTGCACGGCGCGACCGGCATCGGCAAGACCGCGACCCTGGCCTGGCTGGCCGAACGCGTGCAACTCCTTATGCTCATCATCGCCCCGAACAAGCTGCTCGCCCGCTACCTGCCCAAGGACGCCATCACCGACGGCGCGGTCGACGCCGCCCGCTACCAGGCGCTGGAATCGCTGCTGGTTCGGCGCGACGTCATCGTCGTCGCCACCGTCTCCGCCATCTACGGCATGGCCACACCGGCCGACTACTACGACCACGCCCTCACCCTGAGGACCGGCACCACGACCTACTCGCATCAACAACTGCTCGACGATCTGGTCGCGATCGTCTACCGCCGCGACGATACTCGGTTGCAGCGCAGCGGCTTCCGGCTGCGAGGAGACACCATCGAGGTCATGCCCACCTGGGGTGGCGGGAGTTGTCGCATCGAATCCTTCGGCGACGAGATCGAGGCCATGCACCACCTCGAACCAGACACCGGCCGCCTCGCCGAGCCGACCGACAAACTCATGATCTTCCCCACCAAGCGCCACATCGCCCTGGCGCAGCGCATCCCCGCCGCGCTGATCCAGACCATCGGCCGCGCCGCCCGCAATATCGCCGGGGAAATGCACCTCTACGCCGACACCACCACCCCGGCCATGCACGCTGCCATCACCGAGACCGACCGCCGCCGCGCACGTCAACTCACCCACAATCAGCGACACGGCATCACAGCACACACCGTGAGCGCATCGCCGACCCCACCCGCAGCCGGGACGCGGTGACATGGACGGACTGTTCGCTGTCCCTGATCCCGACGCCAGTGGTGTCGATGCGTTCGGCGCCATGACCTTCCACGAACAACGCGCCAAGTCGCTGCTCAACCCGATGTCCGGCGGGGGCGAGATCGCCTGGACGCTCAACCCATACCGGGGCTGCGCGCACGCCTGCACCTACTGCTTCGCTCGCCGCGGTCACCGTCACCTGGGCTGGGACATCGGCGAGGACTTCAGCACCCAGATCGTGGTGAAAACCAACGCCGCCGCCGTTTTGCGCAGCGAGTTGCGGCGCGGCCGCGGCACCGGCGGCTGGGTCATGGTCGGCACCGCCACCGACTGCTACCAGCGCGCCGAAGCCCGCTACCGGCTCATGCCCGAGATCCTCGCAGCGTTAGGCGACTATCGCATCGACTTCACCATCGCCACCAAAAGCGCCCTGCTCGCCCGTGACACCGACTTGTTCGCCCGCGCCGCCCGCCACGCCGACGTCCTGGTCATGGTGTCGCTCGGCAGCCTCGACGACCGCGTCCGCCGCGCCTTCGAACCCGCCGCCGCGCCCCCAAAGCTGCGGCTCGACCTCATCCGGACCCTTAACCGCGCCGGGGTGCCCACCGGCGCACTGCTCGCCCCAATCATCCCCCACGTCGGCGATCACCCCGCCGCCCTGAACGCACTCGTCGACGCCTGCACCGAGGCTGGCGCGGTCACCGTCTTCCCCGATGTCATGCGCATCGACCCGGCCCTGCGTCCCTGGTTCCTGCAGCGCGCCGCCGACACCCTGCCCCCACGGCTGTACCACCGCCTCGCCGCCCGCTACCGCCACCACCGGGCCATGCCCACCGACTACACCACCGAGCTGGCCCGCCATGTGCATGCCCGCGCCGCCGGACACGGACTCCCCACCTGGAAACAGTACGTCCACAACCTGAAACCGCCCACCCACGCGGGCGAACAGCTGCCGCTACTTTGACGACTGCGAGAGTTCAAATAGTGAAATGTCGAGACTCGAGACATGCGCTATTCACCTCGATGAGTAGAGCCGCGCCGCACTGGTCCTCGACCCGACCGACCAACGCACGAACATGCGAACCGCAACTCCCGCTGGCTGTTCCAGGCCGTCGCGCCAGACAACCGCTCCGCCCGAAACCTTCGGCCAGCAGTCCACCCACCTGCACGGCCTTTGGGGAGACTGCGTGTCGATTCCGGTGCGATCCTGACCCCGTAGTTCCGGGCGAACGCTGACCCACCCTGTGCCGAATCATGAGGTGCTCAACATGGAGGACTGGGCGGGAATCCGCCGATTGCATCGGGCCGAAGGCATGCCGATCCGGGCCATCGCCCGGCGTATGCACGTCTCGAAGAACACCGTGAAGAAAGCCCTAGCTGCGCACGAACCCCCGAGATATCAACGGGCGGCGAAGGGCTCGGCGGTCGATGCGTTCGAACCGCAAATTCGGGCGCTGCTATCGGAGTTCCCGGACATGCCGACCACGGTGATCATGGAACGGATTGGCTGGCAGCGCGGCAAGACGGTGTTCTTCGAACGGGTGCAGCAGCTGCGGCCGTTGTTCACGCCGCCAGACCCGGCCTCGCGCACTGAGTATCAGGCCGGCGAGCTCGCCCAGCGCGACCTATGGTTCCCGCCAGCAGATGTCCCGTCGGGATTCGGCACTCGAAACCGTTCTCGCGCTTGGCCGTTGCCGCAGGCAAAATCATACGATGGCATGGGAATGGGTGGGTCCGACGGCGACCGGTGTGGCAGCGGTGACCGGTGTCTTCTTCACGTGGCTCAGCGGCCATCAGGGACGCAGGCAGGTGGAATGGATGGCTCGGCGCGGTGAGGAATCGGCCGCACTCAGCCGATCGGTAGCGGAACGACGTGAGGCGTATTTCACCGCGCTCCGAGCAGCTGATCTGAACTTGCGCCGCAAACGCTATGCCCGCCAGGGCAAGGCGGCCAAGCTGGCCGAGATCGAACAGACCTGGACAAAATCCGAACGCGTACGACTCGAGATGGACGCGGGCATAGCCGTAGCGACATTCGGCAGCCCCCGCGCTCGCGAGCTCATGGCGGCCTGGAACCGAGCTTCGAACGATGAGGACGAGCAGCAGATGCGCACCGCTTATCTGGCTTTTGTAGATCTCGCCCGTCAGGAATTGGGACGACTCCCGCAGGATCCGTAGCGCGCGCATCGGCATGTGCGCGCGTTTGGATGTGCTGTCAGCCAACCGGTTTGGACGGCCGTCCAACGCGCGCCCGGCGGCATGAGAGTGTACTTGCGTCAACTGAAGTCAGCGGGACGGATTCCAGAACCGTTTGATGTAGAACGACTTGCGACGTCGGGTATCGCAACTGGCAAGGCGAAAAGCGTTGCGAGCGAATAATAGCTCTCGCTCATCGGCCCGCTGGCTGGCTCGGTCAGCGCGGTCGGCGGCGATAGCGGAATGCGCCTACGGCCGGTGTTCGGCGTCGTCGGGCAGAACGAATCGATGGATGGCCGCCACGACTTTCGCAACTGCGCACCAGCTTCCAGGTGAATCAGAGTCCCTCAGGTTCCCTCACAACTCGTCAGACCCGGCCGCGGACGAGGTCGATCAACCGCCCGAGCACGTGATCGCCCGACGCGCGCAGCCCGTTGTGCTCGTACTCGTTGGTGATCCACGGCCGCAGTGTCGGGATCAACCGCGCGGTCTCCTCGGAGAACTTCCGCTCGACGTACATGTCGTTGGCGTAGATCGCGGCCGCCGCCGGGACCGTGCACTCGCGCAGCACGTCGGCGTCATACAGGCGCGGCCACTCGTGTGCGGCGAGCAGCTCGGCGGTCTCCTTCATCGGCCGGAGACCGTGGAAGTCGTCGAAGAGCCAGGGGAACACGTGCTCTCCGGTGAACAGTGTCCGGTCGGTGCGGAACATGTCCGGCAGCACGCGCTCGGCGGACCAGCGGGTGGGGAATCCGTCGGAGTAGGACGACTCGTGGATCACCGAGTACAGCGGATTGCGCGTGGTGAACGGCAGCGAGTTGGCGACGTCGTGCGCGAAGGCGGAGGACTTCGGGTCGCGTTCGAGCAGATAATGCAGCGCCTCCTCGCCGCCGCTGGCACCGAGGACGTACCCGAGCTGCTGGAACAACCGCGCGGTGAGCGGACTGCCGTCGGGCAGGACGACGGCCCCGTCGTCGAGCATCGGCAGCAGCGCCTCGACCCGGCCGCGATCGCCCGGATAGCGGAGGTAGTACTGGCGGTTGCGCTCGATCAGGTTGGCGAACGTCGCGGTGTAGACCTCGTCGGGATGCCGCGCGATCGGCGGCAGCCCGCCGGTGAAGAAGGCCTCGGCCAGGGCTTCGGGAGCGTGGGAAAGGTAGGCGAGCGTGCAAAACCCGCCGAACGACTGCCCGAGCACGCTCCACTTCTCGACGCTCAGCTGCCGCCGCACGAACTCCGCGTCGCGGACTATCGCGTCGGCGCGGAAGTGGGTGAGGTATTCGGCCTGCTCGGCCGGAGTGCCGGACAACGTGCCGACCGGCGTGGACCGTCCGGTGCCGCGCTGGTCGAGCATCAGCACTCGGTACTCCTGCAACGCCCGCGGCAGCCAGCTCGGCGCCCCACGCGACGGCCGCGGCGCCTCGTGCCCGGGCCCGCCTTGGAGGTAGAGGAGAAACGGCCGGTCGAGCCCGTCCGGATCGGCGATCTCCCGAGCGAAGACGGTGATCTTCGGGCCGTCAGGGCGGGAATGGTCGAGGGGGACGGAGAACTCGTGCTCGGTGAGTACCAGGCCGGGGATGCGCACGCTGGTTGCCATGCGGGCGATTCAACCAGAACGGGCTCTGGGGCGGCCACGTGAATTGACCTGAGAGTCCAGTGTATTCGGCCACGTTTCGACCGATCGGACGGTAGCGGTCGGCACTGAGACCGGCTATATGGTGCGTCTCGCCCCCCGAGATGATCTCGGCAGGTTGATCTTTCGAGCATGCCGCATGACCGCCTCGAACCGCGCGGGTCGCGGCAAGAGAGTGCGTTCCGATCGGCCATGAGCATTCGGTTCGTCGGAGCGTTCTGCGAATTCTGGGCGTGGCCCACTCAGACTCGCCTAGTACTGCAACTGCACTCGCGTGGTTCGGTGCCGGTAGACCTGTCGGCTGGTGTCGGATCGTGCTCGTGGCCCAGCGACCATCACCAAGATCTATGGCCGGGTCGGCGCGTCCGACCACGACCAGGCGGTTTCAGAACACCGGAGAGCACGCGGTAATCGCCTATACCGGATGTACTGCGCCGCAGTCGATCTCGTCACGCAAACGCCCGCACCGCGGCAATACCGGACGTTCGTGAGGCGCCGAGCTGCTGTTCGCCAAACGTGACAACACTCAGCTGCCGACAGCTCCTGTCGTTGGTCATGTTGTGCGTGGTCTCCGGTGTGGGGGATATGAAACCGCCTCAGCTGGGCCAGGTCGCCCGGCTGAGGCTATCGAGAGACACGCCCTAGTGTTGTGTCATTGCAACGCTAGCTCGTCGCGGGCTCACTCGTCTCGGGCCGGTGCTGCCGCTCACTCAGCACGAGCGCGCCCGCCGCCAACAGGTAGAACGGCGACAAGAGCAGCAAATCCCATCCCGCCGTGTCGTTGTGCTCGAGCGCCTTCATCCCGAGATATCCGTCTACCGCGCCGAGAACGGCCAGAATGCCTGCGGCCCAGCGCGTTCCGAGCCGGTAATGCCTGCGCGGCAGCGCGAATACGACTGCGGGCAGCAGCACCACGAGGCCGGACTCTGCGACATATACGAGCCATTGCTCGAGCAGCGGCCGCGTCGGCAGGTAGGCCACCCCGATGGCCTTGAAGTGGATCGCCTCGGCGTCGCTGTGGATCGCCCCGGCGTCGCTGTCCGGCAGCTCCGGGAAGTCCGCAGTGAGCACCTGTGGTAATGCGACCAGGACCAGGGTCAACACGCGCCAGCAGGTGACGCAGCGCCACCACCGCCCCAGCGACACCATCATGCCTCCGTCCGATCTGAGCGACCTCTCCGCGGGCGACGCTACCCGCGCAGCCCATCCGCAGCGAAATCCTGTACCCGGCGTGCCTCCGGCCGAAACCCACAGGCCGACAACGGATCCGTCAGAAGGCATGCCGGGATGACGAAGATGGATGCTGCAGACTGCGAACGCCCGGGACACCAGAACTACGGCACCCGGAGCTGACAACGAGGTGCGCGAGAACGTCCAGCACGCTGCTCTCGATGCCATGCTGTCCATGCTTCATGGCCTGATGAGGACTACGGGATCGTTCCCCGACAGCCGGTATTCGGCAAGACCGGATGTTCTGCGCCGCAGTCGATCTAGCCACGCAGAACGCTCGCGCAGCGGCAGAAGAGTGTGTTTTCCAGCCGGTCGATGATGCACCTCATCGGCGGATGAGACGGCACTAGTGGGCATCCCCAGCTGAGCCGATGCACTGAAATTGGCATGAGTGCAATGAGTTGAAGCGGCCAGGCACCGTTATTAGAGAACGTCCGCGTGTGGTTCGGCCGGTTGCTGTGCGTAGCATCCCGCGAAAGATCAACGGCCCGAGGTTAACTCGGGCCGTTGCAGGGTGTGCCGATGTCCAGCCATCAGCAAGCAATCGCCGGACGTACCGGCCATCTCGGTCCCTGGGACTGGCGGAGTGGGTTATGGCTGCTTCGAAAGGTTGATGCCATTCCAGCCGTTCCAGCAATCAATTTCGTCGTATCGCCCCTCGCGCATACTGGGTAGTTCGCTGTCATGGAACTGCTCTGGCGCCTTGGCGGTAATCCGCACCTTGTAGTCGGGGGTGATGCACGGCCCGCCCGAGCGGTGTCGGGAGATCGGGCGGCGACCTAGTTTGTCGGCAGAATCGTCGCGGCCGGTGCGGCGACGACGGGGGGCGCGGTGACAGCCTCCGCGGTGGTAGCGGCCGAAACAGTTGCGAGCCCGCGAGTCTCGCGAGCGGGTGTTGGTCGCCGCCGCTCACCTTTTCGCGTAGTGCCGGTACGCAGTCACGCTGCCGGATTTGCGGGCTTCCTCGAGGTAACCGCGCCATTTCGCGCGGGCACAAACAGTCCGAGGCTCGTCGCTGCCGCTGATCTGCTGCGTCTGGTCGCCGCGTTCAGACCGCCGTCGAGTACGCCGACGTTGTCCAAGCGTTGGTCGCGCGCCGATCGAGGAGCATCCGCTCGACGCCAGGCGCTGAACTCCGGCGCCGTCCTGATCGTCGCCGTGCTGAGCAGGCCGCACGTTCAAGGCGGGAATGCTGAACTCATGGTCCTTCGTTCAGGGGTTATCGAAGAGAGTGACTACGCTCTGCGGTGCGTCCGGGCCGTAGAAGATCTCCAGGTTCTGCGCCGAGCGGTCGGCGACCTCGCTACTACGCGGGAATAGCCGCGCTTCGTAGGCGGCGAGCGCGACCTCGATGTCGGGTTGCTCGACCAGCTCGCTGGCCAGGTCGGCACCGTCGTACATGGCGAGGTTCGCGCCCTCGCCGGAAAAGGGTGACATCAAATGAGCGGCGTCGCCGACGAGCGTCACGCCGGGCGTCCGGTCCCATCTGAGCCCGACGGGAAGGGCATAGATGGGTCGGAGCAACGGTTTCGCGTCGCTCGCTGTCACGAAGGCGGTGAGCAGCGGTGACCAGCCGTCGAACTCGTCGCAGACTTGACGCAGGCCAGCGGACGGGTCGCCGAAGTCGATCGACCTCA
The DNA here is from genome assembly GCF_019222765.1 of Nocardia iowensis. Taxonomy (NCBI): domain Bacteria; kingdom Bacillati; phylum Actinomycetota; class Actinomycetes; order Mycobacteriales; family Nocardiaceae; genus Nocardia; species Nocardia iowensis. Next base: position 3,560,184 of record NZ_CP078145.1, on the reverse strand, counting down.
TCCACCCCTCGGGCTTGTTCAGCACCACGTAGCCGCGCACGAGCCCGTTGGCGTAGCGATGGACGGTGATGCCTTTGCCCGGCGCGGCCGCTATCAGAGTGCCGCTGCCGATTGCGGCCACACTAGCCCGATGGTTCGGATCGCCTGGGGCAAGAGCGATCTCGATGAAGCAGGTTCCGCTGTAGCGAGGCGTGGCAGGGGTGAGCAGCGGACGCACCGTGGACCAGGCACCGTCCGCGCCGATGACAATGTCGGCGCGCGCGGCGGAACCGTTCGCGAAGGTGAGGTCGCAACCACCTTCCGGACGGTGCCGGATCGAGGCGAGCTTGTGGCCCCACCTGATCGTCTCGGGCGTCAGCGAGTCGATGAGCAGGCGCCTGAGTTCGCCACGATCCACCTCCGGACGGGCCGAACCGGGGTCTGCGGGTCGGTCGAACAGGATCGTGCCGTGGCGGTCGACCACGCGTTTGGCGTCCTCGCCGGGGCGCACCAGAGTGCGAAAATCGTCGTACAGACCGGCTGCGCGAAGCGCGACCTGTCCGGTCTCTTCGTGGATGTCGAGCAGGCCGCCCTGCGCGCGGGTCGTCGCCGAAGTCTCGCTCTCGTAGATCGTCGTGGCGACGCCGTGAGCCTGAAACACCCGGGCGAGCGTCAGCCCGCCCAGTCCCGCTCCGACGATGGCGATGGTCTTCTCCATATTGCGCTCCTCTGTTGTGCCGGCACGCGCCGGTGCTGGTCGGCGCCGGGAGCGGACGGGATGCCCGATCTCGGCAAGGAGACGCTCATCGATCAGAACGGTCCTGTATCGATGTATGCGCGATGTTCGGCGGGCGGCTGGCTCCGCGGAGCATCGTTTTTCGCGACCTTGGGACTCTATCCCGGCATCCGCCTCGCGGGCGACCGGGGCTGGGTGGCGGTGGCGCGGCTGGCTGAGCAGTTGAAAGTTGATGCGGCGCAGCTTCGTTCGTACGGGCGGCGTGCGCAGACACGCACCGAGCATGTGCGGTTGGTGGCGCGGTATCTGGGCTGGCGCCCGGCGGGTGCGATGGAGTGTGATCACGGGCATCTGGAGGCGCTGGATTTGTCGTACAACTATCTGCGGCAGTTCACCCGGCGGTGTTGTCGGCGGTGCCGTTCGCCGGGGGTACCGCGGCAACGGACCTGCTGATCGCGGTCGCGATGTTGCGTGAGTGGAACGCGACCGGGCGGCGCAAGGTCGACATCGACGCCGAACTTGCCCAGCTGGGGCGCCCCGCCGGGCCTGTCTGACACGCCCGGCGATTGGACCCGCTGATGGGGTGACGTCGAAATTCATGGATACGACCGCGCCCGCGGATCACCTCTGAGTGACGTCAGAATTCCCCGATAAGTGGCGCCAGAATTCGTACTTGATACTGCAACGACACTCGCCGGTCAGGTGAGGAGTGGCCGCAGGCTCACGCCGGCGAGCCAGGCCCCGCAGGGGACGCAACGGTTGTTGCGGCAAGCGGACCGGGATGTCGACAGGCTCCGTGACGACGTGCGTGATTACGTGGTCGAACAGTTGGAAAGCGTTGGCCGCGTTGACGTATCAGCTGTTGCGGATTACCTGGTCATACTTTAGTGTTCGTCGCACATAAAGGATTCGCGGGGAGTTGCAGATGACCTTGGCCGTAGCGGACCAACCGTCGATGTCGCCGAGGCGAGCTCGGTTCGTCCGCCACTGGACCAGTAGGCTGGTCGCGTTCGGGGAGTTCATCGACGGCTACGACCTGCTGGTCATCGGTGCCGCGATGCTGTTCCTCCGGCCCTACTTCGGCCTCACGGCCTTCCAGGTGGGGGTGGTCACGGCGGCGGCGTTCGTGGGTGCCGCGGTGGGCCTGCTGGTGTTCGGCGACCTGTCCGACCGGTTCGGCCGCCGCGTGATCTTCATGATCAACCTGGGCTTCTTCGTGGTGGCCTCGATCGCCGCGGCGTTCGTTCAAGAGGTGTGGCAGTTGGTGGTGGCCCGGTTCGTGCTCGGTGTCGCGGTGGGTATGGACATCCCGACCTCGCACGCGTTCCTCACCGAGATCGCCCCCAAGTCCCGGCGTGGCCGCATCGCAGGCAGCCTGCCCAACATGATGTGGCTCGGTGGCGCCATTGTCTCGGTGCTGCTCGCACTCGCGCTCGCCCCGGTGTTCGGCGACGAGACCTGGCGGTGGTTGTTCGGTCTGGCTGCGCTGCCCGCGGCCGCGGTACTGCTGGCGCGGCAGTTCCTGCCGGAGTCGCCGCGCTGGCTCCGTGCCAAGGGCCGCGCTGAGGAGGCGCAGCGGGTTTATGACGTGCTGGGGCTGGAGCCGCCGAAGTGCGAGGTCGTCGAGAAGCGGAACTACCGGGCGCTGTTGGCCGGTGGGGCGTGGCGGCGGCTGGTGACGGTGACGGCGTTCTTCGCCATCCAGGCCTTCGGCGGCGCGGTGGCGACGGTCGCGGGTCCGTTGATCATCAGCAGTATCGGCATCGGAGTGTCCAACACGCTGTACTTCTCCTTGCTGAGTTTTGTGGTGGGGCTGGTCGCGGTGGTGCTCGGCACGTTGGTCATCGACCGGATCAACCGCCGCTGGCTGGGTGTGTGGACGTGCCTCGGCGTGTTCGCTGCCGGGTTGGGTATCGCGGTCACTGGCGAGCAGCCCGGCGTTGGCCTGGTGATCTTCTGGGTCGCCTACGCCACGTTGACCTGGTTCGGCCCGGGTGTGCTGTCCTGGGTGTGGAGCACCGAGGCGTTCCCCACCGCGCTGCGGGGCCTAGGTTCCGGTATCGCTCAGTGCGCGACCCGGCTCGCAATCGGGCTCAACGTGTTCCTAGCGCCCATGCTCGTGCAAAATCACGGCATCACGGTTGTCGCGTGGTACTCCTGCGCATTCCTGGTCAGCGCGTTGATCGTGCTGGCGGCGCCGTGGCTGGCCACCACCGGTGTCGAGCTCGAGGAAGCCAACCGCGTCGAGTCCGGGAAACCGGTGCAAGTGTGAACCAGCCAGCCCTCAGCGGAACCCAACCGCGCCAGGCCCGGCAGGCCAACACGGCCGCCGTGCTCCAGTTACTTGTCCAGCGCGGCCCGCTGGCGCGCGCCGACATCGCCAAGGAGCTTTCCCTCAACCACGGCAGCGTCAGCAGGATCATCGAGCCTTTGCTGTCCGTCGGCATCGTCCGTGAACTCGTCGAGCAGTCCACCGGGGTCGGCCGGCCCCGGGTGCCGGTGGAGCTGGACCCGTCCAGTCGGTACGCGGTCGGCGTGCACTTCGGCCTCGAGCGAATTACGGTCGGACTGACCGATTTGGTCGGTCATTGCCTCAGAGCACACACCGAGAACCACGATCCGGCCGACCGCATCGGCACGTTGTGGCGCGCCGCCGAACTGGCCGCCGAGATGGCCGGTTGCGCTCCCGGCCCAGTGCTTGGCATCGGTGTGGCAGTCGGCGGCGAGGTGGACCGGGCGGCTGGCCGGGTCGTGCGCAACGACGTCCTGGGGTGGGTCGATGTCCGGGTCGCCGATCGGTTGCGTGAGCGGACCGGGTTCGACGTCGTGGTGGATGGCAACGTGTGCGCCCTGCTCGGCGCCGAACTCACCTTCGGAGCAGGGCTGGGCCAGCACAGCGTGCTGTACCTGTTCGTCGGCAACGTCGCGGAGATGGGGTTCCTCGGCCGACCGAGGGCGACGGGCCCGGACGGCATCGTCCAGGGCAGCTTCGGCCGCATCCTCGTGCCCGACCTCACCGGCGGCGGTTACGCGCGCCTCGGCGAGTGCGGGACGGACGTGGCGCTGCTGGCCGCGGCTCGATCCGCTGGACTCGCGGTGACCTCGCTGACGGACCTAATTCGCCTGGCCGAAGCGGATCCGATCGCGATCGGGCTCCTCGAGGCGCGCAGCGCCCAGGTCGCCGCGGTTGCCGACACGGTGTACGACCTGATGCGGCCGCGCCTGATCATCCTCGGTGGTAGCGGCGCACCGTCGGACCGATGGCTCGAGGTGGTGCGCGACCGCGTCGAGACGACCCCACCGGAAGCGCTGGTCCGGCCGCGTTCAACTGGCAACACGCTTGTCACTGCGGCGGCTGGACTCGTCGTGCGCGCCTTCTTCACCACCGGAAGCGCCGAATGGAATGTGTGAGTTGTTGCGGGACGGGCGATTTCGTGCATGCCGCGTGAATGGGATCACGCCGGAACTCGCCGATCCTGCCTGGGAAGGGATGTGGTTGTGAGTGGTGTAGTGGTGCTCGGCGGTGCGGGTGGTATCGGCTCGGCCATAGTGCGTGCGCTCCTGGCTGAAAGACGACAGGTCGCGGTAGTGGACATCGCGCCACCGCCGCTGGAGCTGGCAGACGTGCCGTGGATCGTCGGCGACGCCACCGACCCAGCCGTGATCGGCGCCGCGTTCGACGCGCTCGGGAGCACGACCGGGCTGGTGCATTGCCTGTTGAGTGAGCATCGCGCCCCACTGGCCGAGCAGACTTCGGACGCGGTGCTCAGCGTGCTGAACATCGGTGCGGTGTCCGCGTTGGAGCCGTTGCAACAGCTGCTCGCCCGAGCTGGTGGAGAGCCGTGCGCCGCGGTGCTGGTCAGTTCGATCCACGCGGCGTTGTCCTGGGGTGGGCAAGCGCCGTACGCGATGGCCAAGGCCGCGTTGGAGGCACTCGGTCGCGCGGCCGCCGTGGAGCTGGGCCCGCGCGGGCTTCGGTGCAACGTCGTCCGGCCCGGGTTCGTCATGGTGCCCCGCAACGCGCATCGCTGGCAGGATGCGGCCACCCGTGACGCGTTGACCGAGGTGCAGCCGCTCGGCGAACTGGCTCAGCCGGACGACATCGCTCGGGTGGTGACCTTCCTGCTCAGTGATCAGGCCAGGCTCGTCTCCGGCGCGACCGTCACCGTGGACGGCGCGATGACGGCCGTACTGCGCGAGCCGACTACGTAGTTGATACCGACCAACGAATTTCGCCGTCGTGGAAGGCCATCACCACTTCTCGACAGCGACCAACCCGCCTTCGTCGACCGTCGCCGGGACGCGAGCGTCCCGCCACAGAGAGGACAGTTCCGTGTCGTCATCCACACTTCCCTTACCGAACAGTGCGACGTGTCCCTTCGGTCCCCCGCCGGAGATCAGTGCTATCCGGGAAAGCGCGTCGCTGCCGCGGGTTTCGTGCCCGACCGGAATCGAGGCCTGGCTGGTGACCCGCTACGCCGATGTCCGCGAAGTACTCGGCGATCCACGCCGGTTCAGTGTCCGGGCAGGCACGGCCGGACACATCCTGGCGAACCACCCGCCGGACGCCCCGATCAACCCGGGGGAGTTTCCGCGGATGGAGGGCGCCGATCACCTCCGGTTCCGCCACGCGCTCGCCCCCGCGATTTCGACCGCGAAGCGGATGACTGCGATCCAGCCGGTGGTACAGCGCATCGTCGACGACATGCTCGATGAGCTTGCCACCCGAGCACAGCCGGTCGACTTGCACGAGCAGTTCGCCAAACCGGTCAACTCGGCGGTGATCGCTGAACTGCTCGGCGTGCCCGCCTCGGCGCGAGAGCTGTTCCTGCGGGGTGCCGAGTCGTTCTTCAACGGTGACGCCGACGACTTGGACGCGGCGAAGATGCCGCTCTATGCCTGCCTGCAGGACTTGATCGCACGACGCCGGACCGAACCGGCCGAGGATGCGCTCGGCATCCTCGTTGGCCGCCGCGAGGACTTCACCGATCTGGAACTGCTCATCACGGCCGTCACCCTGCTGTTCGCCGGCTACGACACAACGTCGAGCATGATCAGTAACGCAACTTTGGCGCTGCTGGCAGACCCCGTACAGTTCGCCTTGCTCCGCGAGGACCCCGCAGTGGTACCCGGAGCCGTGGAGGAGTTCGTGCGCCAACTCGGCGTGGGAACCGGGTTACTGCGCATCGCCGAGACCGACACCGAGATCGCCGGCACGCCGATCACCGCCGGAGACTACATCGTGGTGTCCGTCCAGGGCGCGAACCATGACCCGGCCCAGTTCTCCGATCCCGACCGGCTCGATTTCCGCCGTGACACCCGCGAGCACTTGGGCTTCGGCTTCGGTCCGCACCGGTGCGTCGGACAGCAGCTGGCCCGGCTGGAACTGACCGTGGTCCTCAGCACCCTGGCGCGCCGCATCCCGTCCCTGCGCCTGGCGGTTCCGTTCGAGGAAGTCACGTTCAAGACCGGCACCCCCAACACCGCACCAGCGCCCTTGCCGGTCGCTTGGGACGAGATCCGGCCCGGCTAGTACCGCAACAACCCCTGTGCGAGTCGCTGCTGGTAGATCTGGACCCCGCGAAGACGACTGGGCACGACGCCAGATCGACGGCACTTGGACGACCGGGCGCGGACTCTGGCTGCTGACCCGGCGCAGCATCACCAAACCCACCGATATCGCCTACTAACTTGCGACAGCCCGGCCACCGCCCGCCTGCCCGACTCTCCCACTACCGACGTCGCGGCCACCCCTCACCTGAGTAGGCGCTGGTAGTTCTGTTGTGTGGTGTTGGCGCGTGTTGTGGCGGAATTGTGCGCGATTACGTCATCGAACATCTCGGTGACCCGGAGGCGGTGCTGGCCGCCGATGAGACCGGGTTCCTGAAAAGGGTGTGAAATCGGCTGGGGTGCAACGGCAGTACTCGGGAACGGCCGGACGGACCGAAAACTGCCAGATCGGAGTGTTTTTGGCCTACGCGTCCCGGCATGGGCACGCGTTGATCGACCGGGAACGGTATCTGCCCCAGTCGTGGACCGGTGACCGTGACCGTTGCCGGGACGCGGGCATCCCCGGCGAGGTCGAGTTCGCCACTAAACCGCGGCAGGTGATCACCATGCTGGAGCGGGTACTCGCCGCCGGGGTGCCGTTTCGGTGAGCACCACGCGGTTCGTATGCGGGTACGTCAGGCGCAGAAGACAGAGTCGGCCTACAAAACTGGCAACCCTGGGCCCGCCTTTCGCTATCGGTCCCCGATTTGCCCTTGGTGCGACGGCAGCGAAAGGCGCCGCCGGGCGCAGAACCGGACTGTTCAACGCGCCAGCGACGCCCTCGCGCTCAGTCTTGTGTGGTGTAGGCGTTGGATTCCCAGACAACGCCGTACTTGTCGCGCACGATGCCATAGACCACGCCCCAGAACTTCGCCTCCAGGGCCTCTAGCACCTCACCGCCCTCGGCGAGCTTGTCGAACGCCTGCTTCTGGGCCGTGGTGTCGGTGTACTGCAATCCGATATGGATGTTGTTGCCCACCGTGGCGCCCTCGAAGTTCAACTCCGCCACACTGAGAGCGCTGCCGTCGCTGAACTGGAGCTTGGAGTAAACAGCCTGCTGATCCGCGCCAGGAGTGTTCTCCATGCCGGGCACCTGACTCAGGAGCATGGTGCGTTCTTTGATCTCTTCCACGCCGAACACGTCGCTGTAGAACGCGATCGCCTCGATCGAATCCTTCACATACAGCATGGGGGTGAACAGTTGCAGGGTTTCCTTGACAGCCATTACTCCTCCTCTGATCGTCTGATTGCCGGTACGTAACCACGGTAAGAAGCCAATAGGTCAGCCAAAGTCCTATCGAAAGGCAACCGTGCCAATTGGAGTACGAGATCACAGTGCTACCCCTGGCCGAACCCCCTTCGGCACTGCAAACGGCGAGCAATACACGCCAAAGCAGCCAGTCTGCTGAGCCGCCGCCCTAAAGGACCCCCTGGCGATTAGCGACCGCCACGCGCCGGGCAGGCTTCGAATACCGAGCAGTGATCACTGCTCTACATGAAGTAGCCAGAGTATTGCCGCAACCAAGGTTTCACGGGAGATTCCCCAAAGATCGCGTTTTAGACGGCTGACTGATCCGAGATTGCCCCGGTCGACGTGAAGGCACGGACGTCCCGCGGGGCGGGCGTTGGTCGGATGTCCAGAGCGTTGGCTAACGGCACTTCTCAAAGCGCGCTCATCAGCCACCCGCGTGGTGCGGTGCCGCTGATGATGCGGTGGATGGTGACGACGACGCTGACCACGCTCAGGCTTTCCCGGCCTCCTCTCGAGACGTGGCGGTCTGATGGCGACTTGACCGTGCCCCGGCGGCACGGTCTGGACTGTCGAGTATCCGGCGCGCGAGTGCCGTGACCGGTTTACTGCCCTTGCAAGGAGGCTGTGCGATGCAGCACGACCCGATCGTCCTGGACCCGTTCGGGGCCGATATCCAAGGCGAATCCGCACGGATCCGCGAGCGCGGACCGGTCACGCTGGTGCATCTACCCGGTGGTGTGCCCGCCTGGTCGGTCACCGATTACGCCGTGCTCAAACAGCTGCTGGCCGACCCGCGGGTCTCCAGGGACGCCCGGCAGCACTGGCCGGCGTTCATCGACGGTGAGATCACCGAGGCATGGCCGCTACTGCCATTGGTGGCGGTCAACAACATGCTGTCCGCCTACGGTCCCGAACACCGGCGGCTGCGTAAGCTGGTGTCCCCGGCCTTCACCCATCGCCGCACCATCGCGCTGCAGCCCCGCATCGCTGAGATCGCTCGCGAACTGCTCGACGGACTGGCGGGCACCCGGCCCGGCGAATCGGTCGACCTACGTGAGCGCTACGCCTACCCGGTACCGATCCGGGTGATCACCGAATTGCTGGGCGTGCCTGGGCATTTGGTCTCGGGCATGCTGGAATGCACCGACATTCTCTTGGACCCGTCGAGCACCGGGGAGGAGGTACAGGCCAGTTCCCTCGAAATGTCCGGCCTGGTCGGCGAATTGGTAGATTTTCGGCGGAAGAATCCGGGCGAGGACATCACCAGCATGCTGATCACAACCCGCGACGAGGACGACGGTTCCCAGCTCACCGAGGAGGAACTGATCGACACGCTGACCCTGGTTTTCAACGCGGGCCACCTGACGACGGTGAACCTGCTCGATCACGCCATCACCGCACTGCTGACCCATCCCGACCAGCGCGCCGAGGTGCTCGACGGCCGGGTGCCGTGGGCGGACGTGGTGGAGGAGGCGCTGCGCTACCAGGCGCCGGTCGCCCACCACCCGCTGCATTACGCCGTGGACGACATCGACGGCGAGGGGTTCCACATCGCAAAGGGCGACGCGATTCTGGCCTCCTTCGCGGGCGCCGGCCGCGATCGGAAGGTGCACGGGCCGACAGCCGACGAGTTCGACGTGCACCGCGCCAGCCGGGATCAGCACCTCGCCTTCGGGCATGGGGTCCACCACTGTCTGGGTGCTCCGCTGGCTCGATTGGAAGCCACGATCGCGCTTCCGGCGCTGTTCGAGCGCTTCCCCAACCTGCGATTCGCCATCGACCCAACGGAATTGGCACACACCACCAGCTTCATGTCCAACGGCCACGCAACACTGCCGGTCCATCTGGACTGAGGTGCCGAGTTTGTCGATCGACGCCGTGTTCGGCTCCTATTTGATCCGCTGCAAGGACAGCCGTCCGGTGCCCTCGATCAAACAGCTGGGCGACCGGTCGTGGCTTGCCCGGATCGGCCCGATCGACCGCACCACCTACAGAACCGAGATCACCGTCCGAACCGTGCCTGGTTGACAACCAGGCACGACACTAGATTCAGCGGCGTTGCGGCTAGTGGGTCGGGCAAGTCGCGGAACAGCCGTGGCTACACCACGTACACAGCGACGCCTATGTCCACGAAGCGGCGGAGCAGATCTGCAGGTGCGTCACGGTCGGTGATGAGATCGTGGACTGCACTCGCCGGGCAGATCAACGCCGCAGCTTCGGCGACAAGTTTGGGGCTGTCGGCGACGATGACGACTCGGCGGGCCCGAGTCGTCATCAGCCTGCCGATGCTGGATTCGGCTGCACAGCGCGTTCGCGCACCGATATCGATGCCGAAAGCATCGACTCCGAGTATCGCAAGGTCGAGGTCGACTTGGCGCAGGGTGTCGCCGGTGACCGATCCGGTCAACTCCGTCGAGTCCGGTAGTGCCATCCCACCGGTCACCACAAGTTTCACTTCCCCGCAGACCGTCGACTCTCCGGCCACCGCGATGGCGTTGGTAACGATCGTGACGCGACGGCAGTCCTCGGGCATCCGCGACGCCCTACTCGCGATCGCGCGGGCAACTTCGAGGGTCGTGGTACCGCCGTTGAGACCCACTGTGGCACCGGCCGCGACCATGTCGGCGGCCACCCGAGCAATGCGCCGCTTCCTCGAACTCTGGCCACTGCCTGCGTCCTGGAGTGCGCCCGAACGGTCGGCGGTCCGGTCGACCGCCCCACCGTGCGTGCGCCACACGAGTCCGCGTTCGTGCAGGCAATTGAGGTCCCGGCGGATCGTGACACTGGAGACACCCAGCCTTTTGGCGGTGTCGTCGACATCGGCATGCCCTTGCGAGGTGATGAGCTCGAGCAGTGTGATAAGGCGCGCGTGCCGGTTCATTTGTGGGACCGCCTTTCCGAAGCCTGCGGAATCGTCAGAGTTCAGGGCACCAATGTGCCGCGCAACGAGGGTTGCAGCAGACCGGAGTGAGCCTGGACCATCTCATCGCACAGAGCCCAGATCTCATCCACCGTCAACGTCGCCGCAGTGGCTGGATCCACCATCGCCGCGTGCCGGATGTGGCGGGGTTCGTTGTCAACCGCGGCGGACACGACCAGTCCCGTCACGCTCAGGTAGGCCCGGTTCAAGGCCGCCAATTGCGGCGGAAGTGCGCCTATCGGTTGGGGGTGAACGCCTGACCCGTCGACGACGCAGGGAACTTCGACGATGCCGTCGGGCAGGTTGGTGATCAGGCCGCGGTTCGGGACATTGCCGTACACAGTTCGAGGTGTGTCGCTGACGATGCTGTGGATGATCTGGGGTGCGTATTCCATCGTGCCCTGCACCTCCAGCGGTCTTCCTTCGGCCAGCAAACGCCGGGTGAGTTCGTATACCGCCACGTTTTCGGCCACGATGCCGAGGTATTCACCGACAGGTATCCGCAGCCGCTTCACTTCACTGCCATGGTGCAGGTACCAGGGCACATATTCAGACGAGTGCTCGCTGGTCTCGGTCGGGTAGTAACCCAGCCGCCGGTACATGTCGACGCGCACGCGGCGACGCAGTTCTGGATCATTCTCGATCAATGCATCGAGGCGGTCGTACAGGTCCTCGCCGGCATGGGTGAATTCCAGCACCCAAGCCTGATGGTTCACCCCGGCCGCACGGTAAGACACCTCCTCGAACGGCACATCGACCAGCTCCGCGAGTCCCCGCATGGTCCAGTACACCGAATGGCACACCCCGAGCACCCGGGTCAGGCCGGTGACCTCGCGCAGGTACTGCACGTTCATCACCATCGGGTTGGTGTAGTTCAGCAACCACGCTTCCGGGCAAACCTGCGCGATGTCCGCGCCGAGCGCCTCGAGGAAAGGAAACGTACGCAGGCCACGGAAGATGCCGCCGATCCCGAGGGTGTCGCCGATCGTCTGCCGCAAGCCGTAGCGGGCCGGGATGTCGAAGTCGATTTCGGTGGCCGCGCCCATGCCGATCTGGACGGTATTGATGACGAAATCGGCGCCTTCCAGCGCGGTACGCCGGTTGGTATGCGCGGTGATGTTCGGAGCCGCGCCGCGGGCCTCAGCGATGAATTTCGCGGCCATCTCGGCAGTTTCCAGCCGTTCCTCGTCGATGTCGTGCAACGCGATATGCGCTTGCTGTAGCTCGGGAAATGCCAGCAGATCCGCAAGCAATCCCTGAGTGAACTCAACGCTGCCCGCGCCGACGAATGCAATCTTAGTCATGGATTCTTTCCATTCCGTGGAACGTCGCCATCGCTTCGCCCCAGGTCGGTTGGGCGGTCGTGCCGCCGATGCCGCGCGTGGACAGTGCCCCACAGATCGCAGCGATCTCGAGCGCTTGCTGCGCCGTGCTGCCCGCGAGGGTTGCGGCGACGAAGCCCGCGTCGAAGCTGTCGCCGGCGCCGACACTGTCCGCTGCAATAACAGGTATTCCTTTGATTCTCAACAGATTCCGGCCGTCGTAGGACAGCGCTCCGGCGGCACCGTTCTTCACCACCACTGTCGGGCCGTGCCCAGCAAGCGCGATGGCCGCGGCCTCGACGGTGTCCGCGCCGGCCAAATGCATGGCTTCCGCGGCATTGGGCAAAAGGAAATCGACCTCGGAGTACATTCCCGGCACCTTCCACCGCCCGGCCGGATCGTCGTTGGTGTCGAGGGACGTGGTGCGCCCAAGCGACCGGACTTCGGCGAACAGAGCCGGAAGCTGGGCAGCCAGTGCGGGCATCAGGAAGTACGACGCGGCATGGACGTGCCGGCAGCTCCTCAGCAGCGCGCGCGGCACATCGGCCGTGGTGGTCGCCGCCAGCGTCCCAGGCGCGGTGACGATCGCCCGGTCGTCGTCACGTGTGACCACCACCGTGAGCGGAGTGGCCAGCTCGGGGTCGGTGATCAGGCCCGAGGTGTCTATCCCGTGCGCCTCGAGGGCATCTCGCACAAATCGCCCGCTCTCGTCGGCCCCCACGCGGCCGGCGAAAGCGACGGTCAGTCCGAGGCGAGCGGCGCCGCAGGCCATGATCGCCCCGGAGCCGCCCAATGTGAGCACCCCCGAGGACGCAAGCTGTTCTCGCTGACCGAATTCCAGCGGTCCGGCCAGCGGTCCGATGATCACGTCGGGGTTGGCATCCCCGATGACCAGCAGGTCGATCATGGTCATCCTTTCAACCCACTACCGGCTATGGACTCGATGAATGCCTTCTGTGCACCGAGGAACGCCAGCAGCACGGGCGCCACGGTGATCACGTTGCCCGCCATCACCGCAGACCAGTGAGTCTGATGCTGTCCGTGGAAGGTCGTCATGCCCAGCTGCAGGGTGTAGGTGCTGTCGTGGTTGATGGCGATCAATGGCCAGGTCAGGTCGTTCCACGTGGTCAGGAAGGTCAGCACTGCGACGGTGCTCAGCGCCGGGCGCGAGAGTGGCAGCACGATTTGCCACAACACGCGCAACGTCGAACAGCCATCGATCCACGCTGCCTCTTCCAGCTCGCGCGGCAGCGACAGGAAGAACTGCCGCATCAAGAACACCGCGAACGGCGTGACCAGGGCCGGCACGATCAGCGCGCCGAGGGTGTCGATGAGGCCCAGCCACTTCATCACGATGAATGTCGGAATCATCGTGAGCTGGAACGGTACGACCAGCGTCGCCAGCATCATCACCAGCATCGTTCGCGACCCGATGAACCGCATCCGAGCGAACGCATATCCGCCTAGCGTTCCGAAGGCGAGATTCGAAACGACCGCGGTACCTGAGACGATCAACGAGTTGACGAACCAGGTCGGGAACTTGGCGTTCGACAACACGAACCGGTAGCCATCGAGATGAACGCCCGAGGGCCACAGCGTGGGCGGGAACTTGTTGATCTCCGCGTCGGTCATCACCGAGCTGAGCGTCAACCAGATCAGCGGCGCCGCGAAGAGCAGCGCTAACGGAGCCAGCAGCAAGTGCCACGCACTGAACGGCAGCCGGCGCCGACGAGCAGCAGCGGCACCGTTGGACGGCAGTCGAATACGACTTTGCGCGTGGGCGATCACCGCAAATTCCCTTCCGGAGAGCGGCGACGCGCCAGGAGCCGTCGCGCCAGGCCAAGCCCCAACAGGGCAACCGCGAGGACATAGGCCGCCGCGGCACCGTAGCCCGCGGTGAAGTTACGGAAAGCCTGCTGCCAGATGAAGAAGACGATCAAGGTCGTCGAGCCGAGCGGGCCTCCTTTGGTCGATACGTACACCAGGTCGAACACCTGCAGCGCGGTGATCGTCTGCCACACCAGAAGGAACATCGTCACCGGCATTACCGTGGGAAAAACAATGTGCCGCAGCAGGTTCCAGCGACCGGCGCCATCGAGACGCGCGGCCTCGAGCAATGTCTGCGGCACATCCTGCAGCGCAGCCAGATACACCACGACACAAAACCCCGACCCGCTCCACAAGGTAATCGCGATCAGGACGAACAGTGCCTGTGCAGGGTCGGTGAGGAATCCCTGCGGAGACAACCCCAAGCGGTGCAGCAACGAATTCGCCACACCGACCTGCGGGTCGAGCATGAAGGAGAACAACACGCCCTGAGCGGTCGCCGACACGACGAACGGCACGAAGAACAGCGTCCGATACAGGCTTACGAGCCGCACGCGTCGATTGAGCGCCAGCGCCAGCGCCAGCCCGAAGGCGATGCTCAGCGGCACGAACAACACCGTATAGATCAGCGTATTCCGCACAGCCTGACCGAAATTCGGATCCTGGAACAAAGCGCTGTAGTTGTCCATCCCGACCCAGCGACTGGGTGTGACCAAGTCGTTGGCTTGGAACGACAAAAGCAGCGACCAGATCACCGGAATCATGCTCAAGCCAAGAATGACCAGAACAGACGGCGAGATGAACAGCCACGCGGTGGTCGACTCGCGCCGACGTCGGCGCGCATCCTGCGACAGCGGTGTCAGGGCAATAGGAACGGGAGACACGGGACTCCTCAACGGGGAATATGCAAAGCGGCATCGGCCTCGCGGCGACAACGCCGCAACGCTTCCGCTGGACTACGTCTGCCGTACAGAACAGACACAATCGCCTGGCCCAACGCCTGAGAGACCTGTGGATAGGCCGGATGCACCGGACGGGCTCGCGAATACTCCAAGGCGCGGGTGAACACATCGAGGCCTTTGATGTCTTCGACCTGGTGCTGCCATTCGGGCAGCGCCTGCGCCGCCCGACTGAGCGGCAGGCTGCCTGCCCCGATATCCCAGCGCACGTCCTGCTGAGGATCGTTGAGCCAATTGACGAATGTCCGTGCCGCGTGGACCCGGGCCTCGCCGTTGTCGAACAGTGTCCAGGTGTCCGGACCCGAAATCGTTATCGGTTCACCGCTGAAGCTGGGCATCGGCTCAACGGTGTAGTCCACCTTCGCGTCGATGATCTCGGCCAGCTGCCACTGTCCGGTGATCACCATGCCCATCAGCCCGGACTTGAACACCTGATACATCTGTTCGGTACCCGGTTTGGCGTCGATATAGACGCTCTTATCCCGGGCGAGATCGGCAACCACCTGTAGAGCGCGCTCGCCGACGTCGGCGAACCCGACGGACTTGCCGTCGGCAGCGATCACATCTCCGCCCAAATCCCACACCATCGGCCAGAGCCGCCACGTAGTGTCCTCGTCGCCCACGCCGGGCCAGCCGGTCCCGAAGGTCCCGCGGTCGGCATCGGTCAGCTTGCGGGCGGTATCGGTGAAGTCTTTCCACGACCACCCCGTGACCGGCAGCGCGACACCGGCCTTGGCGAATACCGCATTGTTGCAGACCACCGCAAGGGAGTCGGTCAAAGCGGGAGCGGCACGCACCCGGCCATTGAGGGTCACCGCGGTCTGCACCGGCTTCCAGAGGTCGTTCCATCGGGGCAATGCGTCGGTGAGGTCTACGACGTTCGGACTGCGGGCGATACTGGCCAGGTCCGAACCGAAGATGTAAGCGATGTCCGGGAAGGATCCGGAAGCCAAGGCCGCCAGCACCTTTTGCAGCATTTCGTCGGCGACCACGCCGCCGCCGCCCAGGTCGACCCGGATGTTCGGATATGCCCGTTCGAAATCAGCGACCAGTTCTTCGACCACCACCCGGTTTCGTTCGTTCTGCCCGTGCCAGAGCTGGATCGTCACCCGACCGTCCGGCCCGACACCGCCTTTGGATCCGCCACTACACGCCGCCGAAACCATGCCCAGCGCAATCGCGGCACCGCCGCGAAGTGCAGTGCGGCGAGTCAGCGTGGTCACCGAATTCACTTGCGGCAGGTTTCGCGGATATATTCGCCGCTATTGGGCGCGGTCACCATCTTGTCGCGCCGCACAATACTCAGCCGGTCCTTGAAATCCGCACACGCATCCGCCAGACCTTTGGCGGAATATTCGATGACGACCACATGATCATTGAAAGCCGCCGCGTATTTGTCGCATTCACCGAACTGACCACATTCTTCGGCGACGGCGAAGTCGAGGCCGTTCTTTCGGGCGGCGCCGAGTAGATCGGAGGTGTTCTTCTGTGCGATCGCCAGACCCTTATCGTGTGCGTGCGCCGACAGCAGCTGAATGAACAGCTGCGCCTCGTTCGTGGAGAACAGACCTTGCGACCGTTCATAGCTGTCGTAATTGTCGGGTTCGACACCCTGGAAGCCCTTCGCGGCGCAGATGTCGATCCAGCCGTTGACCTTCGCGGCGATGCGCTTACGCTTGCCGTCCTCGCGCAGATCCAAGATCGCCTCGCCGCCCCATTCCTCATCCTCGATAACGTCACCGTTCTCGTTGCGCAGCAGGAGATCTGGATCCCACTGTCCCTGGGCGCCCTTTTGGGTTTGGAATGCGTTCACATAGCAGATGTTGTAAACGCCTGGCACCGGCTCCTTGGTGTAGTCACGCGAAATCACGCTGACGCCGGGAGGCGGGGTGTACGGCGCGCCGATTTGGTAATCGAATTCGGCATGCGGCGTCGGTAGCGCCACGGGCGGCGCAGCGGATGTCGACCCGGCCGAAGCGAGGAGGATGACCGATACGCAAGCGACAACCAAGCCAGTTGCGGCCGATACCCGAACATGATTGATGCTCATCTTGATACCCACTGACTACTGCGGGTGGCGACCCCGCCTCGGACGGAATCAGAATCCGTCCTGGCGACTGGGGCCGGGCTCAGGTTGTTCACCGATTACCGGCTGGGCGCACCTCGGGCGTCGAATACAGCTCGACGCCCTTGGAGTCAAACAAAGATTTCTGCGTGCGTCAAGAAGCTGCAGAATCGGATTCGAAGATCGATCGAAACCGATCATCCAACCACCGTGCACTATCAGAACTTCACGCCGTCCTCGTTGTCGATCAGGCCTGCTGCGCGGCGGTGACCAGCGCACTCAGCAGTCGCAGGTGGTCGGCATCGGCGCGAGCGGGGAACAGGAAGCAGCGGCGCAGGAAGGCCTAGGACAGCTCGTGGCGTGGGTCGACCAACGCCAGTTGTCCCCCGGCTCCGCTGTGACCGAACGCGCCGACGCCGACACCGGGTCGGTCTCGGGGTGACGTGTAAAGCGAGATCCACTGCCGCGCAACATCCGCCACCGTTGCGGGTGCGTTCACCCCCCGCGTGTCCAGCTCTGCTTGTCGTGGCTGCGTGCCGTGTTATTCGGGTCAGCGTTCCACAAAGCGCGCCAACGCGGCCAGGGTCTGACTCATCGTCCTCGCACAAGGCTGCTGATTATCGTGCGGAGCGCCTCCAGCCCGACGCCGGCACTGATCGGCCATGAACCTCGAACACATTCCGCGGCAAGCCCTTCCACGGACCGAGTGCCCGCGGTGTTGGCCGGGCATCACTAATCCTGGTTCTGGCCTGATCCGGGGCTACAGCATCGGACGGCGGTCCCGCCACGGCGCCGCAGTCTCACCTCCCCCGACGCGACGAGTGCGGCCTGATCGGTCGCATCCAGCCAACGGGTCTGCTCGGAAAGCTCCTGGTACTGCATATTCACTTCCTCCGAGATCGATACCTGGCAATTCTGCGAACGGTGACGCCGGACCGCGGCTGTCACCGAACACCTCGCCGCGACGGCATAGTCAAGATCAGCCCTGCAAGATCCACATCACATCCACTGATGACACGCAAACGCGCGCAACTGATTCCGAGATCACACAAGCTCGGTAGGCGCGGTGGAGTGCCGGCGTTCAGCACGGTCGCGATTGTCGCCTCGCTCGATTCCTCCTGCGCGGCAACGCTGCCCGACGGCCGCAGACGAGCAGGATTTTCGGTTGTGAGCCCTGCTGTCCTGACATCGAGACGCAGCGGTCTGATGGCGAGTTGACCGTGCCCCGGCGGCACGGTCTTGACTGTCGCGTATCCGGCGTGTGTGTGGCCGGTATACCGCTCATGTAAGGAGAAACTGCCGTGGTTCGCATCGATATGCTTCCGAGCACAGCGGCTTCCGAGGACCAGCTGGTTGCCGAGCCGACCGCGCTGATCAATCAGGTGTACGAGGTCGCCGAGGCGGGAATATGGGTGGACGGCGCCGCCCGCACCACGCACGCGGAGGTGGCAAATCTCGTCGCGGCGGGTGAGATCGCGGTGGCCCGCGATCCGGATGGGGAGCTCGTGGGCTCGGTGCGGATTCAGCGGCTGGGCGACGGGCTCGGCGAGTTCGGCATGCTGGTCGCCGCACCCGGTCGGCGTGGTACCGGTATCGGGCGCGAGCTGGTCCGGTTCGCGGAACGGCGCAGCGCCGAAAACGGTGCTCACACCATGCAATTGGAACTTCTCGTCCCGAGAGATTGGACCCATCCGGCGAAGAAGTTCCTTGACGAGTGGTACACCCGCATCGGCTATCGCGTCGTCCGCCGCGGTGCTCTCGAAGACAGCTATCCGCACCTGGCCCCGCTGTTGGCCACACCTTGCGACTTCATGATCTACCACAAACCGCTGCCTGAAACATGGGGCTCGCACACCCAATGAGCCGCACCGATAGTTCGACGCGCCGACTACATTGTGCCCGCGGCAGGCGCGCTGTCGGAGTTGGTCGGACGACGCGATGGATCGCGGCGTGAGTTACAGACTGGCGCTATCGGCCGAATTGCAGCCCTCGAGACCGGAACGTTGACCATGCCGCCGCGGCACGGTCGAGACTGCCGTCCGAGTACTGGTCACATGCATAGGAGATGGGACGTGTCAACGGTAGGCGATCACAAAGGCGATATGAGCAGGGTGCCGACTTCGACGCCATCGTCGTCGGAGCCGGTTTCGCCGGGCTCTATGCCCTACATCGCCTGAGGGACACACTCGGTCTCACTGTCAAAGTCTTCGATAATGCCGGCGACGTCGGTGGTACCTGGTATTGGAATCGGTACCCCGGTGCCCGCTGTGATATCGAAAGTTGGCACTACTCCTACTCGTTCTCGGCGGAACTGGAGCAGGAGTGGACCTGGAGCGAGCGGTTCGCGGGGCAACCGGAGATCCTGCGGTATCTGCGGCACGTGGCCGACCGGTTCGATCTACGCCGAAACATCCAGTTCGACACCGTAGTCACCGCGGCGACCTACGACGAGGCAACCGATCAGTGGGTTGTCGAAACCGCTGACGGCGAGCGGATGCGGGCGCGCTACCTCATCTCGGCCGTGGGCAACCTGTCAGTGTCCAAGGAACCGGATTTCGAAGGCGTGGAACGGTTTTCCGGACAGATATACTCCACCGCCCGGTGGCCCCACGAGAAGATCGACTTCACCGGACTTCGAGTCGGTGTGATCGGGACCGGATCCAGTGGCATTCAAGTCATTCCGGAGATCGCCGAACAAGCCGCACACCTCACGGTCTTCCAGCGGACACCGAATTACGCCACACCGCTGCGCAATACTCCGCTGACCCCGGACCGAGTCGACCGCATCAAAGCTTCCTATCGGGAACTCAGGGCGCCTACGTGGGACACATTCGGCGGCCTCCCGCGCGATCGCACACACGGCCGCGCGATCGCACACACGGCCGCGCGCTCGCGGCCACCGCCGACCGCGCGCTCGCGGCCACCGCCGAACAGCGGCAGCGCGTCTACGAAGCGTGTTGGAACGAAGGAGGATTCGCCCTCGCCATCGGCTGCTTCTCCGATCTCGTGCTCGACCGCGAAGCGAACGAGACCGCCGCCGAGTTCATCCGGGCCAAGATTCGCGAGCGGGTCGTCGACCCAAGGACCGCCGAACTCCTCAGCCCTCGCAAATATCCCTATGGCACCAAACGCCCGCCCTTGGAGACGAATTACTACGAGACGTTCAACCTCGATCATGTCGACCTCGTCGACGTCGCCGCGGCGCCCATCACCGAAATCACCGCGCGGGGCATCCGGCTCGATAACACCGAATATCCGCTGGACGCACTCATTTTCGCCCTCGGCTTCGATGCCATGACCGGTCCCCTGCTCCGGATGGGGATCACCGGCCGAGCCGGACTCACCCTCAACGATGCGTGGTCGGCGGGCCCACGGACCCACCTCGGTCTCATGACCCACAGCTTCCCCAATCTGTTCATGATCACCGGGCCGCAGTGCCCGGCCGCGCTCTCGATCACGCCGATCTCGATCGAGAACCATGTCAACTGGATCAGCGACTGCATCGCCTATATGCGGGCCCACGATGTCGTGTCGATCGAGCCGACACGTGATGCGCAGGACCGATGGGTCACCCACACCAACGAACTGGCCGACCGCACCCTCCTACCGAGCGCCGACTCCTGGTATACCGGCGCCAATATCCCTGGTAAACCCCGCGTTTACATGGTCTATATCGGCACCGGTTCGGTCTACCAGACAATCTTGCGAGATGCCGCCGACAAGGGATACGCCGATTTCCATCTCCACCGCATGGCCCGGCTGTCTGAGTAATCCGTCCACGCCTACCTGCTCCTGGCGCCGCCGCCGACAACACCAAGCCCGACTGAGCCACTACCGGCGCAGAGGACGACCACTCACCTAAATGCCGTTGCAGTATTGGTGGCGGTTCTGCGGCCAAGTCGCCACGCGTGCCGTGTGCGAGATCTTCTGCCGCGCAGGGCATCCGGTAGTGCCGAATTCCGGACATGCGTCGATCGACCCCGGTTGGCTGAGCGGGTATTCCGAATTGGTGTGGTGCTGCATGCCAGTGGGGTGCAAGAGCGCTGCAAGGACCCGGTGTAAGGGTCGATGGCATTCCGCCTGCCTGTGCAATGAATTTCCACACGGCCCAATCGGCCGTGCATCGAATGGAGACTCGGCATGCCCGAATCAGTTCTACCTGCCGCCCCCGCGCATCGACGGATCGCCGAGGTCGACATTCTGCGCAGCTTCGCGTTGTTCGGCATCCTCATCGCCAATGTCATCTTCGCGACGACATTGTGGTCATACACGGGCTCGAGCGACTTACCGCGGGTGCGATGGGACGGTCCAGTCGACCAAGCTGTGAGGGGGCTGATCGGGGCGCTCTTCGCGGGCCGGTTCTATCTATTGTTCGCGTTCCTGTTCGGGTACTCATTCACCTTGCAGATCGCGGCGGCGAAGCGGGCTGGAGTATCGGCGAATGCTCGTCTGATCCGTCGCTGTGCGGCGCTGATGGTAATCGGTCTTGCGCACGCGTTTCTCTTGTGGACCGGTGACATCCTCACGCTCTACGCAGCCCTGTGTTTGATTCTGATCGCATTGAAGAATCTGCAGCCCCGCACGGCGCTCGTCACCGGTGCGGTTTTGTATGTGCTGTGGTCCGTGTTGGTGACAATCCCGAGCGACCAGGGCGCCGGAATCGCCGCGATAGCGAGTCTCTTCGATGTCGAGCGGATGCACGAGGGTTACACGGGCTCGTTCGGGGACACCTTCGCCAACCAGGTGTGGCTGGCGCCGAAGTTCATAGCACTGATCTGGTTCAAGAGCGTGCCAACTCTCGGGATGTTCCTGGTCGGGTTGGCTGCCGGCAAGCGGGAACTGTTCGACGATCGGGACCTCCTGCGGCGTTGGGCGCCTAGGGTATTGGTCGGCGGCATGGCGATCGGTTTGCCTGTCTCGGCAGTAACCTTCGCAGGCGCGATGGCGTGGCTCACGCTGCCGTCCTTCTGGGCCGGTGTGCAGGACCTCGTCAATCCGCTGATGACCTTTGCCTATATCGCGGGCGCTCTCTGCCTCACCCAGTCCTCCCGCGCTGCCGCACTGATGGGCCGTTTGGCGCCTGCCGGCCGGATGGCGGCTACGAACTACATCTTCCAATCGTTGGTGCTCATGGTGATCTACACCGGTTACGGTTTCGCGTTGGTCGACAAGGTGCCGCCTGCGGCGGTGATCGGGATCGGGCTGCTCACCTATGCCGTCCAGTTGGTGTTGAGCGCGTGGTGGTTGCACTACCACAGGTACGGTCCCGTGGAATGGTTGCTGCGCGCCGCCACCTATCTGTCCATCCCAGGGTGGCGACGCACTCCGAAAACACTTCCGGCGCATAATGAACGGACTGCCCAAAATCCTGACGACACGAGCGGTCGGTGATCAGGTTGCGATAGGGCCGGTGACTTGCGAGATCAGGAGTCGTCCGTCTTCGGATGGTTGGTCGTGATACCACCCCGCCGCGGCGGGCGGTGGTGTCGGGTCAGGGCGAACGCGATTAGCAAGCGGCGGATCTCCGGTAGTGTCAGCGCGATCATGCCGTCATCGAGTGCGCTGGTTCCCCTTTTGTAGCAATGGTTTTCGAGGTTGCGAGCCAGGCCGGGGCGAGCATGGACAAGGTGACGTGCGCGTACCAGGCCCGCCAGGAGCGGACCTGGTAGTGGTCGAGTCCGGCTTCGTTTTTGGCCTGCTGGAAGCATTCTTCGATGTGCCAGCGGGTTTCGAGCATGGCGATCGCGTTGCGGTATTGGTTGGCGATCAGTTCGCCTGTGGAAATGCAGGATTCGACCGTTGGATGGGGTTCACAGGCCGCTCTCCGGTGTGCCTGCGAAGGCTTCGGTGCCGACCACGTCGTGCCGGGGCAGGCGGTCGGCTCGTCGCGACCGGGATGCTTGACCATGCCGCTACGTCACAGCCGACACTGTCGGTCGATTCGACGGAGACCGTGCTGAGTGCGGCAGCACAAGGCAACCGGTCCCGCCGCAGCTCGACCAGGCACTGGCTGCCGTCGCAAAATTCCTCTCCCGGTAACGGTCCCCAGGAGCACATCATGACCACCTCCCCAGCGTCACCCACTGCCGCCGGATCCGGCACGAACGCCACTGCCGCCTTCCGCGCCAGCGTCACCCGGAGCGGTCCTGCCCCCGCCGACCGACAGCGTGTCAGCACCGTCGTGCAAGCCCTCGTCGACGCCGTCCGGGGTGTGATCCGCGACCACGAGATCACTTACCCGGAGTTCCGGACCGCCGAGCAATGGCTGATGGACCTCGGCGAGGCCGGAGAATGGCCGCTGTTCCTCGATGTGTTCGTCGAGCACGAGGTCGAGAAGATTGCCGAACGCACACAGCACGGCACCAAGGGCACCATCCAGGGTCCCTACTACCTGCCCGGCCAGAAACGCCTGCCCGCGACGGCTACCCTCCCGCAGCGTGACGACGAGAAGGGCGACACCCTCGTCCTCACCGGCCAGGTCCGCGCCCTCGACGGAACCCCGCTCGGCGGCGCCGAAGTGGACATCTGGCAGGCCGACGCCGACGGTTACTATTCCGGCTTCGCCCCGCACATTCCCGACGGAAACCTCCGTGGCGTGATCACCACCGACGAGCAGGGCCGGTTCGAGATCACCACCGTCCGGCCCGCGCCGTACCGGATCCCCACGGACGGCCCCACCGGCGCACTCCTCACCGCCGCGGGCTGGCATCCCTGGCGCCCGGCCCATCTGCACCTGATGGTCTGCGCTACCGGATACCGGCAGATCACCACCCAGCTGTACTTCCAGGGTGGCGACTGGCTCGACTCCGATGTCGCGAGCGCCACCAAGGACGAGCTCATCCTCGCCCCTGTTCGTCTCGGCGACGGCCTGTTGCGCGCCAGATACGACTTCGACCTCGAACCCGTCTGACCCGTCACTGCGGGCCGAAGGCATTGCATATCAGTCCCCTTCGACTTCGCGAGCTGGGTCAGGTTCTGCCATTGGCCAGAGGTAGAGGTCACGGGTAAGCAGCTCGACGAGTGCGCTGCCGTCGGATCCGGTGCTCAGCGCGTGCTGCCTTGAATCAGCTGACCTCACATCACGTATCGCCCACCGGGCATCGGCCACGCTCACCGCCTCGGGTGACAGTCAAAACCATGCCGCCTCGACACGGTCAAATCGCGTCAGCAGCTGACAGCCACCCGGGATCCAAGATCAGAGCGGCCCCAAATGCGTGATGGCTCAGTCTGATTCGGATTTGACAGTGCCGTGACGGCACGGTCTGGACTTGTCGAGTGTCAGGGGCGCAGATGTCGTGACCGTTTCCCTATACGAACTCTGTTGTACAGCAACTGATGTAAGCGGTGCCGATGCCAATTATATTGGTAGAAGGGTTATCTCGTGATACGCAGCGAAGTTGACAAGTTGAACATCGCCCGCGAGCATCAACGCAGGTTCACATTTCGGTCGATTGCCTATCGCAGGCCGTTGCGCCACCGCGACTTTCGGCTGTTACTCGGCGGAGCTGCGGTGAGTCAGGTCGGCGCGCACGTGACCCTGGTGGCGCTACCGCTGGTCGCCGTGGTCTACCTGGAGGCGTCCGCTTTCGAGGTGGGCCTGCTGACCGCCGCAGAGACCGCCGCGTTCCTGCTGATCGGGCTTCCCGCCGGAGCGTGGGTGGATCGGATGCGGCGGCTGCCGATCCTCATCCGGGCGGATCTGGTGCGCGCGGCGGTGATGGTCAGCGTTCCGCTGGCGACCGTGGCCGGGAGGCTCACCATGGTGCAGCTATACGTGGTAGCACTGACTACCGGTGTCGCGACGGTGTTCTTCGATGTCGCGCATCAGAGCTATCTGCCGCGTCTGCTGCCGCGGGACCAATTGGTCGCGGGCAATGGGGCTTTGGAGACGGCACGGTCGGCGGCCCAGGTGGCCGGGCCCGGACTGGGTGGCTGGCTGGTGCAGGTGTTGGGAGCGCCGCTGACGATCCTGGCGAACGCGCTCGGCTACCTGGCGTCGGCACTGTTCCTGCGAGGTATCCGCACGCGCGAGCCGCAACCGGAACCTACGCCGGGCCTCTCATTGCGCAGCCAGGTGGCCGAGGGTATCGCCTTCGTTGCGCGGCACCGGATCCTGCGCATGATCGCCATGGCGACAGCGGTGGCGAACTTCTTCACGGCTATGTTGGTCTCGGTCCAGACGGTTTTCCTCGTCCGCGTCCTCGAATTGCCTCCTGCCGCTTTGGGATTGCTGCTTTCGGCGGCGGCGGTGGGTGGACTCGGCGGTGCGCTGTTCGCCGGGGCGGCAGCCCGGATGGTCGGGCAGGCCAGGGTCATCTGGCTGTCGACGGTTGTCACGGGCCCGTTCGCGCTGCTGTGGCCGCTGGCCGGGCACGGCGCGGTGGCCGGTTGGTTCGCGCTCGGTTCGGGTGTCGTCTTCTTCGGTGCGGTGGTCTACAACGTGGCTCAGGTCAGCTTCCGCCAATTGTTGTGTCCCGATGAGCTGCTGGGGCGCGTCAACGCCACACTGCGCTTCATGGTCTGGGGCACGATGCCGCTCGGCGCGCTGGCCGGAGGTGCCATCGCGGGAGCGGCCGGGCCGCGCACGGCCGTCTGGGTGTGCGCGGTCGGAATGCTCGCCGTGCCCGTGCCTTTGCTGCTTTCCCCGTTACGTCGACTGCGGGATCTTCCCGATCCGGCTGCCGATGCGGACCGGTCGATGCAGTCTTCGAGACGGACGTCCTCATCGCTATGACTTCACATATCAGCATCACCGCTGGATACCTCGCCCGATACCGGCAGGTGGCCGAGAGCGGCGACCCGGCCCGAATACTCCCGGTCACCGGTGCCCAACGCCGATTCCTGCTTGCCCGTCACCTCAGGCCGGGCGGGCGGCCCGATCTCGTCCCGCTGTTCTTCTCTTTCCCCCACGGCACCGTCGACGCAGACCGGTTGGCTTGCGCCGCAGGTTATTTGGCGGCCACCCACCCGGCGTTGCGGGCCCGTCCCGCAGTGCTGCGGGGTACGCCGGTCCTGCGTCTGGTCGACGACCCCGCCGTCCCCGTGATCCGCGTGGTGCCCGCCCCCGAGGAGACCGTCGACGACGCCCTGCCCCGGGCGCTGGCCGGATGGGAGGCCGCGGGACCACCGTTGCGGTTGTTCCTCGCGGAGGACATCGCGAACGCCACGGAGATTCTGGCGATCGTCCTGGACCATGCCGCGTGTGACGAACAGTCGTTGGGCCGGATACTGGGTGATCTCTCCACCGCCTATCGGGCGGGTCTCGGGCCAGGGGCGATCGCCGTCTCGTCGGTGGCGGAGTACCGCGAAAGCGTGAATACCCAACTGGCAGTGGAGGAACGCGCGTCGGGCACGCGCTCGGTCGACTATTGGATGCGACGCCTCGCCGACATCAGGCCCGGTGGCCCGGGCCCGCGCGGGGACGATAGGACGGTCGGGTCCGCCCTGCATCGGTTGCCGATTACGGACGGCGGGCGGGCGACTGCCTTCCCCGTCCTGCTCGCCGCCTGCGCCGCGGCTGCCCGGGTGGTGCACGGGTCCGCTATTCCGCTACTCGGCTATCCCTGGGGCGGCAGACCGGCGGCCGCACCGGCGGTGCTTGGGTCCTTCCTCAACACCGTGGTCCACGCCGCCCGGACAGTGGATCCGGAGGCCACGGCCGACGTCTGGTGGGACGATCTCGATCACGCGGACACCCCGTTCGACGAGGTGGCCCGCGCGGCCCGCAGCGCAGGCGCGCCGTGGACCGGCACGCTCGACGGGCTGCTCACCTTCGAGGACCTCACCCACCGTCCGCCGCTCGAGTTGGGCGGGGTGACAGGCCACGAGATCCACATCGACGGACGTCCGATCCAGGCTCCGTTCGTCGTCTCCGTCTCCTACGACACCGAGCTGCTCGTCCGGATGGCCTGGGATCGCGGTGCCGTCGCGGACGGACCGGCACGGGAAGCGTTCGCCGAAATGCTCGCCGGGCTACGCCCGCACGCCCGCTCGACCACCTAGGCCGACCTAGCTCGCATACGCCTTTATCTCTTCGCCGCGCCCGATCGGCAGGAGCCGCGGATTGCCGTGCTGTCCCATCCCACCTCACCCAAAAGGATCGATAATGTTCGGACTCTCTCCCTCACAGGAGATCGTGTGGCTACACGAGCAGATGCTGCCCAGTAGCCGCGCATACAACTTCACTGCCACCCTCGATCTGTGGGGGCAACTCGACGAGCAGGCACTGTGTGCCGCGTTGACCGGTGTTCTCGACCGCCACCCGGGGCTGCGGCTGGAGCTCGTACCGCAGGATTCGGCCGGGACGGCTCCCCGGCAGCGCGTGAGCGAGCAGTGCGTCCCTCGTATCCGCAGCGTCGACCTGTCCGGGACGGACGATCCGGAAACCGCTTTCGAGGAACTCCTGCGCGCCGAGGCCGAGGAGCCGCTGGACACCTTCGAGGCTCCGCTCCTGCGCTGGTGCCTGGCGCGGCTCGGCGAGAACCACCACAGGCTGATCCACGTCGAGCACCATCTCGTCCACGACGGGCGCTCGTTCGCGATCGTGTTGCGCGACCTGTTCATCCTCTACCGGGCGCGGGTGCTCGGCGTGGACGCCGAGCTGCCCATCCCGGGCTCGTACGAGCGGTACGTGGCGGCGATGTCCGATCCGCGGCTCCGAGCGCGCGACGTGGAATCGCTGGCTTACTGGAAGAACGTCCTGCGCGATGCCGCGTTCGATCTGCCGCTGCCCGGGCTGGCCCGGCTGGGAGTGCAGCGACGCCATGCCGGCGGGCAGTTTCGCCAGGCGATCGGGGCCGATCTCGCGGAGCGGCTGCGTGCCAACAGCCGCGACCGCGGGCACACGCCTTTCGCCACGCTGCTCACCCTGTTCGGCGAATTGCTGCGCCGCCACAGCGGCCGCAGCGATCTCGTGGTCGGCACGGCCGTGGGCAATCGACCGGACGGCTTCGAGGAGACGGTCGGGATGTTCGTCAACACCATCCCGCTGCGGCTGCATCTCGATCCGGTGGCGGCGGCCGGCGAGACGGTCGACGAGGTGACCGACACGCTGCTGCGCGCCCTCCCCCATCAGCAGCTGCCGGTCCAGGAGCTCACCCGGTCCCTGGGCCTGCACACCCACGGCGCGGACAATCCGCTGTTCTCGGTGATGTTCAGCGCCCACGACGCGGTGCTGCCGGAAATCGAGGTGCCCGGCCTGGAGGTGACGCTGTTCGAGGGATTCAACACCGGCACAACCCGTTTCGACCTCGACCTGGTGCTGCTACCCGACGACCGCCGCACGGTCGGGCTCCGCCACGGCGCGCCCGGGATGACCCTGGTATGGGACTACGACCGCGACCTGTTCACCGAGAACAATGTGCGGCTGCTCTCGGGCCGCTTCCTCGACCTCCTGCGCGCGTATCTCCTCGCTCCCGACGCACCACTGGCCGCTCTCGCTGCTCCGGTCCTGCCGCCCACCGACACTGCACCGGTCGAGGTGCGGCCGGACGAGGTGCTCGACCCGCTCCGCCGTCACGACCCTGCCCGGACCGCGGTAGTCGACGGCGGGCGGACACTCACCTACGGGGAGCTGGATCGCGGAGTCGAGGCGCTGGCGGACCGGTTGCGCGCGGCCGGTGTGACGTCGGGTGCGCCGGTGGCAGCCGTGCTGGGGCGCGGCACGGACACACTCGTGACGCTGCTCGCCTGTCTACGGATGGGCGCGGTGTACTGTCCGTGCTCGCCCGATGACCCGCCCGCGCGATTGGCGGCGCTGCTGCAACGTCTCGACCCGGCGCTGGTGCTCACCACTCGGGAGGGTGCGCTCGCCCTGCCCGCCGAGGGACTGCCGGTCGCGCTGGTGGGCGAATCCGGTTGGCCCACAGCACGATCGGCGCGGTTGATCGAGGGGGCGGCGTATGTCATCCACACCTCAGGTTCGACGGGGGTGCCCAAACCTGTGGTCGTTGGCCGCCGCGCATTGGCCCACCACGTCACCGCTGTGGCCGGACGGTTCGGACTGACGGCCGAGGATCGGGTGCTGCTGTTCGCGAAGCCGTCGTTCGATGTGGCCCTGGAGGAGATGCTGCCGCCGCTGCTGGTCGGGGCGAGCCTGATCGCTCCCCGGCGGGAGGTACCGACGGCTCCCGAACTGGTCGCCGTGCTCGCCGCCCGCCGCGTCACCGTCGCCAATCTGCCGACAAGTTATCTGCTGGCGGCGCGTGCCGAGGTGTGCGAGGCGCTGCGCGATGGGCGCTGGTCACCGCGACTGATCGTGCTCGGCGGGGAGCGGCTGCCGGTCGAGGCGCTGCGGGAGGTGCTCGACACGACCGACGCCATCGTTCTCAATGCGTACGGCCTGACCGAGGCGACGATCACGTCGACCGTGCACGAAGTGGACCGCACGGAGACCGCACTCGCGGAGGTGCCGCTGGGGACCGAGCTGCCGGGCGTGCGCGTCCACGTTCTGGATGCCGGGACGTATCCGCTGCCGACGGGTGCCGTGGGCGAATTAGCCGTCCAGGGTGTGGGATTGGCCGAGGGGTATCTGGCGGACGAGGCGGCCACGGCCGCCCGTTTCGTGACCGTGGAGGCGCTGAACGGCGAACGCGTCTATCTCACAGGCGATCTCGGTTATCGTGACGAGTCGGGCCTGCTTCGTTTCCTGGGTCGCCGGGACAATCAGATCAAGCTGCGCGGCTACCGCATCGAACCGGAGGAGATCGAGGCCGCCGCCTCGGCAGAGCTCGGTGGTCTCTCCTGTGCAGTCGTCCTCGACACGGAGAGTTCGACCGGACCTCGGTTGGTCGGGTTCGTCGAGAGAACCGAGGTGGACGACCGGGCCCTGCATGCGGCGCTGACGCGGCGGTTGCCGACGGCACTGGTGCCGGGGCACTGGGTGTGCCTGGAACCCATACCGATGTTGCCCGGCGGCAAGCCGGACCGCCGGGCGCTGGCCGCACTGGCCGCGGCGCAGGAAGAACCGGCGCAAGTATCCGATACCGACGCGGTCTCGGATCCGCAGGTGAAGCTGATTGCCGAGGGCTGGCGCGAGGTGCTCGGGCACGACCGGTTCACGGCGTCGTCGCATTTCTTCCAGGTGGGCGGGCATTCGCTGCTCGCCGCCCAGCTCGCGGCCTGGCTGGAACCCCGTCTCGGGGGGCGGCCGCCGATGCGGGTGCTGTTTCAGAATCCGATCCTCGCCGACCAGGCTCGTGCGGTGCGAGGAACCTCGGTGATCGTGCCCGAGACGAGC
Organism: Nocardia iowensis; assembly: GCF_019222765.1. Classification (NCBI taxonomy): domain Bacteria; kingdom Bacillati; phylum Actinomycetota; class Actinomycetes; order Mycobacteriales; family Nocardiaceae; genus Nocardia; species Nocardia iowensis. Next base: position 3,530,337 of record NZ_CP078145.1, on the reverse strand, counting down.
GCCAGCGAGGTGACGGCGTGACCACGGCCCGTCTGTCCACGCCCTCGTCGGTGCTCGAGGACGAGCACCGAGAATTGGTCGACGCCTTCGAATCGTTCGTCTCGCGGGAGCTGGTACCGCTCGCGGCGGAGCTGCCGGAGACCACGGACTCACCGCCCGCCGATCTGCGCGCCTATGTGCGCCTCCGCTCGGCAGGGCTGGGCTTCTACGCAGGTGATCACCCCGCGGAGCTCGGCGGCTCCGGTATGCCGTTCACGGCCGTGGTGCTGCTGCATCAGGCGGCCGGGCGCAGCGGTTGCCCGCTGGCCCCGTACGCGCTGGCCGGCTCCGACGGGCCAAGCCCCCTGCTGCGCCACGGCACCGAGGAACAGATCGAGCGGTACCTCGAGCCGCTGGTCCGTGGGGAGGCGGTGCGCTGTCTGGCGCTGACCGAGCCGCACGCCGGTTCCGACGCGTTCCGGCTCACCACCCGCGCCGTCCGCGACGGTGACGGCTGGGTGTTGAACGGTCGCAAGACATTTGTGAGCAACGCCGACCGCGCCGACTTCGCGATTCTCGTCGCCGCCGTCGCCGACCAGGGTCCCACCGCGTTCGTCGCCGGTATGGACACCCCGGGACTGCGGATCGGGCAGCGGTACGACGGGATGTCGGGCGAACCCCTTTTCGAACTGGTGCTCGACGAGGTGAAGCTGCCCGCGGACGCGGTCATCGGCGGCGAGAAAGGTATCGGCGCGGCTCTCGGCACCGGTATGGACAGCCTGTCCCGAGGCCGCCTGGTGGTTGCCGCCCAGTGCGACGGCATTGCCGAGTACGCGCTGCGGCTCGGTGTCGAATTCGCCCGTGAGCGAAGGGCATTCGGCGAACGTATCGCTGCGTATCAGCACATCCAGGAACATCTGGTCAGCAGCCGCGCGGAGGTGGAGGCCGCGAAGCTGCTCACCCTCGCCTGTGCCCGGCTCGTGGATGCGGGTACCGAAGCCCCGGAGAACGCCGCGCTGGCCAAGCTCACCTCGTCGGAGACCGCAATGCGCGTCGTGGACCGGGTCCTGCGGGTGCACGGCGCAACCGGCTGGGTGCGCGGGCATCCGCTCGAATTCCTGTACCGATACATCCGCATGATGACGATCATCGAGGGCACCTCCGAGATCCAGAAAGTCATCGTCGCCCGGGCCATGGGCCTCGGCTGAGCCCCTTATCTTTTGCCGACAACGGAGGAAATATGAACCAGCACGAGGTGCTCAGCGTCGAGTACGGCGCGACGTACACCGACGAGGCCTGGGATGTGCTCGACCGTTTCGAGCACTGGGTCGCCACCACGCCCAAGGCGATCGCCGTCGAGGACGGCACGAACACTTGCCGCTACGCCGAATTGAGCGGTCTGGCCGACCGCATCATGCAGGCGCTGGCCGATCGGATACGCCCCGGACAGTTGGTAGGGGTGTGCCTGGATCGGTCGGTGGCACTGGTTGCCGCCGCGGTGGCGGTCGCCCGGCTGGGTGCGGTCTACCTGCCGCTGGGGCCGCGTCCCGGCGAGCGGCGGCTGGCGGCGGTGACCGACCGTCTGCCGGTGACCTGCCTGATCGGCACACCCGAACTGCTGCCCGCGGGGTACGCGGATACAGCACCGCAAACACTGCCGATACCGGGCGAACAGGTGGTGGCCGGCTTCGCCGCCGCGCCTGCGCGCCCGGCTGTGCCCGAAGGCACGTTCTACACCGTGCTCACCTCGGGGTCGACCGGGATGCCGAAGGCGGTCGCGGTCGGCCGCTCATCGTTCGGGACGCTGCAGCGCTGGTACGCCGAGCGAACCGGCTCGGGTCCAGGTGATCGGCACAGCCTGCTGATCGGGGTCTCCTTCGACCCGCACGTCAAGGAGCTGTGGGCCGCCCTGACCACCGGCGCCGCGCTCAGTGTCGCGCCGCAAGCGGTCCGGTGGGACCCGGTCGCACTCACCGACTGGTGGCGCAATGCCGGTGTGACACTGGCGATTCTGCCCACCCCGCTGGCCGAGTTGGTCCTCGATCGGCCTTGGCCCGACCTGCCGGCGCTGCGCCGCCTCGAGATCGGCGGCGACCGGTTGCGCCGTTGGCCCGCAACAGATGTCACGGCCGTTGTGGACAACGCCTATGGGCCTGCCGAGGCGACCGTACTGACCACCGTGCACACCCTCACACCGGCCGACCCCGACCCCGGCGCCGGCGCGCCGCCGATCGGCCGTCCGCTGGCCGGGGCGGTCGTCTGTGTGACCGATGACCAGGGACGGCTGGTCACCCGCGGTGAATCCGGTGAACTGTGCATCGGCGGATCCTGCCTGGCCCTCGGCTATCTGGATGCGGGCCTGACGGCCGAACGGTTCGTCCCCGCACCGCCCGGGGTGCGCACCGACCGCGTCTACCGCACCGGTGACCGGGTGCTGATGCGGGCCGACGGCGTGCTGGAATTCCTCGCACGGATCGACGACCAGGTCAAGGTGAGCGGGGTGCGAATCGAACCGGCAGAGGTGGAGGCCGCGTTCGAGCACCATCCTCAGGTACGGCGCGTCGCGGTCGCCGCCCAGCGCCAGCCGGACGACACGGTACGGCTCGTCGCGTTCGTCCAGCCGGTCCCCGACGAGCCATGGCCCGACACCCGAGAATTGCTGCGAAAAGCACGGGACTGGCTGCCGGAGCAGGCGGTACCTGCCACGGTCCGCCTTGTCGATGCCTTCCCGCTCGATGCCAACGGCAAGGTGGACAAGGCAGCGCTGCTGGCGGCGCTGCCGTCCGCCGACCTTGCGTCGACGGACGCAGGACCGGCGACGGTCACCGAGGACGTGGTGCTCGGGCTCTGCCGGAAGCTTTTGGACAGCAACGAGATAGGACCGCTCGACAACTTCGTCGCGGCCGGCGGCACCTCACTGCTCGCCGCCCAGTTGCTCGCCGCCTTGGAAGACACCTTCGAGGTGCGGCTGCGAGCGCCCGAACTGCTGCGTCAGCCCGACCTGCGACACCTCGCCGCGCTGGTGGATACCCGATGCGCCACGAGACCGCTACCGGCAGGTGCCTGACATGACCGAATCGGAGACAACAGCAACCATGTCCAGCACGACGGCATCCATGGTGGACCTCATCACCAGCCACGCCACCACCGCCCCGAACGCCCTCGCGGTGTCCGACGGTGAAACGTACCTGACCTACCGGGAATTGGTGACCAGCGCCGCGCGGCTCGCCGCCGCGCTGCGCGAGCGCGGCCTGGAGCACGGGCAGGCGGTCGGGCTGTTGGTGCCGCACTCGGTCCGGGCCGTGGTGGCCCAGCTCGCCGTGTGGTGGGCCGGCGGCTACTACGTGCCGCTCGATCCCGCCTATCCGGCGGCACGCCTGCACACGATGACCGCGGCCGCCGCTCTCCTCGTGGGCGACGCAAACCTGTTGGCGGACAGGGCAATACCGGCCGAACGCGTCCTGGCACTCGCGGAGACCGACGACACGTACCCCGAGCCGATTCCCGCGGCGCTCCTCGCACCGGACACCATCGCGTACCTGCTCTACACGTCGGGATCGACCGGCGAGCCCAAACCGGTCGCCGTACCGCACCGGGCCGTCGCCACCCTGTCCGCCCAACCGGAATACGTCACCGTCACCGCCCGTGACCGGGTGCTGTACCACTCGCCGATGACCTTCGACGCCAGCATGTTCGAAGTGTGGACCCCACTGGCCAACGGGGCCGCCGTGGTGGCCTCCACCGCCGACCGGCACTCGCTCGACGGCCTCGCTGCCGACGTGCAGCGACTCGGCGCCACGGTGGCGATGTTCACCACCTCGCTGTTCCACCACCTCGCTGCCCGGCGCTCGCCGATCTTCGACGTGCTGCGCACCGTCGTGGTCGGTGGCGAGCAGCTGTCGGCCCAGCACGCCCGCACGGTGCTGCGCCACCGGCCCTGGCTGGAGTTGGTCAACGGCTACGGTCCGACCGAGGCCACCACGTTCGCCACCGCTCACCGGGTACGGGAAACCGACTGCGCGGGCCCGCCGCCCATCGGCCGGCCCATCCAGGCGGCGACCGCGGTCGTCCTCGACGAACACGGTGCGGCGGTCGCCCCGGGCGAGCAAGGTGAACTCTGGCTCGGCGGTGCCCGGTTGGCCCTCGGCTACCTCGGACGACCCGAGTTGACCGCCGAGCGGTTCATCGACCACCCGTCGGCGGGGCGGCTGTACCGCACCGGCGACGTGGTCTCGGCCCGCCCGGACGGCACCCTGGACTTCCACGGCCGCGTCGACGATCAGGTCAAGGTTCGCGGCTACCGGATAGAGCCGGCCGAGATCGAGCACGCTCTGCGGGGACATCCTCGAGTGGCGGATGCCGCCGTGGTAGTACAACATCCGACGCCGGACAACGCACTGCTGACCGCCTTCCTGGTCCCGGCCGAAGGACACTGCCCCGACGTGACCGAGCTGCGTGAGCATCTGGCAGGCCGACTCCCCGCCCACCTGGTGCCGAACGCCTGGCAACTGCTGCCCGAAATGCCGCTCACCGCGCACGGCAAACTCGACCGGCGGGCACTGGCCGTACGCCCACTGGATACTCACGGCAAACTCGACCAGCAAGCACTGGACGAGCGCCCGCCGAGCACAGACGCGCCAGCGCCCGAAGCTCGCGACCTCACCCCAATCCAGCAGGCAGTGGCCGAGGTCTGGGCGCGGGCACTGAATCACGACATCACCGACCCCGCGGCCGATTTCCTGGGCCTTGGTGGGCACTCCCTCATGGCCCTCGGCATCGTCGAGGACCTGCACGAGGACTTGGGCGTAAAGCTGTCGCTCGCCGATTTCCTTGCCGCCCAGACCCTTTCGGGCGTCGCCGCGCTCGTCGAACAGGCCCTCCGCAGCGAACCGGAGCTGGTTCGATGACCACCGCCGCGCACCGCGAACAAGAGGAATTGCTTCGGCTGGCCCGCGAGCACGCCAGGAACCGGGCGCCCGTGCCGCCCCGGCCCGCCGGACCCGCGCCGCTGTCGCACGCTCAGCGGCGAATGTGGTTGATGGACAGACTGAGTCGGGCCGGGGCCGCGTATCACGTACCGTTCGCGACCCGGTTGCGCGGACCGCTCGATGTGGCGGCGCTCGAACGGGCCTTGACCGCCCTCGTGACCCGGCACGAGGTGCTGCGCACGCGATACGGGCAGCGAGACGGCGAACCGTACCAGGAGGTGGTGGCTCCCCAGCCGGTGCCGGTGACCGTGGTGGATGCCGACGGCGACGGCAGCCGACAGCTCGCGGAGGAGGCGGCTGGCCGCTTCGACCTGACGACCGGACCCGTGCTGCGCACGCTGGTCGTCCGGCATGGACCCGAGGACCACACCGTGTTGCTGACGCTGCATCACATCGCGGTGGACGGTGGTTCGCTCGCCCTGCTCGCCGATCAGCTCGGCGCACTGTACGAGCAGGTTCGCGACGGCCGTCCCCTCACCACGGAACCCGCCCCCAGCTACCTGGAGTTCGCTCGACGCGAGCGGGATCGAGATAGTTCCGCCGTCACGCACTGGGCCGAGCGCCTCGCCGGTGCCCGGCCCGTACCGCTCCCCCGCCCGAGCACATCCGCCGGTCCGCGGCGCGGCGAAGGACGCACGCTGGCGGCGCCATTGCCGCCGGACGTGATGGCCGGACTCCGGCGAACGGGAAAGGCATACGGGGCCACGGTGTTCACGGTGGTCCTCGCCGCGGCCTTCGCGGCCCTGCACGAGATCACCGGCACCGACGACATGGTCATCGGCTGCGCCAGCGGCCAACGCGAACGGGGCCTGGTGGGTTTGTGCGTCAACACCCTGCCGATTCGGGTGCGATGGGCGGGCGCCCGGGACGCCGGTGCGCTGTTGCCGCGTGTCCGCGCGGCGCTGCTGGACGCTCAACACCACCGCGATACCCCGTTCGACCTCATCGTCGAGCGCCTGGGCGACGCGGGCCGGGACCGGGAGGGCAACTCACTTGTCGATGTGAGCCTCGACGTCCTGGGCGACCCACCTGCGCTGCGACTGCCCGAATGCACCGCCGAACCGGTCGAAATCGACCTCGAGGCGGCCAAGTTCGGTCTCGCCCTGTGTCTCGAGGAGACGACCGGCAACGGGCCGCGCTGTGTGCTGCGGTACGACCGGACCCGCCTGGACGAACAGACCGCGCATCGACTGCTGCGCTCGTTCGCGAACCTGCTGCAGGGCATGGCCGCCGATCCCGTTCTGCCACTGCCCTATCCGCGTGTCGAGGCGATACTGCGAAACCGGCCGGAGGTCGCCGATGCCGTGGTGCTCCCTCGCGACGGGACGCGGCCGCTCGCCTACGTCGTACCCAGCGGCACCGGATCACCGACCCCCGACCGGCTACTCACCGCACTGCGGGCACGACTCGAACCGGCCGCGGTCCCGCTCGCGGTAACCGTGCTCGACGCGCTGCCACGCTCGTCCGACGGCACGGTGGACCGCTCACGGCTCCCCGGTGCAGCGGAAACAACCGCCGCGCCGGTCCGTCCACTGAGCGAGCGGGTACAGCTGGTCATGGCGGCGTTCGGTGAGGTTCTCGGCGAAATCCCCGGGCCCGACGGTGATTTCATCGCACTCGGCGGACAGTCCCTGATGGCCGTGCGACTCGCCGAGGACCTGCGAGCGCGGTTGCGGCTGCCACTGACGGGACTCGACATCCTGGAACACCGCACTCCATCCGCACTCGCGGCCCTGCTCGACGAGCGGGCCCGGCAGCGCGAGCAGAGCGCACCCGCCCGCCGACGGTCCGGGACACGGCCAGGAACCGTACTGGTCACCGGTGCCACCGGGGGTGTCGGGGCGTTCATAGTCCGGGAACTGGTCGCACGCGGCCACCCGGTACGCGCCCTCGCGCGCCCGGACTCGGCGCACCTGGTCCACGGCTCAGATATCGAGGTGGTCGAAGGGGAACTCGCCGACCCGGACAGCCTCCGGGCCGCCGTATCCGGCGCCGACGCGGTGATCCACGCCGCCTGCACATTCACCGCGCCGGACGTGGACCGCGCCGCCATGCGCGCTCTGCTCGACGGCTGGCAGCACGGCCCGTTCGTCTTCGTCAGCAGTATCGACGCCTACGGTCAGCCCACGGGTACGTCCGTGGCCGAGGGCGCCGCCACGGAAGAGCCGCTCAGCCCATACGGCAGAGCCAAACTCGACTGCGAGCAGATGCTATGGACCGCCTCGGCCGAGGACCGCGGTGCAGGCTGCGCGGTGCGCGCACCAATCGTATGGGGACCGCACCCCCGACTACGCGACCAATTACGTTGGGGAGCAACGGGATCGCTGTTCCAGGCGGTCCAGCACGGCGGAACGGTCCCGCTACCGGACGACGGCTGGTACGGCACCCCATGGGTGCACGCCGCCGCCTTGGCACGCGCAATCGTCGCCTGCGCCGAACGCCAAGTCCACGGCGTCGTGAACGCCATCGGCGGACACATCCGCTGGGCAGAACTCGCCACCGAACTCGCCCAACTCCTCGACACCAGCGCCGAACCCGTCCGCACCCCCGGCCCCGCCCTGCCCGAGCTACGCCGCGCACCGCACTTCGATGCACAAACACTCGCCGCACACCTGGCAGAGCAACCAGGCGAGGACTGGAGATCAACGATCAGGGCCATGCTAGGCGGGGTGGTGTGCTGATAGCTCTGGCGAGTCAAGGAGCTGTTGTCGCCGTCGTGGTGGGTCGGTCACAGCTGGGCCTAGGAGCAGCCGAGCGGCTCGTTCGCCCATCCGCAGGTGCGCGGCCGGGTCGGGTGCAGGCCGTCTGGCAGCGACCTGGCCTCGTCCGGCCCGAGGAGCTCGCGCCCGTCGAGGTAGTGCAGTGCCGGGTCTTCGCGGATGTCGACGACCGTGGCGAGCAGCGTGCGGACGCTGGTCAGTGTCAGCGCTCCGGCACCCGCGGAACCCAGGGCGCGTTTGCGGCCGGTCTCCGGGTCGAACGCGACGGGGCCGGCCGTGGTCTCCAGTTCGGCGAAGGAGGTCGGCGAGACGAGCACGATCGGCGTGTCCGGATGGCCTTCGCGGATCGTGTCCAGGAACCCGTGCACGGTCGGGACGAAGGTGCGCTCGCGCATCGATGCGTCCCCGACGATGTTGATCCCGACTTTGAGCGTGATCAGGTCGGCCGGGGTGTCCCGGATGGCACGAGCGACCTCCGGGTCGAGCATGGCGTTGCCGCCGAACCCGAGGTTGGTCAGCGCGGCGCCGGTCGTCAGAGCGGCGATGGCAGGCCAGGTCAGGGTCGGGGCGGGGGCCTCGAGTCCGTGACTGATCGAGGAGCCGTAGTGCGTCCATGGCACACCGGGCGGTGGGGTCGGCGCGAGCAGCGGCGCATCGGAGTCGAGCGTGCGTAACTCGACCGTCGCGCCGTGCGGCAACCAGATCTCGACCTCCTTCTCTCCACCAGGCAGGTCGTCGAAACGCACGGTCTCGGGGTGGCCGGGGCTCAGCCGGGTGTCGGTGAGGTCGGCGGCGAAGCTCAGCACATCTCCCGCCGTGGCCGGTACGCGACCGAGCACCGTGCCGTCGACGGCGAGGTCGAACGAGGCAGGCAGTGGGCTACCGTCCATTTCCAGCACGGTGACGTGCACGCCGAGCGCCAGCGACCGCGCTGCCGTGCGTAGGCGCAGGCGGACTCCGGCCGCCTGCGAGACGACCAGATCCAGCATGCCGTCGTTCATGCGCGGCCGGGTCCACGCCGGGAGCCGTCGTGGGCGCACCCCGGCCGGGGTGCGTTCCAGATCCAGCGCGCCGAGGATCGCGACCCTGTCGTCGGGCAGGGAGATGTGGTGAGTCATGGCGTGTGCTCCTCGTCGTGGTCGGCGGCGGAGGCGTGGCCCGCGGCGACCGGAAGGGCGCCGCTGCGGAAAAGAAGGGCGGCCAGTACGGCGCTGCTCAGGAAGACCGCTGCCGCGACCCAGAACACCAGGTGGTAGCCGGCGAAGGTCGCTTCGGCGATGGTTGCCGGTTGGGTAGCGGTCGCGAGGTGCGCCGAAAGGTAGCTCGCGATCGCTGTGGTGGTTAGCGAACTGAACACCGCCGTTCCGATGGATCCACCGATCTGCTGGGCCGTGGTCACCAGCGCGGAGGCCACTCCGGCGTCGTGCGACCGGACGCCGCTGGTCGCTGCGTTCTGCACCGGGCCGAAGATGAACCCGAATCCTGCCCCCGTGACGAGCAGGGCGGGCAAGACGTTCGCGCCGTAGCTCGACCCGGCACCGATTCCGGTGAGGATCACCATGCCGATCGCGGCGAGGAGGCAGCCGATCGGGACGAGCGGCCGGGGTCCGGTGCGCGGCAGTAGCACCGCCCCGGAGAACACGGCCCCCGTCATGACCAGGCCGATCATCGGGAGGAACGCCAGGCCGGTCTGGATGGGGGTGAAGCCCAGCGTGTTTTCGAGGTAGTAGGTGAGGAAGAGCATGACCGCGAACATCCCGATCCCGGCGATGCCCATGGTCAGGTACGCCGCTCCCCGGACCCTGTCCAGGATCACCCGCAAGGGCAGCAACGGGTGGGCGGTGCGGCGTTCGATGAGCACGAACACGGCGATGAGCACGACGCCCGCGATCACCGGTCCGAGCGTCCGGACGTCGTGCCAGCCGTTCGTTTCGGCGGTACCGAGGCCGAAGACGATTCCGATCAGGCCGAGCACCACGGTGACCGTGCCCTTGAGGTCGAGCCGGACCCGCCGCGGCCGGTCGCCGTCGTGGAGGAGATACAGCCCGCCGACGAACGCGACCGCCGCGATGATCAGGTTGACGTAGAGGCACCACCGCCACGACAGGCTTTGGGTGAGGACGCCACCCAGCAGCAGCCCCACCGCGCCGCCCGCGCCCGAGATCGCGCCGAAGATCCCGAACGCGCGGCCGCGTTCCTTGGCGTTGTCGGCGAAGGTGATCGACAGCAGTGACAGGGCCGCCGGTGCGAGCATCGCGGCGAATGCTCCCTGGCCGATTCGCGCGGCCAGCAGAGTCGTGAAGTCTCCGGCGGCGCCGCCGACCGCCGAGGCGAGCGCGAATCCGCCGACGCCGATGAGGAACAATCGCTTGCGCCCGAAGAAGTCCGAGAGTCGGCCGCCGAGGAGCAGGAGACTGCCGAACGCGAGCGCGTAGCCGGTCAGCACCCACTGCCGGTAGTCGGCGGGGAATCCGAGGTCGTGCTGGGCGGAGGGCAGTGCGATGGCCATGATGGTGGAGTCCAGGATGTCCATCAGCTGGGCGAGGCTCAGTACGACGAGCGCCAGCCAGCGGTTCGCCCCGCTGTGCTTGGGACGTACGGCGTCGCCGGGAGCCTGCTGTGGAGCCGACCGGGCTGTTCTGGTCGATGAGCTGGCAGAATTCATGGGAGATCTCTCGGTTGAGCGCGCGACCACGCGGGTCGCGGAATGGTCCGTTGGTGACTCGGAAGTTCGAACACCCGACATCGGATGCCGCGTCAGCCGACCAGCAGCACGAGCTTTCCGCGCACCTGACCCGCTTCGCCGACGCGATGTGCCTCCGCGATTTCGGTCAGCGGGAACGTCTGCCCGACGGGCAGTGAGAACCGGCCGGACTCGACCAGGTCGCCGATCTGGCCGAGCATGTAGAGGGCACGACCCGCGTCGCCTTTGCTGAACCGCACGTCGTACTGCTGCGCGCCGGCGAAGTCGGCGATGGTGATGACGTGCTGCGGGCCACCCGCGAGGTCGATGAGTTCGGGCAGGATGCCGCTTCCGGCGACATCGAGCGCCCGGTCGACGCCGTCGGGGGCGAGTGCACGGACCCGCTGCGCCATGCCGTCTCCGTAGGTGACGGGTTCGGCGCCGAGCGAGCGGATCAGATCGTGGTTGCCAGGGCCGCAGGTACCGATCACGTGCGCGCCCCGTGCCACGGCGAGCTGGACGGCGGCACGACCGATGCTTCCGGAAGCACCGCTGATGAGCAGTGTGCTGCCGCTCTGCACATCGAGTTGGTCGAGCGCACGCGCGGCCGTCTCGACCGCGACCGGCAGCGCGGCGGCGGCCGCGAAGCCGAGGGACGGCGGGATGGGTGCGTAGCAGGACAGCACGGTCAGTTCCGCTTGTGCGCCATTGGCGGCGGAGAAGCCGAACACGCGGTCGCCGATGGCGATATCGGTGACGCCTTCGCCGAGCTCGTCGACGATGCCCGCCGCTTCGTGCCCCATGGTCTGCGGGAGTTCCTGGTCCATCAGACCTTGGCGCTTCTTCCAGTCGCTCATGTTGACACCGGCGGCGCGCACGGTGATCCGGACCTGGCCGGGACCCGGATGCGGATCCGGGAGGTCCGCGATCTCGAGGACCTCCGGGCCGCCGAACCGGCTGAACTGAGCTGCCTTCATGAGCTGTCCTCTTCTCGCCGCCGCGGGTCGACCGCGCTCGGAGCGTTGATCGTCATGGTTACGAACACCGTTCCTATCGTAGGAACACTGTTCGTGTCAAGCCGATACGAACAACGTTCGTGTCGAGCTATGGTGGTGGGGTGAACCCGAAAGAGCGGCGCGCGGCGCGCCACCTGCGACCGAATCCCGACGGCCCCAAGCCCTCGCGTCGCACCGTGGAGCAGGTCATCGACACCGCGCTGCGCGTCATCGCCGCCGAGGGCTACGAGGCGCTGACGATGCGCCGCCTGGCCACTGCGCTCGATACCGGGCCCGCCTCGCTCTACAACCATGTGGTCAACAAAGCCGACCTCGACGAATTACTCATCGGGCGGCTGTGCACCGAACTCGTGCTGCCCGAGCCCGACCCTGCGGCCTGGCGAAAGCAGATCCGCGGGGTGTGCACCCAGCTGCGCGATCAGTACTTGAAATACCCCGGTATCTCCCGCGCCGTCCTCGCGATGGCACCCACCGACCTGGAAATCGTGCGCGTCAGCGAAGGAATGCTTGCGATCCTGCTGGCGGGCGGCGTCGTCCCGCAGGCCGCGGCCTGGGCCTGTGACGCCCTTCTGCTGTACGTGGCCGCCTACTGCCTCGAGGTCTCGATCGCGGAGCAGCGGTCGGCGCAGGATGACGGCATCTGGGTCCGCGAACGCGACGAACTGCTGCGTCGCTTCGCCGCCCTGCCCGCCGAGACCTTCCCCCATACCACCCGCCACGCCGCCGAGATCACCGCCGGCGAGGGCCACGACCGGTTCGACTTCACCCTCGCCCTGATGATCGACGGCCTCGCACACCGCTAACGGCGGGCGTGATCCCTGGCTGGGGATTATCCAAAACAAGCTGTACGACGCAGCACTATGGCCGAGCCGTGAATCACTTTGCGGTTCAACGGGAGCGACGAATCATCACTATGCCGATGCCCAAACCGATGAGTGCGATACCCCCGAGAATGGCCACCACCATTGTCGTCATACTCCGGGGTTTGTGATCCGAGGCGGTGGGCGAAATGCCGGCAGCGACAGTGGGTTTCGGCAGATTGCAACCGGAACCTCCCAGTTGAAGTTCGGATCCCTGGCTGATGCAGGCGTTGAGGCCCATCAGCCGTTGGCCGTAGTGCGCGCCTTCGTGGGAGGCGGCTTTCCCGTCGGGACCGACCTCGCAGGGATTGTTCTCCGCGCAGGCCGCGGGTGGGGTGGTTCTGTCTTCTGGCGGCAGCTGATCCTCGGCGGAGTTCTTCAGGTAGGCGCTGGTGTTGTGGATCCCGATGATCTTTCCCTCGGAGTCGACGATCGGCGAACCCGATGTGCCCGGGCCGGGCCCGCAGGCGCCGTTCTTCACATAGCGGAGGGCGTCACGCTGCGCGTATCCGCCTTCTCGCAGCGTCTCGACAATCGAGTCCACCGCGCAGTCGAAACCCTTCTGCCATGCGCCGGACAGCACCTGCACCCGTTGCCCGGGTGCTGGATTCCGGTCGGAGAGAGTGAATATCTCGACCCCGCGGCGATCGAGGTCGGAATAGGTGGCATCGAGTCGGTAAACGGCGAGATCGGTGTCGGTCATGGTGGCGTAGAGCAGGTCGGTCGTCTTTGTGCGCAGGACCGAGTTCCCGTCCCTCCCGATGACCTGGACCGTCTGTGTGACCGGTCGCCGCCCGGACGCTTCCGCGGGGCGTGGACGGGGATCGACGCAGTGCCCGGCGGTGAGGATCAGCACGTGGTCGTTCGGCTGGGCCTGCGAACCGCGGATCACCGAGCCGGAGCATCCTACGACAGTGACCGTCCCATTGACCGGTGGTATGGGCGGCGGCGAGTCCGGCGGCACCGGGGTACGGCCTTCGGTGTATCCCCTGATCCAATCTTCGTGGCGCGCAACGCTGACGTACATCGAAGGTGCCTGCAGGGTGCCGGTATCCGCGCCTCCTTCCGTCAAGCCCACCAACTTCCACTGGTGTCCGTCGCGGACGACGGCGGGACCACCGGAATCCATGTCCTCCGGGCCGACAGTGCCGTCCAGCGATCCGATACACAAGATGTCCGGATCGCGCTCGAGGGAGCAGGTTTGCTGGGGTTGAACTTTCGTGTCGGCCTGCCGGAGAGTTTTCGCATAACACAAGGGATCGTCATAGTTCCGGCCGCACTCGACATTCAGCGCTCCCCACCCCATGATCCGCACATCGGTATCCGTTGCGGGTCTTTCGGCGGCCACAGCGACAGGAACCTGCCGCACCGGCCGATCGAAACGCAACAGGGCGACATCGTCTGCCGCGCGCCCGATCCCGGTCGACTTCTTGATGAACTGCTCTACCTGGACCAGGTCACCGCCCGTGTCGACTGTCGTCGAACCGAACCGCACTTGCCAGCCGACCGGGCGGCCGCTGGGCGGACGTGCACCGGGCGAGTCTGCGGCACTGCGCGCACAGTGCCCCGCGGTGATGCCCCATCGCGGAGCCACCAACGCGACGCCGCAGACGTGGAGGTCCTCGCGTGGAGAGTCCAACCGTTGCAGCGAACCCAGGAATCCATACGCCTCACCCGCTTCACTTCCACCCTTGATCGCATGTGCCGGTGAACCGGCCGCGAATCCACCGCACACCATCAAGAGCCCGGCGGTCGCCAGCAGAGACACCCGCGCGGATACACGTCTGCGAAGAGTCATGAAATCGATTCTCTTCACCGACATCACCGAACCGTCGCCACGGGACATCACCTACATCGCAACACCCTCACAGATCCCCGGTGGGCAGTTCCGCGCTGAACACGGTGGTGTCACCGGTTCGACGGTAGGTCAGGTCACCGCCCAACAGTCGGGCGTTCTCCCGGGCGATGGCTAGCCCGAGGCCCGCTCCCCCGGTGCGCGTGCGGGATTCGGACACTTTGTGCAGTCGCTCGAAAACGCGCTCCACGTGCCCGGCCGGGATTCCTGGTCCGGAATCACGGACTTCGATCCGTACTCGATCGGGTCCCCGCCTTGTCACGACGGCGATCGGAGGCCGACCGTGCCGGAACGCATTACCGACGAGGTTCGCGATAATGGCCTCGATCCGGCGGGGGTCACTGCGGATGGTTCGTTCCTCGCCGAATTCGTGTGTGACCGCAACGGTATCGGCCCAGCCGCGCAATCTGAGCGTTCGGGCGGTCAGTTCGACCAGGTCGACGGTCTCGGACAGGACCACCGCATGGCCTTGATCGCGCTGGGACATCTCCAGCAGATCCTCCACCAGCCGCGCAAGGCCATTGATCTCGGACCCGATCAGGCGCGCCGCGGTCCCGATATCACCGTCGCGGTCGGTGAGCTCTTCATCGAGCACCTCGGCGGCCGGCACGAGCGCCGCCAGGGGGCTGCGCAGTTCGTGTGCGACGTCGCTGACGAAGCGTTGCGCGCGCTCGTCCTGTTCGACCAGGCCCCTGACGATCTCTCGCTGGCGGTCGACCATATCGTTGAATGTCGTAGTGACGTCCCGCAATTCGGTGAGGGTCGTGTCCGGCAGTGCACTGATCGCCTCGCCGTCGGCCACTCGGCGAGCGGCGTTCTCGATGCGCCGCAACGGCCGAACGATCGATGTCGTGAGCCCGAATCCGAGCAGAGCGCCGAGCACGGCACAGCCGAGCACCGACACTGAGATGATCCAAGCCAGTTGATTCAGCTTCTCCGGCACGCCGTCCAACTTCCGGATGGTGTACACGGAAAGATGGCCTGCTTCCGGGCGATCTCGTTCGGCCACAGCGTAACCCACGCCCACTCGCTGTCCTGGCAGTCGCTCGAAGAGGTAGATATCACTGGACCGGTCGAGCCCTTCCCGCAGGCCGGAGGAGAATTCTCCGATTCTGGTTTCCCCCTGCCGCACCACGACGCCGTCCACCGTCACGGTGTATTCCGACGACAACTCGTCGACAGTAACGAATTGTCCTTTGCCGAAATAGTTCTGCATATCGTGCCTGAATTCCGAGAACACCGCTTCCTGCGCGCCCTCGTACACCCAGTTTCGCGTCTTCACCGCCAGCGCGCCGCCCGTCAGGACCGCCGTGGCGCAGGCGACGGAGACCATCGCAACCAGGATTCGCCCGCGCAGGCTGGACAGTACGACTCCGGGTGACCACCGGGTCACGGGGCGGCCCTAAAACGATACCCGAATCCTCGCACCGTCTCGATGTGGTTTGCCTCGTGTCCGCCACCGATTTTCGCGCGGAGCCGGTAGATGGCGTTGTCGACGAGGCTGGAATCTCCGAGAAAGCCCTGATTCCAGGCCAATTCCAGCAACTGTTCGCGGCTCAGTACCTGACCGGGGTGATCGGCAAGCGCGAACAGCAACCGCTTC
Organism: Nocardia iowensis; assembly: GCF_019222765.1. Taxonomy (NCBI): domain Bacteria; kingdom Bacillati; phylum Actinomycetota; class Actinomycetes; order Mycobacteriales; family Nocardiaceae; genus Nocardia; species Nocardia iowensis. Next base: position 3,514,633 of record NZ_CP078145.1, on the reverse strand, counting down.
TCCGTCGGGCTGAGATTCAGCGGAACGCCGTCGCGGGTCACTTCCGCGGCCAAGCGATCGATGCGAAGACCCAGTTCGGTGGCTGCGACGATGGGTTCGGCACGCTCGGATTCCGGTGCGGCGGCCACATTTCTGCGCAGGACTGCCTTGATCCGGGCGTCGAGAACCCGCGGACTCACGGGTTTGACCACATAATCGTCCGCACCGGCCTCGAGTCCGGCGACCGTATCGATATCATCGGAACGGGCGGTGAGCATGAGAATCGGGATCGAGCTCCATCGGCGTATGGCCCGGCACACGGCGAACCCGTCTTCCCCCGGAAGACCGATATCGAGGACGACCGCGTCGGCCCGCGCCACCCGCCGACGCAAATCCGCCGATGCCCCGGCGAGGTGGTCCACGTCGTATCCCAGACGTGCGAGCGACATGGCGAGCGCCTCGACGATCCTCGGATCATCCTCCACCAGTAGCAGATTCACGACAACGTCATCTCCTACGCACTCCCCCGTCGCCGAGCAGGAGCGCCGAACTGATCATCGATATCGCGCCCGCAAGCACCAATGCGGCGACAACATCCGTCGGCCGATGCCATTGGAGCGCGATCACCACGACGCCGAGACCACCGGTGACGATCGCCGCCACGACCCGAGCCCACCAGCGCACCGCAGTCGGCACCGCCACAACGATCGCCCACTCTACCGCAACGAATACCGCGATCGTGTTGGACGAAAACGAGTTGATACCCGCACCCAGATCCCGCGCTCGATCCCGGACACAGCCATCGACGCCCTACGACTCCTTCACCGCGGCAGTGTGATTCCCGGCGGAACGGCATGGCAGGTGCCGGGAAGCTATGCCGCTCAGCCGATTCGAGACTGGACGCCTCGGTGCTACCGATGCGGTGACTGCGCCCAGCCTGCGAACTCGGGCACGTGCCGAGCCGACGACATCGCGGCGAGCAGTGCCTCGGTCCGCGCCGTGAGAGCTGTCGCGACGGAATCGTCGGTGGGGATGTAGAAGCGCTCCTCGCGGATCGCGTCGAGAGTCAGCTGCCCGACCTCGTCGATGGACACACCGATGTGGTTCAGGATCCCGTGGGCATTCTCGAGCTTGTCGGCGACCTTCTGCGACTGTGCCGGAGCGTGCTCCGGTCGCAATCGCTGGGCGTTGCGGACGATATCGGTGGCGACCGGGCCGGGAAGCAGGAGGCTGATACCGATACCGTAACCGGCCAGTTCCGCATGCAACGTCTCGGTCAGGCCGACAACAGCGAACTTCGACGCTTGATACGGAAACCCGGTATTGGCAAACACCAATCCCGCCGCCGACGCGGAATTGACGATGTAGGAATCACCGCCCCGGCTGATCATGCGGGGAACGAATGTCTGCATGCCGTTGTAGATACCGCCGATGTTGACGCCCATCACCCAGTCCCACACGGCGTAGTCCATTTGCGCGGGCGAGATGATATCGGTCACGCCGGCATTGTTGAACAGCAGCGACACGACGCCGAGGTCGGATTCGACCTGATCGGCGACGCGTGCGTACGCCTCGCGGTCTCGGACATCGAGAACGTAGGTCTCTGTCCTGGTCAGCTCCGACAGCTCGGTCTTCGCCTGAGCGAGCGCATCCTCGTCGATGTCGACGAGCGCCAGGGTCGTACCGGCCCGGGCGCAGGCCCGCGCGATCCCGAGGCCGATGCCCCGCGCCCCACCGGTAATGAAGGCGGTCCGGCCTATGAAGGTATCCACTTGCCCTGCTTTCCGGTGCCAGTGCACCTGGTGAATGAATTCGATCCGCGCGGATTCCCCGTGGATATCGGCCCCAACGGGTCCAGGGCTATCGGCCCGTGCTGCATCGCACAGCCTCCTTACATGGGCAGTAAACGGTCACCGCACTCGCGCGCCGAATATTCGACAGTCCAGACCGTGCCGCCGGGGCACGGTCAAGTCACAATCAGACAGCTGCGTCTCGATAGGAGGCCGTGAGCGTGGTCAGCATCGTCGCCACCGTCCACCGCGTCATCAGCGGCACCACCTCGCGCAGGACTCGACATGTACGCGAAACGCGGAGCGCCGCAACGAGTTCGGACATCCAGCGCGACTTCCGCCGCGATGGTTGCTGGAGAGCCGGGTGCCGGGCAAGCTGGCCTGTCCGGTTCGTGAACGTCGGGCGCCGCGCCTCATGCCGATGTTCATCGTTCAAGGCCGCGCGATACGCGCGGCACTACCGTGCTTGCATCCCGGGATGCGTCGGTCACCTTTCTTTCGTCAAGGCGTCGAGCTTGTCCCCCAGGCTGCCGATCGCCATGGAGAGGTGGCCATTGTTCGGCTTCGAGATGCGCGATCACGGCGGGAAGGCGCTCAGCCAGCCACTGCCCGTGTGACAGCGGGACCATCCGAACCTCGGAACCGTGCCACAGCTCGACGACTGTTGCGCCGCAGCCGGGCGGGGCGATCTCGGCAGGTGCCCCCCGAGGTCGCGGTCGCGGCACTGAGTCCGCGTGACTCGAAGTCGCGCGCCTGGTCGCCGCGGGCGCGACCGATACGGAGATCGCGGCGCAGCTGTATCTGTCGCTGAGCACCGTGAAGACACAGCTGGCCAGCATCACCCGCCGGGTCTCGGCCCGCAATCGAGTCCAGATCGCGGCCCGTGTCTGGCAGGCCGGGCTGATGGACCAGCCCTCCGGCTGATTCCGGATGGGCCCGACCGTGCGAGGGAGTGTCGTGCGTGGGCGAATGGCACAAAACGCCTTACGCCACTTATGTGACATGGGCGACGAACAGGACGGACCTGGAATCGAGATCGAAACAAAGCCCGAGCACGTCATCTTGAACTCCGAATCGAGCGGGAATTCCCTTCACCTTCAGCTCTTGACAAGAAAGGCGTGAACGGACAGCCTGCGGTATCGGGCTGTCACGCATTATCGGAGAAGCCCAGCCGACGGATGACCTGATCCGTGCCCGACAACCCTGTGGCGCATCTTCCAACTTGACTGTGCCGTGGCGGCATGGACTGGACTGTCGAGGGTCCGGCGCGCAGATGTCGTGACCGTTTTCTGCCCGAGTACGAAAGGTTTCCCGCGATGCCGTGTATGACCGACACGGCCGGAATCGGCGGCGGTGCACGCCTCCACCCACCTGGCCAGCAGGCGCGCCATTCTTTCGTGAGATGTCCCGCGTCGAGAAACTCCAGGCATCACTCAGCCGACGACCGCTCAGAGTCGACAACCCCCGCCGCATTGTCCATCCGCACCACTGATCAGGAACCGCTCATGGCCGCGCAGTCGCCGTACCAGATAGATCTACCCCGCGACGCCCTGTCGAACATGCTCCCTCCGAACCAGCTGGCGCGCAGCAGGATTCACCATCCTCGACACAAGCACTTACACCGACCGGTCACCACGAACGAATCCAGCAGACAACTGAGACCGTGTCTCACGTCGCCGTTTGCGCTTTCATCCGTTTCTTGATGCAGGTGAGCGCGGCGGCCAGAGTTAATAAGGCGCAGAAGTGGATTCCTTTGCGGTCGTATCAGATGTTGAGCCGGTGGTAGCCGGTCAGCCACGAGATCGTGCGTTCGATCACCCACCGGTGGCAGCCGAGACGTTCACTGGATTCGACGCCCTTGCGGGCGATCCGGGAAGGTGCAGGCCGCTTATCGCTGCGGTCAAGACGATTCCGAGCATGGTGGTCTGTACGCGGCTCCGAGCGGCACCGGAGGATTGCTCATTCGGTGAGTCCGAAGGGCGATTGTCGATCACAGTTCTGCTTTCTTGGCAACGAGCCGACCATAGGCACTCGGGCAGGCTCTCATCGACGGAAGGAGGGTATCCGGCGTGACGGGTCATCCACGCGTCAGTTGCCGTACGGCGAACGCAGCGGGTGGAACGGGACGAGTTCCGGAGGTTGCGTCCCGGTCATGATCTGTTGGGCGAGCAGCTTTCCCGTGGTCAGGGTGAGCACCGTGCGTCCCGCAGCGCGTAGCCGCCGTGCTGCCGGTTGCCAGGACCACGCCCCTTGCCAGGCTCCGGGAACGAGGACGAACGTCGAAGGGGCCGATTCATGTCGCGGTACACGGTCCCAAATTAGGACGCGTTGTTTGTCCCGGAGCAAGGGAGATGTCGAGCATCCAGCCATGTGGCCGAGGTGATCCAGCCGATCGGTGGGGTCAAAAAGTACTGTCACGCAAACGCTGGGGGTCGTGGTTGATTCGAGCTTCTTGTACCCGTTACGCAGATGTGCGCACAGCCAGCGGCTGGTTGGCGACCGGCGCGAACGCGCGGAACCCGCAGGCATAAGCGGATGCCTACTGAGTCCGGTGGATGATTCCGACGTCCACCGAAGACGACATCGGAGGCGTCCATATCAAGTACCTCGGATCGGGCAGCCGATGCGGCCCGGACGGTCGCGGCGCAATTTTCGAAACAAGCGACCGTGCTCGACGCGGACAGCGTGCTCGGCAGCGACTACCAACCAGTCCGAGACGGCAAGCCCGACAGCGACGGAATCCACGTGGGCAGCATTATCAGCAATTTGAACACCAGCACCCGCGTGCAGGCCGCCCTCGTCGCGGAGCGTGCCAGGCATTCTGTCAGGGGACCTGTCATGAGCCCGCGCAACCCGCCGATCGGCCGGAAAGATCAGCTTGTCGGAGGATAGGCACAATTACGCACCGCCGCTTAATGTTAGAGGCCGGTGATCAGCCGCACGGACTGCCCTCCGTTGTCGCTGTCGGGCGGCACGGCCGACCACCGCACGGGTCCGCCGATTTCGGGTATCGCTCGCCAGGCACCAATCCCTCGAACCTGGCCCCGAGGTCGGCGGACCGATTCCTGCCTGGCACCACACCGAGCGCATGGCCGCCCCACCTTCTGGAGATGTAATGCTCACCGCAGACCGGGAACTCGTGGCGTTCCGTCCTCGGCGATGGTGCCGATCGTGTTCTTCATCCCTCCGCTCGTCAGCTTCGCGGGTCGCGCCGGGAGCGGTCTGGGCCGAATCAGCGCGATCTGGGCCAGCCGGGCCGCACTGCCGAGCCTGCTGGAGCGACGCGGCGCGATCGTCACCATCTCCTCGATCAACGCCCGCTGGCCGTCGAGCGGGCCGGTCGGCTACAGCGAGGCGAAGGCGGCACTGACCGCATTCGGCAAGCGGCTCAGCGAGGAGTTCGGGCGGCGTGGCGTGCGCGTCGACACCGTCTCCCCGGGTCCGAGGAGGTGGCCGCCCTTGTCACCTTCCTGGTCTCCGCCAAGGCCACCAACATCATCGGCGCGGACTACATCATCGACGGCGGGACGTTGAAGACCATCTGAGCCGATCCGGCGGACCTGCTTACCGGCCGCGACCGGCGCACCGGGCGCCACGAGGCGCGGCCGTAGCGCGGCGCGTGCGCACCGGCATGATCGGCGTCAATCGCTACATCGCCGACCCGTTCGGCGGGGTCAAGGCCACGGTAGACGCTTTGGATCTGCAGGTATCCGATCAGGCCTTCGGGGCCGAGTTCGCGGCCCCACCGGGACGCGCCCCACCGCCGGTCGAGTTCCACTGCCGGTTCCCGTGCCCCGATGCCGAACGACGCCCCGCCACCACAGCTTCGACCAATTCAGGCGGCCAGTTCCGCGAGCAAGGCGCGTGTGCGTGCGGCGGACTCGCCTCCGGTGAACAAGGTGCCGACGAATTCCGTTGCGCCCGCGGCGAATATCTCGCGGATCCGAGCCGCCACTTGCTCCTCGGTGCCGATGACGGCTACATCGGCGGGCCCCTCCGCTCCCTCGCGGTCCAACACGGCGCGGTAGTTCGGCAAGGTGCCGTACATCTCGAACGTCTCGGCGGCCACCGCACGTACCTCGTCGGCACGGTCGGTGACGCACACCGGTAACAAGCACACCACGCGTGGCGCGAGCCGCCCGGCTGCAGTGGCCGCGGCGGACAGGGGCGGCACGACATGCGAACGGATGGTCGCCGGTCCGGTCAGCCAGAGCATTGCGCCGTCGGTGTGGCCACCGGCCAGCCGCAGCATCTGTGAACCCAGCGCACCCACCAGCACCGGTATCCGGTCCTCCCCCATCGCATCCAGCGCAAGGTTGGCACGGATCGTTTCCCCGGCGTAGGACACCGACTGTCCGTCCAACAGCGGCGACAGTACCGACAGGTACTCCCTCAGGTACCCGACGGGTCTGGCGTAGTCGTAGCCGTACATCTGCTCGATGACGAATTTGCCCGACACGCCGATACCCAGGCTTAATCGCCCCGGCCCGACCGCGAGTGCGGTGGTGCGGGCCTGCTGCGCGAGTACGCCGGGATGGCGCGGATAGGTGGGCACGACCCCAACGCCCAACTGGATTCCCGGAACCCGATTGCCGGCCACCGCGAGTGCGGTCAGCGCGTCCATCCCGAACATCTGTGGCAGCCAAGCGGATTCGAAACCCTCCTCCACGGCTTGTCGCAGATCATCGACGAGCCGGGAGATTGCGTCCGGCCCGGCCTGTTGGTAGTCGAACATGATGCCGATGCGCACGGCGGATTCCTCCTAGCAGGATTCGGTGGGAAACAGGCGATCGGCGGCGGGCGTGCCTGCCGCCTCGTACAGGGCTTGCAGGTTGTCCCTGGCGAAGAATTCGGAGCTTTTCATGCCGCCGCCGACCATGGTGAAGTATCGGTTCCGCCCCAACTCGCTGCCGCCGGCGGCCTCGACCACGGCCTGCTCCAGGGGGGAGGGCGGCTTCATCTCGGCGCGCGTGCAGGTGAAATCGAAGGTGTCGGTGGTGCGTTCGTCGCGTAGTCGCTCGTACTCACGCACCGCCTTGTCGATGGGCTGCGCGCCGGACAGGCCCGCATGCAGCTTGTCCGCGAGCAGCTCACCGTAGACCAGCGCGTCGGAGATGCCCCACCCCGTCACTGGATCCTTGTGGTAGCCGGCGTCGCCGACCAGTGCCCAGCCAGGGCCCGCGGAGCGACGGTAGTAGTTGTCCGGATAGCGAAGCGTGCGGAACGGTTCCGCACGCTCGGCGTCGCGCAGCTGAGCACCGTACTCCGGCAGGACCTGATCGACCACCTGCTGGAAGTTGCCTGCCACATCCGCGCGAAATTCCGAGTACCGGTCGAGCAGGCGCATGACAGCGACCAGGACCCGGCCGTCGTTGGTGGGCCAACTGCCGAACACCTGCGGATCGGATCCGAACCTGAGTTGCGGCTCCCAGTCCAGTCCGTCGTAATACGTATAGGACGCGAAGCTGAGGGCCGGGATCACCCGGTTGTATTCGGCGTCCACCAGTTTGGAGACGGTGGAATTGCGGCCGTCCGCGCCGACGACGAAGGACGCACGAAATTCCTGTTCGCCGGTGTCCGCAGAAGAGCCTCGGACACCGACGACCCGCCCGTCATCCCAGATCAGATCGGTGACGGTGAACCTCTCGATCACCTCGGCGCCGGCGGCACGCGCGGCATCGACCAGCAGCGCGTCTAGAACGGTGCGGCGTGGCGCGTAGGTCTCGGTGACGCCTTCGATCTCGGCGAGTCCGCGCAGTGTCGGCGAAGCATTCATTCGGCGCACGGGCGGTACGCCGCTGGCAATTAGTTTATCCAGCAGACCCCAGTCTCGCAGCCGGGCTATGCCCGGCTGATGGATGTAGTGCGTGGAGAGGGTGTCGCTGGGAAAGGCATTCCGGTCGACCACCAGCACCCGGTGCCCGCGGCGAGCGAGCAGCATGGCCAATGGTGAACCGGCACAGCGCGCGCCGACCACGATGACGTCGTACATGAAAATTCGACTCCTGTATGTCCTGCCCCCGGACGAGACTGTCGGGCATGCCGTGGGGGCACGGTCAAGACGCGCACCGGATCACATCAATTCGATGGGTTCCCCGGCGTCGATGCGGTTGCCACTGCACGAATAGACGCTTGGCCCCGAAACGGCTCGGGTTTAGTCGATTTCACCTCCAACGGGAAGCACGACGCGCACGCGCCACATATCGGTCCTAGTGAAAGGCCCGGCGTGACCGCCGATCCCGGGTGGGCAGCGGCGCGGGACCACACGACCTCGGTGATCGGATTCACCGAGCCAGTAGCGGTGAAGCCCCTGCGGCATTTCCGTCTGACTTGACTGTGCCGTGGCGACAAAGTGTCTGCTGGTGCGGTGTGTTCGCAGCGGGCGGATCCGGTTCCGAAAGAGGGACTGTTATGGCTTGGAGTACGCGTGAGATCGCCGATCTCGCCGGCACCAGTGTGCGGGCGGTGCGGCCTTATCACGAGATCGGCTTGCTGGCCGAGCCCGAGCGGCGCTCCAATGGCTACAAGCTCTACGGTGTGCCGCACCTGGTGCGCCTGCTGCGGATCAAACGCCTTGTCGATCTGGGTTTCTCGCTGGCCCGGATCGCGGAGATGGGCGATATGACCGACCATCCCGAACAAGCGCTGCGCACCTTGGATGCCGAGCTCGCCGCGACCGTCGAACGACTGCAACGGATTCGCACCGAACTGACCTCGAGCCAAGCCACACCGGTCGACGGGGCAGGCTTTCCGGCCAACCTCACGCCTCGGGGTCGCGGTGCTCGGGGCCGCATCCACCCGCACTGTGAGCAGGCCCGTGGACCACGCGTCCCCGGCGTCGGCGAGGTGAAGCGGATGCACGTCGCTCCCGACTTCCGTGGCCTGCACGTCGGTTCGCGTCTGCTCGACTGCTTGCTCGGGCAGGCCGCGCAGCGAGGAATGTCCACCGTGCGGCTCGATACCGCCCGGTTCATGGTCGATGCCCAACGGTTGTATCGCTCACGCGGATTCGCCGAACGATCGCCCTACCCGCAGACGGAAATACCACAGCGGCTCCACGACTACTGGATTTTCTTCGAGTTACGGACGGGTGGCCTCGTCGACAAGGGCGTCGATGACATCGTCGATGCCCGGATCCGACTCGGTGGGAACCTCACCGGACACGGTAGTCCCGCCGAACAGCCCCAATTCCGACCCGATCCGACGGGCAGGCCATCATGTTCGACGTCGGCGGCGTATGGGGCAGCAGCGATGGAATCCATACCTGCCCGCCGGGCGCTGCCCGCTTCACGAGCTGGCTGCTCCACGAACTCGGCACAAAGCTGTTCAGCTCGTTGGCGTACAGGAGAGCGGGGTCGAACTCCATTCCGGCGAAGTGGCCGGTGAGTTCGAGGGACAGGGCGCCGTGGCGGTGTATCAGCTGACCGATACACGATCGCCGATGGGCGCTGACCTGGCCCTGTCCAGTCCGGCGCCACTGCGCCCCTCTCCCGATTTCGGGCCCACGGATCGGATGCGCGGCTGGTTGGTCACCCTGGTCCTGACCGCGATCGCCGCGCTCACCCGATTCCTGAATCTGAATGAGCCCACCGAGGTCGGCATGCCCATGTTCGACGAGAAGTACTATGCGGGGCAGGCGTGGCAGATGCTCACCGGCGGCGGTGTCGAGGACAATCCGGCCTACGGGCTCATCGTGCATCCCCCGGTCGGCAAGCAGATGATCGCGCTGGGCGAGGCGATCTTCGGCTACACCCCGTGGGGCTGGCGGTTCGCCGCGGCGGTTTTCGGAACCGTGTTGGTGCTGTTGGTGATTCGCATCGTCCGCCGGTTGGCCCGCTCCACGATGATCGGCGCGATCGCGGGCCTGCTGCTGATCTGCGACGGCACCACTTTCGTCTCGTCGCGGATCGGGATGCTCGATATCTTCCAGGCGCTGTTCGTCACCGCGGCGTTCGGCTGCCTGATCGTCGATCGTGATCAGGTCCGCGCGACGATGGCCCGCGCCGATGCCAAGGGCCGCATCGCGCTCAGCTGGTACGGTCCTCGGCTGGGTGTGCGCTGGTGGCGGTTCGGCGCCGGGCTGCTCCTCGGATTGGCCTGTGGCACCAAATGGTCCGGGCTCTACTTCGTCGCCGCATTCGGTCTGCTGTCGGTCTGTTTCGATCACGCCGCCCGCCGTGCCTACGGAGTGCCGCGCCCATGGGCAGGCACCGCCATCCGTGACATCGGCCCCGCCCTTTACGCCCTCGTTCTCGTCCCTCTACTGGTCTACCTGGCCAGTTTTGGCGCCTGGTTCGCCAGTGAGGACGGTTACGACCGCTATGCGGTGGGCAACCCCAGTGCCGGTAAGGACTCGATCGGAACCGGCGGCTTCTGGTCCTGGATGCCCGACGCGCTGCGTTCGCTGTGGCACTACCAGGGCGAATCATGGAGTTTCCATACGGGCCTGACGAATTCGGCGGGCTACCATCACGCCTGGGAATCCAAGCCGTGGTCGTGGCCGATGGGCCTGCGGCCGATGCTGTACCACTATTCCGACACCGGGATCACCTGCGACCAATCGGTGTGCGTGAAGGCGGTGATGCTGATTGGCACCCCGGCCCTGTGGTGGGTGGCGCTGCCGATGCTGGCCTGGGCACTGTGGCGCAGCGCGACCCGCCGCGACTGGCGCTGTGCCGCAGTGCTTGTCGGCTATTGCGCCGGTTTCCTGCCCTGGTTCCTGCAACTGGACCGGCAGATGTACTACTTCTACGCGGTCCCGGTGGCTCCTTTCCTGGTCATGGGCATCGCACTGATGCTGGGCGACATCCTCGGCCCGTCCCCGTGCGCCCGCCCGACCAGTGGCGGCCGGTCCTGGGTGTCCAGCGAACGGCGCAGCCTGAACCTGCTCCTGGTATGCCTGTACCTCGGCTTGGTGACAGCCAATTTCATTTGGCTGTGGCCGATCCTCACCGGAGCACCGATCACGGTCGGCACCTGGCACAACCACCTGCTGCTGCCCAGCTGGCGCTGATCCGGTAGACGATCGGCCCCATCGGATTACTCGGCCGCAGCCCGGCAGGGCTGGAGCCGACCGTCCGCACTCCGGGTGGGGCGATGGGATTGTGGTGAGCCATCACAGCCGGTCGTAGATCGCGATCAGCCGGGTGAGAACCGCTGCGGCGGAGCGTAATTCGGCGATATCCTGATCGGCGAGCTCCTCGCGCAGGGCCGCGGACATCGCCGCCGCGCGTTCGCGGCCGCGGATGCGTCCGGCATCGGTGAGCGAGACCAGCACCGAACGCTTGTCACCCGGAACGCGTTCGCGCGTGACGTAACCCGCGGCGACCAGGCCGTTGATCAGTTGAGTCGTTGCGGCGCCGGTGGTTTCGGTACCGGCGGCCAGCTGACCGATGGTGAGCGGACCCTGCTCGGCGAGTACCCGCAGCGCGCGAGCGTGCGTGAGTGACAACGCCTCCGGCGACCGGGTCGCCCGCCCGCGCAGGCGGGAGTCCGCCGCACTGAGCCGGTAGGCGGTGCGAGCGAGTTGGTCCAAGGCGGCCGCGCGGGCCGGATCGGACGATTCGGGCACTGATTATCTCCTATCGCCGAGGTGGTTGACATCGAGCTTAGCCTAAGTACTTAATATATAAGTACTTAGCAAATGGGAGGACCTCGACATGACCACACGCTCGACAGCCCAGAGCTGGATCCTGGACATCGCCCTCGCCCAGGGCGGATTCGACGCGCTGCACCCGCAGGCCAAGGGCACCCTGGAACAGCTCGGCCACGACCCCACCGATTTCGACAAGGTCTTCGACCTCGTGCACAGCGGCGCGATGCTGCCGAAGGCCTGGGCCACCGTTGCGGCCCAGGCCGAGGAGCGCGCCGGACATCACAGGCGCAACGGCTTCGCACGCACCGCCGCGGACCTCTACCTCCGCGCGGCGGTGATGTGGGGGCGGGCGCAGTATTCGATATTCGATGCCACCGATCCGCGCAAGCTCGCCTTCCGGGCGCGCACAAACCACTGCGTCGAGCGGTTGGGTGAGTTGCGTGGCGGAGCGGTCCGCCGGGTGGCGCTCGATTTCGAGGGCGGGCAGATCTTCGCGCTGCTGCACCTCCCGGCAGGCCCGGTGCGCCAGGCGCCCGCGGTGATCCTCGGGCCCGGCATGGACATGATCAAGGAGGATTACCTCTATGCCGCCGAGCGGTACTACACCTCGCGCGGCATGATCGCACTTTCGATCGAAGGTCCCGGCCAGGGCGAGAGCCGCGCGGGCGGCGTGACCGTGGATCTCACGAACTACGAACGCGCCGTGGGCCGCTACCTCGATTACCTGACCGAACTACCCGGCGTGGATCCGCAGCGGATCGGCATGTTCGGAATCAGCATGAGCGGCTACTGGGGTTCGCGCGCGGCCGCCACGGATACGCGGCTGGCGGCGCTGGCCACCTTCGAGGCACCCACCGGCGACTTCCACACCCTGTTCGAGCGTGCCCAGCCGACCTTCAAACACAATTACATGTATATGGCCGGCTACGACGACGAGGCCGCCTTCGATCGGGAGCTGACCGCCCGCATGCCGCTGGGCGATCTGGTCGGTGACATCACCTGCCCGGTGCTGTACGGTATCGGCGAATTCGACGAACTGACGCCGCTCGAACAGGCCCTCGCCAACTACGAGTTGGTCAACGCGCCCAAGGAGATTCGTGTCTACGAGGGTGAGTTCCATCCACTCGGCGGGGTCGCGGCCGAGGTGTTCCGCTTCGGTGCGGAATGGCTGGAGCGGGCCCTGGCGGGCGAATTCGCGGAGCCAGGACGCGATGTTCGGCACTACGTGCATCGCGACGGCCGGACCACCGACGGCACCGCCGATCCGGAATGGTGGTCCGGCGCAGTCCCGTTCGCGCTCGAGCGACTGCGCGCCGCGCTGACCGGCACGTCCGAATAGCTGCGCGCCCAGGGCAAACCGGCGAAGTCCCCGCTGCCCCGGGCAACCGCCGACCACGCACTGGTCCGGTCGATCCTACGGGACAACGGTTCCGCCGCCCCGCGTCCCTGTTTTTCGATATCGTCAGTCAGATTTCTATGTCGGTCACACCGCAATCGTTGTTGTGCCACGTCAATAGCGGCGACTGTCGTGTGTCTGTTCAGCGGTAGTCGGCGGTGTGGTCGCGGGCCCATTCGGCGAATGACAGAGCGGGGCGGCCCAGCAGGGTCGGGACCGAGTCGGTGGCTATGTCGGTGGGTGGGTTGGGGACGTTGCCCTCGAACTGGATGAACATGTCGACCAGGAACGCGGGGAGCTGGGTGAGCAGTTCGGTGCGGTAGGTGTCGACCTCGACCTCCTCGAGGCGCACGGGTTCGCCCAGTGCGTCGGAGATGGCGGCAACCTGGTCGCGCAGAGTGAGGGGGCCGGGGCCGAGGACGGCGTGGGATGCCGAGGTGCCTGCCTCGCGGAGCAGGGAGTGGGCGGCCACGTCCGCGATGTCGCGCTCGTGCACAGGGGAGGTCGTCGCGTCCGGGAATGAGGTGCGGAATGCCCGGTCGGTGCGAATCGAGGTCCACCGCAGCGAGTTGGTAGCGAAGTAGCCCGGACGCACGAACGTATGTGGCAGCCCGGAGTCCACCAGGGCCTTTTCGACGGTCATGTGGCGGACCGCGATTGGGTTCTGCTCCGCGTTCGGCGCCAGCACTGTGCTCGACGACAGTAGCGTCACGTGCTCGACGCCCGCATCGACCGCCGCGGCGGTGAGCTGCGTGACGGTTTCGGGGTGGGCGTAGAGGAATATCTTCTGCACGCCGGAGAGTGCGGCGGGCAGGGTCGAGGGGTCGGTGAGGTCGGCGCGTACGACCTCGACGCCGTCGGGGAACTGGCCGGGTTTGGGTTCGCGGCTGGAGGCGCGGACGGGTTCGCCCGCCTTGATCAGCTGCTGCAGGACACCGCTGCCGACGAAGCCGCTGGCGCCGGTCACAAGGGTGGTCACGGGAGATTCTCCTTCAGAGGTAGACCGTCGAGCAGGAGTGCGCAGACGGCGTCGAGCTCGGATTCGGTGGTCGGGGAGATCAGAGCGACGTCCAGAAGGAGCGCAATGCCGTCGTAACCACCGCCGGGTCCTGCATCATCCACCAGTGGCCCAGGCCCTCCAGCTCGGCGGTGCGAGCCCCGAGCCGGGCGGCGACCTGCGCGGAGGCGACGGGGTCGTCGGAGTTGTCGGCGGTTGCCCGCAACACGAGGCCGGGCACGGGTGCGGGCCGGGACAGCTCCACAGCCCAGTCGGCATGGATGTTGGGCGTTGCCGAGCGGTAGAGATCCAGGACGCAACCACTCATCACGTCGTCCATGCTCGCCTCCAGCTCCGCTGCGTCAGCCCGGCTCGGGCACGCCGCCACCAGGACACTCTTCAACCAGCCAGGTTCACCGGGCGCAGCGGCCTCAGCAGGGTCACTGGCCACGAAGGCCGCCATCCACTCCTCGCCGCGGTCGGGCGTGCGCCACGCCTGCGCCATCTCGTGCCACACATAGTCGGGGTGGAGTACGGAGCCGCAGTCCACCGCCCAGCTGCGCACCGGCACATCGAACGCCGTGACCGTCCGCACGACAATCCCGGCACCCCAGTCGTGCCCGACCACATCGACCGGGCCCTCGATACCGCGCAGCGTCTCGGCCAGCCACGCCGCGTATTCGTCCTTCGTCGCAGCGAAACCCGAGGGCCGTACCGTCCCGAAGCCCGGCAGGTCCAGTGCTACCGTCGCCACCCCGTCGTCGGTGAGCTGCTCGCGCACACCATTCCAGATCACGCTTGTCTCCGGGACACCATGCAGAAAGACCGCCGTCACGCCAACTCCTCACCAAGAAGATCGTTCGAGTCATTTGTAGGAGGGCACACCATGCCGCCACGGCGTGGTCAAGATATGGACCATTCCGCTGTCGATGCGCCGAGCACCCGGACAGCACGGTCGATATCGCGGGAATGTACCGCCCCACCTGACGACCGAAGGTAGAGCGGCCAGGCCGCAGCAGCGAACGCAAAGTAACGCCGAGCGACTCGGCTGATCGAATACTGGTCGGATGCACGACTCGAGCAGCTGAGCCCGCTCGCGCCAACACGAGAGTTGAGTGTGCCGTCGCGGCAAGGTGTCTGCTGGCAGGTGCCGGTGCGGTTCACCGAGAGTCGTGGGCTGTGGCATGTCGCGCAGTCGCAGGCGGGAATGGTAGCGGCCTGCAGGCCGAGCGGGAATGGAGCGATGGTGACAGTTGACGACGGGCGTGGGCGAGAGGTGCTCGAAAGCGGTTTCCGCATACTTCGCGCGCTGCCGGATGCGGACGAGCGCCGCCAAATGTCGAGCCTCGCCGAACTCACCTCGCTCGAGCAGTTACTTGTCCTCGAGCTACACCGCGATCTCGACCAGCGACCGCGAGGCGATGTCCAGGTCGTCGACGAAGGCCTTCTCGATCGTCACCTCGGCGGCCTCGATGCCAGTGACCTCCTCGATGATCTCGGCGACACCGCAACGGTTTTTTTCTGAGTTGCGGCCATAGTCGATTGACCCTCGACGATGCCCGCACAGGTGGATGCGCTTCCTCAATAACCAGAGACACGGGGTTGTGAAGGCTGATCAGCAACGTCGCGCAGGGGTCAGTAGTAGAAGCAGACGAGGTCAAAATCCTCCTCGTCCGCTGCAGCACAGAACCGTGCCCACTCCCCCAAGTTACGGATAGCGCCCGCCACGCCTTTATCGACAGCCGAAAGATTAACGCCCGCTAGCTCATTCGTGAGTCGAATGAGAGCTGGCCGCAGCACGTGACCGATCACCGGGAAGTCATCGATGCGTGGCAGCGCCACCGGCGCGCCTGTATCGAGGAGAACGTTCGGATCGAATAACGCACCCAGGCTGCGGAGCCCAGCGCCGACAGTCTCAAGCCAGGAATCGCCGAACGGGTACCAGAACTCGTTGTTCAAACGCCCGCCGAACCGCTGACACAGGATCTCGAGGGCATACCCATACCCCGAACCGTGGCCGGTGTGTGATTGGCAGAAGAACAGCTCGCGCAGCGCATCACGTTGGGCGTCCACCTCCGAACCCCCGTCCTGGAGATGCACTTCACTCATCCACTCGAAGAAGCCAGTCGGATCAACAGTGAAAGCGTGCGGCTGCCGAAGTACCTTCGTATCCACCGCGTACGGCACGATCCCGTAACCCATCGGTACCCTTCCCCCACGTAGGGCGCGAACCTGGCTGACGCCTCCCCGAGATGCGAAGTTGATCTTCGCGCCGAATCAGTACTAAGGATTGTCTGCCGCCACCGGATAGTCAACAAGCTGTCTTCCTAAAATGCCTGCGGCAGGTAAACATTCGATGAGCATCGCGATTTGGCGGTACGCTCCCGCCTTCCGCAGGGCGTTTAGCAGCCGAGCCACCGCCTCGAAATCATCGAGGAGCACGTGTTCTGCGGGGTCGCGGGACAACAGCACAGCGACTTGTTCCTCTGCTCCGTCCGCCAGAAGGCCTTCCAGCACCTCGGCTAGAGCATTTGATCGCCACCTGTTCTGCGGGGTTCCGGGACAGCAGTGCAGTGACGTGACTATCGGCTCACCAGTGACAAAGGCGTCGGGTCGTGCGGGCGGGCTCGAACCACGAGCACATCCTTGGTGGCGGCCGGATCCGGAAGACACACCGTGCCAACCGAACCCGGCCGCCGGGCTCGCGTCCGTCCACAGCGCCCGCCGCCTCTAGCGAGGACTCTGCGGTCCGCGGGAAGCCATAGGAGTCACCGAGACGGACCGAACAAGATAAGAAGGGGAGCCATTTTCGTGGTCTGACGGAATGCGCGTGCTTGCCCTTCTCTATACGTTCCGCACGAAATCTCCACAGGCGCAACCCCGCCGCCCGCTACCGTGGCTTGGTGTCCAACCTGAAGTCCTGGCAGCGTGACGGTGGGTTCCGCGCGGCCTGGATCGTCTATGCCGTTGCGGCCGTTGCCGGTTTGCTCGCGCCGTTGTCGGTGATGTTCGCGGACGCTTGCTACTACCTCGAGTGCAGGGAAACGGTGGTGCCCCAATCCTTCTCGCTGGGGGTGATCGTCGTTGGCGTCGGTATCACGCTGGTCGTGGCCGCGGTGATGCTCCACCGCGAGGGACGTCGGGGGCGGCCTGGGTTCGAGTGGGCAGTGATCGCGCTGGTCGGTGTCTTCGTTTCCTCTTGTAGCGGCGGGGCACTCCTGACTGTCAATCCCTGGGACGGCCGACCGGCTCTCACCCGGGAGGCGAGGGACATCGAGGCCGCGCTCGCCCGGATGCCAGGAGTCCACGAGATCTCCACCGAGATCGGCGGTATGTTCTCGGCGGTAGTCGTGCTGTCCGAGGAAGCGTCGGCGGCGCAGACCAAAGCAGTGATCGTGGCTTTCCGCGACCGGATAAAAGCCGCACCGGACTTCGATCAGTGGGAGACAGAGATCGAAGTTCACCGTGCAGAGTCGACAAGCACCTTCAGAGCAGGGAAAGCCGGGTTCGTCGAGGCACCGGACCGTGCCGGTCTGTGGTTTGCACTGACTGATGCCTTTCCCGAGGACGAGGTGAAATGGACCTTCCACACGTGGGCCTACTACGACTACGGGTCGACCGATCAATTCAAAAGGATGGACGTCGGAGTCGGCGATATTTCATTGAAGCTGGTGCACGCGAACGACTTCAACGCCGTCACCGAAACTTACCGACGCCTGATGCGGGAGTTCCCTGACCTGTCGGAGGCTCGATGGAAGATCGGACCCGCAACCCCTGAGAGTGGGTCACTGAGCGCGGCCAACCGGTACCCGACTGAGCTCGAGTTCTCCGTCTGGCATCGACTCAACGAAGACCAAAGCCTGCCCCACAACGTGTTGATGGCTTCAGGAGCCGCCCCCATCGGCGTATCCAAGGCAACCTCAAGTTACCGAGCAGCTCCAGTCCCAGGATCTCAACGACGCGAAACTGCTGGCCGAGAAGCATCTTCCGATCGTCGCGGAGCTGGGTTCGCCCGATGTCGACTACCTGGTGACAACAGACCCTCGCGACTATCTCAGGCCCGAAGGAATAAGGTTCGCTTGCATCGACCGAAGCCTGGAGATGACCGTCAGCAATCGCGCATATCCCGCAAACCACCCACCTGGCCCTGCTGAGCGGGCATTCACAGTTCGGTATTGGCGCTGCTGATCCGCCGGTGCACCGGCACCGGACAGTTCCGGATGGCCGTGCCGATGATGACAGCCACGCACCGGTCTTCAGCACGGCAAACGGAAATCGGCACTACCGGATGTTTTTGAGCTGCAACGGCTTTGGCCCGCCGGTCACCCGGCATCGCTGCGTCGATCAGCGTGGGATTCGATTGGTAACCCATGGGCGGGGTCTCCTACGCTGGGTGTGTGGATGTCATTGAAATGCCGGTGCAGCTGTTCCTGTTCCGGCTTCCGTTCAGAGATGGTCACCTATGGATGGATCTGGACCAGCTGTCCCCGCAGCAGCGGCTGAGTGGGAGTCTGCCGTGACCACCGCGCTGATCATCGGAGATATCCAGCGGGGCATCACCGGCGGCTATCCGTTCACCCGAGAAGTCGTTGCGCCGCTGACCGAACTGCTCCCGCGTGCTCGCGCCGCTGGTGCCCTGGTGGTGTTCGTGCACTTCGCTTTCCGGCCCAACGGGGCCGACTTGCCGCCGGGCAACGCGCTGTTCAGATCGTTCTACGAAGCTGGTGACTCGTTCCACGAGAACTCGGCCGGAGCCGAGATCGATTTGCCGGTCGCCGAGCACGACGTCGTCGTCCTGAAGCGCCGCGCCAGCGCGTTCGCGGGCACAGACCTGGAGCTGGTGCTGCGTGCGCACGGCGTGGATACGCTTGCGGTCGCCGGAGTCGCGACAAGCGCGATGGTCGCCGCTACGTGCTACGACGCGGCGGACCGTGACTATCGGGTGACCGTCCTGCGCGATGGCTGTGCCGACGCCGACCCGGCAATGCACGACTTCTTCATGGATGCCGTCTTTCCCAGCCGCGGGTTCGAGGTCATGTCCTGCGCCAGTTGGGGTTTCAAGGCGGTGTGAAGCCAGGGTCGCGAGGGCAAGCGAGAAGACATGTGCCGGCCAAGTAACGCTGGCAACCAGCGACGCACTGGCTGCTCGAACACGAGCCTCGACTTGTGCAAGGCCGGGGATCGTCCTTATCGCGACACCTCGAGTCCCGGATTCAGGGCGATCTCCGCGAGCAGCGCTAACGGCAGAAGCTCAGCGGGGGCGTTGGCGAAGGAGATTTCGATCTGTGTCCCGGATGGGCGGGTGACGGTGACCGTACGGTCAGTTCGCGGCGTGGACGCCAGCGCCGCACTTCGCTCTTCGTGGGTCTCGACCACAGTCCCGTCCGGCAGCCGCCGCCTCGCGCTGCCGTAAGAGGAAGTATCGGGTTCCTGCGGCAGGGGTTGCTCGGTGCTGATCACGATGGCCAACCGCGATTGGTGGCCGGGCGTGGTTACTCGAACCGCCTGGCACACGCCGCCGCCCCTTTCTCCTTGCAGCAGCGTCCCCAATGGCCGGTCCAGGGTCACACCGTCGAGCGGGATCTGCGCCAGCACCGCATCCCATCGACGAGCCTGGGCCTGATCGATCACCGCGCCGGATTTCGAGAAGGGCAGGCAGACCTCGGGCGGGCTCGACGTTCCGGGCGGAACCGGCGCGCTGATGCGTAGTTCGGGATCGGTCACGAGCGCGACGAGTTCATCGATGGCCAAGGGGACGGCTCGGGGACGGCCGCTGCCGTCAGCGGCTTGATCGGTGGCGTTCGCGTGGGTGACGGATCCGTCGGGCAGATAAGCGGTGGCGTCGCGCGTAAGGGTGCGAACCCCCTCGATCTCATACCAGGTGTCATCGGTATCGACGATCGTGCCATCGGGAAGGTGGCGCCGTTCGTCGAGTTCGCCGGCGACGCACGGTGGAGTCGGCTTGGTGGCTTGGCGCACGGTCACCGCCAGCGCGCCCTCTCGGTCACCGCGAAGCAGCGTGGCGTTCGCCCTGGTCCAACCGCCGAATCCCTTGTTCTGCACGGGATCGCCGAGGATCGGCTGGAACACCAGCGAGCGCGTTACCGGGGCGAAGGCGATCTGCACATCACCGGGCAGCCCATCCTGCAGCGCCTGCGTCATCGCGCCCGCCTTGGGGCCGGAGAACCACGGATAGGACGGATTGTCGTATTCGTATGTGACGGAGTGAACCATCCCGAACGTTTGCCCTCCCCGCGGAGGTTCTACGACATCACAACCCGGGATCTGCACCGGAAACGCGACTGGCGGAGTGACATAGGAGTTTTTGGCCCGACCTGTGGGCTCCGAGGGCTCCGGCTCGTGCACCAGCCAGGCGATCAGGTACCCGGTTGCGACAATCGCGGCGCAAGTCAGACCCACCTTCCATCTGTTCACAGCCGGGGAGGGCTGGGGCGCGTCCTTGTCATCACCGTTTTCCATGTTCTGCATTGTGTCCGCCGGTACCGACATGCTGCACACTCGGCCGGATCCGGGACGGGCACCCGCAGAACGGGCATTTGCCAAAGTAGTTCAGTATCTCCTGTACCTCTGAGGCAGCGACAGTCAGCATCCGTCCAACCATCACGCACACCTCGCACCATCTGTCACCGCGCGTTTGCTGGCAGGATCGCTGCCGACCGACCTAACCCGCTCGGCGGCATGAGAGCGCATTCGGATCCTCGCGTCTCATGCGGGCGCCAGCCACGAACTGGCGCTCGAAACCGTTCTCGCGCTTGGCCGTTGCCGCGGGCACAATCATACGATGGCATGGGAACGGGTGGGTCCGACGGCGACCGGTGTGGCAGCGGTGACCGGTGTCTTCTTCACGTGGCTCAGCGGCCATCAGGGGCGCAGGCAGGTGGAATTCACGCGGACGCCTTCGGCGGTGACTACACCCTGACCGCCTGGCGGGAGCGCCTCGAACGACACAGCAGATCCTGGAGCGGGGCATTCATCATGACCGGCTCGTCGGCTTCGTCCACGCAGTCTGGGACGGCGGAAGACACGACCAAAGACAACCTTCGCTGGCACGGGACACCTGGTGTAGCCGTCGGCTGCGACGCGGTCACTCGCAACCAGCTCATTTGAAGAATCAAGACGGAGCCGACCGACGCTGGCGGTAGGCACGTTGCTGACAGGCCCTCGAGCAGTAGTCCCGTGGCCGCCCCCGGCCTCCCCCGTCCAACGGCTTCCCGCACATCACGCACTTCGCTCCCCCGTTTTCGTCACGAATTACCTCACACCCCTGACTTTCGACGAGCACCTGGACACCATCGAGCGTGCGCTGCAGCCCGAACTCGAACGGGTCGAGTGGCTCGTCCATCCCGCCGCTCTCCCACAGCCTTCCCAAGGCCGGATAGGCGTCCAATCGCTCGAACAGGGACTCGCGTTCACTCCACCAGCGCTCATGGGAGATCCCGGTGCGCCGCTGAAGTTCTGCGGTCTCCCCCGCCTGACGCGCGACCGACTCGACGAACCCACCCACGAGGTTCACGACCGCGATCACCTGAGCCGGCGCCAGACCGCCGCGTGAAGCGATATCGAGCGCGTGGTCGTACCCGGCCATGATGTTCGGGCCCGGCAGGCGGCGGCTTCCCGCGCTGTAGACCAGCCAAGTATGCCGTTGGTGGATCCCCCACGCCCGTCGTGCCCAGCGTTCGAGGCCGGCGCGCCAGTCCAGCCCGTCCGCAGGCTCCAGCGGCGCCTCCCCGTAGACGGCGTCCCGCATGAGTTCCACCAGTTCCGCCTTGCCGGGAACGTAGCGGTAGAGCGACATCGTCGTGGTGCCAAACCGTTCCGCGACTTTGCGCATGGACAGCGCGCCGAGCCCCTCGGCGTCCGCGACCTCGATCGCCGCCGCGACGATCCGGCCGAGGCTCAACCCTGGCCGGTCCGGTTCGCGCGCGCCCCACAGCAGCTCGATCGCACGTTCCGGATCCGGCTGCGCGTCGTCTTCAGTCACCCGCTACTCCCTTGACGCTTGTCACTCGACCGTGTTTAACTGATAAACCTCAGTATATCCCATAAACCATCTCGCAGGAGCGCCTCATCATGCCCGAAAACAGGTTGTACGTGTCCCCCGACGGCCAGGACGACTGGCCAGGCACCCTCGACCGGCCGTTCGCCACCCCGCACGCGGCCCAGAGAGCCGTTCGCGCGCTCACCGCCGAGATGACCGGCGACATCGTCGTCGCCTTCCGAGCTGGTGTCTACCACCTCGAAGAACCGCTCACTTTCGATGACACGCAGGCCGACTCCGGAACGAACGGCTTCCGGGTGGCCTACCAGGCCCACGGCTACGGAACGGCCGACCAGGAGAAGGTCGTGCTCAGCGGCGGCCGCGAGGTCACCGGCTGGTCTGAGGGTGCCGACGGCGTATGGACCGCCCCGATCGGCGAACTGGAACCACGACGGCTCTCCGTCGACGGCCACCCCGCTGCCCGGGCGGCCCGCACCACCGGGCTTCCGGGGTGCGTGACGAAAACAGCTACTGGTTACGTCACGGACAGCGTAGAGCCTCAGTCGTGGCCGAATCCCTCAGGACTGGAGTTCGTCTACCCAGGCGTCTATCCGTGGTCCGAAGCTCGCCTGGCGGTCGCCGCGATCTCCGGAGACGGCTCCTCGACCACCATCACCATGGCCCAACCCGCCTTCGACAACGCTAAGTCCCTCTACGACTCGAAGTGGTACGGCGCAGAGGGCGACGGGACCTGGGACGGCCTCGCCGCACCGTCTGTGCTCGAGAACAATGTGGCCTTCCTCGGCGAGCCGGGCACCTTCGCCGTCGACCGCTCCGAACCGGGCGGACACGTCCTGCACTACCGCCCGCGCCCCGGCGAGGAGATCGGCAAGACCACCGTGATCGTGCCCGTTCTCGAGACGCTCGTCAGCGCGAAGAACGTGCACGACATCGTGCTGCGCGGTCTCACCTTCGCCGAGACGAACTGGTCGGGCCCCAACCGCACCGGCGGTTACTTGCACTATCACGGCAACGGCCGCCACGAGCATGGCGAATTCCAGAAGATCGACATGGGTGCCGACGTGGGCTATGTCCACGTTCCGGCGACACCGACCCAGTTACCGGCCAACGTCATCTTCGACTCGGTCAGCCGGATAGTGCTGGAGGGCAACCACTTCACTCGCCTCGGCGCCGGCGGGCTGGCGATCGACGGCAGTACCGCCGTCGAGGTCCGGGGCAACGTTTTCGATGAGATCTCGGGCAGCGGGATCGCCGTCCAGGGCTCCACTCGCGTCACTATCGAGGACAACCTCGTCCACCACATCGGCACCGAGTACCGCGGTTCGCCCGCCATCCTGGTCTTCGTCTCCGAAGAGACCATCGTGGCGCACAACGAGATCCACGATGTACCGCACAACGGCATCGTGATCACCGGCGGCGAGCGGGCCAAGGGCACCCAGGTGATCGGGAACCTCGTCGAACGGAGCATGAGCGTGTTGATGGACGGCGGCGGGATCTACCTCTCCGCACCGCAGGGCTCGTCGTTCGCCGGCGGGACGGTGGTCCGGGGCAACGTGATCCGCGATGTCCTGACGTCGTACAACTTCGGGCTCTACGCCGACTACGGCGCCGCGTGGATCACCGTCATCGGGAACATCGTGTGCCGGGCCGACACGCCGATCGTGCTGCAGGTGGGCCCGCCGCTGGAGAATGTCGCCTTCATCGGCAACTTCTGGGACGTCCTGCCCGACGGCTACGACGACCCGCCCAAGACGGTGACCGTGGCCGGGAACACCGTGCTACCCAAGGAAACCTTCGACGAAGCGATCAAGGCCGACCCGGCGGCGGCCGACATCCTCGCGCGGGCGGGACGGCGCGTCTGAAACGATGATCGGGACTCCTGCCGGACGTACAGCTCGTACGCCCGGCAGGATCAGCCCCGACACGCCATGCCGACCCAATGGCCACCGACGGCAACGGCCGCACATCGGGTGGCAGCCGCGGCACTCGGCGCGTGGAATTGCTGCGGTCAGCGTGGCATGACGCGCGCGCCGGCCTTCGGCCAGAACGGTGCGGCTAGGACAATTGCTCAGGCGGGTGGCGCCGTGGCCCGGATCCCGGCGAGCACCACGGCGACGATGCGTTCCGCGTCCGCGCGGGTGAATGGGCGCATGCCGCGGTTGACGATGAGGCGCACCGGGCCGGAGATCATCTCGCCGAGGAAGGAGCTGTCGACCGGAGGGAGTTCGCCTCGGTCGACCGCGGTGTCCACTCGCCGTTGCAGGGCGGCCACGCGTAGGTCCAGGATCCGGGTCAGCGCCTGCCGAATCGTCGGACTCTGGTAGGCGGGCTGGATGGCCTGTTCGAGCGTCCGGCCGAATGGCGTTTCCAGGCCACCGGCGAGGGCAAGCAGGAAGTCCACCAGGTCCCGGTGGAGGTCGCCGGTGTCGGCGACCGAGGCGAGATCCTCGGCGTAGCGCAAGAGGGCTTCGACCACCAACTCCTCGCGGTCGGGCCAGTTGCGGTAGACGCTGGTCTTGTGCACGCCGGCGAGCTCGGCGACCTCCTCGTAGCGGAAGCCCGCGATGCCGTCGCGCGCCACGAGTTCGGCGGTCGCGGCGAGGATCCGCGCTCGCACCCGCGCGTTTCGGCCACCGGGGCGCCGTGCGGGCGGCTGGTCAGCGGTCCCGTCGGCCATCTTTGCGCTCATCTCCTGATCTCTGCTCGGGTGCCGATTGTCGCCAAGTGCGGCGTTGCGGGGCAAGGCGATGGTAAGTATGCTCGCTAAAAGCGACAAATTGTAGTTTTTAGCCATCGTCTTGCCGCCGCACAGCGAAAACGGGAGCGCACACGTGAACATCCTTGTCTCCGGAGCCGGTATCGCCGGGCTCGCCTGCGCGCTCGAGCTAGGCACCCGCGGCCACGACGTCACCGTTGTCGAGTCCGCCCGCCAGCTCCGGCTCACCGGCACACCCATCGACATCCGCGGTGATGCGATCGAGGCCTTGGACCGGATGGGACTGCTCGCGAAGATCCAGCGGCAACGGGTCCGGATGTCCGAGTTCACTCAGTTCGTCGACAGCGCGGGCGAGCCGGTGGGCCGGATCCCGATGGCGGAGATCAGCGACTCCGACGACGACATCGAGCTCCTCCGTGAGGATCTCGTACGCATCCTCGCCGATGCGCTCCCGGACCCAACGGCGATCCGCTTCGGCGACTCGATCGAGACACTGACCGACGGTGTCGACGGCGTCGACGTGCGTTTCGCCTCGGACCGCACCGGACGGTACGACCTGGTGCTCGGTGCCGACGGCCAGCATTCCGCGGTACGCGGACTGGTGTTCGGGCCCGAAGAGGACTACACCAAGCACCTGGGCGTCTACTTCGCCCTCGCCGATCTCCCCGGCGAGGCGCACTCCGCGGCCGCCAACTCGATATACAACGTCCCCGGCCGGATGGCGGGCATCTTCCGGTACAACGGCAAGGCCGTCGCCAATTTCCAATTCCGCTCGGAACCGATCGACTACGACCACCACGACCTGGACGCCCAGAAGCAGATCCTCATCGACGCCTTCGCGGGCTACCGGTCGTGGCGGATCCCGGAGCTGCTCGATGCGGCCCGCGCCGATCCCGGTTTCTTCTTCACCTCCGCGAGCCAGATCCACTTGCCCCGCTGGCATCGGGGCCGCGTCGTCCTGGTCGGGGACGCCGGGTACTGCCCGGCCTACCTGTCCGGCCGGGGCACCTCACTCGCGCTCATCGGCGCGCGCTTTCTCGCCGAAGAGCTCGAACGGTGCGGCAATGACCACACCGCCGCGTTCGCGCGGTACGAGACCCGGCAGCGCCCCTATGTCACCTTCGCCCAGAACCGTGTCGACGGCGGTCGCGACCGCGTCGTGCCGGCCACCTGGGCTGCCATTGCCGCCCGCAACGAGTCGCTGCCGACGCCCGGCCCCGGCGTGTGCTGAAACCCCAACGCGCTGAAGAGAATTCATAGTGAAACATCGGCTAGAAACCCCTGCCCTCGGCGTCCGAGAGCACCGCTGGAGTAAGCGGCTCGTCCGCTGGGCGGCGGTTCTCACCCTCGCCAACGTCCTGGCCGACGTGGTCATCGGCTCGCCCATGATGGTTCTGCCCCAGTTGCTGGCGCATTTCGACACCGACCAGGCCGCGTGGCTGAATGCCAGCGCGATGCTGGCCGGAGCCATCTGGTCGCCGCTGCTCGCGAAGAGTTCCGACCTCTTCGGCAAGCGCCGGATACTCATCGGCACGCTGCTCCTCGCTTGCGTGGGAGCGCTGATCTGCCTCGCTGCCCCCAATCTCTGGGTTTTCCTGCTGGGGCGGTTCCTACAAGGTGCCGCCTTCGCCGCGGTCTTCCTCACGGTTGCCCTCGTCCGCCAGATCTGCACCCCGGTGGTGGCGATGGCCGTGGTCGGGCTGGTGACGTCCGGCTCGTCGGTCGTCGGGATTATCGAGCCGTTCCTGATGCAGCCGGTCATCGACGTGTTCGGCTACCGGAGCGTATTCATCGCGGCGGCGCTGCTCGCCGCGGTGTCCGCGCTCTGCGTGCGTTCCTTCATCCCGGAGTCGCCGATCCGCGGCACCGGTCGGGTCGACGTGGGCGGGGCGCTGCTGCTCGGCGGCGGCCTCGGCGCGGTGCTCGCCTACATCAGCCTCGGCAAAGACCTCGGATGGCTGTCCGGAAGCATGATCGTGCTGCTGGCGGTCGGTGTCGCCGGGTTGGCCGGTTGGGCGTTTCTCGCGCTGCGGGTCGACGAACCCATCATCGACATCCGGGTACTGAGCCGCCCGATCCTGCTGACGCTACTGACCCTGGTGCTGGCGGCAGGCTCCTTCCGGAGCATGCTGCAACTGACGGGCATCATCGCTCAGGTGCCTCCCGACCTAGGGCTCGGTTACGGGCTCGGGCACGGAGAGTCGGTCGCCGCGCTGCTCGCCGCGCCCAATGTCGGCATCGTCATCGGCGGTACGTGCGCCGGATGGATCGCGGGGCGCCTCGGTCCCGCACTGCCCATGCTCGGCGGCATCGCCGTCGGGATGGTGGCGACCTTCGCGATGCTGGCGGGCGTATCGGCGCTCCCGCTGGCGATCGCCTGTGGCGCTTTGGTCGGTGTGGCCGCCGGCGCGATCAGCGCTTCCGGCTACAACTTGGCGACCAGTATCGAAGCGCCCGAGCGGCAGGGCACGGTCGCCGGTCTGGTGTCGGTGGTGCTCGCCCTCGGCTCGGTCGTCTTCAACTTCGCCGGGGGCGAGGTGCTCAAGGCGACCCGAATTGCTGGGACCTTCGCCGATGATGCCCCAGTGAGTACGGCGACCGGGGTGTCCCTCTACGTCGCGATGGCAGGAGTGCTCTTCGCTCTCGCCCTGGTGCCAGCGATCATGTTGGTGCGCAATCGGACTGCCGCGCAGCCACACCCTGTCAAATCCTCCGCAGGCCAGGATCGTGCCATCGCGACTGAAGGCCACCGCCTCCACGGCGAGACCCTGGCCTGATATCCAGATCGGCTGCCGGGTGCGCATGTTCCACAAAGCCAGCGAAGATGGACCACCGATCGCGAGAGCGCCACCGTCGGGGCTGAAGGCCACGGCCTCGGAGCTGTGGGAAGACCCGACGTGACTGTCTTCGTTCGTGACAGACAGCCAGCTGAACAGCGAGCGACACCGACTCAGTTGGCCGGAAATGCCCGGCGCGCTCGATCGATCAGGCGTCCCCCGAAAGTGGCCGACAACGGTGCGAGAAACCAGGCATACCACACGTACGGAGTGAGCCAGGCAACTGCGGCCGTGGCGGAGAAGACCGCGGCGACCGCGTACGAGGCATCGGCGCTGGTACGAAGTTGGGCGGCAGTGATGTGTTCGGCCAGTGTGGATCGTCGTGCGGCCAGCTCCCGCACCACACCCTCGCTCGCGAAGAGCAGCGCCGACGTCACGGCGAAGAGGCAGACGGCGAGCCTGTTGCCCGCAGCGTGCCCGAACACCGCCGTCGAGTAAGGCAGGATCGCGACGAAAAGCAGTAGCGGCGCATGCCATGCGAGGGTGCGCCGATCCAGCAGCGTCACCTCGAAGATCAACGTGTGATGGCGGCGCCACACCGCCCACAGCAGGAAGAACGCCAGGACGAACGCCACGAAAGAGGCCCGCTCGTGCCAGAGAAATGCGGCCAGAGTGCCGGCATCGACCAGATCCTCGTCCTGCGGCCGTTTGATCTCGACGACCAGCAGGGTTATCGCGATGGCGAGTACGGCGTCCGCGAACGCGCCGATTCGCTGCGGTGACCAGCGTGCATTCTGTCCGGTCGCGTCAAGGTGCATGGGAGCCTCCCGGGGTTACGGCGCCAGTGGGCTTCTCAGGCGGGTGCGAACGTGAGCCGTCCGGCACTGGACAGCCGTTGTGACCGGAGCGCGAGGGCGATCATGACGGCGGGGAAGAGCAGGTCGCAGACCAGAACTCCGCCGGTGTTGCCGGGAGCATGGTCGCCGTTGGCGAACCACTGGTAGACGTGGCCGATCGCCGCGCCCCACAGGAACATGCCGGCGCCGAGGCCGATGGTGATGCGCTCACGGGCGGTGGCCGAGGCTGCGCGGAAACCCATGACGGCGAGACCGAGGTTGGCGAAGGCGATCTCGAACTGGAACGGGGTCCGGTCGAAGCCGATCGCGGTGGCCATCACGTCCGGGACGGTCAGGAAGGCGATCGTCATCCACAGGCTGCCGCAGCCGAGTGCGGCGACGGCCCACCACCGCTGCCAGGTTTCGAGGGCGGCTGCACTGGAGGGGCTGTGTCGAGTTCGGATCAGTGCGCCGACAACTGCGATCAGTATCCAAACCAAAGGGAAAGCCGACTGGGCGAGGTAGGACATCTCGTTCATGGCTAGAGTGTTGCATGGTTAATATTAACCAGTCAAGATTTATATTTGTCGAGGTAAGAGCACTTCGGGGTATTGGATCGAGCTATCGTCGGGGCTCGAGGAGCTTGGCCAGCGCGGCGGTGTCGCGCAGGTAGCGTTCATACGGGAAGCCCGCTTCGAGCAACGCATCGCGCAGCTGGTTCTGAAGCGGCCTGTCGCTGCCGTGGAAGGCGTTGCGGCCGGCTTCGGTGGTGCTGACCAGTCGTCGCCGTCCGTGCTCGGGGTCGGGCTCGACCGCGACGAATCCGGCTGTTTCCAGCGGGCGCAAGGCCCGGCTGACCGCCGGGTCCGACACTGCCAGCGCCTGCGCCAGCTGATGCTGGGTTACCGGCTCGATTTCTTCCAACGTCCCCAGCAGGCGCATCTGGCTGTACGTCAGCGCCTCGGAGTCGTCCGCGCGCCGCCGCGCGGCCTCCCCGAGCAGGTACACCACGCGATGCAGTAAATCCCCGAGTCCATCGTCCACAAGCCGAACGTATCAGAGTCTTGCATGGTTAACATTCATCCTTACGCTGGCCAGAAGTTTCGCCGTGCCTCGGGAGCCTCGACCTGCATGCCACGCTGCCTCCCACTCCTCGGAGGAGACGATCGGCTGCAGCGTCATGGGTTTCCGTGCTACCCCACAGCGCGGCCGATGAGTTTGTGGCTCCCGGCCGGTCAAAGCTCGTGACACCCTAGGAAAGGACATCGCCATGTCGGAGCTTCTCGTCGACTTCATCACCTCCCTCGACGGCTACGCATCGGGAGAGGGATGGCCCGGGTTCTGGGGCCTCGAGGGCCCGGAGTACCTCGCATGGCTCGGCGAGCAGCCCGAGGCCACCTACCTGATGGGAGCGAACACCTACCGCCTGATGTCGGGCTTCGCCGCTGGCGAGGTCCCGAATGGCCAAGACGAGTTCAGGCCCGAAGAAGAGGCGTCCGTCGACGAGCTCACGCAAGCGTCCAAGGTGGTGTTCTCCTCCTCACTCGAGGAGCCACTGACGTGGGCCAACTCCACGCTCGTCCGCGACGACGCCGTCGAGACGGTCCGCGCCATGAAGTCCAGTGGCCCGGGACTCCTCAGCACGATCGGCAGCCTGAGCCTGTGTCGGTCCCTGCTACGAGCCGGACTCGTCGACCGATTCCGGGTCGTGATGTTCCCGGTGATCACCGGTGCCACGGGCGCAGAACGCATCTACGACGGTTATCCGGACGTTGCCCTCGAAATGATCGAGCACCGCACCTTCGACGACCGCATCCAGCTGGTCGAGTACAAGCCGCGCGTGCTCGAGCAGCCGCCGCTCGGCGCCCCTGCGTGACCTCGCGCCTCCGCCGGTCTGGACCGGCGGAGGGCCTTGCATCCGGCTCGGCTTTGCACAGTGGTATCGGCGGTGGCTGGACCGAGGCGAAGCTGAACTCATGAACCAAGCACCGACGCCCCGTAAGGCCGCTGCGCGGGCGTTCAACGGACGAGATCGATTACGGCTCAGAACATCCCATATTGCCGAGTTCCGCGCAGTACCGGCCGAAGTCGTGCAGCGTCGTACGGCACCACGAACATCGCGCTGGTGGCGAGAACCGCCTCACGTCACCGGCTGTTTGGCCTTTTTCGCGCCGCCCCACAGGGATCCAAGGTTGGCGCGGTCGGGGTAGAGCTTCAGCATGGCGGAGTTGAGCTCCTCGACGGTGTCGGTGGCGGCGTCGAGGCGATTGAAGTCGGCCAGGTATTGCTTGGTTTCGGGCATGAGCGCTCACTCTCGTGGGCCGGAGTCAGGTGCCCGGTGCCTGCGACCGACGATCCCACATCGATAGCCGCCACAGCGTTGGTTGCGGCACTACCGGGCCAGTCGTACCTGCCACATCACTAGCCGTAGAGGCGAATGAAGTCCTGGGTCGGGTCGACGGCGGGCACCGTGTAGCTCGACGAGCTCCCGTCGACGTGGGTCTCCTCGACGTACTGGGCGGGTTCGACGGGCAGGCGGCGCCACCGGGCGCGTGGATCATCATCCTGCTCTCGGTGACTGTTCGACGACATGATGTCCCCTCCACAATTCGTTTCACCACATGCTACCCAGAGTTACACGCCCAGAGAGGCACACGTTGCGGTGAGGCCAAGCCGGGCTAGATGTTCGAGGACGTTGCTGTCGGCCCGAGTCACGGCGGTAGCCACCCGCCAACTGTGCGCGCCTACGCCAAAGTTCGCGCGCTGGGTCGAAATCGCTCGGCCGAGGTCAACGACGACGGGCAGCGGAGGTTCGACGACCCTGTGCCGCAGCATTCGGCGGCACAACCGCGATTTTTCCTGGCTGATTCCAAGGGTTGAGTGGGCCTCACCGTCATGTCCGAATCCAGCCGGACATCGGATGGTCATCTCCGTTGAATAGCTTCCATGAGCGAAACCAAAACCCCGACAACCAAAACGGCCCTGGTAACCGGGGCGAGCCGGGGCATCGGCCGTGCCATCGCTGAACGATTGGCCCGAGACGGTGTACTGGTAGCAGTACATTTCGGTCAGAACGATGCTGCAGCCAAAGACGTAGTCGCCGGAATCGAGGCCGACGGTGGGCGAGCTTTCGCGGTTCGTGGCGACCTCGGCTCCACCGAGTTTGCCACCCTCCTGGATGACGTGGACGCCGGCTTCGCCGGCCTCGGCGCTCCCGCCGGCCTGGACATCCTGGTCAACAACGCGGGCATGACCATCATGAAAGGCGTCGACACCATGACGCCCGCGGAATTCGACACCCTATTCGCCACCAATGTCCGCGCCCCGTTCTTCCTGGTGCAAGGCGTCATCGACCGGCTCCGTGACGGCGGCCGCGTCGTGAATCTGTCCTCGGCCGTCACCCGATTAGCGATCCCCGACATCCTGGCCTACACCATGACCAAAGGCGCCATCGACAGTTTCACCCGCGTCCTCGCCCAGGCCCTCGGCCCGCGCGGCATTACCGTCAACGCTGTCGCCCCCGGCTATGTACTCACGGATATGAACGCCTGGCTCATCGACAACCCCGACGGTCAGCGCGAAGCCTCGTCCAACGTCGCCCTCGGTCGCGTCGGCCGCCCCGCCGACATTGCCGACATCGTCTCTTATCTCATCAGCGACGACGCCCGGTGGATCACCGGCCAAACCCTCGACGCCAGCGGTGGTACCGCCCTCTGAGCGAGTAAGACCTGCTGTGCCGCAGCCGATTACGATGCACGATGGTGCGTCGCAGATCGGGACCGGGTCGAGCTCGCTGATCTCGTGACCCGGCAAAGCCCTGGCGGGCCCGTCATTCGCGTGCCGCCGGTGGCACGGAGCTGCTTGGCCGAACCGCACCGTACTGCCGCTATCCGGCGGAGCAAGAGCACCCCACCGGGCACCTGAACCAGATCAGGGCCGGGATCTGATCCTGACACCAGTCTCTGATGGGTTCAGATCAGCGATGGCGTCACCAGCTGAGGGTGCGGGTGTCAATGACGCGCGCACCTTCGAGGGGGTCGGTGTAACCATGAGGCGACTTTAAAGCCTGGCGGGGGACGCCTCCGCCCGAACGCGGGTGTGAGGTGGCCCTAATCGGTAGAGGTCGGGTCCGGAGTTATCCGGCGTACGGCCTGGGCGACGGCGTGGAAGTCTTTGCTCAGGACGGAGCCGTGATTGCTGGCGACCTTCGCATGGATGCGGATGTTCGGGTTGCCGGCGGTCACCGCATCGAGGCTGGTGCGCAGCCGTTCTTGCTCATCGCCCTTGCTGCCGAAGGACTTCCCCGAAGCCACTACGTACCACGTCGGGACGGCGATGTTGTCCAGCACCGGGCCAAGCTCGCGCACGCGGGAGATCCGGCCGAGTTCGATATTGCTCTCGGCCATCTGTTCTGCGGTCAGCCGTGGGGTCAGGCCTGTCGGGCGCAGCAGCGGCATGAACCAGTTCAACCGTTTGAACAGCTTACGGATCCGCTGCTCCGCGGCCTCGTCGAGAAAGTCGTACGGATATGCGCCGTCGACCAGGACCGCACCCACCGCACGGTCCGGATTCCGGCTGGCCCAGTGCGCGGCGATCAACGCCCCGTAGGACCAGCCCACCACCAGCGGCCGATCCACGCCCCGGGCCGCGAGAACGGCATCGACGTCTCGCACGCAGGCCTCGAAGGAATAGTCGGCCGAGGTCTTCGACTTCTTGCCGCGGGCCCGTTCGTCGTAGGTAATGTGCCGGAAGCCGGAACCGAGGTCGGCGATGACCTTCCGCCAGTACCCCTGAGTGGCGAACTGGCCGTTGCAATAGATCACGGGAATCCCGGGACCGCCGGTGTCGGTGACTGCCAGGGCCGTGTCGTCGATCGGCACCATGCCGGTCCATGTCGACTCGGTGGAGGAAACGTGGGTCTTGCGTCGAGCGTGCACGTGATCGCCTTTCAGTTCAGTGTTTCGATGAGGTAATTCGCTCAGCTGAGATTCAGCGCGAGGGTGACGGTGCTGACCGTTGCCAGGGTCGAGGTCACGCCGACGTGCATTCCGATCGAGAGCCGAATGTCCTTGTACCGCCAGGCGCACCAGAACCCCGGGAATGTGAAGATCACCCGCGACACCAGCACCCACGGTGACCAGAAGTGGTACAGCGCGAACAGGACCGTGCTGATCACCGGTGTCCACCCGCGAAGGTGGGCGATGCGGGGTAGCAGGAAACCGCGGAAGTACAGCTCCTCGATGAGCGGCAGGGAGATTCCGGTCAGCGGCAGGCAGATCAGCATCGTGGTGAACACGACCGAGTCCGGGTAGCCGTCGAGGTAGGTGTTGTTACCGCTGCCGCCGGTGTTCGCGTACGGCAGCCAGGTGAAGAAGTCCTTGAAGAAGTCGTT
The DNA here is from genome assembly GCF_019222765.1 of Nocardia iowensis. Classification (NCBI taxonomy): domain Bacteria; kingdom Bacillati; phylum Actinomycetota; class Actinomycetes; order Mycobacteriales; family Nocardiaceae; genus Nocardia; species Nocardia iowensis. The sequence continues at coordinate 3,481,135 of NZ_CP078145.1, read as the reverse complement.
GATCGGTGCTGTCACGGTCCCCAGTGCGAACATCCACACGATCAGCGGGATCACCATCGCCACCAGCTTCCCCCGCGGGACAGGCTTGTCGATGTAGTGCAGCACGCCACACAGCGAGTAGCGGCCATTGCGCCGACGGCCCAGCCACAGCATGCCTCCCAGGAGGGGTATCAGAATCAGGCACAGCGCGATCGCCCAGCCCAGGAAGGCCGGATAGTCGATGGCTTCGGCGAACGGTTCGCCGATGAACAGGTAGGCGGCGACGATCAGGAGGCCGGGGACGAGATGCAACCCGATGGACAGCGGTAGGGAATGGCGGTCGGCGAGCAGCCGGTGGACTATTCCGTTCGGACGGGTGTCGGCAACAGCGCGCATGACAAGTGCCCCTCAGGCGGCGATCGCGTGGCGGATGATGATGTCGCCGTAGGAGTTTCGCGCGTAGACGTGCACGGTTCCGGCGTTGTCGCGTGGCAGGTCGACCGGTTGCATCTGGTTCTGCACGGTCCCGTACGCGGTGTTGGTTTCCACCAGTGCCGCGGCGCCCGGACGGATACCTACTTCCAGCTCCCCCACGGAGGTCTCGAGCCGGAGTTCGCCGCGCGCTGCGTCGCCGATGCGTATGTTGCCGTTGGTGTTTTTCGCGGTCACCGAACCGAGCGGGCGTTCGACGGTGATGTCGCCGGAAATGAGCCGCAAGTCGCACTCGCCGAGTTCACCGGCGCCCAGGATGGTGCCCAAGCCCGCGGTGGCGTTCAGCCGCGAGCCGGTCGGCACCTCGATGGTCAGCTCGATCGATGCCGGTTGACCGCCGAACGGGGTGTGACTCCGCCAGCCTTTCGGTGTTTTCACGGTCAAGGTACCGGCGGCGTAATCGACCCGAACCTGCTCGGCGCCGCGTACGTCGTTCTTCTTGGAAGCGTCGGTTGGTCGGACCTCGACGACGGTGTCGGTACGGTCCGAGGCGATCACCATGACACCACCACACGCCACGTCGACGGTCACGGTGATCGATTGCGGGGTTGCGAATGTGGGCATGGCTGTGCTCCTTCGGTGAGAACTGGGTTCGGTGGATCGGGGCGACGGACCCGGCCGGTGCGCCGCCGAAAGTCGTTGGCGGCCCAGTTGCCCTACCTCGGCGGCGACCTACGCGGTCAGTCCGAGTTCGGCCCAGGGATATCGATGCCTGCTGCGCGGAGCTTGGTCGCGAAGAGTTCGGACAGCCGGGCCGAGGCCGGGGTCTGCGCTGCCCCGTACTGGCGGATCAGCGTGTATCGGGTCGCGGCCTCGGTACGGGCGCGCATGCCGGTCACGATTTTCAGCAGGCCGGGGTTGGCGAGGTAGTGCTCGGCCGCGGCGGTGGCGAGTTCGTCGATGCGGGGGTCGTCGGGTGCCCAGGCCGTGGCTTCGGCGGCGCGCTTGGTCAAGGCGACGAATCGGGTGTCGTCGAGGGCGTTCTCGACGTCGGTGAGGTAGTCGTCGAAGCCTTCGGGTACCAGCGCCCTGGCCAATACCCAGCCCTCCCGCGCGTCTGCCACCTCCTCGGCGGTGAAGCCCAGGCCGGGCATCCGCTCCAGCAGCGCCACCGCGCGGTCGGGCAGCAGTGCTCGATCGCCGTCGGCGAGCCGGTGCAGCGTGTCACGCCGGGTGATCAACTCCTCGATCCGTGCGGTGAGCTGCCGCTCGACGTCGGTGAGTGCGGTGGCGAACAACGCGGCGTCAGCGTCGAGCAGGGGCCCGATCTCGGCCAGCGGCACCCCCGCGGCGGCCAGCGTCCTGACCTGCACCAATCGCAACAACTCCGCCGTCCCGTACCTGCGGTAACCGGAGATGTCGCGATCGGGCTCGGCGACCAGGCCGAGCTTGTGGTAGTGCCGCACCGTCTTCACCGTGACGCCGACGAACGCCGCCGCCTGCCCGATCGTGACACCACTGTTCATCTGCTCAGCCAACCTCGCGACCGACGGCGGCGGCAAGCTCGCGCACCGCGCCGGCGACGGCCGGGGAGTCCTTGGCCAGGATCTTCTCGTGGTTGCTGGCGACCCGCGCGCTCACCTGCAGGTTCGGGTTGCGGACCAGCAACGGATCGAGGCTGGCACGCGCCTGGTCCATCTCACCGCCCGCGTCACCGGTGTGGTCGCCCTGAGCGATCACATACCGGACCGGAACGGTCAGGCCCCCGAGAGTCGGGCCGAGAGCGGCGTGCAGGGCGTGGCTCTCGACCTGGATTTCGGCGTGCTGGGCGGCGGACATCCGCGCGGCCAGGCCGAAGGGCACCGCCAGAGGCAGCACGAACCGCAACCGGCGGAACAACTTGCGGACCCGCTCCAGATCCGCCTCCTCGGTCCAGCCCATCGGGAACGGGCCGTCGACCCCGACAACGCCCGCCACCCGGTCCGGGTGGCGGGCCGCCCACAGCACCCCAAGCAGCGCGCCGTAGGACCAGCCCACCAGCAGCGGCCGATCCACCCCTCGTGTGCGCAAGACAACATCGAGATCCCGGATTACAGCGTCGAACGAGTAGTCCGCCGACCGCTTCGACTTGCCGCGGGCCCGCTCGTCGTAGGTGATGTGTCGAAAGTCGGGGCCGAGATCGGCGATAACCTGCCGCCAGGCCTTCTGGGTGGAGTAGGAACCATTCAGATAGACCACGGGGGTTCCTGACCCACCGGTGTCGGTGACGGCCAGCGCGGTGTCGTCCACCGGCACCATCCCGGTCCACACCGAACTGTCCGAGTGCGAAGAAGTAGTCATGCGAGCGAGCGTGCACCTTGACCTCGGGTCAAGGTCAAGTACGCTCCACCCCGCCTTTGTCAGCCGATCGGTGGCTTCGTGGGGTGTCATGTCCGCGCCACACCTCATCGACCTCCGCAGCGGAAAGTCCCCGACGACAAGGAGCATGGCTGTCCGATGTCGCGATGTTCGGACCACGTCAGAGGTCCCGACGAAGCTCGCCTACCAACTCAGTTCCGCCGGTGAACGAACTGAGGAGGTTGGTTGCCTGAGCGGCTGTCGATGTGTCAACGATCCCGAGAGGCACAGGAGTTTCCAGCAAGCAGTAGGTTGATGAATGGAAACCTATTGGCGTATCGTAACCCCTGTGAACGACGAACCGGCACCGCAAGACCTGCTCGACATCGCCTCCACTGCCACCATGCGAGCCCGGAGTGCGACGACCGTGCCGAGGTGGGTTCCACCGACGGCAGCATTGCTGGGAGGCGCCAGCCTCATCGTGGTAGGCCTTGCCCGTCCCGAGTTCGATGACGCGGTCTTCTGGTCCATCATGTCCGTCGGGGGCGCCATATTCTGTGTATATATCGCCTTGATGCTCTGGGTGTGGCGCAGGGAACGCAACAGCGGAGTCGTTCCGCGATATTTGGCCGACCTGCCCACGCGGCGCTGGCAGCGGGTTGCCCTGTTCCTGCTGATCGTGTTGGTGCCCGCCATGGTGCAAGGGTTCCTCGACGGCTGGGCTCACGTCATGTTCGCCGTAATGCTCAGCGGCTCGACGTGGTGGGTGCTGGAACGGCAACGCAGGGCGACATGCCCGAGCTGAGCGAGTTGCTGGCCTCGCTGCCGCGGCTGAAGGTCGTCGCGTTCCTGGAAGGCTGCAAGCAAGCTGAATTCGGCACCCTCGCCCAACTATGCGATTTGAACAAATCCACCCTCTCCAAAGCGATGACCGTGCTCGAGGACGCCGACTATGTCTCGGTGCGCAAGGGCTATCTGGGACGCAGGCCCAAAACCTGGATCGCACTCACCGATCACGGTCGGCGGGCCTACCGCGAGCATCAAGCAGCGCTGGCCGACCTCACGCGCATGGCGCAGCAGACCTCGGACTCGACGCAGCCACCGGCAAGCACCTGAGGCCGCCGTCAGGGCTGACCACAGCGGTTGCGTCACTCCAAATCTGAGTACGGTCGGCGCGCCGATTGCGAGGGGAACGCACGCTCATCAGCGTAAGACGTTCTGCACCGAACCGTCCATGCTGACTTCAGTCGGCACGAGTGAGCGACAATGCCGCGTAGCGCGCGTCCGTTCGGGCGGTGACGACCTCGTGCTCCGGCTGCACGCGCTGGCTTACCTCGCTCGCTTCTCCGCGGTCTCACGAATCCACACCAAATCCGAACTGCGCCTGTACTTCTACTGGTGCAGACACCACCAACTCACCCACTCGCGGTGCCGGGCGACAGGCGGGTCGTATCCGAACCTGGCCAACTTCACCATTGATGACGCCGGGCGGCCGACGTCCCTCTCGCGTGACCTGCTGCGCGTCAGTCCGGCAGCCAGTGCAGCTCGTGTGCAAGGGTTTTGGCGACGGTGCGGAGGCGGCGGTGTAGTGGTGACTGCACGCGCGGGAGGACCAGGTGGATCGTCAAGGTGGGTGCGCCCTGCAGCGGTCGCCAGGTGAGACCGGCCGGTTGTGTCGCGACCGCGGCTTCACCGGCCGGAGCGAGGGTGAGCCCGTCGCGCAGGTCGCGCTGAGACATGTCGAAAGAGACTGCGGGCGTGTGGAATCGGGGGCTCGGCTGGGTGTCGCGGAACAGGGCGGACAGCTGATCGTGGATCACGGGGTTGGCCGCACGGTCCGGGAGTCGCAGCGGATACGCGGCCGCATCGGCGATCTCGATCTCCGGGTGTTCGGCCAGCGGATGATGCTGTGCCAACTGGACCCCGACGCGCAAACGCCGCAGCAGGAACCGGCGCACGCCACGACCCGGCTGTTCACCGCGGGTGATCCCCGCATCGATGCGGCCGTCGGCGACCGCGGGGGAGATCTCCGGTGTCGCCATCGGGACCGCGCCGACCTCGAGTCCCGGGCTGCTGCGAATGAGCCTGTCCACCAGGGCCGGTGCCGTCTCGGCCCCCGCGCTGAGGCTGTATCCGATGCGCAGCGTGCCCAGTTCACCGGCCCCCGCATTCCGGGCGGTGTCCCATGCCCGGTCCAGCGCCGCCAGCGCGGGCGGCGCCGACTCCGCCAAAGCCGCACCGGCCGTGGTCAATACGACGCTACGCGTGTTACGAACCAGCAGGCTGGTACCGAGTTCCGCCTCCAATCGGCGCATCCGGGCACTGAGTGCGGGCTGCGCGATACCGATCCGTGCGGCGGCGCGGGTGAAGTTCAACTCCTGCGCCAGCACCAGAAAGTACCGCAGACTCACCGTATCCGGCGCCACATGCTCTCCCCTCGATTGATAACGATCCGTTCTGAGTTTATCCCGTCCCGGTCTTTCCCCCGACCACACATCAAGCCCTAACCTGCGCATATGACGATTCAACCGACCGCGGTACCGGACACCGCACTCACACCTAGCGGCGCAGGAGGCAGGCATGCATAAGTTGGTAGTCCTATATCCCAAGCCCGCCGACCCTGACCACTTCCGCGACTACTACGTGACCAACCACCTTCCACTGGTCAGGAAGATCCCCGGCCTGCTTGCATGGCGCTACAGCTTCGACGTAGCGGCGACCAACGGAGAAGCGCCGTATTTCGCGGTCTTCGAAGCCGACTACGCTGACGCCGCCGCCATGGCCGCGGCGTCGGCGTCGCAGCAAGGCCAGCGGGCGGCCGCCGATGTCGCCAACTACGCCACCGGCGGCGCGGTCATCATCGACTATCCGGTGCAGGACGGCACCAGCTGAGGCAGGACGGAACGCTCCGGGACACGTTCGTTCCGTTGCCCCACAGGGCATCCCCTACCGCTTGGTCCAGCCAGTTACAGCGGCGGCGGTCGCCGACTACGTCGAGGGCATGCTGGCCGATACGCCAGCCCTGTTCGATGCGCGAGCAATGCACGCTACAAGGTTCCGCACGACCGCGACCATGTCCTGAACCTCCTCAACGCCTACGCGCGGCTGTACCGGCAGGTCGCGGAGATGGACGAATGGGTTCTTGTCACGCGGGCTGACTGCGGCCTAAAAAACACCGCTTATCGAGCGGTCTTCCGCTGGTTGCAGCCAGCGAAGGCCGCACCAGGCATTCGGTCGTCGAGCGCCTGGTGCGGCCTGATCGTGTTATAGATGATCCGGAATCGGTGAATCTCCGATTCGCGATCTCGCGGCGACGCCGATCGGCGGTGGTTTCAGCCGGTACGTCGATTCTTTTGGCGGACGACGGCCTCCAAGGTCCGGTAGCCCCTGGCCATAGCGTCAGTCAGTGCCTGTTGGCCACAGTGTCGATATGGGTTCGGATGGTGGTTTCGCCGGTCTTGCGGAGACGGCCGAATCGACGTTCGGTCATGTCGGTCTCTCCGGAGTGGCGGATTCGGAGCACGGTGCTGGCCCGGGTGCCGTAAAACCCCGCGCGAATCATCCGGGGCGAGGACAGCTTCCGCAGCGGAAACACGACGTCGATGTCGGGCAGGGGCGGCGCCGGGGTCAGGCGTCGGGCAGCCCTTCCAGACATCACCTCAAGGTAGTCGTCGATCCAGCGGTCGGCACCGTCGTCGGCGTGCAAGACACGGCCGAAATCAGCTGCTCCGCCAACCACTTTCGGCCATGAGGGGTTGATCTGAGGAAGGATGCTGAGCCCGTGCACGCCTCCGGTCAGGGCCTCGGCGCGGCCATCGGATCGGTTGGATGTCCACCACAGCTCGCCCGTGCGCAGGTCCCCGATCAGCAGATTGAACCCGTCGTACCTGGCGCCGTCGTCGGCCAGTCGTCGCGCGTACTGCGCCGGTGTCACGCTCGAGGCGAGGAATTCGGGAATCAGCTGCCCCCGCGAGCTGGTGCCCGGCTGGGCCGTGGGCCACCCGTTGCGGGTGGCGACAACGTCGGTCAGAACACCGAATCGGCCTGCGCCCGTTACACCCATCCAGGTGCCGCCGCTGCCCACGTCGAGCCCGCACAGCATCCGGACGCCGGCAATCTCGCGCCAGGCCAACGGTTCGGTGGGCCTGCCGTACAACTCGTCACGGTTAGCCGCGATGACCACTGCACAAACCGGATGCATCTGCCACCCAACGAAGACCAAACACATCGCAACCCCCTTGCTCGGCCCCATATTCAGAGTATGGCCCAGCGTAGTAGGACAGGCGTTCTCTCGGTCCGCTGCTCCGGCCGGGCCAGTTGCGGCTGGATCGCCGATGGCGACTCTCTTCCGAATCGCGGGCGCTCGTGACCGTCGACATCGCGATGGACTCCGACACCGACCGCGTGGAAACTCCCCGACCTGTGCCAACTCGAATCCGTTGCCGTGGACCGTAACTGGCGAAATCATCCACCGATCGGCAAGCGGAGGGAGCCGAATCTCAGAATCACGGCGGGTCCGCCATCCAATCTGAGGTTCCGCCACGAGATTTGAGACCCTACAACTGAAACCTCGGACTCAGTTCTCATCGGGACATCTGCGGACACCGGGTACCGCCGGTCGGAACCGGCGGCCTGCGGGAGTCGTTTTCTCGGGGATCCGGAGCTGTCGTATGACGCTGTACCAGCGACACTCCGGTGGGGTTCTGCGACGGTTCTCTTGGGTGTGTGGCTCGATAATTCTCCCGTGGTCGGCCGTTTCCGGGTCCGCCTACTCAGCGGACCCGGAAACGGCAGCGAAGCTGGCCTCAGCAACCGCCGCGGGCTTGGTACTCGTGGACGTCGTAAAGCAAACGCAGCGACTGGATCTTGCTGTCGGCGATCTGGAAGAACTCGGCGACGCGGACGGTGCCGCCGGGCATTTCGGCGTCGAACAGCGTGGCCGCCGCCTGGTCGGTGCAGAGCTGCTCGAGCATGGTCATGCCGCGCATCGTCTCGGCAAATGCGGCTGCGCCCTTGATGAATCCCTCTGCGCCGACGCTGCGTCCAGCCATCGGCGCCTCGAAGCGGAGGTCCGGGGCCAGGATCTGGCGCAAGCGCTGTTCGTCGAAGGACGCCGTGCCGTTCTCGAGGTTGTCGTAGTAGGCATGTATGAGCTGGTCGGTGTGCAGGAGTTGGTCTTCGGTCATGCTGCTCAGCATTCCAACGAATCACGACATCCTGTGTCGTGTATTCCAGCTATGACCGAACTGCTATAGATTTCGGATGACCCGGCACGGATTCCCGGCGGCGAAGACCTGCGCTGGCAGGTCTTTCGTGACGACACTCCCAGCACCGACAACTGTGTTCGCGCCGATCGTGACTCCGGGGCAGACGATGACACCTCCGCCCAGCCACACGTTGTCTCCGATGGTGATCCGAGCCGCTGTCTCCCAGCGCTGGCGGCGCAGCTCATGGTCGTCCATCGGATGCAGGGCCGTCAGCAGCTGGGCACGCGGGCCGATGGGGATTACAGGATGGTCTGAGCCGCAGTGGGTTTCACTGGCCGTGGGGCGAACAACCCACGGACTCGGGGGCGGACACCCGCCATACAATTCATATGACCGGGGCGTGGCGGTAGCGTCTACCGGCGCATCCGAGGAGTAGATCACCGGTGTCCGACATTGTGCAAACAATCTTCGACAGTAGAGGTTTCGGGGATGTTGTTGTCACGAGGACCGATGACCGTTGTTCGGCGCAGTTCAGGAAAGCGGATTCGCCGGTGGTGACCATCGAACGAGTCGGTGCGCGGACGCGCTCGAGTGTTCTGATCGGGACCAGGGATGCGCGCTGTCTCGCGGCGCGGGTGAACGACCGTCCGATGAAGGTGCTTCCAGGGAGCGGGCGCGTGCTCAAGCGCAGCTATCGTGTGGTCGCCGAAATCGATGACCGGGTGCTGACTTTGGAACCGAAATCCGTTGAGGAAAGCAGATTCCTCAACGGCCGGCCGGGAGAGATCGAGCAGTCGTTCTGCACATTCACTTTGCTGGGCGACGGGTCGGTCTATGTGGAGTGGAAGGCGCCGACCGCGACCGAAGTGCGGGGACACATCGTCGAACCACGTCAGCCCACAGAAGAGGACGTGCTAATCGGGTTCGCACTAGTGGCGGCATTCGGTATCGGTTCACTGTCGGTGACATCGCTTGTCATCGAGTTTGTCGGGGCATTCGGCTGAGCGCATTGCCGTGTCGGATCGACAAGGCCAACCGATCTCATCGTCATCGCTGTTGATGGCCATCTATTCCGCCGGAATCGGGCGCGGCTTCCCCTAAGCGGCAACACACGATACTCGGCACTATGGGGACATTCAGCGCCGCAGCCGATCTCGCTGCGCAGACCGCGCGACCAGCGGATGACAGTACGTTGAATCCGAGTGGACACGACCAAACCTTGCACGGTTGTATGGTCCCTGTGATCCGGTTTCGGTTCGGCTTGACGCCACTCGACGAAGTCACACCGTGGGGTGAGCGCAATGCGCTGCACTGGTTCGGATTGACCGAAGGCTGGTACTGCGTCGACATCGACGATCACGAGCTGCTGCGCTACTCCGCCCACACGATGGACCTGCGGCGTGCCAGCGTGGCCGGCGCAAGAGCCCATCCCTGGGTGGACTACTACGTCGTAAGGCTGTGGGAAGACCTGCTGGAGGTACTGCCGCACGCACTCGAACCGGTTCCAGAAGATCTGGTCGAGTTCATGGCCAGCGAATCCACGAACTGGCGCGAAACCGACGACCCCGCTGCCGACGCTGCGGTGTCCGCGCACGGGGACCGCATCATCGATGCTGGCTATCTGCGTGTCGGGCCACACCTGCAATTGTGGCGCGACACCGGCGCCAGAGACACCATCGCGATCGCCTGGCGGTACACCACCGATCCGCACAGCGAAATTTCCTTCACTGCACCGGAATACGGCCGAGCGTCCATTCCCGCCGAGGAATTTGTCTCGGCAGTCACCGACTTCGATCGTTCGCTGCTCGATGCCATGGAGGCCCGAGTAGCACAATTGGCCTCGACCGCCCGGCGGACCGACGTCGAACTCGATGTCGACGACTTGCTGCGGGAGCACAAGGACCGGCGTACCTGGTTGCCCCGAGCCCTGAACCAACGCCCCTCCACAGATTGGGATGCCGTACGTGCTGGCGCCCGCATCGTGTCCTGCCACTGAAATCGGCAAGAGCGGACGTTCTGCGCCGCAGTCGATCTCGTCGGGTAGAACGCCCGCGCAGCGGCATTATCGTGCGTCGATTAGGTTGCGTATCTTTGCGGTGACGACGCCGGGCTGCTCCTCCGGAAGGAAATGGCCACATTTCACCGTGTCTGCGCGGAGATTCGGCGCCCATTCGGACCAGATCGAGAGGGGGTCGAATGGAAGTACGACCTCGCCCGGGTCTTGCCAGAGCGCGGCTACGGGCATGCTCAGCCGGTGGCCTCCGCGGCGGTCGGTTTCGTCGTGGTTGTTGTCAATGTATGCACTGGCTCGGTAGTCGGCGCAGATGGCGCGGATAGCGTCGGGGGCACGGGCGGCGGTGAGGTACTGGATGCGGATGTCCGTGGGAATCGCGTCGGGTATCTGGGTCCAGCTGTCGAGAAAGTGCCCGAAGAAGAGATCGGGGTCGGCTCGGATCATGCGCTCGGCAAGATCGGTCGGTTGTGCCAGCAGGTACAGATGGAACGCGAAGATGCCGGAGGTCCCATGCAGGGTGGACCACATGTTTGCGGCCGGTAGTACGTCGAGGATCGCGAGATGGCTGATTGCGTCCGGGTGGTCCAAACCGGCGCGGAAGGCGACCAATCCACCTCTGTCGTGTCCCGCAAGGGCGAATCGTTTATGGCCGAGCGAGTGCATGAGTTCGATGATGTCGGCCGCCATCGTGCGTTTGGCGTAGGTGTCGCCATCCGGGCTTTCGACGGGCTTGTCGCTGTCGCCGTAGCCACGCAGATCCGGGCAGATCACCTGGTGGTCTCGAGCGAGGTCGGTGGCGACGTGTCGCCAGGCGAGGTGGGTTTGCGGGAACCCATGCAAGAGAACGATCGGGCTGCCGGTTCCAGCGACGCCGACGTTGAGACTGACATCGCCGACCGGCACACGATCGTAGGTGAACCCGGCAATTCTGTTACTCATCGCCTGGACGGTAATCCACGGCACCGACAGGTTCTGAGCACCAGCGGCGTACCGACCATGGCGAAAACCGCAGTGCCCGACCGGATCCCCACCATGCCGAACGTGCGCACATCGGCAAAACCGGACGCTCAGCGCCGCAGCCGACCTCGCGGCGTAGACCGCCGGCCCAGCGGCATGCGAGAGTGTTCGCGAGCGAATGCGTCACGATCTCTGGTCGAGTTAGGAACGTAACTGTCCTATCTCCACGACACACTCGAATCATGAGTGAAACCGAATCGACTGCGGGACAGCTGGATCAGGCCGATATCACCGACTACAACGATCCGAACGCACCGTGGAATCAGGCGTGGGACCAGGAGGGCAGCATCGCCAACTGGAACGATGATGTGATCAGGGAGTTCCGGGAGAACTCGGGCAGGGTGGGCGGTGCTTATGCGGGCGGGGACCTCATCCTGCTCACCACGACGGGAGCCAAGAGCGGAAAGCCGCACACGATTCCGCTGGGACCCGGGTACCGGGGCGACATCATGTACGTGAGCTCGTTCATGGAGGGCAAGTACCCGGCGTGGTGGTACAACATCAAGGCGAATCCTCAGGTCACCATCGAGCTCCGGGACAAGACCTACCCGGGGACCGGCAGAGTGCTCGAAGGCGCGGACTACGACGAGTTCGCCGCCTGGGTGCTAGCCAACAACCCGCTGCTGGCGGACTTCCAGTCCAAGGTCGACCGGCCGATGCCACTGGTCGTGCTGACCCTCGGCGGCGAGGGCTGAGCGCCCCCTGGAATCTCTCAGCCGCGGCGCCTCGACAACATCACATAATCGGCAGATCCGGGCGTTCTCCGAGCGTCGGCCGAACGCCTGCAGCAGACACGCCCAGCCGGTGACCGAGACTATTTCGGCACACAGTCGCGAGTCGAATGAATATCACCCACCCGGAACACCCGCTCGTCGGCACGAGGTGCGTTGAGAGGTCCTGTCAGCCAACCAGTTTGGACGGCCGACCATCGCGCGCCCAGCGGCCACACCTGAGCCAATGAGCGGGTGCGGGGGGTCGAGGACCACTCGACCCTGGCCTCCCGCAACAGCCTCGCCTACGCCGATGAACGCGCCGACCGGACGACCGAAGCCCTCTCCCTGCTCGAGAAGAACCGCACCGACTGCGAACTATTCCTCGGTGCCGAGGACCCACTGACCAGCGCGACGAGCTCACGGCTCGAGTCGCTATCACGGCGCGCAGAACGGCGTGCCGAACGACAGCCGTCCGCGAAGAAGGCACCCAGACGCCGGTGACAGACGCCGGACCCGGGTACGAGGTCCCCGCTCGGTATTGGGGACCAGCCCGCTGACCAGCGCAGATCAGCCCACCACAGTCCACTGGGGAAACGCCGACGCATCGATCTTGGACACTGTAGAGCTAGAGTCACGAAACCTTGCTATTCACAGCACGTTACGTGCCGGAATACGCGAGACGTGTGATTAAGCCATTCGATTGGGGGACGTTCGTGGCATTATCGAATCAGCAGCAGAGGAATAGTTACCGCCGGCGATCCAAGGTATTGCGGGTCGCGGTCCTCGCAGTATCGGCCAGCGCCCTTATCGGCGTGCACGTCCTCGCACAGGCGCAGCCAAGCCAGGTGCCACCCACTTCGTCGACTACACCGATTCCGACCAGCCCCGCACCGGCGGCGACATCGACTACCAGCAACCCCAAGCCCTCCGACTCCTCGCAAGCGCCCACATCAATTACTACACCGGCGCGCCCACCGAGCTCTACAACCGCACAGCCGTCGACATCCAAACCACCGGCAGCGGACAAGGCCCCCTGCACTCCGGGCAAGATGACAAAACCGGAACGCTGGAAACCAACAGTAAACCCGCGCGCGACAATCGAGGCGGGCAAGATGCGGTCCGACTGTGAAGAGATCCCGAGCGGATTCAGCAAAACGGACGCGGACAAGGCCGAAACCATGGAGGCCACTGTCGCCGCGCCGAGCGCGCGGTCGGCGAAGGCAACCGACGGCTGCCAAGTATATTGGCCCGCACCATACGAGGTGTGCGGAGCGATCCGTGACAAGTACAACGAACTCGGCGGCCCGAACAGCTTCCTGCTCTTCCCTACCAGTAACGAACTGAGCAATCCCGACGGCGTCGGTAAGCGTTCCACATTCCATAACGGCCCCATCTACTGGTCGCCGTGGGGTGGCGCGCATCCGGTGGCGAACCACTTTTTTGCCGCGTGGCAGCGCAACGGCTGGGAAGGCGGACCGCTCGGCTACCCGACCTCCGACGAGAACGTCAACCCCGACAACATCGGTCGCCGCCAATACTTCCAAGGCGGCACCATCTATTGGAAACTCAACGAGGCCTACTACGTGGCAGGAGCCATCCGCGACAAGTGGGGTGAAACTGGTTGGGAGGGTGGATGGCTCGGCTACCCGATCACCGACGAGACGAAAACCGCGGACGGAGCAGGGCGATTCAACCGGTTCGAACACGGTGTCATCTACTGGTCGCCCGACGGCGGCGCACACCCTGTGAGCGGGTCGATCCTCGACAAGTGGGCCCAAGCCGGCTACGAGCGCAGTACATACGGGTACCCGACTGCGGATCAGTTCACCAAGGACGACTGGGTTCACGTCGAGCAACAGTTCCAGCGAGGCACCATTGCCGGACCTGGTCCGAAGCCGGTCGAGCTCGCCGAACTGAGCGTGTTTCCGACCCCGGACGAGATAATTGCCGCCGCGCAGCGGATCGCGAAGGACGTTCCCGCCACGGTCGCCGACATCATCGAAGATGCGCTGGACGAAGCACGCCTATCGATGGTTCGCACCTCCGATCCCAGCCCGGGTGACGAGATGCTGCTACCGCAGCCGCGCGGCGCAGGTGACATCTTCTTCTCCGAAGCCGCGACGGCCAGGGTGAGTCACGGGCACAATGGAATCTTCGTCTCTACAACACATTCCGTGGAGGCGCTCAACCCGGAGAAGGGGGTCCGCGAGGTCGACAACACGGCCGACGGTGGGCGGAAGATGCGCAGCCCGCAGATGCTGTGGGTCAACACATCGGCCACCATCCGTGCTGATGCGGTCAAGTTCGCGAAATCCCGGGTCGGCTTCGCGTACAACAAGAACTTCGCGTTCAACAAGGACGTCAACGGCAACGACCCGGGCGGCTACAACTGTTCGCAACTGCTATGGGCGGCATATAAATGGGCGTCGGAAAACTCGACGAATTCGGACAAGACGATAGATCTGGACGGGGACGGTGGTTACGGCGTATATCCGCGGGACATCTTGAAATCCTCATGGGTAACGAAGTACCCCTGAACCTCGCAGCATCCCGACCATTCGCAACGCCTGCTCCGCGTGACCGATGAGGATTGCCAACGAATGAAACGCAGTACACCGGTCAGCGTCGCCGCGGCAGCGGCGACGCTGACCCTTGCGGTCGCATGCACGGCACACCAGCCACCCAATAATCAACACTTGCTCGATGCACTGCCTGATCGAACCATCGCGGTCGTGTCGGTCGGTCCACTACAGCCGCCGATCATGCCGAGGCAGGATCGAACGACGGTATTCGCCTTCGATGAGAACGGCACTGCCCTAGGCAGCCTGCAAGGTGGAGCGATCTATGACAGCCAGATCCTTGCGTCGCCGAACGCGATCGTGACCACCTCGGCCGATTCGGTCACCACGCTGACCGAGTCGTCGAGGTCGGTGACGGCGGTCGATGAAGACATGGTGCAAGCCGCAGTGAATGACCCGGCGACGGGACGCGCCTCGGTGTGGTTCAACAGCGGCGACGTGGACGGACAATCCGCAAACAGATTCGTCGCCATCGATGCCGACAACAAGGCAGCGAGTGGCGTGGTTCCCGGAATGGTGCTCGCCGCAGGGTACTGCGACGGTCGCCTCTTCGCTATTTCGGAGGATCGGAAAGCTGCCGAGACCGGAACCTACGGCAGCGTGTTGTACGAGATTTCGCCCGCCGGAGAGCTGGCTGTTCGCGGGCGCTGGGACTATCCAGAGGATTTCCGGCCGGCGACGCGCAGCATCCCATGCTCGGCCGACGGCACGACCTTGTCCGCGTTATACGCGTCCAACGAAGCACGGCTGTCCGAATCCGGCGAACCCGGGCTGACGCTGGTTCGAATCGACGCCACCGCCGGCTCGCGGACAGAGACCCAGCTCGTGATGCACGGATATAGCTGGCGGATCTCACGCGGGTCGCTGACCCGGGTCGGTGAGAAGTTGTTCTGGTCAACGATTTACGGCGATATCTTGTCTGTCCCGATACAGGGCGATGTGACGGTCTCACATGCGTGGAAGCTGCCGTCCAACCATCTCGCGACAAAAATCGACGTCAACGCCACCACCGTCGCGCAGCTCGATTTCCGCGACGTTCCTTCCTATTCCACCTATGAACTCACCACCGGAAAACGGCGCTCCGGACCGATCAGCCTGCCTTGGCTTCGGCCGTTCGTCGATTCGGTCACCGAGAGTGGGGAATCTACCTACACCGTTACCGATATCGCGGCCATGTAGTAGCGACTCGCTGCCACGTGCATACGAACAGCCTCAAGCGGTCGACGCTGTGTCACCCTGCTTCGCCGGGACTCTCTCGCTGCGCCGGTCGAACCAGATCTGATACCCCGCAACCACAACCGCGATCGCGCCGACCGGCAGGTAGTACACCAACGCGGCGAACACGGTATCGGTCGCGGGCAACGCAAGAAGGGAACCGATCACCAGCACGCCGGCGACTAGCCACGACAGACCATGGGTAACGCGCAGTGCGGGCAGCACACATAGAACAACCGGGACCGCAAGCAGGAGCACGAGCCCCACTCCGTAGCGGGCGATTATCGAGTCGCCGCACGTGGCGTCTAGCTGCACGACCTCACACGATGAGATCTGGTTCAGCGGTTCGGACGCAACGAATACCCCCCACACGGCGGTCGCTCCAGCCAACAGTAACCAGACCACGCGTGAGAGTCCCATGCCGGCAATCATCGCATCAATCAACAGAATCCGAACGCCGACATAGGTATCGAAGCTGCCAGCCCCGACCGCCCCAGAATCGGTTCACTGCGGCATCGGCAGTACTTCGCACGACGCTTGATGAACGGAAAAGCTCGGGTCGCAGCGCCGTCCTTGGTCCGTTCATACACCCGAGTCGACACCGCCTTGCGCAGAGTCCGCAGCGTCACCCACTCGAACTCGGTCTCGCGCGCCTCTCCGAACGTGCGGTTGAAATTGTTGGGACTGCGCGGGGTGCCGGCCCGCGACGGCAGCGGCAGGCCATCCGGATTCGGCGATTCGAGTCCTCTAGCTCTTTCACCAGGGCGCGCGCCGCCGCGCCATACCTGGAGAGCCACACGCCGCGCCCGGGGTCATCGGTATAGAGGTCATGAATGTCGTCGAGCAGCGCCTCCCGTCCGCCCAGTCGCGCAGTTGCTGCCGCAGCCGTGGCAACGCTCCGAGCTCGCGAATCTTGCTGCGTGCTACCGCCTTTCGCTTGCCCAGGTTCACAGTCCGGTCGATCGGGTTGTCCCGACCATCCGAGCGCGCGAGCGGCGATATCCATCATATGTCGCAGAATTATCCTGTGCTGCTTCACTTTTCGCCGATTGCCTCTAGCGAGGATCTTGCGCAAGTGGGCATCGAGCTGCCCCGAGTCGGCTTGCCATAACCAGAATTGCAATAATTCTCCGTGGACACCAGCCCAGACATTCCATATCGCCTTGATCCACAACCGTTCTCGTCTGCCGACCGCGTGCCCAGCGGCAGAAGAGAATGTTCAAGGGCTGCGGTAGCCGGACCGAAATGCGTTGAGCCGAGCTGGCCGATGTGGTAGCGATGTCGGCATGTACCCCGAGCCGGGTGAAGTTCTGCACTTTTCCGAAGATCCCACGATTGCACGATTCGTTCCCCATGTCGCACCGACCGCCCGGCAGGCCGAGGCATACGTGTGGGCGGTGGACCGTGCACGAACGCCCGACTACTGGTTTCCTCGTAACTGTCCCCGTGCGATGGCATGGGTTGTTCCGGCCTCAACCCCCGCTGATCGCGACAGAATCATCGGCGCGGGAAGCGGAGATCGCGTGCATGCCATCGAGTACCGGTGGTTGGACGCGTTGCGTACCGTCAAACTGTTTGCCTACCGCCTGCCCGCGGCTTCGTTCCGACCGTTCGGCACCCCGGTGCCCCACGCCCATGTCGCGACCGTGCCCGTCGAGCCGCTGGGGCCGCCTCAGGAGGTCGGTGACCTCCTCGACCTTCATGAGCAAGCCGGAATTCAGCTGCGGGTATTGCCGAGGCTGTGGGATTTCTGGGATGCCGTGACGTCGAGTTCTCTTGGTTTCAGCGGCATTCGGTTGCGCGGCGGACGACCACGCAGTTAATCGGATGAGATACCGGTATCGGTCTGCAGATGCGCGGTGTCGTTGAACGAGATCAGCCGCCAGTTGCGTTGTGTCTCATCGAACTCCCATTCGGTCAGCGATGCGAAGGCGGGATCGAGCCGTGCGCGGTCGGCCGACGGCGGTACAGCGAATAGTCCGAGGAAGAACCAGACGATGAAACCCGCGTGGGTCACTGCCAGCACGGTCTGATCCGGAAACCGCGTCGGGAGGCTGGTGGTGGTGTCGCGGACGCGAGCCAGGAAGGCGTTCCAGCTCTCCCCGCCACGACAGCGAGGCCGGTCCGGCGCTACCTGCGGGTCGAGAGTGCCGTAACGGGCGACGAACTGGTCGGTGGTCAATCCGTCGCCCTCGCCGGGATCCGGTTCACCCAGGTTCCTATCCACCGCGACAGCCGCACCCGCGGGATGCAGGGCGGGTCGCAGGATTCGAGCGGTTTCCCGAGCTCTCGGAACCGGGCTCGACAACAGCGTATCGACGCGCAGCTGCTGGTCGATAAGTCGCTGTCGAAGCGCACGTGCCTGGGTTCGGCCGCGAGGTGTCAATCCCGGACAACCCCGCTCACCAGCGACCAAACCGAGTCTGGCGTGCTCGGATTCCCCGTGACGGACGAGTAGCAGACGCACCTGCCAAGCCTGCGGCGGCACCGAACTCACTCAGAACTCCGAGCCTGAACCGCCGCGGGTTTAGTGCGCAACAGATCGACAATGTGAACGGAAGGCAGGACTCTATGGCGTTGACGCGGGACGAGGCATTGGCGCTACTGACAGATTCCCTGTCAGCGCGGAGGCGACGCGGCGCTAAACGGCTGCGTGCGCTCGCCGACCCAACCACGGCAACCGAGATCCGCATCGCGCTCGAACGTGAGGTGCTGGATAAGCGAACCTGGGAGACTCAGTACCAATTAATCATGGCGCTGGGGACAACCGGGCTTTACGACGACATCGAGCGCTTGAAAACCCTTGCGCTGCAACCCTGCTCGGCGACAATGGTAAACGTCGCACACGGAGACGCTATCGTCCGCCTTGGCCGTAAGGGCGACAACGACCCGTCCCCCGCCCTGTGGTGCCTGAGGCAAGGGCCAACTTCCACGATCTCAACCACAAGTCCCTGCCGTACTGGCCGGCAGTCGCAGCAACTGGCTGGCCTGGGCCTCGCATACACGCGTTTCTAAACCGATGCTCACAAGACAGCCGACAGATCATCGCCAATGCCGGGAAGGACGCTCTCCGCGGTCATTACGGAGACTATATGAGCGTCCTGTAGCGACACGTTCACCTTTGATCGCGCCGCACGGCCTGGAGGTCTTCGACCAAGCCGAGACCATCATTGCCCCGGGCTGTTCCGAAATCGCAGGACCGCTCCACGAGCAGGTGCGCGCAGCACCTTCGCCCCAGGAACCCTGCGCACCTACAACACCCACCCGCGGTTGCTCGAAAGCGCAGCGATTGGCCGATGCCGTTCGCCTCCGACCTGCCGCCGATCGGAGCCACCGGTTAAGGTGCCCAGGGTGCCGATACCAACCGATCTCAGCCCTGGTCGACCGCCTTCGTGGTTCGCCGATGACCGACACCGAAATTCGCCGGCATAGCCGGACTCGCCGAGGCCGCAACGTTATTGGTGCCAGACGTGCTGGTGGCCGCCGAGTAGTGTCGCCATGGCTCGAGTTGATCGCCGGGGAAGGGGGCGTAGTCGGCGAGGCGGGTGCGGAGGTCGTCGATCGTGGTTGCGAGCTCGACGTTGTTGGTGGAAATCCACGCGTCGCTGTAGATCGTCTCCAGGTACCGGTCGCCGCCGTCGGGGGCGATGGCGACCACATTGTGCCCGGGGCCCAGCAGCTGTCCGACGCGCAAGGCGATAAAGACGGCCGCTCCGGAGGATCCGCCCAGTAGCAAGCCTTCGGTACTCGCCAGCAGTCGGCAGGTGCTGAATGCTTCGGCGTCCCCGCACCAGTACGCATGATCGATCACACTGCGGTCGAAGTTGCCAGGGGTGAATCCAGAGCCCAAGCCGATCAGCAGATGCTGTCCCATCGGCCCTCCGATGGCGGTAGATCCTCGACCATCCACCGCCACGGTGAGGCAATGGCTTCCTGCTTGTCTGAGCGCTCGTCCGATTCCGGTGATCTGGCCGCAACTGCTCGTGGTACAGACCACGGCATGCACGTCGCCATGCAGGTCGGCGAGGATCTCCTGTGCCGTCGTGGTGCTGTGCGCGGCCGGGTTGTTCGGGTTGTTCCACTGGTTAGGCATATACGCGCCAGTCGTATTGCGAACGATCTTTTCGGCGGCGCGAATCCTGGGGATTTGGTATTTGCCATGTTCGTCGCTTGTTTCGACGAGCCTAGGTTGCGCCCCGTAAGCGGCGATGCTGCGAACGCTGAACGGTGGGGTGCGCGGGTCGACCATGATCTCGGTACGGATTCCGAGTGCGGCACCGATCATGGCCAGCGCGATGCCCAGGTTTCCGGACGTAGCCTCGACAATCGCGCCGTCCGTGGCGAGTTCGCCGGAGTGCAGGGCTTCGCGCACCATGGCGGCGGCCGGGCGTGCCTTGACGCTACCGCTGGGGTTGAGACATTCGAGTTTGACCCATACGGTTGCCTCAGATGCTCGAGTGAGGCGGTTGAGCCGAACGAGCGGAGTGCCTCCGATGACATCAATGATGTTGTCGTACTTCATCGTTGCGTCCTCTGTTGTCGGGTATTTCCTGGTTCGATGGGTGGGAAGAGGGAGCGAGCACGCATCACGGCGATCAGGGCGGCGGCCCCGATCCCGTAACCGACCAGCAGCAGCCACGGCAGCCAGGGCACGTTCATTCGGGCGCCGAGGTCGACGGTGTAACCGACAACGGTGTTGCTGACCACCGCCGCCACCCCGGAGGCAGTCGCGAACACACCCAGGTAGGTACCGATCAGAGCGGGGCGGGCGAACTCGGATGTCAGATCGAGCGCCACGGGCTGTGCCACCGCCACGCCGAGCGTCAGCACGACCGTGGCCAGAATCGTCGGCAGCATCGGGGGGAAGGCTTCCCACATCCCCGTCGCGCCGGCCGCCGATTGTGCAGTACTACCGAAGGCGGTCGGTACGAATGCCAGTCCGCACAGCGTCAGCCCTATCCCGACGGAGGTCGGCGAGGCCCATCGTTGTCGGCACCATTCGGTGATCCGTACCTGCAGGCCGAGGGTTACGAGGGTGGACGCGATGAACAGGAGCGCGGCAGACCCCGCGAAACCCGAAGTGCGGGCGGCCTCCAGGGGCAATGTCAGGTAAAGCTGGTTGTAGAGCACGAAGATCGCAGAAGTGGCGCACACATAGAGCAGAAATCGACGATTGGCGATGACTTCCCGCCAGTCGGCTATCACCGACTGCTCGGGTGGAGCTACCGGGCGCGGCGGTAGCGTCAGGATTTGCGCGATGGTCAATACGGCGAACACCAGCGCCGCCGCCGTCGCCACCAAGCGAAAGTCGACCACGAGCAGCAGGCTGCCGATGAGCGGGCCGATCAGCGTGCCGGATTCTCCCGCGACATTCAACAGGGAAAAAGCTTGCAGCCGTTGGGCTCCGGACTCGTGTGCGAGATAAGCACGGGCCGCTGGACTGAACATCGCGCCCGCTACCCCGGTCACCATCGCGGCAAGGACCAACCCGACGGCGCTGTCCACCACCGCGAAGGCTCCGAAACCCACTGCGCGGAGCAGACATCCGGCAATGATCAACGGTCGGCAGCCGATACGGTCGGCACCCGAGCCGCCCAGTAGGGTCAAGCCTTGCTGGCTGAGACTGCGGACGCCGATGATCGCACCCACAACCCCCGTGGCCAGGTGCAGGTTATCGCGCAGGTGCGTGGCGAGAAACGGAATCAGCATATAAAAGCCGAGATATACGCCGAACTGATTGACCAGCAGCAACTGCACGGTGGGCGGGAGCGAGCGCGCGGCACGGAACGCGGTCAGCACGGCGCCCGGTCCTTGCTGTCACGATCGGCTCGGCGGCACGGGTCGATTATGCGGGTGCAGCGCGTCCAGCGGCGCACAACCCGTTCGGTCGGGTGCGCGGTCGTGTCCGGTTCGACCGGCGGATCGGCGTCGAGCAAGCCGTTCTCGGCACAGAAGGCGTCGTTGTAGATCGTGTCGAAGTAGCGGCCGGGCCCGTCGGGAAACACCGCCGCGATGCGAGTTCCGAGATCGCTCGTGCGCGCCAGCCATCCCGCCACGATAGCGACGGCACCCACGCTCCAACCGCCAGTGGCGTGGTGTGCCGCGGCCAGTCTGCGGCACGCCCACACCGCCTCCGATGGTGCGACCCAATGGATTTCGTTGAACGCCGGGTAGTCGACATTGCGCGGATAGATACTCGAGCCGAGCCCCCGCATCAGCCGCGGCCCCGCCGGCTGGCCGAAGATCGTCGACGCCACGGTGTCGACCCCGACCAGCCGCAGTTCGGGGTTGAACCGGCGCAGTACCCGCGCCGCCCCGGCCGAGTGGCCGCCGGTGCCGACGGAGCACACCAGCACATCGATTCGACCCAACTGCTGTATCAATTCGAGTGCCAGTGTTTCGTAGCCGTCGACGTTGTCCGGGTTGTGGTACTGATCCGGGCACCAGGCGTCCGGCTCCTCCTCGAGCAGTTCGGCCACCCTGTCACGCCGTGACTGCTGCCAGCCGCCGCACGGATGCGGTTCGCTCACCAGATCGACTCGAGCGCCGTAGGCCCTCAGCATGCGCGCGACGAACGGCTCCATCCCCGGATCGGTCACCACCGTGACCGGGTGCCGATATACCATTCCTGCCAGTGCCAATCCCAAACCCAAAGTGCCACTGCTGGATTCGATGATCCGGGCGCCATGGGCGAGTTCGCCGCGCTGCCGCGCGCAGCGCACCATATGAAGCGCGGGGCGGTCCTTCATGCCACCTGGGTTGAATCCCTCGAGCTTGGCCCAGAAACCGCGGCCTGACGGCGCCAGTGACGCCCCGACCCACAGCACCGGCGTGTTGCCCACCAGATCTCGGGGACCTCGCGCCGCCGTCGGCGCGCAGACCAAAGCGGTTGTCAACTCGTCTTGCCTTGCCAGCACGATCTTGTCCATGGCTGTCGTCTTCTCTATCGAGGCCGCCAAGGGGCGGCAGAAGATGCAAGCGGGCAGCGGACACCGGCCGATCCAACGAAACGACGACGGCCTGGCGCTGACCGATCAGCGCCTAGCGACACACAGACGCGTTGCGATACCCCGGCCACCAACGGCCGGTTGCGCGCTCATCAGAAGCGCGCACACCGCGGGGCGGCCAGATCTCGAAATAGTAAGAACCCCAACGGCTATCAGCCCGAGGGCGACGAGCAATTGCGGGACGATCGGCGTCCTGTCCGCACTCGGTGCCACCAGTTTCGGCAAGCAGTGCGCCAGATGGCCCCAGCACTCGCGGCCCCCCTGGTCATCGAGCTGATGGGACGAGTCACCGGTTACCGGAGCGGCGGTCCGGTCGGCAACCGAGACGACTTCCGCATGCGAAGGAACGATATTTTCGGTCAGTACACAGTCGAGCATCGGCACTGCGAGCGCTACTGCCACCAGAAGCGCCAGCGCGGAGTAACCGAGCCGCAACCGACCGATGAATCTCACGATGTCTCCACTGAAGCAACCGGGTCGGAAAACACCCACTACTCGACATAGCGACAGTGATGTGTCGAGCACTCCCCTGGTCGGCTCGACTGACATTCAAGCCAACGATAAGGCCAACGTCACGGCATCAAACCACGGCCCGCACCAACGCTGCCGTCCCAGCGTACATGCGTCGATTGAGCGAATCTTGTTGATAGCGAACCGTTTCGGAAAGATCCCGTAGACGCCCTACTATACGTGATCGAACTGCTTCCACCCCACTGGCGGGCTGCCTGTTCGTCGGCGACGAGCGCCGCTACCCGTCGTTGCGGCACCGCATGTTCAGCAGTGCATCCCAGACCGTCCAACCCCTGCCAGCGCCGAAAAGCTCGGCGGCGGCGAAGCTGCTGCCAGCTCAAATGGGGATCTCCCCCAGTCAAATCGGGATTTCCCCAGCCGATCTGGTCAGCGCGGTCAATGTCACGAGAATCAGGCAGACGTCGTCACGACCAGGAGGTGGGCCAGTTGTCTTGTCCGCCAATACCTTCCCCGCACCGCCGACATGCGTGACTACACCCCAACCGATCTCGATGCCATCGCCGACGAACTCAACCAACGCCCTCGACAAACCCTCGGCTCCAAGGCACCATCAGAAGCACTCAACGAACTGTTGCGGATGAGCGCCTGAACCCGCACCGAAGTGCGCGCGTTCGACCGACCCCGTTGTGGTCGGGTCCGAACTGATGGAAATCGCGATCTCGAAGTCGATAGTTAGCGAACCGCGCCTTCACCTCCACTTCAGTCTTCAATCTCGAAACGGCGGCATTTCTTCGGGATGACGCCGCTGCTGGCAGCCGAGCGACCATTCGTTCAGAGCGCGTAGTTGCGGACCAGTTGCAGGGCGGTCGCGGCGTTCGGGCCCTGCGTGATGAGGCTGGTGTCCTCGGGTTTGAGACGTTGCGCGCCGACGCGACAGAACTCCCCCGCAGAGCCCCGAATCACCGAATCGGCGTTTCCGTCGCCGAAGATCCATAGGTCACCATTAGGGCCGACTAGTTCGCAGCGCACCGGACCGCCCTGCGTACCGGCAGAGGCGAAGGCGTACTGCAGGGTGCGGTGGGC
Organism: Nocardia iowensis; assembly: GCF_019222765.1. Taxonomy (NCBI): domain Bacteria; kingdom Bacillati; phylum Actinomycetota; class Actinomycetes; order Mycobacteriales; family Nocardiaceae; genus Nocardia; species Nocardia iowensis. The sequence continues at coordinate 3,457,081 of NZ_CP078145.1, read as the reverse complement.
AAGGCGGGCGATGAGCCAGAGTCGGTCGGTATCCGGATACTCCAATCCGAGCGGTTCTGTGATGTCAAGCAGGTGGGCCCAGTGTTCGGCGACGCGGGTTGCGGCCAGGGTGCGCGGCGACAACGGGACGGTGACCCAGTGCAGCCGGGTACCTTCCGGGCAGGCGCGCAGATTGGCCAGCACGGCGGCCGATGCCTGCCGCCAGCGCTGTAGCAGTTCGGTTCCCGAGCCGCCACGCTCGGCCGCGACCAGGCGATCCATCGCCTCATCGACCGAGAGCTCGCCGCGCCGCGGAATGTTCGCGTCGGTCCCGGTGATCGAAGCCAAGGCGAACTCATCGGTCTGCGCCAGATGCAGCACCGTGTCCGCGACCGTCCATCCAGCCGCCGCCGATGGTGCGCTCCACTCGTGTGGCTGCAGTGCGGCCAACACCTGGTCCACCTGTTGGTATTCGGCGGCCAACCCGTCGAACGGATCTATGTCGATCATCCGATCCCTCCCCGAAACAGCTGCTGTTGCAGCCCCGTCCGGATTCTCCCGGTGGTGGCCGCCCGGCGCAACAGTCAGCCCACGCGGGCTGCCACTGCGCTGGCCTACGCGTCTGACACTCGCGGAATCCTTCGTTTCCGCGAAATGTTTTCTCAAACCGTCGAGTTGGCGGTCGTGTTGGCTGATGGTCGTGTCCGCAATGGCGCATCACCCGCGGTATGACGCGCAACGTCGGCGCGGAGATCATGGGGATCCATGGCGTCTCGCAAGAGTGATCGCGAGGGCGTTGGTTGAGCCGGTTGAGCTGGAAGGGAATTCGGCTTCCTCCCTTCGTCGGATGCTTCGGAGATCCGATCGGGCGAAGGGATGACGCCATCGTCGGCCGGTTCCGAAGTACCTTGCCCCGCATGGGGAGACCGGCCGCTTGTGTTGTTGCGGTGGCACTGCTGGCGTCGTTGATCGCGGTGCCCGTGACATCGGCACAGTCTGTGCCTGGTGCCGATCTCGTCGCGCAGGCGGATGCGGCGCCGACGCCGAGGTTGGACTGGGTACCGTGCGCGGAGCCCTGGCTGCGGCCCTTCGAGTGCGCCTCCGCCGCGGTTCCGCTCGATTATGCTCGGCCACAATGCATTTCACTTCACCTCGCGGTCGTCAGGCAACCGGCGCGGGACCCGGCGCGGCGGGTCGGAACACTGTTCCTCGGCCTCGCTGGTCCGGGACAATCCGTACTGGATACGGAACGCGGCCCCGCCGGCGACCCCCGGGTGATAGGTCCGCTGCTCGAATTCCCGCAGCCGCTGGACCTTGTGGATTCCTCTGCCGCGATCAGCTGTGCCGACACCCACATTCCGCGCGTGCCGCAGCTGTGGCCCCGCACTGGCGGCGGATCTATGGCTATCTGGTGTGTGCCTTGTGGCCGGTGGCGGCGGAAAACCTGCCCCAGCGCTTCACGGCAACCGCGCCCCACCGCGACCACTTTGCGACTCGGGCCGCGAACCTCGGCTCGGGGCCTCCTCGGGCGCGGAACGGCCAGGATGCCGGACACTGGACCAGCGCTCGTTCGCCAGATCTACGGGAGGCCATGGGATGGGCAGGACCGGCCTGCGGCCAGCAACATCGGCTGACCGCGAACTCTGCTACCGGTTGCACCGCGCTGCCATGCACGACTATGTCGAGGCGATCTGGGGTTGGAACGAAGCCGAGCAACGCGACTACCACCAGCGCAGCTTCGACCCCGCCGGTACCCGGATCATCACCGTCGACGGCCGCGACGTCGGGGTCCTGATCGTCGACTATCGGCCACACGAAATCTATTTGGGCCGCATCGAATTACATCCGGACCACCACAATCGAGGTATCGGCAGCCTCATTATCCGACAACTCCTTCACGAAGCCGCCACCCGATGCCAACCCGTGGTCCTGGACGTATTGTCGGTCAACTCCCGCGCCTACCGGCTCTACCACCGCCTCGGTTTCCAAGAGGTCGGTCGACATGGGAAGAACGGCCTCAAGATCCGGTTGCGGGCCGAACCACGCATTCCCTGACCTGAGCGGCCCAGCGCGACAACCACCGACTTGCTGCGCGGTCACCACGCCCGGCTCACCGGCCAGTCCGCCGGTAGCTGCAGCCGCGCCCCGATCATCCGCAGCGCGGTCAGCAACGCCTGCACCTCGTCGAGACCCGACGCGACAGCGTGCGGGTGGCCGTCGATCCGGAATGGGCACATATAGAACTCGCCGTCCGCGGCGTGCACGGGTCGGCCGATCGCGATCGTGGCCCGCTCGTCGGCGATGGTCATCGACCGAATCGCGATCAGCTCACCGAGCTCGTAGCTCGCTGCGGGCGTGCCCACTCTCCGGTCGATCGGCGGGGACGGAAATCCCAAATCCGCTGGCCCGACAACGGTGAAATGGTGGCCATCGGTGTTCGCGCGCTCGAGCACCACACCGATCTCGGCCAGCGCGCAATACAACGCCGCGATCGCATCGACACCGACAGCACAAGACTCACCCCAGCCCTGAATTCTGAACGCGCACACCATGCCCGAATCCATGCTCAACCCCGGCTTACCCACCTCGATCAGCACCGTGCGGTGCCCATCGGCGACCACTCGAGTCGCGATCACCTCCCCTACATGAACACTCAACCTCGCCTCCCGGCTCGCGCATCCCCCACATCAGGGCTATGCCCGCATGCACAATTGTCTCCCTGCAATAGCTGTGCGCAACAGCCACTAATGGGCCGACAGCCGAATCCTCACCCATGGCCACGACACTCACACTCGGCCATAGGTGGCGGGCGTGTACCCGGCGCTCGAGTCCCCGAGTCTTCGACAGTCGCTGCGGGTGGCGTTCGAAGCTCTCCCCGCGATCGTGGGGTGCTCTGACGTTCAGTTGCTGTTCTCCGTGTAGAGCTTGATCAGGCCCGCGACCGCGTCGTCGTCGTCGAGGTCGTGGAGTTCCGCGCCGATGGAGCCGAACTCGGCGCTGCGGGGGAACATGGCTTCCTCGTACTGGGTGAGGGCGGTCTCGATGTCGCAGGGGTGTGCGGCGATGGCCTTGGCGAGTTCGGCGCCGTCGTACATGGCGCTGTTGGCGCCTTCGCCGTTCGGAGTCAGGAGGTGGGCGGCGTCGCCGAGCAGGGTCACCCCGGGTACCCGCTCCCACTTGTGCCCGAGCGGCAGAGCGAAGATTGGGCGCAGCAGCGGTGGGACGTCGCCGTCGGTGATCAGCGCGGTGAGTTCGGGTGCCCACCCGTCGAACTCCTTCGCGATCCGTGCAGCCGCGGCCGCGCCGTCGGCGAAGTCGATGGCGTCAAACCACTCCCGTGGCTCGCGGAGTACGACGTAGGTGTGGATGGTCCCGCCCATTTCCCGCTGGGCCTGGATCCCCTTGCCGCCCGCCGCGGGTGCGGCCATGGAGCCGCTGCCGACGGCTTGCGCGGCGGCCGGGTGCCGAGTGTCGACGTCGAACAGGTAGGTCTCGACGTAGGACATACCGGTGTAGGCGGGTGTTGCGTCGGAGAGCAACGGCCGCACCCGTGACCATGCGCCGTCTGCTCCGACGAGCAGGCTCGTGGTGATGGTGTCGCCATCGGCGAAGGTCACCTCGTGGTGACCCTCGCCCAAGGAACGGGTGCTGACGACCTTGCGGCCCCACTGCACGGCGCCGACGGGGAGTGAGTCGAGCAGGATCTGGCGCAAGTCACCGCGCTGCACTTCGGGTCGGCCGCCGTTGCCGCCGTCGGCCTTGTCGAGCAGGATGGTCCCGTCGGGGGCGAGGATCCGCATGGCCTGGCGGCCCTGGAGGATGATGTCGCGGAACTCGTCCGTCAGGCCGGCCGCCTCGATAGCGAGTTGCCCGTTGTAGTCGTGGATGTCGAGCATTCCACCCTGCGCGCGGGCCATCGGTGCGGGCTCGGCTTCATAGACCGTGGCTGGGATTCGGTGGATGTGCAGGACGCGGGCGAGCGTGAGGCCGCCGAGTCCGGCACCGATGATGGTGATGTGAGGGGTGTTCATGATGGTCCTGTTCCGGGCGGGATCGAGCCCACGCCTGGCGCGGCGCGGACGTGGTTGCTGCGCGCCGGGGCCACGCGTCGGGTCAGGACGGGGGCGGCTGCGGCAGATCCGCGGCGATTTTCGTGAGGAGGGCCTGCAGGGTGGCCCGCTCTGCCTGGTCCAGCGGGGCCAGGATCGTCTCCTCGACCCCGGTCATCGCGGTGTCGAACCCGGCGATCAGTTCGCTTCCCGCCGGTGTCGCGTAGACGCGTTTGCTGCGCTCGTTGCCGGGCTCCGTGCGCCGCTCGACGAAACCGCGGCGCTCGAGCCCCTGCAGGAGGCTGGATACGCTCGCCGCGCTGGTGCGGCTCATCTGGGCTATGTCACGCTGGATCACACCGGGGTTCCGGACCAGGTAGACCAGCGCGGCACTCTGCTCATGAGTGAGCCCGCGCTCCCGGATCCAGTCCTCACCGGCTTTCCGCTGCGCCCAGACGATCCAGCGCATCAGATCAAGGCTGCTGGTCGGTGTCGTTCCCTGCGTCTCCATGTTTCGAACCCATCAACTGGACGAGACGATGTGCACCGGCGTCCGGATGCCCCATTCCTCAGAGCCGTCGGCGACGAGGTCGGCGATCCGCTGGTGCCCTTGATCGAGCCGCCCTTCCTGGAGCGCCGAACTCGAGTAGTGGCGGTCGAACGACGCGTCGTCGCGATAGAACTCGAAGGCCCACATGAGGTCGGGATCTTCGTCCGAGCGAGCAAGGACCCAGTCGACCGGGCCGTCCGGGTCACCGTTGAAGTGGAGTTCGTGGCATGCCTTGAACAATTCGTCCCCCATTCCGGGCTTCGCCTTGACCTTCAGCACCATTCCCGGCTGCTTCGCATGCATCTCGTAGTCCTTTCGGTGAGTTTTGGCGGGTCACTCCCGGGTGTCCGCTCTGCCAGACGAACACTTAGAACTCTAACTGTTAGAAGTCTAATGGTCAAGTGTGCACCCCGCGCAGGTGCCCGGCGCATGGCCAGGCGGCTCGCTCCCGGGTTTCGTGTAGTTCGGTATGAGACAAGCTCTTAGTCATCGCCGCCGCCGTCGAGGTGATCGGCGGGCCTGACCAGGCAGAGCGAGCCGGATGCTAATTTTGCGATCCGGGTTAGGGTTTGCGGCCGATTCCGCCGACGATGCAGTGACGCACATCGGCCAGCGGCGCGAGCCGTGGGCCGTCGGGCCACCAGTCATCACAGAGCACCAGACCCGGCTCGACCATCTCCAGCCCGCCGAACAGGGCCTGGATCTGATCTCGGGTTCGGAAACGACCGCTGCCCATCGGGCTGCGCACGAACTTGTCTTCCATCTTGCGCGCCAACTCGCTGTGCTCGCGGGTTTGCGGGTCGCAGAAATGGGCGATGGTCACATACGACCCGGACGGCAGCGCGTCGATGTAGGTCCGCATGATCGCGGCAACGTCGTCACCGAGATAGTGGTGCAGTGTCCCGATGTGCAACAGCGCCACCGGGCGGGTGAAGTCCAGTCCGTCACGCACCGTGGGGTGCCCCAGGACCTCGAGGGCTCGGAAGATGTCGGCGTCGGCGATCGCGGTGGACTCGTTGCTGGCCAACAGCGCTCGTGCATGGACGAGCACTGCTGGATCATTGTCCACGTACACCACCCGCGCCGCCGGGTTGATCCGCTGCACCACCTGGTGGGTGTTCTCCGCGGTCGGCAGACCCGAGCCCAAATCCAGATACTGATCGATCCCGGCTTCGCGGGCCAGGAAGCGACACGACCGGATCAGGAAATCGCGGTTGGCCCATGCCAATTCGTTGACCTGTGGCGCTACGGTGCGGACCTGCGCCAACACTTCGCGATCGACCTGGTAGTTGTCCTTGCCGTTGAGCGCGGCGTCATAGACCCGCGCGATGCTCGCGCGGGTGATATCCACCCCCACCGGCACCACGCTCGGGTAGGCGGCGGACGGTTGGGACATGGCATGCCTTACGGCATCTGTCGGTCCGGTATCCACCGATCCAGTCTCGCGCATCGGTGCCAGTTTCGGGTCGATACAACCTCGCACACAACAGCTTCGACACCGGCACGCTCCCCCGTGTGACGGTTCCGCGCGGACAGCGATTGTCAAAGCACGGTGGCGCCGCGAAAGTACATCCACCCGCTATTGGCACCGCGGCGTGGCACACACGGCCATGTCAGTGGGTCAAGGCTGGCTGACGAGGGCGTGGTGGTTGTAGCCGTTGACCGGTTCGCGTAGCGCGGCGGCCGCACCATGGTGCAGGGAGGATTTGATGTGGGCGAGCACCGGTCCGCTGGTGTGAGCCAAAGATTGGGCGTACTGGACAGCGGCGGGCAGAAGGTCGTGCTCGGTGGCCAGTGCATCGACCAGGCCAGCGGCCAGTGCATCGACACCGCTATAGCGTTGCCCGGACACCAGCGCATGATGGGCGAGGTGAGCCGGTAGCCGCGACCGCACCAAGTCCACCGAGGCGAGCGCGTAGTTCGCGCCCAACGCGACACCGGGAAAGCAGACGTACCCGCGGTCGGATCGCATGATGCGGTGATCGTGGGCTACCGCGAGAAACGCTCCAGCCCCGAACGTGTGCCCGTTGAGCGCGGCGACGGTCGGCATGGGCAGGGTGAGGATGCGAGCGAGCAGGCGCTGCATCTGGGTGAGATACCAATCAATACGGTCGGGATTGGCCCCGGCCCAGGCGAGGTCGGCGCCGGTGGAATAGAACTTGCCATCGCCGGTGGTGACCAGAGCCGCTGGGCCCTCGGCCGCGGTAGCTTCGTCGAGAATCGCATCTATCGCCGCGATCCAATCAGGGTGGAAACGGTTCTCGGTGTCACGCTCACCCCTGCTACCCAGGTGCGCGATAAACACCGGACCTTCTCGATGCAGAAACGGCACACCGGCAACCTATCGGTCTACCTCGCCCGACCAGCGCAGACACACCGACGCTCCCCGGTGCTAACGCGGACAGCTGGGCTCAGCGCAGCGAGATCGCCAGTTCCTCGAGCAGGTCCATCTGCTCCTGCATGCCCGCCTCCATCCCGGACTCGAGGATCATGTCGCGCAGCTGTTTGTTGTCGCAGTGCGTCAACAGGGTGAGGGTGGTGCGCCCGTCACGCTCGCTGAAGGTGACGGTATTCAGCGGCGCGCCCTCGTCGGCGTCCGTGACGCCCGCCATCTCGAAGACCTCGGTGGTGACGATCTTCTCCTCCGGGACGATCTCACGGAACTCACCGTGGAACGCGATCTCACCACCACCGCTGCCGACCGCCATGACGTAGCGCCATCGGCCGCCGACACGCAGGTCGATCTCGACACTGGTCATCGTGCCGCGTCGCCCGCTCCACCACCGCTTCACCAGATCCGGAGTCGTCCACGCCCGATACACCAGACGTTTGGGTGCGTTGAACTCTCGGGTGATCAAGATCTGTTCGTCGGTCGGCAGGGTCACCACTGCCGTCCCGGTACTGCTCGTCATCTCAGTTCTCCTCGTTTTCTTTGAGCTCTTCCAATACCGCGTCCAATTGGTCGAACCGCTCCGCCCACATGCGCTCGTACCGCTTGACCCAGTCATGGATCGGTTTCAGCGCGTGTCCGTTTAGTCGGTAAAGCCGTTGTCGCCCGTCATCACGCACGTCCACCACCCCCACCTCCCGCAGCACTCGCAGGTGCTTGGACACCTGCGGCTGGGCCGACCCGAGCAGACGAGCCAAATCGTTCACCGCCCGCTCCCCGTCGACGAGAACGTCGAGGATCTGCCGCCGCCGAGGCTCGGCCACCGCATTGAACACATCTGTTGTCGTCGCCGCTCGCGCCATATCGAAATCATATTCCTATATGGGTATACGTCAAGGCTGACGGTGATAGCCAGCTAAAAGTCTTGCCGCTGAGGAAGATCCGGCCCCGCTCGAGTCCATCAACGTCGAGTCGCGTTCGGTTGCCAGCTGGCGCAGTTCTTTGTCGGCGCGCCCGAAACAGGACATGTGCGGCATCGGGGCAGGTCGCGAGAGATCAGCCCCATACTTGCCCGCATGACGTTTTCGATCGGTCGCCGCAGTTTCCTCGGTCACGCCGGGACGGCCCTCGGTCTCGGAGTATTCGCCGCAACCGGGCGCGCGGGTGCCCAGCCGGGAGATCCCGGCACCTTGCCGGCCATCGGCCGAACAATCAACCTGGACCTCAACGGATTCGGCGGCACGTTGATCGTGGACCAGCCGCCGCCGCTGCCGACGCTCGACTTCATCGGCTCCCGAGTCGTGGAGGTTCGCAAGGGCGGCACGGACTTCGTCCACCTGCAGACCCTCAATTTCACGGTGGAGGCCGCCCACCCCATGTTCGGGAAGATCACCGCCCGGCTTCCGGATATCGACACCAGTCAGGACAGTGTTCTGAAGCTGGGTCCCGACGGATTGGTCGAAACCTGGCTTCAGAGCATGGATGTCACCTTCCAACGGTGTGGTGACTGCGAGGGACCATTCACGTTCAGCACGCTCGAACCCGCGCGATGGACCGCCCGCCTCAGCCAGTTTCCGCCACCACCTCAGAGCACGAATCCGGACGGCTCGCCCACCGGTGGGACGCTGTATCGGTTGGCCGAGCCGATACGCCTCGGACTCCCCGGTGCATCCGACAACACCCCGGATTCGCCACCCGTGCCGGACAGCCCAAACGAACACCAAACTTCGGGGGCTTGCGAGTCGTGCGCCCTCGCATCACCGCTGCCTGGCCAAAGCACGACTACCGGTACCGAGTATGCGCGCATACAGAACCTCGACTTCAACCAAGGACACGTGCCCAACTAGCCGCGACGGCACCCAACCTGATCGCAACCGCGCAGCGCTGTTACGGGCGATGCAGCTGCGTAGCTACGTCCGGTGATGCCGGAATGGCGCGTGTTCGATCAGGCGCAAACATCAGCCAGCAGTTGATCCCGCGAATGCCCGGATCTGCCGATTATGTGATGTCCGGCTGCGTCTACCGGTCTCCGCGCAGGTACCGGGCGAGCAGTTCGCGCACTTGACCGACGCGAAGCTTGCCTTGCCGGTGGATGGTGTCGAGCAGTTCCTGTGACAGTGGCGCTTCCGGAGTCGACACCTTCGATGCGCTGATCCTCGATGAGCTGGCTGAGCGCGACGTCGGTACGTTCAGCGCTGCGGCTGCGCGTGATCTGTGCCCTGGTTGCCGTGCGGGTCAGCAGATTCGGTCAACAGGTGAAGTGTTCTTTCATGCGGGCGGGAACGCCGTCGGCGGCGGCCTTGGTCCAGCAGACGTCGTGAGGGAAGCGAACGTAGGTGGTCCAGCCGGTGGCGGCGCGGCGGATGAGGCGCGCGCTGTCTCCGGGCGAGTCCCAGGCAACGAACGCCCACTGGCCGTCGCACTCGCTGACCGTGGCGTTCGCGCTGAGGAGGTGGGCGTCGAGGTCGTCGAGTTCGAGCACGACCGTTTGGGCGGAGCACGGTGGTTGCGGTCCGGATTCCTGGAAGCGCAGCTCGCCATCGACCGTCAGGCCGGGGTATTGCAGGAACAGGCTTTGCATTCCTTTCGGGAAGGGTGTCATACCGGGCGGCGGGGTGTTCGTGTCGAGGGAGTAACAGCCGAGCGGGAGGGAGAGGGTCGCCGATCCGTTCTGGTCGGTGACCGTGTCGCGACGCAGACCCTCGGTGGTGTTGGGCGGAATGTCGTGCGTCGCAGGGTTACACAGCTGCAGCAGGCGCAGAGTGACCGGCACGTTCGGCACCGGGGCGCCGGAGAGGGTGATGGTGCGGACCACCGCGGTGCCGGTGCCCGGCGGCGGATCTGCGGGCGGCGGTTGATCGGTCGGCGGCTGGTTGCCAGCGGGTGGAGTGCCCGGCGGCGGGCTTGTGGGCCGCGAGGTGGTCGTCGAGGTCGCAGCCGCCACTGGTACCGACGTCGTCTCACTCGGCAGCGGCGTCCGCGTCGGCCGTTCATCGCTCCCGGTGCCGCACGCCGACCCCACCAGCACGACCGCGGCAAGCACCAGCATCTTCTGCACGACCCGAGGTCTGGCCATCCCCCAAACCTCCCAATCGAATGACCGACATCCGGTCTACCGCCAATGATCGGACGACCAGTACCGATGGCGCAATCCCCCAAGACAGGGGTCGTATCCCACCCGCTGCGCAGGGATGCTCGGCATGGGAGAGCTTTCGAGGAAATGCAATCGCACAAGCCGGATAGCCTCCGACCAGTACGACATCGGCGTGGGTAGGTAGGACATCAGTCACGTCAGCTCCGATGCGACTGCTGCCGGTTCGGCCGGGCGGACCGCCGAACCGGGCAGGACGAGCAGGAGAACGAACGGCAGCGCGAGGGCCGCCAGGCCGAGCAGTACCGGACGCGGGCCGACCAGGTCTATCAACGCACCCGCGCCAGCGAGGGCGAGCATGCGGACGGTGGCCGTCGCCGCCGTGCTCGCGGCGATCACTCGGCCGCGCACAGCATCCGGTGTGATGCGCTGCCGGATCGTAGCCACGACAATGAAACCGAGCGCTGACGCGCCGTCGAGCACCAGCACCGTCGCCGCCAGCCACAGCGGAGCGTCGAACAGGGCGAGCACGCCGACCGCACCACCGTTGACCGACAGCACCGCTGCCAATAGGAGCGGCCAGCGGGCGACGTCGCAGAACCGGGCAAGCACGAAGCTGCTCACGAAGCCGCCGACACCCGCCGCCGACACGATGAGCCCCGTCGTGAGCGGCGTCAGGCGCAGCTCTTCGTTGGCACGTACCAGCAACGGCAGGAACGCCGCCGCCGCGAGCAGGTGCAGGTAGCACGCGCTCGCCAGCAGCACAGCCTGCGCCCGGTCCCGCCGCACCAGCCGCAGCCCGGCCAGCACGGACTCGTCGCCGCCGGATTCCCCGGCTGCTGGAACGTTCTTCGGCAACCGGGCCAGCAGCATGGCCGACGCCACGAAGCTCACCGCGTTGACCATGAACGCCACCAATGGCCCCAGCGACTGCAGCAGCCAGCCACCCGCGGCCGGTCCCGTCAGCGTGGCCGCAGCGTCGGAGCCTTCTACCAAACCGTTGGCGCGCATGAGGTCTCGGTCTTCGACGAGGCTCGGCAGGTAACTGCTCGCCGCCGCATGGAACACCGCGTCGCCGACGCCGGTTACCAGCGCGAGCAGCACCAGCGGCACCAACCGAGCCCCGCCGAGCACCACCTCCGCGCCGATCGCGACGAACGCGACTGCCCGGACGACGTCCACGGTCACCATCAGGCTCTTGCGTTCCCGGCGATCCACCAAGGCTCCGACGTGCAGCGCTGCCAGGACCTGCGGCAGCTGGGCCGCCGCGCCGACGACGCCCGCCGTGACCGCGGACCCGGAGGTCGCGAGCACTGCCAGCGGCAGCACCACGTCGGTGACGCGGTCGCCGAGGATGCTCAGCGCCCGTGCAGCGAGGAAATATGGCACCGGTTTTCGCATAGACAGCGGCGTCCCCGCATCGGGCCCACGTTGTCACCTGCGGCGGTCGCGGTGGCCTTGGGCGAATGGCGGATGGTTCGCGCCACCAAGTGACGCCCGAATTCACCGGCAACCGATGCCGAGTTCAGGTCCACTTTGCGGGGTGCGCCGCATTATCGAGTCGGCGACCCCTATCGGCTGAGCGCTCGTTGAGTCCGAGGTAAGCCGAGCAGCGAGTTCGGGCTATCACCGCGACAGTATGGGGATCGGGCTCGGCTCGGCTACGGTCACGAGAACAACGACATCGGCGTAGGGCGCATCGCCGTGACCGAGGCGATGAGCGAACCGCGCCATGGGAATTCGCCACCGGTACTTGGCGGCGATTTCCGACTCCACATAGGGCAGAAGCGTGCCCGCAGTCACCAATTGGGCTTGGCCTTGCCGCTGATGGGAGCCGAGGGCGGGGGTGCCTCGCCGGTCGCCGGGTTGAACGAGCACCCGGCCGTCGCGCGCCAGCTGTTCGGCTTCGGCGGACTGGGACGACACGCGGAAGGCGAGCTGAGTGTCGCCGATCGGGATGACCAGGCGCGGCACGGTCGTCAGCTGGCGCGGACCGGTAACCCGGGTCACGAGAACTGTTTTGGCGTCACGCCAGACCTTCGCGGCGTCCGAGCGTCCACCATTCCACGCGGGCTGCGGGCGGGCAGCCGGGCGCGCGACCTGCTGGCTGTCGACCGTTAGGTCGACGAGGGTATCTGTCATCGCGTTCGATCCTTTCCCTGCGAAATCCACTGCTCGATCGGATTCGGGCTCCGGCGAATCGGACGGCCCGCCTTCGACGGCCGTACCCCGGCAGCCGTCGCCCAACCATGTTCGATCGCCTCCGATTGTCCGGCTGATGTCTCAGCGCGCAACAATCGATAGGAGCAGCCGACCGCCGCCCGCACGACGAGATGTACTGCGGCTCAAGGAATTTGCTCATGCCGATCACCAAAGCGGCTCGGCGCCGACGTGATCTACGGAACTCGGCTGAGTTCCAGATCCGCCGTACTGCGACTCCACCGTGCCTGGTTCTGGCGCGGCATAGGTTCAGCCTCCGCCACAGTCATAACCCCGGAGTGTGGACCCGGTTGACCGTGACTATTGAAATCTGAGTTGAACTCAACTTATCATTCGGTCATGGGTAAGACCGAGACCAAACGCGGCAGCGCCGCCCGCCAGAACCTGCTTCAGGCGGCTGCGGACGAGCTGAGTGCGACCGGGGAGTTGGAGGTTGCGGCGGTGGCGCGCCGTGCGGGTGTCAGCGCCGGGCTCCCGTACCGGTATTTCGGGACCCGCACCGGACTGCTGATCGCGGTGCTCGAGTCGTTCTACGAGCGGCTCTGCGATGCCGCGGCGCTGCGGGAATACGCCGAATCCAGTTGGGCGGCAAGGGAACAACATCGTATTCGGGACTGGGTGACCTTCCTCTACGGTGAGCCGCTGGCCCCGATCGTGCTCGGTGGTCTGGTCGGTGACGGTGAGGTGGCGGCCGCGCACACCGCGCGGCTGAGCATGCTCATCGAACTCGGCGCCCGCAATATGGCGCGCGCCCAGCATCAAGGCGAGATCCCCGTGGATCGCGATCCGGAGTATCTGGCCGCCGCCACCCTCGGCGGCACCAACGCCGTGGTGTCGGTCGCGCTCACCCGCACCCCCCGCCCGAGTCCGGAGTCCGTCATCGACCAGCTCTGGGCCTTCGTCTCCGGAGCAGTCGGACTCACCGAAAACAGAGGACACACACCATGAACCACGAACCCGCCGCTGTCGGCACTGTCACTGCACTCGAGGACCTGGGCACCGACCTGGCACGACGGCACAAGGCCACCGAAAGTGGCGGTGCCACAGTGGATCCGGCGGTGGTCGACGCCGATATGGCCGGGCTCGAACGTGACGGCTACGTCATCCTCGAAGACCTCATCAGCGCCGAGGACTGCGCGCGTATCCGCGAGTCCGCCGCGAAACTGCTCGAACACACCGGCCGCAACGTCTTCGAAGGCCAACGCACCCAACGCCTCTACAGCGTGCTGGAAAAGACCCGCGACTGCGACCGCCTCGTCGACCATCCACGGGTGCTGGCCCTGCTCGACAGGCTGTTCCTTCCGAATTACCTGTTGTCCCAACTGCAAGTCATCAACATCCTGCCCGGCGAGAACGCGCAGCTACTACACCACGACGATGCGTTCTACCCGCTGCCCCGGCCCCGCCCGCCGGTCGGAGCGGCCACCGTGTGGGCCATCGACCCGTTCACTCGAACCAACGGCGCCACCGTCGTCATTCCCGGCAGCCACCGGTGGGCCGACCGGCGGCCCACAGCCGCCGACTCGATAATCAGCGTCGAGATGGCACCGGGATCGTGCGTGTTCTTCCTCGGTACTCTCTGGCACGGCGGCGGCGCCAACCGCTCCAGACATCCACGACTGGCCGTGACCGGCCAGTACTGCGAACCCTGGCTGCGACCCCAGGAAGCCTTCACCCTGTCCACCAGCCGCGACTGCGCCCGCACCGTCTCCGAAGACATTCGCCGCATGCTCGGCTACAGCATCCACCCACCCTTCATCGGTCAAGTCGATGGCATGCATCCCAAACGCCTACTCGAAACATCCTGAAAGGCCGCGGGTAACCGGCTGGTGCGGGTTCATGGAGTGACCTGCCGCGGCTGTTATGGCGTGCGAAATCGTTGGCGGACAACGACCTCAGTCGGTGGGGCCGCCATACCAGGTCGGAAGCGGACGGGCCCCGATGGCGACCTGGTGGGCGGCAGCAGCAAGCAGCCGAGTGGAATCCAGTGTGGGCAAAGGGGATACGTCCGGCGTCACCAGCAGTGGGATCTCGGTACAAACCAGGGCGACGGCGTCACAGCCAAGACCGTGCAGCCGGTTGATGATATCGAGGTAGCGCTGCCGGGATTCGGCCGTGAACACTCCTTCACACAGTTCGGTGAAGATGATGTCGTCGATCAGGCGACGCTCGTCGGAGTCCGGGATCTCGACGTCGATTCCGTTGGCCGCCAAGACGCGCGGGTAGATCGGGCCGGTCATCGTGTACTTGGTACCCAGCACACCGACCCGCCGATAGCCTTCCGCTGCAGCCTTTTCCGCGACGATTTCGGCGATGTGCAGACCCGGCAGAGCCAGGTCTTCGCCGTCGGACTCCAGCGCCATATGCGCGGTGTTGTCGGGGCAGACGAAGAATTCGGCTCCGGCGTTGGCGAGGCGATCGACGCTGGTGGCCAAGGTCTTTCGAATCGCGCCGTGATCACCGGCCTCCCACGCGGGCATGCTGCGGCCCATCGCGATGCAATCCAGGGTTACATCGGCGTGCTCGTGCGTTCCGAGATCGCGCGCACCCTCCTGCGACAGTGTCCGCAAGCAGAGCGACGCGCCTTCGATACTGTGCGCCAAAATACCGACATGCCTCATCGCGCTGCTCCTTGGTCGCGCCGATCCATCCCGTCCATCTTCGGCGAAGATCATCCATTCTGAGCCGGTTCTACAAGATCGGTCAATCGACCCCCTCCACCGAACCGGGCGAGCCGAACTGGTTGAGATACTGCCGTGGTGCGGAATGAGCTTCTGTCGATGATCGAGATGCGTAGCGGCCATTTCCGCCTGGAGTCCGGGCATCACGGTGACTTGTGGCTCGACCTCGATTCGCTGTTTCGTCGGCCGTCGCGGCTGCGGCCTGCGGTCACCATGCTGGCGCAACGTCTCGCCGCACACGACATCGAAATGGTCTGTGGTCCCCTGAGCGGAGGAGCTTTTGTGGCGCAGCTGGTCGCTGTCGAACTCGATGTGGAGTTCTGCTACACCGAACGCACGGTGGCGCCGCGGGCCGATGCCATGTACTCGGCCGAATACCGCGTGCCGTCCGGGTTTTCGGTGACTGGTTGTCGCGTGGCGGTGGTCGATGACGTGGTCAATGCCGGATCGGCCGTGCGGGCAACGTTGGCGAGTCTGGATGAGGCGCAGGCCGAACCGGTAGCGATCGGAGCGCTCCTGATGCTCGGCCGGTCTGCGGTCGCCATCGCGGCGGAGCAAGAACTGTCTTTGGAATCGGTTGCCCGCCTTGATAACGCGCTCTGGGCACCGGAGGACTGCCCGATGTGCGCGGAGGACATGCCGCTCGACGACAACGCGGGCAGAGCGCCGACGACTTAGCGCCGGCGCCCGTTGTGCTCGTAATGGTCGCCTCGCCCACGCGCACCAGAGTGCTTTCTCCGGCGGCTACTCCGCGTAGGGCTGATCCGCACCCTTGGCGCTGTAGCCGAGGCTCCAGATGTAGCCGTCCGGATCGGCGAAGGTGCCGCCGTACCCGCCCCACGGTAAAGCGCCGGGCGGCTTGAGGATTGTGGCCCCGGCCTTCTCGGCCTCGGCGATGATCTCCTCGACCCGCGCCTCGCTGCGGACGACATAGGTGAGTACCAGGCCGCTGAAGCCGGTGCCCTCCGGGCTCGTGCCCACCTGTTCGGCCAGGCCGTCACGGCCGTAGAAGCCGACCGGCGAGGCGCCGTCGGACTCGAAGAACACCGATACGCCGTAATCATTCTTGATCTTCCAGCCCAGACCGTCGGTATAGAACCGCTTGGCCCGCTCCATATCCCGGACGCTGAGCAGTATCGAGCTCACATGCGCTTTCATGGGGTTTCCTTCTGTTCGAGGTGTATGTGCTGCCTGAACCGGCAGGCCGGACCGAGCCCGGATGTCACATCAGCGGTCGTTCGCCGGTCAATAGGTATGACAGGCCGAGACAAAGGAATGTGACAGATGGTCGAGCAGGACTGGCTGAGCGAGCGGTTCACCGAGCACCGGGGCCACTTGCATGCGGTGGCCTATCGGATGCTCGGCTCACCCGGAGAAGCCGAAGACGCGGTGCAGGAAACGTGGCTGCGGGTCAGCCGCGCCGACACCGGACAGGTGGAGAATCTGGCCGGCTGGCTGACCACGATCGTGGCCCGGGTCTGCCTGAACATGCTCGAGGCACGCCGCGCCCGGCGGGAGGACTCGGCCGGGGCGCTACCGCCCGAGCCGGACACACCGCACCCGCGCATCCACCCGGCCGACCGAGCCGACCCCGAGGACGAGGCGCTGCTGGCCGATTCGGTGGGTATCGCGTTGATGGTGGTGCTGGACTCGCTGACTCCGGCCGAACGGCTCGCGTTCGTCCTGCACGACGTCTTCGCTGTGTCATTCGGTGAGATCGGTGCGATCCTCGACCGCTCCCCCGCCGCAACCCGGCAACTCGCCAGCCGGGCGCGGCGCCGAGTACAAAACGCGGCGGACGCCTCCGCTGCCGCGCGATCGGCGAAGCGCGAAATCATCGAGGCCTTTCTTACTGCCTCTCGAAGCGGGGACTTTGCCGCCCTGCTCGAGCTGCTCGATCCCGACGCCGTGGCCCTCGAGATCCGCGGCGCCCACGCGGTGGCGGCATTCTTCGCCGGTCGCGCTCAGGCCGCCCGGCTTGCTCTGGTCGACGGCGTTCCCGCAGCCGTCTGGTGGCATCGCGGCCGGCCGAAGGCTGTCATCACGTTCGCTATCAGCGACGGGAAAATCAGCACCATCACCATCGACACCGACCCGCATCGGCTGCACGACCTGGACATCGTCCTTCTGCATCCCGGCAACGAGGAACGGCTGTGAGTCGGCCTCCCCAGCAGACCCGCAACGCAGGCGACATGCATCTCGGGCTCTCGGCTTGCACTCTGACCGTCCACGACCTGGACGAGGCGCTCGGCTTCTACCGTGACGTCCTCGGCTTTGCGGTGCGCGAAGATTATGAGGCCCGAGGGGCGCGGTGGGCGAGCGTCGGCCCGCCGTCCCAGCCGAACGTGCGGATCGTTCTCCAGTCGACCGGCACGGACCCGAGTGCCTCGCCGACCGACCGGCAGACGATCGAGGACCTGATGGCCAAAGGCCTGCTGAGCCAGCGTCTCGTCTTCGTGACCGACAACTGTGACGATACCTTCGAGCGCATCGAAGCCGCGGGCGTCGAAGTGCTGCAAGAACCGATGAATAAGCCCGACGGCGTCCGCGACTGTGCCTTCTTCGACCCCTCCGGTAACGTGCTGCGATTCACCCAGCCGCGCCAGACAACCCGGGCACTCGCGTCGCCGCGAGCACACAACGCCACGACCTGAAGCGGTTCTGGGTAAATGGCTTGCCTCCCACCGGGTCTGCGGCAGCTCGTCACCGACCGCGGCATGTTGATGGATCTGCACGGCATCGGATGATTTGGCGTGGCAAGGCTTTGGCCCGGCACCCGAGATATCCGGATTGGTAGCCGAGCCGGATATTCGATTGCCTGGCCGGACGTCAGGCACAAAGATCGCCGAAATGCCCGTTGATCCGCACCTGCTCGCCGCCTTCACGGTGATCACCATCATCGCCTTGGTCACGCCAGGACCGGACATGCTGTTCGTGCTCGGATGCGGCATGCGGGGCGGGGTCCGCGCCGGGATATCGGCCACCCTCGGGGTGGTCACGGGGGACGCGCTGTACATCGTCGCGGCCGCCGCCGGGCTCGCCGTCCTGTTGACCGCGTTCCCGGTCGTGTTCACGATATTGCGCTTCGCCGGGGCCGCTTACCTGGTCTACCTCGGCGTCCAGATGATCCGCCAGCGCAAGAATGCTCAGGTCGATGATCCAGCCGCCGACGGGATGTCGGGACGGCGCGCGTTCTTCAACGGTGTGGTGTCCTCGGCGGCCAACCCGCAGACGTTCACGTTCATGGTGGCACTCCTGCCCCAGTTCATCGACCCGGCGGCGGGACCGGTATGGGCGCAGTTCGCCGTCCTCGGCGCCGTCCTGATCATCCTGGAGTTCCTCGCCGACGGAACGGTCGGCGTCCTGGCCGGACGAATCGGCAGCTGGCTGCGCGAACGGCAGGCAGTGCGGCGCCGGATCGACGCAGCGACCGGCAGCCTGTTCATCGGTCTGGGCGTCCGGCTGGCGGCCGAACGCTGACACAGCGGTCAAGATTCGCGGAGGTCTGCGAGGACGCACTGGCTGCATCGGCTGCGGCTGCCTCTCACTGCGCCGCTGCTACGGGTACGACGACGAGGTCGCCCTCACCGCTGCGTATGGGTACAGGTGCCGTCAGCTCTGGTGGCTACTGCGGCAACGACCGGCTGGATAGCCTTACGGGGTGACCGACCAGCTAGGTGGGGAGGGTCCGGCGCGTCCGATCGGCCCGAATCCCCGCGGGCCCTATGACGAAAAGGACGCGCCCGACGATAATGTGCGTCGGCTCGATCTCCGTTCGATACGGATCCCGGTGCCTGCCTGGGGTGAGTTCCTAGTCGATATGGCTCCCGACGACTCGATAGTGCGTCTGGTGCATTGGCAAACCCCGCTGGGGCGGTTCACCGTGACCGCCTACGCCGCACCGTCTTCCAACGGGTTGTGGGAGCAGGTCATCCCCGAACTCATGGATGGCCTGCGTCAGGATTGCCGCACGGTGCGCCGCGAACCCGGCAGCTGGGGTGACGAAGTGGCAGCCACGATGGGTGATCGCGCCCTGCGGTTCGTTGGCATCGATGGACCGGGCTGGATGCTGCGCGGCGCCATGCTCGCCCCGCCCGCTACGGTCCAGCACAGTGCGTCAGCTCTGCGGGATCTATTGCGCGGCACCGTGGTGGCGCGAGGCGCAGACGAACTGCCGGACCGCACCTTGTTGCCGATGCAGCTGCCTCCCGAGATGGCGGCACGAATCCCCGGCGTCCCGAAAGACGAAGCGGGGCTGCGGTCGTTCGGTGTGCTCTGAGTTCGGCAATCCGGAGCGGCCCGGTGATCAATAGTCGACCAGAGCGATTTGGACACAACATCATTCGTACGAGGCCGATATGCTGACACCCGTGTTTGATCACTGGCGTAGTCGAGCTGCCATCCTCCTCACAGCGATGGTGCTGATCATCGCGGCCGGAGATCATCTGGCGGTAGCGTCCCCGGATACTCCGCCCGGCGGGATGCCGGGGGTGGCGGTGCCGAAGCTTTCCTGGGTCGACTGCGGAGATCCCGGGTATCAATGCGCGACGGCGGACGTGCCGCTCGACTATCACAACCCGGGGGCCGGGACGATTTCCCTGGCACTGCGGCGGCATGTGGCCGGTGATCCGGCGCGGCGGATCGGATCGTTGTTCGTGAATCCCGGGGGGCCAGGGGGTTCCGGTGTCGGGTTCGTCTCCAGTGTGGTCAAGACGATGCCGGAGGAGATTGCGGCGCGGTTCGATGTGGTGGGGTTCGATCCACGTGGGGTGGGTAAGAGCCGCGCGGTCCAGTGCTGGTCGGCCGAGGAGATGCAGCGTGAGTGGGCGGAGGTGCCCGCGCAGTGGCGGCCGGGGGCTTTCGAGCGCGGACAGGACTCGGCCGCGCGGTTCGACGCGGCATGCCAGGCGCGCAGTGGCGACCTATTGCCTTACATCGGAACCGAATTCGTGGCCAGGGATATGGATCTACTGCGGGCTGCGGTCGGGGACGACGAAATCAGTTATCTCGGAGTGTCTTTCGGGACCATGATCGGGTCGGTCTACGCCAACCTGTTCCCACGACGAATTCGGGCATTGGTGCTGGACGGGGCCTATAACCCCGAGACCTATGCCAACGACCCCTACACCTATGACTACGCCCAATACGTGGAACTGGAGGGCGCGCTCAACCGATTCCTCGGCTGGTGTGCCGACGATCGAACGGCATGCCGGTTCGGCGATCCGGCGCGGGGCGGACCCGCGGCCGCGTTCGACACCCTCGTCTCCGACCTCACCGACAGACCGGTGCGTGACGAGAGCGGTCAAGTCGTCGCCAACGGGGCGTCCCTCGTCTACGGACTCATGATGCAGCTCAACGGCGGTCGCGCGGCATGGCCCGCCATCGCCGACGCGCTACGGCAAGCCGCCGACCACCGGGACGGACCTGCCCTGCGCCCGGTCAGCCGTTTCGCTGAATTCTTCGCCCCCAATGTGGCGGTCGAATGCGCCGACCGCGTATACCCGCCGTCAACTCTGGAACTCCAAGCGCGCCTTGCCCTCGACGTAGCCGCCGCCCCACGCATGGGCCCGATCGCGGCGTGGGGACCACCCGGCTACGACCACTCCCACGCCAATGCCTGTCAACGCTGGTCCGCACCCCGGGCCAGCCGCTATGCGGGTCCGTGGTCTGCCCCCGACTCCGCGCCCATCCTCGTAGTCGGCACCACTGGCGACCCCGACACGCCCTACCGGGACGCGGTCGCCCTAACAAGCATGCTGGAGAACGGCCGCCTCCTCACCGTCGACGGCGAGGGCCATTCGGGCTTCGGCCACAGCCAGTGCGCCCGGGACACCGAGACGACCTACCTGATCGAATTAGCCGCCCCACCAACCGGTACCACCTGCGCGGGCAATACCGACTAGTTATCGCGGACCGCGGTGGTGCGACGCCGCGGTTCGGTTGCGACGAGACAGTTCACGTTCGGGCTGGTTTGAACGGACCTCAGTCGACGAGATAGCGCAGCATCACCGCGGTATTGAAGTGCCTCGTCTCGGTCAATCGGAGTTGGATGCGCTTGTCCAGCGATGGGAAGAACGGTGTGCCGCCGCCGAGAGCCACGGGC
Organism: Nocardia iowensis; assembly: GCF_019222765.1. NCBI lineage: Bacteria > Bacillati > Actinomycetota > Actinomycetes > Mycobacteriales > Nocardiaceae > Nocardia > Nocardia iowensis. Next base: position 3,436,019 of record NZ_CP078145.1, on the reverse strand, counting down.
AAGAGGAACATTTGGTACTCGTCGATGAGCCCGTGTGGCATCAGCGAGGCCGCGAGGCTCGCGCCGCCGACCTCCATGACGCCATCGCCTCCTGCCTTGAGCCTGCGAACCTCCTCGACCGCGTTCTCGCTGATCAGCGTGCTGTTCCAGTGGACCTCGGTGAGTGTCCGGGAGAAGACGACCTTCGGTTTCGCCGTCCAGAGCCCGCCGAACTCCCGCTGAATACGCGGTGCGTCCTCGGGCACGTGCGGCCAGTACTCGGCCATCAGTTGGTACAGGCGACGGCCGTGCAGCGAGACCTCGATCTCGCGGTAGCGGTCGTTGTGGAACTGGTGCAGTTCCTCGTCCGGGTCGGTCCAGTCGATGCTGCCGTCGCGGTCGTTGATGTAGCCGTCCAGGGACACACTGAACCCATAGATCAGTTTCCTCATAACCGTGTAGACCTCCTACGCGCTCGAAACTCATCGGTGCTCATCGGACCTCACCACCGGCACGGTCAGCTCTTGCAGCCGATCACCAGCGCGCCGCGCTTGGTAACCACGAGCGGCGCGGGCAGCGTGCGCGCACCCGCGGCGGCCTGGTCCACCGGTACGAACCTGACGGTCAGATAGTCGGTGATCGCCGCCGCGTCCGGCAAGGTGAGCAGCGGGGCATCCCAACAGTTCACCGACACCTCACCGAAGACCGACGCCACGATGTCGGGCGCCTCCTCGGCATCGAACGGTGTCGGCTCCGGCCGCCACACCGGCGCCAGTTCCGGTGAGTCGCGTCGGCTGATCGCGCCGGCCACCAGCACTCCGCCGGGTCGCAGCACCCGGTAGGCGGCACCCAGCGCGGGCAGCGGATCCGGCAGGTGGTCGAACACGTTGACCGCGACGACCGCATCGAACACGTTGTCCGCGAACGGAATCGCCGCGGCGTCAGCACGGACCACGGGCGGCGGGACCGCCGAGAGCATGGTCGCCGAGGCGTCCAGGCCGACCACCCATGGCGGTGTCGACAGTCCATTCGCGGCGGCGCGCAGTGCGCCCTCGCCGCAACCCAGGTCGAGCACGCGCCGGGCCCGGCGCTCAGCGAGCACATTGACGATCTTCTCGTACAGGCTGATTCCCGGCCGCAGATGCATGGCCGTCCCCCTGCTGCCACGGCGGAACCGCTCCGGATCGGTGTCGTAGTCGCGTTCGGTCGCCACCCCGCCAGTATCGGGGAGAACGGACCGCCGCGGCGGCACACACCATCCCCGCGCGCTTTCCTCGCATCGAGTGACAGGCGGCGCACGGGTAGGCATGATCAGTTCATGGAGGCGCGTTCCGCTACCGATCGCGGTGCCGAGCAATCCTTTCGGGTGATGCCCTGGTGGCTCGTGCTCAGTGGTTTCGTGCTGGCGATCGCGTTCGGACTGGTGGTGACGTGGTGGCTGTGGAACATCGCGGATGCGGGCGGCCCGTCGAGGGCGGCGCTGCGTATCGACGCCATCCGCACGGGCTTGACTGTTGTCGCCGGAACGGGTGGCGCGGTGGGACTACTGCTTTTGGGGCGGCGGCAGTGGTTGAACGAGCGGACACAGCAGCACCGAGAACACGTGGACGCCATCACCCGGGCGCATCAAGAGCGCGTTCAAGCGCACGTCGAAGCCGCCGCTGCGGCCGATCAAGCTGCCCGCGATCGGGCCACGGAGATCGCGGAGTACGACGCGACCGAGCGCCGGGTCACTGACCTGTTCGCCAAGGCGGTCGAGCATCTCGGCTCGGATAACGCGCCGGTTCGGTTGGGCGGGATATACGCGCTGGAACGACTGGCACACAACAACGAGCGCTACCGGCACGCGACGGCCGATGTCCTGTGCGCCTACCTACGCATGCCGGTGCGTCGGGAGGTTTCCGACGAAGAGCACGTGCGGTTGGCCATCCAACGTATCTTGACTCGGAGGCTACGGTCCGGACCCGACAGCTGGGCCGGTTTGCGGCTCGACCTCGCCGGTGCACAGCTCGACGGATTCGATGCGTCGGGATGCGACTTCGACGACGTCGATTTCACCGGATCGACCTTCTCCGGAGTGACGACATTCGACGACGGCGGGTTTCACGGGGAGACACGATTCGGCGGCGCAATGTTCCTCGGCGAGGTGTCCCTGCGCCGAACGCAATGGCACGTTCCGGCGGACTTCAGCGGCGCGGAATGGCAGTCCACCGTGAGCTTCGACGAGTCGGTGTTCGAACAGCACGCGCGCTTCGACCGTAGCAACTTCGGTGATCAACGAATCTCGTTCCGCGAGAGCACCTTCAGACGTACGGTCACATTCGACCACACTCGGCTCGCCGGGGAAGCCACCTTCGGCCGGGCCTGTTTCGAGTCCAATGCGTCGTTCGAGCATGTCGAGTTCGGCAGCGCCACCTCCTTCCGCGGTGCCGCGTTCGGCGGCATCGCGATGTTCCGGCGATCGGTGTTCACCGGCCCTGCCGACTTCAGTGATGCGCAATTCAGCGAGGACGCATCGTTCGACCGCGTCGATTTCGTCGGCGGCGTCAGCTTCAGTCCGGTAGCGATCGAGCGGACGAGCGCCGTGCGCGCCCGCGCGGGCGCGCACGCGATCCGCCAGCTGCCGACCACGTGGGCGGAGTATCCCCTCGACGATCAATGGGTCGGCCTAAGACCGAATCCTTGATACCGGCGAACATGAACAAGTCCCCGCGATCGAGCCGCACCCTCTGTTCGGACGCGATATTGGAGACACCGTTCTGAGCCATGTTCTCGCGCACGTTGTCGGGTTGAGCTGGAACGCGTGACTTCAGCAGCCGACCACTTTTCCGGCGATGATGAGCGGCAGGAAACAGGCTGAGCCGGTCGCGGAGCCGGTCGCGGGGGTATCGCCGACGGGCTGTACTTCGACGCGTGGAGCGGTCGGCTCCAGCCTGATCTCGGCGACAGCCGGGCCGGTTCCGACAGCGGCGACCATAACGCTCGCGCCGAGGACTGCCAATGTAAAACCTTTGGTGGACAACGCATTGCCTTTCCGTCTCGAGGTCGAGTCCTCATGCTAGAAGTGACCGACCTGCTCTGAAACGCCCTGATTTCCGTCGCCCCCGCCTCAGGGGGCCGGGTTCTGCGCGACAGTCGCACCAGCGGCCGAGTGCGATTGCCCCGCGGTCGGTCCGGTCATGCAGGTTCCGGTGAGGTGATCCCTGGGCGGTGCCTGGCTATGCCAGCACTAGCATTTCACTACCTCCAGCACGTCGACCCGCGACGGTGCGTGATCGGAATTCGGCTATGCCGCAGTGCGTTTGGTCGTAGGGTGGAAGGCAAGCATCGACTGCGTTCCAGGGCGGGTGGGGCGTGGCCGGTGCGATGGGTGCACCGCGTACCCGTTTGCCGGTCGCGGTGCTGGACGGCTGATGGCAGGGGTGTGTCGTGTTGATCGATCTGGACTCCGTACCGGGATGCGCGGTGGTTGTTGCCGTGCTCAACGATTCGAGCAATGTCGCCGGGTTCGGGTGGGCGAAGGCAGTGCAATATCTGCCCAGTGTTGACGCGCGCGATATGCGGTCATGGTTGGACGCCAACGCCGCTGGCGGGTGCGTAGTGGTGACTCCAGTGGAGCGATGGTCGATGACGCTCGGTCATCTCCCGCACCGCACTGTGTGCGTCCCGCCGCGTGAGTATGCCCTGTTCGCTTCGGCTCTCGACACCGACACCCGCAACCCGGAGGCCACCGACGAGCACAGCGTCCCCCGACCGACCCCTTCGACAGCCAGTGGCAGGTGGTGCGATCACAAGCCACCCAGATCCGCTGAACCCCGACAGTCCCCTGGCCGCGCACCGGCGCAGGACACGCCTTCCCCGCGATAGCGCGCCGCTGGATGAGGAAATGGCGTGCTCGCATCCGGTGCCAGTGGCCGCGCCGAAGCGGATGCCTTCGGGTGCGGACGGTGATGTCGGGCAAGGACGATCGCGGTGGTGACGGCGAGTAGTTCGATGAGGGTGGCGGTCCAGCCGACCCCGGCAGCGCCGGCGTGCTCGAGAGCGAGGGAGCCGAGGAGACTGCCCAGGGAGATGCCGGCGTAGATGGCACTGGCGTTGAGCGAGAGTACGATTCCGGCGGCGTTGGGGGCGAGTTCGACGAGACGATGTTGCTGTGCGGGGGAAAAGGACCAGCCGAAGATGCCCCAGACCGCGAGCGCGACGGCAGCGATCGCGGCGCCTGCGCTGCCGTGCGCACCGGATGAGGCGAGTGCGCCGAAGGCCGCGAGTGCGAGGGTCAATCCCGCGGTGCTGACCACGACCAGCCGGGTCGTGGGATAGCGGTCGGCGGCTCGGCCGCCGAGCGCGTTGCCCGCCACGGCCGCGAGGCCGAAAATCAGCAGCCAAATGCTAAGTGCCGCACCGCGTATGCCGCCCACCGTGTCGAGGATCGGGCTGAGGAAGGTCAGCACGGTGAACGCTCCGGCGATCCACAGCATGGTGAGCCCGAGTGCGCCCGGTACGCCGCTGGCGCGGGCCACCGCGAGGCGTGTGCCTATTCCGGCGGCGGGCGGCGCCGGCACGGGAGGCAGTAGCAGGAGGAGTCCGGCTGCGGCCACCGCGCCGAGTACGGCGACGATTCCGAACGTGGTCCGCCACCCGAAGGCGCCGCCGATCAGGGTTCCCAGCGGGACCCCGACCGCGGTAGCGACTGTGATGCCACTGGCGACGGTCGCCAGCGCCCGGCCGCGCCGCCCTTCGGGAACCAGTGCCGTGGCCGTCGCCGCGGCGACCGGGGTGAACGCCGCGGCGGCCAGGGCGGCCGCCACCCGGGCCGCGAGTAGCACCGGGAACGAATCGGCAAGGCTGGTACCGACGTTCGCCGCGGCGAACAGCGCAAGGCTGAGGATCAGGACGAGCCGGGGTGGCTGCCGGGCGGTCAGGATGCCGAGCAGCGGGGCGCAAAGGGCGTAGACGAGGGCGAACACGGTAATCAGCTGGCCGGCGGCGCTGTCGGTTACCGCCAGGTCGCGACCGATCTGTGGGAGTAGCCCGGCGATGACGTAGCCGTCGATACCCAGGGCGAACATGCCGAGCGCCAGCAACAACAGCCGGGCGTGGGTGGACACGATGCAAAAGTCTCCGAAGGGGAAGGTGGGGAGCTGATGTCAGGTGGTCTTCAGAAACAAGTCGATCAACGCAAGGAGCGTGTCGGGGGCATCCTCTTGCGGGAAGTGACCGGCGCCGGGGAGTTCGATGACCGGCGCGTCCGGGAAGGCCGCTCGGAACGCGGGGATGACGTAACGGGGCAGCAGCGCGGTGTCGCACATCCCTTCGACCAGCATCGCGGGTTTGGCCCGAAGCGCGGCGACTGCGCTCGGGTCCGCCGCCACGGATGCCGGTGCGTCCGGGTCGGGGGCGACGAGTTGCTGTGGGAACCGGATCACCCCGAGACATTCACCGCGGCTGGTGAAGTGGTCGGCATACGCTCTTATCCAGGTCGGGGTAATGATCTCCGGGCGAGTGATGCCTTGCAACGCGAGCATCAGGTGCGCGACGGTGTGACCGGCGTTGCCGAGCACCTCTTCCAGACTGCCCTCGGCGTGCGCGGCGCAGGCCCACTGGAACCACGCGCTGTCGGCCAGGTTGGCCGCCATCAGCTCGTCGTAGCCCGAAAGACCGAGCGGGAGCACGGTATTGGTGGCCACGATCCGCGCGATCCGCTCGGGGTGACGCAGCGCGAACCCGACACCGATCGGGCCACCCCAGTCATGCAACACCAGGGTGATCCGGTCCAAGTCCAGCACGTCCACCAAGAGCGTTTCCAGATTGTGGATGTGCTCGTCGGCGAGATAGCTACGATCGGCGGGCGTGGCGCTCTTGCCGAAGCCCATGTGGTCGGGCACCACCACCCGGTACGTGCGCGATAGCGGGCCGATCAGGTGCCGCCACAGGTAGCCCCAGGTCGGCTCGCCATGCACCAGCACGACCGCGTGTCCACGGTCGCGCGGCCCCTCGTCGACGTAGTGCTGCCGGAAACCGGCGGCCTCGGTGTATCGGGCCGGGTACGGCCACGTGCCACCGAAGGTCTCGTCACCAGGAATCATCGTTGTCCTTCTTCCCTTCGAGTTGATCAAACGAAGGGAACCTAGACGGGCTCTCCTGACATCTCCTGTCAGTGGAGTGCGGCAGACTCGCGGCATGCGCGCAAGCCGTCTGGTCTCCACCCTGTTGCTGCTGCAAAGCCGCGGGCGGATGACCGCACAGGAACTCGCGGACACCCTCGAAGTGTCGATCCGCACGGTGTACCGCGACATGGAATCACTCAGCGCCGCCGGTATCCCGCTCTACGGTGAGCCAGGGCACGACGGCGGATACCAACTCCTCGACGGCTACCGCACCCGGCTGACCGGGTTGACCACCGGCGAAGCGGAGACACTGTTCCTGGCCGGGCTGCCCACCGCAGCCGCCGACCTCGGCCTCGGGGCCGTGGTGACCGCCGCCCAGCTCAAACTCATGGCCGCGTTGCCCCGCGAACTGCGCGACCGTGCCGGACGGATCGCTGAACGGTTTCACCTCGACGCCCCGGCGTGGTACCACAACGGCGATCAAACCGCCCACCTGACGGCCGTCGCGGACGCGGTGTGGGACCAGCACACCGTGCGGATGCGTTACGAGCGCTGGGCCGAACCCCGAGAAGTGACCAGGACCGTGCAGCCGTATGGCCTGGTCCTCAAGGCGGGGCACTGGTACCTCGTCGCCCGCAGTGCCGACCAGATGCGCACTTACCGGGTCTCCCGCATCCTCGACCTCGAGGTCGACGCGGAAAAATTCGACCGTGCACCGGATTTCGACCTCGTCGGTCATTGGCAGGCTTACCTGGAACACTTCGACGCCCGCCGACACCGGGGCCAGGCGACCCTCCGCCTCTCCCCCAATGTCTTCGCTCGCCTGCCACAGCTGCTCGAACCAGCCCTGGTCAGCGCTGCCCGGCTGACCGCGAGCGAACCTGGCTCCGACGGATGGATCCAGGTCACCATCCCCATCGAATCCCCCGAGCACACGCTGCCCGAACTCCTCAAACTCGGTGCCGAGGCCGAAATTCTCACCCCCGCGGAACTTCGCGACCACATCACCAACACCGTGGCGGCCATGGCGCGCCGCTATTACGGATAGGTTTGCTGGATCCGCTCGAGATCGTCGTCATGGGGGTGTGGTGATGCCGAAATGTTGGCTCAGGATTCGGTGTTGGGAGCACGTGGCAGCCCGCTTTTAATCAGCGGACAACCGGGCAGCAGTAGTGCAAGACTCGATGTTTTCCGCAGAGTGAGAGGCTTGGTGTGGAACTCGAGATTTCGACGCTTGCGCAGCGTCCCGATGCTGTCGGCAAGCTCTGGGAGATGCCGAGCCCGTGGCCCGAGATCATGCGGCACGACCCGATCGGCAACCTCTTCTATGGCCAGGTCACCGACTTCTTTCCGGAGTACGTCCTCCTCGTCTCGAACGGGTCGGGCGAGCTCATCGCGCAGGCATTCGCCGCCCCGTTCCAGATGACCGAGGACGAGCTGTTCGATGACGGCTGGGACGGTGTCCTGCGCCGCGCCCTGAACACCCGGCTCGACGGCCGCACGCCGAACGCGGTCTCGGCGATCGAGATCGCGATCCGCCCGGATCACCAAGGCAAGGGTTTGTCCGGTCGCGTCCTGGCCGCAATGCGAGAGAACGTGTCCCGGTTGGGATTTCGCGAGTTGTTCGCACCGGTGCGGCCGAACGGTAAGCAGGATCCCGGCCAGCCGATGTCCGAGTACGCCCTCCAAGTGCGTGCGGACGGGCTGCCGGTCGATCCCTGGCTACGCGTGCACGTGCGCGCGGGTGGGCGGATCGACCGGATCGCACCGCGCTCGATGGTCATCCCCGGCACCCTTGCCGAATGGCGCGACTGGACGGGTCTGCCGTTCGACACCTCCGGCCCCGTCGTGGTCCCGCACGCACTAGCTCCCGTGCATTGCGACGTGGCGCAGAACCAAGCCGTCTACGTCGAACCGAACGTATGGGTTCGCCATACGCTCACCACCTGACCCCACCAACGACAGTCGGATGGCCACTGCCACAACACATCCCAAGATCGCCCACAGCCCCGACGGCTGCGGAACCGTTCGCCTGATGGAGGCCCTTATAGCAGGAAGACGGGGTCCGGCGAACCGGATCGCATGACGGAGTCGATGTGAATTTGGCTTGCGATGAAGCGTCCGCACTCGACAGTTGCCGGGATACCCGATAGGTGAAGTGAGTTCCCGTACGGGAGTCCGGCGTAGTAGAGCCCGGGCAGCGCGCCGAGCATGGCTTTCTGCTGTACGGGCACCCCGTGATCGTCGAGCGCCTGCTTCGGCAGGAAGCGGTAGTCCGGTCCGAATCCTGTACACCAGATAATTGCCGTGATGCCACGGTGCGCCAGGTCGAGCTTGTTTCCGAAATTGGCGATGTGCGCCATGTTCACGTCGAGGGGCGGGTTTTGCTCCGGCGCCACAAACCCTCGCTGGCGAATTCCGGAATCGATCTTGTGCAGTATCGCGCGGAGCGAGCGAGCAGAATCTTCCGCGACGGCGACGACATTGTCGTCAACCGAGAGGATGCTGCTGTGCGCCGCGCGCACGGAACCGACAAGGATTACGCCCTTTTCGGCGAGGGTGCCAAGGTTGAGGTCCGCACCTCGGTTCGTCACGGCAGTCACCGGCAGACCCGGCAGCTTGGTGGGGTCGCCGCTCTCGAAATGTCCGGCCGCCGCCGTCACGAAATCGTCGTACAGGGAAAAGATGTACATCCATTCCTGGATGCCTCGACCACGATAGCGGCGCGGAAAGACCCGGTGGCGACCGACCGACAGGAATACGCTACGTCCGGCATCCGCGAGTTCGTCCGCGATTTGTTGTCCACTGATGCCCGCGCCGACCACGAGGACGGCACCATCCGGCAGCGCTGCGGGATTGCGGTAATCGCGCGAATGCACCTGCATGATGGCCGGGTCGATATCGGACGCAGAGGCAGGGAGCCGCGGCTTCGCGTAACCGCCCACTGCTGCTACCAGGTTGCGAGACTCGAAGACGGCGCCGGTCGACAGATACGTTCGAAACCTGACGTCATCGAGATCCGACGCCTCCGGTGGACACTCGACCGCTCGCACCTCGGTGTGCTGCAACACCCGAAGCTGTCGTTCCTCCGCGTAGCGACGCAGGTGCCTGGCCAACTCGCGGCCCGACATGGTGCCGTCGGGGTCGGTGCCGTCATACTCCCAACCCGGCAGCTGAACCGTTCGGTTCCCACTGCCGACCAGCAAGCTGTCCCAACGTTCATGCGCCCAAGCATGTCCGACCTCGGCCCGCTCCACGATCACCGCGGCATGGCCGATTTCCCGCAGGGAGGCGGCCACCCCGCACCCCTGTTGGCCTCCCCCGACGATGACGGTTTCGGAATATTCGATGTTCACCAGATCAACCTCTCTGTTGTGAACGACGGTCGCCGTCCGCGTTCCTCATTAGGCTTGCCTTACCAAAACATTTGAAGTCGGCTCGAGATCAAGACCTACGACGACAGGAACGGCGGATGAGATGAGCGACACCCCAGCGTCAGACGGACGGCCGGGCGATGGCCTGGTCGGGATCGGCACGGCCGCAAGGCGATTCGGCCTCGCTGAGTCGGCACTGCGTTACTGGGAGCAACGCGGGCTGCTCCGTCCGGCGCAGCGCCGGTCGCGCTGGCGCCTCTACGGTCGCGACGAATTGCACCGGATCGGCCTGATCCAGATGTGGCGCGAAACCGGGCTGATGAAGCTCGATGAGATCGCTGTGGTCGTCTCCGCACGCAATCACGAATGGCGGCAAGCGGTGCTCGGACGGCTCGATGAGATCGACCAACAGCAACAACGGTTGGCGACGGCGAAAGCGCATCTGGAGCACTTGCTGACCTGCCCGGATGCCAACCCCGCCGAAGAATGCCCGTACCTGCGCGCGATGACCGACACCCGGGCGACTTCCGTCCCGTACTAGCTGAAAGATCTAATCTCACTCAGGCGAACTCGGCCGCAGGCACAGCTGACTGCTCAGCGTCGCCGGGTGACCGTCACACCGCTACCGGGACGCCAGTGCTGGATAACAAGCAACTCTGCGGCCGTGTCGACGGAGGTGAGAACCGCATCGGTGAGGTCGAGCCGGAAGTCGTGGACACCCGGTGGCGATCCGAAGGCTGCCTTCGCTGGTCCGGTGATCTCGACTGCGACACCCATGACCTTGGCGTCACCGTCACCGGGGTGGGCGTGGATAGCGCACCGCCCGTCACGCCGCAGGTCGGCTGCCTTCATGGCGGCAGGCATGGAACCGAACATCAGGTCTGGCCCGATGAACTCGACCTCCGATCCACTCACGCGCGGGGCGCCGTCCCGGCGCAGCGTGGCCAGCACATGGGTCTTGTGGGCTTCGAACCGAGACCTCACCTGTGCGGCCAATTCGGGTGCCTCGCTCGCGAACTGCTGCCATGTCGCCATGGAAACAGGATGCCAGCGCCCTCCGACAGCTCTTGTCAGGTATTCCAGATCGGTTTCGCCCAGCTGCCGACCCAGCCACTTCGATTACAGCGGGAATGCGCCCCGGTGTCCCCACTGTCTTCCGCACTCGGTCAGGGCCAGGACGCCATGACCCGCGACCGAGGTGCCGGGTCCGAGTTCGTCGAGTCCGACGGTAGTACGTTTCGCGATGAGGGCGGCGCTACGGGTCGGCAGCACATCTACACCGACGTCCGCGAGCGCAGCTTGTACCCGGCCGGACCAGATCTGCTGCGCCGCAGCATAGGCCGTGTCATCGAGGTCTCGATCGTCGTAGTCGGGCTGTGTGCCGAGCAGCGACAGCATTTTCTCGCGTGGGAGATGACTGTTCATCATCCCTAGCAGTCCGGCACCATCGGGGTCTCGCAGACCTGCCTCGGCCGTCAGGGGGTCGCCGATGTCGACAGCACCTTCGGAGAAATCGTGATGGTAGTAGCGAGTCAACGTGCCATTTTCGGCCGCACACCAGCCCATCCAGTCACCGCAGCCTCCGTTGACGATCTGCACGTACCAGTAGACCGTGCCGAATTGACGGCTCAAATCCACACACAGGCGTTGCTGGGCGTCGTGCTCGTAGTCCTCCTCGGCAGTGTCGTCGTGGTACATGTCTTTCGGTTTACCGAAGACCAGTGTCCAACCGTCGAGGACCGGTGAGACGAACATCTGGCCGCACTGACGGTGATCGGCGGACCTCTCGAGGAGCCAAGGTCCGGGCGGGGTCGTCCGCCGCGCGGACCAGCGTTCGAATCCGGCGCGCATCGTGACCGGAACCGGATCCGAGAGATCGAACGCGCGCAAGACCGCGTCGCGATCGGTGGTGCGCAGTGCGTACCACTCGGCGTCGGGGTAGAACGGTTGCGGGATCTCGGTCCGGGACTTGGCGGTGGTCAGACGAGTCAGTACCCGCATGTCCCACGGATCGATTGTGTCCCAACCGATTTCAGCGAGCGCTGCCAATGCCGCACGCCGCGAGCTCAGCCTCGAACGCCGGACTTCCCGCAGGACCGGCACCGTTACCCGACCGATCCCCGCGAAGGCGCCCACGGCCTCGGCCACCACACTCGGTTCCGGATCGTCCAACCTCGTAGCCAGCACACGCGCGAACGGTGCCATCGCGCTGCCGCGCCAGCCGAGCACGGACACGCTTTCCCGGCGCTCGCGTGGGTCCTCGTCCAGCAGGTATGACACTCGAATACGGATTTCATCGGTGACATGTGCGAATCCGAGCAACACGCCAGCGCGTTGAGCGCTCTCGTCGTCACCGTACACAACCGCTTCGGCCAAACCGGGCCACGCCGCCGGACCGGCCTGCCGCAATACTGTCTCGGCCCAAGCCCATTCGGCACCTGGCGTACCGTCGCCAAGCACTTCGAGCGCAGCCTCGACATCCGCCCCGATCGACTCCACAGCCACCGTCTACTCCTGACGCCACACTCCGCCCTGCCGGAAGATCCGGCAGTCGATTCGCTCGATCGTATTGGGTACCACTGACATTCCCGGGCCGAGAGATGGACACTGCGCGCGCCATCGGCCGGTAGTTCTCGCGCAGCGCATCGATATCGCCGTAGTACCGGTAAAGATCTTGCGCCGCTTTGAGGTAACCGCCGACGCCGAGTGGATCGTTGGCCAAATCCGCGACAAGGAACAACCGTCGAGGACCTCGTCATTCCCAGTGGGAACCACGATGGACCCCTCGCCGGCAGCTTGTGCGAGCACCTGCGATATCTGGCCGATGATGGCGGCAAGCCCGTTTCCTCGCCCTGCCCGACCAACGGGTAGCCGGGGCCGCACAACGTCACCGCGCTTTCATCGCGAGCCGCCGATGCCGCAACGACATCGAGTACAGGCCGTTGCGGCATCGGTCGGCCGAGCGGCGGTCAGTCGTCGTCGGGCTCGACGGACAGCACCTTGCCGCTGTTCGCGTCGACGTGGACCTCGGACTCGACACCCTGGGCGTCGCGCACGTCGACCTCCCACACGGTGGTGCCGCGGTCATCGTCGAGGTCGGTGTCCTCCACGGTGGCTCCGGGGACGGCCTGCCGCGCCGCGTCGATGGCCTGCTCCCTGCTGATCGTCTGGCCCGCAACGAGCTTCCAGTCGTGGCCGAGCACCTGGGACGCGGCGGTGTGGCCCGCGTCTCCGGGGGATGCGGTGGCGAGCGCGATGCCGCCGACCGCGAGAACGGCAGCGGCGGCGGTCCCGACGGCGAGCAGAGCGGCGCGGTGGCGACGGATGGTGAATGTCATGGTGAATCCTCCTGCGTCAGTGATGCTTCGAGTACGGCTCCACCGTGCCAAGGCGGAGCTGAAGCCTTCCTGAAGACACCTGAAATCGGCTTCAGGAAGCGTCTGACAAGCTGAGAGAATGCGTCTGCTGATCGTGGAGGACGAGAAGCGGCTGGCCGACACCCTGGCCAAGGGGTTGGCAGCCGAGGGTTTCGCGGTGGATGTGGTCCATGACGGCATCGACGGTCTGCACTGCGCCAGCACCGGCGACTACGACCTGATCGTCCTCGACATCATGCTGCCGGGCCTCAACGGCTACCGGGTGTGCGGGTCGTTGCGGGCCGCGGGTGACGACACACCTGTGCTGATGCTGACCGCCAAGGACGGTGAATACGACGAAGCCGAGGGGCTCGACACCGGCGCCGACGATTACCTCAGCAAGCCGTTCTCCTACGTGGTGCTGCTCGCCCGCATTCGCGCCCTCCTGCGCCGCCGCACCCGCAGCGGCTCCCCGCTGTTACAGGTTGGCGACCTGACTGTGGACCCGAATACGCATACCTGTCGGCGGGGTGGTCAGGAAGTGACGCTCACCGCGAAGGAATTCGCGGTTCTGGAACATCTGGCCGTACGCGCCGGGGAAGTCGTGTCGAAAGCCGATATCTTGGAACATGTCTGGGATTTCGCCTACGCTGGCGACCCGAATATCGTCGAGGTCTACATCAGCGCGCTGCGCCGCAAGATCGATGCCCCATTCCGGCGGCGGTCGATCCTCACCGTGCGCGGCGCCGGGTACCGCCTGGTGGCCGACAGTGGCTGACCGGCAGTGGCATTGGTGGTGGAGTTCGGTGCGGGCACGCACCACCGTGGCGGCCACGGCCGTGGTCGCGGCGGCTCTCGTAGCAGCCGGGATGGTCGTGCTGGCGGTGCTGCGGCACAACCTGCTCGACAGTGCGAACCTGCAAGCGGAGATGACCGCGCATGACGTGGCCGCGCAGCTGGCGGTCGGCACCGACTTCGCGAATCTTAAGCTCCCTGACGCCGATCACCAACCGGTACAAGTGGTTTCAGCCGCCGGGTCGGTGTTGGCGGCGGAAGAAGAGCTGCGCGGTCGCCCGCCTATGGCCGATTTCGCCCCGGTGCCAACGCGTTCCGCGCCGCACGGGGATGACGATGACGACGACTCCGACGACAATCCGATGCCCGGCCTGCCGCCGACCACCGTCACATTCCGCGACATCAGGCTCCCAGCGGCCGATGATGACGACCGCGTCTTCCGGGTGGCCGGAATGGTCACCACCACCCCGAGCGGGCAGCCCGTCACGATCTACTCCGGTACCTCTTTGGCTACCGCCGACAAAGCCGTCGCCGGGGTCCGCAACGCGATGCTGATCGGCCTGGTGCCGCTGCTCGCCGTGGCGGCGGCGGTGACCTGGCTGGTGACCCGCCGCGCCCTACGGCCGGTGGAGGCCATCCGGACCGAACTTGCCGAGATCATGGGCGGCGACCTGTCTCGCCGGGTCCCCGAACCCGCCTCGCGCGACGAAATCGCCCGCCTCGCCCAGACCACCAACAGCACCCTCGCCGCCTTGGAAGCCGCCGCGGAACGCCAGCGCCGCTTCATCGCCGACGCCGCGCACGAACTGCGCAGCCCCATCGCCAGCCTGCGCACCCAGCTAGAGGTCGCCCAGGCACACCCCCGGCTACTAGAACTGGACGGGCTGATCGACGACACCGTACGGCTCGAACATCTCGCCGCCGATCTGCTGTTGCTGGCCCGCATCGACGCCGGTGAACAACCCCGCAGGAACCCGGTCGACCTCGCCACCGTCGTCCGAGACGCACTGACTCACCGCCCTGCGGACCCGCACCCGATCGCGACCGACATTCCCGACGAACCTGTCCTCGTCCTGGGTAGCCGGACCCAACTGGGCCGAGTGGTGACCAACCTCGTCGACAACGCACAACGTCACGCAACCACCACCGTGCTGGTCGCAGTGGCACGCAACTCCGCTGACAAGGTCGTCCTCGAGGTCACCGACGACGGCCCCGGCGTGCCTCCCAAGGACAGGGACCGAATCTTCCAGCGGTTCGTCCGCCTCGACGACGCCCGCAGCCGCGACAAAGGCGGCGCCGGATTAGGCCTTGCCATTGTCCGCGACGTCGTCGACCGCCACAGTGGCGACATCCACCTCGGTGACGGCCCGCACGGCGGCGCCCGATTCACCGTCACCCTACCGACAACCGACCCGACCACCATTGCCCCCGAACGCCTTTCGTGACGCTGTCCAAGTTCTCGGCACGGTCTTGGGCGCAAACGCGACTCGCGGGCTCAGCGGATCGGCGCAGCTGCGGTGGATGGTGCGGTGCGATCGGCGTGCGGTGTGGCCCTGGTGACCACGATGACGCTGGCGGTTGCGACGGTCATACAGATGAGGATGGTGAGCGTCATGGCGAGCCCGGGATGGCTGTGCGCACCGATTCCGGTGACGGGGGCGAGGATTCCGCCGATGACGAATTGGCCTGCCCCCATGAGCGCCGCGGCGCTGCCGGCGACCTCGGGGTAGCGCGTCATGGCCAGGGCCATGCTGTTCGGCAGGATCGCGCCGACGCTGGAGATGAGCAGGAACAGTCCGATGAGCAGCAGCGGGAGTCCGAAGTCGGCCAGCACGGTAAGGGTGCTCACCATCGCCCCGGCGAGACCGATCAGCGTGGCGGTCGTGAGCAGCGGCCGAAGTTGCACATGGTGCGTCAGGCGCACGCTGATTTGTCCGGCCAGCAGCATTCCCAGTGCATTGACGCCCAACACCACGCCGAACAGCCGTGGGCTGAGCTGGTACCCCTGCTCGAGCGCGAAAGCGCTACCGGAGATGTATGCGAACATCGCCGCGAAGGTGAAACCAGCGGTGACGGCATAGCCGATGAAGTCGAGATCGGTCAGCAGGCGACGGTACTGCCTGAGACTGCCGGCGATGCTGCCGGACCGGCGACGCTCTCGAGGCAAGGTTTCGGGAAGCCACCGCAGGCATGCGCACAGCAGAACGAAACCGAGGCAGGCGATCACTCCAAATAGGCCGCGCCAGTGCGTAAATGGCAGCAGTTCGGCGCCGACAATCGGGGCAAGGGCCGGCGAAATGCCGATCACCAGCAAGAGCATCGACAAGATGCGCGCCATGGCCGGTCCGGCGGCAATGTCGCGAACAGCCGCGCGACCGATGACGATCCCGCCGGCGGCCGCGATAGCCTGCAACGCTCGAAGCGCAATGAGGACCGGCAGATTGGGGGCGACCATGCACACGACCGAGGTGATCGTATAGACGGTGAGACAGATCAGTAATGGAGTGCGTCGGCCATAGGAGTCCGAGAGCGGACCCAGAATCAGCTGTCCGAGTGCCATTCCCGCGATGGACGCGGTGAGCGTGGCTTGGACACCGCTGGCGCTCGTGTGCAGATCGGCCGTCATGGCCGGCAACGCGGGCAGATAGATGTCGATCGCGAACGGGCCGATCGCGGCCAGCCCGCCGAGCATGATCAGAAAAGCGATCGACGGCCGCGAGGTAGTGGCCGCATCAATCGTCACCGGCGAAGACGCCATCGGTCAACTCCCTTGTACGACAACGAATCCGGACTATCCGCCGACCCCACACCACGCTCGGCGGTGATCGACTCACCGGGTACGTGACTGCCTCGGACAGGGTGCCGTGCCCGTCCCGCGGATGTTCTGACACCCGTGGGACGGGCACGGGCAACTCCTACGCCTGGACCGTCAGCATCTCCGTCAGGTGATCGGCGATCGCGACAACGGTCGGCTGCTGCCAGAAAACGGTGGCCTGCAGCTTGTGGCCGAACCGTTTTTCCAGCTTCTTGCGGATCGTCACGGTCATGACCGAGTCGAGGCCCTGTTCCAGCAGCGGTCGGCGAGGATGCAGGTCGCTCGCTGCGGGCAACCGCATTTCGGCCGCGATCGTGCCGGTCACTTCCGCTGAGACCAACTCGCGCAACCGCTCCGGGGTCAGACCGGTGAGCGACAGCCCGGGCCCGGCGGCAACGCCGGACGCCGGATCGTCCTCGACCGGACGGTCGATGACCGGGTACGCCATGCCGGTCACCCGAGCCACCACCGTTCCGTCGGCGTCGGCGACAAGCCCGTCGACGACGTCGACGCGATCCTTGTTCAACGCGACTTCGATGAGCGCCTGGGCAGGCGGTGTGCCCGCGATTGTCACATTGTCGATCCGCACGACCATGCGCAAGACCGGATCACCGGCGAAAACCGCAGGTGCGATGGACATTACGGCGTCGAGCAGCGGCGCCCAGGTGGCTGCACCCGTAGGCGCCAAGGTCACCCGCGCCCGCACCACGTCGATCCCATACTGCAGTTCCTCGACCGTCCAGTCGAACCCGGTTTCCGGCACTCCGACAGCGGCCAGCCGCTGGCGGACCAGCCGCGGATCGACCCCCAGGAGTCGTTGCGCCGCAGGGTCACCCAGACTCGTGGGCAGTGGCGTCCGCGCGGCGTCCGGCACCATCGCTGCCTGTGCATGGATCAGCCACGAGGGGTCGTCCTCGAAATCCTCTCCTGGCGTTCGCGAGGCGATCCGCAGTTCCCGCCGATTCGGGTCACCGACGACCTGGATCTCCCGCCTGCCGTCGGTGAGCAGCGGGTGCCGCATCTCGACGGCGATGAGTTCGACCGGTTCGCCGCTCGGGCTACCTGCCTGCCGGAAGGTCTCGACAAGCACTGCGGCGGGGACGATTTCGGCACCGTTGAGCGCGTGGCTGCCGGGGTATGGACGGTTGTCGTCCTCCAGCACCGAGCGCCAGACCCGTAGCTCGCTGCCCGCGATGCTGGTCGGCGTGCCGAGCAAATTGTGCGAGTCGACATCGTGGCCTGGGCCCGGCACCCGCCCGCTCAGCGAGGGCGCATGCCACAGCCTGCGCCCCTGCCAGGCATATCCGGGCAGGCCGACCAGGTCGCCGGATGGCTGCAATCTGGTCCAGTCCACCGGAATTCCACGACAGTGCACGGCGCCGAGAGCGGCAAGGAAGGTCCGCTGCTCAGGCAAGTCACGGCGCAGCGTCGTGCCGACGAACACGTCCTCGACATCACTTTCGCCAACTGTCTCGCGGATCGAATGCGCCACGACCGGGTGCGGCGAGATCTCCAGGAAGTCGCGGAAACCATCCGCCAGCGCGGCCTCGACCGCTCCGGCCAGCCGAACCGGATTGCGCAGGTTCGCAACCCAGTAGTGTCCGTCCGTCGCCGCTTCGGATCGGGCGTCGGGCAGGGCCGTCGAGTACATCCGAACGGAATGCGGCCGATAGGTCAGCGCGGCGCCGGCCGCGGCCAGCTCGGTGAGCAGCGGGTCCATATGCGGGCTGTGGAACGCGACATCGGACGCGACCCGGCGGACCCCGATGCCCTCGGCGGGCCAGCGTTCGAGCACCTCCTCGATCGCCTCGGGGTCTCCGGAAATCACACACTGCAGCGGCGAGGACGCGATCGCCGCGACCAGATCTGTTCGGCCGGAAAGCCGTTCGGCCGCTTCGTCCAACGGCATCGTCGCCATCACCATGGCACCCTGGCCCGCCACCCGCCGCAGCAGACTCGACCGACGGCAGATCAGCCGGGCTCCGTCGGTGAGAGACAGCGCTCCGCTGGCGACCGCGGCGGCGATCTCGCCGACCGAGTGGCCGATGATGGCAGCGGGCGTCACGCCGTGGGACCGCCACAGTTCGGCCAGGCCGACCTGCATCACGAAGATCATCGTCTGGATCCGGTCCACGCCCTCGACTTCGTCGTCGATCAGCACCTGCCGCGGCGAGAACCCGATCTCCTCGGCAAAGATCGGCTCGATCGCGTCGACTACGGCCGCGAACTCCGGCACGGCCAACAGGTCTCGGCCCATGCCACGCCACTGCGAGCCGTGCCCGGAAAAGACCCACACCAGGCCATTGCCTGGTGTCGCGGCGACACCGGTTGCCACGCCAGGATCCGGTCGGTCGGCCGCCAGCTCGCGCAACCGCGCGACCAGCTCGTGCTCGTCACCGGCCACGATGGCCGCGTTCCGAGCGAGGCGCGACCGGCGCATGGCCAGCGTGTGCCCGACCGACGCGAGTGGCACGTGGCCCGCGCTGTCGGTCAGCCAGTCCGCGAGCCGATCGGCGTATGCCCGCAGGGCGGCATCGGAAGCCGCGGAAATCGGGAACAGCCGGTCGATCTCGCCATCGGGCTCGGCGGCGGGCACGTCGGCCGATTCGGGTGCTTGCTCCAGCACCACATGCGCAACGGTGCCGCCGTAACCGAAGCCGGATACCCCGGCCCGGCGCGGACCACTGCGCGCCGGCCACGGCGTGTGCTCGGTGACCAGCCGGATTTCCCCTCTGTCCCAAGGGATTTCCGGGTTGAGCTCGGTCACCAGCGGGGAACGCGGAATCTCGGCCCGGTGCAAGGCCAGCACCGTCTTGATGACGCTCGCCACTCCGGCGGCCCCTTCGAGATGACCGATGTTCGACTTGACCGAACCGATCAGACAGGGCTCCCCGGCCGGGCGGCCCGATCCGTACACCGCGGCGAGCGCCTGCGCCTCCATCGGGTCACCGAGCCGGGTGCCGGTGCCGTGTGCCTCGACGAAATCGACGCTGGCCGGATCGATACCCGCATGCGCGCAAGCCCGCTCCATGACATGCGCCTGAGCCTCGCCGGATGGCGCCATGATTCCGTTGGTACGGCCGTCCTGGTTGACCGAACTGCCCCGGACGACCGCGAGCACCTGCTCGCCATCGCGTTGCGCGTCGGCGAGTCGGCGCAGCACCACGACGCCGCACCCCTCACCGCGTCCGTAACCATCGGCGGCGGCGTCGAACGCCTTGCTCCGTCCGTCCGGCGCGAGGGCGCCCGCAGCGTCGAGCGTGAGCGTCTGTCCCGGGGTCACGACCAGGTTGACCCCGCCGACGATGGCCACCTCGCACTCCCCGTTGCGCAGACTCTGCGTGGCCAGATGCAGCGCGACCAGCGACGCCGAGCACGCGGTGTCCACCGTCATGCTCGGACCACGCAGATCGAACGAGTGCGAGATGCGGTTGGCCACGGCACAAGTCGCCGCTCCGATGCCGGTCCAGGCCTCGATGCTCGCCAGATCCTCCAGCATCAGTGCGCCGTAGTCGCCGGTGCAGACACCGACGAACACCCCGGCGTCGCTGCCGGCCAGGTCACGCGGCGGGAGCCCGGCCTGTTCCAGAGCCTCCCAGGTGACCTCGAGCAGCAGCCGCTGCTGCGGGTCCATCAGCGCGGCCTCGCGGGGCGAGATGCCGAAGAACTCCGCGTCGAATCGGCCGATGTCGGACAAGAAGCTGCCGCGGGTAACGGTGTGCCGCAGGGCGGTCGCGAATTCCGGGGTGCTCCGCCGGTACCGAGCCCAGCGCTCGTCCGGTATCTCACCGTAGGTGTCCCCGCCCGCGGCGAGCAGACGCCAGAAGTCCTCCGGTGACCCGACATCGCCGGGGAAGCGGCAGCCGATGCCGATCACCGCCACGGGCTCGGCAGGCTGGAAATTGTCGGTGTTCGGTCGATGCGACATGTCGTTCTCACTCCTGATCATTCGGTCCACTCCGGGTCGCGCAGCACCTTGATGACGGCGGCCGACAACAGAACCCCGGGCGCCGAGCCGAACAACAGCAGGTACTGCCCCGCGCGGAGCTGTCCGGTGGTGACCAGGTGCTCGAAGGAAAGAATTTGGTCACTGGCCGAGCAATGGCCGACCATCCGCCCGAAGTCCCAGGTCGACTTCTCCATGGGCAGCCCGAGCGGCACCATGCAGCGCTGCTCGGTGGCTTCACGCGAGCAGTTCAAGAACGCCACCCGAGCGATGTCGTCGAGGCCGATACCGGCCTCGTCGAGTGCCTGGCCGACTACCACCGGGATTTCCTCGCGCACTCTGGCCATGGCCGCTCCGAGTGGCGAGTCGGGAGCGGCCGCCACCTTGGCGGTAATTTCTTGCAGGCGGGCGAAGAAATCGGGGGACTTCCCGAGCGAAACACCCGGCGGAAACAGTGGTTCGCTGGCCCGGTGTATTTCCTCCGCCTCGGGAATCGAGGTGTGGCACACCGACAACAGCTGGGCGAACCCGTCCGTCTTGGTGAGCACCACCGCCGAGGCGGCATCGCCCGCGATGAACAACGCCGACATCTTCCAGCGGTCCATCAGGGGCGTGCCGAAATTATCCGCGGCGACCAGCAGTGCGCTGTGGCGGTCCGGATCCGCACGGAGATACTCGACGGCCATCGACAATGCGGAGAACATCCCGTTACAGCCCTGCCGGATCTCCAAGGCCGGTATCGGGCCGACGAGATGCCGCTGGAGATACGGGTGCGGTAGCCAGCCTTCCGGCCCTTGCAGCCAGGTGCTCGCGTAGAGCAGCAAATCGAATTCTTCCGCGACCAGCCCCGACCGCTTGACCGCGATCTCCGCGGCCCGCAGCGCCATTTCCGGTGCGGGTATCGGGCCGGCCACCGCCGCACCGCCGAGCTCGTGTATCTCGGCGGTTTCGGCCGGGTACAGGCCTTGCGCCACCGCCTGTTCGGCGGTGACCGTCGCGGGCAGGAACGAGCCGAGCGCGGCGATATAGGTGTTGGGTGTACGCATCAATGTCTCCTCGGGTTTACTCTCACGGAGGGCCGATCTGGCGCAGTTTTTCGATGAAATCGAGGTCTACACCGGGCTTTTCGGCCAGCAGTACGTCGATGAGCGGCGGCTTGCCGGGAGCGTCGGGATCGGTGCGGATATCGAGGATGTAAGGTTTGCCGCTCGCGATCACCTTGAATCCGTTTTCGATGGCTCCGCGCAGGTTGCGCGCGTCGGTGACCACTTCGCTGCCGATACCGAACGTCTCGGCGATCGCCGAGAAGTCCTGTGCGGGACTGCCGAGGCTCAGGTACGTGGGCGGATTCGTCGGCTTCCACCCGTAGATCTTTTCGATCAGCCCCAGACCGATCATCAGCGACGTGTATTGGGAATCGTTCACGACGAGGTACAGCACCGGCAGGTTGAACTTGCTGGTGGTCCACCAGGAGTTGGTGTGGAACAGGGCCGAGCCGTCGCCGACGATGTTCACGACGAAACGCTTCTGCTTCTTCAGACCCAGCGAGATGCCGATCGAGGCCGGAATCGAGAATCCCAGTGAGCCGCCCGAGGTGCAGAAGTAGGCATCCGGCGAATCGTAGGTCAGTGCTTTCTGGATGACACTGCCGATCGAGAATGCCTCGTTCAGCACCGTGAGTTGATAGTCCAGGGTCTTCTGTACTTCGGCGAGGGCAATGGCGACCTGATGACCGGCGATCGGAACCACACTATCGATGCGCCGTTTGTCACTATCGATGCGCCGCAATTTTTCGGTTTCCGAGTCGAATGATCTGTCGCGTTGCGCGCCGAGTCGCAGGATGTTGTTGTTCCGGGATTCGGCCGAGCTCCTGTCGAAGTGCTCGTGATCGGCGATGCCGGAGATGATCAGCGGCAGCGTCTTCTTGATGTCGCCGAGGACACCGACCTCGGAGAAGTAGTTCTTGCCGATCTGCCACGAGTCGTTGTGCAACGCAACCTGGATCAGCTCCCCCGGAATGATCGGGCCATTCTTCCAGTGGAAGATCGATATCTGCGCGTGGGAATTCACCCCGATGAGAAATATGGTGTCGAATCCCTCGAGCTGCATGTGGATGCCCTCTTGGATCGGCAGCAACTCGCCCTGCCAGTGCGGAAGGTCGTTCGGATAGTTCATCCGGCTCGCTTGGAACTCGGAGTACACGGCGGCACCGAGCAGGTTCGCGAGCTGTTCGATTTCCGACCAGGCACCGGCCTCGCCGACGCCGTCGCCGACCAGCAGGACCGGCTTCTTCGCGTCCGCGAGCGTGTGGACCGCCGCGGCGATGCCGGTGGGATCGCCGGTGACGGCGTGCGCGATGCGAGTCGTGCGACCGTGCTCCTGCCAGTTGGGTTGTTCGAGCAGGTAGTCCCACGGAATGGAAATGAAGACGGGGCGGAACGGCGGGGTGAGCAGTTCCTTGAAGGCTCGCTGCATCGCGATGGGTATCTCGTCGGCACACCGGATTTCGTGCGCCCACTTCGCATATTGCCCCGCGGTGCGTACCAGATCGGAGCCGAGCAGCGGCTCCTGGAGCAATAGATCACTGTGTTGCTGACCGCACAGGACGAGCACCGGAATATTCGACGTGTACGCGTTGAAAAGGTTGCCGATGATATTGGCCGCACCCGGCGTGACGTGTACCAGCGCGACACCGGGCCGCCCGGACGCACGGGCATACCCCATCGCAGCACCCATGGCGATATTCTCGTGCAGGCACGGAATATAGTCGACTTCGTTTTCCGGAATCGTCGTCGCATCGATCAACGGGATTTCTTGCGTGCCGGGCACGCCGAAGACATATTCGACTCCGGCTTCATGAATGTAGTCGAATACCACATCGCGGCCGAGCTTGGGTGAATTCATTCTGCTCCTATCGTCCGGTCCAGTTCGGTGCTCGTTTTTCGGCAAAGGCTCGTGGGCCCTCCTCGGCGTCGGCGGAGTCGGCCCTGGTGCGCTCCCACTGATAATCGGCGGTGAAGGCCTCGGGCAGCGGCATGGCGATCGACGCCGCGGCCGCTTCCTTGATCGCCCGAATCGACAACGGCGCGCAGGCGAGAACGTCCGCGGCCCAGCGTTCCACACATGAATCGAGCTCGGTCTCGGAAACCACCTCGTTGACCAGACCGAGTTCGAAGGCACGCGCGGCAGACATGGTGCGCCCGGTCAGCAGGTGCCCCATCGCGATCCGATACGGCGCCTGGCGGGGCAACCGGAAGACGCCGCCCGCGCCCGGTATGAGGCCCAATGTCGCCTCGGGGAGACCGAATTGGGCGTCCGTGGCGGCGATGATGATGTCGCAGGCCAGCGCGAGCTCGAAGCCGCCACCGAGCGCGTACCCGGACACCTTCGCGATGATCGGTTTGGCGAACGAGAACCGCTCGGTGATGCGCGGGAACCCCGGCTTTCCGGCGCTCCCGAATGACGAACGGGCCGAGCCGTTCTCGATCCGTCCGGCCAGTTCCTTGAGATCCTGGCCGGCCGAGAAGGCCTTCTTCCCCGCTCCGCTCAGAACGACCAGCCAGATGTCGTCGTCGGCTTCGATGTCGTCCCAGACGCATGCCAGCTCGGCGTGCATGGCGAGATTCATCGCGTTGAGCACGTGCGGTCGATTCAGCTGCACGGTGGCGATACGTCCGTGCTTGCGGTAGTCGACCGTGTGCAGTTCCATTGCGGTGGACCCAGCTGTCGCCCGACCACCGTCCCGCACCGAATCACTACGCGATGCCGTAGTCATCGGCCCGCCGACTGGAATCGCTCGGTCTTGGCCAGCACATCGGCGGAGTACAGGCGCATGGCCTGGTGCAGCGAGAACTCCGACAGGTAGCGGCGAAAAACATCCTGCGGCTCTTCGGCACCGACCAGCATGTGCTTGTTCGCGACGACCGCGGGCGACGCGAGTCTCGTTGCGGCCTCGGCGATCTCGTGGTCCATGGCGGCCGGCTCGACCACCGTGTCGAGGACGAAACGGGCGTCCGGGTCGGTCGCCCAGAGCTTGCGGCCCCACAGGATGACGTCCCGGGACAACCGGAAGTTCGACGCGCGCCCCAGACGCAGGTTCGCCGCGCCCGGAATGATGCCCTCCTGTGCGGCGGGCAGACTGATATAGCTGTCGGTGCTGGCGATGACCCGGTCGAAGACCATGAGCAGCTGCGCCCCGCCACCGATTGCGAAGGAGTCGACGGCCGCTATCCAGGGCTTGCAGGCCGGGACGACGGGCCACCCGGCGTCATCTTGGGCGAGTCCGCGCAGGATCTTCGCGATGTAACCGGTCTCCCGGCGCAGCAGGAAATCGATGAAGGAGATCTTGCCCTGGTGCAGGTGCGCGAGGTTGATTCCGGCGCTGAAGACTCGTTTGCCGCGGTAACGCGGATGCTCCATCTCACCGCCGCGGACGACGCCGACGTGCGACATGGGATCCAGCAGTACCAGGTCGACCGCGGTTTCCATGTCGGCGACATGCTGGTTGTCCTCGGCGTTGAGGCAAGCCGTGTTGGTGATGGTGATCGTCGACGTGGCACCACTGCGCGCCAGGTGTACAGCCGGCAGCGTGATCGCACCGGTGGACTGGAACTCGGCGAGCAGGTCAGTGGCACGGGTGGTCGGCGCGCGCATCTGGTCGAGGAGATGGTTGCCTGCCACCGGGTCCGCGAACACGGCGTGGAAGAAGATTCCCTGATCGATCTCCCAGCCTTCCTTGTCCGGCTGCGCCACCTCGGCGTCGGCGCCCAACTGCGCCGGATCCGGCAGCAGACCGGGAAACAGTTCGGCCGCGGCGGCACCGAGCTCGGACAGTCGCAGACCACGCCGGAGGTCGTCGGTTGCCGCGCGGTACACAGTGCGCAGATGCTGACGCAGGAATTTCCGGCGCAGTCGGCGAAGATCCCGATGCGCCGCGGCGGCGCGGGCCGCGGCGCTGTCGTCGCGGGCTCGAACCGGGCCCAGCGCGCGCAGCAGTGCGGCGTGTTCACTTGCGGCCGTGCGTAACTCGGCCCGGTCCAGGTCGAGGTCACCGGTGCTGAAGCCGAGGTCGGCAATGGTGGTCATGAGGCGGTTCGCTCGCGTCGCAGCGTTCGATCGGAGGCGGCCAGATGCGCGCCGAGCGCATCTTCGAACCGGGTGGTCGCCGCGTCCAGCACGAGGCGTCGGCGAATCGCGATCTCGGATCCGACGGAGGATTCGAAAATCGCGAGGCCGGTGGCGACCGCGTCGGCTTCGGTCCCGGGTTCGGCCACCGCGTCGATCACGCCGCAGGCCCTGGCCGCCTCGGCCGACAGCGCTCCGCCCTGTACCGCCAGCTCGCGTGCCCGGCCGACACCGACCTGCACCGCAAGCCGATATACCGCCATTGCCGGCCAGACTCCGGCGTCCGACGACGCGAACGAGAAGGTCGTGCGCGCCCGCATGATCCGGTAGTCGGCGACGAGCAGCAGCTCCGCGGCGGGCCCGTACGCGTCGCCGTCGACGATGGCGACGATGGGCGCGGGCACTTGCTCGAGCCGACGCAACGCGCCTTCCCACTTGTTCACATCACCGACGGTGACGCGCCCGGGCCAGTCGAACCGGTGACCGGCCGGTGGCCCGACGATATGCAGGACGACGCAGGTCCCGGGCGCGGCCGAGGCATCCTCGGCCGCCATCGCCGCTGCCGCCACCGACATGGTGAGATCCGGCGACAATCCGGTATTCGCCGCCACTGCGGTGGTAATTGTTTCCAATTCCTGTTCGCGCGGATTGACAGTCACGAATTGCCTTTCATTTGTGGACGATTTCGCGATAGCTGCTCAGTACTGAAAGAGTGCGGTTTCGATCTGCGAGCCGGGACCCATCGTCATGAAGACGCCGTAATCTCCGCGCGCCACCCGCCCCTCGGCAAGAAGTCGTTGATACGAGAACAGGAACGACCCACTCGACAGATTTCCGTAATCACGCATCACGCTCACGGTGTGCCGCAGATCGTGATTCGTCAGGCCGAGATTGATTTTCACGGCATCGATCACCTTCTTGCCGCCGGAGTGCACGATCCAGTGGGTGATCTCCTTGCGCCGCAGCCCGGCTTCGCCGAGCAGTTGGTCGACAACCGTCTCCACGTGCGCGCCTACCTCGTAGGGAACCTCTTTGTCGAGGTAGAAGCTGAATTTCCCGGCCTCGTCGTCCCAGTCATAGCGCATGGCATCCATCGCATGGATGATCATGTAGCTGCGCATGCCCAACAGTCGCGGCGGCGGATCCGCCGCGGGACGAATGTGCGCCCCGTCGGTGCTCACCGCCATCGCGGCCGCGCCGTCGCCGAACAGGCTGTTGACCACTGCGGTGCGCATCGTCCCGTCGTATACGTATGCGGCAGAGCATGATTCCGTACATACCAGGACCGCGAGCTTGCCCGGGTTCGCGGTCGACCATGCGGCTGCGGCGGTCAACCCGTTCAGCCCGGCGTTGCATCCCATTCCGACGACATCCAGCCGTGCGGTACCCGGCGACAATCCGAGCTCGTTGATCAACAGCGCACTGAATCCGGGCGTGAGGAACCCCGTCGTCGTTACCGCCACGAGGTAGTCGACCTCGTCCAAATCTTTGCCGATTCTACTGAGGCACTTACGAATTGCCGCTGCTCCGGTTGCCACGCCGTAACGACGATGCTTCGCCAGCAACTCACCCTGCGTCTCGGACCTGAAGTTTCCCTCTTTGTCAACGGAAGGCAATGTGAGATAACGGCTTTCGATACCGCCGTTGAGGAAGATACCGCGGATCTTCGGGTCGTCGATGGCCAGCAGCTCGACCAGTTCGCGCTGGCTGTACCTGGTCGGCGGGTTGGCGGTCGCCACCCCGAGAAGCATCGGAGTCGCTTGTCCCGCAACGGGTTCGGTGTCCATGCCGAGCGTGCTCGGGAAGTCGGCTTGCTCGATGATGGTCATCGGCGAAATCCGAGGTATTGCGGTAGGCGCCGCGCGCGGCACCGGTCACGGTTTGCCGCGGTCCAATCGGCCGAAGAACGAAGTCTTCGTATCATGCCTGCTCCCTCCCTAGAGCAAAGTCGGGCAGTGCGCACAACTGAACGTGCGCCCAATATGGCTGTTGTCGCTTGATACCCCCGTCGGTCTCCGCACCGAGATATTCGGTACACGCGAAGACCTGAAACCAATTTCAAGCTACGTCGCGGCAGATGTTTGCGCGAGCCCCCAGTGCCGGGGGCAAACTGCAGCACACAGGCCTCGTTCGAGGCCACAAGATCGACAATCACATCCGGTCCGAAATGTCACTAGAGTGGATGTCGACAGCTTTCGATTATAAATATCATTGGTAAACGTCCGCATTTGTCACTCGTGGAGTATCCGCGACAGGGGAACACTGAGGGGGGTGGTGACGATCACAGTGGAGCGTGCGCCGACACCGAGCGCGGTCCGACCCGAGCGGATCGGAGCCACACCGGGGGCATTGCGGCGCCTGTCTGCATGCATGCCGCGCGACATCGTGGATGTGGCCGCGGCGGGTACTGTCGTGGCCGCCCTGTCGCTCGCGTTACTAGCCCTGCTCGCGACGGTGACCAGCAGTGGCGCCGACCCTAGGGCCGATGTCGGCGCGACCGCCGTTCTACTGGCCGTGTGCCTGCCGATCTATCTGCGGCACATAGCCTTTGCCATGCGTGACACCATTCCGCCCGGCGCGTCGTACACGGCGGCGGTACTGGCCGCGCTGGTGCTCGGCGCGACGCCGGTGCTCGGCGTTTCCTGGCTGAACACCGTGCACATCGTCGCCGTGGTTGTCGCCCTGACGCTGCGGCCGATCCTCGCGGTGCCGATCTCGCTGATCCTCGTCGCTGCCACGGCGCCGTTGGCACTGCTGCTCGGCGCAACCGAGCAGCACGCGCTGTGGTTGGCGGTGACGACCGGGATGCGAGTCATCGCGGTATACACACTGGTGTGGATGGTCGTCGCCTTGCGCAGGCTGCTCGATGCCGGGGCGGCTCTCTCCGAGCGGGCAGTCGCCAGGGAACGACTACGCATCGATGGTGAACTGGCGCGGACGGTGCAGCGAGCGCTGGTGGAGATCACCGCCTGCGCGAGTCATGCGGAAGAGTTCACCGCACGCGGCGATCGCGCGTCGGCTCGCACCGAACTCGAAGCGCTGGTCGATGTCTCGCGTCACGGGCTGGCCGAGGCCCGCCAACTGATCCGCGGTTTCCAACATCCCGCGTTCCCGCACGAAATCACCTCCGCGTCGGCACTTCTCGCTGCGGCGGGGATCGAAGCCCGGGTCGAGCTTCCCGCCACTGGGCTGCCGGAGAAGGCGGACGAATCGCTGCGTGCCGCCCTACGCGCCGTGCTGGCACGGCTGCTCCGCGACGGGGCAGCCGGACCAGTGGTGCTCGCCGTTCGCAGGGTCGACGGCGACTGGGTGCTCGAGTGCCACATCGATACGCTCGTACCGAGTTCAGGGAGCAGCGCATGAATGAGGCATCGCGACCCCTCAGCGGACCGTGGCTGGTGACGGTCCGGCACGCGCGTGTGCTCCTGGTCGGAACCACCTGTGCGACGGGCGCTTTGGCGCCGTCGCAGGCACCGGCACAGGGACCCGACCAATTCGGCGTCGCGGTTCTGTTGTGGGTTGTCGCTGCCGCCACGGTCTTGGTCCACCTGCACCATGTGTTCGGCACGATCCCGAACGGACGCCCACGCTTCTGGCCCGCGACATTCCTGCTGCTGACCGCGCTCGTATACGTTCCGACGTTCTGGTTTCCGGTGGCGTGGGGCATCACCCAGGTGTTCTTCATCGCATCGGCCGCACTGCTGTTCCGTGGGTGGGTCCGGCTCATCCTGGTGACACTGCCGATCATCGGAACCGCAGCGGGCAGACTGGTCGACTCCGACCGTGTCGACCCCTGGCTGATGACCGCGGATGCCATCGAGGTGGTGGTCGTGTTCACCGTGCTCTCCGCGTGCCTCGTCGGCGTGGCCGTGCTGGTGCGCGCCGTTGACCAGCTCGACCGCACAAGGACCGATCTGGCCGAACAGGCGGCCGAACGCGAGCGGCTGCGGGTATCCCGAGATCTGCACGACCTACTCGGTCAAAGCCTCTCGGCGGTGTCGTTGAAAGGTGACCTGGCTGCCGCATTGCTGGCGAGCGATCCCGACGCAGCGAGATCGGAGATTCGAGGCGTCGCCATGCTCGCTCGCGACACCCTGCAGGCGATGCGCAGGGTCACCCTCGGCGAACACACCGTTTCGCTGGAAGCCGAGGCGGCGGGGGCCACCGCGCTCCTTTCCGCCGCCGGCATCGCCACCCACCACCACATCGACCTGCCACAGCTGGCGGCCGAAGTCGATGACGTGCTCGCCTGGGGAACCCGCGAAGGCGTCACCAACGTGCTGCGGCACAGTGCCGCGCGCACCTGCTCGATAGTCGCCGGATGTAACGGCGGCAAGGTATTTCTGGAAATTGTCAACGACGGCGCGCACAAGAAAACGGGTGCGGGCAATGGCCTGTCCGGCCTCGCGGAGCGGGCCGCCGCGCTGTCCGGTACCTTGTCCGCGCGGCAGAGCAGGGACGGCAAATTCCGGCTGCGCATCGAAATACCGGAGGTGACACGATGATTCGTGTGCTGGTCGCCGAAGACATGCACATGATCCGCGGCGCGCTTGTGGCATTGCTGTCCCGCGAGGACGATATCGACGTGATCGCCGAACTCGATCGCGGTGACCTCGTCGTCGACGAAATCGTGCGCACGCGACCCGATGTCGCACTGTTGGACATCGACATGCCGGGCCTCGATGGCATCAGCGCCGCCGAACGTGTCCACGAACAGGTTCCCCAGTGCCAGGTGCTCATCTTGACCGGGCTCAGTCAACCGGGATATCTACTGCGCGCCTTGCAGGCGCATGTGCGCGGCTTCGTCGTCAAAGACGCACCCGCACAGACGCTTGCCGACAGCATCCGCCGGGTCGTCGCCGGTGAGCGCGTGATCGATGCGGACCTGGTCGCCGCGGCGCTCGAAACCGGCACCAGTCCCCTCACCCACCGCGAGGCCGATGTGCTCCGGGCCGCCGAGACCGGTATCAGCACCGACGAAATCGCGCGAACGCTGTTCCTCTCAGCTGCGACCGTGCGCAACTACCTGTCGAACGCGATCATCAAAATCGGCGGCCGCAATCGTATCGACGCGATCCGCATCGCCCGCCACGCCGGTTGGCTGTAATAGCGAGATCGGTCAGCACGGCGAAAGCCGGGACCGAGTAGCGACATTCGGCTCATTTGTCGCCACTCGTTCCCGGTCGCTGCCGAGGTTCCGAACTGCATTCCGGTCAGGAGCTGCTTGCCGCGGCAGTGATGGTCGCGACCACCTCATCCGGGTGGGACACCGGCGAGGCGTGCGAGGATTTCACTTCGCTGATCTGTGCCCGCATGCGGTCGGCCTGGAAGCGTTGCGATGCGGGGGGAAAGGTCAGGTCGTCGGTCGAAATCAGGTACCAGGACGGCACCTTGGCCCACGACGGGTCGCCGCTCGGCTCGGCATTCGCGGCCGCGGAGGTGGGGCGCTGGCTGGCCGCGAGTCGTGCTGCGACATCGGCGCTGACGTCCTGCGCGAAGACCTCGCCGAACCGTTCCGGTGCCATTGTCACCTCCGCCCCCTTCTCGGTGGGCTGGATCCGCAGCGCCGTTTCGATCTTGCTGCCCGGATAACGACCGGGATCACTGAGGGCCAGCACCGATTCCCCCTTTTCTGGTGCGAAGGCCGCGACGAATACCTCGGCCTTGACGTTCGGGCGGTGGATATTGCTGATCACCGCCCCACCGTAGGAGTGCCCGACCAGGACGACCGGTCCGGCGATCCCTTCGATAGCTTTGGTGACGGCGGCCGCGTCGGCCGCGGGGCCCCGCAGCGGATTGTCGGGCTGAACCACCTGATAGCCCTGACCGCGCAGGTTTTTCGCGACGGTGTCCCAGCTGGAGCTGTCCGAGAACGAGCCATGAACCAGCACGATCGCGGGCTTTGCGGCGGCTTTGTTCTCGGCTGGTTCCGAGGTGGACTCGGTGTCACTACCGCACCCGGCGGTTGCCAGCACGGCTGTCGCGACGAGAGCCGTGGCGACGTTTCGGAGTCGGACGAGCATCTGCATGGCGTTCCAATCTCGTGTAGATGAGGGCTGCCCGGTTTCAGTGGCCGGTGAGGTTGGAGCCTTTCCTGTGCTGTCGAAACCCCGCGAGCGCCCGATGGTCGATGACACTGCTGACTGTCGCAGCCGGGCCGCTGGCCTGGTAGATACCGATGTGTGCGGTGGACGATGACGAATGTCACTGCTGTCTCCACGACGATGCCTCCACTGCAGCGCAAGGGCTTTCGGCACTGCATACCGCGGCCGATGCAGAGCTCGGGGGAACGGCAGCGCCGATGCCGATCGCGGTCTTACCTGCCGGTGATGCTCACGTCAGGAGGACGGCCCTTCCGCAGGGTCGGGGGCGAGTTTCGTGAAATCGCCGTGCCGTCCCGCGCCTGCGGCGAATCGCGCGGCACCGGCCAGACTCTCCAGGAATGCGGATTTACCGTGCTCGAATTCGGTTGCCAGAGCAGCAGTTTCGGTGAGACCGTCCTGTTCGAGCAGGGAAAGCCGGTCCTGGCGCAGACAGGTCTGAGGGAATCGGGTGAGCTCGTGCGCGAGATCGCGGGCCGCGGCCAGGGCCTGCCCGTGTGGCACGATCCGGTTGACCAGGCCGATCCGGTGCGCTTCCGTGGCGTCGACGGGGCGGCCGGTCAGAATCAGGTCCATGGCGTGACTCGCTCCGATGAGCCGGGGCAGCCGGACGGTGCCGCCGTCGATCAACGGGACACCCCAGCGGCGGCAGAACACGCCGAGCACGGCGTCCTCCTCGGCCACCCGTAAGTCGGCCCATACGGCCAGTTCGATACCGCCCGCGACGGCGTATCCGGAGATCGCCGCGATGACCGGTTTCCCAAGTCGCATGCGCGTCGGACCCATCGGACCGTCGCCGTCGTGGTCGGTCCGATTGCCACGCTCGGTGCCGAGTGCCTTGAGATCTGCTCCGGCACAGAATGTTCCGCCTACGCCGTGCAGCACGGCGACGGCCGAATCGGGGTCGGCGTCGAAGTCACGGAAGGCGGTGGCGAGTGCCGCGGCCGTCGGACCGTCGACTGCGTTGCGGGCCTGCGGCCGATTGATGCCGATCAGCGTGACCGGCCCGGCACGCTCGATGAGAACGGTGTCGGTGGACATGAAACCTACTTCCATCCGGGCGGTCCGAGTGGGTCGAGTCCGCGATTGCCGACGACACCTTCGACGTGCCTGTCGATCACGGCGCAGCCCCGCCCGGCGGCTGCGGCGACCCGCAAAGTGAAACAGTCCGATCGTACTGTTGTCAATACCTGCGATGATGCAGCCATGGCACGCACGGAAGGACGTCGACACAGCGACGCGGCACGCAGCCACCAGACCCGCGAGCGCATCCTGCGCGCCGCGGTCGACTCCCTCATCGAGGACGGCTACGCCGCGACCAGCATCGGGGCCATCCAGGCGCGCGCCGAGATTTCCCGCGGCGCCCTGTTGCACCAGTACCCGAACAAGGCCCACCTGCTCGTCGACGCCGTACGCCATCTCTCCGACCAACAGATGCGCGAGGCCATCGACAACGCGGAAGCGAAAGCCGCCGAGGACGACTGGATCGACGCCCTCTGGCACATCTTCGCGACCCCGCTGTTCGGCGCGGTACTCGAGCTGTGGGTAGCCGCACGAACCGATACCGACCTCCGCGAAGCGCTGCTGCGCTACCAGCGAGAACTACACGGCAACATTCGCGCGACCATCGTGGCCAATACCGAGGCCACACCCGAAAACTTCGACACGATCTTCGAAATGACCCTCACCTACTTTCGCGGCCTGGCCCTGACGACAATCCTCAGTACCAATCATCGTGACAAGTTGCTCGCCGACTGGCGGATCGCTGTTCACACGATGTCATCGGACAAAACGCCGTAACCACGACCGTCCGCCTGTGTGATCTGTGGCCTACCGTTTGACAGCCCTCGGTCAGCGGGTCTCAATTGGTCATATGACCAGTTAGCTCGCGCTCCCGCACGGAGCAGCGTGTTTCCGCACAGGAGTGACGATGAACCTACGGAGCCTCGTGCTCACTGCCATGTTTGCCGCCGCCTGCGCCGCGGCGACCACCGCGACACCGATCGCACACGCCGAACCCGAGCGGGTGCCGGACACCGTCGACATCGCCTGTGCGGGTGCCATCCGGCACCGGAACGCCGACTGGTACCTGCCCGATGGGGCCGCCCATGGCCTGGTCTGGCTGCAACACGGTTTCGCCCGAAGCAACGCGAATGTGGCCAGCCTCGCCGAGCATTTCGCCGCTGCCGGATACGTCGTGTTCGCGCCCGCCTTGCCGTTCCTCGATCCGGCCGGTTGCACCCTGCAGAATCTCGGCGACAACACCGGCTTCCTCGACAACATCGCCGGACTGTTCGCCACCGCCGCCGGACCCACCAGTCCCCTGGCGCGCAGCTTCGCCGCGGCTACGGCCGCGGCGAACCGGCCGGATCTGCGGCTGCCGCAGGAGACCGTGTTCGTCGGGCACTCCGCGGGAGCCGAGGCCGTCGAATATGTCGCACACCGGCTACACGCCGACCACCCCGCCGCCTTCGCCGACTTACGCGGACTCGTCCTGCTCGATCCTGTGAAATCGTTCCTCGGCGACAACACCGACCAAGCCCTTGCCGACCTCGACCACACCGACCTACCGATTCTCGATATCGCCGCGAAACCCTCCCAATGCAATCTCTTCGGTGTCGGCACCGCGGCCGTCCAGCGACTGCTGCACCGTCGATACCTCGGCGTCCGCATCGGCACCGGCGTGCACACCGACGCGGAAGGCGCCAGCGGCGACACGCTGGGAAACCTGTTGTGCGGCAACCCGAAATCGGTGAACATCTCGACCCTGCAAACCCTCGCGGTCGGTTGGACCACCGACTATTTCACCGGCACCAGAACCGCCGACTACTACCCCGCCCACGCACCCGCCACCGACGCCGCCACCGCGCAAACCGCCGTCACAGAAGCGGTTTCGGCCGCCCCCGAAGCCCAGATCTTGACAGGTTCCTAGAAAGACGGACGCACGAGCGGATCGACGCCTGTGAGTTCCGAACTAGCGGCCCATAGTTCAGCGGCGGTGTCGAGGTCGGTCATATGCGCATGCGGTGTTTCCTGGTGCGGTTGTCCACGGAGACCGAAAACCCTTGGCCCCCAAAGTTGTCCACCGGTGATCTCAGTGTCCAGAATGGCTCGGACAATGGTTGCGGCCGCTGCGTGTTTGCCGTGCAGCACAACACTTGCGGGCAGCCCGCGCAGGCGCTGGGCGGTGGTGCGAACGAATAGCGGTGGTCGCGACGGGGTCAGTGAGTCCATGGCGCCGCCGGGGTGGACGACAATGCTGGCGGTGTCGGCACCGTGTGCGTGCAGGCGGCGGTCCAGTTCTAAACCGAACAGCATCTGGGCCAGCTTCGAGCGCCCGTAGCTGCGCTTGGGCCGATAGTCGTGTTCGGATTGCAGATCGGTGAGATCCAGTCGCTCCGACCGCGCGGCAAAGCTGCCCACCGTGATCACCCGGCTGTTCGTGGTGGCGGTCAGTATCGGCGCCAGATGAGCGACCAGCGCGAAATGCCCGAGATGGTTTGTCGCGAACATCAATTCGTGTCCCTGAGCACTCACGCGGCGATCGGGACCCGACAGCAGGACCCCGGCATTGAGCACGACCGCGTCCAGCCTGTCGGCATCGAGGGCGTCCACTGTCGCGGTCAGGGAGGACAGGTCAGCCAGATCCAAACGCACGCACCGCAGCTGAGCGCCGGGAACCTGGGCCCGGATCGCGCGCACCGCGACGTCGCCCTTGGCGGTGTCACGGCAGCCAAGCACCACGGTGGCACCGTTGGCCGCGAGTTGCTCGGCGACGAAATACCCGATGCCCGCGTTGGCGCCGGTAACCAGAATGGTTTTCCCCTCGGCCCGCTGGCCGCTATGCCGCGTCATGCCATCGACCCTGCCAGCGGGGACTTGCACCGCACTCACACGCCACTGGCGTGCGGCGGAGTTGACCTTAACGTTCATTGAGGTTTCATGATGGTCGCATGGAAGCGAATGAGAGGGTTTCGAAGCGACGCGTGCTTGTTCTCGGTCGGACGCGGCAGGCACTGGACAATATCCTGGAGCGGCTGCGCGAACACGGAATTGCCGCGCAGGGATCTCTTCGGCCGGAGCAGGCGGACAGCGAGTTCGACGCTCGCGAGTTCGACCTGATCGTGTTCGGGTCCGGGGCGATCGGGCCGGTGACCGAACGGCTCCGCCGCGCGTTCGCCCGGCGTAATCCGGCCGTGAATTTCCTGGACGCGCTCGCACCGATCGCCGTCCGCCAGATCATCGCGGCCGTGTCGGCCAGGCGTGAAGTGCTGGCGGACTTCACCGCTGTGGCCATCGATTCCGGCGTGCGGATCGGCGCAACCGTGCGAGAGCCGTGCACGGTGACGGTCACCCTCTATCGCATCGTCGACGGCAGCTTCGTGGTCGACGAACTGAACAAGTCACCCGTCGAAGCGGGCCGGTACGAACTCACCGTGGCAGCCGAAACGCTGAGCGGCGGATACGCGTTACTCGTGACCGTCGGCGAGGACGAATTCCACGTGCATCGACTTCCCGAGTCCGTAACCAACGGGTGATGAGCATGCAGATCGCAGTCCTCGCTCTTGCGGTGCTGCCATGACGAGCTAGCTACCGCCGCTGCCCGCCGACGGCAGACGGTCCAACTCGATGCCGAACAGTTCGCGGTAGGCGGCCAGGGCCTCATCGTCGGTCAGGGTCTGCTCGGTGCGCTCGTCGTTCTCGGTGCGGGTGAGTTCGTGGTCACTGAGCGTGATGCGGCCGGTGGGAGTGGGTCGCGAGCACACCAGCTTGCCGGTGAAGGGCGAATCCGGCGAGGTCTGGTGATACCAGCAGAACGGTTCGAAATCGATCAGTCGGCGGGGCCGGGTCTCGATCCGGTAAAGCGGCTCGTCGTCGCAGAGCAGGTCGAGGTCGCCGCTGCCGTCTTCGACCGGGACGACTCGGAACACGCCGTCCGGATCGGGCTGGTCGTCGGTGCTGTCCAAACGCAGCGGGTACCGGGCGTTTTGGCCGAATCCCACGTCCACCAGCCACGGCCGGTCCAGGTCGACGCGCAGCACGAGATGGTCGAACGGCGGCCGGACGTGCCCGTCGTCGAACACCCCGGAGGCAAGCAGCGTCACCGGGAATCCGAGGGCCGACAGCAGGGTGCCGAACGCCCCGTTCAACTCGTAACAGAACCCGCCGCGCCGTCGTCGCACGATCTTGTCCACCAACAGTTTCTCGTCCAGCACGATGGGTTCGCCGAGGTGAATGCTGAGATTTTCGAACGGCACCGCCTTGAGATGCCGCCGGTGCAGGTCGCGCAGGGTGTCGATGTCGGGACGAACCGGTGCCTCGACTCCGAGCCGCCGCAGATAATCGACTACGAGGTCATGATCCATACACCGAACAGTAAACCCTCGAGTGCACTTGAGGTCACGCCCGAAAATGTCGCCGCGCCCGACGGTTCGGCGCGTCAGGTCCGGCGACCCGGATGTGTCGGCCGATAAACCGGTCAGCCGCCTCGGTCCGCGGCGGACGTATCACACTGTGGTCCGATTCCATCTCATACCAAGGGATTACCGGTAACGAGAATCCGGCGGATAGCGTCGGGTATTGAAATCGCCGCCCCCGCTCCGACATCCACCGACCTGGCCATCGTCGACGGACGGAGGTGGCGTCTCCGCCTCAGCTCTCAGGAAGATCTATGACGACACCTGCCTTGGTCCCCGAGTCATCGCCGCGGTCACCGCGGGGCGGCGCCGACGGTGATTATGCCCGTCTGTTACGCCGGATCTCCGAAGCGGGGCTGATGAACCGGCGTCCCGTCTACTACGCCGTCCGGCTCAGCCTCGTCGGGGCCGCGTTCGTGGCTGGCTGGGCGGCGTTCTTCATCGTCGGCGATTCGTGGTGGACACTGCTGGTCGCGGGGTTCATGGCCGTGACGTTCGCCCAAATCGCGCTCGTCATGCACGATGTCGCACACCGCCAAGTCTTCCGGCTACGGCAGCCGACGGAGCTCGTGGGACGACTCGTCGGCAACGCAGGCATCGGCCTGGGCTACGGCTGGTGGCAGGACAAGCACACCCGGCATCACGCCAACCCGAACCATGAGGAACTCGACCCCGATGTCGCGCCCGACATTCTGGTTTGGTCCCAACAGCAGGCACGGTCCAGCCACGGTCTGCCTCGTCTCATCGGGCGGGCGCAGGCGTTCCTGTTCTTCCCCCTCCTGCTGCTGGAGGGCCTGAACCTCCATGTGGCCGGTGTGCGGGCGCTGAGAAATCGCTCGGTGAAACACCGCAAATTGGAGGGCGCACTGCTGTTCGGCCACTTCGCCCTCTACCTGGCCGCACTGTTCGCGGTGCTGCCCGCCGACAAAGCCTTCGCGTTTCTTGCTGTCCACCAAGGCCTCTTCGGTCTGTACATGGGCTGCATCTTCGCCCCGAACCACAAAGGCATGCCGACCTTGACCGGCGACGACCGCCCCGACTACCTGCGTCGCCAGGTACTGACCTCCCGCAACGTGCGGGGTGGCGCATTGACCGACCTCGCCCTCGGCGGGCTCAACTATCAGATCGAGCACCATTTGTTCCCGAGCATGCCGACGCCGAACCTGCGGCACGCCCAGGTGATCGTCCGCGACTACTGCACCGAAATCGGCGTGTCCTACCACGAAACCGGGCTGATCTCCTCTTACCGAGAGGCGCTGAGACACCTGCACCACGTCGGCGCCCCGCTGCGCAACCCCGATCGAAATTCGGCAGTGCCGCAACGCAATTGAACACAAGCTGGGTCCGGACGAGCCGAAATCGTTCTGGACCCAGATACTCAGGTCGGTACTGCGGGGCTCACCTCCTGGCGGTGGACGACCACGTCGAACCACTGGCCCAGGCTGCCGCCGTCCATGTATGAGTCAGGACCGCCATGAGCCAGGCCACGCGTCTTGACGGGGGCCGCAAGCCAGCGCCGCACCGCGGTGGGAGCGGGCCGACGTAGATCCAGGGCGAACTGGTCGAGGTGCACCTTGCCGAAGGGCTGTTCGAACCAGTCCGAGGCGGGTGGCGGCATGGCAGCGGTTTTCCCGGGTCCGAGGCTGACGGCGCCGTGGTCGAAGGTGAAGCCGATCGACAAGTACCCCTGGCCGTACCACTGGCGCAGATACGAACCCGCGCTCGGGAATCGCAAGTCCGGCGCGGGTGGGACAGCGATACGTAGTTGGGGGGCGTTGGCGGTGTGCGCGCTCGCCGCCCAGTATGCGACTTTGTCACCGGTGAATTCGCGCCACCACCTGAGGTTTTGGGCCGCATGGGCGTCCCGGTACCCGAGGCTGTCGGCAAAGGACAGGCGGTAATGCTCATAGAACGAGACGATTTGCCGCGCGTGCTGTAGCGCCAGTTCGTGGGCGCTGGACCCGGGCTGGTGCGGCACGCCGGCGATCAGGTCATGGACGCGATGGGCATGATCGACATAGGGCTTTTTGTCCGGCACACCCTGGTACCAGCTGACGTGGTCGTTCATGTTCGGCGTGGCGGGCCGGATCGCATGCAGGTGACTACGGAGTTCGGCAAGCTTCTCTGGAGCGGCACCGGCGACATAGGCGTCGATTCCGTCATAGGCCGATGGGCCCGTCAAGTAGTACTCGACCCCGATGAACTGCACCTTGTCAACGCGCTCGGTGTTGAAGTCGCGCAGCCACCGCAGCAGGTCGGCCACCTCCTGTGTCTGCCACTGCCCGCCCAGCTGGCTCATGACCGTGTTCAGATCGCCTTTGCCCGTGCGGATGTACTCGTTGACCTGCAGTCCTGTTGTCCACTGCTCTTCGAA
Organism: Nocardia iowensis; assembly: GCF_019222765.1. Classification (NCBI taxonomy): domain Bacteria; kingdom Bacillati; phylum Actinomycetota; class Actinomycetes; order Mycobacteriales; family Nocardiaceae; genus Nocardia; species Nocardia iowensis. The sequence continues at coordinate 3,396,631 of NZ_CP078145.1, read as the reverse complement.
GGCGATGGAACGGAACCCCAGCTGTTCGACGAGCAGACGCAGGGTGCGGTGTTTGAGCGTGAGCTCCTCGGCCGCGCCATGAGTCGACTCGCCCAGCCCTACGATGTGCGCTTCACCGATCGACCCGCGAAGGGGCATCAGATCGTCGTCCGGGCCAGCGGGATCCACGTGGTCTAGTGCGACCGCATGGTGTCTGATCCAGTCGGGCACAGACTGCGGCGGATCCCCAGCGGCCGCCGTCGGCGTGCCGGCGAGCACCATGGTTCCGACACCAACGGCGAACAGTCCCAACCGTCGCCCCCAACTGCGTTCCTGTCGATGCATCGAATTCTCCTTCCTCTGCATCTCCACGATCGCGGCTACCGGTCCGGTACACGTCCGCCCGGAAGCGACTACTCGGCTACGCCGCTCGACGTACCCGAACGGCCACTGGCGAATTCGACGGCGCGGGCGGCGGCGGCGTGGCTGTGGATGCGCGACAATGGTGGCGGGCACCTCGCGCTTGTCTCTGTCAGCAGGACAATCACTCATCCGGGAGGCGGTATGACGCAGACGAGGAAGGTCGACTTCAGCGGCGTGCGGTGGGGCTCGGTGGAGTGGACGAACCTGGGCACGCTGTACCTGCGCGCCTGCGAAAGTCGTTCGCCGAACCCGATTCTCGGCGACGACGCGGCGGCGGAGGCAGTGGACCGGATCGACTACGACTGGGCCAGAATGCGCCGCTATATGCTCCCGCCCGCGAACCAGTGGTTGGTCGCCCTGCGGGCCGCCCGCCTGGACGACTGGAGCGCGGCCTTTCTCGGCCGCCACCCTGACGCCGTCGTGCTGCATCTGGGATGCGGAATGGACACCCGCGCCTTCCGGCTGCGTCTGCCTCGCCACGTCCAGTGGTTCGACGTGGACCAGCCGAACGTCATCGAGTTGCGCCGCAAGCTGTACGCCGACCGCGACGGCTACCGAATGCTCGGCTCATCGGTCACGGAAGCAAGCTGGCTGGACGAAACCCCAACGGACCGGCCCACATTGATCGTCGCCGAGGGTCTACTCATGTATCTCCCCCAGTCGGAGGTGCGCACGCTGCTCCAGCGCCTGACGGACCGATTCACTACCGGAGAACTGCTCTTCGACACGCTGTCACCGATGGGACCACGCCTGTCGAAGGTCTTCAGCAAAGGCATCGTCAAATGGGGCACCAGCGACGCCCGCGAGTTGGAGCGCTGGAATCCACGCTTGCGCTTCCTCGAACAGAACTCCGCACTGGCGGGCTACGAACGGATCAACTCCACGCCGATACGACTGCTGTACCGACTGATCCACGCGACCCCGGCCCGGAACTACGACGTACTGAACCGCTTCGAGTTCTGACAGTTCCCGCACAGCCGATCTCCCAGCCGCTCGGGCGTCTCTGTTGATTTCGTCGCGTCGGCGTTGGTGCAGTGTCGCGATCAAGCCGTACTGCCTATGTCGTTGTTCCCGAACGGGTTACGGAAGCGCGAAGGCCAGCAGAACATTGCCCGGCATGCCGGTGGTGATCTGTCGGCCGTAACCGGAATTGGTGAACAGCATCCCGTTCGCGATGACGGCACCGTGACCGTTGATACCGCCGCCGACGCCCGGCACCCCATTCACCGTCTTGAAAGTGCGCGCCGTGTTGTATTCCCAGAGGATGGCGCCGGTGTCAGCCGAGAAGACACGCATCTTGCCGTCGAGGCTGCCCTCGTAAACCAGGCCGGGCGTGGACGATACGGCATTGGGCATAGCGAGCTGGCACAGCGGAAGGTTCGGTATCGGAGGCGGGTCGATCAGGCAGCCGGTCGCGGGATTCGGGGTGCTCCAGACGACCGCGCCATCGGCCGGGTGCAACGCGTACAGCGTGCCCGGCTGGGCCTGATACGTGGCAACGTACAGGTGGCGGCCGTCATAGCTGGCACCCCACTGGATACCCTGCAGCGACTCCGAGCCGGGAATGGGCAGAACCGGTTCCGGCGTGGACAACCTGGTCTGCCAGACGATCTCACCGGTCGTGGCGTCGAGCAGATGGTAAACCCCGCTCTTCTGGCCGGCGCCGACAACCATCCGACCATCGATGCTGAAAATGTTCGCCTGCGATCCGAAGTCGAAATCGTGTCCGGGATCGGGACAGTTCCCGCCGGGCGGCGGCACCGCACAGCGACCGTTCCAGGGCGGATCACCTGGAGTCATCCGTCGAACCCACCGGGCCGTCCCCGTGTCGATGTCCAGCGCTCCGATTGCTTCCGCTCCCTCGGGATAACCCGAGTAGGGGTTGCCCGAGGTGTAGTACAGCGTCCGTGAATTCGCGTCGATCGTGGGTGAGGACCAGATCGGCGCACCGCTGGGAGCGAAGTCGGGCTTGCCACCGGTCGGCTGCGGTTGCGGGATCGTGTAGTACTTCCACTGCACGTCGCCGGTTGCGGCGTCGAGCGCCACCATACTTCCTCGGAAGGTGCAGCACGGGTACGCATCGTTGGTAGCGGCGCCCAACTCCTGACTGGACACTCCGACATAGACGCGACCCTCGAACACCAGTGGCGAGCTGGTGATGATCGCGTAATCGTGGTCGTCCAGCTGGCGGACCCAGCGCAACGCTCCCGTCTTCGCGTCGAGAGCCCACATCCTGGCCGAGTTGTCACCGAAGTAGACCAGGCCGTCCGCGACCGCGGGACCGTTGCGCAGCCCGTACGTCGGGAGATTTCCGCCGAGGGGTGTCTCGGCTTCGAATTCCCATCGGGTCGAACCGGTTTCGGCGTCCAGCGCATAGAATGTCCCGTTGCGCCCACCGACATAGACAGTGCCGTCGACGACCGCCGGTTGGCTGGACGCGGCGATGGTCTCGGGGAACGCGAACGCCCACTTCAGTTGCAAATCACCGACAGTATCCGGCGTGAGAGCAGTTTCGTTCGAGTTGAACCGCGAACCGGTGGGATCGAATTGCCACATGGGCCAGTCACCATTGACCGGGGCAGGTTGTCCGAAGCCGGTACCTGCCATCAGCACAACAACGGCGATCACCACAACGGGTAGATGCAGGTACCGCCAGCGCCCGCCTCGACGGCACCCGTGGGCTATTGCGCTAGTACTCCTGATCATGGCTTCGTGGCTCCTCACCAGATCTGACAATTCACCGTCACTATAGGAATCACAGAAGCGTGGAGAATGTTACCAACTTCGCTGGCATGAATACCTGCCGTCCGGCTTCAGCCCGCAAACCATCACGTATCAATCCATCGAGCCGTCTTGTAGGCATCTATGGCATCGGTTTCATAATTGTCGGCGCCTGTGTTTGCTTCCGCTTTACCGTCGAGCACGCCACAGGCAGCCGTTCAATTCCTTTGTAAGAACGACGCGATCCGCACCTGGCCCGTTGTAGTCCTCGACCACATGGACATCGAAGCCGAGCCTTTGGTGAAAAGCGATCGAGCCCTTGTTATCTGGCGAGGTGATGGCCTTGAGCCGCGTAGCGTCCTGGGCACGTGCCGCCACAGCGAACGCCTCGTATAGGCGATGGCCGAGCCCAGTACCTCGTGTGTCGTCACGTGTGGCGATCAGATGGACGTAGGCCACACGTGCGGGTGTGACGAATCCGAAGATATATCCGCGGATGCCGTCATCGGCCACTGCCACCAAGTTGGTCTCCGGGAACTCGTGCACCAGTGCAGCGAGGTGAAGTGACCGCAGGTCACGTCCACCCCAATAGCGAGAATGGTTTTCGATCACCTCCCGGAAATCTCGCATGGTCGCGGATACGATCATCTCGGCGGGTTCCCGACGTTTCATCACGCAATGATGTCACCGGGATACGGCAAGCTCGGCGTGCCAGCATGGCTGCATGACTCAGGTTCCAGAAAATTGTGCACTTCCCGCTGATCCCGCCCGGGCCAACGACTATGACAGCTTCGCCGAGGCGTATACGGCTGAGAACGAGGCCAGCCTCTACAACGCCTATTACGAACGGCCCGCGATGCTGGAACTCGCGGGGGACGTCGCAGGCAGACGGATCCTCGACGCCGGCTGCGGCTCGGGCCCGCTGTTCGCGGCGCTGCGCGATCGCGGGGCCAGGGTGAGCGGCATCGACGCGAGCGCCGGGATGTTGGAGCTGGCTCGACGGCGCCTCGGTACTGACGCGGACCTGCGGATCGCCGATCTGGCCAGCCCGCTGCCCTTCTCCGATGGCGCGTTCGACGACGTCGTCGCCTCCCTGGTGCTGCACTACCTGGAGGATTGGGGGCCGACGCTTGCCGAGCTGCGGCGTGTACTGACCCCCGGCGGTCGACTGCTCGTCTCGGTCGATCATCCCTTTGTGGCCTACGGCATTCAGCGTTCGGCCGGGCACAGTCCCAACTACTTCGAGACCTACAAATGGACCTTCGAGTGGACCATGGGCGGCCGAACCGTCCCGATGAGCTTGTGGGCCCGGCCGCTGCATGCGATGACCGACGCCTTCAACGCGGCCGGCTTTCGCATCTCCATCATCAGCGAGCCGCAGCCCGTCCCGGCCGCCCGCGAGCTGTTCCCCGAGGAATACCGAGCCCTCACCACCGGCCCGAGCTTCCTGTTCTTCGTCCTGCAGTCCAGCTGACCGCCGCCTACGCAAAAAAGCCTGAGCCGGACCGGCATCGGCCAGCTGGTCCGGCTCGACGGTACCGATCGAAAGCCGACAACGCTGCCGTCATCGACGTGCAGCCCGGATCGAAACTCTGCGATATGCTGACCGCAGGCAGCAGCGCCTCTTGACAGGCCTGGGCTGCGGTGTCGACGTCGCCCGCCTCGCCACCCTCCCTGCGCAATCCGCGCGACGAGTAGCTCGAATCCCCTCCTTCCCGGTCGTTCCCTGACGCCGGTTCTTCTCCCGAAATCGATCGTGCCGCAACGCCTTGCGTCATTCAGCCCGATCAAGAGACCCCTCACCTCAACCACACAACAGAATGGAGTGAAAGCCCGTGAGTACCAACATAATTACCAACGGCACCGAGCGAGCGATCATCGAGAACCTGCTCGACCACAACCGCGAAGCACTCATCGAGACCGTTCGCGGCCTGTCCGACGCCGACGCCCGCCGACGGCTCGTCGCGTCGCTGACGACACCGATCTCATTGCTCAAGCATGCCGCTGCCGCGGAACGGATTTGGTTCCAACGGTTCTGGGCGGGACTCGATGAATCCGAATGCGATGGATACTCGCGCCGCGACGAGGGCACCTTCGCCGTCGCCGACGACGAGTCGCTGGCAGACGTCATCGCCGAGTTCGAGCGCGCAAGCCAACGATCACGGGAGATCGCGTCCCGCTTCGACCTCGACGACACCAAGGACAATCCCCGCGAGGGAAACGTCAGCATGCGATGGACATTGCTCGCCATGATCCAAGAGTTCGCCAGGCATGCAGGTCACGGCGACATCCTCCGCGAGCAGATCGACAAGCCTGTACTGCGACAGCCGAACTCGTGAAACTTCGGCGCCACCGAGCACATGTTCATCCGAACAAGTGCTCTTAGCCGAAAGGTTTGTCACGCTCAGGCTCCGCAGCACCTTCGCCCGCAGCCGGTTCTGGTGACGCGGCCAGGCACGCGCGAGTACTGGCCGCGCCACCGATCGGGTGATCGCAGATTAGGCGCCGTTCGGCCCAGGCACCTGCTGTGCCAGGCGGTTGCGCTGAACTTCGCTCCAAGCCTTGCTCGTGCAGATCCCACAGTTGGCGCCGAAGAATTCGCCCCTGGCTCGCTCGTCGCCCTTCAGCTGGAAGGCGAGCCAGGCTGTGCTGGGTCCCCGGAACCCGCCGCCGTCGTTCAGCGGGGTGAAGTGCCCGGCGCCCGCCAGTGACCCGTAGATCGCGACTACGTGGTCGGCGCTCTCGTAGTACTGCTTCACCCCAGCCGGGGTGACGATGGTGTCGTTCTCACCGGCCAGGAGAAAGGTGGGTCCGCGTAGGCCAGCGGAACTGGGGCGCGGGCCCGGTTCGATCGGCACTGTGGTGTCGACACGAGGATCCGCGCCGGCATTGAGGCTGCCCCCGCCGCCCCTGGAATGGCCGGAGGCGCCGATGTTCGCCAGATCCACCTTCTGGTGGAAGGGACTGTCCGCCTGCTGGTTGAGCCGGGTGAGGAGATCGATGCCCTGGAGCATCTCGCTACCACTGGTGGCCCAAACGGTGTTCGCCGCGGCGACGATGAAACCGTGGCTGGCCCAGTGCCGAAGTAGCCCGTCGTAGATCGCCGGCCGCGCCAGAGAGCCATTGCCCCAAATGATCACGGGGTGTCGATCCATCTTGGCCGGGAAGTACAGCGTGTGGTCCGTCATGGCCTGCACCTGCACCTGGTGCGGTCCCGGCTTGTCCCAGTCGACCGCCTGCGGCGCGGCGACGGCAGGCAGGACGGGGGCGACGAGAAGGGCTGCGGCGGTGACAACCAGAGTTAGCAGTGTGCGTCGCTTCGGTGCAAAATTGTTGCGGGACAAAGCAATCTCCCCTCGTGTGGGTGAAAGGAAGCATCTTGCCCACGATGGTGGCCGGGTCGCCGTCCGCCCACAACCGATCCCCAGCCGTCATTTCCCCGGTTGTGCGCGTTGTCCGTCACGAAGTTCCCCTCACCTGGACCGTCGGGGTTTCCGGCGTGACTGTCACGCAATTCCCCACCCGCGGCTGCACACCGAGCCATGCTGCCGGTACGCATCCGAACGTCCAATATTGGCTCCAATTGCGTGCTCTACTTTTCCGGTTCGAATGTGGGCAAGCAGCCCAGGCGATTCGGTGACGTCCCAGCTCGCTCAGCGGGCCCACGGTTATGGCTACGCCACCGAGGCGGCCCTGGCTGTTGTCGAGGCGGCGGCTGGCACGGGGCGACGGCGGTTGTGGGCGACGGTGCGGGAGTGGAACGCCGCCTCGTTCCGCGTACTGGAAAAGCTGGACTTCTACCACAGTGGCCGTGTCACAGCGGATCCCGATCGTGGCGACTCGATCTGGATGACGCGCGTACTCGGTAAGCCATCGCCGTAGCGGCAGCAGGGGGTGGCCGGGCTGGGGTATGGGATCGAGTGCTACATCCGTCGCAGTTCATCGCGGAGCCGCCTGGCGACCCTGGCCATCACCGCTTCCGCGGCGGGTTGGGCGGCGGCGGGGACTCGTGATTCGGTGAGGGCGGCGACGGCGAAGACTTGGCCGTCAGCGTGCTCGACCACGCCGATTTCGTGGCGGAGGTTGATCAAGGTTCCGGTCTTCGATGACCATCGGGACGCGTCGCAGCTGAAGTCGGGGGCCAGCCGGTTGCGCAGCATATTCTCCCCCATCAGCCGGCGGACCTGCGCCGCAGCTGCGGGCCGAATACTGCTGGGCCGCCAGATCTTGTGCAGCAGTTCGACGAACGCGCGGGCTGAACCGGTGTTCGCGCGGCTGATATCGAGTTGCGGGACCGGGTGTCCGTGTCCGGCCGTCGTCGCGGTGATCGCGAGGGTGTGCGCGAGATGGGCATGCTCGGGTGCGAGCATCTCGGTCGGCGTCCGGGTGAGCTCGTCCAGGAGGTGCCGTACGGAGATCCCCTCGACACCGAGGCGAGTCAGTTCGGCGGCCACCGCCTCGGGTGGGGTGAGCCCGAATAGTGCGTCCGCAGCGGCGTTATCGCTGATCGACAGGGTGAGATAGAGCAGATCTTCGAGCGCGATCGTGGCGGGATGGCGGAATTTGGTCACCCCGACCGGGCCAGGCGCGGTCACGCGGCCCGGCTGCACCACGATCGGTGTCACCGGATCGAGCTCGCCACGGGCGATGCGCTCCAGGGTGACGACCGCCAACGGCACTTTGACCAGCGAAGCCGACGGGTACTCCGCCTCGGCGTCGATCCCGAGCTCGTCACCGGAATCGAGATCGCGAACCAGGAAGGACCCGCGTAACCCCGCGCTGTCCAGGTCCTCTCGTGCCGCCCGCAGAATCTGGGCCACTCCCACTAGCACCTCCGGTCTGTCGAATCATTACCCCGATCTGTCGGCCTCGGGCGCACCGAGACAGCGCCCGATCTCGGCGGCGGACAGCGTATGGGTTCGCTGCGTGTCCTCGCTCAGCCCGGTCACGAGCCGGTAGCCGCGAGCCAACTCGGTCAGCTCGCCGATCTGCCGCCAGTGCAGGTCCAGCTCCTCGGCTTGGCTCGCCGAACAGAGCAGTAGATCGGTCGAACCGAGCGCTTCGGCCGCGGCGGCCGCGACCGAGTTCGCTACCTGCACCTGCGCGGGCTGCAATCCCACCGCGGCACCGAGCCGGGTGAGCGGGTCCCGAATGTGCGGTACATCGTCTTCAGGCTGCAGCCAGACGCGGCGGCGGCGGGCGTCCTCGTCGGCACGGCTGGGCCGCAGCGACTCCATATACAGTGCCCGGCTTTGCACAGCGATGCCACCGGCGAGCCCCAGCGGCACCCGCCAGGTGCCCTCACCGGGCGGGACCGCCACGAGAGCAGCTCGCACCTCCATCGTGCGAAGCGACTCGGCGCGCTCTCCGGGCTCGGCGGCGTGCAGGTCCAGATTCAGCCCCTTGCACCGCCCCGCGGCGATCAACCGCGCCAGCTGCAGCGGGTTGCACACAATCGGGACCGCCATCCGAAAAGGCCGGAGTCTGGCGCGTTCGGCGTTGTGCTCCAGGGTTTCGGCGAGCTCGACCAGGCGTTTGGCCGACGGCAGCAACTCGCGCCCGAACGAGGTCAAGGTGACCGTGCGGGTCGACCGGTTGAACAGTTGAGCTCCGAAACGCCGCTCCAGCGCCGCGATCCGTCGGCTGGCCACCGACTGTGGGATGCGCGCCACAGCGGCACCGTCGGTGAAACTGCCGTAATCGCCGACTGCCACGAATGCTCGACAGGCTTCGACGATATCCATGACGAGCCAGTATGCCAGTTCGGCATCAATCCATGCATCGCAACCTTGGACTGCATGAATGAGGGAGTGCCATGCTCGGTCGCGCCCATCGACCCCTTATCGGCCTTCACAGGAGAGCAGTCATGACAGCCAAGTCCAGCATCGGTTCTCTGCTAGCCGCGGTCACGGCGGCCGCGCTGGTCGGTGCGTGCTCGATGCCCAACTCGGAATCGCAGACGGAACGCACCCAGATGCCCGATTCCGCCGCGGCCGCGATGGCGACCGCTCGGGTGAAAGATCTCGAGAACGGTCACCACGCGCGAGTCGGTGTCTTCGCCATCGATACGGCGACGGGCACCGCGCTGGGTTACCGCGAGAACGAACGATTCCCGATCGGCTCCACCTTCAAGACGCTGGCCGCCGCGGCACTGCTTCGTGATCATCCACTGACGGACGGCTACTTCGACACAGTCATCCAGTTCAGCACCGACGATGTGGTGAAGTACTCGCCGATCACCGAAACTCACGTCGACAGCGGCATGACCGTGCGCGACCTGGCCGCCGCGGCCATCGAAAAGAGTGATAACACTGCGGCCAACGAGCTGCTGAAACTTCTCGGCGGACCCACAGCCATCACGAAATTCGTTCGGACGCTGGGCGATACCGTCACCAGCCTCGACGACTGGGAGCCACTGAGCAACAGCGGAGACACCAACCCCGAGCACAACTCCACCACCCCCGCCGCACTCGCCGCGGATTACCGCGCGGTCGTGTCCGGTGACGCATTGGCCGAGCCCGAGCGCGAGCAGCTGACCCAATGGCTGCTGCGCAGCACCACCGGCATGGGCCGGATCCGCGCCGGGTTGCCGCAGGACTGGAAAATTGGGGACAAGACCGGCGGCGGCGACTACGGGCTCACCAACGACGCCGCGGTGACCTGGCCGCCCAACAGCGACGCGCCGATCGTAATCGCAGTGCTGTCGATCAACACCGACGAACACGCACCCGCCGACGATCCGTTGGTCGCGCAATCCGCCCAGGTAATCACCGGGGCACTACGCCCGGCCATCGACGGATAACCCGACTCGAAAGGACGCACTCCGATGCGACGATACGGAATTCTTACCACCGGCACCGTAGCCTTGCTGGCGGCATTTACTACGGGCGTCGGATCGGCCGGTGCCACAGCGCCACTCCCGCCAGGGTCCGAGCAGCAGTTCTCGAAACCCCTTAGCGCCGCGCACCTTTCGACATTGCCCAGCGGATCAGCCCTCGATCCGTTCATCGATCGCCCACTCATCGATCGCGTTGTCTGGACCGATGGGGCCGATGGCACCCGCCTGATGATCTACCCCACTGACGCCGGACGCCAGGATCCCTTCCCGCCCGCCGGGGAACGCGCCTGGCAGGAAGTGCTGCGCCAGGCCGGCACCGCCGACACCCCCGGCATGCGCGACCAGTTCCTCTGCCACTGGGACTGGGCACGAATCGCCATGCCGGACAAGCCGAGCTGGAACATCGAACCGTGGCGCCCCGCCGTCGGCTACCCGGCAACCGTCGCCGCACTGTGCAATCCCGGCGCCCCCGAACACGAACTCTGACGCCAGGCGATGGCACCGTGACTCAGATCGGCAGTGGGTCTGCTCCCAGTGTTTGCGTCCCGTTCGCCGCCGACAGGCGCACCATGCGGAAGCCTTCGTCGATCATCGCCTGTTCGTAGTCGCGCAGTGAGTCCCGGAGCGGGCGGCCGCTGGTCGCCTCGGTCAGCGCCGTGGCGAGCGCAGCGGCGTCGCGGAGCGCGATATTCGCGCCCGCGCCCGCGGCGGGGCTCATGGCGTGGATCGCGTCGCCGAGCAGGGTCACATTCGATGTCGGCCACGGTGGGACGGGAACGCTGGAGCGCACGGCTATCGGGTAAACGCTGGAGGGAGTCCACTTCTCGATGATCCGGGTCACCAGCGGATGCCAACCGGAAATCTGTTCGAGCACCACCTCGCGCAGTCGCCGACCGGAAGCAGCGCGCAATTCCGAGTCGGAGAGCCCGAGTCGATCGCGGCGACGACCGAACATCACCGCAAGCGTGTCCTCGGCCGGCTCGAAAGTCACCTCGGGCGCCAGCCGAGACGCGGCCGCTACCAGTGGTTGACGGTACTGCACTGGCGCAATGCCGACGAACCGATTGCCTGGCCCGACAACCGAATTGAAGATGCTGATCAGCTCCGGCGGCAGCGCGCGTCGCAGGCCGGGTGTCAGTGGCACCCGGCCGTAGATCAGGCGGACCTGGGAGTCAACGACACGTGCGTGCGGCAGACGCTGGGCGCGGATCACCGAACCGACACCGTCTGCGGCGACCAGCACCGAACCCCGTGCGGAACTGCCATCGGCGAACCGTGCTGTGACGGTGTCCGCGTCACTGTCGTATCCGAGGCAACGGCGGCCGAAATGAACGATGTCGTCGAGCCCGGTGAGAAGGATCCGGCGCAGCACCTGCCGATCGATGACGGTGTGCGCGGGCATTGTGTCGGCGTGGGTGGCAGGGCCCGGCTCCGAATCGTCCAGGAAGAAGACCCCGGTCGGACGTAACTGATGGTCGAAACCGTTTGCGTTCGGCGCCGGCCGCCCGGCGACAGCCGCGACCAGCTCGAACAGGTGCGGTGGCAGCGTCGCCGACAGCGCCTGTCGACCGCGTCCATCGATGTGCAGCCGGTGGCCCTGGGCACGGGTGACCGCGGCGGCATCTCGCTCGTAGACGGCGACGCTGATTCCGGCGCGCCGCAAGCCCTGCGCGAGGCAGAGGCCACCAAGACCCGCGCCGACGACGATTACGTGCGTACGCGGCGACCGTGGGCTGGAAGAAATAGAGAAAGGTCGTGATTCGGGATTGCTCAAGACACACCTCACCGGAGTCGGAAACGACTCCCACCTTCTCGATGCCACCTGGCACCGAGAAACCTGCCGGTGAGGCCGAAGCCTTAGAAAGCCCACGGGCTTTCCGGTGAGAAGACTTGACCAACGTACCTGAAAACAACCTTCGACGTTCGCGGGTTTCAGCGCGCTATTTAGTACGAGCTCAAGTGGAAGGCGTGACCGAGGACCACAGGCCGAGCCACTGCTCGGCGCCGTACTCTTCGAACCGTTCCACCTCGGTGAATCCCAGCTTCGCCGCGAGGCGCATCGCGCGGTCGTTGGCAGTCTGGGTGCAGAGCAGCAGCGGCTCGCTGGGCAGGGCGGCAGCGAACCAGTCGAGTGCCGCTGTGCACGCCTCGGCGGCGTATCCGCACCCCCATGCCTCCGGCAACAGCAGGTAGCCGAGTTCGACATCTCCGGCATGCGGGCGGACGTGACCCGGACGCTCTGTGTCGCGCGCATCGAACGTGATCATGCCGATCATCGTTCCGTTGAGATCGATGACGAAGAGGCCAGGGCGCCGCCCGGGCACCTCAGGCATCTCGCTTTCGAGCTCATCACGCGGTCGAGAGCCACCGATGTAGGTACCCACCTCGGGCGAGGCGAACAGTTCGATGAACGCCGCGCGGTCCCGGGTCTCGGACTCGCGGAGCACCAGCCGCTCGGTTCTGATCGGGGAGGGTGGCCAGGCGACGGGTCCGAGCTCGGTCATGGGTTACCGATCAGAGGCAGTGCCGGGGCTGTGTGCCGAACAGCGACTGAATGTAGAACTGGATCGGATCAATTTTTCCGACGCAGGACGGCGGGATCTCCGCCGAACCGGTCGAAGCCACGGCAGTGCTTGTCTGGGCCGCAGCTGCACCGGCGGATGCAAGCTGGATCGGAACGAACAGCGCGGCCGCCACGGTGACCACGGCCAGAGTTCTCCGCATAAGTCTCCTACCCTCGGTTGTGCGCCCCCGCGATATCTCCTCCCCCGGAAACGCTATCCATCCCGGCCATAGACGCGAAGCCACCACTTCTCGGGTCCCACCCGCCGAACTGCCCTACCCCAGAGCCCGAAACCGCACGGGTTTTCAACGGCCATGCGGTCTCATCGGAGGTCACCACATCGACGCGGTGACGCGGCGGCCGCCACGAGCCGACGACATTCCTACACTATTGCGCCACAATAGGATTCGCGGTCAACCAGCGCTTCGGGCGGTGAGCTGGACGGGCAGTCGGGAATGCCCGTTGGAGATGAAGCTAACCACCGAACTCAACTCGGTCGGCTCGGCTGCCAGGCGCAACTCCGGGAAGCATGCGAACAGAGCAGGCAGCGCAATCTGCGCCTCGAGCCGGGCAAGCGGCGCACCGAGGCAGTGGTGGGCCCCATGGCCGAAGGCCAGGTGCTGGGCTTTGGTGTCGCGATGCACGTCGAAGTCGTCGGCGGTGGGCCCGTGCACCTTTGGGTCGCGTCCTACCGCGGCATAGGAGGCCAGGATCGCGTCGCCTTTGGGGATGCGGAAGCCGTCGATGTCGAGATCCTCGACGGCGAACCGCAGCGGCAGGTGCGCGAGGGGCGCTTGGTAGCGCAGCGTCTCCTCCACCACGTCGGTCCAGCTCGACCGCCCTTCGAGCACGTCGGCACGCTGCCGCGGCTGGGTCAGCAGGGCGAAAATCGCTTGGTCGAGCAGGTTCACGGTGGTCTCGTGCCCGGCGGTGATGATCAGCATGAGGGTGTCGACGAGTTCTTTTTCGGTCAGCCGGGTGCCATCTTCGTCGTAGGTGGCGGTCAGCACGCTGGTGATGTCGTCGCCGGGCTCGGCTCTGCGGTAGGCGACGAGTTCGCTGACCAGCCGGTGCATTTCGAGGTAGTTGGCCGGCTGATCTTTGTGCATGTCCGCGGTGTTGAAGAACCTGTCTACGCACGCGTGCATCGCGGCGGTCAGATGATCTGGGACGCCTATCAATTCGCTGATCACCCGGATCGGCACCGGATACGCGAACCGCTGCCGCAGATCGACCACCGTACCGGGCGCGATCGCCGACAACTGGTCCAGCAGATCGGCGGTGATGGCTTCGATCCGTGGGCGCATCGCCATCGTCCGGCGGTGGGTGAACGCCGGGGACACCAGCTTTCGAAGTCGCCGATGCTCGGGCCCGTAGGCGGTGAACATATTGTCGACGGCGACCCACGAGCGCAGCGGCCAATCCGCAGGGATCTGCCCCGTCTTGAATGCCGTCCAGTGCTGCCGCGCGTCCTTGGATACTCGGGAGTCGGTCAGCAGGCCGTGCAGCATGGCGGTGTCGGTGACCGACCACGCGGGAACGTCACCGGGCAGCACGACCCTGGTGATCGGCCCGCGTCGGCGGATCCGTGCCGACTCGCCTTGGATGTCGACACCGGTGGCGTCCAGCACGATCGGCTCATGTTTCATAGATGGCTCCTTATGAGATGTTCAACGTCGGGATAGCGGGGAGCGCACTGGTTGGGCACTTCGCGGCCGGTGACGTTCGACGCTCAGCGAGCCTAATGAGATAGAGACAGAAAATGCTTGTACCACAGCGTCATTCGAATAGAACATCCGCGCCAATGGCGAGCTTCGAAGCAACGCGGCATGGGAAACCACTGGATGGCGTGATCGACTGCGTGTGACCATCGCGTATGGCTATCTACCTCGAAACCGACCGACTGATACTGCGTCACTTCACCGAAAACGACGCCGAGCTGCTCATCGAACTCGACAGCGACCCCGAGGTAATGCGCTACCTCTCCGGCGGCGTCCCGACCCCGCCGGAAAAGATTCACCAAGAGACCATGCCCCGACTGCTGAGCCAATACGAGAAGTGGGACGGCGCCTACGGCACTTTCGCGGCGCACGAGAAGACCAGCGGCGAGTTCATCGGCTGGTTCATCCTGCGCCCCAAGGCCGACGGCCCGCTCGACGAGGTCGAACTCGGCTACCGGTTCCGCAAGACAGCCTGGGGCAACGGCTACGCGACCGAAGGCTCAACCGCATTGCTACACAAAGCATTCACCGAACTCGGGGTGCACATGGTCTGGGCCGAAACAATGTTCGTCAACCGCGCTTCGCGCAACGTCATGGAGAAAGTCGGGATGACCCACGTGCAGACGCACTTCCCCGAGCCACCCCTGATCGAGGGCGCCGAGCATGGCGAGGTCCGCTACGAGATCACTTGCCACGACTGGGAACTCAGCGGTCCGAGCCGTCCCGCGGGATGATCTGCCGCCGATCTGCCGAGCGATTCCACGTAGTGCAATGCGATCTCAGCGGCGTGTTGCATTGCGGCGCGGGTCTGTTCGGGTGACTCGCCGCGCTGGAGGCTGGCGACGGCGGCGGCGCTGATGGCACCCGTCAGCGCGCCGACGACGCCGACCGCGCGGGTCGCCGTCCCTCGCGCTTCAGCCGCTGCCGCTCGGGCCACCTCGGTCGGTTCACGGATGCATTCGTGAACCTTTCAGTATCTTGTCCACCACGTTGCGCGGTCCGTACACGGCGATGCCGACGAGGTCCAGGCCGTCGGTGCCGACCGCCCGCACCGCGGCGCGGTTGTCTCGGTCGTTTCCAGTGGTGAACAGATCGGAAGTGAATACCGCCGTCCGAATCTCCCGCGCCAGTGCCTTGCCGTGCGCGCCGCGCAGCACCTCCTTGCTGCCCTCGAAGACGAGCACCGGCTGCCGGAACATCGGCAGGTAGATCGTTGCGTCCGCGTCCTCGTACGGTTCCCCGATCACCTCCGGTTGTGCCGTACCCAGACCACTGACCAGAAATGCCGTCACATTCAGCCGCTGCCAGGTCTGTAGGTCGTCGCGCAGCAGTACCGCGATCTTGGTGTCGAATCGCACGTTCTCCATGCCGATGACTCTCCCGTCATCCGGCCCGCCAAGGCTTGTACGATCCTGGCATGGTTGTCGGCGGCGCATTCGAGCAGGTCAGGGCCTGGCAGCCGCGAGTTCCGGGTATCGTCGAAGTCTTTCATGCCCGTTTCATCGGGCACGTCTACCCGATGCACGCACACAATTCCTGGACGCTGCTGATCGTCGACGATGGGGCCGTCCGCTACAACCTGGACCGTCACGAACACGGGGTCCTCGGCTCCGTGGTCTCGCTGCTTCCGCCGCATGTTCCGCACAACGGCCAGGCCGCGACCGAGCACGGGTTTCGCAAGCGTGTCCTGTACCTCGACCCTGCCCATCTCGCCGAGGCAATGATCGGTCGCGCCGTAGACACTCCCACCTTCACCGACCCACTGCTGCACCGCCGCATCCGCCAGCTGCACGCGGCACTCCCCCACCTCGGCGAGGAACTAGAGGCGGCCAGTCGCCTCGCTCTCATCCACGATCGGCTTCGGGACCTGCTGCGCGGCACCGATCCACCGGCTCGGCGCGCCGATCCCGGGCTGGCCCACCGCCTGCGCGAACTGCTCGATTCCCGAACCATCGAAGGGATTTCCCTCACCGAGGCCGCGACCATATTGCACGCCGATCCCACCCACCTCATCCGCGCGTTCAGCCGTGAGTTCGGGATGCCACCGCACCAGTATCTGATCTCCCGCCGGATAGATCTTGCTCGTCCGCTGCTGCTGGGCGGCATGCCTGCGCGAGACGTGGCCGCCACCACTGGTTTTCATGATCAGCCGCACCTGATCCGCCACTTCAAACGCATTCTTGGCACGACACCCGGGCAATACGCGCGCAGTGCTGACGGCCACCACACCCGGATGAACCTGCCGCACCGGTAACGCGCCGGACTTCCGCCGGACCAGCGGATTTCAAACCAGCTGCGATCCAACATCTCTCGCGAGCAACCTGCACCGAACCCGACTCATACGCGCGTGCTGTGCGCGACAATCAGGTATCGGCGTATTCGGTCACCGAGCAGGGGGCGATCCGATACGTGCACGCCGGTTCGAACACTGAAAGTGGCTGGGGTCAGCGGCTATTCAGAACCCAGCCACAGCTCCCTGCAGCATCGGTCGAGGTTTCGGACCGACTCCCGGGTGCTGCCACGTCGACAGTGTTGCCGAGGTTGGTGGGACAGACCTAGCGATCGGCTGTCGGAGCCTCCGTTCAGCCGACACGGCAAGAGATCAAGGAGCTAACGTGAGTATTCACAGGTGGCGGGTATTCGCCCGAGCAAGCTGGTTGTTCTTCGCCATCGCCGCGCTACTGGGCGGCGGCGTCGTATCCGTTGCCGCGCAACCAGATGTCACCGGCACGCCGGGGGCACTCGTCACGCTCCGGGTGGAAGGTGCGACGGCCACGATCTTCGAAGGCCAGATCTTCACCCGCGGGCATGACGTCACAACGCCATCGGGCGGAACCCATCATTGCGACGGCACCAACAACAACGCGAACCCGAAACCCGGGCCCACGGCGACCAGCGCACTCGATGACGGGGCCAGGCAGAACGGATTCACTTGGGACGGAACCTACTCGACGCAGTTCGACGACTACTTCATCACCCGCATCGCCAACGACGCGCAAACTGCCGACCAGTTCTGGGGCATCTTGCGCAACGGCCAGTTCACCCAGGTCGGTGGCTGCCAGCAGCGGGTCAATCAGTTCGACGAGGTGCTGTTCGCCTTCGACGCGTTCAACAAGTCGCAGTTTCTCCGGCTCGAAGGTCCCCGCACCGCGCGCGTCGGCCAGCCCATCACCGTGACCGTCACCGACTCCCTTGCCGGAAACCCCGCCGCAGGCGCGACGGTGAACGGAGCGACCACCGACGCCAACGGTCGCGCTTCGGTCACCTTCACCAGCGTCGGCATGCAACAGGTGAAAGCCGAACACCCGCAGGCGATCCGGTCCAACCGTCTCGAGGTCATCGTTACGCCGTGAACGACGTGCGAAAGGTGGTGTCCTCAGCCGCGACCGAGGCCGCTGGTGTCGCCGTGCTCGATTGCGGCGCACCGGCGCTCGTGCCCGAGGCTCCCGTCGCCTGAAGCGCATCGATCACCGCCTGCAGACCGCGGGTGCGCGGCTTGTCCCGCCGGATGACCAAGCCGATCGTGCGATGCAGTCGTGGCGCGAGTGGCCGGGCTCGAATGCGCGAACCGGGATCGTTAGCGGGCATGGCCATTTCGGGCAGTACCGCGTAACCGAGTCCCGCGCCCACCAGCTCTTTGATGGCTGCGACGCTGCCGAGCTCCATCACCGGTTTCACGGTGCGGCCCGCCCGCGCGAACCACTGGTCGACCAAACGCCTGGTGCTGCCGCCGGATTCGAACAGCACCAGCGGTCGCGCCGCGAGTGCGGCGGGCGTCGGCCGGGCCGGCGGTGCCTCGGCGTCGGAGGCAGCGACCAGCACGAATTCGTCCTGCAGCACCGGCGTCACCTCGAACGCCCGGCCCGGCACCGGCAGGGTGACGAAACCCAGGTCGATGCGGTTGTCGGCCAGCAACTGCAGCAGCCGATCGGTATTGCCGGTGTGGACCACGAGCTCCAGTGCGGGAAAGCGGCGGCGCAGATCCCGCAGGATCGGTGGCAGCAGGAACACGCAGGCGGTCTCGCCGGTGCCCAGGCGGACGGTGCCCGTGGTGCCCTCGGTGTAACTGGCCATACTCGCCAGCGCTCCCGCCACCGCGCCCTCGATACGCGCGGCGTGCCCGAGTAGTTCGGCTCCGGCCGCAGTGGGGCGCACGCGTTTGCCGACCCGTTCCAGCAGGACCAGGCCGAGCCGAGTCTCCAGCTGGCGAATCCGCAGGCTGACGGCCGGCTGGGTGATGCCGAGCTGCTGCGCGGCGGCCGAAAAGCTACCGCGCTCGGCAATTTTGACGAAGGTGCGCAGCTGGTCTAGATCGAGTTCGTTCGTCACAAAGCCCGCCTTATGGTTCGAATCAGCGCTATCAGCAGTACTTATTCTCGGACAGGTGCCGAATGGTGTGACACACAGGACCGTGGCCGAGATTCCCCGCAAGGTCGAGGCCTGTCTCGGAATCTCGCAGCTCGTCTGCTGGGGTGTCAGCTACTACCTGATCGGCATCTTCAACGACGCGATCGGCGCGGATCGCGGTTGGAGCGAAACCCTTGTGCAGGGCGGCTTTTCGGTGGCACTGCTGACGGCCGGTGGGTGCTCGCCGGTCGTCGGGGGATGCATCGATCGGTTCGGCGGCCGACCGGTGATGGTGACCGGTTCGGTGTTGTCCGCGCTGGGCTGCGTCGGCCTCGCGACAACCGGATCTGTTGCGGGGTACTACTTCTCGTGGGTCGTGCTCGGGGCCGCGATGCGGTGCACCCTGTACGACGCCGCGTTCGCGACGTTGGCCGGGCTGGGCGGGACCCGGGCAAAACAGGCTATGTCGCGGATCACGCTGCTGGGCGGATTGGCCTCCACCGTCTTCTGGCCGGTGGGTCACGGTCTGGCCGAACTCATGGGCTGGCGCGGTGCGGTTCTGGTGTACGCGGCGTTCGCGCTGTCGACGGCGCCGCTGCACTGGGCGATCCCGAGCCGGAAACCGCTTCACCTCACGGAACGCTCCACTCCCGCAATGGATCCCATCAATCCACGCGAGCGTCGCATTACGGGCGGTCTCTACGCCCTGATCATGGCCGGAGTCGGCTTCCTCGCCTCCGGCATGTCCGCGCACATGATCGGCATCCTGACCGGTCTCGGCTTGGCGACCGGGGTGGCCGTCTGGGTGTCGACACTGCGTGGCATCGCCCAGTCCGTCGCCCGGCTCGTGGACGTTCTGTTCGGCCGCAGGCTGCATGCGCTGGATCTCAACGTCATATCCGTCGGCCTGATCGCGACGTCCTTCGCCGCGGGATTCGGTGGTCACGTCGCCGTACTGGCGGCCGGGTACGCCGCCCTTTACGGAGCGGGCAACGGGCTGGCCACCATCACCCGCGGCACGCTACCGCTGGCGCTGTTCGAGCCCCACGGTTACGGCGCACGCGTCGGACGATTACTGCTGCCGAGCTTCCTGCTGTCCGCAGCCGCACCCATCGCCTACGGCGCCGTCATCGAAAATTTCGGCGCGGCAGGCGCTTTGAGTCTGTCCAGCGCCGTCGCGGTCGCCATGGTGGTGGCGTCGATCGCCCTGCGAGCGGGATTCCGGCCCTCCCCCACTGTCGTAGCGCCGCGCAGCGGTGACACCAGGGAATAGTCGGCGGCCAGGAACCTTTGACATCGGATATGACCTCCACTTCTTACAATCCCCGCGCGCTGCTCGCGAAGAGCCAACTCGGCGTGCTCGCCACCATCAAGTCCGACGGCCGCCCGCAGCTCTCGCCGGTCACGCCCTATTACGACCAGGAGGCCGACATCATCTACGTATCCATGACCGAGGGCCGCGCCAAAACGGTGAACCTGCGCCGCGACCCACGCGCCGCACTCGAGGTCACCAGCGCGGACGGCTACTCCTGGGCCACCGCGGAGGGCACCGTGACGCTCACCGGTCCCGGAACCGACCCGCACGGCCCCGAGGTCGAGGCCCTGGTGGACTACTACCGGAACGCCGCGGGCGAACACCCGGACTGGGACGAGTACCGCTCGGTCATGGTGTCCGACCGCCGCGTCCTGATGGCATTGACGGTCGACCACGTGTACGGCGAGAAGATCCGCTGAGCTATTTTTCCTCGCAGGATGTGCCGACGTAAGCCGACGGTGCCGTCTTGTCGCCGCCGGTGACGGACTCGCATTCCCATTTCTGCTCGCCCTTGACGATCGTGCCGGGCCCCGCCGCCGTAGGAGAGGACTCGTCGCCGATGCGGCACTCTAGCGCGACGAGTCCCTGGTCCTCTCCTTTGTGCACCTCCTGGCAGGTATAGACCGGCTGGGAAGCGTCGTCGTCGGCGAGTGCCTGTCCCGCACCAGCTGCCGTCGTCACAGCGCAGCACAGCAGGACCGCTGCCTGCAATATCACCCGTGTCCGCATAGTTGTTCCTCCTCGCTGGATCCACTGATTCACGGTTCCGCGGTTACCGAACAGCCGCCGTCCCGCTTGGTTGTTCGTTGCCGCTGGGGCGGAAGGATTGCTCCATCGGCGTCGACCCATCCGGGAGCAGCGGGGCTCCGAATGACCTGAGGCACGTGAACAGATTGCCCAGTCGCTGCTGGGGGACAGATGCCACAGACCGAGGATTCGAGCAGCAGCAACCACCAGCCGCTGACACCGCTGGATGTCGAAATCGGAACGATCGAACAGAAATAGAAATGAGAGGAGAACTGTGAACCGGATCGCCCGCATGTTCGGTGCCGCAGCGGTGGCAACTGCATGCATTTACGCAGGTCCTGCCGGCGGAGCTGGGGCAGACCCCGGCAGCGATGTGGTGCTGCAGATCGACGAGGTAAAGAAGGGTCAGAAGGGAATCTATATAAAGTACAGGTACAAATGCCCGCAGCACGAGGACGCTCGCACTGAACACCATGCACGGTTTACCATGAAAACCACCAATGATGCAGGTGAAACCGTGATCCAAAAGGCTTCAAACAACAGAAGTTTGCTGTGCGATGTTGAGAACCGCCATACGGTCACAGCGGGTCCCGCGATAGCGGTGGACGATGAAGGAAATTTCAAATCTCTCGCCGAAACGCCAACACACGGCCCCTCGTTCGTGCAAGCGGAGTTGATCAGGATCACCTATGAACGAGAATATATAAGTAGCGACACGTTCTACATAAAGCCCGTTCCGGAAACGCTCGAAACCGACGCCGCCTTCTTCGACTGGTAATTGTCGAGGCACACCCTCGGAAAGAACGGTCGGCGCGGCGCGTTCGATGACGTTGCGGCCCACCGGTACGGCCTCGCCGTTTCCGGTGGACGATCTGGTCGGCGCGTTCGGGAATGACGGAACCCATACCCTCACCGCGCTTGTGCCCGCAGCTAGCCCTGGTTGAACCGCCCTTGGGCGATATTCTGTCGGCGCACATCATTAGTCTGCGGTCATGGTCGGACTCGACACGGCACTGCGCCGCCTGCTGCGTGAAACCGGAAAGTTGCTACAACCGTACGGGTTTCACGGCGCCGAACCCGCCTGGGTGCGGGTCGAGCCCGGCGGTGTCGCGTCCGTCGGCCGCACCCGGGTTTCCCGCACCTGGACCGGTGGACAACAGATGCTCAGTTTCGGCTTGGACCTGAACGCAACGCCTAAGCCCTGGTGGGAATTCGGCAACTGGCGCAACGCGCGGCTGGGTCTACCGCCCACACCACTGGAAAAAGCTACCGGCCCCGGCCTGATCGACACCCGCACCCTGCCCGCCGAGCTGACCACGATGTGGTCGCTGCGGCTCGACCCCGAGCAACCCGGCCAGCACGTGCTCCACACCGACATCGACACCATCCGTGCCGAACTACCCCGGCGCGTACACGCTTACGCACGCCGAGCATTACGGCTGGTCGAACCGGACCGGTATCTCGACGAGTTGCTCACCCAACCCGCCCCGCAGAGCAGGACCCTGGAAGCGATCGTTGTCCTGCTCGCCGCTCGAGGGCCAGGACAACACCTCGACGAAGCATTCGACCAACTCCGAAAGTGCTCCGTAGAACCAGACGCGTCCACCGACGCCGAAGACGTCATCGCCTACGCACAAACCCGAGCTGCCCTGGCGTGAGCAAAGATGCGGCCCCGGCCCGGACACCACCGATCCCAACCGTCGTTCTACTTTGATCCCGCAGAGTGCGAAGGAGAGGTGTCGCCGTCCCGCCGTTCCCAGCCGTCCGGACCAAAGACCCATTGTTCTCCGCTGCCATCGCGGGCCTCGTAGATGGCGCCGACCGGAAGTTCGGTGACCTCGCCGCTGTAGTACGCCAGCCGGAGCATGTCGACGGCCAACCAGTACGCATAGTGGGCGGCCGTTGATTCCCATTCCGCGCGTTCGAGTGACATCATGAAATGCTCGTCGCGCCGAAGAGCGTCACCGTGCGCGCACGTCCAGTACAGCACCCGGTCCGGGCCGCTGTAGCCGCGCGGCGTCAGCTCTCGCGCAGCGCCACACATGGAACACGGGCTCACCGGACGTGGCGCGAATCGATCCATCAGCCAATGCAAATCGATAATGCTGTGCTCAGTCTCGCGCGTGCCGGTACCCCCACCGGGAGTCAGACAATCCGGGCATCTCATCTCCCGGAACCCGTCGCCGGTATCCGGCCACCCGGCAGGCCACCGCGCGCCGCAACGCAGACACCGGAATTGGCCGCGCTGTGGTGCGGTCACCGAGAACTGGGTGATGAAACCCGGCTTGTCGCGTAACGGCCCCAAATAGCCCGGGTACGTGCCCAACTCGGCACGCGGCCACGCACCGGCCCGCTCTTGCGACCACAACAGCCCGATGACTTCACCCACCGCACGCCGATCCCAGACCGCACCGGGCCGAGCCGGAAGCCCGGCCGCATTGAGGTGGTCGGCGAGGTCATCGATGTCCTGGAGGGAAGACGCGTTCCGCCGCGCGAGTTCCCACACACCGGCCTCGCCATATCCGGCGCGCACCGCTGCCGCTATATCGGCCCACTGCAACGCAATTCGGATCCGATGCTGGAGGGCCCGCTCGGATTCGGCGCGAGCCTGCAGCGCCGCGCGTTCGTCCGCACTACCCGGCCACTGCTCGACGGAGCGGTCGCCGTACACCCGACGCGGCACCATTGCCAGCACACCCGCACCAGGCGGAACCAGCTCGTCTTCGTGGTAGCGACCGTGGTGACGCCCAGCACGTCTGTCGAACTCGGCGAACGCCGCCTTCGCCTCGACAATCGACTGCCTGCTCGGCTTCTGCGCATCCTCCGGCGGCCGGAACTGCCTCCCGCCAACGCCTTTCGACATCGCCTCCCCCTTCCATCGGCGGTTAACGGATCGTAGCCGAACGGTACCCTGCACCCGGCACCGGCGAGATCCCGATTCCGGACCTGGTCGCCGCCTGGGTAGCACTTGACACCATCCCGACCGAACGGCTGCCGCTTTGGGCGGCACACTGGCCGACAGCGTCATCGCCCTTCCGCTCGGCCAGATATTCGATCTCGAAGACGAATGGGGAGCAGGCTGGTGCCGCACGCGGGAGCAACTTGCACGCGAGATCCGGCATGCATGCAGGACGCCACCAGCGGCGAAACCGACTGCCGCTGAACAGCAGTGCGCCGCCGCCGGGCACGGGTTCGGGATTGCGCCCGGTGGCTTCGTTGTGGCGACCGCTCGGAGATGCCCACCGAGACGATGAAAGGCGTAGCCGAGGCTGTCGAGAGCGCGGGCGGCCAGAAGCAGATTGACGTCGGTGGGCCGCCGAACCGGTAACCGACAACTGGGGAGCCACCGGGGACCCGCCGCTGCGAGTCGTGCGGTCGTTACCAGTTTCCTTATGGCACTGGAGATCCCAGCTGCGAATCACTGGCGGGTGTGATGCGGTTGCCGTCGCCGAGGACTCGAACCCTTGCCCGGCCACAGTGAGCGACCTATCGTTTTGTCACATCAGAGCTCGAAATACGTTCGCTGACAACGCGTTTGAATACTGAGCAGCGCGCAGCCCCTGCTGCTCAGTTGCGAGGAGCGCAATGACCGATGGACAAAAGCTGATAGCAATCGGGGTGCGGTAGCACCTTCCTGGCGGCTCTGCTCCCGGCCAGAACGGCTGGCGCGCACGAACGTGTTTCGTCGCCGCCGAGCAGTCGAGCGATGTGAACCCCGCACACTCCGGCCCACCCTGTTCCCGCGAGGAGATCAACATCATGACCACCCACCACTCTCCGGATGACGACCTCGACATCCCCCAGGCGATTACTCGAAAACGCCTACTGCAACTGGGTTTACTGGCCGTACCCGCCGCAGCGGCAGTGACCGCCGCTGCGTCCAGCAGGGGTAACGCCAGCGAAAGTCCGCAGGCCGTGCCGGACGACCTGGAGCCGACCCCGGCCTGCCACGACGGTGACGCACCCACCATTTCGCAGACCGAAGGCCCTTACTTCAAGCCGAACTCGCCGTTGCGGAGCGATCTGGTGATTCCCGGCGCGCCGGGCACCCGGCTGACGGTCAGCGGCTATGTGTTCACTCGTTCCTGCCGCCCGGTGGCCAAGGCATTGCTGGACTTCTGGCAGGCCGACAACGCGGGCGCCTATGACAATTCGGGCTACAACTGGCGGGGGCATCAGTTCACCGACGCGAATGGACGGTTCAACCTGTCGACCATCGTGCCAGGTTTGTACCCGGGTCGGACCCGGCATATCCACGTCAAGGTCCAGGCGCCCAACCAGCGGGTGCTGACCACCCAGCTGTATTTCCCCGGTGAGCCGAGAAACAACACCGATTCCATCTTCGACCGGCGATTGCTGATGACGGTGCGTACCGTGCCCGCGGGCAAAGAGGGGACTTTCGACTTCATCCTGAACTTCCGCTGACGACGGCCGTGCATGTTCAGGGCGTTCCCCTCAGAGCGCCCTGAACGTCCACGTTTTCGTGCACACCTGCTAATTGGCGCGGGTCAGTCGCGGTATATCGCTACGCGAGCGCCAGTTGCGGTCCCCACGCTGAAGGGACCCAAGCATGAGGCCGTGCCGCGACCCGACGGACTGAACGAACCGCTCCACGAGCCGTTGTAAGGACCGAAAGCCATCAGGGGAAACGCATTCGGCACACCGTGCAAGCCGAAACACTCAACGATCAGGGCGTACTCCCGCCCGGCCGGGGCGTCGTAATCATGGCATGTCGCCGTCGCGCTGGTCAGGTCCCGCGTGATAACGCAGTCCTCCGGCGCGGCCTGAGCCGTGCCGGAGCCGACTACTGCCGCGACGCCCAGACCCAACACCGCGGCGGCCGTAACTCGTGCGGCGGCGACTATCGGTCTTCTCATTCGAATCCCTCTCGGTGGAAATCGCTTCGAACGCGGTCCTGTGACTTTCGGTTTCCTACATCGCGTTGTTACGACG
Organism: Nocardia iowensis; assembly: GCF_019222765.1. Lineage (NCBI taxonomy): Bacteria > Bacillati > Actinomycetota > Actinomycetes > Mycobacteriales > Nocardiaceae > Nocardia > Nocardia iowensis. The sequence goes on along the minus strand of NZ_CP078145.1, from coordinate 3,371,024 downwards.
GACGCAACCCGCTAGGCGCGCACCTGCGGCGCGGATAGGGTGACCGAATGGAACGGGATACGCGGCATGCCTTGTCGTTCGGCACGGCGGCGGTCGCGTATGCCGAGCACCGCCCCGACTACGCGCCCGCCGCAGTGCACTGGGCGCTGGAGTCCGCGCCCGGCCCGCGAGTGCTGGACCTCGGGGCTGGAACCGGAAAGTTGACTGGCACGCTGTGCGCGCTGGGCGCCGACGTCATCGCGGTCGAGCCCGACCCGGCGATGCTGACCCAACTGCGCTGCGCGCTGCCGGGTGTCCGTGTCCTGCCGGGTAGTGCCGAGGCGATACCGCTGCCGGACGGGTCCGTCGATGCCGTGCTGGCCGGAAACGCCCTGCACTGGTTCGACATGACCGTCGCGGGGCCCGAGATAGCCAGGGTCCTCGCACCCGGCGGCACCCTGGCCGGTCTGTGGAATGTCGTGGACAACCGGGTCGACTGGGTTGCCGGGCTCGAGCGGGTCAGCGGAAGCGCGGCTATCGGCCCGCGTGACACGCTCAGCAGCTGGCGTGTCGCGACGGCAGGCTTGCACCTTCCCGACACCGGTGTGGTCGCTCGGTTCGGCTCGTCTGAGCAGGCCGAGTTCCCGCATGGACAGCGTCGCACCGCCGACTCACTCGTCGCGACCATCGCGACGCGCGCGGGGATGCTGGTCATGCCAGAGCAGGAACGAGCGGCCACGCTCACCCGGATCCGCGCTTTCCTGGCAAGCAGACCGGAGACCAACAGCGGCGAATTCACCCTCCCGATGCTGACCGGCGTACTGCGCGCCCGCCAACTGTGAAAGCCATCGACGGTCCACGCGTTGGCTAGCTTCGCCTCAGATCGGCTGCGCGGCATGGATCTTCTGGCAGTCCTCAGCGAGTAGCGCACTACGTGCGGCCCAGCGAAACTCGCTGCCGACTCGGCACATCGGCGTACCCGGTGATCAATTCCTGGCGCTCGGCGCGCGCCCGGAGCTTGGCGCGGTCTTCGGTGGGGGCCGGGAGTTGCCCGTAGTCGAGGACCACCTCGGTGGGTGTCGCCTGGCCCGCAATGTATTCGATGGCTGCCGAGGTCAGGTACGCGATGACGCCGAGCCACACGAAGACGGCCGGAGCCGATCGGACGAATCCCGCTTCCACCAAACCCATTGTCAGCGTTTCGGTTTCGAAATCGACGGGTGTGAATGTGAGTGTCTAGGGCAGGTCGATGCCTGCGGCGGAGAGGCGTTTCCAATTCGGCCAGTTCACCGTCGGTAACGCCGAGGATGCGGCCGACGAGCGGGTCGGTGAAGACCCGCGATTCGTGCTCTTCGCGGTGTGCGGGCAAACACCGGTAGCTCAACCCGCCCCGGCCTTTAAGTGGTGCGGTCGATATCGCGTCGAAGCTCGCGGGCGAACTCCTGCCAGGACGTGGCACACAGTTCGGCGAATTGCATTACGGCGGGGGCGCAGTGGGCTGGTATCACTGCTCGGATACCGGCCCAGTCTGCGGGATCGATCGCACGGCTGGCCAGCCATCGGATGAGTAGCCGACCTGACTCGTTCATCCGCACGGACGGATCTCTGCTCAGTTGCCGAAGGATGGCGTTCTTGTCCGGCCGCGGCGCATCGACGGTCTTTCCGTGCTGCGCCTGGTGGTCGGTGTCGACCAGGCGGAGCCGTTCTGGAACCGGGTCCTCCCCCCGCCGCATCCGCTCGCGCACGTCGCGGGCGGTGGCGAACGAAATACCGGCATTGTCGGCCACTTCACGCAAGGGGGCATCCGGGCAGCCGGCGATGTAATCGCGCGCCGCACGCCGACCTTGGGCCGTATTCAACGGCCGAATCCGCCCGTCCAGGCCCACCCGCCGCTCCACTCGCAGACCCGAATCTCGCGATCGTCGTCGGATCGCGCTCACCGTCTTCGGAGACAACCCGCAACGTGCAGCGACGGCCCGGTCCGACAACTCGGGATAGGTGTGCATGATGCGCTCTGCGGCCGCTTGCCGATCCGCCAGCGACAACGGCAGTCCGTGTTTGATATTCGCCTCGACCGCGTACACGAACCCTTCGTCAGCGCTGCCGTCGAAGAACCGCACGCCTATCGTCTGGTCACCCCGGCGGATGGCGGCGCGCAGCCGGTGCATCCCATCGATGACTCGCATCGTGGGTCGGTGCACCACGATCGGTGGCAACTCCCCCGATATCTCGGCGAGAAGGTTCACATGGCGAAGGTCCTCACCGGACCGGCGTGGTGTGTCGCCCGGAAGCAGCGCGCCTATCGCGACTGTCGTAACGGGCAGTCGATCGAACCAGTCGGCAGCGCACGGGGCCGGTTCGGCCTGCTGTTCCATCAGGGAAACGGCGTACGGTCGGGCTCCACCCATTCGCTGCGCGCGTGGGAACTGGCCAGGGTGCTCGCGTGATAAAAGCGATTGATCAGCCGCTTGTCCAGCAACGCCGGATTTCGCGCGACGAACTCGGCGAAGTCGTTCTCCTGCGCCCTTTCCCGTACGTGATGGCCGACGAGCTCGACCCAGGCCCGGCTGATCGTCGCGTGATATTTCCGTGGCACCCGCTCGTAGCGGGCTGTGCGCTGAATACCTTCGCTGACCAGCTCGACGGCGGCCGACGAGCCGTGGCGCCGGACCGCGAGCCAGGTCAGCTCGAGGTGTTCCCGATGGCCGAAGTGGTCGGCATGCGACATCACCTCGGCCAGTAGTTCCTGGAATTCGTCGCTCATCGCGAGCCCCTTCGTTGATCACCACATCCTTACCGGCGGGTGATGACGAGCTTTGTGGAATGTTCGGTGATGGCTTCGGCGGCGTCGTCCCAGTCGACAACCGCGCCGGTGACGGTCTCCGGCCGCAGCTTTTTGGCGACGACCAGGTCGAGCACATCCGGAATGGCCGGTCGGGCGTGGACACGGCCGGTGTAGAAGTGAATCCCCTTCGAATACATTTCCAGCAGCGGAAGTTCCTGCGCGGTGAAGTAGATGCCGATGCTGGTGCATACCCCGTCCGGTCCGGTGGAGCGAATCGCGCAGCCCAGGCCGTCGGGGTGGTTACTCGCGTCGACGGTGATCGGGTAGGGACCGAGCCGTTCCGGAAAGGCGGGATCGAGAACACGGGCGCCGAGGCGTTCCGCGGCGCCGCGCTGCCGGTCACTGCCACCGACCCAGTCGACAGTCGCGCCCAGGGCGCGGGCGATGGCGACGGCGTACAGGCCGATGGCCGCGTTGCTGCCAACGACCAGCACCGAGCCCGCGGGCTCGTCCCTCAAATGCGGTGCGACCGTGCGCCAGGCGTCGACAAGGTTGTCGCTGGCACTCGCGACGGCGACCGGGTCGACTCCCTCGGGAAGCCGAAACAGCATGTGATCGGCGTAGGGGACGCGAACCAGGTCGGACAGGAAACCGCCCCACTCGGCGCCGCTGAGCGGACCGAGCCCGTACATGGACATCCGCGGCACGGTCGCACAGTGCCCGGTGCGGCCGCGCCGGCACGCCGAGCACGAGCCGCACGAGATCTGGAAGGGCACGATGACACGGTCGCCCGGCGCGAAGCCGCAGACTTCGTCGCCGACCTCGACCACTTCGGCCACGCACTCGTGTCCGAACGGAAACGGACCCCGCGCGGGTGCCGCGCCTCGCACGATCATCCGGTCCAGGTCACAGATGGCGACGGCCAGCGGTCGCACGAGAGCGTCGCCGGAATGCCGCAGTCGGGGTTCGTCGGTCTCCCGCCATTCCAGCGTGCCGCGATCAATGAATTGCAGTTCTTGCACCTGACTCCTCCTCAAAGAGCATCGGTGCCTCCACCGTATTATGAAGAACGTTCTACTGGGAAGAGCTTCGAGGTGTGGACTTCATCGGCGGCCCTTTCCGAGTAGCGGCGCAGGCGTGTCACCGTGGTTTCAGCGCCGACAGGGCGCGGGAAAGGTCCGCGATGAGGTCGGTTTCGGCTTCCAAGCCGACTGCGAAGCGCACGAGCCCGGCGGGAACTCCCGCCTCGGCCAACTGTTCTTCGGTCAGCTCTTGGGCCCACATGGCGGCGGGTTGCACGACCAGCGATCGGACACCGCCGAGGCTCGACGATCGCGCCGGGAGCTCGACAGCGGCCAGCAGCTCTTCCGCCGCCTGATAGCCGCCGTCGAGTTCGAAACTGAGCAAGCCGCCGTAGCCCACCATCTGCCGCTGAGCGAGCGCGTGCTGCGGATGACTCGGCAAGCCCGGGTAATTCACCACCCGGACAGCCGGATGTTCGTCGAGGAAATGGGCCAAGGCGAGGGCGGTCCGGTTCTGCCGGTCCATCCGCATCGACAGGGTGCGCAATCCGCGCAGGGCGAGCCATGCGTCGAACGGGCTGACCACCGCGCCGATCATGGTGTGGGTCTGCCAGATTCGGTCGGTCAGCTCCCGTCGGCCGAGGACGATGCCGGCCAGCACGTCGGAGTGGCCCGAGGCCGCCTTGGTCAGGCTGTGCATGACCAGATCGACGCCGTGGTCGAGCGGACGGTGGTTCACCGGCGTGGCGACCGTGTTGTCGGCGAAGGTGAGAATGCCGTGCTCGCGCGCTAGCGCGGCGACCGCGGCCACGTCGGTCAGCCGCAGCAGCGGGTTACTCGGGGTCTCCAGCATGATCAGCTTCGTGTTCGGCCGGATGGCGGCCGCGAAAGCGTCGACATCGGTTTGCTCGACCAAGGTCACCTCGATGCCGAGACGCGGCACGATCTCCTGCAGCAGGCTCAACGTGCCGCCGTACATGCTGCGTTGCCCGACGACATGATCGCCTCGGCCGAGCAGGGTCAGCAGGGTGGTCGAGATAGCACCCATCCCGGATGCCGTGGCCATGCCGGTCTCGGCACCCTCCGCAGCGGCCATCACCTGCTCCAGCCGGGCTTGGGTGGGGTTGCCGTACCGACGATAGAACCGATCGTGCCTGCCGCTGTTCATCTCGCGGAACGCCTCGGCCGAGCCCGCCGAGAACGGCACCGATGCGAACAACGGCGGTGCGATGGCCGCCTCGGTGGGGTCGGCGTCGGCGTGCACGAGCAGCGTTTCCACAGTGAAGGAGGTATCCATGACGCCAGAATGCGGGATAGTGGACTGGCAATCTATATCCAATTACGCCACGATTGGATACAAATGGATATGAACACGCTCGTGTCCGAGCTCGGCCGCTGGTCCGCCGGGCACGGCCCCCTGTATCAACGCCTGGCCGAGCGGCTCCGGACCCTGGTCGGCAGCGGGGTGCTCGGTACCGACTCGAAACTTCCGTCCGAGCGCGACCTCGCGCGGGCGCTGGAGGTCAGCCGCACCACGGTCATCGCGGCCTACCGGCTGCTGCGCGAGGAAGGACTGCTGGAAAGCGCTCGCGGAAGTGGAACCAGGGTCGCCACCGCGGGGCGCTGGGTCGGGCCCGCGGTACCGGTCGCGGTCACCCCCGCCACCAAATTGATCAGTACCTCGGCAGGTGACGCGATTGATCTTTCCGGGGCGGTGATTCCCGGCCTCGACGGAGTGTCCGATGAGGCGCTGCGACTCTCTCCCGCCGACATCCGGGGGCTGGCCGGCCAATTCGATTACGCACCACTCGGCCTTCCCGCCCTGCGTGCCGCCATCGCGACGCGCTACACCCAAGGCGGCCTGCCGACGGGGCCCGGGCAGATCCTCGTCACGACCGGCGGCCAGCAGGCCATCGACCTGCTGTTCACCCTGTTCGGCCGCGACCACGGCACGATCATCACCGAAAACCCCACCTACGCAGGAGCTTTGGACGCCGCGTCGGCGGCGGGCGCGACCGTCCTCGGGTTACCGGTCGACGGGGAAGGCCTGCGGACGCGAGCACTGAGCGAGGCACTGGACCGCACGGCGGCGCGGCTGGTGTACGTGACGGCCACCTGCCACAACCCCACCGCCGCGGTGATGAGCACCGCCCGACGCCACGACATCACCCGCCTGGCCGCGGCCGCCGGGGTTCCCGTCGTAGACGACACCACCCTGGCCGATTTGCTCTTCGACGCCGACAGCCCACCCCCATTGGCCGCCACTACGGAAGCCGGCACGGTCGTCACGGTCGGTTCGCTGAGCAAGTTGTGCTGGGCCGGGTTGCGGGTCGGCTGGATCAGAGCCGACGAACATCTGATCGCGCGGCTGGCTCGTCTCAAAGTCGTCACCGACCTCGGGTCGTCGCATCTCAGCCAGCTGCTCGCACTACGCCTGCTGCCCGGCCTCGCGGAGCTCGGCGTCGTCCGGCGACGGCAGCTCGCCGAACGATACGAGTTGATGGCCGACCTGCTGCGGGACCAACTTCCCGGTTGGACGTGGGAACGCCCGCGCGGCGGACCATTCCTGTGGGCTCGGCTCCCGCACGGCGATACCGGCGAATTCGCCCAGTTCGCGTTGGACCACGGTGTGCGAGTACTCCCGGGCAACCGGACCAGCCCCGACGACAGCTTCACCGATCATCTGCGGTTGTCGTTCGTCCTCGAACCAGCTCAGCTGCGGACCGCGGTGGCGCGACTGGCCGAGGCGTGGGCCGTCTTCCAAGTCAGGCGGGGCCACCGCCCGGTCGAAGTCGTCGTCTGAGCCATCGAGTTCGCCACCGCGCGGCGGTGGACTTACACAGCTGGGCGCCGCTATCTATAGTAGCCGTTCTACTCAATGGCTTCCGTGGAGGAAAAGTGCCCAACGACAACAACATTCGTTACGCCCGCATCGGTGCCGCCGCGGTGGTGACCATCGATCGACCTGATCGCCGCAACGCGGTCGACGGCCCGACCGCGGTGGAGTTGAACCAGGCGTACCGCCGATTCGAAGCCGACGACGAGGCGCGCGTCATGGTGCTGACCGGTGCGGGCGGCGCGGCCTTCGCGGCTGGCGCCGACCTCAAGAATCTCGAATCGTTCTACGACCGGGTATACGTGCCGGAGGGGCCCGAGGGATTCACCCGCCTCACCGCGGACAAGCCGACGATCGCCGCGATCGAAGGTTGGTGCGTGGCAGGCGGTTTGGAGCTCGCGCTGTGGTGCGACCTGCGGGTAAGCGCGCGCTCCGCACGGTTCGGCTTTCTCGAACGCCGCTGGGGCGTACCGCTGCTGGACGGTGGCACCCAACGCCTCCCCCGCATCATCGGTCTCGGCCGCGCCCTCGACCTGATCCTCACCGGCCGGGTGATCGACGCGCCGGAGGCGTCCGCCATGGGATTGGTGACCGAGCTGGTCGACGACGGCGCGGCACTCGACCGGGCGCTGCAACTGGCCGAGCTGATCGCGGGCTTTCCACCGCAGGCCATGCTCGCCGACCGGCAGGCGACCATCGAAAGTGCCGGGAAAGACCTGCAATCGGGCTTTTGGCTCGAAGCGCGGCTCGGTGGCGTAGCCGCCGAGGAAGGCCTCCGCGGCGCGAAGCTATTCGCCGCTGGCGCCGGCCGCGGCGCGGCGGGCCGCGATGGTGTCGGCCACGTGCGTGGCACTCTGCCGCAGGTGGGTGGTGTCGCGGGTGGTTCTGGCCAGCACGATCGCCCCCTCCAGCGCAGCCAGCGCGAACGAGGCGAGTGACCGGGCCTGCCGGAGTCCGTGCCCGTCGCGCACGAGTTCCTCGGTGACCCGGTCCAACCACGCGTCGAACACGGCCGCGCACGCCGCACGCAGCGACTCCCCGGTTCCGGCCGTCTCCAGCGCGACCGTGGCGATGGGACAGCCGTCGCCGAAATCCGACTTCTCCAGCGCCTCGGCGGCCAGGCGGAACCACAGATGAACAGCCCCGGGAAAATCCTCGGACCGATCGAATACGAGGTCGATCAACCGCTGATAGCGCTGGCCGGAACGAGTCACGGCTTCGACACCCAGCTGTTCCTTCCCACCCGGGAAGAAGTGATAGAGCGACCCCATCGGTGCCGCACCCGCGGCCGCGATCTCCTTCAACCCGGTGCCGGTATAGCCCTGCTGGCGAAACAACGCCGCACCGGCATCGAGCAGACGGTCGCGGGTATCGGTGACGCGAGGCATACCAGATGATAACGCCAGTGGAACGCTCTACTAGGACGCGGCCGGGTGCGATCCCTCGTCCGGACCGCGTCGTATGCCGTCGGCAACGGAGTCCGCACTCGGCCGCATTGAAACCTGCTGTACGACCGAGGATTTTCCACACTTGATCAACCGATTACCCCGGCGACGCACTTCGGGGCGGTCTCAGCACAACAGCGGGACACCCTGGCCCCGATAGCCGCAATCCCGATATGAATCCCAAGGACTGTTATGCGACATCCATTATCGAATACCCCGCCGACCAGGGCGCAGATGGCCAACGCCGCGTCCCGAGCGGCGGAACAATTCATTGATCTCGTGTTGTCGGCGCCGGATCCCGCCGCACCGGTGCCCGCGACGCCGGGCTGGTCTATTACCGACGTCTTCGGCCACGTCGCCATGGAGCCGGCTCGATACCGGGATCTCGCACGGGGCAAAGGGAACTGGCCCACTCGGGTGACGGACCTGCCCGCGTTCAATGCCGAGCAGATCCGCACCCTGCCCACGCGAAACCGCACCGAACTGGCCGCTATTCTCCGCGACGGCCTCGCATCCTTTCTGAACATCATCGAAGGATTCGGTGACAACCAGCCGCTGATGAATTTCGACGGTGACCAGCGCGTGCGGGCCGACCGCTCGCTCGGCACGCTGATCGGCGAATTCGTCGTGCACGGTCACGACATCGCCAAAGCACTCGGCCGCCCGTGGCCAATTCCCCCACATGTCGTGCCCATGATCACGCTGGGCCAGCATCAGGTGCTACCGGGATGGATCAATTCGACCGAGGCCGCCGGTCACACGGCGACTTACGAATTCCGGCTGCGCAAGCTTGCTACGCACATCTATCAATTCAGCGACGGACACCTCACCATCGATCCCCCGGACCCAGGTCGGATCGATGTGCACATCAGCGCCGAACCGGTCACCGCGCTGTTGCTCAATTACGGCCGCATCGACCCGTGGTTACCGACTTTGACCGGAAAGCTGCTGGCCTGGGGCCGCCGTCCGTGGCTGGCCGGACGACTGGTCACGCTGTTCCACCCCGCGTGACGTAACGAAGAAAACCGCGCGGCCCCCGGGTCCTTCGTCGCGGGCAGTACCCGGGCCCGACGGCTGGCACGATCTCGCAGGCCGCTCCAGAGAGGAACAGATATGTCCGAACAGTTCGTGTCCGTGTCGGCGCAAGGTGACGGCGTCGCCACGCTCACCCTGGACAACCCGGGAAAGAAGAACGCTCTCTCGATCGCGGTACGCGACCAAGTGAGCTCAGCTCTCGACGCGCTCGCCGTCGATGCAGCAGTGCGGGTCGTCGTGATCACTGGAGCGGGCGACATCTTCTCCTCGGGATTCGATCTTGCCGAGTTCGGCTCGACCGATCCCGTTGTGCGACAAGCACTGTGGCCGTCCAGCGATCGCTTCCATCACACCGTGCTGCGGTTTCCCCTACCCACCATCGCCGCCGTCAACGGTCCCGCCATCGCAGGCGGCTTCGACCTGGCGACATTGTGTGACATCCGCGTCGCCGCGGACACAGCCACCTTCACCCACCCCGAGCAACGGTTCGCCGACGTGCTGTATCAGCCGTTGCGGGAGCTGGTCGGCGGTGCGGCCGCGCGCTATTTGACACTCTCCGGCCGGACCGTCGACGCGACCGAGGCGCTCCGGCTCGGCTTGGTGAGCGCAGTGCTACCCCGCCACGAATTGGCCGCCGCCGCCCACGAATTGGCCCTCGACATCGCGCGCGGACCGCGCGACGCACTGATGCGGACGAAGGCGAAGGCGCTGCGCCGAACCGGCATCGAAGTGGGCACACCGACCCTGGCGATGTAGTCCCCGATCACTCCCGATCGGTGTGTCGCAGACTGTTCAGAGCCGTTCGCGGATCGCCGGTCCGCTGCCATTCGGCGACCGCCGATCGGATCCGGGGCGATGTAACCGCCGTCCGAAGGCGCTGGCGCTCAACGGGAATCTGTTCGAGGGGTGATCCGGTCTTGCGGACGCGCTCGGGTGCGAAGGGATAGCCGGTGGACAATCCGCGTAGGGCGAGTGTCAGCGCCTCGCCGAGCATGCTCACGCCGATCGACAACTGCACCGGCCGGGCATCCGCGTTGGCGCCCAGATGGACGCCGAGGAAACCGATGCTCGCGCTCACCGTCAGCGAGAACGCCCAGACCCCGAGGGTGGCGCCGGTGTAGCGCTGCCACAGCACTCCGTCGCGGGTCAGCAGCGTGATCGTGGTGCCACGCCAAGCCCCGAAGGCGAATCCGACGAGTAGGCCGACGCTGATCCAGACGATATCGACGGCGGTGGGATGGTGTTTCACCATGCCCTGCACGCCGATGATCAGCAGCGGGATCGGCGGAACCAGGATGTCCCTGGCATTGAGCGGTTCCCCGCGGAACCGCCGGACGATCACGAAGAGCAGCACGGCGGTGACGAGCGCGATGATCAGTGGGGTGCTCATGAGTCCGCTCCTGGCAGGTCGTGCACCGACATCGACCGGGTTAATAGCTCAATCATGCTATTTAAAGTAGCTCGAGTGTGCTATAAAGACAAACGATGCGACGGCGCTCGGCTTGCCGAGGTGGAAGAAACATAGGATCACTACTCATGCCCAAGATCGTGGATCCGGTCGAACGTCGAAAAGCGGTGGCCGACGCCGTATTTCGAGTCGTCGCCCGAGAAGGGGTGGAGCACGCCTCGCTGCGCCGGGTAGCCGAGGAGGCGGGGCTGGTCGTCGGCTCGGTGCGGCACTACTTCGACAGCCATACCGAGTTACTGAGCTTCACCCTGGCCGAACTGAATCGGCGGGTGACCGAACGGGTGCTGCGCGACCTGGCCGAGATATTCCCCGAGGGCGTGGTCGTGCAGCAAGTGCCGGGCAGTGTCGCCGAACGGATCCTGGCCGAGCTGCTGCCCGTGGACGAGCAGCGATTCGAAGAGTCGGCGGTGTGGCTGGCCTTCACCACGGCCGCGCGGGCGCGGCCGGAGCTGGCCGACCTGGCGGTGCAACCATTGGCCGGAGTGCGCTCGCTGGTGCGCCGCGTGCTGTGCACGATGTCCGACGCCGGTGTGTTGCGCGGCACGGTCGGCGATCTCGAGCAGGAGACCGATCGACTCGCCGCCCTGCTGGACGGTTTGGCCCTTGCCGCGGTGGTCGATCCGGCCCGACGCGACCCGGATCGGATGCGCGCCACGCTGCGACTACATCTGGCAAGCCTGGTGGGCAGCGACGTCACTGAGAGGGCGGCACGCGTGGGGACTTCTCCGCGCTGATTCGCCTGGACGCACTCGCATTCCGTTGCCCGCCTAGGCCGCGCACCGAACACACAGACCGCGCCAGGCGTGCGAGATGCCCGGCGCGCCACGTGTGTACTGCTCGGCTGTACGGGTAGGCGCTGAACAGGCCATCCATCGTGGGTGGCTTGTCGTACCCGACGATTCGAGGAGGCGCTCCATGACTACTGCACGCGACATCATGACCCCCGGTGTCCAATGTGTTCGTTCCAGCGATTCCGTGCTCGACGCGGCACGTAAGATGGCCGACCTGGACATCGGCTCCCTGCCGATCTGCGGCGAGGACAACCAGCTGAAGGGCATGCTCACCGATCGCGACATCGTCGTGAAGGTGATTGCGCAGCGCATGGATCCGATCGGCGTGAAGGCCGGAGAGCTGGCCCAAGGCACTCCCGTGATGGTGCAGGCCGACGACGATGTATCGAAGGTATGCGAGGTGATGTCGCAGCACCAGATCCGCCGGGTTCCCGTGCTGGAGAACGACCAACTGGTCGGCATCGTCGCGCAAGCCGACGTGGCACGCGAACTCGACAACCCGCAGGCGGGCAGCGTCGTCGAGGCCGTATCGCAGGAATGATCGACGGGGCCTGACCGGGCACGAGTAGTCGGCACGCTCAGTCAGCCTGCCCGGACCGCCCAGATACCGCACCGCCCGTTTCGCCGAAACCGGAAGAGGCCCTGTTGAACTGATCTCGTCACGCGATATCGAAGAGAGTCGGTCATGCGCGCCGTGCTGCGTGAGGCGCTGCAGTGGGTGGACAGCCCGGCCGGTCGGCGTCTCGTCACCGACTGCCCGACAGGGTAATCCAGCCGGACCGCGACTCGACCCAAGCATCAACTGGCAGGACACACGGCATTACCTCGGAGGTAATCGACGGCGTCCGTTGACTTGGGCATCGTGGCTGTTATGAGCAACATCGCGACCAGCGCTACCCGGACCATCGTCGAAGAACTTCTCCGTCGGATCGGCTCGGGTGACCCGGACGCCATCGCCGCGCTGTACGCCCCGGTCAGCGACTGGAAGTTGGATTGGCCAGTGAACGAGCACGGCCGCACCGAGACTCCCTGGATTCGGCACCGTGCCACGCGCGCCGATGCGGCTGCGCACTACCGCGAAATCGCCGAGTACCACCTGCCCGAGCAGAACAAAACCGTGATCGAACGTGTTCTGGTCGACGGCCCGGATGCGGTGGTCCTGGGGGAAATACGCCAGACTGCCCGGCCCACTGGGCGCGCCTATCGTTCCCGTTTCGCGCTGCACCTCACCGTCGAGAACGACCTCATCACCCGCCACCACGTCTACGAAGACAGCCTCGCCGTTGCTCAGGCGTTCGACACTCGAGCACCGGAGCGCGGTACCAACGCCCGCTGATCCACAACCACTCGACCGACAAGATCGCCAATCACTCTGCCCCCGTGGTCCTCTCGCGGGTAGCGAACCGGCAAGTGGCAAGTTCTTTCCGGGTCCGACTGTTGCGCTCGCGTCAGGGCTCGCTAGGGTTCACTCCGTATGTCGCACGCATCAGGCGGCGCTAAAGCGATTGCGGCACAGTTCTGTAGGAGGTACCGGGGTGGGCGCAGCAGCGCGATCCGTGACGGAGCGGGCAATCCGTGGTCGGCTGAAGAAGACCGGCGCTGTCTTGGCGGCAGCTGTGCTGGTGCCGTGGATCGGTGCGGCTGCGGCCACCGCCGCACCGATCCACGCACCGGTATTGCGGGCACCGGTAGGCGGTTACCAGGACCTGTTCGTGCCGTCCAGCATGGGGCCGATCAAAGTCCAGGTGCAGTGGGCGGCCCGCGGCGGCAGCGCGGCCCTCTATGTGCTCGATGGTCTACGTGCGCCGGCCGACCACAGTCAGTGGACGACGGATACCGATGTGCTGCGCCAATTCGCAGGCGACAACGTCACATTGGTGTTCCCGGTCGGTGGTCGGTCGAGCTTTTACACCGACTGGTATCGACCGAGTAGTACCAATCAGCAAGCGACGACGTACAAATGGGAAACGTTCCTCACCCGAGAGCTGCCCGCTTTCCTGGAACGGTACGGCGTGTCACGAACCAACAACGCCATCGTCGGTGCCTCCATGGGCGGCAACGCTGCCCTCACCCTGGCCGGCCACCATCGCGACCAGTTCAAGTTCGCCGGATCCTTTTCCGGATTCGTGCACCCCACATTTCCGTTCTGGAACGAAGCGATGCGCGCCGCCATGTGGGATGAAGGTAACTTCAACGTCGACGATATGTGGGGTCCGGCGGGCGGACCGACCTGGCGCCGCAACGACGCCACCGTGCAGGCGGAATTACTCCGTGGTCTGCCGATGTACGTTTCGACAGGCAATGGCCTACCCGGCCCGCTCGACCTGCCGAACGGGGTCGGCAACACGGTCAACGCGATGGTCCTCGAGCAGATGACCGCAGCCGCTACCCAGATGTTCCGTGATCGAATCGCGGCAGGCGGAATCGCCGCTCGCATCGACATCGGCAACGGAACGCACACCTGGCCGTACTGGCAGCAAGCGATCGCGACGGCACGTCCGATGATCCTCGACGCACTCGGCGTGCACTGACGCGACCGCCCCGGGTAGGTCATGGCCTCAGCGCCACAGCTCATTCCGTCCAACAGCGGCCGCGATTCGATTCACGTTCGCAGAGCGGTGTCAGGAATCCAACTGCCGTGGAATCCATAGGGGAGGCGGTGCGGCAGCACGACGCGGGCCGTGGCGGGGCCGGTGATGTCGGAGGCGTCGAGGATGATCAGTTCTGAGGGTTGCCCGTCTTTGCCGGTAACCATCGAGATGATCCATCCGTCGTCTTCGTTGCGTGCGTCGGGTGCGGGGACGAATTCGGGCTCGCCGGGCACTTGGCCGTGCGGAAAATCTCGTGTCCAGTTCCGGCCGGTGTTTCGGTCGTACTTGATCAGACTCGTTTCGGTGCGGCCGCGCCCGGCGTAGCCGACGATGTAGGTGTAGCGATGCTGTCCGGTGCCGAAGGCGTGGTTGATGGCAGGGAACTCGACAACCCGATCGTCCAGGTACTCCTCGGACACCGTTCCGGTCGCCGGGTTCATGGTCCATCGGTACAGTGACGCCTCCAACACCAGTTCGGTGGTGGGGCCGATGGAGTGCTGATGGGCGACGAGGCCGCCCAGTCCGGCCCAGCCCCGGTCCCAGTCCGACGCGTCGACTCGGGTGGCATCGACCACCACATTGCCCTCGGCATCTTCATAGGCGTTGGCGGTATGCGGGATCCAGCACGCGGTGGTGGTGGTCCATCGGATATCGGTACCGGTGCCGTGTCGTGGCAACAGGCCCAGCCGGGAGGGCCGCGCGTCGTTCCACACGATGGGACAGGGATTGAGTGGGAGCAGGTTCAGGTCGTAGGTAGCGGGGGTGTCGTAGACGACGACGTAGTGCTCGGTGAGAGCCATGTCGTGCAGGAACATCGGTGCGTCGACTTCGAAGCGCCGATCGGTGACAAGCGTGCCCTCGGCGTCGATGACGTAGTAGTCCACGATCGGCCGCCCCATGTCGTAGCCGAACGCATGCAACGCCCCGGTCGCGGGGTCGTGTTTGGGATGGGCGATCATATTACCCCGCAGTTTCCCGCCGAACGTCCACGGGCCGAGCGTGTCCAGCTCCGAACTCATTTCGTAGGGAACGCATTGCTCGGACAGCGACAGAATCCGCTGCCCGTGCACTTTCACATCGGTGTTGTTGGTAGCGAACTCCTGCAATTGACGCCCGGCTTCATCGAAGGCCAGTTTGCCTTTGGTACCGAACGCGGGCGTGCGGACGTACCGGTTGCGATACCACTCCGCTTTGCCGTCGCGTATCCGGATCCCGTGGATCATTCCTGGGGCGAGAAACGCATGCCCGGAGTCCATTTCCGGGACCGCATTGCTGCCGTTGCGGAAGTATCGCCCCGCTAGCTCCGGGGGTATCGCGCCTGCCACCGGCAAGTTGGTCAGCGTGATCTCGTCGAGCATCGGCTCCATGATGCCGGTGGCATAGGAAGTTTTGCGGCTGGTAGCCGGACTATACGACATACACTGCTCCTTTTCTGATTCCGGAAAGGCACTCGGCCGTACGGACCGGTGTTCGGATCTCGGGCTCAGCAACGATGTCGGAAGAACCTCGCGGCTCGGCTTTCCGGCGTCACGATCTATCGTGGCACCGCCTCCGAGAAATCGTTGTGTACGCCCGCCGCGATTCGAGCTCTTCGCATTGTGTGGGCGAACAACTACGGGTGCGGTCGCCCGATAGTGCGCGGCGTGTCACCCCGGCGCCCGTTGCGGTGGTTGCTACGGTGATGCCAGGACGTCAGCCGCCGCGGCGGTCCTGGATATCCGACCTACGCGCTCCCGCATTCCACGGCGCTCCCCGCGATGCCTGTGGCGGAAGGGGCTCATCGATGTCGCTACGCGCCCGACCTTTGCCGCCCGAGGTGGTGTTCGCCCCGCTGGCGGGTCGAGTATCCGATATCGCGCGCACGGCGTTGGCCGACGCGCGGGCCGAGATCCCCGAGATCGCGGCCCTGCCGGATGCCGAACAGGACCGGATCGAGCGCTCGATCGCGGACGCGATGAGCCGAATATGCGAACATCTCTGCGGTGCCGAACTGCGGTTGGACTACCTCGACCTGACCGGACGCCAGCGCGCCGAAGCCGGAGTCTCCTTCAGCGCCATCACCGCCCTCATCATGATCTGCTCGCGAACCATGCTGCGTGCGGCGGCGAAACTCATCCCGCAGACCGACCACGAACTCTCGGTCACCCTCGCGGACCGGCTTTTCACCGCACTGGGCCGGGGCACCCAACGAATCCTCGACGGCTACCAACAAGCAGCCCTCGCCCAAGCCGAGCACGACCATCACCTCAGCGCGACCCTTATCGAGTCGTTGCTCAGTGGCGGCGGTAAGGATCCCGCCGAACGCGGATCGGTGGTCGAATCCCTCGGCCTGCCCAGCATCGGCAACTTCCGCGTGGTCCTCGCCACCCCGAAACAGCCCGAACCCGACCTGCACTTCGAGATTCGCCAACGCCCCAACACCCGGATACGCGCGGTCTGGCGGCACTCACCGGAAGAAAACGTCGGAGTGCTAGCCCTCCTCGACACCGATGAACGGCCACTGCGCGACCTGCTCGACACCATCGACGCCGACCGCATCGGCGTCAGCGAGGCCTACCGGGACATCGGCGACACCGCGACCGCGTTGCGGCAAGCCCGACTGGCACTGGGCTGCCTCAACGGAACCACCTGCCGGATAGCACACTACGGCGACGATCCACTCGCCCTGCTGCTGATGCTGTCCGGCCCGGACGAGGCAAGCGCCATGGCACGCCGCACCCTCGGCGGGCTACTGTCACTGCCCGAGCACGACCGCACCCTACTACTGAAAACGCTACGCGCCTGGTCAGACGCCGACGGGTCGACACCACAAGCCGCGACATCGCTGCACTGCCACCGCAATACAGTCCGCTACCGACTACACCGCATCGAGGAACACAGCGGCAGCACCCTCACCCACCCCGCTCGAACCGCGGAACTACTGGTCGCGCTACGCGCAGTCGAACTGTTTCCCGAACAATTCGAAAACACCACTCAGCCGTGATCGCGTTCCGCCGGGGCACGACTGCACCTTTTGTGCCGGGGACCAAAGCCATCGGTGAAACCTGCGCCGCAGGGCTATCGAAACAGGGACAAGGGGGACACATGCTGGATGCGAAACCATCAGTCCCCCGCGCTTTGCCATGCCGACGTGCTCGCCGATCGATGAGCCAGTTCACCCGATCCGCCATGCCCGAAAGGAGACCGCCATGGATCGCAGCACCTACGACACTTACGTCTCGCTCTACAATTCCGGTGACTACCGCACTGTCGTCGACACTTATTACACCGACGATGTCAGTTTCGTCATCTACGGCAAGACAGTGACCCACGGTGCTGCCGACACGCTCCGATGGCTGACCGAAATTCACGACGGCGTCACCGAAACCCTGCTCATCGACGAAGTGATCAGCGATGGCGACAACAGCCTGCGGGTGCGGGCGCGCGAAAAGATGGAATGCGTCCGCGACACCGACAAACTCGCAACCGGTCCGATGCACGCCGGAGACGTCCGCATCGCGCCGTTGGACGCGCACTACCTAATCCGGGACGGCAAATTCAGTCGTATCTCCCTCGAGCGCGGCGCGGGTCCGGTCGAGGTGTCGTTCGCTGCGGAGGGCCGATGAGCAGGCTGGCGGGCAAAGTCGCCTTGATCACTGGCGCGGGCACCGGAATCGGGGCCGCGACCGCCCGCCGCTTCGCCGCCGAGGGTGCGCGGGTACTGCTGGTGGGCCGACGCCGCGAACCACTGGAGACCGTGGCCGCCGAGCTGACCGGCGACCCCGTGGTCATACCCGCCGACGCGGCCGACGACGCGGCCATGGCCGCGGCAGTCGACACAGCAAAGCAACGGTTCGGCAGACTCGACATCGTTGTCGCCAATGCGGGCACCGGCGGCGGCGACACTGTCGGCGAGACGTCCCGCGCCGATTGGGACGAAGCCCTGCGCCTCAACGTCACCACCTGCTACAGCACCGTTCGCCCCGCCCTGCCCGCTTTGCGGGCAACCCGCGGCTCGGTGATCATCGTGGGATCGATAGCGGGACTCAGCGCCCCGACCGACCGCGCCGGATATGTCACCGGCAAGCACGCATTGATCGGGCTGACTCGGTCCCTCGCCGTCGACTACGGGCCGCAAGGCATCCGAGTCAACGCCATCTGCCCCGGCCAGATCCGAACACCCATGTCCGACAACATGATCACCCACCTCATGCAGAGCCGCGATCTCGACCACAGCGCGGCCAGGCAATTCGCCACCCGCTACATCCCGCTGGGTCGTCAAGGCGAACCGGAAGAGATCGCGGGCGTGTGCTTGTTCCTCGCCTCCGACGACTCCACCTACCTCACCGGGTCGGTTCTCGTCGCAGACGGCGGCGTCAGCATCGTCGACGCGGGCTCCCTGGACCTGCACTCGTGAAGGCCCGGATTCTGGAGTGAGCGAACGGTCACCTCGTTCAGAACCGGTTCGAGGGCGGCGCTGATCTTGTGGACCTCGATAGTGACGTCGGCGTGCTACTCAGGGGAGAACCGGCGTTCGTGTCGGGGGTGATCGTCACGTTGCCGGGGTACTGGTTCGCCTGGCGACACAAAGACACCGACTGTCGATCGGCATGCACGTCGGCGTGACCACCTCGCAGCAACCGGCGGCACCATCGGCGTTGCGCTGCACCTCCGCTAAGAGCTCGGTGCCCGGCGCGGACTGTCCTGCGCCAGCGGAGGCGGACCGTGGTCGGCCCTTTGACAAGCGTTGGGCCATCTTCAGTAGCGGACCGTATTCCGTGTTCTGCCAATGATGTTCGCCCAGATGCGTTTCCGGTCGTCATTCGGTTGTCGGTCCGAGATGGGATGCTTCGGACATGATCCCTTGGAACCTACTCGCCATCGACAGCGCTCTGCGGGCGAGCTGGGCTGCTGACACCTGCTCAGCGGATGACCTTGCTCGTGCCGACTGGCAGCCCGGAAATCCTTCGTATGGTCACTGTGACATCACAGCCTTGATTGTCAACGACATCTTCGGCGGTGAGCTGATGGTCGGCGAGGTGTGGCTCGGCGGGGAACAACATGGATTTCACTGGTGGAACCGGTTGTCCAGCGGTATAGAACTCGATTTGACTCGCGAGCAGTTCCAGCTGGGCCAGACGCTGGCGGCGGCCCGTGTTGTCGAACGCCGGCCGGGCCCCACGCGTTACCGGTGGAGCGAATATCTCCTGTTGCGCGAGCGCGTTATCGCTCGGCTCGGTGCGCTGCCGGAGCCTGCTATGCGTGCCTAACCATGCAGCCCAACGGTTTTCATGTCAGGTTGCTCTCGAGCACGAATTCGATATTGTCGAGGCCGTTTCCGGTGATTCGGAAGAGTGCGGGACGCAGTTCGGCGCAGCGGGGTTGCGCGTTGTGGACGTCGCGACGCATCTTTTCGGCCATGGCGGAATCCGCGGGCGTGACGAACAGTTCGTCGGGGCAGTGGATGGCGACGATCAAATCCTGCCAGCCGGTGTTGTCGGCGACCCATTCGTGGAATCCGGGGAGCAGGATGGCAGAGCCGCCCTGGAAGCTGTCTTGCCGGGCGACTCGGGCAATCGGGCCGTCCGCGGTGGCCCAACCTTCGAGGGTGAGGCCGCCGGCGAGGGCCATGATCGCGGTCGAGAACTGTTCGGAAACATCGTCGTCGTCAGTGAAATCGTGGTTCAGCAGCGGCGTCATCCCGATCGTGCCGTGCGGGGTCTTCGCCATGCGCGCCAAGGTGACATAGATGTGGTCGCCGAGCGGGAGGTACTGCATCGCGTCTTGGACGATGTCGCTACCGGGCAGCGAGGTGCTGCGCAGCACCGGCAGAACTACCCCGTCCTTGGTGCTTTCGTCGATGCGACGCGTCGTCGCCTCCGCTTCCGCCTCGCGCCGCCGGATCTCGGCCTCGAGTGCGGCGCTTGCCTCGGCGAACGCGATGTCCCACCCGTCCGGCGCGGGGCGCTCGAACATGTGGGACAGTTCGATCTCGCCGAATGTCTGCTCGATAAACAAGGCGTCGGCCGTGGATGGCTGCCACTCGGTGAACAATTCGGTCACCTGCTCGGGTCGGAGGTCGTGGTCCGCAACCAGTTCCCGCCACGCCTGCTGCACCGCGAAGTCGTCCTGCGTCCGCACCGTCCTGGTGAAACCGTCGTCGGGGTTCGGGCCCAACGCGAAAACGACGACGCTTTCACTGCGGTCGATCATCATCCAACTCTCCGCTCCGATATTCCTTGTGGCCCTGCCCACTTCAGCACAGGCGCCCTGCCGCCCCCGATTTCAGGGGCGGTGCTACAAGGTTGCCCAGACCGCCCACGCCTCGTCACGAATCACGGGCCGGTGCACGTACCCGATCCGCGGCCGTATGGGCTACGCCGGGGCGCTGTTCGTCGCGGCGAACACCAGGAACATCACGAAGATCGACAGCATGCCGAGGGCGCCACCGACTACCGCATCGCGCGGATTGGTGGCCAAACCCTTGTCGGCACGGACAAAACCGATCCATCCACAAGTCAGAGCCACTACGGCAGTCGGGGCAGCGACCAGCTCCCCAACGATCGGAACGAACGCGAAAACGACGGAAACGATCCCAGCCACCAACGCAACAACGCCAACACCGTTGCGCGGCTCCCACCGTGGTGACCGGCTCGACGCCAATCTGCGGCTCCTTCCGTCAGGTCGTGTCGGCACAGTATCGGACGCCGCTGCGGGAACGGCAGCAAAATAGATAGTTCCCCCTGAGCCCCTGCCGCCCCCGGGTGTCGAACATGGGTGCCGATCCGGACCGCCGCTGGCCGTACCTAGCTGCGGACGGAGCCCGCCTGACGGCTCGGCTGTTCGGAGCCGTCAGGCGGGACCCTGGGTCGAGGATGATCAGAGGCGGCCGCCACCGCCGATCAGCCACGGGTTGGGTTGACAGGCGAGGGTCGGGTTCTTCGCCGGGTCAAGAGCTTTGAGCGCAATCGACAGGGCCCGAGGCGAGTACATCATGGTGAGGTGGTCGGACAGGTCGATCTCGCAGCCGTCCTGCAGGGTGATGTTGTTCACCGTCGCTCCGGGACCGGCTTTCAGGAAGGTCGAGTCGTGGGGGGTGGTTACTTCGTCATATCTGGTGCCGACGATCGTGTAGGTAATGCCGGACACGGTGTCTCCGTTGGCATTGAGTTTGGTCACGAAATCCGAGCCAATGGTTTGTTGAATTCCCGATTTTCCGACAATAAGGGAAATCGGCCCGAGGACATCGATCCCGAAGTTGTTGATCGCCCGGCCGAGCGTTGCGATTCCGAGGAGGGTTGTACCGTGGTGGGTGGCGCCATAGGTGATCAAGTTCTTGACCTTGGCCGCGCCGCCTTCGTACTTGGTGTACCAGTTAGCCATCGATCCGCCTTGTGACCAGCCGATGATGTCGACCTGCTGAGCACCGGTGGCGGAGAGCACCCGATCGACGAAAGTAGCTAGTTGCTTGGCCGAGGTTGGAATGTCGCCGGTACCATAGGCTCCCGGCAATGCTGAACCAACACCCCCGCCCTGCAGAAGGTTGGATCGGCCGTAATTGAAGGTGAACCCGCAAAAGCCGGCGTCTTTGATGGGCTTGCTCATGAATGCGAACGAGTCGTAGGCATTCGCCCAGGTTCCGTGCACCAGTACGACGGGGCGCGGTTGATCCGCGGTGGGTTTGCAGCTCCAGTCGTTGGTGCCTGGGGGTGCGGCATCCGGGTTGGCCAAGCTGTAGCCGAATGCCGCCAGAAACGCCGACATCTGCGGGCCGGTCCCGACGGTGTCGGAGGCGTGACTACCAGGGTCGGTGTCGACGATCGGCTTCGCCGACTGATTCTTCAGACCAGGGGTGATGGAGCTGGCGAGCTGTTGTTGTTGCTGGTCGCCGGACGCTGGAGCTGATGTAGTACCGGGTGACGATGGAGTAGGGGTTGTCGTGGGATCCGCGCCGGCATCGGTCATTCCGATGACAAGCGCGAGTGCGCCTGCGAAAAGCCCCGAACACAGCCGGGTAGTGATTTTCATTTTGCCTCATTACAGAAGTGTTCTCGGTAATGTGCTCGGCGCTCAGCGCCGAAGCGTGCAAACGCTAACGCCGCTAGAATGAGAAATCTTCCGCTCTGCGTGGATACTGAACAATTCACAACTTTCTCGAAATTCGTTTAGGAAGAATCGGTACGATCTCGAGAGTTTCGAGCGACGATCGCGGCCGTTGGCGGCGCCCTCAGCGGCGACCGCACCCGAGCATGCCGTTTCAGTGCAAGCCGCATTTTCGCCCGGCTGGGAAAACGCAGCCATAGATGGAGCTCAGGAATCCCACTTGTCCGTATACACCGAGGAACTCCCCGCCTTGGTGAGTAGCACTACCCGCGCATCGCCCGTAATCGGCTCGCGGTCAACGACTTTCCGATGGACGTGGCGCATCCAGGCGGGCGCCCACCAGCACGCGTCGCCGAGCAGTTTCATCGTCGCGGGGACAAGCAGTACGCGCAGCACCGTCGCGTCGATGAACAGTGCCGTGACCATCCCGAGGGCAATGTATTGCATCATCACCAGATCGGAGAGCGCGAATACACCGGTCACCACGATCAAGATCAGGGCGGCGGCGGTGATGATCCGGCCGGTGCGGGCGACACCGGTGCGGACCGCGTCGGTGGTGGACACCCCCGCCCGGTGCGCCTCGACGATGCGGGCGAGCAGGAACACCTCGTAGTCGGTGGACAGGCCGTAGATCACCGAAATGATGAGCATCAATACCAACGGCATGATCGGCTGGGGCGTGAAGCCCAGCAGGTCCGCGCCGTGTCCTTCGACGAATATCCAGGTCAGCACGCCGATGGTGGCCCCGAGCCCGAGCAGGTTCAACGCCGCCGCTTTGAGCGGCAACACCAGCGAGCCGAAGGTCAGCACCAGCAGCGCGGTCGTTGCGATGAACACCAGCGTGAGCATCAGCGGCAGCCGGTCGAGCAACGCGTCGATGCTGTCGCGCTGCGCGGCGGGTTGACCACCGACCAGCAGCGTCGTCCCGTTGGGCAGCTCCATGGAGCGCAGGTAGTCGATGGCCGCGTCCGCGTTGTCCGAGCCGGCCAGCACGGTGTCGGTGGTGTAGACAAAAGGGTCCGCCGGGCCCTGCATCGGCGCGGGGAACGGTGCTGCCAGCCCTGGCGCCTGATTCGCGCGCGTCACCACCGTATCGATGTCCGAGCTGCGGTAGGTGACCATGATCAGGTGGATCGGATCGATCCGGCGCAACGGGAAGATTTCATCGAAATGCTGCTGCGCCAATCGAGTCGGGTCCGCCGGGGGCAGGAAGCGCTCGGTGATGCCGCCGAATACCAGGTGCTGCACCGGCGCGATGAGCAACAGCAGCCCGGCGCACACCGGGATCGCCACGGCGAGTGGCCGTTTCATCACCGCCGCGGCGATGCGACCCCAGAAGTTGTGCGGCACATCGTCGGCGGGCCTGGTCTTTCGGAACCAGTCGAATCCCCACGCGTCCACCCGGTGGCCGAGCACCGCGAGCAGCCCGGGCAACAGCGTGATCGCGGTCAGCGCGGCCAGTGTGACGGTGACCATCGCGCCATAGGCGAACGACTTCAGGAAGCCCTGCGGAAACAGCAGAATGCCGGCCGCGGCGGCGACCACGATGGTCGCCGAGAACACCACCGTCCGTCCGGCGGTCGTCACCGCCCGCCGGACCGCCACCGCCACCTCGTGGCCGTCGGCGAGTTCGTCTCGGAATCGGCTCACGATGAACAGCCCGTAGTCGATGGCCAGTCCCAGGCCGATCATCGAAACTACCGGTGAGACAAACGAATTCACCTCCGTGACGGTGGTGATGCCGCGAATGACCCCCCAAGCGGCGAGCACGGTCAGCCCGCCGACGATCAGCGGAAGAGCCGCGGCGACGACACCGCCGAAGAGGAAGAACAGCAGCACAGCGACGACCGGAATGGCGACCAGTTCCATCCGCCGCTGATCGTGCACCATGGTGTCGTTGAGCGCGCCGGCGACCGCCTGCCCACCGGCGACCTCCATATCGATGCCCGGTATGTCGAAGCGGTCCGCGACTTTGCCGAAGTTCCGCATCAGCTCGGTGTCGTCGCCGCCCTGCACGGCGACGGACGCGAACGCGTGCTTACGATCCGCGGAGCCGAAGAGATCCGGTAGCGTCAGGCCGGTTTCGGTCGGCCAGTAGGTACCGTTGATCTTCGCGATTTCGTTCGGAAAGCGGCGTGGCAGGTCGTTCAGGCTGTCGACGACCACGTCGGCGAACGCCGGATCGTCGATCGTTTTTCCTGGGGGCGCGTGGAACAGCAGTATCACGTCTCCGCTGTGGTCTCGGCCGAACACCTCATCGCGCAACCGCGCCGCCTGCGCTGATTCCGACGTCGGGTCGTCCCAGCCGCGAGAACTCAATTCGTCGCTCAGGCCGAGCCCATACGCACCCAGTGCCAGCATTGCGAACACGACAACACCGATCACCGCGAACCGCCGCCGGACGACAACATCTGCCCACTGCGTGAAATCGGCGAACAACCGCCGCCTCCCTAATACGTGCGTGAATGCTCGACTCTCGGTGGCGCCGGGCGAATTGCCTGGAACGTATCAAGGGATATCACGATGCACACGAGGACGTTCGACGATTCCGACAGTGCACAATTCGATGGACATCCGCACTGTGACCTGTACCTATCGCCCGGGCAGGTACCGGATCACCGTCGCGAAGGGACGTAAAGCGCCCTGAATTAGGTCATTTCACAAACGATCGGGCTCGATTTTTCAGCGATCTCCAGAATGTCCTGGCCCGCGTCTCGCCGTCGATATACTCGAGCCCGGTTTGTCTACTGTGCCGGACTTTGTTATACGTCTCGACGTTTTGCGCGGCGATGACGAATGGCCGTATTCGGAAGGACCTACGTGTCGGATATCGCTATTGTTGGTATCGGTTGTCGATACGCGGGCGGAATCGATTCGCCCGACACGTTCTGGGAATTCGTCCTCGACAAACGGGACGGCGTGGTCGAGATTCCGCCGGATCGGTGGGATTACCGCCGATACTACGATCCCGACACCCGCACCCCCGGCCGCAGCTACACCAAGCACGGCGCGTTCATGACGATCGATCCCTGGGAGTTCGACCCGGACTTCTTCGGCATCTCGGCTCGCGAGGCGACCGTGCTCGATCCACAGCAACGCCTGCTGCTCGAGGTGACCTGGGAGGCGCTCGACGACGCGGGCATAGCGGGCCGCACCGCCGGCGCGCCGGTCGGTGTGTATGTCGGCGGATTCGTGGTGGACCAGTCGGTGATCGGCGTGGTGGGCCCGGCGCTGTTCCACACCGACATGCACACTCCGGCCAGCGCGTCCTACACCATGCTGTCCAACCGAATCGCCTACGCGCTCAACCTGACCGGCCCAGCGATCACCGTCGACACGGCGTGCTCGTCGTCGCTGGTCGCCTTCCACCTGGCCTGCCAGGCACTCGACAACGACGACTGCCGAGTGGCGCTGGCCGGCGGAGTGAACGTCATGTTGCAGCCCGAGACATTCGTGCTGATGTGCAAGGGCAGCTTCCTCGCCGCCGACGGCCGATGCAAATCCTTCGACGCCGCGGCCGACGGCTACGGCCGTGGCGAGGGCGCGGGCATGGTGGTGCTGAAGAAGCTCGACGACGCGGTGCGCGACGGTGACCGCGTCTACGCCGTGGTCAAGGCCACCGGCGCCAACCAGGACGGGCGCACCACGGCGATCACCGTGCCGAACGCCGATTCGCAAGAGGCGCTGGCCCGCACCGTGTGCACCCGGGCCGGTTTGACACCGGACGCGATCACCTACGTGGAGGCGCACGGCACCGGCACCCTCGTCGGGGATCCGGTCGAATTGCGCGCACTCGGCCGCGCCTTCGGCGCACCGGCCGGACGCACGCGCCCCCTCGGCGTCGGTTCGGTCAAGGCGACACTCGGTCATACCGAGGCCGCGGCCGGAATCGCGAGCGTGATCAAGGCGGCGTTGGCAATTCGGCACCGCGTGATTCCGCCGCAGGGCTGGCTCGACAAGCCCAATCCGGATATTCCCTTCGACGAACTCGGCCTGCGGATCCAGGTGGACGCCGAACCGCTGCCCCCGCACGCTGATCCGATGACGATCGCGGTCAACGGCTTCGGCTACGGCGGCACCAACGCCCACGCGATCCTGCAGGAGTACCGCACGCAGTCGACGGTCCCGACCACCGAATCGGCGCGGCACTTCGGGATCCTGCCCATTTCCGCGCGCGGCACCGGCGCCGCCCGAGCTATCGCCGGTCGCTTCGCCGATCTGATCAGCGCGGGCGCCAGCCCTGACCAGCTGGCCGAGGCGGCGTGGACGCGGCTGGCACACCACCAGTACCGCACGGGCGTACTGGTCGGCGACACCGAGGACGTGCTCCGGGATTTGCGGCACTTCGCGGCGGGCGAGGGTCGTGACGCGGTGCGCACGGTCGCGGCCCGCAACGACGAGCCGGTCTTCGTCTTCTCCGGCATGGGGCCGCAGTGGTGGGGCATGGCGCGTGAATTGCTCTGTGCCGGAGGCGTATTCGCTGAAACCGCAGCGAAGATCGATGCCGAGTTCAGCAAGCTCTCTGATTGGTCGATCATCGACGCGCTCCTGCAGTCCGAGGCGGAGTCGCGCGTACCGAGCACCGAGGTGGCCCAACCGGCCAACTTCCTCGTCCAGGTGGCGTTGGTGAGTGAGCTTGCCCAGTACGGGATCACCCCCGCCGCGGTCGTCGGCCACAGCGTGGGCGAGGTGTCGGCGGCGTATGTCAGCGGGATGCTGTCGCTGCGCGAGGCGGTGCGGGTCGCCTACCATCGAGCTAGGTTGCAGGCGACCACCGCCGGATCGGGCGGGATGCTCGCCGTCGGGTTGCCCCTCGACCGGGCCCGCGAACTCATCGCGGACGACCCGCGTGTCGACATCGCGGCGATCAACAGCGCGAGTTCCCTCACGCTGTCCGGCGATCCGGACCGGCTGGACGAGATCGCCGAAAAGCTCACCGAGGACGCCGCCTTCGCTCGCAGGCTGCGGGTGGAGGTGCCGTATCACAGCCGGTTGATGGACCCGATCCTGGACGAACTGCGCGCCGAACTGGCGGACCTGTCCCCCCGGCCCCCGACGGTGCCGTTGTATTCGACGGTCACCGGCGAACTCGTCACCGAGGCCGACTGGGATGCCGAATACTGGTGCGCGAATGTTCGCCGACCGGTGCGCTTCTTCGATGCCGTGACGAAAGCCATCGGTGCGGGCAGCCGGGTGTTTCTGGAGATCGGCCCACACCCGGTGCTGTCGGGCAACATTCGCGAGGCACTGGTGGACGCGGACGTGCACGGCACCACGGTGGCGACGCTGGACCGCAAAGAGCCCGACTCCGCGAGTATCCGTCGCACGCTGATCGGTCTCTACAGCGCCGGTGTGCTCGAGCCGGAACAGCTGTTCCCGGCAGATGGCCCGGTCAGCGCACATGTGCCGCTCCCACGCTACCCGTGGCAGCGGACGCGATTGCACGCGACCCTGCCGCTGTTCGAGCAGGCCCGGCTCGGCACCCCGGGCAGCTATGCCATGCTCGGTGATCCGGACGTGGAGGGCAAAGCGGACTGGCTACTGCAAGTCGGTACCGAACTGCTGCCCTGGTTGGCCGATCACGTGGTCAACGGAATCCGCATCATGCCGGGTGCGGCCTATCTGGACGCCGCCCTCAGCGCGACGGCGACTCGCCTCGGTGTCAAACGCGTTGCGCTGGAGCAGGTTCGCTTCGTCGCGCCACTGATCATGGCCGTCCCGGATGTGCCGCTCATGGCACTGAGCATCGAGGAGTCCAGCGGCCGCTTCCTGATCAGATCCCGCAATGCGACCGGATCGGCGTGGACCGTCCACGCATTCGGGCGCACCCTGACCGGCAGCCACCTGCCGTCGAAGGCAACGGTGCCCACCATCGAGGTCGGCCTCGATATCGACCCGGAGATGTTCTACACCGGCCTGACCGCCGCCGGCCTGCAGTACGGCCCCGCCTTCCGGCGGGTTACCTCGATGCGGGTCGGCAGGGATATGGCGGTGGCCACGGTCGATGGCACAATCGCCACGGACTCAGGTCATCTCGCGCATCCCGCGGTGGTGGACGCGGCCATGCAGACCGCGGCACTGCTGTTCGCCGACGAGCGGATCAACGAAGGCGTCATGGTGCCCGTCGGCGTGGCGGCGGTTCGACTGCTCGCGCCGATTCCCGAGCAGGCCACGGTGGTCGCTCGCCGCGATCCCAAGGCCCGGCTGCGCGCCGACGTCGATCTGCTGGACGCCGAGGACAACCTGGTGCTGCGGTTGACCGGCCTGCAGATCGGCGCACTGAAACCCGGCGACGATCCACTGCATCGGATGGCCGAGTTCTATTACCGCGAAACCATGCGGCAGCGCGACCCGGTCGACCCGGCCGCCCTGCCCGACACCGGCTCGGCCGCCATGGTCGTCGTCGCGCTCGGGAAAAGCAGTCGCGCCGAACAATTGGCGGCGGCGATCCCGAGAGCACGGCAGTACCTCGCCGATTCGGCATCGAACCTGGAAGCGGAGCTGGTCGAAACCCTGCGGCAGGCCCGAACGGAGGAAACCGCCCGGCTCCATGTGTGCGTGGTGGCCGGTGCCGATTCCGACGATCTCGCGGATCTGTGGACCCTCAAGCGGATCGCCGTCGCGGTACACGAATTCGCCAACCCGCGCACGGACGAGCAGACGCCGCAGACGGTCTTCGGCGACGGCTCCGTGCACGTCACCCTGATCACCGAGCGGGCATTCACATTGCCGGACAGCACGATCGCGCCGGACTCCCGCCAGTCCGCGCTGGCCGGGGCGCGGCGAGTGCTGTTGAACGAGCAGACACCGTTGCGGTGGCGCCTGATCGATGTGGACGCCGACACCGACATCGCCGATCTGGTCACGGAATTGGCTGTGCCGGGTGCGTTTTCGTACGACAACTGCGACGAGGTGCTGCTGCGCGACGGCCAGCGCTGGGCACCCGAGGTGACCAAGCCCCTCCCTGAGCGTCTTGCGGTGCACGACACCGCCGAGCCGCTGACCGACCCCGAGGCCAACTTCGAACTCGAACTTCCCAGAACGCGGTTGCTGTCGGCACTGGCCTGGCGGCAGTGCCCGCGCCGAGAACCGGGCCCCGGTCAGGTCGAGGTCCGCATGCAGGTGATCGGGCTGAATTACAAGGATCCACTCAAGGTGATCGGCCTACTCGGTGAAAGGGAGTTGGCACCAACCTATTTCGGCACCGTACCGGGCATGGAGGGCGTGGGTACGGTCGTGCGGGTCGGCGCTGGAGTCGAGGGTGTCGCCGTCGGGGACCTGGTGGCGGTCGCGGCCAAGGGCATGATGCGGCGTTACGCCATCATCGACCGGCAGCTGGTGATTCCGCTGCCCGCCGACACCGATCCCGGCTATTGCACCAGCGCAATCGCTTTCGCCACGGCCGAATACGCGCTGCTGGAGCTGGCGCGGCTGGAGCCGGGCGAGACGGTGCTCATCCACGGCGCCGCAGGCGGCGTCGGCACGGCCGCTATTCAGGTGGCCAAGGCGCGGGGGGCGCGGATCATCGGCACAGCCAGTTCCGATGAGCGACGACAGCACATCCTCGCGCTCGGCGCGGACCATGCGATAAACTCGCGTTCGCTCGACTTCGTCGACGACGTGCTCGCCTTGACCGATGGTGTCGGCGCCGAGGTCGTGTTGAGCAGCGCCCCTGGTGAGATACTGCGCCAAAACTTCACCGCGGTCGCGGAATTCGGGCGCATCGTCGAGGTCGGCAAGGCCGACATCTACACCGGCGGGCTGCTGGAGCTGGCCAATTTCGACAAGAACGTGGCCTATTACTCGATGGATCTGGACCGGTTGGTCGCCATCCGTCCGGAGCGGCTGGCCAGCCTGCTGCAACGGGTGTACGAGAACGTGCTGGCGGGCGTCTACCGGCCGCTGCCGTACAAGATGTTCGAAACTCAGGACGTAGGAACCGCTTTCGAGGAGGTCATCCGCTCCACGGGGCTCGCCCGGATCGCGCTGCGCATCGACGCACCCGAGCCGCCCGTCCGGCCCTATCTGCCCGACATCGAGATCCGCGACGGCGCAACCTATCTCATCACCGGCGGGTTCGGCGGATTCGGCATGGCCACCGGCCGCTGGCTGGTCCTGCGCGGGGCGCGCCGACTGGTGCTACTCGGCCGCAGCGGTGCGACCACCGAGGACGCACGGCGCCAGCTCGAGGCATGGCGCACCATCGGTGTCGAGGTGATCGAGGAGCTGGTCGATGTGACCGACGCCGACGCCGTCGCCGATGTCGTAGCCCGGGCACACGGCGCCGAACACCCGCTGCGCGGCGTGTTCCATGCGGCGGGCTCGGTGGCCGACAACCGCATCGAGCTCATGGAGCACGAACAGTTAGCGAAGGTGTACCGGCCGAAGGTCCACGGTGCCCGCGCAGTGCACCGCGCGATCACCGAGGCGGGCATCCGGCTGGACATGTTCGTGCTGTACTCCTCCGGTGGCTCGATGTACGGCATCTACGGCCAGTACAACTACTGCGCGGCCAACCTCGCGGTCGAGGCGCTGGCCGAGGAGTGGGCCAAGGCGGGCGAGCGCGCGCTGTGCATCGGGTGGGGACATCTGTCCGGGGCGACGGGCGGGATGGCCGCCGACGCGACGGCCACCAAATACCTCGACCTGGTCGGCTTCGGGCCCATCGATATGGCCGACGCCACCGCGTATCTGGAGCAAACACTGCGCTTGGCGGACACCCGGGCGGCGATCATCCCCACCGACTGGGCCAAACTCACCGGCACCTTCCCGCAGCTGACCCGCACCGGCCGGACGATCGAGCTGGCCAAGGCCGCCGCGAAGGACACCTCCGAGCTCGCCCGGCTGCGCGCTGAACTGGTCGAACTCGACGACACCAAGCGCGGGCCGTTCATCGCTCGCAAAATGGCGGCGGAACTGGCCGTCGTGATGGGCGTCCCGGTGGATTCGATCGATATGACAGTTCCGGTGCCCGAACTCGGACTGGATTCCCTGATGGCAGTGGAACTCGGAGCCCGGGTCACCAAGACCCTCGGCATCGATCTGATGTCATTGCAGATGGGCCGATCATTCAGCCTGGAACAGGCCGGTCCGAAGGTTGCCGAACTCGTGCTCGCCGCCGAAGCCGGGCGGCCGCAGCCGCTGCCCGAACCGGCGGGGGTGGCCGCACCGTGATCGACCTCGGGCTGATCGATGAATGGAACCCGGCGCCCGGTCGGCTGGTGACCTGGGTGGCCGCACCGGAATCGGTCGCGCGCGCGGCCGAGGCGCCCGTACATCCCGCACCACCGTCGCATCAACAGGAGGAATACCTCCGGCTCGCCGATCGGCACGCCGGGGCCGACTTCCGTTACTCGGGTCTGTGCCTGGTAACCGTCGAGATACCCATGGGCGACCTCGATCGGGACGCGATGACGCGCAGCATCAACGCCTTCCTGCTACGCCACGACACCTTCCGGACCTGGTTCGCCATCGGCCCCGGCGGGACGATCCGGCGGCACCTGGTACCCGAAGAGGTAGTCGAATTCGTTCCCATCGACCACGGCGAGCTCGATGACGCGGAAGCCATCCGGGAGCACGTGCAGAAGACGACTCCCGGTCCCTTCCAATGGGATTGCTTCACCTTCGGTGCGATCGAGCATGGTGACTCGACCACGGTCTACCTCGCGGTGGACCATCTGCACACCGACGGGCTCGGGCAATACCTGTCCTGCTCCGACCTGGCCTACCTGTATGCGCGCGAAGCCTGGAACGTCGGCGACATGCTGGAACCCGCTGCCAGCTACCTCGACTACTGCACCGCGGAACGCGAATATACCGCGCGGTTGACCCTCGCCTCGCCGGGAGTCCGGAAATGGCTGGAGTTGATCCGCGGCAACGACGGCGAATTGCCTTGCTTTCCTTTGGATCTCGGCAAACGCACGGATGGATACAATCGCAGCGCACACCGCAGCATCACGTTGCTCACCGAGGCCGACGCTCGCCGATTCGAACAAGTGTGCCGGGCCAACGGCGCCGAATTCGTCGGCGGCATCTTCGCCGCGGCGGCGCTGGCCGAAGCCGAACTCACCGGCAGCGACTACTACTTCGGCATGACACCGCTCAGCACCCGTACCTCGGCCGCGGAACGAGCCTCGGTGGGTTGGTATGTCACCCTTGTCCCAGTGGCGTTCCCGATCGCGGCCACCTCCTTCGCCCGCGCCGTGACCATCGCGCAGCGGGCCTACGAGAACGGTATCCGGCTCGCGCCCACGTCATTTCATCGCGTGCTGGAGCTGTTGCCTGCCGATACCGACATCCACATCCAGCCGGGTTGGGCGACGCCGATGATCTCGTATGTGGACGCGCGCGACTTCGCCGGGCACGAGTTCTTCGACCTGGTGCACGGCGGCATCTTCGCCAATCGCGCCGCGTCCGAGGAAGTCCTCGTGTGGATCAACCGCATGCCGTCGGAAACGTCGCTGAGCGTCATCTTCCCCGATACACCGGTGGCGCACGAATCCGTTCAGCGCTATATCCACACGATGCGGCGGATGTTCGAAGCGGTGGCCGCTCAGTCGGGCTAGGCGACCAACTCCATCAGCCCGCGCGGGGCGGCGCCCGGCTCGGTCGGAAAGCTGAACCGCAACAGCCGATGTGGCGGCTCCGCCTCGAAGTGCGCGATGGAGGACGGAATGAAGCCGCCGATCATCTTGTCCAGCAACGTGTTCACATGCGCGAAGCCCGGCCGCAGCTGCACCGGCCAGCTGGTCACCCGCCCCGCAGGTACGTCGACGCTCGTCTGCTTCTGCACCCGCGCCGCCACCGGCCAGTGCACCGAGAAGGCCAGCCACAGATCCAGGGAGGTCTCGGCTCCTTCGATGAAATCCAGCCCACGCAGCAATGTCAGACCCCCGATGAACGGCACAACGTTCGACGGGAACGGTCCGACACCGCTGCCGAATTGCAGATGCGTGGTGTCGAGAAAATGCGCCTCCTCGCGCGATACCACCGTGTGCTGTGAACGCGTTTCGGCCCGATAATCCGCCGCGCGTAGCCAGCCACCGACCCGACTGAATCGCTGCTCGATCGTGATCGTCGGATTCCCGTCGCTCGCCCGCAGTTCGACCGTCGAGTAATAGTCGTGCTGTGCGCGGGTCACCACACTTGTCACCTCGAACGCCTGCGGCTGATCCGCGACGCCGACGGCGTAAATGGACTTCTCGCCGTCGGGAATCCCGGGATCTCGGAACGCAGTGCGCACATTTCCTCCTCTTGGCCGGTGACCGATCGCCCGTTGGTGAAAGTTATTCAAATCGCTCACGATGCGGCGGTACGAGTGAAATCACTATCTCTACTACTACTCACAAAATCTCATTACGCGAAGATGGTCACGGCACAAGACAACGCCTCGACACCTCAGTCGCCGAGCGCCGCACGGAGCAACGGCCAGGAGTTGTGCAGGTCTTGCTGCCAATACCCCCAGGAATGCGTGCCGGTTGGCCGCGAGTCGAACGTCGCGGGAATATCCAACTCCCGCAACCGGTCTCGTAGCTGCGCTGTACACGCCGCGGTAATGGCGTCCAGCATTCCGCCGATGGTCAGCTGGTCAAGGAGCTTCACCGGATTCGCGTTGATCCCGGGACCGTCCAAGGTATCGAGCGGACCGGGCTGCCCGGTACCGCTCGATACATAGATGGTCGTGCCGCGCAGGCGACCCGCGTGCAGATAGGGATCGTTGGCGGCCCACGCCGGATCGGTGGGCGGGCCCCACATGTTCACCGGGTTGCCGCGCTGAGCGATCACCATGGCGTCGACCATCGCTTGTCCGGACGGGTCACTGGTGCGCACGCAGCCGCTATAGGAGCCGATCGCGCGATAGCGCCCGGGCGCGGCGAGGGCGAGCCGAAACACCGCGGAGCTCGCCATCGACGGCCCCGCAATGGCATTCGCCCCGGTACCGCGAAACGCGGAGTCGATGACGACAGGCAGTTCGGCAGTGAGAAAAGTAGTCCACTGTTGTCTGCCGAGAACCGGATCGTCGGACCGCCAATCGGCGAAGAGGGTGCCGCCACCGCCGACCGGCATCACCACCGTGACTTGCTGATCAGCGAAGAAGCGCTGGGCGTCGGTCTTGGTGAACCAATTTCCGCCGTCCTGCCAATTTCCGGTGTCGGTGCCGCCGTCGATCCCGTTGAGCAGATACAGGGTCGGCGCCGGCTTCGAAACATCGGCTGCCGGAAGAACTTCCACCGGCACGCTACGTCCCATCGCGGCGGAGTACACCGTCAGGTCGAGTACCCGGCCCGGCCCATGCTCCGCGCCGATCAGCCGCGACCCGTTCGGTGACTGGTGTGCCGACGCCGACACCCGCTCCGCGATCGTGGCGTCCGAGTCGGCGAAAGCGACCCCGCCCGAGCACATCAGAACCGCGGCACCGATCAGGGCGGTCACCCGCACACCGCGACGGTTTCCCTGTCGGTCCCCGACACCCATACACACCTCCGAGCACAACCACGGGTATCCGCCGACCGTAAGCCGTGACCAACGCTCAATATCGGAATCCCATTGTGATTTGGGTGGATTCACATCCCGGTCAGGTCCGGGATTGGGCAGCGCACACAATGTAGGAGTGCAGGTGAGCAACACCGCCGTTCCGTCTCATACTGGGATCGATTGCAGGTTGCCGGTCCGCTGAAGTATCGGCCAGATGGGTGACCAGTGGATCGGGGGCACCCGCCGGCCCCGAGCTGTTCGAACCGGCCGACGAGAAGTGCATGAATTGGTTACCGACGTCATCGATGTGGGCGCGAATTTCGCGGTTGCCCGTAAAGCACTGTGGGATCTGTTTCTCGAACCGCAGACCTACCCACGATTGTTCGCCGGAATCGGCGCCTGCGAGCACGTGGATTCCCGTGCGGACACCCGAATTGTGCAGGTGCGCATCGGCACCGCCGAATCCGGGATTCGCACGTATCAGCTTCGGCTCACCGTGCGGCGCTGGTACGAAAGCTTCGAGGTGCAGTGCCCGGGTACCGGCAGCTTCGTCTCGGTCCGCCTGCGTGGCGACGAGGACCGCACCAAGATCGTCGTCACCGTGTTCGCGCCGGGCCGGTTGCATCCGCTGATCGTCGACCAGCCCAACGCCGCCGTGGTGTCGTGGGTGAACAGTGGATTGCGGCGCGCGGTCGATGTCATCCGTGGTGCACGGACCTCCACGGTGATCAATGCCGAGAATTCCCCACTGCGGCGGCAGGTCAGCGTGGCCAAACAGATGATCACCGTCGGCGTCGGGCGCACCACGAACCTCGCGACCGGCGTCAAACAGGCGCGCTCCCTTGCGAAATGGGGATTCAATCTGGCGGGCGGCTACGCGGCGGCGGCCGCGCACGCACCGGATCGGATCGCCATCATCGACGAGGCCGGCACCCGCACCTTCGCCGAGATGCACGCGCGGACGAACGCGCTGGCCGGTGCGCTGGCCGGGCTCGACCTCGGCTTCGGCGATACGGTAGGTCTGCTCTCCCGCAACCACGCCGGAATGGTCGAATGCATGGTCGCCGCAGGGAAACTCGGCGTCGACGTGGCGCTGTTGAATGTGGGGCTGTCCGGTCGGCAGATCGAGGACATCGTGCAGCGCCACCGGCTCGCCGCGCTGTTCGTCGACGGCGATCTCGAGCAACTGGTCCGGTATCTGCGCACCGACCTGCAACGCTTCAACACCGACGGTCGCCCGCCGGTGCCGCACCGGACCACTATCGACGATCTGATCGCGAAGGGAGAGCGGCACTTTCGTCTTCCGAACCGGGCGGGCAGGCTGATCGTGCTGACCTCGGGAACCAGCGGCACACCAAAGGGCGCCCGGCGCCCGGAGCCCAAGGGCTTCGGCACCATCGCGGCCCTGCTGTCGCGGATCCCGCTCCCGATGGCGGAGCCGATGCTCATCCCGGCGCCGCTCTTTCACACCTGGGGCCTGGCCGGTCTCCAGATCAGTACGCCGCTCCGCGCGACCGTGGTCCTGCCGGAGCGTTTCGACGCCGAGGACTGTCTGCGGCTCGTCGCCGAACACCGGGTCGCCAGCATGATCGTCGTGCCGACGATGGTGCACAGGATCCTCGATCTGCCCACCGCGGTACGTGCTCGCTACGACACGTCGAGCCTGCGCGCCGTGGTCAGCTGCGGCGCCCCGCTGGCCGCGGCGACGGTGCTGCGATTCATGGATGTCTACGGCGATATCCTCTACAACGTCTATGGTTCCACCGAGGTCTCCTGGGCCACCATCGCCACCCCCGACGACCTGCGGACCGCACCGACCACCGCGGGCAGACCACCGCTTGGCACCAGAATCGCTGTGCTCGGACCGGACCAGCGCCCGGTTCCGATCGGTGTCACCGGGCACATCTTCGTCGGCAATCACATGCTGTTCGACGGCTATGTGAACTCGGCGCCGCCCGCGGAAGCCGACGGGATGCTCGACACCGGCGACCTCGGGTATCTCGATGTCGCAGGGCGACTGTTCATTGCGGGGCGCGATGACGAGATGATCATCTCCGGGGGCGAGAACGTCTTTCCACGGCCGGTCGAAGAGGCCCTCGCTCACCTGCCACAGGTAAGCGAGGTTGCCGTAGTCGGCGTCCCGGATCAGGAATTCGGCCAGCGCCTCGCCGCGTTCGTGGTGAAACGCGAAGGCGCGGGCCTGGATTCGGACATGATCCGGGCCTACATTCGCAACCGGTTGAGCCGCTTCTCGGTTCCGCGCGACGTCACCTTCCTCGCCAAGTTGCCGCGCGGCGAAACCGGCAAGATCATCAAGCATCTGCTCATCGGATCGCAGCCCGGCGAATCGCCGATGCCGTCTGCGCTTGGCGATCCGCATGTGATCACGTGAGCTTCTTCGCCGGGTCCGGCAGCGCGAGCGTCGGCAGCGCCATGGCAATGGCGCCGATCGCGATGGCGAGCAGCATGACGACGCTGCCGCCCAAGGTGTGGGCGCGGAAGAACATCACGCTCAACAGCGCAAGGCCGACCGCATTGCCGATCTGCTCGATGGTGGGCAATTGGCCGGACGCCTCGGCCATCTGGCGCTCGCGCAGCCCCGCTAGCATCAGCGGTTGTAATTGCACGCCGAACAGGCCGACCCCAAGGCCCGCGAGGAAGACCGGCCCGAGGGCCAGTGCGAGATTCACCTGCCCGTTCGTCAGCTTCAGATAGACCGCGCCCACCGCCACCAAGCCGCCGTACAGTGCGATGCCGAGCGCGAGTACCTTTACCCCCCAACGCTTTACCAGGAATGGCGAGGCGAGCGCACCCGCACCGGCACCGAGCGCGAACGGTGTCATCGCCACCCCGGTGCGCAGCGGGGTGAAGTGCAGTTCGTCCTGCAGGGTGATCGATACGGTGAAGACGAACGCGGTGAAGAGGCCGAAGAAACTCGCCACCAGTGCGGCGCCGATGGCGAAGCCGCGATTGGCGAACAGGTCCAAGCGCACCAACGGGCTGCCACCACGCCGTGTCAATCTGCGCTCGTATCCGATGAAAACCGCACCTAGCGCCAGCGCCCCGGCGATCACCCCGAAAGGTCCCGGCCGCCAACCGTTCTGCTGGATGTCCGCGAGCGCGGCGAGCAGCGCGAACAGGCTCACGGTGGACAGCGCCACGCCGCCGAGGTCGAGCCGGTCGCGTTCCGGCGGCTTGCCGAGGCGCAAGTATCGGAAGCCGAGGGCGAAGGCAAGGATGCCGATCGGCAGGTTCATCAGGAAGACCGAATGCCAACCGAGCCCGGCGATATCGGCCGTGACGAGCGCCCCGCCGACTATCGGCCCGAGCATTCCGGCGAATCCCGCGGTCGCCCCGTACAACGCGAACACCAGCTGATGGCGGCTGGGTGGGAAACTCGCGATGAGGATGGCAATGGTCTGCGCGGCCATGCCCGCGCCCGCCGCACCCTGGAAGATTCGGGCTATCACCAGTTCTGTTGCACTGGTGGAGATTCCGCACCACACCGATACCGCGGTGAAGGCGACCACCGACACCAGGAATACGACGCGACGACCCAGGATCGCACCGATCCTGGCCGCGGTGAGCAGGGTGCACGCGAAGGCCAGCGAGTAACCGGACACCACCAGCAGCTGCTGGGACGGCGAGGCTGCCAGGTCGGCGGTGAGATTCGGCAGCGCGGTGTTCACGATGGTCACATCGATCATCTGCATGAATACCGCAATGAGACATCCGGTGAACGCGAGCCAAGGTCCGAATCCGTCTTCGGTCCGCACACCTGGCAGGCGGGTGCCGATCTCCGTCACGCGCGCACCTCCCCCGGCACGTCGTGCGCGCCGTCGCGGCGGTCGACCTCGAATTCCTGGCACGAGTCCGGTAGATCGGCAGCACATGGGTAGCCGACGATGGCACTATCCGACATCTGAATTCTCCCAACGACAAAGCCGGCTGTCGCGTGTCTCGTGCACCGCACCGAGTACATTCACCGATTCAGCGCCGCGCTGAAGATCGGCCACGAGTTGTGCAGATCCTGCTGCCAATATCCCCACGAATGGGTGCCGGTCGCCCGCAAGTCGACCGTCGCGGGAATATTCAACTCCCGCAACCGATCCCGTAGCTGCCGCGTACACACGTTCGCGATGGCCTCGAGCGGGGCGCCGAACAACAACTGGTAGGTCAGCTGCAGCAGATCACCGCGGACACCCTCGGGGGTATCGAGCGGTCCCGGTCGTCCACTGCCGCTGGCCACGTATATGGCGGTGCCACGGAGCTTCTCGGCGTGCAGATACGGATCGTTGGCGGCCCATGCCGGATCGCTCGGCGGGCCCCACATGTTCGCCGGGTTGCCCTGCTGGCTGGCGACGACGGCGTTGACCACGGCCTGACCGCGCACGTCGCTGGTGCGCACGCAGCCGCTGTACGAACCGATCGCGCGATAGACCCCGGGCGCGGTCAAGGCCAGTTGGAAGACCGCGGTTCCCGCCATCGAGATTCCCGCGATCGCATTGGCGCCCGTCGTATTCAGCGTGGCATCGATGAGCGGGGGCAACTCGCGGGTGAGGAAGGTGGCCCAGCGCTGCCTACCGAGCGCTGGGTCATCGGTGCGCCAATCGGTGAAGTAGCTGCCCCCGCCGCCGAACGGAATGACAATGTTGACCTGCTTGTCGGCGAAGAACTCGGCGACATCGGTCGCGTCGGCCCAGTTGCGATCGACGCCGCCGTCCGCGCCGTTGAGCAGATACAGCGTCGGCGCGGGTATCGAATCATCCGGTGCGCGAAGCACCTTCACAGCGACAGGTTTGCGCATCAGCGCGGAGTAGACGCTCATATCGGCCGACCGCCCTTCGGTGATGGTCAGCACATGCGAGCCGTCCGGAGCCGACACCTGCTCCGGCGTCGCCGGTTCGGCCCGCGCGGTGCTCGTCAGCATCGCGCCTACCAGAACCGCTGTCGCGAACCGCGCGGCCGTAACCGCCGCACCACCGGTAATGTGATCGCCCACGCGGCACCTCCGGCCCCTTCGTGCACTCCTCCGATGAGCGCCGACGCTAGCCCGCGGCCACCGACCCGAACCAGCATTCCCGGATTCCTTGGGACACCTGACCGACCCGACCCCGGCGCACCTGGTGCCGGTCACAACCGCCGCTAGACGCCGCGCGGCCTCGGCCTGGCGCTATGCTCAACGATGACTCGGCGCGCCGGCGCCGCGCTTTCCACATCGGCTTTCCACATCGCGAACATCAGCTCGAGTCCGTACGCATTCGCCCACGTTGGAGGATCCATGCGACCCGACAAGACCACCGCCACCGCGGTGACCGCTACTGCCGTCATCTGCACCGCTGTGCTGCTGAACGCCGCGCCCGCCGCCGCCGAGACGCATACCGAGATGCCGACGCTCTATACCCTGGCGACCGAAGCGGGCGGTCTCTGCGCCGGGACCATCAACGCGAAGATCAACACCTTTGCTGACAGCGACCAGGTCTCAGTCGGATATCAGGCGAACTTCGGGGGCGTCGGCGGCTGCGCGACAACCGTCGTCTTCACCTGGCACAACGTGGATACCGGGACCAGCGGTGCCGTCACGAATCAGGTCGTGTCGTGGAGCTACTCGGCGTCGTTCCGACCCGGTCCCGGCCGGATCGCCATCGAGATGGCCACCACCACACCGCATTTCCCCCAGCAGGCCCGCGTCGAGGTCTACCTGTGATCCGAGTCAGGTCGGTTCAGGCCGAAAGTGGGGCCGACTAGCGGGTTGGTGTGGTGGCGAATCTGGTCTGCTCGACGGCCACACCGATGCGGTACTCGCTCGATTGTCTCTGCGGGATGAGTACCGGCGCCGATTCGGCGGTCAGTTTGCGGTGGTGCACCGCGCGACGTTGTTCGGGTCGCTGCTCGCCGCCTGCCACGCACACCATGGCGTTTCGCTCCGCGGCGGCTGTGCGGTCATCGGGTACCGGAACGATGTCGACTCGGTGCGGTGCATGCTGTCGTCGGGCAGCGAATTGCACGCCGACGGTGTAATCGGCGCCGACGGTATCCACTCGAAGCTGCGTGGCCAACTCGTGTGGGACGGTGTGCCACGGCCCTCGGACCACACCCTCGTCGCGGCCGGTCTGCTCACCCGGGAGGAACGCCGAGCGGGACATGGCTGCGGCGACACGCCGGTGCGCGCTCCGTGATGTCCCGTTCGGTCCCCTCACATTCCGTGGGTCTCTGTTGTCGTACTACTCGAGACGTACACACCGTCCGCCGAGTAGAAAGTTCAGTGAAATCATGACCGGCTTCTCCGTCCCGCGATCGCCGCGACCGGCATCCGGACCACACTCGACCACGACGACAGCACCATCCGACGAGAAGTCGGCAGCCACCGCACGTAGCGACACGTTCCGGAACCGGCTCCGTCCCATCGCCTTTTGGGCCACCACGCTGGTCATCGTCTTCGAGTTGACTGCCGGATCGGTCTGGAACCTTCTGACTATCGAATGGATCGAAGTTCAGTTACGTCACCTGGGATACCCGCACTTCTTCGCCTACATCCTGGGCGCGTGTCAGGCTGCTGCGGCCGTCGTGATCATCGCGCCCAGGCTCCCGCTGATCAAGGAGTGGGCGTACGCCGGTGCCTTCGTCCTGTGGGCGGGCGCCGTGGCGTCGCATCTGTGGGTCGGTGACGGTTTCGAGTCGTGGCGAGTGCCGCTGATATTCGCGATGTGCGCCATCGCGTCGTGGATGCTGAGACCAGCCGAACGTCGGCTCCCTTACACGCGGCACCGTCGGGCCGAC
The DNA here is from genome assembly GCF_019222765.1 of Nocardia iowensis. NCBI lineage: Bacteria > Bacillati > Actinomycetota > Actinomycetes > Mycobacteriales > Nocardiaceae > Nocardia > Nocardia iowensis. The sequence continues at coordinate 3,329,736 of NZ_CP078145.1, read as the reverse complement.
GCTGGACAGGCTGAAGCCCGTCCGACGGAAACTCGTCCTCGCCCTTGGGAATCCCGTCTTCGAGCTTGGGCCGTTCCGATCGGGCTGCTCGTTGTGCTGTACGCCATTTCGTTCCTTACGTTGCCAGCGGTCGAAACCGCCACCCATGAATGGGCAGTTGAGCTCGGCTGGATCGACGAGTAGTGGCGTGGAAGGTCTGGTCACGTCCAGACGTCATCGGCATGTACCGGAGCTCGCCACGATCCGGTACACGGTGCCGCTCGGGGTCATCCGGACGTTGGTAATCCGAGACGCCTCCCCGGATGCCGTCGAGATCTCTCTATCTCCGATGAGGAAGCGATTAGCGGATTGGCCGATGATCCAGATCGGTTGCTGCTGACCGTCGATGTCGAAGCAAGCGGCGTACCGCGTTCCGCCCGCCACGATGGACTGCTTCTGCACGATGTCCTCTGCCGGTCGCCCCGCTTCGACCAGGGCGCTCAACATACCGACGGTCGCGCACATGAGTAGCAGCAGCGCGAAGGCCGATCGCCACACCGGGGTGATCCGTGGCGAGAACAGCCAGTAGATCGCGATCAGCGCCCCGGACCCGAGAGCGGCCATGATGAATCCGCGTGCATTGACAACGACGTCGTGCCAACCGATTTCGAACGCGAACGCCGGATAGCCGAGCGGTTGGTAGAAGAAATAGGAAGGCAAACGCACCATCGCTCCACCGACACCCGCCAGCAGCACCGAGGCAGCCGTCCGGCGGAAGATCAGGCGGGAACCCGCACGCTGTCGTGGGCGCACCGAATCGATGACCAGAATCCAGCCCAGCAGCAGGCCGATGGTGAGGAGCGTCGCGGCGATCAGCCGCGAATTGGACCATATCGTCTGTCCCGAAAGGAAAAGGAGGGCGCCCGCCCCGGCGATCGCGATCATGCGAAGCACGAGTGTGCCTGTCTTCCAGCACATTCGGATCGCATTATGGCGCGCCGCCCCGATCAAGCGCGCCACATCGGTTCGGTTGGCATTCGCCCAGCGCTCGGCTTGCCAACGCGAATATCCTTGTGGCAATGCCGAATCCGCTCGATGCACGGCTACCCGAGTGAACAAGTTCAGCGCACCGAGGATAAGTAGCAGCACAGCCGAAACACCGATAAGCCCCAACGCGGGCTCGGCACCCGTCGGACGGTCGGGGAACCGGGCGGCGACGACCGCCGCGGCGGCCACGCCGAAACCGCCACTGACGACGAGTAGCCCGAATCGAGTCGAGACATAGTGCGCCGATTCGTCGGCGATGAGTCGGACAACCAGCTGTCGGAACCATTGTGGGGTTGTTCGGCTATATAACTGAGCGGCAGCTTTCGCAACGCGTTCGAGACATCCGTAAAAGAACCCCGGCACCCGCGTCAGCCGTTCACGGAAAATGAATACAGTTCCTGCGGTATCCGCCGGACCGGATTCGGGCCGCTGCTCCCGAACAGACAGAGCAGTAGGCGTCACCGAGATCTCGGCGAGAGCATCGACCCGCCGCCCGTCGTGCTCGAGGGGCGCCGGTTTGTGAGTGAAGCGCAGCCCGGCATATCGGATGCGCTCCAGGGAGGCCCGATCGATGACGGCCCGTGAATGCGTATCGACAATGTCGGTGTGGACGTGGCGCACCACTTCCTCAATCGTGCTGCTGGACAACGAACCTCGAATGTCACGCACATAGGTGTCGGTCTCCGTACGTGAAAGAGCGGACCACCCACTCGCGACGAGAGCAGCATGGGCGCGCTGCCGGTCGTCGGCGGAGCCGGAAATGTCGATTCGGCATCGAACCCGCGCCAGGCATACCCCGATCAGATACTGACCGCGATATGACGCGAAATTCCGAATCGCATTGATGCCCAACACTTGCCCCTATTGCTCGCTCCAGTCGACGAGTTGATAGCAGGATACCGCCCTCCCGTTGCACATCCAGTGATGGTTCTGTGCCCAATACACAACGGTCACAATACGATCCAATGCACGCTGCAATTCGCGGTCGTCGGCGATTACGGTCGGGCCGATAACGGCCGGAATCGAACCGTCCGAGTCGGGTCACTGGTCGGCGGTCGTTTCGGCGGCCTCTTCGACACGTTCGCGGACCCACGCCATGAAGGACTGCACGTCGGCGGTCGGCAGCGCGAGCGCTGCCGACCGGGGGCGCTCGAAGCTGCGGAGTGCGCTATCGATGAGGGGCTGGAAGTCCGCTTCGGACGTCGCGATCAGTTGTGCGGCACGGCGTTTGGCGAGCCAGCTGCCCGTGCGGCAGTACGCCACCGAGCGGCAACCGTTGAGCACCTGGTTGTCGGCCAGGTGGCCTGCCCCGTCGGTGTGCTCGCGCACCGACGTGAGAATCGCGGCGAACAGATCGCGCCGAGTCGGCGGGGCGATCACCTGCCGCACTGGTGCTCCGTGCAGCAAGCGCCCGGTCTGATGGGCGATGGAGCGGTCGATGACATACCAAAAGGCTGGTGACCGCGTCGAATCGAAGCTCGCGCGGTTCGGCAGCAGCGCCCCGGTATTGAGATCCAGCAGGTACCCGGCCCGGTCGGACGGGCGGGCCACGAAGTCCGCGTCGTAGACCACCAGCTCCAGCCCAGCCGCCGGACAGTGCAGGGTGGGATGGGCCAGCGTCACCGCCAACTCGCGCACGACCTGAGCGGGAACAGCCGGATCGACGACGACCGTCACGTCGACGTCACTGCGCCCGTGCCGATAATCCCCGAGGGCGATGGACCCGACCGCGAACACACTCACCAAATGAGAACCACACCCGGCGCGTGCGCGCTGCACGAGGTCTTCCAGGTAAGGACGCAACTCGATGGGCAGGGATTGCGGATCCACGAGGAGACAGGTCATGCGGCCAGTATCACGCCTCGCGATTTCCCGGCGGCGGGCCGCCGCAGTGGCGGTGAACCCGAAGGCCGAAGCCGGAACTGTTACTCCCGATCATTTGTCTTTGCCGATCTCGACGTCGACAACGACGCCGTAGTGGTCGCTCGGCCAAACTCCATCGGTGGGTTGGTCGAAGGCGAGGCCGGCGGCGCGAATCTCGCAGCGCGCCCTCGGATGTGCGTGCCAGGAGCCAGTGAATACGTAGTCCAGCCGACGCCGGTGCCCAGGCTGACGCACGATCTGATCGAACAAGGCCGCGGCAGCGGCATTGTCGACGCTCCAGGTGTGGCCGGGTCCGTCACCGGCGACCTCCCACGCATCGTGGTAGTGCCCGCTTCGTCCGGAAATCGATTGGCGGCCAGTGAGATAGCGGATGCTGGCCGCGTCGGGGCCAGCGTTGAAGTCGCCCGCGATGATCGTGGGCAGGTCGGTGCGGTGCCGGGCGTCCAGATCGCTGAGCGCAAGGGCCTGTTGCTCGCGAACGGCTTCGGCATCCAAACGCCAAGCGGCAGTAGTGGAAACGAACAGCACGTCGCCTTCACCCGGCAACGGAACCTTGACCGCCACCGTGCACCAGGGAACATCCCCGGCCCCCGCGAGGCGCAGATCGAGAACTTCCACGACCTGATGGGGCCAGCGGCTGGCCACCGCGTTGCCGCCGTAGCGGTCGGCGAACGGCGGCGTGTAGGCCATCGCCTCGGCCTGATGGGTGCCGTGCAACTCGGTGCCGTGCAGCAGCGCGTCGAGCTGTTCATTGTCGACGACTTCCTGCAGCGCAACGAGATCGGGGGCCAAGCGGCGCAACTCCCGGTTGATCAGGCCGAGTCGGCGGGGGTCGCCCTCGTTGTTCTGGACGTTGATCGTGACGATACGCAGCTGCATGTGGCTACCCGACCTATCCGAACTGGCCGGGCTGGTACTCGCCGCCGAGCTGCCGGGTGATGACGTTCACCCGGTTGAAAGCGTTGATATTGGCGATGAGCAACACCAGAGCGGCGAGCTGATCCTCGTCGTAATGCTTCACGGCATTCGCCCAGACGTCGTCCGAAACCCCCGCGGCCGCATCGGCAATGCGGGTGCCTTCCTCCACCAGCGCCAGTGCCGCACGCTCGGCTTCGGTGAATACCGTGGCTTCACGCCACGCCGCGACCAGGTGCAGGCGCACCGCGGTTTCCCCGGCGTGTGCGGCCTCTTTGGTGTGGATGTCGACGCAGAGGCCACAGCCATTGATCTGGCTGGCGCGCAGCCGCACGAGTTCCTGGGTCGCCACGGGCAGGGGCGAGTCCGCGAGCGCCTTGCCCATCGAAACGAGGTGTTTCAGGGACTTGGCTCCGACGGGGTTGGCGAAGAGGTTCAAACGGGCTTCCATGGTGCGCTCCTTGCTTGTTGGTGGCTATACGTGTCCGACGAGACAGCCTGTGCGGATGTGAGGTCCTGTTCGGATTCAGTGCGACGGGCGGTCAGCCGACGATCGTGGCGAGGTCGACCGCGGGATCGGTGAGGCGGTCGACATCGGTGTAGGGATGGTCGCGAATGATCCGGTGCAACTGCTCGAATTCGCCGCTACGACCGACGCACGCCGCCGCGACGAGGCGATCGTCCTTCCAGAACAGGGCGGAGAAGTCGAGGTCCTCCGGTTCACCGCGGACCGAGCAGCCTCGTTCGCCGTAGACGTCGGCGGCGTCGGGCCAACCGCAGATCTCCAGGCGCGTGCCGAACTGCTCGGACGTCGCCGATGGAACGGGCGCATAGGAAGTCCTGTTGCCCAGCATGTTTCGCGCCGCGGCGGTCGCCTGCGCCAGGGCATTGCTGTAGTGCTCGATCCGGTACAGCCCGCCGAGCAGCGGGTGGGTCCGGACAGTGACGTCACCGGCCGCGAAGACTCCCGGCGCTGAGGTACGGCACCACTCGTCGACGACAATGCCACCGCTCACGGTCAGCCCGGCACGCTCGGCCAGCCCGGTCTCGGGAACCATCCCGAGCGCCGCGACCGCGATGTCGGCCGACCAGTTGGTGCGCCCGTCCGCCGCGACCGCGACGACACCGTCCGCCGTCTCGGTCACCCGGTCCAACCGCATACCCAGCTCGAGGCGCACACCCTTGCTCCGATGCAGCGCGGCGAAGACACCACCGAGCCACGGCGGCGCCACGCGGCTCAGCGGCGCTCCGGCCACCTCGAGGACGTTGACCTCGCAACCGAGCTGGCGGGCCGTGGCCGCCGTCTCCAAACCGATCAGTCCCGCTCCGATGACCAGCAGGGCGGGTTGCTTCGTCAGTTCGTCGCGCAGTGCGAGCGCATCGGACAGGGTCCGCAACGTGCGTGCCCCGTCCATTCCCGCAACCTGCCGGGCCCGGCCGCCGGTGGCCAGCAGGAGCTGGCTGTAGCGCAAGTGCGATCCGTTGTTCAGAGTCAGCGTCCGTGCGGCTGGATCCAGCTCTCGCACTGTGATTCCGGTGCGCAGGTCGATGTCGTGGTCGGCCCAGCTCTGCGGTGGGGCAACAGCAATGTGCTCCGGTTCCGCATACCCGGCCAGCAGGCCCTTGGACAGGGGTGGCCGCCAATAAGGTTGCTGCGGCTCGTCGCCGATCACGACGAGCGTGCCCGCGTAGCCTTCGGCGCGCAACGTCTGCGCTGCGGTGGCACCGGCCAGACCAGCTCCGACAATGACGATGGGATCCGTGGAGTTCATAGCTCGAACGCTAAGCCTGGACTGCTCATGCCTGCCAAGACCAGTTCTGCCATAAACTCATGTACCGAGAGGCATCAGCGAGGTCAGCGTTCGGAGGAACCGGGATGGATCTACTGCAACTGCGCTATTTCCAGGCAGTCGCCCGGCGCGAGCACATCAGTCAGGCAGCTGAGGAATTGCGGGTGGCGCAGCCGTCGGTGAGCCGGACGATCGCGCGCTTGGAGAAGGAACTCGGTGTCCCGCTGTTCGACCGCGTGGGGCGGCAGGTGCGGCTCAATGCGTTCGGCGTGACATTCCAGCGCCGAGTCGATCGTGCGCTGGCCGAACTCGACGACGCGCGTACCGAATTGGCCGACGCGGCCGGACTCGACCACGGCCGCGTCACGGTCGCCGCGGAGACGTTGTTGACGATCACCGGATTACTCGCCCGGTTCCGCGTCGAGCATCCGGGTGTCGATGTCCGGCTGTTCCAGTCGAATGCCGAAACAATGCTGCGGCAGCTCGCGGATCGCGAGGTCGATCTGTGCTTCGCCTCACAACCGCTGGCAGGCCCGGCGCTGCGCTCCGTCGAATTGTGGCGCGAGGACGTGCTATTGGCCGTCCCGCTCGCGCATCCGCTGGCGACGCGCGACCGAATCACGGTCGCGGAGTTGGCCGACGAGCACTTCGTGACCTGCCGCCCCGGCTACTGGCCACGGACGCTGCTCGACCGGTTGTTCGCCGAGGCCGGACTGCGGCCGCTGATCTCCTGCGAGGGTGACGAGCCGGGCGCGACCGGCGATCTGATCAGCGCCGGACTCGGAATCGGGCTCGTCCCAGCGGGTTCGCGACGGGCGGCGCCACGCTACCCGGTGGCCTGGTTGGGGGTGGACGCGCCTGGGTGCGAGCGCGTACTGAGCCTGGTGTGGCGGACGGACACCTATCTGTCGGCGGCGGCCCGAAAACTGCGCGACCTGGCGCCTGTATTCAGCTAGATCACACCTAGGGGCACGGGATCCTCGCAATTTAGTCGGGTGCCGAATCCACCTGTCGCTCATATCGATTCGAGATCCGGGATTTCGATCATGGCGAGGATCATCGGATCGTAGGATCTCCCTCACCAGTGAGGGTAGGCCGATCATCAGCAGTCGCTGGCCGATCGGGCTCTGAGTTTCGAGCACCCCTCGGGGAGATAGGGAAGAAAATGCGCATACGGGCAGCGGTCCTTGCCATCGGCCTCGCGATTGCGGCGCTCACGGTGACGTTGCCGCCCTCGGTCTCGACGGCGGCACCGCCCTGCGCGAGCGGTGGCGCACGGACTTTGGAAAAGCTGCACGCCACCTCGACTCAGCCGTTCGTCGGCAGCGGCGGCCCGGTGACGCTGAGCGGCCCTAACCTGCAACCGATTTGGGACGCGCAGTCCGCGGCGACCTGGCCGCAGGAAACCTACACCTCGATCCGGGCGAAGGGCTTCAACGCCGTCCGAATGGTGTTGTTCTGGAAGGACTTCCAGCCGACCGAGGCGGCATGGAACGAGACGGCGTTCTGCACGCTGTCCACCGCCGTTGACTACGCCGCGACAGCGGGGCTCTATGTCATCCTGGACAGCATCCATCTGTCCGGAGACAGCGGCATGAACGGTCCCGACAGTCATGACGGCAAAGGACACTTTCCGGCGTGGACGCTGAACGGTCCCAATCAGCGGCTCGAAGCCTTCGAGCAAGCCGTCGCGGATGGACTCGGCTTCCTGCAAACTCTCGCGACGCGGTACGCCAACGATCCGGCGATCGCGGCCTTTGACCCGATCAACGAGCCGTACCACGATCCGCGCGACCCGAACGGCCTGCTCTCGGGCTACTCGAAGATCATCGACGCCATTCGCGCCAAGGACCCGAATACCAGCATCGTGCTCGAACCGTCCTACGGTGACGCGAAAGTGCCCGCCTCGGCGTTCGCCGCATTGACCCCGGGCAGCAAGAAGAACCTGATCTGGTCCATCCACGACTACTACCCCGGCGGCGCCGGCGCCGGATACAACCCCAACGGCACCGCGACCACGCCGAACGCGTCCTCCGACGAAGCCGATTTCCCCGGCTACAACCCGGCGAACAAACCCGACCTCGCCACCCACCTCCAAGTGCAACTCGACCTGACCCGAGACGTCGGCCTGCCACTGTGGATCGGCGAGTTCGGCATCGCCGCAAACAAACCCGGCCACGACCAGTTCATCAAGGACTACGTTGCCCTGTTCAAGTCGAAAAGTCTCGGCTACAGCTGGTGGGAATACAAGGACAACGGCTCCTTCAGCATGATCGATCCGAACAACAACGACCGCTGGCTCCCCTGGGTCGACCTCTTGTTGCCCCGATAGGTTCGGGGCGCTTGCCGGACATTGGGCTAGTGTGGAAAGCGTGAATGACGTTGCCTTGCTTTCTATTTCGCGACTGAGCAGGGCGCGATCAATGGTGTGCTGTCTAACGCTCGCCGGTGTCTTGGCGATAAAATTCTCATCGTTGACCTTTTGGGAATCGCTCCCCGCCTACAATGTTGCGGTGGTCGCGGTGATTGCCGGTTCGATCACGATCGTGACGTTGTCGATAATGCTTTCTCGGCATTCCCGGACCGCGCGTGTACGGTCGATCTTCGTCGCGATTCTCGCAATGTTGTCCTGCGCACTGCAATTCGCAATGCTCTACTTCGCCCATGTGGGTCACGCTGACCTGGTGTTCGAGGGTCATATCCTCGTAATTCCGGAGCACGCGCGGTGGCGCTTGGGGTACTTCAATGTTCCGCTCGGCTTGACCTACCTGGCAGATATGTCGGTACTGGTGTTGTGCTGGGCAATATCGGCGGCGTCCACCTCCGCACTCAAAAGAGCTGCCGCCCAACGCCGTGTCAACTACTGAGTCCGCGAATCTGCCAGGTGGCCCGTGGGCTGCGCAACCCGGTCAAGGGATGATATCGAGTTCCACGGTGCCGTCCAAGGAGCGGATCCAGAGTGCGTCGCTGGTCAGGATCGGGTAGGTGGTGTGGCGGGCGCACCACAGCACATGGCCGGTGTCGACGCGCCCCTGGGCGGTGAGCAGGCCGATTCCCACCGCTTCCGCGGCGGGTAGGTCGCTGATGGTGACGACACTCAGATTCAGCAGGACTGCCAAGTCGTCGCGATGTTGCACCGACAGCACCGAGGACGCTGCGACGAGCGCGGCGGCGGGCACGACGATGCTGTAACCCTCCCGGGCGGCGACATGCAGGATCGCGCGAACGTAGATGCTGCCCCGGTTGGCCACATCGATGATCGCGCTCGTGTCGAGCACCCTGCCGGTCACCGATTCTGGTCAGCGCTGAACGACTTCTCCGCCGCCGCGACGGCGTCGGTCCAACCTTCCGGCTCAGGGCCGTAATGGTTGGCCAGCACTTCCAGGTCGTGATCGCGGGCGGCTGCTCGGCGCAGGGTGTCGGCGATGAATGCCGACCGGGTTGCGGCGTTGCCCGACTCCACCTTGCTTTGAATGTAAGCAGCCAGTTCGGTCGGCAGGCTGATGGTGAACTTCTCCACGCCAGTCATACCGGAATGATAGCGCGGTATTACCAACGAAGGCACCCACCGTTATGCCGCCGCCGGGATTGCGGCGACGCGGCGGTGGCGCATCCATCCGCGGACACCGATGGCCAGGGGCACCAGGACGGTGAGGAACCCGGACACAGGCTCGAATACGAGACCGAACACGGTGAGCACAGCGATCGCGGCGAGGATCGGCGCCGGCACATAGCCGCGGGTTCGCTCCACTTCGATCACGGCGATCCCGAAGCAGACGGCGGCAACTCCGAACGCGGTGAACCAGAACGAGAGCTCGGCCTGCTCGACACCGGCAATCCAGATGGCAACGCCGAGCGCGGTGTGCGCCGATCCGATGAAGGCGAGCAGGGCGCCGGTGAGCGGAAACCTAGTTTTTGAATACACATTCCGAAACTCTGCCTTAAGCTGTCCCGCGTGGCAAGACCGCGGCGATTCACCGATGATCAGGTCCTCGACGCGGCGCGCGATGTGCTCGTCGATCCGGCGACGACCCGGCCGAGCATCGCCGCGATCAGCGCCGCCTCCGGCATCCACGCCGGGTCCATCTACGTGCGATTCGCCTCTCGCGAAGAGCTGCTCGCCCGGCTGTGGCTGCGCTCGATCCGGCGCTTCCAGATCGGGCTCATCGCCGCTCTCGCCGAGCCCGAGCCGCTGCTCGCCGCGGCGATGTACCTGACGCGGTACTGCCGGGAACACCCCACCGAAGCCCGCGCGATGAAGATGTTCCGGCGCGACGAACTGCTCGAAGTGGGCCCCGACGAGCTGCGCGCCGATATCGCCACGGTCAACGACCGCATGAACGACACACTGCGCGCCGCCGTCGTCGCGGAGTTCGGCGACGCCGACGAGCACCGCATGGCGGTCGCGGTGGCCGCGGTCAAGGCGATTCCCTACGGGCTCGTCCGCGAGTACATCGCGGCCGCGGTGCCCATTCCGGACTGGGTCGACGACGTCACCGCCACCGCGACAGCCGCCGTTGTCCACCAGTTACGACCGACTCGCACCGGCCGTTGAATCTGCCAGTGCCGTTGCAGCAGTAGGCGATACGCTGCCAGGGTGCCTACCCGATATCGACCACTCGGGCCCATGCGGGCGGCGCGTCCGGGACGTAATCGGGATCGTCTTCGCTCCACGAATCGGCGTGCTGGCGACGGAACAGGCCAACCACTGTCCGGCACGGTGGCCGTCGGGCCGGCCAGGGCGTCTGGCCGTCGGTCAGGATCACCAGGACATCGGGGTGGGGGTGCGCTCGCAGCGCCTTGGCGACGCCCGTGCGCAGATCCGTGCCCCCGCCGCCGACCAGCGGTATTTGCTCGGCCCGGCACAGCGGATGCACGATCCTGGCCGCCGCGTCGCACGGCAGCACGGTGACCAGGTGGCGGCGGCCACCGACGGCACGGGAGATGGCGGCCACTTCGAGAAGCGCGCTGCCCAGTTCGATATCACTGACCGACCCCGACGTATCGATGACCACCGAAACCCGAGGTGGCGGTCGCCGCGGACTCGGCAGCACCACGCCGGGCAACCCGGCCGAGCGGCGGGCGGGCCTGCCATAGGTGTAGTCGTCGCACCCACCGCCGCCGCTGGCTGCTGAGCGGATGGCCGCTCCCAGCAGGTCGCGCCACGGCTGTGGCGGGTGCAACGCCTCCTCAGCCCAGCGCTGCCACCCGTTGGGCGCGTTCCCCGGCCGACCGATGATGCCTTGCGCCACCCGAAACCGGACCGCGTCTCGTTCCTGTTCGCTGAGTCCGTCCGCGCCGTCCGGTCCCAGCTCCCACTCACGTTCCAGTCCGTCGGCGCCGCTGCCGCAGTCGAGCCAGGCCATGCCGTCAGTACGCGGCCCGAGCCGGAACTCGCGCAGGTAGTCCTCCATGAGCTGCCCTTGGCGCAACCCCAACGTTGCGGGCACGATGGCCCCGTCGGGCTGAATCAACCCGTCGCCGAACGCATCGTCGTTGATCTCGCAGTCCGCGGCGATGTTCATGCGCAGTCGTTCCGCGGGGCCGGTCAGTTCGTGTTGCCGGGCGAAGCGGTCGCTGCGACCGTGATGGTCGCGCAGCAGGTGCGACACCTCGTGCACCCACACCGCGGCCAGTTCCTCCACCGAAGTCCGGTCCACGAACGCCGGCGAAACGTAGCACCGCCAGTGCCGGTCGACACCCATCGTCGGCACTCGGCGCGACTCGACAACGCACAGAGCGAATAGAGCGGTCGCCAGATAGGGCCGGACCCTGGCGGCGTGTAATCGTGCGGCGAAAAGCTTGCCGCGGTCCAACGTCCCCGCTGTGTTCGCGCTCATCGGCCTGCGTTCGCGGCGACACGGGCAGCAGCCTGATCCGCTTCCTGGGATATCGATACCACTCCGGCGAGTTCTTCGATTGCCACCGGAACGTCCCAATTGTCCTGGCGCAGCGTGGCGAGAGTCGTTGCGGGAACGACGATCAGGTCAGGGGCTCCGGTTTCCAGAGCCTTGACCAGCAGCGCCCACGCCGCATCCCATCGAGATCTATTCGGGCGCTTACGAACTGCCGCCACAACGCCGTCGAGCACGGCCTGGCGCAGATCCCCGCGCTCGGGCAAGACGGCGCCCGCCGGATCGGCGAGCAGCACCTCGGGGTCCGGGAGGTCCATCCGATCCATGCTGGCCAGCAGTTCGAAGCCAGGCCCATCGCCAACCGTGCCTCGGACCAGCAGGGAAAGCACATCCCGGGACGAGTCGGCCGCGGTGGCGAAGGCGATCAGCCACAGGGTCATCTCCCAGCTGCGCGGCGACGGCCAAGGACCACCCCGGCGCGTTTCACTGGTGGGGAGTTGATGCACCAGCGCGGGGCGGGCCGCGAGCAGCACACATACCGCGCGCCGGGCGAAGGCCACCGCTTCGGTCAACTTCTCCGGAGCCAGCCGCGGCAGCGTCGCCTGCGGCCAGGTCCCGCCGAGGCCGCGAACGACGACGTCGTGGTCGTGGGTCCACTGCAGGTGCACGAACCGGTTGGCCAGCGGCGGGCTCAGCTCCCAGCCATCGGCCGCCGAGGAGCGCGGGTTGGCCGCAGCCACGATCCGGACACCGGGCGGCAGTCGGAGGTTGCCGATTCGTCGCTCCAGAACCAGACGGAGCAGGGCGGCCTGCACGGCGGGCGGCGCAGTGGACAGCTCGTCCAAGAACAGCAGACCGCGGCCGGCCCGGACGAGTCGTACGGCCCAGTCCGGCGGAGCCATCGGGACTCCGTGTTCCGCGGGATCGTCGCCGATGATGGGCAGGCCCGAAAAGTCCGACGGCTCATGGACACTCGCGATTACTGTGGTCAGTGGCAGGTCGAGGTCGGCGGCGAGCTGGGTCAGGGCCGCGGTCTTTCCGATTCCTGGCTCACCCCATAGGAGGACCGGCAGGTCGGCGGCGACGGCCAGCGCCAAGGCCGCCAGCTGGGTGTCGGGGCGTGGTTCGGTGGATACCTCGCGCAGCAGGGACAGCAACTCGGCGGCAACGTCGAGTTGGGCGGGAGCAGCGGACGTGCGAGTAGCAGCAAGCATGTGTGATCACCTTGTGAGTCAGCAGATTTGAATGGATGCGGGACGAACGTCGTCGGGTCAGTAAGAGGCCGCGCTACGCGGGTGCGCGCGGTGGTTGCGGTGACGGCGACGACCCGGTGGCATGCGGTCTATTGCGGGTCCGGTCAGGCCTGCCCGGAACAGGCCGTAGACGATCCGTCGCCGCGCGGACGCCTCGAGTTCGTCGCGCAGAGCGCCGTCACGCAGCGACGCGTCGGCACCGAGTAGTCCGTCGACGACGGCCAGCGCGCCTGCGGTGTCGCCATGGTCCAGACGTTCACGGACGCCGACGAGACAGTCCGGCTGGCGGTGCGCCTCGTCAATGGCCCGCAGACAGGGCAGCGGAGTGCCGGTCAGTGCTACCAGCAGTTCCTCCCGCCGGATCTCGGCCTGATCGTGGTCCAATGCGACCAGGACCCCGTTGACCAGTCCGATTCGGTGCTGTTCTCCCCTGCATTCCACGAGGCGTGGTTGCCCGGCCCGGTCGGGAGTCCGGGGCGCATTCGCGGTCGAATAATCGGGGACCAGCGCCGAGGCGACCAGCGGATGAAGCCGATCGACCGCTATCGCACCGGTGCGGATCAGTTCCAGATCTGGCAGTACCCAAGTCGCCGCGTCGGGCAGAACCGGTAGCGCGGAGACGCCACCAACCGGGTATTCCGACGCGATCCGCACCGTTGGCGGCCCGACACCGTCGCTGTCCACGTCCAGAACCAACCGTTGTTTGGCCCCGAATCGCACGACGAAAGTGCTGGTACGTCGTCCCTCGGCGTGGCGCAGAATCTCTGCTTCGGCCGCGCATCGGTCGACGGCGCAGCGGCGGCCCTGCGGCACCGTCGCGAGCAGCTCGGGGTCCAGCGTCGGGCGGTTGTCCACCGGCCGTTCGGCTCCGGACCGTATCCGCAGCTCGTCGGCCCTGCGCGCATCCCATAGGTGGCGGTGCAGATCCAGGCGGAACCGCCGGTTGGGACGAGGATGCGGATGCGGGCTGGTACCGGCGGATCCGTCCCACAGCGCGAGGCTGATCCGCTGACCAGCGTCGGCCCAAGCCGGTGCGGTCCGAACCACGAGGTGCATGGGAGGTGCGCCGCCGCATTGGTCCGGTGCCGTGTCGTACCGCGCCAGGGCGATGGTCAGACCTGGTCGCAACAGTCCGTCCGGAGCGACCCTCGGCAGATGCCAGCGCAACAGGTCAGGGGCCAGATGGCGGAGGTCGGCCCGGATTCGGGCCGCGAGTTCGTGCCCGCGAGTACGCGCCACGGACCGCATGGTGAAATCGATATCGAAGCCTGCCGCGGCGCACGCGCCCGCCCAGTCCCCCGCGCGACGGCGGGTGGTGGCAGTTTCGATCATGGAGGGCGGCACGGCGAATTCACGCACACGCGGCCAGAAGGAGGGGCGGGAGTCGTTCCCATCCGTGATGTCAGTGAGCATCAGCACTCACCTTGCACGAATGGAACCCCCAATCTTTGAACAGAATGAGTCGTCATCGGGTTGATCATATCGTCCCGCACCCACACCGGCCAGCCGAGGGATCACCAAGGGCCGATGAAGAATTCGAGCACGGCCAGCGTGATCGCGGCGAGAAGTGCCACCACTGCTGCTGCGACGAGGACCCGAACGCGACCGGTACCACGCCGCGCGGACCGAGCCGCGACGAAACCACCTGCGGCTCCGAGGATCGCAACTACCGGGGCACCCCCGAGCACCAGATAGAACAAGCTTCCCAACGCAGCCGAGCCCGCTCCCCCGAACCCATGGGCGTAGCCCGCCAGCGGCACCGGAAACCGGTACACGACCGCGACGATCGCCGCAGCCAACGGCACCATCACGACAGCGGCGACCGCACCCGCAATCGCCGCTTTCAACGCCACCGCGTTCCCGCCGGTCGAGGAAGTATCAGGCACACGTGCAGCTTATGAGCATCGCGCAGGAGTCGGGGAAATGCGGGCGTCGCCTAGTGTGTGTCCGTGAGGTGGCGGCGGAACCACGTGGTCAGGCCAGCGTCTACCTCGCGGGCCGGTGGGAGTTGGGGCGCGGGCTCGATGCCGGGTTCGTCGGCGAGTGGGTGTGCCAAGCCGGGGATCGACAGAAGTTCGGCGCCTTCCCCTACAGTCTTGACCAGGTCGAAGGCGTCGGTTCGTAGCGCCGGGTGATCCAGTTCGCCGCTGACTACCAGCAGCGGCGCGCGACCGGCGATGGCGCCCGCTTTCGCGACGAAATCCAGGCTGTCGACGGCTTTTTCGGACTCGGCGTCGTATGGGTAGTCGCCTGGGAACAGGTCCACGACGGAGCGCATTCGGATGGCGCCGTTCACGATGGCGGCGGCGAAGACCGGAATCTCGGTGTCGGCAAGGATCCGCAACGCGACGGCGCCGCCCAGCGACCCGCCCAGTATGCCGATCGGACCGTCATCGACCGGCAGCTGCGTACGGATCGACGCGAGCGCTGCGGGGAATTCCTCGGTCGCCTGTCGGACGAACGCGTACAGAAACGACATCAGGACGTCCTCGCGGATCAACTCCAGTCCGGCGTCCATGCTGCCGTCGACCATGCGCGCCCCGCACATCGGCATGCCGAGGTGCACCCGCCACGCGGGCACGTCGTTCATCGGCAAGGCGGCGGCGAATGCGGCGTCCGACCTCGGCGCGTCCAGCATGTGCCAGGTGACGATCAGCGGTGCGGGGCCATTGTGGGCCGGTGGCAGCGCGGTGAACGGCACGCCGGCGGCCGTGCCCGTGATCGGTGAGTGCATGCGGGCCACGCTAGCTCCACCGCCGAGTGCCGGGGAATCGGTTACGCCACCAGCGAAATTCAGCGCGGCGGGCCTGACCACGACCTTCCTGACCCCATCCCGGCATAGCCCCGATCCTTGCGCCATCGCAGTTCACGATTCCGGCGGCCGGTTCGAGGTCTTCAAAATTGTCGTACCTCAGCGAGATCATGGCACTGCCAGAAAGGAGATGCGGTCATGATCAATGAATACGGATCGGATATCCAGGCCTGGCTCGCTGAACTCGACGAAGCGCAGCGGGGGCGAGCTGAGGAGCTGGACAGACTGGTCAGCGCCGCCGATTCTCGACTGCAACAGGCCGTGAAGTGGGGACGTATCACCTTTACCGTCAAGAGTCGCTGGCACGACTGGCTATTCGGGATCGCGGCGGCCAAGAAGGGCGTACGGCTCGTCTTTCACAAAGGCGCGCTCCTCGACGATCCCGACGGGCTTTTGAATGGCTCGGCACGCTACGTCCGTGAGCTCACCGCAGAGCAGGCCATCAGGCACCCCGAAGCGGTCCATGCCCTGATCCGCAGTGCTCTCATCCATCAGACCGACCTGCTCGACTGAACTCGGTGGGAGTGGTCAGCAGCCGCGCGCCAGTGCGCTGCCGAAAGCCATTCCGTACCACCCGGTCCGGCACAGACCGATAGCCTGGCGCGCATGGCTTTTACTGTCTACACCCACGACACCGAACACGACCGCCTCGAGTACGGCGACGAAGACCGATTCTGGTTCCACGGCGGTGTCCTGGTGGTGGACAGCAAGACCCACGGCGTCCGGTACTACGCACCCGGCCACTGGCAGGAACTACACGTCGACAGTCACCCCGGCGAGCTGCGTCCCGCGCCGCCGAGCTGAATTCGCTCGGGAAGCCGTTGCAGGCGGCTACCTCGATTTCGAACTTTTCGTCGGCTCGGTGTCGAGCTGCCCACCGGTCGGAAACAGGATCGGGCTCAGCAGGTACTGCGCGCGATCCGGGGCCGGTGGATTCCCCAGACGGGGCAGGATCACCGCGCGCAGGTCATCGATCAGCGCCGCGACCTCTTTGCGGGACAACCACACCGCGTGTTGCCGATATCCGACCAGATCCGTTGCCGGGTCAGCGTTCTCGTCATCGAGATAGGCGTTGAACTCGGCAAGCAAAGTGGCCATCGCGACGGCGAAGATCCCGCGATGCTCCTCGGATGTCGCCGCGGCGGCAGTATCGACTACCGCGCGTTCCCGGCGCAGGCGATAGCTGCGTTCCACTGCGCCACGCACCCGTTGTTCGTCGGCGACCTCGAGAATTCCCGCGGTGGCGAGTATTTCCACGTGCCGATACACAGTGGCTTTCGACACGTCGGGCAGCCGGGCGCACAGCTGCGTGGTCGTACGTGTGCACCCGCCGGACATGGCGTGCACGATTCGCAACCGCACCGGGTGCACCAGCAGCTCCAAGGAATCCATGGCCCCGATCTTCTCACTTGTGATACCGTTCTCAAAGTTGAGAATAGTTGAGACGCTGTGGAGGACATCATGAATCGAGTCGAGCCGGCCGTTGCGACGTGGCAGACACCGGAGTACGTCGACGCGGCCGCATTCGACGAGCACGACGTGACCATCGGCGCCGACCCGATCGCCGTGCCGGGCACCGTGACTCTCCCCCGAGGCGCGGGGCCGCATCCGGCGGCGGTGCTGCTCGCCGGGGGCGGTCCGTTCGACCGGGACGGCACCGCGGGCCCGAACAAGAACCTGAAGGACATCGCGTGGGGTCTGGCCAGTCGCGGTGTGGCGGTGCTGCGGTTCGACAAGGTCACCTACGCACGCCCCGAGTATCTCGCGGCCACAGCCGGTTTCACGCCGACCGACGAGTACGTCCCGCACGCCGTCGCGGGTATCGAGATCTTGCGCGACCTGCCGACCGTCGACGGTAACCGTGTCTTCGTGGTCGGGCACAGCATGGGTGGCAAGTTCGCGCCGCGGGTGGCCGCCACCGAACCCACGGTGGCGGGGCTGGTCGTTCTTGCCGGGGACACAACGCCGATGCAATGGTCGCTGGTGCGCGTCCTCGAGCATCTGGCGAAGGTCGATCCGGCGACCGCGGCGGCGCTACCCACTGTCGAGGCCGCCACCGAACACGCGAAACTGGTTGACAGTCCCGAACTTTCACCAGCCACACCCGCCGAGAAGCTGCCATTCGGGATGCCCGCGCCGTACTGGCTGGACATGCGCGCCTACGATCCGGTAGCGGTGGCGGCAACACTGGATATCCCCATGTTTTTTCTACAGGGCGAACGCGACTATCAGGTGACCGTGGACGGCGACCTGGCCCGATGGCGCGCCGGTCTCGCCACCCGCCCGGACGTGACGATCCGTACCTACCCAGCCGACGACCACATGTTCTTCCCCGGCACGGGACCGTCTATGCCCGAGGACTACACCCACCCACACCACGTCGACCCCAACATCATCGCCGATATCGCCGACTGGCTGACCTCCCAGCGGCCCTAACGACGACTCCCGCGGATGCTTCACATGGTGGAGCCCGCTACCGCGAATCACGTGCACAACCTTTGGTGCTGGTGACGACGTAGTATCGGCGCCAGGTCATTACCGGTGACAGGGCTCATCACCATGGGCCGGTTCTACAGTGCAGGAGTGACATCGTGCCGGTGTCTTTCAATGAACAGACCCGCAAGCTGCTCGACGGAAAGGCGTTCGCCACAGTCGCGACGCTGAACCGGGACGGTAGTCCGCAAACCTCGGTGGTGTGGATTGCCCGCGACGGTGACACAGTGCTGTTCTCCACGACGGCGAGTCGGCTCAAGGGGCGGAATCTGGCTCGCGATCCTCGGATCAGTATCACCGCGTTCGATCCCGAAAACCTCTATTACACAGTCGATATTCGGGGCATCGCCGAGCTGATCGCGGACCCGGACAAGACTTTGCCTCGCGAACTGTGCCAGAAGTATCTCGGCCAAGACCCGCCGCCGGAGCCAGCTGAGGTGGCCCGGGTGATTGTTCGGGTAACTCCGCACAAGATCACAAATTTCGTGGGCTGACTCCGCCCGATATCAACTGGGCCGCATGGGCGTTGCCACACCGGGTATTCGGCGGGCGTACCCCACCTCAGGAGGTTTCTTCCATGACTAATTGGATTACTCGATTTGCTGTATCCGTGGCAACGGCCGGGGCGGCAGTAGTCGCGGCCACAGGGCAGGCAGCGGCAGAACCGGCCAGTGTGACCATCAATGGCAATATGCAGGTGCTCGGCGTAAATATTCTGCACGTCGACGCGCGGGGACAGGGCGACGGTCCGGCCACCGGAACCTATGTGGCCACCGGCAAACTGGGAAATATGGCACTCCCCGTGCGGGTCACCGGCCCCGTGACCTGTCTCAGAGTCACCGGCAACACTGTGTCGCTGGTCTATCCGATCACCACCGTCCAACCGGTGATGCTGTTCGCACCCGACGCGATGGCAATCCAGATCACCGTCACGAAGGGCCAGGCCGGACAGCCGAACATGATCGGCTACGGCGTGCCCATGCCGACGAGCTCGTTCCGCGACTGCTACCCGGGCGCCACACCGCTCATGTTCGACGGGACGATTGATATCCGCTGACCCGGCAGAATTAGATCTACTTCGCCAAGTGTGCAAACGAGTCCAGGCCGCCCCACGGGACGGCCTGGACTCGTCGATATAGATCAGGCGAGGTCGAACCGATCGTTGTTGACCACCTTGACCCACGCCGCGACGAAGTCCTTCACGAACCTCGCACCGGCGTCCTGCTGCGCATACACCTCGGCCACGGCACGCAGCACCGAATGCGATCCGAAGACAAGGTCATTCGCGGTGGCCGTCCATTTGGTCTGCCCGGTGCGCCGGTCGACACCTTCATAGACGTTCTCCGCCGACTCGGCCGCCTTCCACTCCGTGGACTGGTCCAGGAGATTGACGAAGAAGTCGTTCGTCAACGTACCCGGACGGTCGGTGAAGACACCGTGCTCGGTACCGCCGTAGTTGGCACCGAGGGCGCGCAGGCCGCCGATCAGTACCGTCAGCTCCGGAGCCGTCACGTCGAGCATGTATGCCCGTTCGAGCAGCAGGCGTTCGAGCGGAGCCTTCTCGTCGGTCCGCACATAGTTCCGGAACCCGTCGGCCCGCGGTTCGAGCACCGCGAACGACTCCACATCGGTGTTCTCCTGCGTCGCGTCCGTGCGTCCCGGCGCGAACGGCACCGTGATGTCGTGGCCCGCGTGCTTGGCCGCCTGCTCGACCGCCGCGGAACCGGCGAGGATGATCACGTCGGCCAGCGAAACCTTCTTGCCGCCGGCCGCCGAACTGTTGAAGTCCTGCTGGATCTGCTCGAGCACCGGCAGCACCTTGGCGAGCTCGGCCGGTTCGTTGACCTCCCAGCTCCGTTGGGGCTCGAGGCGAATCCTGGCTCCGTTCGCACCACCGCGCTTGTCGGTGCTGCGGAAGCTCGCCGCGGACGCCCATGCGGTCTTGACGAGCTGCGCAACCGACAGGCCGGACTCGAGAACCTTGCTCTTCAAAGCCGCGATGTCCGCCTCGTCGATCAGTTCGTGGTCGACGGCGGGAACCGGGTCCTGCCACAGCTGCGGTTCGGGAACCCACGGGCCGAGGTAGCGGCTGATCGGTCCCATGTCCCGGTGCAGCAGCTTGTACCACGCCTTCGCGAAGGCCTCCGACAGCTCCTCCGGGTGATCCAGCCAGCGGCGGGTGATCTCCCGGTAGATCGGGTCTTCACGCAGGGCCAGGTCCGTCGTCAGCATGGTCGGCCGCCGCGCTGGACCATCGAACGGATCCGGGATGGTCGCCTCGGCGTCCTTCGCCGTCCACTGCCACGCACCGGCGGGGCTCTTGGTGAGCTCCCACTCGTGGCCGTACAAGTTCTGCAGGAAACCGTTGCTCCACTTGGTCGGAGTGGACGTCCAGACCACTTCCAGGCCGCTCGTGATGGCGTCCTTGCCCTTGCCCGTGCCGTGGGCACTCTTCCAGCCCAGGCCCAGCTGCTCGAGCGGGGCGGCTTCGGGTTCGGCGCCGACCAGGTCGGCGTCGCCCGCACCGTGGGTCTTGCCGAAGCTGTGACCGCCGACGATCAGGGCGGCGGTCTCCTCGTCGTTCATTGCCATGCGGCCGAACGTCTCTCGGATGTCCCGCGCGGCCGCCACCGGATCCGGCTGACCGTTGGGCCCTTCCGGGTTCACGTAGATCAGGCCCATCTGGACGGCGCCGAGCGGGCCCGCCAGCTCACGTTCACCGCTGTAGCGCTCATCGCCGAGCCAGGTGTCCTCCGGGCCCCAGAAGATCTCTTCCGGCTCCCAGATATCCGGGCGACCGAAGCCGAAGCCGAAGGTTTGGAACCCCATCGACTCGAGGGCCACGTTGCCCGCGAACACCAGCAGGTCGGCCCAGGAGATCTTGTTGCCGTACTTCTGCTTCACCGGCCACAGCAGTCGGCGCGCCTTGTCCAGGTTCGCGTTGTCCGGCCAGCTGTTGAGCGGCGCGAAGCGCTGTGCGCCCTGCCCGCCGCCGCCGCGTCCGTCGGCGATCCGGTAGGTGCCCGCCGCGTGCCAGCTCATCCGGATGAACAGGCCGCCGTAGTTTCCGTAGTCGGCGGGCCACCAGTCCTGCGAATCGGTCAGCACTGCCGCGACATCGGCCTTGAGGGCGTCGACGTCGAGTTTCTTGAACTCTTCGGCGTAGTTGAAGTCGTCGCCGAGCGGGTTGCCCTTGGGCGAATGGGCGTGCAGCACCGAGACATCGATCTGCTCCGGCCACCAGTCCTTGTTGGTGCTGGGGCGGCGGTCGGTCTTGGGCGTGGGCGACGGGATCGCCGGGTTCTCGCTCTCGCTTGCGCTCAGAGTTCCGGTGTCGGGAACGGGTGGGCGGCTATCGGATGTCACGACATTCCTTCCTGAATAAATGATGCGGGCTGCGGTCAGGGACGTTGTGCTGCCGCGCAGTCGGGACACAGGCCCCAGTAGATGACCTCGGCCTCATCGATCGAGAAGCCACTGTCGTCGGACGCGGTCAAACATGGGGCCTGGCCGATCGCGCAGTCGACATCGGCGATCAACCCGCACGCCCGGCAGACGACGTGGTGGTGGTTGTCGCCGACGCGCGACTCGTAACGCGCTACCGAGCCGGACGGCTGAATACATCGGATCAGGCCCGCGGCGGTCAGCGCGTGCAACGAGTCATATACCGCTTGGTGCGACACCGCCGACAGGCGAGCTCGCACGGCGCGGATGATCGAATCGGTGTCGGCGTGCGGATGATCGTGCACCGCGCTCAGCACCGCGACGCGGGGTGCGGTCACGCGCAGTGAAACTCCCCGCAGCATCTGCTGGAATTCCGTGGCCGTGGGCACGAACGAAAGTCTTGTCCGTTCTCTGGAATGAGTCAAGCATTGATGTACATCCACTTTGCGCCGAGATCATCGGTGCGTCCGCGGCTGCCGCTGATCCGTTGTCGGCCAGCGAGTCCCGGATCAGTAGCGCCAGCGCGCCGATCGCGGGGCTACTCCCCCATTGATGGGGGCAGTCCACAGCGCCCCTGAACAGCTAGGCTGATTCGGCCGATTTTCCACACGATTGTCAGCGGGGCGCATGTCTTATCCATCCGGGCCGTATCCCGGGCAACCGAACGATCCATACGGTCAGCAGAGCTCGGCCGCGCAGGGCGCGGGGCGCTCGGATCCGACACAGTTGAATCCCATGGCCCAGCAAGGCCAGTCGGATCCCACTCAACTGAATCCCATGGCCCAGCAGGGACAGTTGGATCCGACTCAACTGAATCCACTGAGCCCGCAGGGGCAATCGGGTCCGCAGACGCAGTATCCACCCGACGCGCAGACGCGGCACTATCCGTATGACCCCCAGGCCCCGCAATATCCCTACGACCCGCAGGCCCCGCAATACCCGTACGACCCGCAGGCCCAGCAATATCAGCAGGCGCCGACGCAGTATCCCCCGCCGGGCGGGCCGTTCCCGCCGGGCCCCGGCCATCCGTATCCGCCGCAGTACGGGCCGGGTGGGCCCGGCTCGGGTGGCGGCGGCGGAAAGGTCCTCGCCGTAATCGGTTCGATCCTGGTCACCCTGCTGGTGATCGGCGGGGTCATCGGTTTGCGCGTGTACAAGAACATGTCCAAGAACACCGACGACGACGCCCGAGGTCTCGGGACCACCAGCATGATCAGCCCGTCCAGCACGCCGACCACACTGCCGAGCACCACCGTCCGGCCGTCGCCGACCTCGGTGACGCCGGTACAACCTGCCACCGTGTGGATCGCGGCGACTTACAACGAGGCGACCAAGGAAGTCCATTGGGCGCGTAGCTCACTCAGTCAGGAACTCGCCGCCGGACAAGCACTGGCCAGCTGTGGCCCGGGCTGTCAGGAGCCCGTCTGGTCGAACAATGGCTGCGTCGCCATGGCATTCGGCCAGGACGACGGCTGGGGTTCGGCCTGGGGCGGCAACGTCACCGAGGCCCAGAACAAGGCAAGAGCTACCGCCGAAAACAATTGGGACGTGCGCGGGCCCTTCGAATACTGGTCGAAGTGCGCCGAGGAGTAACGAAAACCATGGGGGACAACCTGATCGGTTATCCTGAGGGAGATCAGGGAGGCTAGTCATGCCCATCAAATTCCGCCAGCGCAAGTCCTTCGGGCCGCTGAAACTCAACTTCACCCAATCGGGCCTGTCCTCGTGGGGTATCAAAATCGGCCCCTGGTCGTGGAATTCGCGGAGCAAGAAGAACAGTGTCGATTTGCCGGGTCCGCTGAGCTGGCGCCAGCGCTGAGAAACCCCGACCGCACCGCGACGACACCTGTGGTCAGCAGCTCGGAATATGGTCGGCGGCATGGATGAGGGACAGCATCTGCGCCCACGTCAGCTGCCGACCCGTCTCCTCGGTGACGCGGCGTTCTTCCTCGACCAGGGACCGATCCATCCGTTCGATCAGCTCGGGATGGGCGAATTGCAGATAGCGGCGCGGGTCTGCGCCGACCCGCGCCGAGTGATGCAGGGCAGCCGCGCGCAGCTGGACGGCCAGCTGCGGTGACGCCAGCACCATCAGCGCGTACGCACCGGCGTGGACGGCACCGAGCGCGTCGGAGATGTTGGACTGTTCGGCGAACACGGTCAGCGCTCGGTCGATGGCGGCGATCGCCTCGCGAGCTGCATCGGTGTCGTCCGCGGACACCAGGACCGACCAGGCCAGCACCACGTCGGCCATGCCCTGACACCACAGATGACCGCATTCCGCACTGAGCTGCCGAGCGGTGCGCAACCAGCCGAGCGCACCGATGCGATTGCCTTCCAACAACATCGCGATGCCCTGCCCGAACTGTGCGCAACCCGTACCCGGCGAAGCTCGGCCAGCGCCTGAGCCTGCCGACCACTGCGATACAGGCCAAGCGCGAGCAACTCCCAGCGCCGTTCCCGAAACGGCGTTGCGGTCACCGCCTCGATCAGATCGGCCACCGCCACCGTGGTCTGGCCGCACGCCAATCGCGCCGCCTGTAGCTCTTCGACCGCGACATCACGCAGTTCCATCAACCGTGCTCGCTCGGCCGAAAGCGATTGGGCGTCAGCCAAATCCAGCCACGGTAGGCCCCGCCACAGCGCAAGTGCCGGATCGAAGCAGCGCACCGCACCCTCGGCGTCCGCGGCGGTGAGCAGACGCGTTCCGTGCGCGATCAGGTCCGTGAAGCGGCTGAGGTCGGTCCACTCCGGCCGCACCGCGAGCCGATACCCGAACTCGCTGCGCTGGAGGCAGTCCCGGTCGGCGGGTCCGACCGCAGAGCGCAGCCGCGACGCGATCACCCGCATCGTCGCGACGGCCTGCTGCGGCTGATCTTCGCCCCACACCAGCTCTGCGAGCACAGCGTCGGGTACGGGTGTACCGGCAGTCGTCGAGAGTGCCGCCAGGAATCGCCGAGGTATCTGGCCGCCGAGATCGACAACCCGGCCGTCCACCTCGACCACGATCGGGCCAAGCACCCGAACAAACAGCACGTCCCGAGCGTAACCGGAATGCCTGACGGCCCGGCACCTATGCGGCGACGAGCGCGCGCAGCGCCAGGAAGCGCATACCGCCGACCATCGCCATGATGGCGAGCACGGCGCCCGCCTGTGCGGTCGCGCCGAGGCCGGGGGCCACGGACTCGACACCGGCCAGCGCCGCCGTGCTGATCAGCAGGCCGACCAGCGCCAGACCGCCGCCTTCCCACTGCGCGGTGAACCAGCCGACCCGTCCGGCCGCGTGGAAGGTGAGCCTGCGGTGCAGTTCGTTCGCGATCACGGTGCTGACGATCGAGCCGGCGATATTGGCGAGTAGCGGGCCGATTCCGTTCGCGGCCAGGAACAGCAGAACGTAGGCAATGTTGCTGGAGCCGCCGACCAGTGCGAACCGGATCAGCTGGGCGAAAGCGTGATCACCGCGCAGAAAGCGCATCACCCGGGCGAGTTGGTTGAGCCATTCCGTGAGATCGATGCCATCGAGGACCGCGGTGTCGCCATCCGCCTGCCGCGGCGCGGAAGCTGCGATTGCTGTGCTGTTCACCGGAATACAGTCGCCAACCCGGCTGACACCGACCTGACGCCGCCCTGACACTCCGACTGACATGGGCAGATTCCGCGAATTCGAGTGTCACCGGGAGGGGACACGGCCCACGCCGAGTGCATGCGGAGCGGCTGCTTCGAGGACCCGGACGGCATCAGCTGGGGCGTGCAGCAGATCTCGTCGCGCGGGTGAGCCGAAAACCGGCGTGCAGGCACCGGCGATGGTTACTTGTTGTCGATGACTCCGATCGGCTCGGCGGACTCCATGAGTCCGGCCTGCACCTGCTTCCACGCCGTGTCGTCGATCCCGAGGGCGCTGCGGAGGTAGGCCCAGGAAGCCTCGCGAATCAGCGCGACGCGCTCGGGGCTTTCATCGGTGGTGTCCTTGGCGTTGTAGGCGTGGATTCCGCCGAGCGAGTGTTCGCCGCCGAACACGGTGAGCAGGCTCTGGGCGCCGGGGCTGTGGGTGTATACGTCGGTGAACCAGTCGGGGCCGCGCGTCGAGAGGTGGGACTGGTCGTTGTCACCCGCGATCACGAGGGTCGACGTGGTCAGAGCGTCGAAGTCGGGGTGCATGAAGGGAAAGTTCGCCGCGGCGAACGGCGTCAGGTCGTTTCCACCGATGCCGGTC
Organism: Nocardia iowensis; assembly: GCF_019222765.1. Lineage (NCBI taxonomy): Bacteria > Bacillati > Actinomycetota > Actinomycetes > Mycobacteriales > Nocardiaceae > Nocardia > Nocardia iowensis. The sequence goes on along the minus strand of NZ_CP078145.1, from coordinate 3,304,051 downwards.
GTGGCAAGGAGCACACCGGCTTTCACCCGGGCATCGGTCAGGTCGGGGCCGGGCTGCCCGTCCGCGCCGACAACGCGCGCGCCGAGAAGCATGCTGACAGTCTGTCCGCCCCAGGAGTGTCCAGCGACGGCGATGCGGTCGCGATCAACGCGGTCACCGAGACCCGGGACAGCGGCGACGACACGGTCGAGTTCGTCGAGTACGCGCTCGACGTCCTGGACGCGGATGCGCCAGATATCCGAATACCTCGGGTCGGCCGGGGTGATGCCGAGCGTCCGTGAATCGAGGAACGTGGGCTGTATGACAACGAAACCGTTGCCGGACCAGAAATCGACCAGCGGGTCATAGGCGGACATCGAATCGCCGAAGCCGTGCGCGAGGACGACGATCGGGAGGTCGGTTCCGAAGGCGGGTGCCGACACACGCACCTGTAGGTCGTCGCCGCGCTCTGGTGCGGGCAGGACGACCGGCTTGATGCTGATGATCGGAGTGGTCAGGACGGGCACGGCGCTCGCGGCGGGTGTGGACATGGGGATCTTCCCTTCGATTGCGATGAACGCCGAGTCCGTGCAGGGACACGCGGCGCAGGCTCCGACGGCGCGATCCACCGGATAGACTCTTAATCGGAGCACTGTTCCGAATATACGGAGCAGCGCTCCGGTTCGCAAGAGAAGACCATAAGGAGAGGAGTGCCGCATGAGTGCAGCCGACGAGCCACTGCGGACGCCCGCGAACCCCGCCAAGCGCGCGGACGCCCGGCGAAACGAGAAGGCCCTGCTCGATGCCGCGGCGTCGGTCTTCGTCACCGACGGGGTGGATGCACCCGTACGCCGGATCGCGGCCGCGGCTGGCGTCGGCATGGGCACGATCTACCGGCACTTCCCCACCCGCGCGGACCTCGTCGTGGCCGTCTATCGGCACCAAGTCGACGCCTGCGCCGAAGCCGGGCCCACCCTGCTCGCGACAGCGACGTCACCGTTCACCGCGCTGCGTCAATGGGTGGAGCTTTTCGCGGACTTCCTGGTTACCAAGCATGGTCTGGCCGCCGCGATGCGCAACGACCCCGACACCTTCACCGCTCTGCACGCACTGTTTCTCGATCGCCTCGTGCCGGTGCTCGACGAAATCCTCTCCGCCGCAAGGAAAGCGGGCGAGGTCACTGCCGACATTCCCGCCTACCAGCTGCTCCGAGCGATCGGCGATATCTGCGCTGGCGCGGAAATGGTCGATCCACAGTACGACGCGCGCCGCACCATTCGACTGCTACTCGACGGATGCCGGTAGGGCCGGGCCACCACAAATATCGGCCAGGGCTTGGTAGGCGCGCTTGGGAGCAAGAGTGTTGTCCGGCATGACTTTACAGACACCGAAGGAGGCCAGATCGGTGTCGAAGTACGGGTCCGGGTTGTGTGGGAGCTGGAAGCTGGCGAAGGTGTGCCAGAACGCGGTGTCGACCGACTCCGCCTCGAAGAGGTCGAAGAGTTCGCGCATATAGCGGACCGGTTCGTCCTCGTCGCGAAGGTAGTCGCCTTTGACGTGCGGTGGATCGGCGTCGTAATCGATGATGTCCCAACCTATTCCGCTGCGTTCGGCGGCGCCTCGATAGGTGCAGCAGCCGACCTCGGTCACCGCGATCGGCTTACCCAATCCCCGCAACGCTTCCAGGCCCTGTCGGTAGGCGGGGTGTCCGGGATCGCCGTAGGCGTCGATACCGATGATGTCGAAGGGTGCCCAGTCGATGTCTTCCCAGGTTCCAGCGGCGTAGGTGAGCTTGCCGCGGAAGCGCTTTCGCACCTCGACCGCGGCGTCGGCCAGTGCGGCGTTCAGCCGGGCGTTGGCATCGGCCAGGCTGGCCAGTACCCCTAGTTCGCCGCTGGTGAAGGTTTCCAGCCTGGCGAGAGTATGGGCGCCGGGCAGGAAACCGGCGCCGAACAAACTCAGTTCGCAGCCGACGACGAACACATTGGCCCGCACGGCTGCGGCGCGGTCCGCACAGTCGGCGAAGTACGGCAGCAGCTGCTCCGCGGATAGTTCGCAGGGAAATGGCGAGAACCAGACCTCCAGACCGGCGTCGGCGGCATGCCGGGCCGCGACGGTCAGGCGTTCGGGGTCGTCACCGGTGATGCGCACAGCATCGCAGTGCAGGTCCTCGGCGATCATGCGCAGTTCCATTCGCGCTGCGGCAGAGTCGAACTCGGACCGTGTACTTTGCCCGCTAGGGGTGAAGCCGGTGTCGTAAGTGATGCCTCGCGCTCGCATCGGCGTGCTCCTCACAGGTTGTTCACCCAGTTCCTGGGCTGGTCCGAACCTTAGGAGTGGGCCGAAGTTCATATCAATCGATCTCCGGTGTTCGAGACACGCATATCCGCTGGTAAAGACAACTATTCGGAGTTGCAACGACGGTGCCGATTAATGCACGCCAGAGCAGTTACGTTGCAACGATCGTCGGTCGGTATAGATACTGACCGAATGCCAGGACGCAGACTGACCAGAACCGACCGGCAGCAGATTGCCAGCGGTTTGGCGCAGCGTCTGGATCACGCCGAAATCGCCCGGCGGCTCGGCCGTCCCACCTCGACGGTCACCCGCGAGGTCGCGCGCAACGGTGGGCCGGGTCGCTACCGCGCGGACCTGGCACAACTCGCGGCAACCCACCGCGCCCGGCGCAAACCGCGCCCGGCCGAAACGCCGCCGATCAGCGAGAACACCGGCCCCGCACCCGAAGTGGCCGCCGCAACCGTCCGCGATCTCACCGCGGCCCTCATCGCGACCGGCGTACCGCGTACCGCCGCGGGCGTCATGGCCTGCTTGTACACCTCCGAGACCGGCAGCCGCACCGCAGCCGAACTGGCCCAGCATCTCCAGGTCAGCGCGGCCACCGTCGCCCACGCGATCCGACTGCTGGAGGAGCAGGGCATGCTCCTGCGCGGCCATGACGACAACAGCAGACGCCAGCGCTACTTCATCGACGCGGACGCGGGCTTGCGCACCGTCGTGGCCAGCGCCCGCGCCAACCAGCACCTCGCCGCGGCCGCACTGCGTGGCGTGAACGCCTTCGGAGCCGATCACCCCACCGGGGCCCGGCTCGCGGCGGCGGCCGAGTTCCTCGAACAGATCAGCACCGACATCATCCGCTCCGCGGCGCACTGGCATGCCCAGGTCAGTGCGCGCAGCCGAGCTGACCGGCTCGGTGTCCCGGGCCGGTCCGCGCGCGGCGGTCAGGTTGCCGTCCGTCAGGGTCAGGCAGGCTGGTCCTTCTCGGACGCCAACCAGACTTGAAAGTTCTCCGGGTTGATCGGAATCGAGACGTGTTCGTGGGTGATCAGCCAGTCGCCGTTCGATCGCCGCAGGCACACGGTCTCCCGTACCCATATCGACGCTTGGAGCCCGCCTTTGCGGGTTCCCGAGTCCAGGTGCAGCATGTTCGCGAATGCGACATCGCCGCTGGTCACCAGGGTCCGGTCGTGCGTTTCGAGGCTGATCGGGCCCTCGTAGCCGTCGAACCACCGCAGAAAGTTGCGACGTACTTCGTCGAGCCCCGCGAACCGGAGTGGAGGGACGACATCGTAGTAAACGATGTCGGGATCGTAGTGCTCCATGAGTCGATCGATGTCCTTCGACTGCTGGGCCTCGGCGCGGGTTTTCAAGAACGCCCTGAGTTCGGAATCGTTGGTAGTCATCGCATCCTCCGTTCGAGATTCCGACCGCAACCAGATCTGCTGGCGGCGGTCGCTGTCGTTCGGTATTCCGACGACGCCGCCCGCCGGAATGTGAGGCGCCGCGGAAACATCACATTCCGAGTGGCTGTGTCGTCGTATCGGTGTACGGATGCGACAGAGGAGGATCGGCGAGACATGACCATCGAACCCGGGCCGGCGGACGGCCGACACGAGCCGAGCCTGGACGCGATCCTGAGCGAGCGCCGCCAGCTGATCAATCTCGCCTATCGGCTGCTCGGTTCCCTGGCCGATGCCGAGGACGTCGTGCAGGAAACCTATGCCCGCTGGTATGCCATGTCTCGAAAGCAGCAGCAGGACATCGATTCCCCTGGCGGATGGCTGACGAAGGTCGCGGGCCGCATTTGCCTCGATCTGCTCCGCTCGGCACGCGTTCGACGGGAACGCTATGTGGGCGAATGGGTTCCCGAACCACTGCCCGACCGCGGCGAATGGAGCGAGGGACCGCCCAGTAGCGGCGCCGACCCAGCCGATCGGGTCACCCTAGACGAGTCGGTCAACATGGCATTTCTCGTCGTGCTCGAATCGATGACCCCGGCCGAGCGCGTCGCGTTCATCCTGCACGACATCTTTCGCTACCCGTTCGCCGACATTGCCGAGGTCGTCGGGCGCAGCCCGGCGGCTTGCCGCCAGCTGGCCACCTCGGCCCGCCGCCGCATCGACGCCTCGCGGCCTCCCGCGACGCCAACCGCCGAGCAAGCCCGCGTCGTCCGTGACTTCAAGCTCGCCTGGGAAGCCAAGGACATCAACGCGCTCATCGGGCTCCTCGACCCCGCCGCCACGGGAATCGCCGATGGTGGCGGTCTGGTCGATGCCGCGCTGCACCCGATCGAGGGCGGCGAGCAGATCGCCCGCTATCTCGTCGAATTCGCCAGCAGAATACCAGGTTTGACGATCCTGGAGCGCATGGTCAACGGCCAGCCGGGCCTGGTGGTCCAACGGAACCAGACCACATCGTCGGTATTCGCGTTCGACATCGCAGACAATCGCATCATGCGCGTCTGGGCCGTCCGCAACCCCGACAAACTCCGCCAGTGGACCACCGCCCAGAACATCTAGTAATGCTATGGGCGGCTGACGAACCGACCGCGTATTTCACGTGAGCGTGGCCACGACATACGCGGCGGCCTCGGCGAGGAGCGACGGTTCATACTTGGCGTCCCGGTCGGCCTTGTTGGACATGATCGCGATGACAAGGGGTGCGGACTGTGGCGGCCAGACGATCGCGATGTCGTTCAGCGTGCCGTAATCACCGGTGCCGGTCTTGTCCGCGACCGTCCATCCCTGCGGTACACCGGCCCGAATGCGTTGGGCCCCTGCGGGAGTCGCATTGCGTTCCAGCAGATCGCGCAGGAAAGCGCGCTGCTCGGGCGGCAGCGTCTCCCCCAGCAGAATTTTCTGGTAATCGCTGCCGAAGGCGCGCGGGGACGTGGTGTCCCTCGGGTCGCCGGGGACGGCCTCGGCGATTGTCGGTTCGATCCGGTCCATCCGGGTGACCGTGTCGCCGAGGCTGCGCGCGTATCCCGTCAGTTCGGCCGGACCCCCGAGATCGCGCAGCAGCAGATTGCCCGCCGTGCCGTCGCTGTAGCGAACCGCCGCGTCGCACAGCTGGCGAATCGTCATACCCGTGGCAACGTGCTGCCGGGTGATGACGGCGCTCTTCATCAGATCGGCTTCGGTGTAGCGGACGAGAGTGCCCAAGTGCGACAGCGGATTACGATGCAGGACCGCCGCAGCCGCCAGCCCTTTGAAAGTCGAGCAGAACGCGAATCGTTCGTCCGCACGGTGCGCGATGGTCGCGCCGGTACCGGTGGCCAGTGCGAACACCCCTAATCGCGCCTCGTACCGTCCCTCCAACTCGACCAGACGAACATGGCGATCATCCGAGGCAGTGGGCAGAGCCGGGGTATCGGCGCGATCCGATGATGGTGCGGTCGTCGCGCCTCCGGTGCATCCGGCCAATGACCACAGCGCCATCGCCCCCAGTAGCGCACGTCGAGTAATGACCGGTGGTTCAGTGGACGACGGGCTGACACGACTCATCGCGCCCCCGAGGTGACCCCGAGCTCCGCGACCGCGGCCCGGGCTGCTTCGGCGACGAGGGCATTGTCGGGTTCGGCATTCTGCTCGGATTTGGTGGTGAGGACCGCAATGACCAGCGGCGCGCGGCCGGGCGGCCAGGCGATGGCGACGTCGAGAGCGGATCCGTAAGCGGGGCTTCCTGTCTTGTCGCCGATGGTCCAGTCCGCGGGCAGACCGGCGCGGATGCGTTTGCCGCCGGTGGTGTTGGCGATGAGCCACTGCTTCAGTTGCTCGCGTTCGGGTTCGGCGAGAGTGTCCCCGAGGACGAGGGTGCGGTAGTCGGCGGCCAGTGCGGCGGCCGCGGTGGTATCGCGGACATCGCCGGGGATGGCGGTGTTCAACTCGGTTTCCCAGCGGTCCAGCCGCGAGATGTCGTCACCGATCGACCGGAGGAACGCGGTGAAGCCGCCGGGGCCGCCGAGCAGTTTCAGGATCTGATTGCCCGCCGTGTTGTCGGAGACGGTAATGGCGGCGTGGCACAGCTCGGCGACGGTCATCCCGCTATCGACATGCTGCTCGGTCACCGGCGAGTACTCGACGAGATCGGTTCGGGGGTAGTGGATCACCTGATCGAAGTAGCCCGAAGCGAGTGAGTGATCGCGCAGCAGGGCACCACAGGCGAGGCCCTTGAAGGTGGAGGCCATCGGGAACCGCTCGCCGTCCCGATAGACGACGCTGCGGCCGGTGCCGGTATCGATCGCGTACACACCGAGCCGCGCACCGGCTTTCGTCTCCAGGTCGGCGAAGGGCTGGCTGGCGGCGGGTGCGGTAGCGCTGGTCTGGGCGACCGTCGTGTCGGACCGAGAATCGCACGCCGTGGCGAACGACAGCGCGGAGACCGCCAGGATCGCGGCGAGGCATCGTCTGCGGAGGAGCGGGGCACGGTGGGCAGGTGCTGAGAAATTCACCGCCTCAGCACAGCAGCGCCACCGCGTCCGAGACCAATACCCGACCCTGCCGCGGGCGAGTCGATCCGACTATCGTCGCAGGTCACCGCGAACGGGACGGCAGGGACACCGACCGCGTCCCGGCGGCAGCGCCGGCTCGGCGAAACCTGCTGGTTCAATGACCGCATGGATCTGGTCCGCCACCTTCGCTTCTTCGTCGCCATCGCGGACGAGGGACATTTCGGCAGGGCAGCGGCCGCGCTGGAGATGACCCAACCACCGCTTTCGCAGGGACTGCGCCGTCTCGAACGGCAGCTGGGCGTCGAGCTCATCCATCGCACCCGCCAGGGCGCGGTACTCACCTCGGCGGGCCTGCAACTGCTGCCCCGGGCCCGACTGCTCGTCGACGACGCCGAGCAGTTGCTCGCCGAGTCCCAGCGCATCGCGAATGCCCGTGGCGCGGTGCACTGGGGAGCGACCGCCGCCCTGCCGGACCGGGTGATCACGGCCTGCGTGACCGCATTGCGGTCGACGGTCGGCGCGGGCGCGGCGGTGTCCACCACGGTGGGCGCGACCGTCGACCTCGTCACCGATGTCCGCGCGGGACTGCACGACGTGGCGGTGATCGAGCACCCGGCCCTGGTCGACGGCATCGCGACCGGGCCCGTCGTGAAGGTGCCGCGCTGGCTGGTCGTACCGTCGGATCACCGCAGCGCCGTCGCCGAACGCCCCACCTTCCCGATGCTGGCGGGCCTGAGCTTCGCCCACCCACCGCGCGCCACCAATCCGCCCGCCTTCGACACCGTGCTCGACCTGCTGCGGGAACGCGGGCTTGACGCGCCCACCGTGGTAGCCCGCGACGACCGCGCCACGCTCGCCGCGGTCGCCGCCGGTACGAGCTTCGGGCTCACCACGACCCCGCCCTCCCCCACCCCGGGTGTTACCTGGTTGCGCATGGCTCCGCAGGCGATCGCCTTGCGGCTGCGCGTCATCCGCAGGCCCGGGGCCGATGTTCACGCCGACGCGGTCGATCGAGTCCTGTACCGGGAGCGACTGCGATGAGCAGAACATCACGCAGCGATTCGGCGAAGGGCGCCCCGATGGGTGAGCGCACGGCGGTGGACCGCATCCGCGCGGTCTTCGCCGACGCCGGATGCACCGGCTGGCTGCACGCCCGCCGGTGTGACGACTCCGCGGCCGAGATCAGTGTCGACGGCCGAGCCCGCGTGGTCACGGCATCGGTCTACAAGCTGCCACTGTTCGTCGCGTTCTGCCGGTTCGTCGAGACCGGGCGGATCGATCCCCTCGCGCAGCTCACGGTGGATCCCGCCGACTGCACGCCGGGGCCGACCGGAATTGCCGCACTGCTCGACCCGGTGACCCTCAGCCGCCGCGACCTGGCGAAGTCGATGATGACGGTGTCCGACAATGCCGCGGCCGATGTGCTGCTCGGCGAGGTCGGCCTGGCCGCCGTCGATGACCTGCTCACCGAGGTAGGACTCACCGAGACCCGGGTGGTCGGCGGCACCGCCGACGTGCACCACAGCCTGGTTCGCGACACCGACACCCACACCACCGCCGAAGCCTTCGCGGCACTGGCCGACAATGACGCGGCATGGTCGGTATCGGCCTACGATCCGGCGTACGCGAGTGCGACGACACCCGAGGAAATGACCCGCTTCCTGGGTGCCGTCTGGGCCGGGACCGTGCTGTCCACGGAGCAGACAGAATTCGTCCAATCGGTTATGCGCCAGCAGATCTGGCCGCATCGCATCGCCGCCGCGTTCCCACACCGCAGCGTGTCCGTCGCGGGCAAGACCGGCACCATCGGCGCGATTCGCAATGAGGTCGCGGTAGTGGAGTTCCCTGAGGAGCACCCCGTCGCGGTGGCGGTATTCACCCGCGCCGCCCGTGCCAACCCGCACCTGCCCGTCGTCGACGCCGCGATCGCCGAAGCCGCCCGCATCGCCGTCACCGAGTTGCGCCGCCCGCTGCTGAATTCTCCCGGCGGGTAGCCGGATTCCCCACCGGAGCCTCAGGTTTTGCTGCGGATCTTCCGGGTAGTCGACAGGCGCCCGGATGATCTCCGAACGCTATTCGAAACGGGGTGAGCACGTTGGCGGAAACCCACGTCGACGACGATTTGTGGGATGAGTTCCATCGCGTCGTGAACATGTCCTCCCGCGAGTTGCGGGATTGGCTGCGCACCGAAAGCGCCGGTCCGGACGCTGAAGCATTGCCGGACCGCTCGGGGCCACCGCTCGGCCAGCGGGTACTGGCCATTCTCGGTAAACGCCGGACCGATCTGGTCGCCGAGGACATCGAGGCGATGCGAGCGGTGGTGGACGAGGTGTCCGCCGCCCGCCGATCGGATCTGGAACCGGTTGCCGGACAAGCGCATTGGCGGCACCGGCTGATGTCGGTCGGCCACGATCCACTGAAGGGGCCGTGACCATGAACAGTACGAAAATTCGCGATATCGTCGAACGGGACGGTCCGTTCGCTTCGCTGTACATCGACGCCTCGCACAACACCGAGGACGCCGCGCACCAGCACGAATTACGGTGGCGCGCCATCAAGGAGCAGTTGTCCACGGCCGGTGCGGATCGCACTACGGTCGGCCTGCTCGAGGACGCGCTGCTCGCGACCCCGCCGGTGCCGGGCCGATGCGGCCGCGTCCTCATCGCCGACCGCGAGACGTTGCTCGCCGATGAGGTGCTGCCGGAAGTGCCGCCGCGCGATATCGTGCGTGTCGCCCGGCTGCCCTACGTGCTGCCATTGCTGGAGCAGGCGGCCCGACAGGTCGCGCATGTGGTGGCGCTGGTCGATCGGCGGGGCTCAGATATCTACGCGGTCGATTCTTCCAACGCGGTCGTCGGTGAAACCGTGCAGGGTGAAGGCCACCCGCTGCACAAGATCCGTCATGGCGGCGGCTGGTCGGCCTGGTCGATCCAACATCGGGTCGACGAGAAGATTCGCCGCAATATCGACGAGGTGGCGCGCGAGGTCACCAGACTCGCCGAGCAGGTGCGTGCACGCGTCATCATCATCGGCGGTGAAGTCACCTCCCGTGCGGCGCTAGCCGACGCGCTGCCCGCGCACGGCGCCGAGGTCGTCCAGGTCGAGGCCGGTGCCAGGGCCGCGGGCGCGGATCAGACCGAATTCGACGAGCAGGTGTACGCGATCGTCAGCGAGCAGGCCGAGCAGGAACAACACAGCGTACTGGAGAAGTTCGCCACCGAGAGCGGCCGGCCCGAGGGGCTGGCGGTCGCCGGGTTGGCCGCGACGACGGCCGCGCTGGCCGAGGCGAATGTGGACCAACTGCTGATCAACGAGGCCGCGCTCGGGGATCGTCTGGTCCAAACCGAGCCCGCGCCGATCCATCCGGTCGACGAAGTACAGGTGGCCGCAGGCGATACCCGGGCCGCGAGCATCTGCCGGGCCGACGAAGCGCTACCCGTCGCCGCCCTCAACTGCGGGGCCGCGATCACACCGGTCGACGAGGCGGGTGCGATTCCGGAAGGCGTGGGAGCGCTGCTTCGGCACCGATAGGACGAATCCGAGGAGCAGTGATGGAACGAGGAAACAGCAAGCACGGACCCAAACGCGACGACGAACTCGCGCACGAACTCCAAGGCACCTTGCGCGGCAACCGATCCAGCCGGGCCGAGGAATGGCGCGATCCGGAACCGCCCGCCGACGATGACGAGATCACGGGCGATCGCGGCGTGCGGGAACGGAATTCCGGAGGTTAGCAGCGCGGCCGCCGGTCCGAGGAATCCCGCCGCGGACGCGCGCAGTGCCGCAGGACTGTCGTGCTGACTGCATGAGGTGGGACCTCGGGCCTTCGGCCCAGGAACTCTGGCGGGTCATACTCTATGAATCCCGCACCGGTCGATACTTTTCGAGATCGGGGGTTTGTGACGCGCGGAAACCGGTGCGTCACATGCCGGAAACTTAGCGGCGGATTCACGCGGCGCAATTCGTACTCGTGAGCAACCGTTGATCTCCCGGTCATTTCGCGCATCATGTCGGCAATACCCGCTCCCTACCGTCGAAGACAACCGATTGTGGGAGGCCTGAGTTGAGCATGCTGACGCGTAACCGTGACATCGAGAACTGGGATGCCGAGGATGTCACGGCCTGGGAAGCCGGTGGTAAGGACGTCGCCAAGCGGAACCTGATCTGGTCGGTTTTCGCCGAGCATGTCGGTTTCTCGGTGTGGTCGATCTGGTCGGTAATGGTGCTGTTCATGCCGACCGAAACCTATGGCATCGATCCGGCGGGCAAGTTCTTCCTCGTCGCCGTGCCGACCCTGGTCGGTGCGATCCTGCGAATTCCGTACACCGTGGCCACCGCCAAGTTCGGCGGCCGCAACTGGACCATCTTCAGCGCGGTCCTGTTGCTGATCCCGACGCTGCTCACGCTGTATTTCATCAATCAGCCCGGCACTTCGTACACGACGTTCCTGGTGGTAGCCGCCTTCGCGGGCTTCGGTGGTGGCAACTTCGCCTCGTCGATGACCAATATCAACGCCTTCTACCCGCAGCGCCTCAAGGGCTGGGCGCTCGGGCTCAACGCGGGCGGCGGAAACATCGGCGTACCGGCCATCCAGCTGCTCGGCCTGCTGATCATCGCCACCCTCGGCAACGACTACGCCTCGCTGATCTGCGCGGTCTATCTGGTTCTGGTTGGTCTTGCCGCCCTCGGCGCCGCCTTGTACATGGACAACCTGCGCAACCAGAAGGCCGACCTGTCCGACATGGTCGCGGCGCTGAAGGTGCCGCAGTCGTGGGCGATCGCGTTCCTGTACATCGGCACGTTCGGTTCGTTCATCGGCTACAGCTTCGCCTTTGGGCAGGTGCTGCAGATCAGCTTCAAAGCAGGCGGTGACAGTGCCGCGCAGGCCGCGCTACATGCCGCGCAGATCGCGTTCATCGGACCGCTGCTCGGTTCGCTGGCCCGCCCCTACGGCGGTAAATGGGCCGACCGGATCGGCGGCAGCAAGGTCACCATGTATGTCTTCGGCGCGATGATGGTCGCCGCCGTGGTTGTCGCGGCGGCGAGCACCCTGGGTGATCGCAATGGCGGCGTGCCGAGCGGCGCGGCCATGGCCACGCTGATCGGCGGGTTCATCACATTGTTCATCCTGTCCGGTATCGGCAACGGCTCGGTCACCAAGATCATCCCGTCGGTGTTCGAGGCCAAGTCCAAGAGTCTGGCCCGCCCCCGTCATGAGCAGGCCGCCTGGGCGCGTAATACGTCCGGTGCGCTGATCGGTTTCGTCGGCGCGATCGGTGCGCTCGGCGGTGTCGGCATCAACCTGGTGTTGCGTTCCTCGTACGCCTCGACCAACTCGGCGACCACCGCGTTCTGGGTTTTCATGGTCTTCTATGTGGCGTGCGCCCTCGTTGTCTGGGCGGTCTTCCTGCGGCGGCCGAGTTCGCGTCCGGACGCCGACGTGGTGGTCGAGGCGGAGGCATTCGTCCTGGAAGCCGAAGTGGCGGCGAGCGTCGAGGACAACGCCCGCGCTCGGGCCTGACGCCTGAACCGATCCCGCAACTACTGCCCGACGGCACGCTATTCGCCGTCGGGCAGTATCGCGTTCATCGCCCGTACCGCGGCGATGCCACCAGGAGTCGTCGACCTACCTGCGCCGTCTGCTGACCGGCCCTTCGGCCATATGACTATCGTTCGACCAGTCCGGAATTCGAAGGCAGTCGGGAGAACTGTGTGGTCATCGACAAAGTCGCATGGATACATGTGGTCGACGGAAAGGTGCTGAGCACCCGATCGCGTGGCAAGGACGTCTACTACTTGCCGGGTGGTAAGCGAGAACTCGGTGAGAGCGATACCGCGACGTTGGCGCGGGAAGTGTTGGAGGAGTTGACCGTTCGGATCGATCCGACGACCGCGCGGCATATCGGCACCTTCGAGGCGCAAGCGCACGGTCACCCTGACGGCGTTGTTGTGCGGATGACCTGCTACACAGCGGATTTCGAAGGAAGTCTGGCACCGGCAAGTGAGATTGCCGAGATCGTCTGGTTGACGGGGTCCGATCGCGATTCAGTGCCGCCGGTTGATCAGCTGATCTTCACGCACCTGCAGGATCAGGGCCTGCTGGACGGATAGGTCGGGACCGCCCCTGTCATTTCCGACCGCACCGATCAGATCGCCTACCGGAAACGGCGGGGGCCGCGAGGGTGGCGGATCAGCGCCAGTGTTCTGGCGTGACAGGAGCTTCCCAGGCACGCGCGTAACGGCGGGTGTCGGGGGCGTTGGATTCCTTGCGGCGATACACGACGTACGGCCGCGTGAGGTAACCGATGGGGGCGCTGAACATGTGGACCAGGCGGGTGTAGGGCCAGATCCCGATCAGGATGAGCACGACCAAGCCGTGCGCCTGGAAGGTCCACGGTGTGCCGACCATCAGGCCGGGTTCCGGATTCAAGGTGAAAAGGCTTCGGAACCAAGGCGAAACGGTTTCGCGATAGTTGTAGGTGCCCCACAAGAGGTTGCTGCCCCAGGTGTTGAGCAGGCCGGTGATCAACGCCGCCGCCAGCAACACGTACATCAATTTGTCGCTCGCACTCGTCGCCTTGCGCACCGCGGGCACGGTGATTCGGCGATAGAGCAGGATAGCGACGCCGACCAGCACGGCAGCCCCTGCCACGGAACCCGCGGAGACCGCGACCAGGTGATAGGTGTGCTCCGAGATGCCGACGGCGGCGGTCCACGATTCGGGGATCAGGATGCCCATCACGTGACCGCCGATGACCCCGAGCATGCCGAAGTGGAACAGCGGGCTGCCAAGGCGCAGCAGGCGGCTTTCGTAAATCTGGGAAGAGCGTGTGGTCCAACCGAATTGGTCGTTCCGGTAGCGCCAGAGGTGCCCAAGGACGAACGAGGTGAACGCCACGTACGGCAGGGTCAACCACAGTGTGCTGGTCATCGGCGGCCTTCTCCTTGCGCGAACATCGTGGGATCCATGGCGAACGGTTCGAGGCCGACTTCTTCCTCCGGCGGCCCCTGTGCGGCCAGCTCGGCGATGCGCCGCCGGTCCGCCGTGGTCAGCGGCGGCAGCGTGGCGACAACGGCCGCCAGCACAGCGGCGTAGGGAGAACCGTTGTCGGACAGCGAAAGCCGGAGTAGCTCGATAACCGGGAGGTGTTCGCCGAGTAGCCGTTCACCGCCGATCGGGTCGACCGTCGCGGCGAACTCCAGCAGCACAGGCAGGTGATCTGGCAGTTCCTCATCACCCAGTTCGACGCCCGCATGCCGGTAGGCGTGTTTGAACCGGAGCAACGCCATTCCCCGCTTGCGCGTGTCGCCGTAGGCGTAGAAGGTCAGGTGCATGCTCGAACGCCGACGCAGGTCGAAGGTTTCGACGTATTGCCGCGCCAGGTCCAGCGGCGCGGTGGCCCGCAGGTGGGCCAGGAATTCCACCAGCTCGTTTCGCACGGAGTCCGGCAATTCCGCTGCGGCGGCCGCCATTTCGTCCACCATCGCGAGGGTTTCCGGGTGTGGGTAGTCGAGCAGCAAGGCGGCCATGCGCCACACCAAGCGCCGGTCCCGCTCGGCGATCGGCACCGCGGGTTCGGGCCTGCGCCGTACCTTCAGCAGAGCCATGACGACTCACCGCTCGACGCCTGCGGAAAACCGTTCGCGCGTACCGAGCGGCCGGATGGTGCGTTGCGGATCATTGGGGCGCTCCGGTGGGGGTCGGCGTGCTGTCGGGGGCGACACCGTTACCGGCGGTGGCTCGTCCCCCGTTGTTGCCCGCGCCGTTGGTCCCGTTAACCGGCGCGCCGTTGGTGCCGTTCCCGACCGTGCTGTCGGCCGCCGATGGCAGTAATCCGTTGGTGCTCTTGCCGTCCCAGTTGAGCAGGTTGACGCGGTTCGACTTCTCCGCCGGGGCAGCACCGTTGGTGTCGGTCAGATGGAACTTCTCCACCATCGTGTCGAACGCCGTCATGCCCGGCCCCCCGTCATTGTCCAGGCTGCAGCCGGTGGCCAGGGCGTCCAACTGGTGCGCTTCGGAACCCGCACCGGACGGAATCACGTACCGGTGTTCGTATTTCGCGATCGCCAGCAGACGGTACAGCGATTCGATCTCTTCGGGCTCCAGCCGCACCGAGGCAGCGATCGCCGGATCGGGCTCCTCCCCCAGGTTCACCGACCGCATGAACGCTCGCATCCCGGCCAACCGCTGCAACGCGGCACGCACGGGCCCGACGTCCCCGGCGGTGAACAACTCGGCAAGGTATTCCACCGGGATCCGGAGTGCATCGATCGCGCCGAACAAATTCCTGGCGTCCTCGCCATCGTGTCCGGTCTCCGACAGCACATCCACCACCGGCGACAGCGGCGGCACGTACCAGACCATCGGCATCGTGCGGTACTCCGGATGCAACGGCAGCGCGATCTGGTAGTCGACGATCAGTTTGTAGATCGGCGAATCCTGTGCTGCCTGAATCCATTCCGGCGAAATACCGGCCCGTTCGGCCTCGGCGACTACGCGCGGGTCGTGCGGGTTGAGGAAGACGCCCAACTGCGCAGGGTACAGGTCCTTGTCGTCGGTCACCGACGCCGCTTCGAGGACCTTGTCGGCGTCGTAGAGCATCACGCCGATGTAGCGCAGCCGTCCGACGCACGTCTCCGAACAGACGGTGGGGATGCCGACTTCCACTCGCGGGTAGCAGAACGTGCACTTCTCCGCCTTGCCCGTCTTGTGGTTGAAGTAGATCTTCTTGTACGGGCAGCCGGTGACGCACTGCCGCCAGCCGCGGCACTTGTCCTGGTCGACGAGCACGATGCCGTCCTCGGCGCGCTTGTAGATCGCGCCGGACGGGCACGATGCCGCACACGAGGGGTTCAGGCAGTGCTCGCAGATCCGCGGCAGATAGAACATGAACGTCTGCTCGAACTCGAGCTTCACCTGTTCGGACAGCCGCGACAGCAGAGGGTCCTTGCCGACCTGTTCCGGACCGGAGCCGAGATCGTCGTCCCAGTTGGCGCCCCAGGTGATCTTCGTATTCTCGCCGGTGATCAGCGATTTCGGGCGGGCGACCGGGGTGGTGTCCATCGCGGGCGAGGACAGCAGGTTGTCGTAGTCGTAGCTCCACGGTTCGTAGTAGTCCGACACCGTCGGCAGGTCCGGGTTGGCGAAGATGTTGAGCAGGCGCTTGAGCCGGGAACCGGATTTCAGGGTCAGTTTGCCCCTGCGGTTGAGCTGCCACCCGCCCTTCCACTTCTCCTGGTCCTGATACTGGCGCGGATACCCTTGGCCGGGACGGGTTTCCACGTTGTTGAACCACATGTACTCGGTGCCGCCGCGGTTGGTCCACGCTTGCTTGCAGGTGACGCTGCAGGTGTGACAGCCGATGCACTTGTCCAGGTTCATCACCATGGCGAGCTGGGCCATGACGCGCATGTCAGTACTCCACTTCCTGCGAGCGCCGCCGAATCGTGGTGACTTCGTCGCGCTGGTTTCCGGTGGGGCCGTGGTAGTTCAGCGCGAAGGACTGTTGCGCGTAGCCGCCGATGAGGTGCGAGGGTTTGATCATGATTCGGGTCAGCGCATTGTGGATGCCGCCGCGTTTGCCGCGCGCGTCGTTGACCTCGGGCCGGTCCTCGATGCGTGGCACGTCCACCGCCCGGTCCTGCGCGTGATACATGAACACGGTGCCCTCGGGCATCCGGTGCGACACGATGGCCCGCGCGACGACGACACCGTTGCGGTTGACCGCCTCGATCCAATCGTTATCGGCGACACCGATTTTCGCCGCATCCTTTTCCGACATCCAGATCGACTGCCCGCCGCGAGACAAGGTGAGCATGTGCAGGTTGTCTTGGTACGCCGAGTGAATCGACCACTTCGAGTGCGGCGTCAGGTAGCGGACGGTCACGCCCTTTTCGGTCACGGCGCCGACTCCGGGTTCACTGAACAGCGCGGTCATGTCCAGCGGCGGACGGAAAATCGGCAGCTGCTCACCGAGTTCGAGCATCCAGTCGTGGTCCAGGTAGAAGTGCTGGCGGCCGGTGAGGGTGTGCCACGGCTTCAACCGTTCGGTGTTGATGGTGAACGGTGAGTACCGTCGCCCGCCGGTCTCACTGCCGGACCACTCCGGCGAGGTGATCACCGGCACCGGGCGAGCCTGGGTGTCGGCGAAGGTGATTCGTTTGCCTTCGTGTTCGGCGGCCAGGTCGGCCAGCTCGGTGCCGGTACGCCGCTCCAGCGCCTCGAAGCCCTGTACCGCCAGCCTGCCGTTGGTGGTGCCGGACAGCGCGAGGATCGTCTCCGCGGCGTGGGTGTCCTTGGCCAGTGACGGACGACCCTGGGCCACACCGGAAACGACGGTGCCGTTGACGCCCGCGAGGTACTTCACTTCCTCGTCGGGATACGTCGTGACGCCCTTGGTGGTCAGTCCGAGGGTATCGATCAGCGGCCCGAGGGCTGCCATCTTCTCCGCGATCTTCGGGTAATCCCGTTCCACCAGTACCAGTTTGGGCATCGTCTGCCCCGGAATCGGTTCGCATTCACCGGCTTTCCAGTCCAGCACCCGACCGCCCGCCTGCGCCATGGCATCCGGTGAATCGTGTTGCAACGGCACCGCGACAATGTCTTTACGGACACCGAGATGCTTTTCCGCCATCCAGGAGAAGCCGCGCGCGATCCGATGGAAGGCATCGAAGTCGGTCTTGGCCTCCCACGGCGGTGAGATCGCCGGGGAGAAGGCGTGCACGAACGGATGCATGTCGGTGGAGGACAGATCGTGCTTCTCGTACCAGGTGGCGGCGGGCAGCACGATATCGGAGAACAGCGTGGTGCTGGTCATCCGGAAATCCAGGGACAGCAGCAGATCCAGTTTTCCGGTCGGCGCCTGCTCGCGCCAGACCAGCTCCTGCGGCCGGACTCCGGTGACATCGGTGGTCTGCACATTGGAGTCCGCGCCGAGCAGGTGCTTGTGGAAATACTCGTTGCCCTTGCCCGAGGAGCCGAGCAGGTTCGCGCGCCACACCGTCAGGCAGCGCGGGAAGTTCTCCGGCGCGTCCGGATCTTCACAGGCGAATCGCAGGTCGCCGGACTTCAACTCGTCCACGATGTGCTCCGGTGCCGACTTGCCCGCCCGCTCGGCCTCGTCCGCCAAATCCAATGGATTGCGGTCGAATGTCGGGTAGCTGGGCATCCAGCCGAGCCTGCTCGCCAGCGCGATATTGTCGGCGGCGGTGCGGCCGGCGAACCGGCCGTCCCCCAACGGCGAGGCGAAGGTCTGGGCGGTGAACGGATCGTAGCGCCACTGGTCATTGGTCAGGTACCAGAAGACGGTGCCCTGCATCTGCCGCGGCGGCCGCTGCCAGTCCAGGCCGAAAGCCAGCGTGGACCAACCGGTTACCGGGCGGCACTTCTCCTGACCGACGTAGTGGGCCCAGCCGCCGCCGTTGACGCCCTGACAGCCGGTGAGCAGGGTCAGTGTGAAGAACGCGCGGTAGATCTGGTCGGAGTGGAACCAGTGGTTGGTGCCCGCTCCCATCAGGATCATCGAGCGGCCGCCGGAACGATCGGCATTGTCGGCGAATTCGCGGGCGATCCGCGTCGCCTGCGCGGCCGGGA
This sequence comes from Nocardia iowensis, assembly GCF_019222765.1. Lineage (NCBI taxonomy): Bacteria > Bacillati > Actinomycetota > Actinomycetes > Mycobacteriales > Nocardiaceae > Nocardia > Nocardia iowensis. Next base: position 3,285,731 of record NZ_CP078145.1, on the reverse strand, counting down.
CACCGGTGATGGCCTCCTGCCAGGCCGGGGTATACGGCTCGGCGGCATCGTCGTAGCCCGTCGGCCAGTTGCCGGGTAGCCCTTCGCGCGCGACACCGTATTGCGCGAGCAGCAGGTCGAACACGGTGGTAACCCGTTTTCCCGCAACGGTAATCGTCGGCACCCCGCGGGTGAGCACACCCGGCACATCGGTGTCGAAGCGTGGAACCTGAACGGCCGCGGTGTCTTCGGTGCGGCCGTGCAGCGTCAGCAGCGGGTCGACGTCGGCCAGATCGAGATTCCACCGTCCGGTACCGGACGCGCCGAACCGGTCGCCCAGGGACCCGTTGGGCACCACCGGATTCCCGTCCGAATCCAGCAATACGGTGCGGAACTCGTCGCCCTCGGCCCCCTGGGTTCGCGGTTCGGCCGCCCCCTGCGCAACCGAACCGGCCGCCGCGAGATCGGCTGCGGTGAGGAACTTCCCGGGAACGTGAGCGCCGTCGCGCTCGTCGAGGGTGATCAGGAACGGCAGATCGGTGTAGCGCTTGACATAGCCGGTGAAGCGGGCGGTGGTCTTGTCGACGAAGAACTCCTTGAGCATCACGTGCCCCATCGACATGGCAAGGGCCGCATCGGTTCCCGGCCGCGCCGCCACCCACTCGTCGGCGAACTTGGTGTTGTCGGCGTAGTCGGGGGAAACCACGACCACCTTCTGGCCGCGATACCTGGCCTCGGTCATGTAGTGCGCGTCCGGTGTCCTGGTCACCGGCACATTCGAACCCCACATGATGAGGTAGCCCGCATCGAACCAGTCGGCGGACTCCGGGACGTCGGTCTGGTCGCCGAAAACCTGTGGCGAGGCCACCGGCAAGTCGGCGTACCAGTCGTAGAACGACAGCATCGAGCCGCCGAGCAGCGAAATGAAGCGCGCGCCGACGGCGTGGCTGACCATGGACATGGCGGGGATCGGCGAGAAGCCGGCCACCCGGTCCGGGCCGTACTGCTTGATCGTATAGACGTGCGCCGCGGCAGCGATCTCGGCCGCTTCCCACCACTCGGCGCGGACGAATCCGCCTTTGCCCCGAGATGACTTGTAGCGCTTGGCCTTCGCGGCATCTTCGACGATCTCACCCCAGGCCAGTACCGGATCCTTGAGCCGAGACTTGGCCTCCCGGTACATCTCCAGCAGCACGCCACGGACGTAGGGGTAGCGAACTCGGGCGGGTGAGTAGGTGTACCAGGAGAACGAAGCACCGCGCGGGCAACCCCGCGGCTCGTACTCGGGCTTGTCCGCGCCCACTGAGGGATAGTCGGTCTGCTGCGACTCCCAGGTGATCACACCGTCTTTGACATAAATCTTCCAGGAACACGACCCGGTGCAGTTCACCCCATGCGTGGAACGCACGACCTTGTCGTGCGACCAGCGGTCCCGGTAGAACTCGTCGGCACCGCGTCCGCCGGTCTTGTGCAAGGTGCGCTGGTCGGCCGACATCTCGCCGCGGTGGAAATACTTGCCCAATCGCAGGAGTGCGTCACCGGCGTCGGCGGATGGTCGGTCGGTCCGTGAATGCGCCACGACGCCCCCTTCGAGCTGTGAAAATCGGGCTGGTGCTCCGACTGTAAAGAGGTTGGGACCTGCCGCCAAACCATTCCCTCACACCCCGCGATGCCCGGTTGTGCGCTGTGAGGCCGCGGCAATATGCCGGTCATCGTGCGCCGATCACGAATGATCTCTCGCAGCAGCCCGACCTGCACGAAAGGCCGCGGACCAGCCGAAATACCGGCCGGTATACAGTTTTCGACGCATTGCCTGTGATCGCTTGGAAACCGCGGGTTCTCGGGTGATTTACATTTGTTAACACGCTGGCATTCGGCTTCGCGGATCGCGCGTCACGTCAGCGGTCCATCGGTCAGCGCGGTTTCCGGTCGTCGAGCAATCGTGCGGCACCGACACACAACTCCTCGATCGCCTCCCCTACCGGTTGCACCCGGGTGACCAGCCCTACCCCTTCTCCGGCGTCGACCGGAACAACCTTCGGGTCCGCCGCGGCCAGCGCGGTGGCCAGGGCTTGTTTCGCCTGCCGGTCGCCGGACAGCCGCCGTTCCCGGCCGGTCCATCGGTCGGCGAACTCATTGCGCAGCACCCGGGCGGAGTACCTGGCCGGCCACGGCAACTCCATGCCGACGTCGAAGGCTCGCGTCACGATCGTTTCGGTCCCCTCGGCCGCGAGCAGAGCCCGGCGGGCGTCATCGGTCAGCAACGATTCCGAACACGCGGCCAGACTGGTACCGAGCCACGCCCCACTGGCACCCGCGACGAGTATCCCGGCCAGGCTCGCCGGCGACGCGATACCGCCCGCGGCCAGTACCGGAATCGACACGGCACCGATGACCGCATCCAGCAACGGTAAGGTCGCCATCTCCGCCGCGCCGTGCCCACCACCCTCGGCGCCGCGAGCGACGACGACATCGATGCCAGCGTCCTCGGCCCGCCGAGCCTCATCGACGTTGTATACCTGTGTGGCCGTGCGAATTCCGGCATCCCGCACACGATCCACCCAGGACAGGTCGGTTCCGAAGCTCACCGAGATCAACGCCGGGGCGGCGGCCATGGCGAGCTCGAACAGTTCCGGTTCGGCAGCGACCACCCAATCCACCAGTCCGATCCCGAATGGACCACGCACACCCCGCAAATGATGGAGCTCCCGCTCCAATGCCCGCGCCGACCCGGCGCTGCCCATGCCGATCATCCCCAACCCGCCCGCGGCCGTCACCGCGGCGGCGAACCGGCCACCGGCGACTCCGCCCATCGGGGCATTCACCAACGGCACCCGCAGTCCCATGCCCCTCGACCAGGCAGTGGCGAGCCCGCCGAGCGATTCCACTCCAGTCGACGTCATGCCGACTATGGCAACACAGTGCGCCGTGCCACCGCCAGTGGCGAACTGGTGGCGCCGGTCCGTGTCGGCGCGGGATGGCGCGCTGCCGCCGGTAGCGTTGGCGTCCATGTCCACGGGTGGCAGCAGTACCACAGCAATCCTCGCCGCATTGGCGGCCAACGCCGGGATCACGCTCGCGAAATTCGTCGGCGCGGCGCTGACGGGGTCGTCGTCCATGCTGGCCGAGGCCATGCATTCGCTGGCCGACACCGCGAACGAAGGTCTGTTGCTGTTGGGTAAGCGCCGTGCCGCGCATCCCCCGGACGCGGTGCACCAGTTCGGTTACGGCCGCAATCGCTACTTCTACTCGTTTGTGGTCGCGTTGGTGCTGTTCACCATGGGCTCGCTGTTCGCCATCGATGAGGGCATCACCAAGATCCGCCGCCCCGAGGAGCTCAGCTCACCGGTGGTCGCGATCGCCATTCTGCTCATCGCGATGGTGTTGGAGACCTTCAGTCTGCTCACCGCGCGGCGCGAATCCCAGCCGCTCAAGGGACGCGGGAGCTGGTGGCAGTTCATCCGTACCTCGCGCAATCCCGAACTGCCGGTGGTGCTGCTGGAAGACAGCGGGGCGCTGGTCGGTCTCGCGTTCGCCTTCACCGGTGTCGGATTGACCGTGCTGACCGGGGACCCACGCTGGGACGGCGTCGGCACGCTGGCGATCGGCATCCTGCTCGGCGCCATCGCCGTAATCCTCATCGTGGAGATGAAAAGCCTGCTCATCGGCGAGGGCGCCACCCCCGACGAAGACCGCGCGATCCGCGCAAACCTCGTCGACGGCACCCACATCGACCGCGTAATCCACCTGCGCACCGAATATCTCGCCCCCGACGAACTGCTCATCGCCGCCAAGGTCGCCATCCGCCCCGACCTCACCATCAACAACCTCGCCACCGCCATCGACGCCGCCGAAGCCCGCGTCCGCGCCGCCGTCCCCACCGCAAACGTCATCTACCTCGAGCCCGACCTCTACCGCCCCAATCCCGAACCAGCCTGAACGGACTTCCACCCCGCCCGTTCGGATCTGGGTGACCGTAATGGTGGTCGTACCGGAGCCGGGAGTGGTTTCGTCTGAAGCAACTGTCAGGGTGGAGCGAAAGGCCTTGTATGTCTGTCGATTACACAGGTGAGAGCGGGGCCGGTGTGCGGGTGGTCAAGCTCGGGGCGCACATTGGTGCGCGGATCGAGGGGGTCCGGCTGGGTGGGGAGTTGGACGGGGAGACTGTTGCCGCCATCCGTGCGGCACTGCACGAGCACAAGGTGATCTTTTTTCGCGGGCAGCATCAGTTGACGGAGGACGGGCAGTACGAATTCGCGCAGCTGCTCGGCAGTCCGACTACCCCGCACCCGACTGTCACCTCGGCGGGGGTGAAGAGCTTGGCGATCGATTCCCGGCACAGTCGGGCCAATACGTGGCACACCGATGTCACCTTCGTCGATCGGGTTCCGAAGGCATCGATCCTGCGCGCGGTCGCGCTGCCCAGCTACGGCGGCTCGACCACCTGGGCCTCGACCGTCGCCGCGTACAACTCGCTGCCGGAACCGCTGCAGCGGCTGGCCGAGAGTCTGCGCGCGCGCCACACCAACCAGTACGACTACGCCGCCGACGCGGAGGACCACCCAGACGAGAACACCAGGGCCTACCGTCGTGAGTTCGAGTCCAAGTATTTCGAGACCGAACACCCTGTGGTCCATGTGCACCCGGAGACCGGCGAGCGTGCCCTGTTGCTGGGGTGCTTCGTGAAGCAGATCGTCGGCCTGCCGAGCAACGAGTCGCAGGCGCTGTTCCGGCTGTTCCAGGACCGGGTGACGCGCTTGGAACACACCACCCGCTGGAATTGGTCCCTCGGTGACGTCGCCATCTGGGACAACCACGCCACGCAGCACTACGCCATCGATGACTACGACGGCAGCGAGCACCGCAGGCTGACCCGCATCACGCTGGCCGGCAACGTTCCGGTCGGCGTCGACGGCGCGTCGAGCACCGTGATCGCGGGCAACGCCGAGTACTACTCGCCTGTCGACACCCGGACGCGAGCGGCATAACGTTCCGCCGCGCGAAATGAGCGCGACAATCCGACGATTCGCCCGCCGCGCGCCCTCCGCCGCCGAACGCGCCGTATCGATTAATCTTTGACGGCTCGCGCCCGGTTACTACGCGCATACAGGTACGCCTGACGATGGGAATCGCGTGAACTTATGGAGCTACATCCGTGGACGTGGAGAATTTCTGGCGTTTCTCACGTATCAACATGCCTCCCTGGCGTTTCAGACGGTCTTGGTCGGAACTGTTGCCGCTGTCCTCATCGCCGTCGCGGTATATAGGCTCCCGCTGTTGGCCGCACTCTCGCTGACCTCGAGCCGGGTCGCGCTGACGATTCCCTCGCTGGCGCTGTTGGCGTTGCTGCTGGTCCCCTTCGGACTCGGCGTGGTCCCGTCCTTCATCATGCTGGCGTTCTTCGCGGCGTTGCCGGTGATCGGCAACGCGATCGTCGGGTTGCGGTCGGTGCCCGCCTCGATTGTCGAATCCGCCCGCGGCATCGGCTTTTCCCGATGGCGCATTCTGCTCACCGTCGAATTGCCGATTGCCTGGCCGGTGATCCTCACCGGCATCCGGGTGTCCACGCAGATGATTGTCGGCGTCGGCGCCATCGTCGCCTATGTGCTCGGCCCCGGTCTCGGATCGCTGATCTTCAACGGTCTTTCCCGACTCGGTGGCGCCAACGCCCTCGAAATGGCGCTGACCGGCACCATCCTCATCGTCCTCATCGCGTTGGTGTTCGACGCGCTGCTCGTACTGCTCGGCCGGCTCACGATCGCAAAGGGACTGTCATGACCGATGCTGTGACCAGTCAGCCCGCTCCGGAGCGCAATGTGACCGGTGCGCCTATCCACCTGGATTCGGTCGTCAAACGCTATCGGGGCCAGGACAAGCCCGCCGTCGAGCGTCTCGACCTGGAGATCGAAGCAGGCGATATCGTCGCGTTCGTCGGCCCGTCCGGCTGCGGCAAGACGACCACCCTGAAAATGATCAACCGGCTGATCGAGCCGACCGAAGGCCGGATCTTCATCGGCGGTCGCGACGTCACCAGGGAGGATCCCGACAAGCTGCGGCAGTCGATCGGGTACGTCATCCAGTCCGGCGGACTTTTCCCGCACTGGTCGGTTGCCAAGAACGTCGGTGCCATTCCCCGAGTGCTCGGGTGGGACAAGAAGCGGATCGCCGACCGCACCGAGTACCTGCTCGACCTGGTCGGCCTGGACCCGGCAACCTTCGCCGACCGACTGCCGAAGGACATGTCCGGTGGACAACAGCAGCGGGTCGGCGTCGCCCGCGCGCTCGCGGCGGACCCGCCGGTGCTGCTGATGGACGAGCCGTTCGGCGCGGTCGATCCGATCACCCGGGTTCGGTTGCAGGACAGCCTGATCGCGATCCAGCACGAACTCGGCAAGACCATCGTCATCGTCACGCACGACTTCGAGGAGGCCACCAAGCTCGGCGACAAGGTGCTCATCCTGTCCGAGGGCGGTCACGTCGAGCAGTACGCGCGCCCGGAGGAAATCCTCACCGACCCGGCAACGCCGTTCGTGGAGGAGTTCGTCGGTTCCGGCGCGAAGCTGGCGTATCTGACCGTGTCACGGGTGCGTGACGTCGCTTACGACAAGGTGATCACCGCGCGGGTCGGTGAGCCGGCGCGGCCGGTGATCGAACGTGCGAAGGCCGCCGGACACACCTGGGTCGTCGTCGTAGACGAGGCCGGGCGGCCGCGATCGTGGCCCTCCCTCGCGGAAGTGGCGACCAAACCGGAGGTCTCGGACTTCCTCGATCGGCGATTGCCCGTCGTCGCGCGGTCCTCCACCCTCAACGACGCGCTCGACGCCATGCTCGCGGCCAGCCAAGGCGCCGCCCTCGTCACCGATGGCCGCGGCGCGGTCGTCGGCTCGCTCAGCATCGGTTCGGTGACCGAGACGATCCAGACCAAGCTCGCCGACGTGCGCTCCGAAGAGGCGGACCTGTCGTACGAAACGTACGTCGACGGCACCGATCCGGCACCGACGCCGGTGGTCGCCGCCGACGACGAACCCGGATCGGCCGGGCCGTCGTGAATCGGCTGCGCCGCATCCCGATCGACGTGTGGTTCGAGCCGATCATCATCGGTGTCCTGGGTGTCGGATACGCCCTCTGGTATCGGTCGGCGACGTTCACGCCCACCGAGCAGGCGTCGCTGGGTTGGGCCAACTTGCAGACCACGATCCTCGAACACGTCAAGCTGACCGTGGTGGCCACGCTGATCGTGGTCGTCGTCGCTATTCCGCTCGGCATCGCACTCACCCGTCCCGCGTTGAAGCGGCTCGAGCCGATCGCCGTCAATTTCGCCAATATCGGCCAGGCCGCGCCCGCCGTCGGCCTGCTCGTGCTGTTCACCTTCTGGTTGGGCACCGGATTCCGCACGGCGATCGTCGGTCTCGTCGTGTACGCGATCCTGCCGATCCTGCAGAACACCATCGTCGGGCTGCGTCAGGTGGATCAGCGCACGATCGAGGCGTCGCGCGGCATCGGCTTCTCCGGTGCCAGAACGCTGTTCCAGGTCGAGCTGCCGCTCGCGGTGCCGGTGATCCTCAACGGCGTGCGCACCGCGCTGGTCATTCTGGTGGGTACCGCGACGCTGAGCACCTTCATCGGCGCGACCAGCCTCGGCACGCTGATCACCACCGGTGTCACCCTCTTCCTGCCCAAGCTGCTCATCTCCGGTGCGATCCTCGTCGGGCTGCTCGCATTGATCATCGACTGGCTCGGCAGGCTCGTCGAACTCGCCGCGACGCCGCGAGGCATCTCATGAAAACGTCACGCGTCCAACTGGTCACGCTGCTGTGCGCCCTCGTCGTGACAATGCCGACGCTGGCCGGGTGCGGTCTGGTCAGCTCATCCGGAACATTTCACGACGCGCGTCTGCCGGATGGTGCACAGCCACTGGACGGCGCGAAGCTGGTCGTCACCTCGAAGAGCTTCACCGAGGGCGTGCTGCTTGGCAAGATCACCGCAACGTACCTGGCCGCGGCAGGCGCCGAGGTGAAAGACCTGACCGGCGCACCGGGTTCCGCATCGTCTCGACAGGCCCAACTCAACGGCGACGCCGACGTGCTCTGGGAGTACACCGGCACCGGCTGGGTCAACTACCACAACCAGACCGAGACGATCACGGACCCGACCGAACTCTGGCAGCGCGTCCACGACCTCGAACAGCGCGACCACAATCTGGAGTGGCTGCCGCCCGCCAACTTCAACGACACCTACGCATTCGGCGCGTCGACGCCGAATGCCGAACGCCTGCGCGTGCGCTCACTCTCCGACGTGGCGGCGCTGCCGGTCCCCGACCGGACATTCTGCGTCGACGACGAATTCTTCAGCCGCTCCGATGGTTTCATTCCGATGCTGCTGAAATATGGGATCCCCTACAACGATCCGAATGGCGTCCCCTCCGGTAACGTCACTCGAATGGATGCCGGGGTCGTCTATACCGCGACGGCCAAGGGCGCCCCCTGTAATTTCGGCATGATCTACACCACCGACGGTCGAGTCAAAAACCTGAACCTCGTCGTCCTCGATGACGACAAGAAATTCTTCCTGCCCTACAGCGGCACGGCGGTCGTACGCGGCGCCGTCATCGACCGCCACCCCTCGATACGGCCGCTGCTCGGGACTATCTCCGACCACCTCACCGATGAGCTGATGCAGGACCTCAACGGTCGCGTCGACATCGATGGCGAGGACCCCGCCGATGTCGCCTACGACTGGCTGAAGAGCGAAAAGCTCATCGAGTAGGCGGTTTTCACGACCGGTCAGCGATTCGCCAGCGCCTTGACGATCGCCTCACCGAAACTATTGGCGGAGGCGGGATTCTGACCGGTTACCAGGCGGCCGTCCACGACGACGTTGTCGGTGAAGTTGGCGGCCGGCTGGTGGATGGCGCCGCGCTCGGTGAGTGCGGTTTCCAACAGGAGCGGAACGACATCGGTCAGGCCGACGGCGGCTTCCTCCTCGTTGGTGAAGCTGGTCAGCTTCTTACCCGAGACGAGGTAGTCACCTTCGGAAAGCTTGATGTCGAGCAGTCCGGCGGGACCGTGACACACCGCGGCGACAACACCACCGTTTTCATAAACCTTGGCCGAGAACTCGGCCAGCGCCGCGTTGCCCGGGAAGTCGAACATGGTGCCGTGGCCGCCGACGTAGACGACGGCCTCGTAGTCGGCCGGGTCGTAGTCGGCAGGGGTCTTCGTGTCGGCGAGTTGTGCCGCGATGCGCGGGTCGGCGAAGAATTCCTCCTGGCCGGGATCGTCGGGGTCGCGACCGTCCTGCGGCGGCACCCCGCCCTGCACCGAGGCGAGGTCGACGGTATATCCGGCTTCGGTCAGTATCTTCCACGGGCGCGCGGCCTCGTGGACGTAGAAGCCGGTCTTGCGAATTCCGCCGAGATCGTCGTGGCTGGTCAGGAAGAACAGAACGCGTTTGGTGCTCATTGCTGATGGCCCCCGGATGGAGTTGGTGGAATGCGGTTCTAGCCCGCAAAATCCGACTGTAGCGACGAGTGGGCGTGGCGGCCGATCAGATTGTTTATGGCCCTCATCGACCGCTTCGGTTCCCCCGATTGTCGCCGTAACCGACCGACTTCGGGGTAATGGCGTTCTGGTGCTTCTTCACGGCCTCGACGATCAGCGCCGCCGCGTTGCGCAGTCCGGATCTCCGGTTGAGATCGGCCGTCCGGGCGGCGAGGTACAACGTGTTCAACGGTGCGATGTCGGTGGTGTCGAGCCGGACCAGATTTCCGGCGGCCACCTGGTCGTGCACCAGATAGCTCGGCAGCACACTCATTCCGAGGCCGTGCACGACCGCGGCCTGCAACGCGAAAAGGTTCGGCAGGACAGCCCGCAACCGCAGATCCGGCAGCTCACCGAAAATGGTCGTCCAATAGCGGCGCACAATCGGCAGACTGCGATGGTAGGTCACCACCGGCAGCTGCCGGATACTGTCCAGATCCAGGATGGCCGGCGCCAGTTGCGGGGCGCACACCAGCCAGAATTCCTCATCGGCGATCGGCCGGGCCAGCACGGCCTCGTCGCGCGGACGAAGCGTCGAGACCACCAGGTCGAGCCGACCGCTGGTGAGGGCGGCGATGAGCTCGGCGAAATCGCCGAATTCCATCTCGATGCGGGGCAGCTGGTCGCCGTACGGCGCCAGCGCCGGGATCAGGCAACTCGTGGTGAACTCGGCGGGTCCGCCGAGATGAATCGTCCGTACGATTCCGGCCTCGGCGATCTCGTCGAGGAAGAACCGGTCGATCTGGTCGAGCTGGTCACCGAACGCGGCGGCCATCTCGTGCGCGTAGGCGGTGGGGGTCACGCCGACGGCGGTGCGTTCGAACAGCTCCCTTCCGAGCTGGCGTTCGAGCGCACCGATGTGGTTGGTGACGGTGGGCTGGGTAACCGCGAGGAGTTTGGCGGCGCCGGTGAACGTTCCGGTCCGGTAGACCGCGAGGAACGTCCGCAGCACATCCAAGGCCGGTGGCTTGTCCACTGTCATGCCCCCAGTCTCGCCGACCGACGCCGCCTGACTCACCGACTTCACCTCATAGCGTGGCCAATTCCGCCAGCTCCATCGCAACGAGTCCCTGTGCGACCGCGGCGGATTCGTGCTCGGCGGTGGTCCAGCCCCACCGGGCCCACCGGCTCGGCACACCTGCCGACTGAACCCGGGCGACATTGGTCAGGTTGTCGTCGATGAACAACGCCTCCTCCGTCGACACACCACGGCCCAGGCACAGGCACCGCGCCGCGAGCGCCTTGTCGCTGACGTCGCCGATGACGCCGGCGACATGTTTGTCCAAGCCGAAATACTCGAGAATCTCGATGCTCGATTCGGCGTCCTTGGCCGTGATGACGTACACGTTGCCGGAGTAGCGCCGCAACGTGCTCGCGACGCCGTCGAAGACGGTGTGCGCGCCGAGCCACTCGCCACGGCGGGTAGCTCGCCAACGGTGCCGCACCGCGGTGGCCGCGGCGACGAAGTCACTGCGCTCGGCATCCGAAATCGCGGTCTTCAAGCGGTCGAACTCCGCCTGACTGGTGACCGGCTCGTCCGGCGCGGCCTTGGCGACGAAGAAGTCGTCCAAGGTCCGGCTGAACGGGCGTAGCTGGTGGAACCGGTCGACGAACGTCGGCGGGATGGCCTCGAATTGCTGCCGCAGCGACAGCTGTGACGGCTCCTGGTCCGCGAACCAGGTGACGGCGGCACATTCGTCGACCGAGTCAGCGATGACTCCGTCGAAGTCCAGCAGCAACAGGCGCGGCGCGGGGTTCACGCGGCCGCCAATTTCTTGGTGGTCTCGAACACCGCCTGCATGAACCTGCCGACGTAGGCGTAGTACGAGCAGGTGATGATGTTGCCGTCGACAATGACGTCGGCATCGACGACATCGGCGCCCGCATTGATCACGTCATCCCGCAATCCGATGTAGGCGCAGGCCCTGCGGCCGTGCAGGACTCCCGCGCTCACCATGATCCAGGGCCCATGGCACAGCCCGGCGACCACCTTGCCCGTCGCGGCCATGTCGGCGACGAACCCGGTCGCGCGCTTGTCCTGCCGCACCCGGTCGGGGGCTTCGTGGCCGCCGGTGAGCAGCACCGCGTCGTATTCGTCGACATCGAGGTCGTCGAAGGACACCAGCGGTCCGGCGGTCTTGTCCATCGGCAGGGGCGTGCCGTACTTGCCGATGACGGGTCGGCCGTCCTTGGTGGCAATGTCGACGTCCCAGTTCTCTTCTCGGCAGCGATACCAGGTGTAGATGACGTCGTGGTCCTGGAACCCCTGGGCGGTGATGATGACTGCGCGTGGCATCGTTATCGGTCCTACTTTCGTATTTCGTTGAAACAGAAGGGGTTACCGGGCGGAGATCGCCAGGTACGTTTGGTCGGTGAGCACCGGCGTCTTGACTCCGGGCACCACGGGCAGCACCGGATGGCGGGAAATGAACGCCTCGAATCCGGTGGGGACGTAGAACAATTCGTTCGGTCGTGGGGTGTAGAAGATGTCCATGCCGGTGCGCAGGGTGAACTCGAACTTCCCCGCGGTACTGATCCGGCGCAGCTGGGTGTGCGGAACCTGGCGGAGCTCTTTCAGTTTCGATTCCCCGGCGCTGGTGACCTTGGACTCGTAGGTGGTCTTCGATCGGTCGTATCGGTCGCCGAGCCGGAGCAGATCGAACTTGTTGCGCGGGTGCTCGACCTCGATCAGATGCAATTCCGCAGACGTGGAACGGGTTCGGTGGAACGCTCCCGGCCCGATCGTCATCACCGTCCCCGCCGTGACCTCGTAGGACCCACCCAAGGTGTCGAACACGCCGCTACCGGACAGGCACAACAGCTCGGTGGTCTTGCGCAGGTGCGCGTGCATGGACGTTTCGGCGCCGTCGACGATGCACAGATGCCACAGGTCGTAGACCGGATCGGCGTAGACGCGGGACTCATGGCCCCACGGCTTCACGACGACCTGGGACAGGTCGTCGCTGTGCGACTCGTGCAGGATCGGGGTCTCGCTGGTGACCAGATCGCGGATGGCGGCGAAATCGGCGGCCTTGGCGCCGACGACGATATGTCTGGCCTGCAGCGGATGTGGTGCCAGGGCGGTGGTCATTGCATGGTCCTTTCCAGGGCGGCGTGCGTGGCCAAAATGGCGCTGAATTCAGGGAGGGAGGCGGGGTTCTGGGCGGAGATCAACGGGCCGTCGACCACGACGTGGGACTCCCCGTCGCCCGCGCGGGAGTAGTAGGCACCGGTGGCGATCAACGCTTGCTGTAGGGAAAAGGGCAGCAGGTCCAGCACGCCGCGGCTGATCTCCTCGGCGTCGGAGAACGCGGTGAGGTGTCGGCGGGCGGTGAACGCGGTGCCCAGCGTGTCGGTCAGACCGAGAAACGCCGCGGGCCCGTGGCAGATCGAGGCGATCCTGGCGCCCCGGACCAGGGAGTAATGAATCAGCGTGTGCAGGTCGGTCTTGTACGGAAAGTCCCACATGCACCCGAGCCCGCCGACGAAATACACCAGGTCGTAATAGTGTTCGAAGTGCGACCGCACGGTCGACGTCGGGACAGCGAGGTTTTCGCTGAAACTATGGATGAAAGAATTGATGGGATCGGTGATTTCGCCCTTCAGGACACCGTTGGCGGTGCCGCCGAGTAGCGACGCGAACGAGACCTGGTAGTCGAAGTCCTGCAGGACGGACCACACGGCCGCGGCTTCACGGATATCGAATCCCGTGGGTTTTGGGAAGCCAGGAACCCGCTCCACATTGGTGACGACGAATAGTGCACTACGCACGATGTTTCCTTCTCGAATAAACTCAGCGGCACAGGGCGCGCTGCAGGCATTGCTGTAAGCATTTCTGGACGGACACGCGTGGGTGTTGTTATGCGGCAGCGTCGGCTTGTTTCCGAGGCAGCAGCAGCGGTTCCTGTTTCATCGGAATCAGCTGTCCGGCAAACAGACCGGCGACGGTCCGGAAACTCACCCAGGCAACGATGAGTCCGTTCACCACCGCGCCGAAATACACGATGAACCACCACGGCCCGCCCGGCCGGAGCACGGCGGCCAGCGCCAGGACCAGTGCCGAGAACGGCATGGTGAAAGCCCACCAGGACAAACCGAAGGGGCTCGACACCAACCGGTCGATCCGGGCCAACTGCCGCACCAGCACATAGCAGGCGCCACCGAGAATGATCCCGGCGAGCGGGTTTCCCGGGGCGAGCACGACTATGTCGATACACAGCACCGCAGGCACCGCGAGGTCGATCGTGGTTGTCGGCGCCAACTGCGGCGAAAGGACTGCACCGGCCGAACGTGAAACCAGGTGCGACTGCGCCATGCCCGCAACGGCGAGACCGATTATCAGCCAACACAACCGCGCGTCTACATAGGAGTGTGCGGTGATGGGGACCATCAGGACGGCGATCCACGGGATGAGCTGCGGCGGCGTCACCGGCGTGTCCGGCGCTCGAGTCTGCGCCACCGTCAGTCCGGCCGCGGTGAGCACCGCGAGGCCGGTACCAGCGAGCGTCAGCACCGCGGCGAGTCGCGAGGCGGAGGTGTGAAAGACCTCTGCCGCCAAGAGAATCGTTACCGCCGGTTGCGCGTAGAACGACATAAGCGCGGGTGTTCGCAGGTCCTGCAACACGTTCCGTGGATATCGCACATATTTGGTCCCGTGCAACAGGGAAACCGCGAGAAGTAGTATCAGCGAAAACAGCGACATCGCCGTGGCGATCCCATAGAAGGCATCGGATGCGAAGTAGATGACGAGCGCAAATCCTTGAATGCCCATCGCCGGGCCAAAAGTTGCTGGTGGTAATGCCGACAAATCGATGCGATTGGTCGTCATAGGTTCTCCCCCCGGGAGTAATCTATCGATCAATGGTAGAAGCACCGCAACAAGACCGTCTGCAGTACGGCCTTCTATTCCCCCTCGGTAATGCTAGGCGGCGCGGGTGCTCGCCGTCGAGCCCCGATCTTTCGGGGGTACGGCCCAGCAGAATGCGGCAAATCTGAAATACGGACGGGCCATAGTAGTTGTTGTCAGTACCGATGTCCGGTCGGTGTAAAACTATCGACCGTGCGGTATGCATTTGGCTTGCCCGGCAGTCGTACACCGATTCCGAACCTCTTTTCGCGGTCATACCGTGCGCCGCCCTAACTGGACATCTAAGAAGTTACGGAGTTCTGGCTGCGATGGCATCGGATGGAAGTGGTGTCTTCCGTGAAACTCGCTCGGTAGCACCGCAGGTGGGGGTCAACCCGGATCGCAGCCGACGGTGCACCCGCTGAGCCATCCGCCGCCGGTCCGGGCTCAGCGCTGCGCGAAGCCAGTGTGCCCGGACCGTCTCCGAAGCCCATATTTGCAGTGGCACAACGACTCTCACCCCGAAGTTTCGGGGTTACCGGGCAACCGATCGTGGTTCTAGATTTCTGTCAGCCTTCGGAAGCTCCGAAGCCGAAAGGAACAGATGCGACACACCCTTCGAACAACCTTGCGCGTCGGCACCGGCACCGCTGTGGTCGCCGCCGCGATCGTGGCCGGACTCGGCCCCGCCAGCGCGCAGATCCCGCTCGAGGCCCACACTGCCGCGGAGCCGGCACCCGTCGCGGGGCCGCAGTATTGCCTCGACACCAACCCCATGAACCCGGGCATCAACCTCGCTGCCTGTTTGGCGAGTCTGTCGGCATCGATCTCGGGCGCCAAGACCGGCGGCTAGTAGACGAGCGCTCGTGTCCACCGATCGGTGGACACGAAGTTCGACCGGTCGAGGCTGTTGCCGTGGCCTGGTCACCGAGCAGCATTCTCGGCATGCGAAATCGTGTGGTCGCCATAGCTGGTTGGAGCGCTCATCATCCGTGGCGGGCCATTGTCGGGTGGTTCTTGTTCGTGGCGCTGTGCCTCGGAGCCGGGACCGGAATCGGCGGGAAGCCCGCTGCCACTGAGGATTTCCGGATCGGGGAGGCGGGCCGCGGTGAGGCGATCGCCGCGGCCGGTGGCCTACAGCAGCGGCCGATGGAACGGGTGCTCATCAGCGGCGCGGGGCAGTTGGATGCCACCGCCGACCGTGCCGCGCGCGACATCACGGATCGGATTCGAGCGTTACCCGAGGTGGCATCCGTAGCCGCACCGGTGTATTCGGCCGACGGCACGGCGCTCCGGGTCGATGTGACCATGACGGGTGCGGAACTCGACGGCAAGAAACATGTCGCGCCACTGCGCGCGCAGACCGAAGAGGTGCAGCGGACCAACCCGGGCCTCCGGATCGAGCAAACCGGCAGTCCGTCCATCAGTAGTGGTGTGGACGAGCTACGCGGTCGCGACCTGGCCCGCACCGAAATGATCGCGCTGCCGGTAACACTGATCACCCTGCTGGTGGTCTTCCGCTCGGTGGCGATGGCGCTGGTGCCGCTGCTGCTGGCCATCTCGTCGATAGTCGCGGCCATCGGCTTGTCGATGCCCGCCTCACATGTTTTCCCCGACAACGGGATCGGTACCAATATCATCCTGCTGATCGGGTTGGCGGTCGGCGTCGACTACACCCTGTTCTATCTGAAGCGTGCGCGCGAGGAGCGTGCTCGTGGCGGTGGGTTGCTCGGTTCGCGGGCGCTGGTCGAACTGGCCGCGGCGACTTCCGGCCGGGCCGTTGTGGTTTCGGGGCTCGCCGTCGCTGTTTCCACCGCGACGATGTATCTCGCCGATGATGTGATCTTCTCGCCGATCGCGACCGCCGCCATCCTCGTCACCCTGGTCTCGGTGGTCAGCTCGCTCACCGCGCTGCCCGCACTGCTGACGGTGCTCACCGATCGGGCCGAGCGGCGCGCGGCGCGCAAAGCCGCCGGGCGGCCAGCGCCCACGCACCGTGAGCCAACGAAGGGTGGCCGCATCACCGGTTTCCTGCTGCGCCGGACGTCGGCGAATCCGGTTGCCGCACTGGCTATCTCGGTGTTCGCCCTGCTCGCGCTCACGGCTCCACTCCTCGGCCTTCAGCTGTCCGACATGGGGCGGGAGACGCACCCGCGTGTCGTCCCAGCCATGCAAACCTTCGATCGGCTGAATGCCGCCTTCCCGGAACTGAAGTCGATGCACCAGGTGGTCGTCACTGCCGACCCGGCACGGGCCGACGATGTGGCCGGGGCGCTGCGCGCGGTAGCCGAACGGGCGACGACCGACCCAGCGTTCGCGGGCACCGCCGAGCTACGCACCTCCGCCGACGAACGGGTTAGCCTGCTGGAATTAGCGGTGCCACACTACGTCAGCGACCGGGCCGCCCAGCAGTCGCTCGAACGACTTCGCGCGGACTACCTGCCCGCCACGATCGGCACGCTGCCCGATGTGGAATTCGCGGTGACCGGCGATGTCGCCCGCTACGCCGACTACCCGGAGCACCAGAAGCGGAAGCTGCCGCTGATCATCGCGACGCTGCTGCTGGTGACCTTCGCCCTGACCGTCGCGGCCTTCCGCTCCGTCGTCCTCGGCCTGGTCGGTGTCGTGCTGAACCTGCTCTCGGCGGGCGCGTCGCTCGGCTTGCTGACTCTGGTGTTCCAGCGGACGTGGGCCGAAGGTCTGCTCGATTTCGATTCGACGGGCACGATCGGTTCCCGGATACCGCTGCTGCTGTTCGTGATCCTGTTCGGGTTGTCGATGGACTATCAGGTTTTCGTGATCAGCCGGATCCGGGAGATCGCGCTGGCCGGTGTGCCGACCCGCCAGGCTGTGCTCACCGGTGTCGGCGGCTCGGCGGGCGTGGTGACCAGTGCCGCGTTCGTCATGGTCACCGTCTTCGCCAGCTTCGTACCGCTGCACATCATGGAGATGAAGCAGATGGGGTTCGCGCTCGCGGCGGCCGTGCTGCTCGACGCCTTCGTCATCCGGATCGTGCTGCTGCCCGCGCTGCTGCTCCTGCTCGGTGATCGAACCTGGTGGCCAGCCCGGCCCGCCGTCGCCAGCGCGGGCCGCGTGCCGATGAAAGTAGGCTGATCGGAATGGATCAGCCGCCGCGTACCGACGACCGGTTCCGAATACGGGCACTGCGCCGGTGGTACATCGGCTGCTGGGTGCTGTTCGGTCTGTGTCCGCCGGTGATCGCGGTACACGACCGGACCGACGCCACCAAGTACGGAACGTGGGCGCTGGTGGCCTCGCTCGCCGCAGGCTATCTGCTCATGCAGGCGTACCCCCGCAATCCCGTCGTGCGGCCGGGCGGCTTCCTCGCTCTGCTGATCCTGGTACTCGGGGGGTCGGCCATCCTGCTGGACGGCGGCGCGGCGTTCTTCATCGTGTCGCTGCCGCTGTTCTGGATGTACACCGCCAACCCGCAGCGCGCGATCGGCTGGACCGGCGCCGGCGCGGTGGCGACGTTGATCGGGAACATCACCGGGCCACATTTTTCACCGGGCAATGCTGTGTTCACCCTGCTCGGCTTAGCCGGCGGCACCCTGCTCGGACTGTGGATGGACCGGGTGGTCAGGCAGGGCGGCGAACGCGCCCGCGCCCTGAGCGCGGAACTGGAACGCACGCAGTCCGAGTTGGCCGCGGCGCACCAGCGCCAAGGCGCGGCCGAGGAACGTGAACGGCTCGCCCGCGAAATCCACGACACCCTCGCCCAGGGTTTCGCCTCCATCATCGTGCTGGCGGAGGCGGCCCGGGGCGGTATCGACACCGATCCGGGGACGAGTGCCAAGCAGTTGCTCTCGATCGAGCGGACCGCCCGCGAAAACCTCACGGAGGCACGCATTCTCGTCGGCAGCGCGTCGGCGGGCGGTGCGATCGCGCAGTCGCTGCGGCGCGTGCTGGATCGGTTCGTCGAGGACACCGGGCTGATCGTGCACGCGGAATTGCAGGACGTCGACTGTGACCAGCTCACCCGGATCGCGCTGTTGCGCTGCGCCCAGGAATCGCTGGCCAATGTGCGCAAACACGCGGGGGCCAACACGGTGAGCGTTGTCCTTGCCCGCGGCGTCGCCGGACTCGAACTCGAAATCACCGATGACGGAAACGGATTCACCCCGCATGCGGCACGCGGATTCGGCTTGAACGGCATGCGCAACCGCATCGCCGAGCTCGGCGGCGACCTCACCGTGACCAGCTCGCCCGGCGAGGGCACCCGAATCTTCGCCCTGCTACCCGCGAACGATGGGATCTGACATGGCCGTACCCCTGCGCTTGATCCTCGCCGACGACCACATGGTGATGCGGGCGGGCATTGCCGCCCTGCTGGCCGCCGAGCCGACCATCGAGATCGTCGGCGAAGCGGCGGATGGCAGCGAGGCGATCGAACTCGTCGAGCGGCTGGCGCCGGACGTGGCGCTGCTCGATCTGCGGATGCCGGTGCTGGACGGGGTGGCCGCCACCCGAGAGATCGTCGGGCGCAGCGCAACCCGCGTGCTGATTCTCACCACCTACGACACCGATTCCGACATCGAACGCGCGGTCGAAGCGGGCGCCATCGGCTATCTGCTCAAAGACACCACCCGCGAGCAACTCGTCGAAGCCATTCAGGCCGCGGCCCTCGGCCGCACCGTCTTGGCTCCCCGAATCGCCGAGCGCCTGGTCGCCCGCATCCGCCGTCCCGAACCGATCGCACTGACCGCCAGGGAAATCGACGTACTGCACGCGGTAGCCGACGGCCTCTCGAATCCCGACATCGGCAAGCGCCTCACCATCGCCGAGGCCACGGTGAAAACCCACCTCCTGCGCATCTTCGCCAAACTCGATGTCAGCGACCGCACTCATGCCGTCGTCGTCGCCATGAACCGCGGCCTGCTGTTCCGTTCCACCGACGGGTAGTGCCCGGCCGACGGCGAGATCATGGTTTGCGAGCGACGGCTCCGTACGCGTACACCGAGGGTCCGGCTTCGGTGTCGGGCTTATCGGGGCGCCACTCGGTGATTTCCACGAAACCGGGCTCCACCATCTCCAGGCCGTCGAATGCGGCTTTGATCTGTTCGGTTGGACGCGGGTTGTACGGCAGGGCACCGGTTTTCGCGTATTCGTCGCAGAGGTGCACGAACTCTTTGTTCTCGTCGGAGGTGTCCCACAGGGTGAGGTAGCTGCCGGCGGGCACCGCGGCCATCACCGTCCGCACGATGCGATGCATTTCGTCGTGCGATTCGATGTGGCCGAGCACGCCCATGAACATGACGCTGATGGGCACTTCGAAGTTCAGGATGTTCTGCGCGTCGGCGATGATGATCTCGGGTTTGCGGAAATCGGCATCGATATAGGTCGTGACGCCTTCGCTGGTGGTGTTGGTCAGCATGGCGCGGGCGTGGGTGAGCACCAGCGGGTCGTGGTCGACGTAGACGACCTTGGACTCCGGCGCGATGCTCTGGGCGACCTGATGGGTATTTTGCATCGTGGGCAATCCGGTACCGATGTCGAGGAATTGGCGGATGCCCGCCTCGCGCGCGGCCCAGCTCACGGCCCGGATGAGGAACTGCCGGGACTGCACCGCCATCGTGCGAATGTCGGGATAGATCTGTGCGCTCTGGTCGCCGATGACCCGGTCGATCTCGAAATTGTCCGTGCCTCCCATCCAGTAGTTCCAGATGCGCGCCGAGGCGGGGATATCGGTGCGAATCTCTGGGTTGTGCTTCTCGGACATGATGGGGACTCCTCCGACAGTGATCGGTTCCATGACAACGTCCGCAGCACACACCAACAACGCCGCACTGCGTCCAGCCATGTGTCTATGCCCTGACGGTACAAGGTTCAACTCTTGCAGTAGGGCGGGATTTCGAGGAATTAACCCGACCGCGTTTAGTTCCTCCCCGCCTCGGTGAGTCGGGTCGAATCCGCCACCGGGACCTCCTGCGGGCGAACCCGGTGCAGACCGGAACCCGCAGGACTCAGGTCGATGTCTCACGATTCCGAGTCGGCAACCGGTTCCGGTCTGGCGGCCAACAGATCCGCGAAGGAGGTCGGCTCGATCGAACCGAGGAGCGTCGAAGGAACGTTGCGGCTGCTGCGCCAGAACATCTCGACAAGCTCGTCACGCTGAGACACCGATCGGTAGCCCAAACACTCGGTGACCGTGCAGTGCAGCGACCACAATGCCTGCATCGAGTCCCCGCCTTCCGATTTTTCGTCCAGGCCACCACGCATGAAACGTTTGAGTGCTTCCAGGGTTTCGCCTTCTATCAACGCGCTCAACCGAAACGCCGCCGTGTAGAACTGCGCTGCGCTGGTACGTAGGAGCTCGAGATCGGCAGGCTCGATCTGGGCTCTGCGATTGAGCGCCCAACCGCCGAGAAGGTCGAAAAATGCCGAAGCGATCAGCTCCGCGCGATGACTTTCCCGTGCCTGCTTGCGATTGCTTCGAACTTGGTAAGCGACCGTAATGAGTGAAACTACGATCGCGGCAGCCGCGAGAACCACTGACACCACTACAGTATGCCCCTAGGCCTACCCCGTCGTCGGCAATTAGCGACCGAGATGGGCTGCACCACAATGTATTACATAGCGTTCCCACTAGATCGGCTCGCGTGCCGCCGCCAGTATGGTGGCCCCCGATTCGTCGACTCGCGCGATTAGACCGGTCGGGGCCGCCGGGGTGCGTCGGAGGCGGGTCATGACGATAACGGCGGCGGCTCCGGCCAAGGCGATGCTCGCGGCAGTGGAGTAAACCGCGTCCAATCCGGCGGCGAAACCTGGGTGCGTGGGGGTGTCTGTGGAGGTGGCGTGGAATACCGCGCCCAGCACCGCCACGGTGAGGGCGTAGCCGAGTTGGCGTAACGCGTTGACCGTTCCCGAGGCCATTCCGCCGCGTTCGGCGGGGACCGCCGCCAGCGCGGCGCCGGTTACGGCGGGCATGGCCAACCCGGCACCGATCCCGGTGATCACCAATCCCGGCAGCAGGACGGTCCAATGCGAGTCGGCGTCGAGGGCTGTTTGCGCCAGGCCGCCAATACCGATCAGCGCCAGGCCGATTCCGATCGCCCATCGCGCGGGCACTCGGTGCAGCAGCCGTCCGCCCAGTAGCGACGTGATGAACACGGCCGCGGGCAGCGGCAGGATCACCAGTCCGGCCGCCATCGCGGACAGGTCGAGAACGGTCTGCAACCACAGGGAGGTGAGCAGCAGGGAAGCGAACGCCGCGCCGGATAGCGTGAGTGATGCGATGAGCACACCGACAAACGCTCGCTGCCGGAGTAGTTCGACATCCAACAGCGGGTGGGCACTGCGGAGCTGAACGACCGCGAAAGCGGCAAGTGCCGCAACAGCCGCCGCGAAAGCGCCCATCGTCACGGCGTCTGTCCAGCCGTCCTCGGCACCCCGGGTCAGACCGTAGGTCAGCGCGGCTGCGGCGACAGCGAACAGCGCCACTCCCGGGAGGTCTACCGGACGTGCCGAAGTGTCGCGCGAATCGTGCACCGAGCGCAGTGTCATCGCTATCGCGACCGCACTGACGGGCAGGTTGACCAGAAAGATCCACCGCCATCCGGCCTGCTCGGTGATCAACCCGCCCAGAATCGGTCCGATCCCGGACGCGGCGCCACTGACCGCAGCCCACACACCTAACGCCACGCTGCGATCCCGGCCCTGATAGGAGGAGTTCACCAGCGCCACCGTGGTGGCGAACATCGCCGCCGCGCCACTCCCCTGCACGGCGCGCGCGATAATAAGCAGCTCCGGATTTCCGGCAAGCGCGCAAGCTAGCGACGCCAGCGCGAAGACCGCCGTGCCGATGAGGTAAAGCCGACGCCGACCGATTCGATCGGCGACCGCTCCGGCACCCATCAGCAGCGACGCCAGTGCCAGGGCATAGACGTTCATCACCCACTGCAATCCGCCGAACGACACGTCGAGATCGCGCGCCATATCCGGCAGCGCGACCGTCACGATGTTCACGTCCACGAGCAGCATGAATGTGCCCAGGCAGACCGCTGTGAGCGGTCGCCATCGTCCCATCATCGCGATTCCTTCCGACATCAGTGATCAGTTCTCGATGACCTTCCGGCTGATCGAGGCGGTCTGGCACTTCAGCGAGCGATCTGTGACGCTGATTCGACATGGACTAGGTTTCTCTGAGTGGAAATCGACGTCGCCGATCAGCTCGACCAGCAGCTGATACAGGCGCTGCAACTCGACGGCCGTGCCTCGTTCAGCCGGCTCGCCGAGGTACTCGGCGTCTCGGACCAGACCGTGGCGCGTCGATACCGAAGACTCCGTTCGGCCGACCGGGTACGCGTCGTCGGCGTGCCGCCCGCCAACCATTACGGTCATGGCCGTTGGGTGCTGCGGCTGCGCTGTGCCCCCGGTGCCGCACCTACCGTCGCCACCGCACTCGCGCGCCGCCCGGACACCGCCTGGGTGCAGATCGTCTCCAATGGCACCGAGGTGCAATGCATTACCCGCGCACGCGCGGCCGAGGAAAGCACCGAACTACTCCTGGATCGCCTGCCACGCACCGGCCGGGTACTCGACGTCGCCGCCTACTCCCTACTGCACACCTTCTACGGTTCGCCCGGGCGGATCCGCCTACTCGACGCTCTGCCGCGGGCCAACGCACAACTACTCGGCTCGGACCCCAACATCACCGGCGCCGACCTCCCGCACTGCGACCCCGACGACCAGCGCCTGCTCGACGTACTCGCGACCGACGGCCGAATCGGCCTCGCCGACCTGGCCACCGCCACCGGGTGGTCGGTGTCCACGGTCCGCCGCCGGATCGACCAGCTGCGCGCCACCGGCGCCCTGCACTTCTACACCGAGTTCGACCTCGCCTACCTCGGCTACACAGCCGAAACCCGACTGTGGGCCGCAGTCTCGCCCGCCCAACTCGAGGCGACAGGAACAGCACTGGCCGCCCACCCCGGCATCGTCTTCGTCGCCGCCACCTCCGGCACCACCAACCTGACAGCGACCTTGGTCTGCAAGGACTCCCACGAGATCTACCGCTACCTCACCAACCAGGTCGCCGCCCTACCCGCCATCACCCACCTGGAAACGACACCCGTCCTACGCACGTTCAAACGCCTAGGCCACCTCCTGCGCTGACCCAGGGAAGCAATCGCTCTGCGCCGTCCGCACGTCTGCAATATCTGTCGAATCCTGGTTGCATCGAACATGTCTCCTTACCTGTCAGGTAATCGACTTCATGATCGTGCATCTTCGATGATGGTCAGGCACAGGATGATTGGAGAGATCAGATGCCATACTTCAGCTCGCACGACGGCACCACGCTGCACTATCAGGATTGGGGTAGCGGGAAGCCGGTGCTGTTCCTGGCCGGCGGGTGGCTGAGCAGTACCTCGTGGGAACTGCAGATGCTCCCGCTGACCCGCGCCGGACTGCGCTGCTTATCCTACGACCGGCGCGGGCACGGCAAATCGGACTGGGTAGGGCACGGCTACGACTACGATTCGCTGGCCGACGACTTGGCCGCGTTCCTGACCCATCTCGACTTGCGCGGGGTCACCGTGGTCGCGCACTCGATGGCCGGTGGCGAACTCATTCGCTATCTGACTCGCCACGGCAATGATCGGATCGCGCGCATTGCGCTGGTTTCGGCGACCGCGCCGTATCTCGCCCACGCCGAGGACAATCCGAATGGCATTCCGCAGCCGGTCTTCGAGGCCGTGAATGTGGCGAGGGCAGCCGATCGACCATTGTGGATGGAACAGAACGCACAGGCATTCTTCGCCACTCACCTCGGTAACCAGGTGTCCTCGGCGCGCATCGCGTGGATGGTCCAGAAATGCATGGACTGTTCGCTGTTGGCGGCCGACGAGATCATGAACACCGTCTACACCGCCGATCTGCGCGATGAGCTATGCGCGATCACGTTGCCGACACTGGTGATTCACGGCGATGCCGACGCCTCGGCGCCCATCGAGCTCTGCGGACGCGTCACCAAAGATCTGCTCGCGGACTGCGTCTACAAGGAGTATCCGGCCACCGGGCACGGCATCATGATCACGCACGCGGCCCAGTTGAACGCCGACCTGCTCGAGTTCATCAAGGCCTGAACGTCGTTGAGCGAGCCACACGGCGCAATCGCGCTGTGTGGCTCGCTGTATTCAGTTGCGGGAACCCTTCTCAGCAGGTGCCGGTGCCGGTGCCGCCGCTGCCGGGAGCGCCTGCGACCAGGCCCGGTCCGCCGATGCCGCCGGGGCCGCAAGCACCGATAACGCCGTTACCGGTCTTGGCACCGCCGTTGCCGCCGTTGCCGCCCGCGCCGCCGGTCCCGACGGATCCGCTGCCGCCGTTGCCGCCGCGTGCGCCCGCGCCACCGTTGTTGTGAGCGCCGGAGGCGTTGCCGCCGTTGCCCGCACGCCCGCCCGCACCGCCGGTATCGACGGCGATAGCGTTACCGCCGAGTCCGCCCGCCCCGCCGGGAGCGCCCGCAGTGCCTGAGCCGTTGGTAGCGCCGTTGCCGCCGTTACCGCCCGCGCCACCGGCTCCGCCTGAGCCACCGACCGGTCCGCCGACCCCGCCGGTGCCACCGGCGCCGCCTGCGCCCGAGACGCCGAGCCCGCCGGCGCCGCCGTTACCGCCCGCGCCACCGGCTCCGCCGCCGTAGCCGGCGCCGCCGTTACCACCGTTGCCGCCGGGACAGTTCTTGGCGCCGGGGCTCCCGTTGCCGCCTGCGCCGCCTGCCGGGACGGTTGGGGTACCCGGGGCGCCGTTGGAGCCGTGGACAGTGACGCAGGCGGCCGCGAATGCCGGTGGCGTCATGGCGACCATCGTGCCGGTGGTCAAGACCAGGCCGCCCAGGAGGGCCGCGATGCGTGTGCGTGTAGTGAGAGTTGTATTCATGGTCGTACTCCATTTTTGGCTGAAGCGCTGATGCGCTGAGGCCGATGTATCGGCACCGGCCGAGACGGCGCGCGATGTTATGCCTCCGATTCGACACAGAGGAATGTGAGTACGCCTCGCGCCACGGCGTATTCACCGGCTCGTCGATTAATCGACAAGTCAATTACTTCGCCGTTTTCGTCAGCGATGGGGAATGAGATTCAGGGGTGGGTGTTATCACCGGTGACGTCTGGGCTATCTACGAAATCCGTTGCTGCCGAAGCACTTACGGAGTTCCTACAGCGGCGATCGTCTGCGGTTCGTGAATAGTCACCCTTGCTTTGACTCATCTGCCAGCAATGGAAACACTGATGATGTTGCCTAGACTGAGCAGTGAACTCAGCATACCCCCTTTTAGCGCTGATTACTATGCAACCAATAACCGACCAACGAATTCGATATGCTTGTAACATTTATCTACCGGGCCGCGATACCGGGCCGCCAGGACGGCATCACCGAGGTCAGCGCGGGCGGATGTCCGCAGCCGGGTGATGCTGACGCGCATATTCTTTTGCGCCCAGGCTTCGAAACTGGTGATCCCCAGTCCTTGCGCGCGTTGCGTTCTCGCCAGCTGGCCGACCACGTTCAGCCCGTCAGGCGGTGAGCGCAGCACCGGCAGCCCGGCGGCTTCGAGTCCAGCCGATCAGCTGAAAAGATCAGCTCGTTGGGGGATATCCCTGATCCCTCGCTGCCCCCTACCGTCGGAGACAGGCGATTACCGGACGGGACGGCCACCCCTGCCTCGGGTTGGATCGGTTGATCGCCGAATAGGTCCGCCGGTCTCGGTTCTTGCCCGCCAGGCTGCAACTCCCCTCCCCTGGTCTCGAGGTCGGCGGGCCAACTCGGTTGCCACACAGCCGATCCCGGCGATGCGGAACCACCGTCTATCGGCCTTCAGCCGAACCGGGCAGGCCCGCAGGCGCTCTGAACGACGCACTCACTGACCGGAAGGACCGACATGGCGTTGCCACATTTCGATCGATTGTTGGCCGCGGTGGTAAGCGGAGCATTGATAACCATCATGGCGGCGTCTTGTAGTTCCACAGGAACCGATCGGACCGAGCCGAGCGCCGCCGAAGCCGGACGCGCGAAAGTCACTGAGGCCCTTAGCCAGTTGATCTCAGAGCACCAATTGCCCGGCGCGCAAGTCGTTGTCACCGATCACGGCCGGGTCTGGACCGCATCCGCGGGAGTAGGCGACCTCGAACGCGGCACTCCCTTCCCGGACGACGCCCGAGTCCGGATTGCCAGCAACACCAAGACCTTTGTGGCGACGGTCATGCTGCAGTTGACGGCCGAGGGCAAGGTCGAATTGGATGCACCGGTGGAACGGTATCTGCCGGGCGTAGTTCGTGGGCCGAGCATCGACGGAAACCGGATCACTATCCGAAATCTGTTGCAGCACACCAGCGGACTGCCGGACTACGCGGCAGAGCTCGGGGCGCCACCCCAAGCGGGTCAAATCGACTACACGAGCGAACCTGCGCGGTGGCAGACCGTGAATATGACCGAAGTAGTGCGCAATGCCATGACCGCACCCGCCGATTTCGAACCCGGAACCCAGTGGGCATATTCCAACACCAACTACGCCCTCGCGGGAATGGTGATCGAAAATATCACCGCAAGCTCGGTCGGCGCGGAGATCACCCGCCGCATCATCGAACCGCTCGGCTTACGCGACACCTACTATCCCGGCCCCGACGAAACCGACATCCGCGGTCCACATCCCCTCGGCTACAGCGAGATCGGCGGCAAACGGGTCGACTACACCAGCCAGAACGTGTCCTCGGCTGGTGCGGCGGGAGCGATGGTCGGTACCGGCGCGGACCTCAACCGCTTCTTCATCGCGCTCCTGGACGGAAAGCTGCTGCCGCCCGCGCAGCTGACGGAGATGAAACGTACTGTCCCCACAGCGGATCCGGGACCGCCGGTCGGCTACGGGCTCGGGCTGATCCACCGCCGACTGCCGTGCGGCAAAGACAGTTGGGGCCACGGTGGCGACATCGACGGTTTCCAGACCCGCGGCGACGTCACCAGCGACGGCCGCTCGGTCACGGTGAGCGTCAATCAGGTCCCCAAGACCGACAGGGCCGCAGACGATGTCATGAAAGTCGTCGACGTCGCCCTCTGCTCAACGACCTGAACATCGGTTAGTCCGATCAGAAGATCGCCACCGGGTTGACCGGAACTCCAGTCATGCCATGAATGCGGGGTGGCGCGGCCACGAACAAGAAGCTGTAGCGACCGAGCTCCGCGCAGGCGGCGGCGAGTTCGTCGGCGTCCACGGCGTCGATCAGCGGCATGCCCAGCCGCGGCAGACCCACCCCGTGCATAGCCGGAGGACCGCCCGGCTGCGGCGGATGGGCATCCGCGAGATCACCGGCGTACACCGATACGCCGCGATCGTGCATCCAGCGCAGCGCGTCAATGCTCATGCCCGGCATCGGGTTACCGCGATAACGCGTCGCCACCCAGCCGAACCGCGCGACCAGTGCGTCGCCGGACTCGACCCGGACGCCGTGGCGTTTCTCCGCGGCGTCGAGATCCTGCGACGTGACCGCGTGATCCACGGGCACCGGGCCGTCGACCGCGAGATCGAGCAACACACCCCTGGTCACGATCCCGGCAGCGAAAGCCGTGGTCGAACCGTGCTGGACTCCGCCCATGGTGACGCTCTCGTTCGCCGGGCGCCCCGG
Organism: Nocardia iowensis; assembly: GCF_019222765.1. NCBI lineage: Bacteria > Bacillati > Actinomycetota > Actinomycetes > Mycobacteriales > Nocardiaceae > Nocardia > Nocardia iowensis. Next base: position 3,257,736 of record NZ_CP078145.1, on the reverse strand, counting down.
ATACACCCGCCCGTCAACGGTGATGTGCGCCAACGCGTCCAGGTGCGTCGACATGGTGTGGTGATTGGTGACCAGCATGACGTCCGCGTTCGCGAGCGGCGGGTTTCCGGTGTACGCCATGATCTGCTGAACCGGCGACACCTCAGCAGTCTGCGGCGCGAAGGGGCCGCTGAACACCGGCGCCGGGTGGACAGGTACGGCCAACGACACCGAACGACCGGTGCGTACCTCGCGCGCGGCCCGCTCGCGTACCTCGTCCGTGATCAGGTTCAAAGTGCCCAATTCGTCGTCGTTGCCCCACCTTCCCCAGTTGCTCGGCAGCTCATCGTCCTGCCTTTCGGCGGCGGACTGACGGTCGGGGTGGATGGCGGACACTGTTGTCTCCTTCGGTAGTGATCGGCCGGACACCAGCGTCGCGGTGGGGCGGATGGGTCGCATCGGTAGTTTTCGCCTATCCGATGACCAGACCCGTGGTCACCACGGCGGTCGTGGGGGGCGGCAGGGGACGTGCGGGGCGGCGCGGTGGCGGTTATGTCGGCGCGGCGGCCGTCATGTCGGCGCGGCGGCCGTCATGTCGGCGCGCGGCCGCCATGTCGGCGCGGCGGAGGTTGTGGTGGCGGGGCGGCACGAATCTCGCTGTGGTCGTTGACTATCCACGGGCTTGCGAAGCTCGGGAACGCAAGCGCACGACCTGGTAGCCGATGGCGACGGCGACGATGAGCGCGGCGAGGAGCGGGTGCATGTCCTTCGAGAGACTGGGAGCGCGCTCGGGTCCGATTGCCCAGAGGATGAGTGGAATGGCGTAGGCCGCGGCAAGGGCGACGGCCCACCAGCGCAGTGCGCGCCGGCGAGTGCCGCGCAGGGTGCCGATCAGCGTGATGACCACCGGAACGATGGCCACCATGGCGGACTGCCCGATGATGAGCACGGGCATAGCCCAAGCCGAGACGGTGACGGGCAGCGAAATGGTTCGGGCGCTGCGGTGCGGCGTCGTGTCGGACACGTTTCCTCTTCCTGAGGTTGTTGTCGCAGGGCTTCAGGGGCGGGCTTCGGCGGCGGCCTTCAGGTCCTTCAGCCAGGCCTCGAGTCCCGCTCCGAGGAACGCGGTGGAGGTGGGTACGTCCGCTTCGACCTGTGCGCCGGACCAGTTCTCCTCGGTGCGCACCAGCACACCGCCGTCGACCTCGGTGAAGGTCCACACGTGGACGCCGTTGTCGATGCCGAGTCCGTCGCCGACCGCGGGCCCGCTCCAGCGAATGCAGTTGTCGGGCTGTACTTGCTGGACGGAGGAAGTGATCACCAGGGTGGTGGCGGGGGTTGTGGCAGTAGCGGGCGCCGGCGTCGTCCATTGAAACCGCGAGCCTTCCCGCAGTGGACCCTGATCCAGGCGCTTGATGCTGGTAACGGGCTGCTGCCACGCGGGCCAGCGCTCCACGCCGGTCTGCAATTCCCAGATAGCGCGCAGCGGCGCCTTGATCAACGTTTCGGTGCGGTACCGGATCTTGGCGTCGTCGATGCCGAGACCGCCGCAGGTCAGCGAAGCGGGGTGAGCCGCTGTCTGCTGACTTGGCTCTGCCCTGCCGGTGTCGCTCTCGTCGCTGCTACAGGCAGTCAATGCGAATGCGGCTGCCAGCGGGACCAGGAACAGGGCGGTGCGGACGCGAGTTTGGCGGCGGATCTGCGGGTTGGACATCTTTGCTCTCCTTCTTGGCTCGAACTAGAGCCATTCGATTTATTTAGAACCTATAACTGACTCGCTTGAGTGTCAATAGAGATTCTGAGGGCCACTAGAGATAGTGATAGGCTCTAAACATTTCCCAGAGCCTGGAAGGAGGCGATTGACGATGAGCACCGGCGGCACAGGTTCGCGGGAGCGCTATCGGGCCCAAGTACGCGCGGAGATCAAGCAGCACGCCTGGGAGCAGATCGCCACGGCGGGAGTGTCCGCGTTGTCGCTCAATAAGATCGCCAAACGCGTTGGCATGAGCGGCCCAGCGCTGTACTGGTACTTCGCCAGTCGCGACGAGCTGATCACCGAACTCATCCGCGACGCCTACCGCAGTCTCGCCGACGCCGTCCGGGCCGCGGTCGACTCCGGTGCCGACGTGACCGGCCTGGCCTACACCGTGCGGGAGTGGGCACTGCACGACCCCCAGCGATACTTCCTCATCTACGGCACACCCGTCCCCGGCTACCAAGCACCCGACGACACCACTGAGATCTCATCGGAAATCATGACGGTGCTGATCGAGGCGTTCTCCGCGCTGCCCGTGAACCAGCCGCCGACGCCGTTCGACACGCACCTGGAAGAACACCGCAACTGGGCTCAGGGCCACACAGTGCCCGCCGCGACCCTGCACCGCGCCGTGTCCTTCTGGACCCGAGTCCACGGCGTCCTCTCCCTCGAACTCGCCGGCCACTTCACCGGAATGAAGTTCGATCCTGCCCTGCTGTTCGCCGACGAAGTGAACACCCTGCTGACGCACTGACGGCGCTGATCATGTGTGTGCGCGACAAGCTCTGGTGACGAGATCGACCCACACGTCCGGATCGGTTGACCACAGGTTGTGGGCAACGCCGGGCAGCTCCTCGAACGTGCCGTGCGGGACCAAGGCGGCGAGTTGCCGCAGTGGCCAGGACGGGCGGATGTCGTCTTGCGGCGCAATGAATCTCATTACGACAGTGGAGTCGGCCAGTCGGCGGAGCACGTCGGGTTCGTGAATCCACTGGACGAACGACGCGCCCAGTGCGGCGTGCACGTCCGGTTCCCAGCGGATCTCGATGTCGGCTTCCAGATGCCGCAAGGACTCATACGTCTGAGACCACGTGCAGTCCTTGTGCAGTCCGTGCCCGGCGACACCGACCACGGATCCGACACGGTCGGGATGATCGAGCGCGTAACGCACCGCGAGGTCGGAGCCCCAGGAATGGCCGAGCACTACCCAGCTGTCGATACCTCCGGCTCGCCGCACCGATTCGAGATCGGCGACTGCCTGACCGAGGTCGTGTGGCCCGCCCGCCGAGCGTCCGACACCCCTGGGCTCCGGGTACCACGCCCGCATCCCGCGAGGCGCCAGCCCGTCATCCTCGAGGTAATGGACACAGCCGGGTCCACCGGACAGAACGACGACGTCCGGGCCATGGCCGGTGACACCGACATGCAGCAAGGTTCCGTCATCGGCCCGCACCATTATCGATCGCATTCCACCTCCTCCTGCTGCTGGCGAAATCGAGCGCGCCTGACAGGGCCAACGCCTCGGGGCCCTCGCTGACCAACAGCGACCGGCCACCAACTGGCTTCGCCGACAATAGCGTTCACGCGCATGGAAGGATCAGCCCGTGTGGTCACCGTTGCCGTTCGGGGAAAAACTCAGGGCTGAACTGGGTACGCCACGACGGGTTCGCGGACTGGGCAGCAGTCCGCGATCACGAGTATGGCGGGCCGAGCTGTCCGGTACGCCTGTGGTGGTCAAGCAGCTCGTCGGCGGCCCGGAAGACAGCGATGGGTATGCCCCGAGGTGGCTGCCCTGCAGCTCGCGTCCAGGGTCGATCCGCCCGTGGCGCCGATGCTTCTCGATACCGATCCTGGCTCGCGCGTGCTGGTGCTACAGCACTGCCGTCCGGCGTGCGAAACGAGCTGAACAGCCTGGTGGACCGTCTGATTCGAACTCCGAGCAACGCTCTGCTGCACGGCGATCCCTAGAATCCCCTGCACCGCAACGCTTCTCGCTCGGGGTTCAGCCGCAGGCCGTGACAGGTGGCTTGCCACTGAAGCAGAACCGTCCGCGGTAGCGCTCGACGGTCGCGCATCTCACCGCTAGCGCCGCGGCGACATCGACGGGCTTTGGGAGACAGCGCAATTCGGAAATTTCGCAGGAGGGCGGATGACCGGCTCTCCCCTCCAGTGAGCCGGTCACCCACCTCCCATACGACAGGCGGCGGTCTTTCCTGTTAACGGCAGCGGCAATGCAGGATGTTGGACTGCTGGGAGGCAAGGTGCTCCAACTCCCGCTCGGCGAACTTCCCCCACGACACTGTGATTTCGACCTGGGACGTTCGCACTTCGCTCTACCTTGGCCTGCCAAGGTAGATTACGGAGAGTGACCTTGGTGTGTCAAGGTAGGATACCGATGATGACCACCCCGAGAGTGCGAAGGCCGCCGGACGAGGCACGCCGGTTGATCCTCGACGCTGCCGCTTCGCTGCTTGCCGAGGGCGGTGTCGCCGCGGTGCAGGTCCGCGCGGTGGCCGCGCGGGTCGGCATGACCGACGCCGGCGTCACGCACCATTTCGGCAATCGCGAGAAGCTGCTCGCGGAACTCCTTCGACACGGCGGACGCCAGCTCCGAACCGCGCTGCAAGACGTCCTCGCAGCGTGGCTGGACCACGGCGCCGACCTCCTCGAGCTCGTCGAGTCTCTAGAGGCCTTGTACCGGCGCGGCTACGGAGAACTAGCAGTGGCATTGCGAGCCGCGGGTTGGCACGACCCGGGCAGCGGCATGCTCGATCCCGTCGTCGACGCCCTCCACCGCCTTCGGCCACCAGGTAGCTCCATCGACGAAACGCGACACGCGGTCGCCGCCCTCCACCAAGCGATGGCAACAGAAGCCCTCTACGGCAGCGACTTCCGGCGCAGCGCCGGCCTCACCGGCACCGCGGCAAACGACTCGACCACGCACGTGCACTGGTGGGCCCGCCAGCTCCACCTCGCGCTCGGAACCGAACCGGCACAACAGAACCCCCGTCAACCGAAATCGAAGAGCCGTCGTTGAGGCGGGCTGCTCCATACGGATAGCCGTGGGTGACGCCGATAGCACCAACGTCCAACAACGTGTTGTTCCGGACCATTGCTTTGCCGTCTGACAGATGGCTGGCATCCACGTGCATCAGGGGCACTTGCGGATTTGTCTGGTTCCAGATCCGTTCCGCACCAGGCGAAGTGCGCGTCCGAGTCAGTGCGGGAGTAGTGCGAGGGCGTCGCCGAGGAGATCTAGTTGGCAGAAGTAGTCGCGGCTGTTGAAGCCGAGCGCGATCTGGTCCGCGCCCGCTTGTGCGTATTCGGTGAGGCGGGCGGCGGCTTGCTCGGGGGTGCCTGTGATGGTGACGGCTTCGACGTGTTTCTCGGGCATGCCGAAGAATTCGCCGACCACGCGGTTCATTTCGGTGCGATCCTCGTCGTCTTCCGGCTGAGTACCGAGGACGGAGTGCAGGCCGACGTGGATACGCGGCGCTGGGCGTCCGGCCTCGGCGGCGAGTTCACGCAGTCGAGTCACCACGGTTCGGAGCTCGTCCGGGGTAAGGGCCGACGCCAGCCAGCCGTCCGCGCGGGTGGCGATGCGTCGCAGCAGCGGCTCGCCAGTGCCGCAGCCGACCAGAAGGGGCGGCACCGCCACGGCGGGGGCGAAGGTGAGGGCGGCCGCGTCGGGTAATGCTGTGGGTTTGCCTGCGAGCAGCGACGGCAGCAGGTCCAACGCGGTGTCGAGGAGCCGTCCGCGACCGCGCTCGGGTGCGTCCAGCGCCTGCCAGAACGGCGAGCCGGGGAAACCGCCGATGCCGAGGCCGAGTCGAATCCTGTTGCCGGACAGGTACTGCAATGTGTGCACCTGCGCGGCGAGCATCGCCAACGGCCGGGTCGGCACCGAGAGCACGCCGAAGTCGAGTGCCACCCGTTCGGTAACCGCCGCGGCGGTGGCCAGTACGACGACGGGTTCGAGGGAAACGGAGCCGTCGCCGAGAAGGACATCCGCCACGCCTAGGGCGTCGACTCCGATTGCTTCGGCGTACCGCGCGGCTCGTGCGACGCCGGTCGGGCCCAACGGGGTGATGTCGTCCATGGTGGGCAGCGCGACACCGATTTTCGGTTGTGTCATGACCATTCCTTCCGCTGTCGCCTCATTGTCGAAGCTCAACGGCACTCGAGGTCAAGTCTGGTCGGCCCGCGCCTATTCGCCGGTTCGGCCGTCGATGCTCTCACGAAGCAGATCCGCGTGTCCGTTGTGGCGGGCGTACTCCTCGACCATGTGCGTGAGGATCCACCGAAGGGTGTAGGTCTCGCCACTCGGGTGCCGGACGCCGACGCTGTCGAGCGACTTGCCAGCATCCACGATCTTCCTGGAGTGCGCACATTCGTTGCGCCACAACCGCATCGACTCGTCGGGGTCGGCATTCCCGACAATGAAGTCGGTGTCTTCAGCGGGGTCCTCCCGCCAGTACAGTGCCGGCGCTTCCACACCTTCGAAGACACGGGTGAACCAGGTGCGTTCTACATCGGTCAGATGGCGGACCAACCCGAGGAGCGAGAGCTTCGAAGGCGGCACGGCCTGCCGCCGCAGCTGTTCCGCGGTGAGCCCGAACACTTCCAGGCCAACGTGTCTCGCTGGAATTGGAGAAAGCCGGTGAGCGTCTCGCGCTCGCCGGCCACTTGGGGTGGTTCGCTTCGCTGGCTGGACTCCATGCGGCAATCATGCCGGGCCGGTACGGCTCACGCTTGGCCGAGGATCTGCCTCGTCTGTCGAACATTCGGTCGATCGGTTCCCAGGCAGCAGCATGCCGGACCGCGTAACGTGTTGGCCGCCAGCGCGATTCAGCCTATGAGGGGTGACGGCGGGACTGCGCGATGGGCGAACAGCGACTCACTCATACGTATCAGGTGAGTGAGTCAGGCAGAAGGGGTGCCCTGAAGGGTCGATGAGCACCCGCCAGCGATCGGGGGACGGCTGAAATTCGGCCTTGGTCGCGCCGCACTCGATCGCCGCTCGCTCGGCGATATCCAGATCGGTGACGAAGAGATCGAGATGCATCTGCTTGGGCACCTCGTTGCCGGGCCAATCCGGGGGCCTGTGGTCGACCACTCGCTCGACCGTCAGCATCACCCCCGAGCCCTGAAGCATAACCAGTTCCTCGGATTCGTACCGAACCTCGAAATCCAGCAACGCACGGTAGAACTGGCTGAGGTGGTGCGGATCCTTGCTGTCGAGCGAAATCGCACCGAACTTGGCTATCGCTGTCATAGCTCCCCCGAACTCATGGCCCGCCCATCGAGGGCCGCTTCCTGCCATCATTACCACAGCCCACTGATTCTGGCATCACCGGACACACTCGATCACACGGCCACACGAGATCGGGGGAGCGGGTCGACTTCCGCTGTGTGCATCGGGCCGACCTTGGTCCGAAGTGGGTCCCTCGCGCGTGCGCCATCCGACCAAACGTCCGAAACGTATTGCGTTAGAGCGACTTTCGGGTCGTCTACGATGGACATAAGGGTTGGCGTCGCGGCCTCCCCCATGACACGAATGGAGACCGGTCTCATGTCGGACATGAACAAGCGCAATCTCGTCTACTTCGAAAATCCCTCCATGCGCGGGTTGTACGACTGCATGGAAGAGTGGCAGCAGGCCACTGATCGGCGCCTGCTGTCCATCAGTGTTCAGCAAGATCGTGACAACTACTGTTGCATTGCCCTTACCAATCCCTCCGAGGTCGTGATCACCAGCGCCGACGGGCACAACCACGCGAATGTCACTCGGTTCGGGACACTCGCCGTGGATGCGCAATAACCCCGGCTATTCGGATGCCTGCATGTCGGCCACGATCTTCGCGACTCGATCGCTGGCGTGGGTCGCCCAGTGCGGATGGGTGGTGACGTAGAGCCGGTCCGCCTCGACCGCGGACAGAATGATCTCCGCGGCACGGTCGGCTGGCATGGCCTCGTCCGCCAACTGGGTGATCGCGCCGAGCGCGGGGGCGAACCGCTCCCATTGTTCGGCGGTGAGCGAGCCGAACCAGCCCTCGTCGGGCTGCGGCGGAACGGAATCGGCTTCGCCGAGTACTGATCCGATGCCATCGATAGCGCCGCGCAGCATCGGCGTATCGACCGGCCCCGGACACACCACGGTGACGCCGATCCCGGGCGCCAATACGCTCAGTTCGCCGTGGAGCGCCTCCGTCAACGAGACCACCGCGTGCTTACTCGCGGTGTACGGCCCGTTGAACATGCCGGTGGTGACGCCCGCTAGGGATGAAGTGTTGACGACGTGGCCCCGCCCTGCCGCGATAAGGTGCGGGACGAAGGCGCGCATCCCGTTGACCACACCCTGCACATTGACCGACCAGACCCGTTGCCAGTCTTCAGGTTCCACCAGCCAGATCGGCCCACCCACGCCCATTCCGGCGTTGTTGAACACCAGATCGACCCGGCCGAAGTGCTCCAGAGTGGCCTCGGCCAGCCGCTGCACCTGGGCCGGATCGGCGACATCCGTTGGTACCGCGATGGTGTCGGGCCCGATCTCGGCGGCGACTTTCGCTACCGCGTCGCCGTCGATGTCGGCGAGAACTACTCGTATCCCGCGCGTGCATAGTGCCTGCGCCACCGCTCGGCCGATCCCACTGGCGGCACCGGTCACCACTGCGACCTGTCCGGAGTGCAGTTCCATATCCATTCCTTCGGTTGACGATATTCGGATCGTTATCGAATGAGTGAGTGTTTCAATCACTTTCGGCAGCGGTCGCGCGGTCGAACAGCGTTGCCAGTTGGACCGCATAGAAATCCACATCGATCGCCGGATCTTCGGCGTATCGGATCGCGATGGTGTCGATGGCGGCACGCAGCGCCACTGCCATCACGTGCGGCTCGAAATCCCTGAACTCACCGGCGCTCTGACCGTCACGCAGGGCTTCCTCGAGCGGGGGCAGCGGCGAGTCGAGGCCCGTATCGTCGAGGAATGGTTCCCCGATGGCGGCCCGCGCGTTGCTGTTGAGCTCGATCAGGGCGCGCAGGACAGCGGTCCGCTCCCGCATGAAGTCCATGTTAGCGGCGATATACGCCGCCAGCCATGCCCGACGACCGGGCGCGGCCAGAACGCGCGGCCGAATGAACTCCACCGCAGCGTCTTTCGCCGCCACCACGACAGCCCGCATCAACTCTTCCTTGCCGCTGAAGTGATAGGAGATCAGCCTCGTACTGCTGAGGCCCGCGTGCTTCGCGATCTTCGCGAATGATGTTTGTGCGTAACCGGACTCGGCCAATACCTCGATCGTCGCGGCAACGATCTGCCTGCGCCGCTCCTCGGCCGCCGGAGACAGCGGCGCGGGTTCCGTTGTTACTCGCACAAGTAACAAATTACTCATCCAAGTAACGCTGCGCAAGCGCGCTGGCGAGACGACTGGTTGCACCACGAGATCAGTCTGGGTAAGGTGCCAAACTGATTGCATAGTGCAACCAGAAGGAGTCTCGATGACACAGTTGGTCCGCGTTCAGAACTTCAGTGTGTCCAGCGATGGATACGGTGCCGGGGAGGGGCAAAGCCCCGAGCGCCCGTTCGGCCATGCCGATCCGGGTGCGCTCTTCTTCTGGGCGGGCGCTACTGCCCACTGGCCCAACCGGACCGACCCCGGCGGAACCTACGGCCTCGACGACTACTGCACTCGCGACTTCACCAACAACATCGGCGCTGAAATCATGGGGCGCAACAAATTCGGCCCGCAGCGGGGTCCATGGCAGAACTATGACTGGCAAGGATGGTGGGGCGACGAACCTCCGTTCCACACACCGGTCTTCGTCCTCACACATCATGAACGGCCCTCGATTACCTTGGGAGACACGACGTTTCATTTCCTCGACGCGTCGCCGAAGGACGCGCTGGCGCGGGCATTCGACGCCGCCGACGGCAAGGACGTGCGCATCGGCGGCGGGGTCGCCACGGTCCGGGAGTTCCTCGAGGCCGACCTGATCGACACGATGCACATCGCCGTCGCGCCGGTCGAGCTCGGTCGCGGCGAAAGATTGTGGACGAGTCCCGACGAACTTGTCGACCGCTTCCATTTGGAGCAGATCCCGAGCCCGAGCGGCGTGGTACACCACTTCTTCTGGCGGCGGTGACATTCGGCGGCGGATCGCCGCCGGTGGCGTGGTGCGCCCGCGGTCAGCCGAAGAACCGTTCGGGGGCGGATAAGCACTTTTCAGGCTGCTCGATGTGGGCTATGTGGCCGGGCGTTGCGGGCCACGCCCAGTCTGCTGAAAACCGAATTGCTCGAAGGCGATTCAGGTAATCGGGCAATTCCTCAGGCCGCCAAATACGGGAGGGCGCACCGGCGAAGGCCGCCCCACGGGTGCGGTCAGGCCCGAAAATGGTTGCTCGAGATGGACAGTAGCGCGTTGCCCGCGGGGAAGCTCTGGCGACGAGGCTCTTGGCTGAGGCTGGCGGCGCCTGTTTCGCATTCCGTCACCGCGGCGCCGCGCCGGGGCGCACGTGCGAGCGCACCCCTTGCAGGCCGAACAGGATGAGAAGTTCGACCGCGCCGCCGTCGGCGCTGCCCAGCCAATGCGGCAGGGACGTATCGAATTCGGCTGCTTCACCGGCTGGCAAGGTCAGGTCACGCTCGCCGACCACCAGCCGCAGGCGACCGTTGAGCACGTACAACCATTCGAAGCCTTCGTGCGTCTGCGGAGTCGGTTCCAGCGGTTCCGGCCGAGCGGGGATGATCATTTTGAATGCCTGCACCCCACCCGGTCGCCGGGACAGCGGAACGAAGATCATGCCGAACCGCCGGATCGGCTTGAGATGGATCCGGGGGTCGCCGGTGCGCGGGGCACCGACGAGGTCGTCCAAGGGGACGTCGTAGGTGCGGGCCAGCGGCAGCAGCAACTCGAGGGTCGCCCGGCGCTGACCGCTCTCCAGCCGGGACAGCGTGCTCTCCGATACCCCGGTCGTCGCCGCGAGGTCGGCGAGGGTGATGCCGCGGTCGCGACGCAGCGCACGCAGCCGCGGCCCCACCACGTCGAGCACGTCTTCCGTTTCGCGATCCACGCGACCAGCTTGCCAGAACCGCAAGTTTCCGTGCCAAATCGTGGCGAGCCTGGCGAGACTGAACATGTCTCGACAGAAGGAGCCTCGATGAGTACCACCGACGCGGTCGCGTTCTGGGACGACGTCTACGCGACCCGCCCAGCCGCCACCGACCCGCAGCCGAACGACCGTCTCACCGAGACGGTCACGGACCTGCCGCCCGGCAGAGTGTTGGATCTTGGATGCGGCGATGGTGGCGACGCCCTGTGGCTCGCCCGCCGGGGGTGGCACGTCACCGCCGTCGACATCTCGGTCGTGGCGGTCGAGCGACTCGCAGACCTGGCCCGCTCCGGCGGCGTGCCCGACCGGGTCGTCGCCGAGCGGCATGACCTGCGCACGTCCTTCCCGCGGGGCCAATTCGACCTGATCTGCGCCCATTACCTGCACACCTCGTTCGACCTGGACCGAGCAACCGTCCTGCGTACGGCCGCGCACGCACTGCGCTCGGGCGGACTACTGCTGGTCGTCGACCACGGCTCCACCGCACCGTGGTCGTGGGACCAAGATCCGAACGTCCGGTACCCCACCCCGCACGAAGTCGCCGCCGGTATCGACCTGGACCCGGCGATATGGCAGGTCGAGCGAGCTGACGCGCCCCGCCGGATCGCGACCGGCCCAGGCGGACAGACCGCCGAGGTCACCGATCACGTCCTGCTCATCCGCCGCACCGCCTGACCCGCTCCCGACGAAGGAGACTCCATGCCCACCGCCCGCCGCCGCGACATCCCACCGCCTCGACTCGGAAGCAGCGAGACCGAAATCCTGCGCGGATTCCTCGACTACCTCCGGAATTCGATCGTCGCGAAGGTCGACGATGCTCCCGAACCACAAGTCCGAACGGCCGGAGTGCCGTCGGGCACGAACCTGCTCGGCCTGCTCAACCACCTGACCTTCGTCGAGCGCTCGACATTCCTCGGGGACAGAGTCACCAACTGGCAGGCGACGTTCCAGGCCGCACCGGCGGACAGCGTGGCCGACGTCGTCGCCCGCTACCGCACGACGGTCGAGCGCGCGAACCACATCCTCGATGGGTGCACCGACCTCGGCGCACCGGTCCCCCGCCCGCGTCCGGACCGCCCGGCTCCCAGCGTTCGCTGGGCGCTCACCCACATGATCGAAGAGACCGGCCGCCACGCCGGTCACGCAGACATCCTCCGCGAACTGATCGATGGCGCGACCGGGCGCTGACTCCAACACCTCCCAGGACAGGAACGAATGATCACCGCACCACGGCCGCTGTCGCGCCGCTCCCGCCGATCCGCGCGGACGCTGGCAACCGCCGCGCTCACCGTCCTACTCACCATCGGCACCGCGGCTTGCGCCACCCCGGCCGCCGACGACGTTCTCCCGTACGCGGCCGCTACCCAGGGCGACCCGCAGTTCGAGAACACCTTCCGGCACGAGTTCGCCGACGTCGACGGCGTCCGGATGCACTATGTGACCGGCGGCAGTGGCCCGCCGGTCGTGCTGATACACGGCTGGCCGCAGACCTGGTTCGGCTGGTGGCCGATCATGCCGGAGCTCGTGCGGAACCACACCGTCTACGCCATCGATCTTCCCGGCCTCGGCGACAGCACCGGTTCGCCGACCGGCTACGACAAAGCCACGCTGGCGCGGTATGTGCACACCCTGATCGCCGATCGGCTCGGGGTGCGCGACGCCCGCGTCATCGGGCACGACTTCGGCGCCGCGGTGGCCTTCCAGTACGCCAGCCAATTCCCCGCCGACACCGCCCGCCTCGGCTACCTCGACCTGCCGCTACCAGGGCCCGCGATCGACGCGTCCACCTACCGCTCGATGAGCTGGCACATCGCTTTCCACTCCCAACGCCGAGTCCCGGAGACCGTGGTCAGCGACGACGTCCGCGAGTACCTGGCGCTGTTCTATCCCCAAGTCTCGTTCGGCGGGACCGCTTTTGGTGGCACCTCGGATCGATCTCCGTTCACCGACGCCGAGATCGACGAGTACGCACGGACCTACCGACGGCCAGAGGTCCTGTCGGGCGGCTTCGAGCTCTACCGCGCCCTCGACAAGGACGTCGGCGACACCGTCGCAGCAGCACCGACATCTGTTCCAACCTTGCTCATGACCGCCCAGGGCCAGCTCGACCCGGTGCGGGCCACCGCCGCCCCGCGCATGACCAACATCGTGCGCGCGGTGGACGTGCCGAATGCGGGCCACTGGCTCGTCGAGGAGAACCCCGAGTTCGTCACTGCGGAGCTGCTGCACTTCCTCGATGGATGACCCCGCTCCCAGGGACGCGGCCCAGACGGTGGATAACGAACCATAAGTGAAAGGAGAGCACTTTACTCCTCTCCACTCTCAACTTATAGCGCACCGGGGGGCTTGCGGCAAGACCCGGGCCGTGCCGCAGAATTGCCCGGCTGAAGCTAGAACCTGTGGAAATGGGAGTACCGAATTGCGAGTAACTGACACCGACGTGATCATCGTGGGCGCAGGCCCGTCCGGTCTGATGCTGGCCGGTGAGCTGCGCCTGGCGGGGGTGCAGACGCTGGTACTCGAGCGCCAGCCGCAGCCCCGAGACACCCCGAAGGCCAGCGGCCTCGGCGGGCGGATCCTGGACTTGCTGCGCTACCGAGGCCTGCTGGACCGATTCGAGGCGGCCAGCAGCGACCCCCACCTGGCTCCTCGATTCCCGTTCGGCAATATTTATTTGGACTTCACACACCTGGAAGATCCGCCGATGCGGGCGTTGCCGCTCCCGCAGCTGGAAATCGAGCGACTGCTCGGCGAACACGCGCGCGAACTCGACGCCGACATCCGCCGCGGACACGAGGTGACCGGGGTGAGCCAGGACGATGCCACGGTGACCGCGGACGTGCGCGGCCCGGACGGCTCGTACCGGGTGACCGCCCGATACCTGGTCGGCTGCGACGGCGGGCGCAGCCGAATTCGTGACCTGGCCGGAATCGCGTTCTCCGGCACCACATATCCGGAGGTCAACAGGCTTGCGCAAGTCACCGTGCATGATTCGGTGACCGTGCTCGACAACGGGGATATCGACGTCCCCGGCCTGGGAACGATCCATTCCGGTTTCACGCGAACAGAGCGCGGTGTGTTCGCGTTCGCGGTCAACTCCGGGGTGATGTTCCTGCAAACCACCGAAGACGAGTCCACCGAATACGACGACGACGAGCCGCTGACCCTGACCGAGCTCGCGGACAGTGCTCGCCGCGTCCTCGGCGCGAATCTTCCCTTGGGAGAACCTACTCGGCTGACGCGCTACACCTTCAAGGATCGGCAGGCCGAACGCTACCGTGACGGGCGGATCATGCTGGCCGGTGACGCGGCCCACCTGTTCCCCGCCACCGGCACCGCGCTCAACGTCGGCATGACCGACACGGTCAACCTAGCCTGGAAACTCGGCGCCGACATCCACGGCTGGGCACCGGAGGGTTTGCTCGACACCTATCACGAGGAACGCCACTTCGCCGGCGCACGCGCACGGCTACAGACCCGAGCCCAGGTGGCACTGCGGCGCGGACAGGACCCCGCCGCCGAAGCACTTCGGGAAGTCTTCCAGGAACTGCTCGGCGACGAGCCGGCCTTGCGTCGCATGGGAGCCCTGGTCGGTGCCACCGACATCCGTTACCCGATGCCCGGCTCCGACCACCATCCCTTGGCGGGCACCTTCGTACCCGACCCCACCCTGCACACCGACCAGGGCATCACCAGCGTCGCGGAACTCATGCACACCGCACGGCCCATCCTCCTCGACCTCGCCGACCGCCCAGACCTGCGCGAGATCGCCCGAGACTGGCAGCCTCGCATCGAGATCCACACGGCCAAAACCGATCATCGACCAGCCGACCTCCTCCTGATCCGCCCGGACGCCCACATCGCCTGGGCCGCAACCATCGACCAACCCATCGACACCGCCGCACCCGCCCTGCGCGAAGCACTCTCCCGCTGGTTCGGCGCCCCGCTGGAAACGACAGTGCCGCCAGTAGATTGACCAGCCTGTTCCGAGCGAACGTGGTCCTGCCGCTGCCGCGATCGACACGCTCACGTTCAGCTCACTGCGCTAGTCCTTGATAGATGAGCCCCAGAGTCGCGCGGGGTGCTGCACAGCACCCCGCGCGACTCTGAATCGGCCTGCACCTGGTGATCGAGTTCACCTCCGCCGCAGCGTTTACGTTGCCAGTCCGCCGGACCGGAGTTTCGAGTCGAATCCGTCGACACCGATGATCCGGCAGACGCGCCAAGCCGCGGCGGCTGCGATCAGACAAAACTCGGAGCAGGTGGAAAACCGCGTGCGCACCCCCGCTCGGCTCGTAGTCGCGCGCAACAGGTTCCGCGCATGTGGTCGGCCCGGTGGAATCACCGGACGCACGCGGGGGCCGACGGGATAATCGGTGGGGTGCCCGATGCGGGCATGCCGGTCGAAAGGAGACCACGGTGTCGGACTCGCGCGATTCGCGGTCGTTCGCAGTGGGCACGCTCACCGGGGTCAATCCGCCGCTGGGCGCTGCGCGCTTCGTGGTGCGGATGGCTCGGCTGGGCCGGCTGGATTCGGTACTGGCGCCGGATCATTTGATCAGTGTGTTTCCGCGGGCCATGTGGGACACCGATTTCACCCCGCAGGCGAAAACGGTTCGCAGTCCGGACGAGCAGTTCGATTATGCGCCGCTGCTGGCACATCTGGCCGCCGGGGCGGGGCGTGTGCAGTTGGGGGTCGGGGTGACCGATCCGCATCGCAGACATCCGGTGCTGTTGGCGCAGACGTTCCTCACGCTGGCACATATGACGAAGGTGCCGCCCATCCTGGGGATCGGGTCCGGCGAACGCGAGAACCTCGATCCGTACGGATTCACCTGGAATCGGCCGGTTGATCGGCTCGAGGAGGCACTACAGGTGATTCGCGCGTCACTGTCCGCGGCGGAATACCTCGACTACTCCGGACGATATTACCGAATCGACCGGGCACCAATGGATTTGGCGGCACCGGCGGACCGGATGCCGCAGCTTTGGATCGGTGCGCACGGACCCCGGATGCTCGAACTGACGGGGCGATACGCCGACGGCTGGTATCCGTGGGAGACGATGTCGCCGCAGGAGTACGAGCGACGACTGAAGCTGGTCCACGCATCCGCCCGCACCGCCGGACGCGACCCCGAGGCGATCGTCCCCGCCCAGATGATCCAAATGCTCACCGCGCGCACGCATGCCGGGCTCCGACGACTGCTGCGCGCCCCAGCCGTGCGCTACCTGGGTTTGCTCGCACCGGACGCGGTATGGGTGCGCTACGGTGCGAAACATCCCTTCGGAGAGGGCTTCCGCGGCCTGATCGATCTGATGCCGCACCAGCTCACCAAGACCGAGGTGCAGGAGGCAATCGCGGAAGTCCCGGACGAGGTGCTCCACCACTGGCTCGTAATCGGCACTCCCCCAGAGATTTTGGCCCGCATTCGCACTCTCGCCGACGCAGGATTGCGGCACGCCATCGTCTTCCCCACCGCCGCCCTCGTATCCACCGCCGACGCGGCCTTCGGTTACGGCGTCGTGCTGTGGCTCGCGGCACGATTGCGGCGCCGAACCACGGTGTCCGACAGCTGAGCTGCTGGCCGCCTTGTTCAGCAGGGCTGAGTGGAAGTCCACGGTGGGATGGGGAGCGGTTGGTCCAGTAGGAATGAGCGGATGGTGTCGAAGTACGGTGTCGGCTGGTCGAGATAGATGACGTGACCCGAATTCGGCAGGCACACCAGAGTCGAATTGGACAAGGTGGTCCGATATTGGCGGGTCACCTCCCATGGAACGTAATTGCATGGGCCGGTGAGGATCAGCGACGGTGTCGGGTCGTGGGTGAGGGCCTCGCGGACTTGGGCCTGTTCGCCGGATCGGGCGTCGCGGACGGTGAAAACGTTGTCGTAGAAGCCGTACCCGGTCGTGGAGTCGGTCGGCACGTTCGCCGGGTCGCAGACCATGGCGGGAGCAACTAGGTGCAGATAGGTGGAGAAGTAGCTGTCGGCCTCTCGGTCCGAGATGAGATTGTATGCGGCCCGTGGGTTGATGCCGCCGAGGAGATACCAGAGGATGAACCGCGGCGAACCGGGCAGCAGGGCGTCGGCTTCCTGTCGCCGTTGCGGTGGTAGCCGTGACGACGGCGACCCGGTATCGACATCGCGCCACTGCGCATAGTCGATCGGGGCTGGCGAGGTGAAGATCGCACGATCGACCCGAGCTGGATGGCGTGCCATATAGCTCGCCACCAGGCTGCCGCCCCACGACGAACCCAGCAGGATCATGCGGTCGGTGGCAATGCGTTGCCGAAGTTCCTCGAGGTCGGCGACATGTCGGGCGACGGTGTATTCCGCTGGGTTGCTCAATCGTTCGGACAAGCCGCTGCCGACTTGATCGTAGAAATAGACGTCGTAGCCGAGCGCCGCGAACCGCTCGAAGAATCCGGTGAGGGACCGGTCCGCGACATTCCCCTCCCCCGGACCGCCCCCGACGACGACGATCGGGACCGAGCGCGGCGGGCCACCGGTCGGAATCTCGAGCACCGCAACCGTCGACCCCGTTGCCAGCGTCCAGTATTGGGTCTGAGCCGGCGGCTCCATCGACCGTCGCGCCTCCGGCGTACTTGGCAGCGGACGAAGAACGGTGAACGACGCGACAAGCAGCAACGCCGCAGTACCAACGGCAGCAGCGCCCGTGGCCACCCACCGTGCGCGGGGAAAGCGCATGAACCCCGCGATCAGCCGGACCATCACCCAAAAGACGACAAAGCAGCCGAACACCGCCGCCCCCAAAAGAACCGGTATCGCGGCACTCACAAAGCCTGCCCCGAAGAATGCGGCCACCGCAGCACCCCAGCCGAGAAGTATCGCCACGACCGCTGCCAGCATGCTCAGCGCATACCGACCCAGCCTTTTCCGTCCCGGCGATTTGTGGTTCATGGCAACCCCCAGGTGTAGCCCGCCTTCCATACTGCCGCGCACCGGCAAGCAATAACACTCAGCCGCAAACATTTTCACCCCAGTCGGTCGTCCGCGGCTGCGGCACGGGATGTCGGTCACCCCAGCGACAACAGTCTTCATTCAGGCGTCAGGTGAGGCGCGCCACATCTGCTTGGCGCATACCCCTAGGGGGTATATGTTTCTGAGCGTAGAAAGAACATGATCGGAAAGGCCGCGACAATGACCACGCAGACCCACACCAATCACCACGACCACACCGCACACGCGGCTCCCACTGCCCATGCCGGGCACGGCGGTGGACTGCCGGGCGGGCTCCTGATCACCCAGGACGGCTACACCTTGCAGCTCACGGAGCCGATCACCGAGCCAGGTGAGATCGACTTCCGGTTCCGGATCCTCGGGCCGGACGACAAGCCGGTCACCGACTACACCGCCATCCACGATCGCGAGCTACATCTGATCGTGGTGCAGCGCGAACTGACCGGCTTCTGGCACGTGCACCCGCAGCTCGACGCGGACGGCACCTGGGTCGTGCGCTTGAATCTCCCTGTCGCGGGCGCGTATCGCGTCTTCACCGATATCGCCCCTCGCGCCCTCGGCAAGACCATTACCCTCGGCGCGGATCTCGCCGTAGCAGGCCGATACGAGCCGCGCCCCACCCCGCACGCCGCGCGCATCGCGCTCGTGGACGGATACGAAGTGACCTTCGACGGCGAACTGGTCCCGGGCGAGGGTCGATTGCTCACGCTCACCGTTGGCAAGGACGGCGCACCGGTCACCGACCTGCAGCCGTACCTGGCGGCCTACGGCCACTTGGTGATCCTCCGTGCGGGCGATCTGGCCTACGTCCACGTCCACCCGAACGGCGAACCCGGCGACGGGGTGACCGCGCCCGGTCCTGACGTCACCTTCCATACGGCCGTGCCCGGGCCCGGAACCTACCGGCTGTTCTTGGATTTCAAGCACGGTGACGTCGTCCGCACCGTCGCCTTCACCCTGCCCACCGTCAACGCCTGATCAGCGAAACCTGTTGAGCGGGCGCATGCTCGCCACCTTTCGGAGAGGAGTCCCTATGTGCGCATGCCACTGTCCCAGCACCCGTGACCCGCCACCACCCGTACCGAGGAAGTGTTTCCGATGCGTTCCATCCCCATGTTCGCCACCCTGTTCAACCACCGTGACTACCTTCGACTGTTCATCGCCCAGGTGTCGGCTCTGTTCGGCACCGGACTGACCACCGTCGCGCTGGGGCTGCTCGCCTACGAACTCGCCGGGAGCGCCGCGGCCGCGGTCCTCGGCACCGCGCTGACCATCAAAATGCTAGTCTACGTGACGGTCGCGCCGATCGTGGGGGCCTATGCCGACCGACTTCCCCGTAGGCCATTCCTGGTACTGCTCAACGTGATTCGCGCCGCCGTGGTGCTGGCGCTACCCCTCATCGACCAGGTGTGGCAGATCTACCTGCTGATCGCGGTGCTGCAAACCGCCTCGGCCGCTTTCACTCCCACCTACCAGGCGATCATCCCCGACATCCTGCCCGATGAGCGCGAGTACACCCGAGCACTTTCGGCGGCGCAATTGGCCGCTACGATGGAAACTCTGCTGAGCCCGATGCTCGCCGCGGCAGCGCTTGCGGTGATCAGCTTCCATTGGCTTTTCGTCGGCACCGCAATCGGATTCGCCGTCTCGGCCGCCTTGGTTATCATCACCCGCATCCCGAACGCGGGTGCCGCTACTCAGGGATCCTTCCGGGAACGGATCTCGGTGGGCATGCGGATCTTCGCCGCGACACCGCGACTGCGCGGCCTGCTCGGATTGAATCTCGTGGTCGCCGCCGCCGGATCGGTGATCATGGTCAATACGGTCAACTACGTGCGCGATACCCTCGGCGGCACCCAGTCCGGCGTGGCAATGCTGCTGGCCGCCAACGGGTTCGGCACCATGATCGTCGCGCTTGCCCTGCCCCGGGTCCTCGATCGCGTCGGTGCCCGGCCGGTGATGGTCGCGGGCGCGACCACACTGATCGTCGGACTCGGCTCGGGCATCGCGCTCTCGGTTGCCGATGGCGGCGACTGGCGCTGGGGCGCCGCGATCGCGGTGTGGGCCATCATCGGTTCGGGCACCGCGGCGGTGCTGACGCCGACCGGTCAGGTGTTGCGCCGCTCCTCGCAACCCGCCGACCGTCCCGCACTCTTCGCCGCGCAGTTCTCGCTGTCACACCTGGCTTGGTTGATCACCTATCCGATCGCCGGATGGCTGACCACCGCCGCCGGTCTCACCACCACCTGGATAACGCTGGCGGCGTTCGCGGGGGCGGGAATCACTGTGGCACTGCGGATGTGGCCTCGCCACGACCCGGAGCAGCTGACTCACCTGCATGTCGTCGACACCCTCGACCCGGCCCGCCTGTCCGACGCCGACCGCGTGGATGAGCGCCACTACCGGCACACCCACGTCTATGTCATCGACGCCGAACACCGCCGATGGCCGACCCCGGCGGAACGGGAAACCGCTGCGGCGGCCTAACGATCCGATGCCGCACTGCCACAACCCGTACTGCCGACCGCTACCGCCCGGTCGGCAGTACCCGGCGCAGGAATTCCACCCCGGCGTCGAACCCGGGACCCATGATCCCCTGGTGATCGGTGTCGAAGGCGCGGTACTCGTATTCCGTTCCGGCGAGGTCGAATTCGAATGCCAACGCCTGTGTCAGCATCGGCGGCACCGCGGTGTCGCGGGTGCCCTGAGCGAGAAAGATCGGCTGGCGATATCCATCGGCCGGTATCGCGACGTATCTGCCGATCGCCTGCCTGGCGGCTTCGTCGAACAGCGGACGCGCCAGCAACTCGCCGAGCCCGCGCCCACCGATAACCGTCGGCCACCGGTCCTGGCATGCGGTTCTCAGCTCACTCAGCACCTGACGGCCCACCGGTGTCAAATACGGGGTCAGGTCGAAACTCGGATCGGTGGCCCACATTCCGGCCAGGAAGGCACTGACGAGAACCGCCGCGCCCGCTATCGAATTGTCCAGCAGCGGTGAACGCGGGATGTGCGGTCCGGCAAGCGGAAACAAGTACTCGAGCTGAGAACCTGGCGCCAATGCCGCCGCGCCGCGGTAGTCGAGTTCGGGCGCGTACGTCGATGCCAGACGGGCGGTCGCCAGCGCGGCATGGCCGCCCTGCGACACCCCGAACACCGCCCAGCTGTTCGACACCGTGTCGGTGAATTGCCTTGCGGCGCGGACGATATCAATGGTGGCGGTGGCCTCGGTACGCGAGTTCAGATACGGGTGCACCTGATCGGTGACCGGGCTCATCCCGAGGTAGTCGGTGGAAACGACCGCGTAGCCGAAGTCATTGAGTCTGCGGAAGTACGGCACGTCCACCGGCAGGGTGGCCGAGGACGATGCACCACAGGTCGGACCGAGCCCCCCGGCCCCGTGATCGAAGGAGATCATCGGCCAGCCACCCGCGGGCGCAGGCCCTTCCGGCAGCATCAGCAGTCCACGGGCGAGCGTCGGCGCACCGTCAGAGCCTTCGGTGCGGTAGGTGATGATGTAGCCATCGCCCCACCCGACCGGAAAGCGTTGCGTGTCAACAAGTTCACCCGGCACCGCGGTCGCCACCGGCCATGCTACCGACAGCAGGCACGAGGCGATACCGACTACGAGCAATAGCCGGACCAGGGTACGAATCATCGAGGTCCCTGCCCATATACCCGTTTGAAGTGCTTCATAAAGCCATCCCAACAAATCCGAAAATCATGATTTTCGACTTTGCCAGCGGGAGTGGCTGTCGCAAAGCCCCAAGACCTGGGGCCATTACATTCGGCGGGATCGCTCGAGCGCGAAAAGTGGCGACTGGCCCCAGGTTCGAGTCCCTTCCAACGGCTTGGCGCTGACCGCGGAGGCCGACAGTTGACCCTGACGCAGGGTCAACCCTTCAGCATGTGGGCATGACTACGAAAGCCGAGCAATTCACGGTCCGCCACGATGGTGTCACGATCCCCATTTCTCGCGGCGGCGAAGGGCGACCGTTGGTCCTGTGCCCCGGTCTGACTTCCACTCGAACCGAACTGCACGAACTCATCGAGCTGTTACGGCGCGACTTCGACGTGGTGACCTTCGACCTGCGCGGCCACGGCCTTTCCTCGGCTGCCGACCGGTACTCCTTCGATGCCTTCCTCGGCGATCTCGTCGCCGTGATGGCGGAGCTGGCCCGCCGCGGCCTGCCCACGGCACCGATACTCGCCGGCCACTCGTACGGCGCGGACCTGATCGTGCACTATGCCGCCGAGTATCCCCACACCGTTGGCGAGCTCATTGTGATCGACGGGGCGGTCCCGGTGCCCGCACCGTTCATCACCGAGGCTGACCTACCGGAGTTCCGTGCAATGTGGGAGAACCTGGCGACATGGCAGGAGACCGTTCGGGGCACCCCGCGTCAGGTGCTGCTCACACCACAGCAAATCCTCGACCTCAATCTCGAGCTGGATGTGATCCGGTCCGGAATCGATCTCGAGATCGATGTGGTCGGGTCCGGAATCATCGACCGGTACCGCAAGATCGACTGTCCCATCCGCCTGATCGTGGCGACCACGATGGCCGGGGACAGCGTCGAAGGGCGTGCACCGCGGCACAATCGGCTCTGGCGGGCCGGCATCGAACGGCTCGTCCGCGAGCGGCCACACATCGCCACCTCCTGGCTCGATGCCACGCACGCGCTGGTCGTCACCCACGCCCCGGCAATCGCCCAGCTCGTCCGCGATGTGCAAACTCCGGCGGGCCAGCCGAGTTCTCGAGCCGCTCCCAGGTCCGGGAGACTGGACCGATGCTGACCATCGGCGAGCTGGCGTCGTACGCCGGAGTAACCGTGCGCGCGGTGCGGCACTACCACGCCACAGGGCTATTGCCGGAGCCGGAACGGGACCACTCCGGCTATCGCAGATACGACGCCGGTGCCGTGGTCGAGTTGATAAAGATCCGGACCCTCGCCCAGGCCGGAGTCCCGCTAGCGCGCGTACGCGAACTACTCCGAGCCGACACCGAGGAGTTCGCCGCGGCGGTCGCCGAAATCGATAAGCGGCTACGGGCGGAAATCCGCCAGCGGCAGCGGCACCGCCAGCAGATCGCCCGCCTCGCCGCAGGCGACAATCTGGCGCTGCCACCGGAGGTAGTCGAGTTCCTCGACCAATTACGGGCACTCGGCGTCGACGAACGAATCGTCCAGGTCGAACGCGACGGCTGGATCCCACTGGCCGCATACACCCCCGAACGAGTCCCGGAGTTGATCACCCGCAAGCGGCACCAAATCACCCACCCCCAACTCATCGACTTCTACCTCACCCTCAGCCGGGCCCTCGACCAGACCGACAACGACTCAATGCTCACCGAGCTGGTCGACAAGCTAGCCACCTACCTCACCCAGCTCGCCGACGACCAGGGCGAGGACTACGTCAGCGGCAACATCGAACCAACATTGATCGCACTACTCGACACGCTGGCTCTCGACACCGCCCCACCAACCCGCCGCCTGATCGAACTCCTGACCCAGCGAGGCTGGCACGGCTGGACCAACCTCGAGCGCGTGCACCCGCCAGGTATTGCGACCGAAACCCGAAGACCAGGGCAGTAGGGCTAGGGATGGTGCGGCAACGGCAGCGGAGGTTGCTGTGCGTTGCTTACGAACTGGCGACGCCTGTTCCGGAGGGCAGCGCGGCGGTTGTCGAGAAGTTCGGCCCCAGAAGGCGTCTCGATGCCGAGATCATCGCGAAGCGCGCGGCGTAGCAGCCGGACCGCATAACCCAGTGTCTCTGCCAAATAATGATCAACCGCAGTGACTTGCGCTGGTTCGGATGGATCGACATCGAGGACCGCTTGGCGGCCTACATCCATGCACCGGCTGACCTCGGACGCGACGGCAAGAGCCGGATCGGACAAGACCATTTGGGCACGCGAGTAGCTGTCGCGAAGCTTCTCCCAGGCAGCTTCGAACCTTTCCCGATCTGACTCAGTGCCCCTTCTTTCCGCGAGATACCGCCGAGCAGCGGTCCGGAAGTAGTGGGCTGCCGAGTTCAGATCGGCATACGCAGAGCGCTTCTCATCTGTAGCCTCTTTGCGGGCAAGCTCCCGAAGCTCGTCGGTACGCAGCGCACGCTGCAGCCGTGCGTCGATCCGCTTACCGCGGATTGCGAAGATCTGTGTCACGACCGCGCCGCCAAGTGTCCCCGCAACAGTCATCGCGGCAACCGCGACATTCGACCAGTCCTGGCTCATAGCACGCGATTGTCCCGGATCGTGTATCCCCGCGTCCGGCAAGAGAACAAGATGCGGTCGCCAGCGCGAGCTATCGCTTGTTGGGGGCGGGAACGGGTAGGGGTCGCCGGGGTACCGGTTCGGACACGACGATCGAGGTGGTGGTTTGGCCGAACATGAGGAATCCGTCGAGCACCTCCTCGAGCTGAGCGATCGACGGACCGTGCACCTTGAGTAGGAAGCAGTCCTCGCCGGTGATGCGGTAGCACTCGACCACCTGTGGTGTGTCCTGTGCCGCTGCAACGATTTTGGGGAGTTGGCCAGGGCCGGGGCGGATGCGGACCAGCGCGGTCACGGGCATGCCGAAGGCGGCCGGGTCGACCTCCATCCGAAAGCCGGTGATCACACCGCTCTGCTCCAGTCGCTGCACCCGCTCGGTGACCGCCGGTGCCGACATGCCGACTCGGCGAGCGAGTTCGGACATGGACAGCCGCGGATTCTCGTGCAGCTCGTTGAGCAGCCGCACATTCACCTCGTCCAGCAGCCGCGATCGGTCGGTGAAGGAATCTTGGCCATTTGACCTTAATTTTCCAGACAACTCACGCCATCTTCCTGGATAGTGCCATTCCGGCTGCGCGTATTTCTTTGGAAGATACTCCGCATGACTACACCGTCCGGGATCGCTCCACGGCGAACGGCGCCGCGGGTGCCCGCACCGGCGTACTTCGGCATCAGCGCGATCTTCCACTACTTGGGTCCGGCCTTCGCCGTGTTGCTGTTCGCCCGCGTGGACGTGCTCGGCGTGGCATGGCTGCGGATCGCCTGTGCCGCAATAATATTCGCGGCGTGGCGCGGCCCGTGGCGACTGTTCCGAGGCCGCACACCAGAGCAGCGGTGGGTGCTGCTCGGGCTCGGTGTGGTGCTCGCTGCCATGAACGCGACGTTCTACCTGGCCATCGCGCGGCTCCCGCTGGCCACCGTCGGGGCGATCGAATTCCTCGGCACGATCGTGCTCGCCGCGATCGGTGTGCGGAACCGCCGCAACGTGATCGCCCTCGTGCTCGCCGTGGGCGGGGTGGTCGCGTTGGTCGATATCCGACTGGCCGGTGAGCCGCTCGGGTTCGTCTTCGCGTTCGTCAACTGCGCACTGTTCATGCTCTATGTGGTCCTCGGCCACCGGATCGCCAACACCGGCGGCGGGCTCTCCGGAATCGACCAACTCGGTGCCGCGATGCTGATCGCCGCGGTGGTCGCGACACCGTTCTGCCTCGGCGCCGCGGTCCCGGCCTTTACCAGCCCGGCGACGCTGCTGGCCGGAGTGGGCGTGGCCATCTGCTCGTCGGTCATCCCCTACGTGACCGACCAACTCGCCATGGCCCGGTTACGCCGGGACACCTTCGCACTGATGCTGAGCATCCTGCCCGCGGTCGCGACGGTGATCGGGATCGTGGTGCTCACCCAGGTCCCCACCGTTCAGGAACTGCTCGGCATCGCGTTGATCGCCGGGGGCGTCTTGGTCCACCAGGAAATACAGGAAAGCAAGGAGAACTGATGGAATACATCCGGTTGGGCATGTCCGGTCTCACCGTATCCCGGATCTGCCTCGGCATGATGAGCTATGGCAGTCCAGACTCGCGGGAGTGGATGCTCGGCGAGGAGGCCGCGGAGCCGATTGTCCGGCAGGCCGTCGAGTCGGGGGTGACATTCTTCGACACCGCGGACATGTACTCCGACGGGATCAGCGAGTTGATCACCGGGCGGTTGCTCGCCAAGCTGTTTCCCCGCCGTGACGACTACGTGCTGGCCACCAAGGTCTACTTCCCGACCGGGTCCGGCCCGAACGACAAGGGCTTGTCCCGCAAGCACATCATGGCCGCCATCGACGCCTCGCTCGACCGGCTGGGTGTCGACCACGTCGACCTGTACCAAATCCACCGCTGGGACTACGAGACTCCGATCGAGGAGACGATGAACGCGCTCAACGACGTGGTCTCGGCCGGAAAGGCCAGATACATCGGCGCGTCGAGCATGTTCGCCTGGCAGTTCGCCAAGGCACAGCACGTCGCCGAGACACACGGCTGGACCAAGTTCGTCTCCATGCAGAACCATTACAACCTCGCCTACCGCGAGGAGGAACGGGAGATGATCCCACTCTGCCTCGACCAGGGTGTCGGCATCATTCCGTGGAGCCCGCTGGGACGCGGACTGCTGACCGGCTCCCGCGAACGTGGTGGAGAACAGACCACCGTGCGTTCCGGTTCCGACCCCATCGCGGACGCCATGTACACCGACGACGACTTCGACGTTGTCGACGCGGTGCGCACAGTCGCCGCCGAGCGTGATCTGCCGCCGGCCCAGATCGCGCTGGCTTGGCTACTCGGCCAGCCCGGGGTAACCGCGCCGATCATCGGAGCGACCAAGACCAAACACCTGGAGGACGCGGTCGCCGCAGTGCGAATACGACTGAGCGAGGACGAGGTGGCCACGCTGCAGGCGCCGTACCGGCCGCATGCCGTGCTCGGGCACCAGTAAAAAGTCCCGGCGCAGAACACCCGCGTAGGAGATTCGGTCCACCCAATCCTTCAGTCGCACCGCGCCTTCGGTGCTCGGGTTTGACGCTACGTCGTGCAGAAATCGATGAGGGCGCGAGCGACCTGGCCGGGGGCGTTCTCGGTGGGGATGTGCGCTGCTTGCGGGATACGGTGCAGCCTGGCTCGCGGGATCTCGGTGACGAACTTCTCGGCGTACTCCACCTTTTCGAAGGCGTCGTCCGCACCCCAGACCAGCAACTTGGGTGCCGTGGACCGCCGCAGCGCGGGAACGAGATCAAGGGTGTAGCGACTGTCGGCCGCCCGCACCATGGCCAGCCAGGAGCGGCGGACCCTCGGGTCGGTCCACGGATCCAGATAGTCAGCGATTCGCTGTTCGGTAGCGGCACCGGCCAGATCCGTTGTCACGGCCTGCCGCCGGGCGGCGAGTAGGTCGTCGGGGGTGGTCGCCGCGATGAGGTCCGGGTCTCGGAACCGCGCCACGTGGGGCGACGGCCAGGAGTCGTAGGCGACGGAGTTGACCAGGGCCAGCCGGGACACATCCAGCCGATCGTGGGCCAGCAGATGCTGGGCGACGGCGCCGCCGATGTCATGACCTGCCACGGCGATCGGCCCAGAGATCCGCAACGCGGAAGCGAATCGCCGTACCCACTCCGCGAGAGCCGGGACCGTGGCCGTCTCCGGAGTGAGCTCGCCGCCCGAGCGCCCCAGCCCGGGGAAATCGACCGCTATAGGGCGAAGACCCGCCGCTGCGAGGTGGTCGAGCACGGGAAGCCATACCCGGCTCCAATAGGTGCCGTGCAGCAGCAAAACGGTGGGGCCATCCTGTTCTACGGTCAGGTAACTGGCCATCTCACCGTCGACCTGAACCGAAGTCCTCAGCGCTTCAGTGGTTTCACTCATCCGACCACTGTGCCGGGAGCCGATCTCATTGCCGAGAGTCCAGAAAGACATCCTTGGGTACATTCCTGCCATCGCATCGGTAACGCCGCTCGAGTTCAGTCCGATAGACCGGCCATGAGTCTGAAAAGTGGTTCCGTACAACAGTTCCCGGTTCGGGCCGGTGCGATCGCCACGACGATCGCGGCTGCGGTGGTCGGGTTCGCCGGACCCGCCAGCGCCATCCCCTCCGATCCGGTCGTTCAGTTCACCCCCACCCTGTCGCGGGTCCCGGGTGGT
The DNA here is from genome assembly GCF_019222765.1 of Nocardia iowensis. Lineage (NCBI taxonomy): Bacteria > Bacillati > Actinomycetota > Actinomycetes > Mycobacteriales > Nocardiaceae > Nocardia > Nocardia iowensis. Next base: position 3,229,970 of record NZ_CP078145.1, on the reverse strand, counting down.
AACTGCGCGGCGATCATCAACGGCGAGACCGTGCCCCAGCCGCAGTCCGGTTCATTCGGTGTTCGAGTGAAGATCACCCAGACCGGGCAGTCGTGCGAGCCTTATCGAGTCGCGGTGCGCTTCCGGAACCTGGATTCCGGATACAGCGACGGACAGATGCACCGCGTCGACGGGAACGGCGTCATCGACGCGCCGGACGGCGTGATCACCGGCTTCGGCACGGCGCCGGGCGCAGGCCGGGTGGAAGCTTGGATCGTGACGCTCGACATGAGCCACCCGCAGCCCCTGGAGTTGGAGCACATGGCGGGCCGCGCGACGTTCACGCTCGGCTGAGAACAGCGTCAATGGTGTTGCGCCTGGCCTGATCTGGGTTGGTCAGGTAGTGGTCGGGTAGTTGGCTTGGAAGGCGAGCCGCCGGTCGGCAGCCGCGGCGATGCGGGTGAGCTCGTCGTCCAGGACCATGAATGCCTGCCACGGCTCGCTGCCGTCGGCGGCGGCGAGACGTTGCACGATCAGCTGCTCGAGTTCGGGAACTCGCTTACCCTTCCAGATCTTGTCAGCAAGGCTGACCAGCAGATCGTCCACGCCGACGCCGACCTCGGACCAGGACGCGTGGGTTCGCGCGAACCTGGCGAGTTCCGCGCCGACACCATGCTCGAGCAGAAGGCGGTATCCGTCCTGCTCATGTGCTGACCCCGGCGCGGACAACTCTTCTGGATGGATGACCTTGCCGATATCGTGTGTCGCCGCCCCGAACAGCACCGCGTCCGGGTTGACCGCCACCGCCGCATAGTTGGTTCGGACCCAGGCGACCAACTCGCAGGCCACATCGTGCACAACCCGCAAATGCGCCCCAAGCCTGGGCGGAGCATCCACACTTCGAAGCAGGAGCTCCACCCGTCCCGGCAGCCGCCGAAGATCAGGATCAGCTCGATCAGTCAGAGCTCGCTGCAGCACTAACGAGGACACGGCAGCCACAGTAGCCTGCTACGGGGTCGGGCACCGTGCGCCGCTGACGGGCTCGAATGTGGACTCGCCAGCCCCCGAACACCGCGCGCAGATCGTCGGCATCATCGAAATCGACTACGGCGGTGAACAGATCACCCTCGATCGACGCCGCGTAACACGGCGCACCTTTGCCGATCGCACCATCCCCTCTGCAGCAACAGCTTTCGGCACAGCGCGACGAGCGCACCTCGAGGGCATGGTGGATGTGTGGGTTCTGCTGAAGGTCGGCGTGATGAGTGGCGAGCGCGATGTGGTCGATCAGGTGTCGAGGTCAACTGCGTCCGGTGGCGGTGAAACGTCGCTTGGCTGTGCCGAATTGGGAGCCGGTAGCAGGCGGGTATCGGGGTGTCGGGCTTGGAACCGGGCAAGGGCCGCAGCGGTGACGTTGGTGTCCTCGAGGGTGATGTGCTTGAACCGGTGGCGCTCGAGGTGCGACAGGACGGCATCGGTGACGGGCGTGTTTCGCAGGGACAGCGAGCTGATCTGGGGGTTTCCCTCGAGTAGCGTCACGATGTCTCGGTCGGTGCCCTCAGCGAGGCTGACGATCAGATAATCGGCGCTGCCGGATAGCCGGACCGAGCCGACGAGCCTGGTTGCGGTGAGGGTCACGAACCAGAACGACTGCGGGAAGCATCCGTCCAACCACAACGCATTGTCGGCTTGGAGATCCAGCCACATGAGATGGGGAACACTGGCGGGCAAGGCCGGCTGCGCCCACTGGCGATCGGGCAGATTGCGAATCCAGAGATGTTCGAGCGCATCGAGGCGGACCTCGGCGCCGACGTGGAAAGCGCTGGAGTCTGCCAGGTGCAGTTGCAATGTCCGTAGTTTCGGAAAGCGGGTGAAAGCAGCCAGGCCAGTAGTACACGCGTGGTGTTTGATGAGCTCCACATTCGGCAGGTCGGGGATCGCCGACAATGATCGGCGGTCGAACTCGTCGGTCATGATCTCCAGAGAGCGCACTCGCTCCGGTGCCGCGGTCAGCATGGCGAGATCGTCGCGGTCCCAGCATTCGACTTCGGTGTGAATGCTGACTCGGGGGCCGTCGAAGGCCATGGGCAGCCCTATCCCGGGCGGGGAAAGCCCGGGCGCATGGAACGGTGCGATACCGTCGCCGTCATAAAGCCTGTTCTCTTCGGCGGTGAAGCGGCCACAGCATACGAGCTTGACGATCGTCGACCCGCCGAATACGGCGGCGACCGATACGTTCACCCACTCGGGTACGCGACCATCACGCCACAATGCGCTGACCGCGGTCTCGAAGTCGCATCGGCGCAACGCCGTAGCGCGGTGGTAGGAGCTGTCCTCGGGAAATCTGACCTCGCCCGGTTGCGCCGGATTCCCATCGTAAGACTGATTCAGCCGGACTCGGAACAGCAGCGATGCCGGTAGCTCCTCGATCGCCCTGTTCCGGGCGAATTCCAAGGCGGCCGCAGCCGCGGCCGCGAGCCGTTCGGCGAAAAGGTCGCGATCCACTCACCGAGGCTATGCGCCGGACGGCATGCACGCCAGCCGCCAGGAATAGGGTCTGCAACCGAACACCGTGGGCGGCAACGCAATTGCGCGACGACCCAGGGAGGAACTAGCGCGGGACGCTCAGGCAGGCGACCCTGGCGCCTGCCATGCCGGCGTTACCGTCTGTGGTGTCGGTCTTCTTCTCGTGCAGGACGATCGAGCCGGGTTGGCCCTTGCGGAAGATCCACTCGACGGTGGAGACCTGGGTGGCCCTGCCGCGCTCGTCGGTGGTGAAGTCGAGCCAGAGCTCGTTTTGCGGGTTGGCATATCTCGCGTCCATGGACATCTTGTCCTTGGCGTTGGGGTCTTCCACGTTCTGGTAGTGGAAGCCGGAGTCGGCTGGTTTCGGGCCACAGGCCTTCAGGTGCGCGTGTGAGCCGTAGACGCGGTTCGGGAGGAGTCCGGCGACGGTCAGGACGGCCGTGGTCTTCTTGTCGTCATTGACGGCGACGATCATGGCACGGCTGCCAGCGGGGGCGAGCGTCTCGTCGTACGTGACGGCGACGGCACCGTCCCGCCAGGGCGCGAAGGTCCCTGCGGAAACGATGGGTCCACCAGCGCTCGCTGGTGCTGCGGGAAACAGGAGAACGGCGGCAATGGCGCCGAGGAAAAATGGCTTGCAATTCATGCGACCAGGCTCCGCCGAGGTCACAAACCACGTCAATGCGTCATGTGGGGAATTCAACGCCGGAGACCTGCAGCCCCTGCTGGAGCGGGCCCCTGCGATAGGCGTTGCGCGAGTGGGGATTTGGTCGCGAACCCGCTCTCGGCTGGTACCCTGGCCTGCGCGCGTGTCCTTGGCCCAACGCCGACGGGACGATGTAGGCAGGCCACCAACACCGTCCCGCCACCAACACCGTCCCGCCGCCGACGCGAGGTCCCCGCGGACCAGCAACTAACACGGAACCTGGCACGCACGACCGCGACGAATTGCCTCCTCGTGGCCACGCTGGAGTTGCTCAGCAATCGCTCTGCTGATTTTGAGCCCGGTCATATCTTCGATCCACAGGTACTGGCCGTTGGGATTTATTTCCAGAAATACATAGCGTCCATCTTTGCATTTGATCATATCGATGGCGCCGAACTCCAGATCTAGCTCCTCGACCAGGCTCACACATTTTTGGCGCACCTCGATGGGAAGTTCGTGCACGCGATGTTCTATGGCGAGCACATCTCCACGTCTCCAGTCGACGGATGCGTCCTGGTGTGATTGCGAATCCAATTCAGCCGCGAAGACCGATCGGCCTACAACAGTTACGCGAAGCTCGACGTCTTTCTCGATGTACTCTTGAAACAGTGCCGGGCACGCCGAGAACCGGGAAATACCTGCTTCGATGGTCGACTGATCGAGCAGTGACGCATATATCTCGCCGACGACTGTCCCTGGATCCCACCTGCCCGCCCGCTCGAACAGCGCCCCATCACCCACCGGCTTATAGATGACACCTCCCGCAATATTCGATATGAACGCACGCGCGGTTGTCGGATCATTTGTGTAAACAGTCCTGGGAACGTTGAAGCCCAAGCGAGCGGCCGTGCGCAACTGACGTAGCTTGTTCGACGCCTTGTTGATATTGTCCAGCGGACTGATCCAATACGCGTGCCGAAGTGCATCATAGAGCCCGCGCAGACCCTCGCGAGATTCACCGAAAGCAAACTCTCGTTCGTGCGGTCCAGTCTCAGGATGGAGGCGGGGCAGGCCCGGCTTGCGGTACCAGACCGCGTGCACCTCGGAACTTTTCGCAACCGAGCCGTCTTCGAGGGAGAAGGTGCAAAGATCTGCACCTTCTCCAATCGACTGCGACATGGTCATACTTGTTGGAAAGTCCGCGCCGTTGAGAAACCCGTATTCGATGCCCAGTTTCTCCAGTTCAACGACGACGAAATATGCGTGGATGTCCCTTCGATCACTGATGATCAGAATCATCTCAGCGCCTTCCCGCGGCAATTATGAATCAGTCACAGTCGGCGCCCCATGGATCCAAGGTCGTGCCGGTCCAAACGTAGGTCTGGTAGTAGGTGGCGCAGGCCATGAGTTTCCGGTCCGGCTCACCTCTATTTTCGGTCGGCGTCGCGACCCACTCTCGAACTGTTTGCAGCAGCTCTTCGAACGGCGCTGGCTCCAGTGCGGAGAGGTCAATGGCTGGATGCTTCGGCGGAGTCGCCACAAGCGAGCCAAAGGTTGCCCCTGTTGGTCGGGCCGCCACGCCGAGACCCGCTTGCTTTCGCTCAGCTCCATACACCTCCGCTGTCAGCGGAGCCTGCTCCCTCGCTACCGTCGCAACCGAGTTCCCACGAGTAGATTGCATGCTGTCCTCCTGTTCGGCTTCACAGCCTTGAAACTCTGATGAACAAAGTGTCGTAGCTGCCAACGCCCTCGACCAGACAGCGTTCCGCTCAACGAACCCGAAACATGCGGCCCGGCGGTCGACCGTGAGGCACGGCGAGAGGCCTTGCGTGCTGGCGCTTTTGGTTACCGACTGCTGCGGCCGAGTCAGTTCCGCTTCAAGCTGCCGACGCTGAGCGATCCGGTCGTGGCGGTTCCCAGCTTCTTTTCTGCCGTGCGGACGTAGTCGACGGGGTCCTTGTCTACGGGCTCTACGCCGGCGTAGTTTCGCGCCTCGTAGGCGGCGAAGGCGACGGCCAGCTGGTGACGTTGCGAGAGCCCGGCCAGGCGGCGGAAGTCGGTTAGGCCCTCGCGTTCTTCCTCGGCCATGTGGTCGCTGTTGGCCAAGTTTGCCGCTGCGACAGCGGCGTACCAGTCATCGGTGCCGACCTTATGGCGCGCCACCTCGGCGATCGCGTCCCTGATCTCGTTGTGGTCGTGGATGGCGTCGAGGGTCTCGTCCTCCACCCGGGCCGCGCGGCGGGCCTCGATACCCGCCTGCAGCAGGACGGGGTAGAAGATCTCCTCCTCCGCCAGCGCGTGTAGCTCGAGGAAGGCCGCCAGCCTGTCCCAGATCGCGGAAAGCACGGCGGTATCCGCGCGATCGATCTGCTCCAGGATCGCGAACAGCCGCCGCTGCTCACGGTGGTCGTCGAGGATCAGCTCGGTAATGTCCACAATTCCTCCCTGATGCCGCACTTCAGGTCAGTACTGGACGCCAAGACAGACTGCCCGTTGGGGCAACTGGCATGTCCCTTGGATCGACGATAACGCACCGCCCTTGCTGGCCGCGTCCGCTGCACCGTCCATGGGTGTCAATTTGTCGGGAATCCTGGGTTGCGGTCCGACCGATCGGCAGCGGGATTGCTGGTGCGTTGATGGTCGAGTGGTGTCAGTGGCGGGTCAGGTGTGTGTCAGCACGGTGTCAGCCAGCCCGGCGAAAGTGTGTACATCGAACACAGCGACCGGCACCCACAACGGTTCCCGTCACTGCCACAACCGATTCCGAGGAGTACACGACATGTCGATCACCATCACCCTGACCGACCAGGACAAGGCCACCCTGCGCACCGCCGCCTACGGCGCCGTCTCGCTGATGAGCGCCGCCGGCGCCCCACACAAAGCCATCACCCACGGCTCCATCGCCCTGACCTCGGCAACCGGACTGGTCGGACACGTACTGGCCGCCAAGACCAAAGACATCCACCTGCCCGGCAAATCCGTGCCCGAACTCGCCGACCACGTCCTGCCCGCCCTGACCGCGGCCATGCGTCTGCTCGGCACGCAGCATCCGGTCGAGGCCGACAACTTCCGCGCCACCGTCCTGGTCGCGATCCAAGCCGCCGCCGGAACCGCCAAGAACCAGCCCAACCCCGCCGTGACCGCAATGGCCCACAAGATCACCGCAGCCCTCGACGCCTGACAAATGCCGGACCGCAGGACAACTGGTCGCGGGGTCCTCTCCGGACCCCGCGACACAGCCACCACCCGCCGAACCGCGCCCAATACGCCGTATCACCGACAACCCGAACTGCGGTGAAGGTCGCGGTGTGCGAGTAATGCGCCGATGCGCACGGAGTCCGGTCGTATCCTGGACGCGTGGAGGAAAGCGTCCCTCCGCGGGAGGCCGGTGCGGCTGCGGCGCCTGCGGTGCCCGCGCGGACGAGCGGGGGGCGAGGTAGTCGGGCCGTGGGCTTTGTGCGGCGAGCTAAACCATTCGGGGGATGGTTGGCGGCTATCGGCGCGGGCGTCGCCGCAACAGTGATTGCCGCTTTACTGGTGCCGTCGGCTTCGGATCGCGGCGTGGATCCGGAGGCGCTGCCGTTTACGGTCGTGTCCGAATCGCGACGGCCGAGCGGGGCGGGTTGGATGACGGCCCAGCCGCTGGAAAAGGCCAGTCGCCTACCGGTTTTCGACGGCAACTGGGATAGCTGGAACGACAAGTGGCAGCAGTGGGTCAACACCGTGCAAGCCGTGCCCGCGAGTGGTTTGGCCATCGATTTCACGGTCCAGGGCACCTCGGACGCCGAAGTGACGTTGACCGGTCTGGAAGTTCGGGTTACCGCACGCCGCCCAGCCTTTTCCGGAGTGCACGTCGGTGACATGGGAGCCGGTGACACGCCGTATCGCTTCGTATCAGCCGATCTCGACGTCGCCCCGCCGAAGCTTACCGACTTCTTCGATCCGACCTTCGGGCAGCGCATGCCCCCGAACCAACTCCGGCCGATCCAATTCCCCTACCAGGTAAAGATTTCCGATGCCGAGAGCTTCGAGGTGCACGCCAGTACCAGGCTGTGTGATTGCGAGTTCGTCATCGACCTCACCTGGAGCGCCCTGGGCCGCAAGGGCACAACCACCATCGACAACAAGGGCAAACCGTTCCATATCGCCGGAACCTCGGCAGCTACCGACTACTGCGTCGCGCTGCCGTATGAAGGGCACGAAAATAGTTGTCGCCCAGTTTGATCCCTGCGGTGGGCCGCTACGTCCGCACACCGGGGACCTAGCCGCCGGGCGTTCGGTCGACAGCTTCTTGAACCCAGCCGGTGTCATCGATCGCAGCATGGGTCGTCGGGTCCGCCAGCACCGCGAACACCCTGGCGGCGGGCACGGCGACAGTCAGGGTGGCGCTCACGTTCTCCTCGGGCGCGGAGTGCACGCTCCTTGTCATCTCGGGCCTCCCGCAGGCGCGGAGGAGGCGTCCCAATGTGCAGACGACGCGGCGAGGCGGAACCGATCGGTCCAGCTGAATGTGTAGCTCTTGTGGAGCTCTTGTGTAGGCGCCCGATTCGGCGGTGCGCGCTGCTACGTTCTAACCGTCGCATCGATCTGTGACGCGACTGGGACCAACACCATTTCAGTTGGTGCACAGGACAACTGGAGTTCTTGACTATGCGTATTCGTACCGCTGTCGCAACCTTCGGCGCCACCCTCGGCCTCGCCGCACTCGGCGCCGGGGTCACCGCCGGACCAGCGGCGGCATTCGAACCGTTCCATGATCCGGAATTGGGCATCATGGGCGTGGATCTCAACCGATCCGACACCGCCGCGCTGTCCAACAGCCCGCTGCCGAAACTGCTGGATCCGTTGCTGGGCAATGCCGTATACGTCACCGTCGACATCGAGTCGGACGAAGTTGTGCCGTCGATCAGCCGCGGCCCCATCCCCGGCGGCTTCTCCGGCTTTGTCGCGGATACCGCACAGTCGCGGGGTGTCATGGGAGTCATGCTGGTGGACGGAAATACCGTCCTCGTGTACCAAGCCGTGCCCCAGTCGCGGGGCTGACGTACTTCGCGGGCAGTCGTCGCGGTCCGCCGCGATCGCGACGGCTGCTCTTCTCGGCTCAGTCCTGCGTACGCCCGACTATTCTGGCATGTGCCGATCTTGCTACGTTGTGGGTTGCGTCGAGTGTCGACGCAAACTGGGACCAACGCCATTACTGTTGGCGTGTAAGAACTTTGGAGTCTATTCATGCGTATTCGCGCTACCGTCGCGACCTTGGGGATCGCGACGGGGCTGGCCACCATAACGGCGTCGTTCGGGGCGGGCCAGGCCGCCGCGTTCACCGCGATGATCGACACGGACAACGGTTCGTACTCGGTGGCGCTCAACCACTCGGAGACCGTCGCGCTGCGCGACTCACCGCTGCCCGGCATGCTGAATCCGGTGTGGCGCGATCACGGGACGGCCTTCGTCATCCCGTTCTCGGCGTACCTCGAGGACGACGACGAAGACGTGGAGACGGACGTTCATGCTGACTTGTCCGACGTGATCGCCGAGACCGCGGCCTCGGAAGACGGAGTGGTCATGCTCTCCATCGTCAACCCGGCTGACCCGTACGGCCTGACCGACGGGCGCAGCCTACTGGCCATCGGGTTCCCGCACTAGCCGGTAGGCGCGGGATCGATCGCAGTCGACGACGGTGCGCCGACCGGAGTCGGCGTACCGAGTCTGCGGAAGGGCCGAAACACGGTGAAGCGGCTGAGGTTTCAGGCGAAGTCGAAGATCGGTGGCAGTACCACGATGACTACCGTCGCCCACGCGCCGTACACCGGCAGATACCGCGTCTGCCAGCGTTCGACATCGGCGAAGCCGCGCCGCCCACGCACGAACCCGAAGCCGAGTCGCACCGACCACACGAGATTGACCAGCAGCACCAGGTTCATACCGAGCGCCACCACCTTGTTCGGCGTGAAACCGAACTCCGCGATACGCGAGAGCATCGCCGCGAGCATCACGACATCGACTGCTAGAGCACTGATTACGAGGATCAGTTGCAACCGATCGAAGGTGTCGGGCGGGAGCCGCGGATCGCGCGCGGAGATCGCGTACAGCAGTAGCCCGAGCACCAGAACGAGGATCAGGTCCATCAGGATCAGCAGATTGCGGTCGACGTCGATGACGCTGCGGTTGGTCGCGAACGCCGCGAGCAAGGCGACCAGCATGACGACGGTGAGCGGAGTGAACACGCGGGTGAGCACGGGAGCGATGTTTTCCACGACGTTCTGTTTGGCCTCGACCAGCCAGGCCGCGACGATCACCGCACCGGCGACGCCGAACGGCAGCACCCAGTCTTCGATGACCCATTCGATGTCCACGCCCAGTGTTCCGAACGCGCCGACCGTCAGGCCGATCAGCACGCCGCCACCGAAGGCAAGCAGCGTGAGGTAGACCACCCATTCGCCGGTGAATCGGATGAAATCCATTCGGCGCCGGTCGGATCGCCACTCGCCGCCGACGTAGGCGAGGCCGACGACGAACCACAACGCGATCGGCGCGTGGATCGCGGCGATGATCTCGGTCGCTCCATCGGGATCGAACGGAAAGACGTTCAGGACGACGGCGGCCAGCCCGAACGGCACCAGCAACGCCGCCGCGACGCGCGGGGTCACCTGCCGCTTCCACGCGAAATATCCAGCGAGGAACGGCAATACGAACAGGCTGAGATTGCGGCCGAAAGCCAGATCCTCGAGTACCGTGAAGCCAAGCTTCAATGCCAACGCCGCGACGACGGCGAGGGCGAGTACGACGATCAACTCACGCTTGGACCGAATGTCCGCGCCGTCCGGGTCGGCGGGCAGCAACACCAACTGTTTCCACAGACGATCGGAATGTTCACGTGCGAACTCGCGGGAGATCGAGTCCACGTTCCCCATGCGTTTGACCGCGACCAGGAACGCCTCGTCGGAGGCTAGTCCAGCGGCCGCCAGATCCGAAACCTGGTCGCGCAGATGGTCTTCCATTTCGTCGACATCAGCAGTCGATATCGCGCGATGCCGCTGGACGTATCCGCGCCACTGCCCGATCTGCGATTCCAGCTCGGCATCGGTATCCATCACGCCCATCCCTTCGCCACGGTCGGTGGCAGTTCGACGCTGTGCCAGACCTGCCCGAGTGCGTCGGCCACGACCGCCCACTGGGTGCGTCGTTCCGCGAGTGCGGCCCGTCCCGAATCGGTGATCGCATAGTGTTTGCGCCGCCGTCCGCTGTCGGAAGACTGCCAAGTCGACGTCACCTGGCCCAGCCGTTCCAGCCGGTGCAGCAGTGGATAGAGCATCCCGTCGGTCCATTGCATACGCCCGCCGGACAGCTCGTTGACCCGCTTGAGAATCGCATACCCATACGACTCGCCGTCGGCGAGTATCCCGAGCACCAGCGGCGTTGCCGACGCCGCCACCAAGTCTTTGTCGATATGCATCGGACTCCGATACCTAGATCCGCTAGGTATCAACCGTAGCAGACGTCGGTGTGGTGGACCTCGATCAATGTCGGATCGACGGCTCAGAACTCGCAATACATGACGTGCAGACCGACCCGGCCGAGGGTGGGGTGGCGAAACGCTCCTGGCACGGTGCCCACGATCTCGAACCCCAGACGCCGGTAGAGATCAACGGCCCGGTGATTGGATTCGGCGACGGCGTTGAACTGCATGCCGACGAAGCCGCGCTCCTTCGCCCACTCCATCACGGACCGGCACAGAGCCGTACCGACGCCCTTGCCGCGTGCATCGTCGGCGACCATGAAGCTGGCGGTCGACACGTGGGCGCCCGGCCCCGGCCGATTGGCGTACGCGTTGGCCGTACCAAGCACTCGATCGTCGGCCACGGCCACGAGGGTGATCGCAGGCGGTCCCAGCACCCAGATGTTGTGCGCCTGCTCCTCGGTCATCGCCGGGTCGTAAACGAAAGCGTCACCGGCCCTTACTATTTCCCGAACAATGGGCCAGACCTGCGGCCAGTCGGCTGGACGGTATTCACGAACCTGCATGGACAAATCTCGACCGTACCTCAGCTCGACAGGGTTTGGCCCGGACGCAGTGTCGGTCCGCAACCCGACGTCCGATACTCGCCCCACAGTGGTGGGAGGACCTTCCCGGCGTACTGGCGCAGTTCTTGGAGCTGCTGTTCGTCGCGCACCACATCTTTACGGATCCAGTCCTCGTCCGGCAGGGCAGGATCTGGGGACTGGTGGATCAGGTAATAGTCGCGGGTGATCCGTGGGTCGATGGTGACCTGATTGTGCATCCAGAGTCCGTGCGAGTGCACGAAGGTGGGTTTGCGCTCCTCGAACACGTAGTCGCTGAGGTCGGTGCGATCCTTGCCCGCATAGATGTCCGCGATCCGTGCTTCGGCGAGCCCGGCCATGTCGATCAGCTGCAAACGCGATGTCAGCGAACTTCCGCCCATATCGGGAGCGAACAAGCTGCCTTGCTGTACGCCGGCGATGTCCGCGTAGCCGTTGAAGAGGCGGCCGAACCGGAGAGCGATCCAGCACAGCGGCACATCCTCGTTGCTGCGAAACGAATCGGTGGCGTTGGCGAACGCAACGCCGGACGGGACCAAGGCACCGATCAGTACCAGCACGACCAGAACCCGGCTACGTTTGTGCAGCTTCGCCAGCAACTGCCCGGCCGAGATCACGACAACGAACGCGCCGAGCGCCCACACCGGGGTGGCGAACCGGAATTGCGCCATCCAGTCCGGTTGCAGGACACAGTAGGCGACCATCGCCAATGCCAGCGGCGCCAACAACGCGACAGCGCCGTCACGCCACCTCCTCGATGACCCCAGGGCAAGCCCGACCACTCCGATGCCCGCGATCACCGCGGGTGCGCCCGCATACTGCACCAGTTCGCCTGCCCTGGTCAGGTCGTGCACGGTCGGCGTCGCCTGATGTTTGGCGACCGCGGTATTCGGCACGAGCCTGCCGAACTCGACGATCCGCCACAGCAGATAGGCCCCGAAGGGGATCGCGAACGCGAGCGCCGAATACAGCCAACACCGAAGAGCGGCGGGCAACGTGGCGCGCCGAACCAGGATCACCGAAACCACGGGATACGCGGCCAGGTAGATCAGGCCGTCGGGACGGGTCAACGCCGCGAATGCTGCTAGCGCACCGGCTATCACCGCCACCTTCGGCGTCCACAGCCGCTCGTCCAGCACCGCCAGGAACAGGTGGACCGCCAGAACGCAGACCGCGAGCGCGAACAGCGCGTTCTCCAGGCCGGAGAAGCACCAGATCACGAAGGACGGGATCGCGGCCAACAGCGCGCCTGTCACGAACGTGGCCAGTGCGGGCCAGCGCGATACCCGTCGTGCGGCGACATAGCAGGCGGCGAGTATCCCCACGCAGCAGATCAGCGCGATCGCCTTGGGATAAAGGACGTAATCGGGGATGCCGAAAAGGGAGCCTCGATCGAAGAGGCCACACCATTTGCCCACCGCCAGCACGAAAAGCCAAGTGGGGTTGGAGAACCCCTCGACCGGCGCGGCACCGGGCTGCAGCACCGGACCCAGTCCCTCGGCGCCACTGCGCGCGTAGGCGAAGGTGATGCCCGCGTCGTCGACTATCCAGTTGCCGTATTCGCTTGCCCGCCATCCCAGCAGCAACGCACTGCCCACCAGCGCCGCCAGCGGAGCAAACCACGACCGTCCGTGCCGCTGCCAGACCCCCACCAACGGCTCGACCGAAGCCCGCAGCCGCGCTGTCAACACCTCAACACCTCAACACCTTCCATCAGATCCCAGTCGCGCGCGGGGCATAGATCGACAAGAGCACCGACCTGACCCACCGCCGCGGTCCTTCTGATGCGTCGGCATCCTCATCATTACCGGTCACATTCGATCACACGGTGCGAACATCCGCTCATCGCACTGTCCGCACACCGACACACCGCGTGGTCGGCCGGTTTTCGGCCTGCCGGTGCTGACGATCGTAGGCAACCGCCACCATCCAGAGCGAATCCCTTTGTGCCCAGCGGTTTTCCGGGGACTTCGCGGCCGCAGGGGTCACCACATTCCGGCCGCCGACAAGCTGTGTTCGGACACGTTGAATGTCAACCGATTTCAGAGGGGTCGAGTGTGACCTAAAGCGCAATTCCGCGAAACCGCGCAGGTTTCAGAGGTCACCCGAGTAGTCCTGGGTGATCCAGCGGTCGGGACGGATAGTGAACAGGACGGACTTGGTGCCGTCCATGCGATCGGCGAAGGCGCGACCGTCTTCCAAGCCGAGGTAGCGGATCGCGATTGCCTCCCGCACTTCCCGCGGCGAGGGCGTGGTCGCTTCGATGACCGTGCCCTCGACGATGACGTACTGGTACGGCAGTTCTTCGCGCTGGACGGTAAGAGTTACGACGCCGGCCTCCCGGATGAGCCTGGCCTTGCGGCGCTCGGCACCGGTATTGATCCTGATGTCACCGCCGGGGGTGTAGTCGTACCAGATCGGGACGGTCGCGGGCGGTCGCCCGTCGGTCGCCGCGACCGACAGCACGGCAATGTGCTTGCCCGCGAGGAATTCTTGACGTTCGGCCTCCGTGAACGGTTTCGGCATGTGAGTTCGAACATGCTGACCGGTGGCGCTATTCCCGTACCGCGCCGACACCCGCGCGCCTCATGCCGCGGCGGCCTCCCAGGTGAATCCGTCCGGGTCGGCGAAGGGACCGAGAGCGCTACCGATGACGAGCCGGTGCGACCCGGTGCCCTCCTGGGGTACGCCGGCGTCCTTGGCGGCAGCGCGGCGCCCGTAGAGCGCCAGCTTGACCGACGACGTGGCGAACTCGACGTACTTGCCGCCGAAACTCTTCGCCACGACCAGGCCGCGGTCGATGTAGAACTGCTTGGTGGCCTTGACATTGTCGACGCCGAGGAGCACCACGAAATCGTCGATCTCCCGGGTGGCCGGGCCGGTGTCCTTCTTCGACGAGGTCGCGATCTTCCAGATCGCCCCGTCCGGCGCCTGGACGACGCCGCCGTAGCCCCAGAAGCTCTTGGTGGCCGGTTTCAGCGTCGTCGCGCCCGCGTCGAGTGCGGTGCCGACGAGACTGTCGACGGTGCTCGGCTGCGACACCACGAGCGACAGGATGAAGCCACGGAAGCCGGTGGTCGGCGCCTCGGCGGCGCGCACGCGCACCTTATCGCCGAGGCCGAACGCGGCGTCGTAGAACGCCGCGGCGGTGGTGGGGTCGGGCGCTTCGAGGATGACGGCGTCGATAATGGTCTGATCAGTGGTGATGTTCATGGCAGTAACGCTAAGCGCTGCTCGGTGACCGGCGCTTCTCGATTCCTGACCGGTCTGTTCAGCCGTTCCGCCGCGCGAGCGTCACGACGCCGGGGCGCCAGCTGTCGCCTTGTTCGCGGCGCTGCTCGAGGTCGCGTTGGCGGTCCTCTTCTAACCGGTGACGGAGACGGACGAGCCTGCCTTGCTGGGGCGGGCGCTGCCGAAGACGAAGGTCAGTTCGGTGCGGCGGGCGATCTCCAGTTTGCGGTACACGCGGGTGAGGTGTTGTTCGACGGTGCTGGTGGTGATGTCGAGGGCGGCGGCGATATCGCGGTTGCGTTTGCCGTGCGCGGCGAGTTCGGCGACCCGGCGTTCGGCGGGGCTGAGAGCGTCCAGGCCGTTGCTTGGCCTACGTAGGTGGGAGACGTGCGGTGCGGTCCGGCGCGGGCGGTCGCCGACCAGATCGTGCAGCAGCGGGTCGGCGCCGCACGAGTCGGCGAGCCGGGTTGCCTCGCGAATCAGCATGCGTGACTTGTCGTGATCTCCGACGGCGCGGTGCGCGGCGCCGAGTTCGCCCAGGGCGGTGGCCAATTCGAGATCGCAGCCGCCGGAGCGGGCGATCGCGGCGGCATCGCGGAGCAGCCGGACCCGTTGGTAGCGGTCGCCGGTTGCGGCGACCAAGCGCAGGGATACCCCGCCGGTGCGGTGCTGGGTGGCGGCGCCGAGCAGGTCGAGATGACGGGTCGCGAAGGCGCGCGCATGCCGGTGCTCCCCCAGCGCCAGGTGTGCCGCCGCGAGGTCGTTGCGCCACGGAACCAGCCATGGGAAGTCCATCTGCCAGCGACGCATCAGGTGGCCGCAGCGGCGGAACGTGCGCTGCGCCTCGTCGGCGCGGGCGACGGCGAGCTGGTGGTGCCCGCGTGCGTGCAGGTAGGGCAGCCCGAAGCGCGACTCGAACAGAGCTCGGGGAACAGGCCTTCGCAATTGCGCCTCGGCGTCGGCGTGCCTGCCCGCCATGGTGAGCGCGCGCACGAGCGCCGCGATCGGAGTCCCGATCCAGACACCGAGGTGTGCGGCGGGAACGTAGTTCAGCGCGAGCACCGCGTCATCGATCGCGGCCCGCGCATTCCCTTTGCGCAGCATGGTTTCCGCGCGCAAGCCCGCGAAAATAGACTGCCAAGTCGGTGCCTGACGCGCCTCGGCTTCGGCCAGCAGCGAGTCGCACCAGGCCGCCGCGGTATCAAGCCGATTGGTGTAGATCAGGCAATGAACCGCTGCCGCAAGGGTTTCCACGGTGCTGGCGGCGAGCCGATGACGGGTGAGCAAACGCCGGGCGAGAGTAACGGTTTCGTCGAACGGGCGCCCGGTGAACAAGCCCGTCAGCAGCTCCGCGCCGAGTAAGTGCGGTGACGGTCGCTCCGCGGGCACCGGACGTCGCCGCGCCTGCGCCGCGAGAAGCCGCCGATGGCGTTGCGCGTGCGGCGGATGCGAGGTCCGCAGCCACGCGCACAGAAAATCGATCGTCGGCGCCGCATCGTCGAGCCGACCGCAATCCAGTTGGCCCAGTGCCTGATCGGCGTGCTGCGTCTGACCGTGCCAGAGCATGAACATGACGGCGGCGGGCACCTGCGCGGTCGGCACCCGGCTCGCGCGAATGGCCGCGCGCACCCGGCTGTAGTTCCGCGTCCGATTCGACGGGCTGAACCGCCATTCGGCGCGGACCAGCCGGATCGCGATCGCCGCCCGATCCGCCGGGTCACGGGTCGCCCGATAGGCCAACTCCAGCCGATCCACTGCACGGTCGATCTGATCGTTCGCCAAGGCCTCCTCGGCGGCGGTGAGCAACACCGAGGCCGCCCACGGGTAATCGGCGGCGTTGGCCGCGACCAAATGCTCGGCCACCGTGGCCGACGGAAACCCTCTGTCGTGCAATAGCTTCGCCGCCCGGCAGTGCAGTTCCCGGCGGACCTCCGCCGGAGTGTCGCGCAGGATCCGATCACCGATGTCGAAATCGTCGAACAGCGCCCGCCCGGACGACCCGGCGGCGAGCCGCCGGACGGCCGTACGCACCTCCGCCTCGTCGGCGGCGAGCAGTTCGGCGACCAGGCCGACCGTGCTGGCGCTGCCCAGCACGGCCATGGCCTGGCCGACCCCGGATCGGGTGAGTATCGAACACTTTTCGCCCTGGAGCGAGAACTGCGGGTGCATATCCGAGCCCCCTTCGTCGATGAGGTGTGCCCGACTGTGGAAGGGCACCATCGAAGAGAGCTCGGGTGCACTGAAGATGCGGCATCGTCGCAGCAGAGGCGTATCCGGACGCCCCATTGATCCAGCCGGTGTCATTAGCGTAGGTCGCCGACAGCGACCTGTCATCGAATCCCGGCAACAAGATCGCTGTAACGACTACAGCGGCCGATATGACGGAACTCGAGTAACATCAATGCTTTTCGCTCCGCGCGGCACCGATCGCGCTCACCGTGGCAACAGCTGCCGGCTGCGGACGGTAGGCCAGACAGGCTGCCGCGGCGTCATCGGCGGCCAGGAACAGCACAGTGTCGGCCGTGCCGAGCACACCTGATTCCCGTGCGTTCACATACGCGTGGACGGGTGCCGCCGAGTATGGATCGCCGATCGCCGGGTCGACACCGACGACCGCCTCCGGTCGAAGCCCCAGTGTTTCGGCAAGGCGGGCACGGAATCCCAGTGCTGGCGCCGGGGCGAGCAGCACCGCGCGTCCCGCCGCGAAATCGTCGCCGTCGATGTCTTCGTCGGTGACACAGTCGCGCACGACCGCGGCCGCGAGCTCGATCGGATCCTCCGCGCCGTGCCGGACGCACATGGCCGAGCGGCCGTTCGCCCCGGCCTCGCCCAGTGCGACCCAAGCCGACGGGTCGGCTTTTCCGGTCGTCTCACTGGTATACAGACGGCCGAATCCGCCTGCCGCAGGCGAGCTTCCGAGCAGTAGTGCCGCCGCCCCGGTCGTGTACGGGAACCCGGCGACATAACGCTGGGTCGACGGGTGGGTATCGCCCGCCACGAGCAACGCGTACTCCACTTCGCCGGTGGCCAAGAAGCATTCGGCGGTGCTGATGGCGTGCAGCAATCCGGTGGCGCCGTGCATCAGGTCGAAGGAGAAGGCCGGTACCCGGCCCGGCTGGTATTCCAGGCCGAGGCCGATCCGTTTCTGGATGAGCGCCGACACCGCGGGCTCGGAGATGTTGTCGTCCCGGAAGACTCCGGCGTTGATCAGCATGCCGACCTCGTCGACGGAGACATCCGAGTCCGCCAGGCAGCTGCGGGCCGCGCGGGCGGCCAGCTCGAAATAGCTGCCGGTGTCGAGGTCGGTGTTGGTCGCGGCCGCGACAATCGTGGTAGCCATGACTCAGGCCTCCAGACGCGAAATGGTCGCGGCGAGATGGCCGGAGACGATCCCGGACGCCTCGGGAATCATCAGTATCTTCGACCCTTTGGGAATCTTCTGCTGCGCGAGATACTCGTGCAGCACTACGAAATGCGAGGTCGAGGCCGTATTGCCGTAGTCGTGCAGCACATTCAGGGTCTGCGGCATCGGAGTGCCGAAATGCTGCTCGGTCAGGTGCCCGATGTAATCGATGACCGGCCCGCTGAACTGGTGATGGATCCAGTAGTCGTATTTCTCGCTCTCCCAGGTTCGTCCGGTCTCCTTCAGGAAGGTGTCCATGCGGTTGATCGCCTGCATGTACCTGCCCTCGTTCTGCATGGCCCGGTTGTCGGTGTAGAGCGCGATGCCGTTGGACCGGTCGCTTGGCATGCCGAGGCAGTGCTCGGCCCCGTCGGCGGTGGTCATCAGTTCGACGTAGTGGATTTCGTCGTGGTCGTCGCCGCGATCGTCGAGCACGACGGCCACCGCCGCGTCGCCGACGGTCAGTGCCGCGAATTGCGGATCGTAGGGTTCGCTGATCTCCCGCACCGCCGTTTCCGCGGCCGGGGTGATCTGTTCGCCGCTGACCACCAGACCGTTGCGCACCACCCCTGCTTTGATCATCCGGTCCAGCACCAGCACCCCGGTCATCATGCCCGCGCACGCGTTCGAGACGTCGAAATGCCTGGCCGTCGTCGCGCCGATTTCGTTGCCCAGCATCAGCGCGAATGCCGGTGCGTAGCAGAAGATTTCCTTACCACGCGTGCGGGTGATGGAGGCCGAGATGATGATGTCGAGCTCGTCCGCGTTGTATTCGGAATGTCGCAGACAATCGTCGATGGCCTGTAACGCCAATTCGAATGACGATTCATAGTGATCCGGATGCGAGTTGTAGACCCGCCGATTCTTGATTCCGGTGACCCGCTCCAGATCCAGTGACCTCGGCACTGCCAAACTGTCGATCAATTCCTCGGTGGAACGGACGGTTTCCGGAGTGTACGAGCCGATCGACTCGAAACGCGTACGCTGCATTGCCCCTGCTTTCTGCAGATCAGTCGATGACAAACAAGTTATGTCGCTTGGACTTCCGACAACGTTGTCGTGGACTGCGTAGCCGCTGCGCCTAACCGGCGGGCCCGACCAGGGTCGCGCTCACCTCACACAGCTGCTGTCCGAGCGCGTCGTCCTGCGCACGACGCGACGGAGTCTTGATGCGGTTCTTCTGGAAGTAGGTGCCGGTGACCTCGGCGACCTCGGGATCGGTCGCGAGATAGCTCAGCGCACGACCACCCTCATCGACGGTGATCATGAACAGTCGCTTGGCCACCGCGACCAAGGGCTGCCCGAACCATGGCAGCGAATCCCAGATCCCGGTCGCCACCGCGCCGGGATGAAAAGCGTTGACCGTCACCCCGGTCCCCGCGAGGCGGCGCGCCAGCGCCCTGGCGTACAGAATATTGGCCAGCTTCGATCGACTATAAGCCTGCTCCCCCGAATACTTTCGCTGAAAGCCGATATCGTCGAAATCCAGGGTGGCGCCGAAATGTAGTACCGACGAGGTGAACAGGATGCGCGAGGGAGCGCTGTGCACCATCAGATCGGCGAGCAGTTCGGTGAGCAAATAGCCGCCGAGATAATTGACGGCGAACGTGGCCTCGATGCCGTCCGCGGTCTCGACGCGCTCCTTGTGATAGGAGCCCGCATTGTTGGCCAGCACATCCAGCCGGTCATATTGCGCCAGCACGTTTTTGGCGAGCTGACGGATCGAAGCCTGCGAGGCGAGGTCACATTCGAGGGTGTCGACGCCGCCGGCGCCCGCGGCCCGAACCACGCTCGCCGCCTCGGCCAGCTTCCGCGGATTCCGTCCGACGAGGACCAGCCGATCGCCTGCCGCGGCGCACTGCTGTGCGGCCGCGAGGCCGATACCCGATGTCGCGCCCGTGATCAGGATGGTCTTCATAGCCGACCACCATGCCATACGTTTTCGGCTGGTCCGCCGCTCCGAGCAGGTGTCACGGCAGGGCTGAAAGATGCTGCACGGGAAAACATTTGCGCAATTGCGCAGGTCGGGCCTGGTCGGCTCCGCTCGTCCGAGAGCCGTCGGCGCTGCCGTGAACGTCGTCGCTCGGCTACGGGTAGGGGGTTATAGGGGTTCGCTCTGGTACCGGCATGCTCGTCGAAGCCGCCGAGTCGAGGGCGTTGCTACCTGGAAGCCCTTCGGGCTGCCCACGCGGGCAGCCCGGGCCAGCAACACTCGACCCGGCGGTCAGGTCAGTTGTTCGTGCTCCGGGGTCGTAAGGGGGTTACGACGGAGTTTCCCGACTTGCGGCCGACGCCGCCGAGGAGGAGGCGTTCTTCGGTCAGTCGGGGCCGCAGTGCGGGGCCCATCGGCCACCAGTCGTCGAGTTCTACGAGTCCGGGTTCGATCAGTTCGAGATCGCCGAAGAAGGAGGCGATCTCGTCCCGGGTGCGGTACCAGCCGGAGCCCAAACCCAGTGTGGTGAAACGACGTTGGAGTTCTACCGCCATCTCGTGCGCTTCGGAGCCGTCGGCCGGGTCCCAGAAATGGGTGATCGCGACGAAGGAACCGGCCGGGAGCGCATCGATGTACTGGCGCATGATTCCCGCGGGATCGAGGTCGTCGTCGACATGGTGCAGGATCCCACACAGAATCAGCGCCAACGGGCGGGTGAGGTCGAGGTGCGGGGTGACCTCGGGGTGGGTAAGCAGGGTGTTCGGCTCGGTGAGGTCGGCGGGCACGAAATGGGTGTACTCGTTGCGTTCGAGCAGCACTCGCCCGTGCACGTTGCACACTGGATCGTTGTCGACGTAGACCACCTGCGCCTCGGGATTCTGCTGCTGCACGATCTCATGGGTATTGCCCACGGTCGGCAGTCCGGCGCCGACATCGAGAAACTGGTCGATGCCAACGGTTCCCGCCAGATATCGCACGGCACGGTGCAACCACCGCCGGTTCATCCGCGCCACATCGCTCTGTCGCGGCGCGACCTCGGCGACTTTGTCGACGACGTAACGATCGACCGGGTAGTTGTCTTTACCACCCAGCGTGGCGTCGTACACCCGGGCAATACTGGCGCGCGTTATGTCCACGCCGACCGGCGCGCGGACGCCGGTTTGCGGAGCGGTATCGGACATGACGACCTCTCTGGAGTTGATTGTGACCCGACTCGCTGAGCGTAGTAGCTGAGGCAGGCGCTTATGACGAGCTGATTCGTTGCAGTACTCGTCCCGGTAACAGACCGCCACCCACGTGGGTGACCCGCCACCAATCGATATCGATGACCAGCGCCTCGACGGGCGTGGCGAGAAACGGTTCGATCTGTGGTTCCTTGCGCAGCAACGCCTGGAAGGTCTCGTCTCGATCCGCCTGATCCCGCACGGTCGCCGTGCCCAATCCCTGCGCGAACGGATTGATGAAGCCCGCGGGAACGACCTTCACCCCCACGTTCGGATTCGCTCTCAGGTGGTCCAGCGTTCGACCGCCGGACTCCAGGATCAGCGTGAGACGGAAAGGGTCACTGTCCAATTCGGCGAAGAACGCGTTCGAGCACCAGTTGATGCCGTCTTTCGACGTCGCCAGGTCGATGCTGGTGTAGGTGAGAATGTCGGTGAGCTTGTCGCGAACAGATTGGTCGGCGATCTGTGAGTCTGCTGCCATGTCGAACTCCGTTGTGTTCGAGAAGTGGATTACGGTTTGCGGCCGACGCCGCCGATGATGAGATGTTCCTCGGGCCAACGGGTGCGAAGTGCGGGTCCCCCTGGCCACCAATCGTCGAGTTGCACCAGTCCCGGCGGAAGTATCTCCAGGCCGTCGAAGAACGCCTCGATTTCGCCGCGGGTGCGCCACCGTCCGGTGCCGAGACCCTCCTCGTTCAAGGCTCGCTCGGCCCGTCTGGCCAGGGTGTGCAGTTGCTCGTCCACCTCACCCGGGTCGAAGAAGTGGCTGATCATCACGTACGAGCCCGACGCCAGGCGGTCGATGTACCGGCGCATGATTCCCGCCGGGTCGCCGTCGTCGTCGATGTGATGCAGTGTGCCGCACTGCATCAGCAGCAACGGCCGATCCAGATCCAGGTATCGGTTGACGGCCGGATCGTCCAGCACCGCGTCCGGCTGGGTCAGATCGAGGTCGAGGAAATGGGTGCAGTCGTTCGCCTCCAACAGTTCCCGGCCGCGTGCCACGCACACCGGGTCGTTGTCCACGTACACCACGACGACCTCGGCACCGAGTTCCTGCGCCACCTCATGCGTATTCTTCCGGGTCGGCAAGCCACTGCCAAGATCGAGTATCTGATCGATGCCTGCGCTGCGCGTCAGGTAGCGCACCACCCGCTCTAGCCAGCGCCGATTGGCCGTGCCGACGTCGTCCTGGTGTGGAACGACGGTTTTCATGTGCTCGAACACCTGGCGATCGATCTCGAACCAGTCTTTTCCGCCGAGGGCGTAGTCGTACACGCGGGCGATGCTGGGCGTTGCCGGGTCCACAGTGCCGAGCCGCGTCCGATCGTCCGGTGACGACATGGCTGCTGGTCCCTTCTCAGTCGGCTGCCGTGTTGCGTGACTTTACGCATCGCCTATGCGACCCGCCCGGGAATGCGAACGAATGATTGCGTTGTCGGTGTGAAAGTTCCACGCTGGCAAGGGAGGCCCTCGACACCGTGGAACGGATCGCAGGCGGGCCTGGCGGATTTCCGCGGTTGGCTGAGTAAGATCAAGCAGCCGACGCGGAGGTTCGAGGCGGCAGTACATTTCCTACCGACCGGAGGCGGTCTTGACCAACGAGAACCACACCGGCGATATGGAATTGACCGTCGCGGCAGAACGTGGTCCGACAGTTCTGCGGATAGCGCTCGGCAGCCAGCTGCGTCAGCTCCGGCAGGGCTGCGGTATCACCCGAGAAGCGGCGGGCGACGCCATCCGCGGGTCACACGCCAAGATCAGTCGCCTCGAGCTCGGGCGAACGGGCTTCAAAGAGCGCGATATCCGCGACTTGCTCACCCTCTACGGAGTCAGCGATCCCGCTGAGCGCGAGAGGTATCTGGAACTGGCACGCCGGGCTGGCGACCCGGGCTGGTGGCACCGCTACAACGATCTGCTGCCCGCGTGGTTCGAAACGTATCTCGGTCTCGAACACGCCGCGACGACAATACGCACCTATGAAGCCATGTTCGTTCCTGGTCTGCTGCAAACCGCGGACTATGCGCGCACGGTCATCGCGCTCGGCAACGACAGCGAGACCGAACGCCGGGTGGCGGTCCGGATGCGCAGGCAGCAGATTCTGACGCGCGTTGCGGCACCCACGGTGTGGGCGGTGATCGACGAGAGCGCCCTGCGCAGGCAGGTAGGCGGGCCAGACGTTTTCCGAGAGCAGCTCGAGCACATCGTCGAAGTTTCCAGCCTGCCCAATGTGCGGATCCAAGTGTTGCCGCATTCGGCTTTGGCGTATTCGGCCGCGGGTAATTCATTCACCATCCTTCGTTTCCCCGAACCCGAATTGCCGGACATCGTTTATACAGAGCAACTCACCAGCTCGCTCTACCTGGACAAACGGCAGGACGTCGAACTGTACATGGCCGTCATGAACACCCTCAGCGTCGAAGCATTGTCGCCCCCGGAGAGCGTGCAATTCCTCGTCGAACTGCTGGCGGACATGCAATCCGAGGGCCAGACCGGATAGCGCGCGCCGATCCGGCCCGGAGTTGCCGGACTTAACTTCCGTGAAGAACAACTAACAATTCTAGCCGGAATTGGCTGAGCACCTTAAACTTTCACACCCAACGGAACTCGACGGAAAGTAGCCGATGGGTAAGCACCGCGCACCACGAAAGTCCGACGTCTCGTTGCGGTTGGCGGTGGTGTCGACAGCCGCGTTGATCACCGCCCTGGTCGCCACCGACCAGGACGGACCGAGCGGGCCGACGCCGAACCGGGATCACAACGCCTTGGGACAATCCACCGGCCCGTTCACCTCACCGCCGGTCAACACGCCGGAAGCGATACCCGACCCGACGGATCACGAGCCCGACATCGGAAGCGACGAATCGCCCGCCGCTCCCGACGCCGGGAGCCGCGGCGCGGATACCACGCGGCGCAGTGATCCGGCGCCGCCGGCCCGCGGTGCCGACGCCCCGGTCCACCGCGACATAGTCGGCGCCGCCGCGGCGGCGTGGATCTCGGGCACCAAGCAGGGCTTCCAGTGGCTGGCCGAGATGGAGCGGGACCTCGTTGATCACATAGTCGCCACTGGGAGCCAGCGCAGCACGTGAGCTACGAACCCGCGAGCCACCGTCGCGCGATCAGGCGGTGAGCTCGAGGATATCGATGCCTCGGTTGTTGTCGGCGACGTAGACGAGACCCCGGTGCCAGTACGGTGCCCAGGCGGCCGCGTCGGCGGGCCGGTAGTAGGCGATCTGCTTGGGATTGGTGGGGTCACTGACATCCAGGAACCTGGTGCCCTGCGCGTAGAACGACTGCACCAGGACCTTTTCCCGCACATCGAAGTAGTGCGCCGAGCAGTCACCGGACGCCGGGTCGCTGCCCTCCTGCCCGGCCACGCTCCAGGTGCCGACGGTGTTGAGCCGGTACGGTTGCTGCGGCGTGGAGCGCCAGCCCGCTCCGCCGTAAGAACCTTCCAACGACGCGATGACCAGCACGCCGTCGCCCGCGCAGCCGTCGAGGAAGCTCTCCTCGGTGGCGTAGATCAGATTCCCGTTGCCCCAGTTCCCGGTGCCGCCACCGTCCTTCGAGCGGTCGCCGACGGGGCGGAAGCTGTTGTGCATGAACTTGGACGGCGCGGCCGTCTCCTTGATCCCGCCGCCCGCGTAGGGAACCGGGTCGCTCGGCGACGCCAGCCGGTGCTTGCCGGTCACCGGGTCCTTGTGCATGCCCGCTGTCCAGTAGCCGCGCACGCCGCCGCGGCCGGACGCCCAGGCGACACCCGTCTCGTCCACCTGGACGTCGTGCACGTAGTCGGTCTTGCCGTCGTTGCGCGCCAGCTCGATCGGGTTGGGGAAGACCTTCGGCTTGCGGGGGTTCCTGATGTCGGTGACCCAGATCGGGCGACCGCCCCATTCGGCAGGCATGCTGTCCGCCTTGGCCGGGCCGCCCGTCCACAGGTATTGGCAGTCGTTGATGCAGGTGGTGGTGTGGCCTGCGGGCACCTTGACGTAGCTCATTATCGACGGCTTCTCCGGATTGGCCAGGTCCACTATGTAGATGCCGGACTCGCCGGTGCGGACATTGCCGCCGAAGGCGCGGGGGTCGCGGGCCAGGAAGACCCGCTTGCGCACCGGGTCGACCTCGGTGTCCTCGGTTTCCCACATCCCTGGCATGTTGAGCTGCCCGATCAGCTTCGGCGCCTTCGGGTTTGCGGTGAGGTCGTAGGTCTTGACCCCGAACTCGCCGGAGACCACCATGACGTCCCGGTTGCCGTACTGGAGAAATTGCAGCGCGATCGCGCCCTGGGCGTCCGGGACGTTGCCGACCGCCTTGACGTTCTTCTCCGCGCCGGGCGCCCCGGTCACTCGGGGAGCCGCGGTATGGGGACCGTCCTCCTCCCCGCAGGCGACGGCGGGCAACGTGCTGGCGGCGAGGGCGGCCGCCACGGTGACCAACAGCAGGGACGACCGAAGAAACCAGCGGCGCACAACTACCTCCCAGCGAGGCGTAATCAATGATGACCAGGGATTCCTGGTCGCCGAGATGCCTCACTGTAAGTGTCGGCGCGGGTGCTCCGCGATACCCACATCGCGATACCGCTAACTGGGGAACATCTTTCGGGTAGTGGACCGTGTGATGCCGGGTATAACTGTGTGATTCGCGCGGCGCGAGGTGAATGAGGTTGGTATGCCTGGTGTTCCACGTTCGACATGCGAATTGGCCTTGCGGTACACACTTACCGGCGCGGTGCGGCCGAATGACTGTTGAGAAGCGTTCCCTGCGGCTTATCGCCGTGTTGGCCGTGCTCCTGCTCGGTGGCACCGCCTGCTCGGAATCAGCAGAGCCGCCGGAGCCGGGCGTGCTCACGGTCGGTGTCCGCGAACCGGCCAGCCTGCTGCCCGGTGACCTGCGCGACCAGGCGGGCCGAATGCTCGTCGGCGCGCTGTGGACGCCACTGGTCGACTACGACGCGGCAACCGGGCAGAGCACTCCGCGGGCCGCGGAATCGGTTACCAGCTCGGACCAAGTGACCTGGGAAATCAAGTTGCGTGCGGATGGCCGGTTCCACGACGGGTCGCCGGTCACCGCGAAGTCCTATGTGGATACCTGGCGCACGGTCGCGGACGAGCGGTGGGCCGGGTCCGGTGCGCTCACCGAAGTGTTGCGCGCCAAGGAGATCAGCGCGCCCGACGAAGGCACCCTCCGGATCGTGCTCGATCGCCCGTTCGGCCAGGTGCCCGCGGTGTTGGCCGCGCAGGCGCTGCTCCCCTTGCCCGCATCGGTGCTGGCCTCCCGTGATTGGGTCGGCTTTGCCGCCAACCCGGTGGGCAATGGGCCGTTCCGGATGGCGGAGCGATGGCAGCCGGGTTCGGGCGGCCGGTTGGTGCGGATCGGCGACGCTACCGGTAAAGCACGCGAGATCCGGTTCAACGTGGGTGATTCGGCCGCGCAGTACGACCAAGTGCGGGCGGGTTCGCTCGACCTGGCCACCGAGGTTCCCGGCGAGCGGCACGAGGCCATGCACCACGATTTCGGCGACCGGCACGCGATGTGGCCGCTCCCGGAGGCCAGCTATCTCGCGTTTCCGTTGTCCGACAAGCGTTTCGAGGACGCAGCGGTACGTTACGCGTTCGCCATGGCAGTAGATCGCGCGGCATTGGCGGCGGGTCCACTTGCGCACCAGGTCGATCCGGCCCGCGCGATACTGCCACCCGGCGTGGCACCGGGCGAGCGCTCCGGCACCTGCCGACCGTGCACACACGACCAGGCCGCCGCGAAGTCATTGCTCGGCCAGGTCACCTTCACCGGTCCGGTCACGGTGTACTTCGGTGCCGGGCAGGAGCGATGGGCACCGCCACTCGCCGACCAGATCCGCACCGCGCTCACGGTGGAGGCGACCGCGAGACCGCGGGGTGACCAGGCCGAACATGTGGACGGCCCCCTCCTGCTGACGCGGTCGCAGAGCACGTCGAGCCCGCACGAACTGCTCACCGCGCTCGCGAAGGCCGCCGGGTACACCGACGATGGCTTCGCGCAGCTGCTGGCTGCCGCCGATTCCGCAGGCCTGTCAGCCGAAAACGGCCAGCTGTACCGGCTCGCCGAGAACCAACTGCTCCGCGATCTTCCGGTAGCACCGCTGTGGTCCGGGCACGGGCATGCGGTGTGGGCAGAGCGGGTGGGAGACGTGACGGCAATGCCGTTGCGGGGCGTGGACCTCGCCTCGATTTCGGTATGAGCAGCTATCTGTCCCCGATTCAAGACGATGACACCTAAACGATACCGACAGGTAGGTATTTTCTGTCGAATGCCGCGAGCTCGGGTTCACCGCTCGTCTCGTGTTGGTGCGACGTCACCTCTGCGACGACAGTTCGCGGACCGAGGATGAAAACCCCCGGCGCGTGAAGGCGCCGGGGGTTTGGTCGTGCCGAATTGCTTTCAGCCCTTGACCAATTCGGGGGTTGCGGTTTCGGGCTCTTCGGGGGTGGCTGCTCGGCTGGGGAGGAGAATCGCCATGACGATGACGATGAGGGCCAGGGCGGCGGATACGAGGAAGGCGAGGCGCATGCCGTCGAGGTGGGCGGTGACGAGGTCGGTGCCGTCGGCGATGAGTTCGGTGCTGCGGGCCGACATGATCGTCACCACGAGGGCGGTACCGAAGGCCGCGGCGACCTGTTGCAGGGTGCCGAGCATCGAGCTGCCGTGCGAGTACAGGTGCTGCGGGAGCGCGCCGAGGCCGAGGGTGAAGACTGGGGTGAAGGTCGCGGCCAGTGCCACCATCAGCAGGATGTGCAGGGCGAGCAGTTGCCAGTACGGCATGGTCATCGAGATCTGGGTGAAACCGGCCAGCGACGCGGCGATACCGATCGACCCGGGGATCACCAGCGAGCGTCCGCCGAACCGGTCGAACAGCCGACCGACGGTCGGTCCGAGCAGACCCATCGCCAACCCGCCCGGCATCACCAGCAGGCCGGTCTGCAAGGGGCTCAGACCACGCAGGTTCTGCAGGTACAACGGCAGCAGGATCATCGATCCGAGCATCGCCATGAACGCGACCGACATCAGCACCAGCGCCTTGGTGTAGGTGCCGGACAGCACAACCCGCAGGTCGAGCAGCGGGGTGCCGGTGCGCTGCAAACGCAGCTGACGGAACACGAACGCGGCGATGAGGGCCAAGCCCGCGGCGACGATCAGCGCCGGACCGGCGAGGTTGTCGCTCTCGAATCGGCTGAGCCCGAACACCAGACCACCGAACCCGAGCGCGGCGAGCACCACGCTGACCGCGTCGATCGCGCCTTCCTGCGGTTCACCGACATTCTCCAGCTGGCGCAGGCCGAGCCAGGTGATCACGCCCGTGATCGGCAGCACCAGCACGAAAAGCCAACGCCACGAACCGATCTGCAGCACCAGCCCGGAAATCACCGGACCCATCGCGGGCGCCACCGAAATGGCGAGGGTGACCTGGCCCATCACCCGGCCGCGGTCCTGTTCGGGCACAACGGTCATCAGCGTGGTCATCAGCAGCGGCATCATCACCGCGGTGCCGCCTGCCTGGATGATCCGCCCGAGCAGCAGCACCGCGAACGACGGCGCCACGGCCGACAGCGCGGTACCGGCCAGGAAGACGCCCATCGCCACGGAATACGCCTGCCGGGTCGAAACCCGCTGCAGAAACCAGCCGGTGGTCGGAATGACGGCCGCCATGGTGAGCATGAACGCGGTGGACACCCACTGCGCCGCTCGCTCGGTGACCTCGAGGTCGGCCATCAGCCGCGGGATCGCGTTGATCATGATGGTCTCGTTCAGGATCACCACGAAGGTCGCGAGCACCAGCACCCGGATGACGGTCGGGGTCCGCCCTCCCGAGGCGGGAGCGGAACGGTCGGCGAGCATCGGGTACCTCCGGCAGGAAAACGTTGACAGGAACAAGCGCGGCCCACAGGTTCGAGGTCCCGGCGCCACAGTGGTTGAGACGGAATCGGTTGCTCGAACTCATCGGGCGCGCCTCAGTATTCCGGTGGGCACCGACAAAGATCGCCCGATTTTCTGGCCCATCCGGCCGCCATCTCCGGCAAATTTGCTGGTCAAAGCCATTTGCATGAAGTAGCGGCACGAATCGTGAGCCTGGTCACGCACCCATGCAACGGCGTGGCCGCGCACAGCCGCACGGCGACTGTTCTATGCTGACATCCGCCGAGCGACGTGGCGGCGTTCGCACGGCGTACGGGGAAGCGACCCGCCCAGTGCCGTGTTTCGCGACACTGGGCGGGTCCACGTAACTCGGCTGCCAGCCTCCAGCAAGGACACCGAACCACGAGCTTCGCCGGTGGGCCGCGACGGCTGCCATGGGAAAAGCCCTCGACGGCAGGCTCGGTCCTGTACAGGATGCAGATGGTGGACGTGTTTCTGGAGACCGAGCGGCTGGTGCTGCGCAGATTCACCGAGTCCGATGTCGACAATCTGGTGTGGTTGGACAGCGATCCCGCGGTCATGCGTTTCCTGACCGGCGAACCCACACCGCGCGACGAGATCGAGCACGAGGTGCTGCCCGCGATCCTGCGCGCCTATGCCCTGGGACCAGCGGGCCGCTGGGCGGCCATCGAGCGATCTACCGGAAAGTTTGTGGGCTGGTTGGCTCTTCAGCCGCCGGACGACGGCAGCGTCGGCGAGGTGGAACTCGGCTATCGGCTCGCGGCATCGGTCTGGGGCCGCGGATACGCGACCGAGGGAGCGCGGGCGCTGATCCGAAAAGGGTTCACCGAACTCGGTGTCCACCGAGTCTGGGCCCAGACCATGGCCGTCAACATCGCCTCGCGGCGCGTCATGGAGAAGGCCGGGTTGACCTACGTTCGAACCTTCCACCTCCACTTCGACGACCCCCTACCGGGAACCCAACACGGTGAGGTCGAATACGAACTGCGACACGATCATTGGTCGGCCCTGGTGCACACGTAGGACCCGCCCGGAGGTCAGGGGGCCGAAAACCGCACCGTGCTCGATGCCTCCGCACGGCCTAGCCAGTTCTCGAACGTCTCCTTGCATGCGCGCCCCCGCGCGCTGTTGTCATCGGCCTTCGCGTGCTCGAAAGGACCATACGGCTCAGCCAGTTTGCCCGTTCCGGTGTCCCATCGACTCACGGCCATCACCACCTCGTTACGGCCGAATCGCCAGCCGTGAACTCCGGGGAATGATCGATAGGTACGGACCTGCAAGCCGATCCCCCGCCGCACGAGCATGGACGGGCTCCGTGCCAGATCCGCCATCTCGGCGAGCTTGCTCTCCGCCATCGCGGCCCAGACCGATTGGTATTCCTCGGGATGCTCGCGCAGGTAGTCCGGGCACAGGCAGTAGATGACGAGCTGCCACCCATCCAACATCCCGTGGTCGATCATGCCACGCAGTGTCGGCCAGCCGGTCGTCAACGTGAGGCCGAGGATCTCCAGGTGTCGGTCCAGGTTCTGTCGGTTGAATCGCTCGACGACCGCGGCCATCGTGGGAGTTACTCTGGCCAAACCGAATCCGACCATTTCCTCGTCTGACGCCACATCCGGTGAACTGACCGACCATTCATCGGTGCCGCGCGGGAACACGAGGCCGGTTGGGCTGCGAAACGCGATCACCAGTCCACCGGTGATCCTGCTGCGCAACACCGGTCGCTGCTCGGGCCTAATCTGCTGGACCAGGTCGTGGGCGTAGCGATAGAGTTCGCCGACTTCGATTCGGCCGTCTCCGTCCAGATCCGCCGCACCGGTCGCGAGGCCACGAGCCAAGGCGCGGGTGAACAACGAGCCGCGATGCGGCTCGACCGCCTCGTAGGACGGCGACAGCGCCTCGGAAGAAGCGAGGACGGCGCGGCCCGCCCCTTCCAGGAAGTGCGCCGGCTCCGGAGTTCCCTTGGCGCCCAACGGGAATGCACCCGCATAGCAACAGTCGAGCACGACGACGATGCGCCGGGAGCGAGACGCATCCATTCGCCCGTTGAGGAAGTCGGCGGCCAGGCTTGTCGAGTGCAGCAGGCCGATTTCGGTGTCGGCGGTGGCAAGGTGCAGCCTTGCGTGCTCGTC
Organism: Nocardia iowensis; assembly: GCF_019222765.1. Taxonomy (NCBI): domain Bacteria; kingdom Bacillati; phylum Actinomycetota; class Actinomycetes; order Mycobacteriales; family Nocardiaceae; genus Nocardia; species Nocardia iowensis. The sequence continues at coordinate 3,198,925 of NZ_CP078145.1, read as the reverse complement.
GAGTTGTCCGTGCCCGGAAAAATACAACAGCAACAGGTCGTCGCGGCGGCGGTTGCCGAGAAACTCCTCCACCGCCCGACGGGCGGGTTGCGACTCCGGACTCGTGAGAATCCGGGTGCGGAAGCCGCCGATCGTCGGATCCGCCAACACCTGGGAGAAGGCAAGTGCGTCCGCGCCCGCGCTGGAAAGTACCGGCAAACTCGGGTCCCGAACCTCACCACACGCCAGGATCAGCGCGTCCCTGGCGGGCGTCACCAGCTCTTCTGCCACGACACCCCCTTCGTCCCCGGCCGCGCTGCCTAGTCGGTCTGCACTCCGGTGTGCCGGGCGATCCATGCCTTGACCAGGCGGTCACCGGTCTTTCGACCGACGCCGTCCAGTTCGATGGCCTCTCCGTCCAGTTCGACTCGCACCCGGCAGCGGCAGCGCCCCGCCCACGCTCGCACACCCTCGATGAGGGCGGTCAGAACGCCGGTCGAGGCGAGCGTCATGAGCACACCGGTCATTGTCCCGGGGTCCCCCTTGGCTCCTTGCCGCCGATCGTCGACGCTAGTTTGGCGCACGTCGGCTACCTGATCCAAGTCCAGTAGGTAGTCGGTCAGCCGCCGGGTGAGTTGAGCCCGCTCCTCGCGGTCCCACTCGTCGTCGGCCACTGTCAGGAACAGCTCGAGTCGAGGCGGCCTCACCGGCCCAGTCTATTTCGGTTACGACCGCGCAATCTAGGTTTGGGATATCTCGGGTGGGGAGGCTTTTGGTGGGTGCTGGGCCGTGCGGGCGCGGTAGTGGCGCAGAATTCGCAGCGAGGCTTCCTGGCGGCTCTGCGGTGGCTCGTTCGTTTCGGCGAGCTCCCTGGCGAAAAGGCGCATCAGGTCGTGCATGTGGAACCGGCCGGGCGGTGATTCACGTAGCAGATGCGCATCGACGAGGGTGTCGAGCAGCATAGCCGCCTCCTGCTCGGACACCCCGGCCAGCGCCGCGGCAGCCGGTGCCGCGATGTCGGGACCCTCGAGCAGGCCGAGCAGCCGGAACAGGCGCGCGGCGGCGGCGTGGCGCGGCTCGTCGGCCAGGTCGTGGTAGCTCGCGGCGAAACTGGCGCGGACGCTGAAGGTGTCGATGCTCAGTTCGTCCAGGCGGCGATGTTCCGGGCGGAGTCGTCGGGCGAGGGTTCGGTAGGTCCAGGTGGGGTGGGACTCGAGCCTGATCGCCGCGATCCGCAAGGCAAGGGGCAGTCCCTGGCACAGCCGCACCACTTCCTCGGCGCCCTCGGCGTCGCCGAGGGGTCGAGCGAGCTTCCGGAGCAGGGACAGTCCGTCGGCCGCGCCGAGGGCGTCGACGGGGCAGGTCCAGGCATCGCCGATGGCGAGCGCACGACGGCTGGTGACCAGCACCGAGCACTGCGGTGCGCCCGGCAGGAAGGGTCGCACCTGGGCCGTGTCCTTGGCATTGTCCAGCAGGAACAACAGGCGCCGTCCGGCCACCGCCGAGCGCAATCGCCCCGCCATTTCATCGATCTCGCGCACCGACGGCGGCGGTTCCGCACCCAGCGAGCGCAGCAGCCGCGGTAGCGCTTGGCTCGCGGACACGGGCTCTTCGCCAGGGGTATGTCCATGCAGATCCAGGTAGAGCTGGCCGTCCGGAAATTCGGGGGCGAGCAGGCGCGCCGCGCGCACCGCCAGCGCCGATTTACCCACGCCGCCCCCACCGATCAGCACGGCGATCCGCGGGGCGTCCCCCTGGGGCTTCAGCATGTTGGACAGCCTGGCGACTTCCTCGTCCCGCCCGGTGAAAGCAACTGTGTCCGCGGGCAATTCGGCCGGAGTCGAGGACCGCGCGGGCACTCGCGCCGGTGCGGCCGTGGATCCGGCCGATTCCTCAGGCACCGTAACCAACAACGGATCATGCTCGAGGACGGCTTGATGCAGTGTCAGCAGTCCAGGTCCGGGCTCCAACCCGAGTTCGTCCCGCAGCAGTTCGCGCAGCTCGTGATAGCTGGCGAGCGCCTCGGTCTGACGGCCGGCGCGGTACAGCGCGCGGATGTGCACTTCGCGAAAGCGTTCGCGCAGCGGATACGCGGCGACGAGCTCACCGAGTTCATCGGCGAGCAGATGATGTTCACCGAGCTCGAGCCGCGCCTGAGCCTGGTCCTCCCAGGCGGTCAGCCGTTGCTCGGTGAGGGTGGCAATGCTGGACTGGGCGAACGCCTCGTCGGCGAAGTCGGCCAGCGCGGGTCCACGCCACAGCGCGAGCGCTTCGGTCAACAACGCCGCTCTGGCTCGGGGATTCGGCGCGGCCCTGGCCCGTTGGGTCAACGTCCGAAACCGGTGGGTGTCCAGCGCCTCCGGATCGATATCGAGGACGTACCCCTGTCCCTGATAGGCCACCAAGTTCTTGCCGCCGGGTTGCGCCGCCTCCAATGCCCGGCGCAGCTGCGAGATCTTGACCTGGAGGGTGCCGAGCCGCCGCCCGGACCGGTCGTGCCAGAGGTCTTCGATGAGCCGGTCTGTGGTCACCGTCTGACCTACATGCAGCAGCAGATCGACGAGCAGCGCACGGACTTTCAGCTCGGTTATCCGGATCGGGCGGCCATCGGCGGTCGCCACCACCAACGGCCCGAGCAGGCAAAACCGCATCTTGTCACGGTAGGCCGTCAGCACCGGCCTGGCCTGCCCCAAATTCTTGCTATCGCCGTCGAACCGTAGGTCGATCGAAAGTCGATCGTAAGTGGTGGCTTCCAGTATGGAACTACTCATGGTCATGGCAGCAGGGTGAGGAGGATCTGTATGACCGACAAGGTGCGGGTACAGCCCGGGGAGTTGCGGGGTGTCGCCGGTGATCTGACAGCGGTGTCGGGGCGGGTGCGGCAGGTGCTGTCGGGACTGCGCTCCGCCGCCGACGGGGAAGGCGCGCCGTGGGGCAATGACAAGATCGGAAGCCAGTTCGCCAACGGCAGCGGCGGCGATAGCCCGGGCTACGTGGGGGCGCGGGACAAGCTCTACGAGGTCGTGGATTCCAAAGTTAAAGTCCTGGAACAGTTCTCCACCGGTCTGCGCGATGCCGCCAAGGCCATGGAGCAGCAGGACACCCACTCCGCCCGTGGCTACAAGTGAGCCGAATTCCTGGTTGATCACGAGGGGGCAGGGGATGTCGAATGAGGCGGCGAAGGCTCGGCTGGCCGAGCTGCTCGATACCGCCGAGACGCACATGGCGAATCTCGCCGAGGCACAGCGGCAGCGCGCGGAGCTGACCGCCACGGCGTCGACCGCGCGCGGACGCGTGACCGTCACCGTCGACGCCGAGGGCAAGGTGATCGAAACGGTATTCGCCTCGGGCATCGAGGAAATGGGCCATCAGGAGATCGCGCAGGCCTTCACTGCCGCGGCGCAGCAGGCCGCCGCGACCGTGCAACGCAAAGCGACGGAGCTGATGGCACCGCTGCAGCAAGAGCTGGCCCGGTTGCCGAGCTTGTCGGAGATCGTTCCCGGCCTGCCCGACCTGGCGGAGCTGCTTCCGGAGCCACCCGAGGTGTCGACCGCCCCGCCCGCGGCACGGGCCCGAGCTGGCACCGACGACGCGCAAGGCATGCAGTTCCGCAATGTGGAGGAATACGACCACACACGGTCGGGGCCGAAGTCGGCGACCACGGATACCAGCTGGTGAGCGCCGGCGGAGCGGGGACGACGCGGAGCGCTGACCGGTGACGATCAATATTCCGTCCGGGCTCCAGTGGCTCAGCTGGGTTGCAGGTTCCGAGTGGCCGCAGGGCGACGAGGACGCGCTGTTCCGGCTCGCGCAGTACTGGCAGCGGGCGGCCACCGACTTGCAGGCCATCGTCCCCGATGTGCGCAACGCCGCGAACGCGACGCTGAAGTACTACGACGGCAATGGCGCCGAAGAAGCGGTCGCGCAGCTGAAAAAGCTGATCTCCGGCGATGATTCGATCGAGAAACTGGCCGAGCAGCTCGTCAAACTCGGCAACTACGCCGAAAACGGCGGAACCCAAATCGAATACACCAAGCTGCAGATCATCACCACGCTGGTCATCCTCGCCATCCAGATCGCGTGGGCGCTCGCGTCACTGTGGGGAGCGCTGGCGATTCCGGCGATGCAGGTGACCACCCAGATCGCCATCCGGATGATCGTCTCGAAGCTGCTTCAGGCACTGATCCAGGCGGGGGCGAAGATCGCCTCGCTGTCGTTCCTCAAAGCGCTCGGCGTGAATGTGGCGATCCAGGTGGCGCTCGGCTTCGCTCAGGAGCTGGGCATCCAGGCCTACCAGGCGGGCCAGGGTCATCGCAGGATGACCGCCGATGGTCGCATGACGAGCGACATCGATTGGAACAGAGTGGGTGTCGCGACGCTGGCGGCGGGAGCCAGCGCGGCGGTCGCCTTCCCACTCGGCCTCGGCGTCGGCAAGATGCTCGGGCCGTCCGCCACGGTGCGTGGTGCGCTGGGCAAGACCGCCGTCGCGGGCACGGTCGCCGGAATCGGCGGCGTCGCGGGCGGGTATGCGGCGGTCGGATTGGCTACCAACCATTGGGAATTCGACCCGCGCATGCTCTCCGGCGCACTGGGCGGTGCGCTTGCCGGTGGCATTCACGGTGTCCGTGGACAACAGCTGAGCATGCGCGCCGCGGCCGGAGATGTCAGCGCCGCGAAGATGCTCGGGATCCAACCCGGGGTGCACCCGGCGCAGACCGGCGAGTCGTCCAGCGTCCCAGGGGCCGACCACGGCGGAAACGGTGTCGCGCACGGTGATCCGCCGCCGCGCGGGGGCGCGGCCGATGAGTCGGCCGGTACCGGCGGAAACGGCCGGGCGGGCGCGCAGGACGGCAGCGCGGCTCCGCCACCCGGAGCGGAGGTGCAGGCCAGGCCGACACACGACGCCGCACCCGAGGCCCGTCCAGTGGCGGATGGCGGAGCGCGACAGGCACCGGCCGACAATGCCGTCCCGGTCCGTGCCGAGAGCGCGGACCAGGCACCGGTATCGCGAGCAGACGCGGCACCGCAGCGGGCAGCGGACGACGGCGGCCACGATGTCGCGCCAGCGCGGGCGGGAGACGCCGGGCACGACGCCGCACCGGTGTCACGGCCGGGCGATCCCGGCCACGATGTCGCCGCACCGCGGGCGACCGACGCCGCTCCGGTCGCGCCGCACGCCGCTGGCGATGGCAAAGCACCGGCATCGCAGGCGCATGCTGAGCCGCGTCCCGCGCAAGCCGAACCCCGTCCCGCGCAAGCGGAACCGCGACCGGCGCAAGCCGAGCCACGTCCGGTCCAGCCCGAGGCACGACCGGAAAGTCCCCGCCCAGCCGGGACGGAGGGCACCGGCGACAGGTCTACTACGGCACGGCCCGAGTCTCCGCGCCCCGGCGCCGGTGTGGAGGGCGGACGCGCGGGCGCCGGTGCCGAAGGACACCGGGGTGCGGACCGAGCAGGTGCGGCACCGCACGCCGAAGCGCGCATTCCATTGGAGGCACGAGCGGGCGAAGCGGTGCCGAAACCCATCGCCGCACAAACGGATGGCACCACAGCGAGCCCGCCGCGCAGCTCTTCCCGACCCGAGCTGATCACGGTGCTGCCCGGGCCGGACAGCCCGCGGGTGATCACGAACGACCGGCCCCTTTCACCAATCGGGGCACGCCCTGACGACCCTGCGGGCGGGCCGGAAAACGCTGGGCGGCACGGTGATTCGACACCGCTACCGCAGCTGCGGATCGGTGAGCACACGGTCGACCCGGTGGCCGTCCATTCGCTGCCCGAGCAGCGCGCCGAGCAGCTGCGGCAGCTGGGCAACAGCGTCCCCGAGCTGTACGAGCTGCGCCCCTCGGACGCGGACGTTTTCCACGAGCAGATGATGAAGCTGAAGGAGAACAACAAGTTCGCCGCGTCCGTGCACGTCTACGAGGTGGGCGAGTACCAGGGCATGCGGATGCTGGTCAGCGACGACGGCACCGCGGGCATCGCCATCAAGGGCGACGAAATCGTGTCGGTGTACTCGCATCGGGACGTGACGAACTACCCCAAGGCAGCCCACGCGCTGGTCGAGACCGCGGTGATGCTGGGCGGCCGACGACTGGACTGCTTCGACACCGTGCTGCCGAAACTGTACGCGGAGTGTGGTTTCGAGCCGGTGGCGCGGCTCGCCTGGGACGACCGCTACGCCCCCGACGGGTGGAGCTACGAGACCTTCGGCCGCTACAACGACGGACGCCCCGACGTGGTGTTCATGGCCCACAACCCGGACAAGCTCGGTTCCACCTACGAGCCGGGCGCCGGGCGCCATGTCGACACCTACGACGAAGGCGTGGACGCGGCTCGCGCCCATCTGACGCAAGACCTTCCGGCGCAGGCCGACTCGGAGCGACCACACAACAGATGCATCGTCCAGTCGATCGACGCCGCCAACGAATTCTTCGGCAGGCGGGTCGTCGGTGACGTGGACGACGCCGCCGTGGGACCGCGCGGTGTCCACATCGACGACGTGGAAGCCGCGGTCGGTGAGCGGTTCGTGCCGCACCCCGACCACGATGCGATCGCCGCTCGGCTGCTCGCCATGGACGAGCCGAAGGCCGCCGCGCTGGTCATCGACGAGTATCGCGGTGACCGTCCCGGCCAGCGGTACGGCGCGCACGCCTATCTGTTGACCAAGGAAGGCAACGACATTCGGGTGGTCGACCCTGGTGCCGAACTGTTCCACGGCCACCCGCCGCGGCTGCCGAGGGAACTGCACGGCACCTGGGCGGTCTTCTTGAACAAGGACGGTCCGGTCGCGACACACGAGGCATTCGTCGGGGATCGGCCGGAGTCACCGATCGGGCGAGACGTCGCCGACCCGGCGGTGCCGCGCGTCGGCGAGGAGGACCCGGCGCGGCAGGTGGATACGTCGGATGCGCGCCTGCGGATCCTGTTGGTTTACGGTGACTGGGGAATCGACCCGGGTGGCGTGCCAGCGGTCAACAGGTATTTGGCGGAAGGACTTGCTGAAGCAGGTCACGAGGTATTCGTACGAATCGGGGAACCGGTACCGGAAAACGAAAGTACCAATGTCACATTGATTCCTCCTCGTTCCTACGATCCGAGTGTGGAAAAACATCACCAACTGATTTCCCATCCCGAGGACCTGCCGCCGAATGTGGACGCGGTGATCGGCCACAGCCGGTTCTCCGGCTACGCGGCACGCGAGATCCGCGATGCGTTCTATCCCGACGCCAAACTCGTGCACGTTGTCCACATGGTCACCGACGCCCTCGGTCGCGTGCAGAACAGAGCCCAGTGGCCTGCACGTCTGTGGATGGAAACGGACCTGGTGTCCACCTCCGATATCGGTGTCGGTGTCGGCCCGAAGCTGGCCGAGGAGGTGCAGCGGTTGGCCGGGCGGACCGGCAGTGATCCGGTCGTTCACGAGTTGATGCCCGGCATCCCCTTCGCGGAGCAGTTGCCGCATACCGAAAGTGACGGGCCTCGCAAAGTGTTGTTCCTCGGTCGCAATGACGTGCAGAAGGGGGCGAAAGAAGCTGCGGAAATGATCCTGGAATTGAACAGGCAGGGAATAGAGACCGAGTTGATCGTGCGTGGTGTCGACCCGCGTGAAATGGCGCAGACGAAACAGATCTTGTCCGATATTGCCCAGCGTGAAGTCGAGATAAAGCCGTTCTCGACCGACCGCTCGGAACTGCTTGCGGACATCCGAAACGCGGATGTCATGATCATGAATTCGCGCGCCGAGGGATTCGGCCTCGTCGCCATCGAAGCCGCCGGAGCAGGCACGCCCGTCCTGGTATCCAGCGAGAGCGGTGCCGGTAAATTCTTCGGTGACTCCAGCCGATTCCCCGCCGAGATCGCGGAGCGCATTCTCGTCGAGCAGGGCTTCGAAGATCCGATACCGGTCGACCGCTGGGTAGAAAAGCTTCGGACCGTTCTCGCCGATCCGGCCGAGGCGCGGGCACTTGCCCGCGAACTCCAGGAACTGATGCGCAGCCAGAATCTCACATGGAAGGACGCGGCCGAACGGTTGGCGGCCATCATCCGGGAGACGCACATCTTGCCTGCGGAAAGACCGTTACCCGACTACCGCCCCCTACCCGATCAGGTCCAACCGACGCACCCCACCCGAGGGCCCGAACTCGAACCCAATTTGCCCACTGCGGTGGACTGGTTCATTCAGCGCTCGACTCAGCCACATGTGCATGAGCTCGCCGCGGCCATCTCCCGAGCAGGGTTGACGCGCGAACAGGCCCTGGAAGTGTGGTCCGCGTATGCTGAGGCCGGGCCGACCGAAGCGGATAAACAAGCCTTCGTGGCGCGATTCCTAGCAGCTCGAAAGGATCCCGGGGACAGCGATGGCCATCACTGACAGTGACCTCGAGCCGCACGCCGAACAATATGATCGACTGCGGAATGCGGCCGCGCACGTGCTGACCGTTCTCGACGACCCGGAGAGCGAGCCGGACACCGTGCGAGCAGCGCTGACAGAGCTGCATCAGGCGGTGCGCGGGCAGCGCGGTTCCGCGCAGACGGAGACTGGACTGCCCGCACAGGATCCCGCTGCGCACCTGCTCAGCCGACTCGCGTACGCGGGCAAGGTCGCGCGACCGATCACCCTCGATGAGCAAGCAGCCAACTTCGGTCAGCAACTGGCCGCCGCGCAACAGATGGACGAGCCGGGTCCCAGCGATCCCGATCGCGACGTCCGGCTGACCGAACTGCGCGCCATGATCGTCGGCGGGCTACTGCAGGAACTGGCCGCACGGCTGCGGCCGGGAGCGGCATTCGGCCCGAGCCGCGAGGGCGAACAACTTGCCGCAGCAGTCACCGAACTGGCCGCGGCCGTGCTCGATCGAACGTTTGTCGGGCGCCGATGACCGCGCCCGAGCACCAGCGCCATACCGTCGTGACCTTCAGCCGCGTCGAGCAATCCGGCGACTGCGCGCTGGCGGCGGCGCGAATCATCCAGCGGGTCAACGGCAAAGGGCTCGATGTCGACTTGATCGTGCGCGGTGCGCCGCCGGAGATCGTCGGCCGAGCGCGGCGACTGCTGTCCAGCGAAGCAGGCCGTGCGGTGGACGTCCGACCCTACGTGGTCGATCGAGCCGACATCGTGGCCGACCTGGCGCAGGCCGATGCGGTCATCATGCCGGTCCGCCCCAAGGGATTCGGGGCCGTCGGCCTGGACGCCGCACTCGAGGGTGTCCCCCTGCTGGTGCCAATAACCAGTGGCATCGGCATCTTCCTCGCCGACCCCAGCCGGTACCCGGCAGAGCTCGTCGAACACGTGCTGGTCGAGCAGGACTTCGACGAGCCGGTCCCGCTCGACCGCTGGGTCGGCAAGCTGCACGCGCTGCTCACCGACCTGCCGCGCAGCCGAGAACGCGCTCACACTTTGAAACATCATCTCCGCGAACAGAATCGAACGCGCGACGGCGCGACGGAATCGCTGGCCGCGATCGATCGCGCGGCACTGGCCGCCGCGAACAAGGAACACATTCGATACTCGGCACCGGGAGGCGACGGCGATGGCAGACGGTGACCGCACCGCACAGTACGAACTGTTGCGCGAGACGGCCATCCGGGTCCTCGACGCGATCGGCAACGCCCAAGAGGAACCGGAGGCGCTGCGAAACGCCTTGGTGGACTTGCACCTCACCGTCGCGGGCGACGCACCCATCACAACCTCGGCAGAACTGCCGCACCCGACCCTCGATCCGGAGCGTCACCTGCGCAGCAGGTTCAACTATGTGGACAGCACGGCCCATCCGGTGCCGCTCGTCGAGGAGGCGGCCGAGATTCGGCGGGAACTGGCCGAAGATCGGGGACGCGACGACCACAGTCCAGGCGATCCGGAGCGAAACGTCCACTTCACCGGGCTGGAAGCCATGATCATCGGTGGCATGCTGCAAGAACTCGCCGCCCGCCTGCAACCGGGAGATGCCTTCGGCCCGAGTAACAATGGTGCGGAGCTCGCCGCCGTGGCCACCGACCTGGCCTGGGAACTCCTCGACCAGACCTTTGTCGGCCGCAGCTGAGGACGCCGACCGAAGGAGCAGACACACCATGAGCGATACCCCCGAACTCACCAGGGAACAGCGGGAGGAATTCTGGCGCCGCCGCGGTTGGCGCCCGGACCTGCCGGAAGAGCAGCGCCTCGCGATCGAGCGGGAATGGGACGACGAGGCGATCGAACTCGCGGAGTTCCACGGCTTCTGACTCGTTCCTGGACCACCTCGCCGCGAAGATTTCGCCTGGCGTTTGCTTCTGAATAGAAGTTATCCCGGACACTCGGGTGCGCAACAGACGCACCAGAACTCGGGCTTCGGCATGCCGCGACGCGGGTTCTGCGGATCAGCGTCACCGAGGCGGCCGCGAGGCCGCACGAAGCGCCGTGGAGGGATTTCTCGATGCGAGGTAGAGCCGTGATGGTGAGCGTGTGTGCGTTTGCCGCAATGCTGTTGGCAGTTCCACCCTCGGCCAATGCGTGGGGCGTGCAGGGCCACAACACCACCGGCGCTATTGCCGACCTGCGGCTGAGCGCGGGGGCGCGAGATGAGGTCAGCCGCCTGCTGTCCGGTGAGCCCGACCCCACCCTCGCCGGTGTGTCCAACTGGGCCGACGACGTGCGCCGCAACGACCCTGAGCTCGGGAAACGTTCGGCGCCTTGGCATTACGTCAATATCGGCGAGAATGGCTGCGTGTACGATCCCGCGGTGAACGGCAACGGTGGGCAGAACGTCATCGAGGCCCTTCGGACGCAGACCGCGACGCTGGCCGACAGCACACGTTCGGATGCCGACCGGCGCCAGGCCCTGAAATTCGTCGTGCACTTCGTCGGTGACATTCATCAGCCGTTGCACGCCGGGTACGCCCGCGATCGCGGCGGAAACGAATTCCGCGTCCAGTACCTCGGTCACAGCACCAATCTGCACTCGGTGTGGGACAGCCGAATGCTCGACACCCGTCACGCCAGTGACCAAGAAGAGTTGCAGCGGCTGCTCGCGCTCCCCGCACCCGACCTGCCCGCGGCACAACCGGACACCGATCCCGTCCGCTGGGCGCAGGACAGTTGCCGGATCGTCGACACCCCCGGCTTCTACCCGGCGTCGTCCACCATCGGCGACGACTACACCCGCCAATTCCTCCCGATAGCCGAAGCCCAGCTCCGCCTCGCCGGCGAACGCCTCGGCCAACTACTCAACGCGGTGCTCGCCGCGCCGAACAGTTTGTGAGCGGCCCGCAACAGCAATTAATTGATCAGTTTCGAAGAAGCCGGTTGCGGCCTCCGCTCCATAGCATGGAGATCGTCCCAACAAGGTTGGCCGAGAGGAAACCGGCAATGAACGCTCAGCAGTCCGACAAGGACGCCGCCGCGAAGAACAAGTCCTCGGTGGGATTCACCGCCGAGGAATGAGCCGCGATGAAGGAGCACGCACAGGAGCTGAAGACGGCAGCGCGCCGCGGCCCACGGGCGGCGAAGGCGGATGGGGAACGCGACGTGCTCGCGAAGATCGCGGAGATGTCGGACTCCGATCGCACGATGGCCGAACGCCTCCATGCCATCATCAAAGCCAACGCACCAGAGCTTTCGCCGAAACTCTGGTACGGCATGCCCGCCTACGCCAAGGACGGCAAGGTCGTCTGCTTCTTCCAAAGTGCGGAGAAGTTCAAAGCGCGGTACGCGACATTCGGCTTCAACGACATAGCGAACCTCGACGACGGCACCATCTGGCCGACCGCTTTCGCGTTGACGAAACTGACCGCCGCCGACGAGGCACGAATCGGTGAGCTCGTGAAGAAAGCGGTCAGCGCCTAACCTTCGGCCAGTTGTTGGGCTTTCGCGTAGGCGAGGTGTAGGAAGTCGGCGCCGGCGAGGGCTGCCATCGAGTCCGCGACCATGCGGGTCGCCCGGGGGGCGAATATGTGGCCTACGGTGAATCCGGTGATTGCCCAGACGTCGAAACAGAACGGGCAGCTGAGTAATTCACCGAGACTGCGCTGGATACCATTGGCTGCCTTCGGTTGTTCTATCACCTCGCCGGGGCCGCCGTCGTCGTCGGTCGGTCGGGTGAACGGGGCCCGGACGGGTTCGGTGACCGCGGCCTTGGTGACGGTGCGGGAAAGTTTGTGTGCGGCGAACGCGGTGATCACGAGTTCGCGGACCGTCATGGCGCGCGGCAGTTGCCGATTGGTCAGACTGCCCAATAGGGCGACCGCGGCGACGACGATCGCGTACAGGGTCATCGTCGCCACATAGCCGCCGAGGCTGCGCTTGTTCTCGGTCATGGGCGGAAGACCGCCCGGACACAACCCTCCTGCTTGTTCTTGAAAATGTCGTAGCCGCGGACCGCGTCCTCTAGGGGCAGGTCGTGGGTGATGAGATACGACGGATCGAGATCGCCCTGCTGGATGTAATCGAACATCCGCGGCACGTATCGCTGCCCGTACTGCTGCGACGACCGGACCGTCAGACCCTTGTTGGTCACCACACCCATCGGGAACTTGTCGGTCAGACCATAAACGCCGAGTACCGAAACGACGCCGCCCTTGCGGCAGGCAAGGATCGCCTCGCGTAACGGGGTCGCGCGGTCGGTCTCCAGCCGCAGCAGTTGCTTGGCACGGTCGTAGATCTGCTGCAGTCCGGTGCCGTGCCCTTCCATACCGACCGCGTCGATACAGGCGTCCGGGCCGCGGCCACCGGTCATCTCCCGCAATGCCTCGTGCACACTGTCGACGGCCGTGTAGTCGACGGTTTCGGCACCGAACTGCTTGTGCGCCAAAGCAAGCCGTTCCTCGAACCGATCGATGACGATGACCCGGTCCGCGCCGAGCAGCCGGGCGGTGTGCCCGGCCATCAACCCGACACCGCCACTGCCCCATACCGCGATCGTGTCGCCGGGTGAGATGTCGCAGAACTCGGCGCCCATCAGGCCGGTCGGCACGGCATCGGACAGGAACAGCGCCTGTTCGTCGGTGACGCTGTCGGGAATGGTGAAACAGTTGACGTCGCCGAACGGCACCCGAACGTATTGCGCGTGCGAGCCCTGATAACCGCCGAAGGGATGGGTGTATCCGTAGATCCCACCGGTTGGGTAGCCCAGTACCGGCTGTTGCAATTCGGCGTTCGGATTCGTCGTGTCACACGACGACCACAGTTCGTGATCGCAATACCAGCATGATCCGCAGCCGATGAACGACGGAACGACTACGCGGTCACCGACTTTGCGCGCGGTGACTTCGTTACCCACTTCGACGATCTCGCCCATGAACTCGTGCCCGATCACGTCGCCTTCGCGCATGCCGGGCAGGTAGCCGTCGATGAAGTGCAGGTCGGAACCACACGTGGTGGTCAATCGAACCCGCACGACGACATCGTGCGGGTTGAGCAGCGACGGGTCGTCAACGGTCTCGACGGCGAGTTCGTTGACGCCGTTCCAGCAGAGTGCACGCATTGATCGTCTCCCGGTTCAGTGAGCGGCCGCACGCGCGCTCGGGTTGTGGGCGAGGGTGGGCACTTCACCGGTCTGCAGCAGTGCGCGCGCTCGGTAAAGCACCTTGAATGCGGCTGCGCCGGTGAGCAAGTCGGGTATGGGTGACTGCACCCGTAGCGTCACCTCGGTACCGAGATCGTGGGGTGCGTCCCGGAACGTCAGCTGGATCTCCGCTCCCTCGGTGGACGAACCATTCCCCGTAGCCCGGACGAAACGCAGGCTTCCCTCCTCCGCTACCAACGTGGTGTCCCACGTGATGGATTCGGCGTCGCCCCGATGCAGAATCCATTGGTAGCCGGTGGGTCCGGTCGACCGGACCTCGGCGATGTCGCCGAGCACCGCGGACAACTTTTCGGGGTCGCGCCAGAACTGTTCGACCTGATCGCGAGGACAACTGATGGTCACCGTCTGGGTGCCGCCACCGCTGCTGCCGGAGTCGATCACCTTGCCCACCAGATCGGTCAATTGCTCCTTCGCCTTATCGAGGTAGTTCACGAGTGCTCCTTCGAACGGTTTGCTCTGTGGCACATGTCAAGTGCGGGCGCGGCGGGTGCTCACCGTGTTCGACTCCCCGACCGCCTACCCGGCGGTCGAGCCGCCAAACAGCACCGACACGTTTCCCGGCGTGTCCATACCGACCGCTAATTTCCGCTGTCGGGCTCGGATCGCCGGTGCGGCGCGGCGAAGGGGTTCACCTCGCGCTCGGTATCGGCCGGATGCCGGTCGACGTCGAGGGTGGGCGGGCGCATGAGCAGGTAGGGGGCGCGGGCCGGGGCGATTTCGTCGAGACGTTCGTTGATGGCGTGCGCCAGAACGTCGTGCTGCAGGGTCGGCACCGCCATCAGTCCGTTGAGGTAGGCCTCGATTTCCATTCGGCCGACGTTGCCGCCGAGGGCGAGGTAGCGCAGCCACAATCCGTCCACCGTCAACTGGCTGGCTTTGTACGCCGCGACCAGTCGGTCTCGGTAGTCGTCCGCGCGCGGCGGGTGCACCGCTCAGCCGCCCTCTGCTGTCTGCGTGGTCGACGCGACGGCCTGCCGTACCGAGGTGCGACTGTGCTGAGCCAGCTCGATCAGCCGCCGGTAGGCATTGTCGGGGTCCAGGTACTCGCAAGCCATCAGCACGCCGCGGGCGAAGGAGATCGTCTCGCGCGACTGGATTGCGTCCTCGGTCATCACAGCACCTCGATCCAGCAGGACGGGCTGCACCACACCCGAGCTCTCGAGCATTGACGGGATGCCCGCGCGCGGGGGCGGCAAACGCTTCGCATCGCTGTCCTGCCGCGCCCTCCGGCCACCCGCCGCGCCGGATCCGCCGACCACGTCATTCCGGGGAAGCGGGTTCTCGGATCTCCTGAGGTACGGACCCGCCTGCTATGTCGGCGGCGATGCCTAGGTCCTCTTCGTAGCTGCTTATGGTGAGGTCATCGTCGCTGCTCCGCAGGCCGACGGGATCGGAAAGTGCCGAGTCCGGTTCCACTGGCGCGGTTTCCACCGTGACGTCGGGCTGTTCTTCGGCCAAGCGTTCATCCAAGGGTCGCGGGTGGGCTTCTTCCCACGGCGTCATGCCGTATTTGGTGACACCCGACCAGTGCTCAGGAGGATCCATCCCGCGTTCTTGGGGATCGACCCGCAACCGGTCTTCGTCGAGATCCTCTGCACTGTTGAGCGCGGCCGGGTCGGTTTCCACCGAGTCCGGCGTACCGGAGTCCTGTGGCGGATCGTAAGTGTTTTCGCCCTGTTCCGTCATTGATACCTCCTCTGCCAGTACGTGACTTCCCGCCACGGTGCTGTTCAACCGGCGACGGCCGGGGCCGCCCCTGGGTACTTCCACAACGACTCGACCGGTCAGCAACCAACGGCCGCGAAGTACCCGCGAGTCCTGCGGCGAAACAGCAGCAGTGGTGGCGCCTAGTGATGCCTCGAGCGGTGTCGGTACACATGTACCCAATGCGAGCCATACCACATAGCACAGCATCAGCAACCCCATAAGGTACAAATGTACCTAGATCAGGTCACTTCCCCGCCGCCAAAGGTGGCGAACATCGACAAGGAGAAGATCATGCCGTTCCTCCGCGTTCGGGCTGGTCGGCCAGTACGCCCACCGGGCCTGAAGGAAGGTTTCGCCATGTCAGGTAACTCCAGCTCGACACCTTCGGCGACCGTCGCCTCCTATGCCTTCTGGGCTGCCGATGGCCGGGCGCTGGCCGAGTTCTACGCGGCGGCACTGGGTTGGGAGATCGCTCAGGAATTTCCGGACGAGAACGGCGTTCCTGTCGCCTTTTTGGTTACCGACGGCACGACGACCTACGTGTTCTACACCGCCAAGCAATTCCGTGCCCCGAACTGGCCCGCCGATGAACTGCCCTTCCATCTGGATCTGAGCTTCGCCGATGTCGCCGACGCCGAGCGACGGCTGGTGGACCTCGGTGCCACCAAACCGGACTTCCAACCCGGCGGCGAACAGTGGACGGTCCTGCTCGACCCGTCCGGCCAGCCCTTCTGCATCAGCCAACGCTGACCTAGTTGTCGACGCCGTTGTTGGGCGGCAGGTTGTAGAACTCCGGCATGATCTCGTTGAAATGCGTTGCTTCCCAGGCTGTCTGGTTGAGCATGTTGGGGTCGATGGTGACGAAGGGCATCCACCCTTCTTGGTACCAGCGGGTTTCGCCGTCGTTGATTCGCCGCAGAGCGATCTCGGCGGTACAGGCGGTGAAGCCTTCTTGTAGTGCCCGGCACGAGTCGTAGATCAGGTAGTTCACGTCGAGCTGAGCCAGAATAGGGATGGACCGCCAGACTTCGCCCAGTGCGAGAGGTAGCGCGCGCAGGATCTGACCCTCGAGTCCGGGACCCGCGACCTGGCCGAGTCGGACGAAGGCGTCGAGCAGATCGGTCGCCCGTCCGTCCGTGATGGTCCATCGACTCCCCGGTAGACCGATGCCGGTGTCGGACACCTGTCGCCAGTCGATCGCGGTGGCTTGCCGCCCATCCCACGGAGACCGAGCGTCCGTGCGGACCCGCCCTTGGACGGTCTGCCCCGTGCCACCAGGGAACAGCCACGGCATCATCTTGATCAGTGGATCGAACACCCCCACCTCGGTGACGGGGGCAAAGAAGCGGTTGGTGATCGCCCCGCCCTCGTTGGTCGGTGTGTACAGATGCTTGCCCGCCCACACCATTTGGCCGAGCTCCTCGCCCAGCCGGGCCAAAACCCCTGTGCTGCAACTGAATGGGTCGGTGAGCAGCGGCGTGAGGATTCGCTTCAGCGGCTCGGTGATCAGCCCTTCGGGAAGCCGGAAGCCCCATTCGAGAATGTTGCCGATGATATCCAGACGCGAGCAGGTGGGGACCGCGAGGGTGAGGGTGTCCTCGCCGAACAGCGGCCCACCTCGACCGAGGAACTCGAAGATCTGGCGCTTGCGATCATTGCTGGAGACACGGAAGGCCATGACCGTCCGCCGCCAGTTGTCGTTGTAGTTCGAACACGCCGCGCCGAGTTCGTCCGAAGTCCGGTACATCGCCCCGGGATTGGCGTCTTTCCACTCCGTCGCGAGTCGATGCGAACTCGGATTGACCGGCACCGGAGCACCTTCGGGCCGGACGGCAGGCGATTGATCGGCGTTGGGGACGAGCACGCAGTTGTCGGCCCAGTTGACGGCGCCGTCCCGGTCGAAGTCCGCCCAGTACAACGGTTCGGTGGCCGGTGGCGGGTTCTCGATGGTCCAGCCGCCCGCAGGCACGTCCGGAAACGGCTGCGGGTCCGGGTACGCGACCGGCAAGACCGGCGCCTCGGTGGTGCATCCCCAGATGCCGCACGCCGGTGGATCGGGGTACGGCTCGGGCTGGACGCTCGGTGCGGCGGTGACCGCCGGAGCCATTCCCACCCCGGCCGCGACCGCTACGGCGGCGACAACCAGTTGCCGCTGCCTCCGGAGAACCGGCTGTTTCCAGTTTGCATTTCGACCTCTTGCCACAGTGCGCCCTTCTTCTTCCGCAAACGACATAGTTCGTTTTCCTGAGGCGAGCAGCGGAGCTTCGGCCGTTGCGTCAGGGTGGACAGAACGATACACTGTCTCAGACAGATGAAGGAAGGTTTTGACAATCAGCTTTACGCGCTAATCAATTACAAAGACCGCACACTGTGCTGCGCCGGGCAAGCAGCACAGTGCGAGCATTTATGCAGCTCAGCGTGGGGTTGGACAAAGCGGCGCACCCATGAGACAATCGAAAACTTGCCTTACCGAATAAGATCATCAGTACAGGCTCTACTCCCCCCATTCGCGCGCAGTAATTGCCCTTTCGATAGCACGACGGGTGGTATCACTTCTTTCCGTCGAGAACCTCACGCAGTGTCCGAGCAAACGCCTCGGGCTGCCCGGCGTAGCCGAATTCTTCGTCGATGAACCCACCGTGGTGGCTGGGAAACACGGTCGCCTGCTGACCGAGCCGCTCGGCGGCGGCCACCGACGTGCGTCCGCAGAACGTGCCCAGCGACTCCTCGCCCACGGCGATCACGACACGGGTCGGCGCCGCCGCGAGTGCGGCGAAGTCGGGCCGATAGCTGCTGACGGCCCAGGACCGGTCCGACAGCAGCGGGTCATCGCGGCTGCCGTCGTCCTCGCTCGGCAGCCCGAACACAGCGGGGTCCGGGGCGGGCTGGGCAAAGTACTCCTCGGTGATCTCGCCCTGCCACGACGTCATCGCGATGAAGGCCGCCATGCCCGCACCGAAACCCTTGGCCTCGTACACGTCGCGATAATCGGCGCGGGCACGCTCGACAGCCGCCGCGTCCGGAAGTACCGAAATGAGCGGCGGCTCGTGGGCCACCAGCGTGGTCACATCGCCGGGGTAGGCCGTCACGAGCGCGAGCGCGACGATCGCGCCGCCACTGCTCGCGAACATCTCGACCGGACCCGCGCCGAGCGCCTCGATCACGGCATGCACGTCGTCGGCGTGCACGGTCGGCACATTGTCGACCCGACCGTCTTTGCGGACGCTGCGGCCGAGGCCGCGCGGGTCGTAGGTGACCACGGTGCGATCGGGAAAACGCGGCGTCAGCGCGCGAAAGCCGCTGGCGTCCATCGGCAGGGCGATCAGGAACAGCGGTGGACGTCCGTCGGCGGTGGGCAACGGCCCGTGCACGTCGTAGGCGATGTCGAACTCGGGGGTCGTGAGGGTATGTGTCGTCATATCAATAAGGACGGCTTTCGCACCGAGAAATCATCGGGCCCGAATCAGCGAACCAAGCACTCGCAGCGGTGATTTGGCGATCGAAGACCAGTGGTGGGCCGCTACCTGGGGTCCGATACCTGGCGCACGCTGATCATGGCGGCGAACACCGTGATCAGGGTCTCCACCGCAGTGGGCCAGTCGATCAGGAAACCTACCGGCGCCGAAACAACGACTGCTGCCGCCAGCTCCGGCAACGGCGGGCCGGCCGGGCGTGGCGCCGACGGCTGCGGGCTGGGATCGCCCGCGGGCGGCGTCAGACTCATGCGAGCTCCGTCCTGTCTTCCGATCCGGCCATGAGCGATTCGAGGCGTGCCGCGGTTTCGCTCGGTCGCGCGGCCTCGGCGGCGAGCATGTCGCCGATTTGCAGATAGCGCTCGATGTCTTCCCTGCTCTCCAGGTAGAGCGTGCTCGTCGGTTGCGATACGCACACGACGTCCGGCAGGCGCCGTTCGTGGAACCGCAGATACAGGAAAGCGCTGCCGATGACCGCGGGCCCACAGGCCGCGTCGCCGACAATCTGCATGACGATGTTCTCCGGCCTTATCACCTGCTGGAGGCGGTGGAGCTGATCGCGCCACACCGTGGCGCCGCCGATCGGACGGCGCAGTGCGCTCTCCTCTACCACCATCCACACATACGGCGGGTCGGCGCGGTCGAGGATCTCCTGCCGCCGCAATCGCACGGTGAGCAGCCGATCGATCTCGGCGTCCGGGCGATCCGGATACCTCAATCGGAGTGCCGCCCTGGCATATTCAGCGGTTTGCAGCAGTTCAGGAACGACCGCCGGTTCGTAACAGCGAATCGTTCGGGCCGCCGATTCGAGGTTCAGCAGCTCGAATCCTTTGGGGAGCGAGTCACTGTCGCGGTGCCACCAGCCGGGCCGATTACCGAGTTGCACCAGCGACAGATACTTGTCGTGCTCATCGGTATCGGTGACGCCGTAGAACCTGAGCAGCTCGACCACGCTGCGACTATCGAGCCCGACTGTGCCGGATTCGATGCGACTGATCGTCGACGCCGTCGCCCACGTGCCCTTGGCGACGTCCTCTTGAGTCAGCCCTCGTCCCTTGCGCAGCTGTTGCAGCCGCGAGCCGAGCATCCGCCGCAGAACCGTGGGCACCTGCCCGATATTCGTGGTGCCCCGGATGCTGGTGAGCTCCGCACATCCCGAGCTTCGATCTATGTCCATGCGTCAAGTCTGGCACCGTGAGCGGCGTTTGTACTTGCAGATGTACACGCAAATGCACGCACATTTGGGTAAGTGCTGAAAAAAACCGCCACGGTCTGCAGGCGATCCGCTGTCGTCTGGAGACCGTGGCGGCGACTTCAAGATCTACTAGGGCTTACGCGCCACCGCACCGTAGGCCGAGATCGCTCGGGCGTCGCCCACCTCGGTCTCCGGGACACGCCACTGCGTGATGGGCACGAAACCGGGTTCCACCATCTCCAAACCGTCGAACACCGCACTGATCTCGGCTTGCGGCCGGGGGGTGTACGGCGCGCCACCGGTCTTGGCGTACTCCGCACACAACCTGACGTAGGCATCGCTGTCGTCGGTACCGTCCCACATCACCAGGTAGCTGCCCGATGGCACGGCGTCCAGCACCGTGCCCACGATGCGCCGCAGATCCTTGTAGGTTTCGGCGTGGCCGAGCACGCCCATGAACATGACGGCGATCGGCTCGTCGAAATTCAGCACATTGCGCGCGTCGGCGATGATCTGCTCGGGGTTGTTGAAATCGGAGTCGACGTAGGTGGTGACACCCTCGTTCGTCGTGCTGTTGAGCAGCGCCCTGGCGTGCGCGAGCACCAACGGGTCGTTGTCCACGTAGACGATCTTGGCCGACGGCACAATACTCTGGGCGACCTCGTGGGTGTTCTGCATCGTCGGCAGCCCGGTACCGACGTCGAGGAACTGCCGGATGCCGACCTCGCCGGCGAGGAAGCGGACTGCGCGGATCAGGAACTGGCGCGACTGCACCGCCATGGTGCTGATGTCGGGGTCGATCTCCTTGCCCGCGTCCCCGGCGATCTGATCGATTTCGTAATTGTCCTTACCGCCCATCCAGTAATTCCAAATGCGCGCCGAATGCGGGATATCCGTTCGGATCGTCGGCGTACTTTCCTCTGACATGGGGTTTCGACTCCTCAGCACACGTACGGCGGCACACAGAGCAGTGTCGCGGCGGGTTGTTGCATCCGACCTGCACTGCGACAGTACAAGATTGACACGTCGCATATGTGCAGGTTGGCGGAGATGTCGCCAGAGTCGAGACCGCCCGGCTCGCGAGCGGCGAGCCGGGGCGGGATGGGGGGCGAAAGAGGTCAGTGGCCGGTGACGCCGCTGAGTTCGTTGGGGGTGGCGGGCAGGGTTGCGGTGGCTGTGGTGGTGCCGGTGGGCAGGTCGATGCGGAAGACCTTCTTGCTGGTGGGGTCGGAGACGTAGGCGGTGTCGCCGCGGACGAACAGGGCGGGGCGGGGCTGCTGCCACTTCAGCGGTTCCTGCCACGGGTCGATTACCGGGATGGTGCGGGTGACGGTGGCGGTGACCGGGTCGATCACGTGGATGCGGCCGTCGGTGCCGAGCACCAGTGCCTCGCCCTGCGGGCCGCGAGCCAGTGAACGGAAGGTGTAGCTGGTGCCGATGTCGACCAAGCGCATGGTGTTCGTTGCCGTGTCGATCAGCGAGACCTGGTGCGGGCGTTCGAGTTCGGCGTCCTTGTCCTGCTTGTAGTCGCCGAGCACGATCGGGGAGGCCGCGCTGCCGGACTGGTTGCCGATTCGGCCGTACGGGGTCGGGCTGGTCACCTTGGTGATGACACCGTTGCGGTAGACCAGAACGCCGTTCTGGCAGCCGATCACGACCGCCTCGCCCTGTGCGGTCGACTCACCGTGCACGCCGGGGCAGTCCTCGCTGCGGGTGATCTCCTTGCGGTCCTTGTCCAATACCGCGATGCCGACCCGCTTTTCCTCGGTCCCGAGGGTGACGACGAGTTCGTCGTTCGCCAATTCGATCGCCACCCCGTGATGCGGTGCGGCGGCACGATAGACCTCGGTGGCCGGCTTGCCACCGTCGAGCTTGGCGGGGTCGAAGATCGTCACTTCGCCGGTGCCATCGGCGAAAAGCACTGTGCGCCCGGCATGCTGAACGACGTGACCCGGCTTCTCGCCGGGGAACTCGATACCGGTGAATTTCGCGTCGAATGCGTCGAGCACCTGGAAGCCGTCCTTGGTCGACACCATCAAGTGGCGGTCGTCGCCCGCGGGGTTGAGCCGGTTGAAGCCATCCAGTTTCAGCTCGCCGGACTGCTCCAGCGACTTTCCGTCCAGCAGGTAGATCCCGCCGTCGTAGGTGACCCCGATCGGCTCGGCGCCGGGTTCGTGTGCGTGATCGGAATCCTTTGCGCCGCAGCTACTGAGAGCGACGGCGGAGGCGATCAGCCCGGACAGGGCCACTGCTTTCGTGGCTCGTGACCGAATATGCATGTGCTGCTCCATTTTTCTCGTGCGGTGTGCGGTGTTCATGGCGCGGTGAGGCCGCGGACGATCGCCGCGGTGTTGGCGCGCATCATTTCCAGGTAGGTGCCGGCGCCCGCACCGGGTTCGGTGAGCGATTCGGTGTGCAGGCCGATGACCTGCACGCGCACACCGGCCTGTTCGACCAGGACCTTGGCGAGCCGGTCGGGCTGGGAGGAGTCGACGAAGATCGCGCCGACACCGGCGGCACGGATGGCGCCTGCGAGGGCGCTGAGATCGGACGCGCTCGGCGAGGCGAGGGTCGTTCCGCTGGGTATCACCGCGCCGACCACCTGGAAGCCGAAACGCTGGGCCAGATAACCGAATACGTGGTGATTGGTGACCAGCTTCCGGCGTTCGGCGGGGATGGTGGCGAACTGTTCGGTCATCCACTGATCGAGCTGGTCGAGCTCCGTCAGGTATCGGTCGGTATTCGCCCGGACCTTCCCGGTATCGATGCCGTCGACGTGGTCGGTAATCCCGGCACTGATCACCTCGACCGCCCGGCGTACCCGCTTCGGATCGGTCCAGAAATGCGGGTCCGGCCGACCGGCCGATTCGTCCGAGACGTAACTGATGGGATCGACGCGGTCGGCGACGGATAGCGTTGGCACACCGGCCCGCTCGGCCGCCTCGACATTGCGCGCGACGCCCTCCTCCAAGCCGAGCCCGTTGTGCACGATCAGCCCGGCGCGTTCGAGTTGCGCCGCCTGCTGGGCGGAGATCGCGAAGGCGTGCGGGTCGGCGTTCGGCGCCATCAGGACGGTCACTTCGGTGGCGTCGCCGACTATGGCACGGGTGAGATCACCGAGAATGTTGGTGGTGACGACGATTCCGGTGCCGTCGCGCCCGTCGCTCGTGCACGCGGTGAGCGCCGACAGCAGGACGGCCATGGCGGCCAGTACGCGGATCACAGTTCTCATGAGCCCGTCTCCACCAGGTAGGTCGGTGCGATATCGAGGGTGAATGTCCTTGCGACGCGCAGGTTGTCGTTGTAGTCGACCTCGTACACCCGTCGAGCCCGCGCGTCGCTGACATAGGCACGATTCGTGTCGACGACGATCACCGGCGCTGTGGCGTCGTCGGCGAGCGGGTCGGCCAGTAGCGGGATTCGCTGTTTCTCGGCACCTGTTTCGGGGTCGATACCGTGCAGCACGCCATCGCGGGTGAGGGCGAGCAGTGGCGAACCCTCGCCCGCGGTGTTCACGGCCCGCACCGGACCGATCGGCGCCAGGGTCCATGCCTTCTTCCGGACGTCGAGCGACCACAGACCCTGCTGTCCGGCCGGGGCGGTGAGGGTGGTGCTGCCCGGACGGTGGGTGAATTCGACCGCCCGATCGGACTCCGAAACCTGGTGCGGATAAGGGATCTTCGCGCCGGTGAAGACGCCGTCCTGCCGGGTCACCACCAATGCGCCATCGGCACAACCGAAGACGACGCCCCGGCGCGTCACCGCCTGACCTCGCGGACTCGGGCAGGACTCGGCGACAGTCGTCACCGGCGCACCATCGCGGGTCCTGACCGCCACCCGCTCCCCTGCCACCAGCAGATGTTCGCCGTAGGGCACGGCGATCCCCGCGCTGATCCGATCGCGTTCGGTGACTGTCCCACCGTCGAGTGCGGGCCGATCCAGCAGCACCGTGCCGCCGTCGACAGCCAGTGCGACTACGGCGGTGTCACTGTGCGCGGCCGCTGCTCGACCGCCGGCGAGCGAGCCGACCTCGCGGACCGGCGCGCGGTAGTAGTGGACGTGGTCACCGTGGTCGACGGTCCACGCGCCACCGTCCACGATCCGCACCGACCCGCCTGCGCTGGCGTAGGCGAACCTGCCGTCTGTGACGATGCCCGTCAGCCCGTCCACCCGGCCTGCCTCGGTGGTTTCCTCGGTGATCAGATCGAGCACCCGGATCGCACCGGAATCCTTGTCTCCCAGGATCAATCGTGATTGCGCGTCGGATGCTTCCTCGGCTCCGGCGACATAGCCGTGCGGCGTCGGCTCGACAGCGGGAGTGTCGGCGCCGGAACCGCAGCCGGCCAGCGGCACGGCGGCAGCGATGACTGCCAGCAGCGCAATGGGTTTGGCGGAACGCCGGATCCGATCGCGCAACGCCGCGGCCACGGCCGAGACGAAGAACAATCCCACCGCGACCAACGCGATGGTGGCCCCCGCAGCGGTACCGGCATGCCACGAAATCAGCAGGCCGACAACGGTCGACAGCGCACCGAGCAGCGCCGCGATCACCATGATCAGCGGAATCCGGTTGGCCCAGTAGGTGGCGGCCGCCGGTGGCGCGATGAGCAACCCGAAAACCAGCAGCGTCCCGACGATGTGGAATGACGCGACGATTGCCAGCGTCACCAGGCCGACCAAGGCCACGTGCGCGAGCTTCGGCCGCAGACCGAGGGTGTGCGCTTTGCGCGCGTCGAAGGTGAGCGCCACGAACGCTCGATGCCCGAACACCGCCACCACCAAGGCGACCAGCAACGCGGCGGCCAGATACCCGAGATCTCGCTCGCCAACAGCCAATACGTCACCGAAGAGGAAACCGGTCAGGTCCACCGCGAAGGATTGGGAGCGGGAAACGATGATCACCCCCAGCGCCAGCATGCCAACGAACAACAAGCCGATCCCGGTATCCGCGGCGAAGCGCCGGTTGCGGCCGAGGACCGAAACCCCGAACGCCATTGCCGCACAACTCACCGCGGCGCCGAGCAGCAGGTTGCCGCCGAGCAGGGACGCCACCGCGACACCGGGCAGCATCCCGTGTGCCATCGCGTCACCGAGAAAAGCCATGCCGCGCACCACAACCCACGTTCCGGCCAGCGCGCATACGCAGGAGACCAGCAGGCCACCCCACACCGCTCTTTGCACGAACGCCACCTCGAACGGGTCGAACAGCCACTCCATGATGGGCCACACTATGATGATAATGATTATCATTACAAGTGAGGTGACATGGGACACATCGACCACCCGGCCGCGATCCACATCAGTGGACTGTCCGCCGGCTACTCCGACCACCTCGTATTGCACGACGTGACCGCGACGATCCCGCTCGGGCAGGTCACGGCCCTGGTCGGCCCCAACGGGTCAGGGAAGTCGACACTGCTCGGGGTGCTGGCCGGAGTCGTCACACCACAGGAAGGGGTAGTGCGACACCAGACCTCGGGTCGGCCGGCGTTCGTGGTGCAGCACAGCGCCGTTCCCACGACACTGCCGCTCACCGTCCGAGAAACGGTGGCCATGGGCCGCTGGGCGCACCGCGGTCCGTGGCGGCGGCTGTCCCGCCACGACCACAGCGTCGTCGAAACCTGTATGGCGCGAATGGATATCGGCGACCTCGCGCGCCGCCGCCTCGACAGCCTCTCCGGCGGCCAGCGCCAACGCACGCTGCTCGCCCAGGCACTGGCTCAGGAATCGGAACTACTGCTTCTCGACGAGCCGGCCGCTGGACTGGATTCGGCTACGCAGCAAGAGATCTCGCGCGCGTTGACCGAGATCAGCGGCAACGGTGTCACGGTCGTACAGGCCACCCACGACCTCGCCGAGGCCATGCGCGCCGACCATTGTCTGCTGCTGCGCGATGGCCGGGTACTCGCCGAGGGCCGACCACAAACCGTCCTCGCCGAGCACAACTCCGTGGCTTACGCCGCATCAGTGGACCGGACGGGACCAGCGGCGTAAGCGCACCCCGTATCCCACGCACGCCAGCTAGGCGGCGAACAGGCCGATCAGCACGTCAGGCGGCCTTCGCCTCGAGATACCAGAAGCCGACGTCCGCTGAGAGCGGAGACGTTGTGGTGAGGACGAATCCGGCTTGCTCACACAGCTCGGCGAATTCGGCGCAGGTGCGTTCCCTGCCACCGACGTTCACCAGCATGTTGAGGTCGCTCAGGTACAGACCCGCCGGCACCGTCTCGGTAACCCGTTCCGGCAGTACAGGTTCGATGATGAGCAGGGTCCCCGTCGGCGGGCAGACCGCTCGGCACTGCCGGAGGATCCGCACGCACCGGTCGTCGTCCCAATCGTGCAGAATGCTCTTGATCACATAGAGGTCGGCGCCACCGGGAATGCCGGTGAAGAAGTCGCCCGTGACGACCGACGCCCGCTCGGTCACGCCCGCTTCGGCCAACCGTTCCGGTGCTTGCGCACTGCCTTCTTCCGTGTCGAAAATGACCCCGCGCAGCTCCGGGTTCGTCCGCAGGATGCCCGCGAGCACTGTGCCGTCGCCACCGCCGATGTCGAGCACCGTGCTGAAACGGCTGAAGTCGTACGCTTGCGGCAGCGCCTCGGCAACCACCCGCGACGCCTGACTCATGGAGGCGTTGAACAAGGCGGATATGGCCGGTTCGGTCTTCAGATGGTCGAAGAACGGCGCGCCGAAGCGTTCGTCGAAGGACGTCTTCCCCGTGCGGACGCTCGACGCGAGATCCTGCCAGGCGTTGGTCATCACCGGGTCGGTGAACATTTCCACGAAGGCGTGTAGCGACTGCGGGTGGTCGCTGCGCAGCAGCTCGCCCGCCGGAGTCGGAGCAAAGCAGTCCACCGTCGTTTCGGTGAACAGACCCAGCGCGGTGAGTGCGCGCAGCAGCCGGACCAGGGTCACCCGCGGTACGGCCAAGTCCTCGGCGACCGCGCCGACCGGTCGAGGTGCCGCGCCGAATGCGTCGAGCAGCCGGAGCTCCGCCGCCGCACGCACCACGAAGGTTGTCATGAAGCCTGTCGTCAGTCGCCGCAGCACGATGTCCGGCTGATTTTCCGGCTGTATGGTCTCGCTCAATTGGGCCACCCCATTCCCGTAGTCGATCTTAGTTAGGCTACCCTAATTTCGCCCGGTGTGGCCAGGGTGGCGTGAGAAACCTCATCCAGGTGAGGCTTGCCTAAGTTGTGACAGGTGGTTCTAATGGCCGCCATGGACACAATCCAGCTATCCCGCCGCCGCCTGCTCGCGACCACCTGCGCGGTCGGGCTCGGTGCCGCCGTCACGGCGTGCACCGGCCGGTCCCCGGTGGACGAACCGTTCACCGGGCCGGGCGGTTGGTCGTTCACCGACGATCGCAACAGTACCGTCCGGACCGCGGAGGTCCCGTCTCGGATCGTCGCGTTCGTCGGCGCCGCCGGAATGCTCGCGGACTATGGCCTACAGGATCGCATCGTCGGCATCTTCGGCGAAACACGTACGGCGGCAGGCGAACCGGCCCCGCTGATGGGCGACCTCGATCTCGGCAAGGTGACGGTGCTCGGCAACAACTGGGGCGAGTTCAATGTCGAGAAGTACGCGGCACTCGAACCCGATCTGCTCGTCACCGATATGTATGCGCCCGACGAACTCTGGTACATCCCGAACGAGAGCAGGGCCAAGATTCTGGCGATCAATCCGAACGTGGCGGCGGTGCGCGTCGCCCGCCGGACCCTGCCGGAGACCATCGCGCGATACGCCGAGCTCGCTCAGGCGCTGGGCGCAGATCTCAACGCGCCCAAGGCCCTTCAGGCCAAGGCCCGATTCGACGCCGCCGCGCAGGCGGTCCGCGACGCGGTGGCGCAGCGGCCGGGACTGCGCGTCATGGCGGCGTCGGCGACGCCGGGCATCTTTTACGTCTCCGATCCGAAAGCGTCCGCTGACCTGAGCTATTTCGCGCACTTGGGGGTGGGCATGGTCACCCCGGAGCACGTCGTCGGCGACGGCTTCTTCGAGGAACTGAGCTGGGAGAACACCGACAGGTATCCGGCCGATCTGATTTTGCTCGACCGCAGGTCCGCCGCGTTGACACCGGAAGCGCTTGCCGCCAACCCGGTCTGGCGCGGCCTGCCCGCGGTGCGCGGCAACCAGGTCACCGGCTGGCAGCCGGTGTACCGGTTCTCGCACGCCGGTACCGCACCGCTGCTCGACGACCTTGCCGCCGCCATTCGCCGCTCCGGCAAACTGACCTGACGGGAAAACACCATGCGCGCGCAGCCTTTTCGGTTCTTCGAGAATGTGCCGGTCCGGCGAACCGAACTGCTCAGCCCGTCCCAGCTCCGGATCGTTTTCGGCGGTGCGCCTTTGGCGGGCTTCGCCAGCGGCGGACGGGATCAGAGCCTGTCGCTGTTCCTGCCGCACCCGGGTCAACGCATGCCGTGGGTGCCGATCGAGGCGGGGGACAACTGGTTTGCCGAATGGCGGGCTGCCGATCCTGCGGTCCGTGCGGTGATGCGTGCCTATACCGCGCGTGCGCATCGGCCCGAGACAGCCGAACTGGATATCGATTTCGTCCCGCACGCCGATGGTGGACCGGCGGCGCGCTGGGCGGCGCGGGCGCGACCGGGAGATCGGGTCACCATCCTCGGGCCGTGCGACGGCGACAATCGCAGTGTTGCGTTCCGTCCGCCCGCGGACGCGGAATGGGTGCTGATCGCCGCGGACGAGACGGCCTTGCCCGCGGCCGCGAGCATCCTCGAAACTCTGCCCGCCGGAACCATCGCCAAGGTGTGGATCGAGGTTCCGCACCAGGCCGATCGCCGGGAGTTGCACACGAAGGCGGCGGCCGAGATCACCTGGCTGGTGCACGACGACCGCGACCGTGGTCAGCTCGTCCAGGCGATCCGTGCCGCCGTGCTCCCGCGGTCGCGGCCATACGCGTGGATCGCGGGCGAATCCGGTGTCGTCCGGGCGCTGCGCCGCCACCTCGTCACGGAACGGCACATCCCGAAAGCCGATGTGACATTTCGCGGGTACTGGCGCCTCGGTGCCTCGGAGGACGAATTCCGCGAGGCGTGACGCGGTCGGATCTGCCCTCGGCGGAGGACATTTGGG
The DNA here is from genome assembly GCF_019222765.1 of Nocardia iowensis. Lineage (NCBI taxonomy): Bacteria > Bacillati > Actinomycetota > Actinomycetes > Mycobacteriales > Nocardiaceae > Nocardia > Nocardia iowensis. The sequence goes on along the minus strand of NZ_CP078145.1, from coordinate 3,169,906 downwards.
GGATCAGCCGGTGCACCACGCAGACACCGGCACCGACAACAGGGAACTGTTGACGATGCCGGTGCTCACGTGAGGTGGCTCGGCTGCCGAGGCGTCAGGCCGCGGCCGGGCCGTAGTGCAGGTGGACGACACCGTTGTCATAGGTCTCGCACTCGGTGAGCGCGAGTTTGGTCGCGTCGACGCCCTCGCTCCACAACCGCTCGCCCTTGCCGAGCGCGATCGGGTACACGAACAGGTGCAGGTCGTCGACCAGTCCGGCGGCGAGCAGCGCGCGCACCAGGGTGCCGCTGCCGCTGATGTAGATCGTGCCGTCGATCTCGTCCTTGAGCTTGCGGATGGCGTCCGGGTCGTAGGCGCCGAGGCGGGTGCTGTTGGCCCACTCGACCTCGGGCTCCCGGGCACCGACCACGTACTTCATCGTGTCGTTGAAGAACGGCGCACCCGGGTCGTCTTCCACCGTGCGGGTCGACCAGGCGGGAGCGAACATCTCGAAGGTGTTGCGGCCGAGCAGGATTGCTTTTGCCTGGGAGGTGATGGCGCCGAGGGTCTCCCCCATCTTCGGGTCGAATCCGTACTCGAAGGTCCAGGACGGATCCTCGTACACCCCGTCGAGTGCGATGAACTCGTGAACTGCGATGGTGCCCATGGCGGATTTCCTTTCGGTTTCTTTCGCGTTGTCGAGAACGACTCTGCAGGCAGCACCTTACGGTTTGTTTACGGTCGGTTGGTCACCTCCGGCAAAGCCTCGCGAAGCTCCCCCGCTCGGAGGCGCGCCGTGGTCCACGTGGCCGTTCAGATCAATCATCAACTGATCATCGATGTCATCACTGGAAGATCATCGTGTCCTTCCGTGCCAGTCGCGCAGATCCACTGAGCCATAACATCTTTCGCGAGTAGTTCGAAGCGAGGAGTTCCGGTGAGTTCTGCCACTGAGGCATTCCGACCCGAGGTGGCAGACGGGATCTGGCAGTCCATTTCGGCACAGGTGAGCCGCCGGCCCGCGGCGACGGCTTTGGTCGATAACGACGGGCAGCTGACCTACGCCGAGTTCGCCGATCGCGTCGACGATTTCGCTCAGCGCCTCACCGCGATGGGCGTCCGGGCCGGAGATCTCGTCGGCATTCAGCTGCCGCGCGGGCGGGCAGCGGTCGTCGCGATCCTGGCCACATTACGGTCGGGAGCCGGATACGTACCGCTCGATCCGGCCTATCCGGCGGCACGACTCGAGGCGATGCTCGCCGACGCACGGCCCCGGGCGCTGGTCACCGAAACCGGTGTCGTAGCCGTGGGCAGCGATGCGCAGCCGGGCGCCGCCTACGTCATCTTCACCTCGGGGACGACCGGGCGGCCGAAGGGCGTCGTCGTGTCGCACCGCGCGCTCGCGGCATTCAGTGCGGCCGCAAGCGATCGGTACGAACTCAGTGCCGACGATCGCGTATTGCAATTCGCGTCCCTGAGTTTCGATGCCAGCGTCGAGGAGATCTTCCCCACGCTGAGCTGTGGCGCGACCCTGGTGCTCCGCGACGAAGACATGATCAGCCGCCCTGACCTGTTCCTCGACCGCTGCGCGAGGTGGGGGGTGACCGTTCTCGACCTGCCAACCGCCTACTGGCATGAGCTGGTCGCCGCGCTCGATCGGGGCGAGGCTGTACTGCCGACGACGGTCCGGCTGGTCATCATCGGCGGGGAAGCGGCCCGGCCGGAGGCGGTACGCCGCTGGCAGGCGGCGGTCGGCGGCACACCGCGCCTGCTCAATACCTACGGCCCGACGGAGACCACGGTCGTGGCCACCGTCGCGGACCTCACCGAGTGGTCCGGAGACGTGGTGCCGATCGGCACGCCGCTGGCGGGTGTGACCTGCCGGATCGTCGATGTCGACGGGCGTCCTGCACAGACCGGTGAACTCCTGATCGGCGGGCCCGCCGTCGCCGAGGGCTATCTGAACCATCCGGAACTCACCGCCGCGCGATTCCGGCCGGGACCCGACGGGATGGAGTACTGGACCGGCGACCGGGCCCGCTGGTCGGACGGTCAGCTCGAATTCCTCGGCAGACTCGACAATCAAGTGAAGATTCGTGGCTTCCGAATCGAGCCCGGTGACATCGAGACGGCGCTGCGGGCGGACCCGGTCATCGACGACGCCGCCGTATCCGTCGAGCAGCGCGACGGCCATTCCCGGCTGATCGGCCATGTGGTCACGAGGCCGGACACCGACTTGGCCGGGGTCATGGCGGCGCTGCGTGCGACCCTGCCTGCCCACCTCGTTCCGGCCGGGCTGATCCGCCACGAAAGACTTCCACTCACGCCGCAGGGCAAGATCGACTACCCGGCACTGGCATCCGCCGTGCAGCCGCAGGTGAGCAGTCGGCCATGGACAGGCACGGCCGACGAGGAAACGGTTGCCGCGTTGTGGGAGTCGATCCTCGGGGTGCGGGTCGACGGGCCGAACGACGACTTCCTTGCCCTCGGTGGTGACTCGCTCAGTGCCGTGCGCCAGATCGTCGCCCTCCGCCACCGATACGGCGTCGACCTCACGCTGAGTCGGCTGTACGCGACTCCCACTGTCGCCGCGGTGGCTGCCTTGTTGAATCACGCCGCCGCCGAACGAGACAGTTCGACTCCAGACGGCATACCGGAGAGCGTGCCCCGGCAATTGAGCCCACTGCAACGCGACCTATGGGTGGCCGAACAGGTCTGTGTCGGGCTGCCCGCGCACACGCTTGGTATCCGCTACCGGTGGGACGGTCACGTCGACACGACGGCACTCACCCGCAGCCTCGCCGAACTCGCCCACCGCCACCCGCTGCTGCGGTCCCGCTTTCCGGACGACGGCGCGGAACCGAGCCTGGTGATCGATCCGGACGCGACGATCCCGCTGCTCGAATCCGCTCCGGACACCCGCGGCATCGACCCGCGGCACGGGCCGATCGCGCGAGCGTTCCTTCTCCGCGGCGATAACCAGGACGAGGTCGTGTTCGTCGTGCACCACCTCGCGTTCGACGGGTGGTCGGCGGGCATCGTCGGTGACGAACTCGCCCAGCTGTATCGCGCCGCCCGCACCGGCGCGGACAGCGGTCTCCCCGCTCCCGCGCCGCTGCCCGATCTGGCCGTCCTGCCCGCCACCGCAAGGGCCGATTCTTCGCTGACCGCCTATTGGCGGGAGCGTTTCGACGGTGCGGATCTCGACCTGGAACTGCCAAGCGACCGCCCGCGTCCGGCCGCCAGGTCGTTCGCCGCCGCCCGCGTTCACACCCGCCTCGACCCGCAGTTACTCACCGCTCTGCGGGCCTACGCGCAAACCCGGCGGGCCAGCCTGTTCATGGTGCTGTTGGCCGGACTGCAGACGGTGTTGTCCCGCTACACCGGCCGGACCGACATCACCGTGCTGGCCCCGGTTGCCGGGCGTACCGCGAACGGTCTGGATGCGGTGGTCGGACCGCTGCTGAACATTGTGCCGATGCGCGGGGACGTCTCCGGCGATCCGTCGTTCGCCGAGCTGCTCGACCGGGTGCGCGACGGGGTGTTGCGCGATCTGGATCATCAAGACCTGGCGTTGCCCGACCTGGTCGACGCGCTGGCCCTGCCGGGCAGCGGGAATCGGAACCGGATCAGTCCGGTGACGCTGACCGTGCACAATGCCCCGGCTCCGACCGGACCCACGGTGCACTACGCGGGCGAACTCGCGCCCGCCGCGACCATGGTCGACTTGGCCGTCGGCTTGGATTTTCCGGTCGACGCAGCGGTGCTGAGCATCGACTACGCGACCGAGTTGTTCGATGCCGCGCGGATCGACGGACTGCTCGGCCACCTGCTGACCTTGCTGGCCGCTGCCATCGCCGACCCGCACACTCCGGTGACCCGGCTCCCCATGCTCACCGATGCCGAACGGCATCGAATCGTCGACGAATGGAACGACAGCACTCGACCACAGATCGACGCGACCACCATCCATCAGTTGTTCGAACGTTGTGCCGCAACGACTCCCGACGCACCGGCGCTGACCTTCCGCGACGCGACGATCACCTATGCCGAGTTGAATCGCCGGGCCAACCGGCTCGCCCGGCGGCTGCGCGCGGAAGGGGTGGCGCCCCGCGAGCGCGTGGCGATTTCCCTCGACCGCGGCTTCGACCTGTTCACGGCGATGTGGGCAGTACTCAAGGCGGGTGCGGCGTACGTGCCACTCGACCCGGCGTATCCGCGGGACCGGCTCGACTACATGCTGGCCGACAGCGACGCGAAGGTCGTGATCGACGCGTCGTACCTGACCGGCGACACCCCCGAGGACAGCAGTGATCTGCCGGTGCTCAATACCGGCAACGACCCGGCCTACCTGATCTACACATCCGGCTCCACCGGCCGACCCAAAGGCGTCGTGGTGAGCCACGCCAACCTGGTGCACGCGGCCGGAATGTGGCGGCACGCTTACGGATTGCGCGCGGAGTGGACCTATCAGCAGGCGGCCAGCTTCTCCTTCGACATGTTCGTCGGCGAATCACTGCGCGCCCTGACCACCGGTGGCCGTCTGGTGATCGTGCCCCGCGAGACCCTGCTCGATCCCGCGGACTTGTCCGCCTTGATGCGCACCGAGCGCGTCCAGTGCACCGAACTCGTCCCAGCGGTATTGCGCGCCTTGCTCACCCACGTCGAGCAGACCGGCAAGCGCCTCGACTTCGTGCGGCTGCTGATCGGCGGTGGCGAGCAGTGGCACGTCCGGGAATACGAGCTGGCCCGTCGGCTGGTGGGTCCGGCCGGTCGGGTCGTCAACGCGTACGGCGTCACCGAGGTGACCGTGGACAATCTCTGGTTCGCGGGTGCGGTGGACCATCTCGCCGACAACGCACCACTGCCGATCGGCCGTCCGTTCCCGAACAACCGGGTCTACGTGCTCGACGCGTACCGCGCACCGGTGCCCGCCGGCATCGTCGGCGAGTTGTACCTCGGCGGCGCCGGCGTCGCGGCCGGATACCACCGCCGCCCCGAACTCACCGCCGACCGGTTCGTCCCCGATCCGTTCGCGCCCGAACCCGGCGCGCGGATGTACCGCACCGGCGACGCCGCCCGTTGGCGGCTCGACGGCGAGGTCGACTTCCTCGGACGCCTCGACGGTCAGGTCAAGGTCAACGGATACCGGGTCGAAATCGGCGAGGTCGAGATCGTCCTCGGCGCGGTGCCCGAGGTGGCCGGTTGCGCGGTGGCCGTGCACGCGCTGCCGTCCGGGCTCGCTCAGCTGGTCGGTTACGTCGTCACCCGCGACGGCACGGACGCCGACGAGGACACGATTCGAGAAGCACTCGCCGCCGAGTTGCCCACGCACCTGGTGCCCGCCCGGGTGCTCACCCTCGCCGCGCTGCCACTGACTCCCAACGGGAAACTCGATCGCCAACGGCTACCGGCACCGCCGGACGGCACCGCCCCAGGCGCGGGATCTATGCCGCGCACGCCCACCGAGCAGCGGATCGCGGCGGCGTGGAGCGAGGTGCTCGGCATCGCGGACATCGGCATCGACGACGCGTTCTTCGCGCTCGGCGGCGACTCGTTCGCGGCGCTGAAGGTGGTCCGGCGCATCCAACCCACGCCCGCGCTGGTCGACCTCTATCAACACCCAACGGTCCGCCGCTTGGCGGCACTCCTCGATGGGCGCGCACCCGGCCCGACCATGGAACGCCGTCTGCTGCACCGACTCACCCCCGCCGACGCCGCGGCCGGTGGAATCACGGTGGTGGCGGTGCCGTATTCCGGCGGCAGCGCCGTCGCCTACCAACCCCTCGCCGCGGCGCTGCCCGCGAACTGGGCGCTGTACGCCGCGGAACTGCCCGGGCACGACCGCTCCCGCCCTGACGAGGATCTGTTGCCTGCCACCGAGGTCGCCGAGCTGATCCTGGCCGAACTGACCGCGATCACCGGACCGATTCTGCTGTACGGCCATTGCCTGGGTGTCGCCGTCACCATCGAACTCGCTCGGCGAGCCGAGGCAGCGGGCATCGCGCTGGTCGGCGTGGCGCTCGGCGCGGGCTTCCCCACCGCGCGCCTGCCCGGCCGGTTCTTCGACTGGTTCTATCGGCTCATCCCGACCGACCGATTCACCTCCGATCGCGAATACCTGACGTATCTGCGCGGCCGCGGCGGCTTCGTCGACATCGATGACGCGGAGCAGCAGGCCTTCGTGGTGCGCAATGTCCGGCACGACGCGCGCGACGCCGAGGAGTACTTCACCGCCGCCTACACCGACCCACCGGCACCGCTGCGCACACCGGTGCTGGCTGTCGTCGGCGCGCGAGACCGGGTCACCGAGCACCACACCGAACGCCACCTCGAATGGCGGCACTTCAGCGACGGACCCCTCGAGCTTGCCGTACTGCCAAGGGCCGGGCACTTTTTCGTGAAAACCCACGCCGAGCCGCTGGCCGAGGCGCTGGTCGAGTTCACCGACCGGGACACCCGGCGCACCGTCGCACCGGTTGCGCCACCCGCCGCTGGTCCAGCACCAAGCCTGGCCCGGTTCGCGCTGGTCGCCCTCGGTCAGTTCGTGTCCATGGTTGGCAGCGGACTCAGCACGCTGGTCCTCAGCATCTGGGTGTTCCAACAGACCGGGTCGATCACCGACTTCGCCGTTGTCAACGCGATCGGTCTGTTGCCGGGCATTGTGGCCAGCCCGATCGCCGGCGCCGCCGCCGATCGCTGGGATCGGCGCCGGGTGATGCTGGCCAGTGACGCCTCCGCGGCCCTGGCGATGAGCATGCTCGCGGTACTGGTGTTCACCGGCGGGCTACAGCTGTGGCACGTCTACCTCGCGGTCGCGGTCACCTCGATCGCCGGGGCGTTCCAGCGCCCGGCGTATCTGGCCGCCGTCGCCCAGTTGGTCCCCAAGCGCTACCTCGGGCACGCCAACGGCATCAGTCAGCTCGGCGTCGGTGTCGGGCTGGTGTTCGCCCCGATGCTCGGCGCGGGCCTGATCGGTCTGGTCGGCATCGCGGGGGTGATCCTGATCGACATGCTGACCTTCGGCGTCGGCGTGCTCACCCTGCTGCTGATCCGGTTCCCGGACTTGATGTTCCGCCGCCGGGAGGAGACCTTCCGCAGCGAGATCGGCAACGGCTGGCGCTACATCACGCGCCGCCAGGGAATGCGCGCCGCACTGCGTTTCTTCGTCATCGACCACGCGTTCTACACCCTCGGCTTCGCCGTCATCACGCCGATGCTGCTACTCGAACAGTCCGCCGCGGTGCTCGGGATCGCCTTGGGCGCAGGCGGATTGGGCGGCCTGGCGGGCAGCCTGGTGATGGGACTGTGGGGCGGCACGGTACGGCGGGCCAACGGCTTGATCGTGTTCATGGGGATCGGGAGCCTCGGCATGGCCGTCGTCGGCCTAAGTAACACACCCGTCTTCGTCGTCGCCGGGATGTTTCTGCTGACCTTCGGCGAGTCCCTGGCCGAGGGTCACTGGATCGCGGTGGTGCAGAGCAAGGTCGGTTTCGAATTGCAGGGCCGCGTCCTGTCCATCTTCATCACCGTGATGATGCTGACCATGCCGCTGGGCTATCTGCTGGTCGGCCCGCTCGCGGAGCGCTACGTCCAACCGCTGCTCGAACCGGATGGTCCGCTCGCCGCCACCATCGGCCAGCTCATCGGAGTCGGTCCAGGGCGCGGCCTTGCGCTGCTTGTTGTCCTCAGCGGTCTGCTCCAACTCGCCTGGGCGATCCGCGGCTGGTTCGACACCGAGCTGCGCCTGCTCGAGGACCATCTGCCCGACGCCCTGCCACCCGCCGAGATCGACTCGCGCGACGACCTGCAACGCCACGCCGACGCTCAACTTTCCCGATGAAAGGCCGACAGTGCCCGCCTCACCACTACCCACCGCACCGATCGATGCGTACGCCACCCCGCTCATCGACGCGGGCGAGCTCGTGCCCGGAACCCAGGTCCTGATCAAGGACGAAACCCGTTACGCCTCCGGCAGTCACAAGGAACCGGCCGCTCGTGCGGTGGTTGCCCGCGCCGTCTCCGACGGATACCGGCGGGTCGTCATCGCGACCTGCGGCAACTACGGCCGGGCCATGGCGATGGCGTGCGCGGCGGCGGGCATGGCCTGCACCGTGGTGCTGCCCACCGGCTGGAGCGATGGCGGCGCCTTCATGCGGGCGGCCGGTGCGGACGTGCACCTGGTGTCGGGTAGTTACGAGGACGCCGTCGACGAATCCCGCAGACTCGCGCGCACCGACGGCTGGATCGACGGCAATGTCGACGGGCCGTATGTGGACGCGGTGTTCGATGGCCACGGCGTTGTCGTGCACGCGCTGCGTGCGGCGCTCGGGGAACCGCCTGCCGCACTGTGGATTCCGGTCGGCAATGGCACCACCATCATCGCGGTGCATCGGCAGCTGCGGGCGGTGGGTTGGTCGGTGCCGATCCACGGCGTCGGTTCGGCCGCGAACAACCCCGTCGTGACCAGTTGGCCCGGTGCGTATCGGATGCTTCCGCCGGACGGCGTCGTCACCACCGACCACAACCAGCCACTGGTCAATTGGCATGCGCTGCAAGGTCCCGAGGCCATGGCCGCGGTGGCGGACACCGCTGGCGCGGTGCACGGAGCCGACGACGAGGAGTTGTTGGCCGCCCGGGATCTGCTGGTCCGCCACGGTGCCCGGCCGACCGCGTCCGGGGCGGTCGCCCTCGCCGGACTGCTCGGTCATGCCCGCGAAACCCCGCTCACCGGAACGCACGTCGTCCTACTCAGCGGCCGCTGACCGAGCCGAGAAGATCAGATGACCCACCCTCCCGGCCTGCTGTTCACCCGTGCCCGGACCGAAGCCGCCGACGAGCGCGTCTTCCTCACCAAGCTGGCAGTGCTCGCCGCCCTCACCGGGCTCGGCGTCGTCCTGGCGTTGCGACCCGAGCCGCTCGCGCTGTTCGTCGGCGTGCTGCTGCTGGCGGCCATGTACACCCACGCCGTCGAGCTGCAACACCAAGCGCTGCACCATTCCGCGTTCCGCGCCGCGTGGCCGCACCGGCTGGTCGGCGTGCCACTCGGCCTGCCGCTGCTGGTCGTCTACAGCAACTACCGGGTACGCCACCTACAGCATCACCGATACCTCGGCACACCGCAGGACACCGAGTTCTTCGGCTTCGACATCCGCAAGCCCCTCACGGTCGGTCTGCTGTTGCGCGGCATGTTCGACTATCCGCGGCTCGTACTCGTCGTGCGCGATGTGCTGCGCTCGGCCACCGGCCGCTGGCGGTACGAATACGGCGACATCAGCACCCTGATGCGGCGGCGGACCATCACCGAACATCTGATCCTCGGCGCGCTGATCCTCGGCGCGGTAGCCATGGCGGCGACCGGATACCACGGCGTCGTTCTGCGAATTTGGTTGCTGCCGTTGTTGTTCGCGGTCCCGATGCACTTCCTGGTCGAACTGCCCGAGCACATCCTCTGCGACACCGAGAGCATTGACGTGCTGCGCAATACCCGGTCCATCCGGGGCAGTCGGTTGAGCACGTGGTTCACCAACGGCAACAACCTGCACATCGAACACCACGCGGCGATGTCCGTGCCGATCAACCGGCTGCCCGCCAGACACGACGAGACGCGCCGGCGAGCGGTGCACGTCGAACGCACCTATCCCGACTTCTATCGCACGCTGTGGCGGGCGATTCGACTCCCGCCGCCGAGGTCGCCGGTGTCACCCGCTCACGGCGGGTGACACCGGCGATTGGTCGGGGAGGCTCATTATCCGGTCTTCTCGTAGTAGATCCAGAAGCGGGCGGGACCGTATTTCCGCCACACGGCCTTGAGCATTCGCCACCCGGTCGGGACGGCGAACGCGGTGGCACCGCCGGCCAAGGTCCAGTCCATGGTGTCGTCGGGCCACCACCCACCGACGATCATCTCGGTGAACACCACGATTGTCATCACGCCGCCCGACACCAGCCGGATGTCTACTTTGGTCCTGCGCCAGATCGGCCTTGTCGGCACGGACCGCTGGTCGCCGGTCGCCGGAGCCGCCGGGGACGGCGCAACCAGCGACTGGCCAGGCGGCCGATCTGTGTGGTCGCACTCGGCCGACCCTACGGCGGCCTCACCCAGCGTGTCCGGCGAAATCGACGACGTGGCCGACTGCGGGTGCTGGGACATGTGCACGATCGACATGGTCGCGGCGGCGAGCACTTGATCCTGGGCGTCCTCCGCGCCTGCGGCCTGCTGCGCGGTGGGGTCCACGGGATCGCGGTGAGAATTCAACATCTGGGTTTCGAACTCCTCGTCGAGGAGTCCGTGTTCGAGCGTTGAACCGCCACGCCGGAACACCGGACTCACGCATTTGCAGGGAATGTAACCGACGCACACGAAGTGCATTTTTTTCTCGAATTCCTGGCGAGCCCCGATCCGCAAGGTTTCGTGCTCCCATGGCCTTCCCCACCGGGGACGACGACACGATCATAACTACATCAGGCCATTTTTCAACGTTCCTGTTGAACCGAATGCCGGAAGCGGTTCAGCCGACAGAGAAACGCTCTGGCATGGCACCGGACAGGTCCGCGCAGGTTTCCGAATTCTTCTCCCCCGCCTCGCCGTTCGCCGAGCTATTGGAATTCCAAATCCGATTCCAAATGACTCCGATCAGCAACCGCCACGCCCGGGGCGATTCCAAACGGAATCGTTTGGAATCGCCCAAAATGATTGTTTACCAGCAGATTTGGAAATTTGGACACGGAGTGGACATGGGCGAGTCAGCGTTGGGGACGAATGTCAGGGTTGTTCCAATCGCGGGTCCATGGTTCACTGTGTCCCGAGTCGGGCACCGTGACATCCTCACCCGCCCGCTCCCCCGGACTCACGCAAAGGGAATGTGACCGAGCAACGGGGTGTACCGGTGGACCCCCGTCCGCAAGCGGAGGTCCACCCTCAGCATCAGACCGCCGCTCTTAATCGCGGAATGCAGCGCTTGAGGAAAACCATCGAACAGCCGACTCGATATAAGTCATCAGCTCACAAAGGCACGAATAATTGAAAATTCATTCAGGAGCCACCTTTACTCGGCAGCCGAATTCCGCGTGACTGTCCTACCTAGGCGACACCGGGCCGATTACGCGCCGACCACCGCGCTGCAGGCACTGTCGACAATCTGCTCTTGAGCAGCTCCGTAGCGGTCGACGGGCCGCCGGTCGGCACCACCTGAACCGCACGCAGCCGAGCATCGCGCGGGTACACCGGTTCCTGCACCGGGTCCCAGGCGGTCGTCACCGACGAGAATTCGATGCCCCGCGTCAGCGCCGCCGTGAACAACTCTTGCCCCGCCAGCGGCATCTCTACCCCGCGCCGCTTCGCCTCCTCGATGACCTCGATCACCATCGCGACGACCTCCGCGGTCTCCGGGCACCGGCGGTGCCGACCGCTGCGTCGTTCCCCCGGACGATAGATCCGCGCGAGACGCCCCGCATCATCGTGCTCGACCATCGCCACCCTGCTCACCAACCCATGACCGTCCCGTGCGGGCACGGCGGTAACGCGCCACGCCGCCACATACAACGCGGGCTGCAACACGCTGGTTGCCCGCGCGCCCCCTGGGCCCAGGTAGACCAGCTCGTCGTTGCCTCCGTAGATGCCGAGCACACCGGATTCGGTGAAGACGATGTCGCCGGGCCGAAGGTCCACGTGCCGCGCCGCGACCGCCATCACCGGCAGTTCGAAACGAATCTCCGGCGGCAGCGGCAGGTCGATCGCCTTGAATGCCGCACGGACAAGCCAGGTTTGCGAGCCCTCGTACGGAAACGGGAAGGCCAGCCCGTCGATCGCCCGCAGCGCGGCCAGCCCCGGGTCGGCGGCGTGTCCACAAGCCTCGACTTGCGCGGTCACCTCGCGCATCATCCGCTCGAACTGCTCCATGACCGCCTCGGTCGAAGCGGGCTCACCTTCAGCTTCGACCAGGGGCAGCGGCGGATCCGAAGGCGCTGCGGGACCGGCGTTCTCGACACCCTGCGGGACGTCCACAGGGGCCGGGCGGCCGATTCCATCATCCCGAGGCCGGTCCGCCAGCTGCACCGACTCCCAGGAGATGCGGCGCGTGGTCTGGACTTGGTCGCGCGATACAGGGCACAGATAGGACCCCAGCGAAGGCGATGCGATCATGAGCGCCTTGCCGTTGCCCGCGTACATTCCCTCCCGGCCATCGGTCAGGATGAGAATGTCGCCGGGCTCGGCATGTTCGAACGGCACCGGTACCCCGGCGCGGGACTGCTCATCCGAACTGGCAGGCAACGTGATACCGGCAGCACGATAGGCATCGTGGACGAGACCGGCCACGGTGTAGCCCCGAGGATGCGCGGCTGCCAGCCCCTTACCGGCGACCCGCCACGCGGTCCGCCCGGGCGAGACCCGCACTCCCGAACTTCGCAACACACTGCCGACCCACCACCGGTCGGCCGTATGGGGCGGCTCCGAATCCAGCGTCGACGCGACGAGGTGGCTCGGCCGCCACACCTCGGACGCGAGCGGCTCGTACGTCGCGGCCGACAACGAGGTAATAACCCGCGGGTCGGCGAGATAGCGGTAGCCGAATGCGGTGACCTTCTTCGGCGACAGAAATCGCGCCAGACCGCGCCACGGCTTCGACCAGCCCGCTGGCTGCGACAACAGCGGACCGTCATCGCGGCCGGACAGAGCTGCGCCGTCGTTCTGCCCGCCCGCCGCAGGTGGACCCACAGGCTGTGCCGGACGGGAACTGCCGCCCTGGTGCCCAGCGGTGACGTGAGGCGACTCCTTCTGGCGCGGCGACGACTTGCCCGCCTCCGGGTAGCGGCGCCTGATCTCCGCGCACCGGGCCACCGCGAATCGCACCTGCTGCGGCGTGAAGTCGCAGCACGCCAAGTACTTTTCGAGAAGCGCGGGCTTGGGGAAACTGGTGTAGGCCGGGTCCCCGGCGTAGTTGTAGACGGTTTGCCGTCCGGGCTTACCCGCGCAGAGTTTGACGAGAGCAGCCCTGGAGCGCCCCGACGCCCGCTGCGCCTCGGCGGTCATCGCGAGGAACTCGGCGCGCAACTCGTCGTAGGAGGCCACGTCGAGGTCGAGCGTGAGCATCAGTGCGGCGCCGACCATCTCGGCCGCCGATCCCTCGGCGCTCACCGTGGTGAACAGCGGTCAGCGCCGTCCGGAACCCGACGTAGCTCGCGACCGAGCCCTGCGCCACGTCCACTCTGACGCGTGCGCTTCGGCACAGCGGCCAACACGGCAGGACCGATCACGTCGAACTCCTCAACCTGTGTAACGGAGGAGGCCACGGGCCGCGATGCTGCCTGCCGATCACACCGATCGGTACCGCTGGGTCCGGATCCACTGTGATGTGGGTACCAGCCCGGGATGAGCCTCGCGTGCCTCGCGAACTCCCAAAGCATGGTGGGTGCAGCCCAATTCGGGGGACCATCGCGGCACTGCGCGCTACAAGCTGGTTACGCTGAGCGCGGCCCCCGCTGCACGGGGGTGACAACCAGTCTTCCACCCCGTTACCGCCCACGGCCAGTCCGATCGACCAATAATCACAAACGTGTAACTACGGCGGGCGCCACTGGGCGCGCTGACCACCCGAAACCCGCCGACCAGCGATTTGGAGTGCGACGCAAGCCCCCTGAACATTTATCGGATCCCCAGATGTAGTCCAAGTGGACAAAAGCCTTTGTGCTACAAGACAAATGCCGACCGGCCGGACCGGCGTTCCCCACGGGGCGCTGCCCCTCAGACACTCACCGACGTCGCACCGCCCTGAGTGCGCGCAAAACTCCCCTCACCTGAAATGGTCGCTGCAGCACAACACCACAGCACATCTGTAGCGAACTATCGGACCGCTCGATCCGCGCCGAGCACGGCCAGCCCCGCTCGTCGATCGAAAGACCGTGGCGATCAACGATGTCCGGCGTTCACACGGTCGGGCGCCAAGGACGCCAGGCATTCCAACGTTCCTCTGCCGCAAACGGTTCCGCGGGCGGCTCGGTGTCGCGATATCGGCTGTTCGGTGCCGACCCGACCCGCCGACCTCGCCGCCCGACACCGGCAGGATCGCGCGCACGCCTGAGGTCGTCGGCGGCGCGTGGTTCGTCGGTGAGCGCGGAGTAGATCACCACTGCACCGGCTGACCGTGGCGGATCGAAATATTCGACGTCGGTACCGGGTTCGCGCCGAGGGAGCACGATCTTCTCGCGCGGCAGCACGGTCCGCGGGCGCATCGGTGTGCCGAGGGCGACCCGCGCGGCACGGGCCATCGCGGTCGCGGTCGGGAACCGTTCGGCGGGGTCCTTGGCCATACCGCGTTGGATCACCTTGTCCATCGCCGCGGGCACCTTCGGCAGGCGAAGGCTCGGGCGCGGCGGCGGATCAGCCAGATGCCCCTGGATCACCTCGGCCGTCGTGCCCGCGGGGAACGGCGGCAAACCGGTGAGTGCTTCATAGAGAACGCAGGTGAGCGCATAGATATCGGAGCTGCCGTGCACCGGGCCGAAGCCGAATCGTTCGGGCGCCAGGTAATCGCAGGAGTCGACCGGCATCCCGCCGGTAGCCACCGCGCGGTCGTTCTCCATGTGCGCGATGCCGAAGTCGGTGAGGTAGGCGATACCGGTGGTGGTGAGCACGATGTCCGCGGGTTTCACATCGCGGTGCACCAGGCCCGCGGCGTGCGCCGCGTCCAGTGCCGCGGCGATCTGCTCGATGATGGCCACCGCGTCCTCGGCATGCAGCGGACCGTGATGGCGCAACACGGTGCGCACATCGGTGCCGTCGACCAATCGGGTGTCGGTGAACAGCACGCCATTGATCACGCCCCAGTCGTGGATCGGGATGACGTGCGGCTCGGTCAGCCGTGCGGCGGCCAGCGTTTCGCGACGGAACCGCAACTGGTACACCGGATCCAGCGCGACTGCTTCGGACAGCAGCTTGACCGCCACCATCCGGTCCTTCACCGTGTCATAGGCCTCGTACACCTCGCCCATCCGCCCTTTGCCCACCAGCGACCGCAGCTCATAGGGCCCGAACCGGGTGCCGGTCCGGCGCCCGAGACCCCTCGGCCGGGAAACGAAGGGGTGCTCGGCTTCGGCCTCGGCCGCTTGCTCGCGCTCCTGCTTGATCCGTTCAATGATTTCGTAGGCGGGCACCGGATATTCGACCGGCTCGTCGCCGAACTCCACCGGATCAACCCGCCGCGCACCCAGTTTGGGTGCGGAGGTCACGCCGACGAGCAGTTCGTGCATATCGCGCGACCGCGGCTTGCGGCGCGGCAACTTCGGCAGCGGCTGCGTCGAGGTATCGATCAGATCCCGCGCGGTCCGCGGCACCACGGCGGGGTCGCCGTTCGCGGCAGTGTCACGACGCACGAGGACAGCGGAGAAGGCTTTCCGGATCGCTCGGTATGCGGACCTCGACGCGACCGCGGGACAAAACCGTCGCGGGTGCAGCCAGTCGGCACCGCATCCGTGCGCCATGTGGTGCCGCCGTCGGCGACACGTCGCTCGTGTCGGACGCGCGTCCCGGTGGGCGACGCCGTCGGACGAGTCGGCGGATATTCGCTGCGCAGGCGGCGAAGCCACCAGCGTCGGCGCGGTCAGGTCCTCGACCTCGGGCAGCTCGACAGGCGGTGCGGTGCGCGGGAATTCGGTTGCACCAACCGGCTCGGCCAGCGCGGCGGCCGCATTACCGAACAGATGCACGACCGACGCCGAGGCGAGCACACCGGCGAGCACAGCACTCGCCATCGGTAGCCCGGAGGTGCCCAAGCACAGGCCCGGTATCGCTCCCACCAGCGCACAGACCGCGGACACCACCGGCACCTCGGTGATCAGCAGCCGAACCCCGCGCATGCTCAGCGAGGCGAACCACCAGGCGGTGCAGGCCGAGCCCACCACCGCGGTGATCGGCGCGGCGACCATCGGGTCGGCTGCATAGGGGGCGACCGCGGTGACCGCAGCCGACGACATGGCGACCATCGCGATCACGGCGGGCCAATTCCGCAGCCGCGCCCACGCCATCCGCCGGTTGCGCTCTCCCGCACCGAGCCCCACCATCAGCAGCGCGCAGACCAGCGCCGCCGCATAGGCTCCGGCGCGCAACGGCTCCGGTCCGGCGGCGGTCGACAGCGTCGAGTCGGGGTGTGGTGTCGTGATCACGTCCAGCATGACGACGATGACCGCGACGGTCGCGACCGCAGTGATGATCGAGCTGAACTGCCACGCCCGCTTCGGTTGCTCCACCACCGGGACAGCCGGTTCCGCAGCGTCGTTCGACAACCTGTTGTCCACCTGCACCGGGTCCGCGACCACGGCGCGCACCCCACCCGCACCGGTGTTCGTGTGCGCGGCTTGCGCTTTCACCGCCTTCATCGATATGGACGGCGCGGCTTCGGTGCGCGCCTCGTCCAGGCGATCCCACAGCTCCAGCACCCGATGAAGCCCGCCATCGGACAACTTGCAGACCCGGAAGAACGACTCCATCTGCGCCCGATTGCGCGGCAGCGACGGGTAGCCCGGCCGGAGCCAGTTGTAGATGCTACTGCGGGAGATGTTGGTGAACTTGGCGATCTGGCCCGGTGCGAGCCCGGATGCCGCCTGCGCGGCGCGCATCACCTCGAGGAAGTCCTCGACGGTGTCGGCCTTCAGTACGAGCGCGTCGACCGTTTCCCGGACCGCCGTCGCGCTCACCGGCTGCGGTACCGATGATCTGGGGCCGCGGGGACCACGGCGCACTGCTGCCCGACCGCCACGCCGAAGCGCGGGCCATCCACTGGTAGCAGGACGTCGACAGTCACGGGTCACTCCTCTAGTGGGGCAAGGAGTTCCACGGCGGCGAGATCACCGGGGCCGGCGGCGGGCCACTGCTTGGGCTCCGATGCACCGGTCGAGCGTGGCGATCCTCGTGCTTCGCGGACTCCACGCTGTGGTTCACGGATGCGGTCGAGATCAACTCAGAAAGCTCGCCAATTCTTCCACGCCCGACCACTCCATATCCAGCCCTATTGACCCGAACACATTCCCGGGAAACCAGATTGGTGTGCAAGTCCCACGCCCAACCGTCCAAAACCCGCTCTGTACTGGCACGTTCACCTCGCAGGCCCCCGCGCCGAAATGAACAGTTGGACACCCATCTGCCCGATTGGAATGTTCCAAATGCCCAGAACAAACGACCATTTCGAATTCCAAAACGCCATTTATTGGTTAGGCTCCGCTACCTTTTCAGCAATGCAGTCACTGCATTCCAAGGGCCAAGCGGCCACGGTTGCCCGACGAGGTAAGCACGGCCCCGGCCTACCGGCGGGTGCGTTCGCGGGCCAGGGCGCGATCCCGCTGCTCTTCGAAGCGTGGGATCTTTACCTGCTCCAGATCCGTGAGATAAGCCGCGAGTCGTTCACGCACTTGCTCACCGCGGGCACTGAAGTCGTTGCGGTCGAAGATGTTCCACTGCCGCAGCACCGGTTGCAGGACTTCTTCGAGGTGCTGGCGCAGGTCGTAGACGCCGTGTTTGGCCATCAGCACGCCGTTGCGGCGGAAGTTCGGCATCCCCGCGCCTGGCATCCGGAAGTTGTGCACGATGGTGGCGACGGCCTCGATCGCTTGATCCGGTACCAGATCGAGCGCGGCGCCGCACATGGTGCGATAGAAGATCATGTGCAGGTTCTCGTCGGCCGCGATGCGCTGCAACATCTTGTCGGCGATCGGGTCGTTGCACACCCGGCCGGTGTTGCGGTGGGTAACCCGGGTCGCCAACTCCTGAAAGCTCACGTACGCCACCGAATGCAAGAAGCCGGCACCGCTGTCCACGTCGTCCGCCGTCGCACCGGAGGAGAACCCGTTGGTCATGTGGACCATCCGCGCTTGTTCCAGCGCGACCGGATCGACACCGCGGGTCACCACCAGATAGTCGCGAATCACGGTGCTGTGCCGCATTTCCTCGGCGGTCCAGCGTCCCACCCAGGTGCCCCATGCGCCGTCGCGGGAGAAGTTCTCGGCGATCTCCCGATGGTAGGAGGGCAGATTGTCTTCGGTGAGCAGGTTCGTGATCATCGCGGCCTTCGCGACCTCGCTCAGCTCCGATTGTCCCGGCTCCCAGTCCACTCCACCGAGTGCCGCGAAGTTGCGGCCCTCATCCCATGGCACGTAGTCGTGCGGATGCCAGTCCTTGGTCATCGATAGGTGTCGGTGCACCGACTCTTCGGCGATCGGCTCCAGGTCGGTGAGTATTTCGCGTTGTGTCAGGTCACGCGTCAAGGGTGGTGCCTACCTTTCTCGATGTCCTGCCCATGCCATCACCGCAACTTTTGAGCGCACAGGGTCGAAGGCCCTCCCTGGCTCGGGACTTCGGTCACCGAATCGAGGTCCAACTCGGGCGATGCGGGCCGGGTGGCTCCGTAGGCTGTTGGGCATGACGCGAGGGAGGTGCCCATGATCAAGGTGTTCTTGGTCGACGACCACGAAATCGTCCGCCGCGGGGTGGGCGATCTCATCGGGCTCGAACCCGACCTCGAGGTGGTCGGCGAAGCGGGCAGCTACGCGCAGGCGATCGCCCGGATTCCGGCGTTGCGACCCGACGTCGTCGTCTTGGACGTGCGGCTGCCCGACGGCAACGGCATCGAACTGTGCCGCGAGCTGCTCTCGGCGAACCCGGCACTGCGCTGCCTGATCTTGACGTCGTTCACCGACGAACAGGCCATGCTCAACGCCATCCTCGCCGGGGCAAGCGGATACGTCGTCAAGGACATCAAGAGTCTCGAACTCATCGATGCCATCCGCGACGTCGGTGCCGGTAAGTCGCTGCTCGACAACCGGGCCGCGGCCGCGCTGATGGCCAAGCTCCGTTCGGAGACCGAGGCGAAGACCGGGCCGCTGGCCGCCTTGACCGACCAGGAGCGCACGCTGCTCGCCTTGCTCGGTGAGGGTCTGACCAACCGCCAGATCGCGGGCCGGATGTTCCTGGCCGAAAAGACGGTGAAGAACTACGTGTCCCGGCTGCTGACCAAACTCGGCGTCGAGCGCCGCACCCAGGCCGCGGTCATCGCCTCGAAGCTGCAGCCGCCACAAAGCCAGGTTTAGGTCCCCCAGCTGCGGCCTTTCCGTGGCCGGAAGGCACAGATCCGGTCGTGGAAGAATGCTGATCATGGACCACCGACCGTCCGACCCGGCGTCCAGCGGGTACGTGCAGGTGACCGAAACGCTGTCGCAGCTGCGGTTGCGGGAGCTGTTGAGCGAGGTCCAGGACCGGATCGGGCAGATCGTCACCGTCCGTGACCGGATGGACCGGCTGATGGAGGCCATGCTGGTGATCACCGCGGGCCTCGACCTCGACAACACCCTGCGCACGATCGTGCACACCGCCATCGAACTGGTCGACGCTGGCTACGGCGCGCTCGGCGTCCGCGAAACCGACCGGACCAGTCTGCGGCTCGCCGAGTTCGTCTACGAGGGCATCGACGACCGCACCCGCGTCCTGATCGGTGATCTGCCGCGCGGCCACGGCGTGCTGGGGCTGTTGATCCAAGAGCCCAAACCCATTCGGCTGTCCAATCTTTCGGATCATCCATCGTCGGTCGGCTTCCCCGCCCACCATCCGCCGATGAGCACCTTCCTCGGCGTTCCGGTCAAGGTCCGCGACGAGGTGTTCGGCAATCTCTACCTGACCGAGAAGGCGGGCGGGCTGGAATTCACCGAGGACGACGAGGTCGTCGTGCAAGCCTTGGCGGCGGCCGCCGGTATCGCCATCGAGAACGCGCGACTGTATGAACAGTCCCAGCTGCGGATGCGGTGGCTGGAGGCGACCAGGAACGTGGCCACCGAACTCCTTTCCGGCGGCGAGCCGAGCGAGGTCCTGACCCTCGTGGTCAATCGGGCGCTGACACTCACGGACTCCGCGTGCACCTTCCTGGCGCTGCCCGAAGACCCCGAAATGCCGCCCGACGAGGCCACCGAGTTGGTGGTCGTCGCGGCGGCCGGAACCGACGCCGAGGCACTGATCGGACAACGGGTCTCGCTGCAGCGCTCCGATTACCAGGAGGCGTACCGGCAGGGGCGCACGGTCGCCGTCGACGAGTTCACGCACGGCCAATTCCTCGATGCCGTCCCGGAATTCGGTCCGGCACTGATCCTTCCGCTGCGCGCGGGCCAGTCCGTCATCGGCGTCCTCACCACCTTGCGGTCCACCGCGGCCCCGTCCTTGGACGCCGCGGCACAGTCGATGATGGCCGCGATCGCCGACCAGGCCGCGCTGGCCCTGCAATTGGCCGCCACCCAGCAACGGATGCGCGAGCTCGACGTGCTGTCCGATCGCGATCGGATCGCCCGCGGTCTGCATGATCACGTCATCCAGCGGCTGTTCGCGGTAGGGCTATCGCTGCAGGGCACCGCACAGCGGACGCAGACACCGGAGATCAAATCCCGGCTCACCGAGACCATCGACGACATCCAGGCGATCGTGCAGGATATCCGCCATTCGATCTTCGACCTGCAGAGCAACACCTCCGCCGATTCCTCGAAGTACCGCCAACACCTGCACAGCATTATTGCCGAGATGACCGCCGACACCGGATTGCGCACCACCGTGCGGCTAGCCGGTCCGGTCACCGTGCTGGCCCCGCCGCTGTCCGATGACGTCGAAGCCGTGCTGCGCGAGGCGGTGAGCAATGTCGTGCGCCACGCGTCGGCAGGCACGGTCTCGGTCGAACTCAAAGTTCGGGACGAGGTCAGCATCGAGGTGACCGACGACGGCATCGGCATCCCCGAAAACATCACGCGCCGAAGCGGGCTCGCGAATCTCGCCGCGCGGGCCGAACAAGCGGGCGGTAGCTTCAGCGTCGAGCCCAATACATCCGGCGGTTCCGTCCTGCGATGGACCGCACCGTTGCCCTGACCGCCTGAGGCGGGCGCCCGGCAATGGGCGCCCGCCTCGGTGTTCACACCTGGACCGCGGTCGACCGAACTACGTCATCCGGCTGCTGCGCTCGGTCGAGCCGGTGCAACGCGAAGGCCGCGAGCGCGCCGATCAGGCTGAGACCGAACCACACCGCCCAGTCGGCGCCGAGCTGCCGGGCCGCTCCCACGACCGCGCCGGTGGCGAGGTTGCCCGCCAGGATGCCGACCCCCACCACGGTGTTGTAGAACCCGTAGTGGGTGGCCACCAGTTTCCCACCGGACAACGACACCACGGTGTCCATCTCGAACGGAAACACCGCCGCGGTGCCGACCGCGAGCAACGCCGCCGACACCAGCAGCGCACCGATCGCGGCACCGGCACCGAACCGGTCCGGCGCCGGGATCACCAGCAACGGCAGAAACGATGCGCCAAGCACGCCCATGCCGACCACCAGGCTGCGCCCGGTGCCCCACCTCGCTTTGAACCATCCGGTGATGCGCAACTGCCCCGCGACGGCCACCACTCCGGACACCACGAACAGCGCCGACACGAGCAGCTGCGAGTGTTGGCCCGCAAGGAATTCCGCGTGCAGCGGCAGCGCGAGGTACACCTGGAACGACAGCACATACGAGCCGATCATGGCCAGCGCGAACCAGACGAACCGCCGGTTCGCCACCACCGTGCGCCAGTCGTCGAGCACCGAAGTCCGCTCGGCAGGGACCTCGGCGCGCCGGGCGGGCAGTGCGCACAGCTGTGCCAGCGTGAGTCCCGCGAAGACCACCGCCGCCGCACCCGCGGTCACCTGGAAATCGACGGTCATCAGTGCCAGCCCGACCAGCGGCCCCGCCAGGATGCCCGCCTGGTAGAAGATGTTGAACATGGCGAACGCCTCCACCCGGCGTTCGCCGGTATCGGCGGCGAGATAGGCACGCACCGCCGGATTGAACAGCGCCCCGGCGAAACCCGTTGCCGCCGAAGCCACCAGCAGCCCCGGCAGCGACGTCGCGAAGACCAGCAACGCGAAACCACCGGTCCGCAACAGACAGCCCGCGACGATCAGGGGTTTGTAGCCGAGCCGATCGGCCAGCGTGCCACCGATCAGAAACATGCCCTGCTGGGAGAAATTCCGGACCCCGAGTACCAGTCCGACCGCCCACGCGGCCAAACCCAGCGGACCCGCCAGATAACCGGCCAGGTACGGCATCAGCATGTAGAAGCCGAGATTGATGCCGAACTGATTGATCATGAGCAGTCGCGCGGCGAGGTCGAAGCTGCGGAACTTTCCGAATGCTGTCACAACGCCACCTCGCGCACTGCGCCCGCTTCCCGTGGATTGATGACGGTGCGGCACCGAGTCCAAGAACGGATCATCTGCTCGTCGGGTCGCGCGACGAGAGCGGGGGCCAGCGGCGGATCGCTGTCGAGCAGCGAATGCTCGGCACAGTAGGCGTCGTTGTAGACGGTGTCGAAGTAACGTTGCGGGCCGTCCGGGAACACGGCCGCGATCCGGGTGTCGGCATCGTAGGTGCGGGCGGCCCAGCCCGCGACCAGCGCCACCGCCCCGACACTCCAGCCGCCGCTGGCGTGATGGGTCGCGGCCAGGGTGCGGCAGGCCCACACCGCCTCGGCGGGCGCGACCCAATGCACCTCGTCGAACGCGGCGTAGTCGACATTGGCCGGGTAGATGCTCGAGCCGAGACCACGCATCAGCCGGGGACCGGCCGGTTGACCGAAGATCGTCGAGGCCACCGTGTCCACGCCGATCAGCGTCAGGTCCGGGTTGAACCGGCGCAGCACCCGCGCCACTCCGGAAGAGTGCCCACCGGTGCCCACCGCGCACACCAGGACATCTATGCCGCCCAGTTGTTCCACGAGTTCGAGCGCCAAAGATTGGTAGCCCTCGACATTGTCGGGATTGCTGTATTGGTCCGGGCACCACGCGCCCGGTTCACTGCCGAGCAGTTCGATCACCCGCTCCCGGCGTGCCTGCTGCCAGCCGCCGGTCGGATGCGCCTGTGCGACCACGTCCACCTGGGCGCCATAGGCGGCCAGCATCCGAGCCACGATCGGCTCTAGCCCCGGATCGGTGACCACCGTGACCGGGTGACCGTACACAATACCGGCCAGCGCCAAACCCAAACCGAGTGTGCCACTGGTGGATTCGACGATACGTGCGCCGGGAGCCAGCTCCCCGCGTTCCTCGGCGCGGCGCACCATGTGCAGGGCGGGCCGATCCTTCATGCCACCGGGATTGAACCCTTCGAGCTTGGCCCAGAAACCGCGGCCCGCGGCGGCCAACGGCGCGCCGACCCAGAGCACCGGGGTATTTCCGACCAGCGCACGCAGGTGCCGGGCAGCCCCCGGCGCGGCAGCGAGTGCCGCTGCTATTTCCCTCGGCTTGTCGAACACGATCTTGTTCATGCGTATCGCTTTCTGTATCGAGACCGCCGCGAGGCGACGGCGCAGACGTCGAGCGGGCAGCGAACACCGGCCGACAACTACAGATGTCGGCGTGGCGCTGACCGATCAGCGTCGGGAGATACAGAACTTGGTGAGAATGTCTCGCCCCTCGACGGCGAGCGGGACGGTCGCCGGTGGGCCGCGCACGCCGTTGGCCGCCACCCGCGTGGCCGAAATGGCACCGGCGATCGCGGCCAGGAATGCGATGAGTAGCTGGAACAGCAGACTGATGGTGGCCCCGCCGGGCAACACCGATTGGACGATGCAGCGGGTCAGGTGTTGACCGCAATCTTCGCCACTGTCGCCGATAGCGCCGTGGTGGTGCCGATCCGGGGTGTGGGAGGTGAACGCGGCTGCGACAGGCGAACCCGGTGGCAGCTGAGCGTAGGCGTGCGACTGCTCGTCGTGCAGCACACAGTCGACCATGGGCGCGGCCAGCAGTACTGCCATGAGCAGCACGAACACCGCGCGGGCAGATCCCAACCGGCCGATGAGGTTCACTGCGCACCGACTATACCGACGAGTCGCACCGGCGTCCCCGATGGTCGCAACGACGCTGACAGCCACGGCATCGACGGCGCTCCTTCCTCGGAACTCGGTGCGCGCAACGATGTTCCGCCTCGCCCGGCAAAGGTTCGACGATGAGCGCGTGAGACTCCCTGCACGACCATCACCTACTGTCCCCGCGTACGTAGCCAGAAGGAAGCCGGGCCACCGCCGGGCTCGCGACACTACCCCCCTACCGGTCGCATAGTTCGCGACTTTGACCGCAACCTTCATGAATAAGGCCAGCTCAGATGCCGTTCCTGATAGCTAGGTCGATTATACGACTACAGGGTAGGGGTACTCGATAGGAATCCCCAGTTCCTGGGCGCACCAACTGGTCAGGCATGGTGATCAACTGCGCGATCGTCCGCCGACCGACAGGACGAAGCCGCCATTCAGCACACCACCGCTACTCTGATGAGCGAGATCGGAGGGGAACGCGTGCCGGATACGAAGGACGACGGCGGATCGACCGAGCCGTCGCGGGCGGTCACCGCGTGGACGCAAGGTTTGCTGTGCGTGGCGATTGTGGCGGGCGGTGTGATCGTCGGCGGGCTCCTGCACGACCCTGAGCCGGAACTGACGACCACGCCGGTCTCCCCGACCAGCTCTGCGCTACCACAACCGGCGGAGTACTCCTACGTCACGCCGACGGCCACGTATCCGACGCAAATCCCCGGCTGCACCACCGTCGAACCACCCGGGCCGGGTGGGTTGTTCAGCTTTCTCGGAGTGGACGAATTCGGTTACGACAACCCGGCGTACCCGTGGTTTTCCGGACCGAAGGCCGTCGCGATGTCGAGGGCACTGCACGAGGCGCTGCCCGGCGGGATCACCCTCGAAGCCGCCCCTGAAGGCGAGTCCCTATTCTTCGAGCCGATCCTCGACCCCTCCGGTGACTCCGACAAATCCGCGGAATTCGGCGGTTCCACCACCGCTCACGCCACGCTGCGGCGCGGCAATCAGGAGGGCTGGATGTCGGTGTCGGTCCGGCAATCCACCGCGCCGATTCCACCCTGTGTCGCGGGCGAACTCGATGAACGACGGCTACTCGCCGACGGCACGACGGTCGACACGCATGACACCTGGTCGGAGAGCAGCGGCGTCCGAACGCTCTCCCGCAGCGCCACCGCCTACGTGCCCGACGGCAGTACGGTGACGGCGTATGTCGCCCACACACTGGATGGAAACGATTCCAGCGGAACCGTGCCGATGACCATCGACGAACTCGTTGCCCTGGTGACCGCCCCCGGCGTACGGGTCACGGCGCCGGTCCCGCCCGGAACACCGGACGTGCCGAAATGACCACCGCCGCAGTGAGTCCGGCCACCGCCCGACTGGTCCCGATCGCACCGCCCGCTCGACTGGAGGTGCTGTGATGGCGTGGCCGCCCGGTGTTCGAAACCTGGTACTCGCCGCCGTGGCCGCCCTCGTCACCAGCGCGGGTGCGGTCGCGGTGCTACTGCACCCCGAAGACACCACCCGCAAGATCACCGGAACCACCGACGCCGCACCGGGTCTCGCGTGGTCGGTCGACGCCGCAGCCACCTATGGCCGGGCGTTCGCCGAGTTTCGCAACCCCATCGGTGGCACCGAATACGACTACGGCAGTGCGGGTTTCATCGACGCGGGGGACACACTGCTGACCGTGATCGGCGTCTCGGACGACGACATGTCGTTGCGTGACCCGATGATGTACGGCATCGACGCCGCGACAGGCAAGGTGCGCTGGAACTATCCCGCCGCCGAACTGGGTGGTTGCGCGGCCGCTCCGGTCGACGGCGAACTCGTGTGCTTCACTTCCCCTTCGGCCGACACTCCCGCGATAGTCGGGTACGACATTGCCAGCGGCGCGATCACTCGCACGCCGGTGACCTGGAACGTTTTCGCCCTCGCGACCGTCGACGATCGCGTCTATGTCGCCGAAGGTGACGTCGAGTCCGACGACGTGCGCGTGCACGCGGGAACGCTCGCGGACCCGGACACGTACTGGTCCCGGGCCTTCGCCATGGGCACGTCATGGGAAGATCTCCCCTACGATGCCCTGGACGTTTCGCACGGGCAGGGCGTGCTCACCCTCGGCGCCGACCTCGCCGGTTTCGACCTCGGCACCGGCGCGCCGACCTGGACCGCCGAGCTGAATGGATGTTCCCGCACCGCCGTGACTTTCGCTGCCCTCGTGCTGCGCGTCAACACCGAGTGCCCCGGCTACCGGGTCACCGGCACCGACATCCTGGACCGCACCGGGCGCATCCTCGTCAGCACCGATCGCGCGGGCGTGCACGATCTGACCCTCGACCGTCCCACCGACGACACCATCCCGGTGCTGCTGGCCGACACCGCCTATGACCGCCGCGACGGCACCGTGCGGTGGACCAGCCCCGACCTCGTCCACACTCCCGCCGACACCGAAGGCGCCGCCCCGGCGGGTACCGCAATCGCTGTGCTCGGCGACATCGCCCTCCTCCGCGATACCACCACCGCGGGCGCCCTCACGGGCCTGGATCTCCGCACCGGCCAACGGCTCTGGCGCACCACTCCCGAACGCTTCGGTACCGTCCACGCCTCGGACGACCGTGTCGTCATTCTCTCCGACAGCACCGGCCTGTGGGCGATCGACTCACGAACCGGCGAAACCGTATGGGACATCCCCTTCCGTGCCGTGAACGCCGACCCCGACGCCCTCACTGGCGGCGGTGAGCTCGTCGCGAAGAACAAAGCCCGCTATGTCTACGCCGCCCCACGCACGATGATCGGCCTGCGCCCACTCCCCTAACGATCATCAGCGCCGACGCCGAGTTGCCCAATAAATATGTCGCCCAACAGATATGGCGGCAGCACCCGACTGAAGTGGGCTCAAACAGCCGGATTCTGTGACACAGACGGGGTTTCGGACGCCTTCCCGGTGACAGGTCGAGCCACCGTCTCCCGACGATCGATCCGACGCCGTCGGGCAGCGAGAATTCGGCGACCGATGATTCCGTGCCGCGGCGCGAAAAGATAGACCAGGGTGAACACCACACCTTGCGTCACCACAACCATCCCGCCCGACGCCGTGTCCAGGTGATAGCTCAGATACAGCCCCGTCACCGCGCACGACACCGAGACGGCGGGCGCGATGAGCAGCATGCGACCGAAGCGGTCGGTGAGCAGGTACGCGGTCGCGCCCGGGATGATCAACATCGCGACGACCAGGACCACGCCGACCGCTTGCAACGCCACCACCGCGGTCAGTGCCAGCAGCCCGAGTAACGCGGTGCCGAGCAACCGCGGGTTGAGACCGATGGCGTGCGCGTGGATGGGATCGAAGGCATACAGGGTGAAGTCGCGGCGCTTGAGCCCGAGGGCGGCGAGAATGATCACCGCCAGGATCATGATCTGGATCATTTCACCGCGGCTGATGCCGAGCAGGTTCCCGAACACGATGTGGTTGAGATCGGTCTGGCTCGGGGTCACCGACACCAGCACCAGCCCGAACGCGAACAACGTGGTGAACACGATGCCGATCGCGGCATCCTCCTTGATCCGGCTGGTATCTCGGATCACGCCGATCAGCGCCACCGCGAGGAATCCGAAGACCACCGCGCCCACCGCGAACGGCCACCCGACAATGTAAGCCAGCACGACCCCCGGCAGCACCGCGTGCGACACGGCATCGCCCATCAGCGACCAGCCGATGAGCACCAGCCAGCAGGACAGCACCGCGCAGACGGCGGCGGCGGTCACGGTGGTGGCCAGTGCGCGCACCATGAACTCGTAACCCAATGGGTCGATGAAGAATTCGGTGAAGCTCATTTGTCGCACGCTCGATCCGGTGCCGGTCGGTTCAGCACATCCAGGCCGAAGGCCCTGGCCAGATTCTCCGGCCGCAAGACGACTTCAGGGTCGCCGTGCTCGAGCACACTGCGCATCAGCAGCACCGCTTCGTCGGCCAGGTTGGGCAGGGAGTGCAGATCGTGGGTGGATACCAGGATCGTCGCACCCGCGGCGGCGAGTTCACCGAGCAGCGTGGTGATGGTCGCCTCCGAGCGCTTGTCGACACCGGCGAACGGCTCGTCCAGCAGCAGGATCGTCGCGCCCTGGGCGATACCGCGCGCGACGAACGCCCGCTTCTTCTGTCCGCCGGACAGCTGCCCGATTTGGCGGTCGGCCAGCTCGGTCAATTCGACCCGCTCCAGCGCCGTAGCGACCGCCGCACGATCGGCCCGGCGCGGGCGGCGGGTGAAACCCATCTGCCCGTAGCGCCCGGCCATCACGATGTCGCGAACCGACAGCGGGAAACTCCAGTCGACGTCCTCGGCCTGCGGTACATAGCCGAGCAGTCCCGCGCGCCGCGCCGCCGCGGGCGGTCCACCGTTGATCAGCACCGTGCCCCGGTCCGGTTTCACCAGGCCCATCATGGTTTTGAGCAGGGTCGACTTGCCCGATCCGTTCATTCCGATCAGACCGCAGATCCGCCCGGCCTTCAACGTCAATTCGACGCGATCCAACGCGAGCACATCGCCGTAATGGACAGTGACGTCCTGGATTTCGACTGCGGGCGCGTTCATGGTCGAGCACCGGTCAACGCGGCGCCGATCGTGTTCGCGTCGTGCCGGATCAGCGCGAGATAGCTGGGCACCGGACCGTCGGCCGCCGAGAGGGAATCGACGTAGAGCACCCCGCCGAAGGCCGCGCCGGTGGCTTCGACCACCCGCTGCATCGGCGCGTCGGACACGGTGGATTCGCAGAACACGGCGGGCACCTTGCGCTGCCTGACGAAGTCGATCGCCGAGGCGATCTGCTGCGGGGTCGCCTGCTGTTCGGCGTTGACCGCCCAGATGTACTTCTCGGTCAGCCCGGTGTCGCGGGCCAGGTAGGAGAACGCGCCTTCACAGGTCACCAGGGCGCGCTCGTTGACCGGCAACGCTTCGAGCGTGCGGACCAGCTCGGCGTGCACCTTACCGAGTTCGGCCTTGTACGCCGCGCCGTTGGCCTGGAAATCCGTCGCGTGATCGGGGTCGAGTTCGCCGAAGGCGCGGACCATGTTGTCGACGTAGATCTGCACGTTCAGCGGCGACATCCATGCGTGCGGATTCACCTTGCCCGCGTAGGCGTCCTCGCCGATGCTCATCGGTTCGACACCCGCACTGACCACCACGTGCGGCACTTTCACATCGGCGACGAACTGGGCGAACCATGCCTCCAGGTTCATGCCGTTGTCCAAGATGAGATCGGCTTTCGCCGCCTTCTTGATGTCGCCGGGCGTCGGCTCGTAGCCGTGGATCTCCGCGCCGACCTTGGTGATCGACTCCACCGTCAGATGCTCACCGGCCACATTCTTCGCGATATCGGCCAACACGGTGAACGTGGTCAACACCACCGGCTTGCCCGCCCGCTCGGTATCGCCGCCGCCGCAAGCTGTCAGCGCAAAAGCCAAGGCGCCCACAAGGATTGCCACGAGAAATCGGTATGCGGATGGAACGGAAGAACGGTGGAGCCAAACCCTCATACACGGAGATGATAATCTTCGGGTCACCTAACTTACAAGTTCGATAATGTGAAACAGCTCCTGTCGGCCCGTCCGGAAGCGACGTTCACCCCCGCGCACGGCTGCCGGACAGCACTCCCAGCCGACTCACAGCTCCTTGCCCAGTCGCAGCCCAGCTTGGCGTCTTACGGTCTGGACCGACTGCACCGCAGTCGATGCACAAGAGTGCAATTCCGAACGACGGCAAGGAGATTCACACATGCTGAAGTCGAGGACACAGTTGCTGGGCGCCACCCTGTGCGGCGCCGCGTTAGTAGGCGCGGCCCTGGCCGGCGCTGGCACCGCGGCGGCCGATCCGGGGCCCGGGGAGCAGGTGATCATCATCAACGGCGAACAGCGTCACGACATCGACCGCGTGATCCTGCGCGAGGACCTGTCCCGCGATCTGCCCGGCTACACCCTGCCCGCCGGTAGTCCCGGCGTGCTGGTCTTGAAGAACGGTGAAGTGCAGCCCGTCCCCGAGGGTGCGGTGCTCAAGAAGAACCGGTAACCGATGAAAGAGGAGCGCTCGACCGTTCGAGCGCTCCTCCCTTTCGTCGACCTGCTCGCGGCGGATCGCCGACCGCGATGCCTGCTGGGCGCTGATCGCCGAGAGTAGAGGTGGAGTGCCCCTTGCCCGCCCTCGTCGTCACGAATCTGCACATGGTGGTGTGCTGTGTGCTGTACCCGGTCACTTGTACGCAATGCTGGGCTGCGATGTGAAATGGGGAATCGAACCCCCCGCACTGCCCATCGTGCGCCAAGAAGGTGCCGATTGCCCGTCGGCCCAGCGGGTTGTGCACGCCTCCGCAACGACTACCTGCTCCACCTCTTCGGGTCAGTCCAGCAGATCGACCTCCCAGTTGGCGCGCTGGATTCGCACGTCGAGTTCGCGCAGTTCCCTGGCGAGCTCATCGGCCTGCCCACGCAGCTCGGCGACCGGCAAGGCGGACAGCATCTTCAGCTCGGACCGCAGCTGACGCGTGTACCCGGACTGGTTCTGGCCCGCGGCCGCATCCGCCGCGGCGGTGACCACGGAGTGCCGCAGCCGCAACGCATCTCGGCGCGCCAGCGCATCCGTCAGCGTGCCGCCAGCGTCGATTCGCGCGGCGGCATTGGTGCGGTTGATCCGCCGGATCAGCGTTTCGTATTCACCGAGTACCGCACCGGCCTCGGCGAGCAGAGCGGTCGCGTCCTCGGCGGGCTCCTCGCCTTCCTGAAAACGGGCACTGCTCACGATCCGAGCGCGCAACTGCTCGATCCGACGTACCGAATCCGCGCGCAACGACAACGCCTCTGCCAGCTTCAAACCCCTGCCCTCCCATATCGACCCCGGAGGGTCGAGTATGCGTCATCCCCCGGGACCAGTCACGCGAATTAGACCCGACCTCGCATTTCGCAGCGGCGCGACGGGCGAAGCCCATGCCCCATATCTTGATAGGCAAGTCTCAGCTTGCCTATCGTTGGGCGGTGGACGCAGACCCCGACCTGTTCAAGGCTCTCGGCGACGCGACCCGACGCATCATCCTGGACGAGCTGACCGACAAGGACGGCCAGACGCTGTTCGAGATCTGCGGTCGGCTGACCATGAAGCACGGCCTTGCCTCCTCGCGCCAAGCCATTTCGCAGCACCTCGCGGTCCTCGAACAGGCCGGTCTGGTGCGCAGCCGGCGGCAGGGCCGCTACAAGTTCCACCACATCGACACCAGGCCGCTGCGCTCGATCATCGAGCGGTGGCCCATCGACCGAGAGGAACCGAACCCGTGATCCGCATCAATATCACCAGCGTATTCGTCGACGACCAGGCCAAGGCGCTTGCCTTCTACACCGAGAAGCTGGGGTTCATCAAGAAGACCGATGTGCCCACCGGCGCGGCCCGCTGGCTCACCGTTGTCTCCCCCGCCGACCCGGACGGCGTCGAGCTGCTGCTGGAGCCGGACGGCCACCCGGCAGCGGGCCCGTTCAAGAAGGCCCTCGCCGCCGACGGCATCCCGTTCACCCAGTTCGCCGTGGACGACGTGTACGCCGAGGTCGAGCGGCTCAAGGGGCTGGGCGTCGAGTTCACCCAGGACGCGACCGACATGGGGCCGGTGGTCACCGCCGTCCTCGACGACACCTGCGGCAACCTGATCCAGCTCGCCACCATGAAGTAGTCACCCCCGAGCGGTTACCCGTTACGCCTACGCAGATCGCGAACGGTCACCGAGATCACCGACCGAGCCAGTGCGCGGAGATCATCAGGGATGAGCCGCGGTTCGACCGCACCCTCGAACCCTTCCAGGATCGCCCCGTCCGGCCAACGCACTTCGTAGCGATACCAGCACCGGAAATCGGTGGGATCGTAAGGAAGTTCGAGTTCCAGCCGCACCGCCATCTCGATCAACGCCGCCGCCACCTGCGCCGCACCACCAGAATTGCTCACCTGCCACCACAGCGGACTGAAGCGGTCTGCCTCGGAAATCTCGACCAGGTAGGTCAGCAGCTTGCCCCTATCGCTGAACTCGCTCACCCCTCAACCCTGCCAGAACGAACTGGACACCCGAACCAAAACCCGTGCGCGCGGGCCAGTTTGAGCGGGATCGGCGTAGCCGCTGTCGAGAAATACGGTTTACCGCGGCCGGAATCCTGGAGGATCATGTCTCGATGGGCCACTGAAGGCACTGCTCGACACCCCGAACCGGCGGGCGGGCACCCGAGCTGACTCGTCCCGCGATAGCCGCTCCCGCCGCACTGATCTCGGTCGAACTCGTCCAGAACTTCGCGCTTGACCTTGTACCGGGGTACCGGGTCGAGAATGTGCGTATGCGAAGCGGTGAACTGGCAAGCCGCGCCGGGGTGAACGCGCAGACGCTGCGGTACTACGAGCGCCGCGGACTGCTCGCGGAGCCGCCGCGCGCACCGTCGGGGTATCGGGAGTATCCCGCCGACGCCGTGGCCGTCGTCAGGTTCGTCAAACGAGCCAAGGAGCTTGGATTCACCCTCGACGAGATCGCGGATCTGCTGCATCTCGCCGACGGCGGTCCCGGTGATTGCGACGCGGCCCGGCAACTGGCCGAAGCGCGAATAGCACTGCTGGCCACCAGGATCAGCGACCTGCAACGCATGCTGCGGTCGCTGTCGGAGTTGGCCGCCACCTGCGAACGTCCCCGCCGCGACCGACACTGCCCGATCCTCGAATCCCTCCACGACGAAGGTGCCCGACAATGAAGCTGGAGATCTTGCAGATCCCGAACTGCCCCAACGTTCCCGTCCTCGAACAACGAATTCGGCAAGCGGCACAAGCACTTTCGATGCCTGTCGAGTTCACCCATCGGGTGATCGGCGATCCGGCCGAAGCGGCCGCGGCCGGGATGACCGGCTCCCCCACCCTGCTCATCGATGGCCGAGACCCATTCCCGGCGCCCGACCGGATCGAAAGTCTGTCGTGCCGGTTGTATCCGTCCGACGACGGCGGGTTCGACGGGGCGCCATCGGTCTCCGCGTTACGTACGGTCCTCGGCTCGATGACCAACCCCTTCACCGGCCAGATCATCGACACATTGTTCGCCAACGACACGCCGACCGGCACCACCCTGATGCGCACCGCGATTCGGCTGCTCGCGCTCGGCGCACCCATCACCGTCGAACAGCTCGCCGCCGCCGCGGGCGTGGACCCCGCCGAGTTGGCGACCGCGCCCGCCGCCGCCGACATCGAATACGACGAGAGGCACCGCATCACCGGATGGGGACTGACACTCAACCCGACACCGCACCGGTTCACCGTCGAGGGCCGACTGCTCTACGCCTGGTGCGCCGCCGACACGCTCCTCTTCCCGGCAATTCTCGATCGCTCCGCTGACATCGAATCACCCTGTCCGGCAACCGGAACCATCATCCGACTGACAGTCCACCCGGATACGGGTGTCGCCGACCTAGACCCCGCCACCGCGGTCATCTCGCTGCCCGGCCCCGACGAACTGGACCGCACCATGGTCCGCACCACCACCTGCAATCCCGGCCGCTACTTCGCCGACGCGAGCGCCGCGACCACCTGGCAAGCTCAGCACCCCACCGGCCTCGTGCTCGCCGTGGCCGACGCCTACCGCCAGCTCCAACCGATCAATCAACGCGTGCTCACCGAAACCAGCACGCCCGAAGACCGCTGACGTCGGCGGCCTACTGGCGAATACCCAGCGGGAGGCGAGAACTCGCGCGTCCGGTGCCCAGGCCGATTTACAGCTCCTCGGCAGCGGCGATCAGCAACTCACGGGACCGGTCCGGCGGCTCGGCCTGCACGGCGAGTTGGTCCATCACTTCGCGGTACAGATGGACATCCTCCGGACGGTCCAGATAGAGCGCACTGGTCAGTTGCTCCAGATAGATGATGTCGGGGAGTTCGCGCTCGGCGAACCGGAGCATCGTGAACGAACTGCCCGCCGCCGCATGGCCGCCGGCCCGGTACGGCAGCACCTGGATGGTGACACTGCGCTTGTTCGTCATCTCCACCAAGTGCTCGATTTGCGCGCGCAGCACCTTCCGGCCGCCGATCGGCCGATGCAGCACGGCCTCGTCCAGCACCGCCCACAGCGCGGGCCCGCCCTGCACATCCAGGATCTCCTGGCGCCTACCGCGCAGCTCCACCCGCCGCGCCGCCTGGGCGTCGAACTCTTGGCGCATGGTGCGCTGCTCTGTTCGCCGCGCCGCCTCGGCGTTCTCGTGGCCGACCGCGACGACCGCGCGGGTGTAGTCCTCGATTTGCAGCAAGCCCGGAACCAACTGGCCCTCAAACGTTCTGATCGTCTGCGCGGCGCCCTCCAGGCCGATATACGTCTCGAACCATTGCGGCAGCAGGTCGTTGTACCGATGCCACCACCCGGGTTCATTGGCCTTGCGGGCCAGCCCGAGGAACATTTCGCGCTGATCCGGCTCGGTGACGCCGTACAGGCTCAGCAGATCCGCGATGTCGCGTTCCTTGAAGCCGGTCCGGCCGAGTTCGAGTCGGCTGATCTTGGCGTGCGAGCCGCGGATGTGCTCACCGGCGGCTTCACGGGTGATGCCGCATTGTTCGCGCAGCTTGCGCAATTGACCGCCGACGGCGATCCGCAGCGCTGTCGGACCGCGTTCGGCGACACGTGAGTCGACGACGCCGATCCGGACCGGTTCTGCGACCATGAGCTGCTACTCCGTTGTTTCAAGATTCCTCGGCGGGCCATTCCGTTCCTGAGCGAACCACAGCGCGTCTACCACGATGGTATCGCTCAATTGCACCAGATCAATCGAACTTTCACCTAACCACGGATCACTTGGCCGTAGTCCGGCAAAAGTGCTTTATACCTAAAGCTTTAGAGGTAAAGTACTTCCATCGCGACTCCCTGAGGAGAGCACATGAAGATCGTGTGCATCGGCGGCGGACCCGCCGGGCTGTACTTCGGGTTGCTGATGAAGCAACTCAACGCCGAACACGATGTCACCGTGGTCGAGCGCAACCGCCCCTACGACACCTTCGGCTGGGGCGTCGTCTTCTCCGACGCGACGATGGAGACCATGCGCGCGTGGGATCGCCCCACCGCGGACCGGATCCAGACGGCCTTCAATCACTGGGACGACATCGAGCTGCGGTTCAAGGGTCGCGTCCTGCGCTCCGGCGGACACGGCTTCGTCGGCATCGGCCGCAAGAAGCTGCTGAACATCCTGCAGGCGCGCTGCGAGGAGGTCGGCGTAACGCTCGAGTTCGACCGGGAGGTCCACTCCGACACCGAATATTCCGATGCGGACCTGATCGTCGCCGCCGACGGCATCTCCTCGAAGATCCGCGGCAAACACCAAGACGTCTTCGCACCCGACATCGTGCAGCGCCCGAACCGCTACATCTGGCTGGGCACCGAAAAGCTCTACGACGCTTTCACTTTCGACTTCGTCCGGACCGAGCACGGCTGGATCCAGGCACACATCTACAAGTTCGACGACAACACCAGCACCTTCATCGTCGAGTGCCCGGAACACGTGTGGCTGGCGCACGGACTCGACAAGGCCGGACCGGACGAGTCGGTGGCGTTCTGCGAAGAGTTGTTCGCCGACAATCTGCAGGGCGAGAAACTGATGACCAACTCCCGCCATCGCCCGGAGTCGCCGTGGCTGAACTTCCAACGAGTCAAATGTGAGCGCTGGTGGCTGCACAACGGCAACAGTCACGTCGTGCTGATGGGCGACGCCGTGCACACCGCGCACTTCGCCATCGGTTCGGGCACCAAGCTGGCGCTCGAGGACGCCATCGAGCTGGTGCGCCAATTCGGCGAGCACGGTGACTCCCCCTCCGCACTGCCCGCAGTGCTCACCCATTACCAGGAAGCCCGGTCGATCGACGTGCTGCGGTTGCAGAACGCCGCATGGAATGCCATGGAGTGGTTCGAGGTCTGCGGCGAACGTTATTGCGACCAGCTCGAACCCGAGCAGTTCATGTACTCGATGCTCACCCGCAGCCAGCGCATCAGTCACGAGAATCTGCGCTTGCGCGACAAGGGCTGGCTGGAGGACTACGAGCGGTGGTTCGACGCGCGAGCCGGGGTGGCCCGAGCCGCCGACGAGCCGTCCGTTCCCCCGATGTTCACGCCGTACACGACGCGTTCGGTGACGCTGAAGAATCGGGTCGTCGTCTCCCCGATGGCCCAATATTCGGCCGTCGACGGAATTCCCAGCGAATTCCACCTGGTGCACCTCGGCGCGCGTGCGGTGGGTGGCGCCGGATTGGTTTTCGCCGAGATGACCTGCGTGAGTCCGACGGGCCGGATCACCCCCGGTTGCCCGGGCCTGTACACCGACGAACAGCGGCGGGCGTGGCAGCGCATCGCCGACTGGGTGCACGACAACTCCGACGCGAAGATCGGCATGCAGCTCGGCCACTCCGGGGCCAAGGGCTCCACCCGCCGCATGTGGGACGGCATCGACCAACCGCTCACCCCGGCGGACGACGAACCGAACTGGCCGTTGATCTCGGCCTCGCCGCAGCAGTACCTGCCGGGGGTGAGCCAGTGGTCGCGGGCGATGACCCGGGCCGACATGGACGAGGTGACCGCGCAGTTCGCCGCTGCCACCCGGCGCGCGGCCGAGGCCGGCTTCGACTGGCTGGAATTGCATTGCGCGCACGGCTATCTGCTGTCGAGTTTCATCTCGCCGCTGACCAACCGGCGCACCGACGCCTACGGCGGGTCGCTGCCGAACCGGCTGCGCTATCCGCTGGAGGTGTTCGAGGCGGTGCGTGCGGTGTGGCCCGCCGAACTGCCTATGTCGGTACGTATTTCGGCACACGACTGGGCCGAAGGCGGCATCACCCCGGCCGACGCCGTCGAGATCGCGCAATGGTTCAAACAGGCGGGCGCCGATCTGATCGACTGTTCCTCGGGTCAGGTGACCAAGCAGGAAAGCCCGATCTTCGGGCGAATGTGGCAGACGCCGTTCGCCGACCGGGTGCGCCAGGAGGCTGGGATCGCCACGATCGCCGTCGGGGCGATCTCCGAGGCCGACCATGTGAACAGCATCGTGGCCGCGGGGCGGGCCGACCTGTGCGCGATCGCCCGCCCGCATCTGGCGAACCCGGCCTGGACGCTCACCGAGGCGGCCAAGATCGGCTACACCGAGCTCACCTGGCCCAAGCAATACCGCGCCGCCAAGCGGCAATTCGAGGCGAACATCCAACGCGAGCAAGCCGCCGCGGCGGCGAAAGGCTGACCGGCATGACCGAGGTCGACACCGCACTGGCCGGTCGGCACGCCCTTGTCACCGGCGGATCACGCGGCATCGGCGCCGCCATCGCCGACCGCCTCGCCCGCGACGGCGCCCGCCTCACCCTGGTGGCGCGCGACCTGGACCGCGTCACCGAAACCGTTGCGCGACTGCCGAAGTCGGCGCAGGCGCAGGCCGTAGCCTGCGATGTCACCGACCCGGCGGCCGTCGCGACCGCGTTCGTCTGCGCGCACCAGCGCCACGGCGCGGTCGACATCCTGGTCAACAACGCCGGGCAAGCTGCTAGCGCGCCATTGCGGCGGACCAGCGACGAACTGTGGCATCGCATGCTCGCTGTCAATCTCACCGGCACGTTCCTGTGTAGCCGGAGCGCGGTGACCGACATGCTCGCGGCGGGCCACGGCCGGGTGATCAACATCGCCAGCACGGCAGGTCTGCGCGGCTACCCCTACGTCACCGCCTACGCGGCGGCCAAGCACGGCGTGATCGGGTTGACCCGTGCCATGGCACTGGAACTCGCGGGCACGCCGATCACCGTGAACGCGGTCTGTCCCGGCTTCACCGACACCGACTTGTTGCAGGAGAGCGTGGCACAGGTGATCGACACGACCGGCCGTAGCGCCGACGAAGCGCGGGCGGCCTTCGTCCGGCACAACCCGCAGGGCCGGTTGATCGAGCCTTCGGAGGTCGCCGCCACCGTCGCCTGGCTCTGCTCGGATGCGGCCGCTTCGCTGACCGGCCAAGCGATTTCGCTCAGCGGCGGGGAGGTGATGTGAGGTGAGCACCCGCCGCCAGGACACCGGGGGCGTGCTCGGCGACGAGCGCATCGGCATGGAGGCCCGCACCGTATCCGGTGATCACCTCGACGTACGGCTGTGGCTGCGACTGTTGGCCACTACCAATGAGATAGAGCAGGAGATCCGCACCCGGCTGCGGGTGCGCTTCGCGACCACCCTGCCCCGTTTCGACTATCTGGCCCAGCTCGACCGGCACCACGACGGCCTCCGGATGAGCGCGCTGTCGCGCTACCTGATGGTGACCGGCGGCAATGTCACCGGCTTGACCGATCAGCTGGTTGCCGAGGGCTGGGTCGACCGGATCCCGGACCCGGTCGACAAACGCGCGACGCTGGTGCGGCTGACCGAGCTCGGCCGCACCCGGTTCGACGAGATGGCCGCCGAGCACGAACGGTGGCTCACCGAAATATTCGCCGGTTTCGGCCGTGCCGACGAGCAGGCGCTGTTCGATCTGCTCGGCAGGCTCCGCGTCCACCTCGCCGGAACAGCCGACCAATCCGCCGGAACGGCAGACCATCTCGGCGGAACAACCGACCGCACCGCCGACCAAGACGGCAAGAACGCTCGCTCATCGACACATCGGGGACGCTCATGACCCAGGATCTGGATCCCGCACTGCGCGCGGCCAACCGCACCACGCTCGCCGACTACGCGAGCACGCACTTCCGCTGGCACGTCCACCAGGGCGTCGGCACGATCGTGCTCGACCGCCCGCAGCGCAAGAATCCGCTGACCTTCGACTCCTACGCCGAGCTGCGAGAGTTGTTCCGTCGCATGGCCTATGCCGACGACGTCACCGTCGTTGTGCTGCACGGCGCTGGCGACAACTTCTGCTCCGGTGGCGACGTGCACGACATCATCGGCCCGCTGATGGCGCTGCGGGCACCGGACCTGTTGCTGTTCACCCGGATGACCGGTGATCTGGTCAAGGCGATGCGGGCCTGCCCGCAACCGATCGTGGCCGCCGTCGACGGGGTCTGCGCGGGTGCCGGTGCGATCCTCGCGATGGCGTCCGACTTGCGCGTCGGCACTGCCCGCAGCAAGACGGCGTTCTTGTTCACCCGGGTCGGCCTCGCCGGGTGCGATATGGGCGCCTGCGCGATCTTGCCGCGCATCATCGGGCAGGGCCGCGCGTCCGAGTTGCTGTACACCGGGCGCGCGATGACCGGCGACGAGGCGTTCGCGTGGGGGTTCTTCAACCAGCTGGCCGAACCGGAGCAGCTGCTCGACGCCGCCGGACAACTCGCGCGCCAGTTGGCCGAGGGCCCGACCTTCGCGCAGGGAATCACGAAAACCATGCTGCACCAGGAGTGGTCGATGTCGGTGGACCAAGCCATCGAGGCGGAGGCGCAGGCCCAAGCACTGTGCATGCTCACCGAGGACTTCGCGCGCGCCTATCACGCGTTCGTCGCCAAGCAACGTCCGAAGTTCGAAGGGAACTAGCCGCCATGTCCAGCGATCACTGGGACTGGCCCTTCTTCGACGACGCGCACCGCAAACTCGCTGCGTCACTGGATGATTGGGCTACCGAACAGGTGCAACACGACACCGGCATCGATATCGACGACCGCTGTCGTCGCTTGGTCCGCGCGCTGGGTGACGCGGGCTGGCTGCGGCACACCGTCGCGGGCACCACCTTCGGCGGCAGCCACGACCGAATCGACACCCGCGCACTATGTCTCGCCCGTGAAATCCTGGCCCGGCACGACGCGCTCGCGGACTTCGCGTTCGCGATGCAGGGGCTCGGCTCCGGCGCGATCAGCCTGGCGGGTACCGAGGAGCAGAAGCGCCGGTACCTGCCTCGGGTGGCCACCGGTGCGGCGATCGCGGCGTTCGCGCTCTCGGAAACCGACGCGGGCTCCGATGCCGCCGCACTGTCCTGTGCCGCGCGCGCCGACGGCGACGGATTCGTCATCGACGGCGAGAAGACCTGGATCTCCAACGGCGGTATCGCCGACTTCTACGTGGTGTTCGCCCGCACCGGGGAAGGCGAAGGCGCACGGGGCATTTCCGCGTTTATCGTCGACGCGGACTCCCCGGGCCTGCACATCGCCGAACGCATCGAGGTGATCGCACCGCACCCGCTCGCCCGGCTGTCCTTCGAGGGCTGCCGGGTGCCCGCGACACGGCGTCTCGGCAGCGCGGGCGGGGGATTCGCGATCGCGATGCGCACACTCGACGTCTTCCGCACCTCGGTGGCGGCCGCCGCCGTCGGCTTCGCCCGCCGCGCCATGGCCGAGGCGCTGGCCAGGGCCACCTCGCGGCACATGTTCGGCGGGGTGCTGGCCGACTTCCAGCTGACCCGTGCCGAACTCGCGCGGATGGCGACGACGATCGACGCGTCGGCCCTGCTCACCTATCGCGCGGCCTGGCAGCGCGATCAAGGTCGACCAGTCACTCGCGAGGCCGCCATGGCCAAGATGGCCGCGACCGAAGGCGCCCAGCGGGTCATCGACGCGGCCGTGCAGATGTGGGGCGCGCTCGGGGTGGTCCGTGACCGCCCGGTCGAGCGGCTCTACCGCGACATCCGGGCGCTGCGCATCTACGAGGGCGCCACCGAGGTGCAACAACTGATCATCGCCCGCGAACTCCTGCGTGACGCCGGCCGCGATACGGCGTCGTGACTTCCGATCTCCTTCTCCCCCACAAGGTTCCACCATGACAAGCGCGCACATCGATACCTTCGCCCGCG
The DNA here is from genome assembly GCF_019222765.1 of Nocardia iowensis. Lineage (NCBI taxonomy): Bacteria > Bacillati > Actinomycetota > Actinomycetes > Mycobacteriales > Nocardiaceae > Nocardia > Nocardia iowensis. The sequence goes on along the minus strand of NZ_CP078145.1, from coordinate 3,129,314 downwards.
ACAACCTACCCCCGCTCGAGCAGTGGCCCGACCTCGTCTTCGACCGGCCGGAACTGCGGTTCCCGGCGCAACTCAATTGCGCCAGTGAGCTACTCGACCGCCAGCTGAGCGACGGCAACGGCGACCGCCCATGCGTACGCGCGCCCGGCGGACCGCAGTGGACCTATGCCGACCTGCACGAGCGGGCCAATCGCATCGCGGCGGTACTGGTGCACGAGATGGGGCTGGTGCCAGGCAACCGGGTGCTACTGGACGCACCGAACAACCCGATGCTCGCGGCGTGCTGGTTCGCGGTGATGAAGGCGGGCGGCATCGCCGTGACGGCCATGCCGATGCTGCGCGTCAAGGAACTCACCCAGATCGTCGACAAGGCGCGAATCACGCACGCGCTGTGCGATATAGCCGTGGCCGGGCAGCTCGAACAAGTGGTCGCGGCCTGTCCGACCCTGGACCAGGTTCGCTACTTCCACAGCGGCGCCGACGACGGCCTCGAAGCGCTGATGGCGCGCCAGAGCGACCGGTTCGACACGGTTGCCACCGCCGCCGACGACGTCTGCCTCATCGCTTTCACCTCCGGCACCACCGGCGTGCCGAAGGCGACCGCGCACTTCCATCGCGATGTCATGGCGATCTGCCACTGCTTCCCGCAGCACATCTTGCGGCCGCGGCCCGATGACGTGTTCATCGGCAGCCCACCGCTGGCCTTCACCTTCGGCCTCGGCGGGCTGCTGCTGTTCCCCATGGCGGTCGGCGCCTCGGCGGTGCTGCTCGAACAGGCGAGTCCGGCGCTGCTGCTCGATGCGATCAAGAACTTCGGTGCGACAGTGCTTTTCACCGCCCCCACCTCCTACCGAATCCTCGCCCAGCACGGCGCCGAACTGCGCGACAGCGCGCTACGCAAATGTGTGTCGGCCGGGGAACCGCTGCCACCGACCACGCGCACCCGATGGCGCGAGGCCACCGGCATCGAACTGATCGATGGCATCGGCGCCACCGAAATGCTGCACATCTTCATCTCCGCCGACGAAGAGCACGCCCGGCCCGGCGCGACGGGCCTGCCGGTGCCCGGATACGAGGCGCGCGTCGTGGATGAGAACGGGCAGCCGCTGCCGCCCGGCGCGGTCGGCCTGCTCGCGGTGCGTGGGCCGACCGGCTGCCGCTACCTCGCCGATGAGCGGCAGACCGTTTATGTGCGCGACGGCTGGAACTACACCGGCGATGCGTATTCGGTCGACGCCGACGGCTACTTCCACTATCAGGCACGCTCCGACGACATGATCGTGTCCGCCGGCTACAACATCGCCGCGCCCGAGGTCGAGGACGCCCTCGCCGGGCACGCCGCCGTCGCCGATTGTGCCGTGATCGGGGTGCCAGACGAGGACCGCGGTCAGATCGTCAAGGCGTACGTTGTGCTGCGGCCGGAGATCGAGGCAACCGACAGAATGGTCGAGGAATTGCAGGATTTCGTGAAACAGACAGTGGCGCCGTACAAGTATCCGCGGGCCATCGCCTTCGTCGACGCGCTACCGCGCACGCCGACCGGCAAGCTACAGCGGTTCCGGCTGCGCGAATCCGGTGCGGTGCAAGGTGATTCGGCGGCGACACCATGAGGGTGCTACAGCCGCCGGGGTGGCCGCGCCCGCGCGGCTACGCGAATGGCGTCGCCGCGCGGGGCGAGCTGGTGTTCGTGGCGGGCATGGTCGGCTGGGACGTCGACGGCGTCTTCCGGTCCCATGACATCGCGGGCCAGGTACGTCGAGCACTGCACAATATCGTGGCGGTGCTCGCCGAAGCAGGCGCCGAGCCCGCGCACATCGTGCGAATGACCTGGTATGTCACCGATGTCGACGCCTACGTGCGCGCGTATCCGGAAATCGGGGTGGCCTTCCGCGAGATCATCGGCGGCTTCCATGCCGCGATGACCGCCGTGGAGGTGAGCCGCCTCGTCGAGAAGGATGCCAAGATCGAGATCGAGGTCACCGCCGTGATCCCGGACCCGCCCGACACCGGCGGCCCGCCCGCTGGCTGATTGTTTCGCCTCCCCCGTCGGAGTCGAACTACCGACAATGCCAGCGGGCGTGCGAGCTGGCCTATCGGCTAGCGGGGCCTATCGGTGACTTCATCATTCCGGTGTCGAAGATGTCGTTGGCAATAGCTAGCCCCAGGGGCAGACCACCGATTTCGATTGGCCTTGGCGCGAAATCGAATTCCCAGTGGACGCCGAGCCATACCCGGCTGCGCCCGTTCTCGACGATCATCTGCCAGAGCCCCTCGGGGAAGCTGCGGACGTGCCTCGGCCGCACGGTGCCGGAGTTGTCCCTGGTGATGCCGTTCAATTCGTCGGAGACGAACGTGATGCCCGCCGCCAGCGAGTCCGGATTCATGTCGTCCTTCGCGATGCCATAGAACCGCCGCGCGATGTGCAGCGCGGCCGCACCGAAGGTTGCGTGCCCGGACGGATAAGCGGGAAAGTTCGGAGTGAAGTTCCGGTCGGTCGAATTCGAAGCGGGCGCGCCAAGTGGCAGCCAATCGATCTGACAATCGGTACTGATGTCGTTGGCGGCGTCGTCGGCGGCCGGTCCCATCGATAGGTCGTGTTCCCGGATACCGACCACGGGTCGCCACAGGTCGTGCGCGTATTTCTGCTCCCATGCGAGAATTCCCGCGTCCGCCATCGCGACGTTGATCAGCGCGAACAGCCGCGCGTTCTCCTGGGTCGAGTTGTTCCGGTCTTCGGCGACCAGACGCACGATCTGGTTGTAGAGCCGCGGTGGTGTACCGATGCCGTTCGCCCCGTCGTAAGCCCAGAACAGGCCGATCAGCGTGCGCTCCTCGGTACGGCGCCGACGGTCGGGCGGCAGGCTGTCGATGACGAACTGGGGCACACTGCCCAGTAGTTCCGGCGCGATTCCGGTGACCCGAACGACGCGTTGCACTTCGAGATACGCCTCGTTGCCCAGGGGCGGAGGTCTGTTCTCATGCCGCTCCATCGCCGAGAACAGCTTGGAGCGTGCACCGTAGAACGGGCCGTGGAAGCCCTGATCGGGGTTGAACGGATCCGGCCGATGCCGATAGCGCTCCGGCGAAGGCTGGTACCCGGCGTCGCCAACACCCGGGTCGCCCGCGCGGTCGGCCAGGATTCGCTCGGCGACGAGCCTGCCGAACGCCAATCCTTCCGCCACGCCGGGACCGCTCAGTCCCGCGCCGGCAAGCGCCTCGTCGAACGCCTCTTTCTGACTCGGGAACAACGACTTCAGCGTCACCTCCGCCGCGCCCGCCACCGCGGCGTCCGGGTTCGCCCCTGGCGGTGCGGGCGGCAGATCCGGCAGGTACGGACCGTATTGCGCGCTGTCACCGAGCACGCCGATGTACCCGTCGTACATCCCCAAGTGCACGATTCCCAACGCCCGTGCGCTGAGCGGCGGCCCGATCTGTTCGCGCGCGCCATTGCTGTGGCTGACGCGGTTCGCTTCCAGCGCGACAGCATTCCAATACAAGATCGAATCCATGACGTCCCCCTCCCATGAGGCCCGATGAGGCTCATACCAGTTCAGCATGAGGCCAGGTCAGGGCATAGCCCGAAATGGTCGGGGCATCGTGCGGTCCGCTATCGAGTTGTCGGCTCAGGGCCGGTCAGCGCCGCCGCGGCCGCCCAGCCGGTGGGCGGGCGCACCGGCCGGGGCGGCTACTGTCGGGCCGTGCCAGAGGATTCCATCGACCGGATGGTCGACGAGTGGGCAGCGCGGGACCCGCGGCTCGACGTCAGCGCCCTACAGGTCGTCGGCCGACTCTTCCGATGTGCCGCGCACGGACAGCGAGCCATCGCGGACGCGCTACGGCAGCTCGGACTGAGCTATGGCGACTTCGACGTGCTGAACACCTTGCGTCGCCGCAACGACCCCGACGGCACGAATCCGCGCGACCTCGCGCGGACGGCCCTGATCACGTCGGGAGCGATGACCACTCGGCTGGACCGGCTCGAGCGAACGGGACTGATCGAGCGACGACCGGACCCGAAGGACCGCCGGGCCGTGCTCATCCATCTCACCCCCGCTGGTGAAGAGGTCGCGGCGCAGGCACTCGACGCTGTGCTCGCCGCCGACGAGGCCTTTCTGAAGCCGCTCAGCCCGAAGCAACGCGACGCGCTGGCGGCTTCCCTGAAAGTCCTGCTGCTGCACAGCGAAGCGGACGGCTAGCCGCTTCGGCACTCAGTGCGCCGCGTCGAAATCGGCCTTGAAAGCGGCGGCGCGTTCGATCGAATCGACCGGCCAACTCACCAGGCTCACCGCGACCCGGTCGCCCACCGCTGCCCGCACGTCCCGCGCCGCGAGCAGGGATGCGCCACCGCAGATCTCGATCAGCTCGGCGCCATGGCCGACCAGTTCGAGCGCGACCGCGGCGGCAGCGGCGGAATCCGGTGCCGCGACCGCCGTCGTGCGCCCGCCGCCCGCGTGCGCTCGGGTGACCCGGTGCACCGCCGGATCCGCGCTCGGGTGACCGACGAAAATGGTTGCGGAGTCGCGAATGGGCCGGGCGGTAGCGATGCCGAACCCGAAACCGGCCACGCCGACCGCGGCCCTACCGTCGACCGCGTCGATGACCTGCGCGGCCGATTCGAGGTCGAAGCCGCGGTACAGCTCCATCAGCCGCACCCCGCGGGCGACCTCTTCGGCGGCCACTTTGGCGGCGGCTGTCCCGTCCGGTACCCAGACCAGCAGCGACTCGCTCTCGCCGAAGTTCTGGACCACCCGGTCCTCGTCCGGGTTCGCGCCGGGCTCCAGGAACAGGAACAACTCGACGATCTCGCTCATCTCGATCTCCTTCATTTAGCTTGTCATCAAACTACTTGATACCAAGCTTAACCGGGCCCGGTTCGGGGATATTCCCACCGGGGAGCGACTTGCTATGGGAGGCAAAAGAAATGCTTATCCTGAACCGATGTTCGACTCGCGGTACGTTCGGGTTTTCGATGAGGTCGTGCGGACCGGTTCGTTCGCCGCGGCGGCCCGCAACCTCGGCTACACCCAGCCCGCGATCAGCCAGCAGATGAAGGCGCTCGAACGTTCCGTCGGCACACCGCTGTTCATGCGGGTTGGCAGGCGGCTGCGGCTGACCGATGCGGGTGAGGTGCTCGCTCGGCACGCTTCCGGCATCCTCGGCGCTATCTCCGCGGCACAGCAGCAGATGACGGCCATCACCCGATTGAAGTCCGGCCGCGTCCGGGTCTACGCGTTCCCCAGTGCCAGCGCGACGCTCATCCCGACGGCCGTCGCATCGATCAAGTCCCGGCATCCCGGCATCCGGATCGAGTTGATCGACGCGGAGCCACCGGACTCGGTGGAGGCGCTGCGCCGCGGGGACTGCGACATCACGCTGGCCTTCACCTACGACGCGCCGAGCGAGCAGCCGGAATCCGATGACCTGTACACGATTTCGCTGCTCGACGACCCGTTGATCGTGCTGCTGCCGAAGGGGCATCCGCTGGCCAGGCGCCGGTCGGTCGAGCTGGCACAGCTCGCTGAGGAGCGGTGGATCGCCGGATGCGTGCGCTGCCGTAGCCATTTCATCGAGTCCTGCGCCACCGCCGGTTTCGAACCGCACATCGATTTCACCACCGACGACAATCTGGCCGTGCAGAGCCTGGTGGCCGCGGGCACCGGCATAGCGGTGATGCCGAGCATGGTCCGGTCGTTCATCAGCCACCCCAAGGTCGTCAGTCGGCCTGTGCTGCCCGCTGATTCACGGACGGTGGCCGCGTACACGCTGTCCGGCCACCAGAAGATCCCGGTCACCCGGCTGATGATGGAGGCACTCCAGCTCGCTGCCGACAAGATGCGCGGTGAGTGAAATCTATTGCGGCACGCCTGGTTCGATCCATAAGCGATTCTTGGGTAACGGCAACATTGTCTGAATAGACCGCAGTGCTCGATCAGTCGCATGCTGGTCGGTATGAGCGGAAACATGTCCATCAGTACCGCCGCACCCACCACCAAGGCCCTGGACGATCTCGTCTGCGCGGTGCGGGAAGTCGTCCGGCTCGAACGTCCGCCCGCCGAGTCCGCGCGCCTCGTCGCCGACCGGCTCGAAGGCTTTCTGACGCAACCCGATCTGCTGCCCGACGAGTACCGCGAGGGCGACCCGGATCGGTATCGCCAGCACCTCGTCCACACCGAAAGCGACGGCAGCTTCTCGGTGGTCGCGCTCGTGTGGCAGCCGGGGCAGGCGACGCCGATCCACGACCATGTGGCCTGGTGCGTGGCCGGGGTGTACGAGGGCGCCGAGACCGAACGGCGCTACGAGTTGCGCGGCGCGGGCCCCGACGCCCGGCTCGTCGTGGCGGCAGACGCGATCAACTACGCCGGAACCGCCTGCGGTTTCGCCCCGCCCGGCGACATCCATCTGGTCCGCAACACCGGCACAGCCCCCGTGCTCTCGATTCACATATACGGCGCCAACATCGGCAAGCTCGGCACCAGCGTGCGCCGCGAATACCGACTCCCCATCGCGGACAACTGAACCCCGCGGATTGGTGCACCCACAGCGGCCCAACCGGATCACAGATAGGCCCGGTCGCACCCGACCGCATCGGGTACGACCGGGCCAGCTGTGCCTAGCCGATCGCGGCAGTGAGGGCGGCTTGGCCGCCGACCACCGGGAAGGTGACCTTGGTAGTGCCCAGGTTCACCGCGAAGCCGGGCCCTGGCTTGGGCCGCAGGGTGTACTCGTTGTCGCTGCACAACACCACCACGCCCAGTTTGTGTCCGCGCATCAGCACGTAGTCGTGCGGTTGCATGGACAGGTTGACCGTGTACTCCTTACCCGGGGTGATCGGCTCGGTGTCGCTTTCCGAGCCGCGGTTCTGCGGATCCACCCAGCCCCTGGTGACGATCCGGGAGCTGCCGTCCGGAGCCCGATCCACCAGCAGCGCGGTGACATTGGCCGCCGGACGTTTGAAGGACATCTGGAAGGTGACACCGACCGTGCCACTGACCCGCAGGGGCGTCGTGGCGGCCTTGGAGAAATAGGCCAGCCGGTTCGGCGAGTTCGGCGCGGCGACGAGGGCGGAGGCGAGTTTGGTCGCATCGTCGTCGAGGGACTCGGTGACGAGTTCGGCGCCACCCGTGGCGAGTCCGCCGATTGCCCTGCCGCCGGGCTTGAACACCGCGGTCGCGGCGGCGGTGCCGGGGGCGGGCCAGTCGGCCTCGTTCACCCAGGACTTGTTCTCCCGCTGGATGGTTGCCTTTGGCTCCTTGTCGATCCCGTTGTTCTTGCCGAGCAGGTACTTGCTGAACCAGCGGTTGACGGTGCGCAACCACTCGTCCCTGCGCAGGCTGATCGGGTCGGTGTGGCCGGACTGGTGCAGCCAGATCTTGTGCGGCACACCGGCTTTCTTGATCGCCTCGTACCACTGGGCGACATGCTTGGTCTTGACGTTGAAGTCGTTGAGACCGTGCACGGCCAGCACGGCGGCCCGCACCTTGCCGACGTCGTTGAGGTAGTTGCGCTCGTTCCAGAAGGCGCTGTAGTCGCCGGTGACCCGGTCCTGGTCCCGCTCGAGCCCGGCGATGACGGGCTGGCAGATCTGCCGGTCAGCCCTGGTGTAGACGTACTTGGCGAGTACGTCGGTGTCCTCACCCTGGTAGGTGCCCGGTGCGACCACCGCGCCCGCCGCCCGGTAGTAGTCGTACCAGTTGCTGATGGCGGCGATGGGCACGATGGCCTCCAGGCCGGGCACGCCGGTGGCGGCGACGGCGTTGGGCAGCGTGCCGTTGTAGGACACGCCCATCATGCCGACTTTGCCGCTGGCCCAATCGGCCACGACGGCTTTGCCTTGCCCGTCGCGGGCCTTGGCCCGGCCGTTGAGCCAGTCGATGGGTGCCCGCGCCCCGATGGTCTCGTTGCGCCCGCCCGAGGTCGGGCAGCCGGTGGATTTACCGGTGCCAAGCGACTCGCCGTACATCACGGCGTAGCCGCGGGCCAGGAAGAATTCCTCGTACTGCCAGCTGATCCGGCCTTCGGAGACGGTAATGCCCGCCGCCTTCAGATCCTCGGCCACCCGTGCGCGCAGCGGTCCTGGCGCCTTGGCCATCCGCGCGTCGGGGCCGTCGGGCACGTAGAGCTCGACGTCCACATTGTGGTTGGGTACCTCGTTGCCGCCGGCGTAGTACGGACTCGCCTGGTACACCACCGGCAGCTTGCCGGTGGCTCCGGCCGGGCGGACGACCTGGACGTGCACCTCGTCGTCCTTGCGGTCCCCGTCGCTGTCGATCGGCGCGCGCACCCAGAGGTCCTGGCGGATGGGCGCGGCCGGGTTGAACATCGGCTGGGCCTCGCCACTCGAGGCGTCCGGCTCGACCGTCGGGTCGGCCATCGCGGGCGCGCTAGACAGCAGCAGCGCCGCGGCCACGGCCAACAGCGCGAGTCGGGGTAGTCGCCGAATGATCAGCACCGTCCGGCTGGCGGCAGCCCAGCGCACGCGGGTGCGCCGCCGGTCGCGCCTGCGGTGTTGTCGACTGGATGCCATAATCTTCTCCTTGTCACCCCTCAGCACGAGACGCTCCCGTGTGAGACTCGAAATACTTACTGGCTCAAGGGAATTGCCCGGGCGCCCAGCCGATACGGCCGGGCGCCCGGTGCTGGGTCAGTGCTGGGTCGGCGGGCTCTTCCGCTCGATCGCGGCCTTCATCGCGTCCAGCCCGATCAGGTTGAACTCACGGCCGAGCGACCGCATCAACGAGTTCTGCGTCGGCCGGTACACCCCGCGCTTGTGGTAGACCGCGCCCTCGTAAGTGCCGACCACACCACCGTCGGGGGACTGCTTGCCCAGGTACTGGTACCACTTGGTCCGGTTCTGCTGCATCTGCGCGCTGGTGTAGGTCGACGCGTTGACCTCGCGTGGCTCGCGCCCGGTATAGCGGTCGTTGGGATAGTCGTACTCGTCGGCCAGACCGGCCATCGAGTGCCCGAGCTCGTGCAGCACGATTTGTCCGGCCGCGGCATTCCCGCCGGACGAGGTCGCGACCCGGCCGCCAGCGCCGCCGTACTTCGTGGTGTTGGCCAGCGCAATCACCTGGTCGGCCTCGGGAGCGAGCCGGGCGTACTGGATCGCCTTGGTCTCGTTGACACAGAGCAGGCGCTCGGTGCCACCGCACCAGAACGTCATGTCCAGGGCGGTGTTTCGGTACGTGCCGCGCGGATCGTTGTCCACACCGGACTGCTGGGACACCACATTGACGGCCCAGACGTTGAACGAGTTCTTGTACGACTTGAACGGTTCGACCTGGACGATCTCGTTCCACCGGTTGACCGCGTGGTCTTTGTACGTGCCGAGTTGGCTCGACGTATACCCGTCACCGACGAACACCAGATCGAACCGTTGACTGGACGGCCCGGTCTGCTGGATCGGCACGACATCGGCCTGTAGGGCGGATCTCGGCGCGGGCGGTTGGTCGGGAACCGGAACGACAACGCGGCTGATGGTGCCGTCCGGCGAGAACACTTCTCGCTCTTCGGTCGGGGTGGCCGATCCGGTGGCCACGGAGAGTCCGGCGATCATCAACGCGCCGAACGTGATTGCGGACAGGCGTCGTAACAATGGCATGGCGAAGCTCCTGGAGTGGTTTCGCGAATTTGATCCGGACGGCGGCGATGTAGCGTGCCGCACTTCGATGTATCGAATTCATGACAAGTAGAACCCGACGTAGGCGGTCGGCTCGACTGGAGAACAACTGGGGAGGTGATGGACGTGTGGAGGCCGGGGCCACTGCCCTGGCCCTCGAAATGCGTAGTGTGCGCGTGGAATTCCCGGCGCGGTTTTTGATCGAGCGACCGGGGAATTCCGATCGGGTGAAGATTTACGCCGATCGCACACCCGTCGCCGTCCGCCAACTGGTCACGGATCTGCTCGTGGTGGCGTGGGTGTACGCCGCCGTCCGGGTCGCCCTGTGGCTGCACGATCTGTTGCACAAGCTCGCCGTTCCTGGGCAGAAACTGGAGGGCGCTGGCAATGGCATGGCCGACAATCTCGATGCTGTCGGTGACAAGGTGGGCCGGGTGCCGATGGTGGGCGACGAGCTGACCTCACCCTTTGAACGGACCGCCGCGGCCGCCCGGACGATCTCCGAGGCCGGACGCGATCAGCAGGACCTCATCGGCGACCTCGCCATGGCGCTCGCCATCGGCTCGTTGATCGTCCCGATCGGCCTCGTACTCTTCCTCTGGCTGCCGCTGCGTCTGCGCTGGATCCGCCGAGCCGCGGTAGCGGCCCGCCTCCGAACCGACCCCTCCGGCCAGGACCTCCTCGCCCTGCGCGCCCTCGCCAACCAACCCCTCCGCACGCTCGACCGTCTCGACCCGCACGCGGTAGACGCCTGGCGTCGCGGCGACGACACCACAATCCGCCAACTGGCCGCGCTGGAACTACACGGCCTCGGCCTCCACGGCGAGTGACCACTCGGCCGACGCCGGACCTGCCCCGAACTCCGCGCGCACCAACCGCTTTCGTGGCCTTCTCGAATCGAACACGCAGCACCGGCAAGCGGCTGGAGAGCAAAATATCCGAATCCGGCACGGAAAAGACTTGAATCGATCATACTTCTGAACGTGTCCAATATTTCGGAGCTCGAGCGTCTGTTGCGCGGCGCTGACCTGCGGGTGACGGCACCGCGGCTCGCGGTGCTCGCCGCCGTGCACGAGCATCCCCACTCCGATACGGACTCGATCCTCGGTCTCGTGCGCAAGACCCTCGGCACGGTGTCCCATCAGGCCGTATACGACGTGTTGCGGGCGCTGACCGGTGCGGGTCTGCTCCGGCGCATCCAGCCGATGGGCACCGTGGCGCGGTACGAAACACGCGTCGGAGACAACCACCACCACCTCGTCTGCCGCTCGTGCGGCGTCATCGTCGATGTCGAATGCGCCGGCGGCCGGGCACCCTGCCTGACCGCGGCCGACGACAACGGCTTCGTCCTCGATGAGGCGGAGGTCATCTACTGGGGCCTTTGCCCCGACTGCACGGCGCTACCCGCGCCACAATTGTGAAAGGAACTGCTGTGCCTCAGGAACACCCGCCCATCGCGGAGGCGAACACGGAGCCCGCGCAAAGTGGTTGCCCCGTAACCGGTCGCCTCAAGTACCCGACCGAGGGCGGTAGCAACCGCGACTGGTGGCCGAACCAGCTCAACCTGAAAATCCTGCAGAAGAACCCCGCCGTGGCCGATCCCATGGACGAGGACTTCGACTACGCCGCGGAGTTCAAGACCCTCGACCTGGATGCCGTGCGGCGCGACGTCGAAGCGGTGATGACCACCTCGCAGGACTGGTGGCCCGCCGACTTCGGCCACTACGGCCCGTTCTTCGTCCGGATGGCCTGGCATGCCGCGGGCACCTATCGCATCAACGACGGCCGCGGTGGCGCCGGTGCGGGCATGCAGCGGTTCGCGCCGCTCAACAGCTGGCCCGACAACGCGAGCCTGGACAAGGCGCGCCGCCTGCTGTGGCCGGTCAAGCAGAAGTACGGCAAGAAGCTGTCGTGGGCCGACCTCATCGTCTTCGCGGGCAACTGCGCGCTGGAGTCGATGGGCTTCACCACATTCGGCTTCGGCGGCGGCCGCGTCGACCAGTGGGAACCCGAAGAGGACGTCTACTGGGGTCCGGAGCAGACCTGGCTCGGCGACGAGCGCTACACCGGCAGCCGGAGCCTCGAAAACCCCCTTGCCGCAGTGCAAATGGGTCTGATCTACGTGAATCCGGAAGGGCCCAACGGCAATCCGGATCCGCTCGCCGCGGCGAACGACATCCGGGAGACGTTCCGCCGCATGGCGATGAACGACATCGAGACCGCGGCGCTGATCGTCGGCGGGCACACCTTCGGCAAGACGCACGGTGCGGGCCCGGCCGACCTCGTCGGCCCCGAGCCCGAGGCGGCTCCGCTGGAGCAACAGGGCCTTGGCTGGCAGAGCGCCTTCGGCACCGGCGTCGGCAAGGACGCGATCACCAGCGGCCTGGAGGGCACCTGGACGCCGACCCCGATCACCTGGGACAACACCTTCGTCGAAACGCTGTACGGCTACGAGTGGGAGAAGACGAAGAGCCCCGCCGGTGCGTGGCAGTGGATTCCGAAGGACGGCGGCGGGGCGGGCACCGTGCCCGACGCGCACGAGCCGTCGAAGACCCGCACGCCGGTGATGCTGACGACGGACCTGTCCATGCGGGTCGATCCGATCTACGAGCAGATCACCCGTCGCTGGCTCGACCATCCCGAGGAGCTGGCGGAGGAGTTCGCCAAGGCCTGGTTCAAGCTGACCCACCGCGATATGGGTCCCAAGGTCCGCTACCTCGGCCCGCTGGTGCCGCAGGAGACCCTGCTGTGGCAGGACCCTGTCCCCTCGGTAACGCACGACCTCATCGGGGCCGATGATATCGCCGCCCTCAAGAGCCAGATCCTGTCGTCGGGTTTGACTGTCGCGCAGCTGGTTTCGACCGCGTGGGCGGCGGCGTCGTCGTTCCGTGGCAGCGACAAGCGCGGCGGCGCCAACGGTGGGCGGATTCGCCTCGAGCCGCAGCGCGGCTGGGAGGTCAACGAGCCCGACCAGCTCACGTTGGTGCTGCCGACGCTGGAGCGGATCCAGGAGTCGTTCAACTCGGCCCAGACCGGGAACACGCGGGTTTCGTTCGCCGATCTGGTGGTGCTCGGTGGCGTCGCGGCGGTCGAGCAGGCCGCCAAGAACGCCGGGTACGACGTCGAGGTGCCGTTCACGCCCGGCCGCACGGACGCCACCCAGGAACAGACCGATGTCGAGTCCTTCGCCGCGCTCGAGCCGAGTGCCGACGGCTTCCGCAACTACCTCGCGAAGGGCAACCGGCTCTCGGCGGAGTACCTGTTGATCGATAAGGCGAACCTGCTGACCCTCAGCACTCCCGAGATGACGGTGCTGGTGGGCGGTCTGCGCGTGCTCGGCGTGAACCACAAGCAGTCACCGCACGGTGTGTTCACCTCGGCGCCCGAGTCGCTGACCAACGACTTCTTCGTGAACCTGCTCGATATGGGCACCAAGTGGGCGCCGTCCGCGGCCGACGACGGGACCTACGTCGGCACCGATCGCGGCACCGGTGCGGTCAAGTGGACGGGCAGTCGCGTCGACCTGGTCTTCGGATCCAACTCGCAGCTGCGCGCGGTGGCGGAGGTCTATGCGACCGACGATTCGAAGGAGAAGTTCGTCCGGGATTTCATCTCCGCGTGGAACAAGGTGATGAACCTCGACCGGTTCGACCTGGTCTGATCACGACGCGATGACCGGCCGGTCCGGCTGGTCATCCACAGCTCCTCCGGCACCCCGCGAGCTCACATAGCTCGCGGGGTGTCGCCGCATCACCGGCAGGTACGTTTACCCGATATTCGCCCAACTGGCCATTGACAGAGTCCAGCGATTCTTGCTTGCCTTGCAGCATCAGCGTTCCAGGATTCAGTGTGGAACATGGACCGCCGATATCGCGGCAGCATTACCGTCGAATCGGAGATGAGGGCCCAGTGCGTGTATCTCTTTTCAAAATTCAAGTAACCGGCCTGTGCGCGTTGGCGCTCACTTTCGGATCGGCGGCCATCGCCTTCGCCGATAGCCCCACGGCGGTCGAGGCGTCCTCCGATGTCGATGTCGTCCCACCGCCGCCGGGCGCCGACAACTGGTCCTGCAAGCCCAGTGCCGCGCATCCGCGGCCAGTTGTGTTGGCACACGGCACTTTTGAGAATCGCTGGGACAACTGGTTCGCCCTGTCGCCGAGGCTGGCGGAGGCGGGCTACTGCGTCTACGCGCTCGATTTCGGCCGCAGCCTCGGCGGCACGATTTCGGGTGTGGGGCCGTTGCGCGTTTCGGCGCAAGAGATCTCGGATTTCGTCGACCGGGTGCTCGCGGCAACCGGAGCGCAACAGGTCGATATCGTCGGCCATTCCCAGGGTGGCATGCTGCCCCGTTATTATATGAAGAACCTCGGCGGAGCGAGCAAAGTCCATACACTTGTCGGTCTCGCCCCGGACAATCACGGCACCACTTGGGGTTTGATCGGCTTGCCGATAACCTTGGCGCCACCGGTAACCAACGCGGTGTGCCCGGCATGCACGGAACAACTGCCCTCGTCGGATTTCATCCGACAGCTCAATAGCGGTGGAGAAACACTGCTCGGTGTCAGATACACGGTGATCGCCTCCAAGTTCGACGAGTTCGCGACGCCATACACCACCGCGTTCCTCAACGGTCCCGATGTCGACAACATCACGCTGCAAGATCTCTGCCCGGGCAACTTTTCCGAACACATGACGATGCCCGCCGACCCCGTCACGATCCAGCTGGTGCTCAACGCCCTCGACCCTGAGCACAAGGCCCCGATCCCGTGCGGTTTCGGTACCGGAGCGGCGCAGATCAGATAGCTCAGATCGCGAAGACGATCTTGCCGGTGGTGCTCGCGCTGAGCATGGCGCGCACGCCGACTATCGCGTCCCGCAAGGCGAATTCGTGTGCGATGGTCGGTCGCAGACCCGTACGGACCAGGAAGGCCAGCAGCGCGGCCAGGTCTTCCGCGGTGCCCATACCGGAGCCGACCAGGCGATGCTCGGCGAAGACCAGGGTGTGTAGCGCCCGTGCGGCCGCCACAGAGTCGAACGCCGTGATGGCGCCCGCGCGGTAACCCGAGCAGACAATGGGTGCGCCGGGCCGCAACGCCTCGATCGGCCACCACCAGTCCGCGACGTCGATACCGGCGTCGAACGCGGCGTCCAGATCGGGCGGCAGGGGCTCGTCGGCAGTCGTGACCACGGTCGCGCCGCTGCGCAACGCCAGCGCGTGATCGGCGGCATCGGCGCGCACGCAGACCTCGATACCCGCCGCGGCGGCCATCGCGATCAGCGCCGTCGCGATGCTGCCGAGGCCACGCCGCCCGCGCACCACGATGGTCTGGCCCGGTCGAATATCGGCCGTGGTGAACAGCATTCGATAAGCCGTCAGCCATGCCGTCGGCAGGCACGCGGCCTCGGCGAAGGACAGTTCGGGCGGTTTGGGCACCGCGTTGCGGAGCGGGATCGTCGCGTAGCCCGCGAACGTGCCCTGATGGTTGGCACCGAGTACCCCGCGATCAGGGTCGCGAGCTTCCGGTCCGGCCCAGCCGGCCGAACCGACCGATGCGTGCACCACCACTTCCGAACCGTCGGCGAGGGTGCCCGCGCCGTCGTTGCCGAGGATCAGCGGATAGGCCTGCGACGGGACGCCGACACCGCGCAGGGTCGCGATATCGCGCATATTCAGCGACGCGGCGCGCATTCGCACCGTTGTCCAGCCCGGTGGCGGTTCCGGGTGCGGCCGTTCACCGAACCGCAGCGCGGCGAGTGGGTCGGCGGGGTCGGGGCGCTGGCAGTAGACGGCGTCCATCGCGGCAGTGTCCTCCGGCATCATTGCGGCCTGTAGCGCGGCAGCATGTCCTGAGCCAGCAGTTCGGCCAGAGTCGGTGCGGCGCGGTCGTTCTCGGAAAGGATCGGGTCGAAGCCGGTGGTCAGCGGTATGCCCAGGTGCGGATCCAGCACATTGACCGCGAGCTCGCTGCCGGGCGTGTACAGCGTCGAACACTGATAGAGCACACAGGTGTGCTCGGCGGTGGCCACGAACGCGTGGCCGACACCGGGGCCGAGGTAGACGCTCGCCGACATCTCGTCGTCGAGTGCGACCATCTCGAAACGCCCGAAGGTCGGGGACCCGACCCGCAGATCGACGGCGATATCGAGCATCGAACCGCGCACACAGGTCACGATCTTCGATTGCCCCGGCGCCCGCGCCACCACGTGGATGCCACGGATGACGCCGCGGTGCGAGACCGAGACGTTCACCTGCTCGAGACGCACCGGGTAACCGATGATCTCTTCGAGAACGTCTGTCCGCGTGAGCTCCTGGAACCGACCGCGTGGGTCCGCGAACCGACGTGACCGCAGCAGGTAGACATCCGGCAGGCCGAGCTCGGTCGCGACGATGGTCGCCGGGCGCGGCGCGCTCGGCGGTTCGGCGCCCGGTCGCCGCACCGTGTCACTGTCTGCGTGGTGCATGGCGGCGAGGTTAGGGTGGCGCGCTAGAGAATCTGTCCGGTCGCGCTCCACCCGCGGCGGCGGTGGTCCCATCCGCGTCCCAGTGGTTCTCGAAGACCCGGGCCGACCCTGTGCGCATGGGGAAAGCGGCACAGATCGAGCATCAGTCGGTTGCGACGATCAATGACGAGCTGGCCTGGCGGTTCGCCCGCTCGGCCGCGGTCACCGCGACGTCGTTGTGTTCGGTCGCCGGGTTCCGGGACTGGTTCGCCGCGTGCCGCCGCACCGAACAGCTGACGGTAGACCGGATACCGTTCACCGAGCTCGTCGGGTGGGAGTTCGACGACGACGGCAATCTGCGCCACCACAGCGGCCGGTTCTTCACCATCGAGGGGCTGGACGTGCGCACCGATTTCGGGTTCGTCGAACACTGGCAGCAACCGATCATCAACCAGCCCGAGATCGGTGTGCTGGGTATTGTCGTCAAGGAATTCGACGGGGTGCTGCATTTCCTGATGCAGGCCAAGGCCGAACCGGGCAATATCGGCGGCGTCCAGTTGTCGCCGACCGTGCAGGCGACGCGCAGCAATTATTTGCGCGTGCACCAGGGGCGGCCGGTGCCCTATCTGGAACACTTTCTGGACGCGAAACCCGAAGCGGTTCTGGTCGATGTGCTGCAGTCCGAGCAGGGCGCGTGGTTTCTGCGCAAACGCAATCGGAACATGGTCGTGGAGGCCACCGGCCCGGTTTCGGCGATGCCCGGCTTCTGCTGGCTCACCCTCGGGGTCATCCGAGAATTGCTGCGGCAGGACAACACCGTCAACATGGATGCCCGCACCGTGCTGGCGTGTGTGCCGTGGCGGATCGATGCGGCGCGGGCCGAACGGGGCGACGAGTTCACCCGTGCGTTGGCCCGCGGGCTCGATCCCAGTGCGGCGGCCCGGCACGGCACGGCCGAAATCTTGCACTGGCTCACCGATCTCAAGTCCCGGCACGAACTGCGCCAACGACTCATGCCGCTGGCCGAGGTGGCCGACTGGCGACGCGGACCGAACGAGATCACCCATGTCGGCGGCAAGTATTTCCGGGTGGTCGCCGCCCGAGTGAGCGCGGGGCAGCGGGAGGTCGACTCGTGGACCCAGCCGCTGCTCGCTCCGGTCGGCCAGGGCGTGGCCGTCTTCCTGGCCAAAGCGATCGACGGCGTGCTGCATCTGCTGGTCAACGCCAAATTGGAGGCCGGGGTGCTCGATGTCGCGGAACTGGCGCCCTCGGTGCAGTGTCAACCGGCGAATCATCATGATCTGCCCGCGCATCGGCAACCGACGTTCCTGCGCGAGGTGATCGGCGGCGCCCTCGGCGTGGTGCGCTACAGCGGATTGCAGTCAGAGGAGGGCGGGCGGTTCCAGCACGCCGACAATCTCTACCAGATCCGCCTGCTCACCGCGGATTTCCCGATTGCCGAGCCACCCGGGTTCCGGTGGATGACACCGGCCCAGATCACCAATCTGCTCATCCACAGCAACTACGCGAATGTGCAGGCCAGAAGCCTGATGGCCTGTCTGCTGGCGAGTTGGTGAGGCCGATGCTGCGGTGGGGCATTCTGGGGACCGCGCAGATCGCCGAGCGCCGGATGCTGCCCGCGTTGCTGCGCCATCCGGCCGCCGAACCGGTGGCGATCGGCAGCCGCGATCCGGTGCGCGCGGCGCACTGGGCGGACCGGCACGGGTTGCCCAACTCCGGCGGATACCACCAGGTGCTCGAGGACGACACGGTGGATGCGGTCTATCTGCCGCTGCCGAACGCGTTGCACGCCACCTGGATCGAGCAGGCGCTGCTCGCGGGCAAGGACGTACTCGTCGAGAAGCCGATGCTGTCGCCCTGCGCCGACGGCTCCGAAATAGCTACGGCGCACGGTCTTTTCGACCTCGCCGCGCAGCAAGGACGAACACTGATGGAATGCATGACCTTTCCCCGGCATCGGCAGCACGCCGCAGTGCGCGCGCTGGTCGAATCCGGCGAGATCGGACGAATCCGCCGGCTCACCGTGCGTTTCACCATCCCGGAGCTGGCACCCGACGATATCCGCTACCGCGCGGACCTGGGTGGTGGCGCACTCGCCGACCTCGGCTGCTACGCGCTCCGTGCCGCACTGTTCTACCTCGGTCCTGATCTGCGGGTCGAGAATTCGCGGTTGCGGCGCAGCGCGCGTTTCCCCGGTGTCGATTCCGCGGGCTCGGTGCGGCTGAGCAATCCCGATGGTGCGCAAGCGGATCTGGAGTTCGCGATCGGCGCGCCCTACCGGTGCGAGTACCACCTCACCGGCACCGAGGGCAGCCTCTCGGTGGAGCGGGCGTTCACCCTGCCGCACGATCACGCGCCCCGGGTGCACCTCGATCGCGCGGGTGAGATACGACAGCTCGACCTGGCGCCCGACGATCAGTTCGGCAATACTTTGACGGAGTTCACCGACGCGCACGAATGCGGAGATCTCGGAAAGCTCAGCGCCGAAGCGACATTGCAGACCATGGCGTTGGCCGCGGCCGTGCTGGGTGTGGGGTCGCGATGACCGATTCCGCACCAGAGGTCGCCGTCGTGTTCGGCGGTACCGGTTTCGTCGGTAGGCATATTGTCACCGTGTTGCGGGACAACGGGTATCGGGTCATCACCGTGTCGAGCCGACCCTCGACCGAGGCCGACCACAGTTCGTTCGACCTCGACACCGACGATGCTCGACCGCTGACTGAGTTACTGCGCCACCATAATCCGACGCTGGTGGTGAACGCGGCCGGTTCTTACTGGGGTCTGGACGAACCGCAGCTTTACCGATCGTTCGTCACGGCCACCGCCACCATCCTCACCGCACTGTCCGCACGCCCCGACCAGCGCCCACGGTACGTACACCTGGGCAGCGTGATGGAGTACGGCCCGCTCCCGCAAACGGGTCGGGTCGATGAGTCGGTGCCCACCGAACCCGAATCCCCCTACGGCCGAACGAAATTAGCGGCAACCAGACTGGTCCAGGCGGCGAGCGCCCGCGGTGCGGTAAATGGCATCGTCCTGCGGGCGACCAACAGCATCGGCCCCGGGGTGCACACCGGCAGCCTGATCGGAAAGGTCGGCTCGGCCCTCGCCGAAAACCGCACCGGCCGCGCACGTATCGAACTGTCACCCCTTGCCGCGTACCGCGACTACATCGACGTACGCGACCTGGCCGACGCAGTACTCGCGGCGGGGCGCTCACAAACCACCGCCGATGTGGTGAATATCGGCCGCGGCCAGGCATTCTCGGTACGCGAGCTGGTCGACCGCCTGGTCGCCATCAGCGAGGTGCCCGCCGACATCATCGAATCCCCCGCCGCCCCCACCGCCCCCGGCACCAGTTCCATCTGGCTCGAAGTCGCCACCGAAACCGCCGAGCGAACGCTCGGCTGGCGAGTCACCCGCACCATCGACCAGGCGCTACACGACTACTGGCGAACCCTCTCCCTGACCGCACCCGGCTGACGATCGTCCGGCTCGCCGACGACCGAACTCACAACCATCCGTTGTCCTCGGCGAATCGGATGGCCTCGATGCGGTTGCGGGAGCCCGTCTTCGCGATCGCGGCGGTGATGTAGTTGCTGACCGTGCTGACCGACAGGTGCAGGTGGGCGGCGATCTCGGCGACGGTGTCGTGGGAGCGGGCGGCGACAAGGACATCGCGTTCCCGCTCGGTCAGCGGGTTGTGTCCCACCGACATCGCGGCACGCAATTGCTGGTCGTCGATCAGCATCCGCCCGGCCATCACCTCCCGGATCGCCTGCGCGATATCGCCGACCGGCGTGTTCTTGGTGAGGTAGGCGCGCACCCCGGCCTCCAGTGCGCGCCGGACGTAGCCGGGGCGTTCGAAGGTGGTCAGAATCATGACCAATGGCGGCTCGGCCTGCTTGGCGAGTTCTTCCGCCAACGCGAGCCCGCTCTCGCCGCCCATCTCGATGTCCAGCAGCACGACATCGGGGCGGGTCTGTTCGAACACCTCGGTCGCGCCGTCCCCGGAACCGAGGTCGGCGACCACGGTGAGATCGGGCTCCAGTTCGAGCAGCGTGCGAATGGCGTCACGCAGCGTTGCCTGGTCCTCGACGAGCGCCACACGGATCATGCCGATGATTCTGCCGGTCGCGCGGCGGGCAGCGGCACCGACACCGCCAGCCGGTAGCTGCCGTCGGCGGTCGGCCCCGCGGTCACCGTGCCGCCCAGTTCCGCGGCACGCTCCGCCAAACCGGTCAGCCCGTGCCCGCCACCGGTGGACGCGCGCCCGAACTGTTCGTCGTTGTCCACGGTCAGCTCCACCGCGGGCGGCGTGGTAAACACCCGGACAGTGATGGCGCACCGGCTCGCGTCGGCGTGCCGCAGCACATTGGTCACCGCTTCGCGCACCGCCCAGCCGAGCAGCGTGTCCACCCGCTGATCCCACACCCGCTCCGGGACGGTCACCGTCAGCCCGCCGCGCAGCAGACCGAGACTGTGTCTGGCTCGCTCCAACTCGTCGGCGAGGGTGGTGGTCCGATACCCGCGCACCGCCTCCTGGACCTCGAGCATGGCCTGGCGTCCCACCTGCTGCACATCGGCCGCGGCCGCGGCGGCGGTATCCGGATCGGTATGCGCGAGCCGTTGCGCCACTTCCGCTTTCACCAGCATCGTGGCCAAGCTGTTGCCCAGCAGATCGTGCAGATCGCGGGCAATCCGCAGGCGTTCGTCGCCGACCGCGGCGGCGGCCATCGCCTGCCGGGTGGTGCGCGATTGGACGATCTCCAGCAGCAGCCGGCCACGCAGTACGGCGATCATGCCCGCCCCGAGCACCGCGGTCGCGACATCGCCCTGCCCGAAAATCACCCACGCCGTGGCGCAGACGAACACCACACCCAGTATCGAACCGAGCACCAGTGGCAGCAGATTGACGCACGCGACCGCGGTCAGCATCAGCGTGACCGCCCATGAGGTGCCGAAAGCGGCGGATCCCGCACCCGCGACCACGGTCATGGCCGCCAGCAGGCCGATGCGTAAGCCCATCGGACGGTCTGCCATATCCGACTGGCTCCAGACGAACAGCGCCCCGAACACCGCGACGACGCAAGCCGCCAGCACGAGACGGCCGACCGGCAATGTGGTGGCATTCCACAACGGCAGCGCCAGCGCGACCAGCAACACATACAGCCCGCCCGGCCCGGTGTCACCGACGCCGACACCCAGATTCCAGATCCGGCGGCGTACCCGGACGATCACCACCTTCGCGCGATCAATCGGTCGCATGCGCCGAATCTACCGGGATCGATCGCCGTGCCAGGCCGCCGGTAGGAGAAAACTCCGATCCGATTGCAGACATTCCTCTGTTGTCCAGGACCCAGCGCAACACAGATACTTTCCGAGGTAGCCGACATTGTCCAGCGGAAGGTACGAATATGAGTGGACCGATGCAAGGGCTTATCCTCGCCATTATCCTCATCACCCTGTTCATCATTTCCCAGATCATTCAGCGGCGCCGTAAGCGGGACCGCAAGGACTGAGCGTCAACTGATCCGATCGACCGGCCGGAGCGCGAATTCCCGGATGACGCTGACGACGTAATCGATCATCTCGTCGGTCAATCCGGGATACACGCCCACCCAGAAGGTCCGTTCGGTCACGATGTCGCTATTGGTCAGCGGATCGGCGATCCGATGCGGGATCTGCCGGAAAGCGGGCTGACGCAGCAGGTTTCCGGCGAACAGGAATCTGGTCTGGATGTTGCGCGCGAGCAGGAACTGCACGATTTCCCGCCGGTCGAACGGCGCGTCCTCGGCCACGGTCAGCACGAAGCCGAACCAGCTGGGGTCGCTGCCCGGCGTCGCCCGCGGCAGCAACAGCCATGGCACGTCGGCCAGTCCGTCGCGCAGTCGAGACCAGTTGCGCCGCCGGGCGGCGACGAACTCCGGTAGTTTGCGCAATTGACTCAGGCCGAGCCCGGCCTGGATATCGGTGGTCTTCAAGTTGTATCCGATATGCGAGAACACGTATTTGTGGTCGTAGCCCGGCGGCAGCGTGCCGAAATTCTGATCGAATCGTTTGTGGCACCGGTTGTCCTCCCCCGGTTCGCACCAGCAGTCCCTGCCCCAATCGCGCATCGATTCGGCGACTTTCGCCAGCGCCAGATTGTCGGTGAGCAGGCAGCCGCCCTCGCCCATGGTCAGGTGATGCGCGGGATAGAAGCTGACCGTCGCGAAATCGCCGAAGGTGCCGGTGGTCTGCCCCTGATAGGTGGACAGCACCGCGTCGCAGTTGTCCTCGATCAGGAACAGATCGTGCGCGGCGGCGAGTTCGGCGATCTCGGCTACCGGGAACGGGTTGCCGAGGGTGTGCGCCATCATGATCGCCCTGGTGCGCGGGCCGATGGCGGCGCGTACCCGGTCCACCGTGGTGTTGTAGGTGCCCAATTCGATATCGACGAACACCGGCACCAGGCCGTGCTGCAGGATCGGGGTGACCGTGGTCGGGAAGCTGGTCGCGACGGTGATCACCTCGTCGCCAGGCCGTAGCGCCCGCTCGTCGAGTTCCGGGGCGGTCAGCGTCGCGACGGCCAGCAAATTCGCCGAGGAACCCGAGTTGGTCAGGTGCGCCCGGCGCACCCCGATGGCCTGCGCGAACAACCGCTCGAACCGCAACGCGGTCGCACCGGAGGCGATGCGCAACTCCATCGCCTGCTCCACCAGGGCGACCCGGTCTTCGGCATCCAGTACCGCCCCCGAGCTGAAAATGGGCGTCACGCCCGGCTCGAACGTCGCGGGCCGCCGACGCTGATGCAGTTCACGCACCAATTCCAGAACGGCGTCATCCGCCGGCATCCGCTCACCATGCACGAATCAGTTGTTACCCGTACCGGTTCGAGCCTCGCTGGTGTAGCGCCATAGCTCGCGCAACGCGTCGTCGAGGTCGAAGCGCGGTGACCACCCCCACTGGCGATACGCCTTCTCGATCGAGATCGACGGCGCACCGTTGGCGGTCGCCCGCGGCGAACCCGGTCCCTCGGCGCTGACCACGCGCACCGGCAGGGCACTGAGCTCGACCAACCGCTGCACGGCGTACTCGACCGGCACCCGAACGCCCGAGGCGACATTGACGATGTCGACGGCGGCCGCGGTGTCGCAAGACAGCCAGCGATCGGCCGCGAGCACCGCCGCACCCAGATCACGCAGGTCGAGCACGTCGACCGTGCCACGTAACGGCGGCAGTTCCAGGATGCTCGGCCCGGTCGGGTTCGCGACCGGTTCGGCCAGCCGATGCGCCACCGAGCCGAGCAGGCTCGCGCGCGGGGCGCGCGCCCCGACCACCGTCGAGCAGCGCAGCACCACGCCGGGACCGTGCCACCGGGTCAGGCATTCGGTGGCGGCGAGCTTGCTGCGGCCGTAGGCCGATTGCGGGCGCGGCGGCGCGGATTCGTCCACACTCCGGCCGTGTGGCGCGGCCCCGTACTCGTACACCGAGCCGAGCTGCACGATCGGCACCGGTCGGTCCATCGCGTCGACGGCGTCCAGGAGTCGTTGCACCAGAACGATATTGGCGACCTCCATCTGCTGATCGGTGGCCTGCCACAGCGCACCGGCCGCGTTGACCACGAGATCGGCGCCCGCCAGCAGTCTGGTGAGTGCCGCGATCGGCCGGGTCAGGACGTCGAATTCGGCGCGGCCCACCGAAATCACCGCGATACCGTGCGCGGTGAGTATCCGGCCGATCCCGCCGCCGAGATACCCGGTGCCGCCGATGAGTACTGCCGTCCGCGCCACCGCTGTCCTCCGCTCCCTGAATGCGCTGATCGTCGCGACCGCGGATCGAGAACGATCGGAGCGCGAATCCAGCGCCGCTCGATGCGCCCCTGTCAGGGTGAGAGCCGGAAGGGAGAATCCGTGGTCGGGGTTGTGGCGACAGTGGTAGTGCTGATCGGCAACGGTGTACTGGCCGGTGTGCTGGTGGCGGTGGCGATCGGGTTGGTCCCGGTGTTCACCGCGCTGCCCGCGCCGGATTACATCCGGGTGCATACGCTGGCCGGGCGCTACTTCGACCGGATCATGCCGCCGCTGGTGCTGTGCAGTATCGGCGCGGACGTCGTGCTCGTGATCGACACCGATTCGGCGGCGACCCGGCCGCTGTTCGCCTTGGCGGCGCTGGCGCAATTGGGTGTTTCCCTGGTCTCGCAGTTCGGCAATGTGCCACTCAATCAGCAGACGCGTGCCACCGATCCGGCGGATATCCCACCGAGATGGGACGATCCGCGATCGCGCTGGCGCGCCTTGCACACGCTGAGGACGGTGTTCGCCCTGGTCGGACTGTTCGTCAATGCGATTGCGGTGGCCGTGTGATGACCGTGCCCACACTGCGCGATGCCGCCGACATCAAACAACTCGCCAACGCCTTCTGTCACGCCAAGCTGCTGTTGACCGCGCACGAGGTCGGTATTTTCGGCTGGCTCGCCGCCAACGGCCCCGCCGACGCGGACCGGATCGCGGCGGGTACCGGCCTGCATCCCCGCGGCGTCGGCGATCTGCTGCGCGGCTTGGCACTGCTCGATCTGCTCGTGGAAGACGAAGCGGGATACCGTAATTCGCCGATCGTCAGGCAGACCCTGGTACCTGGCGCACCTGAGTACCTCGGCGGGTTCCTGCGCCGCGCCGATCACATGCTGTATCCCACCTGGGGATCACTCGCCGAGGCGCTACGCACCGGCCAACCGCAGGCGGCCGGGGCCGGAGCGGACGCGTTCCTGCGGATGCTGGCCGATCCGGGACAGCGGGCGCAGTACCTGAGGATGATGGATTCGGCCTCCACCCCGGTCGCGCATCGGCTGGCCGAGGTGTTCGACTGGTCCCGGTATCGCACCGTCGCCGATATCGGCGGCTGCCGCGGCAATCTGGCGGGCATCCTGCTGCGCCACCATCCCGGCCTGCGCGCAACGGTTTTCGATCTCGCGCCGATGGGACCGGAGCTGACCGCCCACCTGTCCGCGCAGGGCGTCGCCGACCGGGCCGAGTTCGTGGCGGGTGATTTCTTCACCGACGCGCTGCCGAGCGCCGATGTGCTCGTCCTCGGCCACGTTCTGCACAACTGGTCGAGCACCGAACGAGCGAAGTTGGTGGCCAAGGCGTTTCAGGCGGTGCGGCCGGGAGGTGCGCTGCTCATCTACGACGCGATGTACACCGGAAGTTCCGATGATCTGGCGCGGGTGCTGGTGAGCATCAACATGCTGCTGGTCACCGAGGGCGGATCGGAATATCCGGTGGCCGAAGCCGTCGACTGGCTGGCCGCCGCGGGCTGCACCAGTCACGAAACGGTACCGCTCGGCACCGCCGACACCTTGCTGATCGCGCACAAACCAGCTACCGGAGCAGAAACGAGCCGATGACCGCGTACGCCCCACACCGAGTGCCGCTGGATCGGCGAAAGTTGTTGCGCCTGGCCGCAACCGCAGGATTCGCCGCCGCTGTCGGATCGGCGGCGCGCACCCCCTCGGCTGTCGCCCAGCCGGGTTCGTTCATCGATATCTCGCTGAACATGCGTGATATCGGCGGATATCCGACCGACAGCGGCAGTCGTATCGTCACCGGAGCGGTATATCGCTGCGCCGCATTGTCGCAACTGTCCGAGCAACAGTTCGCGGTACTGACCCGGCTGCGCCCGCACCACGTCGCCGACCTGCGTTCAACTCAGTCGCGCGCCATCCACGGCCCCGACCGGTTGCCGCCCGGCGCCACACCGATCATCGCTCCCGTCGGCGATCCGGATCCAGCGCCATTGAGATCCCCTCTGACCCAACCGGATTCCGCCACCATCGCCGAGTTCCGCGGTTACGTGACCTCCGCGTCGAACCGAGCGGCGTTCGGCCATGTACTGAACACGCTGTCGGAGAGCGGGCGAGCGGGCTATCTCTACCACTGCAACTCCGGCACTTACGTCACCGGCTGGACGACGGCCACCCTGATGACCCTGCTCGGTGTCGCCCGCCACGATGTGGACGCCGAATTCCTGCTGTCCAACGAGGCATACGGCAGCACGGTCGCGCGTACGCAATACCTGGACGCGGCCTTCGACCAGATTCGCGTCTCGTACCAGAGCTTCGAGAACTACCTCAGCGACGGACTACGCGTCACTCAGCCGACGCTCCATCGTTTGCGCGACATCCTGCTGACCCGCTGATCGGCCTCGTCACGCCGCTCGGCGGGTCCGTGCCAGGGCGTCGCGGATGGCGTGACCGTTGTGGGCGATGACGCCGAGCAGGCCGCAGATGCGGTCGATCTGGCGGGGTTCGAGATCCACTCCGGTCGGCAGGACGAAGGTGTCGCGGGCGACCCGATCGGTGCCGGGGAAGGCGCGGTCGGTCTGATAGGGCGCCATCCGATGGCAGCCCGGATAGAAATATCTTCTGGTATAGACATTTTCGGCGGTGAGCACGGCGAGCAGATCATCGCGGGACAATCCGATCCGATCGATATCGCAATCCACGACCGCGTACTGGTAGTTGCTGCGTTCGGATTCGTCGATGTCGAGCAGGGAGAGCCCCGCGATGCCGCTCATGCCCTGCCGATACCGGTGATAGTTCTCCCGATTGCGCGCCACGAAGTAGTCCATCGAGTCCAGCGAGGTCAGTCCCATGGCGGCGGCGGCCTCGCTCATCTTCGCGTTGGTGCCGACCTCCGCGATGTCATCGCCGCCCGAAATCCCGAAATTTCGTAGCCGCGCGGCGGTTTCGGCGATCTCCGGATCATTGGTGACCAGGGCACCGCCCTCGAAGGTATTCACGAATTTGGTGGAGTGGAAGCTGAACACCTCGGCCGTGCCGAACCCGCCGATCGGCCGACCCGCGTAACCGCAGCCGAACGCGTGCGCCGAGTCATAGATCAGGGCAAGACCGAACCGGTCGGCCAACTCCTGCATGGCCTCCAGCGCGCGCGGCCTACCCCAGATGTGTACGCCGAGAATGCCGGTCGTGCGCGCGGTGATGGCCTGTTCGACACTGCGCGGATCGGCGCTGCCGGTCAGCGGATCGACATCGCAGAACACCGGTTTCAAGCCGAGCCAGGCCGCCGCGTGCGCGGTCGCGGCGAAAGTGAAGGCGGGAACGATGATTTCGCCGCGCAGCCCGGCTGCCCGCAGGGCCAGTTGGAGAGCGGAGGTGGCGTTGCAGGTCGCCACGCAGTAGCGAGTGCCCGCTGTCTCGGCGACCCGGCGTTCGAATTCGCGGCTCAATTCGCCGCCGTTGGACAGCCATTTCGCGTCCAGCATCCGGTCGAGCCGGTCGAACAGCACGGCCCGATTGCCGATATTGGGTCTGCCGAAGATCACGGGGGTGTCGAATGCCGGTCTGCCGCCGAAGATCGCGAGTTCGGCCCCGCTCCACTTACCCGTCACAGCAGTGCCTCCAGATCGTCGAGCAGCACATCCACCCCGGGCAGGGCATGGATCCGGCGTTGCAGCCTGCGGGCCGAGCGGCGGAAGTCCGGCTCGGTCAACGTCCGAGCGCAGGCCCGCGCCACGGTGTCGGCCGAAACCTGTTCCAATGGAACAACAGTCGTGGTGCCGGTGGCCTCGGCCTGTGCGGCATTGTGCCGATGGTCGTCGAGCACCGGGATATTGACCATCGGCACCCCGAGCCGCATGGCCTCTTTCATACTGTTCAACCCGCCGTGGGTGACGAACAGGTCGGCCCCCTCCAGCATCAGCGGCTGATCAACGAAGTCGACCAGCCGGACGTTGGGCGGCAGTTCGCCGTAGGCATCGGTGCTGCCGTCCGCGCCGACCGCGAGCACCGCGGTGCAGTCGACCCGACCCAGTGCCTCGATCACCGTGCGCACGAATCCATCCGCACCGGGCAATCCGTAGACGACAGTGCCGAAACCGGCGAAGACGAAGGGGCGCGCAAGGTCGAGTTCGGCCAACCAGTCCGGCAGCCGGTCGCTCTGGAAACCGGCGTTCGGGTGGCGGTAGCACCGGGTGTTCGGCAGGATCATCTCCGCCGCCGAGTATTGCGGTGGCAGGAAATTGGCGTGCAGATAGTGGTAGAGCCGCGCGCCGGCCGGGTCGGGGGGCAGGCCGAACCGCGCCCTGCCTTCCGCCAGCCGTACCGCGATTTCGGCACCTGCCATCGCTTCGACACCGCCGAACGACGCGATCGAAACATGAGGTATGCCAAGCACTTCCGCCGCCAGGTAGCCGCCGAGTTCATCCAGTTCGCGAATGACCAGGTCCGGTCGCCAGTCCTCGGCGATCTCCAGCAGATCCGCACAGGTGGCCTGCCCCATGTGACCGGCAAAGCCCTTCGACATCCTGCGCCCGAGCACCCGGAACACCTCGGCGGCGGCGAGAAAGTCCAGTTCGCGCAGATTCGCAGGCAGCCAGCTCGCCACCTCGGCGCGCCAGTCGTAACCACCGACCAGATGCGGCAGCCCGTACGCGGCGATCTCCGCTGCCTGGGGCTGGGGTGCGAGCACGGCCACCTCGTGGCCGCGCACGCGCGCCGCCCTGGCGATCGGCACCAGCGGACGCAGGTGTCCACTGGCGGGCTGGGTGGTGAAGACGATGCGTGCCATCACCGTGCTCCGGCCAGGTCCGCCAGCGCGCCGACCACTTGGCCGACCGGCGGTTGTGCCCGCATCTCGTCGCGCAGTCGCTCCGCGTGAACGCGAAACTCGGCGTCCGCCAACAACTGCCGTACCTCCGTACGTACCGCGTCCGGCTCGAGTGTGCCGCCGAACAACCAGCGGCACGCGCCCGCCTCGGCGAGCTGTTCGGCATTGGCCACGTGATCGGTGAACAGCGGCGTGAGCAATTGCGGCAGACCGTAGAACAGCGCCGTCATCAGCGCTCCGCCACCGCCCTGGTGGATGACCAAAGCGCAGTCAGCCAGCAGCAGATGCAATGGCGTCGGGCCCAGGAAGGTCACCGACTCGCCCTCGGCGAAGCTCGGGGCGGCGCCTGGATTCATCAGCGCCACCACCTCCACGTCGAGCCCCGCCAGTCCGGCCAGCACGTGCTCCGCGAACGGGATGGCGCGTCCGGCAAGTTGTTCGACCGCACTGCTGCCCAAGACGCAGATCCGTGGCCGCCGCGGCGGCGGCAACCCGACATCGGCGGCCGCCGCCGGGCCGTTGTAGGGGGCGAAGCGGATCGGCAAGGTGTCCACGCCGGTGTCGAACTGCAAGGAGGCCGGACACGGGTCGACGGTGACCGTGCCCAGCGTCTCGACGCCGTCCAAGCCGAGTTCCGCGCACAGCTCGCGCAGCGCGAGCGGCTCGAATTCCCTTGTCCGATAGGTGTAGTCGATACCCCAGAGGTGGCGGACCGCTGGAATGCCGAGCACCGCCGCGACGAGTGGGCCCGCGTAGGTGGTCGGGTCGAACACGATCAGATCCGGTCGCCAGCGGCGCGCGAAGTCGAGCAGCGGGCCGACCGATCGCTGCGCGATCACCCGGTAGGTCGCGACATTGCCCGCGCCCCAGTGCTGGATATCGCTCCAGCGCACCGGTTCCGGCTGTTCCACCAGCCAGCTGAAGTACTTACCGGCCTGCGCGCTCAGATCCACCTCCTCGCCGACGGCGACGGCGGTCAGCCCGGTCGCCCGGATCGCGGGCACCAGTTCGGCCGAACTGGCCACCACCACCTCGTGACCGCTCGTACGCAGGCCCCAGCAGAGTTGCACCAGCGGGGTGAGGTGGGACTGCCACGCCCAGGTGGTGACGATGACGCGCATATGCGGCACTCCCCCGTTCAGGCGTCGACAGCGGAGTCCCGCTCCGCCGCGATCGATGTGCGCTCGAAACCTATTGGCCGGACTGGTGATTCGAGCACCAGCAGGGGCTCGGTTGGCTTGTCGGCGATGGCACGGCGCAGCGCAGCACGCAACGGCCCGGCCAACCGCACGGTCGTGAAGATCAGCACCGGCAGCGTGACCAGGGTGGGCAGCTGCCCGGCGAATACCGCGATATCCAGCGGCGTGCTGTAGATGATGACCACCCTGGTCACCGCCGAGGCAATGAACCCGAGCCCCCACAGCAGATTGATCAACCGCAGGCGACGACGGAAGTGCGCGTCGTCGTTCCACCCGCCCTCCCATGCGGCGATCAAGCGCGGATCGCCCTTGGTGACGAACGGCGCGACGACATCGAAGACCACCGCGCGACCGACGTAATTGGTGATCAACCCGTACACCCCGCCGACGAACGGCATCACCGCCGATTTGGCGAGCACCAGCCTCGGGTCGCCGGTGATGAACACCAGCAGCAAGGTTGCCAGCAACATCACCAGGATCATCACCGAAAACGCGTTCACCCTGCGTTCGGTGGCTACTCGCCACACGGTGCGCAGCCCGGCCACCACAGCGCCGACCGACAGCGCGATGACCGGAGAGACACCGAACACCAAGTGCAGCACCACAAAGCTGATCACCGGCGCGGCCATATCGAGGGCCATCGGTGCCGCCGCGGCGACCGCGGGATAGCGCGTCAGCGCGGTCGAGCTCATCGCGCACCGCCTTTCACCAGAGGTCCGGTCCGGAACAGCTGTTCGGACCCGTGCAGCGAATTGCGCACGGCCGCATAGCCGTACTCGCGCATCGCCGTCTCGTATCGGCCGACCGCCACGACCGGATCCGAACCCGCGACCACTGCGCCCGTGAGTTGTTCGGTCAACAAGGCCGCGTCGCGCAGTGCGGTGTTGGCACCGATGCCGCCGACCGGTGCGGTGGCATGGATGGCGTCGCCGAGCAAGGTCACCCGGCTCGGCGACCAGTCCGCTCCCGGTTCGGTGACCCGGATCGAGAGCGGAAAAACGTCGTCCACCAACGATTCCGACATGATGCGGCGCAGCAGCGGACTCCAGTCCTCGGTGTGCTCGAGCGCCAGACGGTGCAGCTGAGCGGGCGAGAGCGCGAAGAAGCGCGCGTCATCGACGCCGAGAACCTCTTTCGGCGCGACCAGCGTCCACTTCAGATAGCTCTGCACCGGGTCGATCGCACTGCCGGGGGCGAACCGCCGCACCGCCTCCTCGACATCGGTCTGCGGCTGAAAGATCCCGCACGCCAAAGTTTTCGGTCCGGGCGCCAGTACCGGCCTGGAACCGCCGAACAAGACGGCAGGCACCCACGACAGGGCCGCCGCATCCAGGTTCATCTGGCCATAGATGGCCCGCAGGCCGGTGTCGAGCAGGCCGACGTCGGGCAACAGCTGACCGCGCACCGCCGAGCCGATACCATCCGCGCCGACCAGCACATCCGCCATCCAGGTGGTCCCGTCGGTGGTGTGCACGCGGACCCGTTCGCCGACCTCGTACCCGACGACCGCGGTGTCGAAATGGACGCTGTCCTGCAGGCCGGTCAACAGGATCTGGCGCAGCGTCCGGCGATTGACCACGGTGCTCGCCCGCGCCGGATCGACGGCGGTCCCGGCAGCCTGCACCGAGAAGATCTCCCGCAGTTGCTCGTCCAGTCCGATCCCCCGCGACATGTACAACGGGTTCGCGGTGGCCATCGCCAGCTCGTACAGGTTCTCGGGCAGGCAGGCCGACAGTGCGGCGCGGCCGTGCGCGTCGATCCGCAGCCGCAGCCCCTGGAACCGCGACCGCGCCGACGAGTCCCGCTCGAGCACGGTGGCCTCGATCCCGTTCTTGCGCAACCCCTGGGCCAGGCACAGTCCGCCGACACCCGCACCCGCAATCACCACATGCATCCGCAACCAGATCCTTTCGCAGTGAGCCGTGGCCAACGCTGCCCGTTACTGTTCGAACATCGCTGGAATCGGGCTGGGAGCCGCACCAGCGGACCAGCCGGTGAACAGCCTGCGGGCCGTGCGCGCACCGGCCTCCGCCGCGCCGGGAAGCCGCGCGTACTGCTGCTCGAGTGCCGCACCCGCGGCAGTGACCGCGGCGTGCGGCGCGGCGCACCAGTCGGTGCCGAACAGGATCCGTTCGGGCGCAACCGTGGCGAACAGACCCGGCAGCGCCGACGGACCGGCCAGCGCGGTGTCGTAGTAGAAGCGCCCGAGCTGATCCCGGACCCGCACGGGGTCCGCACCGAAGAAACCGTGCGCCAACGTTTCCACCCGGAACGCCGCGTACGGCAGGAAGCCACCGGCATGCGCGAGGACGAAGGAGATATTCGGATAGCGGTCCAGTGCGTCGGACAGCACGAGACCGATGGCCCCCCGGGTGGTGTCGAGCAGGAAGTCGGCCAGCACCGCGGGCACCGACGAACCCGCGGAATCCGGCGGCATCATCGGATGCACCAGCACGACGGCATGGCGTCGGTCCAGTTCGGCGAGCACCGGCTCGAACAGCGGATCGCCGAGATAGTCGGAGCCGGAATGCGGGATCAGCACGAACCCGTCGGCGCCGAGTATGTCCCGCGCATACTCGATCTCGGCCAGTGCGTCATCGATATACGGGATCGGCAGCGCGGCGAGCAAGCCGAACCTCCCCGGATGCGCACCGGCGAACTCGGCGACGGCTTCGTTGGCCTCGCGGCAAAAGAATTTCGCGGTGGCCGCGTCCGGAAGATATTCGACCGGAATGGGATTGGAGATCACGGCATAGTCGATGCGCTGTTCGGCCAGCACGTCGAAGGTCTCCGACAGCGTCCAGGGAATCTTGAACGGCGCCCCCATCCGCCGCATCAGGGCGGCGATCCGCGGCACGATGGCGTGATGGTGCACGTCGATACGGCCCGGTACGGTCATCGCAGTACTCCGCCGCCCTCGGTATCGAGCACCCGCACCACACCGGCGGTGCCGTCGACCTCGACCAGTTGTCCGTCGCGCAGCAGCTCGGTCGCGCCCGTCGCCGCCACGACGGCCGGGATGCCGTACTCGCGGGCGATGATCGCCGGATGGGAGAGCAGACTTCCGTTGTCGGCGATCAACGCGCCGAGGCTGGGGAACACCACCGACCACTGCGCGGTCGTCTCGGGGCAGACCAGGACGTCACCGGCCCGGATCTTGCCGAAATCCCCTGCCCCCAGCACGATTCGGGCCGGGCCTCGGTACCGGCCCGCTGCCGCGGCGACCCCGGTCAACGTCCCCTCGGCGGCGCTCGCGCCGTCGGGCTGCCCGCCGAACAGGCTCATCGACCAGGTCGCGATGTCCATGACATGCGACGCCGCGGCGGAGGGCGGCGTCATCTGGGGCTCCAGCGTCATCGGCTGCGGCGGTGTCCCATAGGTCGGTGGTCCGGGATGGGTGGCGGCCCAAAGGTGTCTGCCGCGCCCCGTTCGCACCGCACCGTCCCGGTCGACGCCGTCGGAAAGTGCGGCGAGTGCGTCCCGATGGTCCAGATAGAACACGTCCCCCGCTTGGCCGATCACCTCGCGAGCGGCCAGCCGTCGTCCCAGATCCAGGACCGCATAACGCACCAGTGCCCACGTCGACACGGCGAGATAGACCTTCTCATCGCGCACCGGCGCGGCTGATTCCGCCGCGGCTACGGCGCGGAAGAACTGTTCGCGCCGCTCGGGTGGCTGGTCGGCCAGACCCTCCTGCGCGGCGGCCAGGGATTGCTCGACCCGGGTGCGCAGCGCCGCGCGTTCGACAGCCAGGTCGAACGGCGAATCGATTTGTGCGAACACCAGATTCAGCAGGATCTCCGGCTGCTCGGCGAAAGTCGGCTCGGTGAGATCGAAACCGAGGGTGCGATGACCGTGGTCGCGGACGTAATCGGCGAACGCGGCCGCGAATTCGGCGTCGATCTCCGGCAGCCGGGCGGCGGCGTCGCGAGTTCCAGCGGCCAGGGCCTGCCGGACCGCGGGTTTGGCGGCGGCCAGGCGAGCGAGTGCGCCGAGCCCGACCGCCGCCGCCATGTGTTCGCCGGTCAATCCGCCACGCAGGCCCAGTGTTTCGGCGGCGGACCAGCCGAGCAGTTCTTTGGTGAGCACACCCAGCTCGCCGTTGAGGCAGACTCCCGCGCCGGTGAGCCGGAAGTACGCCAGGTGCAGCTCGCTGAACAGGTCCAGCAGATCGGCGAAATACGTGCCGAACGCCGCGTCGTCGAGTTCGGCGAGGGACAGCGACACCGGACGCAACGCATCGATCCGTTCGGTGAACTCTCGGCGCTGCACCGAATGCCACTGTGCGACCAGCTTTTCCGGTGCCCCATCGGCAAGTTCGACGGCTATCTTCTCCAAACGCTCGATCAGCGCGGGCATGGTGTCGGGCGGTGTCGTGGTGTAGATCCAGCCGCCGATCGCGTGCACCGCCAACCGATTTCCGGTGGTGAAGGCGAAAACGCCCGGCGCGGCGGCGTCGAAGACGGGCAGGAAGATCGATTCCTGAATGGGCGTCCACGGCGCGGACACGCGCGCATCCTTCACCGAGAACCCGTCGGGCACGACGATCGGGATCGGAATCGGCTCGACCGCCGCGGCCAGTGTGGTGATCGGGCGGGCCTGCACCAGCCACAGCCCGGTCTCGTCGAAGGCCCACTCGATATCCTGGGGTGTGCCGAATTCCGCCGCGACCTGGACGGCAAGCTCGGCTACCTGAGCCGCCTCGGCGGCGGTGAGACCCGCCGAGCCCGCCGCGGAACGCAGCACGGCCTGCCCATCCCGCACGGACCATTCGTCGGCGACCGCGGAGCCGTCCATCAATTGTTCGGCCAGGCCGGACACCGCACTGACCACGGCTTCGTCCGGATCACCGGTCACCGGATTCACACTGAACGCCGCACCGGCGGCGCGGGCCTCGACCATGCGCTGCACCAGCACCCCCATGCGCGGCGCTGCCACGCCCGCCGGATCGTCGGCCCCGCGGTACACCGCGACCCGCTGCGAGCGCGCCGAGCGCCAGCAGGTGTCCACCGCGGCCAGCACAGCATCGATGCCGTGCACATTCAGCGCCGATTCATATTGCCCCGCAAACGATTTCCCGGCCAAGTCCTCCTCGATGCCGGAGGAGCGCACCGCGACGCCCACCGTGTCCGCGTCCAGCTCGGCCAAGGCCGCCGCCACTTCCGCGACCAGATCGGGCACGGATTCGGCCGTCTCCCCCGCCTCGGCGGCCTGCCAGTCGATCGCGAATCCGTCCGGTACCGGGAATCCGGCCCGCCGCAATCGGGCGAGCACCGCGGCCTTTCGGCCGACCCGTCCGGTGTCCTCGATATCCAGTTGCGACAACGCGATGACGTGGACCACGCTCACTCCGATCGTCGGGCTCGGTGGGCGGCCGCCACCTCGAAGACTTCGAACACCTTGCCGCGCGAGTCGTCCTGATACGGCCGCAGCGGTGAGGTGGCGCCGCGATGTGCCTGACCACTCTCCCAGGCGCGGAACGCGGGCAGCGACTCCCATTCGCTCAGCACCGCACCGCTGTCGCCCGCACCGCGCAACAGTTCGTTGCCGAGCAGTCCGGCTGTGCCCG
Organism: Nocardia iowensis; assembly: GCF_019222765.1. NCBI lineage: Bacteria > Bacillati > Actinomycetota > Actinomycetes > Mycobacteriales > Nocardiaceae > Nocardia > Nocardia iowensis. The sequence continues at coordinate 3,093,857 of NZ_CP078145.1, read as the reverse complement.
CGAGGTCCGCGCTGATGCGGTGGTAGGCGTCCTCGACCGCCGCGGCGTCGGCGTCGGTGATGGACAGATAGACCAGGACCCGGACGCGTCCGGTCACGCCGAGGCCTGCTGCCGGGTGAATTGCGCACCGGCCGAGTCTGTTCCTGTCGATGCGGCACCGGTCAGGTAGTGCAGCACGGTGGCCACCGCCATCGACCCCTTGCTCCGATACGGGTGCAGCCGGGAACGGTGGTGCAGATGCTCCTCGCTGCGCTCATAGGTCCGGAACGACGCCTCGTCCACCCAATCGCTGACGATGTAGTACACCGCCTGCTCCTCGGTGCTGCGGGAAAGCCACTGCCCCAGATTGGCGGGCTGGCCGGTGATGATCGACGCGCCGTCGAGCCATGCCCGCTCGAATTCGGCCTCCTGCCCTGGGTTCACCTCCATCCGCAGCATCACCCGGAATACCGTGCTCTCGGTCATCAGATACCTCCGTCGACGTGAATGGTTTCGCCGGTGACGTACGCGGCCCCGTCGCCGGCCAGGAAGGCGACGACGGCGGCGATATCGGCGGTCGCGCCCAGCCTGCGCAGCGAGGTCATCCCCTCGTATCGAGCGATCACCTCGGCGGGCAGTTCCACCTCCGTCGCGGTGACTCCGGGGGCGACCAGATTCACCCGAATACCCTGGGGACCTAGCTCTTTCGCCAATGACCGGGTCAGTCCGATCAATCCGGCCTTGGCGGCGGTGTAGTGCGCGCGCAGCGGAATGCCGACCGTGGCGACCCGGGAACCGATATTGATCACCGACGCGCCGCGGTCCAGCAACGGCAGCACCTGCTGGGTCACGTGGAACGCGGCGGTCAACCCGGTATCGATGACCCGATGCCATTCGGCCAGTGGCAATTCCGCGAACGGCACATGGCTGATCGCGCCCGCGTTGTTGACCACCACATCGAGCTTGCCGAAGCGTTCCCGGCAGGTCTGCGCCAAGGCGATCACCTGATCCGGGTCGGTCACATCGGTCAGCACCAGGTGGTGCTCGCCGCCGATCGTGGCGAGTTCCTTCTCCAGCACGTCGATGTGGTCGCCGGGGGTGTGATAGCAGGCGATCACCTGCGCACCGGCCTCGGCCAGCGTCCGGGTGATCGACGCGCCGATGCCGCGTACCCCGCCGGTCACCAGTGCCGTCTTGTTCGCCAGCGCATTCATGATCTCGACTCCTCTTGCTCTCGAGCTGGATTCACCCAGCGAAGGCGGTGGTCAGCACCGCGATGACGAAGGCGGTCGATGCCGACCCGGTGCGCACGACATTCCAGCGCCGCCAGTGCCCGCGCGGATCCCGGTCGGACCAGTCGGCGGGCGGATGATCCGGATCCAGGCTCGCCACATAGCGATTCACCGGCAGGTTCTTGGTCACCGAGATGAGCACGGTCCCGGCCAGCAGCACCGCCGCGAGCCCGAAGCCGATCCGGACCGGGCCGGAATCGGCGACCAGGATCGCGAGCACCAGGTACACCAGCAATGCGGTGAGATTCAGCGCTGGCATGATCGGATCGAAGCGCGGCCACATGAACCGCACTCCCGCAACGTATTCCCGGTAGGACTGCACGCCCTGGTAGGGCGCGACACCGATCACCGTGGCCAGCATGATCCCGGTCGCCAGCCCGTTGGCGGCGATCCCGACCGCCGCAAGCACCGGCCCCGCCGCACCCGTTGGCATCAGCCCGCTCCGTCCGCGGCATGGCGCGCCTCCAGGATCTGCTTGATCCGGCTCATTTCCCGCGGCGTGTTGGTGTTGATCCGCTCGGCCATCTGCTCGTCGGTGACCGGTGCGGTCGGCTTCAGCCGGAAGCGCTGCTGCCAGCGCATCCGCACGCCCTCCGCCTCGGGCGTATATTCCCAACGCAGGTACATGAATTCGAAGGGGCCGGTCTCCACGCGCCTGGCATGCACCACCCGACCCTCGGGATCGAGGCGCCGTTCGGACACCCAGCTCCAGACGGCGCCGTTCGCGTCCGGGTGCATGGTCAGCCGGAAGCGCACGTAATCCGGTCGCTCATCGAGTATTTCGACGGCGGCGTACTCGCTGAACAACCCGGGCCACGCGGACACGTCGTTGGTATCGGCCCAGACCCGATCGAGCGGGGCGTTGATCACCACCGCGTTCTCGGTCACCAGGCCACCGCTGGCCGCGTGCGCGAAAACCGTGCCGATCTCGGCATCGACGCCGGTCATGACTGCGGCACCGGGTTGTTGCCGCGCTGAACCAGTGGCGTCGACGTACTGGTCAGTGCCGCCAGTGGAGCCTCCGCGAGCAGGGCGTTGACCGCGGCGATCAGCTCGGCCGGTGTGCTGGTCCCGGTGATCTGCCCGTCCTCCAGTCGAACGCCGAATTGCCGCCTGATGAGCGCCTGCGTCTCGATCAACGCCAGCGAATCCAGGCCCAGCTCCTCGAATTCGATGGCGGTGATGTCACCGGCGACACCGAGTTCCTCGTCCGGTTCGCCGAAGGCTTGGACCAGAATCGGTCGCAGATCCTCGATCGTGAACTCAGCCATCGCTGTCCCTCCTGTTGCGCGAAATTCGAACGTTGCGGCCGAGGCGTTCATGACGTCGCGGCCAATACCATCGCGGAGTTGAATCCGCCGTGCCCGCGAGCGAGCACCACCGCATACCGCAGCGGTCGCGACCGTGAGCTGCCGATGACCAGATCCAATTCCGGATAGGCCGAAGTGATCTCGCCCGGTGTCGGCGGGATCGTCTGATGGCGCAAGGCCAGCAGGGCGGTGGCGATGTCGAGGGCCGAACCGCCCGCGTACAGCCGACCGGTCAACGCCTTCGGTGCGGTCACCGGCACCGCGCGCGGACCGAAGACCGCGGAGATGGCCGCCGCCTCGGCGGCGTCCAGCTCCGGAACAGCCATCGCGTCGGCGAAGACGACACCCACCTCGCCCGGGGCGCAGCCCGCATCGGCCATGGCGCGCACCAGGACACGGCGCAGACCGGCCCCGGTCGTCGGGGCCGCATCGAAACCCGCCGCGTATCCGGCGATCCTGCCGTAGCCGACGCCGCCGCGGGCGGTGACTTCGTCGGCGGCCTCGACGGTGAACATCGCGCCGCCCTCCCCGGGTACGAAACCGCTTGCGCCAGCGTCGAAAGGCAGATAGCCGCGAGTGGGATCGGTTGCCGCACTGAGTAACCCACCCGCGATCTGGCAGGAATAGGCGTAGGGCGACAGCGGGGCCTCGGTGCCGCCCGCGAGCATCAACCCGGCGCCGCGGCGCACCTCCCGACGCGCCTGCGCCAGCGCGTCCAGACCCGCCGCCTGCTCGGTCAGCACGACCGAACACGGGCCCTTCGCGCCATTGCGAATCGACACCTGCCCGGTCGTCGCCGCGTAGAACCAGGCGATCGATTGGTACGCACTCACCTCCGCCGGGCCCGAAGCCCACAGGTTCGCGATCTCGCGCTGGCCGAATTCGTTTCCGCCGGAGGAACTTCCGGTCACCACGCCGATAGATTCTGCGGGCAGGCCCGCCGGGTCCACCCCGGCGTCGGCGATGGCCGATGCCGTCGCGGCGAGACCGAACCAGGTCCACCGATCGGTCTGTACCGTCAACCGGCGCGGGATATGTTCGGCGGCAACGAACTCGGGAACCGGAGCGTGGAGAATGCTGAGGTACCCGCTGTCGCGGTACTGCTCGTTTACCCGAATTCCGCGCACGCCGGATAGGCACGCCCGCCAATGCGCGTCCGCACCGACACCGGTCGGAGCGACGATACCGATCCCGGTCACCACCGCCTCGACGGTTTTCGAGCGCACATCGGCCACATCGATACTCATCGCACGGCTCCTACTTCGGCCAGCACCATCGCGGACTGGAACCCGCCGAAACCGCTGCCGACCGTCAGCACCGTCCGCAGCGACGCATCGCGCGCGGTCCGCGGCACATAATCGAGATCGCAGAACGGATCCGGCTCGTACAGATTCGCGGTCGGCGGCACCACCTGATGACGCAAAGCCAAAGCGCACGCGGCGATTTCGATCGAGCCGATCGCACCGAGCGAATGTCCGACCATCGATTTGATCGAACTCACCGGCACCCGATACGCGTGCGGGCCGAGCGCTCGCTTCAACGCCATGGTTTCGTGCCGATCGTTCTGCTGAGTGCCTGATCCGTGCGCACTCACGTAGTCGATGGCGGTCGGGTCGAGCCGAGCCCGGTCCAGGGCTGCGCGGATGGCCCCGGACAGCTCCAGCCCGTCCGGACGCAACCCGGTCATATGAAATGCGTTGGCCTGGCGGCCTTCACCGGCCACGGCGCAATAGATGTCCGCGCCGCGCCGCCGCGCCCGTTCGGCGGTCTCCAGCACGAACATCGCCGCGCCCTCGGCGAGGACGAAACCGCTGCGCCTGCGATCGAACGGGCGCGAGGCGCCGGCGGGATCGGAGTCGTCGGCGGTGGTCGCCAGGATGGCGTCGAAGGACGCCGAGGAGATCGGCGAAATCGGCGCCTCGGTCGCACCGACCACGGCCACCTCGGCCGACCCCTCCCTGAGCAATTCGGCCGCGTGCGCCACCGCATCGATGCCCGCGGTGCAGCCGGTGGAGATCATCGCGCACGGCCCGCCCGCGCCGAGGGTCCGGGCCACCTCGGCGACCGTGGCGGACGGCACGAGATAGGTGTAGGCGTGCGCGGACAGCGCCGCGGCGTCGACCAGCCAGCGCGCGCCGGACCCGCTGATGTTCACGAATTCGTGCTCCAGGCTGGTGGTCGCGCCCACCGCGCTGCCGATCACCACCGCGGTTTCCGCGCCGCATTCGGACAGCTCGATGCCGCTGTCCGAGATCGCCTCCGCAGCGCTGACCAGCGCGAACTGGGTCATCCGGTCCAGTTCGGCGGCCTGACGCCGGTCCAGGCCGTTGGCGGCGGGATCGAAATCGACCTCGGCCGCGATCCGCGACCGGAAGGCCGACGCGTCGAAGAGGGTGATCGGCCGGGTCGCGGTGCGTCCGTCGACCAGTAGCTGCCAGAAGTCTTTGCTGCCGACACCGCCGGGCGCCACCACCCCGACTCCGGTGATCACCGGCGTGCGCGCGTCCATGGTTATCCGGTCACCTGCGGCTGGGCGGCGTCCGGATCGGGTAGCGGCTCGGTATCGACGTGGCCGAGCGCGGGCTCCGGCGCCAGCGGCCCGAGCTGGAATACCGCTTCCGCGGGCACCGTACCCCGGTTCTCCACCCGATGCCGCACCCCGATCGGCACGAAAATCCCACTGCCCGTGGCGACTTCGAGCGGCTCGCCGTCCAACAGCACCGTCAGCGAACCCGAGACGACGTAGAGGAACTCCTCCGAATACGGGTGGTAGTGCTCGCTGACGAACTCGTCCGGCGCCAGCCGCAACACACCCAGAAATCCGGATGTCGACTCGACCGTGCGCGGGCTGAGCAGCACGCGCAGGTCGCCGCCGCGCCGCCGATTCGGCTCGACCGCGGCCGCCGCCACCACCCGCGTCACGGCCGCGTCCACTGATAGAACGGCCGGGCCATCGCGTCGGCCGGACTGCGCCAGCTCGGCGAATAGGGCTCGATGAACGGCAGCAGACCGTCGTTGATCTCCCGGAACAGCGGATGGTCCCGCACCTCGGCGACCCGGCCCGCCACCGCCGCGTCGGCCTCGATCAGATGGAAATACAGGTCGTGGAAAGCGAACAACGTGCGCCGCCGCACCCCGACCAGATGCGGCAGTTCGGTCTCGTCCGAACGCGCGAACAGCTCGGCGACCCGCTCGCTGTCCCCTGGCCGCATCCGCGCCACGATCAGACTGAGCTCCGACATCTTCGCTTCTCCTCACGTTGCTCAACGCCCCCAATGAGATTCGCCGGACTCTGTCACTTCCTGATCGAGCCGCACTGTGGACTCGATCGAAGACAGCAGGTCGAGAGCTGCTCCAGCGATCGTGGAGCGCGCGAACCGACGATCGCTCGCATGTCGACCGAGACCACCACGGGTGGGCAGGCCCAGCAACAGCTCCTCGGATTGCTGGCCGGAAAGATGATCTCCGCGACCATCTGCACGCTGGCCCGAATCGGCATCGCCGATCACCTCACCGATGGCCCGCAACCGGTGACCGCGCTGGCCACGGCCACCGGGACCGACCCGGACATGCTCTACCGCTTCCTGCGCACCGCGGCGGCGGTCGGCGTGTTCACCGAGCATCCGGACAAGTCGTTCGAACTCACCGAAACCGGTGCGCTACTGCGCTCGGACGTAGACGGCTCGCTGCGGTACCTGGCCTACCTCTACGGCGAGGAAAGTGTCTGGAACTGCTTCGCCTACGCCGCCGATACGCTGCGCACCGGCAAACCCGCGGGCCCGGCCCTGCGCGGCGGACGCGGCTGGTTCGACTACATGGCGGACAGTCCGGAATACGCGGAGGTCTTCCATCGGGCGATGACCGGGGTGAGCAATCGCGCGCCGGAAGTGGCCGCTGGCTACGACTTCAGCAGGTTCGCGACGATCGCCGATATCGGCGGCGGGCAGGGCAGGCTGCTGTCGGCGATCCTGGCCGCCAATCCGCAGCAGCGTGGTCTGCTCTTCGATACCGAATCCGCGATCCGTGGCGCCGAGCCGGTGCTGACCGAATTCGGGGTGCGCGACCGGGTGGACTGCGTGGTCGGCGACTTCTTCGAGAGTGTGCCGCCGGGGGCGGATGCCTACCTGCTCAAGGCGATCCTGCACGACTGGAACGATGCCGACGCGCTGCGCATCTTGCGCGGTATTCGCGCCGTAATCGACGAGGACGCGCGGGTTTTCGTGGTCGAGGCGGTGGTGCCCGGACCGGGCGAATGGCACTTCAGCAAGGCGATGGATATCGCCATGGCGGTCAGCCTCGGCGGTAAGGAACGCGACCTCGACGAATGGCGAGAACTGTTCGCACAGGCCGACTTCCAACTCGTCGGTGCCACCCGCACCGCGCCGCCGCACTGGCTGATCGAGGCCGAACCGGTAGCGAGGCAGCGGCGATGACCGGTGATTGCCCCTACCCGTTCGCCTGGCCCGCCGACCTGACCCAGCCCGAGGCGCTGCGGCTGGCGCACCGCGACCCGTTTCCGGTGGTGACCCTGCCCAGCGGGGATCAGGCGGTGCTGGCCACCCGTTACCAGACCATCCGCACGCTGCTCGCGGACCCACGAATCAGCAAGGACCGCAACCGAACCGGCGTGGCCAAGATGACCACCCGGCCGCAGAAGGTGTTCCAGCGGCCGGTCGATATGTCGCCGCCCGCGCACGCCCGAATGCGGCGGCTGATCGCCCGTGAATTCACCGCCGCCCGCGTCGAGACGATGCGACCGCGCATCGCGGCCATCGCCGAAGAATTGCTCGATCGGATGGCGGCGACCGGATCGGCCGAGCCGGTCGATCTGAACACCGCTTTCGCGTTTCCGCTGTCGATCCAGGTCATCTGCGAATTGCTCGGTGTCCCCGCGCAGGAACGCCACCATTTCGGCGACACCAGCAGGCCCCCCTGGGACTACATGCGCGCGCTCATCGAACGCAAACGGCAGGATCCCGGCTCGGATCTGATCAGCGCGCTGATCACGGTGACCGACGCCGACGACGGTCGCCTCACCCCGGATGAGCTGCATTTCTGGTCCACCTTGCTGCTGCTAGCGGGCTATGAGACCACGGCGAACCAGATCGCGGGCGCGGTCGTGCTCTTGCTGAACCACCCCGGCCAACTGGCGCTGCTGCGCGCCGATCCGACCCTCATCACCGGTGCCGTCGAGGAGTTGCTGCGCTGCCAGGTGGTCGGTACCTCGCTGTCGATGCTGCGCTACGCCACCGAGGACGTCAGCATCGACGATCGCGTTATCCCCAAGGGCACCAGCATCATTCCCGCACTCGAATGCGCCAACCACGACCCCGGCGTATTCGCCGAACCCGACCGGATCGACCTCACCCGCCGCGACGGCCAACAGCTGACCTTCAGCGTCGGCAGGCACTTCTGCCCCGGCGCACCGCTGGCGCGCGCCCAGCTGCAACTCGGCATCGGCGCGCTGATCGAACGCTTCCCCACGCTGGAGCTCGCGGTGCCCGCCGAGCGACTCGGCCGGGTCGACGACCATTTCTTCCAGGGCTTCCGCACGGTCCCCGTGCGGTGGTGAACAGCAGGAAGGCGAACATGACCGCCGCAGACCCCGTCCACTATCCCTTCACCCGGCCTGCCGCGCTGGAACCGCCACGCGAGCTGTTCGGACTGTCCGAATGTCCGATAGTTCCGGTCCGGCTGCCGAGCGGGGACGACGCGGTGCTGGTCACCCGGCACGCCGATATCCGCGCGCTGCTGGTGCATCCGGCGGTGAGCCGCAATCTGAACCGGCCGGATGCCGCCCGAATCAGCAAGCACAACAGCATGTTCCAGGACGCGAAGCTGGACCCCGACCCGCCGGAGCACACCAGGGTGCGGCGGCTGGTCATGCAGGCGTTCAGCCCCGCCAGGGTGGCGGCACTGGAACCGTTCATCGGTGCGGTCGTCGACGAACTGCTCGACGCGATGGCAGCGCACGGCGGACCGGTGGATCTGAATCAGGCCTTGGCGTTTCCGCTGCCGATCCGGGTGCTGTGCCGACTGCTCGGCGTCCCCGCGCAGGACGAGGCGCGCTTCCGCGGCTGGACCGAGCACTTCCTCTCGGTCAGCCAGTTCAGCGGTCCGGAGATCGGGGCCGCGATGCGAGAGATGAACGAGTACATCGCGACGTTGATCGAGGCCAAGCGCGACGAACCGGGCGACGACTTGATCAGCGCCATGATCGCCGCGCACGATGCCGACGACGGCCGCCTGACCGGTTATGAACTGCACTGGTGGTGCCGTCTGCTACTGCTGGTCGGCTACGAGACGACCGCGAGTCAGCTCGCGGGCACCGTCGCGCTGCTGCTCTCGCGGCCCGATCAGCTAGCCCTGCTGCGCGAGGATCCCAGCCTGGTACCCGGCGCGGTCGAGGAGGCGTTGCGGTGGAAGCTGGTCGGCTCGTCGGTGTCGATGCTGCGCTATGTCACCGCCGACATCACCATGGATGGTTACACCATTCCGGCGGGGACCAGCGTCATTCCGGCGGTGGACGCCGGGAACTTCGATCCCGCGGTGTTCGAACGTCCCGAGGAATTCGACATCACCCGCACGGACAACGACCACCTCACCCTCAGCCGAGGGCCGCACTTCTGCATCGGCGCGGGCCTGGCGCGCGCCGAACTCACCACGGCGGTCGGCCGACTGATCACCCGCTTCCCGACGCTGCGGCTGGCGATTCCGGCGACCGAGCTGCGTCGGCAAGAGGGGGCGCTGCTGGAAGGTTTTCTCGGCATCCCGGTGGAGTGGTGAGATGCGCGTTCTGGTCGTCAACTGGGCGTGGCCCTCACACTTCATGCCGCTGGTTCCGGTCTTGTCGGCGCTGCGCGCGGCGGGCGCGGACGTGCGGGTGGCCAGTCAGCCGATGCTGCAACGCGTCGTCACCGACGCGGGCCTCGTCTTCGTCCCCGCCGGTGACGACGTCGACCATTCGGCTCTCCGGGCCCGCACAGCCGAGGCGGCACCGCGCGCGACCGAGATCTGGCAGGTCGACGAACGCACAAGGATGACACAGGTTTTCGCGGTCTTCGCCGAACGTGCGCGGCTGATGCTCGACGACACGGTCGACTACGCGCAACGCTGGCAGCCTGATCTGGTGTTCTACGAGCCGACCAGTTTCGCGGGTCCCCTCGTTGCCGGACTGCTCGGCGTGCCCGCGATCCGGCATATCCACGGCGTCGATATGACTTATCGGGCCAGGGAAGCCACGCCGGAATTGGTCGCGCCGTTGGCCGAGCAACTCGGCATCCCATTGCCGGATCTGCTCGGCACCCGCACGGTCGATCCGTGCCCGCCTGCACTCCAGATCCCCACCGAGACCACGTCGACCACCGTGCGCTACATCCCCTACAACGGGCCCGCGGTCATTCCGGCGTGGCTCGCGGAGCCGCCGACCGTGCCCCGGATCTGTCTGACCTGGGGTACGACGGTCACCGCGCAGGGCGGGGAATTCCTGCTGCCGGAGGTGCTGGCCGCACTCGACGGGCTCGAGCTCGATGTGGTGGTGACGGTGCGGGCCGCGGAGATCGAGCACCTCGGGCCGTTGCCGAGCAATGTGCGCGCCGTCTCCGGACTTGCCCTGCACCTGCTGGTGCCCTCCTGCGCGCTGGTGATCCATCAGGGTGGCTTCGGCACCATGCTCACCTCGGTCGATGCCGGGGTTCCGCAGCTACTGCTACCACAGTTTCCGCACCACATGCTGCCCGCCGAACAACTACGCGGCACCGGCGCCGCGGCGGTGCTTCCGGTCGCCGATTTCGACCGCGGTGTGGTCCGGGAACTGGTACTGCGGCTGGTCGGCGACTGTCCCGAGCGCGTCGCCACCGCGGAACTTCGCGCCGAACTGCGCGCACAGCCGACGCCCGCGCAGGTCGCGCCGGAGCTACTGAACCTCGGAAAGGGGACACCGTGAAGCAAGCGGCTCCGCGCGCACTGTCCGACCGCAAAGATCATGTTCTCGAACTGCTCGGCGGTGGTCATCTGTGGCTGGCCACCGCGGCCGATTCGGGGCCGCATCTGGTGCCGCTGGCCTTCGTCTACGGCGCCGGGGATCTGCTGATGGTGACCAAACCCGACACCAGGACCGCGCGCAGTCTCGACGGGTCCGGCCGGGTCCGGGCCGCGCTCGGCGATACCAGGGACGTCGTGCTCATCGACGGCGAGGCGACCCTGTTCGATCCGCGCGCAGCCGACGCGTCCATCGGTGAACTGCTCGACGCGCTGCCGATGGGACGTCGAGTGCCCGGCAGTGTCGGGATCAGGCTGCGGCCCGACCGCATTCAGGCATGGCAGTCGATGGCCGAGATCGGCGATCGCACGTTGATGTCGGGCGGCCGGTGGCTGGTCTGAACGCGACGGGACAGGAGATAACTCCCATCGAAGTCGGCGGTTTCGTCACTTCGCCGCGCCGACCTCGCCCAATAGCCTGAAATGGCCACCACCACAACCGATCAGGAGCATCGATGACGGTCGCGACGCCGAAGAAGACGAGCAGGTTCAAGGCACTGTTGCCGTTGTTCGGCAATGTGATCGTGTCGACCGTGCTGTACTTCGCCCTGCGCGCGGTCGGCTTCAGCGAGATCTGGTCACTGGCCATTCCCGGCATCATCGTCGCGATCACCACCACCGTCGGCAGTATCCGGCGGCGCTCACTGGACGTCATCGGCGCGCTGGTCATCGTGGAACTGGCGGTCTCCCTCGGCTTGGCGTTCGTCACCGACGACCCCCGCATCGCTGCCATCCGCCCCGCCCTGTACATGCTCACCACCGGCGCGTTCTTCCTGTTCACCTGCGTAGTCGGCAAGCCGGTCATGTACCTGCTCGCCACCCCCATGGCCACCAATGGCGGCGAACCCCGTCGAACCGCCGCCTACCACCGCGCATGGGACGAGGAGCCACGATTCCGCCGCCTAGAGCGCGTCATGACCGCAGGCGTCGGTTTGACCATGTTCCTCGACTCCGGCCTACGAGTAGCCATCGTCTACAGCTCCCCCGCCAGCGACCTCGACCGCTCCTTCCTGGTCTCCAACGGCGCCGCAATCGTCATGGTCGTCCTAGTAGTCGTGATCATGTTCACCTGCATCCCCCGCCTCTCCAAAATCGTCGACCAGGTCCAACAACGAATCCCCGCCGAACTCCCCCAAGACGAGGCCCGCACCCCCTGATCAGGCGCGCCTCTAATCCCAGCCACCCCCAACCCAGGCCTCGTCGTAGATCCCACGAACGGAGGCGGGTCGAGCTGCGGCCGCTGTCGTGGCCAAGCTGGTTAGCCACGGCACCCGGCTACGCGAGTTCGCTGCGGAGACGGCGTATTTCAGCGATGAGTCGCGGGATGTCGGTGCGGGCGTGTGCGATGAAGTCGTGGTCGGCGGCAGAGGCGGGCACGAGTCGTTGTCCGATTGCGCGTGACACGTACATGTCCGCTTCGCTGTCGTCGAGGCCGCCGATTCGGATGAAGGTGTCACCGCTGTCGTGGTCGCGCCCTTCGATGAAGGGTTCCCACGGTGGTGTGCTCGCCGCTCGGCATCTCGCCTCGATGGCGTCGAGTTCGTCGGCCTCGATTGGGCCGTAGTCGGCCATGTTGTCCTCCGTCGCACGATCTGCCGGTAGGCGGCAGATCCACGACACCATGGTGCCAGCGCCCGGGTGAACGTTCACGACACAGATAGTCAGGGCTTCGGGTCACCAGGTAATCGGTAGTGCGTGCAGACCGAATAGGACCGAGTCGTATTTGACTGCGGTATCGGGTAGTTCACCGGCCAAGCGCAGATCGGGGAGCCGGGATAGGAGGGTGGTGAAGACGATGTCCAGTTCGAGTTGGGCCAGGGCCGCGCCCATGCAGGCGTGGGCGCCGTGTCCGAAGGCCAGGTGGCGGCGGGCGTCGCGGTGGATGTCGAGGACGTCGGGGTTCGGGAAGACCGAGGGGTCCCGGTTGGCGGAGGCTGCCAATGGGATGACGCCGTCTCCGGCTCTGATGGTGGTTCCGGCGAGCTCGATATCCCTGGTGGCGGCCCGGCAGGTGGCGAGCTCGGCGACCGAGGTGTACCGGAGCAGTTCGGCGATGGCGGCGGGCATCGCGGCGGTGTTGCGACGCAAGGCCGCCAACTGCTCCGGATGACGCAGTAGCGCAAGGACTCCGAGGGAGATGGTGTTGGCCGTCGTCTCGTAGCCGGCCAGCAGGATGAGGATTAGGACGATCGTCATCGAGCGGAGTTCCAGGTCGCCTGAATTCACGTGCTCGCGCAGGACTCTGGAGATCAGATCGTCGTCGGTTGACCCTTGCTTGGCGCGCACCAACCGTTTGACGTAGTCGACCAGTGCCTCGAAAGGTTCGGCGCCGCCGTGGGTGATCACCCGCACCGTCAGCTCCTCGAAAAGCGCCGAATCGGACGAGGGCACACCGAGTATGCGGCCGATGGCCAGCGCGGGCACCGGCAGCGCCAGCGCGGCGACCAGATCCGCGGGTGGTCCCGTGTCGACGAGCCGATCGACGCGCTCGTCGACGCAGCCCTGGATGTAGGGGCGCAGCGCGGCGACATTGCGCGCGGTGAACTCGGGCGCGAACATGCGCCGGTGCGGTCCGTGCTCCGGCGCGTCCATCCCGACGAAAACCTTTATATGGCGCAGATATTCGGCCTCGTCGGTCAAGAATGGAAAACCTGGCGCGGCCCGATCGGCGCTGAGGCCGGGATCGGTGAGGACGGCCCGGACATCGGCATAGCGGGACACCAACCACACCGGCTTGCCGTTGTGCAACCGGGCGCAGCGCACCGGCTGATCCTCGCGCATCACCCGATACTCGGCGGGCAGGTCGAACGGGTTCGGACGGCGGAGCGGGAACGCCGGAACTGTCTCATTCATGTCGGTCCCCTTGTTCGACGAGCGACCTGTCCGCGGTTGTGCCGATGAGGTAACGCGGCGGCCGTGCACTATTGCCCAGTGCGGCAACGAATTCCGCGAAGGTCGGATGCTCGTAGAGCAGGCCCACCGGGACCCGCCGGTCGAGCTCCGCACCTAGCAACGCCACGCAGCGGACCGCCGACATCGAGGTACCGCCCGAGGCGAAGAACGATGTGGTCGGTCGCGGCGCGGCCGTGAGGCCGAGCAGCCCCGCCCACACCTCGGATACCGTCGCGGCCAAGGGATCTCGCCGCGAGTCGGCCAGGGCGATAGGCCGCGCTGATACAGCGGCCGGACGCACGCGGTGATCCGCGCGCAGACGCGCACGCTGCACCTTGCCGGAGCTGGTGCGCGGAAACTCGGCCACGGGCAGGACCCGCACCTCATCCACCGAGAAGCCGAAGCGCCGCGCGACACTCTCGCGAATCCGCGAGGCGACCTCGAAACCGGTACGCACGCAGACGAACACAACCCGGCACGGCACGCCGTCGGGCACCTCGATCACCCCGAACGCGGCATATCCGGCCAGCACGCCATCGACGCGCTCGACCACCGCTTCGACTTCCTGGCACGGAATATTGACGCCGTTGATGACGACCACATCATCGTTTCGCCCCGTGACGACAAGTGCTCCGCCCGTGACGAACCCCTGGTCACCGGTGGTGAACCAGCCGTCCACCGGTTCCCTGCCGTAATAGCCTGCGAACAGCGTCGCGCCACCCACCTGCACGGTGCCGATCCGATCCTCGGGCAGCACCAAACCGTCGGGTCCGACGACGCGAATCCGCACCCCCGGCACCGGCACACCGGTCACCGCCAGCTCCAGCCACCCGTCCTGGCTCTTGGCATCCGCAGATCGGACTCGCGGCGCGACGGATTCCGGGCGAACGTCCGACCCCGCAACATCCGGATCATGCCACACCCGTTGGTCCGGCCCATCCATCCGAACCCGCACTGCGGCGATCTTCTCGGCATCGCGTGACAAACGCGAATACACCACGCCGGAACCGGTTTCCGACATCCCCCAAGCCGGACAGAACGCAGCAGCCGACAGCCCGTGAGGCGCAAGCCGACCAAGGAACTCGTCGGCCACCGCGGCAACCACGGCCTCACCACCGTCGAGCACATGACGTAGCCGATGCAGATCCCACCGCCGATCCGGGTGCCGGCGAAGCGCCGAACAGACAAGCGCGAAACCGAAATTCGGCGCCCAGGTGGTGCTCGCCCGATGCGCTTCCAGCAGATCCAGCCAAGTCAGCGGATCACCGAGCACGCGCGCGGTATCCACCTGAACGAGCGAACACCCGAGAAACGCCGCTTGCACAACCCACATCACAATGCCGCCGACATGATCGAGCGGCATCCAGTTCAAGGCCACATCGGCGGCCCGCAAGTCATTGAATTCAGCTGCGGCCCAAGCTCGATGAGCCAAAGCAGCGTGGGTCAACAAGACGCATTTGGGTTTGCCCGTACTCCCGGAGGTGAGCAGTCCGATCGCGATATCCTGCGCTACTCGCGGCGCGGCAGGCAGTTCGGGCGCGCCATGCCACGATCGCCCGTCGGCATTCCACACATCGCCGTCCCGATCGACCAGCACCTGATATGCGACAGCAACGGCGGACACCACCTCATCGACCAGAACCAATGGGCCACCGAGCAGTTCATGCGCGGCACGAATACGCTCGACCCCCGCCGCCGCGTCACCGAGCGCCCCAGTGGCCCCCACCGGAACGGGCACCGCCCCTGCGATCACACATCCCCAGAACGCGGTCAGCTGCACCCGGGCGTCACCAGCGGCAATCAACACCGGTGTGCCAGGCGCTACCCGCTCGGCAATCCGCCGCGCCGACAATCCCGCCGCGCGAAGAAGATGCCGATAGTTCTGAAACCGTTCCCGCCCTTCATCATCGACATAGGTGATCCCCCGGCTCACTGTTCGCGCAGCGCGTTCCAACGCGGCAGGCAGCGTGCGCGGCCAGTCTTCCGGCGGCGCGGTGTCGGCCCCGGTCAACAGCGCCTGATCGGCAGTAGCCCCAATCACGAGCGGACCCCTTGCGCAAGGGCGCGTGCGCGCGCCGCAACCCGCAGCGTGCACAGCTGATCGTCGAAGCCGGGGGCGAGCACGGTCAGCCCCAAGGTGGTCACACCCGCCGCCGCATATTCCCCCATCCTGGCAGCGATGGTGGTTTCGTCACCGAGCAAAGCAGTGCGTTGGATCAACTCGAGCGGAACCGCCTCGGCCGCGGCGGCACGATCCCCGATCGACACCAGGTGGTGGACCTGCTGAACATGTTCGCCGTACCCCATGATGGTCGCTACGGTGGCGTACGCGCCCGCACCACGACCGAGGGCGAGAAAATTCGCGTAGTAGGGCCGCAATCCGACGGCAGCGGCTTCGGGATCGGGTCCCACACCGATGGGGACCGAGGGCAGGACCCGGAATCCGTCGAGATCCAGCCCCGCACTCCGGCGGCCCGCGCGTACGTGGTCCATCGCCCACGCGATGCGTTCGGGGGAGCAGAACGCGCCGATCCAGCCGTCCGCGATGGCCCCGGCCAGTTCGATGGCGCGGGGACCAACGCCGCCGAGCAGGATGGGCAGCTGTGGACGTGGCTCGATCGCGCGCAAGTGCGCGACGGCCGCGTCGTCGTCCGAGTTGTCCGGCGGCAGCCGCCAATGGTCGCCCGCGTATCGCACCGGTGCGCCGGACAGCGCCGCCCGCACCACCTCCACGTACTCGCGCAGCCAGGACAGCGGGCGTTCGATCTGCACCCCGTACCAGCCGCGCGATACTTCGGCGGCGGACACCCCGAGCCCTAGGTGGAACCGTCCGCCGGACAGTTCGTCGAGGGTGGCGGCGGTCAACGCGGTGAGCACCGGGCTGCGCGGCGGCGCCTGCATCAAGCCGGAGGCCAGCGTGATCCGGGTGGTGACCGCCGCCGCCGCCCCGAGCACGCTCACCGCGTCACCACGGAAGCCCTCGGGAGCGAGTGCGTACTCGAAGCCGAGCTGTTCGGCGGCCGAGGCGATGCGCAGAGCGTGCCGCGGGGACAGGAACACCGCAAGCCGCATCCAAACCTCCTCCTCGCGCCGGGCACTGCCGCGCTCGAACGATTCGCCGTCGCACTAGAGGATCGGCCGTGCCGTACTCGACACCGGCGCATCGGATCTCAGGACAGCGGGACCCGCGGCGCCGCGCGCCCGGACACACAGTGCTGCTGGAGCGATCTTCGAGCGCACCGACGGACCCTGTGCGCACGGACTCTCGCGGGCCGGGTATTCGGCCGCGAATCTCTCCGATGGAGGCGAAGATGCGCGTCCTGTTGGCGACGTGGAACATGCCCGGCCATCTGCACCCCATGGTGCCGCTCGGCTGGGCGTTGCGCGCGAGCGGCCATGACGTCGTGGTGGTGAGCAATCCGGATCTGGTGCCGACGATCGTCGGCGCCGGACTGCCCGCGCTCGGCGCGGGCCCGGATTTCGATTCCTACGCGAAGCTGCGCCAGGAACTGGCCGAACGCGCCTGGAAACCCGCACCGCCCGCACCGAGCGCCGATCCCGACGTCGCCGCGGAACGAGCCAGACGGCGACGGCTCAACGGATTCCGGCTCGCGGCCGCCGCGGCACAGGCCCAGGCTCCCGACGCGGTGGCGTTCGCCGAGCGCTGGCGTCCCGACCTTGTCGTCTTCGAACCGGCCGGGTTCGTCGGCCCACTGATCGGAACGCTGCTCGGCGTACCCACCGTCCGTCATCTGTGGAGCATCGATTTCACCGCGCCCATCGCGGAATTCGAACAGGACATCATCGGTGAGCTCGCGGCACCGTACGGCCTGACGCGAATCGGGGTGAACGGCGATATCACCCTCGATCCGGCGCCAACGCGGTTGCAGATCGCCGACGGCCAGGTGCGCAGCCCGATCCGCTACATCCCCTACAACGGTCCCGCGGTGCTGGAACCGTGGCTGTTGACGCCACCCGAGCGACCCCGGATCGGCATCACCTGGGGGACATCCCAGACCCGCCTCGGCTTCGATCACATGGTGCTCGCGCCACGGGTGATGGCCGCGCTCGCCCGCCGCGATGTCGAACTCGCGGTCGCCGTCACCGACGATCAACGCAAGTTGTTCGAGCACGTGCCGGACAATGTGGTTCACCTCGGGCCGATTCCGCTGGACGCCCTCGCCTCGACCTGCTCGGTGCTGGTGGACCAGGGCGGCGCGGGCGGGGTGATGACCGCGCTGATCAACGGCGTGCCGCAGCTGGTCATCTCGCAGATGCCGGACGAGGTCTTCCACGGCCACCAGGTGCGCGACAGCGGCGCGGGGTTGAACCTGCCCGGTGCCGACATCGCCGACACCGATATCGACACCGCCGTGCAGCGACTGTTCGAGGACGACTTCCGCCTCGCGGCAGGTGAATTGCGCGCCGATATGCTGGCGCGGCCGACTCCACTCGCCGTGGTCGGACAACTGGAACAGCTCGCCCGCGACGGGGTGCCGGGTGACCGGGTAGAGGCCGTGGGATGAGGGAGGCCGACACCCCGGGCATTCGTTGGCTGGCCGGACTTCCGGTGCCGCAGTGGCGGTTCTGGTACCGGGAGCAGAAGCAACCCGGCTACCGGGACGGCATCGACACATTCGTCTTCCGGATCACCGGCGAACTGTCGCCCTGCGCACTGGATCGTGCGTTGCACTGGGTGATCGCGGGCCATGAAGCCCTGCGCAGCAAAATAATCCGAGTCGGGGAGCGCGGCACCCGAATCGAGGTGACCGCGCCGGAGTCGACACCATCGGTGCTTGCCGTGCACATCGGGGAGCCCGACGAGGACGCCCCGGTGGTCCGCGATTTCGTCGCCACACCGTTCGTGCTGCCTTCGGAACTGCCGATTCGCGCATTGCTGTGCACCGATGAGGCCGAACGCCACCTGCTGGTGGTGAGCGTGCATCACACCGCGTTCGACGGCTGGTCGGCGATAGTGCTCTTCACCGAACTAGGCGCGGCCTACACGCGCGAACGCACCGGCGAACCGGCCCCCACCCGCACGCCGACCAGCTTCCGCACCAGCTGGGCCGAACAGGAACAGCTCGCCGGACCAGCGGACCAGGACGAACTCATGCGGTGGGGACGGCAATTGGTCGACGTGCCGGACCTGCCGCTGCCCCATCCGGACACCGCAGCCGCCGAACTCACCGTCGGTGCCGTCGATGAACTCTGGTTCGACTTGCCCGACAATGCTTTCCGCAATGTCGGCAGTACGACCCCGAGCATCATCATGCTGGCCGCCTGGGCGCGAGCAGTGCGAAAATACACCGGCGCTGACGATTTCGCGATCGGCGTGCCGGTATCCGGCCGCGGTGTCGCGTCCAGCATGGACACCATCGGCTGTTTCGCCTCGGCGATCGCCCTGCGGTTCCAGCGCGGCGCGCACGACGATCCGCACACCGACCTCGCCACCGCCGCGACCGGGCTGATGCGGGCGATGGACTTCCAGTTCATGCCGCTGGAGCAGATCATTCGACTCGACCCGCACCGCGATCCACGGCGAATGCCGTTCTGCCAGATCGGGTTCGTCGCCCAGAGCGGTGCCAGCGTCGAACTCGCGCTGGCCGGTGCGCAGGTGGAGTACCTGCACCGCCCGAAGCGAGAATCCTCTTACGAACTGACCCTCGAGGTGTGGTCGGGCGAACGGCCGAGCGGACGGCTCTGGTACCGCACCGACATTCTCACCCGCGATCGCGTCGAGCAGTTGCGCGATCACTGGCTGGCCGAATTGGACCGGTGCACCGTCGCGACGAAGGAGGCCGAGCATGCCCGCGCCCACTGATGACGCACGCGTCGGTGCGTATCTCCGGCGAATCGGATTCGGTGCGGCCCCGCCCCGCTCCGCGACCGGCCTGGCCGAGTTGCACGCCGCACACGCCGCGCGCATTCCGTTCGAAACCCTGTGGCACACACCGTCCATCGCGGTGGACGATGCCGTCACGCGCATTGTCGACCATGGCCTCGGCGGCATCTGCTACCACCTCAACGGCGCTTTCGGCTGGCTACTCGACCACCTCGGATACCGTGCGCGACTACATCCGGCCGCCACACAGAGCCGCTTCGCCGCGACAGCCCAACCACCCACCGGAACGCATGTCGTGCTGACCGTCGACCAACTGCCGACACCGGACAATCCGGAGGGCCGCTGGTTGCTCGATGTCGGGGCGGGCGAGGGATTCGATCGACCGCTCCCCCTCGTCGCAGGCGAGTACCTGCGTGGCGACTTCCGCTACCGGTTGCGCCGCTCCGACCTGGATCCGCGCTGGTGGCGATTCGACTACGACCGCCGCGAATCCTGCCGCGGCGTCGATTTCGCGGAAGCCGAGCTGGCCCTCGACGATGTCGCCGACACGTACACCCGCATGGCGGAAACCGATATGGCGATCTTCTTCCGCTACGGATGGGTGAAATGCCATGACGAATCCGGCTTCGACGAGCTGATCGGCTGCCAGCTGTCCCGGGTCACCGCCGCGGGCCGCATCATTCGCACGATCGAAGACCAGGACGACTACTTCACGACACTGGCCACGGTTTTCCACCTCGCGGTCACCGACTCGCCCGATGAGCGAGCGCAGCTGTGGCAGCGGGTCGTCTCGGAATGGTCGGCGCAGCGCTTCCGGGACGACTGGGCACCGGCGCGGGCACGCGACGATATCGCCGCACCGCGATGAGCGTCGAACTCGTCCGCAGTGTCCTCGCGCGTCCGGATGTGCTGGACTGCATCGCGATTCCCGGCACCGCCCATCTCTACGTGGTCGCGACCGCCGACGCCGATCCGGTGGATGTGCAGCGCGAGCTGAGCCGGATGCCTGGTGTCACGGTGCGCGTGCTGCGCCGGATTCCGCGGCTGCCGAACGGGAATCCCGACCTGGCCGCACTGCCCGCGCCCGGCACCGCCGATAGCTGGGTCCCGGTGCGCTATCCGCTCGAGTACCGGCGTATCAACGGGATCCGGCCGATGCGGGACTCCGCTGTGCCCGAGACTCGCAAGCCCGCTCAGGCAACTGGCCCGGAACTCATTGTGGCCCGGACCGATCCCCGAACCCTTCCCGAAGCCTTGTGCACAGCCGCCGCCACTGCGCACAGCGTGGTGATCACCGGACCCGACGGGGACACGCGCCGGTCGTATGCGGACCTGCTCGAGCACGGACACCGGGTCGCGGCGGGACTGCACGGCCACGGTTTCGGCCCCGGCACCAATATCGTGCTGGCCTTACGCGATCTGAACGACTACGTGGTCGCGGTGTGGGCTTGCCTGCTCGGCGGGCTGGTCCCGGTCACCATGCCCGAACCGAAGCCGGACGACCTCGACGCGTTGTCCGCGCTGTCCGCACGGCTGTCCGGCGCTCCCGTTCTCACCTCATCTCCGGTAGCCGCAAGTCTCAGTGCGGCTGTCGCGTTCACCATTGCCGAACTGTCAACGGCAACAGCGGATATAGCGGTACATGAACCGGACCCGGACGACGTCGCATTGCTGGTGCTCTCCTCCGGCAGCACCGGTCGCCCCAAGCTGATCCAACTCACCCATCGCGCGATCGTCCAGAATGCCCTGGTCGCCCGCCAGCTCGACCTGATCCGCGGTGGTGAGACGAGCTTCAATTGGCTTCCCTTCGACCACGCGCCCGCCCTGGTGATGTACCTGCTGCGCGATGCCGTGCTGGGCTGCACCGGCGTGCACGCGCCGACCGACTACATCACCGCGGATCCGTTGCGCTGGCTCGACGTACTGCAGCGACACCGGGTGGCCCACACCTGGTCGGCCAACTTCGGCTATCGCATGCTGACCGCGGCACTGGAGCAGTCCCCGGATCGGCGCTGGGACCTGTCCGCGCTGCGCACCCTGCTCAATGCCGGTGAGCAGTGCATTCCGGCGGTGGTCACCGAATTCCTCGGACAGATGGCGCGATTCGGCATCACCGCGGCGAATGTCGTGCACATGTGGGGTATGGCCGAGACCGCGACGGCCGCGTCGTGCGCGTATTTCCGCGCGGCCGACAACATCGTGACGCACAACGGGATCGAGTACGTCAGCATGGGCGCGCCCGCGCCGGGCAGCCAGTTACGGATCGTCGACGATGCGGTGCCGACGGCGGAACACATTGTGCCGGTGCCGGAGTACACGGTCGGCCGCCTACAGGTGCGTGGCCGACGCGTGACGCCCGGCTACCTGGACAGCGCCGAGGCGAATGCCGCCGCCTTCACTGCCGATGGCTGGTTCGACACCGGCGACCTCGCGTTTCTGGCCGACGGGAAGCTGGTGATCACCGGCCGGGCCAAGGAGGTGGTCGTGATCAACGGCGCGAAGCACCACAGCCACACCATTGAGGAAGTGGTGCACGAAATCGCCGGTGTCCGGCGCGGATTCGCCGCTGCCGTCGGCATCCCCGATCCCGAGGTCGGCACCGAACTACTCGCGGTCTGCTACGTACCGACCAGCTCCGCTGACCATGATCAGATCGCGGATCGGATCGCGGCGGCGGTCACCGATCGACTCGGTCTGCCGGTCGCCGTGATCGCCGCCGTCACCGAATCCGAATTCCCGCGCACGACAGGCGGAAAGGTCCAACGCGCGGTGGTGGCTCGGCGGCTGGCGGCCGGGGAATTGTCCGGCCGCACCGCCCCTGGAATGGGTAATGCGCCCGGCGCGACACCGAATTGCGTCTATGTCACCCGGTGGGCCCCGGTGCCACCCGCCCCTCGCCCCGACACCGGCCTGCGGGGGCCGGTTGTGCTGTTCGCCGACGAGTCCGGTGTCGCCGAACACTTCGTGCGGCGGGTACCGGGGCCGTACACCGTGGTACGAAAAGGCTCGACATTCCGGCACACCGGCGACGGCTATGTCATCGACCCGTATCGCGACGAGCATTGGCTCGCCCTCAGCTCCGAGCTCAGCGCGCCGGAGACGGTGTTGTACCTGTGGAGCTCGGACCTCGAAACAGACTCCTGTGCACGCCATCTCGTGAGCGCCATCCGCTGCTGCACGGCAGGTGAACCTCGACTTATCTCGATCAGCCGGGGCGCTCACGTGATCACCGGGGCCGAACCCGGTGCCGTCGCGGCCGCGGCGACGGCGGCGATCACCGCCGTCTATCGCCGGGAACACCCCCGCAGCAGGGCAATACATATCGACCTGGCCGAGGAAGACGCCGCCACCTGCGCGACCGACCTGGCCAGCGCACTCGCCGACCACCGCACTGCCTACCCCGAAATCGCGTGGCGGCAAGGACATCCGCACCTCCCCGCGTTGCGACGGATCGACACCCCGGTCACCGATCTCGGGCCACTGCGGACCGGTGGCCGCTATGTCGTCTTCGGTGGAGCGGGCGGCATCGGCACTGAATTGCTGAGCCGCCTCGCCGCCACGTTGCGAGCCCGGTTGCTCGTGCTCGGCCGCACATCGCTCGATGGGCCGAACAGTGCCGCCAGGCAAGCCAATTGGCGTCGACTGCGGGACGCGGCCGAGCAGGCGGACTACGCCGCCATCGATATCGGCGACCATGCGGCGGTGGCAACAGCCGTCGCGGCGGCGGAAACACGATGGGCCGCACCACTCGACGGCGTGATCCATCTGGCGGGCGAATACCGCATGCGCCCGCTGGCCGAGGAACTGCCTGCCGACTGGGATCTCACTGCCACCAGCCATATTCGTGGCATCCGAGTGGCCGCCGAGCTGATCCGGCAACGCCCTGGCGCGCACCTGATCATCGGTTCCTCACTGATGGGTGACTTCCCAGCCGCCGGTTGCGCGGCGTATGCCGCCACGAACGCACTGTCCAGAGCGCTGGCCGAAGAACTGCGGCGGGACGGACTTTCGGTCACCAGGGTGGCCTGGAGTCTGTGGCGGGACACCGGTGTCAACGTCGGAAACCGCTACGAGACCGCCGCTGCGGCGCGCGGCTTCCTCGGCCTGAGCCCGAGCCAGGCCGCCGAACTGACCATCGAAACATTGCGCCGCCCGCCGGGCGACTACCAAATCGGTATCGACCGCCGCGGCACCGACGTTCGCGCGCTCATCGACGACACCCGCGATCTCGCCCGCACCGAACCGGACGACTCGACCCGTAGGCCCGACCTCCCACCGGAGGCCACCGAAATCCTCGGCCGCATGATCGGCGCCCTGGACGGATTCACCGGCCAGCGGTTGTCCACCCACACCCCCATCACCTATCTCGGCCGCACCTCGGTGCAGATGGTGCAGGTGCACGCCCGCCTGGAAGCCGCGCTCGATACCGCGATACCGCATGAAATGTTCTTCGCCGCACCGACACTCGGCGCCCTGGCGGGCGCACTACACGCCGCCCGCTAGCAGGCCTCGATGGTAGGGCCGGACAGCGCGCCCACATAGCGGGCCTCGATGTTCGGGCTGATCAGCGAGCTCACATGACAGGCAACGAGTTCGGGAATGTCGAAGCTGTCCACCCCACCCACGCCCCAGTCGCATCGGACGAGGCCGACCTGGATCAGCTGCTCGACCGCGGTGTCGGCACACACCTGTTCGACCGCGCACAGTTGCTCGGCCCGCAGCATGGTCAGGCTGCTCAGTCCGGCGGCGACCGCGGCGTCGAGCAGCGCACGGGCGGGCGCGTCCAGCTCCCGGTAGCTCGCCGCGACCGACTGCCCCATGTTCCAGTCGAGGAACTGCAATTGCTGCAACCGTCGCCGTGGATCGGACAAGCGGTCCGCGAGCGTGGACAGCGAGAGCAATCGATGGGTGAGCAGTTTCGCACCGACGATGCGCAACGCCAATGGAATTCGATCGCAATACGCGATGACCCGTTCCGCGGCGTCACTTTCGACAGCGACGCGTTGCGCGCCGATGATCGACGACAGAATCTGGCGGCTCTGGTACGCGTCGGGTGCGTCGAGTTCGAACGGGACCGCGCCTTCCAGACCCGCGACGGCATGAAAGGAACCGGTGATCAGCACCGCGCTTCCGGGACCACCCGCGAGTAGTTGTCGAATCTGGGCGCGGGCGGTGACATTGTCGAGTACGATCAGTACCCGGCGCCCGGCCGCCCAACTACGGAATAATTCCGCGCGCTCGTCGAGATCATCCGGCAGTCGATCTGCCGAAAAGCCCACCGCTCTGAGAAAACGGCCGAGTATTCCGCTGGGACCGCCCCCGTTTTCCCGGAGGTCGGCGTAGAACTGCCCATCGGGAAAGCAACTCCGCGCCTTGTGTCCGGCATGTATCGCCAACGCCGACTTACCGACTCCCGGCCCACCGGTAACCGTGACCACGACCGCCGTGGCAGCGCCCTCATTGGTGAACAGTTCGGTGAGCCGTTCGGTTTCCTCGGCCCGTCCGGAGAAATCAGACAAATCGCGCGGAAGTTGTGCCGGTGCCACGGTATTGCGGACATCGTCGGCGCCCGGCGACTCGATCGCGCCATCGAGCAATCCCCGTTGCAATTCCTGAATCGCCGAGGACGGCTCGATGCCGAGCTCCGCACTCAGGTTGGAGCGCAGCAGGTGATAGACCTCGAGCGCCTCCGACCGGCGGCCACATCGGTGCAGGCAGGTCATCAGATTGCCGTGCAGTCCCTCGTGATAGGGATGCTCACCGCACAGCAACTTCAGTTCGGCGATCAGGTCCCGATCATGACCGAGCCGCATGCGCGCCTCCACCCGCAACTGCGTGACCTGCAACAACGACTCGCGCAACCGGTTGATCTCCGGTTCCAAAATCGGACCGGCGCAGATGTCGTACAACGGGGTGCCGGTGCACAATGCCGAGGCCTTCGACGCCGACAACAGCGCCTCGGCCACCGCGCCGTCGGCCAGTTGGTCGCGCGCACGCTGGGCGAGCTGCTCGAATACCGCAATATCGAGTTCGTGGTCGGCCAACCGTATTTCGTAGCCGAGCGGATGTGTCCGCAGCACGTCCCGGCCATTGGCACCATGCGCCTGCAGCAGCTTTCGCAGCTGATAGACGTAGGTCTGCAGGGTGGCGAGCGCACTGATCGGCGCCTCCTCGTCCCACAGTTCTTCGAGCAGCACGCCGGTGGGCACGATGCGATTTCGCCGGACCGCGAGCACGGCCAGCAGACTGCGCAACTTCGGCGCCGTCGGCGTAATCTCATCATCATCCACGTTGACTTGCAGCCTGCCGAGCGTTGACACGAACATCCAAACTCCTGGATCTTCTGGCAATCCCCACTGAATCCTGATAGTTAGCCCCGCTCAACACATTCGAACACGGCTTCAAAGGGACGACTACCAGCAAATCGGACAATGTGATGTAAATTACAGTCCCCGGACTCACCGCAGCCGTTGCAAATCGGACATTCGCCGAATCAGACTTGCTTATAACAGAATTAGAAGTGCTTATCAGCAGCTTCAGAACTATCGCCACGGGCCACGGCGAGCATGAGCAAGAAGGCCGATTCCGACATTCCATACAACTGCGACATTCGTCCAATCTATTGCATCCATCGCGTCCGATGAATTGGCAACTGGCGCAATGTAGAAGGTAAGCCAATCCTTTCTCAGGGCGAAGCAGTACGGATTGCGCCGTCTTACCACCGCCGTCGCCCTCCGCGATTTACGCTGTGCGCGAGGCACTTACACAACCGAGCCGGATCCTCAGGAGGTGAACAACCGGTGAACCTACGGAGCACGATCGTCGAGCCCGGTCCCTCGTCGGCCGCGATCCTGGTCAGAGCAGCGGTGGGCGTGGTCTTCCTGTCCGAGGGGATCCTGAAGTTCCTGCGACCGTCCGATCAGGCGGCCGGACGGTTCACCACCATCGGGATTCCGGCACCGGAGTTCTTCGGGCCCCTCGCCGCAGTGACCGAAACACTGTGTGGCACATTAGTTCTCGTCGGATTGCTGACGAGGATCGCGGCACTCCCCTTGCTGATCGACATGGTATTAGCGCTCGCACTGACCAAAATCCCCATCCTGTGGGGCGGGTCGGCCGACAAACCGAAAGCCGACGGCTTCTGGGACATGATGCACGAGGCACGCCTCGACTGGGCCCTCCTGCTCTGCTCGACTTTCCTGCT
This sequence comes from Nocardia iowensis, assembly GCF_019222765.1. Classification (NCBI taxonomy): domain Bacteria; kingdom Bacillati; phylum Actinomycetota; class Actinomycetes; order Mycobacteriales; family Nocardiaceae; genus Nocardia; species Nocardia iowensis. The sequence goes on along the minus strand of NZ_CP078145.1, from coordinate 3,067,295 downwards.
CGTGACCGGCCCGGGCCGCTGGTCGCTGGACGCGGTGATCGCACGCCGGACGACTACGTCAGCTCGGTGAGATCTGAGGCACCTCGGGCCGCCGCGGACTTGCACCCACCCCTGAGCCGGGGAGTAGGGTTTTCTCGCTGAGCGTTAGCTGAAGTTCGTCAGGTCGGTGAAGCCGCACCGACCGGGACGGCGCCATCGACACCTACCCGCGGTCGGGGGATCCGAAAGCGCGGTCCAGCTGATGATCCAGCGCCGCCAGCGCGGCATCGGCTTCGATCCCACCGACCATCAGGCGCATCATCAATCCGTCGGCGAGGGCGAGCAGTATTTCTGCTTCCCGAGCGGGATCGGCTGCGGACTCGCCGTCCGAGCAGGCTTTGCCGACCTGCTCGGCAACGAACGCGTGCAGGGCACGGGTGCCTTCGCGCAGCGGGTCCGCCATCCGCGGTTCCACCACCGCACGCGCGAAAAAGGCAATCCACATGGGCATTTCGGCCCTGGCATGCGCCCCGACCGGCATCATCTCGACCAACAGCGCCCGCACCAGCGACCGCGCGTCCGGCGGCTGCGGCAGTGTCGCGACCGCCTGGGCGACGCGATGTTCGACGCGTTCGCTGATCGTCCCGAAGGCGAACAGCAGCATCTCGTCTTTGGTCTTGAAGTAGTGCTGGATCCGGCCCATCGACACACCCGCCTCGGCGGCGACGTGGCGCAGGCTGACCCCCTCGAGCCCGCGGGTCGCCGCCAATCGGCACACCGCCGCGGCGATCTGCTGACGGCGTTCGTGATGGTCAACCTGTTTCGGCACATCCACCTCTCCACCTATGGCAATGCGATCGCATTGCCATAGCCCATCCGATCGGGTTACGATGCGAGTGCATTGCAACGAGTTGGGCAAAGTATAGGACCGGCCGTCTCGGCCCGGTCGTCGACGGGAGGGACCGCCATGGCATCTGATCCGGAAATGGTGCAGGCGGTGATCACCGCGGGCGCATTCATCGGCGGTGGACTGATGATGGGCGGCGCCGCCGCCGGCGCCTGCCTCGGCGACGGGTTCGCCGGCGGACAACTGCTCGCCGGGATCACCAGGCAACCCGAGGCCGAAAAGCGCCTGATGACCCCGTTTCTCATCACCGTCGGCCTGGTCGAGGGAACCTACTTCATCAACCTCGCCTTCATGGCGCTGATCGTGTTCGCCACGCCGGGTAAATAGGGAACGACCGCGTCCCTCGCCGAAATCGGCGACCCATGATCGGTCGTTAAGCCATAGTCGTACAAGACCTTTCGGCACGAGAGCGATGGACCACGACTATGAGCAACCCGAGCCCGGCCACTGGCGCGCGCTTCGCCAGGATCGTCGCCGCCAGCGTGGCCGGGACGACGATCGAGTTCTACGACTTCTTCCTCTACGGCCTCGCCGCGGCGCTGGTCTTCAACAAGGTCTTCTTCCCGGCCGGCGATCCGCTGACCGGCGTCTTGCTGGCCATGGGCACCTATGCCGTCGGATTCCTCGCGCGTCCGCTGGGAGGGGTGCTGTTCGGTCACCTCGGTGACCGGCTCGGCCGCCGCCGCACGCTGTCGATCACCCTGATGCTGATGGGCGGCGCGACCGTCGCGATCGGCCTGCTCCCCTCCTACGCCAGCATCGGGGTCGCGGCGCCGATCCTATTGGTGCTGCTGCGGCTGGTGCAGGGGCTCGCGCTCGGTGGCGAGTGGGGCGGCGCCGTCTTGCTGGTCGCCGAGCACGGATCCGCGGCGCACCGCGGGTTCTGGAGCAGTTGGCCGCAAACCGGTGGGCCACTGGGAAATCTGATGGCCACGGGCGTGCTCGCCGCCCTCGGGCTCGCCATCTCCAACGCCGAATTCCAGGACTGGGGCTGGCGGATTCCGTTCCTGCTCTCGATAGTGCTTGTCCTGGTAGGGATGTGGCTGCGGCACGCGGTGGAGGAGTCGCCGATCTTCCTGGCGGCGCAGCGGCGCGCCGCGACCCATACCGGGCACGCGCCGCTGCGGATCGTCCTCGGCCGCTATCGCAAGCAGGTGCTGCTGGCCGCGCTCGCCGACGTCGGCGAAAAGGCGACGTACTACACGTTCAGCATCTTCTTGCTCGCCTACCTCACTCAGGTGGTACATGTGCCGAAATCCACCGCGCTGACCGCGATTACCATCGCTTCGGTCTTTCAGGCGACCGCGATCGTGCTCGGTGGCGCGGTCGGCGACCGGTACGGACGACGGGTGTCCAGCGTGCTCCTCGCCGGGGTTATCGCGGCGTGGGCATTGGCCGCATTGCCCATGGTGGACACCGGAAGTCCGGTCCGGATCACCCTGGTGATCACAGTCGGGCTCACCCTGCACGGATTGCTGACGGGTGTGCAGGCGCCTTTCTTCGCCGAACTGTTTCCCAGCGAAGTGCGCTACACCGGAGCGTCATTGGGTTATCAGCTCGCCACCATCGTCGGTGGTTCGCTGACCCCGATCATCGGAGTCGCTCTGCTGCACCGCTATCCGTCGACCGTGCCGATCACGCTGCTGCTGTGCCTGACGCTGGCCGGTACAGCGAGTGCGTTCCTGTGGGCGGGCGAGACTCGTGGACGCGATCTGCGCGATATCGCACGAGACCCGACGGACAGCGCGCCGACCGACAAGAGCCGATCGACGCCCACGTCCTGAATGCCGCATTGCCGGTTGGCCATCCGGATACGACGGTGGCTCGGCCCAACGGGGCCGAGCCGCCAGCCGTGGGAGGAAGGCTACTTCTTGTCGGCAACCAGCCCATACTCTTCGAGCATCACACCGATCTCCGTGGAATCCAGCTTCTTCATCAACTTCTTGCGCAGCAGGTCGGGTCCGGGGATGTGTAGCTCGTCGCCGTCGCGTAGTCGGCTCGTCGCCGCCAGCAGCTTGCGGACGTCGTAGGTCGAGTTGTAGACCTCCGGCACTCCCCTTTCGATGCCGAGCAGCTGGTAGGTCGCCTCCATCGCGGTGCGCACGGAGTACTCCGTGGTGAAGATGCAGTCACGGGTGGTCTCGGCGAACTGACCGATGAAGGCGAAGTTCACCGAGCCGGCCGGCACGACATCCGGGCGGTCTCCGGCTTGACGCGGCATGAAGAACGCCGTGATGTACGGCATCATCACCGGCACGCATTTCGCCGAATTCGCCGCGAGGTCGGCGATTTCGTCCTCCGGCACACCCATGTGGTACAGCCATTCCTGGGTGATCTCTTCGCCGGTGCACGCGCTCATCGGCTTCTTGACGTAGTCGCCCGGGACGTCCACGAACAGCGAGTAGATCCAGACCACGATCTGGTCCTTCGGCTGCTGCTTGAAGTGTGGCTGCCGGTTGACCGTCCAGCTCATCAGCCAGCTGGAGTCCTTTACGGTGACAATGCCGCCGGTGACCACCTTGCCGCTGAAAGGATCACGTTTGCAGATCTTTTGGATGTAACTCGGGATCCGCTCGTCGAGCGTGGTGACGGTGGCCGACTCCCATTTGGTCTCCGGAATGTGTCCGCCGAACACGTCGGGATGCCCGAATGCGGGGTCCTTCGCCGCGATGTGCCGCCACAGATCCCAGGCGGGTGCGGGACCGTCGAGTAGCTTCGCCGGGGTGTGGTGATCGCCTTCGTTGGAGTTCTCGGTGAGCGAGCCGATGGTGGCGAAGACCAGATCGTTCTCCCCCACATCGACGCTGCCCTCGGTACCTTCGGATACCCAGTGGATCTTGGTGGCCTGCTTGCGTTCCCGGGTGAGGTGGAAGTCGATGTCGGTGATCTCGGTGTCGAACCGGAAGGTCACGCCCTGATCGAGCAGCCAGCGGTACAGCGGCAGCACGAGCGATTCATATTGGTTGTACTTGGTGAACTTCAGTGCCGAGAAATCGGGCAGACCACCGATGTGGTGAATGAAGCGATGCAGATACAACTTCATCTCCAGCGCGCTGTGCCATTCCTCGAAGGCGAACATCGTGCGCCAGTACAGCCAGAAGTTGCTCTTCAGGAAGTCCTCGCCGAAGACCTCGTTGATGCGCTTGTTCTCCATCTCCTCGGGCGCGGCGAGGAATACCTTGATCATGTCCTTCTGGGCCTTGTTGCTCAGGGTGAACAAGCCGTCGGTGTGGGCGTCCTGGCCGCGCTTCTCGGTGGCGCGCTGCAACGACGAGTTGGGGTCGTCCTTGTTCAGCCAGTAGAACTCGTCGAGGACACTCGCCCCGTCGATCTCCATCGACGGGACCGACCGGAACAGGTCCCAGAGGCATTCGAAGTGGTTCTCCATCTCGCGGCCACCGCGGATCACGAAGCCCTTCTTCGGCTCCTTGATGCCGTCGAGCGCGCCGCCGGGTAGCTTCAACTGCTCGAAAATGGTGATCTTGTCACCGGACATCTGACCGTCGCGGATGAGAAACGCCGCACCCGACAGCGAGGCGAGCCCCGCGCCGACGAACCACGCCGTCTTGTCCTCCACCCCCGCCGGCTTGCGTGGACGGGCGAAGGCCTCGTAGTTGCCGCTGCTGTAGTACATGTGACTCCTCTCCTCGAACTGGTTCGGAATGACTTGCCGCGCTTGCGGTTACGAGTACTTGTAGAAGCCCTCACCGCTGGCTACGCCGAGCTTGCCCTTGTCGATGTAGTTCTCCTTCAGCCACGCCGCGAGCTTCTTCCCGTTCTCGTCGCTGCTGTTGGCGAGGATGTTGTACGGGGTGGTGAGGCCGATGACGTCGATCATCTGGAACGGTCCGAACGGGGCGCCCGTGGCGATCCGCCAGGTCTTGTCCACCGCCTCCGGGTCGGCGTAACCGCCCGCGCTGAGTGCCATGGCGGCGTTCAACAGCGGCACGAGCAGCGAGTTGACCACATAGCCCGCCTTCTCCTTGTGCAACTCGATCGGCACCATGCCGATCGCGTCGGCGAACTCGGCGACCGCCCGGAACACCTCCGGGTCCGTCTCCTTCGTCCCCATCACCTCGGCAGTGTTGTACCGCCACACGTCGTTGGCGAAGTGCAGCGCGAGGAACCGGTCGGGGCGTCCGGTGGAATCCTTGATGTCGCTGGGCAACAGGGTGGACGAGTTGGTGGCGAAGATCGTTCGCTCCGGCGCCAGTTCGCCCAGCTTCTGGTAGGTCTCCTGCTTGATCTTCAGCACCTCGGGCACCGCCTCGATGACGAGGTCGGCATCCTTCGCCGCCGCGGCGAGATCGGTGGTCAGGGTGATGGCTTCGGCAGCCTTTTCGGCCTTGCCGTCGCCCGCGCCGTCCACCTCGTCCCGGTAGATCGCCACCAGTTTGGTAAAGCGATCGCGCGCTGCGGACAGGGCATCGTCGTTGATGTCGTAGGCCGTGACGTCGAATCCGCTGAACGCGGTTTGGAACGCGATTTGTGAACCGAGAACCCCGGTTCCGAGGACGGTCACCTTGCGGATGGTCATTGCGTTCTCCTTCCTGCCGGAGGCGAGGTTCGCCCCTCGACGTCCACTTCACCGATCGAGGCGAGGAAACCCGCGACGATCTGGGCGATCTGGTCCCGCAGGTCGCCGGTCGCGTCCCGACCCGGATGAGCTCCGGTCGACGGCCGGGCGAGGATGAGATGCAGCACGGCGAACACACTGCGACCCGCCAGCAATGCGCGGGCGAACAGGTGATTCGCGTCGACACCGCGGACGGTCGCGGCCGCGGTGAGCCGGTCGGCGATCATCGCCTCCAGCCGTGCGACCAAGGCGAGACCTTCCGCGCGGTACTGCTCGGCGGGTGCACCGAACAACAGCTCACGCTGGTAGGCCACGGTGTTCTCGACGCGCCGGTCGGCGGCTTCGAGAATCGGCCGGACCATGGCAAGTACCGCCTGGACCGGGTCGTCCTCGGCGCGCGATGCCTGGTCACCCAGCTCGAGTGCCGCCCGGAAATCCTCGTTGTAGACCATCAGCAGCAGCTCGCCCTTGGACGAGGCGTACCGGAACAGCGTCCCGGCGGCCACGTCCGCGCGCTCGGAGATTTCCTGGGTGGTGACGCTGTCGAAGCCACGTTCCGCGAACAGCGCCGCCGCGGCCTCGAAGATGCGGGACTGCTTGTCTCGCATATTGCGCAGTCGGCGGCCGACTTGCGCTGCTCCAGGCGTGGTCATCTGCTGCGGTACCTCCCAATAATGAGTGGACTCATTTCTGAGCGTACTCCTAGTTATTCAAAGGGCAACCCCGGATTCGGGGTCGGCCCTCGGCCGTGCAGCGGTCCCGGTCAGCACCACGCACCGTCTGAACAACCCCTTGAAATAAGTCAGAGAGACTGATTAAATTAGTCAGATGGGCTTACCAAATCGGAGATACGACGATGACAACGTGCATTCAGGACGCGGTCGGTTCGATCGGTGATCGGTGGCGGGAGACCGGCGCCCAATACGGCCCACTGGGTTGCCCGATCGCCGCCGAGACCGTCGACGCGGCCGGAAACCGCACCCAGCAGTTCGAACGCGGCGAGATCGCGTGGTCGGTCGCGCAGGACATGATCGTCACCTGCTATCGCCTGCGGGATTACGCCTGCTTCGAATGGCAGCTCGCCAGCGACCACTATCGCTACAAATATTGGCAATTCGAGGCTTTCATCGACAACAAGGGCCTCGGGCTAGCGGCCACCACCTTCTTCTTCGATGAGGACGTGCCGCATCGCCTGACCCGCGGGCGTCGGACAATGCGGATCCAAAGCGCTGGCCGCTACGAGTTCCAGGTCCGGGGCTGTGACGACGCGGATGGAGATACCTGCAGGCAGGGGTATACCAAGCGGATCGGATTCACCGTCGGTCGCGTCGGCGTCAGCCCCTTCCCGGACGACGCGCCGGTCGAAGGTTTGATCGCGGACCGCTGGCATCTGTACGACGCGTGGGCGGGACCGCTCGGCCGACCCGCTGGGCCGGTCATCGCACAACCGAACGGCCAACTGCAGCAGAACTTTTCGAGCGGTCAGATCAGTGTGGATCCCCGCTTCGGAAACCTGGTCAGTGTTGTCTACGCGGTCCGCGAGGCGATTTTCGTCAGCTGGGGTCCGGCCGCGTATCCCGAGGCGGATGGGCTGCGGCCGACCCATTACCGGCTCGAGGGGTTCCGGGAGATGACCCCGCTCTTCACCGAGTACCTGCAACCCGACCCGGCGTGGATCGAATTCAGCTGCGGTGGTTACCAATTCGATCCGCGAACGGTTGGGGCGACCCAGTACCAGTTCCACCTGTATCCCGGTCTACCCGACTCGCCGGTGGGTGAAGTCGGGCCCGCTATGCCGCTGATGTCGGTGGGCTTCCGGCCACCGACCAAGGGTTTCGAGCTGGATGTCACGACGGTCGGCGGCACCCCGGCACGCGCCGTCGCCACGGACACCGCGCGCTGCCGTGCGGTGGTGCACGCGGTTGCGACGACCACTACCGTCCGACCGGCACAGCAGCTGTATGAGAACGAAGATCTGGGTGCCTACCTGGTCGCACATTTGCAGGCAATACGCAATCATCGGTCGTCCCTCGACGATGGCGGGCACCTGACTTACGCGGTCCCCGGCGATCGGCTTTTCCAGGTGACGATCGTCAACGAGGCCATTCTCAACTTGGCGCCCGGCCCGGTCGGTACCGACAGCGGCGAACACCTCAGTGGTCTCACGGTCCTGTACTGCAACAAGCTCAACGGCGAATACGACACGCTGCTCAAGCATCTCGTCGCGATCGCTTTCCGCTACGACGATCTGCTGCAACCGCGGGTCCGTGCGCACCTGCTCGACCGTTTGCTTTCGATGCGCGGCAGGCACGACGACAGTGTCGAAGTCAGGCAATTGTGCTGCAACTGGTCCGAACTCGGCGAGGTCGCGGTCGCCGCGGCCGGAACGATCGTCGGCCCGGTGGTCTTCGCGCTGATCGGCGGACCGCCGTGCCTCGAAATCGCGGAATCGGAAAACCATCTACTGCTCATCGAGAGCGCGCGCTACCTCACCAATCAACTACTCCACCAACGGGATCCGCGCATCGAGTACGACAACAGTCGTAACGGGTTGCGGGAGTGGCTGCTCGGGCGGCTACAGGTCGCGGCGAGGCACGACTTCCTGGAGTTCAACTCCAGGCCGTATCTGCGCTACACCACGAACGCGTTGCTGAATCTCGAGGAGTTCGCGGACCCGGAGGTTTCGACAGCCGCTCGGGTCCTGCTGGACTATCTGATGGTCAAGTTCGCGGTGTCGAGCAGCGAGTTGCGCCGGCTCGGACCGTTTCGGCGGCTGCGGGACAACAACAATGCCGAGAGCCCGCCGGACCGCAACAACTTCTACTCCGCCACCTCCGATCCGATGACCGGCTTCTTCCATCAGTACGCCGGGCCACCGCGCACGGCCACCGGGGAGCCCGGTAAGCACATGCCCGGCCTGTGGTACATCGAATGTCTCATCGTCGGTCTCGCCCGGTACCGGCCGCCAGCTGCCGCCTACGTGCTCGCCATGGACAACACGTGGTCCGGCACGCACCTGTTCCACCACGGCTCCCGGCCGGTCATTCGGGCCGGTGAGCAGGCCGACGCGGGTGTCGAAATCTATTACCGCTCACCGTCGTTCCTGCTGACCGCGGGCGGCGTGTTCCTCAACAGCGGCTACGGGCACGACGAAATCGTCGAATACGAGAATGCCAGTGGGCCGCAAGCGATCACGCTGCTGCCGACGCGGGGCAACTTCACCTTCGAGCAGCTCATCCGGCTCGATCCCTGGCCCAAGGCGGGCAGCGCCGTGAATACCGCCGTCTGGCGAGGGTTCGCGTGCGGAGCGAACCTGCGCATCCCGGCATGGCTCAAAGATCCGACGGTGCCGCTGGTCGGCTGGTACTTCTTCGACCTGAACCAGGACTTCCCCGGTCGCGGGAAACTGGGACTGCACGTCGTCGTACTGGTAACGCCTCCGGGCGAGATCTTTCTCGACGGCCGACACGACCGGGACTGGCCGACGAACTGGGCGTTCATCTACGCGATGGAGGCCACGCTGGGATTCGATGAATTCCGGCAGCGAACCCTGGACCGCAACCGCGACATCATCGCGGACTCTTCCTATTTTAGGTCCGGCATCGACTATGTCTTCAACTCGCCGGACGGGCATCGGATCGAGTTCGTCATCGCACCGGCCTCGGACCGTGCTTGGGGTGCCGGGTTCGTCAGGGGTGACCGGTACTCCTCGCGCATCAAGCGCTTCGGCGACACGATTCTCGAGCCAGACTTGCAGCGACTTCCGCTGGCCAGTGGCGAGTATCTGCGGTCCGACGGTCACACCGGCCGTTTCGAGATCCGCTATCCGGGTTGCGACGCCCCGCTCGTCCTCGACTTCCGAAATCCGGCCCATGCCGAACGCACCGGCGAGCCCGCCTGCCCCGCTTGGTACCCGGATGTCATCCGCGCCTACCACGAAGTAGCCCAAAAGCTTCGAACAGTAGGTCGGCACACCGAAGCCGCGGGCATCGGCCGCAAAGCACTGCAGGCCGCCGCCGAAATCCGCGGACTGGCCGCCCAGCCCGTCATCGCCGCGGACGTCGCCGGGAACCTGATCTTCATCGGCGCCTATCTCGAGGCTGGCGAAGAAGCCGTCGCGGTGACTGCAGCAGGCACCCAACTACTGCGCGACCTCGTCATCGCCCAACCCGGCAATGCCGAGTATCTCAACAGCCTCTCGTGGGCGCTGCACAACCTCGCCGCTCGTCACCACAGCGCCGGAAACGCACCCGGCGCCGCCGGGCTCGGCACCGAAGCAGCCCAGCTACCACCGCGGTTCGAACTGGCCGCCGCAACTCCGAGCGTCCGTGCCCACGTCGCGTCGAACCTCACCTACGTCGGCGCGTATCTACCGGCGGGTGACGAGGCGGTCGATGTCACGATTGCGGCCGTGCGGGTCTATCGCGAACTGAATACCAGCTATCCCAGCGATTCCGGCTATCTCGACAGCCTTTCTTGGGCACTACACAACCTTGCCGCGCGGCACAGTGGCGCCGGAAACCCGGGGGCCGCAGTCGGACTCGGCGTGGAGGCAGCCGATCTTCCGAAGCGATTCGATGCCACCGCCGCCCCGGCGAACGTCAAAGCGCATGTCGCCGCCAACCTCGTATACGTCGGCGCCTATCTGCCCGCGGGCGAGGAAGCGGTCGATGTCACGACTGCGGGGACTCAGACCTTCCGGCAACTGAACGTCGACTTCCCTGACGATCCCGCGTATCTGAACACCTTCTCGTGGGCGTTGCACAACCTCGCCGCCCGCCATCACAGTGCCGGACACCCCCACGGCGCGGTCGGCCTCGGCACCGAAGCAGCCCAACTGACAGCACGGTTCGACACCACCCATGCTGATCACTTAACCCGAGCCTCCGTCGCCTCGAACCTGGTCTATATCGGCGCGTACCTACCGGCAGGCAACGAGGCAGTCGAGGTGACCGCCACGGCAGTCCGCATATACCAAGCCCTGACAGCCGCACATCCCGAAAACCCCGACTACCCCGTCAACCTCGCATGGGCCCAACAGAACTTGGCGGCTCGGGTAGCCGCCGCCGGGGCAGGCCCCGCATAGAGCGACTGAGCGAGAGGCTTTGGTGCAGTTCACAATTGGCGAGCATTTGAGCTGTGCACCAGAACATTTTCGGGCAAACGGCCCAGGGCGGCGGCCTGACGCCGATACGGTTGATTCAGGTCATTCCGGACTCCGGTAGGAGCCTACGATGTCGGACGAGAACGATGCCGCCACGGCTTTGGATCGGCGAGATTTTCTGACACGGGTGGCCTGGTTCGTGGCCTGTGCCGGAGCCGGATCGCTGGGGGCGGGGGTCATTTCGCCAAGCGTCGCGGACGCTCAGCCGGTCGGTCCCCTTGCCGCTGTCGACGCCGTGGTGCTGGATACCTTGCGCGGCGTGTGCGTGATGGTGTTTCCGGGGCCGGACGAGTGGTCACGGGTGCAGGGCACGCCGCGGGCGGGGCCGGGGGTGATCGAGGTCGGCGGCGGCGAGTTCATGATGGGTCTGTTCGACAACTATTTGGCCGCCGGGGATCAGCTGGCCAGGCCGTTGGCGTTGGCTTTCGGGCAGGCGTTGGACGAACTCGGCATACCGGCGCCGCTGCTCGGGCTGTCGCCTGAGCAAGGCAGGCGAATCGATCAGTCGCTCGGGTACATGTATTCGGATCGGATACTGCCGCTGTCGGTTCTGGTCATGCTTGCCCTCAACTTCGGGGCGGTGCTCGTCGCGCCCGGCACCCTCGTCGGACCGCTGGGCTCACCGTTCGCTCGATTGAGCCTGCGCGACAAATGCCGCGTCCTGGAGTTGCTCGAGCGCCCGATCCCGGAGCTGGTCTCCATTGTCGACCGCGGTCTGCCCGCTCCCCTTCGCGGCTCGGGCACCGGCTTCCTCCGGTTCGCGGGCGGGCTCGTCCTCGAAAGTGCGGCCTTCAGTGTGCATTCCGAGATGGAGATGTTCGACCCGAGGACACGCACCGTTTCCGGACGACCACCGTCCTGGGAGCTCACCGGCTACCGCCCGGACGGGCTGGTCGACGGGCATCCCGAGTTGATCGGCTACTACCAGGGGCGGACGGAGGTGCGCGATGCGTGATGTCATCGTGATCGGTGCGGGCGGTGGCGGTCCGGTCGTCGCGGCGGAGCTGGCCGGGCGTGGCCTGGATGTGCTGCTGTTGGAGGCGGGTCCGCGCCACGCCGATCCGCGATCGCAGTGGTCGCACGCGGAGAACGACGCGAACAATCCCACCGACGGCTATCTGCGCTTCGGCCCGCAGGATCGCCGGAAGCCCGGCTGGTTTCGCGAATGGGCGTCGAACCTGTATGCCTGGCAGCTGGCCGGAGTCGGCGGGACCACCGCGCACTATTTCGGCAACTGCCCCCGGCCGTATCCCGGTGTGTTCCAGGGCTATTCGGGTCCGGACGCGGCGGCCTACGATCGAGAACACGAATTTCCCTTCAGCTATGACGAATTCGTGCCATACCTGGAGTGGGTCGAGGCCACCCTGCCGGTACAGACGGCGGCGATGGGCACCAAGGAGGCCATCACCTTCCGCGGCTGCGAAAACGTGGGCCTCTCGGTACAGACATCGCGGACCACGACGAGCGTTTCCTTTCGGCCGCAACAGAATGCGATCCTGCAGCCGGGCGGCAACGCCGGGCGCACCGACCGCACCGACCTGCTGACCTATCCGGCCGCGACCGGCTGCACGTTCTGCGGCCACTGCTTCCAAGGCTGTTACGCGCCGGTGCGTGCGCCACGCAACCTGGTTGCCAAGCGTTCGACGGACAACAGCTATGTGCCGCTCGGACTGGCGGCGGACGCGGTGCGGCCGAGCGGCAAACCGGTCAAGTTGATCGCGGATTCCTTTGCCACCTCGATCAATTCGGAACAGCGCGGCAACGAGGTGGTGGCGACCGGGGTGAGCTGGCGGAACAACACCACCGGTGCCCAGTTCACCGAGGACGCCCTGGTGGTGGTGCTGGCCGGCGGCGCGACCGAAAGCCCCCGGCTGTGGTTCAACAGCGGACTGCCCAATCCCAACGACTGGGTGGGTCGCGGGCACACCGATCACTTCCTCGACTGGGTTGTCGGCAGCTTCGACGAATACACCGGAAACTCCAAGGGCGCCAACTCCGCTGCCCGAGTCGATTTCCCCGGTCACGGCGGTATCGAGAATGTCGGCTTGACCCCGGCGATCCAGGCATTCTCGATGTGCCTGTCCGACAGTGGGGTTCGGGGGGTATACGACAACGGCCGCGGCCCGTTCGGCCCATGGGACGGACCGGCGGGCCGGTTGGTAGGCCACGAACTGATGGATCTGCTGGCGGGCGGGATCGACAATCTGCTCAACTTTCTGGTCATCACCGACGACCATGTCGAACCCCGCAACCGGATCACTCCGTCACTGTTCCCCGCCGACGAGAACGGCGCACCCGCGAAGATCGATGTCGCACGGCGCCAACGCAAGTCGCAGACTCTGGCGAACCGGGAGTTCATGGCGTGGCGGGCCGCGGAAATCATGCGCGCGGCCGGTGCGAAGAAGGTGTACCGGATGGACTGGGCGCCACTGCTGTTGCACGTACACTCCTCGATGCGGATGGGTACCTCGCCGGTGAACTCGGTACTGGACGCCAACGGGGAGGCCCGCTGGGTCAAGCGGCTGTTCATCGCCGACAACTCCGCGTTGCCCAATTCCCTGGGCGGCCCGAACCCGACGCTGTCCACCCAGGCGCTGGCGACCCGGACGGCGGAGCGGATGTTCCAAACCTATTTCGGCGGCGACTCCTGGGTGGACAAGGAAGCGCCGATCGTCACGACCGATCCGCGCATCACCGCCCGCCTGGCCGAACTCGGGCTGTAACCCCTGCTCGCACACCAGAAGTATGGTCGCGACAAGTACTTCGGCGGCCGATAGCATCGAATGTCTCCTGGATCACCTTGCTCTGGAGCACTGGATGGGGGGCATCCGTTCGATGACCGAGGTGCTGACCGACTCGCCGCGCTCGGCGGTGACATCGGGTTATCGGTCGATCGCCATGGCTGTGCTGGCGGAATCCGCCATCGGCCCGCGATGGCGGCTGCGCGAAGGCGACACATGGTGCACGGTAACGCCGCCGGGGCACCGGTCCAGGACACAGGGCTGGAAGTTGCATGTGTCCGCTACTCCGGTGTCCGCGCCGCAGGTATTGACGAACGCGGTCCCGGTGCTGGTGGCGCACGAGTGCGCGTTCAAGTTCGCCGCGACTCCGCGAATCGTCGCCGAGCTCAACGCGAGTCGGGCCGACCGCGCGCAGTCGGGCAAGTTCCTCACCGTGTACCCGATCGATGACGATCAGCTGCGCGCGCTTGCCGAACTGTTGCACGACGCCACCCTCGGGCTCGCCGGCCCGTCGATTCTGTCCGATCGGCGCTATCGGCCGGACAGCCTGGTGCACTACCGATTCGGTTGTTTCGTGTCGCCGACCCGGCTCGACGACACCGGATTCTATGAGGGACAGTTGTCCGCGCCGGACGGCACCTTGGTAGCCGACGAGCGCAACCCCTGGTTTTCCCCGCCCGCCTGGGCCAGCCCGCCGTTCGACCCGCCACCGCGGACCAATGGACGCAAGCGGGGCGACCCGGTGCTGATCGCGGGCCGCTACCTGGTCACCCACGCTATCCAGCACGCCAATCGCGGCGGCGTCTATCGCGCCCACGACCAGCACACCGGCGAACAGGTGCTGCTCAAGGAGGCACGCCCGCATATCGCGACGGATCCGGATGGGAAGGATGTCCGGGACCGGCTGCGGCACGAGGCAGCCATCCTGGACCAACTCGGCCCGGCCCGGATCACCCCGGCGGTGCGCGACGTGGTGGCGGTCGCCGAGCACATATTCCTCGTCGAGGATCTGATCGCGGGCACAAACCTGCAACGATGGCCCGCGGTGCATGCTCGGCCGAGTGACGGTCAGGTGCCGGTGACCGAGGTGTGGCGGCTGGCGCGCGAGCTCACCCGGCTGATCGGCGCGGTACACGACATGGGCTTCGTACTACGCGATTTCACACCGGGCAATGTCATGGTGACACCCGAGAACATCCCGGTGCTCGTCGACATGGAATGCACAATCCACACCGATCAACTGGCATATGTCGCGGGCACACCGGGATTCGGTGCGCCGGAATACTTCGACGAGCCCCGCCGCAACAGCGCGATACCACTGCCCGCCCCCGGCCCGGAAGTGGATTGCTTCAGCCTGGGCGCCACGCTGCTGTATATCGCCGGTGGCATCAACCCGGTGCTGGCTGCCGACGCACCGGTCGCTCGGCCGACCGGCGCGCGGATCGCGGCGATCGTCGAGGCCGCCGCGCCGACCTCCCCCGCGCTACACGCACTCGCCCCGGTCATCCTCGGCCTCACCGCCGACGTACCGGACCGGTGGACACTGCCGCGAGCCGCGGCGTTCCTCGCCACCGAACCCGTTGTGGCGCAGGCTCGTCCGGGTCCAGCGCTGTCCGAGGAGAATCGCGACCGGCTGCTGCGGGACGGACTCGCTCACCTGGTCGACACGATGACCCCGAATCGGGAGTACCTGTGGCCGCGCCCGCAAGCGCTGCCGCCCGGCGACCCGTGCAACGTGCAACTGGGCGCGGCCGGGGTGCTCGCGGTGCTCGACCGCGCGGCGCGCTGCGGGCAGCGGTGGGTGACACCGGCATTGGCCACCGCGGCACGCTGGCTTGACCATCGACTGACCGTGCCGAGCCGGATCTTGCCCGGGTTGTATTTCGGTCGCTCGGGAACCGTGTGGGCGCTGCACGCCGCTGCCCAGACTCTGGGCGACAAGGCCTTGGCCGAGCGCACGTTGGAATACGCGCTGCGCATTCCGCTGGACTGGACGAATCCGGATATCTGCCACGGCCTGGCCGGTGCCGGTTCCGCACAGCTCCAGCTGTGGCGAGCCAGCGGTGACCAGCGATTCGCCGACCGAGCCATGGAGTGCGCCGAGCGGCTGATCCACTTGACCAAGACGGCTGAAACCGGAGTGGACTGGCTGGCCGAGCCAAGGTACCGCGACGAGCTCGCGGGGTCGGCGTCCTACGGCTTCGGCCACGGCCTCGCCGGAAACGCGACGTTCCTGCTCGCCGCGGGTTCCGTCCTGAATCAACCCGACCTGATCGAGATCGCGATCGGTGCCGGGCACGCGCTCTGCGCGGTGGCCGAATGTCACGGCGCCAGCGCACGCTGGCCGAAAGGGCCGGGTAGGGCGGGCAGCCTCGACGTGAACTTCTGGTGCAACGGCACCTCCGGTATCGGCACCTTTCTCGTCCGGCTCTGGCAGGCGACCGGCGAACCGCGGTTCCGCGAGTTCGCCGAACGCGCGGGACACCGGGTGTACCGGGACCGGTGGCGCCTCGGGACGGGCACTTGCCACGGGATATCGGGCAACGCCGAGCTGCTGCTCGATCTCGCCGCGGCCACCGGACAGGACCGCTATCGGCGGTGGGCGGCGGAAATCGCTACCTGCCTGTATGTCCGGGCGGCCGAACGAGACGGCAGGCTACTGGTTCCCGACGACACGATGCGTGAGGTCTGCGCGAGTTACAACGTCGGGCTGGCCGGCGTATTGGACTTCTTGCTGCGCCTTGGACACGGCGGTCCCCGTTCCTGGCTGGTCGACCACGGCCGATCCATCGATGGGCCACCATGATCGGAAGAACACAGGAAAAGGAAGAGGCGAACCATGGAGACCGACGTCTTGGAACTGCAGGACCTGCCGGAAATCGAAGAGCAGCCGATGGAGCCGCAAATGTGCTGCCGCAGCCACTATCGCAGTTTCGAATGGGCTGACAACTACACCGCTGTCCCCGAATAGTGCGGCCGATGCCGTGCAGGGGAGCTAGTGCCGACCCCTGCTCGGCCTGGCGGAACTCATCGCGGTTTTCGCCCCCAGGTCTGGACCATCCGAGGTGCGGCCAGCACCATCGACGAGTCGTCCACCGCCGCACGGAGGTCGGTGAGCATTGCGTCGAGTTCGGCGGGGCTGGTGAGCCCGGCCTGGAGTGCGGCGTCGGCGATGTTCTCCAGGGTGAGAACGTGGATGGACTTGATCGTCGGGTCCGGTTCGGCGAGCTGGTTTATCTGGATATGGATGTCAGTGCAGCCCGCCTCGTGCAGGAGCAGCGGCAACCTCGGGCCGATCAGCGGGTCGGCGCCTCGGTAGCGACCGGTGCGAATGTAGAGATCGTGGTAGGCGCGGAACGCGGGCAGGTCGGGACAGCACACCAGTGCGCTGAAGTCGACGTCCTCGACGGCCAGAATGCCGCCCGGCCGAAGAGCCCGGCCGATCGCCGCGACCGCCGCGCCGGGGTCGGTCAGGTGCGAGAGCAGAAAGCGGGCGTGCGCGATATCGAAAGTTCCGTCCGGTGCCCCGCCCATGATGTTGCCGACTCGATACTCCACCTGCGGATATGCGGAGGCTTCGGCGCGGGCCAACGCGACCTTGGCCGGATCGATGTCGGTGCCGAGTACTCGGCCCGCCGGACCGACCATGTCCGCGATCATCACCGTCACGTCCCCGCCGCCGCATCCGACGTCCCAGCATCGGTCGCCCGGCCGGACCGGCAGCCGCTCAAGCAGCGCCCGCGTCGTCGGCGCCAGCACTCCGGCCAGCACGCGCAGTCGTTCCCGGCCCGGCCGCCCGCCGCGAATGATGTAGGAACCGGCTTCGCTCATGTCATCCCCTGCCGCGGCCGAGCACACCCTGACTGTCACTCCTGCTCATCATCGCGCAACCGGCAACGGCACCAATCGAATCGGCACATCATCGATGGCCCCCAGTTCCGGTGGCGCACCTTCGCGGGTCTGTCCGCGACGTTGACAAGGCCAATAGCCTTACCGATGGCGGGACGGGACCGCTGGCGTCCCGGCTCTGTCCGGCGATCGGAATGTCGGTTTCGCCGATCGGAATGTCTGTTCCGATGCGGCCGATTCCGGCCGTTTACGGGCGCCGGAGATCGAATTTGCGCTGCTACCGATGAGTATCGTCGTTGCGGGCAGGGCGTTCGCGGCGAAAACCCTTACGCTCGAGTCGGTATCCGTAGTGTCCTACCGTGCTGGCTCGAGCCACACCCGCACCGGGGTGGCTTCGGGACCGGGTCGACACGCACGATAAAGCCGCACACCGCGCGGGCTAAATGCCTTTGAGAGGAAGGGCTGTCGAGTTGTTCAGCCGTATCGCCATCGTCAACCGTGGTGAGGCCGCGATGCGGCTCATCCACGCCGTCCGGGAGCTTGCCGCCGAGACCGCGACGCCGATCGAAACCGTCGCACTGCACACCGACGTCGACCGCACCGCCACCTTTGTGCGCGAGGCCGACATCGCCTACGACCTCGGTCCCGCCTCCGCGCGCCCGTACCTCGATCTGAAGGTGCTCGAGCGCGCGCTACTGGAGACCAAGGCCGACGCCGCATGGGTCGGCTGGGGCTTCGTCGCCGAGGACCCGGCGTTCGCGGAACTGTGCGACAAGGTCGGCGTCACCTTCGTCGGGCCGAGCGCGGACGCCATGCGCAAACTCGGCGACAAGATCGGCGCGAAGCTGATCGCCGAAGAGGTCGGCGTTCCGGTCGCACCGTGGAGCCGCGGCGCGGTCGAGGACCTGGACACCGCGCTGGCCGCGGCGGCCGAGATCGGCTACCCGCTGATGCTGAAGGCGACCGCGGGCGGCGGCGGGCGCGGCATCCGTGTGGTCACCAACGAGGCCGACCTCGCCGACGCCTACGAGCGCACCAGTCAGGAGGCCGCGCGCGCATTCGGCAGCGGCATCGTGTTCCTGGAGCGGCTGGTCACCGGTGCCAGGCACGTCGAGGTCCAGGTGATCGCCGACGGCCAGGGCACCGCATGGGCGCTCGGCGTCCGCGACTGCTCGGTGCAGCGGCGCAACCAGAAGGTCATCGAGGAGTCGGCGTCACCGGTGCTCAGCCCGGCGCAGGCGGCCGAGCTGAAGGCGTCGGCGGAGCGGTTGGCCATCGCGGTCGATTACCGCGGCGCGGCGACCGTCGAGTTTCTCTACCACCCCGGCGACAAGCAGTTCGCGTTCCTCGAGGTCAACACCCGTTTGCAGGTCGAGCACCCGATCACCGAGTCCACCACCGGATTCGACCTGGTCAAGGCGCAGCTGCGGGTCGCTTCCGGCAGCAGGCTCGAAGGCGAGCCGCCGGTGGAGCGCGGGCACGCCATCGAGGCACGGCTCAACGCCGAAGACCCCGATCGTGACTTCGCCCCCTCCCCCGGCCGCATCGCCCGGCTGGATCTGCCTGCCGGGCCCGGCATCCGGGTGGACACCGGTGTCAGCGAGGGCGACACCATCCCGGCCGATTTCGACTCGATGATCGCGAAGATCATCGCCTACGGCCACGACCGCGACGAAGCGCTCGGCAGGCTGCGCCGGGCGATGGCGCAGACCACGGTGATCATCGAGGGCGGCGCGACCAACAAGAGCTTCGTGCTCGACCTGCTCGATCAGCCCGAGGTGATCGACGCCAGCGCCGACACCGGCTGGATCGACCGCGTCCGCGGCGAAGGCAGGCTGGTCTCGCACCGGCACTCCGCCGTCGCGCTGGCGGCCGCCGCCATCGAGGCGTACGAGGAAGAAGAACGCGTCGAGCGGCAGCGGCTGCTGTCGACGGCGTTCGGCGGACGCCCGCAAGTACAGCACCAGAGCGGCCGGCCGTTGGACGTCAAGCTGCGAGGCGTCGGCTATCGGGTACGCGTCGCGCGGGTCGGCGCGGATCGGTTCCGGGTCGGCGTCGAAGCGGGTGACGACGTGCGCACCGCCGACGTCGAGCTGGACCGCTTCGACCGGCATACCGGGCAGATCGTCGTCAACGGCGTCCGGTACCGCCTGCTCACCGGCACACATGGCCCGATCCACCTGGTCGAGGTGGATGGGGTGACGCACCGGGTCAGCCGGGACGAGGGCGGCGTCGTCCGCTCGCCCGCGCCCGCGCTGGTCGTCGCCACGCCGCTGGAGGTCGGCGACGAGGTCGAGGCGGGCGCGCCGGTACTGGTACTGGAGAGCATGAAGATGGAGACGGTGCTGCGGGCGCCGTTCCGGGCGCGACTGAAGGAATGCGTCGTCTCGGTCGGCACCCAGGTGGAGACCGGTGCGCCGCTGCTGCGGCTGGAGCCGCTCGCCGACGGCGCCGAAGCCGAGGACACCTCGGCCACCCAGTCCGTCGAGCTCGACCTGCCCGCCGCGCCGGGGCCGATCCCGGCCTGGGAACGCACCGCACGCGGCCGGGAGGACCTGCGCAGTCTGCTGCTCGGCTTCGATGTCGATCCGCACGACGACAACCGGGTGCTCGACGACTACCTGGCCGCGCGTCGCGCCGCCACCGACGAAGGCCACCGGCCGCTGTCCGAGGAACTCGAACTCATCGACGTGTTCGCCGACCTCGCCGAGCTGAGCCGCAACCGGCCCGCCGGTGAAGACGGCGGTGACGGCCACGTGCGCAGCGCCCGCGAGTACTTCCACACCTACCTGCAAAGCCTCGACGTCGAGCGGGCCGGGCTGCCGGAGGCATTCCAGGCCAAGCTCGCCAAGGCGCTCGGGCACTACGGTGTCACCGAGTTGGAGCGCTCCCCCGAGCTCGAAGCCGCGGTGTTCCGAATCTTCCTCGCTCAGCAGCGCGCGGCGGCCGCCGCCACCGTTGTCACGACATTGCTGAACACCTGGCTGCGGCAGCCACCGCCGGACGAGGTGCTGCGCGAGCCCGCCGGTTTCGCGCTGGAGCGCTTGGTGGCCGCGACTCAGGTCCGCTTCCCCGTGGTCGCCGACCTCGCGCGTGGCGTGGTGTTCGCCTGGTTCGGTCAGCCGCTGTTGCGCCGCAACCGCGCCCGGGTCTACGCCGACGTCCGCAAGCATCTGCGCCACCTGGACGCCCACCCGGACTCGCCGGACCGCGCCCAGCGCATCGCCGAAATGGTGCGCAGCACCGAGCCGTTGGTGCGGCTGCTCGGCCAGCGGTTGATCCGCGACCACCTGGACAACGCGATCATGCTGGAGGTGCTGACCAGGCGGTACTACGGCAACAAGGAACTCACCGCCGTCCGCACCCGCGAGGTCGCGGGCTGCACCTTCGTGGTCGCCGAGCGCTCCGGCTCGAGCGTGGTATCGGCCGCGGTGAGCTTCGACGAACTCGGCAGCGCGTTGCGCGGGCTCGCGGAGCTGGCCAGCGGCGAGGACGACATCGACGCCGACATCTACCTCGCCTGGGAGAAGCAGCCGGAAAGCTTCGACGCGATGGTCGCCGCGCTGCACGAGGTGCTCAACGCGCAGCCGCTGCCGAGCCGGGTCCGGCGGATCACCGCCACCGTCGCGGGCAGCGGCGCCGCGGTGATGCACCACCACTTCACCTTCCGCCCGTCGACCACCGGGATGATCGAGGAGCGGTTGATCCGCGGCCTGCACCCGTATATCGCGCAGCGGATGCAAATGGAGCGGCTGAGCAAGTTCGACCTCACCCGGCTGCCGTCCTCGGACGAGGAGGTCTACCTCTTCCAGTGCGTGGCGCGGGAGAACCCCTCCGACGACCGACTCATCGTGTTCGCACAGGTCCGCGACCTGACCGCGTTGCGCGATCACGAGGGCAGGCTGCTCGCGCTGCCGACCGCCGAGAACACCATCGCCACCTGTGTCGACTCGATCCGCCGCGCGCACGCGCTGCGTCCGTCGCGCAAGCGCTTCAACACCAACCGGATCGTGGTCTACGTCTGGCCGCCGAGCGAGATCACGCGCGCGGAGTTGGAGATGATCGCCGAGCGCGTGCTGCCGACCACCGCGGGCGTCGGACTGGAGGAGATCCTGTTCATCGCGCGGCAGCGCGAACCGGAGACCGGCGAGCTGACCAAGGTCACCGTGCGCATCTCCTTCGACGCCACCGGCGGTACCGAGCTGACCATCGGCGAGCCGTCGCTCGCGCCGGTCGAACCCGTCGACGACTACCGGCAGCAGGTGTTGCGCGCGAGCAGCCGCAACACGGTCTACCCGTACGAGCTCACGGCCCTGCTCGGCGATTTCGTCGAGCACGACCTCGACGCGACGAACACGCTGGTGCCGGTCGATCGGCCGAAGGGGCGCAACAGCGCGGCGATCGTCGCGGGCGTGGTCAGCACGCCGACCCCGCGGCACCCGCAGGGCGTCACCCGGGTGGTGCTGCTCGGCGATCCGACCAAGTCGCTGGGCGCGCTGTCGGAGCCGGAGTGCCGCCGCGTCATCGCCGCACTCGACCTGGCCGAGCGGATGCAGGTGCCGCTGGAGTGGTACGCGCTGTCCGCGGGCGCCCGGATCTCGATGGAATCGGGCACCGAGAACATGGACTGGGTGGCCGCGGCGCTCAAGCGGATCGTCGAGTTCACCCAGGACGGCGGTGAGATCAACATCGTGGTCGCGGGCATCAACGTCGGCGCGCAGCCGTACTGGAACGCCGAAGCGACGATGCTCATGCACACCAAGGGCATCCTGGTGATGACGCCGGACTCGGCGATGGTGCTCACCGGCAAGGACGCGCTCGACTTCTCCGGTGGTGTCTCGGCCGAGGACAACTTCGGCATCGGCGGCTACGACCGGGTGATGGGCCCGAACGGGCAGGCGCAGTACTGGGCGCCGAGCCTGGGCGCCGCACGGGGCGTGCTGATGTCGTACTACGACCACACCTACGTCGCACCCGGCGAGAGTGCGCCGCGGCGGGCCACCACGAGCGACCCGCTCGACCGTGACGTCTCCGATTTCCCGCACGTCGTCGGCACCGATTTCAGCACCGTCGGCGAAGTGTTTTCCGCCGCGGCGAATCCGGACCGCAAGAAGCCGTTCGACATCCGGACCATCATGCGGGCGCTGTCCGACCAGGACCATCCGGCCCTGGAGCGCTGGGCCGGGATGGCCGACGCGGAAACCGCGGTGGTGCAGGACATCCACCTCGGCGGCATGCCGGTGTGCCTGCTCGGCATCGAGTCGCAGTCGGTGCCGCGGCACGGCTTCCCGCCCACCGACGGCCCGGACACCTACACCGCGGGCACGCTGTTCCCGCGGTCGGCGAAGAAGGCAGCGCGGGCGATCAACGCGGCCAGCGGCAACCGGCCGCTGGTGGTGCTCGCGAACCTGTCCGGCTTCGACGGCTCACCGGAGTCGATGCGCAAGCTGCAGTTGGAGTACGGCGCCGAAATCGGCCGGGCGATCGTGAATTTCCGTGGGCCTATTGTGTTCTGCGTGATCTCGCGGTACCACGGCGGCGCGTTCGTGGTGTTCTCGAAGGCGCTCAACCCGAACATGACCGTGCTCGCCCTGGAGGGTTCGTTCGCCTCGGTGCTCGGCGGCGCCCCCGCCGCGGCGGTGGTGTTCTCCGGTGACGTCAATGCCCGCACCGCGGCCGACCCGCGCGTGCGAAACCTGGAGGCCAGGGCGGCGGCTGCCTCCGGTGCCGATCGCGGCACGTTGACCGCCGAACTCGATGAGCTTCGCTCCTCGGTCCGCGCGGAGAAGCTGGGCGAGGTAGCGGCGGAGTTCGACCGGGTGCACAACATCCAGCGCGCCGTCGAGGTCGGCTCGGTCGACGCCGTCATCAGCGTCGCCGAACTCCGGCCGCGCATCATCGAGGCCATCGAGTCTCGGCTGCGATAGTTCCGAATACCTGGCCGGGGTCGTCGAATTCGGCGGCCCCGGCCGGTATGACTCAATCGCAGCAGTCGCAGGCGTCGGTCTTGCTGTCGGTGCCGGATACCCGACCGACCGGGCTGGGGCAGCAGGTGTCGCCCTTCCAGGCGTTGGCGCCCTCCCTGACCGCGATCACCGCGATCACCAGCGCGGCGATCGGATCGGCCCACGACCAGCCGAACAAACTGTTGAGCAGCAACCCGACCAGCAGCACCGCCGACAAATAGGTGCACAACAAGGTCTGCTTGGAATCCGCGACGGCCGACAGGGAGCCGAGTTCGCGCCCGGCGCGGCGCTGGGCCAAGGACAGCACTGGCATGACAGCCAAACTGACTGCGGCCAAACCTATTCCGACCGGACTATGCCGGGCCTCCACTATCCCCAGCAAAGCCCGGACCGCATCGACCGTGACGTAGGCGGCGAGGCCGAAGAACGAGAACGCGATGATCCGCAGCGCGACCTTCTCCCTGGCTTCCGGGTCGCGACCGGCGAATTGCCACGCCACCGCGGCCGCCGAGGATACCTCGATCACCGAGTCGAGACCGAAGCCGATCAACGCCGTCGACGACACCCGAGTGCCCTCGACCAGCGCGATGATCGCCTCGACCACGTTGTAGCTGATCGTCGCGGCCACGAACCAGCGGATCCGCTTCGCCAGCACCGCCTTCCGGTCCGGGCTTGGCCCCAGCGTGACCAGCGGCATCCCGAGCTCCGACATCAGCAGCACTCCTCGGCCTCGGCGGCCGGGCAGCAGGCCGGGTCGACCGCGAGCACCAGCCCGACCAGGTCGTCCAGCGCGCGACCGATCCGCGGGTCGGCCAGCTCGTACCGGCTGCGGCGACCCTCCGGGACCGCGACGACCAGGCCGCAACCACGCAGGCAGGCAAGGTGATTGGACAGGATCTGGCGCGACACCCCGATCTGGTCCGCCAACTCCGACGGATAGCCCGGCGCGGTACGCAGGCTCAGCAGAATCTGCGTCCGCGTCGAGTCCGACAGCGCGTACCCGAAGCGGGACAGCGCGTCACGATGCATCAAGGTGTCCACACCCGAACGATACAGCTATTTCTGTATTCAGAAAAGTCTGTACTCGCCTAGCCGGGGAGCTGGAAGTCTGCCTTGAACCGCGGACCCGGCGGCAGACCGCGCAGGACCGCACTGATCCAGGCCACCGCGGGCGGCCAGCCCGCACCGGCGTTGACGATGTGCTCGGGTAGCGGCATGGTGTAGAACCGCAGGTCGGCACCGCGGTTCCAGTAGTCGTTCACCACCGGCAGCACCACGGACGCGGGGATCAGCTCATCCCAGATCCCGTGCCACCAGAAGATCGGGCTGTCCGGAATATGCTGACCCAGACTCTGTTCCCGCAGCACCCGCATCACCCCGGGAACGGATTCCAGGGTCATGCCGGGCTGGTAGTAGTCGCTGATGGGTCGGTACATGCCGGACAACGCGATCGTGTACACGCAACGACTCTGCATATCCCGCAGAATCGCTTGACCTTCCTTGTTCAGCAGCTTTGTCGCATCGAATTCTTCGGGGAACTCCTTGGACAACCCGGCGAAGCCGAGCCACATGGTGAAGTTGCTGATCCCGGCGAGCCCGGGTTGCTGTTCGGTCGCGTACCGTGCCTGCAACTGGAGGTCACCGGGGGTGCCGCCGATCGCGGTGCCGAGTAGTCGTACGTCGGGCGCGTAGCTTTCGCGCAGTTCGGCGGCGCGGATCGAACCCGAGCCGCCACCGGAGTAGCCGTACAGCGCGATTCCGGAATCCGTAAGGCCCAGTGCCGCATCGTTTTTCATGGCCCGAAGGCTGTCCAACACCATCTTGCCCTCGTCGAAGGTATTGAAGGTATTGAATTTGCCGTCGAAGTCCGGAACGTTGATCGCGAAACCCTGCGCCAGCCAGAATTGCGCCAGCGCCGCTTCTTTCATGGTGCCCACCTGCAGCGTGTACGACGGGTTGCACGCCGAGTTGGTCGAGTCGATCGCCTCCTGGAACGAAACGACCGGGCGCGGGCTGCCCGACCATGGAATGCCCGGCGTGATCACCGAGGTGGCGGTCGCGATCGGATTGTCGCGAATGTCGTTGCTGCGGAACAACAGTTGTTTGGTGTGCACCGGGAACGGAATGCCGAGTATCCGGGTCTGCACGGTCCGCGAGCGAATGATCTGCCCCGGCGCGTACGAGGCCAGGTCCGCCGGATCGTTGTACCAGGGGTCCTCGGCAGGCACTGGAATCGGCAGCAGATCATAGAGCTGCGGCTCGGATGGCAATTGCGGCAATTGATTCTGATCCGGCGGAAATGTCGGGTATGGATCACTCGCGGCCACACCGGCACTGGACGCCACCAGGCACAGCACCGCCAATGGCACCGCCGCCCAGATTAATTTTTCACGAACCCCGAACATGCACCCTCATCTCCACGTGTGACCCAGCCCATCCGAACACGGACAGGTGACAGTAGACACCGGAGTGAGATCGTTCCGCTATCAACATTCGCCCAGCTTTGTCGGTCGGTCGTTGTGCACATACCTAAATGGGTTTCCGAGGTCGAAAAATAGTCACGACGGCTCCTCGTCGTCGACGGCCTCCGATGCCAGCGAAAGGTGGGGCCACGCTGCGAGGTCGGTGAGCATCTGCCGATCGTGGGTGGCCACGACAACGGCGGCCGGAGTTTCCGATAGTGCGGCGGTGAGTTCGTCGACCAGAGATACCGAGAGGTGGTTCGTGGGTTCATCGCAGAGCAGCACCATCGGGCGGGCGGCGAGCTGCATCGCGAGGTGAAGTCTGCGCTGCTGCCCTTGAGACAGTCTGCCGACGGAGGTGCGTTGCGATTGCTTCTCCAGTAAACCTGTCGATGTCAGTGGTAGGGGTTCGATGTTGTTGTGCAGGGCGAGGCTTCGGATGTGGCGGTCGTAGAGCTCCTGCGCGGTCAGCTCGGGCTCCCAGGCCGGAACTTCTTGGCCGATCAGGGCGACTCGGGCAGCTCCGTGCTGGTGGATGCTGCCGGTGGACGGTTCCAACTCACCGGCGAGCACGGCGAGCAGGGTGGATTTACCCGCACCGTTGTGACCGGTGACCAGCAGGCGTTCACCCGCCTCCAGGCACAGTGTGACGGGCGAATCCAGTCGGCCGGTCACGGTGATGTTGTCGCAGCGAAGCAGCGGCGTTCCGGGACGGACGGTCAGGTCGGGGAACCGCAGTCGCAGGGGTGGTTCCGGCACGGTGACGGTGTGTGCCTCGAGTTCGGCTTGGCGTCGTTTGAGCGCTTGGACCAGGCCTGGCGCTCGGGACTGGCGCTGATGCTTGCCATGTCCTTTGTCGGGTCGCCAACCGGTGCTGAGCCGGTCGCGGGCACCCGCGACGGCTTCCCGCAGCCGCGTGCGCTCGGCGAGTTGGTCCTCGTACTCCTGTTCCCACCGGTCGCGAGCCCGATGACGGCCCTCCTGCCAGCCCGCATAGCCGCCGGCGAACAGTTGCGGACGTCCGTCCTGGCTCGGGTCCAGATCCAGGAACTCGTCGGCGACATCGCGCAGGAGTGCGCGGTCGTGGCTGACGATGGCCAGCCCGCCCGAGTGGGTCCGCAGGCGGTCGGTGAGGAAGTCCAATCCGTCGCGGTCGAGGTGGTTCGTCGGCTCGTCCAACAGCAGGATGTCGTGTGCGGCTCCGAGCAGGCACGCCAGCCGAACTCGATAGCGCTGCCCTACCGAGAGTGTCGCCAATGGGCGCTCTCGGTCCGTGCACGCGTGCAGCGCCGCCAGCGCGATGTCGACGCGGCGTTCGGCATCCCAGGCATCGAGCCGGGTGGCGGTGTCCAAGGCCGCTGCGTAGGCGTCGTCGGCTTCCGGCGCTCCGTCGGCGAGCAAGATCGTCGCAGTGTCGAGTTCTCGCAATGCCCGCACGGCGGGCTCGATGGTCTCGGCGACGAGTGCGCCGACGGTCTCGCCTTCACGAAAAGGTATGGCCTGCTGAGCAACACCGATCGTGCCGACCCGGCTGACGGTACCGCTGTCGGGTTGCAGTAGCCCGGCGAGCACGTGCAACAGCGTGGTCTTGCCACGCCCGTTCTCCCCGACAATGGCAAGACGCGAGCGGGCCGACACCGTGACGGAGACGTCCGCCAGCACCGGTCGCGACCCGAGAGTCACTTGGATCGAGGTCGCTCGAATGTGTGCATGCGCTCCCGCAGGCAGATTGTCCCTGGACGAGAAGTTCTGGTGTGAAGGTGTGGACAGACTTCGGTCCACATGGGAAATAGACACTGATTCTCCGCAGCTCGAGGATGGAGCCGGGACAGCACGAAACCGCCCGGCGCGATTACCCGGACGGCGGCTTCAGTTGGATTTCAGGTCGCCGCCGTCAGCGGAGCGACCAGGGCTTCATGATCATCGCAGGGCCTATACACATGGGCGGAACCCTAACCGACACCTCAAAACGTTGCCACCGATTATCGAGCACTCGTGCCGCCGCATCATTGACGGACGATTCGCGACCCCTCGCGGCTGGACTTCGATGAGTAGGGGGAATCGACGGAGGCTTTGAGCGGGAGCGCACCTCTAGACCAACTCGACCTCGTCGAAATCGACGGTCAGACTGTGTCAGCGCTCCCGCAGCACCCCGCCTTCGCGATGGACAAGTCCCTCACCGAAGTCGATGCGCAGCTTGGCCCTACGGGCGTCGACTTCTCGCACGACCCCGCAAACACCGCTGAACGGTCCCTCCGGAAAATAGACGACATCACCTGGACCATATTCGGCAAACCCCACGCCGCCACAGTAATCCAAGTCGGCGACGTTCAGCCGCAATGGCGGCTCAGGCCTTCAGTCCGTGTTTGGTGACGTAGATGTTGTGGAAGATCAGGACGACGGCGAGGACAGCGAGCCATTGCAAGGTGCTCACCAGCGGTACCGAATCGATCGGGAGTGTGTAGGCGAGCACTACTCGCACCAGCGCGTCAGCCGCGAAGGCCGTACCCCACACGGCGGTCAGCACGCGCAGGTGACCGCGGAACCGGGAATCGTTGTCCCAGCGGGCATCCCACTGCCGGTAGCCTTCCTCACCGATCTTCGCCGTGACTATCGCGCGGGAGGCAGTGCGCATGAAGGGGCGCGGGGTCAACAGGGTGGCCAGCATCCACAGGCCGATGACGCCGAAAATCCAGCTGTCGCGCACCAGCAGCGTGCGGGGGTCTCCGGTCACCAGGGTCATCACCGTGCCGATCACGATCATGGTGAGGGTGAACAGCGCGATCGTGTCGAGGCGACGCTGTCTTATCGCGTAATAAGCGAGTAACCCCCCGATCAGCAGTGCGGGCGCGATCAGCGCCAGCCACGGGTCCACCCCGGCTGCGCGCAGGGCGTAGTAACCGCCGAGTGGGAGCACCAACTCCAAGGTCAGCTGGCGTAGGAGGTGACGGCGGGCTGCGGTGCGTTTCTGCTCCGGCGTGCGGTCGGCGGGAAGCGTCTGCGGTGAGTTCATCTCGGCTCCAATAATCACGACTGCTCGCGGGCAGCGCGTTCGAAGAGATCGCCCAATTCACGGGCACAGGCCACGGTGTCGAAGTCGGGATCGTCGGCCGCGCGGGCGACGGCCGCGTCTCGGGCGGCCCGAATGGCCAGCGCCATGATCGCGGGATCGAAGGCCCGAAATTCCCCGGCCCGCTGCGCTTCTCGGAGCCACTCCTCCTGACCACGGGCGATTTCGGCGACGTGCTCGATCAGGCCGAACAGCTCCGGATCATCGGACCTGGCATTGGCGACAATGCTGGCGAGCGCCCGCTGATGCTGGGGATACTCGTCGAGCAACGCCATGTTGGCCGTGAAGTAGGCGCGCAGACCGGCCGTGTACCCGACCTCGGGCTCGAGCTTGGCGACGACGAAATCGGTGTTCACGCGCACGATTTCGGCCGCTACCTCGCGGATCAGCTCATTCTTGCCCCGGAAATGGTAGGAGATCATGCCGGTGCTGCTCAGCCCGGCTTGCTGCGCGATCTTCGCGAACGAGGTATTGGGCAGGCCGTGCTCGGCGATCACTTCGATCGCGGCGTCGACGATCTGTGCGCGCCGAGCCGCCTCGGTGAATGTTCGCCCGACTTGCTTGCTCGAGCCACTTCTTGCTTGCATGAGCAAAACCGTACCGGCTTTTGCTTACGTAAGCAAGATTTGATGCAGCCAAGCAACCAACGCCCCGAGCTGCAAGTAGTTGGCCATCGCGCGATCACCGCCGGTTCAGCGGCGTGGCCGGAATCCGCTGTACCGTCGGGCATGACCTCCGAAGTGATCGCGAAGGCGAATTACCCAGGCGGAACTGCGGTTGCCCGTCGGTCGGTCGCGGACCGGGTGCGGGCGTGGATCGTGCTGCTGCTGGCCGCGATACCGTCCGCGGCGTTGATGACGGTGTTGCTCTACGGATTCGGCCTCGCGCTCGGCGTCGGTGTTCGGGGCGTGCTGGCGGCGACCTGGTTTCTGCTGTGCACCGCCTGGAGTGCGGTGTCTTTCCGAGGCGCGGAACATCGCTGGATGTTGCGAATAAACGGTCTGCGGGAGCCTACGTCCGACGAACAGCGCACGCTGATCACCGCGTGGGAGAACGTCGCGCGCCAGGCCGACGTGCCCGCCTCGTCCTACACGCTGTGGGTACAGAAGGCGGATCGGCAATTGGTGACGCCCGGCCGAATGATCACGACATCTCCCGAATCACTGCAGCGACTCGAGCCGCGGGAGTTGGAAGCCGTGCTCGCTCATCAACTCGCGCAACGAGTGCAGGGACGAGCGGCCTTCTGGCAGTTGGTGTTTCGCAACTACAACTTTCCGGTGGTCGGGATCGAGCGGACGTTGATGTCGAGTCTGGATCTGATCGCCGTCGGCGACACGATCGCGCAACGGTTGCCCGCGCGGAGCTCCCGAATCTTCTCCGTCGGCTGGACCGTGCTCACCAGGGTCCTCGTCGCCTGCCCGGCAGTCGCGGCGGCCACCGTGATCGTTGGCCTCGCACCGGCGTTGTTGCTGCGCCTCGTTCCCGAGGTCGCGGCATGGGCGCTGCGGCCGCTGGTCGCCCGCGCCGAATACCGGACCGACCGAATCGCGGTCGATCTGGGGTACGGGCCAGAGCTCGGCGGCGTCCTGCAATCCGGCCATGTCCCACAGCCCACGCAGACACCACTGAATCCGCTGTCGGTTTCGCTGTTCTCTCCGAAAACGTCACCCACCAAACGGATTCGGCGAATCCGCGATCGACTCGACGAGCTGGCGAGGCGATGGAACCCGCCCGCGCCGAAGTAGTGTCTATCTCCGAGCCTGCCAGCCCGCCGGGTCGACCCCGCCGGGGATCGGCTCGGCCGGCTCGTAGGGCGCTCGGGTGAACACATAGCTCACGAGTTCCAGGCGCTGCGCCGCGCCGTCGGAGCCACGCACGACGTTCATGCGCTCACCGGCGTAGTAGCCGTCCAGTCCGGTCCACGAGCCGTCGGCCTCCGGGCGGAACCGGGACTCCCGCCCGCCGTGCGCGAGCGCCTTGAGCTCTAGCAGGCCATCGGCACGCAGGTGCAGCGCGATCGAGGCGGTGCCCCAGTACCAGGTTCCGGTGAGCGCCAGCAACTGCGGGTCCACCGTGGGTGCGGGCAGCCATTCCTCGGGAATGGTTGGTTCGTGCTCGGCGAGGATGTCCAGCATCGCGTCGGTCAGCTTGCCTCGGATGCCGCCGTAGGTGGTGTTGGACAGGAACAGCACGCCGGTGTGGTCCTTGGGGTCGGCCCAGACGGTGGCGATGAAGCCGGGCATGGCCCCGGTGTGACCGGCCAGCCGACGGCCCTTGCGGCGCTGCAACTGCAGGCCGAGTCCGTACCCGGAATCCCACTCGTCGCCGTCCGCGACCGTGGCCGGCGCGCGCATTTCCTCCAGTGTGTCGGCCGCGAGCACATCGCCGGTGTCGCCGCCGATGAACGCCGCCCAGCGGGCCAGGTCGTGCACCGTCGACCACAGCTGACCGGCCGCTCCCATCGCTCCGTTGTCGTGCGATGGCTCCGGTAGTGCCACGTCCGCCCAGGGGTGCACCGCCCAGCCGGCGGCGTGCGGGGCAGCGGACAACACCGTCGTCCGGCCCATGCCCAGCGGGGCGAGCACCTCGGCGCGCAGTGCCTCGAACCAGCTTTGTCCGCGCAACCGGGCGACCAACTCGCCGAGCGCGGCGAAGCCGACGTTGGAATAGTGGAACCGTCGGCCCGCCCGATGCAACAGCGCCTTGCTGCCCGCATCGCCATCCAGGCTGTCGGCGAGTTCGGCCCAATCCCCACCCTCGGTGCGCTCCCACCAGTCGCCGGGGGATTCCGCGCGCAGGCCGGCGGTATGCGAGAGCAGCTGGGCAACCGTCCGGTCCCCCAGCGGCGCGCCGGGCACGTGTTTGGCCAGTGGGTCGGCCAGGTCGAGCTTGCCCTCGTCGCGCAACCGCATCACCACGGTGGCCACCATCGACTTGGTGATCGACCCGATGCGGTACTGCGTGTCGATGGTCGGCCGACTCCCCTCGACCCGCCCCCTGGCGCCCGACCATGCCAGCTGCCCGTCCCGCACCACGGCAGCGATCAGCGAGGGCACCCGATATTCCGCCTGCTCAACGGCGACCCGATGCAACAATGCCCGCTCGGTCGATGGCAACAGCATCCCGCGACTTCCCTTCTCACACTCAGCAATCGGACGAACGAAGCTGCTGCGCCGACTCTCGCGATCAGCGAAATCGGCAGCGCCCCGGTATGTCGTCATCAGCGTAGCGCCGGGTCCGGAGGCGAGATCCGTTCATGGACCGCCATCTGTCGCCGCCCCCCAGTGGGGCAAGCGCTATTCACGGGCGTCGCCGAGCTCGGTCAGCATCTGCTGCTGGTGCCGGTGTCCGACTGTTTCGTAGCCGATTACCGTGACGTATGGCGCGAGCATCACCACGATCAGGCATACCGCTATTCCGGCACCGAGCGCGGATAGCACTCCGGCCGCAATCAAGAGGCCCAGTGTGAGGCCGATCAACAGCAGGTGGAATCGATCGACCGCGGACAGCAGCACCGTGTGTAGCAGGTACACCATAAGCAGATAGAGGCCGACGGGGACCGACAGCGAAAGCACCACCGCGAGTTCGCCGAGTTCGGCGTGATGTTCGAGGTACAGACCCGCGACATGCAGGCCCGCACCGGCACCGGCGATGCCGATGAACAAGGG
Organism: Nocardia iowensis; assembly: GCF_019222765.1. Classification (NCBI taxonomy): domain Bacteria; kingdom Bacillati; phylum Actinomycetota; class Actinomycetes; order Mycobacteriales; family Nocardiaceae; genus Nocardia; species Nocardia iowensis. The sequence continues at coordinate 3,034,913 of NZ_CP078145.1, read as the reverse complement.
AATGTGCCCATATCCGAAGAGGTATCCGCGGCGCCGACGACGCGCCAGCACCTCACCGAACGGCGTCGCGAAGTACACCCACCACATACCGAAGGTCAATCCGACACCGGCCACGACGACAGCGACCGCGTTGGCCGACCAATGCATCCCGTCCTCGCCCCCGAGCAAACCCGACGACGAGGCGACGGTGCCGACCACGCCCTCGCCGAGGGTGATGATCGCGAACAGGCCGTACCTCTCGGCCATGTGATGCGGATGCCATGGCGTCCCGGCCGCGCCCCCCTGGGTGAGCAGCGGCAGGCACAGTTCCAACAACCCGAGCAAGACCACAGCCACCAAGACCGCACCGATCGGCATATGCACGAATCCGACGACCACCCAACCGATTTGGACGATCACGATCCACCGAATGTTCGCTATCCCAACACCACGGAACGCGGCGGACTGCCGGGCCACCCGTGCCCACTGCAGAACCATCGCCACCCGCATCACCACGTACCCGATCACCATCAGGCGCAGTTCCAGCCGCTCTCCATGCCCAACCGAATGGAACATCGCAGGCAACCCGAGGGAGAAGACGACCACGCCGACCATCTGCAGCATCGTCAGCACCCGGTATAGCCAATCGTCGGTGTCGAAGGCCGACGCGAACCAGCTGAAATTCAACCACGCCACCACGATCGCGAACATCGCCAAGACGAACGCGACAATCGCCGGGCCGACCCGCCCTTCCGCCAGCATCTCCGCGAATTGCGACGCTGCAGTCCCCACCGCGACCACGAACGTCAGATCGAGCAACAACTCCAGCGGCGAGGAAGCCCTGCCTCGTTCCCGAGGATCACGCCCGACCATCGGCCTGATACGGTGCGCAACCGCACTGGTCACGCCATCAGAACGCTCAGTCTCATTCACCCGTGAAAGCATGCCGCAAACACCCCGCACCGCCCGCCCGGACACGCCTCGGCGAGCAAACGTCCGGGTCTGCCTATCCCGCTGTCACTGCGGGGCGCTCGTCGCGCACCAGGTAGCGGACAAAGACCGCGACAGCGGCGGCGGGTACGAAATTCAGGATCCAGAACGGGATTTCCTCGACAACGCCATAGCCCTCATCGATCACGCCGACCGCCATGTTGCCGCTGACCAGCGCAAGCCATACAAGAAGGAAATCCTCGGTCGCCCGGCGGATCCCGCGGCGCCCGAACCCCGCGCCCACGAGCAGGAACACGGCGAGGACGACGAATCCGACAATGATGATGACGGTAGTGCGGCTCATGCGGTCTCCACTTCCGGCGCCGGGGTCGGCGCCTTCCTGGTTGTACGCCGTTCTTCGAAGGTAGATCTCCGACTCAGCTATCGGAAACAGTAAATATCTAGCTACCTACAATTGCTGCTTGTAGCTACCGGTAGCATGCCGCGCATGCTCAATCCTGCCGTGTCGCCCAGCGACGAGCCGTTGGACGCGCGGCGGCTGCAGCAATTCTTGTGTGTCGCCGAATACTCCGGCTTCAGCCGGGCTGCCGAGCGGCTGCATCTGAGCCAGCAGGCCATCAGCAGTTCGGTCGCCAAGCTGGAGGCCCAGTTGGGCGTGACGCTGTTCGACCGCACCGGTCGGCAGGTCCGCCTCACGGCCGCCGGGGAGGCGCTGCGCGAGGGTGCGTCGGTCTTGCTGGCGGCCGGGCAGGTGCTGGCCCGGCAGGTCCGTGACGCAGCGGCCACGCAACGGCGGCCCTTCGTTGTCGCCCACACTCCGGCGGTCACGTCCGAGGAGGTGCACGGCGTGCTCGAGCCGGTGCGCACCGGGATGCCGGACGTGTCGGTCACGGCCGTGCAGATGTTTCCGCGGGATCTCGAATCGGCCGTCCTCGATGGCACCGTCGACTTGGCTCTACGGCGCGGGATCACGGTCCCCGCCACGCTGGCCGCCGCGGTGATCGCCTATCACCCGCTGCGCATCGCCGTCGCCCGCGGTCATCGGTTCGCCGGGCGCCCTACCGTTGCCATCCGGGATCTGCATGACGAGCGGATCGTCGTCTGGGCTCCGCCGGGGAAGTCGTTCTACACCGATTTCATTCTGAGTACTTGCCGCCGTGCGGGTTTCGAGCCGACGCTGGTGGTGAACCGGATCCAGGGCACGACGCCTGCCTCCGCCGTGCTCGACTACCCCGACGCCGTCGCCCTCGTTACCGCGCCGCCCGGTGCCGCGCTCGGCGGCGCGGTGGAGGTCATCGACCTCGCCGATCCGCCGCTGGCCCCGGTGCAGGCCGTGTGGCTGCCGCACACTCGATCGGCCATCCGCGACCTCCTCACCACCGGTGACAACCCAGGTTCGAGCTTGCCGATGCCACACGAATGACCGGGCGGTCGCCGCGCTTCTCGTCCCGCGCAGACCTCAAGTTAACAACCAATAGTTGTAGATAGACCAAAAAGTTCTGTTTCCTATTTGTAATAGGCGGCCCTAGCGTCGACCTCGGAAGATCTCCGAATCGAAGCGAAGGACCCTCATCATGAGCACTGTGTTGGAAGGCAAGTCGGCCGTCGTCGCCGCGGGCGCGAAGAACCTGGGCGGTCTGATCAGTACCTCGCTGGCCGAACGTGGCGCCAACGTGCTGGTGCATTACAACAGCGCCGGCACCGAGACCGATGCCGACAAGACCGTGGCGGCGATCGAAGCCGCGGGCGCCAAGGCGGTCAAGTTTCAGGCCGACCTGACCGTGCCCGCGAACGTCCGGCGGATGTTCGACACCGCCGTCGACGCGTTCGGGTCGGTGGACATCGCGATCAACACCGTCGGCAAGGTACTGCGCAAGCCGATCATCGAAACCACTGAAACCGAATACGATTCGATGTTCGACATCAATGCCAAAGCCGCCTACTTCTTCCTCCAGGAAGCGGGCAAACGACTCAACGACGGTGGCAAGATCGTCACCGTTGTCACCTCGCTGCTCGCGGCGTTCACCGATGGCTATTCCACTTACGCAGGCGCCAAAGCACCGGTGGAGCATTTCACTCGCGCCGCGGCGAAAGAGTTCGCTGCGCGCGGCATCTCGGTCAACAATGTCGCCCCCGGCCCGATGGACACCCCGTTCTTCTACCCGCAGGAAACTCCGGAGCGGGTGGAGTTCCACAAGTCCCAGGCCATGGGCGGTCGCCTCACCAGTATCGAGGACATCGCGCCGCTGGTGGAATTCCTCGCCACCGACGGCGGCTGGATCACCGGCCAAACGATCTTCGCCAACGGCGGCTATACCACCCGCTGACCCGATGCCCGCGGCACCCGGCGGTCCGAAACCGCTGGGTGCTCGGCGCTTTCGGATCGGGTTCGGGAGATGGCCAGGTACCGGTGGATAGCGGCGATGTCGGCGACTTCGCTAGGGCGGGTCGATCGACGTTCGGCGAGGACTGTGCCGGTGGTGTCGATGAGGAACGAGCCGCCGAGTTGTCGGCCGTGATCCTTGTCTGCCAGCGAGATTCGGGTGTGATTGCTGCTTAACCATCGCCTGAGAACCCGTGGTGTGGTCGAGGCGAGCGAGACTTGGCGGAGGCCGAGTCGGCGGTAAATGGTCAGGGTGGGGTCGGCCAACACCGGTACTTGTGTGTTGGATACCCGTCGGAAGTACGCTGCGGCCCGTGGTGTTCCGGCACCGATCATGACGGGGCGAATATTCGCCGCTTGCAATTCCGCCGACGCCTGGTTCAGCACGTCGGCTTGGTCGTAGGCGAAGGTGCTGCCGAAGTGGCGTAGGAACACCAGCAGCGCATGGGTTTCCGTCCAGAACTCGCTGAGTGTGTGGTGGTAGTGGCGGTCGTCGAGCAGAGGTTCGTGAGCGATCACGTCTGTTCGGGTCATCGGGTCACCTGTTGGGGCCCTGGCTCGCCGACGGTCGGCTGTGCAGTGGTGAGGGTGCCGCCCTTACCCTGCTGCAGCGCCAATCCGAGGTCGCGGTCGTACGGGATTCGTCCCGTGCCGGGATGTCGGCGTTTTGCGTTGTGCCGCATGCCCCATGCCTCGTACCCGCCGATCGCCACCAGGTCGTCGATCACGGGCAGTCCGGCCAGCGCGGCGGCTGTGCGCACGAACGGTGTCACTGCCGCGGTGCGGACTCTCATTTCGGGTATGCCGGTGACTTCGCGGGCGCCTGGCCGCATCTGCGATAGCGCCACCCAGGTCACCGCACGCAGGAACGGATTCACCATTGCCATCGGCCAGGCGGGTGTCAGAGGTGGATGGAGGAAGTAGTCCACCAGTTCCTGCGCAGGTTCGGTGTAGGCCATGATGTTTTCCTCGGCGTCGCGCACCCAGGCTGCCACCAGTTCCGGTGTCCGGGGCAGTACACCACGCGGGATTCCCAGCAGTTCGCCGACGACGACGTGTTCGTCCCAGAATTGACGCTCATCGGCGTTGGTCGGCTTGTCGCCGCTGAAGGCGGTGTAGCAATCCCACAGACAGGGAAACCCGGTGATATAGGTGTACTTCAACGCCTCGATATCGTTGGCGCGGTACGACTCCCCCGTACTGGGCACAACTCCGTTGACGTGCGAATGGCGACGAAACAGATCCCGGCCCGCCTTCTCCGCCGTCTCGGTGTCACCGAATACCGCGGCGATGAAATAGGCATTGCTGCGTCGAATCCGCCCCAGTGGATCGCTCATGTAGCTGCTGTTCTGCGCCACACCGGCCGCGCCGATCGGATCCAGCATCGCGATGATCGATCCGAGGAGTCCGGCGAGACCGATGACCATCGGATTCTGATAGACCCGCCAACTGACCGACCCCGGCCCGAAATAGCCGTCGTCCTTACGTGGGGCGTTGGCCAGGTCTAGCGCCACCACGCCTTTGCCGCCGAGGGCGCGCACTATCGCGTCCATACGAACTCCCTTGTCCCAGTGGGCAATCCGGATAAGCGACCGACAGTCCCGCTTTGCGAACCTGTCGAACCTCCGGATCTCCGAGCGTAAGCACACCAGAGACAATGCACAACTGGCGACACTTTTGTCGTTCTGTCGCCTGCGCGCTCTATGCTGGTGCGATGTCGAACAACAAGCCGTCGCTGTCGACGGAGGAGCTGAAATCGCGGTACCGCACGCCGATCCTGACCGCGATCTTCGAGGGGATGCCGCCACCGCCACCACCTGAGCTGGACCCGTATCTCGACGCGGCGGCCCGATGCTTCGCTCGATATGGGTTGTCGCGCACCAGCGTTCAAGACGTCGCCAATGAGATGGGCTACAACCGGGCTACGGTCTACCGCAAGATCGGCACCGTCGACGCGATCTCGCGCCTACTGTTCGCACGAGAGGTCGATCGATTCCTGATAATCCTCACCCAGCGCGAATGGGAACCGCCGTGGCCGGGATTGATCGTGGAACTGATGGCCGACACTATCGAATATGTTCGAGCGCACCCTGTTGTAGCGAAACTATTGGCTGACGAAATGGACTCCGCTGCAGTCAAACTCGCCACCAACCTGGCATCGACACGCGATCAGTTCATCGCCGGATTCGCCCCACCAATCACTCTCGGAATGCAAATCGGGCTCCTCGCACAGCGCGACCCCGAGGCGATAGCCGAATGGATATTCCGCATGCTCACCAGCTCCATCGCGCTGCCGCCCGTAGGCGACCTCCGGCAGGTGCTGAGCGAAGTGATCGTCCCGGTACTCAGCCCGTAATCCCATGAACCGCTAATTGTTCCGCTGCGGGCCGGAAGGGCGCTTCGTCGCGAGCGCTGTGGCGTCGTAGGCGGGCGAGTAGCCGAGCTGCCGACGGGCTTTGCCGGAATCGTAGACGCGGTCGATGGTGGCGGGCAGTGGCCAGCCTTGTTGGCGGAACAAGGCAGCGATCTCGGGCGCCCGTCGTTCGAGCAGTGGCGGCGCATCGCGCCACAACTGCTGTGTATCGGTGCGGCGGAACAGCATCGGCCCAGCGATGTTGAATGCACCGGTTACCTGATGGTGTTCCGCGGCCAGTCGGTGCGCGCGGGCTACGTCGCGGACGTCGACTCCGCGGTAGAGCCGGTGCGCGGCCTGGATGGCGGGTGTTTCAGGAAAACAGCGGGCGATACGCAACACGATCGTCGTCGGTGGGTGATCACCCTTCCTGAGAAGCGTTTCCGCATCGAGCTTGGTTTCGTCGTAGATGTCTCGTGGCCGCGGTTCCAGTGATTCGTCGACCCACACCGCGCGGTCATCGGGCACCAGTGCGTGCCCGTACACCGAGGTGCTGCTGGTGTAAACCATTCGCCGGACACCACATTCGGCCGCCTGCTCGAGCAGGGCGGCGGTGGCGTCCACGTTGACGGCGCGAAACTCGTCATCGGGAACGTGGCCGACATGTGGAGCGTGTAGCGCGGCCGTGTGTACGACAGTCTCCACGCCCCGCACGGCCTGTGCCCGAAGCTGCGAATCGCGCAAGTCGCCGTGGTGGGTGGTCCACCGCCCTGGGCGAACGTCCCAGCCGCGCACTTGCCAACCCGCCGTGTGCATTTCATGCGCGACCGCAGCTCCGACCACACCAGAAGAACCAGTTACCAGTACCACTGCGGACTCCACGTACTACGACACTACCTGCGCAAGTCCGGACCCGGCGTGCTGGCGACCTACCACGGGACGGGTTCGCCCGTGGCGATCCAGGAACTGCCGGACGCCGCGATCGACACCCACTCGAGCCGCGCTCGAATTGGACGCTCCCGCAACCTGAGCCGCTGCGACGCCGGAGGTCATGCCTCTCCCACCTTGCGAACTCGGGTGGTAATCGCGGTGGCGGGCTTTCCGTCCCGGGTTTCTGGGCGCAGTTCGGCGACCGGGCTACCGACGGAGTCGACGAGTGTCGAGTGAGCTTCGTTGCCGGTGAAAGCGTGGCGCTCGCCCCATTGCCGCAGGGCCACGATGGTGGTGAAGAGATCCCGCCCGGCCTCGGTGAGTTCGTAGGTGTGCCGTTTGCCGCCGGGAGCGGCGGTCGGCGTGAGGATGCCGTGGTCGACGAGCTTGCGGAGGCGGTCGGCGAGGATGTTTCGCGCGATCCCGAGCCGCTGCTGAAACTCGGTGAACGCGGCCGCGCCGTCCATCGCGTCGCGCACGATCAACAAGCTCCACCGGTCGCCAACCAAGTCGACGGTTCGCGCGACGGGGCAGGTGGGATCAGTCCACTCGCGGCCGGAGCCGGGGGCCGTGGACATGACATCTCCTCCCTTTCAGTTGCAATTTGAAACCATTATGCCCTACGTTGAATTGGTTGCAATTTGCTACTGATGGAGGGTGTCGTGTCGACAGAGATCAAGGCCTCGCAGCGATTCGTCCTGGCGCTGGTGGCCGCTGTGGCGGTGGCGACGATCTACGCGATTCAGCCGATCCTGGAAGCGGCGGGCGATGACCTGGGGCTGACATCCGGGTTGCTCGGCGGATTGGTCGCCGCCGGACAGATCGGCTACCTGATCGGACTGGTCCTGCTGGTTCCGCTCGGTGATGTGGTGAATCGCCGACGGTTGATCACCGGACATCTGATCCTCACCGGTGTGGGTGCGGCGATCGTGGCGGGCGCACCGAACGGTGTCGTCGCGGTGGTGGGTTTGGTTGTCGCGGGGGTGTTCGCGGTCGTGGTGCAGGTGACCGTCGCCTATGTCGCCGCCATCTCCGGGCCGAGCGAGCGGGGCCGCAACATCGGCGCGGTCACCTCGGGTGTCGTGATAGGCATACTCGGCGTTCGCGTCCTTGCTGGCGTGCTGGGTGATGAGCTCGGCTGGCGGTCGGTGTATGGGCTGCTCGCCATGTTGTGCATTGCGCTCGCCGTTACCGTCCGCGCGAAACTCGCCCCGGACGTCAGGACTCCGGGCGCGCGGTACACGCAGGTGTTGGCGTCGATGGGGCGGCTCGCACGCACCGATGGACTGTTCCTGAGCCGAGGCCTGATCGCGTTGTTCCTCTTCGCATCCTTCGGAACCCTCTGGAGCGGGCTCGCCCTCCCCCTCGGCGCCGAGCCATGGAACCTCAGCACCACCCAAATCGGCCTGCTCGGATTGGCGGGCGTGGCCGGAGCCCTCGGGGCGGCCCGCGCCGGACGCTGGGCCGATACCGGTCACGCGCAACCGATCACCGGCTGGTCCCTGGCGCTGCTCACCGGCTCCTGGCTGCTCATCGCCCGAATCGAAACCACCCTGTGGTTGCTCGTCATCGGCATCATCCTGCTCGACTTCGCCGTCCAAGCAGTACACGTCAGCAGCCAGCATCTGCTGACCACCGCCCATCCGAACCGCGCCAGCAGCGTCATCGGCGCCTACATGGCCTTCTACTCTTTCGGCTCCGCCATCGGAGCAATCACGACGACCTGGACGTACACCGCCTGGGGATGGGCAGCATCCTGCTGGCTCGGCGCTGCCTACTCTCTGTGCGCATTGGCTTTGTGGGGGCTGACGCGGCTGCGCGGTACCACCCGGCATCTCGAGTCGGCCGAACCGACCGTCGGCTCACGTTGCTGAACGCGATCGACGATCGGCCACCATCGGCGTCCCGTCAGGCTAGAAAGGTGTGGGGACGTCGATGATCAGCTCGGACGGGTTGGGGTTGGTGCTCACCTCGACAGCGACGCGGCCGGAGCCGTCGAGCGAAAAGAAGGCGGCGTTCCAGCCATAATGGCCGTCGTACTGAGTTGTGCGGGTCTCGGTTGTGCTCGCGCCGGTATCCAGGTTGCGCATCGTGACGGTTGTGGAGATGGCACAGTTGTTTCCGCCGCCCGGCGCGGCGGACAACGAGCCAAAGGGATTGCTGGGGGCGTCAGCGGCGAAATTCACCGTCACTCGTGCCGAGCTATCTATGAAATCCGCGAACTCGCGGGCTTGTTGTCCCTGACTGGCCGAGACCTCAGCGGTGACCGTTCCCGCACATCCCGGCCCTGCGTCGATGTGGGCGGGTTCGAAAGAAATCGGGTCCGCAGATGCTGGACCAGCGGGTATGACCAACGCGAACGTCGGCAGGATCGATACTGCCGCAAACTTCAGAATGCTTCGCATCATGACTCCCGTCCTTGCGCGGATCGGCAGTGGGGTTCGATCGACTTGCTTGGACTATACCGCCACCGACACCTCAGCAATCATCTGGCAAAATTTCACGCTAGCAGAGCACATCTGACTCCATCAACCTGACCGCGGGCTCTGACACCGCGGCTACCTCCCTAGGGGCGCAGGGGCATTCGGGTAAGGAGTTGTCCCCAGCTCTGGAGCCACACCCCTAGCACCACGGTATTGCCGGAGAATGGCGCTCTGGCGGGATGTTGTGGCAGGTCGCGGATTTTTATCGTCGGGACATGCTCATTGTTGAAACCGATTCGCTCGCTCAGGACGCACCGCAAAAGCGCCGATCAAGCATTACTCCGCCGCGTGCCACCGGGCTACGACGCGGCGTAGCCGTCTCGGTTGCCGCGATTGCCGCGTTGGGTCTGCTGGGTGTGGCCACCGGCCGGGCAACCGCGGCGCCTGCCGTCGACTGTCTCTGGGCAGGGACAGGCCACGCACAGGGCGCGACGGTGGTAGCCGGTGGCTGGGAATTCACGTGTGGCACCGATCAGCGCGGCGCACCGCTGTGGCGCCGTGGCACGGTCGTCGACGCGCCGAGCAACGTGGCGAATCCGGGCTCCCGCACCCAGCCCGCAGGCAATTTCAGTGCCGGAGCGCAGCAACCGGGCACCGAATACAACGACTACTGCGTGGGCACCCAGCTCGTCGACGGCAGCGAGCAGGTGTACCAGGTGGTGTCCGACGCCGCGGGCGTCCTGCAGTGGAAGGCCGCGGGCCCGATCTCCCAATGGACCTTCGCCCCCGGCACCGGACCGGTACCGACCACCCGCTCAGCCAGCCTGTGCCTGCCGGACCAGGTGATCTGGCCCCAGAGCTGAGCAGGCGGTCCAGCCCCCTCGGAATGAAACTCAGCGCGATTCTAAAGCGTGACAACGCTTCTGACGTGCGCGATGCTTTGGTTCAGGTCAAGAGTGCCAGCGTCAAGTCCCCGGCTAGCTGGCCGGCAACCCTCCAACCGCGGCGGGGTGCCCCGGGTCAAGACCAGGCCGAGCCGCGTAATGCGGCCCGGGCAAGCGCGGGCCCCTTCCCGTTGTGGGGCCCTCTGGAGGGATGGGGGTCGAAACCATGTCCGCTGGGACCACCTCATTTCTCCTGCCCGGGCCTGTGCCCGGTCCATCGAGCGACAACCAGAGGGGAACGACATGACTACGGCCACGCCATCTCTCGGAGAACGCGTGTTGGACACCACCAGGCAGGGATTCGATCACGACTCGTTGACGGCACTGTTGAACGGCGACGTTCACGCCGTTCGGCTGGCCGGGTTCGTCCGGCCCGACGCACTGGCGCACCTGCGAAAAGCCTTCGTCGGCAGGCAGGATCACGGCCCGCTCGGCACCGACCCGCAGTTCCGCCGCATCGGACACGCGTTCTCGGAGACGAACACCGAGGCCGGACGCAAGCGGTACTTCGAGGAGGCGCATCACAACATCGAGCGGCTGCGCGCCATCGCCGCGCCGTATTCCTATCCCGCGGACGACCTTCGGCTGCTGCTCGACGAGATCTGGCCGTCCGGAGCAAGTTTGCTCCGCCGCGACGGGCAAGCCTTCTTCGCGGGCGTCGCGCGCTACCAGCTGGCGGGGGTGGATCTGGAGCCGCATACGGACAATATCGGCCGAAACCTGCCGGAGGACTTCGCTATTCGGATCCGCCGCCAACTGTCGGTCAACGTCTACCTGGACGTGCCGGACCGGGGCGGGGAGTTGGAGATCTGGGACGACTACCCGGACGAACGCGAGTATCGGGATCGGTCCGGCGACCGCGTGTACGGCATCGACCGCGCATCCGTCGGCAACCCGGCCGTGGTGATCACACCGCGGGTCGGCGACGCGATCTTCATCGACCCGCGTCGCGTCCATGCCGTCGCTCCGTCGCAGGACCGTCCCCGCATCACCATCGGCTTGTTCATCGGGGTGAGCGATCCGGCCGAGTCGTTGAAGGTGTGGAGCTGATGACGACAACTACGCTGCTCTCGGCGTCGCACAAAGCCGCATACGACCTACGGTCGGACACCATCACCACCGAAGGTCGCTCCACGGTACTGCTGGTCAGTGTCGGCGCGGACTACCACGAAGGCGAAAAGCTCGCGGCAACAATCGATCTGATCAACCGCTCGAACTTCGGCCGCTGCGCTATCGCCGTCGCGGACACCCTGCAACGGCACAACCTCAGCGGCGGAACCGATATCGACCGGCACGCACGTGCCCGCATCGCGGGTGACGAATGGATCACCCGCAATATCGGCTACTTGAACCAGATCGACTGCCCCACCAACATTTTGCGATGGGACTTCGCGCTTTCCCATCCCCGCTACGGCGACCTCTACGACGCGGTCGAGCAGGCCTACGAAACCGACGACCGCTATCGAAACGCCGTCGACAGCACCATCGACCGGTTCATCGAGCGGCGACTGACCCGGGAACCGGATGTCGATCAGGACATGGTCCGGAAGTCTTGCCGCGCATACCTTTTGGAAGAATGCCCGATCATCATGCCGCTGTGGGCGCACGAGGGTTTCGACTATGTGATCTACCCGCAGCGGATTTCCGCGGCGATGGGGCGCACCAGGGAACTGTTCGTCGAGCCGGAACACCCGGACCGGGTCGCGTGGCTCCCATTGCGCTTCAAGAAGCGAAAGTCCGCGCTGCACAACGCGGAAGGGGCGGAGCAATGACGACCGAGATCCCCGGCCAGCGGCGCATCGCCGGATTCGCCGGACTCGCGGTAGCGTCGTTCCTCGGGTGCATCGATCTGACCATCGTCACCACCGCACTGCCCGCCATCGGCGACGATTTGCAGGCGGGTGCGTCGAATACCGAGCTCACCCTCGGCGTCTTCCTCATGGCGCTGTCGATGTTCATGGTCACGGCGGGACGCGTCGCAGATCGACTCGGGCGTCGGCGGGTGTTGCTGTTCGGCTTGGCCCTGTTCGTGATCGCCTCCGCGGGTGCGGCCGCATCATGGTCGATCGGCACGCTGCTCATCGCCCGCTTCGTCCAGGGCGCCGCCTGCGCCGTGCTGTATACGAGCACCTCGACACTGGTGGAATCGCTTTTCCCGCAAGGCGATCGAGGAAAGGCGATCGGCTGGCTGTACTCGGTGAACGGGTTGGGGTTGGCCATCGGGCCGGTGCTCGGCGGCCTGCTGGTGCCAAGCCTCGGCTGGCAGTCGATCTTCTGGATCAATATTCCGCTCGGCATCGCGGCACTGATCGCCATTGCGCTCGCGGTCCCGCAGGTGCAGCCCGACCGCACCGGCGGCACCGATTGGCCCGGTCAGGTCGTTGTCGCGCTCGCGGTGGTTTCGGCGGTGGGCATTTTCGTGCTCGGCGACCTACGCGGGTGGCTGTCGCCCTGGGTGCTGCTCGCCGGGTTTGTCCTGGTCGTCGCCGTCGCGGTCGGGATCGTGGCGGAGCGTCGCGCGGCGAACCCGTTGATCGATCCCGCGTTGTTCGGTAATCGCAGGTTCGTCGCCGCGATCGTCTCGGACTTCTCCCTCGGCTTGTTCTATGCCGCTGCGCTGCTGGTGATTCCGACGTACCTGACCCAGGGCCGAGACTTCGACGTGCGGCAGGCGGGATTCGTGCTGTTGCTCGTCAGCGGCACCCTCGCGCTCGCATCGCCGGTGGCGGGCCGTTTCGTCGATCGCCTCGGCGCGCATTCGTTGCTGCCCTGGGGTTTCGGGCTGCTGGCCCTGGCGGGAGCCGGAATCGCCTGGTCCGCGTTCGGCAGCCACCTGCCGGTCCTGTTGGTCGCTCTCGTCCTGTTCGGTGCGGGCTGGGCCTTGGTACTGGGACCCGCTACGGTGCTGGCGATTTCGACGGTGCCGCCCACGCGGTCCGGCTTCGCGGTGGGGGCGTCGTGGACGTTCCACAACCTGGGTGGCGCCATCGGCGCGGCACTGGCCACCGTGGTCTTCGGGCATACCAACCTCGATCTCACCGACGAGGTCGGCGACTCGACCGGTCGAGTGGCCGCCATCATCGCAACCACCAGCGTGGTGGCCGCGGTCGTCGTCGTAGTCCTGACAGCCGGTCGGTCCAAAACAACGCTCCCCGAAACAGACCAAGCCCCCGCTGTACCCATTCCCGTCGATGCTGGGACCACCTAGCCGTCGTAGACGGTGCGCAGGAAGCTATACCCGAACCTGTCGGTCCCCGGTGGCATCATCGGGGCATGATCACCGTCGCGGACGTGCGTGCGCTGGCACTCACCCTCCCCCGTTCGTACGAGGCGATCGTGGCGGATCGCATCAAGTTTCGGGTGGGCCGGATCGTGTACATCGCGTTCTCCCGGGACGAAACGGTGATGGGGTTCGCTTTTCCCAAAGCCGAACGGTCCGCGCTGGTCGCCGCTGAGCCGGACAAATTTCTGCTGCCCAGGGCGTCGGACCTGCGATACAACTGGGTCGACTGTTCGATGGCCGCGATCGACAAGGGCGAAATGCGCGAGTTGATCGTCGATGCGTGGCGGATGGTCGTACCGAAGTTCCTGCACGACCACCCCAGTACGTCAGCAGCCCTGCGATAAGGGTGGGCCGCCGATCAATTCGTCGGCGGCCCACACCTTCTCACCGTGCCGTCGGGTGATCACCACCGGCTTGACCTCGGCGGGCACCTGATCGAACGCCGCCACCGGAATGCCGAACGAGGCCGCTAGCACCTCGCGCGGAAGGGAATTCAGCGTGGCGACGATCCCGATATCGTCGGCGGGCTCGGTGGCGCTGGTGTTGAACACCACCAACACTTCCAGCATCTGCTCCGGATCGGCGTTGCCGAAATAGTGGAAGAAGCCCTGCGGCACGAACACGAGATCGCCTGGCCCGGCCTCGAACTTGTCGTTGCGGTAGTCACCATCCGGGTGCGTGCCCAGAATGGTCCACTCGGCCCGGCCGGAGATGATGAAGTTCAGCTCCCACGCGGTCGGATGCCAGTGTGGTTCCCGAATGCCACCCACCTCTAGCCGGGCGATGTAGACCGATGCCTCCTGACCGAGCAGCACCGGAAAGTTTCCTTCGTGCGCGCCCTGCAAGGTCCCGCCGTCGAAGCGCAGCGGCTCGGCCGCGCTCAGTCGGAACAGATGAGAGTCCTTGTCCAGCTTCGTATCCAGATCCGTCATCGGGCGATCCGATGCGGCCGACGGCCTGCTCATCGCCGCGACCCCCACACCAGCGACCGCTGCGCCGCCGAGCGCAGCCACCCCGGTTCCGATGGCTTTGCGTCTGCTGATTCGACCTTCTCGACCTCTCGTTTCGTGCTCCACACGGTTACCTCCGATCTGCGGGCGTAACGCTGTGCCAGGACGGCACAGGTGATCAACTGGATCTGATGAAAAATCATGAGCGGCAACACGATCAGGCCCACCGGTTGACCGACGAAGAGCACCGACGCCATTGGCAGCCCGGTCGCCAGGCTCTTCTTCGATCCGCAGAAGACCAGCACGATGCGGTCCGGCATGGCGAACCCGAGCATCTTGCCGACGCCGGCGGTCGCACCGAGCACCGCCGCGAGCAGCCCGGCACACACCAGGGCGGTCGCGAGCACCCGCAGCGGTGACAGTCCACTCCAAATGTGTTCGGCCATACCGGCACTGAACGCGGAGTACACGACCAGGAACACCGAACCCCGGTCGACCGCCTTCAACGGCGTCGACCGCCGCAACAGCCAGCCGAGCCGCGGCCGCAGCAGCTGTCCGAGCAGGAACGGCAGCAATAGCTGCACCATAATGACCAGTACCGTCGACGCCTTCACCTCGGCCTTACCCGTGGTGTCCATCAGCAACACCACCAGCAGCGGGGTCGCGAACACCCCGACGAGATTCGACAGCGAGGCACTGACCACAGCGCCAGCGACATTGCCGCGCGCGATCGCGGTGAACGCGATCGACGATTGCACGGTGGAGGGCACCAGGCACAGGAAGAGCACACCGATGTACAGGTCCTCGGTCAGCACCGAGGGCACCAGCACGCGTAAGGCGAGCCCGATAAGCGGGAACACCACGAAGGTCACTCCCAGCACTACCGTGTGCAGCCGCCAATGCCGCAGTCCCGCAATCGCTTCCCGTGGTTCCAGCCGCGCACCGTACAGCAGGAACAGCAGGGCGATGGCCACCTTCGTACCTCGGTCGACTACCTCCGCCACCCCACCCTGCGCCGGAAAGACGCTGGCCAGCACGGCGCTCGCGACGATGCCGAGCATGAAACCGTCGATGTAGAACTTGTTGAGGTACTTCATGACGCTGACGCTACGAGCGCCCACTCGATCGCGAAAGGCGCTCAATCGAATATCTGTAAACCGATATCATGATAAATTGAGGCATGTTCGACCCGGAGCTGCTGCGCACCTTTCTCACCGTCGAACGGGCTGGCGGATTCACCGCCGCGGGCAAGATCCTCGGCCTGCGCCAATCCACCGTCAGCGGCCACATCGCCCGACTCGAGAAGGCGGCGGGCCGCAGCCTGCTGCGCCGCGATACCCGCAACCTCGCCCTCACCGCCGACGGCGTCGCCATGGTCGGCTTCGCCCGCGCCATCCTCGCCGCGAACGGCCGGGCCGAGCAGTTCTTCTCCGACTCGACCCTGACCGGCCTGCTCCGATTCGGCGCCTCCGACGACCTGGTGGCCAGCGACCTGCCCGAGGTACTGCTGGAATTCCGGCGCAACCATCCTGGCATCGACCTCGAGCTGACCGTCGGCCTGAGCGAGACCCTGAAGACCCGCATGGCCGCCGGTGAACTGGACATGGTCTTCGGCAAGCGGCTCCCCGGCGAAAGCCACGGTGAGTTGATCTGGCGCGACCGGCTGGTGTGGGCGGGACCGCCCGGCGGCACCATCCCGGGCGACCCGGTCCCGCTGGTGACCTACCCGCCACCGAGCCTCACCCGCCGCATCGCGCTGCAAGCATTGGAGCGCGACGGCCGCGTCTGGCGCATCACCTGTGTCAGCGACAGCCTGCTCGGGCTGCGCGCCGCCGCGCTCGCCGGACTCGGCTACATCGTGCATTCCGAGACGCTGCTCCCCGATGGTCTGGTCAAGATCGACGATCCCACCCTGCCCGCCCTCGGCGACCTCGAATTCGTCCTCCTGCACCGCCGCACCCGCCTGTCCGGCCCGGAACAGGCACTGCGCGACGCCATCACCGCCAACGCGCATCGGCTACACGGATCTTGATTGCCGCCAGCCGGTGTAAGCCTCCGCGAAATACGCTGCGCCGTAACGTGATCCGGTGATCAACGCCAGCTCCCCGCGCTGTCGCTCGATATCGAAGGGGGACGCACCGGCGACGGCGTGCAGCATCGTGGTCAGCCAGTAGCAGAAGTGCTGGGCCCGCCACACCCGTTCCTTGACGCGCTCGGTGTATCGGTCGAGCACGTCCGCATCGCCCTCGGCGTAGTAGTCGACGATCACCTCGGCGAGCACCGCCGCGTCGGCGAGCGCCAGGTTCAGGCCCTTAGCGCCGGTCGGCGGGACCGTGTGCGCGGCATCACCGGCCAGCAGCAGCCGGTCATAGCGCATCGGCGCGGTGACGAAGGAGCGGAACGGCAGCACCGACTTCGCGCTGATCGGGCCTTCTCGGAGGACGAAGCCATTGCCGTTGACCCGCCGCCGCATTTCGGCCCAGATCCGGTCGTCGTCCCAATCCGCCAGGCGCTCAGTCGGTTTGCATTGGAAGTACATCCGCTGCACGGTGGGAGTGCGCTGGCTGATCAGTGCGAAGCCGTGCTCGGAGCGCGTGTAGATCAGTTCGGGATGCGATCGCGGCGCCTCGGTGAGAAAACCGAACCAGGCGAACGGATATTCGCGGAACCATTCCTCGCGAGCGCCCGGCGGAAAAGCGTGGCGGCAGATCGATCGGGAGCCATCGGCACCGACTAGCAGGTCGGCCTCGATGCGCCCCGCACGCCCGTCCGAATCCGTGCAGGTCACCGTCGGCCGATCGCCGGAAATCTCGACGGCCGTGTCGGCCACCCCGTACCGCACGTCTCCCCCATCGACCCCGCGCCGCCCGGCCAGGTCGATGAACACCTCGGTCTGCGGATACAACCACACCGATGCACCGACCAACTCCTGGAAGTCGATCCGGTGATTCACACCGTCGAAGCGCAGCACGACACCGTCGTGCCGATACCCGTCGGTGAGCACGCGGCCGGATACTCCCGAATCCACCAGCAGCCGAACGGAATCGGCTTCGAGAATCCCCGCACGGACGGTGCCCGCGATCTGCTCGTAGGTGCGGTTGTCGACAACGACCGACTCGATGCCGGATCGGTGCAACAGATGCGCGAGCAGTAGACCGGCCGGACCGGCTCCGACGATAGCGACCTGAGTGCGAGTGGCCCTCATCCCGGGCGACTCGGCGCGACGGGTTCGACCGAGGCCAGGCCGTCGACAGTGGTACGGGGAACGGCGGACATGGCGAGCAGCCCGATGACCGCGACGGCGGCGAACAGATAGAAGCCCCACGGATTCGCCGCGCCGACGACAATGAGCCAGCCGGTGATCGTCGGACCGAAGATCGCGCCGAGGCGACCGACGCCGGAAGCGAAACCCAGTGCGGTGGCCCGGATTCCGGCCGGGTAGGCCTGAGTCACATAGGCGTAGATGAGCACCTGGGCGGAGAAGACGAAGATGCCGGTGACGAGTACCACCGCGTTGAGCAGCAGACTGCTGGACGCCTTGACGCTCAGCAGCGCGAGAAAGACCGCCGCCGCACCGAACCACGCCAGCACCGTCGGCTTGATGCCCCGCCGGTCGGCGAGCATCCCGGCCGTGAGCAGGCCGATGATCGCTCCGACGTTCAGCACCAGCAGCATGGTGAGCGAGGTGGACATGTTGTAACCGGCGTCCCGCATCAATTTCGGCAACCAGGTATTCAAGCCGTAGACGAGCAGCAATCCCATGAACGAACCGACCCAAACCCCTAGCGTCGCACGCAGATACACCGGCCGCAGCAGCACGGTGGGCTGAACTCCGCTCGGTGCGGCCTTGGCCGCCAAGTAGGCATCGGACTCGGGGAGCTTGGCCCAGACCACCGGCAGTAAGAGCAGTCCGGCCACGCCGCCCAGATAGAACATCGGCTCCCAGTGCGGGACGAACCGAAGGGCGATCAGCGCGGAGAGCACGGCACCGACGTGATAGCCCGTCATGGTGACCGTGCTCGCGAACGCCCGGCGGACCGGCGGCATGTGCTCGGCCATCAGGGTCAGCGCGGTCGGCATGCACGCGCCGAGCCCGAGCCCGGCGATCAGCCGGAACGCGGCGAAGACACCGACCGATCCGGCCAGCGGAATGGCGGCGGTGAACACCGAGAACACCGCGATCGAGCCGAGTAGCATCCAACGCCGACCGTAGCGATCGGTAATCGGCCCCGACCCCGTCGCGCCGATGGCCACCCCGACCAGCGACATGGTTGCCGCGAATGTCGCACTGGCGACGGTGAATCCGATGTGGTGCTGATCGATCAGCGTGGGGATGACGGCCCCCAGCACGACGAGGTCGTAACCCTCGAGCAGGACGGTGAGCCAGCAGAGCACGGCCGACCACGACAGCAACTTCTTCATGACGGAGTCCGATTCTGTAAGCAGCTGTGACTGCCACCACGCTACTCCGTGGCTTGCCTGAGTACGGCGTAAACCTCGGAGCCGCAACGGAATTCGTCTGGTCCGGCCCGCCGTCACCGCGTTGTGCGAATCCGCTCCCTAGGCGAGCTCGTCGTCCCCGAGTCCGCCCGGAAGTGACACCGTCGCACGGTAGTTCGGACACCGTTCCAGTTCGCCGCGGTGCGGACAGGTAAGCAACACGTGCAGATAGTCGCGGGCCCTTTCGAGCTCGGCCATCCGGTGTTCGAGTGCGGTCAGCTGCGCGTGCACGAGCGCGCGCCACTGCGCGTCCGGCGACGCGGCGGAGGGCGCGCTGAGCAACACGGCGATCTCGTCCAGGCTCATCAACCCGGTGCTCTGCCATTGCCGGATCAAGTCGATCCGGTAGAGCTGGTCGGTGTCGTAGCAGCGCCGCCCGCCGCGGCGCTGCGCGGTGATCAGCCCACGGCGTTCCCAATAGTGCAGCGTCGATAGCGGAATGCCGAAGTGCTGTACGACGGTGGCGATCGGCGTCAGTGTTGGCATAGCACTAGTTGACCTCAACCCGGGTTGAACGGGCAAGGTTTGCCTTACCTACTCAGCACGTGGAGGCGACAGTGCCGCAAGAGCCGTATCCCATCACCGAGGTAGCCCGCGCTTTGCGCGACGGCGACACGACGAGCACCGCGCTGGTCGAGGCCGCGATCGCGCTGGCCGACCGGCACGACTCCGAGCTCGGCATCTACCTGACCCGATTCGACGACCAGGCCCGAGACCGGGCTCGGCGCGCCGACGAGGAACTGGCGCGCGGCGTCGATCGGGGCATGCTGCACGGCATCCCCGTCGCGGTGAAGGACACCATCGCCGACGCCGACGGTCCGACCACCGCCCAGAGTTCCGTGCACGACCGCACATGGGGCGCGGGCCGCGACGCACCGGTGGTCGCCCGGCTGAAGCGCGCGGGCGCGATCATCACCGGTAAGACCACGACGATGGAATTCGCGTGCGGGATACCGGATCCGAACCTGCCATTCCCCGTGCCGCGCAATCCATGGGACCCGACCCGCTGGGCGGGTGGTTCCAGCTCCGGCACCGCCAACGGCATCGCGACAGGCTGCTTTCTGGGCGGTCTCGGCTCGGATACGGCGGGCAGCATTCGGATGCCCGCCGCGTTCTGCGGCATCACCGGCCTGATGCCGACCTTCGGCCTGGTGCCGAAATCCGGCTGCGTACCACTGGGTTACAGCCTGGACCGGGTGGGCCCGATGGCACGGACCGTGCGCGACTGCGCGGAGCTGCTGCGGGTCATCGCCGGAGCACACCCGAGCGACCCGGACAGTGTCACCGCGCCCGACTTCGATTCCCGCCGTGGTGATCCGGTGCGGGACCCGTCCGACCTGACCGGCGTGCGGGTGGGCGTGGTGCGGCACGCACACTTTCCTGAGAACGCCGATCCGCGGCTGACAGCGGCGTTCGATCAGGCGATGGCGGTGCTCGCCGCCCGCGGTGCCGACCTGGCAGAGGTCGTCCTGCCCTACTGGCACGAGACGATCACGGCGACCTTGCTCACCGCCACCTGCGAGGGGCTCGCCTATCACCGGACGGACCTGTCCCGGCGGTGGACCGACTACTTCGTGGCGTCGCGTGGCTTGCTCGCCAAGGGTGCGCTGACATCGGGCGCGGATTACGTTCAGGCGCAACGAGTCCGGCGCGTCGCCCAGCTCGCGATCGGCGAGTTGTTCCAGCGCGTCGACGTGGTGGTCTGCCCCACGGCCGCGTGCGGCGCGCCACGGCTCGACGAACTGGGCGACGACGCAGGACATCAGGACGACGACCGCGTGTTCCAGCTGATCCACACCCCCTACTGGAACGGGCTCGGAAACCCGGTACTGGCACTGCCGATGGGCGTGGGCGAAGCGGGACTACCTCTGTCACTACAGATTGCGGGTCCCGCCTTCGGCGAAGCCGTCATCCTGCGGGTCGGCGAGGCGTACCAGCGGCACACGGACTGGCACCGAGCGCAGTCGTCCCCTTCTCGGACGGCGGTGGCGGGATGAGTTCGGTGGATACGGTCCGCGCGCTCCTCGACACGGCCTGCCTGCCCGCGAGTGAGGCCGAGATTCACGCGCTGGCAGCCGGTTTCGGGGCTTATCGGGCGTCCATCGACGCGCTCTACGCCGTCGACGCCGCGCGATACGCCGACCCGGCGTTGCGGTTTCGCGCCCAGGCGCAGTGCGCGGAGTGGGACCGATGAGCACGACGGCGCGCCTTACGAAACGGGTGAGCGACGGCCGTTCGCGCCACGAGGGACTGGTGCTGGCGTTGGCCTGCGTCGGGTCGTTCTGCGTGATCATGGACGCCACGATCGTCTCGGTCACGCTGCCCGCCCTGCGTGCCGATCTCGGGTTCTCCCCCGCCGCGCTGCCGTGGGCGGTGAACGCCTACACGCTAACCTTCGCCGGATTTCTCCTGCTCGGCGGGCGCTGTGTGGATGTGTTCGGCCGCCGCGCGATCATGCTGCTCGGGCTCGGACTTTTCACGGTCGCGCGAGTCGCGGTGGGCTGCACCGGATCTCCCGTGCTGTTGTTGGCGGCGCGGGCCGTCCAGGGAGTCGGTGGCGCGCTGTTGATGCCGGTGACGTTGGCGATGTTGACCGCCACCTTCACCGCACCGTCCGCGCGTGCCCGCGCGCTCGCGACCTGGAGTGCGGTGGGCGCGGCGGGTGCCGCGGCCGGGCCGGTGCTCGGTGGCATGCTCACCGAGCTGGCGGGATGGCGATGGGTGTTCTTCGTCTTGGCGCCGCTCGGGTTGGTCGGCGTGGTCGGGGCGGTCCGCGTGCTGCCGCGGCAGCCGAAGGCGGCTGACCGGCCACGCCTGGACGTGGTCGGCGCGGTGCTGGTCACCGCGGGCATCTCCGGTGTGGTGGCGGCGATCATGCGCTCGGCCGCCGTGGGATGGTCGGCCGGGTCGGTGCTCGGGCCGTTGCTGGCCGGTTTCGTCCTGCTCGCCTTGTTCGCGCTGCATCAGCACGCCGTGGCCGCCGATCCGCTGTTGCCGCTCGACATTTTCCGGGTGCGCTCGGTGCGCAGCGCCAATGTGGTGATGTTCCTGCTCGGTGCGGGTTTCCTGGCGAGCCCGGTGCTGCTTTCGCTGTATCTGCAAGACGTGCACGGTTATTCACCGCTGCTGGCCGGAGTGGGATATCTGCCGGTCGGCGTGGCGATGGTCGCGGGAGCTCGCTCGGCCGGTGGGTTCACCGTCCGATTCGGGGCGCGCCGCGCGACCATGCTGTGCTGCGCCATCGGTGCGACCGGCCTGGCCGGCATCAGCCTCAGTCTCGCGGTCGATGCCTCCTACTTCTGGTCCGTGCTGGTTTCGGGTGCGGTCTTCGGCTTCGGCACCGCCGCCGCGTTCACCCCACTGACCGTGGCCGCCACCGACGGTGTGCCCAGCCAACGCAGCGGCCTCGCCGCGGGCGTACTGAACACGGTGCGCCAGACCAGCGGCGCGGTCGGCCTCGCCGCACTGAGCGCCATCGCACTAGCAGCCGGGTACGCCGCCGCCTTCAGCGCGTGCACCGGCTGTCTCGTGGTCGCGTGCCTGGTCGCGGCCGTCAGCATGCCCGGTCGGCGGGTCCGAGCGGCTCGGTAGCCCGCAGAGCGGTGGCGCTCCGAAACAGCTCCGTCTCGTCCAACTCCGGCGGTCTGTTTGCGGTGCGAGCGGATGGGCATAGCCGGTCATGTACTGGTGGAAGCCGCTGACCGGAGCCGCCGGTCGGCTCTCGCGATTGAACTCGCGGAAGCGTCCTCGTGTTCGTTCGATTACAGGAGGTGCTGTCCAATGCCCCGAACCTCACGCCCGAAGTCGAAAACCCAGCCCATCGCCCCTGGCGTTCCCTCCAGTGCGGCGGTGCCGGTGGAAGAGCCGACTCAGCGCCGTGAGCCGCTTCCGCCGAAGCGGGATCAGGCGGCACCGCGACCGAGCACCGCGACCGGAACGCCGGTCGACGTACCCATCGACGCGATGGCCCAGCAAGGCGCCTTCCTGACGACGGCACAGGGTGCGCGACTGACCGATACCGACCACTCGCTGAAGGCCGGGCCGCGCGGGCCGGTTCTTCTCCAAGATCACCATCTGCGGGAAAAGATCACCCACTTCGACCACGAGCGCATCCCCGAGCGGGTGGTCCACGCGCGTGGCGCGGCCGCGCACGGCGTGTTCGCCGCCAATGGCGCCGCCGAGCGGATCTGCTGTGCCTCGCTGTTCGAAAAGGGCAAGGAAACACCGGTTTTCGTGCGTTTTTCCACGGTGCTCGGTTCGCGCGGTTCGGCCGATACCGTGCGCGACACCCGCGGCTTCGCGACGAAGTTCTATACCGATGAGGGCGTCTTCGATCTCGTCGGCAACAACATCCCGGTGTTCTTCATCCAGGACGGCATCAAATTCCCCGACATCATCCACGCGGCGAAGCCGCACCCGGACCGGGAGATCCCGCAAGCGCAGAGCGCCCATGACACCTTCTGGGATTTCGTGACGCTGCATACCGAGGCCACCGCGCACACTCTCTGGAACATGTCCGACCGTGGGCTGCCGCGCTCCTACCGAATGATGGAAGGTTTCGGAGTCCACACCTTCCGCCTGGTCAACGCGCGCGGCAAGACCGTCTTGGTGAAATTCCACTGGAAGCCGAGACTCGGTGTGCATTCCCTGCTCTGGGAAGAGGCACAGATCGCCGCTGGCGTCGATCCGGACATGCACCGCCGCGACCTCGCCGACGCCATCGAATCCGGCGCGTTCCCGCAGTGGGATCTGGGCGTCCAGGTGTTTCCCGATACCGAGGAGCAGACCTTCGAAGGCATCGATCTGCTCGACCCCACCAAACTCGTACCGGAAGAGTTGGCGCCGGTCCAGGTGATCGGCACCATGACGCTCAACGCCAACCCGACGAACTATTTCGAGCAGACCGAGCAGGTCGCCTTCCACCCCGGCCACCTCGTTCGCGGCATCGACCACACCGATGACCCGCTGCTGCAAGGCAGGTTGTTCTCCTACCTCGATACCCAGATCTCCCGGCTCGGCGGCCCCAACTTCGCGCAACTCCCGATCAACCGGCCGCACGTCGGGGTCAACGACATGTTCCGCGACGGAATGCACCAGACCGCAGGACATGCCGGGGTCGCGCCCTACCGTCCCAACAGTCTCGACGGCGGCTGCCCGTTCCTGGCGGGGAACAAGGACGCCGCGCTGATCGAGTATCCGGAAGCGGTTGCGGGGCGGAAGGTTCGGGAGGCACCGAAGAGTTTCGACGATCACTTCAGCTCGGCGCGGATCTTCTACGCCAGCCTGACGCCGGTCGAACAGGCGCACGTCGCCAAGGCCTACACCTTCGAATTGGGCAAGTGCTATGAGAAGGCCATCAAGCAGCGAGCCGTGACAGTGCTGCGGCAGATCGACGAGCAGCTTGCCCAGACCGTTGCGACCGGTCTGGGACTCCCGCTGCCAGGAAAGCCCAGCAAGAACGTCCAGGTGCTGGCATCGCCCGCACTCTCGCAGGTCGGTAACCGGTGGCCCTGCGACGGCCGGATCATCGGCATCGTCGCCGACGACAAGACCGACCTCGCCGATCTGGCCGCCACCGTCGCCACGGTCGCCGAGCAGTCGATGACGCCCCTGGTCATCGCGCCGCACGGTGGCGAACTCGGCAACGGCGCGCAGCAGGTGGTCGTCTCGCGCACGCTCGACACCGCCCGGTCCATCGAATTCGACGCCCTGCTCGTCGCGGCCACCGTCGGCGACCTGCGGCTGACCACGCTCGTGCAGGAGGCGCATCGCCACCTCAAAGGCATCGCCTACACACCCGACGGAGCGGACGCGGTGCGCGCCGCGGGCATTACCGACAACTCCGCGGGCGTCGAAGGCGCGGACACTATCGCCACGGCATTCGACGGGATCGCGGCGCTGCTGCCCGAACACCGAGTCTGGGCAAGGGCCGCCGAGTACGCGCACTGACCAGTAACCCCGCCGGGCGACCCGAACACCGGCGGGGGACGCAACGGCCACGACAGCACCAGCCGCACCCGCGGTCGATACCGCGGGTGCGGCGAGTGGCGTAGCGCCAGAAGCACATTCAGGTGACGTTCGGGTTACCGAGGCCTGCCGATCGCTGACCGCACGATGCTGCGCGAAAGCGACCGACGACTCATCACGCACCGGTTTGGCCGGCGACGCGCCGGGTAGCTCCGGAAGACGTGAACCATGATCATCCGGAAAGGGTGGATCCCATGCAGATCGCGCGAGGTAGTCGACTGGTTCGCCGCGACGACGGCGGCAACCGCCAGGTGGTACAGATCAAAGCGGTCCGGTACAGCCCGGTCCCCTACGCCGAGGTCGAGCCGACCGGCGGCGGGCAGCGCAGCGCGGTCCTGCTGACCGAACTGGAACGGGACTTCCAACCCGAACCCGCCGTCCCAGTGGAGTTGTCGCCGAGATGACTCGGACCATCCCGGACCGCGTGCCGACCCGGACGCCGAGCGCGCCGCTGCGGGTCGCGTCGGTCCCCGCCTCGCACGTCTACGTCCGACATCTGGTCCCGGTCGGTCGCGACGACCAGGTCGTCCGGTTGCCCGACCCCCGCCCGGCCGATGGCCGCACGGTACCGGGCGGCTGGTGGCCACCGGTCATGTTGGACCCCCAGTGGATCCGCCGCAATCATCACCGGTTCGATGTCTTCCATATCCACTTCGGTTTCGACTCGGTCGAGACCGACGTGCTGGCCGACATCGTCGGTGAATTGCGCGACCACGACAAGCCACTGGTCTACACCGTGCACGATCTGCGCAACCCCCACCAACCCGATCCACGCGGACATCGGGCACAGCTGGATGTGTTGATTCCCGCCGCCGACGAACTGATCACGCTGACACCAGGCGCGGCGGCGGAGATCGAAAAGCGTTGGGGCCGTATACCCCAGGTGCTGAGCCACCCCCATGTCGTGAAACGGGGACTGATAGAGGCGCCGCGTTCGAATGAACAGCGCTTCGTGCTGGGTGTACACGCCAAGAGTCTGCGCGCCAACATGGATCCCCTACCCGTCCTGGACGTCCTCGCCGAGACGATCCGTTCCCTACCGGACGCGGTATTGCGCATCGACCTGCACGACGAATTGTTCGAACCGGGAAATCACTGGTACGACCCGGACACCGGTGCGGCACTTGTCGACTTCGGCCGGCGCGATGGCGTAGACGTTCGGGTGCACGAATATTTCACCGATAGCCAACTGTGGCAGTATCTCTCGTCGCTGACGGCGTCACTGCTCCCGTACCGGTTCGGTACGCATTCGGGTTGGCTTGAAGCCTGTTACGACCTCGGCACGGCGGTAATCGTCCCGAGCTGCGGCTACTACGGGCAGCAACGGCCTTGCGCAGTCTTCGATTTCGACGAGACACATTTCGACGCCGAGTCGCTGGGCCGGGCGGTCCGCGCGGTGTACGAAGGTCGCGCCGGTCGCGCCGACTGGCCTTCGCGTCGTGCCGAACGCGCGGAACTCGCTGCGGCACACCGCCATATCTACGAACAGGTGCTTGCCCGATGAGCACGGGAGGCAGTGGCCTGTCAATCGCGTTGCTGGCCTCCAACCGGCATCCGATCAAGCAGCCGTTCGCAGGCGGGCTCGAAGCGCACGTGTGGCACCTCGCGCGCGCCCTCCAGTCGCGGGGGCACCGGGTGACCCTGTTCGCCGCCGACGGCAGCGATCACGCGGCGGCGGAGGCGACATTGCGGGTTCGGACCTTCAGCCCGAGCGCCACCGCCAGCACCGATTCCTCGATGCCCGAACGGCGATTCCTCGCCGACCACCACGCCTACCTGACGGTAATGACCGATCTCAGCGCGACCGGGCCGACGTCGTTCGACATCATCCACAATCACAGCCTGCATTACCTGCCGCTGGCCATGGCTCCCGCGTTGCCCGTCCCGATGCTGACCACCCTGCACACGCCCCCGACGCCATGGTTGGAATCGGCGCTCGATATCAGCAAGGGGATCGGCTCCGCCTTTGTCGCCGTCAGCAGGTTCACCGCCCGGTCGTGGCGCCATGTCGTGCGCGGCGTCGACGTCGTCCCCAACGGCATCGACTTGCGTGCCTGGCCGGTCGGGCCCGGCGGCCGCGACCTGGTGTGGTTCGGGCGACTGACCCCGGAGAAGGGGGCGCACCTCGCGATCGCGGCCGCGCGTCGCGCGCGTCGGCGGCTGCACCTAGCCGGTCCGATCAGCGATGTCCGTTACTTCCGCGACACCATCGAACCGCAACTCGGCCCGGAGGCGGCGTATCACGGTCATCTGGACCAGACCGCGCTGGCCAGCCTGGTCGGGTCGTGCGCGGCCGCACTGGCCACCCCGCTGTGGGACGAGCCGTACGGCTTGGTGGTCGCCGAGGCACTCGCCTGCGGTACCCCGGTCGCCGCGTTCGACAGGGGCGGCATCCCGGAGATCCTGGATTCGGACTGTGGCCGGCTCGTCGCACCGGGTGATGTCGAAGCGCTGGCCGTCGGTGCGGCGGAGGCAGCCACGCTGTCCCGTGCGCATGCCAGGGCGCGAGCCACCGCGGCCTGTGGCCACCACTCGATGGTCGATGCGTACCTCGACCGCTACCGGCGACTCATCGCCACTTGGTCGTCATCCCGGCCCGGCTCGGCATCCGCTGACCCCCGAAGGGGCGCAGCGTGATCGGCTACTACATCCACCACCACGGTGCCGGACATCTGCTGCGCGCTCGAAGCATCTGCGCCCATCTCGACACGCCGGTCACCGCCCTGACCTCGTTGCCGGTCGACGACACGAGCTTCGAGCACACCGTCGCGCTCGCCGCGGACAACCTGGCACCGACCGTCGCGGATCCCACCGCCAACGGAGTGCTGCACTGGGTCCCCAAAGGCGATGACGGTCTGCGCGATCGGATGGCCGCCATCGCGCAGTGGATCGCTGCCGAACGGCCCCGCGCACTCGTCGTCGACGTCTCGGTCGAAGTCGCGGTGCTGGCCAGGCTGCACGGTATCCCGGTCGTGACGATGGTGCTGCCCGGCGTGCGCACCGACACCCCGCACGAGCTGGTGCACCGCACCGCCGACGCCCTCATCGCCGCATGGCCACGTGCGGTGTACGACCCGATGTGGTTGCGCGCCTACGCGAGCAAGACGCACTACATCGGCGGTATCAGCCGGTTCGCGGCCCGAAGGCCGGTGTCCCGCAACGGTGCAGGCGGCCGACCCACCGTGCTGGTTGTTTCGGGCGCGGGTGGCGGCGGTTTCACCGCCCCGATGATTCGCGACTGCGCGCAACGGCATCCGCAATACCGTTGGCGCACCGCTGGATTGGATGATTGGGTCGACGATCTCTGGCCGGATCTGTGCGCGGCCGACGTCGTCGTCTCACACGCGGGACAGGGTGCTGTCGCCGATATAGCCGCCGCCGCCAAACCCGCCGTACTCATTCCGGCGGACCGTCCGTTCGATGAGCAACACGCCACCACCACCGCCCTGGCCGAAGCCGGTCTCGCGGTAGCCGTCGACGGGTGGCCCGGCGTGGACGACTGGCCCGCACTGATCGAAACGGCCCGCACCCTCGACCCCGAGCGGTGGCGGCTGTGGGGCACCAACGGTGCCGCCGCTCGCGCCGCGAGCGTCATCGACCGGGTCGCCGGGACCGCCTCGAGGCCCGCCGCGTGAGAACCGCCGTCATCACCCTGGCCGCCAACCGAATCGCGCACTTACGCAACCAGATACGGGGCCTGTCCCACAGCACCCAACGACCCGGCGACCACATCGTGGTCGCCATGGGCGACCCCGCCGTGCTCGCACTCGCCCACCGCGTACCCGCGCACGGCATCTGGATGGACGCCGAAAACCCGTTTCCGTTGGCCGCTGCCCGCAATCTCGGCGCCCGCACGGCCATCGACCGTGGTGCCGAGCTGCTGGTGTTCCTCGACGTCGACTGCATCCCCGATCCTCACCTGATCGCCCGCTACCGCGCCGCCGCGTCCGCGGAACCACTGTTGCTGTGTGGCCCCGTCACCTATCTGCCGCCGGCCCCCGCGAGCGGATACGACCTCACGCGCCTGCCCGACCATCGCGCCCCGCACCCCGCGCGACCCGACCCGCCCGCGCACACCCACACCGACAGCACCGATTTCGACCTCTTCTGGTCCCTCTCGTTCGCCGTCACCACCGACACCTGGCGCCGCATCGGCGGTTTCTGTACCCGCTACCGCGGCTACGGTGGCGAAGACACCGATTTCGCGCACAAGGCCGCCGCCGTCGGCGCGCGCCTGCGCTGGGTCGGCGGCGCCGACGCCTACCACCAGCATCACCCGGTCTCCGACCCGCCGATCGAGCACCTCGCCGACATCCTCACCAATGCCAGGATCTTCCACCGCCGGTGGGGCAGGTGGCCGATGCGCGGCTGGCTCGACAGCTTCGCCGCCGCGGGACACATCGCTTACAACCCGGCCACCGACACCTGGGACCGCACCTCATCGAGTAGTCCGGATGAACTCTGCTCGCCTATCGGTGGCGGCGCGAATGGCCGGAACGGCTGCGTCTGATAACTAGCACGCGTGCAATTACCGGGGATTTGTCGTACCCCTCTGGCGCTGACTGCCCATTTCCAGGAGAATCCATGTTTGGTCTCGAAGCAACCGGGGAATTGCCCGGCTGTAGCTGCTCGATCGCACCAGGCACGCTGATATCGCCGACAAACAGTCCGAGTTCGACCAGGACGGGTTGACTGCCAGATCTCAGCCGTACGGGGCAGGCAAGCGACCGCTCCCCCATTGATCTCGTCCAGGCCGAAGGCACCGAGGACCGAATCGCTTCACCACCAGCGGTGGACTGGCCGCGCTTGCCGGCCCGCACACCGCGCTGACGAATCGAGGAGATCATGCCTGAATTGTTGGATACCCCGCGCGGAAAGACGCCGCGTCGGACTTCCCGCATAATCAATGTCCTTGCGCTACTCGCTGCCGGCTTGCTGGCCGCGGCACCAGCCGCGGTAGCCGAGCCATCTTCGGAGGCGATCAGCGCGATCGACGCGCACCACACCCAATTCGGCGGAGAAGGGTCATTTCTCGGCGCCCCGCTCGGCCCGGCCACCGACATTGCGGGCGGAGCCGAGCGCGCCTATCAGGGCGGCGTCATCTATTACTCGCCCGACACCGGCGCAAAGGCGATGTACGGCGTGATCCTTGACAAATACAAGTCTCTCGGTGGGCCGGCAAGCTCGCTGGGTTTCCCCATCAATGACGAAACCGACGCGGGCGACGGTGTCGGCCGATTCAACGATTTCGCCGAGCCCGGCGGTGCCGCGATCTACTGGAAGCCGGAAACGGGAGCGTCGGTCCTCAAGGGCAAGGTGCTCGCCGCCTGGCGCGAAAGCGGCGGGGTGAACGGTCCTTTCGGTTACCCCCGATCGGACATGACGGTCGAGAACGGCGTCGAGAAGGCGGCCTTCGAGGGCCCCGCGGGCACCGAAATCCGATGGTCGGAGAACGACGGCACCACGACCATGCCGCCGGAACTAGCCGCGGCCCTACCCGGCTTCCGCACCGGCTCGGTTGATCAAGCGCAGCCGGTCCCGGCGCCGAACCCCGATGCCAATGCCCCCGCCGACACCGAGGGCACCGGCACCGAGAGCTCCGGGATCAACAGGTGGTGGGGCATCCCCATCGGGCTGGCCATCGTGGCCGTCGTCGCCGGACTCCTCGGCATGATGGGCCGCCGGGCACAGCCGACCCGCACGACACCCGTCACGAACCGCGGCTACACCTCGGCGACCACCACGCGATCCGATGCCACGGCCGCCGCGCAGTCCAGGGCGACGAATGTCGCTGGAGCGCACGAAATGCATCGTGACGCACCGCGTGCTCGCGGCTGACCGGCACGGTTCATCGGTCCACTAGAAAGGAACGACAATGGAATGGTTGTTGGGTGTACTAGGTGGGCTCGTAGGCGGAAACATTGCCGGCGCGGGCAAAGGTTTGGGCGTCGCCGGAAATAGCGCGGCAGGCGCCGTCGGTGGCGGTATCACCGGTGCGATCATCCAGGCGGCGACCGGCTCCGGGCTCGATCTCGGGCAGGTCATCGGCCAGGTCGCGGGTGGCGGCGTCGTCGGCGCGGTACTGACCGCGGTGATGGCGATGGCCACCAAGAACCGCCAGACGGTCGACAGGTAGCCGACAGCAGAATTCCCGGCGGTGCGGCCTCGCTCGAGGCCGCACCGCCGGGAATCGTTCAGGCGATATCGTTATTCGTCGTGCAGGCTGTGCTGCAACCGATCGAACTCCTCCTTGGTCATCTCCTCCGGTGACCGTTCTGGCAACTGCCGGGATTCCCGGCTGACCGGGCCGACGTTTCCACCGTCGTATACCACTGACGCCCAGTTGTTCTGGGCTCGCAGCGAGGTGTAATTCCGGTCGTTGTTGACACTGGTCCGCACGGCACTGCTCTGGATGGAACCATTGCAGTTCCAGTCGATCGGCTGGTCCGCTGACTGGGTCCGCTTGCGCGTGTTGTCCGGGCAGAAGTACACCGTCCGCCATCCGGCCGCCACCGGGCCGAGGCCCTGGCGCTCCTGCAGCGCATTCTCGTCCAGCGCAGGGGGATTCACGCTGGAGTAACCGAAGTACGAACTACTGTCGGTCTTGGGCACGCCCGAGAACTGGAAACTGTAGTTCATCACGCTCAGGTAGTTCGGCTTGTAGTTGACGTGGTCCACGCCACCGTGTTTCAGGCCGAGATTGTGGCCCAATTCGTGGATGAACGTGCCGACATTCCCGTCGTCACCGGGATTCCAGCCGCACTTGGGGCCGAGCGAGACGATGAACGTGTCCGCCGGAATGCCCAGCGAAATCCCGCTACTGCAACCGTTGTTGTAGGCATCGGCCCAGATCATGTAGTGGAAGACGCGCGAGCGCACTGAGTTGAAGTGGGTCCGTTTGATCGCCGCGACCTGGTCGTCCACCGGTGACAGGTCGCTGTCGTAGGGCACCTGGTTTCCGCCGCCGAGGTCATAAGTGGCACCCCGCGCGTTCCCGGCGTCCAGATGGAGGGTGATGCCGGGACGGTTGTCCGGGTTGTTCACCGGCGCGTCGGCGAATACCTTCACGATCCGATCGAGCGCCGCACCCGTCGCCAGGCGGCCGTTCATATAGTCCATCTCGACGAAGATGTCCTTGTGGTTCGGATTCGCGCCCATCTTGGGCAGATCGACGTCTATCTTCCCGTCGCCATTGGCGTCGTAGCCGTTCTTCTCCCACTCGTCGGGCAACGCGTCACCATCGGTGTCGACCGCGGCGACCTCGGGTTGGGCCGCCGCCGTGACGGGGGTGAGTACGGTTCCCAAACCGGCCAGTAGCGCGACGCAGGCGATAATTGTTCTTCGGTAAGGCGACATCTTTGACTCCTTCCGGATCGTGTCGGCACGATCCTGTTATTTCCAATCCACCTGCGGCGAGCGGTAGAAGTTGATCCCCTGCACCGTCCAGATCGGGCTCTGTTTGGCGAGTCGGGTCCGATAGTTGTCCCAGTTGTGCGTCGCGGCCGGCGACCAGCCGATCTCGGCGATACCGGGCAACCGCGGGAACGCCATGAACTCGATGTCCGCACTGGTGCGAATGGTCTCCGACCACAGTGGCGCCTCTACGCCCGCGAGCTGCTTCTCCGTAACGCCCTGCAGATAGGTGGCCGGGTCCCAGTTGTAGGAATCCTTCACCTCGACGTAGCCGGCCCAGTGCAGGCCGAGCGGAGAATCCTTGTGGTACTTCATATCCAGGTACGCCTTGTTGGCCGGCGACATCAGGATCTTGTTGCCGCGCGCGGCCGCCGCGGCGACGTCGGCGTTGCTGTTCTTCGGATCCCAGTACTGCGGTATCGCCGAGGTCGGCGGGTTGGTGACGACGACGTTGTGCCAGCCCTGCATCTTCTTGTCGTAGGTGGCGAGCATCGGCGTCACCTTGTCGAAGAAGGTCTTGTAGTCGGCCGGCGTGGTGGCGTGCGCCTCGTCGCCGCCGATGTGCAGGTACGGGCCAGGGGTCATCGCCGCCAGCTCGCGAATGACATCCTCGACGAACTTGTAGGTGATCGGCTTGGCGATGCACAGCGAGCTGTAGCCCACCTCGATATCGGTGCGCGGCGGCACGGGCTTGCCGTCACAGTTCAACTCGCCGTAGGAGGCCTGCGCGGCATTGGTGTGGCCGGGCATGTCCACCTCGGGCACCACCGTGATGTGCCGCGAAGCCGCGTACTTGACGATGTCTTTGTACTGCTCCTGGGTGTAGTAGCCGCCCGGATCGCCGCCCACCGCGGTCTTGCCGCCGATCTCGGCGAGCTTCGGCCAACTCTTGATCTCGATGCGCCAACCCTGATCGTCGGTCAGGTGCAGGTGCAGTGTGTTGATCTTGTACTGGGCGATCTGGTCGATGTAGCGCTTGACCTGGTCGGGGGTGAAGAAGTGCCGGGCCACGTCGAGCATCGCGCCGCGCTGTTTGAAGCGCGGATAGTCGAGTACCTTGCCGCCCGAGACCGTCCAATCCCGTTTCTGCACCGTCGTTTTGTTGATATCCGCCGGGAACAGCTGGCGCAGCGACTGCACGCCGCCGAACAACCCGGCGGTGGTGTTCGCCCGCAGAGTGATCCCGTCCTTGGCCACGGTGAGCCGGTAACCCTCGTCACCGATGCGCGGACCGGCATCGCCAAGATCCAGGGTGATTCCGCGCTTGCCTTTGTCGTGCCGTTCCACCACCGGTAAGGGGAACCCGGTGGCGGGCCGCAGCAGGCCGCCAAGGTATTTGGCGACATCCTGGGCCTGGTGCTCGGCGCGAATCACACTGTCGGCGGTGAGCCGGAAGTTCGCGCCGGGGTCGGGCTTGGCCTCGACGGGCACGGGCACGATCTCGGTGACAGCGCGTTCAGTTGTCTGTGGGTTATCGGCGACAGCGGGACCGGCCAAACCGGGGATAACCACGGTGGCCAGAGCCACTGCTGCGCCGAATGCAAAGGGGGATAGATATTTCCGCATAGTGTACCTCCGGTACAACGGGAGGGGGCACAGAGAAGTATGGAACAGACCGCAAGTTCTGACTGGGGACAGAACCAACTGGGGACATCGACTGGCTACCTACTGTTGGCCGCCAATCCACTTGGCAATGAGCGCATTACATATTCCCCACTTCTACTGGGGAGCTCCGCGCGGCCCTTTCATGTCATGATTCAGCGCGGTTGTTCAGGAATAGGCGGCAGCATGATTGGCGACTGAGAGATCTGCTCGTACAACAGTTCTCGGCCTTGCTCGGCCGCGTCATTCGGCGTGCGCTCGCGGTATGGATTGTCTCGCCAGGCAATGTCTGTCGGTGACGAAATTTCGGGAGTCGTTGCGGCAGCACAGCGGTCGCCGCCGCGCTCGACATCCACGAGAGATTGGCGTGCCGATGCGAATATCTGGTCCCACTTCCGTATCCGCGCTGGTATTGATCGGACTGCTGCTGTCGGGGTCGGCGGCGCATACCACCACAGGCACTGCCGACGGCGTGCTGACGGCCGCGATCGGCCCCGGTGATCGGGCGGATTCGGCCGATCAATCGATCTACCTCCCTTCGGCCACCGGCGATCCGTCGGAACAGCTCCAGGCCATCACACCCCCGGAGGTGGAACTGCTACCGGACGGCACGATTCCGCTCCAGGAGATCTCCGTGCCGGGCGACGGGACCCGCGGCATTCCGGAAATCGTGCTCGCCGCCTATCGCAACGCCGAGTTGACACTCCAAGCGTCGACACCCGATTGCGGGCTGCCGTGGCACCTGCTGGCCGGCGTCGGGAAGGTGGAGTCCGACCACGCCGGAAACGGCCGTACCGACGCCAACGGCACCACCACCGGCGTCATCTACGGTCCGGCACTGGACGGCACACTGCCCGACAACGAGGTCATCCAGGCCGCCGACGGCAGCTACGTACGTGCCGTCGGGCCGATGCAATTCCTGCCCGGCACCTGGTCGATCTATGCCTCCGACGGCAACGGCGACAACGCCTCCGACCCGAACAACGTTTTCGACGCCACGGTGGCCGCGGCCAAGTACCTGTGCTCGGGCGGGCTGGATCTGCGCGATCCGGCGCAGGAGACGCGCGCCGTGCTGCGCTACAACAATTCGCTCGACTATGCCTCGCAGGTGTTGAGCTGGTCCAACGCCTACAAGACCGGCGGCACACCCGTCCAGGTCGAGGTCGCCGACGAACTCATCCCGCCGGGCAGCACGCCGGAAGGCGACATGCCGGAAGGGGCGGGGTCGAGCATGAGCGTCGGCGAAACGACCGTGCTCGCCGCTGCCACCGACCCATCGGACCCCGCCGCCGACCCGCCGAATTCCAGTACCGATCCGCTCAACTCGACCACGGAGCCGCCGAGCACGACACCGGCACCGGACACCACGACCACGGGATCGCACCCCACCGCCACATTGCAGCTGTCGATCCGCGTGACGATCAATGTCCCGGGTAGGGCGCCGATCCCGTGCGGCATCTTCTGTCCGCCGCGGTTGCCGAAGCAGCCACAGCCCAGCACGCAGCGGCCCACCACCACGCCGACGACGCCGACCTCGACGCCACCGCCCCGAACACCCACCACCACACCAGAACCCGCCAAGCCGACCACGACCGCCCCAGCGACGACACCACCCCCGAAGCCGTCCACGACACCCACACCGGCGGCACCTCCCCAGTCCACCTCCGGCCGGGCCGCTCCCGGACCGAGCAACCAGCCGCAGATCGCACCAGCCCCGACAACCCCGACTCCCGCTCAACAACCACCCCGAACACCGACCACGCCAACACAACCCGCCCCGCCGAAGCCGCCCGCACCCGCGCCGTCGGTAGCGCCGACACCAGCGACGCCCGCGCAGCCCGCACCCGGCAAGCCCACAGCAGGACAACCAACCAACCAGCAGGCACCCGCCCCCGCCCCGGCCACCCCGGCCCCCGAGCAGAAGCCGCCCCAAACACCCGCCACCACAGCAGCACCCGGTCCAGCACAGCCACCCAAGACCACCCCGCCCCCCACCCCCACTCCGCAGCGCTGAGCGTCCAACGAACGCTCAGCCCGAACCGACCTGATCCGCGGCTACCGCCCTTCCGCAGCAGTCGATCCACGGCCCTGCTCCCCCACGAGGGAGCGTTACCAGGACGAGCAACCCCCGAACTGTACGTTCGTAGGTACTCCCCATCCCTGGAGCCGGTCGACGAGAAAGCGGAGGTGCGATGCACTGGGATCAGATGACCGCCACACCCGATGAGCTGCGCGAGCGTGCGAACCGCGTTCGCCGTGCCGCCGGACAGCTCGGGGTGCTCGAGTCGATCATCAGCGCGGCGGACGGCCCGTGGCTCGGTGCGATGGACGCCGACGGGAAGGGCGCGGCGGAGTTGAAGATGCACCTCGCCGGGCGCTATCGCCTCACCGCGGTGGTGACGAGCGCCGGGAAGCTCAACCTCGTGCAGATGACCGCGCCGGCGGCCGGGCAAGGCGGCGAGCGGGTTCTCTCCACGAAGACCGCCGTCCGGCGCGGCTGGGATGCCGCCGAGGAGATGCCCAAACAGCCCGAATGGCTCGACTACGTCGTGAACTGGGTCCGCAACGCCAGTGACGACGTGGATCGCCGCGCGGTCGTCGAATGGCGCCTCGACGGCGCCGACCAGAAGCTGGCCGCCATGAACGACACCATCGACAGCCTGCGCACCAGCCTGCTGGAACGAGAACAGCTGCGCGACGAACTCGCCGCCGAGGTCGCACAGCTACGTACCGAGCTCGAATCGCTCGACAAGGCGGAAAAGCCCGCGGAGCTCCGGCAGTTACTTGGCTCGGAGCACGACGATGCCCGGGACCGAACGGACGTAGTCGGCCAGGGGCGAGTCGACCACCTTGTTGTCAGTAGCGAGGGAAGAGGCGTTGCGGAAGAGCGGGCCCGCGGGGGTGGTGACGACGATGCCGACGTGCGTGACGTCCAGGCCCGGTAGGTCGGTGTAGGCGCCGATGTAGTCGCCGGTACGGAGTGCGCCGAGCACGGTGTCGTTCACAGCGGCGCTGGGGATGTAGGTGATGTCGCGATCGACCACCGGCAGCCCGGGGAGGTGATTGCCGCCGTCGGCCTTCGCATTGAGGTGCTTGGTGACGGTGACCGCATCGCTGCTCACCGCGGAGGTGACATCGGTGGCGGCAACCCGCGCGGTGTGCGCCCAATCGGTGAAGAAGTGCTTGCGCTGCAGGAAATCGACCCGGCCTCCGGCATAGCGCGTCTCGATCAGGTTCGCCACGAACTGGTCCCGGTCGGTAGACCTGCTGAGCGCTTCGACATAGTCGAGATAGGTGAAGCAATCCACCCGGCGGAAGTCGATGACGAGCTGTTCGGGCTGGGCGGCCGAGCCGACGAGCATGTCGGCGCCGTAAGGCGTGCCGAGGAACTGCCTGGACAGCAGCTCGACCAGTTCGCCCTTGCTCCGCGCGTCCGGCGTGGCCGCGCGCAACGCCAGCAGCTCATCGATCTTCGCCGCGGTGACGGCGTCGATGTTCGCCGCGCTCGGCGTAGCGAGTGCCGCGGGCAGCGTCGATGCCACGCCACCGACGAGAACCAGCATGACGAGCACTACGCGAGCGACGATGCGCAAGAAGCCTCCAGCACAGGGGAACGATCGGCCGATACACCACACCGTAGCCCGGCCCGCCACACCTGTGCGCGCTACGGTGGGTCGCCGCGGGAGCGCGGCGACCCACCGGTCGCGACGTGCCGCTACCTATGGATTTCTCGCGACCGCGTCATTTCCGATCGCCCCGGCCGAACGGCCAGTCCAGCGGGCCCTCCGACTCCGGTGCTTGCGGAGCCTGCTTGTTCTGCCCGCCCAGGCTGCCCGGGTAGAGGTATTTGTCGGCGGGCCGCTGCCGTCCGTTCAGCCAGGCGTTGAAGAAGCCGTCCAGGTTCTCCTTGGCGCGCGACTGGACGAACTGGCGGAACTCCGGGATCGACGCGTTGCCGTGCTTGTGCTGTTGCGCGAAATCCCGCAGGGCGGTGAAGAATACGTCGTCGCCGATGGTGCGGCGCAATGCGTGCAGGAACAGCGGGCCGCGGGAGTACACGGTGCTGAACTCCTTGCCCTTACCGGGGTCGTACAGCGGTGTCGACCAGACTCCGGCCTGA
Source organism: Nocardia iowensis (assembly GCF_019222765.1). NCBI lineage: Bacteria > Bacillati > Actinomycetota > Actinomycetes > Mycobacteriales > Nocardiaceae > Nocardia > Nocardia iowensis. Next base: position 2,997,055 of record NZ_CP078145.1, on the reverse strand, counting down.
TCGGCAGCGGCGAGCGCCCGATGATAGATCCGGTCGGCGTTGCGCTTCTCGACCCGTTCCGGATACAGGATGTCGGCGGTATAGCTGGCGAAGCACTCGTTCAAGCAGATATCGCGCCACTGTTTGATCGATACCGAATTGCCCCACCACTGATGGGCGTTCTCGTGGACCACCGTGTTCAGGTCCGTCCATGGTGCGTAGATCGGCCGAGTCTGCGTCTCGAGCGAGAAGCGCAGATCGGTGTCCACATAGATGCCGCCACCGGATTCGAACGGATACGCGCCGTACAGCTGCTGTCCGAAAGCGAGTACGCCGGGGAGTTTCTTCTCCAGCTCCTGCTTCTGCTGGGCCCCGCCAGGGGCGAAGAAGCTTTCCAACGGTGTGTTCCCGGACTTCTGGCTCAGTCTGGTGAACTTGTCGATCGCGATGGTCGTCAGATAACCGATGATCGGGTCCTTCGCCTCCCAGGTGACGGTGTGCTTGCCCGCTCCGGCAGGCACGTCGGACGCCCGGAGCCCGTTCGATGCCACATCCCAACCCGTGGGCACGGTGGCCCGCACGGTGAAGGTGACCTTGTCCAGTGGCGTGTCGTTGAGCGGGTACCACGTTGTCGCCGAATGGGGTTCACCGGCGGCGAAGGCGCCACCGGACGGTGAATAGGTCCAGCCGTCGCCTTTGGTGTCGCGGGCGGTTCCGGCGTAGTCGACGATGACCGTGAACGGTTGTCCCAACGGCAGTGGCGCGCCCGGGGTCACCACCAGTTCGTGCTCGCCGGTCTTCTGGAAACGAGCGGGTTGACCGTTGACAGCGACGGAACCGACTGGCGGACCGGCGAAGTCGAGGTTGAACGCCGACAGGTGCTGGGTGGCCTTCGCCGTGATGGTGGCCTTGCCGGTGAGGCGATGGGTCGGCGGGTTGTAGTCGATGGCGACGTCGTAGTGCAGCGCGTCGTAGCCGCCGTTGCCGTCCTTCGGGTAGTAGGGGTCGCCGAGACCGTCGGCACCGGGCGTCGGATCGACCGAGCCCGTGGCCGATCCGCTGGCCGCATCCGGTGGCGGCGGCGGATCGGCCACCGCGGCAACGCCGGCCGTCAGGCTCAACGCCAGCGCCAACGCGGACACGGCGACCGGCCGCGACCGCAGCGCGGCGGGTACCGCGCCGCGCCTGCCCGACCATTCTTGAATTCGCATGGGGAACAACCTTTTTGCTAGTGGAGGGGCAGGCGACTGAAGACCGATGAACTCTCTGTGACTATCCGGTGGGCCGGACACCGGGGGGCGTGCCACACACAGCCGGGTCCCGCGGGCTGTCGATGTCGGCGCGCGTCCGGTTGGCGTCGCATGCGACACGGTCGCGGCGCTCGGCGTCACTCCAGCTGTCCAACACGCGGCCGGTGTTGTTGGCATCGACGAAGACGACCCACGTTCCCGGCTCTTTGCCTTCCGTGCCGCCGCGCCTGAGTTCGACCTTGTATCCCGGGACCGCGACACTGGCAGCAGCGTCCCGGTCGGCGAGAGCGTCCCGGTCGGCGAGCTTCGGGTCGTACCACATGGCGACCGTCGCGAAAACAGCGAACTGGTCGGTCGGCGTCTTGGTTTGCTCGGCCAGCGTCCGCAGCGCGGTGGCCGATACCTCGGCAGGCGGTGTCGTCGCCCCGGCCGGATATTTGCCCTGCGTCTGCTGGGACAGTTCGCCGCTCGCCGAGATGAGCGAGCCATTGGCCGCGAGCGACTGGGCCACCGTCGCGCCGTAAACCGGTATCGAGTCGATCTCCTGACGCAGCCGAACCGTGGAGCCGGCGTCGGTCGGCGATACCGAGTCGACGACGAGGTCGCCGACGGATCGGGCGCCGAAGACCTCTTGTATCCAGTCGGCCTGTGCCTCCGCCGCGGCGGGGGCCCCGGACGGTATGCCAGGCGGAACCGGCAGCGGGTTGTTCGGGATCACCAGCCGGACGGTTCCCTCGGGATCGGTGAACACATTCTTCGGCACGGTGGGCAGTTCGAAACGGCCCGGTGCGCGCGAAGTGGTCGGGGTCGAGGTCGTTGTCGGCGAGGGTGACTGGGTGGTCGTCGGCGCGGGGGTGGTCGCCGTTGGGGTCGGCGACGGGGTGGTCGTAGACGACTCGGTGGTCGGCGACTGGGTCGTGGACGAGGGCGATTGGGTTGTCGACGATTCGGTGGTAGTCGACTGAATGGTCGGCGACGAGGAGGTGGTCGGCGACGGCGACTGAGTGGTCGATGACGGCGACGTGGTGGTCGGCGACGTGGATGGAGTATCGGGGGCCTTGGCCATCGCACCGGAGCCGGTGGCGAAAACCGTTGCCGCCAAAACGAACACCGCCGTAGCGGAGCAACGAGCCGCTCTTCGTTGTAGGGGGTTCATATCCAAGTAGAACCACGTACGGGGCCGTACTTACGAGTGGGGAAAGACTGGGGATCTCACACCACGGGCGAATCGACTGTTCAGGAAAACGGAAATCCGGCGCCGTGTTCCCCAGTTGCGCTCTTTACGAATCGATTTCACCGCAGATGCGTCTGGATATGAAGACACTCAGCAGGTTTGGTGCAAAGACGATACCACTGCGTGACGCCATGGCCGGGAGACCTTCGGTGCCGCAATCGACGCGGTACCCGCGAGCAAAGTTTGCTCGGCACCCGGGCGCGAAGTCTGTTCCACGGGCGAAAAGCACCGATGCCGGAGGGAGGGCGTACCGATGTGGATCACGGCGCCGAAGAACCGCCGTCGGCGGGTAGCCTGCATCCAATAATTCGATTCACAAGTTACACACCGTATTACGAGGTATAATCCGCGCTCATCGGCATTGCAGACGATCGCCGATTCGCGTCGCGAAATCCTGCCAGTTGGCCGCGTTCTGGCGTGCCATGTCGAGCACGAGATTCAGACAGTGTTCCGGAATCCGGTCGGCCAGATCAGCGGACTGCGTCGGCGTGCGCGGACTGGCGTCGAGCCAGCGCAGCACCGTGCGCCCGGTTTCGGTGAGCCGCAACGACGGATCGCGGCGCAGGCTCTGCAGCACCGAGGCATGGCACACCCGATCCGCGGGCGCGGGCTCCGGCGTGGCGGGCCCGCCCTCCGGGCCGTCACAGGTTTTCGGGCGGCGTTTGCGATCCACCTCCGGTCGGCGCACCCGGCGCATCCGGCCGTCCCGGCCTAATCGATGTCTCGTCTGGGGAACCTCCCCAGACGACTGCCTGCGCACCGCCCCGACCGTCTTGTGGTCCAGCCCGGCCACTTCGGCGACCTTGCGGTCCGACCACAGCGGGTACATCCGCATGATGCGCAGCGATGCGGCTTTGCGATCGAGGATCGACAGCGGCAGGCCGTGGGCGATATTGGCCTGCACAGCGAGCACGAACGCCTCCTCGTCCGTGCCGTCGAAGAACCGCGCTCGAATCAACTTGGCCCCCTTCAGTTTCGCGGCCTTCAGACGGTGGGCACCGTCGATGAGCCGCATGGTCGAGCGATGTACCAGGATCGGCGGGAGCTCCGCTTCGGTATTCGCCAGCACCTGGGTGTGCGCGGCGTCCTCAGCGCGCACCCGCAGCGCACCACCGATGTCTATCGACTCGATAGGGATTTCGACGACTACGTCGGCAACCCCCACACTCGCATCGTCGTCCACGTTCAACCTGCTGTGTTCATTCACGGCGGTACTCCTGCGTTCGAAGCCGAGATCACATTCCGTAGCACATTCGCACCGCCACTGCCGATCCGAGGCACCGCGACTGGCGGGGAACGAATCGGTGCAGTAGACACGCCGCTGTGCCGGGTCGGCGGTGACTAACTAGCGCGGACAGCAATATTTCACATTGGCAGAGGTGCGGCAACAATACGGTGTCAGATGGTCGTGCATTCGCAATCTGGGGATCGCCCCCGAAAGACCCGCACATTATTAGTGACTGGTGTTAACTTGGAGATCAGAACTCCGATTTCGGAAACTCCCGGTTCCAGCGCGGCCGAGTAACAGGCATCGGCGCAGGTGAGGTTCGAATCGCACCACTTCCCCCATCGATCGCGACCGACTGTCCGCCACCGGATCCGGCGGTTGAAGCGCGTGGCCGCTGCGGTGGCAACACAATAGAAACCCTGACCCAGCCGGGACAAGGTCACAACAAATCGGCGGATTCCGTACGCCCGAAGGAATACCTCAGTTTACCTACTGGAGGCGGCCCAGGTACGAGAATCCGGCCTGCGCGTTCAAGTCCCCTCTCACACACGAACAACGAGGCTCGTTCCGCCGATCTCGAAACCATTTCGTCCGAAGAGTTCACCTATTCGAACAACGCTCAGCACCGATCCATCCTATCATCGGACCAACCGGTCAGCCACGCGACGAACGGAGCGCTCTTGGTTCGCTCACCTGACGAGAGTCCCTGCACCGGAAGCGATTCCGACGCTCGCTGGGGAATTTCGCCGCGCGCCCATCCCGAGAATGCCGGTGCGCGCGGCCCGGTCGACGTCCGCGCGCCGAATATTTCATAGAGAGGGTTATGGGGAATCCGGAAACCGGCGTCGCCGACTGCGCTGGATATGATCTCCGGCACGGCCGACCACGCCTACCGAGACCGAGATTGCCGCTATGCCCGCACATCCCCACCTGGCCGACGTGATCGCGGCCCTGCACTGGGACCTCGCCGAGTGGATGGGCTCGAACGCGCCTCCGAAAGTGTTCGACCGGTTCGCCAACGCACTGCACGAGGAGTTCTCCTCGGTGACCACGGTCGGACAGGTCATCGACCGGGACACCCTGCTGGCCGGGTTGTGGCCGGCCCGCAACACCCAGCCGGGACTGGAGATCGAGGTCGCGGATATCGAAGAACTCGCGCACAGCGACACCATCGTCACCGTTCGCTTCGCGGCGGAGAACCAGCTGGGCGACATCCGCACCCGCCGGCTGGTGACCGCCGTGCTGATCAGGGCCGACCACGGTTACCAGTGGCGCTCGGTCCACGAAACCGCCGTTCCCGCCGCGGAATAGGCAGTCCCTACTGTCGAGTGTGGGACCGAAGGACGTTAGTCGTCCGATGGACATATGTCAGGTGCCGCACAGTCGCGTCGGTTCCCCCTACACTGGTCGCGTGCCTCTTCGACAGCTGACGGCTGTATTCGTGTTAGCCCTATCGGCCACCTTCGGCGTGGCCGCCTGCACCACCGAGGGGCCGGGTACCAAGACCGAATGCAACGTCGGCGGCTGCACAGTCAACTTCGCGCGCGGAGTGAACGCCAAGGCCAGCATTCTCGGTGTGGACGCGGAACTGCTTGCCGTGAACGGCAATACGGTAACCCTGAAGGTGGCCGGCCAGGAGGTCAGCGTCCCGGTAGGTGAGACGCAGCCCGCCGACGGCGTGAACGTCACGGTGCAAGAGGTCACCAGCGACAAGGTCGTGGTCAAGTTCGCCACCGGAATCAACACCGGCGGTTAGCCGTTCGCCCGCGCTACGGAACTCGCTCGATCAGTCGCATGACCCTGGTCAGCTGCTCGGCGTAGGCCGGTCCGGTGGCATAGCCTGCCGCGGCTACTTCGCGAGCGAAGGCGTAGGGATCGCCGGTGTGCGCGAAGGCCTTCGCATAGCGCGGTTTCAGTAGTACCTGAGCGTGTCCGTCGAACGACTGTGCCGGGGAGTCGAACGCGCGGAACCAGGCGCGGACCACGTAGTCGTACCGGCCGTCGGGTCTCGGCGTCACCGAAATCACTTCCGGGTAGCTCCGTACGTTCGGCGTGTTGTGCACCTCGCTGGTCGTGCAGAGCTTCCGCCGCGACTCCGGGATATCCGCTCCCGCTTTGATGCCGAAAAAGTTGTTGCCGCAGGCCTTTGCGCCCCAGCCGGTTTCGAGCGCGGCCTGACCGAGAGTGACCAGCCACGGGATCCGGCTACGGGTTTGGCTCGCTTGCGCGTGCGGGCGGTACTTGTGCACGAACGCGACCACGTGCGCGGGCACGCGACCGGCCGGCTTCGGCACGGGAGCGACGTGCGCACCGAGGCCGGGGACCGGTCCGGCGAACAACGGGCTCGGCGTACGAGCGCCTTCCCAGCTGAGATCGACGTGGATGTGATCGGTGTGCGGATTGCTCCCGCCATAGGGCCGCCAGCCCTTGGCGCGGTGCGCCCACCCCCATTGCCTGCGGTTCCAGATGATGTATGCCACTTGGAGTTCGACAGCATTGGCTTGCAACCACGCGACGTAGGCCTCCGCCTGCCCGCGCTGCCCGGGATCCGCCGCGTTCGCGTATAGATCGACCGATCGGCCCTCGCCATGCAGCGACGGCGTGCCGAATGTGGTGGCGCGGCAGTTCCACGTTCCCGCCTTTCGGCCGGTCAACCTCTTCCATTGGTCGGCCATCGCGCGTGCACCGGGCTGTTCCCCGGTCGTGCATTTGGTGAAGGTGCCGCGCCGGACGACCCCCGCGACCCGGTCACTCGTGCGAGTCGGCGTCGGCGTCGGTGTGGGTGTCGGCCCAGGATTCGGTTTCGGCGTCGGCGCCGTCCGGTTCTGCCGATACCGCCGGACGTGCGCCAGCGCTGCGGTGTTGGCCTTACCGCTCAAATAGGTCCAGGTGTCGGGTCGCCCCCGCACATCGATGTGGGCGAAGTTGCTCCCGATCCCGAGCGCGATGTCGTTGCCGCAGGCGTCGATCGCGAGTTCGGCGATCTGCAACCCGGTAAGTCCGGCGATGGTGATGTCGGCGGCCTGCCCGCTGCAGTGCCTGCTGAGCGTCGGCTGTTGGTTACGAGCTCGGTAGACCGCCACGTTGCGCGCCCAGGACCGGTACCCCGAGGTGATTTTCACCGGCCGCCCCGCCCGCTCGCGGATGGCCTGCAAGCATCGGACCAGGGCGGGCGAGATGCGGGCGCGATCGTCGGGCCGACCGCCGCTGCTGACGAGTTCACCGACCGTGAAGTTCGGCGCCAGCTTCTTGCGGCGGACGTCCGGCCCGGTGTCGTAGAGCGGGAGACCTGTCTTGTTCGGGTCCCAATGTTGCTGGCCCGATGCTTCGGGCCCCGGCCTGGCCGTGAGCACCAGACCGGACGGAAATGTTTCTTGTTCGAGGAGAGTCGGTGCACCGGAGAAGGTTTCGTCGAACTCGTGCTGTTCGACCGCACCCGACTCCCCGGCTTCGTCGACCACTTCGTAGTCGGTGTCCTCGTAGTCGACGTCCTCATAGGCGGTCGACTCATGGTCGTATTCGGCAGCGTCCAGGTAGTTCTGGGTAGCCCACTCGGCAACGGTTCTCATGACTCCCCTCCCCTCACATCAGTAGGCGTTCTGGTAGACCACATGACGGCGCTCCTTCGGCGGCCGCGTGGGCACGGGCGGGCGTGCCGCGAGATCGGCCCAGGTGACCACCGCGCTGCCGCTGGTCCAGAAGTTCTTCGCCTGGCCACGGGCGACGAGCTCGACGCACGCGGCGTGCGCGCACTGGCTCACGCCGGGCCTGGCCGGATGGAACTCGTAGTAGTCGAGCATCGAGATCTCCAGGCGGGTGGCGGGCTGCTTACGCCAGTCCTTCGCGGCGGGCGGCAGCACGCGCCACTGCACGCAGTCGATGGCGCCGTAGGCGAATTGCAGTTCGCTGTCGCGATATTCGCTCTGCTCGATCCGCGTCACACCGGACGTTCCGCCGCGGGCGATCGACTTGCGGATTTTGTCACGCACACCGGCCGACCGTTTGATCATGTCGGCCACATCGATGGTGACCTCGGCACCGCTGGCCCCGAGGAAGTGCGCGAACAACCGGGCCGCCAGCGGACCCGCCGCGATGACCCGCGCCATCGCGAAGATCGCCACATCGCGGGGATCGCCGAACGCGCACGCGCAGTCGATGGCCGACTTGGCATCGAGGCGATGACTGGTCAGGCTGCACCGCTTGCGGAACCGCTGCTGCATCACACTCCACGGCGCCGCCGGCTTCAGGTCGTCCTGAACCGGCTTGCACGTGCCGAGAGTTCGACGACCGCTACCCGGTGGCGCTTCCTCCTCGAACGTTTCGCGACCCTTGCACCCGCAACCGCATTCCCCGGCGCCCGACTGCCCGAGGTAATCCGCCGACTCCGCATCGGCTTCACCCCAGTACTCACCGTCGCCCGCCTGCGGAACCCACAGCTCGTCACTGCTCGCGTACTCGAATTCGCGGGCCTGCGGAACACCACGCAGGTCGGCGGAGGCGTCGGCGAGCAGCTGCCAGCCGAAGCGCCGCGGAATGTCGTTGTGCGGCACTCTTGTTCGTTCCACCCGGAAGTTCGGCGACGCCGCGGCGCGGACCACCGCCGCGACCCGCTCACTGGCCCGCGCGGTACCTTCACCGGCGCGGTACAGCACACGCAACGCACCCGTGCCCGCCGACATGCGCTTGCGCACCCAGTCGATCAGCGGCTTCGGGTCGTTGTACAAGGCGTCGAAGGTGTGCACCTCGTCGGGATCGGTATGGCCCAGAATGGCCATCAGCGCGGCGCCGCCGCCGGAGTGCGCGGTCAGAATCAATCGATTGCGCCGCACGGTCGTTCCGGTGGCGGCACCGAACCGCGCCAGTGCGTCGTCGATCAACCCTTGCAGCGCACCGGGCTTCGTGAGCGCCGGAAACGTGTACCGCGCCGGGTTCCCCTTCGGCTGGTGATGGCCGCGCGGCAGGATCAGCAACGTCGGAGCGGTGCGCCCGACTGCCGAAGGCTTGGCCGGGTCGGTGAAATCCAATCCGCTGATCGGCTTCTTGTGCTTCACGATGTTCATGGCCGCACCTTGCCCGGCATAGCCGTGCAGATGGACGACGACATCCACCACCGACGGTTCGACCATGCCGTTCCACTCGATGAGCAGATCCGGCGGGGTGCCCGCGTGGGATCGCAAGAGGGGATGGCGTTTCACGATCAATCGGCCGGGCGGCACCGGCGCGGGGGCGTCTTCGTAATAGTCGGCGTCCTCGAAGACGATGTCCTCGTAGTCCGCCTCTTCCGAGTCCGCGTCCTCATAGTCCGCGTCCTCATAGGCAGCCTCTTCGTAGTCGGCGTCCTCGTAGTCGGCGTCCTCGTGATCCGTGTCCTCGTAGTCGGCATCCTCGAAATAGCTAGCCTCCCCGTCGGCTTCGAGACCACCGTTCTCCTGCTCGGCGTCCTCTTGGTTGTATTCAGCTGTATCGGCGTAGCTTTCCCCGGATTCGGCCCCGACGTCCGCACCGGCATAGCCGGTTTCGTCCCATTCGGTGTCGGATTCCTGGTTTTGCCAGCCGGTTTCGCCGTCGTGTTCGCCCAGGTCCTCGGCGAACACATCTTCGCGAGTGGGCCACACGCCGGGATCTGGCGTCGATTCGGGCGAGGCGAAGATCGACGATTCGGCAACGGTACTCATGTCAGGCTCCCAATCGGTATCGCGCGGTGGCGAACGACTCGGCGTCCCAGCGGCTCAGAGCCGAGGGGCGACGCGTCGCTGTCCATTCGTCGTCGGTGCCGCCGATGCGGACGCGCCGGAAAGCACGCCGGCGGGCAGCAGTTTGGCCGGCTGCGCGGAACGGATCTGGTTCGTGCTGTGCCGGGTGGTGACGGCGAGGTCCTTGACCCGCTCCCCCGTCGCCGACTGCCACAGGTCGATGATGCGGTTCATCGTCTGCGCGGGCGCGGGCGCCGAAATGCCCGACGAGCGGTAGAGCAGCTCGGCCTTGGGTTGCTGGTCGAACAGGCCGAGTTCGATGGCCCACAACAGCGGCGACACCAGGGACGCGAGTTCGAAGAGCTCACGGGCTTGCCGGGACGGCGCGACGCCGACCCGAGCACCGACGGTCGCGAGCCGATCGGCCGGATTGCCACCGCTGACACCGGCATTCGCGCTCAGATCGCGCACCACCGCGCTTTCGTAGCCGACGGTGAGGTGGAACCAATTCAGCATGCAGCCGTAGCTGAACTCTTCGCGCGACAGCATCCCGCCGAGGCGGCGCAGCCGCAGCATCTCCGCCAGCGTCTGGCACAGATAGCCGATGTAGCTCGCGTCGGTCGGATTCGAACCCGACGTGTTGCGCTCGTTCTCGATACCGAGCCAGACCTGCCGCAGCAGTTCGTTCCAGATTTCGATGAACCGAATGTTGCTGGCCGCGCCCGCGTCTCGCTTCCACGCCTGCCCGTCGATGCCGGGCGCGGGGTGCGGCAGGTCGAGTCCGAACATCCGCCAGTAGGCGTTGCGCCGATTGACCCTGGCGTCCGGGCGCAGCTGGCTCGTCAGGCCACCCACCCGGAACAGCGGCGGGTCCCGGAAGAACAGTTCCTCGGTAGCGCGCACCCAGGCCATCGTCTCGGCGGACGGCGCGGGCAGTGTCTCCCCGACGACGTAGCGCCGCACCACCTCCGCGAAGATCTCCACCGCACCGGTACTTTCCACCAGGTACGCGTAGAACATGTGGTCCCACAGCGGAACTACCGGCGGGGGGCTGTTCGGCGCCGGTGGGTTGTAGCCAAGCGGTGGCGGGAACGGCGGTGTCCCCGTCGGCGAACCGACACCCGACTTGAACGACTCGGCGAGCAGGTTGTTCGGGATCTGCGTCAGTTTGACGGCGGCGGGGTCGCCGAGCGGCACGTTGGTGCTGTTGAAGACGTTGGGCCAGGCGGAGATGCCGCCCTGTGCCCAGACCTCATCCAGCCACCGGCTCAGCTGTTCGGGGTGAAATGTGAAGACCGCGTCCGCGGGCGTGAGCGAGCCGGTGAGCGGCGGGAGCGCGGTTGCCAACTGTCGAAACATGGCGCTGCCTTTCCTTAGGTTGCTGGTGCGGGGTCGGCCTGCGCGGCGGCGGCAGGGCCATACCCGCGTTGGTCTCTCGGTGCGTGCGTGACGAAGGTGACCAGCCGCAGCCGGTGCTCGCTGTCCTGGAGTTGCACGGCCACCACCTCGCCGGGGTGGCGCAGGTCGAGCGTCGGTTGCGTCCCGCCGCACACCTGGTGCGCCTCGGGCGGACGGCTGCCGCGGTGCACGACAACGGCTTTGGCCGCGTATCCCGGCAGCGGCTTGCCGAACTCCAGCTCGCCGTAGGGGTTGACCTGAGCGGGCAACCGCTGCGTCAGCGGACCTGTCGAGGACAGGTTGCGGGACTGCAGCGCGTACTGCAGCTCGGAGAAGATCGACAGCGTCAAGTCGTTCTCCGCGTCGACTGTGCTCGATTCGGGACGGTCCGGCGGCCGGCTCTGCTGCAGCGCGGCCGCGATGAGGTGGGCGAGCTTGTCCAGATCGAACGTCTGCGCCTGGTCCGGGTCGTTATCCATGTCGGTCTCCTATCTGTGCGTTCAGGCGGCGACTCGGTCGCCACCACCCATCCGTCGCAGCCATGTCTCCATTTCCGATGGCGCGGTGGACGATTCGAGACCGCGCAGCACGGTCAGCGCCAGAATTCGCATCGGCTCGACCCGTTGCAGGTGGGTCGAGGTGTACAGCGAGGCGCCCGCGCGGTCGGCCAGCCGATTCAGTTCGCCCGGCGCTACCCGGCGCGGGTCGGCCAGTGCCGACAGCGGGACGCCATGGAAGGCGCGCATCGGCATTCGCGTGCACACGTCGACGATCGCGGGCAGTAACGGCATGCTGGCGGCGACTATCGCGGCAACATCCGAAGGTGCTTGGGCCAGTGGGTGTCTCGCCATCCAGCGGGCCGCGAGTGCGTCCCATGGGCCCGCGCCGAACCAGGCGCGGCACAGTGCCGCGTTGAACTGCACTCGCAGGGCCGAGACCGGATGTGGATCACCGAATGGCATTCGGTACACCTGGCTCGTCGGCCCGTCCACGACGGTCGCCAACGCGGGCACCGGCGCGAAGCCGAGCAGCGAGAACGCATAGACGTCGGCCGCTACCTCGGATGCCCAGCTGCGCCACGCGTCCGCGGCGAGCGAGCTCCGCGGGGCCAGGGCCGCGTGTAGTGCGGCCGCCAATTCCGTTGTCCAGCCGGTCAAATGGGCCACCTGATGGCCGGTCTCATGGACCAAGGAGGTGGGCTGCCACAGATTGTGCCGCGTGATCTTGATGGCGGCGGCGGGCGACAGGGACGCATCCCAGAGCCGCGCTCCGGCTCGCAGTATCGACGCGCCGAGACCCTTGTCGAGGTAGGTCAGCACCGAAGGAGTGTCGATACCCAACGGCCGCAACACCTGGTCCATGCTGTGCACGGCCAAAGTGTCCAGCCCACGCAGCACGGCGGCGGTGCGCGGATTCGTGCGGGTATTCACCGCGTCGCAATAGAAGTCGACGACCGCCTCGGCCCGGCTGTACCGACGGCGCAGGGTAAGCAGCTCCGCGCGTGCGGTTTTCAGGTCGGCCCGCGTCGTCGCGGCCTTGATCGTGAAGAGGGTACGGTCGGCTTGCGCGGTGAGCCTGCGCGCCTGGCCGCTGAGACTGGCTCGGACGCTGAGCCCGAGGTAGGACTCGAGCTCGCGCCACGCCCCCGGCGCCGCGCTGACCTCGAGGTCACCCAACGCGGCGCAAGCGCGACGCCAGTGCCTGGCCTCGACGGCCAGCGCCGCTGTCTCGGTGGCGAATCGGGCGTCCATCACGACAGTCCAGGCGTAGCGACGACTTCGGGCGCCGGGAGCTGCGCCGAATCCGGTTGAATCCCGGTGAAGGTCACCGTCAGCGTGACCCCGTCGGCCGGATCGGCCACGGCGGCGGCGAATTGGGCGCCCCGCTGGGCGAGATAGGTCGCGATGCCGGTGCTGGTCGCGGCGGTCAGGTCACCCGCGAGCTTGGCCGCGGCGGCCGGGTCGGTGACCAGCGTGGCTTTCAGCAGCCGCCGGGCGATCCGATACTGCAAGCGCGGCAGGAAGATCTCGCGCAGTGCCGACAGCACGGCGGGCAGATCACGCTGGCCCGCGGGCGCCGCCCGTTGCAGGCGGGCCTGCATACCGCGAGCCCGCCGCTCGGACAGCTTGATCACGACGCGCATCCGCTTGGCCGCCGGGTCCCAGCGCACCGTAGTCAGCCGACGTGGTCGGCGTGCCCGGCGTGCGGGCAGGGCCGCGACACGGACGCGGAAGTATCGCTGACCGGGCACGGGCCGATACGCGCCCGGCGCGGTCCCGACCTTCCCGCGCCTGCCGAGCGCGGGTTCGCGCAGCAGCAGCCCCGCAGCCTCCTCGGTGAGTGGCTGGAACTCCTCCGCACCGGGTTGCTCTGCGGCAGGCAGTGTTTCGTCGCGGGTGAGATGGCCAAGCATGGTGCCGGGCAGCGTTTCGTAGAGGTCGATCTCGGCCTGCACGGGCCACCGTTCGGCGCCGCGGTCGAGCAGGTACGTCTCCAGAGTGCCGCCGTCGTTCCAGCGCACCGCCCGCGCGACCTGCCGTGGGATCGGCACCGCGAAAACCCGGGTGTACTTGCGGAATCGGTAGCGCGGCCTGGTCGAGCGCGGCATCATCACCCAGAAGCCGCCCTCCTGGGCCGTCTCCCGTTCCGGCAGATCTGCGCGCAGCAGCCGGTCCGGCAGGTAAGCGGCGGCCGATTCGGCGAATGCGCGCTGGACCGCGGCACTGACCTGTAGTGGGTCGGTGAAGGCTGCCTCGGGCAGTTCGTCGAGCACCCGCCCCACCGTCGCCTCGACCGCCGAGGCCAGCGCCTCACCGGGAATCGTGTCTTCCTCCTGGCCTGCGGCTTCCAAGCCGAGCGCGGTGAACCCGACACCGACCACCGCACGGGCGATCATCACCGACGGGTCCTGCCCGGCGATCTTGCCGATCGTGCGCGCGGCTTCCGGCCCGACCATCCCCTTGATCAGCTTGGCCAGCGGTTGCGCGATGAGGTTCACCAGCTTCTCCCGCGCGCCGGTGACTTTCAACCCGAGCTTGAGCAGCGGCCGGATGGCCAGCACCGCCGGAATGAACTGCTCGATCTCGGCGATCGGCTCCTCGGAGCCGGTGTAGGCGCTCAACTGTGCGGCGAGCCGGGCACGGGCGTCATCGAGCTCGGCGACCATATTGTGTTCGGGCTCTTCGGTATCGAGCTCGTCGTAGTCGGCCGCCTCGGCGGTCTCCTCGGCCGTGAACAGCTCGAAAAGCTGCTGATCGAACGCCTCGGCCATGGTGCCCGCGGTGCCGAGTTCCTCCTGGCTCTCCTCGGTCTCGTCGGCGGCCTCGCCGATGCCGAGGCGCTTGGCCAGGATCGGCACCAGCGGACGAATCTCGGCGGGCAGGATCCGCGTCAGCGGGTTGAGCAACTTCGCGACGACACCCTTGAGCAGTGCAAGCCCGGCCTTCTTCAGCCGTTCGAGCAGGGGTCCGATGAGGTGCTTGCCGATGGTCTGCAGACCGCTCTTGATCGTCTTCAGTCCGCTCTTGGCGATGCCGATGACGCCCTTGACCGGATTCTTCACGAACCCGACCGCCTGGCGGA